>NZ_JACHBP010000001.1 GCF_014200375.1 Terrimesophilobacter mesophilus | reverse complement strand
AGCGGGATCAGCGCGTGCTCCCAGGTCTCGGCGGCGGAGACGGCAGCGGCCTGCGCGATGTCGCCGACGATCGTGAACGATCTCGACGGTCCCCTGCGCAGGAGAAGCCTCCATTGCATGGGAGACAGTTCCTGGGCCTCGTCCACGACGATGTGACCGAACGCCCAGGTCCGGTCCGCAGCCGCGCGCTCGGCGGTCGTGCCGGCATCCGCGAACTCGGCGAAACCGGACGCGAGGGATTCTGCGCTGACGATCCCCTTGACGCCCATGTTCTCGATGGCACGTTCCGCGTTCTCGATGTCGCGACGGCGTTGCTGCCTGGTCTCGCGCTTGAGAGCCGAGTTCTCCGTCGCCACCTCGCCGAGAAGCTCTGCGGCTTCATCCAGCAGCGGGATGTCCGAAATGGTGAAGGGGGATGTGCGGTCCCTTCGGAGGAGTTCGCGATCCGCCGCCGACCAGTCCGGCGTGAGCGATGCGAGCCAGTGCGGTCTCGCATAGAGGTCCTGAAGCAGCTTCTCCGGCGTGAGGGGCAGCCACGCCGTATTGAGTGCCACCCGAGCATCCTGCGCGCTCCGCACGTCTTCCCGCAGCATCGCGAGGTCGGACTCGTCGAGGGAGTTGCCCTGAGCGCGGAGCTGGGCTGCGAGCGTCCTCGTGATCGAGGCGACGGCCGCCTTGGCGAAGATGACGCGCGCCTCGTTGTAGGTCTTGCCGCTCTCTCGGCCGCGCTGGATCGCGGACGCCACGGTCTCCGGCTCGAGAATGATCGTGTCGCCGTTGACCTCGATCGGCTGCGGGGCGTCCGGAATACGCTGGCGCGACGCCACCGCGTGCGCGAGGAGGGAGGCCATGGTCGTGCGTCCCTTGATGCGGGCGATGCTCGGCGGGTCATCCTGAGTCGCCTCGACGCCGGGATACAACTGCCCCACGCTCGCGAGAACGACGCCCGATTCGCCGAGAGAGGGCAGCACGGCTTCGATGTACTTCAGGAATGAGCGCGACGGCCCGACGATGAGAACACCGCTCGACCGCAGGCGCTCGCGGTTCGAGTACAGAAGATAGGCGGCGCGATGCAGCGCCACCGCGGTCTTCCCGGTTCCCGGCCCGCCCTGCACGACCAGGATGCCGCCGAGGTCGGAGCGGATGATGCGGTCCTGTTCGGCCTGGATCGTCGCGACGATGTCGGACATGCGGCCGGTTCGCTGGGCGGTGAGCGCCGCGAGGAGTGCTCCCTCGCCCTGCAACTGCAGCGAGCCGTCGTCGAGGAGCTCGGGGTCGAAGACCTCGTCCTCGATGCGGACGAGCTTCCGGCCGCTCGAGATGAGGTGGCGTCGCGCCCTCGCCCCCATCGGAGTTCTCGCCGTCGCCTGGTAGAAGGCGCTCGCCTGCGGCACCCGCCAGTCGAGAAGGATGGGCACGCGCTCCGAGTCACGAAGACCGATCCGGCCGATGTACCGATGCAGGAGTTCCCCGTCGTCCCCATCCACCGAGATGCGACCGAATGCGAGCCGTTCCCCGACGTCTCTCAGCTGGAGGATGCGATCTTCATAGAGCCGTGCGAAGCTGTCCCGCTCGCTCCGAGCCTGGTGGCCGCCGCCGACACCCTGTGACCGGACGCTCGCGAGTTGCTCCTCCGTCTCGCGCTGGAGCTCGTCCAGCCGCCGGTACAACATCCCCACATACTCACGCTCGCGCTCAAGCTCGCTCGATGGCACCCAGGCTCACACCCCTTGTTTTCGGACATGCAAGTCTATCGGTTTCGACACGAAGGGCCCGCGCCGCCTGGTCAGTGCTGGCGGTTCTCCTGGCCCTGCTGTTCCCGCAGTATGGCGAGTGCCCTCGACACGCGTTCGCTCAGCCCCGCGACCTTGCGGGGCGCCTTCCGATCGAGATCCTCGAGAAGGAGAATCGCCTCAGCGCGCTGCTTCTGATGCACCGCGTGAATGGCCAGATTCCTGGCGAGCGCGATACGGGCTCCCCACACGGCCAGCCACGTGCTGAGGATGACCGGGACGACCGCGAGCACGACCTCCCACACCGAGAGCTTCCCGAGTGCCGCGAGCCAGATCGCGGCAACCAGGAGAACGAGGGCGACGACGACCGGAATGGCCCTCACCCATCGCCCCAGGATGACCCGTCGGCGAACGTCGTTGGCGCGGGCATCGATCGCCGTCAGCCAGGCGCGGTAGTCGGCGAGGCGCCCCTTGGCCAGGCGGGAACCGGTCTGCGCCCGCAATTCGTCCCTGAATACCTGGTATCCGGTCTGCGGCCGACGAAGGGCGCGCGCGGCCAGCAGCGCGGTGATAGCGCCGGCCGCGACGAGAGCGACCAGGAGGAGAGCACCCCACAGGATCTCCCCACGGTCGAGGAGCAGCCTCGACGCGGAGTCGACACCGAGGACGACGAGGACGAGCACGATCGCGCACACGGCGATCGTCCAGGCGAGAATGCGGTCGCGGTCGCGCGTGCCCGCCGCCCGCCCTGCCCGCCTCACCTGGTGGCCGGTCACGACATCGACGAGCTGGAGAAGGACCGCAAGCGACCACACCGAGACGGTGATGGCAAGAACCGTGGCGAGAGTGTCGGTGTGCATGTGCGCTCCTTCGCGTGAGTCTAGAAAACCTTGCCTGGGTTCAGTATCCCTTGCGGATCGAACAACCGCTTGATCTCGCGCTGGAGTCCGAGTTGGTCGCCGCCGAGCTCGTCGCCCAGCCAGCGCCGTTTGAGGATGCCGACACCGTGCTCACCGGTGAGCGTACCTCCGAGCGCGAGCGCGGCGGCGAACAGCTCGCCCGCCGCCTCCCAGATGCGATCGGGTACCTCTGGCGGCCCGCCCGTCGCGGGCCCGTCGATGAGGAAGTTGGGATGCAGGTTGCCGTCGCCCGCGTGCGCGACGGTCGGGATCGCTATGTGGTACTTCTGCTCGAGCAGGCCGATCCTGCGAAACATCTCCGGCAGCATGCTGCGCGGCACCGCGACATCCTCGATGAGCACTGTCCCCTGCGCCTCGAGCGAAGGATGGAATGCGCGGCGGATCGCCAGCAGCCGCTCGCCCTCCGCGGCATCCGTGCTGAGTTCCGCCTCGCCGCCGAGCGACCGGATGATCGCGAGTGCTTCGCCCGCCTCGGACGCGCTCGCCACCCCATCCGTCTGCACCAGGAGGTATGCGGTACCGCGCGACGACAGGTTCGACCCGAGATGCGCGTCGATCGCGCGAAGAGACGCGGCGTCGAGCAACTCCATGACCGCGGGGGCGAGGCCGGCTGCCGTGATCGCGGCGGATGCGGTGGCAGCCGCCTCGATATCCGGGAAGTACGCGCCGATCGTCGCGACCGTGCCGCGCGGCAGCGGGCGAAGCCGAAGCGTCGCTTCGACGATGACACCGAGGGTGCCCTCGGAGCCGATCATGAGCGCGGTGAGGTCGAGCCCGCTCACCCCCTTGACGCTGCGGTGGCCGAGGTCGAGCAGTCGGCCGTCGGCGAGTACGACTTTGAGACCGAGAACGGCCTCGCGGGTGACCCCATACTTCGCGCACAGCAGGCCGCCTGCGTTCGTGGCGATGTTGCCGCCGATCGTCGAGATCGCTCGGCTCGCCGGATCCGGTGCGAACCAGAGGCCGTGCTCGTGGAGCGAATCGTTGAACTCGCCGTTGAGGATCCCGGGCTCGACGACGGCGAGTTCGTCGGCGACCGACAACTCGAGCACGCGGTTCATGGCGAGCGTCGAGAGCACGATCTCGCCTGCCTCTCCGACGGCACCACCGGCCAGACCAGTGCCGGCACCGCGCGGGACGACGGGCATCCGGAACTCGTTGGCGATGCGCAGTGTCGCCTGGACGTCCTCGATCGACCCGGCGGTCACGATGGCGAGCGGCGCCGTGGCCGAGACGTGGCCGGATTTGTCCGCACGCGTGGACTCCAACGTGGACGGGTCGGTGGACAGAGCCGATCCGAGCGCTTCGCGCAGCCGGGAGAGGACGGCGTCCGTCACAAGGGCTCACCGAGCATCGCATCGATGCGGTCGCGCGCAGGGATCGACGGCACGGCTCCGAGCTTCTGCACGGACAGCGCCGATGCCGCCGTCGCGAACGCCGCAGCATCCGTGAGGCCGCGCCCCGCGGCGATCGCCGTCGCGAACGCACCGCAGTAGGTGTCCCCGGCTCCCGTGGTGTCGATCGCCATGACGCGGCGTGCGGGGACCCTCGCGAGCTCCCGGCCTCCCTGGTACAGGACCGAACCCTCCGCTCCGAGCGTCACGATGACCTGCGGAACGCGGGCCGCCAGCCGTACGGATGCCTCGGCGAGGTCGTCGCTTCCACCGAGCAGGCAGGCCTCGTGCTCGTTCACGATGAGGTAGTCGAGGATGTCGATGAGCTCGTCGGGAAGCGCACGAGCGGGCGCAGCATTCAGCATCACCGTGGTCCCCGCGGCCCTCGCCTCCCTTGCGGATTCGATGACGACCTCGAGCGGCAGTTCGAGCTGGGCGAGGAGGACGGCTGAGGATGTCACCCGGTCCCGTTCCTCGGCGGTGAGCGCCATGACCTCTGCGTTCGCCCCCGACGCGACGATGATGGTGTTCTCCGCGCTGTCGGCGACCACGATGAACGCCTGCCCCGATTCGACATCCACCCGACGGACGAGGGTCGAATCGATGCCGGAATCGGACATCGTCGCGAACAGCTCGTCGCCGTTCTCATCGGCTCCGAGTGCCCCCACAAACACCGTGTCACCGCCGGAACGCGCGGCGGCCACGGCCTGATTGAGGCCCTTGCCGCCGGGATATTTCGCGACGGAGTCCGCGATGAGGGTCTCGCCGGGGACCGGGATCCGTTCGACGGAGAAGACGACATCCATGTTGGCGCTGCCGACCACGACGATCCCTGAGTGCGGGGGGTTGATCATGACTCCAGCGTATCGGCGTGGGCCGGGCATGCGAGAGTGAAGGTGTGACCGCGACTCGACTGTTGACCGCCGCACCCTTCGACGGGCGCGGTGTCATGCGCTATCTGGCCGGCCACGCGGTTCCCGGCGTCGAGGCCGGTGACGGAGAGCACTATCGCCGCGACATCCGGACTCCGGGCGGACCGGCACGACTGGATGTTCGACTCGACGGCTCCGACGCGGTCCTCGCGACTCTCGACGGCGGTGCCATCCCTGAGGAGCTGGTTCCTCGGGTGCGGATGCTCTTCGATCTCGATGCGGATTCCGCGGCGATCGATGCGCACCTGGCCTCCGATCCCGCGCTCGAGGCGGCGGTGGCTGCGCGGCCGGGGATCCGACTGCCCGGCTCCCTCGACCTCCACGAACAGGTGCTGCGGACCATGATCGGGCAACAGATCTCGATCGCCGCCGCACGCACCGTGCTCGGGAGGCTTGCTCTCCAGCTGGACGGAACGGGCATGTTTCCCACCGCCCTGCAGTTCGCCGAGCGTGGCCTCGAGGTTCTCCGCGGCCCTGCCACCCGGGTGGCGGCCATCCACGGCGTGGCGATCGCCCTCGCTTCCGGCGAACTCGCCATCGACAACCTCATCTCCCCCGCGCAGCTCACAGAACGACTCGTCGCGTTGCCTGGCATCGGAGCGTGGACCGCGGGATATGTCGCGATGCGCGGCCTCGGCGCGCAGGACATCCTGCTCTCCACGGATCTCGTCCTGCTCAAAGGCGCCGCGGTGCTGGGACTTCCGGGCACGTCCCGCGGCATCGTCGAACGAGCGGCCGTCTGGTCGCCTTACCGCAGCTACGCGAACCTGCACCTCTGGCGCGCGACCCAGGCACCGGAGTAGCGTTCACGTCACAGAGCCCCGTATTGCCGAACCGCTGGAGGCCGCCGTGGACGTCGACAAGGCCATTGGAGAGCATTACGGCCGACCCGGACTCGAGGAGTCGATCCTTGCAGCCCTTGCCGCCGCTGGTCGCGATCCGGAACGCATCCGTCCCGAGGACATCGCCGACATCGACGAATTGCACGTCGGCGGGGCGACTACGGTGCGCCAGCTCGCGCACGATGTCGGACTGACCTCGCACGCCCGTATTCTCGACATCGGATCCGGGCTCGGCGGGCCGGCACGACAGTACGCTCGGGAGTTCGGAGCGATCGTGGACGGAATAGACGTGACACCACGGTTCGTGACGACGGCGGCATCGCTGACTCGTCGCTCCGGCATCACCGCCGGGGTGACGTTCACCCTCGGGAGTGCGCTCGACCTGCCGTACGAGGACGCCGTTTTCGATGCCGCGACCATGATTCACGTCGGGATGAACATCGAGGACAAGAGCACCCTGTTTCGCAGCGTCGCGCGCGTGCTCAAGCCGGGAGCCAGATTCGCGATCTTCGATTTCATGGTCGTGGGCGACGGAAAAGTGGAGTACCCCTTGCCCTGGGCGGACACCGTCGACACATCGTTCCTCGCCACACCGGACGACTACCTCTCACTTCTGGGGGATGCGGGCTTCGCTATCGACAAACAGGAGAGTCGGCAACAGGCTGCGTCCGAAGGGCCGGTTTCGCGGGCTTCATCCGGCAACGAGGGGCCACCGCCCGTACTCGGTCTGCAACTCGTGCTGGGAGAGAACGTGGCAACGCGAATGGCGAACATCTCGGCGGCGAGAGCTCGAGGCGTCCTCGCCCCCATCGAGATCGTGAGCCACATCGAGCGGCCCGCGTGATCCGCGGGCCGGCGAGGGCATGCGGTTCTCCATTGTGCAGCCCTTCTCAGGCAGAGCAAGTACCGTTGAGGGCATGCGATTGAAACTGTTGTTCATCGTCGGCCTCGGTGTCGGATATGTCCTCGGTGCCCGCGCCGGACGGCCGAGGTACGAACAGATCAAGGCGAAGGCCACGGACGCCTGGGAGGATCCGCGCGTCCAGAAGATCGTGACCGAGACGCAGGACTTCTTCAAAGACGCAGCTCCCGTCGTCCAGGAGAAGGTCGTCCAGGGCGCAAAAGCGGCTGTGGCCGGCGCACAGGACGTCGCAGCGCAGGCCGCCGAACTCGCGAGCGATGTGGCCGACACGGTCGCAACGACGTCGCGCAAGGCTTCCAGGAAGGCGAAGGAGACCTCGAAGAAGGTCGCGAAGGCCGCCCAGGATGCCTCGGCCGCTGTGTCGAAGACGGCCAGGAATGTCAAGGACCGCGTGGTCGATCGCGGCGAGGACGTCGTGAACGGTGTCATCACTGCCGCGGGAACCGCCCGCGACGGTGCGCTGGACGTCGACGATTCGGACGACAACCAGGCGTGACGCCCAGCTACTGCGCCGCGGGCGCCTCCGCGACGATGTCGATGACCCCGGTCACCGGCATGAGCCCGCTGAGCCGCTCGGGAGACAGAACGCGCGCCACGTCCTCGGCCTTCATGAGTCCGGCGTCGACGACGAGTTCGGCAATCGACGCGTTCGTCGTGAGCGCCGTGTGGGCGAGCGTCGCGGACGCCGCATACCCGATGTACGGGGTCAGCGCGGTCACGACCCCCACGGACGACTCGACCTGGGCCGCGAGCCGCGACGTGTTCGCGGTGATCCCGTCGATGCAGTGGATGCGAAGCGTGTAGCACGCGTTCGTCATCCACGCGAGGGACTGCAGGATGCTGTGCGCGATCACCGGCTCGAAGGCGTTGAGCTGCAGTTGGCCGGCCTCCGCCGCCGCCGTCACCGTCGCATCCGCACCGATGATGCTGAACGCGACCTGGTTGACGACCTCCGGGATGACCGGATTGACCTTCCCCGGCATGATCGACGACCCGGCCTGCCTGATCGGCAGGTTGATCTCGCCGATGCCGGCCTGGGGGCCGCTGGAGAGCAACCGGAGGTCATTGCAGATCTTGGAGAGCTTGACCGCAGCGCGCTTCAGGTGACCGCTCAGGGTCATGAAGATGCCGGCGTCGCTCGTCGCCTCGATGAGGTCCGGCGAGGTGACCATGTCGATGCCGGTGATCTCGACGAGATGCCTGCGGACGGCATCCGCATACCTCGGATCGGCCGTGATCCCGGTGCCGATCGCCGTCGCGCCCATGTTGATCTCATTGAGCCAAGGAATGGTCTCGTTCAGGCGGTCGTAGTCTTCTGTGATCGTGTGGGCGAACCCGTTGAACTCCTGGCCCAGGGTCATCGGCACGGCATCCTGGAGCTGGGTGCGCCCGACCTTCAGCACGTGTGCGAACTCGGTGCCCTTGCGCGCGAAAGCCTCGGTGAGCTTGACGTGCTCGGCGAGCAGGC
Organism: Terrimesophilobacter mesophilus; assembly: GCF_014200375.1. Classification (GTDB taxonomy): domain Bacteria; phylum Actinomycetota; class Actinomycetes; order Actinomycetales; family Microbacteriaceae; genus Terrimesophilobacter; species Terrimesophilobacter mesophilus. The sequence continues at coordinate 2,405,677 of NZ_JACHBP010000001.1, read as the reverse complement.
GCTGCAGGCTCAGGACCATCGCGAGTTTGATGGCGGTCGGGTACACGTCGTTCGTGGACTGGCTGCGGTTGACGTCATCGATCGGATGCATGTCGACGTAGCCGCCGAACGGTTTCCCGAGGATCTCGAGGCAGCGGTTCGCGATCACCTCGTTCGTGTTCATGTTCGTCGAGGTTCCGGCACCGCCCTGAATGACACCGACCATGAACTGGTCGTGGAGCGCGCCATCGACGATCTCCTGGCAGACGCGGTCGATGAGGTCCGCCTTCGCAGCACTCAGTGTGCCGAGTTCCTTGTTCGCGCGCGCTGCGGCCTGCTTGACCATCGCGAGAGCACGGATGAGATCCGGGTAGACGGAGATCGGCCGGCGGGTGATCGGGAAGTTCTCCCTCGCTCGCGCGGTGTGGATGCCCCAGTAGGCATCTGCGGGAATGTCGAGTGAACCGACAGAGTCGCTTTCGGTTCTTGTCGGGCCCTCCGGCTGGTCGACGGGCAACGCGTTGGGCGCTTCAGACATCCGATGATCTCCTTCGATGATGGATGCTTTCACTCTACCTTCGTGCGGGACGCCGCCGAGTTCAGTGGAACGCGGGGACGATCAGGTACACGCCGAAGAGGACGAGTACCGCGCAGACCCCGAACAGCACGCGGGCCATGCCCATCCCGATCCTTCCTGCGCCGGGCTCGGCCGCGCGCGCATGGGTCGCGTTCTCGAAGAGCCGGATGCCGAAGGAGGCGATCGTGACGATGACGCTCGCGGCGACGAGAGACACGACCGCGACGAGGATGAACGACTCCCACTCGATCATGAGGCGTCCCTGCCCCGGATCTCGGTGTTCACTGCCGGCGTCTTCGGCGGCTTTGCGCTCGCGATGCTCGGTGGCGCCTTCGGCATGACAACGCTCGGCGTGTGGTGGACGACCGGGATCTCGCCCGTCACATTCGTGTGGTTGACCGGGTTCCTGCGCGAGCGGCGGAACATGAACACGATGACCGTCGCGCCGGCGAGCGCGTCTGCGGCCACCCCCCACGGGCCGAGCCGAGCGACGAGTTCGGCGATCGCGGCCATGGCTGCAGCGCAGGGAAGCGTCACGAGCCAGGCGACACCGATCCGCCCGGCGACGCGCCACCGCACCGACCGGTGGTTCCGTCCGAGGCCGGCGCCGATGATCGATCCGCTGGCCACCTGGGTCGTCGACAGCGCAAAGCCGAGGTGGGTGCTCGCGAGGATCGTCGCCGTCGTCGACGCCTCGGCGGCGAAACCCTGCGCAGGGGACACGTCCGTGATGCCGGTTCCGACCGTGCGGATGATCCGCCATCCTCCGACGTAGGTTCCGAGTGCGATGGCGAGTGCGCACACGGAGATCACCCAGAACTCCGGACCGGTTCCGGTTGCCTGAAACCCTGCGGCGATGAGGGTGAGGGTGATGACCCCCATGGTCTTCTGGGCGTCGTTCGTGCCGTGGGCCAGGGAGACGAGGCTCGACGTGAACACCTGGCCCATCCGGAATCGTCCCCGGGCGGCGTGGGCGTGGGGACCCCGCGTGACGCGATACGCGATCTTCGTGGCGACGTAGGCGATCCCCGCGGCGATGAATGGGGCGATGACCGCGGGGAGAACGATCTTGCTGAGCAGTACGCCGGGGTCGATCGCACCGAACCCGGCGCCGACGACGACCGCGCCGATGAGGCCGCCGAACAGCGCGTGGGACGAACTGGAAGGCAGGCCGAGGAGCCAGGTCGCGAGGTTCCACATGATCGCGCCGATGAGGCCGGCGAAGATCATGGTCGGCGTGATCTGGATGCCGCCATCGCCCTCCCGGATGAGCCCGCCGGAGATCGTGCGCGCGACCTCCGTGCTGAGGAACGCCCCGACGAGGTTGAGGATCGCAGCGATCGTCACAGCGACCCTCGGCTTCAGCGCGCCGGTGGCGATGGGGGTAGCCATCGCGTTGGCCGTGTCATGGAATCCGTTCGTGAAATCGAAGAACAGAGCCAGCACGACGACCAGCGCGACCATAAGTGAGATGTCCACTGCGGTCGAGTCTTTCATTCCGCTTTGCCATGGTCAACATGGGGCGGGTTGCCGCATCCGATGCCGTCAACGCGACAGGGGAATGGTGCCACCTGAAGCACCGCAAAGTCGTTGCCGGATCGGTATCCCATGACCCCCTGCTTTGGGGGATTATTAGATGTTCTCAACACCGCGACGGCACTCTAAGCTTCGTAGGTAACCAAGTTGACGTGATTTCGGGGGTCGATCCTTGGACGACAATAGTTTTTATGGCGCGCCGGCCGGATGGTATCCGGACCCGCTTGGCCTTCCGCAGCTTCGCTGGTGGGACAGCACGGCGTGGACGCACCAGACCGCTGAAGCGCGGGCGCCCATGGTCATGCAGGAGACCACCTACGCCTGGCCGGAGGACGAGTTCGACAGCGAGCCGATGAACCAGAGCGAGCAGGACCTGCTCACGAGGCGTGAGCGCCGCGAGCGCGAGCGCCGCGACGGCAACGACATCGCGGCCCCGACCGCGTTGACGCTCCTGCAGCTCGAGCCGCCGTCGAAGGCCGACGTGCAGACGGATGTTCCAGAACCGTCTCCGTTCGAGTCGTACGTGAGTGCCACGTCGCACGTCAATGAGACGATCACCCCGGACCCGATGTCCGCAACACGCGCCGCATCGCTTCAGGACCCGTTCGCCGAGTCGTTCCCGAAGACGACCGGCGACCATTTCTCCGGGGAACCGTTCGTCCCGGAGTCCCCCGTCGAGGAGCCGGTCTTCGCAGGATTCGCCTCTCAGCCGACCCACCAGACCCAGCAGGCGCAGCAGACCTTCGATTGGGCGCCCCGGGTAGACCCCATCAACGACCCGCAGTACCAGGCCTACCTGAAGGCCCAGACGGCACCGCACTCCAAGTCGACGAACAACGGCGCGGTGTGGATGATCGCGCTCATCCCCCTCATCCAGCTCGTCCTGAGCCTTCTGATGCTGACGGCGTTCGGCACCGCAGAGGCCTCGGGGGTCATGGCGGCCATCTGGCTGCTCCCCTACCCCATCGTCGTCGGGCTGGCGGTTCTCGACCGTCACAACCTGAAGAAGACGGGTCACGAAGTCACTGCCCACTGGCTGTGGGCCCTGCTCACCGCGCCCGTCTACCTCGTGGTGCGCGCGATCGCCGCCATCCGGGAGTCCGGCGGCGGATTCGGGCCGGTGCTCGTGTGGTTCGCACTCGGACTTCTCCAGATCGGCGCGATCGTGGCGGTCCCTGGCCTGCTCATCTCGACCATTCCGACCGTATTCGCCGCACAGGCGGAGCAGTCGATCGTCGCGGATGCGGCCGTCATCGGCGCGAAGCTGGACGTGACCTGCCCTGCCCTGCCTCCCGTGCTCATCGGCCAGACCTTCGAGTGCTCAGGAGCCCACGCGGGCGACGGGGCCCCGTACGACATCGTCGTCAGCCTCCAGCGCGTCAATGGCTGGGTCGACTGGCGAGTCGATGACTGGGGCATCTACACGATGGGCTAGGCCTCGGACCAGCAGGTCTGAACACACAGACATCGCGCCGTGACGGTCCCGAAGCCCGTCACGGCGCGATTTGTTGTGGGGTTCGGGATCAGCCCCCGAACAGCAGTTCGATGGGCCCGCGTGCGAAGTACACGAGGAACCCGGCTGCAACGATCCAGAGCAGCGGCGAGATGCCCTTCGCCTTTCCCGCGAGCGTGCGCACGACCACCCAGGAGATGAATCCGACGCCGATCCCGTTGGCGATCGAATACGTCAGCGGCATGACGACGATCGTGAGGAAGACGGGGAGCCCGATCGAGAACTCGCTCCAGTTCACATCCTTGATCTGGGAGACCATGAGCACGCCCACGACGACGAGCGCGGCGCCGGCCACCTCGAGGGGAACGACCTGTGTCAGCGGAGTCAGGAACATCGCGCACAGGAAGAGGATGCCGGTGACGACACTCGCAAGCCCCGTCCGCGCACCCTCACCGACTCCGGCTGCGGAGTCGATGTAGATGGTGTTGGACGAACTCGAGGTCGCACCGCCTGCGACGGCCCCGATGCCCTCGACGACGAGCGCGGACTTGAGCCTCGGGAAGTTGCCTTCCTTGTCGGCGAGTCCGGCCTCCTTCGTGAGCCCGGTGAGCGTGCCCACGGCGTCGAAGAAGTTGGTGAAGACGAGGGTGAACACGAGCATGATCCCCGCGAGCCAGCCGATGCGTGCGAACGCGTCGAAGTTGAACGCGCCGACGAGCCCGAAATCGGGCACGGACACGATCGCGTCCGGCAACCGCGGAACGTTGAGGTTCCATCCGGCCGGGTTCGGCTTGCCGTCCGCGAACGATGGGCCGAGCTTGAAGATCGCCTCGAGGATGATGGCGATGACCGTCGTGCCGAGGATGCCGATGAGCAGCGCCCCCTTGACCTTGCGCGCCATGAGCACGCCCATGATGAGCAGGCCGAGGATGAACGTGAGGGTCGGGATGGTCGTGATCGACCCGCCATCGCCCAGTTGCACCGGCGGGCTCGCAGCACCGCTCGAGCGCACGAACCCTGCGTCGACGAGCCCGATGAACGCGATGAACAGGCCGATGCCGACCGTGATCGCTATCTTCAGCTGCGCAGGAACGGCCTTGAAGATGAGCTCCCGCAATTTCGTGGCGGACAGGATGACGATGATCACGCCGTTGATGACGACGAGTCCCATGGCCTCCGCCCAGGTCACCTGGCCGACGACGCTCACGGCGAGGAAGGAGTTGATCCCGAGGCCTGCCGCGATGCCGAAGGGAAGATTCGCGACGAGGCCGAACAGGATCGTCATGACCCCTGCGGTGAGCCCGGTGACGGCAGCGACCTTCACGCCGTCGAGCGAACCGCCAGCGACATCCGCGACGCCGCCCAGGATGAGAGGGTTCAGGATGACGATATACGCCATGGTCATGAACGTCACGAGTCCACCGCGAACCTCACGGCTGACGGTCGACCCTCGGAATGTGATCTCGAAGAACGAGTCGAAGCGTTCTCGGAACGTCCCCCCGCTTCCTCGTTTCACCGGATTGTGCTGGGCCCAGCCGTCTTTACGATCGGTCGTGGCGGTGGCGGCGCTGCCGTCGGGCTGCGGTGTGTCGTCTCGAGTGGGAATGGTCGGCTCCTTCGCGTTCGATGGTGTGGTGGTGAGGAACGATCTCACTGTATTGGGTACCGGCCTAGGATGAGGGCATGACAAGGCGCACGGGAGACTGATTGGTGCGACTTCTCCTCATCAGGCACGGACAGACCCCAGGAAATGTGCTCGGTCAGCTCGACACGGCGCATCCGGGACCCGGCCTCACGGAACTCGGCCGGACGCAGGCGGAAGCCCTCGCGACCTCGCTTTCCGATGCCGGAGTCGCGGCGCTCTACGCATCGACGCTCGTGCGCACCCAGTTGACGGCCGCACCGCTGTCCGCGGCACGCCGACTGGAGGTCGAGGTCCTCAGCGGGCTGCACGAGATCGGTGCGGGCGAGCTCGAGGCACGCAGCGACAGAGAGTCGATCCGCCGGTACCTGGAGACGCTCTATGCGTGGGGACTCGGCGACCTGGATGCCGCGCTCCCCGGCGGATCCGACGGCAACGAGTTCTTCGGCCGGTTCGACGCGGATGTCGCCACCATCGCGAGTGCCGGCGTCGACGTCGCAGCCGTCTTCAGCCACGGTGCAGCCATCCGCGTCTGGGCGGCGAATCGCGCGCGAAACGTGCTGCCCGCCTTCGGCGCGGAGAACAACCTGGACAATACGGGCGTCGTCACCCTGGAGGGGTCCGTGGCCGAAGGCTGGACCCTCACCGACTGGGCGGGAACCCCGATCGCGAGCTAGACCTGCGCTCCCAGTGCCGCGATCGCCTCGGCGTACGCGCTCTCGATTCCGGCGCGAACCGCTGCGTCGAGTCGACGGAGCCGCCACGGCGCAGCGTTGTCGGCGAGCGATGCGAGCTTGACCGCGCGAGCATCCGGATGGGCACCGATGGCTGCGAGTCGGCTCGCATCGTCGACGCCGTCACGTCGCGTGAGCAGTGACACGATCTCGACGATGTGCGGCAGGATGCCGGCCTCGAGCAGGTCGTGCTCTGCGAGATCACTGCGCTCGAGGACATCGTGCAGCCAGGCCGCACAGTGTCGCACGGACTCCATGGTCGGGTCGAAGCTCTCGGCGACCCTCGCGACGTGGTCGATCGTCGCTGCACCCGCCAGGTCGATGTCCGAGCGGTGCGCCACCGTCGCAAGGGCGACGGCGATGCTGCGCTGGATGGCGGCCAGGGCGAAGTCGGGCTGTGCCGCCTCCGGCTGCGGCGCCTCGAACTGCTGCGCCGGAACCGGGGCCGGTTCTGCATCAGGCTCCGCGACAGGAGCCTCGGCGATCGGCGGAGTGGGCGCCGTGACCGGCGCGGGCGCCTGCGTGGCGAGTGGTTCGGCGGTCGCGGCGGGTGGCGGGAGAGGCTGGGGAGCGCTCTCGACGAACGGTTCTCCCACGAACTGACTCTGGACGGTCTCCATCGTCCACTCCTCATCCGGAGTCATGGTCGTCGTCGTGGCACCCGGCTGAGTCTCATCGAGCTGTGCTCCGCTGATCTCGGAGAAGTGGGTATCGAGATCGTCGCGCACGTAGAGGAACCCGTTCAGTCCGATCTCCACCCAGGCGCCCGTGAGCCATTGGAAGTAGCGCCGACGGCCCCCGATCGTCGCTGCGCTGAAGACTCCGACGACATGGAATCCGTTGTCCGTGACCCTCGTGTAGAAACGCTGACGGTCAGGAACATGACCGAGTGGCTGTGCAGGACCGTTGTCCTCGGTCGCGGCGTCCACGAAGCGGTCGAAGTTGAACTGGGCGGACAGGCGCGCACACAGGACGCCGTCGTCGACGACGAGCGTGATCTCCCGGAGGAACGGCAGCTGCTCATAGGTCGCGTGCGGCCACTCCAGGCCGTCGCCCATGATGTTCAGACGCGCGCGCCGCAGCAGCGAGTGGCTCGGCCAGTCGGCCTGAGCCACGTCGACAGGGGGCAGCGTTCCGACATCCGCTGTGACGGTTCCGGGTTGTGACGGGTTCTGTTCCATGATCCTGCTCCACACTGCGACGGGTAAGCCGCGCCAACGCGACAGCGCGCTATTGTCGACACCTCGACGCGCCCGTTGCCGAGCAGCTCCCCCATGGAGTCGCCGATTCGGGCTCGGCGAGATCTCTTACCGTTGACACTAGGTCACCTGCATATCAGTTTCACGTCCCAGTTCAAGGGTCAAAATCACGGTCGCCCCCATGCGGACGTAACCAGTTGTGGGACTCGAATCCGCTCGCCCCGTGCCGCTAAACAGAAAGGTATGCCCAAAGCAACTCGATTCAGCTTCGACGGAGGCGCTGCCACCTACGTGGGCACCGCGATCCTCGGCGTCCTCATCACCGTGATCACGCTGGGGATCTGTTACCCCTTCGCCATCGTCCTGATCGAGCGGTGGCGCTGCAAGCACACGTTCATCGACGGCCAGCAACTCGTCTTCAAGGGGACAGCGTCGGGACTGTTCGGGCACTGGATCCTCTGGTTGCTCCTGTCGATCATCACGCTCGGCATCTACCTGTTCTGGGTCGCCCCCCGGCTGCAGGCCTGGAAGACGATCAACACCGATTTCGCCACACCGGTGGCACCGATCTCCTCCTGGGGTCCGAGCGTGCTGGCGGCGCAATAGTGGAGATCGATCCGCATTCGGTCCTGTGGAACATTCCTCCGCAGGAGCGCGATGGCCTGCCGCTCCTCGTGATGATGCACGGACTGGGAAGCCAGGAGGGCGACCTCTTCGGTCTCAACCGCTTCCTGCCATCCGGAATCGCGGTCGCGTCCTTGCGCGCACCGCTGGAGTACGGAGGCGGTTACGCCTGGTTTCCGCCCGGACTTCAGTCCCCCGGAAGCGACACGTCGGTTCTCGACTCGTCCGTACTCGCGGTACTGGACTGGCTCGACGGACTCGATCCGGCCCCGAACGTCGTGGGGCTCATGGGCTTCTCCCAGGGCGGCTGCACGGCACTCCAGCTCGTACGACACGCACCGGACCGCTTCGACTACGTCATCCAGCTGAGCGGATTCATCGCCAATGCGCCGCACCCGGGGGACGAAATCGTTGCGGCCAGGTCACCACGGATCCCGGTGTTCTGGGGGCGCGGCGACGATGACGCGGTGATCACTCGCGCCGCTGTCGAAGTCACAGGCGATTGGCTGTCAGGGCACACGGACCTCGAGGCGCATCGCTACCCGATGGCCCACACGGTCAGCCAGGAGGAACTGGCCGATCTGGTGGCCTTCGTCGAGCGACAGCTCGGCAACCCCGAGTAGCGGCAGGACGGTCACGGTCGCTGGAACCACGGCGGATAAACCGAGACCTTCTGCACGAAACCGCGCGAAGCGAGTTGCTCGCGAACCACCGCCCTCACCTTGTCGTTCGCCACACCTACGAGGTTCACGTCGGAGAACTCGACGTGGTCCGGGACGAGGAACTCCGCAACCCTGAGCGCGTCCTCCTCGTCATACAGTCTTCGGGGCATTCGGCCGTCGAGTTCGGAGAGGGGAACGAATCGGGTCGTCGGGTCGGCGGCATCGCCATCCGCGATGACCGAACCGCTTCCGACCGCTCCCGCAGTGCTGACGAGCAGCACGAAGTCGGATGCCGGCGACCTTCGGACGGCGTCGTCCAGTCGATAGTCGGACTCTCCCGCCCGAATGCCCTCCCAGAGCCGCGCATCCGGTACGAGGAAGAACGGGACGAACGAGGACACGGCGGCCGCGCCGATGGTCACCTCACGGCGGAGTTCCCGGTTGTCCGGGGCCGAGATGTCGACAACGGGCGTGGCCCCGGCGGCTTCGGAGAGCACTCTGCCCTCGGCGAGGATGCCAGGAAGGTTCCGTACGTGGGTCAGGTGGAAGATGCGCCGCGCGCCGGGGTCGACCGCGACGGGCGCCGACGAAGCGATGGGAGCCGGTTTCCTGGCCGGTCGGGTGCGAACGGTGACAGACCGTGGCGAGTTTCGTGCGGAGGATCCGGTGTCGCGCGGCGCGCAGACGTCGCACCGGTCCGTCTCCAGCCCGTGAATACACTCCGACATGCGACCTCTCTGCTGCAGCACCCTGGGCTGCAGTATCAACGTTACGCGCGACTAGCATGGCGCCATGACCACAGTCCTTCTCACCGGCTTCGATCCGTTCGGCGGAGACGACCACAACAGTTCGTGGGATGCCGTGCAACTCGTCGCACGGGAGTGGGCGACGGAGGACATCCTCGTGACGGCGTGTCTCCCCGTCGAGTTCGGTCGCGCGATTGAGGAACTCATCGCCTTGATCGATCAACACTCCCCCGACCTCGTCATCGCTACCGGGGTCGCAGGAGGTCGAACACTCGTCACGCCCGAGCGCGTCGCGATCAACCTCCGGGATGCCCGCATCCCCGACAATGCCGGCAGGCAGCCCATCGATGAACCCGTCGTCGCGGGCGGCCCCGACGCGCACTTCACCCGGCTGCCTGTCGCCGAGATGGTGGCGCGCATGAACGGGGCAGGCGTACCGGCCACCGTCTCGCTCAGTGCCGGCGCATATGTCTGCAACGATCTCATGTACGGACTCCTACACGCTCTCGCCGGCACCGGCCTCCCAGCGGGGTTCATCCATGTCCCGGATCGCGCGGACCTGCCGACCGTCACCGTCTCCGCAGGACTTCGTATCGCCATCGAGGTCGGTCTCGAGGCCGATACGACCCGCAAAGTGGGGCGTGTACGACACTCGGGAAGCCACTAGCGTCGTAAGTGGGAAAGTTTCACGAGCGAAGGGCTTGTGCGCTGCTCTCAGGGGGAATCATGTCAATCGATACGGCGAATACCGTCATCATCGCTGGCTGGTATCCGGACCCCACCGATGACACTCAGGCCCGGTGGTGGGATGGGAGCCAGTGGACCTCAGAGACCCGACCGCGCCATCCGGCCACCCCGCACCAGGGCAACCGCTATTTCTCGCCCGTGCCGATCCGCACGGATGCGACGCTGCCGCCCATCGACCCGTACCGTCCGCTCAACCGCCGTCACGACACACAGGGATTTGTGTCGATGGGGGTCAAGGCCACGGTCCAGTTCCACCCGACGCGCGCGTACACCGGTTCGGTGTGGGCCATCGCGACCATGCCGTTGTGGGTCACGATCGTCGTCCTCGGACTGGCCATCGGTCTCGGCAACCTGTATTCGTCGTTCCTCATCGTCATGACGAGCGTCATCGTCTTCGTGATCGCCATCGCGCTTGCGATTCACGATCACAAGGTCATGTTGAATTCCCTTCACCCCGCAGCGGCGTCCGCATGGTGGATGCTGCTCAGCCCGCTCGTCTACCTCATCGTCCGGGGCGTTCACGTGAGCCGCACGGTCGGACACGGGTGGGCACCACTCGTCGTCTATCTGATCTGCTCGTTCGTCCCCGCTGTCGCCGTACTCGCGTTCAGCTGGCTCTTCGTCTTCTTCGCCTCCATGCTGGGGGCGATGTAGCGCTCATCGAGCGCTTCCGCCGATCGCGCGGTAACGTGTGGAACTGTGACCTTCACCGCTCCCGCCCCGTTCACGACGCGCCCGACGCTGCGGGGATCCTTCGGGATGACGGCGTCGACGCACTGGCTCGCGACAGCATCCGCCCAGGCGGTCCTGGAACGCGGCGGAAACGCATTCGACGCCGCTGTGGCCTGCGGTTTCGTGCTCCACGTCGTCGAACCGCACCTTAACGGGCCGGGCGGGGATCTTGTCGGACTCTTCGCGACGGCGGAGGATCCCGGCACACCGGTCGTCCTGATGGGCCAGGGCCCGGCTCCTGCTGCGGCGACGGTCGAATACTACCGGGGCGAGGGTCTCACTCTCGTGCCCGGCGCCGGAGCGCTCGCCGCTGCCATCCCCGGGGCGGTTGACGCGTGGCTGATCCTGCTTCGAGACCACGGAACGTGGGAGCTCGCCGACATCCTGGCATTCGCCATCGGATATGCGCGGGACGGCCATCCGCTCCTCGATCGCGTCGTGACGACCATCGAACGGGTCTCCGGGCTCTTCATCGAGCACTGGCCGACGTCGGCAGAGCTCTGGTTGCCGGGCGGGCGGGTCCCGACCGGTGGAACCCGGTTCCGGAACCCGGCGCTCGCGAGCACGTTCGCACGGCTTGCGGCAGCGCCCGGGTCTTCCCGGGAGAATCGAATCGATGCGGCGCGCGCAGAGTGGCGAGAGGGCTTCGTGGCGCAGGCGATCGATGCGTTCGTGCGGACTCCGCACAGGCACTCGACCGGCGGCGACCACACCGGAGTGCTCACGGCAGACGACCTGAGCGGGTTCCAGGCGGGTTACGAGAGTGCCGTGACGCTCGACTTCCGCGGGACCACCGTCGCGAAGGCCGGCCCGTGGGGCCAGGGTCCAGCGCTGCTGCAGATGCTCGGCATCCTCGACGGATTCGACGACTCACATCTCGACCCGTCGACCGAGCTCGGCGCCCACACCATCCTGGAAGCCGAGAAGCTCGCGCTCGCGGACCGCGAAGCCTATTACGGGGATGCGAAGGTCGTCCCCCTCGAGCAGCTCCTGTCGACCGGATACACGGCCCATCGGCGGTCGCTCATCGGGGAGGATGCCTCACGGGAGTTCCGCCCGGGGGTGATCCCCGGACATGAGCCGTTCGTTCCGGAACTGCGGGAGGCGGGCGACGCTCCCATCGTCGCTGCCGCCGGCCAACGCTATGTCGGGGAGCCGACCGTCGATCCTTCCGGCGACACGAAGGGCGACACCTGCCACCTGGATGTCATCGACCGGTGGGGAAACATCGTCTCCGTGACGCCGTCCGGTGGGTGGCTGCAGTCCTCGCCCGCCATCCCCGGACTCGGTTTCTGCCTGGGAACGCGCCTTCAGATGACCTGGCTCGTTCCCGACGCCCCCGCATCGCTGACACCCGGTTCCCGTCCCCGCACGACGCTCACCCCCACGCTCCTCCTGAAGGACGGCAGAAGCGTTGCGACACTGGGCTCCCCAGGCGGCGACCAGCAGGACCAGTGGCAGCTCCCGTACCTCCTGCGCACGATCGTCGGCGGCTACTCCCCCCAGGAGGCGATCGACGCCCCGACGCTGCACACGACATCCATGCCGGACTCCTTCTGGCCGCGCACCTGGGAGCCGGGTGGCGCCGTCGTCGAGGACCGCCTCGGAGCCGACGTCATCGACGGCCTCGGGCGGCGAGGGCATGTGGTGACCCGCGCGGGCGACTGGACGCTCGGCCGCCTGTCGACGGTCGGCGCGGAGCAGGACGGCGGTCTCTACGCCGCCGCTAATCCGCGGGGAATGCAGGGGTACGCTGCGGGCCGGTGACCGGGCATAATGGGCGACTCCCCCGCTCAGCGAAACCAGCCGGCGCGACCTACGCTGGAGACATGGACTCCCCCGAGCTGGACCTCAACGACATACCCCTCACGACGATCGACGGCAACGCGACGACCTTCGGCGAATACGCCGGCAAGGCGGTCATGGTCGTCAACGTCGCGTCCAGGTGCGGCAACACTCCGCAGTATGCAGGGCTCGAAAAGCTCTACGAGCAATACAGCGACCGAGGGTTCACCGTGCTCGGCTTCCCCTGCAACCAGTTCATGTTCCAGGAACCGGGGAGCGCCGCGGACATCAAGGAGTTCTGCTCCGGAACGTACGGTGTGACCTTCCCCATGTTCGACAAGGTGCACGTCAACGGACGCCACCAGCATCCGCTCTTCCAGAAGCTCACCCAGACCAGGGACGCCCGTGGCGCCGCAGGCAAGGTCGAGTGGAACTTCGAGAAGTTCCTGATCAGTCCGGATGGCGCGGTCCAGCGATTCCGCCCGGGCGTTCAACCGGATGCGCCGGAGATCATCGAGGCGATCGAGCGAGCGCTTCCCGCCGCGTGACCGTCTCCCGAGTCACGGTGCGCCCGGCATCCGCTTCTGAGGGTACGGTGTCTCGTGGCGGGCGAGCTTCTCCACGAACGCGCGGATGCGGCGGTCCCGCGCATCTCGGCTGCCGACCTGGCTCAGTCTGAAGTAGAGCGCGAAACGGTTCTGGGAGGTGAGGACGTCATACATCTCCTGCGCTTCGGGGACTGCGGCGATCGCCTCCAGCAGGTCCTCCGGTGCCTGGGCGGTCGCAGGCCCAGCATAGGCCCGCTCCCATCGGCCGTCGGCCTTCGCGGCCTCCACCGCCGCCCGACCGGCCGGCCGCAGGAGCCCCGCCGCTTCGAGCCGCTCGATGTGGCCGACGTTCCGTGCGGACCAGATGCTGCGCGCTCCCCTCGGCTGGAAGCGCTGGTAGGTCGTCTCCTCGTCGCGGCGCCTGGCCTGCGCGTCGATCCACCCGAAACACAGTGCCTCATCGAGGGCGTCCGCGTAGAACAGGCGCGTCACGGTGCCGCCCTTCCTCGAGAGCACGAGTCGGACGCCGGGGCTCGTCGCATGGTGGGCTTCGAGCCAGCTGCGCCATGCTGCGGAATCCGGAAGCAGCAGATCCGGGAACTCGGACATCACGCCACGATCGTACGGCCCTCCTCCGACTCCGCATATTCTCAGGCCCATGAGTAGGCTCGAAGTATGGACAAGACCCTCACCCACGATGTTGACGCCAACCGTTACTCACTGCATATCGATGGTGAGCTGGCGAGCGCGGTCGACTATCGGGTGAACGGCAACTCGATCTCCTTCACCCACACCTTCACCGATCCGCACCGCAGGGGCCAGGGCCTCGCAGGCGAAATCGTCGAGTTCGCGGTCAACGATGTGGAGGCCACGACCAGCTATCGCATCCTGCCCATGTGCTGGTATGTGGGCCAGTGGTTCGATGAGCATCCGGAGCGCGCGGAGCTGCTGACGCGCTGAGATCCTCACACGCCGAGAACGTCGCGATCGATAGCATGTGATCGCGACACCCCAGCCTTGGGGGGCGCGGAATCCGCGTTGCCTGAATAGAATCAGGGCATTCCGACTGAGCCCGAATCAGTGGAGAGGAACTTTACTCATGGCACCAGACCAGGCAGCGCCGGTACCCGCTGGCTGGTATCCCGACCCCTATAAGAGCTCAGAACTCCGATGGTGGGACGGGCAGAACTGGACCGACTCCGTCCACCCACCCGTCGCGGATGCGCCGGCGCCAGCACTGCCGGAGCCCGCGCAGGTTGAGCCGGTCGCCGCTGTGCCGGTCGCCGCTGTGCCGGTCACTCCTGTGCCGGTCGCGCCTGAGCCGGTCGCGCCTGTGCCGGTCGCACCAGAGCCGGTCGCACCAGAGCCGGTCGCGCCTGAGCCGGTCAAGCCTGAGCCGGTCGCCGCTGAACCCGTCATCGCCGAACCCGCTGCTACCGAACCGGCGGCAGCCGCATACTCCGCGCCGCAGGCCGCTGACTCCATTCCGCAGACGGTGCCCGCCTATGATCCTCCCGCTGTTCCGCCGCTCATCGAGCCGGTGCTCGGCCCGCCGCCCACACCGGATACGGTCTTGCCGGCATTCCCGCCGGCGCAGGAGCCCCAGACGGAAACGAGCGCGCCACCCACCAGCGAATCGAAGCCCGATGCCACGCACGCAACGGGACTGCCCTCCCGGCGTGAACTGAGGAAGCGAACCGAGGGCGAATCCGAAGGCCCTCTGTCCGCCCACGCGTCCGCTCCGCAGCAGCCCGCCCCGGACTCTGCCGTTCCCCCGACCTTCGACTGGATGGTCGCCGGCAGTCCGGCAACCCCTGCGACGACCGCGGCCGCCGCCGCCCCGACCGCTCCGGTTACTCAGACCTCCCCCGCGCCCTCGACGGGGGTCCAGGCGGAACCCGCCGCGGCATCCGGGCCCATGGCGGTGCCGGCTTCCAGCGCGTGGGCACAGGAGCCGGCCGCCGTCGCGACGGATCCTGAAGAACTCTACGGCTCCACCGCGACGCGCAAGGCCACGGTATCCGGCTGGTTCATCGCCGTCATGCCGCTCATCGCGGGGGTCCTGGCGATCGGGGCCGTCAAGGGCGCCGAGAACTATCCCCGGTACGTGCCAGAGGGCGTCGAGTGGTGGATGCTCGCAGGCGGCGTGGTCGTCGTCCTCTACCTCGTCACGCTTCTGCTTGCGGTCGCCGACCGCCGCAAACTCGATTGGGCAGGCTACAACCATCCCGCCCACTGGGCCTGGGCGATTCTCACCGCGCCCGTCTACCTGCTCGTTCGCACCATCGTGGTCAGGCGAGAGACCGGCCGCAACTCGGCCCTGTTGTGGGTCTGGATCGTCCTCGCCGCCGTGCTCGTCGGTGCGTGGTTCGCCGCCAGGACGTTTGCACCGACCCTCATCGACGGATACTCGCTGCCGTTCCTCTAGCCGACCCCGTTAAACGGTGAGGAGGCGGTGGATATTGAGGCTGGTCGGCTGCGAATCTACCCCCGTAACTTCGCTGCCGGCCTTAGCCTGCCACCGCCTCCAGGTGTCCCCCGTCTTGCGTGGTTCCACGATAGGCGATGCACAAGGGGGACTTCTGCCCCCAGATAGGGTCTCCCCCATTGGGGTGTCCGCACTTGTGCGGACTCTCGGGGTACAGAACCCGCGGTGGAGATTCCGGTTAAAAGGCGAAAGCCCCCGGCTGCTACAAGTAGCTTCTGGAGGCTTTCTGTTACCTTGGAGTTTGACCTCCTCGGTTCAATAACTATCGCGCACTTCGCACACCGCGGCAACCCCTAAAGTCTCGCTAGATAGTTGAATGTTCGGTGAGGTAATCGCGCAGGACGACCGCCTGGTTCTCCTCCTCGTTCCGCGCGCTGTACAGCAGGGTGACCACGGGCTGCGATGCCAGGATGCGCCGAAGATCCCCCACCGCCTCGTTCTCATCCAGCTCAGCCCGATACCGTGATTGGAACTCGTCCCACTTCGGCTCCTCGTGGTGGAACCAGGTGCGCAGCTGCGTCGACGGCGCTGCCTCCTTCAACCACTCGTCAAGCTTCGCCCGATCCTTGCTCACGCCTCGGGGCCAGATCCGGTCCACCAGAACGCGGTAGCCGTCGTCAGCTGCTGGATCCTCGTAAATCCTCTTTATTCGAACCAACATGACTCCACCATCTCACTCCTCGGCATTCACGGCTAGCGTGGAACCATGAATGACGGCCAGGGCACAGCAGCGATCTCCATCATCGAGGATGTTCGGGCCGGCTCGCCTCTACCGGCAGAAGGCATGGGTCACGCGACCGTCCTGGCGCACCCTGACGTGCGAATCGTCGTTCTCTCCTTCGCGGCGGGCCACATTCTCCCGGGGCATTCTGCGCCGTTCCCGCTGCTCATGCAGGCGCTCGACGGCGAGCTCGTCGTGAGAACCGCCGAACAGGAGATCGCGCTTCGGCCAGGTGCCGTGCTCCGCCTGGATGCCGCGCTCCGTCACGAAGTTGAGGCCGTCATCGACTCGCGGCTCATGCTCACGCTCATGACGAAGAAGTGAACCCGGCGAGGTCAGGAGGTCTCGGCGAGCGCATCCCTCAGGAGTGATGCGAGCGCCTCCAACTGCACGTTCGACTCCGCAACGATCTCGTCGTCCGACCCGTCGAGTGCCCGAGCTGCGAGGCCGGCCTTGCTGTCGATGAGCTCGGCGATCTTCGCATCGATCGTGTGTGCGGCGATGATGCGCCACGCCGTCACCGGTTCCGCCTGGCCGATACGGTGCACACGATCGATCGCCTGGGTCTGCTCTGCGCTCGTCCACGAGAGCTCTGCGAGCACGACGTTCGACGCGACTTGAAGATTGAGCCCGACGCCGGCCGCCGTCAGTGAGGCCACCGCCACGGAGACATCGGGATCGTTCGCGAAGGCGTCGATCTCCTTCTGCCGGAACGCACTCGTCTGGTCGCCGCGAATGGAGATCGATCGCACACCGTGCTTCGCAAAGTGTTCCTCCGCGGCATCCATGACGTCGATGTGCTTGGCGAAGAAGACGACCTTGCCCACCGATCGGGCGAGCTGCACCGTGTAATCGGCGGCGAGCACTGCCTTCGCCTGGCCGATCTTCCGGACCATGGTGAACACGTTCTCACCGGTCTTCGCAGCCTTCGACTCCTCGAGTTCTGCGTGGGCGACGACGCGGATGAGGTCCTCCTGCGAACCGTCCGGCTTCGCGGCGAGCACCCTCCGGTACTTCTCCAGCAGGCGAGCGGTCAGCGCAGCCTCCGCGTCACGGATTCCGCGACCCAGCTCGTCATCCAGCTCGATCGGCAGGTCGGCGATGCGCCTGGCCGGGATGTCGGCGGCGACGTCGATCTTCCGTCGCCGCACGATGCCCATGTCGATCACGGCCTTGCGAGCCTCGGCGAAGAACCCCAGGTCGGCCGGCGTGAGTCCCGTGGCCTCGAGTTTCGCCATGAGAGCGGGCAGCGGCTTCTTGTCGTCGATCCAGCCCAGGAACTGCCAGATCGCCCGGAAGTCATCGATGTCGTTGATGAGCGGCGTTCCCGTCAACGCCATCATGAGGGCGTTCGGCTGGGCGGTGCGGATCGACTTGCTGAGCGAGAGGACGTGCCGGGAACGCTGCGAGCCGAGGTTCTTGATGAAATGCGCCTCATCCACCACCATGC
The DNA here is from genome assembly GCF_014200375.1 of Terrimesophilobacter mesophilus. Classification (GTDB taxonomy): domain Bacteria; phylum Actinomycetota; class Actinomycetes; order Actinomycetales; family Microbacteriaceae; genus Terrimesophilobacter; species Terrimesophilobacter mesophilus. The sequence goes on along the minus strand of NZ_JACHBP010000001.1, from coordinate 2,388,054 downwards.
CCTTGAACCCGAACCGGCTGAGCCACCCCACGTGGCGGTCGAGGACCTCATAGTTGACGATCACGACATCGCTGAACGCATCCACATCGTTGCCGTCTCCGTGCACCACGGTCGCCGTTCGCTGCGGTGTCCAGAGCGCGACCTCACGGGCCCAGTTCGTCTTCACGACGTTCGGGACGACGGCCAGGAACGGGTAGGAGTGGGAGACGGATGCGGCCAGGAGCGCTTCGGCCGTCTTACCGAGTCCCGGCTCGTCGGCAACCAGGAAGGTCCGGTGGCCCTTCTTCACCTCGGCGAGCAGCCGCGCCTGGTGCCGCATGAGGTCGGGGCTCCCCGGGACGGTCAGCGAGGTGGCCTCCGGAAGGTCCATCGTGGCTGCCCCTCCGCCCGCGCCGTACTCGAAAGCGCGAAACAGCGGCTGAAGGAGTTCCCAGTTGCCGAGTCGATTGGTCTGCGGCGCCGCCTTGTGCTGGATGGCCGAGAGATCCGGTGCGAGGAAGGGGTTCGCCATCTGCGCCTGCCGGACCGACTGGGGCACGACCTGCTTCTCCACGGACGGCGGCACGATCTCCGGCTCGTTGACGATGATGAGCTCATCGGCTGACAGCTCCGTCCCCGAGGCGATGAGCATGTCCCTGCGGAGCTTCTTCGCCGCGTCCGAGACCTTGGCGTCCTCCGCGAGCAGCTGGATGAGGCTCGTGTCCCTGGCCGCCGTCTTGGCGAGGATCGTGGCGACGCCGTCGAGCCGCTTCATGAGCTCGATGCGCTCGGCATCCGTCATGGACGTGTCGGCCTTCGCCCTGGCGCGCTCGTCGCGCATGAGAAGCGCGATGACCTGGAACTTCGTGCGGTTCGCCGGCGATGCCTTGCCGCGCTCGACCGCGTTCTCGACCTCACGAACAGCTCGTGCCAGGATCGGGATGATTCCGACATCGTCGCCGGGGCGCGAGCGGCGGGCAGCGGACTTCTGTTGAGTCGTTTTCGCGCTCGACGAACGCCCGCCCGTGCTCTTACGCCCGGTGGACGTGGTCTTCTGGCCCGCTCGAGCCATGATCCTCCTTGGGGGCTCCGCCTCCATCACTACAGCACGACACTCGTGCTGTGGTCGTTACCCTCACCTTCCGCTCACGCTCTTTCAACTCTGAGTGCCAACCAGTGGCTCCTGGCAGCGACGACGCGAGCGACGAGGTTCCAGACCCGAGCAACTTGCCAGCGGCAAGGTCAGGCCGCGATTGGATCCTCGCGGTGCAGACCCAGTTTACGGGATGGAAGAGGAGTTCGCGACCCATTCGCCCGAAATCCGACTCGCCGTCGCGCACAGGGTCGGAAGGTCAGAAACACGATTTGCTTGACCCATGCCTCCCAGGACTGCGGAGTACTCGCGGCCGAGCCACGTCATCCTGCACCTCAGCGACACTCACCTGCTCGCGGACGGTCAGCCCTTCGACCGCGTGGACGGCGAAGCGAGGGTTCGACGGGTTTTCGATGACCTCGAGCGCTCAGGGCTCCGGCCCGATGCGATCCTGTTCACGGGCGATCTCGCCGAGAGGGGCGAGCCCGTGGCGTACGGCAAACTGCGCTCCATCGTCGACCCGGTCGCCCGCCGCCTGGGCGCCCAGCCGATCTGGGTGATGGGCAGCCACGACGATCGTGCGGCGTTCCGCACGACGATGCTCGGGCTGTCCCCGTCAACGGATCCGATCGACCGCGTCCACTACCTCGACGGGCTGCGTGTCATCACGATCGACACGAGCGTTCCCGGCCATCGCTTCGGCCGGCTCGAGGCCGACCAGCTCGACTGGCTCGCCGACGAACTGTCGACGGATGCCCCGCACGGCACGATCCTCGCCATGCACCACCCGCCGATTCCGTGCATCGTCGATCTCGCCGTGACGGTCGAACTGCGGGAGCAGGGTGCCCTCGCCGAGGTGCTCAAGGGCACGGATGTCCGCAGCATCGTCGCGGGACACCTCCACTACTCCACGAGCGGCACCTTCGCGGGCATCCCGGTGTCCGTCGCGTCGGCGAGCTGCTACACCCAGGATCTGGCCGCTGCCGCCGGTTCCGTGAGACTGAGAGATGGCGCGCAGGCGTACAACCTCATCCACGTCTACGACCACACCATCCTGCACACGGTCGTACCGATCGGGGACTCGACGACGGTCGACTTCGTGCCTGCTGAACGAGTCGCGCAGGCACTCGAACTCGACGGCGTCGTCATACCCGCTGCACCGAGCGAGGACCAGTGGGCGTTCGACTCCGGCGATCTCGACCTGGTCGACGAATCGGTCACCTGGGAACTCACCTGGGGCTGATCCCAGCGGAGGTGCCCGATCGGGCATCAACCTATCCGCGGTTGCGATTCTCGGGATTCTTCACCTTGATGCGGACACCGGCGAGGATGAACACGAGCGCAGCCACGAACTGACCCGCGACCCACAGTTGGCCGTGCAGGTCGAACGGCCACACGGGGTTCCAGGCCACCGCGATCAGCACGAGCGGGAGAAGCCACCATCGTTGATGCGCCTGCCACGCGAAGACGCACACGATGAGGGCGAGCACCGCGACGGCCGCCTTGATCCAGAAATAGCCGCTCGCGTTGTCGAGAAGCGCGAGCCCGGCAAGCAGAACGACGGCGCCGAGCAGCCCAGGAGCGAGGGCAGGACGCGTGAAGGCGGGGGTGGGATAGGACGTCATCGATTCCAAGGCTATCCGCCTTATAGAGTCGGGGTGTGCAACCTGAGATCGATGGCCGACGCGCGGTGGAGAACCTTCGCGCGCTCGTTCGAATACCCACCGTGTCGCGACTCGACGATGGTGAGACCGACTGGGAGCCGTTCGCCGCCTTCCGAGCCGAACTCGCGACCAGGTACCCCAGGGCTCACGCGAGCCTGGACCTCGAACTCGTGGACAACCATTCGATGCTGTTCCGCTGGACCGGTGCCGGGGAAGGCGACCCGTCGATTCTCATGGCGCACTACGACGTCGTCGCCGCGACGAACGAGGGCTGGGAGCACCCGCCGTTCGGCGGCGAGCTCGTCGGCGAAGCCGGAGAAGACTATGTCTGGGGACGCGGGACGCTCGATGACAAGAGCTCGCTCATCAGCATCCTCGAAGGCGTGGAGACCCACCTGGCTGACGGTTTCACCCCCGACCACGACATTTATCTGAGCTTCGGGCACAACGAGGAGACGGCGGGCTCTGGTGCGCGCGTCATCGTCGATCTCCTCGAGGAACGTGGCATCCGGCCCGCTCTCGTGCTGGATGAGGGCGGTGCCGTCGTCGAGGGCATCTTCCCGGGGGTGACGGAACCGATCGCCGTCGTCGGGGTGAGCGAGAAGGGCATCCTGAGCCTTCGGCTCGTCGTCGACCAGCAGGGCGGACACGCTTCGACGCCTCCCGCGTTCGCCGCGACCGTGCGCCTCGCGCGAGCGATCATGCGCCTCAATCGCAAGCCGTTTCGGAAGTCCTTCGTGCCGACGAACCTCGAGATGATCAGGACGCTCGGTGCGCACGCCAGACAGCCGCTCAAGTGGGTGTTCACGAATCTCTGGCTGTCGAAGCTCCCTCTCCTCGGACTCTTTGCGCGTCTTGGCGACGAGACGAACGCCATGGTGCGCACGACACAGGTCGTGACCCAGTTGAGCGGAGCACAGGCGGCCAACGCGCTGCCGGAACGCGCGGAGGCGATCGTCAACATCCGAATTGCGATCGACTCGAACGTCGAAGAGTCGATCGCGCACGTGCGCAGGGCGATCAGGGATGAGGCGGTGCAGGTCGAGGCCCTTCACCCCACGGAGCCCTCCCCCGTCTCGCCGACGAGCGGACGGGCGTGGGAGCTCGTGAAGTCCACCATCGAGGAGACGTTCGGCGGCACGATCGTCACGCCGTACGTCATGCTCGGGGCGAGCGACAGCCGCCACTTCACGCGCATCAGCGAACACGTCTACCGCTTCAGCCCGTTCGAGATGTCGAAGGAGGAGCGCGGGACCCTCCACGCGAAGAACGAGCGGATCAGCGTCGCGACGTTCCTGTGCGGCGTCGGGTTCTACACCCGGCTCATCGGGAAGCTCTAGCGCTCTGTCCCCGAGCCGATAGGCGGAGACAGGGGCAGCCTCGACACCGCAGGGCGCAGGAGCTCCAGCCACGCGGCATATCCTGCTTCGCTCAGGTGCAGCCCGTCGATCGTGAGTTCGTCGCGCAGGGCGCCACGCCACGTCGCCATCCCCGGCCAGAGGTCCAGGTATTCGGCATGCACGGTCGGGGCGATACGACGCAGCCGGCGGTTCACACGCCTGATCCGCCTGGCGAACTCGCGCCCCCTCGGCATGATCGACTGCAGGAGCAATCGGGCGTCCGGCACCTCGCGTCGGAGTACATCGACGACTGAACCCACCCCGTCGACGACACGGTCGACGGGATATCCTGCCCCGAGGTCGTTGGTCCCGATGAGCAGCGAGATCCCGTCCGGCGCTGCCGCGACGACCTCATCGATCCGGTTCAGGATGTCCGCGGTCTTGTTGCCGGACACGCCGAGGTTGACGGCAGTCGAGTCCGGGAACCAGTCGCTCCACCGTCCGGCCGCCGTGATGCTGTCACCGAGGAAGACGACGGTTCGCGCGGAAGTGCTCGCCACGACATCAACCCTCTGATGCGGCGAGCAGCCACCGGTCGAGGCGATCCGGGCGATCGGTGATCACCCCGTCCACACCGAGCGCGAGGGCGTTCTTCCACGCCGACTTGGTATTGAGCGTGTACAGCACGAGGCCGAGGCCCGCGCGGTGCATCCGATCGACGACCCAGAGGTCTCCCTCGACGGCGGACTGGCTCGTGATGATGGCCATCGCCCCATAGAGTCTCGCAAAACCCACGGGGTCATTGGGCAGGTGCGAGGTGATGATCGCGACGGGCAGAGTGCCGTCCGCCTCGCCGAGGTGATCGATCGTCGAGAGGTCGAAGCTCGACATGATGACGAGGTTTCCGACGCCGTAGTCGGCGATGAGGTCCGTGACGATGCGGACCTCGCCGGTGCTCCAGTACCCCTTGAGTTCGAGCAGGGCCTTCTTGGCATTCCCCGCCGCCTGTTTGGCCTGCAGCGCGGACAGGAGCGACTCGAGCGTCGGAATCCTGGTGCGTGCGAACGCGGGCGAATACCACGATCCCGCATCGAGCTCCTGCAACTCCCGGAGCGTGAGGTCTCCCACCCTTCCGCTTCCGTTCGTCGTCCGATTCACAAAGGTGTCGTGCAGGAGGACGGGGATGCCGTCGCGCGTCAGCTGGATGTCCGCCTCGACGAATTCCATGGGCCCGTCGAGCGCGGCCTGCATCGATGCCATCGTGTTCTCAGGTGCGACAGAGCGGTCGCCCCGGTGGCCGGCGATGAACGCGGCCTCCCCGGGGGCCCTCAACCCCCCGAAGAGATTCGAGGCCTCGACCTTCGACGGACCCGGACCCAACACCATCACGCCGAGGAATCCGACGAACAGTGCGCTCACGATGACCCAGCGTCGCGCCGCACGCGCTCTCGGGTGGTGGGCAGTCGCCATTGACACGCCATTCGGTAGTTCGACAGTGTCCCGCCGAAGCGGGTGTGCCTACTATACCGGTTCCGTTACCGTTCTGTTACTTTACATTCGGCTTCGCGCGTGATCAGCCGCGACGCCACCGCCGCCGGAGTCTCGCTCCGGTGACGGCGCCCGCGGCGAGCACCAGGCCGGCGAGTCCCGCGCCGCCGAGCACCACGCCGCCGAGTCCCGGGCCGCTGTGCCACATCGCTGCGACCAACGACAGGGAATTCCGCGGCTCCCCGGAGGGATTCGCGTCCGTGTCCTGACCGGGCCGCGTGCTCCTGTTCTCAGCAGCATCCGGGGTCGACGGCGGTACACTCGTCGGCTCCTCGTCGGGGAGCAGGCTCAGGTCGATCTCGTGAGGAATCCGCGCGGCCCTCGCCGGATCGCTCTCCGCAGGGGACTTCTCCGGCGTCGACGACGGGGACCCCTGCTGCGTCAACGACCAGTCCTGTGTCGACGGCCTGGCGGGAGAGGACGGAGCCGGCGGCTTCTTCGGCTTCGGCGTCGCGGGTGCCGAGGTCGTGCCGTACTTGGCGAAATCCTCGACCGCCCAGGTCGTTCCGTCGACCGTGATGAACGCGATTCCCACGTCGGTGTAATCGCCGAGAATATTGGCTCGGTGCCCCGTCGAATGCATCCACGCGTCGTGGACCGCCTCTGGCGTCGGAAACCCACGAGCGATGTTCTCGCCTGCGCGAGTCCATCCGGTGGGGATCTGGCTGGAGTAATCGGGGTTGTGGACCATCGAGTCGTTCGCCGCCATCGTCTTCGCCCAGGCCAACGCAACGGCATTGATCGCGGCGTTGAACTTGAGCGGACCGAGACCAACGGCAGCGCGATCCCGGTTGATGAGCGTCAGTATCGTGTTCTCGCCCGCAGCGGACGCCGGCGCAGCCGTCGCGAACACCATGAACGAGGCGACAATCGCACCTGCGGCGAGCATGCCGAACCACCGTGCGACGGAGCGCCGCACGAAGAGCCCCCCGGCCATCCCCACGGCAACAGGGTACGCGAAGTCCGGGCAACAGTCGAGGGGCGATGCCTCCGCGACTACACGATGCCCTTCGGATGCCAGACCGTCTTCGTCTCCGTATAGAACTGCACACGATCCAACGATGGCGTGGGAATACCGGACTCGGGAGGGAGAACTCGCTTGAGCGTGTCCGCGGCGGCGATCTGGAGGTCGATCCAGTCCATGCCCTCCGCACCGGTGAGGTCGAGTGCATTGACGTCAGCGTGGCTCGCGAGCCACGGTGCGATCTCAGCGGGAGATCCGGTGAGAATGTTCACGACTCCGCCGGGCACGTCGCTCGTCGCGAGAACCTCGGCGAGGCTGATGGCCGGCAGCGGCGTCGACTCGCTCGCCACGACGACGAGCGTGTTCCCACTGACGAGCACGGGGGCGATGACCGACACCAGGCCGAGCAGTCCGCCTCCCCAGGCCGCGGCATCCTGAGGCGCGATCGCCGCGACGACGCCGGTGGGCTCCGGCGTCGAGATGTTGAAGTACGGCCCGCTGACGGCGTTACCGTTTCCGGTCACCTGCAGGTACTTGTCGGCCCATCCCGCGTACCAGACCCACACGTCGATCGCCGCATCGACTTCACGCTGCGCTGCGGCCTCGGTGACCCCTCCCGCGCTCCGCAGCTCGTCGACGAACTGTGCGCGACGCCCTTCGAGCAGTTCCGCGATGCGGTAGAGAACCTGGCCGCGATTGTACGCGGTCGCTCCCGCCCATCCGGACTGCGCTGCACGGGCCGCGACGACCGCGTCCCTCGCATCCTTGCGGCTCGCTTTGGCCGCATTGGCGAGAAACGCCCCGGAGCGAGTGGCCACCTCGTAGGTGCGGCCGGACTCGCTGCGCGGAAAAGCGCCACCGATGTAGAGCTTGTACGTTTTCGGGATGGTGAGGTGCGCGGTCATGACGCCGCTCCCTTCGAGGCCGCGCGAACGGCCTTCTCGGCCGGCTTCGCCTTCGTCGACGGCCGGATGGCTCGTGATGGCCGCGGCGATCGGGATGCGGGAAGCGCATCCGACCATCCGGACTGAAGGTATGCGCCGAGCCCATGACGGCCGCCTTCACGCCCGTAGCCGGACTCCTTGTAACCCCCGAACGGACTCGCGGGGTCGAACCGGTTGAAGGTGTTCGCCCAGACGACACCCGCCTTCAGGCGATCGGCGACACCCAGGATGCGGCTGCCCTTGTCGGACCAGATGCCAGCGGAGAGCCCATACGGGGTGTTGTTCGCCTTGGCGATGGCCTCCGCAGGCGTGCGGAAGGTGAGCACGGACAGCACGGGGCCGAAGATCTCCTCCCGCGCGATGCGGTGGCTCGTCTCGACGTTCGTGAAGATCGTGGGTGCGAACCAGAAGCCCTTCGCCGGGATCTCGCAGTCCGCACTCCAGCGCGTCGCCCCCTCCTGCTCCCCGACCTCGGACAGTGCGCGAATCCGCTCGAGCTGCGCCTTGGAGTTGATCGCGCCGATGTCGGTGTTCTTGTCGAGCGGGTCGCCCATTCGCAGGGTCGAGAGCCGTTGCTTGAGCCGGTCGATGACCTCGTCGTGGATGTTCTCCTGCACGAGCAGGCGGCTCCCTGCGCAGCAGACGTGGCCCTGGTTGAAGAAGATCCCGTTGACGATCCCCTCGATCGCCTGGTCCATGGGCGCGTCGTCGAACACGATGTTCGCGGCCTTTCCACCGAGCTCGAGCGTGATCTTCTTGCCGGTTCCCGCCGTCGATCTGGCGATCGCCCGTCCGACCGCCGTCGATCCGGTGAACGCGACCTTGTCGACGTCCGGATGGTTGACGAGCGCAGAACCCGTGTCCCCGGCTCCGGTGATGATGTTGACGACGCCCGCGGGCAGATCCGCCTGCTGCAGGATCTCGGCGAAGACGAGCGCGGACAGCGGGGTGGTCTCCGCCGGCTTCAGGACGACGGTGTTGCCGGCGGCGAGCGCCGGCGCGATCTTCCAGGCGAGCATGAGCAGCGGGAAGTTCCACGGAATGACCTGCGCAGCGACCCCGAGGGCGCGAGGCGAAGGGCCGAGACCGGCGTGATCGAGCTTGTCCGCCCATCCGGCGTAGTAGAAGAACCAGGCCGCGACGAGGGGGACATCGACATCCCGGCTCTCCTTGATCGGCTTGCCGTTGTCGAGGCTCTCGGCGACCGCGAGTTCCCTGGAGCGCTCCTGCACGAGCCGTGCGATCCGGAAGAGGTACTTGCCGCGGTCAGCTCCGCTCATGCGCGACCAGGTCTTGTCGTACGCACGCCTGGCGGCGGCGACGGCCGTGTCGACATCCGCGGTGTTCGCATTCGCGATGCGAGCTATGGGACTCTCGTCGGCCGGCGAGATCGTGGTGAACGGGGTTCCATGCCCGTCTCGGAAATCGCCGTCGATGAAGAGCCCGTAGTCCTTCTTGAGGTGAAGGATGCTTTTCGACTCCGGCGCTGGCGCGTATTCGAGGAAACTCATGGTGTCTCTCCTAGTCGATCGTGACGTAATCGGGGCCGCTGTAGTGGCCGGTCTTCAGTTTCTGGCGCTGGAGCAGCACATCGTTCAGGAGGCTCGACGCTCCGAACCGGAACAGGTGCGGATGCAGCCACTCCTCGCCGACGGTCTCCGCGACCGTGACGAGGTAGCGGATCGCGTCCTTCGATGAGCGGATGCCTCCCGCGGGCTTCACGCCGATCTTCTCGCCGGTGAGGCGGTTCCAGTCGTTAACGACCTGGAGCATGAGAAGGGTCACGGGAAGCGTGGCGGCCGGCTGCACCTTGCCCGTGGACGTCTTGATGAAGTCGGCACCCGCGAGAATCGCCAGCCAGGATGCCTTCCGCACATTGTCGTAGGTGTTCAGCTCACCGGTCTCGAGGATGACCTTGAGATGAGCCATCGAGCCGTCATCGCGCCGGCAGGCCTCCTTGACCGCGACGATCTGCTCGAAGACGACACCGTACCTGCCGGACAGGAAGGCACCGCGGTCGATGACCATGTCGATCTCGTCGGCCCCCGCTGCCACCGCATCCCGCGTGTCGGCGAGTTTGACCGCGAGCGATGCGCGACCACTCGGGAACGCCGTGGCGACCGCCGCGACGTTGATGCCCGTCGGGCCCCCTGCCGCGTGGGCGCTTCCGAGCGCTGCAACGGCATCGGCGACCATGTCCCCGTAGACGCAGACCGCCGCGACTCGAGGCGTCGTCGGGTCCGAGGGGTCGGGGTTCATGGCCTTGGCGACGAGGGACTGCACCTTCCCCGGTGTGTCAGCCCCTTCGAGCGTCGTCAGGTCGATGAGCCGGATGATGGTGTCCAGCGCCCACGCCTTCGATGTCGTCTTGATGGAGCGCGTCGCGAGACCGGCTGCACGCGCCTCAAGACCGACGGCATCCACCCCGGAGAGACCATCGAGATGGAGTTTCAGGCTCTTCTCGGTGAGGTCGGTCCCGATGAGCTGGATCGCTCTCGCAGCGGGCGCCAGCGCGACAGACTGTTCGATTGTCATTGTTCCTCCAGAAGTGCCGCTGCGGTGCCCTCGTCCGTCACGATGACACTGCACAGGCCGCTTGTGACCACCGCTCGGGCGATGTCGTGTTTCGGCTCGCCGGTGACCACGAAGATGGCCCTCTCGGCGGCACGCAGATGATCGAGACCCACTCCCACGGTACGCTCATCCAGCCCCGGATCCACGGGGTTGCCGTTCGCGTCGATGTAGCGGCCGACGACATCGCCCACCGCACCCTTCCGAACCAGCTCCGAGACATCGTCGGGCGACAGGTAGCCGCTGCTGACGAGAATGGATGTCGAGTCGGCGACCCCCGCACTGAAGAGGTAGGCGTTGGCGCTGATCGCGCGATCGAGCACGGCCGCGACGGTGCGGTCGGAGGAGATCGCGCGCGCCGTCTCGAGGCGCTCCAGAATGGCGGGGCTCGGGAGCAGGATCGCCTGGCCTCCGCCCTTGTGGGCGATCTCCGCTGCCGTCGTGGATGCGGTGCCCGGGCGCCGGTTGAGGCTCACGCTGCCGTTGATCTGCAGAACGGTCACCCCGTTCGCCCACCCCTGATGCAGGTGATGCGCGACGTCATCCAGGGTCCTGCCCCAGCTGATCCCCAGCGCGCGCGGGACCGGTCGAAGGGCTGTGAGGTAATCGGCGGCCGCCTGCGCGACGCGTGACCGGAGATCCTCCGCCAGGGGCACGACGACGGCATCCGCCAGACCGAACCGCTCGCACAGTTCGCGCTCGACGCCGAGCCTGCGCGCCCGGGGATGAACGATCTCGATGCGGACGATGCCTCGCTCTCGCGCCTGGGTGAGCATCCGGCCGACCTTCCAGCGTGTGACACCGAGAAGTGCGCCGATCTCGTCCTGGGTCTTGTTCTCGTCGTAATACAGCTCGGCGATGCGCACGGTGAGCAACTCGCTGTCGTCGATGGTTCGCACGGGCACGGCGGTCTCCTCTCCCGTCAAGGCTAGATACCGGACCTGAAAAACTCAACATTCGTTGCTGTTCTGCTCAGATGAGCAGGAATCGTCGCCGAACGTGCACCAATGTTGGTCGGATCAGTGCCCTCCGGCCGCCGCCAGGTACTCCCGCCATGCACCGGAACGGTCCCGATCCCAGTGAATCCAGTCCACCGGATGCCCGCGCAGGAGGCCATCCAGCTGGTCGAGGCTGCTTTGCCAGTCCGCCGCGACTCGCGGCACGAACGCGCGGTCGACCACGACGTCGACGGCAGTGGTCAGCGTGGTGACCGTGCCTCGCTCTCCCCCGGGGCTCGGGTCGAGATCGAACCGGAACCGGCCGCGATTGTCCGTCACGACGTCGAGGGCTCTCGGCTCGTCGAGCAGGCTGATCCGACCGCGCGTCGGCGGGAAGCTCGTGCTCGTGAGCCACGCGAGGTCGAAGGCACCGCCCTCGTGCGGCTCGACGACCGCGTGCGCGAGCCAGCCACCGAGCAGGTCGGGGTCGATGAGCGCGTCGAACACGATCGCGGGATGGAAATCCAGCCGCCGAGTGAACTCCAGACGCGTGGTGCCGGGGGTCATGATCCAACCCTACGCGCAGCCACCGCAATAGGATCTGAAGATGCCATCCGACCTCGCGCTCGCCGTCGATCTCGGCGGAACCAAGGTCGAGGCGGCGCTCGTCGACTCCGGAGGGCGCATCATCGACGGCAGCCGGTTCCGGCGACCGACCGGGGCATCCAGCGACTCCGAACAACTCTCCGGGAGCGTGACCGGCGTTGTCGCAGCGGCACTCGGCACGCTGCCGACCGGCTCCGGGCTCCTCGGCATCGGCATCGGCGCCGCAGGACCGATCCGCCAGGACGATGGGCTCGTCTCACCGCTCAACCTTCCGGCGTGGCGAGATTTTCCGCTGACCGAGCTCGTCGCGACGACAGCGCCGGGTCACGAGATCACCCTGCGCATGGACGGGCTGTGTATCACGCTCGCCGAGCACTGGGTGGGAGCAGGCCGTGACAGCTCCAACCACATGGGCATGGTGGTCTCCACCGGGATCGGCGGGGGCCTCATCCTCGGCGGAAGGACGGTGTCGGGGCCGACCGGCAATGCCGGCCATATCGGTCACGTCGAAGTCGCCGGATTCACGGATGACTGCGCGTGCGGTGGCCACGGATGCCTCGAGGCCGTTGCGTCCGGCCCGCGAAGCGTCGCGTGGGCGCGCGCGCAGGGCTGGAGCGGGTCGACCGGCGAGGAGCTGGCGGAGAGCCATGTCGCCGGCGACGGGATCGCTCAGGCCGCCGTCGCCAGGGCCGGGCGGGCGATCGGGCGCGCCATCGGATCGGTCACCTCGCTCGTGGACCTCGAGCTCGTGACGATCGGTGGCGGGTTCTCGCGCATCACGCCAGAACTCTTCGACCACATCCGGGCCGGGATCGACGAACACACGTCCTTCGGCTTCGTCCGCAAGGTGAGCGTCGTCCCCTCCGCCCTTTCCGATGAGGGACCGCTCATCGGGGCCGCGGCGCTCGTGCATCGGGCAGACATCCTGGACTGACCTCCTGCGCCGGACCTTGCGGAGCCGCTGTTCAGCGTCTGCCCGCCGTCTCGTCCTCGACGAATCGAGGAATCCGGAGGACGAACCCGAAGTACACGAAGAGTGCGGCCGTGGCTGACATGAGGATGAGCGAGGCGGCCCAGCCATCCGTGATGTCGTGCAGGAGCCCGACGAGAAGCGGCCCGAGCGACGCGATCGAGTAGCCGACCCCCTGCGCGAAGCCGCTCAGCGCGATCGAACCGTCGTGGGATCTCGTTCGAAGATTGATGAGAGCGAGACAGGCCGGGAAGACCATCTGGCCGAGACCGCAGAACCCGACCCAGAGCCACGGCGACACTGCTGGAGCGAGCAGCAGTCCCAGATACCCGATGACGAAACCTGCTGCGCCCACGTGCAGGATCCACCCTGCATTCTTCAGGCGGGTGGCGAGGATGGGGGCGACGAGCGATGCTCCCATCCCGAGGATGCCCCAGAACGCGAGGAGGAGCCCGGCCTCGAGTTCGCTCGTGCCGACCTGTTCGACGAGGAGCTTCGGGAGCCAGGCGAACAGCGAATACGCCTGGAACGACGTGAGCGAGAACACGATCGCGATGACCCATGCAGTCCTGGAGTGCCAGACCCTGCCGACCATGCCGGGGGCCGGTTCCTCGAGTTCGGGGGCCGAGTCCTCCACCACAGAGCGCAGCGACCGTCGCCTCTGCGCGAGCGCAACGATCCAGGGCGGGAGGCTGATCATGGCCAGGATCGCCCACACCGCGAGGGAGGTGCGCCATCCGGCGGCGTCGGCGATCGGGAACGCGACGGCAGGCGGCAGAGCGGTCCCCGCCGCCACAGCCGTCGCATACAGGGACGTGATGAGACCGATCCGGTCGGGAAAGTACCTCTTGACGATGGGAGGGAGGAGGATGTTTCCCGCACCCGCGGCGATGAGCGCGATGAGCGTGCCGCCGAAGAGGGCCCAGTACTCCAGCGCGACCGCTCGGAGCGACAGGGCCGCGATCATCGCGACAATGGAGACGATGAGCGAGAGTTCGAGCCCCAGGCGTCGCGCAACCCGCGGAGCGACGAGCCCGGACAGCGCGAACATGATCGGTGGAAGCATCCCGAGCACGGCGAGCCCGAGAGCGTCGAGAGGGATGTCACGGGAGACGGCGCCCACGATCGGTGACAACGACGTGGCCGCCGTCCGGAGGTTGAGGCTCACGAGCACGATCCCGACCAGCGCCATCGTGCGGCCCGCCCACAGCGGAACCCTCGGCGACCCGGGTTCCGCGCTTCCCGTCATCGAGCGCGCTCGGGATCGCTCGACAGCATCGAGCGGACCTGCTCGACGTCGTCGGCGATCTGATCGACGAGCGCTGCGGGCCCGTCGAAGGCCACCATGCCCCTCACCCGGTCGACGAACTGCAACTCGAGCAGCTTCCCGTACAGCTCGAGCTCGATCGCGTCCCGACCGTGGCCCATGATGTGGGCCTCGACCTGTCGCTCAGGCACGCCGGCGAATGTCGGGTTGTTCCCGATCGACACCGCGGCAGGGTATCGGGCACCGTCGACGTCCGCCCATGCGGCGTAGACGCCGTCCGCAGGAACGAACCCTTCCGGCTTGGGCGCCAGATTGGCGGTGGGGAATCCCAATTCGCGCCCGCGCTGCTCCCCGCGAACGACCGTTCCGCGGACGGAGGGGCGCCTCCCGAGGATCGTCTCCGCACCGCGGACGTCGCCGGCGTCGAGCAGTTCGCGCACCCACGTCGAGGAGACCCTGCGGCCGTCGTGTTCGACGCGCGGCAGGATGTCGACGCGGAAGCCGAGTTCGCCGCCCAGATCTCGGAGAACCTCGCTGTCTCCTGCACCGCGCCGCCCGAACCGGAAGTCCTCGCCGATCAGGACGATCTTCGCGTGCAGGGCCTGCACGAGCATCAGCTCGACGAACTCTCGCGGCGAGTTCTCACTGAACGCGCGCGTGAACTCGAGCATGACGGTCGCTTCGACGCCCGCCCGGTCGAGGAGTTCGAGCTTCTGCGCATTGCTCACGAGCTCGGGCGGACAGGCGTCGGGTGCGAGGACGCTCAGCGGGTTCCGATCGAAGGTGAGAACGGTCGGGACGAACGAATTCGCCCTCGCGTCAGTGAGCAGTCGATCGATCATGAGCTCGTGCCCGCGATGCACCCCATCGAATTTCCCAATGGTCACGACGGAAGGGCCGAACTCCGCCGGCACGTCGGAGAGTCGCGTGTACACGTCCACGTCAGTCGCTCCCTTCGCGTTCCCGGCCGCGAGTGGACAGCCAGACCATCCCGAGGACGGGCAGCACGAGCGGAATGAAGAGATAGCCGCGTCCGAACACCGACCATACGGTATCGCTCGGGAAGAGCTGTCCATCGAAGATGCTGAGCAGGCCGACGACGAGCACGCCGAGCAGCTCGAAGGAGATCGTCCACCAGGCGACGCGATACCAGACGGGTCCGCCGCGGAGCAGGGCGATCGTCGCGATGATGTAGACGACGGCGGAGAGTGCAGACAGCAGATAGGCGACAGGGGCGTGGTCGAACTTCGTCACGATCTGCACGAAGGAGCGCCCCGTCGCCGCGAGCGCGAGAACGCCGTAAACGGCGATCAGCACGCCTCCGATCCCGCGGGACCGTGAGCGAACCGGCCCTGGCGGGGTGTGTGGGGTTGTCATCGCTTCAAGGTTAGGCGATAGCGGGGGTCCGGATCGCGCTACGAGAGCTGGACGGTCCAGATCTGCAGCATCCGATAGAGCATGATCGCCACGGCAAGCCCCGCAACGCCGAGGATGATCGTGCTCCATCTGGTTCGCTCCACGAGTCCCCAGAACCCGGCCAGCGGAACAAGGATGATGGCGGACACCAGGTACGTGTAGAACTCGAGGGGGTTGCCCGTTGCGTGGTTGCCGAATGCCGGCGCGAGCACCGCGACCAGGAGTTGTGCGACGAGCAGGAATTCGACGACGAGCATGGCGCCGAGGCTGTAGTCGTTCGGCTCCTTACCCGCTGCTCCGAGGACGAGGCACAGCACACCCGCCGCGACGGCCACGGCCACCTGGATCCACGTGAACCACTCGATCATGCCGCATCCCCCTCTGCCGGAAGATTGATCAACGGTGCCGCATGACCGTTGCCGACCGTCACGAGCCCGACGAGGCGGCCATCCGGTGCGATCGCCGCGACGGGGCCCGAGGCATCCCCCGCCATGCCGAACGAACGTTCGCCCACCTCCACCTTCTTCCCGTGACCGAGGTCGACGCTCTCCTCGGCGGTCAGTTCGAGGACGGGGAACAGTGCCCTGGCGATGTCGGATGGCGCTCGGCGATCGGCGCCGAGATCGAGCTCGTCGAGTCGGTGGGCTTCTGACACGCCGAATGGCCCCACCCTCGTCCTCCTCAGTGCTGTGAGGTGCCCTCCGACGCCGAGGTCGGCGCCCAGGTCGCGCGCGAGGGCACGGACGTAGGTGCCCGTCGAGCACTCCACACGCACATCCAGGTCGATGAATTCGCCGCGACGGGTGCCGAGCACCTCGAACGCGCTGACGGTGACCGGCCTGGCCCGCAGCTCGACGGTCTCGCCCGCTCGCGCACGCGCATAGGCTCGACGACCGTCGACCTTGATGGCACTGATCGTGGACGGGACCTGCTCGATGTCACCGGTCAGCGCGGCGATCGACCCGGCGATGTCAGCGTCGGTCACAGCCGCAAGCCGCCCAGCATCCGCCACGACATCCACCTCGCTGTCGGCGTCGTCGGTGGGCGTCGAGCCGCCGAGGCGGATCGTGGCCGAGTACTCCTTATCGAGACCGACGAGGTAGGTGAGGAGCCTCGTTGCGCCGTTCAGGCCCAGGATGAGAAGCCCGGTCGCCATCGGGTCGAGGGTGCCCGCGTGCCCGACACGACGCGTGCCGACGAGCCTCCTGGTGCGAGAGACGACATCGTGGCTCGTCATGCCTGCGTCCTTGTCGACGAGAAGGATGCCGCTGCGCGAACGGGTATCCATCACCCCTCGAGGCTACCAATCTCGGGGGCGCCCCGTAGGATTCCGAACATGAGGGTAGCGGTGATCGGCGCGGGGGCCGTCGGAGGGACCATCGCCGCGCTCCTCGAGCGAGCAGGTCACGAGGTCGAGGTCACCGCGCGTGGAGACCATCTCGAGGCCATCCGTTCCGGCGGGATCAGGCTGGGCGGGGCATGGGGCGAGCATGTTGCCCCGGTGACGGCGAATCCGACCCTCACGAAGGCGCCGGAGCTCGCGATCGTGACGACCAAGGCGCTGGATGCCGCCGCCGCGCTCCGCGAGAACGCCGACTGGATCCGGGGCGTGCCCGTCGTGATCGTCCAGAACGGGATCAGGTCGATCAGCACCGCGCGCGCCATCCTGCGGCACACGGATCTCGTCGGCGGTCTCGCCATGTTCGCCGCGTCGCTCGTCGAACCGGGGCGCGTCGCCGTGACCACGTCGGGTGCGACGTACCTCGGCAATGACGACGGCGGCCTCGGCGTCGACTACGTCGTGTCGGTGCTCGGCGCCGTCATGCCCGTGAAATCGAGCGACAACTTCGCCGGCGCCCAGTGGACGAAGCTCATCGTCAACCAGATCAATGCGCTCCCGGCGATCACGGGGACGAGCGCGCAGGCGACCATCGCGAACTCCGCGCTTCGCGAGGTGCTCACGAGGAGCATGCAGGAGGCGGTGGCCGTCGCGATCGCCTCCGGCATCCGGTTCGAGAAGGTTCAGGGGCTGTCCAACGGTCTGCTTCGCCTGTTTCGCCGCCTTCCGGCCGCGATCGCCCAGCTTCTGCCGCTCGTCATGAGGTGGCGGATGGGTCGCGTGCCGAATCCGGGTTCGACGCTGCAGAGCATCCAGAGGGGCCACAAGACGGAGATCGACTTCCTGAACGGCGCGATCGTGGATGCTGGTACCGCCGTGGGTGTCCCGACCCCGATCAACGCCGCGCTCGTGCGCCTCGTCCACGAGGTCGAGCGAACCGGGGTGTTCCTGGACGCCGCGGAGATCGTCGCGGAGGTCGACGGGCGCCGAAACACGACCGAACCGCCAGCGGCCTAACAGGAGTCCGCGAACACTCTCCTGGGGTGATCCGGGTCCTGGTTGTCGATGATGGTGTTGGCCTTCTCGCTCGGATTCGCATCCTTCAGGTACACCTCATCCGAGGCGGCGCGACGGATTTCGAGATCCTCATCGCCGCTCTGGAGCGGTGTGCTCAGCCAGACCGAGTAGTTCCACACGCCGGCGAGGTCCGGGCGCAACAGGAACGTGCCATCCATGACGAGGATCGCGTCGGGCCCGGCCGACATCCACTTCGGCTGGAAGACCGGCTGGTCGCGCACGACGTCGAACCCGGTCAGGACGAACCCTGTGCTCCCGCTCGTGTGGAACGGGTCGATGAGAACCCTGCGCAGGAGCGAGTAGTCGTAGGCGTCCCGATAGTAGGCAGCCCCATCCTGGGCTCCGGAGCGCTCTCGGTCGGCGCGCGGGCGGAAGAAGTCGTCCATCGAGGCGCGGAACACGTGGGCGCCATCGCGGCGCAGTGCTTCGGCGAGACCATCGGCGAATTCCTGCTGCCCTGCCCCATGACGCCCGTCGACCGCGACCATGGCCCTGCCGTGGGAATAGTTGTGAAGGATCTCGTCCGCCAGCGATTCGAGTTGGTCCTTCTTCTCCGGTGCCCATCGAGCCATATCTCTAGAGTAGTGCGGTGACGATTGCGGCGCCGGTGAACGAGTGGTTCCTCCGGAACCGCCGCGACCTTCCGTGGCGGAGGGCCGGCTTCGGAGCCTGGGGAATCCTCGTGAGCGAGTTCATGCTCCAGCAGACGCCCGTCGTACGCGTGATCGAGCCGCTTGCCGCCTGGCTCGAGCGGTGGCCGACGCCGGCGGACCTCGCAGCGGTTCCCGTCGGGGAGGCCGTTCGCGCGTGGGGCAGGCTGGGTTATCCGCGCCGCGCGCTCCGGCTGCACGCCTGCGCGGTCGTCATCACCGAGGAGTTCGGCGGCGTCGTTCCCGAGCGCGTCGACGATCTCCTCACGCTGCCCGGCGTCGGCGAGTACACCGCCCGAGCCGTCGCGGTGTTCGCATACGGGCACCGGCATCCCGTCGTCGACACGAACGTGCGACGAGTCATCGCCCGGGCGATCGACGGGCAGGCGGATGCCGGGCCGGCATCGACGAACCGCGACCTGGCCGCGATGGCGGCACTGCTTCCTCAGGACGACGCCGACGCTCGCGTCACGAACGCCGCCATCATGGAACTCGGGGCGATCGTCTGCACCGCGCGCAGCCCGAAGTGCGCGGAATGCCCGATCGCTGACGTGTGCGCGTGGCGAGCAGACGGCTATCCGGAATACCGCGGCCCTGCGCGGGCGGCGCAGGCGAGGTACGAGGGCTCGGACCGTCAGGTGCGCGGACTCATCCTCGCTGAGCTTCGCACGAGCGACATCCCCGTGACGCGCGACGAACTGGAAGCCCTGTGGCCGGATGCCGCCCAGCGCGAGCGCGCCCTGGCGAGCCTCGTCGCCGACGGCCTCGTAGTCGCCTCCGGGAGTGACTTCACACTGCCACAGTGAGGGCACGGTCGCGGGCCACAAGGGCCGCGCGGGTGATCACTCCTCCTCGCCGTCGTCCTCGCCGTCGTCCTCGCCGTCGTCCTCGCTGTCGTCCTCGTCGTCCTCGTCGGCGGCTGCGAGCTCGCGCGGCTTGACGTACGGGTCGGCATCCCCGGCGTACTGCGCGGTGGCCGCGAGAGACGAGACCTCGCCGTCCCGATTGCGCGCCTCGGCGAGGAGGTCCTCGATGAGTTTCGCGTTCTCGGGGATCGCATCGGCGATGAACTCGAGGCTCGGAGTCAGCCTGGCCGTGATGTTCCTGCCCACTTCGGTGCGCAGCATCCCCGTCGCCGACCTGAGCGCGGCGGCAGAGTCGACGCGCTCCTCATCGGTGCCGTACACGGTGTAGAAGATACTCGCGTGCTGAAGGTCGCCGGTCACCTGCACATCGGTGATCGTGACGAAGCCGAGCCGGGGATCCTTGATCCCCTTCTCGAGCCGCTTCGCCACGATCACCTTGATGCGATCGGCGAGCTTGCGAGCCCTCGCCGGATCGGCCATCAGCGGACCTTTTCCTTCAGCTCGATCGTCTCGATCTCGTCGCCGACGCGGATGTCGTTGAACTTGCCAAGGCCGATGCCGGCCTCGAAGTCGGTCTTGACCTCGGTGACATCGTCCTTGAACCGGCGCAGCGACTCGATCGCGAGGCCATCCCCGACGACGACGCCATCCCGGATGACCCTCGCCTTGGCGTTCCGCGTGATCGTTCCGGACCGCACGATGACGCCGGCGACGTTTCCGAACTTCGAGGAGCTGAACACCTCGCGGATCTCGGCGACACCGGACTGGATCTCCTCGTACTCGGGCTTGAGCATGCCCTTCAAGGCATTCTCGACATCCTCGAGTGCGGAGTAGATCACGGAGTAGAACCGGACGTCCACACCCTCGCGGGCGGCGCGCTCGCGCGCCTTCGGGTCGGGGCGGACGTTGAATCCGATGATGATGGCGTTGTCGACCGTTGCGAGGTTGACATCGCTCTCCGTGACCCCGCCGACACCGCGGTGGATGATGCGCAGCTGCACGCTCTCGTCGACCTCGATCTTGAGCAGCGACTCCTCGAGCGCCTCGACGGCACCGGAGACGTCACCCTTGATGATGAGGTTGAGCGACTCGACCTTGCCATCCTCGAGCGCCTTCGTGAAGTCCTCGAGGCTGATGCGCTTGCGGCTGCGGGCCAGGAGCGCGTTGCGCTCCACGGCCTCGCGCTTCTCGGCGATCTGCCGGGCGGTGCGGTCGTCATCGGTCACGAGGAACGTGTCGCCCGCGCGGGGCACCGACGTCAGGCCGAGCACGGCGACCGGGCGTGCCGGCGTCGCCTCCTCGACCGGGTCGCCGTTCTCGTCGAACATCGCGCGAACGCGGCCGTAGGCCGTGCCGGCGACGATCGGATCCCCGACCTCGAGTGTCCCGGACTGGATGAGCACGGTCGCCACGGCGCCGCGCCCCTTGTCAAGCTTGGCCTCGATGGCGACACCGCGCGCGTCCTTGTTCGGGTTCGCACGCAGGTCGAGCCCTGCGTCCGCCGTGAGGAGCACAGCGTCCAGCAACTCGGTGATACCGATGTTGTTGAGCGCTGACACGTCGACGAACATGGTGTCGCCGCCATACTCCTCGGCGACGAGCCCGAACTCGGTGAGCTGCTGGCGCACCTTCGCCGGATTCGCATCCGGCTTGTCGATCTTGTTCACCGCGACCACGATCGGCACGTTCGCCGCCTGGGCGTGGTTCAGAGCCTCGACCGTCTGCGGCATGATGCCGTCGTCGGCGGCGACGACGAGGATCGCGATGTCCGTCACCTGGGCACCGCGGGCGCGCATGGCCGTGAAGGCCTCGTGCCCGGGGGTGTCGATGAAGGTGATGGCACGCTCGACTCCGTCGTGCTCCTCGAGCACCTGGTATGCACCGATGTGCTGCGTGATGCCGCCGGCTTCGCCCTCGCGGACGTTCGCCTTGCGGATGGCATCGAGCAGCCGGGTCTTACCATGGTCGACGTGGCCCATGACCGTCACGACCGGCGGGCGGGCCTCCAGCTCTGAGTCGTCCTCGTCCTCGAGCTCCTGGTCGAGGTCGATGTCGAAGCCTTCGAGCAGCTCGCGGTCCTCGTCCTCCGGGGAGACGATCTGGATCTTGTAGCCCAGCTCTTCACCGAGGACCTCGAAGGTCGCCTCATCCAGCGACTCCGTTGCCGTCGCCATCTCACCGAGGTGGAAGAGCACGGTGACGAGATTGCCGGGGCTCGCATCGATCTTGTCGGCGAAATCGGTGATGGATGCTCCGCGACGCAGACGGATGACCGTGCTGCCATCGCCGCGGGGAACGCTCACACCACCGAGCGAAGGGGCTTCCCTGAGCTCGAACTCCGCACGCTTCGTCCGCTTCGACTTGCGCGACTTCGCGCGCCCGCCACCACGACCGAACGCGCCGGCGGTACCGCCGCCGGGGCCACGGCCACGGCCGCCTCCCGCCGGGCGGTTCGGGCCGAATCCGGTTCCCGGTGCTCCTCCCGGTGCGCCACCGGGGCGGAATCCTCCTCCGCCGCCCGGACGTGCACCCGCTCCGGTCCTGGCGCCGCCGGGGCCGCCCGGACGGGCGCCGGGCGCGCCCGGACGCTGGCCGATTCCGGCGCCGGGGCGCGGCGAACCGGGCCGCGGCGCCGCCGGTCGCGGAATCCCACTGGACGACGGTGGCCGGGTCTGCATGCCCTGCGCGCTCGCGTAAGGGTTGTTTCCGGGGCGCGGTGCGCCGGGGCGCTGCATCCCCTGCGTCGAGGCGAACGGGTTGTTGCCCGGTCGGGGTGTCCCCGGGCGAGGGATGCCGGAGCCGCCCTCGGCTGCCGGCGCATCCGCCGAGGGTGCGGCATCCGGCACGGTCGGCGCAGGCGGGGTCGCCGGAGCATCGACCGCCTGGTCGGACGGGGCGGTCGTCTCCGCCACCGGCGCGGCCGTCGGCGCGGGTGCGGGCGCGGCCTTGGCCGGTGCTTTCTTCGGTTCCTCCGCCTTGGGGGCGGTGATGCCATCCGCCTCGAGCGCTGCCTTCAGCTTGCGCGCGACGGGTGGTTCGATGCTGGAGGACGGTCCTTTGACGAACTCGCCCATCTCCTTGAGCTTCTCAAGGGCCTTCTTGCTGTCAATGCCGAGTTCTGCTGCGATCTCGTGCACGCGTGGTTTCGCCACAATTCTCCTGTCTGGGGTCTGCCCCGGACGGGAGCAGACCTAGTTGCGGACGGGTCTCATTTCGAGCCGCTCATTAGTTGTCCATAGGTCAATCAGCCTGTTCTTCAGGGGCTCCGGTCGGAGCCTCGATCATGGTGAGAACCTGCCGGGTGGCGAGCCCCGACTGTACCCTCAGTGCTCGGCCGAAGGCCTTGCGCTGGATGGCGATGTCGATGCATTCGCGGGCGGGATGCACCCACGCGCCTCGACCGGGAAGGGTGCCGGAGCGATCCACCACCACCTCGCCGTCGCGGGCGACCACTCTCACCAGTGCGGAGCGATCGGCTCGCCTTCGGCAGCCGAGACAGGTTCTAACGGGTTCCATACTAGACCTTCTCACGGAGCTTGGCCTCTCGTGCGATGCGGTCAGCCGATCTTCCGCCGGTAGATCATGGTGGCAATGGTGCACGCGACGACGGCGATGCCGACGAGCCAGCCGAGCGCGATCACGGCCTCACCGCCGACGGGTCGCCCGGCGAACAGGGCGCGAAGGGTGTTCACGATCGAGGTCACCGGCTGGTTCTCTGCGAACCAGGCGACCGGCGCAGGCATCGACTCCGTGGGCACGAACGCCGAGCTGATGAACGGCAGGAAGATGAGCGGGTAGCTGAACGCACTCGCCCCGTCCACGGTCTTCGCCGTGAGCCCCGCGATCACGGCCAGCCAGGTCAGGGCGAGGATGACAAGGACCATGATGCCGGCGATCGCGAGCCAGGCCGCGACGGACGCTCCGGTCCGGAACCCCATGGCGATGGCGACGCCGATCACGATCGAGACGGAGAACAGGTTCGCCGCGAGTGACGTGACGACGTGCGCCCACAGCACGCTCGACCTCGCGATCGGCATGGACCTCAGGCGCTCGACCATCCCGTCCTTGAGGTCGAGGAACAGGCGGTACGCGGTGTAGGCGATGCCGGAGGAGATCGTGATGAGCAGGATACCGGGGAGCAGATAGTCGATGTACGAGCCACCGGACCCGGTGCGGATCGCGCCGCCGAGGACGTATACGAACAGGAGCAGGAGCGCGATCGGGGTGATGACGGTCGTGACGATGGTGTCGGGGCTGCGCAGGATGTGGCGGAGCGAGCGCCCGGTCAGCACGCCGGTGTCGGCGAGGATGTTCGTGGTCATGGCCGCACCTCAGTCCGTGGGTCCGACGATGGCGAGGAAGACGTCCTCGAGCGATGGCTTCTTCTCGACGTATTCGATCGATGCCGTCGGCAGGAGCGCTCTCAGCTCGTCGAGCGTTCCCTTCCGGATGATCCTGCCGTCGTGCAGGATCGCGATGCGGTCGGCGAGTTGTTCGGCCTCGTCGAGGTGCTGCGTCGTGAGCAGCACGGTCGTGCCCTTGCCGGCGAGCGTGCGGATCGTCTGCCACACCTCGAGCCGGCCCTCGGGGTCGAGGCCCGTCGTCGGTTCGTCGAGAAACACGACCGGAGGGTCGCCGATGAGGCTCATGGCGATGTCGAGCCTGCGCCGCATGCCTCCCGAGTAGGTGGACGCCCTGCGCCGGCCGGCATCCGTGAGTCCAAAGCGGGCCAGAAGGTCGTCGGCGACGGCATCCGGGTTCTTCTGGTGACGCAGCCTCGCGACGAGCATGAGATTCTCCCTCCCGCTCAGCAGGTCGTCGACCGCGGCGAACTGTCCGGTGAGGCTGATCGACTCGCGCACCTCCCGAGCGCTGGCAGCGACGTCGAACCCGAGGATCTCCGCCGTGCCGGCGTCGGCCATCAGCAGGGTCGAGAGGATGCGCACGAGAGTGGTCTTCCCCGCCCCGTTCGAACCGAGGAGGGCCAGGATGCTTCCGGTCGGCACGTCGAGGTCGACGCCGCGCAGCACGGGCAGACCCTGAAAGGCCTTCTCGACACCCAGCACCCGGATCGCGGTGTCGGCACTCATCTCGCCTCACCGCGTTCCGCATCCTCGATCGACTTGTTCAGGCGAGCGCGTTCCTTGTCGATCCACTGCCTGCCGAGATAGGACTGCGCGAAGGTCTCGGCGAAGTCCACCGGATCGTCCCCGACGATCTCGCGCACCGGCGTGCCGTCGGCGGCGGCGCGTTCCCACAGGTCGGCGAGGTCGCCGAACATTCTCGTGAGGGTGTCACCGTCGGTGATGCCGCCGTAATACAGGAGGTAGCGGTGCACAGCCTTCGCCGCCGTCGCGTACGGCTCGGGGAGTGCGTCGATCCGGGCCTTGTCCTGCCGATAGGTCTTCTTCTGCTCGAGCGATCCGGTGAGGGTCTCGATCCACTTGGCCGTCATGACTGTCGTCCTTCTTGTTCGTATTCTGGTTCTTCCGGGCGGTCGACCGTGCGGCGAAGCCGCTCGATCCGCGCCGAGAGGAAGTCCCAGTTCTGCCAGAACTCCTCGAGGTAGTCGCTGCCGAGGGCGTTGAGCGAGTAGACCTTGCGGGGCGGTCCCTTCTCCGACGGCACCTTCTCCACGTCGACGAGGCCGCGCTGCTCGACCCTGATGAGCAGCGCATACACGGTACCCTCGGCGATGTCGGAGAAGCCCTGCTCCCGGAGCCAGGCGGTGATCTCGTAACCGTAGGCGGGACGGCCCGCGAGTATCCCGAGGACGATGCCCTCCAGGATGCCCTTGAGCATCTCCGTCTCCTGCTTGCCCATCGCGCGCTCCGCAACTACTCAGTGTTATTGACTACTGGTAGATAGTAACACTGACTACCGAAAGCGCAAGTCCTCTCGAAAGAGTCGGACGGGGTCGCGGAAGCCCTAGCCCTCGAGGATGCTGTCCGGCTGGATGTCGATGCGCGCGCCCGTGAGTTTGGCGGCGAGGCGGGCGTTCTGGCCCTCCTTGCCGATCGCGAGCGAGAGCTGGTAATCCGGGACCAGGGCGCGAACCGCCTTGAGCGATTCGTCGATGACGAACGAGCTCGACACCTTGGCCGGCGACAGCGCGTTCGCGACGAACGTCGCGAGATCCGGGCTGTAGTCGACGATGTCGATCTTCTCGTTGTTCAGTTCTGCCGTCACCGCGCGCACGCGCTGGCCCATCTCGCCGATGCAGGCGCCCTTAGCGTTGATGCCCGGCTCGTTCGCCTTCACGGCGATCTTCGTACGGTGGCCGGCCTCCCTCGCAAGTGACACGATCTCCACCGCGCCGCTCGCGATCTCCGGCACCTCGAGCGCGAAGAGCTTGCGCACGAGGGAAGGATGCGTGCGCGACACCGTGATCGCCGGGCCCTTGAGCCCCTTGCTCACGCTCGTCACGTACACGCGGATGCGCGTTCCGTGGGCATACTCCTCGCCAGGCACCTGCTCCTCCGGCGGCAGGATCGCCTCAACGGTGCCCAGGTCGACGTGGATCATCCGCGGATTCGGACCCTGCTGGATGACCCCGGCGACGATATCGCCCTCCCGGCCCCGGAATTCCCCGAGGACGTGGTCGTCGGCGATGTCGCGCAGCCTCTGGTTGATGACCTGCTTGGCCGCGAACGCGCCGATCCGTCCGAAGTCCTGTGCACCGTCCTCCGCCTCGCCGATGACTTCGCCGTCATCGTTCAACTCCGGAACGAAGATCGAGACGTGCCCGGTCTTGCGATTGAGCTCGACCCGCACCTCGGGCGCAGCATCCCTGGACTCCGCCAGGCCGGTGTGCTTGAGGTACGCGGTGAGGATGGCCTGCTCGATGATCGTCACGAGTTCATCGAACGGAATCTCGCGCTCGCGCTCCATGTTGCGCAGTTCGCTCAGATCGATGTCCACCGAGTGCCTCCACTATTCATTTCTTCTGTTGTCCTCCGGGGCCGGAACGTGGGCGCCGGAGGGTCCGCTTCTCCCTCTAAACTACCCGAGTTCCTGCGCGAGCAGCCTCCGGATGTCGGAGACGGCGACGGCGGTGCGCTCCCCCGTGCGGCGATCCCACAATTCGACATTCCCCTCGGCGACTCCCTTGCCGACGACGACGATGAGAGGGACGCCGAGGAGCTCCGCGTCGCCGAACTTCACGCCGGGCGACACCTTCACACGGTCGTCGTAGAGCACGTCCACTCCATCCGATTCCAGCTCGGCCACGAGGGCATCGGCCGCAGCGTAGACCGCATCCTCCCTGGTCGCGGCGATCACGTGGACATCGAACGGGCTGACCTCGCGCGGCCAGACGAGACCCTTCTCGTCGTTGTTGGCCTCCGCGATGACGGCCATGATGCGGGTGACGCCGATGCCGTATGAGCCCATTGTGACGGTCACGAGTTTGCCATTCTCGTCGAGCACCTTGAGGTCGAGGGCTTCTGCGTATTTGCGGCCGAGCTGGAACACGTGCCCGATCTCCATGCCGCGGGCGAGTTCGACCGGGCCGGAGCCGTCCGGCGCCGGGTCGCCGTCGAGGACCGTGGCGATCTCTACGATCCCGTCGTTCGCGAAGTCGCGTCCTGCGACGAGGCCGAAGACGTGGCGGCCGTTCTCGTTGGCGCCCGTGATCCATCCGCTTCCCTCGGAGACCCTGGGGTCGACGAGGTACCGGATGCCCGTCGTGCTCTTCTCGCCGAGGACGGGTCCTGCCGCACTCCACGGCCCGATGTAGCCCTTGACCAGCCCCGGATGCTTCGCGAAATCCGCTTCCGTCGCCGGCTCGACCCCTGCCGGAGAGAACACCACCTCTGCGCGCTTCAGGTCCGCATCCCGGTCGCCGGGGAGCCCGACGACGACGAGTTCGCGCGCACCGTCGAGTGCCGTGACCGCGAGCACGATGTTCTTGAGCGTGTCGGCCGCCGTCCATGCACGGCCATCCGGACGCGGATGCTTCTCGTTCGCCACATCGACGAGCGTCTGGATGGTCGGTGTGTTCGGAGTGTCGAGCACCTCGGCCGGGGTCAGCTTCTCGAAGGATCGGGGCTCGGGCGCCGCCGTGTGGAACGCCTCGACGTTGGCGGCGTATCCGCCGGCCGAGCGCACGAAAGTGTCTTCGCCGATGGGGGTCGGGTGCAGGAACTCCTCGGAGCGCGAGCCACCCATGGCCCCCGCGTCGGCCTTGACGATCACGTAGTCGAGGCCGAGCCGCCGGAAGATGCGCTCGTAGGCGTCGCGGTGCTTCTGGTACGACTCATCGAGGCCGGCATCCGTGTAGTCGAAGGAGTACGAGTCCTTCATGCTGAACTCGCGGCCCCGCAGGAGCCCGGCACGGGGTCTCGCCTCATCGCGGTACTTGTCCTGGATCTGGTAGGCGATGAGCGGCAGGTCCTTGTAGCTCGAATAGAGGTCCTTGACCATGAGGGTGAAGACCTCTTCGTGCGTCGGCGCGAGCAGGTAGTCCGCCTCCTTGCGGTCCTTGAGCCGGAAGATCCCGTCGCCGTACTCGGTCCAGCGCCCGGTCAGCTCGTAGGGCTCGCGCGGCAGCAGAGCGGGGAACAGGACCTCCTGCCCGCCGATGGCATCCATCTCCTCGCGGACGACCTGCTCGACCTTGCGGCGCACCTTGAGGCCGAGTGGAAGCCAGGAGAACACGCCAGGAGCCTGGCGCCGGATGTACCCGGCCCTCACGAGCAGGCGGTGGCTGGCCACCTCGGCATCGGCGGGGTCTTCGCGCAGGGTGCGGACAAAGAGCTGGGAGAGGCGTGTCGTCACAGCATCCGATTCTACCGATGCGCGCCGGGGCCACCGACCGGCCCCCTGACCTCGAGGCGCCCGCTCGCAGTACGCTGTGTGACGACGAGGTTACGGAGGGTGCCGATGACGGGAAGGACGCTGCCGGACAAGAAGTACCGCATCGACGCCATCGACCGCCGTATCATCGCCGAGTTGGGCAAGGATGCGCGCCTCTCGATCCGCGCGCTGGCCGACCGCGTGCACATCTCGCGCACCGCAGCGAACACCCGGCTGAATCGCCTCCTCGAGTTCGGCGTCATCACCGGTTTCTCCGCGAACGTCAATCGCGAGGCGCTCGGGCTCGGCATCACCGCGATCGTCATCGTCAAGGTGGATGCGGACTGGCCGACCGTGTCCGAGGCCCTCGCCGCGCTGCCGTTCGTGGAGAAGGCGCAGGCGCTCGCGGGTGACATCGACATCCTGCTCACGGTCAGCGCACCGGACCACGACGCCCTCTCGGAGACGATCCTGCGCAGCATCCGGAGCATGCCGGGGGTCGCGTCCACCCGCTCCTACATGATCCTCGAGGAACTCGCCGGGACAGCACCGGAACTCGCGACGGACACCTGGGACCTTTAGCCACCGAAATCGAGCCATTCGTCCCGCGCGATCCGACCGCATCGACCAAGCGTGTCGATTCGTCGCCGACGGCTCCCCCGCCGAGTCGCCCGAGCGCACGATAGAGGTATGAGCCTCACCGTGGAGACGCGCGCGACCATCGGGCTTCCGGATGCCGAACCGCTTCGACTCATCGAGGAGACCGGAACGGTCGTCGCCCCG
This sequence comes from Terrimesophilobacter mesophilus, assembly GCF_014200375.1. GTDB lineage: Bacteria > Actinomycetota > Actinomycetes > Actinomycetales > Microbacteriaceae > Terrimesophilobacter > Terrimesophilobacter mesophilus. The sequence continues at coordinate 2,359,243 of NZ_JACHBP010000001.1, read as the reverse complement.
AAGCTGCGGCGTGGCATCGACCTGCCTGGGGCCGACACCCTCCTCGAGTTGTACCGCCGCATGGTCATCGCCCGCCGCTGGGACACGCAGGTCACCGCGCTCACCCGGCAGGGCAGGCTTTCCACCTACCCGTCTGCACGCGGGCAGGAGGCTGGTGAGATCGGCACGGTCCTGGCCATGGAGGCCGCCGACTGGCTGTTCCCCACCTACCGGGACAGCATCGCCGTCATGACTCGCGGGGTGCCGACCGAGCAGATCCTCTCCGGGTTCCGCGGCGACTGGCACTGCGGCTGGGACCCTCAGGAGCACCGCACTGCACCGCAGGCGACCCCGCTCGCGACCCAGGCCCTCCACGCCGTCGGTCTCGCGACCGCGGCCAGACTCAAGGGCGACCCGATCGCCGTTGCGACGTTCATCGGCGACGGGGCGACGAGCGAGGGAGACGCGCACGAAGCGTTCAATTTCGCCGGTGTGTGGCGGGCCCCCATCGTTTTCGTCATCCAGAACAACCAGTTCGCGATCAGCGTTCCTCTGTCGAAGCAGACCCACTCCAGGATGCTGGCGGACCGGGCAGTCGGCTACGGCATCCCGGGCTTCCACGTGGATGGAAACGATGTGGCGGCGGTCTACGCCGTGGTCTCCGCGGCACTGGCGCGGGCTCGCACAGGCGATGGGCCGACGATCATCGAGTGCCTCACCTACCGCGTCGAGCCGCACACGAACTCCGACGACCCCAGCCGCTACCGCGATTCGTCGGATGTCGAGTTGTGGAGGAAGCGCGACCCGATCGAGCGGCTGGCCCGGTACCTGGAATCCGAGGGCATGCTCGGCGACGAGCTGCGCCGGTCGTTCGTGCAGGAGGCGGAGGATGCGGCCACCGCTATGCGGGACACGCTGAACGCCGAGCCGGCCCTTGACCCGCTCGAGCTGTTCGATCACGTCTACAACGTGGAGCGCCCAGCACTCCGGGAGCAGCGCGACGCACTCGCCGGCGAGCTCGATGAGAACGGGAGCGCCCGTTCATGACGACCGAGACTGAGACTCCGGACGCCGTGCGGGCGAAGCCGCTCACGATGGCGGCCGCGCTCAACTCCGCGATGCGGGATGCCCTCGCCGAGGACCCGAACGTGGTGATCTACGGCGAGGACGTCGGGCCGCTGGGCGGCGTGTTCCGCATCACCGACGGCCTGACCCGCGACTTCGGCGAGCAGCGTGTGTGGGACTCCCCACTCGCCGAGTCCGGCATCGTCGGCACCGCGATCGGCATGGCCATGTATGGCATGCGGCCCATCGTGGAGATGCAGTTCGATGCGTTCAGCTACCCGGCGTTCGAGCAGATCGTGTCGCACGTCGCGAAGATGCGCAATCGGACCAGGGGGCGTGTGTCGCTGCCCATCGTCATCCGGATTCCCACCTCGGGCGGGATCGGAGGAGTCGAACACCATTCGGACTCCTCGGAGGCCTATTGGACCCACACGCCGGGGCTCACGGTCGTCACCCCGTCCAATCCTGCGGACGCGTATTCGATGCTGCGGGAGGCGATCCGCTCCGACGATCCGGTGATCTTCCTCGAACCGAAGAGCCACTACTGGATGAAGGAGAGCACCGAGCGAGCGGGAGAGCCGCTGCCGATGAACCGGGCGGCCGTCGTGCGCGAGGGCACCGACGTGACACTCATCTCGTACGGTCCGACGGTCGCCGTCGCGCTGGCGACCGCCGATCTCGCCGCGGAGGAGAGCCTCTCGATCGAGGTCATCGACCTGCGGAGCCTTTCACCGTTCGACGATGAGACCGTTGGCGCTTCGGTGCGCAGGACCGGCCGTGCGGCGGTCATCCACGAGGCGGCGAAGTTCGGCGGCTACGGTGCGGAGGTCGCCGCTCGCATCACCGAGCGGGAGTTCTTCCACCTGGCTGCTCCCGTTCTGCGCATCACCGGCGCCGACATCCCGTTCCCAGCGCCGCTTCTCGAGAAGTACTATTTGCCGAACCCCGAGCGCATCCTGCACGCCCTGAGCACGTGGGAGTGGGACGACTGATGGCCAGCCGGGACTTCATCCTCCCCGACCTCGGCGAGGGGCTCACCGAGGCGGAGATCGTCAACTGGCTCGTGGCCGAGGGCGACACTGTCGTCGTCGACCAGCCGATCATCGAGGTCGAGTCCGCCAAGTCGATCGTGGAGCTGCCGTGCCCCTTCGCGGGAGTGGTGGAGAAGCTTCACGCGGCGGTTGGCGACACGATCCACACCGGCCAGGCGGTCGTGACGGTTGCCGTCGAAGGGGGCGCGACGGATGCGGCGGCCGCTCCATCCGGTGATGCCGCCCCAGGCAGGAGGGCAGTCCCTTCGGGCCGATTCGGGCGCCGCGGGCTGATCGAGGAACCGCGGGAGACGGCCGAAGTGCGCGGGATGGCGGCAACAGCCCCCAGCCCGAGTCCCCGGCGGCGCGATGACGCTGCGGGCAGGTCCCCCGTCGTCTCCCCCCTCGTGCGAAGGCTGGCTCGGGACCACGGTTTCGCCGCGCACAGCATCGCCGGCAGCGGCCAGGGCGGACTCGTCCTGCGCTCGGATGTCGAACGCAGGATCGCGGAGAACGGTGCTGCGACAGCGCGCGCCTCGGCGGCCACAGCACAGCCGGCTGCGATCGCGAGCGCAGCCGGCGACATCCGGATTCCGATCACCGGCTTGCGCAAGGTCGTCGCGGAGCGCATGGCCGCCTCCCGCCGCGAGGTCCCGGAGGCGACGATCTGGCTCGATGTCGACGCGACGGAACTGCTCGAGGCGAAGGAGCAACTGCAGCGCTCGACGGGGGAACGCTGGAGCCTCAATGCTCTGCTCGCTCGCTTCGTGGTCGCCGGGCTCAAGCAGTGGCCGATCCTGAATTCGAGCGTCGACATGGCCGCGGGCGAGATCGTGCAGCACAGCGCGATCAACCTGGGTGTTGCGGCGCAGACCGGGCGCGGTCTCATGGTTCCCGTCATCCATGGCGCGGGAGAGCTGACGACCGAGGGCCTTCGCGACGCGCTCACGACGCTCGTGGAGACGGCGAAGACCGGCAACTTCCCGAACGACCAGTTGCGTGGCGGCACCTTCACGCTCAACAACTACGGCGGGTTCGGGATGGACGGTTCAGCGCCCATCATCAACCAGCCGGAGGTCGCCATGCTCGGTGTCGGGCGCATCCTCGATCGCCCCTGGGTCGTCGACGGACAGATCGTCGTCCGCAAGATCATGGTGCTCTCGATGGTGTTCGATCACCGCGTGTGCGACGGCGACATTCCGAGCGAGTTCATGGCGTTCATGACGCGCTGCGTCCAGAACCCGATCGCGCTGCTGGGCGGACTCTAACTCAGGACTTCGACCCGGTCATCGACGGCGATCGAGACTCCACTGCGCGGGAGGACCCCGACCGGGGCGAGACGGATGCCGAACCAGGTCTTGCCGTCCCAGCGCCTGTGACGCGCGAGAGTGCGAATCGGTTCCTTGCCACCCTCGAGTGTCGTCGGTTCGATGGTGGTCATGACGCAGCGGTCGCACAGCACGGTCTTGCGGAACTCCACGTCGCCAATCCGCACGGTTTCCCACCCGTCCTCGGCGAACGGCTCTCCGCCCTCGACGATCACGTTCGGCCGGAAGCGCACGATGTCGAGTGGCCTCACCTCTGGGTTCGCGTCGCCACTCAGGTCACCGGGGTCGAGGTCGGGCAGGTCGGGCAGCGCCTGTTCTGCTGCGACCCAGTCATTGAGCTGGTGCATCGACGCCGCGGTGACGAGCAGGAGCGGGCCGTCATCCGCGAGCGAGAGCGACTCGCCGGGCCTGCCTCCGTGCTTCTCGGCGATCGGGCGGAGGGTCGGATCCGGCTGCCACACGAGGCGCAGAACCATGCCGATGCGTTCGCTGATCCAGGCGCTCGCGGTGTCGTCGGCCGGCGTCGCCTGATCGAGCCCGGAGAAACCGACGGCCACGGTGGCCCGACCCACGGGAACCGACACCATCAGGCTCCCGCCCCCACGATCGGAGAGGCGGATCGTCGAATCGTCGACCGGCTCTGCGCGGAGTCCGAGCAGCTCGTGCACCATCCTGGCCGTCACGTTCCTCCCCGTGACATCCACGAGCGCCCAGCGCCGGTCGCCGGCGAGCCCCCACGGCTCGACGACCGCGGTTTCCACGTCGTTGCCGGCGAACGACTTCACCGGATATGTGCGCAGTCGGGTCACGCGCAGCGGGGAGGTCATGGGCCCAGCCTAGGGTCGATCGCCGCGCACGACAGCGGACTCAGCGACCCGTGGCGAGTCGGAACCGGATGCCCTGGCCGGGCCGCAGCTGCGCCAGCAGGTCGAGCGAGTCATCCGTCACGACCGCGATGACCGGGTAGCCTCCCGTCACCGGATGGTCGACCGCCAGGATCGTGGGCGCACCATCCGGGGAGACCTGGATCGCGCCAGGGGTCATGCCCTCGCTCGGCAGCTCGCGGGTCACCACGCGGGAGAGCTCTGGCCCGTCGATCCGGATGCCGGAGCGGTCCGACCGCGCAGACACGCGCCATTCGCTTGCGAACAGCCTTTCCCAGGCATCGGCGGCGAGCCAGTCGCGCCGTGGCCCCGGACGCACCTCGAGTGTCACCGTGCCGTCAGTGGGCACGTCGACGGGCACGGTGTCGATCACCGGCACCGGGTCACCGGGCGCGCTTCCGATGGGCAGGCTGTCTCCGTCAGCGATGGGCGCCGGACCGAGGTGTGCGAGCGTGTCCCGCGACCGCGAACCCAGCACGGGGGCGACGTCGATCCCACCGCGCACGGAGAGGTAGTACCGGATGCCATGCTCCGCCGGGCCGAAGGAGATCGCCCGGCCCGCCTCGAGCAGCGTCGCCACGTTCGGTGACACCTCCTGCCCGCCGATCGCCACGCTTCCCCGTGCGCCCGTGACCGCGATCCACGCGTCGCCCCCTGCCCTCAGCTCAGCACCGCCCAGCAGGATCTCGAGCCCGGCCGCATCCGGTGGATTGCCGACCAGCCGGTTGGCAAGGGTGAGGGCACCGCGGTCCATGGTGCCCGACGCGCCGACCCCGAGGTGCGCGAGACCGGGGCGCCCGAGGTCCTGGACGAGCGTGAGCGCGCCGGACCGGATGACGGTGAGGTCGCTCACGGTTCCACGACCTCGAACCTCACGGACATCCCCGGGGTGATGGTGGCGGGGGTCGGACTCGACTCGTCGAACAGCGTCGTATCGGTCGTGCCGATGAGCTGCCATCCCCCGGGAGACGACCGCGGGTAGATGCCGGTGAACTCGCCGGCAAGTCCGACCGACCCGGCAGGGACGGTGGTCCGAGAGGTGTCGCGCCGAGGCATGCTGAAATCGGCATATTCGCTCACGAGGTAGGCGAAACCGGGGGCGAACCCGATGAAGGCGCAGTGCCATTCCGCGAGCGAGTGGCGCGAGACGAGCTCCGCGGGGGTGATTCCGAGAACGGCAGCGGCATCCGCGAGATCCGGCCCGTCGTAGCGAACGGGGATCGTGACGGACGGCTTCCCGACACCGTCGCCACTCTCGTCGGCACTCCCCCGCTCCAGAACGCTCATGATCCATTGTTCTGTCGCGAGCAGTGAGAGCCGGGAGGGATCGATGCGCACGAGCACCGTGGATGCGGCCGGCACGAGTTCGACGATGCCCGGCCGCCGGCCCGCCTCGAACGCGCGGAACGCCGCCATCGTCTCGCGCAGGTCCGCGAACTCGGCGAGAACGGCCCGGTCGCCGAACGGCAGGATCGTCATGCGAACGCCCGAAGCTCGATCCCCGCCGCGACGAGCCCTCTGCGGACACGTTCCGCCATGGCGACCGCGCCGGGGGTGTCGCCGTGCACGCAGAGCGAGTCGAGTCGAACACGCACGAGAGTGCCGTCGATCGCGACAACCGTCCCGTCCTCCACCATGCGCACGGCACGCGTCGCGGCCTCGTCAGGGTCGGTGATGACCGAGCCGGACTCCGACCGCGGCACGAGCGACCCGTCCGGCCGGTATGCCCGATCGACGAACGCCTCCCGGAAGAACTGCACGCCGAGCCGGTCGGCCGCCAGGTGGAGCTCCGTCCCGCCGAGCCCGAGAATCGGCAGCATGGCGTCGCGTGCTGCGCGCGCCACGGCATCCGCCTGCCTGGCGTCGACAACGATGCGGTTGTAGAGGGCACCGTGCGGCTTCAGGTACCGGATGCGCACGTCGGCGATGTCCGCGGCATTCGTCAGCGCATCCAGCTGCTCGAGGATGTCGGCCCGGAGCTCATCCGGCTCCACGTCCTGGTCGCGCCGGCCGAAGCCCTCCCGGTCGCGGTAGGAAGGGTGCGCCCCGACGCTCACCCGGTTCTCGGCGGCAAGCTGGGCGCTCTCGAGCATGCTCTCGGGGCCGCCGGCGTGGAATCCGCACGCGATGTTCGCGCTCGTGACGATGCCGAACATGGCGGCGTCATCTCCGACCTCCTCACTGAGGTCGCTGTTCAGGTCGATGGATGCCACATCCGAAGAATAGCCAATGCCCGACAGGCTCGAACGCTCCTACTTCCAGCGGAAGTGCACGAAGACGCGGCCGAAGTTCTTCGAGTCCTTCTCGACCCGGTGGTACTGCGCTTTGATCTCCGGCCGATCCAGGAAGCGCAGCACTCTCTTCTTCAACGCGCCGGAGCCCTTGCCGGGAATGATCTCGACGAGTGGCGCCTTCTTCGCTGCGGCCTCTGCCATGATGTCGTTGAGCGCCCGATCGATGTCGACGCCCCGGTTGTAGATGTCGTGCAGGTCGAGGGTGAGTTTCACACTTCCAGTGTCCCGCGGATCAGTGTCCCGCGGATCAGTCGATCGTGGACAGGAACGCCAGTACGCGGCTCATCAGCAGTTCTGCGGCCTCCGGTCGGTACGACGGCAGCGTGCTGTCCGCGAAGTAGTGCTGGTCCCCCGGATACACGAACAGTTCCGCCCGGTCGGTGGATGCGACGAGGTCCTGCGCCGCCTCCAGGTCGCCCTCCTCGGCGAAGTAGGGATCGGCATCCATACCGTGGATCTGCACGGGGACGCCATCCGGCCACGATTCGCCGAACTCGGAGAACGGAACGCAGGAGTAGCACAGCACGGCGCCCTTCGCGCCGGCGCGAGTCTGCGCGAGCATCTGGGCCGACACGACGCCGAGCGAGAATCCGATGTACACGAGTTCTGCAGGGAACGGTTCGACCGCACGGCGAGCGCGTTCCATGATCTCCCCGAAGCCGATCTCGCCGGCGAATCCCACGCCATCCTCAATGGTCGCGAAGGTTTCGCCCTCGAACAGATCCGGAGTGTGCACGGTGTGGCCCGCCTCGCGAAGCGTCTCGGCAAATGCCTCGATGCCCGGTGTGAGGCCGAGGGCGTGATGGAAGAGTGCGATCTCAGTCATCGCCCCAGTATGAACGACACCACTGTCGACCCGTCAGGTCACGGTCGACGTCGGCGGTACTGCGGCATCGTCCGAGTCGGCGTGCCGCGCCGGATCAGCGCGGTTTCCCACGAAGGCCCCGGTGTAGTGGAAGACGCGATCGGGGTCCTGCGGATTGGCCGCAGCGGCATCCATCCCGTGCTCGCGCCAGCGCTCGAGCACCTCGGCGATCTCGAGGAACATCTGACGACCCTCGTCTTTGGTCAGCAACGCCGCACCGGTGTAACGTCCGCGGATGGCACGAGGGTCTTCGGGCACCTTCTCCATCACCATGTCCCTGACCCACGCCAGGAACTGCTCTGCGAAGATATCCGGGGCGTCGTCATCCGGTCCGGGCGGCACGTACACGCCTTCCGGATGCGCGACAGTCCAGACGCGGTCCCGGCTGTCGCGCGCGAGCTCGGGGGCCTCGACGAGCAACCCGACTTTTGCAAGCGAGCGAAGGTGGTAGCTGATCGCATTGGCGGGCTCGCCGACGATTTCGGCCAGGTCTGCCGCCCTCAGGGACCGCCTGACCGACAGTTCGAGGAGGATCCGCTGCCGCAGCGGATGCGCGAGGGCGCGCAGTGTGGCGGAGTCCGTGACCCGGTGTGACTGCGTGACCATGGATCAAGCATAGCAATTGCGCAACAACTATTGCGCAAGACTTTGTGCGCAATTACAGTATTCGACATGCCTTCCATCCCCGCGAGCGACGACACCGTGCCCAGCCCCGCCATTTCTGCCGAAACGGCGGCCAAGGTGGACAGCACCGACGCTCCGAAGCTCAAACATCCTCTCGGCCCCTCGCTCTGGCACAACCGCGATTACCTGCTACTCATGACGGGAAAGACGACTCAGATCGTCGGCTCGGGCTTCGCCACCTTCGCTGTACCGCTCGTCGCGTTCGCGCTCACCGGCGACGTCTTTCTCGCCGGGCTCATCAGCGCGCTGGGCGCACTCGGCTACCTGGTCGCCACCCTTCCCGCCGGAGCTATTGCGGATCGGACCGACCGCAGAAGGCTGCTCATCCTGTGCTCGGCGATCGACCTCGTGTTGTTTGCGTCACTCGTTGTCGCCATCGCGGCGTCAGCACTGACTCCATGGCACCTCACCCTTGTGTTGTTCTTTGCCTCCGTGGTCGCATCGTTCTTCGGGCCGGCCGAGTCCGGCGGCATCCGGGAGGTGGTCCGTGCGGACCAGATGGGGTCGGCGATGGCCGCGATGCAAGGGCGCCAGGCTGTCGCGTCGCTGGTCTCCGGGCCGGTGGGCGGCATCCTGTACTCCATCGGGCGTATCGTGCCATTCCTGGCAAGCACGCTCGGATATGTCGTGGTTCTTGTCTGCACGATTTTCGTCAAGGGCCCGCTCAACGGCGATCTCACGCACACGAAGGGCACGAGCGCGTGGGGATCACTCGTTGACGGCATGAAGTTCGTGTGGTCGGTACCGTTCCTGCGAGCGGGAATCGGGATCTTCGCGCTCATCAACCTTGGGTTCAACGGGATGATGTTCGCGCTCAACCTGCACTTGATCCAGATCCACACGGAGCCGTTCCTCATCGGCCTCATCGATGCAGCTGCCGGGGCTTCCATGCTCATCGGGGCGGTGGTCGCCGGTCCGCTCGTGAAGCGATTCCCGGCAGGAAAACTCGCCATTGTGGGAATTCTCCTTGCCGTGGTCGGCGGGGTGGCCATGGCGCTCTCGACAGAGTATTGGGAGTACCTGGTCTGGATCTCCGTCACGCTCTTCCTGATCCCGGCGGTCAACTCAGGCCTCATCGGCTATGCGAGCGTGATCACACCCTCCAGGTTGCAGGGTCGGATGAATGCGGTATTGAACCTCTCGGGCGTCGCCATCGCTCCCATTGCCCCGGTAGCGGCCGGCGCCCTGCTCGCGGGACTCACTGTGAACCTCGCGATGGGCATCATGGCGATCTTCTTCGTCGTCGGCGCCGCGGCGTTCAGCCTGTACAAGCCGATTCGGTCGATTGGGAAGCCCGATACCTGGGAGGCGGATCTCGTGGAGTGGCCGGTGGCTACGGTCGCCGAATCGTAGATCGATTTGTTCGCATCTTTCTTCGATTGTTTTATCCACAGTAGGACAATACAGTAGAATCTATCTACGCTTTTTGCTACAATCGTGGTATGGCCTCCCCCACCGCCACCCTCGATTCGTCGGCCACTTGCGCCGTCGATCCGGTGGTGCCGGATGCGCCGATTGCGGATGCGCTGGGCTCGGATGCACTGGCTTCGGATGCGCTGCGGAGCATGGCCCTGCGGCTCGCTGCGGCACTTCCCGCGCGCGCCGTTCAGGGTCTCCGCGACGACGAGTTGCTCAATGTCACGGGAGCGGTCGAGCATCTCGGGCGTTACGTGGATGCGCTGCGCGTGGAGGCCGCCGCAGAGATATCAGCTCGATCGCTCGTCGTCTGTCGGGCCGAGGGGTTGGCCGCACGTAAGGGTTGCCGCAATGCGGCGGAGCTCATCGAGCGGGTGACGAGGGTTTCCGGCGCGACCGCCGCGCGGCGCATCAAGCTCGGACAGTTCACCCGCACGGACCTTGCCGAGCCAGGGGTGGCACGCGCTCCCCGATTTCCGTCCATCGCCGATGCCCTCGAGGCCGGACTCATCGGAGTGGACGCCGCGAGCGCGATCGTGGTCGGCATCCAGCCCACCCTGCGTCGTGGGGGCGTGGAGGAGGTGCGCGCGGCGGAGGAAGAACTCGTGGCCGCCGCGATCGGGACGAGCGATCTGGTGCCGACCGCGTGCACGGCGGATGAGATCCGCCAGCAGGCGATGGTCTGGCAGGCCTACCTCGACCCGGACGGCATGGAGCCGGTCGAGCGACGCGCCTGGAACGCGCGCGGTTTCGAGGCAGGAACGCTGAGCGGTGGGCTGGTGCGTGGACGTTTCGCGCTCATGCCGGAGATCGCCGCGAAGCTCAACCGACTGTTCGACGCGTACCTGTCGCCGCGCGTGACGACCGAGTTCCGTACCGCGGAGGAGCAGGCCGAGGTCGATGCCGAGGCGGATCCACGCAGTCGCGACCAGCAGCGTCACGATGTGGTCGCTGCGATGGTCGACCACTACTCCCGCAGCGATGAGCCGCCGACGATCGGTGGCGCGGCGCCGACGGTGCTGGTGACGGTGCGCGACGCGGACCTCGAGGCCGGCCATGGCCGCGGCCACATCGATGGGGCGAAGTCGGATGTCTCGATGACGACGATCCGGCACCTCGCGTGCAGCGGCGGCTACCAGCTCGTGTCGATCGACGCCTACGGCAGCATCCACGGCCTCGGTTCACCGCAGCGCTGCTTCACCCCCGCGCAGCGCCGGGCGATCATCGCTCGCGACGGCGGATGCGTGATCCCCGGATGCACGATCCCCGCAGCCTGGTGCGAAATCCACCACGTGGACCCCGTCGAGAACAACGGACCTACTCATACGGATAATGGTGTTTTGCTCTGCTGGAGTCATCACCGAACGATCGAGACCTCGGGCTGGCAGATCAGGATGATCGGTGGTGCCCCGCACGTCAAACCGCCGCCCTGGATCAGCCATGGCGCGCCGTGGCGACCAGCGACGAAGTCACCGACAATGCTCGCCGATGCGATAGAAAAACGGATGCTGCGCTGCTGAGTGTCAATGCAGAGCACCGTCAGACGCAACTATTCGGCCCAGAAGATGAGCCTTTGGCTAGCGAATCGGCGGTGGCTGAGGAAGCCATCGTGAAGCATCCTTGGGGTCTGGCGGAGTCCCGCCCCAAGAGGTGTTGCACAACGCACACTGGAGCATCCCATCGGGTGTACGCAAGTGTGCTTCATAGTTCTCACACATTGGACACTCTGCTGACTCGTACTCCATTGCAGTGCTCCCTAGCGTCCAGAGTTGAGTTCATTATGCACTCGGTCGTCGTGTATCAACCATTGCGGTGGGACAAGTTTGGACCTTGGTCGAAGCAGCGACTGGCGTCCTCGATCCAGATTCACTGCAGCGCTGCTTCACCACCGCACAGCGCAGGGCGATCATCGCGCGCAATTGCGGCTGCGTGATCTCCGGATGCTCGATCCCCGTCGCCTGGTGCGAGATCCTCTACGTCGGCCACGCCGAAAACAATCGACCTACCCCAAATAGACAACTGAACAATTTGGGGATACGCCCCCATCGGGCACTCGGCGATATAGGGGTGGCTGGCACGATCCTTCGTCGAGTAGAGCACTGTGACTATTGCTCGGAGTTCCTATGTGCCATAGTGCATAGCAATTCGGTTATCGAAGGGGCAAGCGTCGACTTTGGCCGAACACAAAGTAGCTTTGCGGAGAAAGTTGAAATGACTGGTAGATCTGGACAAGTTTGGAAGTCATCGGGGTGGTGGATAGAGCCTAAGGACGCTCGAGAAACGATGGCTGTCATCGGCTCAATTGGTGTCTACAATCAGGCGTCGCGGTTCGCCTGGCGCGGCATGTCCAGTTCGGACCACAACCTCAATTCTTCTCTACAGCGCCTCGTCGCCGTGGAGCCGACTGAAGAGGTGGTTCGAAGGTTGGAGGTGAGCATTCTACAGGAAGCTCGCAATTGGGGACTCGGCTACGGCGATACTGACTATCGCGACGACCTGCAGCTACTTGCCGACCTCCAACACTTTTCGGTGCCGACTCGAATGATCGACTTCACAAGTAATCCGATGACCGCACTTTGGTTCGCGTGCCAACGTTCCAAGGAGGACAAGAAGGCAAAGGGCGGTGTGGTACTCGCGCTGAATGTCACCGGATGGAAGAACTATCAGAGTGTCGGGGCTAGTCTCCCGGGAGTAGATGAGGAAAAAGGCAAACCCGCCCCTCGCGAAAGCCAGACACTTTTGGCCGGCTTGGTCTCCGGGCAAGCATTCCTCGTTGAAGCGTCGCACCCTAATGCTCGACTCCGCGCTCAGGAGGGCTTCTTCGCCGCAAGTGCTGTCCCACCATCGAGTGCCTTTCTCAAATCCGAGTCAACGGCGTTCTTCGGGTTGAATGTCGCGGACGCAACCTCAACCCGCCCCGAAGTTGTGGAGCAACTATTATTGGGGGGCCGTAAGCCAGGTGGCCCTGCAAATATTCCGTATGTTGCAATCATCATCAAATCGTCAAACAAAAAGAAGCTTCTCGCTTACCTAGGCTCGACTTACAACCGAAGTGCACGGGTGCTCTTCCCTGACTTCGAAGGTTTCAGCTCGCGCGGCAAGTTCCGGGCCAGCATGTTTCCTCGCGACTAGGAAAACTCGGATGGCGGCTAAGTAGCCATCAACATGAACACGCAAGCTAATTCAGCTCGTCGTGTCTGCGTCCAGTCATCGACGCACTCGCGACTAAGCGATAGATCTGTTTGACACTCCCCCCCGAAAACTCAGCCTCGCGCTTCTGCTGGAACGCCGCGAATCCTTCGCGGTAGTCGGCGGTCATACGCAGGTGATCCCGGGCGACGTTCTCCTCGGCGACTGACTCCCACAAGCCCACCCGGCTGTCACGCAGTTGGGCGAGGAGCTTCTTGCTCGCCAGGGACGCCTAGGTCGCACTGGACGCCGCCATCGCTGCCTTGGCGCGAAACGGATACCGCACTTCTGAAGCTCGGGTCAGGCCTGGGCGCTCAAGCCAAGTACCGCGCGTAGTTCGACGGCGAGTTTCGGCACATCAACTGGCGCCTCGGTGTTCACGATGACCGTCGGGAACTGCGAGATCGGCCGAGCCGCCCGCGCCAGCTGCTCCCACTCGAATCCGCGCTCGGTGTCCTGATGAACCGGATGTCGTGGTCGCTCTTCGAAACGCCGCCGGGCCGTCTCAATGGACACCTCGCACCACACTTCGACGGCCACGTCGACACCGGCGTCAGCGACTCCACGCTGGAAGAAGTCTTCGTCACGCCCGGTAGCCCAGAACGACTCGACGATGACCGGGCCGTCGACCAGCCCGACCAGCGACCACATCACATCCGATGCCAGCGCGCCGATCCGACGAGTGTGCAATGGCACACGGACGACATCCGCGAGCGCCTCTTTGATCGTGTCCTTCGCCACGACGGGGAACCCCAGTTCACCGGCGAGACCCGACGCGAGCGTCGACTTCCCGGAACCGGGGATCCCATTCACGAAGACGGCTTGCATGGATATCAGAAGGGTTCGTGCGCGTCGGGAGTGATCGGCGGGAAGGCCTGCCCCACCGGATACGTGGTGCGAGCTGCCTTGATGCGTCGCTTCTCCAACCACCTCTCATGGTCACGAAGCGCGAGAGTGATGGCAATCCGAATGATCTGGTACAGGACAAGAATCGCGACCGCGGGTATCACGATGTAAAGGATTATCGGGTTGTCTGATTTCTGCAGAAAGTCATCCATGTCGGCATTCTTTCAAGACTGAGCCCGTTTCATGGGACTAAACCGCGATCGTGGTCGCGAATTCGCCGACCGGAGTCGCTACTCACCCGCGAACATCGCCTTGCGCTTCTGCTGGAACGCCGCGAAGCCTTCTCGGTAGTCGGCGGTCATCCGCAAGCGCTCCTGCGCGACGTTCTCCTCCGCCACTGACTCCCACAGTCCCACGCGCTCGTCGCGGAGACGGGCGATGAGCTTCTTGCTCGCCAGGAAAGCCTGGGTGGCACCGGATGCTGCGGTCGCCGCCTTCGCGCGCGCGAACTCGAGGAGTTCGGCATCCGGGATCGCACGACTGAACAAGCCAGCCGCCACCGCCCCCGTGCCCGACATGAGCTCCGCCGTGTAGATGAGATCCAGGGCACGGTGCGCACCCAGCCGCTCGAAGAACAGGGCGTGACCGCCCGAATCCAGCGTCGCCCCGAGGTTCGCGAACGGAGAACCCAGCTTCGCGCCCTCCGCGACGTAGACAACATCCGTTGCAATCAGGAGTCCCAGTCCGATTCCGAGACACGCACCATGAGCCGCCGCGAACGTCGGAGCGGGAAAGTCGGCCAGAGCCCGCATGACCGGACCGAACGAGTCCTGGAGGAAAGCCAGCGCGTCATCCGTCGCCGGGTCGACCGCGGAGATGTCGCGGCCGGCGCAGAAGGCACGGCCCTCTCCGCGGAGGAGGAGAGCCCGCGGGGATGCCGCAGCCGCCTCCTGCAGGCGAGCGCCCAGCTCCGCCAGCGCTGCATCGTCCAGGGCGTTGAGCTTGTCGGGGATGTTGAGGGTCAACTCCGCGACGTTGTCGGCGATCTGCAGGTCGATCATGGGTTGCATCCTACGGGCATCAGCGGGATCCCTTCGTGACGGCCTTCGGCATCCACAGGGAACCGTACTAACTGTCGTAGTTGACAGTAACCGCCTCGCTCGTCGGATGCGACTGGCACGTGAGGATGTACCCGCGCTCCAATTCCTCCGGCTCGAGCGCGTAGTTCTCGTCCATGGTCACCGTGCCGTCGACCAACACAGCCCGACACGTACCGCACACTCCCCCTGCACACGCGAACGGCACATCCGGCCGCACCCTCAATGCAGCGTTCAGAATCGTCTCCCGACCGTGCACCGGCGTGTTGATGGATGCCGTGAGCCCGTCGAGCGTGAACGTGATCTTCCGCACCGCATCACCCTCGTCGACGATCACCGGCCGCCCGACAGAACCCTCCGGCCGGTCCGGACGATCCGTCGTGAACAACTCGAACCGCACGTGGTGGCGATCGACACCCGCCTCCTCGAGAGTGTCCCGCACGAGCTGCACGAGCTCGAACGGCCCGCAGATGAACCACTCGTCCACATCGCCAGGACGCACCAGGTACTCGAGGAACGTGCCCAAACGCTCCGCATCCAGCCGCCCGGACAGAACATCGGATGCGCGCCTCTCCCGCGTCAACACGTGGTAGAGCGCGAACCGCGCCGGGAACGCATCCTTCAATTCGGCGAGTTCCTCCAGGAACATCACATCGTTCGCGGTGCGGTTCGAGTAGATGAGACTGAACTGCGCGTGCTCTGAACCGCGCAGGATGGTGCGGGCGAGCGACATGATCGGCGTGACTCCCGAGCCGGCCGCGATCGCCGCGTAGTGCCGGTTGGCCGCGCGCTCAGCCCCGTCGGACACGCGCTCGGTCGTGAACGTCCCCTGCGGACTCATGACATCGATGACGGCCCCGGGCGCGAGCGACTCATTCGCCCAGGTGGAGAACTCCCCGCCGAGATCGCGCTTGATGGCGACCCTCAACTCGCCGGGCACGGGCACCGCGCAGATCGAGTAGCTGCGCCGCAACTCCCGGCCGTTCAGGGTCATCCGCAACGCGACGTACTGGCCCGGCTCATAGTCATAGTTGTCGGCGAACTCGTCAGGCACCGCGAACGTGACCTCGATGGAATCCTCGGTCAGACGCCGCACATCGCGCACCGTCAACGGGTGGAAACGGGCGCGCTTGCGCTGCGGCGCCGGTCTGAGGGACTCGGACACCGGCGACGACGGCTCCGGCGTCATCTACAGCACCTTGAAGTAGTCGAACGGCTCGTGGCACGCGTTGCAGACATAGAGGGCCTTACAGCTCGTCGACCCGAACCGCGACAACTCGCGGGTGTCGAGCGAGCCGCACTGCGGGCAGCCGACCGTGATCGCCACCCGGATGCTGCCGGCACGCCGCACCGGTGTCAGCCCCGACGGAGGCGCGATCCCGTACTCCTCGAGCTTGCGCTTGCCGTCCTCGGACATCCAGTCCGTCGTCCAGGCGGGCGAGAGCACGAGCTCGACCGTGGCATCCGCGTAGCCGGCCTCCGCGAGCGCGGAGGCGACATCCGTCCTGATCGAATCCATAGCCGGACACCCGGAATACGTGGGCGTGATCGTCACGTGCGCCCTGCCGTCGATGACGTCCGCCGACCGCAGCACGCCGAGGTCCCCGATCGTGAGCACGGGCACCTCAGGGTCGAGCACCGTCGCCGCGACGTCCCAGACGCGCGCCGACTCCCCGTCGCTCGGCCGCGGCCTGGCGGTCCTCTCGAGAGTCTCCATCACCACGTCGCCTCCGGATGCGCCCTGGCGAGCACCTGCATCTCCGCGAGCAGCGGCCCGAGGAATTCGGTGTGAATGCCGTCCCTGCCGCCGCCCCGCGCGACGAACCCCCTGAGCCCATCCGTTGCAGGGTGCTCCAGTTCGGCCTCCGCGCGCACCGCCCCGGTCATCGTGTCGAAATCTTCGCGCAGGCTTGACGGCAGCACCGCAGCCTCGCCGAGCGACACCACAAGCTCGTCGTCGCGGAACAACTCGTCGACATACGGCCACATGACGCCGAGCCCAGCGATCATCCGCCGCCTCGACTCCTCGGTGCCGAGTGCGAGCCGCAGCACCCACTGGGTCGCATGGTCGCGGTGGTAGTCGACCTCCTTGACCGCCTTCGCCGCGATCGCCGCGAGCGTGGCATCCGACGAATCGACGAGTCGACGGTACAGCTCGAACTGGTAGTACGAGACGATGAACTGGCGCGCAATCGTGTGGGCGAAGTCCCCGTTCGGCTGCTCGACGAGCTGGACGTTCACGAACTCCGGTTCGGTGCGGAAGTACGCCAGGTCATCCTCGGTCCTGCCCCAGGCGAGCGCCGCATAGCTCAGGAACGAACGGGCGTGGCCGAGCTGGTCGAGGGCGATATTGGCCAGGGCCACATCCTCTTCCAGTTCGGGCGCACGCGCGATCCACCAACCCAGCCTTTGGGCCAGGATCAGTGCATCGTCGCCGAGGCGCAGTGCGTAGTCTGCCACCGCCTCTGTCGGTTTCTCGCCGGCCTCGGTGATCTTCTCGGCGGTGAGGGCATCCCCCGCCGAAATTCGAAACGACTGGTCGCTCACAGGTGCTTCACGCCCTCGGACTCCGTGTAGTAGCCGGCGTGGCGATACTCCTTGCCGCGCGGGCTCTCGAAGAAGGCCCCCTTCGCGTCGGGGTCGGATGCCGTGATGTCGCTCGAGCGCACCACCCAGATGGAGACCCCCTCGTTGCGGCGCGTGTACAGGTCGCGCGCGTTGCGCACGGCCATCTCCGCATCCGGCGCATGAAGCGAGCCCGCGTGGAGGTGGGACAGTCCGCGCGACGAACGCACGAACACCTCCCAGAGGGGCCACGGCTCCGTCTCGTCTGCTCCCGGCGAACTCATCAGGCTGCCTGCACTTTCTCGGCACTAGCTTTTTCGGCCATGGCGCGGCGGCGCTCCGCGTAGGCGGCCGCCGCCTCGCGCACCCAGGCACCGCCCTCATGGGCCTGGCGCCGCCGCTCGAGCCGGATCGCATTGGCCGGCCCGCGACCCTTGAGCACCTCGGAGAACTCGTTCCAGTCGAGCTCGCCGTAGTCGTAGTGACCGCGCTCCTCATTCCACTTCAGGTCGGGATCCGGCAGCGTGAGCCCGAGCACCTCGGCCTGCGGCACGATCATGTCCACGAAGCGCTGGCGAAGGTCGTCATTGCTGAACCTCTTGATGTTCCAGGCCATGCTCTGCGCGGAGTTCGGTGAATCGGCATCCGGCGGGCCGAACATCATGAGTGCCGGCGCGTACCAGCGGTTGACCGACTCCTGCGCCATCTCGTGCTGCTCCTTCGTGCCCCGTGAGAGGTGCAGCAGGATCTCGAAGCCCTGCCTCTGGTGGAACGACTCCTCCTTGCAGATACGCACCATGGCCCGCGCGTACGGACCGTAGGATGCGCGGCACAGCGGCACCTGGTTGCAGATCGCGGCGCCGTCGACGAGCCAGCCGATCGAACCCATGTCGGCCCAGGTGGGCGTCGGGTAGTTGAAGATCGAGGAGTATTTCGCCTTGCCGGAGATGAGGTCCTCCGTCATCCGGTCGCGCGTGACACCGAGCGTCTGCGCCGCGGAGTAGAGGTAGAGCCCGTGTCCGGCCTCATCCTGCACCTTCGCCATGAGGATGGCCTTGCGCTTGAGACTCGGGGCGCGCGTGATCCAGTTGCCCTCCGGCTGCATGCCGATGATCTCGGAGTGCGCGTGCTGGGAGACCTGGCGCACGAGCGTCTTGCGGTAGGCATCCGGCATCCAGTCGGTGGGCTCGACCCGCTGGTCGGCGGTGATCAGCTCGTCGAATCGGGCGCGGCCGGCGGGATCCTCGACGGGGTCCACGTCCTTGCGCTGCGTGGGCGTTGCGGCAGGCGCCATGATCTCATCACCTTTGAGTGCGGGGGTCGATCTGCAGGAGCTCGTGTTGCCACTAGCAACTGACCGACCGTTCGTTTAGGCTTTGCCCAAGGCTAACATCCGACAGATTGGCGGTCAACGATGAGCGATGCCCACACCGGCACCACGGTGCCTCCCAAGAGCTACGAACGCCCCGACACGATGCTGCGCGATGACCGCGCATCGACCGAACTGCTCGGAATGACGGTCGTGGAGATGAGCGAAGGCCACGCCGTCGTGACGATGCCGGTGCGCGGCGACATGCTCAACGGCCACGCGATCGTCCACGGTGGACTCGTCTTCACGCTGGCCGACACCGCATTCGCCATGGCGTGCAATACGGAGGGCAGCGTCACGGTGTCGTCCGGCGCTGACATCACGTTCTACGCTCCCAGCCACGCCGGCGACGTGCTCACCGCCACCGCCAAAGTCCGCTCCACGCGCGGTCGCACCGGAATCTACGACGTGGAGGTTCGCAACGGGGAGGGGATCGTCGCCGAGTTCCGCGGCCACAGCAGAACCGTCTCGCCCGAGAAGATGCGCGCACCGGGCGCCGGGATGGAGCAGACATCATGACCGATATTGCCGCCACCATTCGCCAGAATCACGACCAGGAGTCGATCCTGCGCGGTGCCGCGGAGGTGTTCATCCAGCACGGCTACGACGCCACGTCGATGGGGGTGCTCGCCGAGAACCTCGGCATCACGAAGTCGGCGATCTACCACCACGTGCCGAGCAAGGAGTATCTGCTCCAGCTTGCGCTCGACCGCGCGCTCGACAGCCTGGAGGCGATCCTCGTCGACCCGCTCGCCTCGACCGGGTCAGCCATCGACCGGCTCATGTACGTGTTGCGTTCGTCCGTCGGAGTGCTCACCGACCAATTGCCGTTCGTCACGCTTCTGTTGCGCCTCCGCGGCAACACGGAACTCGAACGCAGCGCGCTCACGCGGCGGCGCGCGTTCAACCAGGTCATCGCCGAACTCGTCGATCAGGCCAGAACGGATGGCGACATCCGCAGCGACATCGATCCGCGCACCACCACGCGGCTGCTGTTCGGGATGATCGGATCGGTCGTCGACTGGTACCGCCCCGGCGGGCCGGTCAGCGCAGAGGATGTCGCCAACGACGTCGTCGCAGTTGCCTTCGGAGGCGTTCGCGCACGGTGATTGTGCCTGTTCGACGCAATTGCGTCCGCGCGGCGCGGCGCAATCGCGCGCTGCGGGCGCAATTGGCGAAAGACTGAGTCGGCACAGTCGAGTCCCTCACGTCTACTTCGGCGATACTGGGTTGATGGACGAGATCACGATCCAGCGGACCGATGGCCCGGTGGATGAACTCCTGGCCGAGTTGGCCTCCCTTGAAGACTCGCGGGCGCGCGAGGTCAACGAACGGCACGGCGACGACCACGGCGTCAATCTCGGCAAACTGCGTGCGATCGCGAAGCGACTGAAGACGCAGCAGGATCTCTCGCGTGCGCTATGGGCAACGGGCGATACCGCGGCAAAGCTGCTGGCCCTTCTCATCTGCCGCCCGAAAGACTTCGGCAGCCACGAGCTGGACTCGATGCTGCGCGAAGCCAGAGCCCCCAAGGTTCACGACTGGCTCGTGAACTATGTCGTCAAGAAGAACCCGCATGCTGAGGAACTGCGTGTCGCCTGGTTCACCGACGCCGATCCGGTGGTCGCGAGCGCCGGCTGGGCGCTCACCGCGGAACGTGTCCTGAAGGACCCGGAGGGGCTCGATCTCCCCGGACTCCTCGACACCATCGAGGCGCAGATGAAGGATGCCCCGGACCGCCTGCAGTGGGCGATGAACACCTGTCTCGCGCAGATCGGCATCAGCCACCCCGCGCTCCGCGCCCGCGCGATCGACATCGGCGAGCGCCTCGAGGTGCTCAAGGACTACCCGACTCCCCCGAACTGCACGTCGCCGTTCGCCCCCATCTGGATCAACGAGATCGTGCGACGACAGGGAGCGGCGTAGGCTCAGGCCTCCTTCGCCACGAGGGTCAGCACATCGTACGTGGCGACGATCTCGTCGTTCTGGTTGTGGATGATCGCGTCCCAGCACACCTCGCCGTAGTCATCCGTCTCACGGGGTGTGATCCTCTTCGCCGTGAGCGTGACCCGGATGCTGTCGCCCGGCGACACGGGGGTGATGAACCGCAGGTTCTCGAGCCCGTAATTGGCGAGCACCGGCCCCGGCTCCGGATCCACGAACAGTCCGGCCGCCCAGGAGACGAGCAGGTAGCCGTGTGCGACGATCCCGGGGAAGAACGGGTTCGCGGCCGCAGCCTCCTCGTTCGTGTGGGCGTAGAACGTGTCGCCGGTCGAGTTCGCGAACGCCGTGATGTCGTCGAGCGTGACCTCGCGCAGCGGAGACGCCACGGCATCCCCGATGCGCAGTTCGGCGAGCGAATTGCGGAAGGGATGCGGCCCGTCGAGGTTGCGCGGCGCCCCGGCGAACCACTGTCCGGTCACCGCAGTCAGCATCGCCGGGGAGCCCTGCACCGCTGTGCGCTGCATGTGATGGAACACCGAGCGGATGCCGCCGAGCTCCTCCCCACCGCCCGCACGACCTGGGCCGCCGTGGATGAGGTGCGGTACCGGCGACCCGTGCCCCGTGCTGGATCGCGCGTCGTCGCGGTCGAGGATGAGCGTGCGGCCGTGGTGGGCGGCGATCCCCTCGATGACGGTGCGGGCGACATCCGGGTCGTGGGTCGCCACGGTCGCGACGAGCGACCCGCCGCCGAGCGCCGCGAGCGCGACGGCCTCCTCGACCGTGTCGTAGCCGATGACGGAGGAGACCGGCCCGAACGCTTCGATCGTGTGCGCGGCGGCGACCAGGGCGTCGGCGAAGTGCAGGAGAACGGGCTGCATGAAGGCCCCGTCGGGCGCCGTGCCCGTCGAACCGTCAGCGCGGCGAACCTCCGGTTCATCGAGCGAACCGAGCACGATCTCACCACCGGCGGCAACGAGTTCGCGCACGCGCGCCTTCACCTCGTCCTTCTGCTCGCGGCTCACCAGCGCGCCCATCGTCACCCCCTCCGCGCGCGGGTCGCCCACGACGATCCGCTCCCTGATGCGAGCTCCAGCAGCCCGAATGACCTCGTCTACGATCGTTGCGGGCACGATCGCGCGGCGAATGCTCGTGCACTTCTGCCCGGCCTTGACCGTCATCTCGGTCACGAGCGACTTGATGTAGGCGTCGAACTCGGGGGTGCCGACCACGGCATCCGGACCGAGGATGGCGGCGTTGAGCGAATCCGTCTCGCCGGTGAATCGCACTCCGCCGTGCACGACGTTCGGATGCGAGCGCAGCGCATTCGCCGTACTCGCCGACCCGGTGAACCCCACGAGGTCGCGATAGTCGAGGTGGTCGATCAGATCGCGGGCAGAGCCGGAGATGAGCTGGAGCGACCCTTCGGGAAGGATGCCGGAGCCCGCCATCATCCGCACCGCCGCCTCGGCGAGGTACACCGTCGGGGTCGCAGGCTTGACGATCGTCGGAACACCGGCGAGGAAGGCCGGCGCGAATTTCTCGAGCATGCCCCACACCGGGAAGTTGAAGGCGTTGATCTGCACGGCAACACCCGGCAGCCGCGTGTAGATGTGCTGCCCGAGGAACGAACCGTCCTTCGAGAGCACCTCGGGCGGCCCGTCGACGACGATATTCGAGTTCGGAAGCTCCCGCCGGCCCTTCGAGCTGAACGTGAACAGCACCCCGATACCGCCGTCGATGTCGACCATCGAGTCGCCGCTGGTGGCCCCGGTCTTCGCCGAGATCGCGTAGAGCTCCTCGCGGCGGCCGTTCAGGTACTGGGCGAGCTCTTTGAGCTTGAGCGCCCGTTCGTGGAACGTCAGCGCACCGAGAGCTGCCTGGCCGACGGTGCGTGCGTAGCCGATTGCGCCCGGGATGTCGATGCCGGAGACATTCGCCGTCGCGACGATCTCCCCGGTGCTTGCATCGAGGATCGGCGAGCCTTCGCCCGATGCCGGTGTCCACCACTCATCCATGAGGTAGCTGGGAATCACTGAATTCATGCGTGCACCGCCGGCCACTCGTAGAACCCCTTCCCGGACTTGCGTCCGAGTTCACCACGCTCCACCATGTCGCGCAGGAGCGCCGGCGGGGCGAATCGCTCGCCGAGGGTCGCCCGCAGATATTCGGCGATGCCGAGGCGCACGTCGAGACCCACGACATCCGTGAGCCTCAGCGGCCCCATCGGATGCCCGTACCCGAGCACCATGGCGGCATCGATGTCCTCAGCGCTTGCGACGCCATCCTCGAGCATCCGGATGGCCTCGAGCCCGAGCACGAGCCCGAGGCGCGAACTGGCGAACCCGGGAACGTCTTTCACCGTGATGGGCGCCTTGCCGATGGCGTGCACCCAACCCTGTGCCGAGGTGACGAGCTCGTCCGCGGACTCCTCCCCCACGACGATCTCGACGAGCCCGGATGCCGGCACCGGATTGAAGAAGTGCAGCCCGAGGAACCGCTCAGGGCGCTGCAGGCTTCGGCCGAGCGTCGTGATCGAGATCGACGAGGTGTTGCTCGCAAGCCACGCGAGAGGTGGCACAGCGTCTTCGACCCTTGCGAGGGCGTCGAGCTTGAGTTCGAGAGATTCCGGTACCGCTTCGATCACGAGCTCTGCTTCGGCGAAGGCCGCCAGGTCCGTTCCCACTGCGATGCGCGCAGTCAGCTTCTCCAGCGGCTCCGTCGTCGTCGCACGCTCAATGCTCGTCGTGAACGCGGCGAGAACACGCCCCCGTGCCATCCGCACGCTTTCGGCGTCGCGTTCGACCACGGCGACCCGTGAGCCGGCGAGCACGAACGCGTGAGCGATCCCGGCGCCCATGCGTCCGCCGCCGAGGACGCCGACCACTGCAGGAACGGCGGTCACTCTTCCCCCTCCGCGGTCTTCTTGTTCTGGCCTCGCTTATTGAGGAAGGCCGTCATCCGGGCGCGCTTCGCATCGGACTCGAACAGAATCGCCTGCTCGTCGAGGTCGACCTGCGGGTGTGCACTGCGCGGCGCCGCGAGCGCGCGCTTCGTGGCCATGAGGGCATCCGGGTCGTAGTTCAGGATTCGGTCGGCGAGGGCATCGGCGGCATCCAGCAGTCCCGCGGGCTCGACGACCTCCGAGACGAGCCGGAGTTCGAGGGCATCGGCGGCCGTGAGCACGCGGCCGGCCAGGAGGATCTCCTTCGCGACGGGCTCTCCCACGAGTTCGGGCAACCGCCAGGTCGCGCCGGCCCCCGCGATGATGCCAAGGCCCGCCTCGGGGTTCCCGATCTTCGCGCGTGTCGTCGCGATGCGGAAATCACAGGCGTAGGCGAGTTCGGCTCCGCCCCCGAGCGCATAGCCGTCGATCGCGGCGATGACGGGCATCGGCAGGGCGGCGATGCGCTGGAACAAGGTCGTGTTGATGCCGGCGAGCGCCTCCGTGCGACCCCGGTCGATCATCTGCCGGATGTCCGCGCCGGAGGCGAAGGTGCCGCCTGCGCCGGAGATCACGAGCACTTTCGGCCCGGATTCGAGCTTCGCGCACACCGCGTGAAGCTCGTCGATCATGCCCTGATCGATCGAGTTGCGGGACTCCGGGCGGTTCAGGACGATGTGGACGCGGTCGGAGCGCTCTTCCACGCTCAGGGATGCCTGCGCCATACTCCGCCTTTGCTGCCGGTGTGTCGCCAGTCTACCGAGCAGACGACTGACTGACCGTTCGTTCTGTCAAGGATGTCACGGGCACCGTGCACGGTCAAACCTTCGTTCGGCACCGCCCGGTGACTAGGCTACCGGGCATGATCCGCATCGGTTCGGTCGTCATCCGCGTCGAGGATCTCGCACGACAGAAGGCGTTCTGGATGGCGGCCCTCGACTACGTCGACCGCGAGGGCGACGATGACGACTTCGCACTCCTGAAGCCCAGGGATGGCCTCGGGCCCAACGTCTCGCTCGACGAGCACGCTGCTCCGGCCAGTCTGCCGCCCCGCATCCATCTCGATCTCTACGCAGAAGACCAGGAGGCCGAAATCGAACGACTGGTCTCGCTCGGGGCACGACGCGTCGAATGGGCGAAGCGACCGCCGGACGCCGACTACGTCATCCTCGAGGACCCGGAGGGCAACCGTTTCTGCGTCATCGACGCGAGCGGTTGAACGGCCGGGTTCAGCGCAGGATGGCCGCGAGGGCGGCGTCGAACTCCGCCGGATGCTCGAGCTGCGGCGAGTGCCCGCAGTTCTCGAGCGCGACCTCGGTGTACTCCCCGCCCGCCGCGCGGTAGGCCTCGAAGACCGTCCGGGTCTGGGTGACCATGGGCTGCGGCGGAGCGGCGTCCTCGCCCGGCCAGCCGGGGATGATGCCGAGCTGGCCAAGGTAGTTGAGGTCGAAGAAGGAGGCGTCCGAGACGATCGCGTCGTCGGCGCCGTGGATCCAGGTGATCGGGGGTTTGCGATCGAGGTCGACGATGCCGGAGGCGTCGAAAACGGTCGGCGCCATCGTGTTGAGGATGCCCTTGGCACCCGGGGCAGATCCAGGCCAGTTCTCGCTCGCGACCGACGTGCCGGGGTAGCTGCCGTCACCGGTCTTCGTGGAGAGCATCGACTCGACCCAGAGGTCTTCGTACTCGGACACGAAGCCGGGCTTCACGTAGGAGCTGCGGTAGACGCTGCGCGGCGAGGTCTGCTCGTCGGCGCTCGTATCGCCCGCGGCGAGCCGCGCCACGAAATCGGGGTTTGCTCCCCCAGCACCGCAGCCCGCGGCATCCGGAGTCAGGAGCCGGCCATCCGGGCCCGCCGTCGCGCCGAATCCGTAGGGCGACACCGGAGCCTGGAGGAGTGCGGACGCCACGAGCTCGTTGTGGTCGAGTATGAGCTGCATGACGACACCGCCGCCCATGCTCCAGCCCACGAAGTTCGCCGACTCGACCCCGAGTGTGCGCAGCACGGCTGCGACATCGTCGGAGTAGTCCCGCAGTCCGCGAGTGGCGTCAACGTCGACCGTCTCGCTGTCACCGAAGCCGCGGAGGTCGATCGCGATCGCCCAGCGCTCGGGCTGCAGCCGCAGCATCGTCGGTTGCCAGAACAGGGACGACGAAACATTGCCGTGCACGAACACGACGGGCAACCCGTCGCCGCTTCCGGCCCGCTCGAGGATGTTCGCCCGGTAACGGTCCGTGTCGACCGTGCGGGCGGTGATCCCGTCCAGAAGGGTTCCGGTCACGCGAGTCCCTCTCCGAGAATGAGCTTCGGTTCCGTCGCGGCGCGCACCTCGTCGACCGTCACGCCGGGGGCGAGCTCGCGCAACACGAGACCATCGGGGGTCACGTCGATGACGGCAAGGTCGGTGATGATGCGGTTCACGACTCCCCGACCGGTGAGCGGCAGCGAGCAGTGGTTGACGATCTTCGCCGAACCGTCCTTGGCGACATGCTCCATGAGCACGATGAGCGTGCCGGCGCCGTGCACGAGATCCATGGCGCCGCCTGGTCCCTTGACCATCTTGCCGGGGATCATCCAGTTCGCCAGGTCTCCGGACGCCGAAACCTGCATCGCACCGAGGATCGCCGCATCGATCTTTCCGCCGCGGATCATGCCGAAACTCATCGCCGAGTCGAAGAACGCCGACCCCGGCAACAGGGTCACGGTCTCCTTGCCGGCGTTGATGAGGTCCGGATCCACCGCATCCTCTGTCGGGTACGGGCCGACCCCCAGGATGCCGTTCTCCGACTGCAGGATGACGGTCACGCCATCCGGAACATAGTTCGGGACGAGCGTGGGGAGCCCGATCCCCAGATTGACGTATGTGCCGTCCTGAAGCTCCTTCGCGGCCCTCGCCGCCATCTCATCGCGTGTGAGTCCCATGTCAGCTCTCCCTCACGGTGCGCCGCTCGATGCGTTTCTCGACATCCGCGCCGACCTCGAGCACGCGGTGGACGTAGACGCCTGGGAGGTGCACGGAGTCGGGGTCGATGCTTCCCGGCTCCACGAGCTCCTCGACCTCCGCGATGCACACGCGCCCGGCCATGGCCGCGACGGGGTTGAAATTGCGTGCGGCCTTGTTGAACACGAGGTTGCCGTGCGTGTCACCCCTCAGTGCGTGGATGATGGCGAAGTCCGTCGTGATGGCCTCCTCGAGCACGAACTCCCGTTCTCGACCGCCGAACTCGAACACCCGGACCTCTTTGGCAGGGGACGGGACGTCGACGCTGCCGTCGGCAGCGTACTTCCGCGGCAAGCCGCCTTCAGCGACCTGGGTGCCCACCCCGGTCGGGGTGAAGAACGCGGCCACCCCGGAGCCGCCCGCGCGGAGCTTCTCGGCGAGCGTGCCCTGCGGGGTGAGTTCGAGCTCGAGCTCTCCGCTGAGGAACTGGCGTTCGAACTCCTTGTTCTCCCCCACGTAGGACGACGTCATCTTGCGGATCCGGTGCGCCTTCAACAGCACTCCGAGCCCCCAGTCGTCGACTCCGCAGTTGTTGCTGACGACCGAGAGATCTTTCGCGCCCGCCGCGAGGATCGCCGTGATGAGGACCATGGGATTGCCGGAGAGGCCGAACCCGCCGACGGCGATGCTCGCCCCGTCGCCGATTCCGGCGATCGCCTCCGCCGCCGACGCGACCGTCTTGTTCATGCTCATGTCCGCTTGACCTCCTCGTCACGCGCCGAACTGTTGTGCACGGCATCCAGCGCCGCACGGATGTTCGCTGCCACCAGTCTGGCCCCGTCCTCCGCCATCACGATCGTATAGTGGTTGACATTTTCCGCGGCGACGGTCGCCAGGCCCGGCAGCTTCTCCCTCCACTCGGCGATCGCCGCCTCAGGGTAGAGCGGGGGAATCTCGTTCATGAGTCCGCGCGGAGCGGAGATGAACGTCGTCGGATGCGAGAGCTCGCGAAGCGCCCGAAGCAGCGATTCGCCTCCCCGCAGCTCGATCGAGTCCGCCGCGACGGCCTCATAGGAGCTCGACGGCCGGAGGTTCGGTTCCTCGCCGACGAGGTCGTAGTCGAGATAGTCCTCGATGAGGGGGTTCCAGTCTTCGGCGAACGCCGGGTGGTGCCGCCAGAACTCCCGATACGCTTCGCGCGACGCGAACGTCATGGACAGCCGGTCGGCGGCCGGGCCCAGGGTCGCCCTCATGACCTCGTCGTCGCTCAGGCCCGCGGGCGTGGGGAGCGGCAGCCCCCCGTCGATGAGAACGAGCGAGGACACCTTGTCCGGATGGCGGTTCGCGAAGACGAGGGAGGCGAATGCGCCCATCGAGTGCCCGACCACGACCGCGGAGTCGACACCGAGCGCGTCGAGAACGTCGGCCAGGTCATCCGCGTGCTGCGGCATCCCCCACGGTCCGGGGAGTTCGTTGCTCCTGCCCCGCCCACGAAGGTCCGGCGCGATGACGCGGGCCCCGGGAAGGCCCGCGGCCACGAGCGGCCAGGCCAGGTGGCTGGCCGTCACACCGTGCACTGCGAGAACGACCGGGCCGTCCTCCGGCCCCCAGTGCCCCACGGTCAGCTCACCGCCGCGCACGGGAACGGCCGTGCGCCGGTACGTGGACTCGAAACCGTCGGTCATCGCGCCGTCCACCCCCCATCCATCGTGTAGGAGGCGCCGGTGACCATCCCCGCCGTGCCACCGGCGAGCCACAGGGCGAGGTCGCCCACCTCCCCCGGCTCCACGAGGCGCTTGATCGCGATCTCCGCGAGCATGACCTTCTCGACGACATCCGACTCCGGGATGCCGTGGATGCGCGCCTGGTCTGCGATCTGCTTCTCGACGAGGGGCGTGCGCACATACGACGGGTTGATGCAGTTGCTCGTCACCCCGTGCGGCCCGCCCTCGAGCGCCGTCACCTTGGAGAGTCCCTCGAGGCCGTGTTTGGCCGCGACATAGGCCGACTTGAAGGCGGATGCCCGCAACCCGTGTGCCGAGGAGATGTTGATGATCCGCCCGTGGCCGCGTTCGTACATCTTCGGGAGCGCCGCTCGGATGAGGAGGAACGGCGACTCGAGCATGAGCCTCAGAATGAACGAGAACCGTTCGGGATCGAAGTCCTCGATCGGACTCACGTGCTGTACGCCGGCGTTGTTGACGAGGATGTCGACGTCGAGTGTGAGATCGGCGAGCGCACGCGTGTCGCTGAGGTCGACCTGCCACGCCTCCCCCCCGAGCTTTCCCGCCAGCTCGTTCGCCGCGTCGCCGTTCAGGTCGGCGACGATCACGTGGGCGCCCGCTGCGGCGAAGGCGGACGCGCACGCGGCGCCGATCCCGCTCGCACCGCCCGTCACGAGTGCTCGCTGTCCACTGAGGTCCGTCATCGGATGTCCTCCCCCTGTTCGACACCGGCGGAGTGCACCCCGACGGCTTCCCCTTGCCGGCCACCGGACGGTGCGCCGAGTCCACGCTGAATGAACTGCATCATCTGCTCGAAGACCTCCTGCGGAACGGTCGATGTACCGCTCGCCGTCGGGTCGTTCGGGGCGCCGGCGGCCTCCTCGTTGCCCCAGAGCACCCACCGCATTCCGACCATCTCGCCGATGCCCATGAGGATCCAGGCGACGATCTCCGGGTCGAAGTCGCCGACCTCGCCCTGCTGCTGAGCGCCACCGAGACCGCTGATGTACCCCTCGACGATGCGCGAATAGTGCAGCCGCAGTGCGCTCGGGGAGACGAACTCCGCTTCACGGACGATGCGGTACAGCGCGGGATGTTCCGCGGTGAACTCGAAGAACGCGCGGAACCCGGCACGCTCCGATTCGATCCTGGATGCCGATCCGGCCGCAGCCTCCGTCATGGCGTGGCGGACCCGGCGGTTGAGGTCTTCGACGAGCTCCTCGAAGATCTCCAGTTTGCTGGTGAAGTAGAGGTAGAAGGTTCCCTGCGCGACTCCGGCCGCCTCGGTGATCCGCACGATCGACGCGTCGGAATATCCGCATTCGGCGAACACCGCCTCGGCCGCGACGAGGAGTTTCGCGCGCGTGCGGTTGCCGCGCTCTGTGCGGGGTGCATCGGTCATCGCGCGACCTCCTGCTCGCGCGTTGCGACGTACTCATCGACGAGCAGGCGCCGCAGCACCTTGTTGCCCGTCGACCGGGGGATGCTCCGGACGAAGAGGATACGCTTCGGCAGCTTGTAGGACGCCAACTGCGTCGCGCAGTGCTCGAGAAGTTCGTGCTCGTCCGTCACTCGGCCCTGGCGGAGGACGACATGGGCGATGCCGACCTCTCCCCATCGCCCGTCCGGGACGCCGACGACGGCCACCTCCGCGACAGCCGGATGCGAGGCGATGGCCGCCTCGACCTCGGTGGGGGCGATGCTCTCGCCTCCGGAGATGTAGATGTCGGAGATCCGGTCGACGACCCGGAAGTACCCGTCAGAGTCGCGGTGGACCAGATCTCCGGTGTGAAGCCATCCGTCGCGCAGGGCCGCGGCCGTCGACTCGGGGGCCCGGAAGTAGCCAGGGAACACGCTCGGCCCTCGAACCAGGAGTTCGCCCACCGCATCCCCGTCGAGCTCCTCGCCCGTCACGGGGTCGGCCACGGCGACCTCGACGTGGGGGTACGGTTTGCCGGCGAGGCCCACCTTCGTCCGAGCGTCCTCATCCGGGAGGCACAGCACGTTCGGGCTCGCCTCGGTGAGCCCGTAGCCCTGCGTGAGAGCAACGCCCCGGGAGTGCCAGGTGCGCAGGAGCGGTTCCGGCATCGGAGCGCCGCCGACGATGGCGTGCCGCAGGCTCGACAGGTCTGCGGCGGCGAACGAAGGATGCTCGGACAGGAACAGGTAATTGGCGGGAACGCCCATGGTCGTCGTGATGCGCCGCTCCTGGATGAGCTGGAGCACCCGCCCCGGGTCGAACGTGCGCTCGAGCACGACGGTCGCACCTACCCACCAGGCCAGAAGCGGCTGCACGTTCCAGCCGCCGACGTGGTACTGCGGCATGACGGCCAGCACGGTGTCCGAGCTCGTGATCTCCGCGGTCCGCGAGAGCGCGAGGTTGGTCCAGAAGCAGTTCGCGTGCGTCAGGATCGCGCCGCGCGCCGCCCCCTGCGTTCCGGAGGTGAAGATGATGAGTAGCGCATCGTCGTCGCGCACCTCGCGCCGCACGGGTGGTTCGCCGAGCGAGTTCCGCGTCGGATGCGGAACGTTCGCCTCGATGCTCCCCGCTCCCAGTCCCTGCACGGCCAGGGGTGCAACCAGACGTTTCCTCGTCGCATTCGCGAGCGTCGTGAACTCGTCCTCGACGAGCAGGAGAGCGGGATCCGCCTGCTCGAGCTGCAGCGCGAGCTCGCGGGGCGAGAGGCGCCAGGAGAGCGGTACGAGCACGAGCCCGGCCTTCGCGCACGCGAAGAACACCACGACGTGGTCCGCGCTGTTGCCGGTGATCGTGGCGATCCGGTCTCCGACTCCGTAACCGCGATCGAGCAGGGCCGCGGCGAGTGCGCTCGCCCGAGCATCCAACTCGCGGTAGGTCAGGACGACGCCGCGGTCGTCGACCGCGACCCGATCCGGCGTGGCGACCGCACGGTCGCGCGTCCAGCGGCCGAGGGTGTGCAATCCGTCTGTCACGTGAGCTCCTCCAGCACTGTGCGAGGCTCGTCGGCGCGCATCCGACTCCTGGACAGCCTCGCCCCGACCCCGGCGATGCCGCCGGGCAGGAACAGAACCACCAGAATGAACAACGTACCGAGAATGAACAGCGGCTGCGAGAGCGGCACCCGCAGGATGTCCGGCAGCCCGCTCACGGCATCGGAGGACGCGAACGCGGTCAGCCGCTGGTCGAGGAACGTGTAGACGATGCCTCCGATGACCGCACCCCACCGGTATCCCACCCCACCGAGCACCACGATCACCAGGAGCGTGAGGGTGAAGTCGGCCGACACGAGCTTCTGGGTCGCACTGCTCTGGAGCAGGAGGTACGCCATCCCGACGAGGGTCGCGAGAACGCCGCCGATGACGAACGTCAGCAGTTTCACGAAGTACGGGCGAATACCGATGACGCGGACCCGCAGTTCGTTCTCCCGCGTCGCCGCGACGACGTGCCCTGCGCGGGAGCGTTCGAACCAGGACGTCACGAGGAACACCAGGACGAGGACGCCGAGGCACAGCCAGTACAGGTTCTTGGTCTGCAGCACCCCGATGAAGAAGTCGGGGACGTGTGTCGTGTCGAGCGCGAGTCCCTCATCGCCTCCCGTGAGCTTTCCCGGGTTCTTGCGCACGAGGACGGAACCGGCCTGCGCGAACGCGAGAGTGACCATCGCGAACGAGATGCCTGTGACGCGAAGGCTCAGGGCCCCCACCGCCGCAGCGACGAAGAGGCCGGCGACGAACGTGACGACGATCGCCGGCAGGAGCTCCAGCCCGAAATGGCGAAGCGTGATCCCGAGGCCGTACGCGCCGATCGCGAAGTACAGCGCGTGCCCGAACGACAGGAGCCCCGCCACTCCGAAGATGAGGTGATAGCTCAGGGCAAGGGATGCGATGAGCATGCTGAAGGCCAGCAGCTGGAGCGTCCCCGGCGTGTAGGTCGGACCGGGGAAGACGCCGGGGATGTCGATCGCGAGCATCGGCACGATGGCAAGGAATGCCACGAGGATGCCGGCGAGCCCCCACTTCACGAGTGGCTGCGACAGGAACGATCTCACGCGCGTCATGCCTTGCTCCCCAGGAGTCCCGACGGCCGCACCAGCAGCACGACGGCGAGCAGGAGTACGACCACGAAGTCGCCCGTCCCGCCGAGGTAGAAGTTCGCGAACTGCTGCAGCACTGCCACGAGTGCGGCGGCGATCGCGGCGCCGCTCAGCGAACCGAGTCCGCCGATGACCGTCACGATGAACGCGAAGATGAGGAGCGAACCACCGATGCTGGACGACACGTAGCCGTAGTAGCTCGCGGCGAGCACGCCGCCGATCCCCGCGGCCGCCCCGCCGATGGCGAAGACCACGGTGAAGGCGCGCCTGACATCGATGCCGAGTGCGGTCACCATGGACCGGTTCTCGACGCCGGCGCGGATGATGAGACCGAAGCGCGTGTACTTGAGGAAGAGGACGATCCCGAGGAGCACGAGTACCGCGGCCAGGATCAGGACGAATCGATTGTTCGGGATCGACGCGCCGAAGACATCCGTCGTCCCTCCCATCCAGCTCGGCCCGCTCACGTAGACGGGGTCAGTGCCCCAGATCCCGTCGAACAGGGCCACGGAGGAGAGGGCGAGCCCGACGGTCACGAGCACCTGTTCGATGTGGCGTTCGTAGAGCCTGCGAATGAGGAGGAGTTCCGTGAGCGCAGCGAACACCGCACCGACGACCGCGCCGAGCAGCACCGAGGCGACGAAGCTCAGCCAGTTGTCTGCACCCGTCCTGCGGGCGAGTTCCCAGCCGGCGAAGGCGCCGAGGGTGAGGAAGGAACCGTGGGCGAAGTTCAGGACGCCCATGAGGCCGTAGATGAGCGAGAGGCCGGATGCCACGAGGAAGTACAGTGCGCCGAGTCCGAGCCCGGTGATGAGGAGCAGGATGACGGTGCTCATGCCGTTGCCCCCGCTCCGGTCGTCTCGCCGTGCACCCCGAGGAACCTCCGGATCATGTCCTCGTCGTCGAGGAGCTGTGCTGCCGGCCCGGTGTGGACGACCCGGCCGCCCTCGATCACGATGGAGTCGGTCGCCAACTGGCGAACCACCTGGAGGTTCTGCTCGACGAGCAGGACAGGAACGGTCTTGGCCGCCTCCGCGAGCGCCGCGGCGACCTCGGACACGATGATCGGTGCGAGCCCCTTCGTCGGCTCGTCCACGAGGAGGAGCGTGTTGGTGTTGATGAGTGCTCGTCCGAGCGAGAGCATCTGCTGCTGGCCGCCGGAGAGGGTGCCGGCGAGCTGGTTCGACCTCGCCACGAGATCCGGGAACAGTTCCGCGACGAACTCGCGGCGGGGGTCGGAGCTCCGTTCCGCGAGGCGCAGGTTCTCGGCGACGGTGAGCTTGGAGAACACCTCGCGGTCCTCGGGGACGTAGCCGATACCGAGCTGCACGATGCGGTGGGTGCGCAGCCGATCGAGGCGAACCGCGCTGCCTCCCGCCCTGAACGTGACCTCTCCGCGGCGCTCGATGAGCCCGAGTACACCCTTGATCGTGCTCGTCTTCCCGACGCCGTTTCTGCCGAGAAGCGCCGTCACCCCGGTGGCCGGAACGTCGAACGTGACGTCTTCGACGACCTGCTGGCCGGCGATGCGTGCGCTGAGCCCGCGCACGGAGAGGATCGGATCACTCATGCGACGTCTCCGAGGTAGGCGTTCTGGACGGCGGGGTTCGCCATGACGGCATCCGGTGTGTCGTGCGCGAGCACCTGGCCGTGGTGCATGACCGCGACCGTGTCGACGAGCCCGAGGATGACCTCGATGTGGTGCTCGACCATGAGCACGGTGCGCCCGGCACCCTTGTGGAGCCCGCGGATGACCTCGACGAGCCCTGGGACATCGCCGGAGGCGACCCCGGCCATCGGTTCATCGAGAAGGATGACCTTGGGATCCGTTGCGAGGAGCATCGCGATCTCGAGCTTGCGCTTGTCCCCGTGGGAGAGCACTCCGGCGTCGGTGTCGGCGTGGTGCGCGAGTCCGACCTCGTCGAGCCGTTCGAGTGCGACGGATGTCGCCCGGTCGCCGCGGTGCGGAAACCGAAGGATGGAGAGACTGCCGCCCAGTTCGACCTGGGCGGCGAGCCTCACGTTCTCCAGCGCGGACAAGCCGTTGAACAGGCTCGACGTCTGGAAGGTTCGGCCGAGGCCGGCCCGCGCTCGCGCGTGGATCTGCTCGTTCGTGACGTCACGCCCATCCAGGCGGATCGTCCCCGAGGTGGGGGCGATCACTCCTGAGATCAGGTTGAACAGGGTGGTCTTCCCCGCTCCGTTCGGTCCGATGACGCCGAGCATCTCCCCCGCCGAGACCGACAGCGACACATCGTCGAGGATGCGCGCGCCGCCGATCTGGAGGCTGAGGTGCTCAGCGGCGAGCACGGGCTGGTTATCGGTCATGGTGTGCAGATGTTACTTCGTCACCGGGGGTGCGACAGTGTCTGCGTCGACGATCTTGATGAGCTCCGGCACATACGTGTCGCCGGATGCCTTCAACTTCGCCTGGAACATCGGCTGCAGGAGCGCGTGGTCCTCGGCGCGGATCGTGAGCTTGCCCTTGACGGAGTCGAAGCTCCAGCCCTCGAGGGACTTGATCATCTTCGCGACATCGTCACCGCCGCCCTCCTTGATCGCGTGCACGATCATCTGCGCTGCGACGAACCCGTCCGGGGTGAACAGGTCGGCCTTCTCGCCGTTCTTGTCGAGGTACGTGATCATCGTCTTCTCGATGTCCGTACCTGCCGCTCCACCGAAGTAGTGGTTCAGGAAGCTGATCTTCTCACTCGCCTCACCGTACGCTCCGAAGCTCGCGATGTCGCCGAGACCGGTCACGACCGGGAACTTCTCGAAGATGCCCTGCTGCGAGAGCGCCTGCCACATGGCACCGGTCGTCGCACCGGCCCATGCGACGAACACCATGTCGGGGTTCGCGTCGCTGACCTTCTGGGCGAACGGCGTGAACTCGGTGGCATCCTCGGGGACGAGCTCGCCCGTGACGGTCGCACCCTTCGCACCGAGGACCGCGGTCACGCCGGCGACGTTGCCCTGGCCAAACGCGGTGTCCTGTGCGAAGACCAGCACCTTCTTGCCGGCGAGGTCGCCGACGAACGTTCCTGCGGTGGCGACGTCCTGCATCGTCTGGCGTCCGGAGCGGAAGGTGTACTCGTTGACGCCGGTGATCGCATCGGCTGCGGCGGGCCCCGAGATGTAGAGGATCTTGTTCTGCGCGGCCTGCTCGGCAACCGCGAGCGCGATGCCGGATGACGCGGTGCCGGCGATGATCTGCGTTCCGCCGCCGATCGCATCCTTCGCGGCGGACACGGCCTTGTCCGCATCGCCTGCGTCATCGACGTAGCTGATGTCGAGGGCGCGCCCGTCGACCTTGCCTGTGCCGTCGGTGGCGTAGTCGAGGCCGGCCTTGAAGCCTTGCGTGTACTCGGCGCCGTACCCGGCGAGCGGGCCCGTCGTCGAGGTGATGATCGCCACCTTGACCGGAGCGAGATCGGCGCCGGGATTTGCCTGCTCCGTTGGCGCGCATCCGGCGAGCGCCAGACCCGCAACGGCCAGGATGGCCGGAGCAAGGTACTTCTTACTTACTCGCATTTGACTGCCTTTCATGCTGTGGTGTCGTGGGAAACCGTCCATACATGACAGACGATTCAGGTCTCAGTAAACTACCCCGGGACGCGATAGAGTGTCAACAGGACACAGTCTTTCTCGCACATTTCAATGGAGAACACATGAACCAGCGCGACGTCGTCATCCTTGCCGGAGCGCGAACGCCCCTCGGGAGGCTCAATGGCGCCCTCTCCTCCCTCACCGCCGTCGAACTCGGCGCAGCGGCGCTGCGCGCGGCCATCGAGCGCTCAGGAGTGGATGTCGCCGACATCGACGCCGTCATCTTCGGCCAGGTGCTGCAGGCCGGTCTCGGCCAGGGCCCGGCCAGGCAGACATCCATCGCCGCGGGCATCGGCTGGGACGTTCCCGCCGTCACGATCAACAAGCTGTGCCTGTCGGGACTCACCGCCGTCATCGACGCCGCGCGCATCATCCGCACCGGCGAGGCGGAGGTCGTCGCCGTCGGAGGGCAGGAATCCATGAGCAATGCGCCGCACCTGCTCATGGGCTCGCGCAAGGGGTGGCAGTACGGGAGCATCGAAGCCCTCGACCACATGGCGTACGACGGGTTGACGGATGCCTTCGATCACGACTCCATGGGCCTCTCGACCGAGCGCCACAATCTGCCGCTCGGCATCTCCCGCAGCGACCAGGACAAGGTCGCGGCGGCATCGCATCAACGCGCAGCGGCGGCCGCGGAGCTCCTGGCCGAGGAGATCGTCCCGGTCACGATCCACGGTCGGAAGGGCGACACCGTCGTCGCGGCCGACGAGGGGATTCGGGCGGACAGCACCCTGGAATCGCTGTCGACGCTCAAGCCGGCGTTCAACCCCGAGGGGACCATCACGGCCGGGAACTCCTCGCAGATCAGTGACGGTGCCGCCGCTCTCATCGTGGCCAGTCGCGACTACGCAGAAGCCCACGGTCTCGAGTGGCTCGCGCTCGTCGGTGCGGCAGGCCAGGTCGCCGGCCCGGACAACTCGCTGCACGCCCAGCCGGCGCGTGCCATCTCCGCCGCCCTGGAGCGCGGAGGGTGGGAGACGGGCGACCTCGACTTCGTCGAGATCAACGAGGCCTTCGCCGCCGTGTCGGTGCATTCGAGTCGGGCGCTCGGTCTCAGCAATGACATTGTGAACGTCCACGGCGGCGCGATAGCGCTCGGCCACCCGATCGGCGCATCCGGTGCTCGCCTGGCACTGCACGCGGCGTACGAGCTCAAGCGGAGGGGAACCGGCCGCGCGGCCGTGTCCTTGTGCGGCGGTGGCGGTCAGGGCGAGGCGCTGCTGCTCAGTCGGCCCTGAGTCACAGTATGGTGATCGGCTTCACGATGTCCGCGTAGATGAGCAACAGGCTCATTCCTCCGAGCAGGATGACGACGGCGAGCGTCAGCGGAATCACCTTCGCGGTGTCGACCGGCCCGGGGTCGCGCCGCTTGAACACCTTGGCGAACAACCTCCGGACACCCTCCCACAGGGCACCAGCGACGTGGCCCCCGTCGAGCGGCATGAGCGGGATGAGGTTGAACACGAGCAGCGCGACGTTCACGGAGCCGACGAGCCCGATGAGATACGCGGCCCTGTCGGCGACGGGGATGGTGTTGATACTCGTGACCTCCCCCGCGATACGACCGACACCGACGACGCTGATCGGCCCGTTCGGATCGCGCGCCTGGGACCCGAAGGCCGCATTCCACACGTCCACGAGCCGCTGGGGCAGATGCAGGATGATGTTTCCCACGGCCACGATGTTGGCACCCACGGCGGGGGCCACAGCGGTGATCGGCTGGGGGACGTACTCATAGGCCGCGGTGATCCCGAGCATGCCGACGTCCTGCGTGAGCGGCGTGCCATCCGGCCCGTTCTCGACCTTGCCCGCGCTGTCGTAGACGTAGCGCTGGGTGAGCGCAGGGGTCACGGTGATGCTCAGAGGCGCGCCATCCCGCTCCACCACGAGGTCGAGGGGCCGGGAAGGGGACCGCTGGATGACCGCCGTCGCATCCGTCCACTCGGTGACGGGGGTCCCGTTGATGCTCACGAGCCTGTCGCCCGGCTTGATTCCCGCCTGCGCGGCCGGAGCAGCGGGGTCGCCTGCCGCGCATTCGGTCTGCGAACTCGTGGCCGCGATGAGGCACTTGCTCACGCTTCCGATCGTCGTGCTGACCTGCTGGACACCGAATCCGCTGAGCACGACCGCGAACAGGACGAACGCGATGACGAGGTTCATGAACGGCCCGCCGAGCATGATGATGATCCGCTTCCAGACGGCGAGCCCGTAGAACGTGCGGTGCTCTTCGCCGTCCAGCACAGAGTCTGCGCTGGAAGTCCGGGCATCCTGCACCATGGTCTGGAAGAAGCCGGTGCTCGCGGTGCGTCCTCTTCCGCCCGGCTTGACCGGCGGGAACATGCCCGCCATGGAGATGTACCCGCCGAGGGGGATCGCCTTGACCCCGTATTCCGTCTCGCCGCGCTTGCGCGACCACAGCGTCGGCCCGAATCCGATCATGTACTGGCCGACGCGCACCCCGAACAGTTTCGCCGGGATGAGGTGCCCGAGCTCATGCAATGCGATCGAGATCGCGAGCCCGAGCGCGACGATCACGATGCCGAGGATGTAGAGCCCGACGGTTTCCATGGTGTGAGGGTACCCGCCGTGCTGTTACGCCGACTTGCGAATCTGGATGAGGAACACGAGGGTCTGGCCGACGAGATTCTGGTCGTTGATCGCGCCGTCACCGTATCCGTACACCGGGGGGACGGAGACGAGCACGGTGGCGCCCACCTTCTGGCCGACCATGGCCGCTGTGAACCCCTGGACGAGTTGTCCGACCGGGAAGGTCGCCGGCTCTCCGCGGGTGTAGCTCTGGTCGAAGATCTTCCCGGTGTTCCAGGATGTGCCCTGGTAGTCGAAGGTCACGGTCGAGTTCTCCGTCACGACGTCGCCGGTGCCCTCCTTGATGACTTTGAGAAGCAGTTTCGTCGGGGCATCCGCCTTCGGCAGGGTCACGACGGGGACATCGCCGCCGAGGTCGACCTTCGGCACATCTGTCTCCCACGCTGCGGGCGTCGGGAGCGGCTGCGGCGTCGTCGACGGGGCAGGCGACGGGCTTGGAGCGGGTCCCACGCCGCTCACATCGAAGATGAAGACGAGGGTGTCGGTCGGGCCGATCCCCGCGCCGGACATGTCCGTCTGCGTGTGGCCGAAGAGCTCGCTCGACGGGATGGCGG
This sequence comes from Terrimesophilobacter mesophilus, assembly GCF_014200375.1. Classification (GTDB taxonomy): domain Bacteria; phylum Actinomycetota; class Actinomycetes; order Actinomycetales; family Microbacteriaceae; genus Terrimesophilobacter; species Terrimesophilobacter mesophilus. Next base: position 2,320,237 of record NZ_JACHBP010000001.1, on the reverse strand, counting down.
AAACCACCCGGTCGCCCTCGTGTGAGCACAACAGGGAGCTGTACAGGCCAGGAAGTGATTCCTTCTGAGCGTTATTCGTGACGAATTTCGCCTCCTGCCAGGTCGTCCCCGGCGCCAGCTCGATCTGCTTTCCCGTGGATGCGTTGTACATCGTGTAGTGCACGTCGACCGCATCGCCGCTCTGCGCCGGCGCGCCGGATCCGTTGATCAGGACACTGCGCTCCGTCTTCGAGACGTCGAATGCGGGCGGCATCGTGACCTTCGGCTCACTCCCGAACTTGCCCGACACCGTGACCGACGTCGAGTGGGAACCGGGCGGCGTCGCGTCACAAGACGTGTCGCCGGGAGAACTGCAGGCCACGAGCGAGAGCGCGACCATGGCGCCGACCGTGATGGAGGGGATTACTTTGAGCACTCGCAGAGCATAGCCGGTCAGCCGAGGACGAAGCTGGACTCATGCCGTACGGGGAAGTTCACCGAGTTGGCGATGAAGCACTTGCGGTTCGCATCGACGTGCGCGTCGATCGCCGCATCCATCATGTCCGCGGAGGCTATCGTCACGATCGGCCGGAGGAGGACATCGGTGAAGCGGCCGCCGCCATCCCCGGTCTCCTCCATGGTGCCGATGGCCGTGTCCCGATACGCCGTGACGACGACTCCCCGCATGACCGCGACGTGGAGGTAACTGAGCATGTGGCACTGGCTCAGTGCGGCGACAAGGAGTTCCTCCGGGTTCCAGCGGTCAGCATCGCCGTGAAAGGTGCGGTCGGCGGATGCCTCGATCGTGTGCTTGCCCTCGGCGCTCAGGAGCAGCTCGCGGCCGTAATCCCGGTAACCGCTCGTACCGGTGCCCCGATTGCCCAGCCACTCGATCGTCGTCTCATAGCGATGTTCAGGTCCCACGGTCAGCACGCTACCACCGGCGATCCCGGCACCGCCGGAGCTAGACTGAGATCACTATGACTGACACGCTTGCTCCCACCGTTTCCGCGCCGTCCTCGACGGCGTCCTCGGCCTCCGGTTCGGCTGGTTTCCCGACCGAGCGCCGCGTCGTGACCTCCATCCCCGGCCCACGTTCGAACGCCATCCACGAGCGTCGCAACGCGGTGGTCGCCAGCGGCGCCGCATCCGGATTCCCCATCTACATCGAGCGCGCCCACGGCGCCATCGTCGTCGACGTCGACGGGAACCAGTTCATCGACCTCGGATCCGGCATCGGCGTCACGACGATCGGCCACACGGACGACTCCGTCGTCGCCGCCGCTCGCGAGCAGGTGGGGCAGCTCACCCACGGCCTCTTCACGATCACGCCGTACGAAGGCTACGTTCGCGTCGCAGAGCTGCTCGCGGAGCACACGCCCGGCGACTTCGCCAAGAAGTCCGTACTCGTGAACTCCGGGGCGGAGGCGGTCGAGAACGGCGTCAAGATCGCGCGCAAGTACACCGGCCGCAAAGCGGTCGCGGTACTCGATCACGCGTTCCACGGCCGCACGAACCTGACCATGGCCATGAACTACAAGTCGATGCCGTACAAGCTCGGATTCGGGCCCTTCGCCGGCGACATCCATCACGCGCCGAACTCGTACCCGTACCGAGACGGTTTGACGGGCGCGCAGGCCGCTGCACGCACGATCGCGTTCCTCGAGAAGACGGCAGGGGCATCCGACCTCGCGTGCCTCGTCGTCGAGCCGATCCAGGGCGAGGGCGGGTTCATGGTGCCCGCCGACGGCTACCTTCCCGCGCTGCAGAAGTGGTGCACGGACAACGGCATCGTCTTCATCGCCGACGAGATCCAGGCCGGGATGGCCCGCACGGGCAGGTACTTCTCGAGCGAGCACTTCGGGCTGATTCCGGATCTCGTGCTGTCCGCCAAGGGAATCGCCGGCGGGCTCCCGCTCGCCGCCGTCACCGGCCGTGCCGAGATCATGGACGCCTCACACCCCGGCGGCCTCGGTGGAACGTTCGGCGGAAACCCCGTCGCCACCGCCGCTGCGGTCGCCGTCTTCGATTCGATCGAGTCTCGCGGCCTCCTCGCCGAGGCGACGCGGATCGAGAACACGCTCGTTCCCGAATTGCGCCGCCTCCAGTCCTCGCACGACATCATCGGGGACGTGCGCGGCATCGGCGCGATGATCGCGATCGAGTTCGTGCAACCGGGCACGGGCACGACGACGAAAGAACCGAACGCTGCCGCCGTCGCGGCGATCTCGACGTACGCGTTCCAGCACGGCGTCATCCTCCTCACGGCGGGAACGATGGGCAACGTCATCCGCTTCCTGCCGAGCCTCGCCGTCACCGATGCGCAGCTCCTGGACGCGATCAGCGTGATCGAGGACGCGCTCGCCACGCTGTGACCGGCCTCGCTGACAGGCACTCGCTCGGCGCGGACGGCGTCGTCGAGCTCGCCCGCGTCGAGCGGAACGGGCTCGTCGAGTCCCGTCACCTCGGCGCCGCTGTCGTCGTGAACGCCGACGGGGAGGTCGTGAACTCGCTCGGTGACATCGACGCCCTCGTGTATCCGCGGTCGTCGCTCAAGCCGTTCCAGGCGATCACCGTACTGCGGTCGGGAGTGCCTCTCGAGGGCGCAGCCCTCGTGCTCGCCTCCGCGAGCCACTCCGGCACCCCGGCCCACGTCGCCGTCGTGTCCGGGATGCTCTCGAGCGCCGGCCTGACCGAGGACGCCCTGCAGTGCCCGCTCGACTGGCCGGGAGACGTCGACGCCGCGGCGATCGCGCGCACGAGCGGCGAGAAGCGCCGTATCACCATGAACTGCTCCGGAAAGCACGCTGCGTTCCTGCTGGCGTGCGTCCAGAACGGCTGGCCGATCGAGACCTACCTCGACCCGGAGCATCCACTGCAGGTGCGCGTGCGCGCCACCATCGAGGAGTTCACCGGCGAACCGGTCGGCCACGTCGGCGTCGACGGATGCGGCGCTCCCCTCTTCGCTGTCAGCCTGCGTGGGCTCGCAACGGCATTCTCCCGGTGTGCACGCGGGGTCGCTCCGAAGGGGCCGGATGCTGACGCCGAACGGCTCTCGTCGGCGATCCGGGCGAACGCGTGGGCGATCGAGGGTCCAGGACGCCCGAACACCGTGGTGATCGACGAAACCGGATTCATCGGCAAGGGCGGCGCTGAAGGCGTCATGGCGATGGGGGCCGCGGACGGCACCGCCGTTGCGCTCAAGTCCGTGGACGGCAGCCACCGGATCACGAGCCTCGTGGCCCTTGAACTCCTTGCGCGTGCCGGTGCCGTCCCCCACGCGGAATCGGACCGTGTCTCCGGCCTCGTGACCGAGAAGGTCCTCGGAGGCGGCGTGCCGGTGGGAGCGATTCGGGTCGCATTCTGACGACGCAGAGCTCCCAGGCTCCCCTGCCGGCTACCGGCCGTCGTCCATCAACCACACCGTGGTCTCGCCCGGCAGTTCCCTCGTGATCGGTTCGGACGACAGTGCGACGGTTCCGCGGGGCAGTGCGATGATCTCCGACCCGAAATTGGAGATGACCACGACTCCGCCGTTCCGGAACGCGACGACCTCGTGCGGATAGCCCCGCAGCCACTCCAGTTCACCTTCCCCGAGGTTCTGCTTCGCCCGCAGTGCCAGCGCAGAGCGGTACAGTTCGAGCGTGGATCCTGCCACGCCGCCCTGCGAGTCCCGCGCGTATCCGGCCCAGTCCGACGGCTGCGGAAGCCAGCTCTTGCCCGTGTTGCTGAACCCGTACGCCGGAGCCACGGCCTCCCATGGGATCGGAACCCGGCAGCCGTCGCGACCGTACCGCTCGTGATCGGTCCGGAACCAGGTGGGGTCCTGACGCGCGGAATCCGGGAGTTCGACGTCCTCCGGGAGGCCGAGCTCCTCGCCCTGGTACACGTACGCGCTCCCCGGCAGCGCAAGCATGAGCAGTGTCGCCGCGCGCGCCCTGCGGAGTCCGATGACCCGGTTCGGCTTCTCGGGTGAGTTCGGGCCGATCCCGGAGCCCTGGGGGTTGTCCCCATCGAGTGCGAGTCGTGACGCGTGGCGGACGACGTCGTGATTGGACAGCACCCACGTGCTCGGCGCCCCGACGTGACCGAACGCTGCGAGCGAGTTCTTGATCACCGTGCGGATCTCCGCGGCATCCCACGGCGCTTCGAGGTACTGGAAGTTGAACGCCTGGTGCATCTCGTCCGGCCTCACCCAGTGGGCGAGTTCGGACAGCGGGTTGACCCACGCCTCGGCGACCAGCACGCGGTCGCCGGGGTACTCGTCGATGAGTTCGCGCCAGTCCCGGTAGATCTCGTGAACGCCGGGCTGCGCCCAGTACGGCGGCGTGTTGGAGTGGCCGCCCATGCTCGCGCCGCCCTTGGGCGGAGTGTAGTCGGGAAGCCCCGCCTTCTTGATGAGCCCGTGGGCGACATCCACCCTGAACCCGTCGACGCCGCGGTCGAGCCAGAACCGCAGGATGCCGCGGAACTGCTCGCGCACCCAGGGATTGCGCCAGTCGAGGTCCGGCTGCGAGGTGTCGAAGAGGTGGAGATACCACTGGCCGGGGGTCCCATCCGGCCGGTTGACCCGCGTCCAGGCCCTGCCGCCGAAGACCGACTCCCAGTTGTTCGGGGGAATATGGCCGTCGGCGCCCTTGCCGTCGCGAAACAGGTATCGTGCGCGCTCAGGGCTGCCCTCAGGCGCCGCAAGAGCCGCCTGGAACCAGGAGTGCTGGTCTGAGGTGTGGTTGGGAACGAGATCCACGATCACCCGGAGCTTCAGCCGGTGCGCCTCCGCGATCAGATCGTCGAAGTCTGCGAGAGTGCCGAATCGTGGATCGACATCGCGATAGTCTGCGACGTCGTATCCTGCGTCGTTCTGCGGCGACGTGTAGAACGGCGACAGCCACACGGCGTCGATGCCCAGGTCGCGCAGTGCGGGCAATCGACTCGCGATGCCCTTGAGGTCGCCGAGGCCGTCGCCGTCGGAGTCGGAGAAGGATCGCGGGTACACCTGGTAGATGACGGCGGAGCGCCACCATTCATTCTGGGTCACCGGACAACCCTACCCAACAGCGGGGCAGCGGATGTCTACGCGCCGGCGAGAAGGACCGTCTGGTACTGCGCTCCGTAGCGCTGCTCCTCGCCCTGCGAGAGCGTCCGGAACGTCTTCGTCGTGGCGAAGGTCGCCTCACTCGGGAAGATCATGAGGTTGCGGGAGAGCTCCTGCGGGATGGTCCCGATCTCGGGCTGCCGCACGTCGACCGGGGAGATGAAGCTCGTCGCGGCCGCGACTTTGACCGCGTTCGAACGGTCGTAGTAGAAGTTGATGAAGTCCTCCGCGTTGCTGCGGTGGGTCGACCCGATCGGGATGACGACGACGTCGCTCCAGAGCACTCCGCCCTTCTCCGGGATGGCGAATCCCCACTTGTCGCCGGCCTCTGCGTTGATCTGCATGACATCGCCGACACGCGCGATTGCGGCGATCGTCTTGCCGCTCTTGAGGTCTTCCTTGTACTGGTTGCCCTTGATGCTGCGGACCTGCCCTGAGCTGACCTGCGTCCTGAGCGTGTTGACGGCATTGGAGAACTCGGCGTCTCCCCAGTCCTTGCCCTCGATGTCGACACCCGCATCCAGCATGATGAGACCCAGCGTGTCGCGCATCGCCGACATCACACCCACCTTGCCCGACAGCGACGGATCCCACAGATCGGACACCGACGTCAACCCCTCCGGCAACTCCTCCTTGTTCCACGCGACCCCCGTGAAACCACTGCGCCACGGCAACGATGCCCTGCGCCCCGGGTCATACGACGCGTCCTGGAACTGGAGACGGATGTTCTCGAAGTTCGTGATCCGCTTGCGCTCGATCTCCTGCACGTAGCCGAGTCGGATCCACCGCGCAGCCATCCAGTCGCTCAACACCGAAGCATCCGCCCCGATGTCCTGCCCCATCTTCAATTGGTTCTTCACCTTGCTGTAATACACATTGTCATCACTGACAGCACTCGAATACGTCACCGAGATCCCCGACGCCTCAGTGAACTTCTCCAACAACGGATAATCCTCACCCGTCGTGTTCCGATACGTATCCCGACTGTCGAACCGCAACGACTTCTGCTTCTCCGACCTGTCCACCGCCGCGGTCGGCGCGGCCGACGGCGCGCTGGAGCACGCGGCAAGCAGAAGCGCGGAGGCACCGACGCCTGCGCCCTGGAGCATGGTCCTCCTCGACAGCGGATGCGTGGACATCGAAGACATCGGCAGCTCGTTCATGATCATGCCGCCAGCAGCACTGTCTGGTATTGGGCGCCGTACCGTTGTTCCTCGCCCTGCGAGAGCGTCCGGAACGTGCGCGAGGTCTCGAATGTGACGGGGGTCGGGAACACCATCCGGTTGCTCGACACCGCCTCATCGAGGACATCGATCTCCAGCTGACGGATGTCGACCGGGGAGATGAAGTTCGTCGCCGCGGCCACCTGCACCGCGTTCATCGGGTCGTAGTAGAAATTGATGAAGTCCTCCGCGTTGCTGCGGTGGGTCGACCCGATCGGGATGACGACGACATCGCTCCAGAGCACGCCGCCCTTCGCGGGAATCGCGAATCCCCACTTGTCGCCGGCCTCTGCGTTGATCTGCATGATGTCTCCCGCCCTGGCGATTGCGGCGATCGTCTTGCCGCTCTTGAGGTCTTCCTTGTACTGGTTGCCCTTGATTCCGCGTACCTGCCCGCCCGTCACCTGCGCGCGCAGGGTGTTCACGGCCGACGTGAATTCGGAGTCTCCCCAGTCGGCGCCCTCGATGTCGACACCCGCATCCAGCATGATGAGACCCAGCGTGTCGCGCATCGCCGACATCACACCCACCTTGCCCGACAGCGACGGATCCCACAGATCGGACACCGACGTCAGCCCCTCCGGCAACTCCTCCTTGTTCCACGCGATCCCCGTGAAACCACTGCGCCACGGCAACGACAGGCTGCGGCGCGGGTCGTTGTCCGGGAGCGCGAACCGTGATCGGATGTCGGACAGGTTCGGTATCCGGTCGAGATTCAGGTCCTGCACGTAGCCGAGTCGGATCCACCGCGCAGCCATCCAGTCGCTCAACACCGAAGCATCCGCCCCGATGTCCTGCCCCATCTTCAATTGGTTCTTCACCTTGCTGTAATACACATTGTCATCACTGACAGCACTCGAATACGTCACCGAGATCCCCGACGCCTCAGTGAACTTCTCCAACAACGGATAATCCTCACCCGTCGTGTTCCGATACGTATCCCGACTGTCGAACCGCAACGACTTCTGCTTCTCCGACCTGTCCACCGCCGCGGTCGGCGCGGCCGACGGCGCGCTGGAGCACGCGGCAAGCAGAAGCGCGGAGGCACCGACGCCCGCGCCCTGGAGCATACCCCGCCGGCTGAGGCCGGCCAGAGACCGGGCCGACGACGAACGTGCGGGCAACGGTGTTGCGTGTGATTTCACTGTGCTTGACTCCCCCGAAGCAACGTGACGGTCCAGAATTGTCGACTGGCACCGATTCGATGGTGTCACAAGGCCCATCCGGCCCCAAGTACCCAAAAGGGTTACACCGTCGGGCCGGCCGGATGCCGCCGGTCAGGCGTACAGGCTCGACACGGCTTCCCGGAAGGCCAGCGAGTGCCGCTCGACGTCCGCCGTCGTCGTCACGGGGCACATGAGCGCCATGTTGTGGAACGGTGTGATGAGGATGCCGCGATTGAGCGCGTGCAGGTGAAGGTACTGCTGCAGCTCGAAGTCGTCGGCGGCGGCCGCCTCCGCGCCATCGCGCGGCGGTGTCGCGCGGAAGCTGTACTCCGCGCGGGCACCCAGCTGAGTGACCTGCCATGGCACGGCGAACTCGTCGAGCACCGCCTGGACGCCGGCCGTCCACTCGGTCGCCCGTGCCGTCATACCCACGAACGCGTCGGCCGTGAGCACCTCGGAGAGCGTCGCCCTCACTCCGGCGAGCGACAGTGCGTTTCCTGCGAGGGTCCCACCGACTCCCCCGACATCGATGTCCTCGAGCTCGAGGCTGCGCCGTGCTCGTTCGGCGAGCTCGGCCGACATGCCGAACGCACCCGCCGGTATCCCGCCGCCGATGCTCTTGCCGACGACGACCGCATCCGGGGACAACCCCCAGGTCGTCGTCATGCCGCCGGGGCCGGCGCTGATCGTGTGGGTCTCATCGATGATGAGGATGACGCCGAACCTCGTGCACAGTTCGCGAACCGCGTCGTGATAGCCGTCATCGGGCAGAACGATTCCGATGTTCGTGAGGGCGGGCTCGATGAGCATCGCCGCGACCTCGCCCGTCGACAGTGCGGCCTCGAGAGCGGCGACGTCATTGAACGGAACCACCATCGTCGTCTCGGACGGAGGCACCGGCGCGCCGATGTTCCCACGGCGCTCGACGACCGCCCCGGTGTCGTCGAGGGTCGCGAAGGCCTCGTCGACGGAGCCGTGGTAGCAGTAGTCGTGGACGAGGATCTTCCGGCGGCCGGTCACCTGTCGCGCGTACCGGATGAGGCTCCGGTTGGCGTCCGTCGCCGAGAGGGTGAACTGCCAGCTCGGCACGCCGAACCGCTCGGTCAGCAGCTCCGCGGCGACCGCCGCATCCTCGGTCGGCAGCATGAAGGTCGAGCCCTTCGCGAGCTGTTCGGAGATGGCTCGAACGGATGCTGCCGGCGCGTGACCGCACATCGCGCCCGTGTCGCCGAGGCAGAGATCGACGTGGTCGATCCCGTCCACATCGGTGAAGTGCGCTCCGAGTGCGCTGCGGACGTACACCGGCCAGGGGCCGGGCCATTTCGCCATCCACAGCATGGGAACGCCATCCGGAAGATGCCGTGTCGCGGCCCGCCACAGCTTCTCGGATTCCGGCCGGGCAGCGCGGAACAGGTCCACCTCGGCGGACCACAGTTCTGCGAGCCTCTCGCGATCCCGGTACCCGGTCATGCCCGACCGTGGTTCCTGTGCATCATCCGACCTTCGCGAGCCGCTTGCGCTTCACCGCCGAGGAGATCTGGGCGGCCAGTACGAGAATGATGGCGAGGAAGAACACCGCGGAGGCGATGACGTTCGCTTCTGCGGGGATTCCACGCGCAGCGGAGATGTAGATGTACTTCGGGAAGGTGCTCGTCGTTCCCGCATTGAAGTTCGTGATGATGAAGTCATCGAAGCTCAGAGCGAACGAGAGCAGGGCCGCCGCGATGATGCCGGGAAGCAGGAGCGGGAACGTCACCCGCCAGAACACCTGGTTCGGCGAGCCGTACAGGTCCCTTCCCGCCTCTTCGAGCGCGGGGTCGAGAGTCGAGACTCGTGCCTTGACCGTGACGACGACGAAGCTCACGCAGAACATGGTGTGGGCGATGATGATCGTCCCGAGGCCCTTCTGCACTCCTGCGCCGAGGAATTCTGCTGCAAGTCCTGCGCCGAGCACGACCTCCGGCGTCGCCATCGGGAGGAACAGGAGCAGGCTGATCGCGGAACGGAAGCGGAACCGATACCTCACGAGGGCGATCGCGATCATGGTGCCGAGGATCGTCGCAGCGATCGTCGCCGTGATGCCGATGATGAGACTGTTCCCGAACGCGACACACACATCGATCTGGTCGCAGACGTTGAGCCACTTGTCGAAGGTGAACCCGCGCCAGACGATGTTCGACTTGACCGAGTCGTTGAAGGAGAACACGAAGGTGTACGCGATCGGGATGAGCAGGAACACGAACGCGATCGCCGCATAGATCGGCAGAACCCATTTCCCGACGCCCAGTCGCGCGCCCCTGCGGCTGGGAGGAGCCGGCCGGGTCACCGCCCTGCTGACGACGCGGCCTTCCTGGAGTGTCACAGCAGGTCCTCCGTTCCACTCCGTTTGACGTACACGGTGACCATGACGAGGATCACTGCCATGAGGATGATCGAGAGGGCGGCGGCGACCGGATAGTTCAGAGTCACGAGGAAGTTGCTCTCGATCACGTTCCCGATCATGGCGGTGCCCGTGCCTCCCAGGAAGTCGCGGCTCGCGTTGATGTAGTCGCCTGCGGCCGGGATGAACGTCAGCAGCACTCCCGAGACGATTCCGGTCATCGACAGCGGCACGGTGACCTTGAAGAAGGTCTTCGACGGCGTCGAGTAGAGGTCGCTTCCGGCCTCGAGAAGCCGCGTGTCCAGTTGCTGGAGGTTGGAGTACAGCGGCAGGGTCATGAACGGGATGAAGTTGTAGGTGAGTCCGAACACGACCGCGGCGGCCGTGCCGGTGAAATGGGCATCCGGCGCCATGAGGGAGAGCGCCTTGAGCCCGCTGATCACGAATGACTCATCGGAGAGGATCGACTTCCAGGCGAGTGTGCGCAGCAGGAAGCTGATGAAGAACGGCGCTATCACGAGGACGAGCATGAGGTTCTGCAGGAGCGGCCAGCGTCGCGCCTTCACTCCGATGAAATACGCGAGCGGGTAGCTGAACAGCAGCGCGAAGATCGTGGCGAGAATCGCGTATCCGAAGGAGCGGAGGATGTGTTCGCCATACGTGTTCACGACGTCGACGTAGTTCTGCCACTTGAACGCCGTCTGGAACTCCCCGATGTCGCCGTAGGGCACCGGCGCCTGGAACGAGGTGATGACGAGCGACACGAGCGGAACGAGGAAGAACAGCATCAGGTAGAGGATGCCCGGCAGCAGGAGGAGCAGGGCGATCTTGCTCTTCCGCCGCGGAGCCTGCTCTTGCGCGGTGCCCGTCGCGAATGCGCTGAAGGCCATGGTCAGGCCTCCTCGAGCTCCGACATCAGGGCACGCTTCTTCTGCACTGCGATCGTCGCCGTGTCGGTGTCAGCCGGGAACCGGGGCGTCGGGGATGGTTCGTCCTCGAGTCCGAATCCGTGATCGACATTCCAGCTCACCCACACTTCGGCGCCTTCACCGGCGAGCGGGCCGAATGTCATGTTCTGCTGGAACACCGACACAGTGCCGATACCGGGGATCGCGATCATATACTGCGTGCTCACCCCGCTGAACGAGACGTCGATGATGCGTCCGGGGCCGAGCGTGTTGATGTCCGGACTCTTCTTCGGGGCGTCCTTGTGGAGGTGAAGTTTCTCCGGGCGGACCCCGACCGTGACCTCGCCCTTGTGGCGCTGCGCACGCTTGGTCGGCACCGTGATCTTCGTTCCTTCGACATCCACGCTGATGCTCGAACTCGTCGACCCCGAGACATGACCGGTGAACAGGTTCGACTGACCGAGGAAGTTCGCCACGAACGCCGTCCGCGGCAGCTCGTAGAGTTCCTCCGGCGCGCCGAGCTGCTCGATCTCGCCCTTGTTCATGACGGCGACCGTGTCGGCCATGGTCATGGCCTCTTCCTGATCGTGCGTGACGTGGACGAAGGTGAGTCCGACCTCTTCCTGGATCGACTTCAGCTCGAGCTGCATCTGCCGGCGCAGCTTCAGGTCGAGCGCGCCCAACGGCTCATCGAGGAGCAGGAGCGCCGGGCGGTTCACGATCGCTCTCGCGAGGGCGACCCGCTGCTGCTGCCCTCCGGACAGCTGCTGCGGCTTGCGGGCGGAGAGATGATCCAGCTCGACGAGCCGGAGCGCCTCGTGCGCCTTGCCCACGGCGTCGTCGATCCTGCGCCGACGCAACCCGAACGCGACGTTTTCGAGCACCGTCATGTGCGGGAAGAGCGCGTAGCTCTGGAACACGGTGTTCACCTGCCGCTGGTACGGCTTCAGGTTCGTGACGTCCTTCCCACCGATCAGGATCTTCCCCTCCGTCGGGTCCTCGAGCCCGGCGACGAGCCGCAGGGTGGTCGTCTTTCCGCACCCCGACGGGCCGAGGAGCGCGAAGAACGACCCGGCGGGAATCGTGAGATCCAGGTGTTCGATCGCGGTGAAGCCGGGGAATCGCTTTTGGATCCCCACCAGTTCGAGATCTGCACCGCTTTCGGCAAAGGCCCCGGATGCCACCTCAGACTCCGAGGAGGATCGCCTGGAACTGCGCGTTGTAGCGCTGGTCCTCGTCAGAGCTCAAGCTGCGGAACACGTGGGCATTCGCCAGGGTCGCCTCATTCGGGAAGATCAGCTGGTCGTCGGCGAGCGACGGGTCGAGCGCCATCATCGCTTCCTTGGTCCCGGCCACCGGCGGAATGTAGTTCACGTATGCGGCGACCTGTGCTGCGACCTCGGGGTCGTAGTAGTAGTTGATGAGAGCCTCAGCGTTCTTCTTGTGCTGGGATCCGATCGGGATGAGGAAGTTGTCGTTCCACAGCGTGCCGCCCTTGCTCGGAAGCGCGAACGCCCAGTGGTCACCGGCCTCGAAGTTCAGCTGGGTGATGTCGCCGGACCAGACGATGGCGGCGAGCGTGTCGCCGTTCTGCAGGTCCTCCTTATAGGAGTTGCCCTTGATGTTGCGGATCTGGCCGTCGTCGACCTGCTTCTTCAGCACGTCGATCGCGGCGCTGAAATCGTCGTCGCCCCACTTGCCGTCGATCGTGGTCCCGAGATCCTGCATGATGCAGCCCATGGTGTCCCGCATCTCCGACAGCACGCCGACGCGGCCCTTGAGCGAGGAGTCCCACAGGTCGGAGACCGAGGTGAGGCCTCCGGGAAGCTGGTCCTTGTTCCACGCGATTCCGGCGAACCCGCCCTGCCAGGGCAGAGACATCTTGCGTCCGGGGTCGAAGTCCACGTCCTTGAGCGCAGGAACGAGGTTCTTGGCGTTGGGGATCTGCGAGTAGTCGAACTCCTGTGTATATCCGAAGCGGATCCAGCGGTCCACCATCCAGTCGGTGAGGCACACGGTGTCGCAACCGATGTCCTGGCCCAGCTTCAACTGGTCCTTGACCTTGCCGTAGTAGGTGTTGTTGTCGTCGACGGCCTCGGTGTAGGTGGCCTTGATGCCGGACTGCTTCTCGAACGCCTCGAGAGTCGGGTAGTGGCCGTTGTCGTCCACGTCGAGATACAGCGCCCAGTTGTCCCAGCGCACCGTCTTGTCGGTGTCCGAGATGTCTTTGGCGGCCTTGGGCTTGTCTTCACCACCGCCACCGGGGGAACACGCAGCGAGCGCCAGGGCGCCGGCCCCGATCCCCGCGCCCTTGAGGATGTTTCGGCGTGAGAACTGCGCACGCTGGGCCTGCAGGACGAGGCTGCGAATGAACGGATCTTCGGGCAGTGGCTTGGTCATGAGAACACGACTCCTTAGGACAAGTGCAATTCAGGGCAGGGACAACATTGTTCCGTGTTGCTTGATACTGCCACACAGTGACGCAACTTCGCACCAAAAGATGACCGAAACAACGACTTTTGACCCGATATTTTACGAAATCAGTACCTTTCGATCACAATCGGTTCGGAATCCATCGTCACAGCCGAGTAATGTTGAGGATGACCCGGTGCAGAGTCGCACCGTGGGTGTCGCCACGGACAGCGACGGGAATGTTCCAGAGGGCAGGAGAGCAATGAAGGTCGCCATCCCCAGGGAGATCAAGAACAACGAGTTCAGGGTCGCCATCACTCCGGCAGGGGTTCATGACCTCGTCGCCAACGGCCACAGCGTGCTCGTCGAAACGGGTGCCGGGCTCGGGTCCTCCATCACGGACGACGAGTACCGTGCAGCGGGTGCCGAGATCGCGGGTGGCGCAGCGGATGTCTGGTCGACCGCCGACCTGCTGCTGAAGGTCAAGGAGCCGATCGCCGAGGAGTACGGGTACTTCCGGGACGGCCTCGTGCTGTTCGCCTACCTGCACCTGGCGGCAGAGCCGGAACTCACCTCCGCACTCGTCGACTCGAACGTGACGGCCATCGCCTACGAGACCGTGCAGCTGCCGACCAGGGCGCTCCCGCTCCTCGCGCCGATGAGTGAGGTCGCCGGGAGACTTGCGCCCATCGTCGGGGCGAACGCCATGTTGAAGCCCAATGGCGGCCCGGGGCTCCTGGTTCCCGGCGTGCCGGGGACCTACCCGGCGAAGGTCGTCGTGCTCGGTGGCGGCGTGGCCGGAACCAATGCGGTCTCCGTCTCCGTCGGCCTCGGAGCCGACGTGACCGTCCTCGACACGAACCTGCAGCGGCTCAAGGAGCTCGACGAGGTCTACGCGGGGCGCGTGCGCACGATCGCATCCAACGGCTTCGAGATCGAACGCGCGCTGCTGGGTGCAGACCTCGTCATCGGCTCGGTGCTCGTGCCGGGTGCGAAAGCACCCAAGCTCGTCAGCAACGACCTGGTGTCGCGGATGAAGCCGGGAAGCGTGCTCGTCGACATCGCCGTGGACCAGGGCGGCTGCTTCGCGGACTCGCATCCGACCACCCACGACAACCCGACGTTCACCGTTCACGATTCGCTCTTCTACTGCGTCGCGAACATGCCGGGCGCCGTGCCGAACACGTCGACCTATGCGCTGACCAATGCGACGATGCCTTATGTGCGGGCCATCGCGAACAACGGATGGCGCACGGCGCTCGGTGCGGACGGCGCCCTCGCGAAAGGGCTCAACACCCACGGCGGCAACGTGGTCAACGAGGCCGTGGCGACCGCGCTCGGCTTCGACCACACGGCGATCGCGGACGTACTGGGCTAGTCGGCGCGGGGCCAGAGCTTCAGGGCAGCATCGCCCGGGACATCCGGCCGTCAGGCTGGAGGACGACGACCGTGTCCGCGGACGGGTCGGTGGGCAGGAGGACCTGTCGTGACCGGGTGAGCAGTCGGAAGTCCGATGCGCAGCACTCGTGAAACACGAGCTGCGAGCGGGTCTTGAGGGAGGCCAGCACACTCCACGAGGACTGCCACGTGTCGGCGTCCGCCACGAAGATGGCGGGCGGCGAGCCGGCGGTGGCGCTGCCCGCGTCGTCGAACGACGGGCGCGTCGAGTGTTCGAGGACACGGACCTGCCCGATCCGCTCGAGCCGGTTCCGGAGAGCGCCCGGACGCTGCGACACCACGATGCAGGTGCCTCCGGCCGGCAGTTCGAGCACGGGGGCGGCCGGTGGGGACTCCTGGGCGAGTGTCCCGGTCGCGACGACCTGGACCGTGAGCCCCTTCCACCGGCCGCCTCCCGCTGCCAGGTCGGCGACGAAGTCCGAAGCCGCTCCGCCGGCGAGCACGTGATCCTGGCGGCTCGGCATCCTCAACAGAAGCGTGGACTCGCACAACGACACGAGGGACTGGCAGCGCCCTCGAGGCGAACCCGCCGTGATGACCAGGGCGGTTCCGGAGCGCGGACCCTCCCTCGCGATCGCCGTGAGCATGTCGATGAATGCGGTCTCGTGGTCCGGGCCGAATCGACCGATCACCGACTCGACATCGTCGAGGAGAACGAGGGCGGGGCCGTGCCCTCTCCGCGTGGATTCGAGTGCGGCGGAGACCGCATCCCATGCGCCCTCGATGCACGGAGGGATGACGACGACGCTGGACGCGGAACGGGCGAGCGCGGCGAGCGCCGTCGACTTGCCGCTCTCGTGGCCGCCGAACACGACGAGGTTCCCATCCGTCGACGGTGTGAAGGTCGCGACATCTCGACGCTGTTCGTGAGGGATATCCACGAGACCGAAGGAGATCGACGGATGCGCGGTGACGGGCACGTCGGACTCGGAGAGGACGAGCGGGAGCGGGTCCAGCCATGGTCGATGCGGAGCCCAGGCGCGATGCTCGTTCCTGCTCAGGATGCTGGACACGTCCGCCGCGTCCGAGATCGCCCACTGCACGAGTCCGGGAGGACCGCCGGCATGCGCGATGAGCCCGCGACCCGATGGGCTCTGCGGCAACGTCGCGGCATCCGCCGAACCGATGATGGCGATGCTGTCCGACGCGTTGTTGACTCGAAGGGCCACCCGGAGCCCGCAGTTCGCCAGGATGGATTCCGAGATCGCGCCCGCCGGCCGCTGGGTGCACAGGATGAGGTGGATCCCGAGTGAACGGCCGCGCGCGGCCAGGTCGCTGAAGAGATCGTGCAGGTCGCGAAGCTCCGACATCATGGCCGCGAACTCATCGACGACGATCACGAGGGAGGGAATGGCCGCATCCTCAGCGAGTTCCCCGACGGAACGCACGGCGTTCGACGCGAGTACGCGCTCTCGCCGTCGCAGTTCGGCGCCGAGGCTCGCGATCGCCCGTCCCGCCGCGCTCGCATCCAGGTCGGTCATGACCCCGACCGTGTGAGGGAGGCTCGCGATCGGGGCGAAGGCCGCGCCGCCCTTGAAGTCCACCAGCAGGAAGTTAACCTGCGTCGGGTCGTATCCGGCCGCGAGAGCGAGGATCCAGGTCACGAGCAGTTCGCTCTTGCCGCTCCCCGTCGTGCCCCCGACGACCGCATGCGGCCCGTCGCGGACGAGGTCGATGACCACGGGGCCGTTCGAGTCGCGCCCGACGATCGCCTGGAGCGACCTTCCGTCGGTGCGAACCTGCTGCTCGAAGTCCCCCAGTCTCACGAGCCCCGGAATCGCGGGTCGCGACGTGACGGCCCCGAGGTGTGCGGTGGAGAGGGATGCCGCGGCCTGGCGCGCCTGGCGATCCGACACGAAGTCGGGGGCGAAGGTCCCGACGTCCAGTCGATCGGGATGCCGGATGATGCGCCCCGCCCTCCCCCGGATTCGCAGGATCACTCTGCACTCGCGAGGCAGAGCCCTCTCGTCGGCGGCAATCGCGAGGTGGATGCGTGCGGCCGGCTCGGAGGAGTGGAACTCGATGTGCAGGCCGCCGGGATCGTCGACTGTCGTCGACGGAGCATGACGGGCATGCGGCAGGCCACGGATCCAGTCGAGCCCGGGAGGAGGGTTCGACGGGATCCAGAGCTCGACGTCGTCCGGCGACAGGAGACAGGAGATCTGGAGGACGATCGCCGACGCGCAGGCGATCGCCTCGGCCCCCGAGCCGCAGATCCCGATTCCGGGGCGCGCATCGATCACGATGGGCGCCCCCGGCAGGAAGCCGGCACGCTCTCGAAGCCGGCGAAGGGCGAGCACGTGCCGGTCGGTCTCATGGTGGGCGGAGCCGCCTGGAGCGTCATCGATCCACTCCTCACCACGTGGCTGAAGGTCGATACGGCTCGGCACGGATCCGAGTCCGACGCGGACCGGCACTCCACCGCCGACCGTCCCCCGCCACCACTCCGATCGGCCCCGCGACGTCGCCACGGTGATCGCACCCGGTGCCGCGGCATCCAGCGCCTCCCGCTCACGCGCGTGCGCGTCGTCGATGGCGCGAACCGTCGCGACGACTTCTCGCTCGAATCGTGCACGCTCCCTCCTCGCCTCCCGACGGGACCGACGCCGCGCGTCGCCGAGACCTGCGAGCGCGATGACCGGCCCGAGCAGGGCGAACACCATCGCGAACGCAGACCGGGTGATCGCCCACAGGGCTAGGGATGCGGCAACGGGCGCGAGCGAGGCCAGCACAGGAAACGGTGCGCGCGGCGATTCCTTCGGCGGGCGCGGAAGGGTGATCGTCAGGTCCTGGCTCGTCACACCTCGAGCACACCATCCCCAGGCAGACAGCGCGCGCCGCTCGGATGCGAGGGTGGATAATCAGCGGGACGCCGCACAGTCAGGGAGAAGACTCCGCCGTCAGCTCACGATGAAGAACTGTTCCCCCAGGTCGACCCGCGACCCGCGTACCAGGCGATACCGACGGTCCGGATGGCAGCGGATGGGCGCAGAATCGGGTTCCCGCACGATCGTGCCGTTCCCGGAGAATCGATCCTTGACCCAGAAACTGCCGCCGTCCTGGCCGAACTCGAGGTGCGTCTTCGACACCGATCGACTCGAATCCACCACTCGGACCAGTTGGTCGAAGAACTCACCCGGCTCCGGCCGAGGGCTTCGACCGACGAGCCCGGATCCGTAGACGGTGAACGATTCCCCCGTACTGAACTGCAGGACGAACCGCTCGCCCTCGATCGGGCGGGACACGATTCGCGTCGGCTCGATGTCCTCGTCTGGGCTGTCCTCGTCTGGGCTGTCGTCGACCGGGCTTGCCTCGACTGGGCTTGCCTCGACTGGGCTGTCGTCATCTGGGCTGTTCTCGACCGGGCTTGCCTCGACTGGGATGTCCTCGTCTGGGCTTGCCTCTTCTGCCGGACTCTCCTGATGTTCCGGGCCCGCGGGATCGTCGCCGGCCACCTCTTCGAGCCGCTCCACCGAGTTCGTGTCCCGTGGCCTGTCGTCGCCGGGCCTGTCGTTGCCGAGCGGGCCGGCTCCGGGGGCAGCTGCGCGCACCACGAAACCGCACTCTCCGCAGAAGATGTCATCCGGCAGGACCGGCGCACCGCACTGCTCGCACACGATGCTCGCCGACCCGCCTGCGGAGGCGTTCATCCACGGCTCCGGCTCGGCGACGGACCTCGTGAGTGGAGAGGGAATCATGGATTGCGCAGCCGGCGCAGCAGGAGTCGTGACCGCGCGACCGCACTCGCCGCAGAACATCGCCCCCGGCGGCAACGTGGTGCCGCAATACCTGCATGTCATCGGTCGCCCCCCTCCCGCTTGAACAGGCTTGAGACACTATAGCCACCAAGGCTCCGCAGGGATACGAGGGACTTGATGCGCTCCCATCGCGTGAGGTTGTAGTCCAGCGAGTAGCGGAGATCGTCCACCGATTTCCAGAGCTGATCGGCCTGTTCGAGGTCGGGGTCTCCCGGTGCGAAGACCGCGCGGTCGGCGACGGCGGCGAGCACGAAGGGCTGGGTTCCCCCGACGGCCTGCGCGATCTCGAGCCTCGTCGGCGCGGGTCCAGGGGTGAAACCATGATCCAGAACAGCATCCTCGAACTCATCCCAGCCTCCCTCGATTCGCTGGAGCGGAGTAGGCGCCTGCCGCCGGAGCCGACGTCGACGCCACTTCGCGAAGACGATCGTCAGGAACGGGGACAGCAGGACCAGCATCACAAGACTCGCCCACCCGAGCCCCGTCAGGACGCGAAGGACGGTCGCGAGCAGGGGGTTCTCGAGTGGCTCCTGGTCCTGGCTCGAATTCGGCGGCAGCTGGGTGTCCTTGCTGTCGATCTCCGGCAACTGCGGTTGAACGGGCGACTGCGGGCGGGCGACCTGGGTCGGGTCCTCCGGCTGCGCTTCGGGGATCGGCCGAACCTGTGGCGTCGGGTCGATCGCGACCCAGCCGTATCGCGTCGTGCTGACCTCGATCCAGGCGGAGACGTCACCTCCGACGACGACCGTCTGGCCGTCCGGGTTCGCATCGCTCGGTTCGAACCCGAAGACGACCCGGGCGGGGAAGCCCAACTGGCGCGCCATGAGAGCGGCCGTGACGGCGTATTGCTCCTGGTCTCCGATCATCTGCTGGGCGCTGAGGAGCTCGGTGATGCGGTCCGCAGCATGCCCTGAACGACTCGGCGGCTCTGTCGCGGACACTCCGTGACTCACATAGCCGTCACGACGAAGGCCATCCAGCATGGCCACGAGGCGCGCCCCCGGACCGCTGACACCGGCGACGTAGCCCTCCAGGGTCGTCGCAAGCTCATCCGGCACCGACGTGGACGCAGGAAGGTCCACCGGGGCGGGTTCGAGTTGCGAGAGTTGGTCCTCTGCGGGTTGCGTGGGAATCACCGCGCTGAGGGAATAGCTGTCGCCGGAGGACAACCCGCCGACGACCGCCGCCGTGTCGGTGTTCGTATTGAAGTAGAAGTTCCCGAGAAGCGTCGTCGCATCCCCCCCTGTGAAGGCGACCCGCTCGAGCTTGCCCAGGGTGGGAAGCCACACACCGGAGTAGTTGCCGATCGTGACGGCGATCGTCTTCGCTGTCCCGGCGACACCGGACTGATCCACACTGAGCGGAACACGCGTGAATGCGCCGGACGCGCTGTTGACGCTCCCCTGCCCCACCGAGTACACGACTCCGTCGTAGCTGTCGAGGGTCGCGAGGCGGATGCGAGCGCCGACCGGCAGCCCGGTGACCGTGAACATCGTCCGACTCTTCAGCTCCGGCAGCTCATACTTGCGGAATCCACTGAGCGGACTCGCATAGTCCCGAGGGTCGAAGGGCTGTGTGATCGTCGTCCTCAGGACGACCCGGTCGTTCGTCGGGGGGAGGATGCGGCTCGCGGCGAAGGATGCGGTGCCGGCGATCGCGAGGATGAGCCCCGCACTCACGAGGGTGCGCACGCCGACGAACCCGCCATCCGCGACCTTCTGCACGGGTTGCCCGTCCGCCGTGACCTCCCGGTCCGAGATCAGCCGGATCGACTCCCTGCGCCGATACCACCGGCTCCAGATGAGCCAGACGAGAATGCTCGCCGTGAGCCCCATGGCGACCGGAAACGGCCACTGTGCGGACTCCGGACCGAACAGGATGCCGACCACGAACACGACGATCGGCCCGAGCACGGCGAGATCGCCGAAGCGGGACCTCAGGGCGACCGAGAGCGAGACCACGACGGTCACGAGGATCAGGATGAACGCCGGGATGAGGAGCGCCTGGTATGAACCGACCGGGAGGCTGATCGTCAGGAGCTGCTTCCAGCTCGTCGCCGCCCCGACGAGCAGTTCCTGCAGTCCGGCAAACGAGGGAAACACTCGCGACACGGCGAGGTCTGGAACGGCGAGCGGCACGCCGAGGGCGAGGTATGCGACGACGGTGATGACGAGAACAACCGGACTCGACCAGCGGAACACGGCTCCGAGGATCGCGATGGCCGCCGCGGCCGCGAAGGTCACGGCGATGAGCACGAGAAGCGACGCGCTTCCGTAGCTCGGCCACAGGGCGAGAGATGCGATGGCTGTCGAGAGCGCGAGCATGATCGTCGAGACGACGATGAACCCGGGGTTTCTCCCATGGTCGTGAAGAGGAACATCGCGCGCCCGGCTCACGCTGCGGCCGATCTCGCGAGGGATTTCTGCAGGTCCTGGAGGTATCCGATCGAGAGCACGCTCAGCCCGGCGACCCTGCGGAGTCCCGGCACGACCTCCGGATCGCACACGATGGCCACGACCTCCACGTCCACGGGGAAGGAGGCGGATGCCGCACGCAATTCGTTCGGAGTGGTCTTCGATCCGCACACGAGGAACGCCACCGAGATGCCGGCCACCTGCTCGGAGACGACCCTTGCGACATCCCTGACGTTGAGCGCCGATTCGTCGAGGTCGATGAGCGACAGGTCGTCGAGCAGCCTGCTGCGCGTGAGCGTGCTCAGCTGCGAGACGGCGAAGACCTTCCGCTTGGCGAAATCCGGGGTCTTCTCGCTCACGACGACGGACACGGCCCGAGCGTCCTTGATCGCCCTCACTCCGAGCGATCCGGCGACGCTCACGGCCAGTTCGAACTCATCCTCGTGCGCATAGTCGGAGCTCGCGAGGCTGAGTGCGATGACGAGGTGACTCCTGCGGGTCTCCTCGAACTGGCGAACCATATATCGGCCGGTTCTCGCCGTGCTCTTCCAGTGGATGTAGCGGCGCTCATCCCCGGGGACGTACTCGCGCAGGGCATGGAAGGACACGTCGCTGTTCGAGATCTGCCGCGTCGGGTTGCCTTCGAGGTCACGGATGAATCCCGTCGTCGTGCTGGGGACGCCGATAGTCCGCGGGTGGATGTACAGGTCCTGGGACTCCGTCCAGATGATCTCGCGTCTCACGAGACCGATGGGGTCGGCCCTGATGGTTCGGACCGGCCCGATCTGGATGACTCCGCGACGCCCGGTCGGCACCGCGAATTCGTGCGAGAACTCGGCTCCGCGCGCAAGCGATGGCATGGCGACGGCGGCGAGCGCGCTGCCGACCGGGACCTCGACGGTGGCGCCGAGGATGCGGTGGCGAGTCGGATTCGCGATCGTGACCGATCCGCTCGCCGGTTCCCCGACGAGGACGCGGGAGTGCGCGGTACCGAGGCTCACAGTGAAGGAACTTCGCCCAACGAGGTAGACCGAGGCGACGATGAGGAGTACGAGCCCGGCCCAGGCGACGACGACGAGCTCCATCCAGCCGAGTGAGTACCCGAGCGCGAACGCGAGCGGCACGATGGCGAGCATCGCCCATCCGAGCGGTGTGACGACGGACGACACCTTCGACAGCCAGGCCCTCAGGACTCCGCCCATGTCCCGACTGACCCTGACCACGGAGACGATCGCGTCGGCCATGACCCCCGTGCGGTCTCCGACGATCTTCGTCCGGACGTTCGTGAGGCCCTGGGTCGACGACGACGATGACGCATCGAACCGTGTCGAGGGCAGAGCGGAACTCCCTCGAGTCGTCGATCGAGGGAGTTTCTGCGTCGGGTCGGGTGAGCTCACACGGCCTGCCGGTCTGATGGCGGAGGAGTCTCCAGCAGGAGCTGGCCGATGATGCTCGACGCCGTTACCCCCTCGAACTCTGCTTCCGGGTCCAGCACCAGGCGGTGGGCGAGCACGGGCTCTGCGAGGACCTTCACGTCGTCTGGGATGACGTAGTGTCGCCCGCTCGCGGCGGCGAGGGTCTTGGCCGTGCGCACGAGCGCGAGTGCAGCCCTCACGCTGGCCCCCAGCCGCACCTCGTCGGAGTTGCGGGATGCGTCGACGAGCCTGGAAACGTAGTCGTTGATCGACGGGTCGACGTGGACGGTGCGCGCGAGCGTGCCCATCTCGGTGATGATCCTGGAGGACACGACGGGCGGAATGACGACGTCGTGCGCCTTCACCCCGGCGCCCTGCAGGATGCGCAGGGTCGACGCATGGTCCGGGTATCCGATGGAGGCCTTCATGATGAAGCGGTCCAGCTGGGCCTCGGGAAGGCGGTAGGTGCCGGCCTGCTCGATCGGGTTCTGCGTCGCGATGACCATGAACGGAGCGTCCACGATGTGGGTCACCCCGTCGACGGTGACCTGGCCCTCCTCCATGACTTCGAGGAGCGCTGCCTGGGTCTTCGGGCTCGCACGGTTGATCTCGTCGGCGAGCACGATGTTCGCGAACACGGGGCCCTGGTGGAACTCGAAGCTCCGGGAGCTCTGGTCGTAGATGCTGACACCCGTGATGTCGCCCGGGAGCAGGTCGGGTGTGAACTGGATGCGGCTCGTCGACCCGTCGACGCTCTGCGACATGGCCCGCGCCAGGGAGGTCTTCCCGGTCCCGGGGAAGTCTTCGAGAAGCAGGTGTCCCTCACTCAGGAACGCGGTGTATGCGAGCTTGATGACGAACGTCTTGCCGAGCAGCACCTGGTCCACACCGGCGACGAGTCGGTTGAAGATGTCCGCGAACCAGGTCGCTTGTTCCGGCGTCATGGTCGCGGCACCGCCCGACTTGGGTGCGGTACCGGTTGGTTGTTCGGACATTATGGTGCCTCCATGCAGTTCGATTCGACGAATCCTGGATCGGTGAAGTATCGGCTGGAATGTTCGGGTATCCCGACGCCGAAGTCGACGACGGCCTTGACCCGCACACTCGTCTGTCCGATGAGCGGGACGGTCGGGGACGGAACGGTGCTGTCCGGCCCGTAGCCGCCGAATCCGGCTCCCGTGTTGAAAGAATAGGTGTAACTGACGGGAAGGTCGCCGGCATTGACGGGCGGTCCCGCCACCACCTGGGCGCCCACCACGCAACTGATGACCGTCGCCCTCGTGTTCAACGGCGTCCGTGTCATTCCATCGGATGGCGGACCGCAGAACGCATCCGTCATGTCACGGCATCCACGGAACCGGATGGTGATGGCGTTGCCGTACACCGACGCATCCGCTGCGGAGGTGAGGAACTGGCCCTCGACGACATCCCGCCAGTTCTCGTCCCCATTGACGTCGTATTCGAACTTCGCCGCAGTGAGAGAGGCGACGGACAGGTCGTTGCGCACCTGGATGTCGTACTGGCCGTCGTTGGGCTGGAGCCAGATCTGGCCGGCCGCCTTCCCGGGCGCACGCATGGTCAGGACATCCCCCGATGCGGTCGTGGTGCAGTAATAGCCGTTGTCCGAATAGACGACATAGCGGTAGGTGTGCTGGTCCTGGGTGTGTTCGTCGATCCAGGTCGTGTCGGTGAAACCGGGCTTGCCGGAGCCAGGATTCGGTGCCTGGCACGTGGTGGGCAGCGTGTCGGTCGAGTCGAACCGTCCGACCGTGTACGTGACGCCGGGTGCTCCCTGTGGATTGCTCGCCCCCCAGCTGACCCTGACATAACCCTGGGCATTGATGACGACGCCGGTGACGCCTCCCGCCGCCTGGCCAGGAGGGCCGACCGCTGTCACGGGGACGGCGGAGTTGCGCAGCCATGCCGACTCGCCCGCGACCTGGGCGCTGTTGCGGGCGTAGACGTTGACCGAGTACCCGACGCCAGGGGTCAGCGTCCCGGCGCTGTTGCCGAACGCGAGGGTCGTCGTTCCGGCCGGTACGAGTCGGGAGATGTCGACGTTCGGGCCCGTGATGCGCACCGTGTAGCCGACGACAGGCGAGCCGGACGGCGGGTCGGGCACCCCCGACCACTCGATCTCCAGAGAGCCCCCAGCCGCTGCGGTATTCGTCGGGGCGGCACTCACGCCGGACGGTGCAGCAGGGAGGACGTCCGACCACACCGGGCCGGAAATGACTGCCGGATCCGATGGGCCGATCGAATTGATCGCGACGACGGAGATCCTCAATGCGTTGTTCGGGCCGTTCCCCGGCGTCCTGATGACGCATCCGTTCGTCGCCGGACACGGGGTCACGCCGACCAGCGCTCCCGAGTCGACGCGTGTCGCGGTGACCTCGTATCCGGTGATCGGCGAGTTGTTGAACGAGCCGGGACTCCAGGCCACCGTGACGTTCTCATTGCCGAATGCCGTGACGCGCGCGCCGGTGACCGGGTCCGGTACATCCTGAATCTGCAGCCGCACGTTTCCCCACACGTACCGGTCGACGTCATTCGTGGCGTCGGCGACCTGGTACTGCACGTTCACATCCTGGGCGGGCGCCTCCTTCGTGACCGTGACGGTCAGCGTCCGAAGGTTCGCGCTCGGCGTGATGGTCACACCGGGCGGCAGGGAGTCCCCGTCGATTCCGCGGATTCCGACGACCGAGAGCGGTTCCCCCGGGAACGGGTTCGTGGCCTCGTCGTTCGCGAGCACGTCGATCGTCGTCGTCTGCCCTCGCGGGGTGACGGCACTGTCCGACGCAGGCCTCGCCAGAGGTCGGCTCGACGCGACGACATTCAACTGGATGCTTCCCGCCTTCCCGTCGACGAGGTCGTCGCGCACCCCGAGGACGAGGGCGGTCGTCGTGCCCTTCTTCGCGTTCGCCTTGGCACTGATCGTGAGCGTCTGACCGGTGAGCGTGTAATTGAAACCGACGGGGAGCGGAGCCAGCGCCGTGTATGCGAGTTCATTCAGGTCGTCCGGGTACGGGTAGTTGGTCAGACGAAGCAGGTCGATCGTCTTCTCCTGGCCGGGCTCGAAGTCGATCACGGCGCCATTGAACACCGGTGGCTGGTTCTCCCGCGGCGTGACGTTGATCGGAAGCACGAGAGTCGCGGTTCGGCCATTCGGATCGCTCGCCGATGTGCCGTCCGTCACCTCGAAGGAGATGGATGCGGGCCCGAAGTACTTCTCAGCGGACCTGAACCGCAGCGTCTGGTCGTCCACGACGAGGCTCGCGCCGTCCGCATGGGTGGCCCGCACCGTCGTCGAATCGGTGATCCGTACCGGCTTTCCGCCGATCGCGATCACGTAGTCGTTGAGCGGGATGGTGAGCGTCGACTCGCTCACGACCGTGAGCGGCCTGGCCTTGCGGTTGATCTGCGGGAGTGCATCGTCATAGCCGGGCACCCACACGAATGCGTAGGCGACGATCGAGGGGTCATCCGGATTGGACACCGAGAACGGGATGATCTGGCGCTTCTGACCGACGGTGACCGTGACGCGCTTCGAGCTCGTCACGGTAGCGTTCCGGTCGTAACCGGGCAGCAGCGAGACGCCGAGCCTGCTCACCGGCCCATCCGCGAAGAAGACGTTCGCGAGGACGTTCACATCGATCGAATCACGACCGAGGATGTCGGTGAGCGTCAAGACCGTGTCATTGGCGACCGGGAGCGCACGCGGTGCGTCCGGGGAGACCGTCACCGTGACGAAGTTCTGGCTCGTACCGCCGAATGCGTTCTGGATCGAGTAGATGAGTCCGTACTGCCCCGGCTCGACCGGCGGGGTCACGGTGACGACGTTCCCGTCGGTGGAGGCCACGACGTCGAGGTCGCTGACCGGATGGACCTCCGTCACGGTGAGCGGACTGCCGTCGGGGTCGGAGTCGTTCGCGAGGACCTGGATCGTCACGGTGCCCCCCGGCCGGATGGACACCTCGTCCGCGACCGCAACCGGATTGCGTGCTCCGCCGACCTTCGGGCTGATCCCGATCCGCACGGTTCCCGTCGCCCGCGCGCCCAGTGCGTCGATGACGGTGTAGGTGAAGGTGTCGGTACCGGCGGAATAGTCGCCGGCCTCGTAGGTGAAGCTGTCTGCGCCCGTCGCCGTGACGGCTCCCTTCTCCGGGCTCGTCTCCTGGCCGAGCAGCTGGACGGAGTCTCCGTCGGGATCGATGCCGGTCAAGGGGATCTGGACGTTCACCCTCTCGCCGGCCAGCACCCGCGCTACGACCGTGGCGGGCACCGGCGCACTGTTGGTCGCGGTGACGACCTCTCGAACAGCGATGTGGACTTCGGCCTGCGCGTTCTGGCCGTCCGGCCCGCTCACGGAGTAGCTCGCCGTGAAGTTCCCCGGCTTGTCCGGGGCGAGGTAGCGCAGGATGTTGCCCGAGGCGAACAGGAGACCGGAGTCCCCGCTCAGCGCCGTCGTCAGTTGCGGGTCGAGCGTGAGCACCTCGCCATCGGGCTGGACGTCGTTGTCGAGCACAGGGATGTTGATGGCAGCGCCGACGCGGACCGAGATCGCATCGTCGGTGGCGATCGGCGGCTGAAGCTTCGCAGGTCGCGGGATCTCGATGACCGTGACGGTCCCGTCCGAATCCGCGAGGCCGTTCGTCACGCGATAGCCGAAGGTCACCGGTCCGCTTTCCTGGGGCGCCGTGAGGGTCACCCGGATCGAGCGCTGGTCGAGCACCTCCGCCTGGACGCCGGCTCCTGCGGGGATGTCGGTGACGCCCGTCACGAGCAGCACTCCCCCGGCCGGGTCGATGTCCGAGTTCGCGATGTCGACCGTCTCGCTGCTCAACGACTTGACGAAGACGGTCTTCGGCACGGTGATCGGCTTGGTATTCGCATCCGGCGGGGCTGCGACATCCACTCGGAGGACACCCGTCGTGGTCTGGTCGCCGTCCGTGACGACGTATTCGAGGCTGAAGGTCCGCACCTGGCTGCTGGAGAACCGGAAGGTCCCGGCGTCCAGGCTCGCGGTGATGGTGGCTCCGGTGCGGGAAGGGACGCTGCTCAGCCGGATCTGCCCTGTTCCGCCGCGGACGTGCGCGAGCGGATGTACGGTGACATCTTGCCCCGCGTAGGCGAGGACGACGAACGGGTCGGCGATGATCGGCACCTTGCCCGGTGGACTGACCGTGATGGACAGCGTGCCGGAGGACTGAGCGGTGCCATCGGTCACGACGAGGGCGACCGACCTCGAGGTGCTCGCAGCCCCGCCCTCGACGAAGACGATCGTGCCGTCGGGCTTGAAGCTCGCGACATCGGGGGACGCGGTCGATGCCGAGGCGAGGTAGAAGGCGTCGCCATCCGGGTCGACCCAGTCCCCGAGGACCGATGTCGTGACGCGGCCGCCCTGCGCGACAAGCGTCTTGCTCTTGCGCATCTGTACGGGCGGCGAATTCTCACTCGGCTGGCGAACCGCGACGGTGACGGTCGCCGTCGCCTCACCGCCACGGCCATCCGTCACGGTGTAGCGGAATGAGACGGAGTCACGCGCGGCATCGGCGAGTGTGATCTGGACCTGCTGTCGGTTGTTGACGAGATCCAGGTGCCCCACCGACGCATCGATCGTGCTCACCTGGGAGATGACCAGAACGTCACCATTGGGGTCGTAATCGTTCAAGAGGACGGGAAGGATCGCGCTTCGGCCGGGGCGCGCGCCGAACTTGTCGTCCACGGCGACCGGCGGCTGCTGGACCTTCTCATACTCTGGCGGTGTGTCGAGGTTGTCCTCCTTGACCTGCTGCTGCTCCTTCTGGACGTGCGCGAGGCCCTCCCAGTTGTCGATGAGTTCACCGCGTGCCTGAACCGCCCACGACCCCCCTCCTCGCGGGTCGTTCAGGACGACCCTGTCGCCGTTGCGGGCGAACATGAGCCTCACCGCGCCGACGGGCATCGCCGCGAGCGTCATCGTCACCGGATCGGCCGAGCCGCATGCCCGCCACGCCGTCCCGCCCGACCACGCCGCGAAGGTGCATCCGGCGGCCTGCAGGGGTGCAGCCGGGCTCCCGGATGTTCCGGAGACGAGATCGACCGGCTCACCTCCGCCGTCCGGAAACAGCAGGAGACCGCTCGCGGTGGCGAGAAGGATGCCGGTGCCGGAACTCGAGGGGACCTGCAGCTTCGGGCGCTCGCCGACCCCGACGATGCCGGAGAGGTCGACGACCGTGTCGTTGATGACGATCGTTCTCGCCGTCGCATCCAGAACTGCCCAGGATGAGCCCACCCAGGTGACGGAGAGGTCGCTCGCAGCGTCGCCGTAGGTGAGGGCATGGGACTCGACGACGGTCCCGGTCCCCGCTGCATCGACTCGATAGACGACCTGCGCCTCCCGCGAATAGGCGATGAGGTCGCCGTCACCGCTCATCGCGAATACCGACTCGGCGCCGAGGCTCAGGTTCGGTGGTGTCTCCGGGTCGAAGTGCTCGAATTCGCTCGACGGCATGATCCAGACCTGGCCGTCACCGTCCGTCACGACGACGTTGTCCTGCGCGGTGAACAGCCCTGGCGAATTCGTGGGCATGGGCACCGTGTCCAGAATCGTCGACGTGGCCGGGTCGATGATGTTGACCTTGCTGCTGCCCTCGTCGAACATCAGGACAGTGAGCCCGTTCTGGACGACCTCGAGCTCGCTGCTCTCACTCGCGACGACGGTGTTCAGCTGCAGGATCTCGGTGTTGGCCCTGCCGACGAACTGCTTCGCACCATTCGACACCCACACCGACGCGTCATTGAGTTCGACCTTCTGCGCCGGATACCCGCCGGAGATGACAGCCGTCGTCACCACGAGCGCGACGATTGCCGTCGCACTGGTCAGTGTGACGGCGAGGGACCGGTGGCCGGCGAGCCACTGTCTAAACATGATGACCCATCAGCCGCCGAACTCCACGCACTTCTCGCCGCTCGGATCGCCCGTCTTCCCCTCGCGGTTGACCGTCACGGTGATGCACACGTGATCGCCGGGGTTCGCATCCACCGAGAACGTCGTCGACTGCTGGATACTGCTCGACGTGCCCTGATTGGTGGAGATCTGGTACGAGTCGCCGGGCAGCAATCCCGGATCGGCCCAACTGAACTCGATCGAGTCGATCGATTGGCGAGACTGGATGTCGGTGACCTTCGGAATGCGATCGGAGTTGCTGCGAATGAGCACGATCGTGGCCACCGCGCCGAGCGCGATGACGAGCACGGCACTCACGACGAGCGACCAGGCCAGCACTTGCATGCCCTTCCCGCGCGAGGTGGATTTCGTGTTCGCGCTGGGCTGCGATTGTTCGGTCTCCCGCAGGACCGTTCCGACCGGCGCGTAATCGTTTTGAGCAAGCCTGCGCCGTTTGCGCAGTCGGGATGCCGCATGCTGGTTCGCCCCGGCGACTCCGCGGATCCTCGTCCGGTCGCCCAGGTCTCCCACCGTCGCGAGCGCCCAGTCGTCGACGGCCACCTCGACGGGCGTCTGCGGGACACCGAGCTCCGATTCGATCGCCTGCAGTCCCCGCACGAACTCCATGGCACTCGAGGGCCGCCCGTCCGGTTTGCGGGACATCGCCTTGCGCAGGAGGTGTTCAAGACTCTCCGGGACATCCGATCGCCCGATGGGCTGGACCTTCGCGCGGTTGATCCGACCGATGAGGTCGGTGGACTTGTTGGACTCGCCGGGGACCTCGAAAGGCGATCTGCCCGCGAGCAGGGAATAGACGGTCGCAGCAAGCGACCAGACCTCCGATGCGACACTTCCGGAGGTCTCATCCATGAGCACCTCGGGAGCGGACCACGGGATCGACATCCCGACGGCCTCCCGGTGGTCGGACTCGCTGAGCGTCGATGCGATCCCGAAATCCGAGAGGACAGGATGCCCGTACGCGGTGAGCAGGATGTTCGACGGCTTGATGTCCCTGTGCAGGACGCCGGCACGGTGCGCCGTCTCCACGGCACTGCCGATCCGCACCGCGATCTGGAGGATGTCGGGGACCGGGATCCGCTCGCGCCGGTACCGCTCGCTGAGCGACGGCGAGCACAACTCCATGACGAGGTACGGTCGCCCGTCGGCGGAGACGCCCGCCTGGTACACCGTCAGGATCGACGGATGCGCACTCAACTGCGCCATGAGGTTGGCCTCGGCCTGGAACATCTGACGCACCTGGTCGTTGACGATCTCGCTCAACATGACCTTGACCGCGACCTGACGCCGCGGCATGTTCTGTTCATACAGGAAGACATCGGCGAAGCCGCCGGAACCGAGAATGTGCACGTGGGAGAATCCCGGCAGCACAGGAGGCTGCGACGGCAAGCGTCTCGCCATGGGTGCCCCCTCGCTCACTCACTCGCGGGCACGACGCATCGGGTAGCGCTCGCTCCGCCCGCGTCCATTGTAGGCAGACGGGTCCTGGACTCGCGCCAAGTATGACAGTCTTCCCAGCAAGTTCTCCCGCCCCATTTCTAGGGCCTTCACCGCCGGCTCAGGTGTCGGAGACCCGGCGTACCGGGGCCGTGTCTCCGTCGTCGAGGATGTCACCGCCGTTTCCGCTCTCGGCGGAGACGACATCGATGACGATCGCCGTGACATTGTCCCTCCCGCCCTCGGCGAGGGCGGCGTCCACGAGGGCGAGAGCTGTCTCACGTGCACTGAGTCTCGCGGCCAGGTGAAGGCGCAGCCGGAGCTCGCTCACTTCCCGCGTGAGCCCGTCCGAACACACGAGAAGGCGCGAGCCCGCCGTGACCGGAACGAGCCAGAAGTCTGGGACCGGCTCGGCGTTGAATCCGACCGCCCTCGTCACGACGTTGCTGTCCGGATGGTTCTCGGCATCCGCGGAGGTGATGAGTCCCGCCGTGACGAGCTCCTGCACGACGGAATGGTCGACGGTGATCTGGGTGAGGACCTTGTGCTCGAACAGGTAGAGGCGCGAATCCCCCACATTGAAGACGACCCAATAAGGATGTCCGCCGTGATTCGTCATGGCCGCGCCGGTCACCGTCGTCCCGACTCCGAGTTCCCTCTCGTCGATCGCGTGGGAGATGTCGACCGTCGCCGAACGCAGCGCGGAGACGATGGCCTCGGGGTCGACGACGCCGGAGTTGGCGAGCTCGGCGAGCCGAGTGACGACGGCGTCGCTCGCGACATCCCCTGCCGCATGCCCGCCCATCCCGTCGGCGACGGCGAATATCGTCCCCGCCGCCACGAGACTGTCTTCGTTGTGCGCTCGTTTGTGACCGGTGTCGGTGGCGACCCCCCAGGACAGCGACACCGCGGAGCCCTTCGCTCCCGGTACCGGTATCTCACTGCGGTCGGTGCTGTGACCGAGAACTGTCACGCTTCGCCTTCCCCTGGGAGCGACGTCGGATCGGTCACGATGACGATCCGGATTCCATCCCCAATATCCACCACCGAGCCGGCAGCCACAACGACCGACTCGCCCTGCCGCAGTCCGAGCGGCGCGAATCCCGGATTCGTCACCGTCGTCCCATTCGTGGATCCGAGGTCCGTGACGACGACAGCGCTTCCTTCCTGATGGAGTTCGACGTGCGTGCTGGAGACTTCGCGGGACGGCGAGGGGACCATGACGAGCCTGGGCATCCTCGTGCCCGTGATGCGCGGTGTGCTCGGTCTACGCCCGATATACGCCGGCACGTCGAGCGGGATCGGCGCGTGGCTTCCGATGCTCAGTGCGAATCGCTCCGGGCCGACCTCGACCGGGGGCACAGCCTCTGCCGGCGACCGCGGAGCCGCATCGGCACGTGGGTCCCGTGCCGCCCTCGTCACGATAATGGTGTCGGCCTCCGCCGTCCCCGGTTCGATGAGGGGCGGTGGCTGCGGTGCTCCCAGGATCGTCTTCTCGCCGTCGTAGTCCTCTGGCCCAGCGCTCGCCACGTCGCTCAGCCCCCGAGACCGGCGACGAAGTTGATGACGGTGGCGAGGATGACTGCCCCGAAGAGATAGGACAGGAGGGCGTGGCGCAGCGCAGTCACGCGGAAGTCCCTGCCGCCGAGCGACGTATCCGACACCTGGTAAGTCATCCCGATCGTGAACGCGAGATACGCGAAATCGCCGTAGTCCGGCGGTTCCTTCTGGTTGAAGTCAACGCCTCCCCTGGTCCCGTCGTAGTACAGGAAGGCGTACCGAAGCATGAACAGGGTGTGGATGAGCACCCAGGAGAGCGCAACGCTGGCGATGGCGAGGCCGGCGAGCGCCGCGCGTCCCGCTCCGCCGAGAGACGCGGACGCGATGAGGACGAACACCACTATCACGAGTGAGCAGAGACTCGCGATGACGAGCAGGACATCCGCGAATCCCTTCGACGGGTCCTCTCTCGTGGCGTGAACCCTGGTCTCTTCGGCGCCCATCCTCCCGACCCTGATCCACACCCAGGACGTGTACGTCACGGCTGCCGCGATCCAGCCGGCGATGACCGAGTAACTCCACGAGCCGAAGAGCCCGGTGACAACGGCCGCGACCAGTCCGACGATGAGCATGGCCACGACGCGAACGCTCGCAGTGTAGGTACTGCTGCGGGGAGGCGTACTCTGCACTCGTCCATCGTCGCACACTGGCATCACCGCGACGAGGACACGGGCGTTCCACCGATTTCGTTGTTCAGGGCGCGCGTGGATGCGGATTCGCTTGTCAGAACACGATTCGACTGACAGAATCGTTACATGAGCGCCAATGGGAAGCCAATGCAGCTCGATGCCGTGTCGAAGGCGATTATCGAACAGTTGCAGTCGGATGGCCGACGCTCCTATGCGGAGATCGGCAAAGCCGTGGGCCTGAGCGAGGCCGCCGTCCGCCAGCGGGTGCAGAAGTTGACGGACTCCGGCGTCATGCAGGTCGTCGCGGTCACCGACCCCATGCAGCTCGGCTTCTACCGGCAGGCGATGATCGGAATTCGGGTGACCGGCGATACGACGGCCATCGCAGATCGGCTCGCGCGCGTGGCCGCCATCGACTACGTCGTGCTCACGGCGGGCACCTTCGACATCCTCGCGGAGATCGTGTGCGAGAACGACGAAGACCTCATCAATCTGCTCAACAAGGAGATCAGGAGCATTCCCGGTGTGCAATCCACCGAGACGTTCGTGTATCTCAAACTTCAGAAACAGTTCTATAACTGGGGAACAAGGTAAGAGAAATGACAATGCTCGAGACACCGGCGACCACGTTCAACGAGGCCGAGCTGCAGCAGAAGGCCAAGGATCACCTCTGGATGGCCATGGCACGGCAATCCGTCATGGAGAGCGGCGCAGGGGTACCCATCATCGTGCGCGGAGAAGGCCACCACATCTGGGACAGCAAGGGCAAGAAGTACTTCGACGGGCTGAGCGGCCTGTTCGTCGTCAACGTCGGCCACGGCCGGCGTCGCCTGGCGGAGGCAGCGGCGAAGCAGGCGGAGGAACTCGCGTTCTTCCCCACCTGGTCGTATGCGCACCCCACCGCCATCGAACTCGCCGACCGCCTCGCGGCTGAGGCCCCCGGCGACCTCAATCGCGTGTTCTTCTCCTCCGGTGGTGGCGAGGCCAACGAGACCGCGTTCAAGCTCGCCAAGTACTTCTGGAAGCTGCAGGGACGCGGCACCAAACACAAGGTGATCTCCCGCTTCATCGCGTACCACGGGACGCCGCAGGGAGCGCTGGCCATCACCGGCATCCCCGGCATGAAGGAGATGTTCGAGCCCGTGACGCCGGGCGGGTTCCGCGTGCCCAACACGAACTACTACCGTGCGGACGAGGCCGGCTTCACGGGGAGCTCACCAGAGGCCTTCGGCCTGTGGGCGGCGAACCGCATCGAGGAGATGATCGAGTTCGAGGGGCCGGAGACGGTCGCTGCTGTCTTCCTCGAACCCGTGCAGAACTCGGGCGGATGCTTCCCGCCACCCCCCGGATACTTCCAGCGCGTCCGCGAGATCTGCGACAAGTACGACGTGCTGCTCGTGGCCGACGAGGTCATCACCGGGTTCGGACGCATCGGCAACACCTTCGCCTCGACGACCTACGACTTCGTGCCGGACATGATCACCTGTGCGAAGGGCATGACGAGCGGCTACTCGCCCGCCGGAGCGACGATCGTGAACGAGCGCATCTACGAGCCGTTCAAGCACGGCGACACGACGTTCTACCACGGCTACACGTGGGGCGGACACCCGGTGTCCTCCGCCGTGGCCCTGGAGAACCTCGACATCATGGCGGAGGAGAAGCTCAACGAACGGGTTCGCGAGAACTCGCCGATCTTCCGCGCGACACTCGAGAAGCTCATGGACCTGCCGATCGTCGGCGACGTGCGCGGCGACGGTTACTTCTTCGGCATCGAGCTCGTGAAGGACAAGGCCACCAAGGAGACCTTCACGGACGACGAGTCCGAGCGACTCCTGCGCGGGTTCCTCTCCAAGGCGCTCTTCGACGCTGGGCTGTACTGCCGCGCTGATGACCGGGGAGACCCCGTCGTCCAGCTCGCCCCGCCGCTCACGATCGGCCCGGCGGAGTTCGACGAGATCGAGGGCATCCTTCGCAGCGTGCTGACCGAGGCGTGGTCGCGGCTCTAGACCGCGCGGCAATGGGCCGGGCGGACGACTATCGAGGCGTGAGCTTCTGGCTCGACTCGATGGTGGAATCGGGTGCGGACGAACTGCTTCCGCGACCCGCTCTACCCGGCGACCGCGAGTTCGACGTCGCGATCGTCGGCGGCGGGCTCACGGGGCTGTGGAGTGCGTACTACCTGCTCAAGCGCTCCCCCGGCCTGCGAGTGGCGGTGCTCGAGAAGGAGATCGCGGGGTTCGGCGCATCCGGTCGCAACGGCGGCTGGTGCTCTGCGCTCTTCCCCGCGTCGACGGCGGCGCTCGAACGCCGCCACGGACTCGATGCGGCCCTGGCCATGCGCCGCGCCATGATCGACACCGTCGACGAAGTCGGACGGGTCGCGCAGGCGGAAGGTATCGACTGCGATTTCGCGAAGAGCGGCACGCTGCTGTTCGCTCGATCGAAACCCCAACTCGCTCGCGCGACGGCCGAAGTTGCTGAGGCCGAGCACTACGGCGTCGACCAGGTTCGCTGGTTGAGCAGCCCGCAGGACGTATCGAAACCGGGCCCTGCGGGCACCATGGCAACGATTCTCGAACCCGCCTGCGCCCGCCTTCATCCCGGCAAGCTCGTGCGCGGGCTCGCGCGCGTCGTCGAGTCGCTCGGAGGCACCGTCTTCGAGGAGACCGAGGTCCTCGCCTGGGAGCAGGGTCGGGTCACGACCAACCGCGGCACCGTGACGGCGGGCTCGATCGTCATCGCCACCGAGGGCTTCGGCGCGAGCTTCCGGCAGACGCACCGCCGCGTCCTGCCGCTGTACTCGCTCATGATCGCCACCGAACCGCTTCCGGATGCCGTGTGGGACGAGCTCGGGATCGATCACGGCCACACGTTCAGCGACTTCCGCCACCTGCTCATCTACGGACAGCGCACCGCGGATAACCGGTTCGCGTTCGGAGGGCGCGGGGCGCGATACCACTGGGGCAGTGCGCTCCGCGCGGAATACGACCGCGTTCCGCGCGTCTTCGAGCACCTGCGGCGCACGCTCGGCGAGTTGTTCCCCCAGGTCGCGGATGCCGCGGTCACCCACCGCTGGGGCGGCCCGATCGGCGTTCCTCGCGACTGGCACGCAGCGGTCGACCATGATGCGGCATCCGGAGTCATCTGGGCGGGTGGCTACGTCGGAGACGGCCTGAGCACGACGAACCTCGCCGGCAGGACCATCGCCGACCTGGTGACGAGCGCCGACTCCGAGCTCGTGGAGTTGCCCTGGGTGAACCACCGCTCGCGCAACTGGGAACCGGAGCCGCTGCGCTTCATCGGAGCGAACCTCGGCCTTCTCGCCATGGACATCGCCGACCTCGAGGAACGCGTCACGCGCCGCCCATCGCTCGCCGCGAGGATCATGTCGCCGCTCGTCGGCGGTTGACGAGACCCTTCTACGCCTCCTCGACCAACTCCTCATCCGTCAGGATCGGCCCCGCGAACTGCGCGTCGTAAAGTCGCGCGTAGGCGCCATCCGCCTCGAGCAGCTCCGTGTGGCTCCCCTGCTCGACGATCTGACCGTTCTCCATCACGAGGATGAGGTCGGCGTCGCGGATCGTCGAGAGGCGGTGCGCGATCACGAAGCTCGTGCGATCGCTGCGCAGCGCCGCCATGGCGTGCTGCACGAGCACCTCCGTGCGCGTGTCGACCGAGCTCGTCGCCTCGTCCAGGATGAGGACGCTGGGGCGTGCAAGGAAAGCCCGCGCAATCGTGAGCAGTTGCTTCTCGCCCGCGCTCACGTTCGATGCCTCGTCGTCGAGCATGGTGTCGTACCCGTCCGGCAGCGTGCGCACGAAGCGGTCGACGTACGTCGCGGTCGCGGCGTCGACGATCTCCTCCTCGGTGGCATCCGGGCGGCCGTAGGCGATGTTCTCGCGAATGGTGCCTCCGAACAGCCAGGTGTCCTGGAGCACCATGCCGATGCGCGTTCGCAGGTCGTCGCGCGTCATGGTGGCGATGTCGACGCCGTCGAGCGTGATGCGGCCTGAATTCAGCTCGTAGAACCGCATGATGAGGTTCACGAGCGTCGTCTTGCCCGCGCCGGTCGGCCCGACGATCGCGATCGTGTGCCCGGGTTGTGCGACGAGGTTCACCTGCTCGATGAGCGGCTTGTCCTCGGTGTAGCGGAAGGAGACGTCATCGAATTCGAGACGGCCGCTCGTGGCGGCCGGCGACGAGGCCGGTTCGGCATCCGCACTCTGCTCGTCGGCGTCCAGCAGCTCGAACACGCGCTCGGCCGAGGCCACGCCCGACTGCAGGAGGTTCGCCATGCTGCCGAGCTGGGTGAGCGGCTGGGTGAACTGGCGTGAGTACTGGATGAAGGCCTGGATGTCGCCGATCCGCATGGCGCCGCTCGCCACCTGGAGTCCGCCGACGACGGCGATCGCGACGTAGACGAGGTTACCGACGAACATCATCGACGGCATGATGATGCCCGAGACGAACTGTGCGCCGAAGCTTGCCTGGTAGAGCTCCTCGTTCTTGTCGCCGAAGACGGTGGCGACCTCCTTCTGGCGGCCGAAGACCTTGACGAGTGCGTGACCGGTGAAGTTCTCCTCGATCTGCGCGTTCAGCTCGCCAGTGTTCTTCCACTGGGCCACGAACATCTTCTGGGAGCGCTTCGCGATCACCATCGTGATGCCGATCGTGAGCGGGATCGTCACGAGCGCGATGACCGTCAGCAGAGGCGATGTGAGAAGCATCATGAGCAGAACGCCGACCACCATCAGGAGGGAGGTGACGATCTGACTCAGCGTCTGCTGAAGGCTCTGCGAGATGTTGTCCACGTCGTTCGTCGTACGACTGAGCAGCTCACCGCGCGGAGTCTTGTCGAAGTAGCTGAGCGGAAGGCGATTGACCTTCGCCTCGATGTCCTCGCGAAGCCGGTACACCGTGCGCTGCACGACGTCGTTGAGCACGTAGGCCTGCAGCCATCCGAACACCGACGACAGGATGTAGAGGGCAAGCACCCAGATGAGAATCATCGACAGCGCGTGGAAGTCGATACCGACTCCCGGCGTGAGGTGCATTCCGCTCAGTAGATCCGCCTTGCCATCCTCGCCCTGCGCCCGAAGACCGGCGATGAGCTGCGCCTTGGTGACACCGGCCGGCAGCGACTGAGAGAATGCTCCCTCGAAGATCAGCGTCGTGCCGTTGCCGAGCAGTTTCGGCCCGATCACCGTCATCGCCACGCTCGCAACGGCGAGCAGGAGCACCCAGATGATCCCGAACCATTCCGGACGCAGGCGTCCGATCAGGCGCTTGGCCGACGGACCGAAGTTCATCGACTTCTCGGCGGGCATGCCCATACCTCCGAACGGTCCGTGCCCGCCGGGCCCACGGCGTACCGGCGGGCGAGCCGTCGCCGCCTGCTGGCCGTTCTTGTCGTCGCTCATAGTGCTTCCTCCGCCGTGAGCTGCGATGACACGATCTCCGCGTACGTCGTATTGCTCTCATTCAATTCTTCGTGGGTGCCGATTCCGACGATCTCGCCGTTCTCGAGCACGATGATCTGGTCGGCGTCGATGATCGTCGACACCCGCTGGGCCACGATGATCATCGTCGCGCCGTGAACCTTTCGGGCCAGTGCATGCCGGAGTCTCGCGTCGGTGCCGGTGTCGAGCGCGGAGAAGGAGTCGTCGAACACGTAGATCTCCGGCTTCTTCACGAGCGCCCTCGCGATCGCGAGGCGCTGGCGCTGCCCACCGGACACGTTCGTGCCCCCCTGCGAGATTTCGGCGTCGAGGCCGTTCTCCATCTCGAGGACGAAGTCCTTGGCCTGGGCGATGTCGAGGGCTTCCCACAGCTCCTCGTCGGTCGCATCCGGTTTGCCGTAGCGCAGGTTGCTCGCGACGGTTCCGGAGAACAGGTACGGCTTCTGCGGAACGAGGCCGATGAGACTCCACAGCAGGTCGGGGTCGAGCTCCCGGACGTCCACGCCGTCGACGAGCACCGATCCCCCTGTGACGTCGAAGAGTCGCGGCAGCAGGTTCACAAGCGTCGTCTTGCCGGAGCCGGTGCTGCCGATGATCGCCGTCGTCCTGCCCGGCCTGGCGGCGAAGGTGAGGTTCTTGAGGACCGGCTCCTCCGCTCCCGGATACTGGAACGTCGCGTCGAGGAACTCGACCGTGCCGACCTCGGTGACCTCGGTCACCGGGTTCTTCGGCATGACGACCGAGGTCTTCGTCTCGAGAACCTCGCCGATGCGGTCGGCGCTCACCGCCGCACGCGGGAGCAGGATGCCCATGAACGTGGCCATCATGACACCCATGAGGATCTGGATGAGGTACTGGAGGAACGCCATGAGCGTACCGACCTGGATGTCGCCCTCCCCCACCCGGATGCCGCCGAACCAGATGACGGCGACGCTCGAGACGTTCATGACGAGCATGACGACGGGGAACATGAGGGCGAACAGACGACCGGCGCTCACCGCCGTCTCGGTGAGGTCCGCGTTGGCACTCGCGAAGCGATCCGTCTCGTGGCGTTCCCGAACGAAGGCGCGGATGACCCGGATGCCGGTGAGCTGTTCGCGCAGCACGAGGTTGACCTTGTCGATCCGCTTCTGCATGAGGCGGAAGAGCGGAACCATCCGGCTCATGATCCCGCCGACGGCAACCAGGAGGACGGGGATGCTCACGGCCATGAGCCAGGAGAGGCCGACATCCTGCTGCAGAGCCATGATGACGCCGCCGATCGCGAGCATGGGCGCGGAGACGAAGAGCGTGCAGGTCATCAGGACCACCATCTGCACCTGCTGGACATCATTCGTCGTGCGCGTGATGAGTGACGGAGCGCCGAACTGGGACACCTCGCGTTCGGAGAACTCGCTCACGGTGTGAAAGATGCCGCCCCGCAGGTCGCGGCCGAGCGACATCGCGACCTTCGCGCCGAAATAGACGGCGGTGATCGCGCAGGCCACCTGCAGCACGGTGATCCCGAGCATGATGACGCCGACGGTGAAGATGTGCGGCACGTCGCCCTTGGCAATCCCGTTGTCGACGATGTCGGCGTTGAGGCTCGGCAGGTAGAGCGAGGCGAGCGACTGCGCGAGCTGGAACACGCCCACCGCCACCAGCAGGGGCCAGTACGGCTTCAGGTACCGGCCGAGAATCTTGAGCAACATGCGGATTAGTCCTGGCTTTCTGTTGGGTGCGTGTTCTGGGAATGCTGTGGGCTGCCGGCGATGCCGTGGAGCACGATCGTGGTGAGCTCATCCGGTGTGAACTCCATGCCGTCATTGAGCTGGGGAAAGGCGGAGGCGAAGCTCATGAGCCGGATGATGTGGGCGATGCGGCTGGCCGGCCAGTTGAGGTGTTCGAGGTCCGATCCGAGCACCTCGGTGAGGATATCGATGAACGTGTTCCGTTCGTGCCGGTGCGGCGGACGCTCATGCCCGACGAGCGCCATGATCCGAAAGATCTCGCTGAATCGCGTCTGCATGACCGTGATGATCATGAGAACCTTTGCATGCAGGTCGAGCGATGGGTCGATCGCCCGCAACTCACGACGCATCGGCTCCGGATCGAGAAAGCGTTCGACGGCAGCTGTGATGAGCGAATCCTTGTCACCGAATGCCCGGAAGATCGTGCCTTCTGCGACCCCTGCGGCCTCCGCGATCTGCTTCGAGGTGAGGTCGCGACCGTGCACGGCGAGGAGCGGGATCACCGCGTCGATGATCATCGCCTGCCGGTCTTCGACGGAGAGCGGACGCGCGCGACCACCCGTCGATGAAGGATTGGCTGTGATGTGCACGAGGGGAAGCGTAACTGAGTGAGTGCTCACTCCGCAACTCCGCTTGCGGTGTGTTCGTTGAGGGCGGACAAGAGTTGCAGCCGATCGACACCGGCGATGCCGAGCACCCTCGGCACGGTACCGAGTTCGGCGCTGAAGATGCCTACGAGCAGGTCAGCTGCCCGCCGAGGACGGTGCTTTTCGGATGCCGCCTTCATTCCGGCCCGGACCGCCGCGCGAGCCGACGCCCCCAGCCGGACAGGGCCGCGGCGGCGATCGAGGACGACGTCCCCATCCGGCAACGGCTCCACTCCGGCATAGGCGAGCGATCGGACCTGCTCCCTGCGGATCGCATCCGTCAGCACCTCCCGGCTGAGCCCGTGCTCTCGCAGGAGAGAGCCGCAGGTGTCGTTGGACTCGTCGGCGAGAGCGAGCAGGAGATGCTCCGCCTCGACGACGGTGCCACCACGATGCCGAGCCTCCTCGTGAGCCGCATGGAAGGCCCTGCTCACCGCGGTTCCGAAAGCACTTCTCGGCTCAGTCATTTCTCCTCCTCAGGTCGACACCCGCGTCGATGAGGCGGCGACCGTGCTTCTTGTGAACGGCCTGCCTGGTCACACCGAGCGCCTCGGCGACCTGAGACCAGGACCAGCCCTCACGCATCGCGCGTTCGACCTCGAGGTCTTCCAGGCGATCGGCCATCGTGCGCAGTGCAATGACTGAAGCCAGCCCGTCGGCTCGCTCCCCCAAGGGAAGAATGCGTTCGTCGTCCATCCAGGCAACTTTAGTTGCTTACTCTGGTTTGTCAACTTGAGTTGCTTATGCTCGACGCCTGGTCGACCTTTCCGACTTAGACTCGAAGGAGGGTCGTCGCGAAGGCGACGAGTAAAGGGGTTTCATGTCGAAGGCGGTCGGGTACAGCGAGTACGGCGGTCCGGAGGTGCTCGAGGTCATCGAGGTACCGGAGCCGCACGCCGGCGATGGCGAGGTGCGCGTCGCGGTACGCGCAGCCGGACTCAACCCCTTCGACTTCAAAGTTCGCCGTGGCGGCTACATCCCGAACCATCAGCTCCCCTCGCTGCAGGGCGCCGAGTTCGCCGGCGTCATCGACGAGGTCGGCGCCGGCGTGACGGGCTGGTCGGTCGGCGACGAAGTGCTCGGCTGGATCGGCCGCGGCGCGCAGGCGGAATACGTCGTCGTACCCGCAAGCCAGATCGCGGCGAAGCCGGCTGGGCTCGACTGGGCCGTCGCCGCTGGAATCGGACTCGTCGCCAACACCGCACGGCGTTCAGTGGATTCGCTGGAGCTCGGACCAGACGATACTGTGCTCGTGACCGCGGCTGCCGGAGGCGTCGGGATCGTGACGGTGCAGTTCGCGAAGGCGACGGGGGCCACCGTCGTCGGCACGGCGAGCGAGGCCAACCACGAGTTCCTGCGCGGGCTCGGGGTCATCCCGGTCGCTTACGGCGACATCCCCGGCGGTACGAGCGAGCTCGAGCGCCTGCGCGCTGCGGTGCCGGGCGACTACACGGCGGCCCTCGACACGATCGGCGGGAACGCCATCCGGATTGCGCTCGCGCTCGGTATCCCGCCGGAGCGCATCAACACGGTCGCCGACCGCGGCGCGATTGATGAGCTCGGCGTTAACGGGGTCGGCGGCGGCAAGAAGACCTCGGCGGAGCTCGCCGAGTTCGCACGACAGGCCGCAGACGGCGAGCTCGTCATTCCGATCAGGGGCACCTACCAGCTGTCGGATGTCGTCGCAGCGTTCGAGGACGCCGAAACCGGCCACGGACTCGGCAAGGTCGTGCTTCTCGTTCCTTAGCAGTCTGGCCCTGGCAGTCAGGGAGCGAAGATCGTGTCGATCTCGGCGAGCGCCGTGGCGTCCGGAACCCACGCCGACGCCGCCGCAACGTTCTGACGCACCTGCTCCGGAGTCGTCGCCCCGGCGATGACGCTCGTGAGGTTCGGCTGGGCGAGAAGCCAGCCGAACGCCGCTTCGAGCATCGTCACTTCACGCTCGTCGCAGAACGCCTGGAAACGCTCGACGGCGTCCCAATCCACCCGCTCCATGAGATAGCGCTTCTCCCCCATGACCCGCGAACCCGCAGGTCCTCCTTCCCGCGTGTACTTGCCGGTCAGGATGCCGTTGTGCAGCGGGAAGAACGGCAGGAAGCCGAGGCCGTACTGGCGCACCGCGGGCAGCACCTCCGCCTCGACGCCACGCGCGAGCAGGCTGTACTCGTTCTGCGCCGACACGAATCGCGGATGCGCGCCGAGCCGCGCCGTGAACTCCGCCTCGGCGATCTGCCAGCCGGCGAGGTTCGAATGGCCGAAGTACCGGATCTTGCCCTCGGCGACGAGGTCGTCGAGCGTCGCGAGCGTCTCTTCGATCGGCGTGAGCGGATCGGGAGCATGCAACTGGTAGAGGTCGATCCACTCCGTCTGCAGGCGCCTCAGTGACGCTTCGACGGCGAGCCGGATGTAGCGGCGCGATCCACGGGCGCCCCAGTCAGGGCCATTGGCGCCGGCCATGCCCATCCCGAACTTGGTCGCGAGCACGATGTCGCCTCGCCGACCCTTGAGGGAGTTACCGAGCAGGGTTTCGCTCAGCCCGCGCTCCTTGCCGTAGATGTCGGCCGTGTCGAAGAGGGTGAGCCCCGCGTCGATCGCGGCGCCGATAACGGCATCCGTTCCCTCCTGGGTTTCGGTCACCGTTCCGGCCCGGCCGAGATTGTTGCAGCCGAGCCCGATCGTGGAAACCCGCAGGCCGGACGGCCCCAGGTTGCGGTAGTGGATGGGGTTGGTCGCGGTCTCGGAATTCGGCTCTGTCATGCTCCTACGCTATCCACTCCTGCACAGCGCGGCATTCGCTTCGTCCTCCACCATCCGGCCACTCCGGCGGTCGACGTGTCACCGCGAGGGCGTAACGTCGAAGAATGCCGAACCCCACTTCCCCCGCCTGGCTCCGCCGGATCGACAGCCCCCTCGGTCGCCTCGAACTCACGAGCGACGGCAAGGCCATCACCTCCCTCTCGATTGCGAAGGACGGCCACCTCCCCTTCGAGTCCACACCCGAGAAATCAAATCGCGTGCTCGACCGCGCTGCCCGCCAGCTCGATGAGTACTTCGCCGGCCGGCGCCGCTCCTTCTCCCTCGCCCTCGCCGCCCGCGGAACCGCGTTCCAGCACTCCATCTGGGACCAGCTCTCCGCGCTCGAGTGGGGCGAGGTCACGACCTATGGCGAACTGGGCCTCGGGACCGGTCGGGCGACTGCGGGGCGCGCCGTCGGTGGGGCCATCGGCGCGAATCCGATCCCGATCATCGTCCCCTGCCACCGCGTTCTCGGTTCGGATGGCCGTGTGACCGGATACAGCGGTGGCAACGGCATTCCGACCAAGCTCTGGCTTCTCGAACACGAAGGAATCCTGCTCGCCGCATGACCCTTCGGCTGTCGGCGGCTCACACCACGAGCTGCAGCTCCCCCGGTTCGCCTCTCTCGAGGCGGATGCCCGCTGCCGTGGCCCAACGAAGAAGCGAATCAACATCCACGTGGTCGGTCTCGGCGAGCAGCAGCGCGCGCACGAACTCGCCTTTGCCCTTCTTGTTGAAGTGATTGAGTGCTCGTCGCGCACCACCGACTTCCTCGGTGACGACCCGCAGGAACAGCGCGTGCTCCGGCGCTCGTCCGAGTGCGACGTACGACTCCGAACGCAGATCGAGGATGAGCCCCGGCCCTGTCTGGCTCCCAGCCAGCTTCTCCAGCTCGGCGACAAGCGGCCCTCGCCAGTTCCGGCCGAGCGGATGCGCGGGAAGCGATGAGTCGTGCGAAAGCCGGTATGCGGGGATCGGATCGGTCGCCCGCACCAGTCCGAAGAGCGCGGAGTGGATGACGACGTGCGCCTCCGCGAAGCCGCGCGAAGCCGCAGGAAGCGTCGCGGCATCCAGCGCCTCGTAGAGAACTCCCGTGTAGCGATCCATCGCGGCCATGACGGGTGAGCGGCGCAGCGCCCGGTTCCGGTCGATCTCGAACAGTTGGGTCGCCCCGAGTTTCAACGCCGCAGCAGCCTTCACTCGATTGCTCGACAGCGAGCGAACTGCGGCGAGCATACGCCGGCGCACCGGGTTCAGTGCGGGAAATCCCAGAGCGCCCAGGTCGAGTGCGCTGCCCTCGACTCCCCCGTCGCGTTTGGTCTCCGAGGGAGGAAGAAGGAGGTGCACTAATGCGTGGAAGAGTCGGCGTGCACTAATTCAGCGGCACGCGCGACCACGGTGACCATGTCGTGCTCGACGGACAGAAAACCGTCTTCGGC
The DNA here is from genome assembly GCF_014200375.1 of Terrimesophilobacter mesophilus. Lineage (GTDB taxonomy): Bacteria > Actinomycetota > Actinomycetes > Actinomycetales > Microbacteriaceae > Terrimesophilobacter > Terrimesophilobacter mesophilus. The sequence continues at coordinate 2,275,386 of NZ_JACHBP010000001.1, read as the reverse complement.
GCGCGCCCTCACGACTTTGCCGTCTTCGAGGGTGATGCGCACTTCGCCAACGTCGAGAATCGCCAGCACGGGCTCATGCCCGGCCAGGATCCCGATCTCGCCGATCAGGGTCTTGGCCACGATCTGACGAGCCTCGCCCGACCACACCTCGTGGTCGGCCGAGACGACGCTCACGTTGAGAAGGGCCATGTCAGCCGTTCTCCTTCTGGATCTGCGCCCAGCGCTCCTCGACATCCGAGATCGAACCGACGTTGAAGAACGCCTGCTCGGCGACGCTGTCGAAATCACCGCGGCAGATCGCGTCGAATGACTCGATCGTGTCCTTGAGCGGAACCGTCGACCCCTCGACGCCGGTGAACTTCTTCGCCATGTAGGTGTTCTGGGAGAGGAACTGCTGGATGCGGCGAGCCCGCGAGACGGTGATCTTGTCCTCTTCGGAGAGCTCGTCGACACCGAGGATCGCGATGATCTCCTGCAGTTCCTTGTTCTTCTGGAGGATCTGCTTGACCGTCGTCGCGACCCGGTAGTGGTCCTCGCCGAGGTAGCGGGGGTCGAGGATGCGGCTCGTCGAGGTGAGCGGATCGACCGCAGGGTAGAGACCCTTCGAGGCGATCTCGCGGCTGAGCTCCGTGGTCGCGTCGAGGTGGGCGAAGGTGGTCGCCGGGGCGGGGTCGGTGTAGTCGTCGGCCGGGACGTAGATCGCCTGAAGCGAGGTGATCGAGTGACCACGCGTCGAGGTGATGCGCTCCTGCAGGATGCCCATCTCGTCCGCGAGGTTCGGCTGGTAACCGACCGCGGAAGGCATGCGCCCGAGGAGGGTCGACACCTCGGAGCCCGCCTGCGTGAACCGGAAGATGTTGTCGATGAAGAGCAGCACATCCTGCTTCTGCACGTCGCGGAAGTACTCCGCCATCGTGAGGGCGGAGAGCGCGACGCGAAGTCGCGTGCCCGGCGGCTCGTCCATCTGGCCGAAGACGAGCGCGGTCTTATCGAAGACGCCCGCCTCCTCCATCTCGTGGATGAGGTCGTTGCCCTCACGGGTACGCTCACCGACACCGGCGAATACCGAGACACCACCGTGGTCCTGCGCAACGCGCTGGATCATCTCCTGGATGAGGACGGTCTTGCCGACACCGGCACCGCCGAACAGTCCGATTTTGCCACCGAGTACGTACGGGGTGAGCAGGTCGATGACCTTGATGCCGGTCTCGAACAGCTGGGTCTTGGACTCGAGCTGGTCGAACGCCGGCGGCTTGCGGTGGATCGGCCAGCGCTCGGTGATCTCGATCTTCTCGCCGGGCGCGGCGTTCAGGATCTCGCCGATCACGTTGAACACCTTGCCCTTGGTGACGTCACCGACGGGGACGGAGATGGGCGCGCCCGTGTCGCGGACCTCCTGGCCACGAACCAGGCCATCCGTAGGCTTGAGCGAGATGGCGCGGACGACATCGTCACCGAGGTGCTGCGCCACCTCCAGTGTGATCTCGTTCGCCTCGTCACGGATGGTGATGGTCGTCTTGAGCGCGTTGTACATGTCCGGTATCGCGTCGTGCGGGAACTCGATGTCCACCACCGGCCCGGTGACACGGGAGATGCGCCCCACGCCGCCTGGCTTCGTCGGCTGACCCTGTGCCGCCTGGTCCTTCGCGGCAGCGCTCTTGCGTGCGGCGGGCTTCTTCGCTGCTGGCTTCCCTGCTGCTGGCTTCTTTGGGGCCGGAGCTGTCGTCGTCATGGCTATCCTGTTTCTCCTGTTGGCTACTTCGCCGAGGCGAGGGCGTCTGCGCCGCCCACGATCTCGGAAATCTGCTGGGTGATCTCGGACTGGCGCGCGTTGTTGGCCAGTCTCGTGTAGTCCTTGATGAGCTTGTCCGCGTTGTCGCTCGCCGACTTCATCGCCTTCTGGGTCGCCGCGTGCTTACTGGCCGCCGACTGGAGCATCGCGTTGAAGAGGCGGCTCTCGATGTAGACCGGAAGCAGCGCATCCAGCACGTCGTCGACATCCGGCTCGAACTCGTAGAGCGGTAGGACCGTGCGGTCCCCCGGCTCCTCGACGCCCTCGACGACCTCCAGGGGAAGCAGGCGAACGACCTCGGGAACCTGCGTGAGCATGCTCACGAAACGGTTGTAGACGATGTGGATCTCGTCGACCCCGCCCTCGGATGCCGGCTGAAGGAAGCGCGCGACGAGCGCCTCGCCGATCTCGTGGGCTGTGGACGACTCGGGGTTGTCCGTTCCGCCGACCCAGTACTGCTCGATCGGGCGCTTGCGGAAATTGAAGTACGCGATCGCCTTCCTGCCCACCAGGTAGTGGACGACGTCCTTGCCCTCCGAACGCAGTCGCGCGGCGAGCTCTCCCGCCTCCCTGACGACGTTCGTGTTGAACGCGCCGGCCAGACCCCGGTCGGACGAGAAGATCAGGATCGCCGCCCGTTCGACCTTTTCCGGCTCCGTCGTGAGCACGTGATCGACATTGGAGTAACTGGCGAGCGCCGACACCGCCCGGGTCACCGCGCGCGAATACGGTCCGGAGGCCGCAACACGCTGCTGTGCTTTCTGGATGCGCGATGCGGCGATGAGCTCCATCGCCTTCGTGATCTTCTTGGTCGTCTGGGCAGATTTGATCTTCTGCCGGTAGACCCGAAGTTGTGCTCCCATTGTTTTCTACCGGCGCTTCTTGACGACGATCTGCTCCTGGGCGATGTCCTCAGGTGCGATTTCCTCGAACTCCTCGGTTCCCGCGGAGATGAGCGGCTTGCCCTCACCGGTCTGGAATTCGAGCTTGAACGCATCGACGGCCTTGTCGAGCTCGTCGACCGTCGCATCGTCGAGAACGTTAGTGTCCCGCAGCGTCGCGAGGATCTTCGTCTTGCGACCCAGGTAGTCGAGCAGTTCCCGCTCGAAACGCAGGATGTCCTCGACGGGGACCTCATCCAGCTTTCCGTTCGTTCCGGCCCAGATCGAGACGACCTGGTCCTCGACCGGGTATGGAGAGTACTGCGGCTGCTTGAGCAGCTCGGTGAGCCTCGCGCCCCGAGCCAGCTGGCGGCGGCTCGCCGCGTCCAGGTCGGATGCGAACATCGCGAACGCCTCGAGCGATCGGTACTGTGCGAGCTCGATTTTGAGCGTTCCGGAGACCTTCTTGATGCTCTTGACCTGGGCGTCGCCACCGACACGCGACACCGAGATGCCGACGTCCACCGCAGGACGCTGGTTCGCGTTGAACAGGTCCGACTGGAGGAAGATCTGCCCGTCGGTGATCGAGATGACGTTCGTCGGAATGTACGCCGCGACGTCATTGGCCTTCGTCTCGATGATCGGGAGCCCGGTCATCGAGCCCGCGCCGAGCTCATCGGAGAGCTTCGCGCAACGCTCCAGCAGACGGGAGTGCAGGTAGAACACGTCGCCGGGGTATGCCTCGCGTCCCGGCGGGCGGCGCAGCAGGAGCGACACGGCGCGGTACGCCTCCGCCTGCTTGGACAGGTCGTCGAACACGATCAGCACGTGCTTGCCGCCGTACATCCAGTGCTGTCCGATCGCGCTGCCGGTGTACGGCGCAAGGTACTTGAAGCCGGCGGCGTCCGATGCGGGGCTCGCGACGATCGTGGTGTACTCGAGCGCTCCGGCATCCTCGAGGGCGCCCTTCACGCTCGCGATGGTCGAACCCTTCTGGCCGATCGCGACGTAGATGCAGCGAACCTGCTTGTTGACGTCCCCGGAGTCCCAGTTCGCCTTCTGGTTGATGATGGTGTCGATCGCGATGGCCGTCTTGCCGGTCTGGCGGTCGCCGATGATGAGCTGGCGCTGTCCGCGGCCGATCGGGATCATGGCGTCGATCGCCTTGATACCGGTCTGCATGGGCTCGTGGACGCTCTTGCGCTGCATGACGCCCGGCGCCTGGAGTTCGAGAGCCCGTCGACCGTCCGACGCGATGTCGCCGAGGCCGTCGATCGGGTTGCCGAGCGGGTCGACGACGCGACCGAGGTAACCGTCGCCGACGGGGACGGAGAGGACCTCGCCCGTACGGGTCACCTCCATGCCTTCCTCGATCCCGGTGAAGTCTCCGAGGATGACGACGCCGATCTCGCTCTCGTCGAGGTTGAGCGCGAGGCCGAGCGTGCCGTCCGCGAAGCGCAGGAGCTCGTTCGCCATGGCGCCGGGGAGGCCCTCGACGTGCGCGATGCCGTCCGCCGTGTCGATGACGGAACCGACCTCGGTCGCTCCGGCCTTCCCGGGCTCGTACGATTTCGCGAAGTCCTGGAGGGCGTCGCGGATCTCGTCCGGGCTGATGGTCAGTTCTGCCATTGTCTTTCCTCTGCTTGCGGGGCGCGAATGCCCCTTGGGTCTTCTCAGCCGCTATCCGGCGAGCTGAAGTTTGAGTTCTTTCAATCGGGTGGCAACGGAGTCGTCGATGACATCGCTGCCGACGGCCACCCGTACACCGCCGATCATGGTCGGATCGATCACCTGGTCGATGCGCAGGTCCCCGTATTTCTTCGCGAGTCCGGATCGCAGCCGATCAAGCTGGTCGCTGCTCAGGGGGGCCGCAACGGTGACCGTGGCGATCGCCAGTGACGACTCGTCGGCCACGACATCCGCAGCGTGCTTCACGAGCGCGCCGATCCGGCGGCCGAGCGGCTGCCGGACGAGGTGGCTGAGAATCGCAATGGTCTGCTCACTCACGCGACCCGCGAGCAGCTTCTCGACGAGAGCCGCCTTCGCCGATGGGTCACCGAGCTTGCTGCCGACGGCAAGCTCGAGCTCCGCGTTCGAGGAGACCAGCTGCCCGAACTCGAAGAGCTCGGACGGGATGTCGATTCCAGAGGCGGATGCCGCCATGATGCGCAATCCGACCTCCTCCAGCCCGGCGAGGAAATCGGAGGACTCCGACCATCTGCTGCGCGCGAGGCCGGAGATCAGTTCGCGTGCGTCGACGCTCAGGGCGCCGAACACGGAGGAGACGAGCGCAGCTTTCGCGGCGGGATCCGCGGCAGGCTCCGTGAGCGCCACGAGCAACTGCCCCGACCCGGCGACGGCGCGGGCTGCGGAGAAGATCTCCTCGCCCACGGCCAGTGTCGCGGCCGACGGGCGTGCGGCGATGGCCGCCTTCGCCGCGGCAACCGCTTCCCTGGTCGCTGAGCCCATTTACTTTCCCGCCTTCGTGGACGAGTCGGCCTCGAGGTCGGCGAGGAATCGATCCACGATCGACGCGGAGACCTTGTCATCCTTGAGGCTGGAACCGATGACGCTCGACGCGAGGCTGAGTGCGAGCGTACCCACTTCGCCTCGCAGTGAGTTCAGGGCGTTCTGGCGCTCCACCTCGATCGTCGCGAGGGCTGCCGCATTGATGCGAGCCGCCTCGGCCTGTGCCTGCTCCTTGAGCTCTGCGAGGATGCGCACCCCGTCCGCTCGCGCCTGCTCGCGAATCTTCGCGGCCTCCGTGCGTGCTTCCTTGAGGGCTTCCTCGAACTGGTCCTTGGTCGACGCGGCCTCGGCCTGAGCCTTCTCCGCGCGCTTGATCCCGCCCTCGATGGCGTCGTGACGTGCGTCGAGCGCACGCGTGATGTTGGGCATGACCACCCGCAGGATCACGATGAGCACGACGACGAAGGCGATCGAGCCCCAGATCAGGTCGGGCAGCTCCGGCAACAGGATGCTGTGGGACCCTTCGGCCTCCGGCCCGGACGCAGTGAGGAAGAATGCGGTGTGCACTCAGTACTCCTTCGAATCGTTGGGTTGAGGGCTTACGGGGCTGGGAACGGGATGAAGGCGACACCGATGGCGATGAAGCACAGCGCCTCGGTGATGGCGATACCGATCCACATGAGGGTCTGGAGGCGGCCGGCGAGCTCAGGCTGGCGGGCAACCGACTCGACCGTCTTTCCGACGATGACGCCGACGCCGATACCGGAGCCGATGGCCGCAAGGCCGAAGGCGAGCGGTGCGATGTGTCCGACGAGATTCATGGTGTTCCTTTCGAGGTGTTACGTGGGTGCCGAGAACTCAGTGCTCGTCGGCCAGGGCCAGCTGGATGTAGATGGCCGTGAGGATGGCGAAGATATAGGCCTGCAGGGCGGCCACGAAGATCTCGAGGACGACGAAGGCGATGCCCATGAGCAGTGTTCCGGCGCCGATGAGGCCCCACGCGCTTCCACTGATGAGCATGTTGAAGAAGAATCCGGTCGCGAGGAAGCAGAGCACGAGCAGCATGTGCCCGGCGACCATGTTCATGGTGAGTCGAAGGGTGAGGGTGATCGGCCGCACGATGAAGGTCGACAGGACTTCGAGCACCGCGATGATCGGTTTGATCGCGACCGGCACACCGGGAAGCCACAGCGCGTTCTTGAAGAAGCGGCCGACGCCGAACTTGCGGATGCCGGCGTAGACGAAGGTCACATAGGCGATGATCGAGAGGATGATCGCCTGGCCGATGAGACCCGTGCTCGCGATCTGCAGCCCGGGTATCGTGCCGGTGACATTGAGCGCGAGGGTCAGGAAGAAGATCGTCATGATGAGGGGGGCGAAGCGCTTGCCCTCCTTCTCACCGAGCGTGTCGATGGCGATGCCCTTGCGCGCGAAGTCGATGGCGAACTCCATGGCGACCTGGCCGCGGCCGGGGACGAGCTTGAGCCTGCGCGTGCCCAGCCACAGGATGAGCAGAAGTGCTGCGACCGCGAGAAGACGGATGAGCATGATGCGGTTGAGCTCGAACGGGGTGCCGATGAAGAGGATCGGCGCCGGGAAGAATTCGTTGATCGACGGGCCCACGAAGTCACCGCCGCCTGACTCGTCAGCGGCGACGAGCAACGACGTGGTAAGGACAGAGGCGAGCAGGATGTACTCCAGACGTGGGGCGCGACGCGCAGCGTTCGGAAGGAAAAACCTTCATAACCCTATCAAGAATTCGGGGTTGTTTTTTCCGTCGAATTCGACCCATCGCCCGGCAGGGCCACGTCGACATAGGGCACCCGGCTGGTCTGGAAAGCCGCGATATCGGCGATCAGGAGACCGATGACCGCCACGATCGCCGCGATGGAGAAGACGGCGGGGTCGAGCCAGGACTGGCTCCTCAGCCAGATGGCGACACCGATGAAAACGAGCAGCTTGACGAACCAAGTACCCATGATTATGGCGAAGAACCGGACATCCGGCGGCGGAGCACCCTCCGTGACCCTCGACGCGACGAGGATGCTCGCAGCCGTGAGCCCCATGAAGACCATGGCGAGCAGTGCCCCCATGAGCGCGCTGAACACTCCGGGAAGCCCGACGACGAGGTAGCCGACCACCGAACCGACGACCGCGATGCCGAGGGTGACGACCGCCCCGTACCGAAGTGCTTTCGAGTACACGGGCGACACGGCCCGGTGAGGTGCGGGATCCTGCCCCACGACGGAGTCCTTCACGACGCACTCCCCTTTCGCTCCGAGACCGGGGCGCCCTGAATCGGCGGAACGGTGGATGCCAGATCGAGAGGCGCCCCACCCGGGTTTCGACGGTTGAGCAGCTTCTTCCCGAGGGGCGCGAGAGTCAGGACGGTCGTGATGACAAGGCCGACCGCGATGAAGGCGAGCGACCAGCCCCACGGCACGAACAGGAAGCTCAGGACGCCGATGGCGACGACCGCCGTCCACGAATAGAAGATGAGCACGGCCTGCAGGTGAGTGTGTCCCATGTCCAGCAACCGGTGGTGGAGGTGCTTGCGATCCGCGCTGAACGGGGACTTTCCGGCACGGATGCGCCTCGTGACGGCGAGCATGAAGTCGAGCAGCGGAATCAGGAGGATCGCCAGCGGCAGGAGAATCGGAATGAACGCCGGTGCGAGCAGCTTGCCGGATTGCAGCGAGTCCGGGTCGATCTGCCCCGTGACAGAGATGGCCGATGTCGCCATGAGGAGTCCGACGAGGAGTGCGCCGGAGTCCCCCATGAAGAGTTTCGCCGGATGCCAATTCAGCGGCAGGAACCCGATGCACGCCCCGATGAGGACGGCGGTGATGAGGGAGGCGAGGTTGAAATAGGGCGTCTCCCCCACGTTGCGCGCGAGCAGGTAGCTGTAGATGAAGAAGGCGCCGCTCGCGATGACCGTGACCCCCGCCACGAGGCCATCGAGTCCGTCGATGAAGTTCACCGCGTTCATGACCAGCACGACGGCGCCGACCGTCAGCATGAGGCCGAGAACCGGCGGGACGATGGTGATCCCGCCGATCGGAACGGTCACCAGCTGCACGCCCTGCCACACGAGCAGTCCCGCCGCGATGATCTGCCCCGCGAGTTTGGTGAGCCAGTCCAGGTCCCAGATGTCGTCGGCTACGCCGATCACGACGATGATGAGAGCGGCGGCGAGGATGGCCGTGATCTGCCCGGGGTTGGCGAAAACGAGTCGGAACCAGCTCACCTGGCTCGCGACGCCGAACGCGACGAGAATTCCGAAGAACATGGCGACTCCGCCGAGCCGCGGGGTGGGGGTCGAGTGGACATCGCGTTCGCGGATGGAGGGGTAGAGCCGGAATCTCGTGCTCAGCTTCCAGGTCGCCCATGCGAGACCCCACGTGACGACCGCTGAGATCACGCACACCAGGATGTAGAAGATCACGGCGCTGTCTCGTTCAACCCAGCGCCCTGAAGATCGCCTCGTCCGGGATGGCGCCGTGCCGGACGATCGTGAGCTCTCTGCCGAGCGCGATGCCCGTCGCATCCACGATCGTCGAACCGGGGTCGTTGCCGGAATCGACCTGCTGGCCGACGCGTCCACCGTCCAGGTAGACCGAGACGAGATCGCCGAGGGCGTCGAACGCCTCCTGGGCGGTCGTCGCGGCGGGCTGGCCGGTCAGGTTCGCGGATGACACGGCCAGCGGTCCGGACTCGGAGAGCAACTCGAGCGCAATGTCGTTGTCGGGCATGCGCAACGCGACGGTACCGTGGGTGTCCCCCAGGTCCCACTTGAGGGATTCGCGTGCGGCGACGATCACGGTGAGGGCGCCGGGCCAGAACTCCTTGACGAGTGAGTGCACCTCGTCGGGAACGTTCTCGCCGAGGGCGTTGAGGGTGGGGATCCCCGGGATGAGAACGGGTGGCGGGGCGTCGCGGCCCCGTCCTTTCGCCTCGAGCAGCCGACGCACGGCGGCCTCGTTGAACGCGTCGCAGCCGATGCCGTACACCGTGTCGGTGGGCAGCACGATGAGCTCGCCCATGCCGAGCGCCTGACGCGCCAGGCGCATGCCGGTGAGGAGCTCGGTGCTGTCCGAGCAGTCGTAGATGGTCGCCATGTCGATTGCCATCCTACTTCGGGCAGACTGGAGTTCTGATGGCACCACGACGGTGCAGCGAGGAGCCCTGGGTGGACCTGTACCTGTTCGACTTCGACGAGACGCTCTACGACTACGACTTCCGCATCCGGCTCCCCTCCCTCAGCGTGCTGACCGGAGTGAGCCAGTACCGCCTCGCGAAGGACTGGTGGGCGGCTGGGTTCGAGAAGCGGGCGGAGGCCGGGGAATGGTCCACCTCCGAGGAATATCTGGCCGAATTCAACCGACAGACCGGAGCCCGTCTCACGCTCGAAGGCTGGCGCGAGACGCGCATGCTCGCAAGCACACGCATACCGGGCTCTGTGGATGCCCTCCGCACGGCGGCAACGCTCGGGACGGTGGGAGTCCTCACGAACAACCCGGCACCGTTCGCAGAGTCGTTCGCGATCATGGCGCCGGATGTCGCCGAGCTCGTCGGCGAGAACGTGCTCGTGAGCAGCGGGCTCGGCGTGCGCAAACCGGATGCCGAGATCTACCGGCTCGCGATGGATCGATTCGGGGCGAGCCCGGAGAACACCTTCTTCACCGACGACTCCGCGAGCAACGTCGCGGGCGCGGACGCGGTCGGGATCCACGGCTACCAGATCGAGTGGGTCAAGAACGAGCCCGTGACGGACAGTCTCCTGGCGGCTGTCAGAGCGTTCGCCGAGCGCGCTTGACCGTACTGTGATCAGCGCAGCGCCGTCGTCGCCCTCGGCCGGCCGAGCAGGTCGGGGTGGGTCGCCACTGCGCGCCAGCGGTCCTCGGTGAGGAGCCCCCTGATGGCCTCGCCCTGCAGTTCGCCGTGCTCGATCACGACCGTTCCGCCTGGATGCAGGAGCCTCAGTGCCGTGCGCGAGACGGTGCGAACGACATCGAGTCCGTCGTCGCCGCCGTAGAGCGCCGCGGCGGGGTCGAAGAGACGCACCTCCGGATCGCGCGGGATGGCATCCGTCGGAACATAGGGCGGGTTGGAGATCACGACGGCAGCGCGCCCGTCGAGCTCGGGGAATGCGTCGGCGAGGTCGCCGAGCACGAGTTCGAGGTTGGTCGCCCCGGATGCGGCGGCGTTGCGCGCCGCCCAGGCGTGCGCGTCCGGCGAGAGCTCGATCGCGAACACGCGGGCATGGGCCACCTCGGTAGCGAGGGCGATCGCGATCGCGCCGCTGCCAGTTCCGAGGTCGACGGCCACCGGTTCGGGCTCCGCGGATGCGAGAAGCGCGTCGATCGCGAACTGGGCGACCTGCTCGGTCTCCGGCCTCGGGACGAAGACGCCGGGGCCGACCGCGAGTTCCAGACTGCGGAACGGTGCGCGTCCGGTGATGTGCTGGAGCGGCTCCCGCGTGGCGCGGCGGACGACGAGTGCCTGGAAGGCCGCGGCCTCTTCCTCGCCGACTTCGGCATCCATCGCGATCTTCGCCTGCACCGCTCCCCTGCCGAGGCCGAGCACGTGACCGATGAGCAGCTCGGCGTCGACCTCCGGGTCCGGCACGCCGGCATCGGCGAGCTCGGAAACGGCGCTCGCACGGAGGTCGCGGATGGTGGTCAGCATGCGTCCATTGTGGCCCGTCCGGACGTGTGTGCCCGCCGAGGCGCCATCACTCGGAGTGCGTCGGCGCCGATCCACCCTGCCGTACCCAGGCATCCCTCGCCATCGCCTCGAACAGCCCGTGATCGATCGCCTCGAACTTCGTGATGTACACACAACTCTTGCCCGCGGTGAGCGGGCCGAGTTCTTCCAGGCGCGGGTCGGGGTCGTAAGCGTTATAGAGCCCATAGACCGACATCGACGCCGCCCTCGGTGAGAGGCCCATGATGAACGCGTCGCCCTCGTGACCCGAGTCGTAGCGGTAGTGGTAGCTGCCGAATCCGATCATCGAGGGGCCCCACATGATCGGCTCCTCGCCCGAGACCCGCCGCATGATCGCGATGATCTCCCTGGCGTCCGCGAGCCGGCGCGCGTTGGTCACGGTCGCGAGGAACTCTTCGACCGGCACGGACGTTACGAGGGTCTTGTTCCTGCTGCTGGATGAGTCGGCCATGCGGCCAGATCACGCATCCGCACCGAGGTCGGCGAGCCTGGCCTCCTCGTCGAACTGGATGCAGGAGTCGATCACGGCATCCAGCGCTCCGTTCATGACGGCGTCGAGGTTGTAGGCCTTGTAGCCGGTGCGGTGGTCGGCGATCCGGTTCTCCGGGAAGTTGTAGGTGCGGATGCGCTCGGAGCGGTCCATCGTGCGGATCTGGCTCTTGCGGGCGGCGGAGTCGAGCTCGGCCTGCTCCTCCTGCTGGCGGGCGAGGATGCGGGCGCGCAGCACGCGCATGCCGGCCTCGCGGTTCTGCAGCTGGCTCTTCTCGTTCTGCATCGAGACGACGATGCCGGTCGGAAGGTGCGTGATGCGCACGGCGGAGTCGGTCGTGTTGACGGACTGCCCGCCGGGGCCGCTCGAGCGGTAGACGTCGATCTTGAGGTCGTTCTGGTTGATCTCGACCTCCTCGGGCTCGTCGACCTCCGGGAAGACGAGCACGCCCGTCGTCGAGGTGTGGATGCGGCCCTGCGACTCCGTGACGGGAACACGCTGCACGCGGTGCACCCCGCCCTCGTACTTGAGGTGTGCCCACACGCCCTGCGAGGGGTCTGTGGCGTTCGACTTGATCGCGAGCTGGACATCCTTGTAGCCGCCCAGGTCGCTCTCATTGCTGTCGAGGAGCTCGGTCTTCCAGCCCTTCGACTCCGCGTAGTGCAGGTACATGCGCAGGAGGTCGGCCGCGAAGAGCGCGCTCTCGGCGCCGCCCTCGCCGCCCTTGATCTCCATGATCACGTCGCGCCCGTCATCCGGATCGCGTGGGATCAGGAGCCGACGAAGCTTCTCCTGGAGGCTCGCGAGTCGCTCCTCGAGTACGGGGACCTCGGCGGCGAAGGAGTCGTCGTCCTTCGCGAGTTCGCGTGCGGCGTCGAGATCGTCCTGTGCCTGCGTCCAGTGCTCGTGGGCCGCCTTGATCTGGCTCAGCTCGGCATAACGCCGATTGATCTTCCGTGCCCTGGCGGCATCCGCGTGAACGGCGGGATCCGACAGTTGCGTCTGCAGATCCTCGTGCTCGGCCAGCAGCGTCGCCACCGACTCGAACATGGACTCAGTCTTCCACTGACCCGCTGGGAGCCGGCATCGACTTCTGCACCTGCATGAGGAACTCGACGTTGCTCGACGTGTCCTTCAACCGTCCGAGGACGATCTCGAGGGCCTGCTGAGTGTCGAGGCCCGCGAGGGCACGGCGCAGCTTCCAGGTGATCTTCGTCTCGTCGACACCCATGAGCATCTCCTCACGGCGCGTTCCGGATGCGTTCACGTCGACGGCGGGGAAGATGCGCTTGTCGGCGAGCTGGCGGGAGAGTCGCAGCTCCATGTTGCCGGTTCCCTTGAACTCCTCGAAGATGACCTCGTCCATCTTGGACCCGGTCTCCACGAGCGCCGTGGCGAGGATCGTGAGCGAGCCGCCGTCCTCGATGTTGCGCGCCGCCCCGAAGAAGCGCTTCGGCGGGTAGAGCGCCGAGGAGTCGACACCGCCGGACAGGATGCGACCGGATGCCGGGGCCGCCAGGTTGTATGCGCGGCCGAGGCGGGTGATCGAGTCGAGCAGCACGACGACGTCGTGGCCGAGCTCGACGAGACGCTTGGCGCGCTCGATGGCGAGCTCGGCGACCGTCGTGTGGTCCTCGGCGGGACGGTCGAAGGTGGAGGCGATGACCTCGCCCTTGACCGTGCGCTGCATGTCGGTGACCTCCTCCGGCCGCTCGTCGACGAGCACGACCATGAGGTGGACCTCGGGGTTGTTCTTGGCGATCGCGTTCGCGATGGCCTGCAGGACGAGCGTCTTGCCCGCCTTCGGGGGCGAGACGATGAGGCCCCGCTGGCCCTTTCCGATGGGCGACACGAGGTCGATGATGCGGGTAGTCAGCTTGCCCGGCTCCGTCTCCAGGCGCAGGCGCTCGGTCGGATACAGCGGTGTGAGCTTGCCGAACTCGACGCGCTCGACGGCGGGGTCGAGCGCGAGCCCGTTGACGGAGTCGATCTTGACGATCGCGTTGTACTTCTGGCGGCCGGGGTTCTCCCCGTCGCGCGGCTGGCGAATGGCGCCGACGACGGCGTCGCCTTTGCGCAGGTTGTACTTCTTGACCTGGCCGAGCGACACGTACACGTCGTTGTTTCCCGGCAGGTAGCCGCTCGTGCGCACGAAGGCGTAGTTGTCGAGCACGTCCAGGATGCCGGCGACCGGGATCAGGACGTCGTCCTCGGTGAGCTCCGGCTCGAGGTCGTCGCCGCCGCCCTGGCCGCGACGCTTGCGGTCGCGGTAGCGGCCACGACCACTGCGGTCATCGCCATCGCCCTGGCGGTCGTTCTGCTGGCGGTCGTTCTGCTGGCGATCGCCCTGCTGCTTCTGCTCCTGCTGCCGGTCACCGCCGTTGCCGTTGCGGTTCCGATTGCGACTGCGATTGCGCTGGCCGGAGCCTTCACCCTCACCGTCGTTCGACTTCTCCGAGGACTCGTGAGCGTCGGCGGACGCGGAGTTCTCCGCGGTGTCGTTCACGGCCATGCCACTCGAGGCAGAGTCATTCGAGGCGCCCGCGCCGGATGCGGCATCCGTGCTCTTCTTGTCCGCTGCACGCGACCGGGAGGACTGGCCCGACTTCGCCGTCGGCGCGGTCGCTGCCTGCTCCATCGGCGCCTGCTCGGCCGCTGCCTGCTCCGTCGCGGCCGACTGGGTCGGCGCTGTCGTTGTCGGCGCTGCATCGTCGCCGGTTGGCGCGGTGGTCGTCAGAACACCCGCGGCGGCCGTCGCCCTGCGCGGTGCGCGCTTCCTGGGCGCGGCCTCGGTGTCGTCATTGCTGGGCTCGACCGGTGCTGCTGCGGTCGACTGGGTCTCGGAGATGGTGTCCACGAGTTCTCCTTTTCGAAGTTTGGCGGCGCCGGGGATGCCGAGCTCTGCCGCCATCGCCTGTAATTCAGGCAGACGCAGAGAGGCAAGTGGAGCGCCGGCGTTCGGCCCCATGGCGCGAACGTTGTGATCAGTCACTGGAAGGATTCCTTTCCCCTGCCGGCAGCCTGCACCTCAGGTGCACTGCAACCCACAGCGGAGCTTGTCGCCTGGTACCCCTCACCTGGTCTGCGCGGGTGCGCAGGATGGAGGATGTGGCGAGTGCTGGTGATGGTATCCGGGACCTCTGCCTCTTCAGGTGAAACCTGCTCAGGCGGAGCCTTCTACCGGATGCACCATCACTGTAGCACCTTTGAAGTCGACGGCCAGCATCAACGGCTGCCACGTCGACACCGAGTTCGCGGCCACGAGATCCGCCGCGAGAAGGCGCTGGCTGGGGTCGTTCCCGAGCACGAGAACGGACGGGCCCGCGCCGGAGACGACGGCCGCGAGACCGTGCTCCCTCAGCATCCGGATGAGTTCATCGGTCTCGAGCATCGCGCTCGCGCGATAGCTCTGGTGAAGCCTGTCCTCCGTCGCCGCGAGGAGCAGTTCTGGGCTCTGGATGAGCGCAGCGACCAGCAGAGCGCTCCGCGAGACATTGAAGATCGCGTCCTCGTGCGGCACCGACGCGGGCTGCAGGCTCCGCGCGAGCGCCGTCGACATCGCGGCCTCCGGCACGAAGACGACCGCGGACACGCCACGGTGCGCGATGAGCTTCTTGTGCTTGGGACCGTCCTCACCGACCCACGCGATCGTGAGCCCGCCGAACAGCGCCGGGGCGACGTTGTCCGGATGCCCCTCGAGCTCGGTCGCGAGTTCAAGCAGCTCGATCGAGCCGATGTCGACGATCCCCTCGAGGAGTCCCTTCGCGGCCATGATGCCCGCCACGATGGCCGCACCGCTCGAGCCGAGTCCCCTGCTGTGCGGGATCGCGTTGTGTGCCACGATCTCGAGCCCGGGAACCGGCTGGCCGAATCGCTCGAACACGTGCGCGAGCGCGCGCGCCACAAGGTTGGTCTCATCCGTCGGGACGACCCCTTCGCCGACTCCGAGGACGTTGACGTGGATGCCCGGCTCCTCACGGACCTCGACCTCGAGTTCGTCGTACAGAGAGAGCGCGAGACCGAGCGTGTCGAATCCCGGACCGAGGTTCGCGGTCGTCGCAGGAACCTTGACCGACAGGGTGGTGCCGACCGGAATCGAGGTCGAATCCGCCGTATGCGTCATGCGGGGCTCGCAGGGTCAGTGCCACCGGATGACGGGCCAGCAGATGCAGAACCGCCGGCGGCCGCTGCACCGAGCCCGAGTGCCTCCGCCACCTCAGCGGCGTCGACCGGCACGACCGTCGGAGTCACGTCGGAGCCGTCCGGGCGGCGGACGGCCCACTGCGGATCCTTGAGGCCGTGGCCGGTGACGGTGATCACAACGGTCGAACCCTTCGGGATCATGCCGGCCTCCGCGCGCTCGAGGAGGCCGGCGACACCGATGGCGGATGCCGGCTCGACGAAGATGCCGACGTCGGCGGAGAGAATCCGATGGGCCTCGAGGATCTTCGCGTCGGAGAACATTCCGAAATAGCCGTCGCTGTCATCGCGCGCGACGAGCGCAAGCTCCCAGGACGCCGGGTTCCCGATGCGGATCGCGCTCGCGATCGTCTCCGGATCCGTGACGACGTGGCCGCGGACGATGGGGGCGCTTCCCTCGGCCTGGAAGCCGAACATCCGCGGAAGCCTCGTCGCGGCGTTTCGCGTGATCTCCTCCCGGTACCCGCGGTGATACGCGGTGTAGTTCCCCGCGTTGCCGAGGGGGAGCAGGTGGTAGTCCGGCGCGTCTCCGAGGACTTCGACGACCTCGAATGCCGCGGTCTTCTGCCCCTCGATCCGATCGTTGTTCACCGAGTTGACGAGGTGGACCGGATAGTTCGCCGCAAGCTCGCGCGCGATGTCGAGGCAGTCGTCGAAGTTTCCCTGCACCTGGAGCAATCGCGCATTGTGTGCGATCGCCTGGCTCAGCTTGCCGATGGCGATCTTGCCCTCCGGGACCAGGACCGCAGCGGTGATTCCCGCCCTCGTCGCGTACGCGGCCGCGGAGGCCGAGGTGTTCCCCGTCGATGCGCAGACGACGACCTTCGCGCCGCGCTCCACCGCTTTCGTGACCGCCATCGTCATTCCGCGGTCCTTGAACGAGCCGGTCGGGTTCATTCCTTCGACCTTGATCCACACCCTCGCACCGGTCCGCTCGGACAGCGGATGCGCCTCGATGAGCGGGGTCCCTCCTTCTCCGAGCGTCACGACGGGTGTCGACTCCGTGACGTCGAGCCGATCGGCGTACTCGCGGATGACACCGCGCCACTGTCTCGACGTGCTCAACTCGGACATGCTCACAGGCCTTCTACTCTCAAGACGGAAACGACGGATTCGACGACGGAAGTTGCGGCCAGGGCTGTGACGGTCGCTGCAAGGGAAGATTCGGACGCCTCGTGAGTGCCGATCACAAGGGTAGCGGTTGGATCCGGGTGCTCGGTGTCGCTCGCGACGGACTGCACGAGAGTCTCGACGGAAACCCCGTGATCCCGGAAGAGATTCGCGATCTCGGCGAGCACGCCGGGCTGGTCCACGACGGCGAGCGTGATCTGATACCGCGTCGTGATGCTCGACATGGGCAGGACCGGCAGGTTCGCATGCCTCGACTCCGCGATGCCGGGGCCGCCGATGACGTGGCGCCTTGCGGCCGAGACGAGGTCTCCCAGCACGGCGGATGCCGTCTCCCGGCCTCCCGCGCCGGCGCCGTAGAACATGACGTCGCCGGCTGCGTCCGCCTCGATGAACACGGCGTTCTTCGCGCCGTGCACTGCGGCGAGCGGGTGGTCCTCGGGCACGAGCGCCGGATAGACCCGCGCGCTCACGCCATCCGTGCCCTCCGCGTCGACGAGCCGTTCGCAGATCGCGAGGAGCTTGATGACGTACCCCGCACGGGTTGCCGCCTGCACCTGGCCGAGCGAGATCCCGGTGATGCCCTCCCGATGGACGGATTCGAGCGGTACGACGGTGTGGAAGGCGAGGCTCGCGAGGATCGCCGCCTTCTGGGCCGCGTCGAAACCGTCGACGTCCGCGGTCGGATCCGCTTCGGCGAAGCCGAGTTCCGTGGCGGTCGCAAGCGCCTCCTCGAGGGTCACACCCGTCGTGTGCATGCGGTCGAGGATGAAATTGGTCGTCCCGTTCACGATTCCGAGGATTCTGCGCACCTGGTCGCCCGCGAGACTGTCATGCAGCGGCCGGATGATGGGGATCGCACCCGCGACGGCCGCCTCGTAGTAGAGCTGCGCACCCACCTGTTCCGCCGCCTCGAACAGCTCCGGTCCGTGGGTGGCGAGGAGCGCCTTGTTCCCCGTGATGACATCCGCTCCGGAGTTCAGCGCCTGCAGGATGTATTCGCGTGCCGGTTCGAGCCCGCCCATGAGCTCGATGACGATGTCGGAGCCCAGGATGAGCGACTCGGCGTCGGTCGTGAACAGCTCGCGCGGAAGTTCCGTCGTGCGCGGGGCATCCACGTCGCGAACGGCGATACCGACGAGTTCGAGCCCCGCCCCGATGCGCTCCGCGAGTTCATCGCGATGCGCGATCAGCAGGGATGCGACCTCGGCCCCGACGTTGCCTGCGCCGAGCAGCGCGACCCGGAGGTTGCGGTATTCGATCATCGGGTCGCTCCTTCGGTTGCACTGTGTTCACTGAGTCCGACATCCCTGGACAGGAGATCGGCCTCGCTTTCGCGCCGGACGATGAGTCGCGCCGAACCGTTCGCCACGGCGACCACGGCCGGGCGACCCAGATAGTTGTAATTGCTCGCCAGCGACCAGCAGTAGGCGCCGGTGGCCGGAACCGCGAGGATATCGCCCGGGGCGACGTCGCCGGGCAGGTACTCGTCGTGCACGACGATGTCACCGCTCTCGCAGTGCTTCCCCGCGACGCGGGCGAGAACCGGCGAGGCATCCGAGCGGCGATTGGCCAGGCGTGCAGAGTATTCGGCACCGTACAGCGCCGGCCTCACGTTGTCGCTCATTCCGCCGTCGACGCTCACGTAGCGTCGGATGGCGCTGGAGTCCGCGACCGAGACGTCGACATCCTTGATCGTCCCCACGGTGTAGAGGGTCACGCCTGCGGGCCCGATGATCGCCCTGCCCGGCTCGATCGAGATGCCGGGCACGTGGACGCCGAATCGCTCCGCCTCCCGAGCGACCGCCTCCGCGAGCGCCGAGGCGAGCTCCCCCATCGGCATGGGTCGGTCGGCCGAGGTGTATGCGATGCCGAATCCGCCGCCGATGTTCAGCTCGGGCACCGGCCCGGACTCCAGAAGCATGGCATGGACCGCCATGAGCCTGCCGATCGCCTCCACGAAGCCGGCGGCGTCGAAGATCTGCGATCCGATGTGCGAGTGCAGTCCGAGGAACCGCAGCGATTCGACCGAGCGAATCCGCGCGACGATGGCGGGCACGTCGACGAGCGCGATGCCGAATTTCTGGTCCTCGCGCGAGGTGGCGAGGTAGTCGTGCGTGTGGGCGTTCACCCCGGAGTTCGCGCGCACCCGCACCGCCTGGACGACACCGAGTCTCGCCGCGGCGGCCGCGACCCGCTCCAGCTCCAGCTCGCTGTCGAGAACGATCGAACCGATCCCCGCCCCGATCGCCCGGTCGAGCTCATCCTGGCTCTTGTTGTTCCCGTGGAATCCGATGCGGGCAGGGTCGAACCCGGATGCGAGGGCGACCGCGAGCTCCCCGCCGCTCGCCACATCCAGGCCGAGCCCCTCGTCCGCCATCCATCGGGCGACCTCGGAGGAGAGGAATGCCTTGCCCGCGTAGTAGACGGTGACTGCTGCTCCGTGCGGTGCGAACGCGTCGGCGAATGCAGTGCGGATGCCGGCCGCCCGCGATCGGGCATCCGACTCGTCGAGGACGTACAGCGGAGTCCCGAATCGGGAGGCGAGCTCGACCGCGGACACCCCGGCGAGGTCGAGCCCCCCGCCGGTGGCACGCGCGGCGCCGGCGGGCCACACGCCCTCTGCGAGGGCATTCGCATCGGCCGGCACGGCGAGCCACGGTGGTGCAAGCGGATTGGCGGTCACGGAAAACCTCACGATTGTCGGCGGGAGGCGAGCGAACCCGGCTTGGTTCCTGAAGCCTCCTGAATTCTACAAGGAGGCGCCCAGTCGACCGGAATCGGCGCCGCGGCATTCAGCCGACAGGCATGGGGTGAAGCGGTGCTCAGCCGACGTGAATCGGCGCCGCGGAGACCGTCCGGTCGATCGTGAACTGCCCGAGCACGCGCGTTCCGAGATAGATCACGGCGCTCTGGCCGGGTGAGACGCCGCTGAGCGGCTGTTCCGGATTCACGACGAGTTCACAATCGCGATGGCTGAGGGTCGCCGGAACGGGGTCGGCGTGGGCACGGATCTGCACCATACACTCGAGCGGCGACCCCAGGTCCTGCGGCGGTCGCCCCGCCCAGGAGAACCGCGAGCCGGCGATCTCGGAGAGGTCGAGCGCCTCACGCGGGCCCACGATGACCTCGTTGGTCTTTGGGCGCACCTCGAGCACGAACCTCGGCTTGCCGTCGTCGGCGGGGAACCCGATATTGAGCCCCTTGCGCTGGCCCACCGTGAACGCTGCCGCCCCCTCGTGAGTTCCGAGTTTCGCACCGTCGCGGTCCAGGATGTCGCCCTGCTCCGCCCCGACGCGCTCCGCGAGCCAGCCGCGGGTGTCGCCATCCGGGATGAAGCAGATGTCGTGGCTGTCCGGCTTGCTCGCGACGGAGAACCCGCGGGCCGCCGCCTCGGCGCGCACCTCGGCCTTGCTCGGGGTCGACCCGAGCGGAAAGAGACTGTGTGCGAGCTGTTCGGCCGTGAGGACGCCGAGAACGTAAGACTGGTCCTTCGCCCAGTCCGCTGCGCGGTGGAGCTCGCGGTTGCCGTCGTCATCCGTCACGATGTTCGCGTAGTGGCCGGTCGCCACGGCATCGAACCCGAGATCGAGCGCCTTCTCGAGCAGGGCGGCGAACTTGATGCGCTCGTTGCAGCGCAGGCACGGGTTGGGCGTGCGCCCCGCTGCATACTCGGCGATGAAGTCGTCGACGACATCGAGCTTGAATCGCTCGGAGAAGTCCCACACGTAGTACGGGATGCCGATGAGATCGGCCGCCCGTTGCGCATCCATCGAGTCCTCGATCGTGCAGCAGCCGCGGCTGCCGGTGCGCAGGGTCCCCGGCATGCGGCTGAGCGCCAGGTGCACTCCGACGACCTCGTGGCCGGCGTCGACGGCGCGCGCGGCAGCCACCGCGGAGTCGACTCCCCCGCTCATCGCCGCCAGAACCTTCACCCGTCCAGTGTAAACGGGACGGCCAGTGCAAACGGGACGGTCAGAGGGCACTCACCCTGGTCGAGAGACCCGCCCGCACTGCACGGTCGTACGCGGCCGGAAGCGCGGACAGGAGCGTGTCGACGTCGGCGTCGGTGGAGGCCACCCCGAGCGTCATCCGAAGCGCACCACGTGCTTCAGCCTCCGTCAACCCCATCGCGAGGAGGACGTGGCTCGCCTCGGGGATCCCGGCCTGGCATGCCGAGCCGGTGCTCACGCACACCCCCGCGGCATCGAGGAGATACAGGAGGGAGTCGCCCTCACAACCCGGGAAGGTGAAGTGCGCATTGTTGTCGAGGCGATCGATCGGATCGCCGCGGAGGACCGCAGACGGGACGGCACTCTGCACGCCCGCGATGAGACGGTCACGAAGGCCGGTCAACGGCATCGTCGGATGCCGCGCCGCAGCTGAGAAGGCGACCGCCGCCGGCACATCCTGCGTACCGGAGCGCACCTTCCTCTGCTGACCTCCGCCGTGGATGAGCGGCTCGATCGCTGCCGTACGGGAGACGACAAGCGCCCCGATGCCGAGTGGCCCGCCGATCTTGTGGGCCGAGACCGACAGCGCCGTGAGCCCGCTGGAGGAGAAATCGATCGGAAGGTGGCGGTAGGCGCCGATGGCATCCGCGTGCACAGGGACGCCGGCGCGCGTCGCGAGTCGGACGACCCCCTCGACCGGCTGGATGGTGCCGACCTCGTTGCTCGCCATCAGGGTGGTCACGAGCGCGACATCGTGGTGAGCGGAGAGCGCGGACTCGGTGGCCTCGAGCGACACCCTGCCCAGCTCGTCCGTCGGCAGCCATTCGACGATGGCGCCCTCGGTGCGTTCGAGCCATTCGACCGTGTCGATCGTCGCGTGGTGCTCCCCCCGCGGGACGAGGATGCGCCTACCGGCGCCCGCGGCGGACCTGGCCCAGAACATCCCCTTGATCGCGAGGTTGACCGACTCGGTACCTCCCGAGGTGAAGACGACCTCGATCGGATCGCAACCGAGGCTCCCCGCGATCGCCTCGCGCGCCTCCTCGAGCATGCGCCGCGCGTTCTGTCCCGCACTGTGGATGGACGAGGAATTGCCGACGACATCCAAGGCGTCGATCATGGCATCGCGGGCGACGGGCAGCATCGGCGTCGTCGCGGCGTGGTCGAGGTACACCGCCATCCTGCGCTCCCGTCCCTGGGTGGCCGTCGGCGTTGACCTGCGACGGCCGGTACTCAATTACTCTAGAACGATGTCCACCACTGACCCCCTGCACGACCTCGGGGCCAGGCTCACGGAGCACGGTGGCAGAGTGCGAGTGTATTCGGCGAGCGCAGCATCCATCGAACTGTGCCTGTTCTCGCGGAAGGACCCCTACTGGATCACCGACACGATCCCGCTCGAGAAGACCGTCGGCGACGTCTGGACCGTCACTTCCCCGAAGCTCGTCGCAGGCAGGAACTACACGCTGCGCGCCGCTGCCGATACGGGTTCGAGGGGGGCGGCGGCGCCCAACCGGTTCGACCCCAACCGCAACCTCATCGACCCGTACTCGAGGGGGCTGTCCCGAGCCGGAAACGGCGAGTGGCGCTCGTGCATCGTCGACGACGAGTTCGACTGGGGTGGAACGGCAAAGCCGGTGACCCCGATCGATCACACCGTCATCTACGAGGCGCACGCCAAAGGACTCACGAAGCTGAATCCGGATGTCCCCTCCGGGCTGCGCGGGAGCTACGCCGGCCTCGCTCACGAATCGACCATCGCGTACCTGAACGAACTCGGGGTGACCGCCGTCGAGCTCCTGCCGGTGCACCAGTTCGTCACAGAGCAACGCCTGGTGAAGATGGGACTCAGCAACTACTGGGGTTACAACAGCCTGAACTTCTTTACCCCGCACATGGCGTGGGCGTCGGCGGCAGCCCAGGAGGCCGGGTCCGCGGCCGTCGTGCGCGAATTCAAGGGAATGGTGAAGCTGCTGCACGAGGCGGGGATCGAAGTCATCCTCGACGTCGTCTACAACCACACCTCCGAGGAGGGGCCCGATGGGCCGACAACGAGCCTGCGCGGACTCGACGACCGCACGTATTACCGGCAGAGCGCCTCCGGGGACTACATCGACGTGACCGGGTGCGGCAACTCGATCGACGCGTCCAACCCGGTGGCCCAGCGCCTCATCATGGATTCGCTGCGCTATTGGGCGAACGAGATGCAGGTCGACGGCTTCCGTTTCGACCTGGCCGCAACACTGGGTCGAGATGCCGAGGGGAATTTCGACCCGCAGCATCCGCTCCTGAAATCCATTGTGAGCGATCCAGACCTCTCCGGAGTGAAGATGATCGCAGAGCCGTGGGATGTCGGCCCGAACGGGTGGCAGACCGGTCGATTCCCGCAGGGCTGGCTCGAGTGGAACGACGGATACCGGGACCGCGTACGGGACTTCTGGCTCACCGACATCGCGTCCGCGAGGGCGCACGGCACAGCGCCGATCGGCATCGGGCCTCTCGCCACCAAGCTGTCCGGCTCGTCCAACGAGTTCTCCGCGGAACGCGGACCCATAGCGTCGGTGAACTTCGTCACGGCTCACGACGGATTCACCCTGGCCGACCTCACCGCCTACGACAGCAAGCACAACCTCGGCAACGGTGAGGACAACCGGGACGGGACGAACGACAACCACTCGTTCAACCACGGGGTCGAAGGACCGACTGACGACCCCGTCATCACGACGGTGCGCCGCAAGGCGATGCGGAACCTCCTGGCGACGCTCCTGCTCTCAGCCGGCACGCCCATGTTGACGGCAGGCGACGAGATCGGCCGATCCCAGCGGGGGAACAACAACGCCTATTGCCACGATGACGAACTCAGCTGGCTGCCCTGGAAGCTCGACGGATGGCAACGAGACATGCTGCACATCACGAGGGCCGGCATCCGGTTCAGGAAAGACAACCCGGCCGTCCGACCGAGGAGCTTCGGCGTCTGGGGCGAGACGCTCGACACGGCGACCCAGATGGACTGGTTCAACGCCTCGGGCCAGACGATGTCGATCGACGACTGGAACTCGCCGTCGGAACGGACGCTGCAATACCTCGCCGCGGCGAATCACGAGGTCGACGGATTCAACCGCATCCTCCTCATCGTGCACGGTGTGGAGGCCGACGAGACCGTCACCCTCCCCACGCACTCGGGGGTCCAGTCGTACACGCTGCTGTTCGACAGCGCGAACGACACGATCGAGTCCGAGGAGCACGCGCCGGGCACAACGCTCGCGATGACCCCGACATCCCTCAAGCTGTTCCGAGCGCACTGAATCCCGTCCGGCGTCAGCAGGTCTAGGTGACGTCCTTTCGCCAGCTCGTGAGATAGCCGAGCCCCGCCGCGACGATCGCCATCCCGAACAGGACGAGCCCACCCTGCCACCACTCGAGCGACTGGGCGCCGGATGCCGCGGCGGTCATCGAGGTGAAGATGCTCGATCCGACGAGCGCGTCGCTCGCCGCACCGGGGAGGTACTGGCCTATACCGGCCGCCCAGTCCGCGAGCGAGGTCATCAACCGCAGGATCGGTTCGAGGAACTGGGTGAAGGCGAGCACGATCACGATCGCGGCGACCTGGCTCGGGATGAGTGCGCCGAGCCCGACCCCGATGATCGCCCAGATCGCCATCGCGAGCACGACGCGCGCGAGCAGCGCCCAGGTGTCGGAGTCCCCGAGTGCTGTGGAGTGGCCGGTTGCGCTCAGGATCGATGCGCCGAGCCCCACGCTCGCCACGAGGGCCGCGATGCCGTAGAGCGCACCGAAGACGGCGAGCGTCACGAGCTTCGCTCCGAGGACCGTTCCGCGGTGAGGCTGCGCCAGGAACGTCGGGGTGAGCGTCTGGTGCCGGAACTCCGAGGTCGTCGCGAGCGTGCCGAAGAGCACGGGGAACACGTAGCCGATGCTCGACGCGATGCTGTAGATGATGGGCGGCAGCGCAGCATCCGTGATGTCGGGGGCGTTGCCTCCGGATGACGCGAGCTGGTCGCCGAGTCCGCCGAACACGCCCGCGAGGAGGCCGGACGTGAACGCGACGTAGCCGACGAGCACGATCAGCAGGACCCACCACATCCGCACGGTGAGGATCTTCTGGAATTCGGAGCGAACCGCCCGGAGGAACATCACGGCCGACCACCTTCTCCCACGAGGTCGAGGAAGGCCTTCTCCAGGCCCGTATGCTCCGGTGTGAGCCGGCTGAGGGGAATACCCGCCGTCAGCGCCATGGCGCCGACGTCTGCCGCGCTCGATCCCGTGACCGCCAGGCCGTCCTCGAGGGCGAGCACGTCTGCGCCCGCTGAGCGGAGCGCGGATTCGAGGCCCGCTCGATCCGGTGAGTCGACGAGGATGCGCGTCCCGCCGTCGAGGGCGGCGAGCCCGCCGTCGTAGACGAGTTCTCCGCGCGAGATGATGACGACCTGGTCGACGCTCTGCTGGACCTCGCTGAGCAGGTGGGAGGACACGAGAACCGTGCGACCCTCCCCCGCGAGCTGCCTCAGGAACGACCTGATCCACTTGATGCCCTCAGGGTCGAGCCCGTTGACCGGCTCATCGAGCACGAGAACGCCCGGGTCGCCGAGGAGGGCGAACGCGAGCCCGAGGCGCTGGCGCATGCCGAGCGAGTAGCCGCCGACCCGACGGTCCGCGAAGTCCCCCAGCCCGACCTGGCCGAGAACCTCGTCGACCCGGTTCTTCGCAATGCCCGCTGCGGTTCCGTAGACGGACAGGTGGTGCCGGGCCGAGCGGCCCGGATGGAAGCTCGAGGCCTCGAGTGCCATTCCCACCGTTGCGAGGGGCCTCGCGAGCTCACGATATGCCCGGCCGCCGAACGTCGCGCTTCCCCCGCTCGGACGCACGAGCCCGAGCAGCATCCGCAGCGTCGTCGTCTTCCCCGCCCCGTTCGGCCCGAGGAAACCGGTGACGACCCCCGGCCTGACCGTGAAGCTGAGATCCGTCACGGCCTGCACCTGCCCGAAGGATTTCGACAATCCCCTGACATCGATAGTTGTGCTAGTTGACATAGAATAAGTAAAGCAGATTACCCGGACGGTGGCGAATCGTCTCCGAACGCCCAGTCCACGGGTTCCGCGCCCTGGGCCTGGAGAAGATCGTTCGCGCGGCTGAACGGCTTCGATCCGAAGAAACCGCCGCTGGCCGAGAGCGGGCTCGGGTGAGCGGATGCGACGATCGGAGTCGAGCCGAGGAGCGGTTCGAGGTTTCGGGCATCCCTGCCCCAGAGAATGGCGACGAGCGGGGTCTTCCGCGCGACGAGGGCGCGAATGGCGACCTCGGTGACCGGCTCCCACCCCTTGCCCCGATGCGACCCGGATGCACCCGGTCGCACCGTCAGCACCCTGTTGAGGAGCATGACGCCCTGTTCCGCCCAACTCGTCAGGTCCCCGTGCGGCGGCGGCACCACTCCGAGGTCGTCGTGCAGCTCACGATAGATGTTCTGCAGGCTTCGCGGCAGGGGTCGAACCCGGCGATCGACGGCGAAGCACAGGCCGATCGAATGCCCCGGCGTCGGATACGGGTCCTGCCCGACGATGAGAACCCGCACGCGATCCAGCGGATACCGGAACGCCCGCAGGACGTTCTCGCCCGACGGGAGGTAGCCGCGGCCGGATGCGACCTCCGCGCGCAGGAAGTCCCCCATCTTCGCGATGTCGCCCGAGACGGGAGCGAGGGCAGCGGCCCACCCGGGATCCACCAGTTCAGACAGGGGTTTCGGAGCCGCCATGACAGCAGACTACGACCGCACGAGGCGCTAGTGTGCGTTCATGACTCTTCTTCGCGGCAAAGCCGGCGCGGTCACGGTGGGGCTCATCGGATTCCTGTTCTTCGTCGAATTCGTGAGCGGGATCCTTCAGGGGTTCTACGTGCCGCTCATCCCGGACCTCGTGAAATACCTCGGGATCAGGGATGCCGACTTCAACATCTTCGAGGGGGCTCAGCTCCTGCTCTCGGCACTCGTCGTGCCGATCCTCGCGAAGCTCGGCGACATGTACGGGCACAAGAAGATCCTCCTCGTCGCGACAGTGCTCACCGCCGGCGCCACCTGGTGGCTCGCGTTCGCCGGCGACTTCACGAGCTTCCTCATCGCCTGGACTCTCCAGGCCTTCTACGTCGTGTGGCTGCCGCTCGAGATCGCCCTCATCTTCGACAAGGGCAGGCGCAGCGGCCGCGCAGCGTCCGACACGCGCAAGGCAGCGGGACTCCTCATCGTGGGGCTCGAGGCGGGCGCGATCGCAGGAGCCCTCGGCGGATCGGCCGTCTTCGAAGCTTTCGGCGGCCCTGAGCACCTTGCCGCCTCGGTTGTTCCGACCCTCATGGTTCCCGCCATCGCGGTGTCGCTCGTGTTCTTCGTCATCCTGTTCGGCGTGCCGGAGTCCGAGTCGCTCCCCGGTCGCACTCTCGACTGGATCGGGTTCTCCATCCTCACGATCGGCCTTCTGCTGATCACGTCCGGCCTGACCTTCCTCAAGTTCAACGACGACCAGTGGTGGCCATGGGCCATCATGATCGCCGGCATGGCAACGTTCTGGCCCTTCGTTCGGTTCGAGCTGCGGCAGAAGGACCCGGCCATCGACATCCGGGTCTTCGCTCAGCCGAACATGTGGCCGGTGCAGCTGACCGCGTTCCTCGTCGGCATCAGCCTGCTCGGCGCCCAGGCGCCGCTGTCGACCTACGCCGGGACCGATCGGGCACTCGGATACGGGCTCGGCCTCACCTCCGGCACGATCTCGATACTCATCGGCCTGTATCTCATCTCCATGATCGTCGGCGCACTTCTCTTCCCCCTCGTCTCCCGGTGGAGAACACCGCGATTCGCCCTCATCGCCGCGGCGTTCCTCGTGTCCATCGGATACCTGTCGTTCATCCCATTCCACCTGGAGACCTGGCAGGTCTTCATGAACATGGCGATAGCCGGGCTCGGCAGCGGTGCCCTCGTGGGCGCCATGCCCGCGGCAGCGGCAGCAGCGGCTCCGCGGGGGCAGACGGGGATCGCGTCTGCGCTCACGAACACGACGAAGACCATCGGCGGATCCTTCGCGTCCTCCGTCTTCGCGATAGTCCTCACGATCGGGGCCGTACAGGTCGCCGGTTCGACGGCGGGAAGCCTCTTCGGCTACTACCTGGTGTGGGCGATCTGCGGGGTCGGTGCGCTCATCGCCGCGGTCCTCCTGTTCTTCGTGCCCAGGCTCGCCTTCGCCGACGATGCGACGGTCGAGGACGCAGAGGAGGTGCGCGCGTGAATTTCGCCGACCTCGCGACGGAAGCGGCTGGTTACCTCAGCGAACTCCAGTCGGTGCGCAGAGACATCCACCGGCATCCGGAGCTCGGACTCCAGACGCCGAAGACGCTCGATCGCGTGATCGCCTCGATCTCCGAGCTGCCGATCGAGATCACGCGGACGGACTCGATGACGGGCGCGATCGTGCGCATCAGCGGCGGGAAACCGGGGCCGACGGTCCTGCTGCGCGCCGATCTCGATGCCCTGGCGCTCCAGGAGGACACTGGTCTGGACTTCGCTTCGGAGATCCCCGGCAGGATGCATGCCTGCGGTCATGACCTGCACGCGGCGATAGCGGTCGGTGCGATCCATCTGATCACGACGCATCGGGATGAGCTCGCCGGCGAGGTGCTGTTCATGCTGCAACCGGGCGAGGAGGGCTATCGGGGCGCCGATCACATGCTCGATGAGGGACTGCTCGCGCATGCTCGAGGCGAACTCGTCGGCGCATACGGACTCCACGTCATGACGAGCGCGCCCCTCGGACACTTCGTCACCCGGCCGGGGGCGCTCATGGCATCAGCGGCGACACTCGATGTCACGGTGCGCGGCCGTGGAGGCCACGGATCGGCGCCGCAGACCGCGCTCGATCCCAACCAGGCGCTCGCCGAGATCGTCACCGGACTCCAGACGATGGTGACGAGGCGCTTCAGCGCGTTCGATCCCGTGATCATCACGGTCGGATGGCTGAGCGGAGGCGAGCGGGGAACGAGCAACGTCATCCCGAGCGAGGCCTCCTTCGGTGCGACGGTTCGAACATTCTCCGAGGCCAACCTGGCTGCCGTCGAGAAGTTCTCCTCCCAGCTCGTGGCCGGGATCGCCGAGGCCCACGGCCTGAGCGCAGACATCGAGTTCTCCGTCGTCACCGTTCCCCTCCTCAATGACGCAGGGCACGTCGACCTCGCCGAGAGGGTGGCGGGCTCCATGTTCGGACCGGAGCGATTCAGCATCGCGGAGACACCCGTCGCCGGAGGGGAGGACTTCGCCTCCGTGCTGCTCGCCGTGCCGGGCGCGTTCGTCTTCGTCGGCGCGTGCCCGCCGGAGCTCGATCCTGAGACCGCGCCGTACAACCACTCGAACCTCGCCCGGTTCGACGACTCGGTGCTTCCGGATGCGGCCGCCTACCTCGCGGCGTTGGCCTTCGCACGTCTGGACGACGTCAGCCCTTCGGCGTGAGCGGAACCCTCGCGACCTTGTGCGGGGCGGCCTGGGCCACCGGTTTGACGGTCACGAGGTCGAGGTTGACGTGCCCCGGCAATTCGCTCGCGAGTACGATGACCTCCGCGATGTCCTCCGCCAGGAGCGGGTTGTCGACGCCGGCGTAGACCGCATCCGCCCGCGCCC
This sequence comes from Terrimesophilobacter mesophilus, assembly GCF_014200375.1. Lineage (GTDB taxonomy): Bacteria > Actinomycetota > Actinomycetes > Actinomycetales > Microbacteriaceae > Terrimesophilobacter > Terrimesophilobacter mesophilus. The sequence continues at coordinate 2,246,081 of NZ_JACHBP010000001.1, read as the reverse complement.
GGTCTCCCCCGAACCGCGTGAGGGAGAACTCGTCCGTCTTGACCATTCCCGGCGCGACCTCGATGATCCGAATCGGCTCACCGACGAGCTCCAGACGCAGCACCCCTGTGACGGCGTGCAGCGCGAACTTAGAGGCGTTGTATCCGCCGCCGCCCTCGTAGGGCACGAGGCCCGCGATCGAGGAGAGCATGACGATGTCGGCGTGCCCTCCCTCCCGAGCTCCGTCCCTCAGGAGAGGCAGGAGTGCGCTCGTCACTCGCTGAACGGCAACGACGTTGACGTCGAACATGCGCGCCCAGTCCTCCGGGTCGCTGTCCTCCACCGAAGCCATGCCGAACGCGCCGCCGGCGTTGTTGACCAGGGTGTGGATGGGCCCGGTCGCCGCAAGGTGGTCCCGAAGGGCATCCACCTGGTCCTGCACCGTGAGATCGGCGGTGAACACGGATGCTCCGGTCTCGGCCGCGAGCGCCTCGAGACGCTCGGTGCGGCGCGCGACCCCGACGACGTCCCAGCCGTGAGAACGGAACAATCGCACCGTCGCCGCACCGATTCCCGAACTCGCCCCCGTGACCACTGCCCGTCTCGTCGACATTCCGTCTCCTCTCACCGTCCTCCCACCAGTCTGTCAGGAGCGGCCCCGATTGGACTGATAGCAAGGATCAAGTGAGCGAGCGAGCAAGGTCGACCGAGCGGGCCGGTTCCGGGCAGGGACTGGTCGGACCGGATTCTTCAGGGCGCATCGCGCTCTGGGACAACGCGCGCTTCCTGGCCGTGACTCTCGTCGTCATGGGGCATGCGATCCAGCGGTTGACCGCGGAGTCCGACAATGCGCTCACGCTCTATCTCGTGATCTACGCGTTCCACATGCCGGCGTTCGCGATCATCAGCGGATACTTCTCCAAATCCGTCCCGCCGACGAAACGCTCGATGCTCCGGCTCTTCACTGAGCTCATCGTGCCGTATCTCATCATGGAGGCCGCGTGGTCGCTCGTGAAGTTCATGATCGACGGGACCACGAGCTTCGACCCGACCACCCCATCCTGGACCCTGTGGTTCCTTCTCTCGCTCGCGATATTCCGCCTCGTCCTCCCCTACCTGGCGCTCCTGCGCTGGCCGCTCACGATCTCGGTCGTCGTGTCCATCGGTGTCGGCTACCTGAACGGCGTCGACAGCACGTTCTCCCTCGCGCGGACCCTGGGGATATTGCCGTTCTTCGTCCTCGGCTGGAAGCTGTCCACCACCGACGTCGCCGGATGGTGGCTCTCGTCCAGGAGAGCGGTGTGGTGGATCCGGGCAGCGGCGGTGGGGGTATTCGTGACCCTCGCCGGACTGATCTGGAGTACGACACCGATCTGGCGGGACATGGACCTTCACCACTGGCTCTTCTACGACGACTCGTATTCGAGGCTCGGAGCCGACACCCTCCTCGCCGGAGGCATGCGCATCCTTCTCATCGCGCTCGCGGTCGTTCTCAGCGCGTCGTTCCTCGCGCTCGTTCCTCGCCACGCGACCGTGATCACCCCACTCGGGCGCGCCACCATGTATGTGTACCTCCTGCACAGCTTCCTGCTCTACCCGCTGCGCGAGAGCGGCCTTCTCGGTGGGGCCCACTCGTCGGCGACCTGGCTCGCCCTCATGATGATCGCGGCCGTCGCCATCTCGCTCGTTCTCGCGAGCGACCCGGTCCGCCGTCTCTTCCGGCCCATCATCCAGCCGAATCCGCGCTGGCTGTTCGCCTCCGATGCGATCGAGGACGACCCTTCGTTACCCCGTGTGTCATCGCGCGTTGACCTCGTCCATCGGGATTCCTAATCTCGATGGAATCGGACGACGAATGCTCGTTCCGCACGATTCGAGGGAGCACCATCATGTCTGAGGCATCGGCCGACTGGAAGTTCGAGACCAAGCAGATCCACTCCGGCGCGCAGCCGGACCCGGTGACGAACGCGAGAGCCACCCCGATCTACCAGACCACCGCGTATGTGTTCAACAGCGCGGACCACGCGAAGAACCTGTTCGCACTCGCCGAGTTCGGGAACATCTACACGCGGATCCAGAACCCTACCCAGGATGTCGTCGAGCAGCGGATCGCCGCGCTGGAGGGCGGAACCGCCGCGCTCCTGCTCGCGTCCGGGCAGTCGGCGACGACCTTCTCCATCCTCAACATCGCGAAGGCCGGAGACCATATCGTCGCGAGTTCATCGATCTACGGAGGCACGTACAACCTCTTCAAGTACACCCTCGACAAGCTCGGAATCGAGACGACGTTCGTCGAGGACCAGGACGACGCGGACGAGTGGAACCGGGCGGTCAGGCCCAACACGAAGGCCTTCTTCGCCGAGACGATTGGAAATCCGAGGATCAACATCCTGGACATCCGCACCGTCGCGGATGCCGCGCACGCCGCCGGAGTTCCCCTCATCGTCGACAACACGATCGCGACACCGTACCTGGTGCGCCCGTTCGAGCACGGCGCCGACATCGTCGTCCACTCCGCGACGAAGTTCCTCGGCGGGCACGGTACCGTCATGGCCGGTGTCATCGTGGACGGCGGCAGGTTCGCGTGGAGCAAGAACGTCGAGAAGTTCCCCGGCCTCACCGAACCGGACCCCTCGTACCATGGCGCGAGCTACACGACGGTGCTCGGCGACGCGATCGCCTACATCATCAAGGCCCGGGTCCAGCTCCTGCGCGACCTCGGCTCTGCGATCGCGCCGGCGAGCGCGTGGCAGCTCATCCAGGGCATCGAGACGCTGAGCCTGCGGGTCGAGCGCCACGTACAGAACGCCCAGGCCGTCGCGGAGTGGCTCGAGGCCCACCCGGATGTCGCCTCCGTGTCGTACGCCGGTCTCCCGTCGAGCCCGTGGTTCGAACGCGGCAAGGACTATGCGCCACTCGGCACGGGTGCCGTGCTCTCGTTCGAGCTCAAGGGCGGTGTGGCCGCCGGGCGCTCTCTCGTCGACAGCGTCGGACTGTTCAGCCATGTCGCGAACATCGGCGATGTGAGAAGCCTGATCATCCACCCCGCGTCGACGACCCACTCCCAGCTCACACCCGAGCAGCAGCTCACGGCGGGCGTTACGCCGGGGCTCGTGCGCCTCTCGGTCGGGCTCGAGAACATCGACGACATCATCGCCGACCTCGAGCAGGGTCTGGCGGCGTCCAGGGCAGCGCTCGCGGCGTAGTACGGTGGGCGCCGCGGCGTATCGCGGCGGGAAGCGAGGGAATGATGGACTGGCAGACGGCTGCCGACTCCGTCCCCTCGGGGTTCATCACGGAAGCCAACATCCGGACGCTCCTCGGGAAACCCCCTGCGACGGGAGCGTGGCGAGACGGCGACCCCTCCGGCGGAAGGCGATTCGCCTCGCTCGGCGCACAGTCCCTCGAGTTCGGCGGTTCGCTGCCGGCCGTGCGCGTCGCGTACGAGACCTGGGGTCGGCTGAACGACGATGCGAGCAACGCCGTGCTCATCCTGCACGCCCTCACCGGCGACAGCCACGTCACGGGCGAGGCCGGCCCCGGACATCCGACGAGCGGATGGTGGTCCGAGATCGTCGGGCCCGGCCTCGCCGTCGACACCGACACCTGGTTCGTCCTCGCCCCGAACATGCTGGGCGGATGCCAGGGCACGACGGGACCTGCGAGCTCGGCACCGGATGGGCAGGAGTGGGGGTCGAGGTTCCCCTACCTGAGCATCCGCGACCAGGTCTCCACCCAGGCTGCTCTCGCCGACAGCCTGGGGATCCGTCGGTTCGCCGCGATCGTCGGCGGTTCGATGGGCGGCATGCAGGCGCTCGAGTGGGCAGCGATGCACCCGGACCGCACCGATCGTGTCGCGATCCTGGCAGCCCCCGCCGTGAGCGACGCCGACGAGATCGCGCTCAATTCCGTCCAGGTGGAGGCCATCCGCATGGATGAGGGTTTCCAAGGCGGCGACTACTACGACGCGAAGGATGGGGACGGGCCGCACCGTGGCCTCGCGCTCGCGCGGAGGCTCGCCCTCCTCAGCTATCGTTCGCCGAGCGAACTCAACCACCGTTTCAGCCGAAGCTGGCAGAGCGACATCGACCCGCTCGGAGCCGGCGGCCGCTTCGCCGTCGAGAGCTACCTCGACTTCCATGGAAACAAGTTCACGCGCCGTTTCGACGCCAACAGCTACCTGACGCTCGCGAATGCCATGAGCTCGCACGATGTCGGTCGTGGTCGAGGAGGCGTCGCGCAGGCGCTCTCCGCTGTCACCGCACGCAGCCTCGTGGTCGGTATCGACTCCGATCGCCTTTTCCCGATGTCGACGCAGCTCGACATCGCGACGCTCTTGCCGAACGGAATCGACGGGAAGGATGCCGTGGTGATCTCCTCCGATTTCGGCCACGACGGCTTTCTCATCGAGCATGAACGCGTCGGCGTCCAGCTGCGAAGACTGCTCGAGTCGTAGCCGGCATCCACCGCGAAGAAGCCGCGGGCCCGTGCGTTCGCTAGGATGGCCGGAAATGGAGAGTCAGGTCGCCATGGCACCGAAAGAGCCGGGGATACATCGCCAGTACCGCGGTCGAACCATCCGGGTCGCCGTCGTGGACGATTTCCCGCTTCTCACCGACGGGCTTGCGACCCACCTCTCCGACGATGCGTACTCCCTCGACGTCGTCCTGACGGCGAACAGCTGGTCGGACCTCGTCTCCCACCCGGAGTTCCCCACCGAAGTGACGGTGCTCGACCTCAATCTCAATGATTCGATCTCCATCGGAACGAAGGTGCAGGCCCTGCGCGCGGCCGGCAGCGAGGTCGTCGTCATCAGCAGACACGCCGACCCGGCGACGGTCGCGCGAGTGCTGTCCGCCGGAGCGCTCAGCTACGTTCCCAAATCGGAGGACACGGAGGAGCTCGTCCTCGCCATCACTGCTGCCGCCCGTGGAGAGAGTCACCTCCCCGGTTCCCTCGCGGATGCCGTCACCCTCATCGGTGACACCCCGCCGACGCCGAACCTCGGACGGCAGGAGCAACGGGCGCTCGCGCTGTATTCGAGCGGTCTCAGCATTCGCGAGGTCGCCGGTCGCATGACGACGACCGAGGAAACCGTCAAGTCGTATGTGAAGCGCGCGCGCCGGAAGTATCGCGACGTCGGAATCGACCTCGGGTCGCGCGCGAGTCTGCGCGAACACGGGGTCCGCGAGGGCTGGGTCGACGCCGACTGACAGCGGTGCGGCGGGGCGGTGCAGCGACCTACAATGTCGCACGTGCCCGTGCATGCGAATCGAGTCGCCACCCTGGTTCTCGCCGGTGCTCTCGCGCTGGCGATTCCCGTGACACTCGGTGCCTGCGCTCCGACACCGAGCCCCGGCCTCCCGCACGGTGTGACCATCGACGTGTACCAGAGCCGAATCGACTACTCGGAGCACAAACTCGAGGTCGCGATCGCGAATGCGACGGATGCGCCGTTCGACGTCCTCGCACTCTCGTTCTCCACGCCCGTGTTCTCCTCCGTCGAGTACACACGGGCACCGACCACTGTGCGCCCCGGGACGACGACCGACTTCCGCCTGCTGCTGCCGCCCGCCCGATGCGATGCGGAACCCGGCAAACCGACGGTCGACATCCGCTTCTCGTTCGATGGGGGCGAAGGACAGGCGAGGATGTCGCCGGACGACAGAATGGGCCAGCTCCCCGCGATCGCGGCGGAGGATTGCCGCGACGATGCCGTCGCCGCCGTCGCCACGATCAGCGCGGCGCCGGCCATCCGGATCGCATCGGTCGACGGCACCACGGCTGCAGTTCTCGACTTCACCGCTGTTCCGACCGGGGCGGGCGGCATCCTGACGATCGACGACGTGCGGGGAACGGTCCTGCTCGGGGCGCGCGACCCGGCGACCGGACGGGTCGGCGATACCGTGCCGCTCGGGATCGACCTGTCGCACGCCACAACGCCGGTGACGTTCTCCCTCGTGCTGCTGCCCGCGCGCTGCGATCCCCACGTCGTCCTCGAAGACAAACGCGGCACGTTCTTCACGTTCACCGTGACGACACGACTCGACACGGGCCGCATCTTCATCGGGGTCACCGACGATGTTCGACTCCAGTTGTACGAATTCGTGGGATCCCAGTGCGGATGGACCTGACAGGTCCCGGCCAGACCGCTGGGAATCCCATGGGACACGGTGTGTCATTCCGCGGTGTTTTGACCCCATTTGTGGGGACACGCGTGTGACGATTGCCTACGTGGAACTGATATCCAAGGAACGCGATCGCCTTCTGCACCGCGCGGCGCGGCTCGCCGGCTTCGCGACCGCGATCGTGACGTTCCTCGGCATCACCATTCCCGGACTCGTCGATCTGACGAGCCTTCTCGCCGCGCTCCTTCTCGGCACCCTGCTCGGGTTCTGCCTGTTCCGACTCGGGAACGACCATTCACTCCTCTGGGTGCTGCTGGCCATTGCCTCGGGGCTTGCGATTCTGACCATCGTCCAGTTGCCGTTCGAGACCCCCGACCGAGGCGGTCTCGCGATCGTGCTCGTGCCATTCGCCGGCGGGACCATGGCGTCGTTCGCCCTTGTTCTCACGAGATCCGTCCCCCGCATGATCGTCCTCGCAGCGACGTTCGCCTGCTCGGTGACACTCGTGGTGCTCGTGAGCGGCTCGTGGACCCTCCTGACCTACCCGGTCCTCGGCGTCATCCTGGGCTGGGTGATCTGCACCGCGGCGGGCTTCTGGATCTCCTCGAGCGTCCCGCGCGCCGCCCGGCGCATCCACAGCATCGGCCGAGCGCATCGCGCGGAGCGGCAGGCGAGCGAAATAGAGGCACAGCGGCGCCAATCGGCACGGCTGCTCCACGACACCGTCCTCGCGACCCTCACTCTCCTGGCCCACTCCGGTGTCGGTGTGACGGCCGGCGCCCTGCGCGCGCAGGCGGCAGACGACGCCCACCTGTTGAGACAGTTGAGACTCGGGGTGAACCCGTCGCCGCAAGATGCCACACCGACCTCCACGGGATCGATACCGTTGCCGGCGACGGACGACGCCATCCTGGGGACCACGCTCGAATCCGTCAAGCAACGCTTCGGGCGGATCGGGCTCGAAGTCAGTTGGCACGGAACCGGACAGGTCCTGCTGCCGAGCGACGTGCTCGACGCGTTCCTCCTCGCGCTCGCGGAATGCCTCGAGAACGTCCGCAGGCACGCCGGCGTCACCGAGGCGCACGTCACGATCACCGACGATGAGACGACGGTGCGCGCGATGGTCACCGACTCCGGGATCGGCTTCGACGTGAAGGACATCGACTCCGCCCGTCTCGGGCTCAAGGACTCCGTCATCGCGCGCCTGGGCGAAGTCGGCGGCACTGCGCGGCTGTTCTCCTCCCCCGGGTCCGGAACCACCGTCGTACTGGAGGTGCCGAAGTGAGCGGCTACGGCAGGCCGGAGGAGAACACCCTCGGTGTCGTCATCGGAAAGCGCGGTCGACCGAAACCGACATCCTCCCCTGCGGCACGGGCACTCCGCCAGGCCAGTGCGGGAGGCGCGAGCCTCGGAACGGGCTATCTCGGAATCGGCGCCGGCATCATCGCGGTGATCGTCGGGATCGCGGGGCTCGCCGTCTTCCTCACTCGCCTGGACAGCTACCCGAGCCCGCTGCCGGTCGCATTCGCCTGGTTGCTCTACTGCCTGCTGCTCATCGTCGTCGGAGTGACGATCGCCCTGGCCGGCGAACGGATGCCCAATTGGCTCTTTGCTCTCTATCTCGCTGCGCTCGCCTGTGTCATCGCCCTCGACTTCATCGCGATCTGGCCGCTCCACGACATCGGGGGCACCGCGACCGCCTCGGTCGTCGCCAGCAGCGGGCTCCTCGTCGCGGTGACCCTGCGCCGTGCGAGTGAGATCCTCATCGCGGTCGGACTGATCGGGGTCGCCTTCATCGTCGCGATCGCAGTCACGACGCCACTCACGACGCAGACCCTGCCGGCCCAGCTCGTCGTTCTCGCAGCCGTCATCCTTCCGCCGACATTCGCCACCTGGCTCGTCGTGAACTTCCGCCGGATCGTGCAGCTCGAACTCGACCGTGTGCTCGTGCAGAGCACCGTATCCGCTCCCCGCTTCGCCGTCGGCATGATGGCATCCGAGGAACTTGCCCGCCTCGACCTCGCAGCCGAGGAGCTGTTCGATTCGGTCGCGAGCGGCAGGACGAAACTGCCACTCGACCCCAAGACCGCCTCGATCGCCGCATCGCTGGCGACCGAGCTGCGACTGCACCTCATCGAGGGCAGGCGCGAGACCTGGCTGTACCACGCGATCACAGAATCCGAACAGCTGGGAAAGTCCGTGACGCTCTCCGACACGGGAAGCCTCGCAGGACTCCTCGACCCCCAACAACGCGACGGCCTGCTGTCCGGGGTGTGGCTCCTCGTGAGCGACAAATCGAATGACCGTACGACTGTCCACCTCACGCTCGGTCCGGCCGGATCGGTGGATGCGGAAGGGGCGCAGAACGCCGTCCTGGTTCCCATCGTGATCACCACGACCGGCGTCGCCCGGAATAGGGTGGACCCAGCGACCTGGGGTTCGCTCGCGCGGGTCGGCACCTTCACGAACGCCATGGAGAACTCGAGCCTGCGCGTGCAGATCGAATGCCTGGTCACCAACCCTGCTGACCAATACCATGCAGAGCAAGCAGTACACAGATAGGGGCCACCGCCGTGACGACAGACGAAACACCCATCCGACTCGCGTTGGTCGATGACCACAGGATGCTCCTCGGCGCGCTCACCGAGTGGATCAGGGGCGCCGCGAGCGACATCTCGATGGTCGCGGCCGTCACGACCTGGCCGGAGCTGCTGACGCACCCGGAGTTCCCCGTGGACGTCGTGCTCCTCGACCTCGACCTCAAGGACAACCTGCCGATCTCCCTGAAGATCTCCACGCTCAAGACGACCGGGGTCAAGACGGTGCTCATGAGCACATACTCCGAGCCCAACGTCGTGCGAGAGGCGCTTGCGGCCGGAGCGCTCGGCTATCTCGTGAAGAGCGAGGATGCCGCCATGATCGTCGAGGCGATCCGCGCCGCGCACCAGGGCGAATCCTTCATCTCCGCAGAGCTCGACCTCGCCCTCAACGCGAGCGATGTCGGCGGGGCCCCGAAGCTGAGCGCGCAGGAGCGCCGGGTCATGGCCCTGTATGGGGGCGGGGAGCCGGTCAAGGCCGTCGCATTCCAGCTCGGCATCTCCGAGGAGACCGCGAAGTCCTACCTCAAGCGCATACGGGAGAAGTATCGTGTCGCCGGAATCGATGTCGGCACGAAGGTCGCACTCCGGAAGCGCGCGATCCAGGACGGAATCCTGCTCCAGTCCAACGAATCGGGAGCCCTCTAACCGCCTCGCCGGTCGACGACCAGCGGCCAGCCCTCGGCCTCATCACGCGGGTCGACCGGGTCGCCGCCGAGCGGTTCGTCTCCGAACGGGGCCTCACTGTTCTCGTCATCGCCGTCTTCTTCGCGGCTGATCGACGCATCGCGCCCGAGTTCGACCATGGCGTGGATGGCCCACCCGAGGAGCACGAGCACGAGAAGATTTCGCGCGGTGAGCGCGCCGAGCATGAGCGGATGCAGCCCCAGCAGCCAGCCGTAGAGATACGGATAGATCACCTGCGTGATGGCGGCCGTCGTCGCACCGAGGATCGCCGGTACGGCGAACCAGGCCCGATGCCCTGCGCGCGATGTCGTGAGCCCCAGCACGATCGGCACCGCGAGCCATCCGATGAATTGCGGCGAGCCCACCTTGTTGAAGGCGATGAGCGCCGAGACGATGGCGAGCGACAGTGGCGCCAGAAGTTCCGTCGCCTGCACGCCGCGGCGGAGGGGCAGGACCGCAACCAGGACGACGGCGATCACGACGAGGAACATGATGGGCGTCATGACGGCACTCGCAATGCCGGTTCCGTTCCCTGTCACCTGCCAGGTGAGGAGCTGCTGGTCGTAGTAGACCATCGTGCCCGGCACGCCGGCGAAGGCCTGCCACAGCCAGATGGTGCTCACCGGCGACTCGACCTGGAGCCCCCGACCGGTCTGCTGGGTGATGAAGCTCAGCACGTTCGTCCCGCTTCCGAGGACGGTGGCGACTGCCACGATCGCAAAGCTCATGGAGGCCGCTGTCGCCAAGACACGCCATCGGGAACGCACGGCGACGACCATCGCGAGCACGATCGCCGCCGGCCAGACCTTCACCCATGCTGCGATCGTCAGGACGGCGGTGGCGGCGATGGGACGGGTGGCGATGAGGAGTGCTCCGACCATGGCGAGCGGAATCGTCACTGAGTCGATCCGCCCGAGCGCGATGGGGCCGAGCAGGAGGAGGAACGCGATCCACCACCAGGCCGCCATCGGATGCCTGCTCGTCCTTCTGTGCCCGATGAGGACGAAGAAGGCGATCGCATCCAGGAACAGGATGAGGCTCAACCACGTGCTCGCGTAGAGCGCGGGTCCGAAGATGCCGGCGGCGAGCATCGGGAAGATGGCGAGGATGGGGTACACCCAGGCGCTGTGGATCCCCACCCAGAAGTCGGCGATGAACACCTGGTCCGACCAGAACTTGTAGACGATCGTGACGTCACCGAGAGGTAGGCCGGGCCCGTAGAGGTTCACGAGGCCGAGCCACAAGTGGGCCAGAATGAACGCCGACCACAGTGCAACCGGGTTGGTGGCGACTCTCCTCATCACGGTTCAGAGTATCCGACCGCGTCCCCTCATTCCTGCAGCGCGGCGATCGTGGCGGGAATGCACTCATTGAGCCCCAGCACGGTGAACGGTCCACCGGCTCCTGCGCGACCAGCGGACTGCCCGTGCAGGAGTGCTGCCGTCGCCGCAAGGCGGGCGAGGATGCCGGCGTCGTCTGCGAGCTGCCTGGCGTGCGTCGCCACGAGTGCCCCGAGTATCCCCGCGAGCGCATCCCCGGTGCCGGCGGTGGCCAGCCAGGAGGTCGGAGCTGTCACGCTGAAGCTTCCTCCCTCCCCGCAGACGAGCGTCGTGTGACCCTTCAGCATGACCGTCATGCCGAGACTGTCTGCCGCGCGCTGGGCCCAGACCTCCGGTTCCGCGGCGACCTCGGCGACGTCGACGTGCAGTGCCCTCGCGAGCTCGGAGTGGTGCGGCGTGATCACGGCGGGACCGACCGCATCGCCGGAGGCACCGATGGCACCCGCGTCGAGGACGAGCGGATGTCCTGAGGCGAGCGCGGTCGCCATGCGGGCCGCGGTGAGGGTGTCATCCGTCGAGGCGTCCATCCCCGATCCGATCAACCAGGCCTGGACCCGCCCGTCGACGGTCACGACTTCGGGCCTGCGCGCCAGGACGAGCGAGGTCGGCCGATCGGGACCGAGGTAGCGCACCATCCCGACGCCGGTGTGCACAGCGGCATCCACGCCGAGCACCGCCGCTCCCGGGTACTCATCGGAACCTGTGATCACGCCGAGTACGCCATGGGAGTACTTGTCGTCCCACTCCCTCGGTACGGCGACCAGGTCTCGAGCGTCGGCGGATGTCCATTCGATGAACCCGGTCATGCGTCAACGATAGTTCGTGGTTCCGCGATTGCGGCGGGTGGCGTCCTGCACCTCGCCGACCAGTTCCTCGATGATGTCCTCGAGAAACAGCACGCCCTTCGCGCTTCCGTGCTCATCGAAGACCCTCGCAAGGTGCACCCCCGAGCGGCGCATCGCCGCGAGGGCATCCTCGAGGTCCGTGTCCTGGAAGATCGAGATGAGGCGCCGGATGCGTTTGGTCGGCACGGACTTCGTGTAATCGTCCGGCTCCTCGAGGTCGAGCACATCCTTCAGGTGGAGGTACCCGGTCGGCTCTCCGACGTCGTCGAGGACCACATAGCGTGAGAACCCGTGCTGGGCGACGGCGCGCTCCACCTGCTCCGGGGTCGCGGTGTCCGGGAAGCTCACGAGCTGAGGCATCGCGACAGCGATGTCCCTGACCTTCTTCGCGCTGAACTCGAACGCTGCCGAGAGTGCTCCGATGTCATCCCGCAGGATGCCCTCCTTGCGCGAATGCGCCACGATGTTGGCGACCTCATCGATCGTGAATATGCTGTTCGCCTCGTTGCGCGGCTCCACCCGGAACAGCCTGAGCACACCGTTCGCGGTCGCATTGAGCGCGACGATCACCGGGTGGAACACCATCGAAATGCCGACGAGGGCCGGCGCGAGCAGGAGCGCGGCCCGGTCCGGGACCGAGAACGACAGGTTCTTCGGAACCATCTCGCCGATGACGACGTGCAGGAACGACACGAGCACGAGAGCGATGCCGAACGCGACGCCGGCGATCACGGCATCCGACCACCCCGTGAGGGCGAGCGGTGCCTCGAGGAGGTGGTGGATCGCCGGCTCGGAGACGTTCAGGATGAGCAGCGAGCACACCGTGATGCCGAGCTGGCTCGTCGCGAGCATGAGGGTCGCGTGCTCCATCGCGAACAGGGTGGTCTTCGCCGCACGGCTTCCGGCATCCGCCCTCGGCTCGATCTGGGATCGGCGCGCGGAGATGACGGCGAACTCCGCGGCGACGAAGAACGCGTTGGCCAGCAGCAGGATGCCGAGCCAGGCGATTCCCCACCAGTCACTCATCCGTGCTCACCTCCGGCGCAGGTGTGAAGCGCACCCGGTCGATCCTGCGGCCGTCCAGTCGCTCGACCCGCAGCTCCCCGCCGGGGACGGGGACGGTGTCACCGACCGCGGGGAGCCTGCCGAGCTCGCTCATGATGAATCCCGCGACGGTTTCGAACGGGCCGTTCTCCGGGACGGCGACGCCGGCCCGCTCGAGCAGTTCGTCCGGCCTCAGCATGCCGGGGAACGTCACGCCGTCTCGGGAACGCACGATACCCGCCCGCGAGCGATCGTGCTCGTCGGCGACCTCCCCGACGAGCTCCTCGACGAGGTCCTCCAGCGTGACGACGCCTGCCGTTCCGCCGTACTCGTCGACGACGACCGCCATCTGGTATCCGCGGCCTCTCAGCTCTCCGAGCAGGCCGTCGAGTTTCATGGTCTCCGGCACCCGGAGCGCATCAGAGGTGAGTGCGGACACCGGGACCTCGGCGCGGCGTTCCCGGGGCACCGCCACCGCATTCTTGATGTGCACGAGCCCCACGACCTCGTCGATGCTGTCGTCGATCACCGGGAATCGGGAGAATCCGGTGTTCCTGGCGAGGTCGATGACGACGCTCGCGCTGTCCGCCTTGTCGACGCTCGCCACGCGGGGCCTGGGGGTCATGACGTCCGAGGCGACGTGGCCGGAGAACACGAGAGTGCGCGACAGCAGCGTCGCCGTGTCGAGGTCGAGGCTCCCCGCGCTCGCAGAGCGTCGAACGAGCGATCGCAGCTCCTCAGCCGTCCGCGCGGAGGACAATTCCTCCTTCGGCTCGATCCCGAACCCCCTCAGGATCGCGTTGGCGGAGTTGTTGAGAAGCGCCACAGCCGGCCGGAACACCCAGGTGAACCCGACCTGGAACGGAAGGACGAGTTTCGCAACCCGCAGGGGAAGTGCGAGGGCGAAGTTCTTCGGGACGAGCTCTCCCACGATCATCGAGAGGAGTGTCGCGGCGACGACCGCCACCACGCTCGCAACGGCAGTGACGACCGACGGAGCCCAGCCCCATCCGGACAGCACGGGGCGAAGGAGGCTGCTCAATGCCGGTTCGAGCATGAAGCCGGTGAGGAGCGTTGTGAGGGTGATCCCGAGTTGAGCGCTCGATAGGTGCGTCGAGGTCACCTTGAGGGCGCCGATCGTGATGCCGAGCCTGCGTTCGCCGCGATCGCGCCGAACCTCGAGTTCCGAGCGGTCCAGATTCACAAGCGTGAACTCGGACGCCACGAAGAGCCCCGTCCCGATGGTCAGGGCGATTCCGATGCCGAGCATCAGGTACTCGTTCATCGTGCTGGCCCGTCGTCACTACCAGGCGGAGGGTCATCCATTATCTGATCGAGTATATCTGCGCCACGATCTCACCAGCCGACCGGAAGAGGTTTGCCTTCCTCGTATCCGGCAGCCGACTGAATGCCCACGAGGGCACGTTCGCGAAACTCGGCCAGGTCGCGGGCTCCGGCGTAGGTCAGCGAGGAGCGCACGCCGGAGGTGATCATGTCGATGAGGTCCTCGACTGACGGGCGCAACTCGTCGAGATAGATGCGGGAGGACGAGATCCCCTCTGCGAACAGCGTCTTGCGCGCCAGTTCGTAGGGGTCGAGTCGCTCGAAGCGGTCGTGCACGGCCTTCGTGGACGCCATTCCCCAGCTCTCCTTGTACAGGCGCCCTGTCGCGTCGGTCTCGAGCTTGCCCGGTGCCTCCACCGTGCCGGCGAACCACGAGCCGATCATGACGGATGCCGCTCCCGCAGCGAGCGCGAGCGCGACATCCCGCGGGTATCGGACGCCACCGTCGGCCCAGACCGTCGCGCCGAGTTCGCGGGCGGCCGCCGCCGTCTCGAGGACGGCCGAGAACTGCGGCCGGCCGACCGCCGTCATCATGCGTGTCGTGCACATCGCTCCGGGGCCGACGCCGACCTTGATGATCGTTGCACCGGCCGCGACGAGGTCGCGCACCGCCGAGGCCGTCACGACGTTTCCCGCGACGAGCGGAAGCCCGAGACCGAGTTCCGCGACGGCGGAAACGGCCGCGAGCATGGTCGCCTGGTCGCCGTGCGCCGTGTCGAGCACGAGCGTGTCCACACCGGCCGCCGCGAGTGCCTTCGCCTTGGCCCGCACATCGCCGTTGATTCCGATCGCCGCCGCGACCGCGAGACGGCCGTGTGCGTCGACGTTGGGGGTGTAGAGCGTCGAGCGCAATGCGCTCTTCCGACTCAGCGTCCCGATGACGTCGCCGTGGTGCATGACGGGCGCGAACTCGAGATCCGCCGCGACCATGAGGTCGAACGCGCTGCGAGGGTCGGTCACGTCATCCGCGTCGATCGAGGCGACGGCGCCCTTCAGGAAGTCCGTGAGAGGGGCGCCGGGCAGCGCTGTCGCCAGTGCCGCCGCGTCGATGCAACCGAGATATCCGTGCGAGCGGGAGCGGGCCGCGTCGGCCTCCCGCACGATGATCCCCTGGCCGGAGGAGGCGGGGACGAGGCGCAATGCCTCGGCGACCGTCGCATGAGGACCCAGCTCGATGCCGGAGTCGTAGATCGTGGACTGGTCCTTCACCCACCGGATGGCCGAATCGAGTTCCTGCGGATGGAGGTCCTGCGGGAGTACGCCCAGCCCGCCCCTGCGCGCCATGGTCGCGGACATCCGGGCGCCCGTCACGGAGTTCATGTTCGCGGACACGAGCGGGATGCTGGCACCCGTTCCGTCGTCAGGAGCGAGCGACACATCCAGCCGGCTGCTGACCGACGACCTGCTGGGTACCAGGAAGACGTCGGAATAGGTCAGGTCGTTCTCGGGCGTCGTGTCGTAAAACCTCATGATTTTAAGGTTAGCCGCTGCGGCGGTGGAGGGCATCGACGCGTCAATGCGATTAAGCTGGTTGGAGGGTCGGCCGAGTGCCTCCCGCACCCAGCACTGACAATGCGATGCCGGCACGAGCCAGGCACTGACAACAGAGAGTGGGCGGTCAGGCGTGTCCAGCCAAACTACCGGACTGACGGAGGATGGATCCTCGAGCGAGTTCGGGGCGAATGAGTGGCTTGTCGACGAGATGTACGAACGATTCGTCGCGGATCGCAACTCCGTCGACCAGTCGTGGTGGCCCATTCTCGAGAACTATCATCGCGTCAAGACGAGCGACGCCGTACCCACCGTGCCTGCGACGCCGGAGCCGGCCGCAGTTCCGTCGACCGAAACCGCAGAGCTCCCGGCATCCGCCCCGGTCGCCCGCACGACCTCCATCGCTCCCAAGTCCCAGCCGATTCCCGCTGAGGCGCCCAAGACCCAGCCCATCGACCACATCGAAGCGGCAGCCGCCGACGACGAGCCGCAGCAGTCCGTGCAGGCGCTCAAGGGGATGTCGAAGTCGCTCGCCGCCAACATGGATGCGAGCCTGACGGTTCCGACCGCCACGAGCATCCGCACCATGCCCGCGAAGCTGCTCATCGACAACCGCATCGTCATCAACAACCACCTCAAACGGGCGCGGGGCGGAAAGGTATCGTTCACGCACCTCATCGGGTGGGCGCTCGTCCAGGCGATCAAGGAGTTCCCGAGCCAGAACGTCTACTACCAAGAGGTGGACGGCAAGCCGTCGGTCGTCGCGCCGTCGCACGTGAACCTCGGCATCGCGATCGACATCCCCAAGCCCGACGGGTCCCGTGCGCTCCTCGTCCCGAGCATCAAGCGGGCCGACACCATGGGGTTCGCCGAGTTCGTCGCCGAATACGAGGCCCTCGTCGCGAAGGCTCGGGCCAACAAGCTCACGGCGGATGACTTCGCCGGCACCACGATCTCCCTGACGAACCCGGGCGGAATCGGAACGGAGCACTCCGTTCCGCGCCTCATGCGAGGTCAGGGCTGCATCATCGGTGCGGGAGCCCTCGACTACCCGGCAGAATTCCAGGGGATGTCGTCGACGACCCTTGCGAACCTCGGCGTCGGCAAGACCATCACCCTGACCTCCACCTACGACCACCGCGTCATCCAGGGGGCGGGCTCTGGCGAGTTCCTGAAGATCGTGCACCAGCTGCTCATCGGAGAGCACCGCTTCTACGAGGACATCTTCTCGGCGCTGCGCATCCCTTACGATCCGATCCACTGGGCGTCCGACATCCACGTCGATACCGCGGATGCCGTGGACAAGACCTCCAGGGTCCAGGAACTCATCAACGCCTATCGCGTTCGCGGTCACCTCATGGCCGACGTCGACCCGCTGGAGTACCGCCAGCGCACCCACCCCGACCTGGAGATCTCGAGCCACGGGCTCACGTTCTGGGACCTCGACCGCGAGTTCGTGACGGGCGGATTCGGAGGGCGGCGCTCGGCGCTCCTCCGCGAGATCCTCGGAATCCTCCGCGACTCGTACTGCCGCACGATCGGCATCGAGTACATGCACATCCAGGACCCGGCTGAGCGCCGCTGGATCCAGGACCACGTGGAGAAGCCGTACGCGAAGCCGACGCACGACGAGCAGATGCGGGTCCTCGCGAAGCTCAACGAGGCCGAGGCATTCGAGACGTTCCTGCAGACGAAGTATGTGGGGCAGAAGCGATTCAGTCTCGAGGGCTCCGAGTCGATGATCTCCCTGTTGGATGCTGTGCTGCAGTCCGCAGCGGAGGTCGAGCTCGAAGAGGTCGCGATCGGCATGGCCCACCGCGGCCGCCTCAACGTGCTCACGAACATCGCCGGCAAGACCTACGGCCAGATCTTCCGCGAGTTCGAGGGAACCCAGGACCCGCGCACCGTCCAGGGCTCCGGCGACGTGAAGTACCACCTGGGCACCGAGGGAACCTTCACTGCCGCCAACGGCGAGAAGATCCCGGTGTACCTCGCGGCGAACCCCTCCCACCTCGAGGCCGTCGACAGCGTCCTGGGCGGGATCGTGCGGGCCAAACAGGACCGGAAGCCGATCGGCAGTTTCCGCGTGCTGCCGATCCTCATCCATGGCGATGCCGCGATGGCCGGACAGGGTGTCGTCGTCGAGTTGCTGCAGATGTCGCAGCTGCGCGGATACCGCATCGGCGGCACCATCCACCTCGTCGTCAACAACCAGGTCGGCTTCACGACCCCGCCCAACGAGGGCCGCACCTCGGTATACGCGACGGACGTCGCCAAGACCATCCAGGCACCCATCTTCCATGTGAACGGCGACGACCCCGAGGCTGTGCTCCGCGTCGCGGAGCTCGCCTTCGCGTTCCGTCAGGAGTTCCACAAGGATGTCGTCATCGACCTCGTCTGCTACCGCCGCCGAGGTCACAACGAGGGCGACGACCCGTCGATGACCCAGCCGCTCATGTACAACCTCATCGAGGCCAAGCGCAGCGTCCGCACCCTGTACGCAGAGGCGCTGGTCGGTCGCGGCGACATCACCGAAGAGGAGTACGAGGCGGCGCACGCCGACTTCCAGGACCGGCTCGAGCGCGCGTTCGCAGAGACCCACGCCGCCCAGACCGGTTCCATGCCGATCATCGTTCAGGATGGCAAGCCGGTGTCCGACCTCGAGCGGCCGGGCTCCCAGCAGGATGATTCATCCGGTGAGCCAGAATCGACAGGTGTGGACGAGAGCGTGATCGCCGCGATCGGCGACGCGCACGCGAATGCGCCGGCGGGTTTCACCGTGCACCAGAAGCTCCAGACGCTCCTGCAGAAGCGATTCGACATGAGCCGGAACGGTTCGATCGACTGGGCATTCTCCGAGCTCCTGGCGCTCGGATCCGTGCTCCTCGAGGGCACTCCCGTCCGCATGGCCGGGCAGGACACCCGCCGCGGAACCTTCGTGCAGCGTCACGCCGTGCTCCACGACCGTGTGAACGGCCAGGAGTGGCTGCCGCTCGCGAACCTCTCCGAGAACCAGGCCCGCTTCTGGATCTACGACTCGCTGCTGAGCGAGTACGCGGCCATGGGATTCGAATACGGATACTCGGTGGAACGCGCGGATGCGCTCGTCCTCTGGGAGGCGCAGTTCGGCGACTTCGCGAACGGCGCCCAGACCATCGTCGATCAGTTCATCTCGAGCGCTGAGCAGAAGTGGGGGCAACGCTCGAGCGTCGTCCTCCTGCTGCCCCACGGTTACGAGGGACAGGGGCCCGACCACTCATCTGCCCGGATCGAACGGTACCTGCAGCTGTGCGCAGAGAACAACATGACGGTCGCGCGGCCGTCGACACCCGCGTCCTACTTCCACCTCCTGCGCCGCCAGGCCTATTCGCGGCCTCGGCGCCCCATGGTGGTCTTCACCCCCAAGGCGATGCTTCGGCTACGCGGAGCGACGAGTGAGATCTCCGAGTTCACGTCCGGCAGGTTCGAACCGGTCATCGACGACGCGACGATCACCGATCGCACCGCGGTCAAGAGGGTTCTCCTGCACTCGGGCAAGCTCCACTACGATCTCCTGGCCGAGCGCGAGAAGCGGGAGATCAACGACATCGCCCTCGTGCGCGTCGAGCAGTACTACCCGCTCCCGCTGCGCGAACTCGTATCGGTGCTCGGCCAGTACCCGGATGCGGAACTCGTCTGGGTGCAGGACGAGCCGGAGAACCAGGGTGCGTGGCCGTTCATCTGCCTCGAACTGCTGCGCGTGAACAAGCGTCCGGTGTCGGTCGTCTCGCGCCCGGCATCCGCATCGCCTGCGACCGGTTCGAGCAAGCGAAGCGCTCAGGAGCAGGCCGACATCCTTGAGAGGGCTCTGACCGTCTCCTAGTCCTGCAGCATCGCGGTGGAGATCTCGCGCAACTGCGCCACCTGCGTCGGTGTCAGCCGGTCGAACAGGGACTCGACGACGGTCGTGACGTGGCCGGGAGCGGCCTCCACGAGAACGCGCATGCCCTCGTCTGTGAGGCACGCCCAGGTGACGCGTCCGTCGTCGGCGTCGGCGTCCTTCCGGATCCAGTCGAGTTCGACGAGTTTGCGGATGGCGTGGGAGAGCCTGCTGGGCGACGACGACAGCAGTTCGGCGAGGTCGGTCATCCGCATGCCCCGATCCGGCGCCTCCGAGAGCATGGCGAGGATCATGTAATACGCATGCGGCATGCCGGAGTTCTGCTGCAGGTCGCGGTCGAGTTGCTGCTGCAGCCGTGCCGATGCGGTCAGGTAGGCGCGCCAGGCGGCCTGTTCTTCGTCGTTCAACCAGCGGAACGACTCGTTCTTCTGCGCGCTCATGCTGAGAGTCTAGCAAATTAGTTGAACATTCAAGAGAATCGCGCTAGAGTGGTTTTTACTTGAACTCTCAACTAATTCATTCAGCACGCTAAGGAGCAGGAAATCATGTCGTCAGACACCATCAGCATCGTCGGAGCGGGAAACGTCGCCAAGGGGATCGCCACTCGGGCGCTCGCATCCGGTTACGGCGTCCAGATCCTCGTCCGCAATGAGGAGCAGGGCAAGACCCTCGCGGGAGAACTGGGCGGGAACGTCACCGTCGCCGGCATCGGCGACCAGGTCACCGGCGACATCGTCGCCCTCGCCGTGCCGTGGTCGGCCGTCACCGACCTCGCCACGGCCTTCGGCGGATTCGCAGGCAAGACCGTCGTCGACGCGACCAACCCGCTCAACGCGGACTTCACCGGCCTCGCCGTCTCGCCCGACACATCCGGCGCGGAGGAGATCGCCAAGCTCATCCCGCAGGCGAAGGTCGTGAAGGCGTTCAACACCGTGTTCGCCAGCAACGTCGTGGCCGGCGAGAAGAACGGCGACGCGCTCGACCTGCTCGTCGCAGCGGATGACGCCGACGCGAAGGCAGCGGTCGTCGCGTTCGCCGAGAAGGCCGGCTTCCGCGTGATCGACACCGGCGCACTCTCGCAGTCCAGGACGATGGAGGCGCTCGCCTGGCTGCACATGCAGCTCCAGTTCACGCGTGGCACCAACTTCGCGTCGGCGATCACGATCGTCGACTGAGTCGCTACGTCGCCTCAGCAGCAGAAACTGAGAGCGGAAGCGCGATGGTGAACCGGGTATCCCCCGGTTCACTTTTCGCGTCGATGCTCCCACCATGGGCCTCGACGATCGCACGGGTGATCGCGAGGCCCAGCCCTGTGCTGCCGGCGATCCTCGAGCGCGACCCGTCGCCTCGAACGAAACGTTCGAACAGGTGGGGAAGCAGCTCGGGAGGGATTCCCGGCCCGTCGTCCGCCACCGTGAGGAAGACCTCACTCCCCCGCTCGGCGACGGTCGTCGTCACGGTCGTACCCTCCGGGGTGTGGATGCGGGCGTTGGCCAGCAGGTTCGCCACGGCCCTCCGCAACTGGGATGGATCGCCCGTGACGCTCGGCTTCCCTGTCGCGGGAACGAACCTCCAGTGGTGGTCGCCGGAACTCGCCTGCGCGTCCTCGACCGCCTCCTCGGCGATCGGGCCCACGTCCACCCGCTCCGTCACCGCTTCTGCGCCCTCGTCCAGGCGGGCGAGCAGGAGCAGTTCCTCGACGAGCGCCGTCATCCGGATCGATTCGGACTCGATCCTGGACAGCGACTTCGCGATGTCGGCGGGAAGCGTCAGGCCGCTGCGTCTGGTGAGCTCGGCATAGCCCCGGATCGAGGCGAGGGGTGTGCGGAGCTCGTGGCTGGCATCCGCCACGAATTGGCGCAGCTTCCGCTCGCTCGCGGCGCGGGCCGTGAGCGCATCGGCGACGTGTTCGAGCATCCGGTTCAGGGCTGCGCCCACCCGGCCGACCTCGGTTCCACTGCTGGCGTCCGCGAGAGCGACCCGCTCGGCGAGCGCGACATCTCCGCGATCGAGTTCCAGTTCGGACACCCGGCTCGCCGTTGCCACGACCCCGGACAGCGGACGCAGTGCGACTCTCACGACGAAGGTGCCGACGATGGCGGCGAGCGCGATGCCGAGAGCCGTCACCGCCGCGATGATGAGAAACAGTTGCGCGGTCGTCGCGTTGACGTCGCGCATGGGAAGCCCGACGATCAACTCGAATCCGTTGGTCGTGGTCGCCGTCACGACCCGGTACTGCCCGAGGGTCCCGCCGAGCTGTACCGCGACCGGGTCCCGCGAGTTCACGTTGACGAGGACCCGCTGCTGGAATGGGCTCAGGGTGCGAAGGGTCGCCGTCTCGTCGAAGTATCGGGGCGCGAGGATGCGTCCGTTCCGTGCGATCAGCCCGAGGGTCCCAGCGCTCTGCGCGTTGCCGGTGCCGGGCGGGTCCTCCGATGGTCCGATGCCGAGTTGGGGCAGGAACGTCTGGCTGCGCTGCAGGGCGGCATCCAGTTGCGTGTCGAGCCGCTCGAGGAGGCTCTGGCGAAGAGTGAGGATGCTCACTCCTCCGATCACGACGCTCACGAGCGCCAGCAGTGCGACAATGCCGAGAACCAGTCGACGACGAAGCGACCAGGGCGCACGCGGAACGCGCGGATCGCTCACGAAGCGGCCTTGATGGTGTACCCGACGCCGCGGACGGTGTGGATCATGGGTGCACCGAGCGAATCGACCTTCTTGCGCAGATAGGAGATGTAGAGCTCGACGATGCTGGAGCGGCCCCCGAAGTCGTAGCTCCAGACCCGGTCGAGGATCTGCGCCTTGCTGAGCACCCTCCTCGGGTTGCGCATGAGGAAGCGGAGGAGTTCGAATTCCGTCGCCGTGAGGTCGATCGGAGTGTCCCCCCTGTGGACCTCGAATCGCTCCTCGTTCAGGATCAGATCGCCCACGCGCACCTCGGGGTCGTCAGTGGCGGAGATCGCAAGGGCACTCCGTCTCAGGAGTCCGCGCAGCCGGGCGACGAGCTCCTCGAGGCTGAACGGCTTCGTTACGTAGTCGTCGCCGCTCGCCGTCAATCCTGCGATGCGATCCCTCACAGAGTCCTTCGCCGTGAGGAAGAGGACCGGCCCGTCGAAGTCATCCGCGCGCAGCCGTCGCAGGACCTCGAGCCCGTCGATATCCGGGAGCATGATGTCCAGGACGATCACATCGGGGCGGAACTCGCGGGCGAGCGTCAGCGCAGCACGGCCGAGAAGCGCCGACTTCACGCTCCACCCTTCGTACCGCAGAGCCATGGTGAGCAGGTCTGCGAGCGACGACTCGTCGTCGACGACGAGCACTCGGACTGGCGAACCGTCCTGACGCACCAGGGCAGGCTGTCGGGATGTCTCAGTCATCTTCCCGTTGTCGCACATCGGGCATTGCTTCTCCTGTGCCCATCCTATGAATCTGCCGAGTAAGCAGATGCGGGAGACGCATCAACTCCCGACGGCCGTCGCACAGCGGAGCACCGGCGGCACCGGATGGGACACCGTCGCGACCGGATGGGGTCAGTGAGTCGACTGGATCTCGCGGATCCGGGCGAGGACCTGGACCCGCAGGTCCTCCGGCGCCGACTCGGAGCACGCACGTTTGACGGCCTGGGTGAGCACGATGCCCACCCTCGCCTCGCCTTCGCAGTCTCCGCAGCCTGCCATGTGCTCGCGCACATCGGCGTAGTCCTGCTTGTTCAACTCGTTGTGGAGGAACTCTTCGAGTTCGGCGAGAGCCTTCTCGCAGCCGCAGTCCGTCATTGTGCCGCTCCCGAGGTCGCGTAGGACGCCAGCAGTTCCCGCAGCATCCGTCTGCCTCGATGCAGACGACTCATGACGGTGCCCACCGGTGTTTTCATGATGTCGGCGATCTCCTGGTAGGAGAAGCCTTCGACGTCGGCGAAGTAGACCGCGAGACGGAAGTCCTCCGGTATCGACTGGAGCGCATCCTTCACGGCGCTGTCCGGCAGGTGGTCGATCGCCTCGGCCTCTGCCGATCTCGTCGTGGTCGCGGTGGCCGACTGGGCGTTGCCCAGCTGCCAGTCCTCGAGTTCGTCGATCGTGCCCTGATAGGGGTTTCGCTGGTTCTTGCGGTAGCTGTTGATGAACGTGTTGGTCAGGATGCGATACAGCCACGCCTTGAGGTTCGTCCCCTGCTCGAACCTTCCGAACGCGGCGAACGCCTTCACGAACGTCTCCTGGACGAGATCGGCCGCGTCGGCCGGATTGCGCGTCATCCGCATCGCGGCTGCGTAGAGCTGGTCCATGAACGGGATGGCCTGCTCCTCGAACAGCGCAGCGAGATCCGGGCCGCTCGACCCGGCGTCGGCCGCTTCGGGCAGGTCGCGTTCTGGCACGGAATCCGCATCGGTAGTCGTCATCGTCGCCCAGCTTAGTTCGAGCCGATGGAGGTCCGCCTCCACCCGCGAAGTAATCGCTTCAAGAACCATGGTCACGCCGGGGAATCCGTTTCGTCTCAGTAAACTGCCGATACTCTGGTAACCGATGTTAGTTTCCCGTTATTCCAAGCCGGAGTTCAACCCGTACGAGAACGATGATCTCGTGCTGGAGGATCCCGTCGGCCCGTGGCGTGCTCCGAGAGCTGAAGGTCCGCTGGCGTCGAGCCTCGCCGTGCCGGGTTCGAAGTCCCTCACCAACCGGGAACTCGTGCTCTCCGCTCTGGCCTCGGGGCCGTCGCTGCTGCGCTCGCCACTGCATTCCCGCGACACGGCCATCATGGCGGATGCCCTCCGCGAGCTCGGAACGATCATCGATGAGGTCCCGGGAGACGGCGGCTTCGGACCGGACTGGCGGGTCACCCCCCAGGAACTGACCGGCGGATCGTCGATCGATTGCGGGCTCGCGGGAACCGTCATGCGCTTCGTGCCGATGATCGCAGCGCTCGCGCTCGGACCGGTCGCCTTCGACGGCGATCCGGCCGCCCGTAAACGGCCCATGCGGGCGACCATCGATGCGCTTCGCGCCCTGGGGGTGGATGTCACCGACGACGGCAGGGGCACCCTCCCGTTCAGCCTGTACGGCACGGGTTCCGTCGAGGGCGGGCCGATCGAGGTCGACGCATCGTCCTCGAGCCAGTTCATCTCGGCGCTGCTGCTCGTCGCCGCGCGGTTCACTCACGGGCTCGAGCTTCGTCACACCGGCTCTGTGCTTCCGAGCCTCCCCCACATCGAGATGACGATGGAGGTGCTTTCGGCTCGAGGCGTCGAGGTCCGGCATCCGGAGCCCGGGATCTGGTCGGTCGCCGCCGGCGCGATAGCCGCGAGGGACGTCGACATCGAACCGGACCTCTCCAATGCCGCACCATTCCTGGCAGCCGCCCTGGTCGCGGGCGGAACGGTCACGATCGATGGCTGGCCGGCTGCGACGACCCAGGTCGGCGACCGGCTGCCGGATCTCCTCGCCGCTTTCGGCGCCACCACGCATCGCTCCGCGTCATCCCTCACCATCGATGGCGGCCTGGGCGCGCTCGGCGGAGGAACCCTGTCGGGGGCACGTCTCGACCTCGGCGAGTGCGGGGAACTCGCCCCCGCTCTCGTCGCGCTCGCCGCGCTCGCTGACGGGCCGAGCACGTTCACCGGCATCGGTCACCTTCGCGGTCACGAGACCGATCGGCTCGCCGCCCTGACGACGGAGCTCAACGCGCTCGGCGGCAGTGTCACCGAACTCGAGGATGGTCTCGCCATCGAACCGAAACCGCTGCACGGCGGCGTATGGCACAGCTACGAGGATCACCGGATGGCGACGGCCGGAGCCATCATCGGGCTCGCGGTCGATGACATCGACATCGAGGACATCGGAACGACGGCAAAGACACTGCCGGAGTTCCCTGCGCTCTGGCACAACCTCGTGCACCCCAGGGCGGCGAGCGTCGACCCGTTCTCCATCGGCATCCTGTAGCGCCCCATGAGATGGCTGTCCGACGACGACGAGGACGACAAGTACGCCGACTACGAGGCACGCGCCCGCCCGAATCCCAAAGGAAATCGGGCGCGGACGAAAGTGCGACCGGAGCACCTCGACGCCGTGACCGGTCGAGTGCTGACGGTGGATCGCGGGCGATACTCCGTGCTCGTCGACGCGGGGACGCCTTCCGAGCATGAGGCCACGGCATCCCGCGCGAGCGAACTGCGCAAGCAGGCGATCGTCACGGGGGACCGCGTCGACCTCGTGGGCGACACGAGCGGCGACGAAGGCACCCTCGCCCGCATCGTGCGGATCCAGCCGCGCACGACGGTGCTGCGCCGCAGTGCGGACGACACCGACGAGGTCGAGCGCATCATCGTGGCCAACGCCGACCAGATGCTCATCGTCGTGGCAGCGGCCGATCCTGAGCCGAGGCCCAGGCTCGTCGATCGCTACCTCGTCGCGGCATTCGATGCCGGAATCGCACCCATCCTGTGCGTCACGAAGACGGACCTCGCCGACCCGGGCGCGTTCCTGGCCAACTTCGCCGGCCTCGACCTCACGGTCGTCACGAGTGAACACGAGGACTTCCCTCTCGAGAGGCTTCGCGAGCTGCTGACGGGACATTCGACCGTCGCGGTCGGACACTCGGGCGTCGGCAAATCGACCCTGGTCAACGCCCTCGTCCCCGACGCGAACCGGGCCATCGGGCGGGTCAACACCGTGACCGGTCGCGGGCGGCACACATCCTCCTCGAGCGTCTCCTACCGGGTCGGTGGAGAACTCGGCGACGGCTGGATCATCGACACCCCCGGCGTGCGCTCCTTCGGGCTGGGGCACGTGAACCCGGACAACATCCTGAAGTCCTTCACAGATCTGGCCGAAATAGCCAGGGACTGCCCGCGCGGCTGCACCCATCTGCCGGATGCTCCCGACTGCGCCATCAACGAGCAGGTTGCCGCGGGTGCGCTCGGTGAGGTGGGCAGGCTGCGGCTCGAGTCGCTGCAGCGGTTGCTCGCTACCCTTGCATGATGGCCGACCTCACACTTCCCCAGGATCTCGAGTTCGCGCTCGGGCTCGCCGACCTCGCCGACGCGATCTCGCATGGCCGCTTCCGCGCGGCCGACCTCGAGGTCTCGATGAAGCCCGACCTGACCCAGGTGACGGATGCCGATAAGGCCGTCGAGGCGAGCATCCGCGAATCGATCGCCGCGAATCGCCCGGGCGATGCGATCTACGGTGAGGAGTTCGGGACCATCGGCGACTCGAGCCGGCAGTGGATCATCGACCCGATCGACGGCACGGCCAACTTCGTCCGCGGCGTGCCGGTGTGGACGACTCTTATCGCCCTCGCGGTCGACGGTGTTCCGGTCCTCGGCGTCGTGAGCGCCCCTGCGCTCGGCCGGCGCTGGTGGGGAGCCGACGGCCTCGGAGCGCACACGCGGGACATCGATGGGAGTCGGCGCAGCATCCGGGTCTCCGGCGTCTCGGCGCTGTCGGATGCCTCGGTCGCCTTGAGCGGCCTCGACCGCTTCGAGGAGGCCGGTCTGCTGGAGAACTACCTCGAGCTCGCGCGGCAGGTGTGGCGCACGCGCGACTACAGCGACGCCTGGCCGTACATGATGGTGGCCGAGGGGGTCTTGGATGTCGCGGGAGAGTTCGGCCTGCAGCCCTACGACATGGCCGCACTCTTCCCCATCGTCTCGGAGGCCGGTGGGCTTCTCACATCCATGGACGGGGAACCCGGCCCCTGGCACGGTTCGGCCCTCGCCACGAATGGGCTGTTGCACGATGCGGTGCGGAGTGTTCTGGGCGTCTAGGCTGCGAATCGGGCACGGTATCCGGATATTGCCATTTTGTGCATTTTTGCATTCTGTGCAAAAATGACGTAATGACTTCTCCTGCTGCGCCCCGCACCGAAAGGGCACGCACCGAACGAGCGCGCTCCCACGAATCCACCCGGGGCCTCATCCTCCTCTTCGTCGGGCTCATGCTCGCCATGCTGCTGGCCTCGCTCAGCCAGACCGTGCTGAGCGCCGCCATGCCGACGATGGTGGGCGAGCTCAACGGCGTCGACCTCATGCTCTGGGTCATGACCGCCTACATCCTCGCCTCGACGATCATGATGCCGATCTACGGCAAGGTCGGGGACCTCATCGGCCGCAAGGGGCTCCTGATCTTCGCGATCACCGCCTTCATGGCCGGCTCGGTGCTCGGTGGGCTCGCCGGGGACATGAACCTGCTCATCGTCGCCCGCGTCGTGCAGGGCGTCGGCGGCGGCGGGCTCATGATCCTGTCGCAGGCGATCATCGCGGATGTCGTCCCCGCCCGCGAACGCGGCAAGTACATGGGTGTCATGGGCGCCGTGTTCGCTGTGTCCTCCGTCGCCGGCCCGCTCCTCGGCGGGTGGTTCACCGAGGGGATCGGCTGGCGCTGGACCTTCTGGATCAACATCCCGCTCGGCCTCCTGGCGCTCGCAGCATCCATCGCGTTCCTGCACCTGCCGAAGCACGACCTGAGCGCGCGCCCGAAGATCGATGTCGCGGGTATGGCCCTGCTCGCCGTCGCGACGACATGCCTCGTGCTCATCGCGAGCTGGGGCGGAAGCACCTATGACTGGGACTCGCTGCAGATCATCATGCTCGGTGCGGGAACCGTCATCGCCGGCGCCCTCTTCGTGATCGTCGAGTTGCGCACTCCGGAACCCATCATCCCGATGAGCCTGTTCCGCGAGCGCAACTTCACCCTCACGACCATCGCCGGCCTCCTCACCGGTGTCGCCATGTTCGGAGTCGTCGGCTACCTCCCGACCTACCTGCAGATGACGTTCGGCGAGGATGCGACCACCGCCGGGCTTCTCATGATCCCGATGATGGGCGCACTGCTCGTCACCTCGGTCGTCACCGGATGGCTCGTGAGCCGCTATGGACGATACAAGTGGATGCCCATGGTCGGTGCCCTCTTCGTCGCCGCCGGGCTGAGCCTGCTCAGCACCATGACCCCCCAGACGCCGCTGTGGGTGTTCTGCAGTTACCTCGCTGTCATGGGCATCGGACTCGGCACGAGCATGCAGATCCTTGTGCTCATCGTGCAGAACACGTTCCACGTGCGAATGGTCGGCACGGCGACCGCATCCAACAACTACTTCCGCCAGATCGGAGCGACCCTCGGCAGCGCATTCGTGGGGAGCCTCTTCGCGACGCGCCTGTTCGACCTGCTTGCGGTACGGCTGCCCGCAGCCGGTGCCCTGCCGGGCGGCAGCGCGCACTCGCTCACCCCTGAGGCCGTGAAGCACCTGCCGGACGCCCTGCGCACGATCATCGACCAGGCCTACAACGACGCGCTCACCCCCCTGTTCCTCTGGATGGTTCCGCTCGCCCTCGCCGCGTTCGTGCTGCTGTGCTTCATCAAGGAGGTGCCGCTCGCGACGACGATCGACCGTGACAGCGTGCTCGAGAACTCGGTCGCCGAGGGCAACCTGGTGGTCGGTGCCGACGAGAAATAGGCGCGACCGGGCCTGGCCCTCCCGGTCGCCGGCCGACATATCCCCAACGCCGGGCGTCCCGTCGACGAGCACGTAGCGCAGCGTCATCGCACCCCTGGGGGAGGCGACGACAGGCTCGACGAGCCTGAGGTTCATCGGAACCACTCCATCGGCGAAGACCTTCTTTCCACTGCCGAGGAGGATCGGGTACACCCAGAGCGTCAGTCGATCGAAGAGCCGCTCGGCGAACAGTGTCTGCACGAAGTCGAGGCTGCCGATGACGTGGATGTTCGCGTGCCTCTCGCGCAGCTCGCGGACTGCGGCGACGACATCCGGACCGAGCAACGTGGAGTCGGCCCACTCAAGGGTCGGCGACTGGCGCGATGCCACGTATTTCGGGAGGCGGTTGAACAGCCGCGCGATGGTCCCCTCCGCGTTCGGCCAGTACGCGGCGAAGATGTCGTAGGTGCGGCGCCCGAGCAGCAGCGCGTCCATTCCAGCCATACCGGAGTCGACCTGCTCGCCGACGACCTCATCGATGAGGGGCGCCTGCCACACGATCCCCCTGCGAGGCAACCCTCATCAACGACTCAGCCCGAACCCCGACATCTGCTCGCCCCGAACAGCGGACGAAGGTTGGCGTCACGCCCTGTCCCCCACTCGGATTGCCACTCTCGTAACGCGAATAGGCTGGCCGTATGACCGACCCGGCCAGGCTCATCGCTTCCGTGTCGTTGGGCACGCGGATGACGGTGCGCCGGCGAATCGACGGGGGCTTCGTGGATGCACTCGGATACCTGCGCGAACTCAGCGAGACCGAATGCGTCGTGGAGACGCGAAGGGGCCTCGTGACGATTCCTCTCAGCGAGGTCACCGCGGCCAGGTTGGTGCCGCCACCCCCACCTCCGCGAGCGCCGCGGAATCCGGTGGTGTGAACTCAGAGCTGCGGGAGGGACCATATGAAGGCAGTACCGTTCCACGAATTCGGTGAACTGCCGGAACTCGCCGACGTTCCCATGCCGGAATGCCCGGCGACCGGAGCGGTCATCCGGGTGCGTGCGACGGGGCTGTGCCGCAGCGATTGGCACGGCTGGATGGGGCACGATCCCGGCATTCGACTCCCCCACGTCCCAGGGCACGAGTTCGCCGGCGTGATCGAGTCGGTCGGCGCTCGGGTGACCGGGTGGGCGGTGGGTGACCGGGTGACAGTGCCGTTCGTGTGCGCGTGTGGCACATGCGAGCAGTGCCTGCTCGGCAACCAGCAGGTGTGCGACAACCAGGAGCAGCCGGGCTTCACCCAGTGGGGCTCCTTTGCCGAGTTCGTGGCGATCGCCGGGGCCGACACGAACCTCGTGGCGCTGCCCGCCGACCTCGACTTCGTCTCTGCCGCCGCCCTCGGATGCCGCTTCGCCACCGCGTACCGCGCCGTCATGACGCAGGGGCGCGTGCAGGCGGGAGAGTGGGTCGCTGTCCACGGATGCGGCGGTGTCGGGCTCTCCGCCATCATGATCGCCGTCGCCGCGGGAGCGAAGGTCGTGGCCGTCGACGTCTCGGCGGATGCGCTTGCCATCGCCGAACAGCTCGGAGCCATCCCGATGTCGGGGACCTCGGATGTCACGGAGGCGATTCGGGAGCGCACCCAGGGCGGCGCCCACCTTTCGCTCGACGCGCTCGGGAGCCTCACGACGAGCGGCAACTCGATACGCAGCCTGCGCAAGCGAGGGCGCCACGTGCAGGTCGGGCTCATGCTCGGCCCCGACGCCCTCTCTCCGGTGCCGATGGACCTCGTCGTCGCGAACGAGCTCGAGATCCTCGGGAGCCACGGCATGGCCGCGCACGAGTACCCGGCGATGCTCGCGAGCATCGCCCGTGGCGACATCGACCCCCGGATGCTCGTCGGCCGCACGATCTCACTCGATGACGCGCCCGAGGCGCTCGCCACCATGGACGCGGCCGCGCATCCCGGCATGACGGTCATCACCCTGCCGTAGTCGGTTGCGCGCGGGTGTTTTCGTCGCCCGCGGGTGAGAATAGACCCGCGCGCGGCGAGAACGCTCGCGCAGACCAGAGGAGGCCGGCCGTGCCCGAGTCCATGCCAACGCCCGAAACGCCCGCAATCCTCCCGACTGCGACCGTCGCCGATGCCGCGACTCGCCTCGGGATCGCCGTTCAGACGGGACCGCAGTTGCTCCGACCGCTCCTGCCCGGGCGAATCTTCGCAGGGCCGGCGATGCCGGTCACGCACCTCGGGAGCGTCGACGTGATCCTGGAGACCATCGACGACTCCCCCTCCGGCGGCGTGCTCGTCGTCGACAACGGCGGTCGGAGGGACGAGGCCTGCGTCGGTGATCTCCTGGCGCTCGAAGCCAAACTCGCGGGTCTCTCCGGCATCGTCATCTGGGGGCTGCATCGCGACACGGCCCAGTTGCGTGAGATCGACCTTCCGCTGCACAGCCTGGGGGCGTATCCATACGGTCCACGGCGCGTGCCGCCGGCCGGGCGGCGGATGGCCATCGCCATGCTCGACGGAGTCCGCGTGTCGGAGGGCGACCACATCGTCGGAGACGACGACGGCATCCTCGTGGTCGGGCCCGCACGACGGAACGAGCTGTTCGAACTCGCTGCGAGCATCCAGTCCACGGAGTCGGCCCAATCCGACCGGATGCGTGCCGGCACCGACCTCCGCACCCAGCTCGACTTCGCGGGCTACCGCAAGAAGCAGGCGTCAGACCCGCGTGTGACTCTGCGGCAGCACCTGAAGGACACCGGCAGCGCGATCGAGACGTGAACGCACGTGAGAAACTCGCCAGCGCGCGACAGGGCCATCCTCTCAGGAGCTTTCCCCTGGTCGGACGTGGTGGAGATGGGGGGAATTGAACCCCCGTCCACTGCTGTGGTCGTATGTCTTCTACGGGTGTAGCCAGTGCAGGCGTTCTACTCGGCTCCGGAATTTGCCACTGGCACCTAATCCGACAAGCCCAGTCCTAGTGCAAGTCCCGCGACGCCCTAAGACGTAACGTCGCAGCAAGCCCTCTGGCTGACGCCAGAAATCCGGGTAGAAGGCGTTCCCGGCCTGACGGACTTCTTAGTGCGCTCGCTTAGGCAGCGAGGGCGAAGTCAGTGCGCTTTGCATTGGCACTTGTTTTTTGCGGGGATCGTTTACGAGATAACCCTGCATCCTCGACCCGCTTCTCACACTCTCGCAGGCAATGTCGAAACCGATCATCCCCATGCTCGAGCTCCCCCATCACTGGTGGTGGAAGCCGGCCACTGTCGCGCGCTGTTGAGTTGTCATACTGCCCATGGCAGCCCTCCAGTCTACGCGCAGTGCGCAGAAACCGCTACCGGCGACGGATGCCGTGGAGCGGCCGGCCAGCCCGGAATGCGAGAGCGCTCCGGACGTGATTGAGTGTAACCAACACGATTCGCGACCGTGTTCCGGCAGCGCTGCCTGAACACCCGAAAGGAGATGGCTCGTGAGCCATTACGCCGTTACCAACCCCGCCACCGGGGACATCGTCAAGACGTACCCGCAGATTTCGGATGCCGACCTCGAAAAGGTCATCGAATCGGCCGAGCACGCATACCGCACGTGGTCGCGCAACTCGTCGATCGATGAGCGGGCCGCACTCATCCACAAGGTCGGCGACCTGCACTCCGAGCGCAGGGACGACCTGGCCGCGATCATCGTGCGTGAGATGGGCAAGCCCATCGACCAGGCGCTCGGTGAGGTCGACTTCGCTGCGGACATCTACCGGTACTACGCGGACAACGCGCACGAGTTCCTCAAGGACGAGCCGATCGACATCCTGAGCGAAGACGGCACCGCTTTCATGCGGACGAACCCGCTCGGCGTGCTCATCGGCGTCATGCCGTGGAACTTCCCGTACTACCAGGTGGCACGGTTCGCCGGCCCGAACGTCGTCATCGGGAACACCATCATCCTCAAGCATGCGTCGCAGTGCCCGGAGTCCGCCGCGGCGATCCAGCAGATCTTCCACGACGCGGGGGCGAAGGAGGGCGTCTACACGAACGTGTACGCGAGCAGCGGCCAGGTCGCGACCGTCATCGCCGATCCGCGCGTGCAGGGCGTCTCGCTCACGGGCTCCGAAGCCGCCGGCTCGGCAGTCGCCGAGGTCGCCGGTCGCAACCTCAAGAAGGTCGTACTGGAGCTCGGAGGCTCCGACCCGTTCATCCTGCTCTCCACCGACGACCTCGACGGCGCCGTGGATTCGGCGTACGCGGCCCGGATGGACAACAGCGGGCAGTCCTGCAACGCGGCCAAGCGCTTCATCGTGATCGACGACCTCTACGAGGACTTCCGCGACAAGCTCACCACGAAGATGCTCGGTGCGACGGCATCCGACCCCACAAAGGACGGCGCCGACTACGGCCCGCTCTCGTCGCTCGGGGCCGCTGAGGGGCTTGATGAGCAGTTGAAGCGCGCCAAGGCGCAGGGCGCGACCGTCACGACATCCGGCACCCGCGACGGAGCGTTCTTCCCCACCGCGGTGATCACCGACATCTCGCCGGATGCCGACGCATTCCACGAAGAGTTCTTCGGGCCCGTCGCCTCGATCTACCGCGTCTCGTCGGAGGATGAGGCGATTCAGGTCGCGAACGCGTCGCCATTCGGCCTCGGCTCGTACCTGTTCACCACGGACAAGGAACAGGCGATGCGGGTCGCGGACAAAATCGACGCCGGCATGGTCTACATCAACGTCGTCCTCGCCGACAGCCCCGAGCTGCCGTTCGGCGGGGTCAAGCGCAGCGGTATCGGCCGCGAGATGGGCCGCTTCGGCGCCGCGGAGTTCGTCAACAAGAAGCTCATCCGCGTCACCTGATCGTCAGCTGGTGAGTCTCGGTCGTGACGCGGATAGTCTGGCGTCATGACCGAGACGACGATCACCGTTCAGGGGCAGCACTCCGCCTTCCATCCCGCCGAGCGCGCGACGGTGCACATTGCCATCCACTTCGACGGCCCGAGTCGAGAGCCGGTCTTCGCTGCGGTGAATGCGGCCGCTGAAGACGTGCGGGGCCGCGTCACTGCACTCCACGACGGCAAGAAGGGGCCCGTCACCTGGTGGTCGAGCGACAGCGTCCAGGTGTGGGGCGATCGGCCGTGGAACCAGGAGGGCAAGCAGCTTCCCGTCGTGTTTCATGCCCGCATCGGCTTCTCCGCGAAGTTCAGCGACTTCGACGCACTCGCCCGCTTTCTCGAGGACCTCGCCGCCCGCGACGGGGTCACGATCGGCTCGATCGAGTGGGCGCTCACCGAGGCCCGGAAGACGTCGGTGACAACCGAGGTGCGCTCGCGCGCGGTCAGGGACGCCGTGGACAAGGCGACCGTCTACGCACAGAGCATCGGGCTCGGTTCCGTGCGGGCCGTGGCGATCGCGGATCCGGGCATGCTCGGGGACCAGGTGGGGGCATCCGGGGGCGGCATGCAGTTCGCGTCATCGTCTCGCGCATTCAAGGCGATGGATGCCGGAGGCAGCCCGGAGCTCTCGCTCAAACCGGAGGACATCGAGATCGCCGCGGTCGTCGATGCGAGGTTCGTGGCGAGCTGAGTCAGTCCCCGAGGTTCTTGCGGCTCGACATGGCGCGCTGGGCCTCGCGGTTGTCCTGCCGCTCGCGCAGCGTCTGCCGTTTGTCGTACTCGCGCTTGCCCTTGGCGACGGCGAGCTCGACCTTCGCGCGACCGTCGCTGAAGTACAACCGCAGCGGCACGAGCGTGTAGCCGCCCTCCTTGACCTTGTTGTGGATCTTGAGGATCTGCGCCTTGTGCAGCAGCAGCTTGCGTTTGCGGCGCGGGGCGTGGTTGTTCCAGGTGCCGCCGACGTATTCGGGAATGTGCACGGCATCCAGCCACGCCTCGCCCCTGTCGATGAAGGCGTAGCCGTCGACGAGACTCGCGCGGCCCTCTCGCAGCGACTTGACCTCGCTGCCGGTCAGCACGAGCCCGGCCTCGTAGGTGTCCTCGATGGCATAGTCGTGCCGCGCCTTGCGGTTGGTGGCGACGACCTTCTCGCCGCGTTCCCTGGGCACGGTGCAACTCCTGAGTGATGAAAGCGGATGCTGATACGGATGCGGCTGCGCGGGTCGCGCAGGCAGCCGTCCAGTCTAGCGCGCGACGCAGCCTACCGCGAAGGGTCAGACCCGCAGGTAGCGGCGGATGGCGACGGCCGCCGACAGCGCGGCAAGACAGATTCCGCCCATGATAAGGATCGGAACGACGATGAAGGCATCTCCGAGGTCCACGAACGGGGTCGCCGACGGCGTCGCGTTGAGGTACCCCTGCACGAAGAAGTGCACGATCGCGACGATCGCGCCGCTCGCGAGCACAGACCCGATGAGGGCCGCGACAACGCCCTCGAGCACGAACGGCGTCTGGATGAACCGGTTGGATGCTCCCACGAGTCTCATGATTCCGAGCTCCCTGCGGCGACTGAACGCACTCAGCCGGATCGTCGTGGCGATGAGCAGCACAGCCGCGATCAGCATGAGGCCCGCGATACCGATCGCTGTGTAGCTCGCGGCGTTCAAGGCGTCGAAGATCGGCTGGAGGTACTTGCGCTGGTCGAACACCTCCTCGACGCCCGCAACACCGGAGAGCCGCTCGACGATCGCATCCGACTGGGATGGGTCTTTCAGGCTCACCCAGAACGTCTCGGGGATGAAGTCCGGGGTGACGAATCCGCTCGACTCCGAGGACGAGAACTGCTGCTGGTACCTCGCATATCCGGCGTCATGGTCCTCGAAGTCGTACCGCTTGATGAGCGGTGCGAGCACCGCGGACTTCAGTTGTTGCTCGATGTTCGCCTTCTGCTCCGGCGTCGCTTCGACCGAGTTGCAGTTGCCGCCCTCGTCGTATTGGGTGCACAGGTACACGGCGACCTGCGCCCGGTCGTACCAGTACCCCTTCATCTGGTTGATCTGCTGCTGCAGCAGGATCGCCGCCCCGACGAAGGTGAGGGAGATGAACGTCACGAGGATGATCGAGACGACCATCGACACATTCCGGCGAAGGCCCTGGCCGACCTCGGAGAGGACCAGACCGACCCTCATCGCTGTGCCCCCAGCCCGGTCTCCGTGGGCGGTGGAGCCTGCCGCTGGACGGGAAGCGCCTGGGTCTGGTAGCCGCCCTGCCGCTCGTCGCGGACGATCTGGCCGCTCACGAGTTCGATCACGCGACGCTTCATCTGGTCGACGATGCCCGCGTCATGCGTGGCCATGAGGACGGTGGTCCCCCCACCGCTGATGCGTTCGAGCAGGGTCATGATGCCCGCGCTCGTCGACGGGTCGAGGTTCCCTGTCGGTTCGTCCGCGAGCAGGATCGCCGGCTTGTTCACGATCGCGCGGGCGATCGCGACGCGCTGCTGCTCGCCGCCGGACAGCTCGTGCGGGAGCCTGCCGGACTTGCCTGCCAGACCGACCATCTTCAGGACATCCGGAACCGCTTCCTGGATGAATCCCTTCGACTTGCCGATGACCTGGAGCGAGAAGGCAACGTTGTCGAAGACCGATTTCTGAGGCAGGAGGCGGAAGTCCTGGAACACGACGCCGAGGTTGCGCCGGAAGTACGGTACCTTGCGGCTCGTGAGCTTGCCGAGATTCTGGCCGAGCACGTGGATCTGGCCCTTCGACGGGTTCTCCTCCTTGAGGACGAGTCGCAGAAAACTGGACTTGCCGCTGCCAGAGGCGCCGACGAGGAAGACGAACTCGCCGCGCAGGATCTCCAGCGTGACCGAATTGAGGGCCGGGCGGTTGTTACCCGCGTAGAGCTTGGTGACCTGGTCGAATCGAATCATGACCCTACGAGCCTAGGCACGGCCCCGCCGATGCCCGGTAGCGACTCGCTACTTGCGCTTGCGCCACCGGATGCCGGCCGAGATGAATCCGTCGAGGTCGCCGTCGAACACGGAGGAGGGGTTATTGACCTCGAATTCGGTGCGCAGGTCCTTGACCATCTGGTACGGCGCGAGGACGTAACTGCGCATCTGGTCGCCCCAGGATGCCGTGATGACGCCGGCGAGCTCCTTCTTCGTCGCCGCCTCCTGCTCGCGCTGCAGCACGAGCAATCGGGACTGCAGCACGCGCATGGCCGCTGCGCGGTTCTGGATCTGGCTCTTCTCGTTCTGCATGGAGACGACCGTGCCGGTGGGTAGGTGGGTGATGCGCACGGCCGAGTCGGTCGTGTTCACCGACTGGCCGCCGGGCCCGCTCGAGCGGAACACATCCACGCGGATGTCGTTCTCCGGGATCTCGATCTCGCCCGCCTCCTCGATGAGAGGAATGACCTCGACCGCGGCGAAGCTCGTCTGTCGCTTGCCTGCCGAGTTGAAGGGGCTCATGCGCACGAGGCGGTGGGTTCCCGCCTCGACGCTCAGGGTTCCGAAGGCGTACGGTGCGTCCACTTCGATCGTGGTCGACTTGATGCCGGCCTCTTCCGCATAGCTCGTGTCGAGCACGCGGGTCGTATACCCGTGCTGGTCCGCCCATCGCAGGTACATGCGCTGGAGCATCTCCGCAAAATCCGCAGCGTCCACGCCGCCGGCACCCGCACGGATGGTGATGACAGCGGGCAGGGCATCCCATTCTCCGTTGAGAAGCGTCTGCACTTCGAGCTCGCCGAGCAGTTTCCGGACGCTCGCGAGCTCGGTGCGAACTTCCTCCGCGACCGACTCGTCCGACTCCTCGTTCGCGAGCTGCGCCATGACCTCGAGGTCATCCAGCCGCTGCTCGATGCTCGTGATCTTCGCGAGCTCCGCCTGCCGATGGCTCAGCGCGCTCGTCACCTTCTGCGCCGTGTCCGGGTCGTCCCAGAGGTCCGGCGCCCCGGCCTGCCGGCTGAGGTCGGCGATATCCGACTCGAGCCTCTCCACCCCGACGACCGAGCGGATGTCCGCGAAGGTCGAGCGCAGCGCGGCCAGGTCTTCTGAAATGTCGAGCTCGTTCATGTCTGCTCAAGACTACCTGCGCACCGGGGTAGCATCGGAGACGATGTCGACCGACGAGCCCCCATTCCGCTTCGTCTCCATCGCACTCCCCGCCATTCTGCCGACTCTGGCGTTCTCGATCGGCGAGGGCGCCATCATCCCGATCATCCCGATCGTCGCCCACAATCTGGGCGCGCAGCTTGCGGTCGCCGGCCTCATCGCCGCGATGATCACGGTCGGCCAGCTCTTCGGCGATGTGCCGAGCGGCTGGATCATCAGCAGGATCGGCGAACGCGCGAGCATGATCTATGCGGCCCTCCTGTCGATCGTCGGGCTCGCGCTCGCCATGCTCTCGCCGAATGCATGGGTCCTGGGATTCGCGATCTTCCTCATCGGCCTCGCGACCGCGGTCTTCGGGCTCGCGCGCCACGCATTCATGACGAGCTTCGTTCCGGTCGCCTTCCGCGCCCGCGCCCTCTCCATCCTCGGGGGCAGCTTCCGTCTCGGTCTCTTCATCGGTCCATTCCTCGCCGCGGCGGTCATCCACCTCACCGGCTCGACGTCCTCGGCCTTCTGGGTGCACGTCGCCGGCTGCCTCGTCGCTGCACTGCTGCTGGTCTTCCTCCGAGACCCCGAGGCCACGTTCCGTCCGAGGCTCGCAGCATCCGGGCAGCGTGAAGGCGAAATCCTCCTCGAGCGCGAATCCCACGGCTTGTTCCAGACGATCGTCAAGAACCGCGGCGTACTCGCCCGACTCGGATCCGGCGCGCTCCTCGTCGGAGCGCTACGCGCGAGCCGGCAGGTCCTCGTTCCCCTCTGGGCGGTGAGCATCGGCATCTCGGATGCCAACACGGCCCTCATCATCGGCATCGCCGGTGCCCTCGACTTCGCGCTCTTCTATACGACCGGTCAGATCATGGACCGGTGGGGGCGGATGTGGACGGCCCTGCCGTCGATGATCGGGCTCGGGCTCGGGCAGCTCGTGCTCGCGTTCACCCACGACCTCTCCGCCAACTCCGCATGGTTCATCGGCATCACGATGGCGCTCGGCGTGGCCAACGGGTTCGGGACCGGGCTGCTCATGACCCTCGGCGCCGACCTCGCCGACAAGAAGGATCCGGCGCCATTTCTCGGCGCGTGGCGCTTCACTTCGGATGCCGGTGGAGCCGCCGCCCCCCTGGCGATCTCGGGTATCACCGCGCTCGTCTCGCTCTCGTTCGCAAGCGGGGTCATGGGCATCCTGGGTCTCGTCGGCGCCGGCATCCTGTGGCGGTACCTGCCGCGGTATGTGCCGCGCCGGCGCTAACATTTCCTATGATCCCGGCAGCCAACCTCCTCGCGTTCGGCCTCGCGTCGATCCCGCTCATCGTCATCCCTGGACCGAGCGTGCTGTTCACCATCGGGCGCTCGCTTTCGCTTGGCCGGGTCGGCGGGCTCCTGAGCGTCGTCGGGAACGCCGCCGGAGCCCTCGTGATCTCGATCGCGATCGCCTTCGGACTCGGCAGCCTGCTCGAGGAATCCGTCGTCGCGTTCACGATCGTGAAGTTCGCCGGGGCCGCATACATCATCTTCCTCGGCATCCAGGCGATCCGGCATCGCCGTCAGAAAGCGGATGCCGTCACGGCACCCGTCGCGCGTCGCGGCGCCTGGCGCACGGTCTGGGAGGGATTCGTGGTCGGTGTCACGAACGCGAAGTCGATCATCTTCATGGTGGCGGTCCTTCCGCTGTTCGTCGACCATACGGCTGGCGGTATTCCGCTTCAGATCCTGTTGCTCGGGGTCGTGTTCGTCATCGTGGCGCTCGTGTCGGATAGCGCATGGGCGCTTGCCGCGGGTGCTGCGCGCGACTGGTTCGCCCGGTCGCCGAAACGCATTGCGACACTCAGCGCGACCGGTGGCGCAATGATGATCGGACTCGGCGCTGCGGTGCTGTTCGTCAATCACGAACCGGCCTGACGCGAAGAGGATTCGCTTTCCCCTATCGCCACGGCGGCGCACGCTGCTAATCTTTGCGCAGCCTTCACGCCCCACAAAGGCACGTTCCCACCAGGGAGACGCAATGATGAGCAGCACCGCAGCATCCGAGACCCGGGTTCAGCGCAGCCGAAGTCGACTTCGCCGGGCGCTCGCCGCGATCGCCGTCGCCGCTACAGCGCTCTCCGGAGTTGTCGTTACAGCGGGAACAGCGCATGCCGCCGAGAACTCGTTGCACGGTGTCGTGACCGGCGCCGACACCCACGAGCCAGTCCAGGGCGTAGAAATCGTTCTTGTCAACTACAGCTCCGGCGTTTATGAGCATGCGACCACCGACGCGTCCGGTTACTACTCATTCCTCGATCTGGGCTACGGCCCGGACCCCGGTTCGTACTACGTCCTTGCCGATGACCCAACGGGCAAATATGTCTCCGGATACTACAACCCGTCCTGGACTCCGATCGCCTCGAACTCGACCCCCATCTTCATCTCCTCCCTTCCCGCGTCAAATGTGGCCTTCTCGTTCGAGCTCCTGTTGGGTCACAGCATCAAAGGGGAACTGACCCTCTCTCCGACACCGACCACAACCGACAAGTTCTACCTTCGTCTGTTCCTACTGGACCCGACCGACTCGACCTGGAAGCCGGTGGAGAGCAGGCTCCTCGATGGCCCTGGACCGTATACCTTCGGCGGCGTGGGACCGGGTGCGTACAAGGTTTACTTTGTGCAGTATTCCGGGACTGATCTCTACCACGCAGAGTTCTACAACAACAAGCGGGAACTCGAGGATGCTGAACTGGTGGTAGTCACGGCGACCGCTGGTGCGGTAGGGATCGACGCTATGCTCACTCCCAATGGTCCACCAATCGTCGAGCGCCTGGCCGGGAGCGACCGGTTCCAGACGAGCGCTCGCATCGCGCAGGAGTACTCCAGTGCCGATGTCGTCTTCGTCGCCAACGGTCTCGGCTACCCGGATGCGCTGAGCGCGGCGCCCGCCGCCGTGTACAAAGGGGGGCCTTTGCTGCTCACCAGGCAGAACTCACTGCCGGCCGAGGTGAAGGCGGAGATCGTGCGCCTCAACCCTTCCACGATCTACGTCGTCGGCGGCACCGGGGTCATCTCCGCGGCAGTCTTCAATGAGCTGGTTCCTCTCGCGGCTGTCACCCAACGACTGTGGGGTGCCGACCGTTATGCGACGTCAAGCACCGTCTTTGACGAAGTGTGGGGCGGGCCAGCCTTCGAGGGGGGATGGATCGACGTCGACGTGCCCGATGTGTTCCTGGCAGATGGGCGGAACTTCCCGGATGCGCTCGCCTCAGCATCCGCCGCGGGCAAGCTCGGCGGTCCGGTCGCCCTGGTCAACGGCGGAAGTGGTTCCGTGACACCGGAGCTTGCATCTCTCATCGACAAGTTCGACACCCAACACATCCGAATCGCCGGCGGCACCGCGGTCGTCAGCGCCGGCATCGCGTCGAGCGCCGACGCACTGCCCGGCATC
This sequence comes from Terrimesophilobacter mesophilus, assembly GCF_014200375.1. GTDB lineage: Bacteria > Actinomycetota > Actinomycetes > Actinomycetales > Microbacteriaceae > Terrimesophilobacter > Terrimesophilobacter mesophilus. Next base: position 2,204,915 of record NZ_JACHBP010000001.1, on the reverse strand, counting down.
GACGTTCATCGCTACTGGGGTGCGAACCGCTACGCGACCTCGATCAGCGTCAACCGTGCCATTTTCGTCGATGTGGGTGCACCCGATGTCGACACGGTCTTCCTCGCGGTCGGCACCGGGTACGCCGACGCTCTCTCCGGTGCCGCACTCGCCGGTAACCAGGGCGGAGCCCTCTACCTCACTCCTGGCACGTGCGTGCCGCAACAGGTTCTGGACGACATCAATACCCTCGACCCGCTCCGCGTCGTACTCCTCGGCGGAACCGGAGTCCTCAGCCTCGCAGTCGAAGCACTCACCCCCTGCGCGAGTTGAACGGATGGCCACATCGTCAGCTTCGGTATAACCCGATTCTTCCTCTGTGGATGCTGTGCAGTTCGGTAGCAAAATTCGATGCGATTTTCACTATCGCGGACCGCGGCAGAACTGCTACGTTTAGCCGCTTTCGTTTTGCAGTGCGTGCACAACTTCATCCAGAGGGCGAATCATGAACACATCGCAGGCATCCGAATCATCGCAGTCCGGGCGCGTCCGCACGCCACGTGCAGTGTTCAAGCGGATGGTCGCCGGCATCGCTATTCCGCTTCTTGCCGTCACTGGTGCGCTGATCGGCAGCGCGCCGGCCCATGCCTTCGTGGATGCTCTTCACGGCCAGGTCACCGACGCGGTCTCACACGTTGGAATCGCGAACGTCGTCATGTTCATCCTCAACAAGACAACACACGCTGGTACGAGCGAGGTGACCGACGGAAGCGGCTACTACCACTTCACCACGATTCCCTCCGACGGCGATTACACGCTCACTGTCAACTCAGGCAGCCCCGTTGCCGGATATGCGACGGAGTATTACAACTCGACGCCATTCTTCGCGCTCGCGTCGCCCATCAGCCTCACGAGCACGTCAAACGTGGACGTGTCTGTCGCCCTCCCGCACAGTGGCGGGATCAGCGGGACCGTCTCATCCGCCGATTCCACGCACGCGGTCGTCATCAACATCCTCGCGCTCAACCCGGTGTCCGATACCTGGCAAAGTGTCGCGAACAGTTCATTCGCCCTCGGCGCCTGGAATATCGACAACCTGCTTCCGGGTTCGTACAAGGTCCTCTTCATGGACGTGGAAGGACCCCCGTACTACGTCCCCGAGTATTACAACAACATCGCCCACATTGAGGATGCGGAGCTCGTGACGGTGACCGCGGGAAACGTCACAACCCACGTGGATACCCAACTCAGCCTGAACCCGCCAGTCACTCGAATCGGCGGAGCCGACCGATTCGAGACAAGCGCGCTCATTGCGGCAAAATACGACAGCGCATCAGTCGTCTTTGTGGCGAACGGGCTCGGTTTTCCGGATGCGCTGAGCGCCGCACCGGCCGCAGCGTTCTACAACGCTCCCCTCCTCCTCACACAGCAGAACTCCCTCCCCGCCGCCGTGAAGGCGCAGGTCGTTCGACTGCACCCGCAGGACATTGCCGTGATCGGTGGCACGGGTGTCGTCTCCGACGCAGTGTTCAATGAGCTGAACGTCCTTGCCCCCGGCCACGTCCACCGGATCTCCGGGGTCGATCGATATGCGACCTCAAAAGCCGTGTTCGAATCCTTCTGGGATGGCTATGACGCTCCCACCGTCTTCCTCGCGGATGGCCGCAATTATCCGGACGCACTCGCCTCCGCGTCCGCGGCCAGCTACCTGAGCGGCCCCGTTGTACTCGTCAACGGCGGCAGTTCATCGATCCCTATGGGGCTGGGTACGACGCTGAGCGCTTTCAATACCACGCACGTCGCCCTCGCTGGAGGATCCGCTGTCCTGAGCGATGGAATAGCCACGACCGCTGCCGCACTGCCCGGCATGACAGTCAACCGATACTTCGGTGCCAATCGCTACGCGACTTCCCTCGCGATCAACGCGGCGTTCATCTCGTACGCCGACACCGTGTACCTGGCGGTCGGAACCGGATTCGCCGATGCGCTCTCCGGCGCGGCTCTCGCAGGAAGCCAGGGCGCACCGCTCTACCTGGTGCCGGGGAACTGCGTTCCACAGAACGTACTCGACGCCATCGACCAGTACGGAGCGACCAGCGTCGTGTTGCTCGGCGGCACGGGCGTGCTCAGCGCGGCCGTCGGGTCACTCACCTCCTGTACGACCTAGGCTCCCCGCGGCAGTTGGCCCTTCAGCGGGAGAAGACGCTCCGCGCCACGGCGGTGACCTCGATGCGAATCCCCTCCGGCACGAGCACCGTGATGAGCGGCGGCCGCCAGTAGGCGGACAGTTCGACGGTCGCGCTGCGCCCGTCCACGGATTCTGCGCGCTCCAGGACGAGCGATTCGATGCCGGAGGTGGGGGCCAGGGCGAGGTACTCCGCCGCGGCATCCGAGACGTCCGCAGAATCGAGCGTGGCGCGCGGACCGTCCGGCGTCAGTGTGACGTCGTCGAGTTCGAATGCCTCTGCGCCCACGAGAGCCGCACCGTCCGCGAGCGTGAAGAGTCGTTTGCGTTCCAGATAGAGCGATGTCGCCGCAACGACGAGAAGGATAAGGACCGTGCAGAGGAACCCGAAGAAGATGGTCAGCGGGAGGATCGAGCCCCGTTCGTTGTGCTTCATCCCGCACCCCAGAACCGCGAAATCTGCTCGGTCGATGTGGCCTGGAGAGGAACGCCCACCGGAACGGCAAGGTCGAGCTCCGGCGGTGTGAGCGGGAGGGGAACCGTCACAGCGACCGCTACCGAGACGGTTCCGAGCCGGGTAAGGCAGGCGTGAGGATTCGGCGAGCAGCTCACGCTCACCCGCGGCTCCAGGTCGGAGAGCCCTGCGTCGGCAAGGGCGAACCGGATGGCGCGCTCGGCCCGCGCCGCAGCCTGTGATTCGCTGTCGGCCTGCACGAACACCCGTACCGCCTGCCTGGCTGCGCCCTCCACAGCGAAGGCCGCGCCCTGGATCGCCGCCATTGCGAGCACGAGATAGGCGAGGGGCACGAGCAGGATGAGTCCGATCGTGATGAACTCGAGCGAGGCCGAGCCTCGCTCAGCGCTCCAGCGTCTCCACGGCAGCATGCCCCGCCACCTCCAACGCGCGATCGATGCCGATGAGACCGATGAGCGGCAGCGGCGCTTCGACGGTCACGATGGCGGCCGGATGCCCCAGGTATGTTCCGTACTCCGCCGCCACGTGCCGTGCGTAGCCGGGTCCGAGGGCTACGGTGATGAGGTTCTTCGTGCGCTCGATGCCATCGGCCAGGCCGTTGTCCGCGAGGGCAGCGAAGCGCGCGCCCTCGGCTGCCGCATCCAGCACCGTGTTGCGGATGAGAAGGGCGAGGCCCAGCTGGATGACGGAGAGTGTGAGCACGGTCAGCAGCGCACCGACCATGACGAACTCTGCGACGGCGGAACCGGACTCGTCCTGAGCGAACCGACCGATACGGCGGATGCCTGCCGCACGCATCATGCTCAGAATCCGGTGACGCGATCGATCGCCTGCTGGAACACGTCGCTCAGTGCCGGACCGGCCACCGCCCAGATGATGATCACGAGCCCGGCGGTCATGAGAGTGATGAGCACCCAGCCCGGCACGTCGCCGCGGTCGTCGTCCCAGTGTCGCGAGAGTCGAAAGCTCGTCATTCGGCCAGTATCAAGGAAGAGGCAACCGAGCGTCGGAAGTTCTCCACAGCCCGTCGGAACCGCCGCGGGCGCGGTCACATCGCGGCCTTGATCCTGTCAAGTGGTCATTTGGCTCCGTTCGCGGGGACATTGTTCAGCGACCGTCCCGACCCGGTCCGTGCGTAACGTCGCCGTGCGAACATTGCGACTGCGCCGGCGGCAAGCAAAAGTGCGCCAGGCAAACCCAGGGGCACAAAATCCACCCCCGTTTCGGCAAGCGCTGCGACGGCCGTTATCATCAGTCCCTGGGTCGCGACTCGATCGCTCATCGCACCCGTCGCGGTTACGGTAGCAGCGCCCGCGGGCGATCCCGGAGCGATTGTCGCCGAGAACGAGGCGTGACCAAACTCGTCGACGGCGCCGGTAAAGATCGGAGTTCCGTCAAGATTCGCCTCCACTATCTCTCCCGGGACGAAACCACTTACGGTGGCCGTCAAGGTGCCGCCCGCCGCAACTGTCGGCGATGCAAAAACGATCTCCGGCGACTCCGCAGTTACGGTCAGAACATGAGTGGGGAGGTCATACTTGAAGATGACTGTCTGATCCGCCAACACACTGAAGAAGATGTTGCTTCCCGGGCTGTCGCCGCCATCGCCATAGACAGCGCCTGCACCAAAGTCATGCCAGACCTTCGTTTGATAGGAGCCCGCCGGGAGTGAGGACTCAACGAGTGAATATGCCCCAGTCGAGTCGAGGAAAAGGGCAGATCGCGCGCAGCTGGAGTCCCAATCGCTGGTGCAGCCGATTTCACTTTGGAAGTCGCCGAAGGCTGTCACGATGACGTCCTCCGCCGAACTGCCGAACCGGTCGAAAAATGCGTTGTAGTAGAACGTCACGGCCGTGGTCGCCGCAAGGGTGAAAGTGCGCTGACCTGCGGTTGGGCCGTAAGTGCTGTCGTAGTAGATGTTGTAACTCCAGGTGCCCGCTGGTATAGACACTGTCATGGTCCACAATTCGTCAGCGGAGGTACCGGTCAACTGTGCCTGAGCGCAACTCGGGTCCCAGTCCGAGCCGCATCCGATCTCGGAATTGAAATCGCCGGGCACCGAGACGTTCGCGGGGGCTGCCGTTGCCGGACTCGCGACCGCGAGGGCGAGGAGCGGCGCTGCGAGGGCGAGTACGGCGAGGGTGACACGGGGGCGAATGTGCGTGCGACTGCCCACGATTTCTCCTCAGAACGAAGCGGCACGTAATCTGCAGAAATTCTCCCATCCAGCGCGCTCCCGCACCAGCATTCAATTCTGATGAGAACCCTGGCTCGGAGCGCCTCCCGACTCAGGCGAATCCGAAGATCGGCGGCAATACGAGCACAACGAGCGTGACCCAGATGGCAACCACCGGGAGGTACCCGGTCTGCCACCGTTCCAGACGCGTGACAGGCGAGCGTGACGACACCTGGCGAACCAGCAACCAGGCCGTCCCGACGAGGTTTACGAGCAGGATGAGGTTGAGGCCGAGCGCCGCCACCCGGTTGGCCGTCAATCCCAGGTCGCCCACGCGCGCGAACATGGAGTACACGACGAGGGCATCCAGGATGACTGCCGCCGCCGCAGCACACAGGCGTACGGCATCCATCGCTCCCGGCCGAGCACCGGCAGTGCGGGCGGAGATGCCATACACGACGAGTGCGACGACGACCAGGAGGAGTGCGTCGAATCCAAACAGAAGGTCCCGATCGAAGTTCAGCCAGGCACCCGAGATCGTGTAGACGGCCACCACGATGACGATCATGATGGCGAACAGCGGAGTGAAGATCGCCGTGAGCACCGGTGCGAGGTTCTCGATGATGCCACTCTTCGCCTCGACGAGCCACGCGGCGACGATGACCGCCCCGGCAACGCCGACCGGGAGGATCCTGGTCATGACGACATCGGTCACCTCGGGAAGGATAGGACTCAGAATGAGTGTCGTGAGCCCCAGGAGGACCGCCCCGCCCAGCGCGATGAGCGTGTAGTAGATCGCCCACTCACCGCTGAACCGAAGGAAGTCCATCCTGCGTGCAGACGATCGGAACTGACCGCTCACATAGGCGCATCCCACGATGAACCAGAGCACGACGGGCAGATGGAGCGCGACCAGGCTCGAGGTTGCCCCGGAGGGTGCGAACGGGTAGAGGTTCACCACGACGGCCACGAGCGCCGCAACGACCCCGAGCGGGACGACTCTGCGCCATGGCATCCGCCGCGCGAAGGCAAAATAGGCGGCGAGCACCGGCAGGATGAACAGACTTGCATCGCGGAGATACCAGGAGAAGACTCCGTCGGTCGCCTCGGCGATGAGGTGCGCGGCGAGACTGAGTGCTCCGGCCAGCACCGCGAAGGCCAGCATGACGAGCAGTCCGGTCCGTTCGCCTTTCTCGCGGACGGGCATCGCGAGTTGCTTCCACAGCCGATCGCCGTGTTCTCGCGCGAACTCCGCTGTCAGCGCGTTGACCTGACCGAGGCGCCGCACGGCGATGAGGAAGGCTTCTTCGCCGCTCAGGCCCGCGGACTGAAGGTCAGCGATCTGCTCGCGAAGGTGGCCCTCAAGCTCGTCGGCATCTCCATCGACGACTGCCGGACCGTGCAGGACGGCCGCTCGCCACTCGGCGATTCGGGTCTCTGCGCTTCGGGTCTCTGCGCTCACGTCGTCTGCGCAGGGCTTCTCCGGCGAATCCACGATCAGACCCCCTGCGTCGGAAGCGCGGGGCCCCAGAGTCCGCCGAGGGTCCGATTCGCTGCGACCCATTGTCGCCGCTGGTCGGCCAGCTGCTGGACGCCGGCATCGGTGATCCGGTAGATCCGTCGGCGCCTGCCCTGGGGGGAACTCCCCCACTCCGCGCTGACCCAACCGAGACGCTCCAGGCGGTGAAGCAGCGGGTAGAGCATGCCGTCCGCCCACTCGATGTCGCCGCCGGAGAGCTCGCGCACGCGCTTCAGGATGGCGTATCCGTAGCTCTCTCCCTCGGCGAGGATGGCGAGGACGAGCGGGGTCGCCATCGCGGCGACGAGGTCTTTGTCGATGTTCATGGCGGCTCCCACGAACCACTTTATACCTGACGCTGCAAGGTACATAGATCTTCTAGCTATGCATTTAGAACCCCACCTGAAGCACGAAGATCCCCGGGAACACCGCGAACAGAATCGTCACGGGCAGAATCAGGAACACGAGAGGGATCATCATCGCGACCTCCTTCTTGCCGGCGAGTTCCAGCAGGTCGCGCTTCGACTGCTCCCTCGCATCCTGCGCCTGCGCGCGAAGGACCCCGGTGAGCGGCGTACCGCGTTCCAGTGCACCGACGATCTGGTCGATGCACCTTGTGAGAGCCGGCATCCGGATGTCGTCCCCGAGCCTGTGCAGGCTGTCGGCCAGCGCAGAACCGCTGTTCGCCGCCGCGACGACTCCCCCGATTTCGCCGGCCAGTTCGCCGGTGCTCACGGCCGAGATCCGGCGGAACGAGTCCAGGACGCCCTCTCCGGCAGACAGGCTGAGCGTGAGGAACTCGAGAACCACGGGCAACTCCGCGGACATCCGCGACAGCCGCTTTCGTGCCGACCGCTGGAGGTGCTGCTCCCGACCGAGGAATCCCGCAGCGGCTCCGACGACGACGAGCAGCACCTGGCCGAGGATCGGAAGCGCGGAGGTCCGCGAGAAGACGAGCGACGCGACGATCCCGAGAACGGTTCCCACGATCGCCCAGACGAGTTGCTGAGAGCGGAACGCATCCACCGTGAGCGATGACCCGGACTGCCGCAGCCGCCGCTCCAGGAGCGCACTTCCACCGAGGACAGCCGTCACCATGCCGCGGAGGCGACCCAGCAGCGGGCCCAAGAGGGTTCCGAACACCGGAATCGGATTGGAGTCGCGTCGGCGCAGGAACGTTCGTGCACCCTCCGAAACGTCCACCAGGTACGGCGCGACGCGATGCACGAGTTTTGGCCGCGATAAGCGGGGAGCGAGGCTCGCGAGCGTCCAGAGCCCGAGCCCCAGCCCAAGTCCACAGACGATTGACAGGGCGAGCACGGTCATCGGAACCACCGTTGTTCCTCCGGAAGGCGTGCGAGCGCGATCATGGCCCGGTACGCCACGACGGTGGCGAGGAGTCCGCCGAGAATGACGACCACCCCTGCGGGCGAGTTGTATGCCTCAGCGGCCTCTGGACGCGTGGACAGGAGTCCGAGGACCACCCACGGTGCGACAGCGCCCAGTCGCGCGGCGTTCATCACCCAGGACTGCCGCGCTTCGACCTCCCCGCGGATGGCCCCCTCGACTCGCAGGTGCGCGGCGAGCGCACGCAGCACGGACGGGAGTTCGCTTCCACCGACCTCCCTGGACATCCGCAGCGTCTCCAGGATCCGATCGGCGATCGGATCGGCGAGCTCATCCTTGAGAAGGTCGAGGCTGCGAGCGAAATTACCGGATGCCGCGTAATCCGACTCGAACATCGCGAACGCATCCCTCGTGGACAGGGGACCGGTATGCGCCAGCGCCGCAACGCCATCCGGGAGCGAGATTCCGGAGCGGGTCGCCGACACGATGTGGTCCACGACATCCGGCCAGCCGGCGCGGTTCGTCCTTCGCCGGCTCCTCGCCCGCCATCCGGTGAGCGCGGTCGGGAAGATGGATGCCCCTGCGCCGGCCGCAGCAGCGAGCGGGAGGACCGGAACCGCGACGAACGCCAGTGCGCCGACCGCACACCCGATGATGATCGACACGGCGACGAACACCGGTAACGGGACCGAGCGGAGCCCGGCGTGACCCAGCTGTTCGCGCAGCCGTCGGAACGGCGACGCGGTCGACCGTGACCGGGAAGCGGCGGGCCACAGGAAGGGCGACACCGTAAGAAGCAGCCCGAGCCCCAGCACGAAACCGAGAAAGACGATCACGATGCCGCGACCCCGAGGATGGCCGCCGGGTCGTACCCCGCGGCGCGGAACTTGGACGACCTCGCGGGATGGATCCCCGTCGGGTCCAGGGACCCACCCCGCAGCTCGAATATCGTCTCCGCCTCGATCGACGCGTCGATGACCCTTCCGGTCGGCGCGATCACCTCCGCGATTCGCCGCCGACCGCGGCGGTCGAGCTCGCAGTGCACGACGATGTCGATGCTGGAGGCGACCGTCGGGACGACGAACGCCGAGTCGATGTTGCGACCGGCGAGCAGCGGGAGGGTCGAGAGCTTCACGAGCGCATCCCTCGCACCGTTGGCGTGGATGCTGCACATGCCGGGCAATCCGCTGTTGAGGGCGATGAGCAGGTCGAGGGATTCCGCCTCGCGCACCTCCCCGACGACGATGCAGTCCGGGCGCATTCTGAGCGCCTCCTTGATGAGGCGCCGCAGGGAGATCTCACCGGTGCCTTCGAGGCTCGGCTGGCGGCACTGCATCCTCACGGAGTCCCGTGCGGTGAAACTCAACTCGAAGGTCTCCTCGACGGTGACGATGCGCTCCCCGGGGCGCGCGGCGCTCAGCAGCGCTCCCATGAGTGTCGTCTTGCCGCTCTGCGTCGCACCGGACACCAGGATGTTCTGCCCCGCGAGCACGCACATCCTGAGGAATTCGGATGCCGGCCGACTGAGCGAGTCGAGGTCCACGAGCTGCGAGAGCTCCTTGATACGACGGGCGAACTTGCGGACGTTGACCGCCCAGTGCTTCTGGGTGACATCCGGAATGACGACGTGCAGCCGTGAGCCATCCGGCAGTGAAGCGTCGACGAACGGGCTCGACAGGTCGACCCGGCGACCGGTGGACTGCAGCATCCGTTCCACGAGGTCGCGCACATCGCTGGGTGCCAGTGTCACCGACGTGAGCTCCGGCACCCCGTCGCGTGCGACGAAGACACGATCCGGACCGTTGATCCAGATCTCCTCGATCGCGTCGTCGTCGAAGAACGATTGCAATGCCCCGAATCCGGTGATCGATGCAACGACATCCTTCGCGGCCTGGACCTCGTCCCGGATGAGTGGCATCGAACCACCGAGCGCGCGTTCGCTGTAACGTGTGATCTCTTCGCGGACATACGTCTCGGCGAGTCCGAGGTCGCGACCGAGATCCACTCCATCCCGCCGGACGCGCTCGCGCACCCGGTCCGCGATGAGCGAGATTTCGGCGTTCACGAACGCATCATGATGCACTGGCGAGACCGTGCGCCGAAGTTATCCACAGAACGTCGGCTCAAAGTACACTGGGTGTCGCTCGCGGGAGTGGTGGAATTGGCAGACACGCAGGATTTAGGTTCCTGTGCTTTCGAGCGTGCGGGTTCAAGTCCCGCCTTCCGCACCATCGCGCAGGTTGCGACGGGTAACCTTACGGGAGCGCACTCGCGCTCACGACACTGACTGGAGAGACCCCGCTTGGTTCCTTCCGCCCTCATTCCCTGGCTTGATCCCGAAGCGCTCATCCACGGATTCGGCCCCTACGCACTCGTTGGCGTATGCCTGATCATCTTCGCGGAGACGGGCCTCCTCGTCGGCTTCCTCCTGCCGGGTGACACACTCCTCATCATCACCGGACTTCTCGCGTTCCACCCCGGCATCGGCGTGGATGTCTGGTGGGCGGCGCTCGCGATCGGCGTCGCCGCATTCCTCGGAGGAGAAGTCGGCTATCTCATCGGGCACAAGTTCGGACCGGCGATCTTCGAGAAGAAGGAGAGCGGCGTCTTCAGTCGAAAGAACGTGGAGAGGACGAACGCGTTCTTCGAACGGTTCGGCGCACTCGCGATCATCCTGGCCAGGTTCGTCCCCATCGTGCGCACGTTCGCCCCTGTCGCAGCGGGCGTCGGGCACATGAACTACCGTCGGTACTCGCTCTACAACCTGGTCGGAGCGGTCGTCTGGGGCATCGGCCTGACGTTCGCCGGCTACCTCGTGGGATACATCCCCCCTGTCGCCGACTTCGTGCGCAACTACATCGACGTCATCCTGATCGCCGCCGTCGTGCTGACCGTACTGCCCACGATCTACCACTACATCCAGTCGACCAGGAAGGCCCGCAAGGCACTGCGAGACGGCGTTCAGCCGATGAGCGCCGATGAGGTCGCCATCGATTCCGCCTACTTCGACAACGACCCCGCGAACGACCCTCCGCGCCCGTGACGGCGAAATCGGTCCGATAAGGTCAGGCCGACAGCCAGATTGACGATGCGGCCTCTGCTCCGAGATCGGACTTGACGCCCGCTACGCGCACGACGAGTGCGCCGCCGAAGGGCCGACGCTCCACGACCTCGACCACGATGTCGAGTCTGATACCCCTGCCATCCAGAAACTGCAGCAGCGCCGGATCCCGATCACTGATCCGCACGACGGCTCCGATGAACGGAATCGGCGCGCGCTCGAGCAGAATGCCGACCGGCCGCACCACCGTGCCATCAGGAGCCGGAATGGGATCCCCGTGCGGATCCCGAACCGGGTCGCCGAGGCTCTCACTGATCGCCTCCAGGAGGCGGTCGCTCACGGCGTGCTCGAGCACCTCGGCGTCGTCGTGGACCTCGTCCCAGCGATAACCGAACGACTCGACGAGCCAGGTTTCGATGAGACGGTGCCGGCGCAGCATCCGAAGCGCCAGCGCTCGCCCCTCCTCCGTGAGCGTGACGGCTCCGTAGGGGACGTGATCGGCCAGACCCAGTGCCGCGAGCTTCTTCACCATCTCGGTGACGGTGGATGCCGCGAGGCCGAGCCGGACCGCGAGCTCCGAGCGGGTGATGGGATCCGTCTGCCACTCGGTGTGCGAATAGATGACCTTGACGTAGTCCTCCACGACGGAGGTCGCGGCGCCCTGCCTGCCGCTCACGCGTCACCCCCCGTCGTCACCGTCAACGCGATGAGCGCGACGTTCAAGGCGATGACCAACACGACGATCGTAGCGAGAACCCAGCGCACGAACGGGCGGTTGGCCGCACCGCCCATGAGAGTCGTGTCGTTCGTGAGCCTCACGAGCGGCACGAGCGCGAACGGGATCCCGAAGCTCAGGAACACCTGGCTCAGCACGAGCGCCCAGGTGGGGTCTGCACCGAGAGCGAGGATGACGACCGCGGGAACGAGCGTGATGACGCGGCGCGTGAAGAGCGGAATCCGACGATGCAGGAGCCCCTGCATGATGGTCGCTCCCGCGTAACTGCCCACCGACGTCGAGGCGAGGCCGGATGCGAGCAATCCGATCGCAAAGACGAGCGCGATTCCGGGGCCGAGCGTGTTCTGGATGGCGGTGTGAGCTCCGTCGATCGTGTCGGTACCCTCGATGCCCCTGAGGTTGACCGCTGCGAGCAGGAGCATCCCGACGTTGACGATGCCGGCGAGGCCCAGGGCGATGACGACATCCCACTTCGTCGAACGGAGCAGCACGGCCCGCGTGGCGTCGTTCGCCCGGCCGTGCCGGTCCCTGGCGAGTGCGGAGTGCACGTAGATCGCATGCGGCATGACGGTCGCCCCGAGCATGCTCGCGGCGAGCAGCACCGAGTCCGTTCCTGCGAAGCGAGGCACGAGCCCGTCGAGGGCCGAGGCGCCATCCGGAGGGTTGACGAACAGCCCGGCGAGGAATCCGATCGCGATGACGGTCAGCAGGCCGAAGACGACCGACTCGAAAGGCCGCTGCCCGAATCGCGTCTGCAGGGCCAGAAGCACCATCGAGACGACGCCGACGATGATCCCCCCGAGGAACAACGGGATGCCGAACAGAAGATTGAGTGCGATCGCACCACCGATGACCTCCGCGAGGTCGGTGGCGACGGCGACGAGCTCGGCCTGCGCCCAGAACGCGCGCCGAGGGCCGGTCCGCATCCGCTCACCGAGCAACTCCGGCATGGTGCGCCCGGTGACGATGCCCAGCTTCGCGGACTGGTACTGGACCATGGCCGCCATGAGATTCGCCGCAACGAGCACCCAGACGAGCAGATAGCCGTATCGGGCGCCGCCCGTGATGTTCGCCGCGACGTTGCCGGGGTCTACGTAAGCGACTGCCGCGACGAAAGCGGGACCGAGCATCATCCAGGAACGATTTCGGATGATGCTCGCACGAGATTTCGGCATACCGAAATGTTAGCGCGTCAGTCGTGCAGGTGCTCCTCGTGCTGCGCGTGCTCGCCCGGCTCGAGCTGGAACGTCGAGTGGGCGACATCGAAGTGATCGGCGAGGCAGGCGGAGAGCTCATCGAGCAGGCGCCCCGTGTCCTGGTCGGCGAACACCGAATCGGCGACGACGACGTGGGCCGAGAACACCGGATGTCCGGAGGTGATCGCCCACACGTGGACGTCGTGCACATCCACGACCCCTGCGGTTCGCAGGATGTGTTCGCGGATCTCCGCCACGCTCGTGTCCACCGGGACGGACTCACTGAGCACTCGCACGGCATCCCGCAGCAGGAACGCGGCGCGGGGCGCGATCATGAGCGCGATCGCGAGGGACGCTATCGCATCCGCCGGCATGAATCCGGTCGTGAGGATGACGACCGCCGCCACGATCGCCGCGACCGATCCGAGCAGGTCGCCGAGTACCTCGAGGTATGCGCCGCGCATATTGATCGACGATGCGGCCTGCGGTCGAAGGATGAGCGCCGAGACGACGTTCGCGAGAAGTCCGAGACCCGCCACGACGAGCATCGGGAGACTCTTGATCTCGAGGTCGCCCGGCTCGATGAGTCGCGCAATCGCCTGATAGCCGACCGAAATGGCGACCGCGAGCAGGATGCCGCCATTGATGAGCGCGCCGAACACCTCCGCCCGCTGGAACCCGAACGTCGACCGGTCGGTGGCCGGCCGCGAAGCGATCACCGTCGCCGCGAGTGCAACGCTGAGCCCGATCGTGTCGGAGAACATGTGCCCGGCATCCGCGAACAGGGCGAGCGAACCCGTGAAGATCGCTCCAACGACCTCGATGACCAGAACCACGACGACGATTCCGAGCACCAGCAGAAGGCGGGTGCGGTTCGCGCTCGAGTGATGGTGGTGGCTCACATCATCAAGATTAGGTTGAGCCGATCGCACCGGCCATCAGTTGCCGCGGTCAGCAACGATTCTCGATCTCAGGACGCGAGCAGTTTGGCACGAACGACCGGGATGAGTTGGGTGAACGCGCGGCGGCGATGGCTGATGGCATCCTTCTGCTCCGCGGCCAGTTGGGCGGATGCGACGTCGTAACCGTCTGGCTGGAAGACCGGGTCGTATCCGAAACCGTTCGCGCCGGCGGGCTCGCCGAGCACCGTTCCGGTCCAGACCCCGAGCTCGACGTGTTCGATTCCATCCATGACGAACGCCGCGGCGCAACAGAACTCGGCGCGGCGATCCTCGGGGCGATCGGCGCCGACTCTGGCAAGTTCCTCGAGCAGGTGGGCGACATTGTCGGAGTCGACCCTGGTCCCTGCGTACCGCGCAGAGTGGATGCCCGGCGCCCCGTCGAGCGCAGCGAGGCAGATCCCGGAGTCGTCGGCGATCGAGGGCACCCCGGTGTGGGCGAAGGCGGCCCGAGCTTTGATGAGGGCGTTCTCCTGGAACGTGAGCCCGTCTTCGACCGGCTCCGGCCCGTCGTAGCCGACCAGGTCGATACCGTCCAGGAGCGGACCGAGAATGCGCCGAAGCTCATCCACCTTGTGTGCGTTGTGGGTGGCCAGGACGAGCTTCGCGGTCATGAGGTCACCCAGCAGTGGCGGATGCCTGCAGCCCCGCGAGAGTCGCAGTACCACCCACCGCGAGGTCGAGGAGCGAGTCGAGTTCGCGACGGTCGAATGGGGCGCCCTCGGCTGTGCCCTGAACCTCGACGAACAGGCCGCGACCGGTCACGACGACGTTCATGTCGGTCTCGGCCCGGACGTCCTCGGTATATGCGAGATCGAGCATGGGCGTGCCATCGATGATGCCGACGCTCACCGCCGCGACACTGTCGAAGAGCGGCTTCGCGTTCTTGCCGATGAATTGCTTGCCGCGGCCCCACTCGAGTGCGTCGGCGAGGGCGACGTAGGCGCCCGTGATCGCGGCGGTACGCGTGCCGCCATCCGCCTGGAGCACATCGCAGTCGATCACGATGGTGTTCTCTCCGAGTGCCTTCATGTCGACGACGGCGCGCAGCGAGCGGCCGATCAGTCGCGAGATCTCATGGGTGCGCCCGCCGATTCGGCCCTTGACGGACTCGCGATCCATCCGCTCATTCGTCGAGCGCGGCAGCATCGAGTATTCGGCCGTGACCCAGCCCTTGCCCTTGCCGGTCATCCAGCGCGGGACGCCGTTCGTGAAGGATGCCGTGCACAGCACCTTCGTGCGTCCGAACGAGATGAGGGCACTCCCCTCTGCCTGCTCGCTCCAGCCCCGCTCTATCGTGATCGGGCGCAACTCGTCCACGGCTCGGCCGTCTGCTCTGGTCACGGTGCCGGCAGAATCCGTGCCGGCTTCGACTGTGCCGGCGTCAACGGTGCTGTCGTCATTTGGCATGTCAGGCTGTCTCCTCCACTGTTGCCGGCGTGCCGGTCTCCACCAATTGCACGGCGGATACCTCCGGCCCGAGGAACCTCCTGGCCAGTGTCATGAACTCGATCTTGCTGTCCCCCGTCGCCTCGAAGCGGTAGGCGGGAGGCGATGCGGCTTCTCGAACGAGTCCGTGCTTGACGAGCGTGCGAAACACGTCGTAGGCCGTCTCCTCCGCGCTCGAGACGAGCGTCACATCGCGGCCCATCACGAACTGGATGGCCGCAGACATGAGCGGATAGTGCGTGCAGCCGAGCACGAGCGTGTCGATCCCTGCCGCCTTGAGCGGTGCGAGATAGTCCTCGGTGACCCGGAACAGCTCCGGACTCGACGTCACGCCCGCCTCGACGAACTCCACGAACCGCGGGCAGGCTCGCGTGAACAATTCGAGGTCGGATGCCGCGGCGAACGCATCCTCGTACGCCTTGGACTTGATCGTGCCCTGCGTCCCGATCACGCCGACGCGATTGTTGCGGGTCTGGCGCACGGCGGCCCGCACTGCGGGCTGGATGACCTCGACGACGGGGATCCCGTAGCCGTCCGTGAAGCGCTCCCGCGCATCCCGAAGCATCGCTGCCGAGGCCGTGTTGCAGGCGATCACGAGCAGCTTGACCCCCTGAGCGACCAGGTCATCCATGACGGCCAGCGCGTACTCGCGCACCTCGGCGATGGGCTTGGGACCGTACGGGGAATGCGCGGTGTCGCCGACGTAGATTATCGACTCATTCGGCAATTGGTCGATGATCGCCCGCGCCACCGTGAGCCCGCCGACGCCGGAGTCGAAGATGCCAATCGGTGCGTCGGTCACGAGAGAAGAGTTTAGCGTGAGTACCCGTGGCGACGTTGCGGAGCGACGCTAG
This sequence comes from Terrimesophilobacter mesophilus, assembly GCF_014200375.1. Taxonomy (GTDB): domain Bacteria; phylum Actinomycetota; class Actinomycetes; order Actinomycetales; family Microbacteriaceae; genus Terrimesophilobacter; species Terrimesophilobacter mesophilus. The sequence goes on along the minus strand of NZ_JACHBP010000001.1, from coordinate 2,188,979 downwards.
GCTCGTGCTGTGACCAGTGCGCTGCTGACCGACAGATACGAGCTCACGATGGTGGATGCTGCGCGGCGCGCCGGGACCGCACAGCGACGCTCGGTCTTCGAGGTGTTCGCCCGGCACCTGCCCAGCGGGCGTCGCTACGGGGTCGTCGCGGGGACCGGCCGCCTCATCGAAGAACTCACCGACTTCCGATTCGGCGATGCAGAGCTCTCCTGGCTGAGCGACAACGACGTGGTCGACGCCGACACTCTCGACTGGCTCGCCGGGTACCGGTTCCAGGGCGACATCTGGGGCTACCAGGAGGGCGAGCTCTACTTTCCCGGTTCGCCCATCCTCGTGGTCGAGGGCACGTTCGCGGAGTCCGTCGTCCTCGAGACTCTCGCCCTCAGCACTCTGAACTACGACTCAGCGGTGGCGAGCGCCGCCGCCCGGATGGTGAGCGCGGCCGGCGGCCGACCACTCGCCGAGATGGGCTCCCGCCGCGCCACAGAGCGCGGGGCCGTCGCCGCAGCTCGCGCGGCGTACATCGCGGGGTTCGATGCGACGAGCAATCTCGAGGCGGGCCGCACGTGGGGCATCCCGACGATGGGGACGGCTGCACACTCGTTCACCCTGCTCCACGACTCGGAAGAGGATGCCTTCCGCGCGCAGGTCGCTGCGCTCGGCCCGGGGACGACCCTGCTCGTCGACACCTATGACGTGGCGGCGGCGGTCGACCTGGCTGTGCGGGTCGCCGGCACATCGCTCGGTGCTGTCCGTATCGACAGCGGGGACCTGCCCGGCCAGGCATCCGCCGTGCGCAGGCAACTCGATGGGCTCGGTGCGACCGCCACGAAGATCACCGTCACGAGCGATCTCGACGAGTACGCCATCGCGGCGCTTCGGGCGGCGCCGGTCGACTCCTACGGCGTCGGAACCTCCGTCGTGACCGGCTCCGGCTCCCCCACCGCCGGGATGGTGTACAAGCTCGTGGCGCGCGAGGACTCGCACGGCGAATGGGTGTCCGTTGCGAAGAAATCGACGGCGAAGCTCTCCGTCGGCGGTCGGAAGTCCCCGCTGCGCGCACTCGACGGAGGCGTCGCGAGCGCGGAAGTGCTGCACGTCGAGCAGGACCCGGATGCCCCGACGGCATCCGCGCGCTCCGGACGTCCGCTACTCGTCCCGCTCGTCACCGCAGGCGTGCCCGACCCGCAATACCTGGGCGTCGCCGGCACCGCCCTCGCCCGTGAGCATCGCGCCGCGGCCGTGGCGGAGCTCCCGACTGATGCGTTCCGCCTCGCGCGCGGCGAGCCGGTCATCCCGACCGTGTACGAGTAGTGCGCCCGCAGTCGGCGCGCCGGACATCCCCGGGCTACTTCTTCAGCTTCTCGTAGATCTCTTTGCAGGTCGGGCACACCGGGAACTTCTCCGGATCGCGACCGGGAGTCCACAGCTTGCCGCAGAGTGCGCGTACCGGCTTGCCGGTGAGTGCCGACTCCAGGATCTTGTCCTTCGGAACGTAGTGGGAGAAGCGCTCGTGGTCGCCCTCTTCGAGCTGCTCCTGCTGGAGGAGCTCTTCGAGTTCACGATCCAGGGTGGATGTTCCGCCACCGGTGTGGTCAGTGTCCTGGCTGCTCATGGCCCCAGCTTAACGCGCAGCTCAGTACCGCGCAGTGAACGCCAGGAGTTCCGGCCCGCGGGCGTCGAACACGCGACCACCGAGAACGATGCCACCCCAAAGCGCGACGCCACCGGTCGCGAGCCCGACGAGAAGGGAAGCGATATGCCATCCCTCCCCGAACGCGATCCCGAGCACGGCGAGTGCGACGGTCGGCGTCGTCACCGCGAGCACGGCCAGGAGCGACAACCCCTGGACCCAGGATGCCCCTGTCGCACTCGATTGCGGCTGGGCGAAGGGACTGTCTCCGGGGTGCACCGCAGGGTACGGGAATCCGGCGGAGATCACGCTCGAGAGGCCGAGCCCCACGAACAGGACGCACAGGCTGGTCCCGAGCAGCGACGGAACGACATCCGCAGAGCCGTAACCCCACGCGCACAGCGGCGTTCCGATCGCGATGACGATGAGTCCGAGAACGAGCGGAGGCACGATCCGCCCCGCGCGATCGGCACGGCCGTCCGTGTTGGATGCGACGTGCAGCCACACCGCCGTGTTGTCGAAGGCGACATCGTTGTGCACCGTGCTCCAGGCGAGGAAGAAGCACATGATCGGCACCGGCAACAGTACGAGAAAGTGCAGTGACACCCCCGCGACGGCCAGCGCGCCGATCATGACGGCCGGAACGATGGGAACGATGACGAGCGCTGAACGGTATCGGACGTCGCGCCCCCAGTAGCTGAGGCTTCGCGCGGCGATCACGCCGGAGGGCGAAGCCGGCAGTCGTGCGAACCACCCGAGTCCCGTGTAGGCGCGCGTGCGCGACACCCGATCCGGCCTGACGAGCATCGCCGCGACGAGCACACGCCATACCAGCCACAGCAATCCGACGAAGGCGAGCGCGATGATGAGCTCGCCGGATGCGGCACCCGCGTCGCCGGCGGCGGCCGACCCGGGTGCTGCCCACACCGCACCGAGCGGGGTCCAGGAGGCGATATCCGCGATCGAATGAAGGACAGCAAGGCCCTGGTGCTCCCAGTCGACCGTCATCATGATGGCGATGAGCGGGGAGAGTGCGCTCAGCACGACGAGCCCGATGAGCCCCGTCGCCTCGCGAGCCCGCCGGGTGGACAGGAGCAGCGTCGCCACCGTCGTGGTGACCCTGGACCCGAGGATGCAGGTCACGACGAGCACGAGCGCGCTCACGATGGCCACGATGGTCGCCGGCACGCTCCGCGCCCACGTGACGACCTGGGCGGCCGCGATGATCGCCATCACGAGTGCCGGTACCCCCACGAACGCCGCCGCCGCGAGCCCCAGGGCAAGCCGCGAGGTCGGGATTCCGAAGAGCGAGAACTTGCGCGGGTCGATGGTGTCGTCGGCTCCGAATACGAGCGGAACGAACAGAAACCCGAGCACGATGAGTGAACCGGCGACGACGACGACGCTCCGCGCGAGCTCGACATCCACCGTACGAAGCGCGACGAGCCCGATGAGCACGGCGAACGCTGCGCCCAGACCGTAGAGAAGACCGACGATGAGGCCGAAGACCTGCCAGGGGCTCCGTCGGAACAGGTTGCCGAGCAGCCGCAGCTTCAGTCCGAGAAACTGTGCAACCACTCGAGCCCCTCCACGGTTGACTTTCCGCCGGCCAGTTCGACGAACTTGTCCTCGAGTGACCCAGCGCCCCGCACTTCTGCGACGGTCCCGGATGCCAGAACTACTCCGTCGACGATGATCGCGACCGAATCGCAGACGCGTTCGATGAGATCCATGCTGTGACTGGACAGGAGAACGGTTCCACCCGCGGCGACGTACTTGCGAAGGATCTCGATGATGTTCGCGGCAGACACCGGGTCGACGGACTCGAACGGTTCATCGAGGACGAGGAGCCGCGGCGAATGGATGAGTGCTGCGGCAAGCGACAGCTTCTTCGTCATCCCCGCGGAATAGTCGGCGACGAGTCGGCTCAGGGCGCTCTCGAGACCGAAGGATGCGGCGAGCTGCGCCACGCGTTCCCGAACCGTGTCGGCGGGGAGACCGCGGAGCACGCCGGCATAGAACAGGAGCTGGTTGCCGGTGAGCCGATCGAACAGCCGCAGACGGTCGGGAAGCACACCCATTTGCCGCTTCGCCGCAGCAGGGTCCTCCCAGACGTTGGCACCGTGCACGACGACGGTGCCCGCATCGGGCCGCAATAGCCCGGTGATCATCGACAGCGTCGTCGTCTTCCCGGCGCCGTTCGGGCCGACGATTCCGACGATCGTTCCGGCATCGACCTCGAGGTCGATGCCGGCGACGGCCGCGTTGTCGCCGAAGTGCTTGGCGAGTCCACGCACCTCGAGGATGCGCTCTGCCGTCGGCGCATCCTTCGGCCTCTTCGCCTTCGGCGCATCCTTCGGCGCGGCCGTGACGGCCTTCTCCTTGCGCAATGCCGCCTCAAGTGCGCGCCGCTCCCGCGCGGCATCCGCTTCGAGTTTCGCGATGTGCTCGTCGAACTGAGCGAGAATGCTGTCGGCTTTCGTCACGATGACCACCGTACCAACCCGGACCCCCACGGTTCTCGCGCTGGCGACAGATCATCACGAAATGGCCACAACACCGCAACTCCCAGCATTCCTCGGATGTCGGCCGGATAAAGTTGACCCCAGCACGATGAGGTGTCTGACGTATTATCGCGCCCCGAACAACGGGTGAATTCTCGCGATATCCATGACACCGAAGGAGTACCGATGAGTACGCAGATTGTGATCCTGGCTGCCGGGATGGGCAGCAGGCTTGGTCGGTCGTTGCCGAAGCCGCTCACCGAGCTGAGCGATGGCCGCACGATCATGCAGCAGCAGTTCGACAACATCCAGCACGCTTTCGGCCGCAACGCCAAGGTGACCATCGTTGTCGGCTACCGCCTCGAGCACATCATTGAGGCGTTTCCCGAGGCCTCGTTCGTGTACAACGAGCAGTACGACCAGACGAACACGTCCAAGAGCCTGCTGCGGGCCCTGCGGGCGTCGACTCCCGGCGGTGTGCTCTGGATGAACGGCGACGTCGTCTTCGACCCTGAGGCTCTTGAGCGCGCAGCTGTGCTCGTGGCCAGGGACCAGTCCTTCGTCTCCGTCAACACAGCAAAGGTGTCTGAGGAGGAAGTGAAGTACACGACGGATGCGGAGGGGTACATCCGCGAACTCTCCAAGACCGTCAAGGCCGGACTGGGCGAGGCCGTCGGTATCAACTACATCTCGCGCGACGGCAAAGCGGCACTTGTTCGCCAGCTCACCCGCGTGAACGACCAGGACTACTTCGAGCGCGGCCTGGAGCTCGCGATCGAGGAGGACTCGCTGCGTGTGGAGCCGATGGACATCTCGGACCTCTACGCCGTCGAAGTCGACTTCGCCGAGGACCTGGAGCGCGCGAACCTCTTCGTGTGACCGGCCGTTCTTCTCCGGTCGAGCCTGTCGGGACCGGTGACAGCCGCGAGACTCTACGATAGTTGTCGTGTCCGCCACCGTGAACGAACGCCCGGCATGGTCGCCCGTCGACCGTTACCGGCACTCTCTGTGGCTCCTGACGATCCGCGACCTGCGGGTGCGGTACTCCACGTCGATCCTCGGATATTTCTGGTCGATTCTCGACCCGCTCGTGATGGCGGCCATCTACTGGTTCGTGTTCACCCAGGTCTTCGACCGGACGGTGGGGGCCCAGCCGTACATCGTGTTCCTCCTGTCTGCCCTGCTGCCGTGGATGTGGTTCAACGGCGCCGTAGGCGATTGCACGAGAGCGTTCCTGCGTGAGGCGAAGCTGATCCGGTCGACGAAGATCCCGCGCACGATCTGGGTGAACCGACTCGTCCTGTCGAAGGGGATCGAGTTCCTCGCGAGCATCCCGGTTCTCGCGATTTTCGCGATATTCGCGGGCGCACAGCTTCACTGGCAGGTCGTGTTCTTCCCGCTCGCCATCATCCTGCAGGCGATCCTGCTCGTCGGCGTCGGGCTCATCGTCGCGCCGCTCGTCGTGTTCTTCCGCGACCTCGAACGGGCGATCAAGCTCATCCTGCGCTTCCTGTTCTATGCGAGCCCCATCATCTACGGGCTCAGCGACCTGCCCCACGGCCTCGACAGGCTCGCGGCGTTCAACCCCCTGGCCGGGATCTTCGCGCTCTATCGGAGCGCGTTCTTCCCGGAGCAACTCGAGTGGTTCGCGGTCGTCGTCGGCACCGGGGTGAGCCTCGCGATCCTGGCTGTCGGGATCTTCGTGTTCCGGCGCACGGAGCGTTCCGTGTTGAAGGAGATCTGATGGGCAGCTCTCCGATCGCGCCCATCGAGACCTCCGTCGTCATCGAGGCCGAGAACGTCGGCATCCGATTCCGCCGCAATCGGCGCTCTCGTCGCAACTTCAAGGACCTGTTCGCCGGACGCAATCGCCGGACTCGCCCGAGCGAGTTCTGGGCGCTGCGCAACGTGACGTTCTCCGTCGCGGGCGGCGAGGCGATCGGCGTCGTCGGACGCAACGGCCAGGGCAAGTCGACCCTGCTGAAACTCGTGACCGGCGTGCTGCTCCCGGATGAAGGCACCGTGCATGTGCACGCGGGCGTCGCACCGCTCATCGAGATCACGGGCGGGTTCGTCGAGGACCTCACGGTCCGCGACAACGTGAACCTCATGGCCGGGCTGCACGGGATGAAGCGGGACGAGATCGCCCAGCGGTTCAACGAGATCATCGACTTCGCGGAGATCGGCGACTTCCTGGACACCCCGTACAAGCACCTGTCGAGTGGCATGAAGGTGCGGCTCGCGTTCTCGGTCATCTCGCGGCTCGAGGAGCCGATCCTGCTCGTGGATGAGGTGCTCGCGGTGGGCGACAAGGCGTTTCGCGAGAAGTGCTACCGCCGTATCGAGGAGTTGCTCGCGGGTGGGCGCACCCTGTTCTTCGTCTCGCACAACGAGCGCGACCTCAAGCGGTTCTGCACGCGCGGCCTGTACCTGGACGGCGGTGCACTCGTGATGGATGCCGACATCGGCGATGTGCTCGATCGCTACAACGCGGACTACGGCCTCGTCACGCAGTAGCTCGTGCCAGGGCGACAGGTGCAGTCGGACTTCGGCGTCCTGGCGGCCCATGAGTTCGGTGGTGAGCCCGCCGATCGGGCGCACGAGCCGGTCGGTGCTGATCGAACGCACTTGCTCGAGTCTCCTCGTCGAGGAACGCGACGTCGTCCGCTGGGAGGTTCACGCTGAGTTTCATGAGTCCATGCCACTGGGGTGTGACCGTGGTGTGACTGCGGTATGTCCAGAGTCTTCAGCAAGAATATTCCGCTCTACAGGGAGCGGCCACGGGCACCGCATAGGATTGGTTTCCCGGAAAGAGAGGGGCAGCGTGAAGGTGATCGAACCCGCCAGCATTGACCCCGTCGAGGCAGCGCAGCATCCGATGGCCGTCAGGGGCTTCGACCGACTGCTCACGACGCAGCGGCCCGCCGTGCTCGCGCACATCCGGAGCATCCGCAAGCGCCACCCGGATGCGTCTCCCGCGCGCGTCATCCAGATCCTGGAGCGCCGCTACCTCACCGCTGTGACCTCCGGCGGCGCCGGCGTCGGCGCGGCCGCCGTCATCCCCGGAGTCGGCACCGGAATCAGCCTCGTGCTCACCGGCGTCGAGACCGCAGGCTTCCTCGAGACGACGGCATTGTTTGCGCAATCGGTCGCCGAAATCCACGGCGTCGCAGTCACCGACCCCGACCGCGCCCGCACGATCGTCATGGCTATGATGCTCGGGACATCCGGTGCCGACCTGGTGCGAAACCTCGCCGCGCAGGCGACGGGCAACGGTGTGCCGCAGACGAAGTTCTGGGGCGATGTCATCGGCCGGAACGTTCCGCAGGCCTTCGTCGGTCAGATCGCCGACCGGATGCAGAAGGCCTTCATCCGCCGCTTCACCCGCAACACGGCGACCGGCGCCGTCGGACGTATCCTGCCCTTCGGAATCGGCGCCGTCGTCGGAGGCACGGCGAACAACATGCTGGGCAGGAAGGTCGTCGCGAGTTCCCGCACGGCATTCGGCCCGCCACCCACCGGATTCCTCGCGAACCTCGACCCGAAGGTGAAGGCCCCGAAGGCGATCACCGTCACAAGCACGAGCGGGCCAGTGGTCGTGCGCCGGCTCAAACAGCTCGGTCAGCTCGTGCCCAGGCGGAAGAATTCCAGCGAGCTGGAGCACAGTGAGCCGGGGCAGAGCAATCCAGGGCCGAGCCCGCAGGGGCCGAGCCGGCCGGAGTGATCAGTCGTCGGATGTCGACGGATCGTCCTCGTCGTCGCCCTCACCCTCGAACGGATCCGACTCGCGCACCCGCCGATCCCCGAGGTGGATCTTCGCGTGACGATCCCAGTTCTCGATGAGGCCGGCAACGGCCTCGTGGAAGCGGCGAGTGGCCTCGCCCGGCCTCGTGTCACCGAAGTGCCGCTCAACCCAGAACTCGAGACGCTCCCTGGCCTCTGGGCTGTGCTGGACACGTTCGACCAGCGAGACGATGTCGCCCGCGTCGGCCGCATCAAGCCACTCAGCGTGTCCGAGGTAGCCGGCCGTGTCGATCTCCGCCGCCGGATTCACCGGCCGCGCGATGAGCAGCGGCTTACCGACCGCGAGCCGGTCGTAGACCATGGCCGACACGTCGGTGATCGCGACATCCGCCGCCGCCAACTGCCACCCCATGTCCCGGCCGTCGTCATAGATGTGCTGGGCAGAGCGATCGCGGGCATTCGCCGACGCGATCGCCGCAATGATGGTCTCATTCGCACGCCGGTAGTCGTCATCCACCACCCCGCTGCGCGGATGCGGCCGGTAGATGACCCGGTGCTTCCCCGTCGCCAGCAACGCCTTCACGAGCGCGACACCGTGCGTGGCCACCGACCCGTACGCGGCTGCCTCCCGGTCGCCCTCCCAGGTCGGGGCGTAAAGCACGACGGTGCGATCATCCGGAGTGTATGGGAGGTCCCCCGCGAAATGGTCGGCCTGCGGGCGGCCGATCATCATCGTGCGCGCGTCGACGTCGAAATCCCACAGTTTCCGGCTCAACCGATCCCGCGCAGCCTCGCCGGCCACGAAACTGTAGTCGTATGCCTTGAACTGGTTGGTCGTCATGTACATCTTGTCGCTCTCGCCGTGATTCACGAAGACATGCCACATGCGCCCGTATCGGAACATCTGGAAGTTCTTGGTGTTCTGGTTGACGTAGAACACGATGCGCAGGTCCTGGTCGGTGACGAACTGCTCGAGATCGACGACCTTGCGCAGATACATGACGGGGACGGGAGACTCATCCAGCATCGCCAGAGTCGCCCCCGGCGAGCGCGTGATGATCGTCACCGGCCAGCTCTTGTCGAGCTCTGCGAGCGGCGCGTACCACTGGCGGATCTGGTACAGGTTCACCTTCGTGTCGGCGAAGTAGACGGCGATCCGGATACTGCCGTTCTCCGGTGCCGGCAGCGTCTCGAGACGTCGACCGAGTTCGCGACGGGTCTTCCTGGACCGGATGAGGTTGCGCACGATCCGCCTGGCGGACTGCAGATCGGTCAGGATGGCCACGAGCCGATTAAACCAGTGCTGGATGCCACCTGCCGACCGCACCGTCGAACGTTACCCAGCCGATACCGCGGACAGGCGTCGCTGCTAGGCTCGCCCCGACAGACCACCGGATGAAAGAGCGCGACCGCCCAGTGCCCAGTTTCACTTTCGCCAGAGGGAATGCGACGAAGCTTCTCTCGTCGCCGCTCTACGCGCTCGGGCGACTCGCGAGTGTGTTCATTCGGCGGCGGGATGCCCTCTGGGTGTTCGCGTGCGGTTCAGGGCTCGGCGAGGGCTCACTCGCACTGTATCGGATGGCCGATGCCGCAGACCCGTCGCTCCGTCTCGTCTGGATCGCGCGCGACCGCGAGGAGCTGGCCCGCGCCCGCGCACTCGGCCTGACCTCGGTGCTGCGCTCGAGCTGGCGAGGCTTCCGGATGACGTTGCGTGCCCGCGTGATCGTCGTCACCCACGGGCTCGGCGACGTGAACCGTTTCGGCACCCACGGCGCGTTCATCCTCCAGCTCTGGCACGGCATCCCGCTCAAGAGGATCCAGCTCGATTCGCCCGTCACGTTCGGCGGCTCCGGCCTCGTGAGCCGGATGCTGCGCGCCCTCTATCGCAGGAACTCCGCCGCGATCGACCTCGTCCCTGCCGCATCCGAATCCTCAGCCGGCCGCCTGCGCACCGCGTTCGGACTGCCGGCGGACCGCGTCGTGGTGACCGGCGACCCCCGCGACGATGCCGTCCTGGGTCCCCGCGAGGCGGCGCGCGAACTGCTCGAGCGCGGGGTCGGCGGCCTTGGCGGAGACGAGGTCATCCTCTTCGCTCCCACTTGGCGCGACGGCGAAGCGGACCCTGTCGTCCCCACCGACGCGGAGTGGTCGAGCATCGCCGAGCACCTGGAGGCGACCGCGCGCGTGCTCGTCCTGCGGCCGCATCCGCACAGCGTGGGCGACTACCGGCCGGGACCTGCGGCATCGAACCGGATCCGCATGCTGTCGGCCACCGTGCAGAACGACATCAATCCTGTGCTGCCGGCCATCGACATCCTCGTCACCGACTATTCGTCGATCGCGTTCGACTTCGCCCTTCTCGGCCGACCGATCGCCTTCCTGGCCCCGGATGCGCGTGAGTACGCGCGAACGCGCGGCCTCTACGAGCCGTACCGCGAGTTCAGCGGCGGGAGCGAGGTCGAGTCGTGGGCCGAACTGCTCGCCCTGCTCGCGACACCCGCAAGTGGCAATAAGCCGGTCGCTCTAGAACGACTTGCGGCGCATGCCGTTCACCTCGCCGCAACCCACCACGAGTACCGCGACGGCCGGAACACTGAAAGAGTGTACGAAGTACTTCGCACCCGACTCGGAGGTCAGGCATGACGGCGCAGCGGACCTTCGCGCTCGAGTCGATCGCCCTGGTCACGGCATCGTCGGACCGGACCGCTTCCGGCCCGATTCTCGAGCTCAACGGGACGGGGACCGCCCCGGAATCGCTCGAACTCGTCGGGCCGCGACTTCGGATGCCAGGGTCAGTCGAGCCGAATGCCGGCGAGCCCGGTCCGCACGCCGGCGATACGGGTTCCCGCACCTGGCGCGCGAGGGTTCCTCTGTGCACGAGCCGCTGGGGCGGCCCCGCTCTTCCTCCGCCCAGCGGCATGTACCGTTTCGTGGCGGACGGCGCGATCCTGGATGCGGCGCCCCCCGAATCCGCGCCGGCCTCGACCGTGCTGCCCGCGCCTCAACTGGTGGCAGGCCTGTTCCGCATCGCGTTTCGCACCACGGATGCCGGCATGACGGTGGTCTTCACTCCCCCGCTCGCGGACGACGAGCTCGGTTCCGAGAACCAGGCAAGGCTCGAAGCGCGGTACCGCTCAGCGCCATCCGCCCCAGAGGATGCCGCGTTCTTCGAGAGTTTCTACGGCCAGAACGCTTCCTGCAACCCGCTGGCCCTGGATCGGGCTCTCGTGCGGGCGCGCCCGGACACCGTGAGGTATTGGGCCGTTGCCGACGCGTCGGTTGCGGTTCCCGACGGCGCGATCGCCGTGATCGAGGGCAGCGCGGCCTGGTGGGACGCACGCGCGAATGCCCGACTCATCGTCATCAATGACTGGCTGAGGAACCGCTTCCACAAGCGGAGACACCAGACCGTCGTGCAGACCTGGCACGGGACGATGCTCAAGAAGCTCGCGCTGTCGCGCAGGAGGCCCGGCATCCGGCCCGCGTTGGCGACGCTGCGCGAACGTTCACGCTGGGACATCCTTCTGGCGCAGAACGAGTATGCCGCGCGGATCTTCCGGCGCGCGTACGCCTACCTGGGGCCGATCTGGGAGGAAGGATACCCACGGGACGACATCCTGGTGACCGGTGACGCCATGGCCATCCGTGCGCGCCTCGGCATCCCGAATGACGTGCACGTGCTGCTCTACGCGCCGACCTGGCGCGATGACCACCCTGATCGCGTCGACCACCTCGACGTCGCGCGGTTCACGGAACAGCTCGGTCCGGGGTACGTCACGCTCATCCGCGGGCACTCGCGCACCATCCAGCCCGGCGAGGATGTGCGCGCAGGCGGCGTGATCGATGTCACGAGCTATCCGGATGTCTCGGAGCTGTTCCTCGCGGCCGACGCGCTCATCACCGACTATTCGAGCGTCATGTTCGACTTCAGTGTCACCGGAAAGCCGATCTACTTCTTCACTCCGGATCTCGACCGATACCGCCAGGTGCTGCGCGGTTTCTACTTCGACCTGCTGGCGGTCGCCCCCGGCCCGGTCGTGCAGGACCCGGCCGAGCTGGTGAGGCTCGTCCGAGACCCGGATGCCGTGCAGGACGAGTTCGCGGCGCGATACGCGGCCTGGCGGGAGCGGTTCAATCCCCACGACGACGGCGGTGCGGCGGAGCGCGTGATGGCGCGGCTCATCCGCGAGGGCAGGATCTGACCGACCGTCGCTGTCTCATGCGCCCACACCAGCGGCCCGCGGTATCGTGACACCATGTCCACGCGCAAAGAGACGGCCGACTACGTTCTGGACCAGCTGCATCCGCTCGAGGTCAGCACCTGCGCGATGTTCGGCGAGTTCGCACTGTACTGCGACGGGAAGACGGTCGCCTTCATCTGCGACGACACGGTCTTCATGAAGCCGACGCCTGTGGGAGAAGAGCTGCTCGGTCCGGACTCGATGGCTCCCGCCTACCCCGGATCCAAGCTCTACTACGAGGTGCCGGGCGACAGTCTGGAGAACCGCGAATGGCTGCAGGACCTCGTGCAGCGCACCGCCGACATCCTGCCCGCGCCGAAGCCCAAGAAGCCTCGGGCGCCGAAAACGAAGAGCTAGGCGCCCGTTCGCGAGGTGTCGTTCGTGTCGCCGGCACCGCGGATGACGCCGAGCAGGAATCCGGTCCCCCAGCTGATGTGCATCGTCGGCAGCACGATGAGGAACAGCCATCGGTCACGCCACGGCTTCACGACATCCTGCGTGAGGGCGACCCAGATGACGAGGGCGAAGTAGAGAATGGGCGCGAGGTAGACGAGGCAGGCCGCGAGCCCGAGTCGACCGTGCAGAACCCCGGTGAGCTGAAGCACGGCGACGACGATGCACACGATGAGCGAGAGCACGAGGAGCGGTGGCGCGTAGAACCGCCACGGGTTCCGGCCTCGGATGCGGCGCACGAGTTCTGCACGCCAGACCCCGGTGGCGAAGAACTGCCGTGCGAGCTTGGGCCAGTTCTCTCGTGGCCAGTAGGTGACCTTCAGGTCGGGATCGAACCACACGGTGCCTCCGCCCCAGCGGATGCGCAGGTTGAGTTCCCAGTCCTCTCCGCGTCGGATCGTCTCGTCGAAGAGTCCCGCCTTCTCCAGTGCCTCACGCCGGAACACGCCGAGATAGGCGGATTCCGCGGGGCCCTCCTTCGCGCCACCGTGGTATCGGGCACCGCCGAGCCCGAAGGGGCTGTTGTATGCGCGCGCGACGGACGACTGGAACGGCGTCGTGCCCTTCGCGAACATGACGCCGCCGACGTTCGCTGCGCCGGTGCGCTCGAGCGTGGCGACGGCCGCGCTCGTGTATCCGGGTTCGAGCTGCGAGTGAGCGTCGACCCTGACCACGATCGGATTGCTGCTCGCGCGGATGGCGAGGTTCAACCCGACCGGGATGTCGGCATCCGGGTTCTCGACGGTGTGGATGCGCTTGTCTGCGCTCGCGAGCCTTCGGACCAGCTCGGTGGTCCCATCCGTCGACGGCCCGAGCGCAATGACGAGTTCCGTCTCGCCCGGGTAGTCCTGGTCGAGTACCGTCCTGATCGCGGTTTCGATGTAGTCGAACTCGTTGAGGACGGGCATGACATACGACACCGCCGGATGCGGTTGTGCGGTCGACGCCATCCGTCAACTATGGCAGATGCCCGGCCGCCTCACCGGCGGTCGGGCATCTGCTCGATCGTGAATTACTTGAGTTCACCGAGGACGACGTTGACGGTCGTCGACTGTCCGTTGCGAACGTAGGTGACGGTCGCGTGGGAGCCTGCTTCCGCCGCCCGCACCTGCGCGGTGAGGTCTGTGCTTCCCGTGATCGGGAGCCCGTTGAAACCGGTGATGACGTCGCCCTTTCGGATTCCGGCCTTCGCGGCGGCCCCGCCGTCTGTCACGGACTGGACGCTCGCGCCGACCACGGTCTTGGTGGTGATCGCGCTGTCGCCGGTCACATCCATGACGGTCGCGCCGAGCAGTCCGTGCGTCGCCGCGCCGCCGTTGATGATGTCGAACGCGATGCGCTTGGCGAGGTTGGACGGGATCGCGAAGCCCACGCCGATGCTTCCGGACTGACCGCCGGTCGAGTTGCCGGTGCCGGCGATCGCGACGTTGATTCCGATGACCTTGCCGTCGAGGTCGAGGAGCGCTCCGCCGGAGTTTCCGGGATTGATGGCGGCATCCGTCTGGATGACGGGCAGGAAGATGTTCGCCTGCTGCGCTGCGCTCTGTGGCTGCTGGTCCTGCGATCCGCCCTGGCCGGGGAACTCCCAGAAGTTGAACGGTCCGCTTCCGCCGTTGTCGTTCGGTGTCGGTGACGTGCCTTCCTTGGGCGCCGCGGAGGAGGAGACCGTGATGCTGCGGTTGAGTGCGCTGACGATGCCGTTGGTGACCGTGTTGGACAGGCCGAGCGGTGCACCGATCGCGACGGTGTCGTCGCCGACGTTCAGTTTGCTCGAGTCGGCGAACTGCAGCGGTTGGAAGGTGCCCTGGATCTTGATGACCGCGAGGTCGGTGATCGGGTCGGTGCCGACCAGTTTGGCGGTGTAGAGGTGTCCGTCATAGGACTGCACCGAGATGGTCGGATGCGCGGTCTCACCATCCAGTGTGACGACATGGGTGTTGGTGAGGATGTAGCCGTCCTCGGTGAGGATGACACCCGATCCGGTTCCTGCTGAGCTTCCGCCCTGCACGGAGACGGTCACGACGGAGGGACCGGCGGATGCGGCGATCGCGGTGATGCGCGTGGCATCCGCCGCGTCGTTGACCGTGATGGTGGACGGGCCGGGCGCGCTGGCCGCTGTGGAGTGAAGGTTGACGTTCGAGGTGATGGCCCACGTGGCGACACCGGCACCGGATACGCCGCCGACGAGCGCGCCGACGGCGAGCGCTGCGACGAGGCCGACCGGGGTGGAGCGCTTGGCGGGAGCGGATGCCGGCGCCTGCGCACTGGCAGCGAAGGCCGGAGGAACGGCGGTGGGTTCGGTGTCTGTGACCGACGGGGTCGGCTGCGTGGCAGCGGGCTCTGCGGGACCGGCTGACGGGGTCGGCTCGGTGGTGTCGGGGTTCTCAACCTCTGGGTTGTCAGTCATGGGGTGCTCCTTCCAGGCAGGGATAGCATCCAACTGCAGCCTGAGCATTGTATTTGACTGGGCTGTGAGCGCGCCGACGGGATCCGATGAACCGTGGGTGAGCGTGCGAGCGGGCCGGAGCTGGACGGTGTCAGCAGCCTGGGCCGAACGGGTTCACGGTGCATTCGTCTTCGACGAGGACGGTTTTCGCCCCTGCCGCCGCGACCGCCACGAGGCGATTCGCGGGTACCCAGACGAGGCCGGCGACCGGAATCCATTCGCTGCCGGATGCGAGTCGATACTCGGGGGCGTAGCCGATGGTGAGGTCGATCAGGTATCTCCCCGGGTTGCGGTAGATGTGGCTCGTCGCCGTCGCGTCGAATTCGTGTACGCCGAGGGCGTCCCAGGTCGACCCGGGTGTCGAGGCCGTTCGCGACGAGCCGTCGCCGTAGGTCCAGGCGTAGCGAACGGGCGTGAAACGCACCGATGCCGGCTCGCCGAGAAGCGCCCCCGTCTTCACGTGCTGGGCGGCGCGCGCGTAGAAGTTCGTGGACAGGCCGACGATCATCCATCCGTCCGGCTGCATGTGGTCGGTTCCCGGATTCGGTCGGAACCGCGCGAGGTCGGAGAGCGTCACCGGAATCGTGACGGTGTAACCCGGGCGATCGACTGTGAGCGGCGGCATCGGATCGGGTACCGGATCGGCGCCGGAGCTCGAGCCGGGCCCGCCGCCAGTGCCGGGCTGGTCGACTTCCCCGCCGATCGTGACCTCGTGGCCATCGTTGCCGACTGAGATGTTTGGACAGCCGGTCGTCGCGCGCTCCAAGTCGGTACAGGACGAATCTGCCCAGGCGGGCACTGAACCAACCGAAACCAAGAGAACCATGGCAATGGTCGCAATTAGGAGTCTGTGCAAAAGTCTCGGCCTCCCCACGGGTCAATATGGGCAATCAAGATGCCGCGATTTGGCTTCTCGAACCACGAATAGGCGATCTCGGCGGGAGAGCGATCAGGTCGGTCGGTCGAGACGACACTGACGCCCCTCGCATCTAGAACGTCAACGCTCGAGACATCTATACATACGTACGCCCGCATTATTGGTGCGCCTTGGACGGCGTGCGAATCGTATTGTTCAATCCTTAGCGAGTCGAACGTCGTTGTTCCAGTGCTGTGCCAACCCTTCTCGCGGGCCTCCGCGAAACCCTCGTTCTGCAACTCGGCCCACTCTCTAGTCGCGACTGTAAGCAGTCGCTCCTCGCCCTTGCCACCGTCGGAGAGAATCTGATCTGAAACCGCAAGGTACTTCGCATACGCCTCCGTGGCCGCCGCGAGAGCATCCTCGTCGGACGCGAAGATGGGAGTCGAGTGAGGTTCCGGCGGCGGCGAGATGACGGGCTCGCTGGGTACGCAGCCGGCGAGCAGCAGTATGGCCAGCAGTGTTGCTGCAGGGTGCAGCATCCGAAACCCCATGGGAACGAAGGTAGGTCAGGGCCGCCTGTTCCCGCCAGAGTTATCCACAAGTCGCGATAGCGTTGGATCATGACCGTGCATGGCGCGTGGGAGCGAACCGCGAGAGGCGCGATGCTGCTCGGTGACGATGACCAGCTGCGTCCGACGATCTTCGCGGAGATGTCCGCGCTGGCGGCGACGACGGGGGCCATCAATCTGGGCCAGGGTTTCCCCGACGAAGACGGCCCAGCGGAAGTGCTCGACGCTGCGCGGGACGCCATCAGTGCTGGGCTGAACCAGTACCCGCCGGGGCTCGGCATGCCCGTTCTGCGGCAGGCCATCGCGCAGCACCAGTTCCGCTTCTACGGTCTCGATGTCGACCCCGACCGCGAAGTGCTCGTCACCGCCGGCGCCACGGAGGCGCTCGCCGCGACGATCCTGGCCCTCACGGACGACGGCGATGAGCTCGTCACCTTCGAACCGTTCTACGACTCCTATGCGGCGATTGCGGGGCTCGCCCGGCTCCGGCACGTCACGGTACCGCTGCGTGGTGCGGACTTCCAGCCCGACCATGACGAACTCCGCGCCGCCGTCACCGACCGCACCCGCATCATCCTGATCAACGACCCGCACAACCCCACCGGCACGATTCTCGGGGCGGACACGCTCTCCCTCATCGTCGAACTAGCACACCAGCACGATGCGCTCATCGTCACCGACGAGGTCTACGAGCACCTGACCTTCAGCACTTCCCACACTCCGATCGCGAGCCTCCCCGGAGCGCGCGAACGCACTGTCAGCATCTCGAGCGGCGGCAAGACATTCAGCACGACCGGCTGGAAGATCGGCTGGGTCACCGCCCCGCACGAACTCATCGAGGCGATCACCGCGGTCAAGCAGTTCCTCACGTTCGTCAACGGCGCACCGTTCCAGCCGGCCATCGCCGTCGGGCTCGGCCTGCCCGACTCCTACTTCACGGATGCCGCCGCCGCCCTCGAGGCGAAGTGCGGCCTGTTGTTCGCCGGCCTCGTCGCTGCCGGGTTCACCGTCTCGCGCCCCCGTGGCGGCTACTTCGTGATCGCGGATGCCGCCCCGCTCGGCTTCGCCGACGCGGACGACGCGTGCCGCCGGCTGCCGGAACTCGCCGGCGTCGTCGGCATCCCGGTGACCGCATTCGTCAGGCCGGAGCGCCGGGCGGACTATGCCTCGCTCATCCGGTTCGCGTTCTGCAAGAAGACCGAGGTGCTCGAGCGCGCGGCGGCGCAACTGGCGGGGATCAGGCGCTGACTGGGGCCAGTGGCAGGCTCATGGTGAAGCGGGTGCCCGCGCCCTCCTCGCTCGTGACCCCGAGCTCGCCGCCATGGGCCGACACGATCGCCTTCGTGATCACGAGGCCGAGTCCGACTCCCGGCACGGCGTTCCTCGTCGCTGTCGACGCGCGGAAGAATCGGGAGAAGAGCTTGTCGAGTTCGGCGGGCGGTATCCCCATCCCGGTGTCCTGGAAGGACACCGTCGCGTTCTCCGCGTCGGTCACGACACTGACTGTCACGTTGCCACCGCGTGGCGTGAACTTGAGGGCATTCGAGATGAGGTTGTCGCACGCCTGACCGAGACGAACGACATCACCGCGGATGATCGTGCGATCCGGAGCGCTCATCGCGAGTTCGATCCCGGCGGTCGCCGCGGCCGGCCGCGCCGACTCGACCGACGCGGCCACGATGGCGCTCAGATTCTGTTCGCTCTGGTCGACCTGGAACATCCCCGAGTCGACCTGTGCGGTGAAGAGCAGGTCTCCGACGAGTCGCAGCAGTCGGTTCGCGTTGCGCTCGGCCACGGAAAGGTAGTGCAGCTGGTTGGCGGTGAGCTCGGTCCCGTCCTCGTCGCGCAGCAACTCCAGATAGCCGAGTATCGAACTGAGCGGCGTCCTCAGCTCGTGAGAGATGAGCCCGACGAACTCGTCCTTGAGCCGGGAGAGCTCCTTCGCCTTCGTGAGGTCACTCGCGATGAAGAGGTAGCCGGTGATGTCCCCCGACTCGTCCAGCCGAGGGGTGACGGCAAGGTCTACCGGGATGATGCGACCATCGGATGCGCGGTAGGCCCACTCCCTGATCTCCGCAACGCCCAGCCGGGCCGGCTCGACGAGGGCGGAGAAACCCGGGTTGAGAACCGTCTCACCCGCGGGATAGTTGAGCTCCTTCGATCGAGCAGCGAGCTCGTCCTGGAGGTGGAATTCGTCGACTCTGCGGATGCCCTCGGTCTCGTCGTCGGTATACCCGAGCATCTTCGTCGCGCCGGGGCTCCAGGCGTCGATGAGACCGGTGCGGTCCGTACCGATCACCGACTGCTCGGTGACGGCGGCCCACAGGCCGCGGAACATCCGCTCGAGCGCGCGGAGTTCTGCTTCACGCTCGGCGAGCCGCTCGGCATGTTCGACCGCCTCGCGCAGCAGACGGGCACGCTCCTCCGCCCGCTGGGAGGCATCCTCCGCTCGCGCCTGCCAGTGTCGGGCGAGTTGGTTCACGACGACGGCGGCCACCACGAAGACAAGAGGACTCACGAGGCTGCGCACGACGAATTGCGGATCGAATGCCAGCCTCCACTCGATGGCCAGCGGAATGAGGACGGCCACGACCGCGCCCAGTGTCGCGAACAGCACGAACCGCCGTCCGCGTTCAGCCGCGAGCCAGAGGATCGGCAGCAGAACGAGAGCGCCGAAGGCCGAGTTGCCGCTCCCCATGCCTCCGCGAAGAAGACCGATCGCCACGAAGTCGATCGACGGGACGAGGAGCACCCAACCCGGGTGGACCGGACGCGAACTCACGTACACGGCGAGAATGCTCGCCACGAGCGCGAGAACCATGGCCGCGATCACAGCGGCGCCGGAGCTCACGAACTGCGTCGGCAGCAGGAGCGCGAGAAACAGCGCGACGACGAAGAAGGCCGCGAAGGGCATCTGCTTGATCGCGGGCGTCGGACTTGCCGTCGTCAACTGCGCGATGAACCGCTGGAGTCGCGTTCTCATGCCGCGGAAGCCCACATCCGGGTTCGCCTGGTCAGGCCGCCCACCGAGGCACCAGCTTCTCGAGAAGGCTGCGGACATCCGCGCGGGAGACCGGCTTCATCAGCCTCGCGGCGAGCGGTGGATGCCGTGCCGCCTCCAGGACGGACGAGCTCACGACGACGCAGTCCGGCCACCCGCTCTGGATGCGTTCGGCAAGTTCCCACCCGTTCATCCCCGGGAGGATGAGGTCGGTCATGACAAGGTCGGGATCCTGGGTCGGCATCGTCTCCAGAGCGGCTTCGGCGGTCTCCACCGCGGTGACCTCGCATCCGGCGAGCTCGAAGTAGCGCTGCATGAGGAAACGCTGGTCCTCACCGTCCTCGACGATGAGCACCCTGACGGCGGGCGCGATGGTGGCACTCTCCACGAGGTCAGCCGACCTGGCCGGATTCGCGAATGATCTCGAGCGGCTCGCAGTACGTGCCCTGGCCGAAGCGCGCCCAGTAGCGTGCCGTCGCGAGAGCGAGATCCGGATCGAGAATGCCCGGCCTCGACCCGCCGCGCGCGAAGCAGTCAAGCATGGCGAGTTTGGCGTCGGTGAAGCCGTCGATCGTCACGAACCGGTTCGGCCTGTAATCCACCGTCGCTGTCGACCCCTGGAAACAGACGAGTGAGCTGACATCCGATGCCGCGATCATCGTGGCGCCGAACGCGGTGCGGTGGTCCTGATCACGATCGTGCTCGGTGTGCACGTAGATGATCGTGGGGAGCAGCTCGGCAACCGCCTTGGCGATCACGTCCACGGCCTGCTCCTGACGGAACTCCCGAGCAGGCAACTCCTCCATAAGAAGCCTGGCCCCGATGAGTCTCGCCGAGGCGGAGCCCTCCTCCCACGCCGCGCGGATGCCGCCATCCCGCGAACCGCTCGAGAGGGTCAGAATCGCCACGGGGTCGCCCGCGGCGCGATGCGCTGCGAGGGTCCCGCCCACTCCGATCTCGACGTCATCCGGATGCGCGCCGATCGCCAGCACGACCGACTTGCCGGCAGCGTTCGCCCGCACGCGGGAATCTTCCGCCAGTCGTCGCACGTGGGACACGAGCTCGGAGGATGAGATCGGCTTCGTGAGAAACTCGTTCGCCTGGTTGCGAAGCGCCGTGACGGCGTAGTCGATGGAAGCGTGCGCGGTCATGACGATGACCGGAATGCCCGGCCGCGCCTCGCGCAACTGCACGATGAGATCGAGCCCGGACATCCCCGGCATCTCTATGTCGGTGATGACCACCTCGGGGCGGAAGTCGCCGACCGATGCCAGGACCTCCGTCGGATCGGTGAAGGTGAGAACGGTGCATCCCAGCTTGTTCTCGAGAATCGTGCGTGTGTATTCGGCGACATCGAGGTCATCCTCGACCACCATCACGCGATAAGGCTCAGTCATCGTCTCCCCCAAGATCGACCGTCAGAGACAGCCTACGCACTCCATGGCAGGTTAGAAAGCAATCGTTCGATGCCGACCCGTCAGAGCGGGGTGACCCCGAATCGACGCAGCGCGAGTGCAGGATTCACGGCGCGCACCTCGGCGATGCGGGCGGGCGAGATCCAGGCGACGGCGACATCCGTGTTCTCGCCGATCGTGGCGAGCTCGATGCCCATCGGGTCGACGATCATACTGTTGCCTGCGCCGATGGGCGGAGCCTGGTCTGCAGCGGCGATGTAGACGGTGTTCTCGAGCGCGCGTGCGGTGACGAGCGTGCGCCAGTGGTGCTCCTTGAGCGGGCCGCGTACCCACTCGCTGGGCAGCAGGATGAGGTCGGCGCCGGCATCCACGATGCGGCGGGTCACCTCGGGGAACCGGATGTCGTAGCAGGTCTGCAGGCCGACGGTGAGCCCGCCGAGCGCGAAGGTCTCCGGCGCCTCGATCGGGCCGGCCACGACCCAGTCGGACTCCTTCTGCCCGAAGGCGTCGTACAGGTGGATCTTGCGGTACTTCCCGACGAGTCTTCCGGATGCGTCGAACGCGACGAGCGTGTTGGAGAACCGCTTTGGATCGGGGACGGTCTCGAGCATGCCGGCGACGAGGTGAACGCCGAGCTCGTCGGCGAGCGCGGCTAGCGCTGTGGCGAAGGGGCCGTCGATCGGTTCGGCGGCGGCGACCGAGCGTTCGCCCAGCTCGGGCACGAAGAAGGACGAGTATTCGGGGAAGACGACGAGCTTCGCGCCCCGGCTCGCCGCGCGGGTGGCGAGCGAGCGGATGTCCGCGAGATTCTGCGCCGTGTCGTCGCCGGGCGCGAACTGGGCGACGGCGATCGCGATCGAGTCGTCGGTCATGGTGCAAGCCTACGAGCATCGCGGGCGTCTCGCGCCGACGAGGACCCGCCCGCGGTCCACGCAATAGACTCGGGGCATGCCGAGCAGCTTCGTCTTCGACGCGATCCGCACCCCCTTCGGCCGACTCGGCAAGGCTCTTGCGGGCGTGCGCCCGGACGACCTCGCCGCGACCGTGCTCGCCCAGCTGCTCCAACGCAATCCCGCCCTCGACCCCGCACGCGTGGACGACATCATCCTCGGCGATGCCAACGGCGCGGGAGAGGACAACCGCAACGTCGCGCGCATGGCGGCGATCCTTGCGGGATTCCCGACATCCGTGCCCGGCGCCACGACGAACCGGTTGTGCGGCTCCGGCGTCGAAGCAGTCATCCAGGCGAGCCGGGCGATCGAGACCGGCGACGCCCATCTCATGCTCGCCGGAGGAGTCGAGTCGATGAGCCGCGCGCCATGGGTGCTGCTCAAGCCGTCCAAGCCCTATCCGGCGGGCCACGAGACCCTGTATTCGACGACGCTCGGCTGGCGCATGGTCAATCCGCGGATGCCGGACCAGTGGAGCGTGCCGCTCGGCGAGACCGCCGAGATCCTCGCGGACCGCTACGACATCTCCCGTGAGGAGCAGGATGCCTTCGCGCTGCGCAGTCACCGACTCGCCGCCGCGGCCTGGGACGCGGGCATCTACGACCGCGAGGTCGTTGCGGTGCCGGATGTCGACCTTGAGCGCGACGAGTGCATCAGGGTCGACACGTCCCTCGAGGTCCTCGCCGAACTTAAACCCGCGTTCCGCGGGACCGGCTCGGTCACCGCCGGCAACTCATCCCCCCTCAACGACGGCGCCGGTGCCCTCGTGATCGGCGCGGAGAACGCCCTCGACACGGAGCCGCTCGCCCGCATCGTCTCGAGGGGCGTTCACGCGGTCGACCCGGACATCTTCGGTATCGCCCCCGTCGAGGCCGCGAACAAGGCTCTCGCCCGCGCCGGAAAGACCTGGGAGGATGTCGACGTCGTCGAGCTCAACGAGGCCTTCGCGTCGCAGAGTCTTGCGTGCCTCAAGCTCTGGCCGGACCTCGACCCGGAGAAGGTCAACATCCACGGGGGCGCGATCGCCATCGGGCATCCGCTCGGCGCATCCGGTGCGCGCATTGTCGGCCACGTCGCCCACGAACTCGCTCGCCGAGGCGGCGGTGTGGGCGTCGCCGCGATCTGCATCGGCGTGGGCCAGGGCCTGGCGATCGTGCTCGAAAGGTAGGGGTCCGGGAGCCCGCAGTCCCGGTATGCTGGTGCCTCCTACATCGAGGGGATGAAAATGGCCAAGAGCAACAAGAAGGTCGTCCGGGTCGAGTCGACCGGAGATGCCGAGACCACGTCGAGCAAAGAGCCCGTCTGGACGCCGACGGCGGAGTCGAAGTCCAAAGCCGGGCGATTCCGGATCATCGCCGCCGTTCTGTGGGTGCTCGCGCTCGGCACCGAGGCGTTCGCGATCTTCTGGCTGCTGCGTCAGAAGCCGTTCGAGACCTGGCACCTCATCCTGCTGATCGGTCTGATCGTTGTCATCGGCATCCTCGCCTCCGTCGGCTCAGTCCTCTGGAAGAAGGCGAACCGTTTCGACCCCGCGTCGAAGCAGGACAAGGTGCGGTTCTTCGTGCAGAACCAACTCGGCGCGATCATCACGATCCTCGCGTTCCTGCCGCTCATCATCATGATCTTCCTCAACAAGGACATGGATGGAAAGCAGAAGGGGATCGCCGGCGGAATCGCCATCGTCGTCGGGCTCGTCGCCGTGCTGGCGTTCGGTGTCGACTGGAATGCGCCGTCGCAGGAGGCGTACGCCCAGGACACGGATGCCGTCGTCTTCCTTACCGGCGCCGACGAGGTCACCTGGACGAAGTCCGGATCCGTGTACCACCTCTGCCAGGACGCGTCGGCGGTCAACAAGGATTCCGCCGACGGCCAGATCTTCGTCGGTACGACCCAGGAAGCGGTCGCAGCGGGCAAGTCCCGTCTCACCAAGCAGCTGTCTCAGGAAGTGAAGGAGTGCGGTATCGACCCGCAGAAGCTCGTCGACTGGGAGAACCAGAGCGTCACGCCCCCGACCCCGTAGTCAGGTCATGACAGAAGGCCCGGAACCTTGCGGTTCCGGGCCTTCTGTCGCCTGCCAGGACGAACCCGACGGGGCACTGCGTTGCGGGGACAGGATTTGAACCTGTGACCTCCGGGTTATGAGCCCGGCGAGCTACCGAACTGCTCCACCCCGCGTCACGAGGGTCAACTCTAGCACAGGGGGGCGGGCCGGGCCCGCCCGCTACGGGGTGACACCCGCGGCCGCGATCGCCCGCTCCAGCGCATCCTGCAACTGCTTGTCGGCCTGCGCCGCAGCAACCAGGTCGTTGACGGCGTAGGCCGCCTCACGCGCCTTGAGTGCATCCGCAGCATCCTTGAGCGCAGCGTCAAGCGCAGCGTTGTCGGACGGCGTCGTCGGCCCGCCGGTGCCAGGCTGCTCAGTTCCGGGCCCACCCGTTCCAGGACCCTCTGTCCCGTTGTCGCCGGCCGAAGCCCCGGAGTCGCCGCCGAAGATCTCATCGAGCGCGGCATCCAGCGTCGGCTCGAACGCGATCTTGTCACCGAACGCCACGAGAACCTTCTTCAGGAGAGGGTAGCTCGTCTCCCCCGTCGACTGGATATACACCGGCTGCACATACAGCAGGCCGCCGCCGACCGGCAGGGTGAGCAGGTTGCCCTTGAGCACCTTCGTCGACCCCTGGCTGAGCAGGTTCAGCTCGGTCGACACGGTCGGGTCCGAGTTGAAGTTGTTCTGCACCTGGCCGGGGCCGGGCACCGTCTCCGCCTTCGGCAGAGTGAGCAGGGTGAACTTGCCGTAGTCCGGCGAGATCGTGCCCGGCGTGTCCCCGGCATCCGCATTCACCGAGAGATATCCGGTGAGGATGCTGCGCGCCTTGTCGCCGGACTCCTTCGGAATGTAGGTGGAGTACAGGGTGAATGCCGACTTATCAGCCCCCGGTGTCTTCATCGTGAGGTAATACGGCGGCTGGAGCTTCGCGCTCGCCGGCGGCTGCGTCGGGTCCGGCGGGGTCACCCAGGCGTCGTCGCTCGAGAACCACGAGTTGGGATCCGTCACGTGGTAGGTGCCAAGAATCGCCCGCTGCACCTTGAACAGATCCGACGGGTACCGAACGTGACTCATGAGATCCGGGCTCATCGCGCTCATCGGCTTGATCGTCGTCGGGAAGATCTTCTGCCAGGTCTTCAGAATCGGATCCGAATCATCCCACGCGTACAGCGTGACCTTGCCGGTGTAGGCGTCCACCGTGGCCTTCACCGAGTTGCGAATGTAGTTGATGTCGTCGACCGCGAACAGCGGCGTCGGCGTGTAGGTGTCCGCGATCGCGTTCGAGAGCTGCTCGATATTCGAATACGGGTATTGATCGCTCGTCGTGTAGCCGTCGACGATCCACTGGATCTTCCCGTCCACGATGGCGGGATACGGGTCGGAGTCCAGGGTGAGGTACGGCGCCACCTTCTGCACACGGGTCAGCGGGTCGCGGTCGTACAGGATCTGGGACTGGTCGTTCACATCGCTCGAGAGCAGGATCTGCTCCGACTGGAACTTGATCGCATACACGAGCTTGTTGAAGATGTTGTCGAGCTTCGGCCCGCCATCGCCCTGATACGTCGTCGTGGCGTTCTGGCTGTTCTCCTCGGTGCCGGATGGATAGTCCAGTTCGGCTTCCGGTGCCCCCTTCGGCGCACCGACGATCGAGTAGTCCGGCGATGCCTCGCCGAAGTACACGCGCGGCTCGAACTCGCCGAGATCGCCCGTGCTGGGGATTCCGGACTCGAGGAAGACCGGCAGGCCGTCGACGGTGCGCTGGTTGCCATAAGCCGCCACCACCCCGTATCCGTGCGTGTACACGATGTGGTCGTTGACCCAGTTGCTCGAACTGCCGATGCCGGACTGGTTCAGCTCGCGCACCGCGATCACGGTGTCCTGCGACTTGCCGTCGATCGTGTAGCGGTCGACATCCAGGTGCGGCGCGAACTGGTAATACTGCTTGATCTGTTCGAGCTGCGCGAACGCATCCGACACGAGCGCGGGGTCGAGGATGCGGATGTTCGCCGTCGTCTCCGCGTCGTTGCGCAGGGCGCCGGGTTCGGCATCCGTCTTCGCCTTGTACGGGGTCTCCGTGACATCGGACACGCCGTATGCCGCCCGCGTCGCATCGATGTTGCGCTGGATATACGTCGACTCGACGCTGCGCGCGCTCGGATCGACCTGGAACTTCTGCACGACCCACGGGTACACGCCACCGATGAGGATGCCGCTCACGATGAGGAGCGCCGTCCCCACGATCGGCAGGCGCCACCGCCCGATGATGGCCGTGACGATGAACAGGATCGCGACGAGCGCCGCGATTCCCGCGAGAATCGCCCGACCGGGGATGACGGCGTTCACATCGGCGTAGGAGGCACCGGTGATGAGGTCGGTCGTCGTGGTCGTCGCCATCGTCGAGTACTGGTCCAGCCAGATGCTCACGGCCTGGAGCGCGAGGTAGATCGCTCCCATCGTGGCGAGCTGGATGCGGGCGGAGCGCGAGATCCGCACCTCGCGCCCGTTGAAACGCAGCGCGCCGTACAGGTAACTCGTCGCCAGGACGCTGATGATCGCGATGAGAACGACAGCCGATGCGAATGCGAGAACCGAGTGGTAGAACGGCAGCTCGAAGAGGTAGAAGGAAATGTCGAGGCCGAACTGCGGATCCTTCGTCCCCGAAGGGGTCCGGTTCAGCCATTCGAGCGCGACCTTCCAGTTGGCGCTCGTGGCGAATCCGGCGAACAGCCCGAGCACGGCCGGAATCCCGTACATCGCAAGCCGGCGAAGCGGCTCGATGACCTGCTGGTAGCGGTCGAGCTGTGAGCTGAGCTTCGCGTACACCGGGCGCCACCGGAAGGCCACCTCGATGCTGATCCACACCGGGATCGCCATGGCGAAGAACCCGATCGCGAACATCACACCGCTCGCGATCCACTGCGTGGTGAGAACGTTCAGGAAGCCCAGCTGCGAGTACCAGAGCCAGTCGGCGTAGAGCCCCGCGAAGATGAAGAAGCCGATGACGATGACGGCGATGACCGCGATCGCGGCGACCAGGGGCACTCGTGAACGTCGGACGGGTTGGCGCTCGGCTTGTGACGAAGTCAAGGAATCGCTCCTGGCTTGAGAAAAGGGGTCACACCATCGTAACCGTTGCCTGCGCGGGGTGCCCGCCGCTAACCGGCGGCGCAGCTCGGAAGTGACGCCGTTCCGCTCCCGGACTCGATGGCCTTGAGCGCGGCAAGCGAGTCCTTGAGCGTCGAGACGGCCACGACGGTGAGCCCCGACGGCACGTGACCGACGACCTCGCTGCAGTTCGACTTCGGGGCCAGGAACCAGGTGGCGCCGGCGTGCAGCGCCCCGTACATCTTCTGGCGGATGCCGCCGATCGCCCCGACGGCACCGGAAGCGTCGATCGTCCCCGTTCCGGCGATCTTCTTGCCTCCGTTCAGCTCGCCCGGCGTGAGCTTGTCGATGATGCCGAGCGCGAACATCTGGCCGCCGCTCGGCCCGCCCACATTCTGGAGCTGGATCGTCACGTCGAACGGGAAGGTGTAGTCGATCGACGGGTACACGCCGACGATCGGCGCCGGCGGGCTCTCGTCGCTCATCTTCGGCGTGACCGACACGGTCGACTGGACGCCGTTGCGGATGATGACGATCGGAATCGGATTGCCTGCGCCCGATTTCGCGATCACGGCGCGCATGGATTCGACAGAACCGACCGCCTCGCCGTTCACCGACACGATCACATCGCCGGGTTCGAGGATCCCTTTGGATGCGGAGTCATCCGTGAGGGCTCCGACGGTCACCACGCGGGGAAGGTCGTAGCCGAGCTCTGTGAGCGCCGCCGCCACGGCGTCCTTCTGCGAATTGGCCATCTGGATGCGGCCATCCTCGTTCGACTGCTGCACCGTGTATCCGGGCGGGTATACGGCATCCAACGGCAGCACGGCCCTGCTCGGATCGAACCAGGCCGTGACGACCTCGAACCAGGTCGGCAGAGTCTGCGGATTTCCGATCGAGTCCACCGTGAGGAGGTCGAGAGTGCCGGCGGTCGGGTAGGTGGTCTGGCTCGGGATCTCGATGAGCGGGACCTTCGAACCGTCGATCGTGACGTCGCCGAGAGTGTTGAACACCGGGCCGGGCGTCTCGATGATGTACGGGGACGGGACGAGCGAGAACACGCACAGCGCGAGAATCGTGCCGGCGACGATCCAGCCGCCGATCCTCCGGCCGCGGCCATGACGCCTGTCCGGCGGATCGTCGACGCTGTCGAAGAGAGCCACGGTCATCCTTTCGTGATCCCTGTTCGCCACAGGCGCACTGCCAGTCTCCAAGCCTAGGTGAAATCCCAGCGACCTCCTGCGCGCAGCGGCTAGCGTAGTTTTCATGCCTGACAATTCGGATCGCGACTTCGATCGCGACGACGACTTCGACCCGGAGGACGATCTTCGGGAGCTGCTTCGCGGGTTCCTGTCCGGAGACTCCGACATCGACCCGTCCAAACTCGCCGGGGTTGCAGGGCTGCCCGGCGACCCCGCGCAGATCGCGCAGCTCATGAGCAAACTGCAGGATGCCCTGCAGAACAGCGGGGACGGCATCAACTGGGGCCTCGCCCTCGAGCAGGCGAAGGCGGTCGCCGGACACCAGCGCACACCATCGCTGCCGGCGGAACGCTCGGCACTCGAGCAGGCCTTCCACGTCGCCGCACTGTGGCTCGACGACGTCACCTTCATCTCCGAGATCACGTCGACACCGCGGCTCATCAGCCGCACGGAGTGGGTCACCGCGACCATGCCGATCTGGACCCAGCTGGCGGAACCCGTCGCGACGAGCATCGCGGACGCCTTGACGCGCGTCCTCCACGAGCAGTCGCCTGAGGACATGGGCGACATGATCGCCGGCGCGAGCAAGCTCATGCGCAACGTGGGAGGGACCCTTTTCGCCATGCAGCTCGGGCAGGCCGTCGGACAGCTCTCCACCGAGGTCGTCTCGGGCGGAGATGTCGGCATCCCGCTCCTGGGCGGAGACGACGGCTCAGCCGATGGGGCCATCCAGGCCGCGATCATCCCGCAGAACCTCGACGCGTTCGGCGCGGGACTCGACATCGAGCTCGAGCAGGTGCGGCTCTACCTCGCCGTCCGCGAACTCGCGCACGCGCGCCTCTTCCGCCACGCCAAGTGGCTGCGCCTGCAGATGCTGACCTCGATCACCGAGATCGCCCGCGGGATCAGCATCGACACCACGAGACTCGAGAGCCTCGTCGAAGACTTCGACCCGAGCAACACGGAATCGCTCCAGCGTGCGGTCTCCCAGGGCGAACTGCTCGCCCCCAAGAACGAGCAGCAGCTCGCGGCCCTTGCGAGGCTGGAGACCACTCTCGCACTCATCGAAGGCTGGGTGGATGTCGTCACGGCCGACGCAACGACCCGGCTCCCCAAATCGGGTGCGATCGCCGAAACCGTCCGCAGGCGGCGGGCATCCGGCGGGCCGGCGGAGTCGGCCATCTCGACGCTCGTCGGCCTCGAACTGCGGCCGCGCCGACTCCGCGAAGCGGCGGCGATGTGGCAGCAGCTCACGGATGCCGTGGGGGCCGAGCGGCGCGACGCGCTCTGGTCGCACCCCGACCTCATCCCGTCGAGCGAGGACATCGACGACCCTGCCGCGCTCATCGCGCGCATCACCAACCCCGACCAGGAGCCGGACGACGTGGATCGAGCGATCGAAGAACTCCTGGGCGACCCCGACGGCGACCGTCCCATCGAAGACTGATTCGTCGAGAACCGCCGCGACCCTGTGGAGGGATCGCACCCGACCGGCCGAAGTCCGGGCATCATGTCGGGATGGCGCTCAAGCTCGATCCCCGATACCCGGTCGTCTGGCGCAGTCCGGACAGCCTCCAGCTCGGCGTCGACGCACCACGCGTTCTCCTGAACCAGGTGTCGACGGCCCACGAACGGATGCTCGCAGCCCTCGCGGTGGGCGTCACGCGGGCGGGGCTCACGATGATCGGAAACGAGTGCGGTCTGGATGCCGACGCCATCGCCGCCTTCGAGCGGGACATCCGGCCTGCACTCTCGACGCACACCGTCCCCGTGCCCACGCGTGCACCCCGCGGCATCGTCACGATCGACGGACGCGGACCGACAGCGGACCGGCTCGAGTGGAGACTGCGCGAGGCCGAACTCGACTCCCGGCGCCCGGCCGGGTCCGGCGACGCAGACGAGCTGACCGACTTCGCCGTCGTACTCGGCGACTTCGTTCTCGACCCGGGGACTCGGCAGCGCTGGCTGCGGCGGGACGTCCCGCACCTTCCCGTCGTCTTCTCGGACAAGAGCGTGACCATCGGACCGGTCATCGAGCCGGGCGATGGACCGTGCCTCTTCTGCCTCGAACTCCACCGGAAGGATGCCGACCCGGCATGGCCGGCCATCGCGTCGCAACTGCTCGGCAGGCGCAGTCCCATCGAGTCACCGTTCCTCGCGAGTGAGGCGGCCACGGCCGTCGCCCGCATCGTCCACTCCCGAGTGGCGGGCATCCGCGCGGACACGGCGACCTCGATCTCGATCGACGCCGCGACGGGCCATCGGGTGCGCAGGACCTGGACGCGGCATCCTGAGTGCGGTTGTGCGGGAATCCCTGAGCTCAGTGAACCAGGTCAGCAAGAAAACGAGACGCCGTATTCGCGCCGGGACGCTGGCCGTTCGACGCAGACCAGGAGAGGTGCAGTCGCGTCCGTGCCCGCGTGATACCCACGTAGAGGAGCCTGCGCTCCTCGTCGATCGCCTCCTGGGAGGCCGCGTAACCGATGGGGAGCAGCCCCTCCTGCACCCCGACGACGAAGACCACCTCCCACTCGAGCCCCTTGGCCGAGTGCAGTGTCGCCAGGGTGACGGCCGGCATCGTCGGTTCGTGCTGGCTGGATGACCGTTCGACGAGTTCGGCCACGAATTCGTCGAGGCCGGCGCCGGGTGGCTGCTCCTCGGCCAGAAGCATGAGGGCGTTGAGCGACTCCCACCTCGCACGCACGGCACCACCGGTGTCCGGCGGATCCTGGGTCCAGCCGAGCGAGCGCAGCACGTCGCTCACGGTCTTGAAGAGCGCCTCATCCGTCTTGACGATCGTCGCTCCCTTGAGCATCATGATCGCCTGCTTGATCTCGGCGAGGTCGAAGAACCGGCTCCCCCCTCTCACCTGGAAGGCGATCCGGGCATCGTCGAGCGCCGTGCCGATCAGTCCGGACTGCGCGTTGATCCGGTACAGCACCGCAATGTCCTGGGGTCTGACGCCGGACTCGAGAAGGTCGGCGATCCTGGAGGCGACCTCCCTCGCCTCGGCCGCATCGCTGCGATGCGCGTCGATCGTGGGAGACGGATGCGCCTCGGCGGCCCGCGAGGCGACGAGGTTGAGCGCGCCGGGCCGATCCCGCATGAGCCGGTTGCCGGTGTCGACGATCGCCGGAGTCGAACGGTAGTTCCGCTCGAGCTGCACGAGGGTCGCATTCGGGTATCTCCGCGGAAACCCGAGAAGGAAGTCCGGAGTCGCACCCGTGAACGAATAGATGGTCTGGCTCGCGTCGCCGACGACGCAGAGCTCCTGCCGGTCGCCGAGCCACAGGTCGAGAAGCCGTTGCTGGAGCGGCGAGACGTCCTGGTACTCATCGACGGTGAAGTACCGGTACTGCTCCCGCACCTGCTCCGCGACGCGTGGCTCCGAGTCGATCATCCCGGCGCACGCGAGGAGCACATCCTCGAAGTCCAGCTGTCGACGCGCATCCTTGAGCTCCTCGTACACCCGCTGCAGGTCGAGGACCTTCGCGGGGTCCAGCGCAGCGGGAACCGGACGAGCAGCCTTCGCATACTCGTCGAGCGAGAGGCAGGAGATCTTCCGCCACTCGACCTCGGCGGCCACGTCGCGCAGGGTCGCCGTGTCGACGCGGATGCGCAGGGACTCGGCAGCTTGCCCCAGCACGCGCGCCTTGCCCTCGAGGATTCTCGGCATGGTTCCTCCGACGACCTGCGGCCAGAAGAACGCGAGTTGCGACAATGCGGCCGCGTGGAAGGTCCGGCTCGCGACACCTCCGGCCCCGAGGCGGCGAAGCCTCCCCCTCAGTTCGGATGCCGCGCGCGTCGTGAACGTGATGGCCATGACCTTCGACTCTGTGTACACACCGGTCGCCACACCGTAGGCGATGCGGTGCGTGATGGCCCTGGTCTTGCCTGTCCCCGCGCCGGCGAGAACGCGCACCGGTCCCCGCAGGGACTCCGCCACCATCCGTTGCTCCGCATCGAGCCCGTCGAGCAGATCCGCGGCGTTCACCCGGCACCGAGCCACTGGTCGATGATGGCGCGCGCGATCGAGGCCGGCCCCGGGAGGATGAGTCCCTCATCCGAGCGAAGCTCCTCGCGGGTGAACCAGCGCACGTCGAGGATCTCCGTGCCATCCGGAGCGAGTGTCCAGTCCTGAGAGGGGTCCGCGAGCGCCCTGAAGCCGAGCATGAGAGAGGCGGGAAACGGCCAGGGCTGCGAGCCGAGGTAGGTGGGGTCGACCACCCGGATGCCGGACTCCTCGAAGATCTCCCGAATGACGGCGGCCTCGAGCGATTCGCCGGGCTCGACGAACCCGGCCAGGAGTGAATACCGGTCGTGCTGCCACATCGCGTTGGACCCGAGCAGCAGACGATCCTGTTCGTCCACGACCGCGACGATGATCGCAGGGTCGGTCCGGGGGAACACCTCGGCGCTGTCGCCTGGGGCGCGCAGAACCCAGCCGCCATCCTCGAGAACAAGCGGCCCACCGGTGCGAGGGGAGAACCGGTGGGATGCCCGCCAGTTCGCCAGGGCGATGGCCTCCACGAGCAGCCCGGCGTCTCGGTCGTCGAGGAGCGCCGCGACATCGCGCATGCCGACCCAGGCATCCTCGTCGGCCAGCGTCAGTGCCGCCTCGTCGTCCAGCGACACCGCGATGAACGCGGTTCCCTTCGGCTCGCGACCGGCCGGCGACGTAGATCGTCCCAGGTAGAACTGGGCCACCGCGCCGGATGCCGAAATCCGATCCGGAGCGAACAGGACGAGGGATGCTGCGCCGTCCAGGTCGCACAGCGCCTTCCCCGACCACACCGGGAGAAGCCGTGTTCCCGGATCGGCCCGAAGCTCTTCGAACAGGTTCGGCCTGAGCCTGGAAAGGTAGTCCCGGTCCACAGCGCTGCGCGAGAGCGCCGTGGCGAGCCCGGCGGCGGGAGCGGCCGGATGCGCGCGGGACTCTGTCACCTCATCATCATTGCAGGAGAGAAGGATGGGAAGTGCGTGGCGTTGGGAGCCGCTCGCCCAGACACGACCTACCCTGACCGTATGGCCAGATCCCATCTCACCCTCGCCGCTCTCGCCACGGCCGCGGTCCCGGAGCTCGATGCTGCGGGGGCCATGGCCATCGGAAGCGGAGCCCACGGCGACTTCGAAGCCGCGCTCGTGACCGGAATGGACGGCGCGCACTGGATCATCCGCATCCCCAACACAGAGCGCGCGGAGGCCGAGCAGTCCGCCGACCTCGTCGCACTGCGGGCACTCAGCACCGGCATCCGGAGCAGGCTCCCGTTCGGCGTCTCCACGTTCGCAGGGCAGGTGCCGATCGGCGGTACGCGCGCGGTCGTCTACGCCTTCGTACACGGTTCGCGGGTTGCGCTGGGGGACATCGCACCCGGCAGCGAGCTCGCCGCATCGATCGGGCGCGCCATTGCGGCGATCCACACCCTGCCGACGAGCTTCGTCGTCGACGCGGGACTGCCGGTCCTCAGCCCGACGGAGTTGCTTCGCGCCAACATCGTCATCATGGACCGCGCTTCGGCCACCGGGCTCGTTCCCGCCGCCCTGCTCGGTCGCTGGGAGAGCGCCGCAGAGGATTCCGCACTGTGGCAGTTCGCGCCGACCGTCGTGAATGGATCGCTCTCGGCGGATTCCCTCCTCGCGGACGGCCAGGAGATATCCGGAATTCTCGGATGGCAGGGCCTGAGCGTCGGCGACCCCGCGCGCGACCTGTTCTGGCTGCTCGGATCGACTCGCGATGGCGTCGCCGACACGGCGATCGACGAGTACCAGCTCGCCCGCGGATCGAGCGACCGCCAGCTCGAGCGCCGCGCTCGCCTCTACTCCGAACTCGAACTCGCCAAGTGGCTGCTGCATGGCGCCCAGGAACGCTCCACCGAGATCGTCGACGACGCGGTCGCCATGCTTCATGTTCTCGCCGACTCCGTGCAGAACGACCTCGCGAACACGCTCAGCCACAACACCATCCCGGTCATGGCCGTCGACGAGGTCGAGGCGATGCTCGACCAGCGGCGCGCCTGATGATCCGGGCCTGAGACCCGTACTCCGCTCCACGCTCTCTAACCGAGCTGGCCCCGTACCTCGATCGAGATCGGAACGATCCTCCTCCGCAACCGGAAGTGCAGCGACAGTCTGCCGGTCCGAGCGAGGAGTACCGCGATCACGATGGCGGCGACGGCGGGAACCATGCCGGAGGCGACCATGGCGGTACGCACGCCCCACTGCTCTGCGAGCCAGCCCATGAGCGGCCCACCGATCGCCTGACCACCGAGCACGACCATCGAGTAGATCGCCATGACCCGACCACGGATGATGCGGTTCGATGACATCTGCACGATCGACTCGGCGGCGGTGGCGAACAACAGTCGGGTGAAACCGATCGCCGCCAGGCAGAGCAGGAAGACCGCCACAACGGGAGCGATGCCGGATGCGGCGACCGCGAGGCCGAAGCATCCGGCGGCGAGCATGATCGAGCGCAGGCGGTACGCCCTCCTCCTGGTGGACGCGATCGCGCCCGCGAGAGCGCCGAGGGCTGCGGCCGAACTGTACAGGCCGTATCCGGCTGCCCCCGAGCCGAAGACGTGGTCGGCGAACGCGACGAGCATGACCGGAAGGTTCATCCCGAACGTCGCGACGAAGGCGAGCATGACGATGGGCCAGAAGATCGTCGGTTTGGCCAGCACATACCGAAGCCCCTCACGGATCTGGCCCTTGCTTCGCGATGCCACGAGGGACGGGAGGAGTTCCGCCGTGCGCATGCTGAGGAGTGTCACGACGACGATCCCGGCCGCGAGTCCGTTCGCCGCGATCGACCAACCGGCACCGACGATGGCGATGAGGATGCCGCTGATCGCCGGCCCGACGAGTCCGCCGAGGTGGAAGATCGAGGCGTTGATGCTGATGGCGTTGCCGAGTTTGCCGTGGCCGACCATCTCGTTCACGAACACGGAGCGCGCCGGCGAGTCGACGACCGCGACGCACCCCATGACGAGTGCCGTCGCGAAGACCTGCCACACGACGACGACGCCGCTGATCGTCAGGATCGCGAGCACCGTGCAGGCGACGCCGTTGATGGCCTGCGTCGTGACGAGGAGACGGCGCTTCGGGTAGCGGTCTGCCACCACTCCCCCGAACGGGCCGAGGAACAGCATCGGGCCGAACTGCAGCGCCACGGTGACCCCGACGAGGGCGACGCTCCCGGTGAGCTCGAAGACGAGCCAGTCGATGGCGATGCGCATCGCCCAGCCCGACGTGTTCGAGATGAGTTGCGACACGACATACAGCCGGTAGTTGTGAATGCGAAGGCTGCTGAAGGTGTCCCGCCACAGCGGGCGCTGCAGTATCACCGGTATGGGCGCGGTGGCCGCGTCGTCGAGGGATTGTTCCGGTGTCACGCGGTCTACAGTATGTCGAGACGTTCCATTGACTCGTATTATGACGGCTATAATTCCCATTCGCGTCTGTAATACTTGGAGGATGTTCGATCCCGTTCTGCTCAAGACTTTCGCCACCGTCGCAGAAACCCTGAACTTCACGCAGGCCGGTCAGTTGCTCGGATTGAGCCAGCCGACGGTGAGCCAGCACATCCGAAAACTGGAGGTCGCCGCGGGGCGGAACCTCATCGCGCGGGACACGAGGGATGTGCGGCTGACCGACAACGGGGACGCCCTGCTCGGATTCACTCGCACGATTCTTGCTGCACACGACGAGGCGTCGAGCTACTTCACCGGTTCGGCGATGCGCGGGCGGCTGCGATTCGGTTCGGCGGATGACCTCGCACTCACCCAGCTGCCACAGGTGCTGCGGGACTTCCGGCAGCTCTATCCGCAGATCAACCTCGAACTCACTGTCAGCCAGAGTGGGTCGCTCATGCGTCGGCTCCAGGCCGGACAGCTCGACCTGGTCTTCGTCAAGCAGGAGTCCGGTGAGCCGCTCGGTCGGCTCGTGCGCCGCGACCGGATGGTGTGGGTCGGCCACAAGAGCGTCACGATCGACGCCGGGGCGCCATTGCCCCTCATCGTCTACCAGGCTCCGAGCCTCAGCCGTACCTTCGCCATCCGGGCCCTCGAATCGGTGGGCAGGACGTGGCGCATCACGTGCAACGTCAAGGAGGTCAACGGGGTGCTCGCCGCCGTGCGGGCGGGGATCGGCATCGCCGTGTTCCCGCAGTCGCTCATCCCCGCCGATCTCGTCCAGCTGCCGTCCTCGATGGGACTGCCGGAGGTCGGTGATGTCGACTTCGCGCTCGTCGAGAACCCGGCGGCGCCGCGCGAGCCGGTCGAGGCACTCGCCTCGGCCATCATGGGCCGGCCGGTGCAGTTGCGCGCTGTGCCGTAAGCAGCGCTCAGCCCGGGTCTGTCGCCGCCCGCCAGAGCGCGAGAAGCTCCTCCTCGTCGTAGATGCGGTCCGGTTCGATGACCCGGTCGTCGGAGACGTAGTAGAAGACCGCGTCGACGCTGCTCGGGTCGATGCCCTTCCACTTCGCGAACGCCAGGCGGTAGAGGGCGAGCTGAAGCTGTCGTTCCGCGAGTTCTTCCGGGTTCTTCGGAGCCTTGCCGGTCTTCCAGTCGACGATCTGGAAGCGGCCGTCGCGCTCGTACACGGCATCGATCTTGCAGATCACGACGCGCCCGTCGAAGGGCAGATGCAGTTCGCGCTCGACCTCGACAGGCTGGATCCCCGCCCAGGCCGAACGCTCGAAGATCCCCTGCAGCCTCTCGAGTTCTGCGGCGTCGATCGCGACGTCCTCCGTCTCGAGCTCGTCCGACAGCGAGTCGATGACCTCACGGGAACCACCGAGCCCCGACCGCTCCTCGACCCAGGAGTGGAACAGCGTTCCGAGTCGTGTCGCGCGGTACGGCTTCTCCGGCATGGGGCGACGGATCCCGGCGGCCACCTCGGCCGGGTCGGTCACGAAGTCCTTGAACCGGCTGGCTGGGACCCGATTCGGGAGAGCGACGAACTCCGCGGCGGCCAGCATCCGCTCACGCTCGGCGAGAAGCAGCTCGAGCTCGCGCCCCAGCGTGCCGGATGCTCCGGGCTCCGCAGTGCGGACGAGCTCGGCAGCGCGCTCGACGCGCTCTCGACGCCCGCCCAGCGGGTCGCTCGGCCACCGGAGAGGCTCTGCCTCTTCGGCCTCCGGTCGCTCCTGGTCCAGCGGGGCATCCGGAAGCCCGTCGATGATCCCGGCCTCCTGGAGTTCGACGAGGTACGGGCTCGGCGCCCGGAACCCGGCCTGCGAGGACCAGAAGGATCCGGTGAGCAGCAGCGCGTGGCGCGCGCGCGTGACGGCGACATAGGCGAGCCGACGCTCCTCGAGCTCGTGCCTGGCCTTCACACCGGCTTTGAAGTCGTCGTGACGGTCGAGAAGATCCTTGCGCGACTCCGCGGCCTGCCAGGGGAAATCGGGGAGGCTCTCGGCATCGCCGCGGAATTCGTAGGGAAGTGCGCCGAAAGCGGTCCAACCGCTCGTGTCCCTCGCTTTGGCGGGGAGTTCGTCCACGACCATCCTGGGCACGACGACGAGATCCCACTCGAGCCCCTTAGCCCCGTGGATCGTGAGCAGCTGCACGGCGCCGGGTTCTGGATCCTCCGGGCGCGGTGCGAGGTCATCGCGACGCACGGCCTCACGCAGCCAGCCGAGGAAACTCCCTACAGTCCCACCGTCATTGACGGCCCGGAACGCGCCAAGGGCGTCGAAGAACGCCTCCATGCTCGCGGCACCCTCCGAGCGGGTATCGTTCGCTATCGTCTCGATGTCGAGCCGGAACTCCTGCTCGACGAGCGTCACGAAGTCGAGCAGGTCGATGGATGCCCTCGACCGCAGGCGGGAGAACACGCGGCCGGCATCCCGCAGCCGATCCAGGCCGGTATCGCTGAACGCGGAGAGCATGCTGTGGCCGGCCCTCGCATGCGCGACGAAGTCAAGGGCGTCGACGATCGAACCGCCCTCCCCCTCGGCGACCGAGGACCGCAGTTTCTGCTTCGTCTCCTCATCGAGCGGCTGCTGGGCGTGGTCGCGGTCGCGCAACCAGGAGGCGAGCCTGCTGAGCGCGTGCAGGTCACGCACCCCGATTCGCCAGCGCGAGCCGGCCAGCAGCCGCACGAGCTCCGAGCCGGCCGCCGGATCGTTCACCACGGTGAGCGCGCTCACGAGGTCGGCCACCTCCGGCTCGTCGAGCAGCCCGCCGATCCCGAGCACGTGATACGGGACGCCAGCCTCGCGCAACGCCTCGACGAAGACCGCCTGGGTACGGCGCGCGCGGAAGAGCATCGCGGCAGTCGGTTCCTGTCCGGGTTTCAGCGTCGAGCGGATCTCTGGACTCGCGAGCTTCTCGCTGAGCCAGTTGGCCGCTGCTCGAGCTTCGTCCCGAATCGACTCCTCGAAACGCACCTCGAGGGGGAAGTCCGTCGCAACGGGAGACGCCGTCAACTTCTCGACCGATACGGAGGTCGCAGCGATGAGGGGCTCGACAACGGTGTTCGCTGCCGCGAGGATACCGTGGCCGTTCCGCCAGCTCGTCGAGAGAGCGAACTCCCGCACCGGCATCGCGTCCGACCCGCCGCGACCGAACCCGGTCGCGAACTGCTCGAGGTTCGCGGCGCTCGCACCACGCCATCCGTAGATCGACTGGTTCGGGTCGCCGACGGCCATGACCGGGTGCCCTGCGAAGAGTTCGGAGAGCAGCCAGGTCTGCACGACGCTCGTGTCCTGGTACTCGTCGAGCAGCACGACGCGGTACCGATCGCGCAGCTCATCGCCCACCCGCGGAACGCGGCGAATCACCTGGAGGGCGAGCATGACCTGGTCGGAGTACTCGACGAAACCGTTGTGCGCCTTGGCCGCGGAGAACTGGACGGCCAGGTCGACGAGGAGGGGAAGCGTGCCGACCGACGCCACGAGGTCGAGCGCCTTCTGGTACTCGCCGCGCCCTCCGTTCGGCAGCTCCGCGAGGCCGGCGAACCGCTCCGCCATCGCGCTCACCGCGACCGGATCTGCGACGTTCTCGCTCAGCGCATGGCTGAGGTCGAGAACGGCATTGGTGAGCTGATCGACGCTCCGGTCGAGTCCCGCGAGCCGCTCGTCGCGGCTGGCCACGACGATCGAGCGTGCGAGTTGCCACGCGGATGCCTCCCCCAGGACGCTGCCATCGGTCTCCCGTCCGAGCAGGATCGCGTTGTCGCGGAAGATCGAATTCGCGAAGGAGTTGTAGGTGGAGACGGTCGGCGGATCGAAGGCGTCGTACTCCGTGGACACGATCCCGGACTTCGCCAGCTGCCCGATACGTTTCCGGATGCGTTCCGCAAGTTCACCCGCCGCCTTGCGCGTGAAGGTCAGGCCGAGGATCTCGCCCGCCTCGACGTGACCGTTCGCGAGGAGCCAGACGACGCGGTTCGCCATGGTCTCGGTCTTGCCGCTTCCCGCGCCGGCGATGACGAGCGAGGGACCGAGGTCCGACTCGATGACAGCTCTCTGCTGGTCGGTCGGCCGCGGGAGCCCCAGTGCGTCCGCGAGCTCGTCGGCGCCGACCCGCTTCGCGTTCGATGGTCCCGGCATCCGCTCAGTCACTCGACACCGCCCTCACGCGGTGCAGCGCCCGCTTCGCCGTGTCGCCCACGCCGAAGGGGTCGAGCACGCGAGGCCCGGTGTAACTACCGAGCGCCATTCCGATCGCCGCGAGCCGGATGCGCTCCCGGAATTCCTCCAGTTGCTCCTCGGTGAGCGGCGCCTGCACGCCCTCGCGATAGGACTTGCCGCGCACGCCCTCCTTGACGAAGAGGAGCTTGGCGCCGCCGGCGTGGTGTTCGCCGAGCGGATCGAGTGTCTCATCGAGCACTCCGGATGCGTACGCGAGCTGGTAGGCGCCGAGCTGAGGGAACTCGTCGATGACCGCCTGGCTGGTCTCCGCCGCGCCGGTCTTGAGGTCGACGATCACGACGCTCCCGTCGGCGGAGCGCTCCACCCGGTCGATCGAGCCGTTGAGACGGGCACGTCCGACGTCGAGGGTGAAGCGGTTCTCCGCGCCGACGAGCGTCTTGCCGTCGCGCTCGAAGTCCCCGAGGTACTCTGCGACGGCGGCGGCGAGCCTGCGCGCCGCCCGTCGCTGTTGCTCTGCGAGCCAGGGGGCCTCGAACAGCAGCTCGTTCCACCGGCTCTCGATGGCGGCCCAGACCGTGTCGACATCCGCGGCGGTCGCCGTCTCCATCGCCCAGTGCACGATCGTGCCGAGGCCCATCGCTGTGCTCGACTGCGTGCCGGAGATCGACTCGATGAACCAATCGAC
The DNA here is from genome assembly GCF_014200375.1 of Terrimesophilobacter mesophilus. Lineage (GTDB taxonomy): Bacteria > Actinomycetota > Actinomycetes > Actinomycetales > Microbacteriaceae > Terrimesophilobacter > Terrimesophilobacter mesophilus. The sequence continues at coordinate 2,148,529 of NZ_JACHBP010000001.1, read as the reverse complement.
GGGGGACTGCTCGAAGGCGCCGAGCTTCGACGGCGACACCGGCACCGTCTCCTCATCAAGGTAAAGCGGCCCCGTCGTCGACGCATCCTGGATACCGTGCCACTCTTCGGGAGCCGCGCCCGGCACCCCGGACGCTGCGAGCAGGGCAAGGTTGCCTGCGGCGCCGGCCCCTCCCCCGACGACGAGCTCTCGCCGCAGCCGACCCACGAGCCCACGGAGCGAGTGGGGAGGAAGAGAACCCGCCGACGTCGCCTGCGCACCGTCGGGCGCGAGTTCGAGGAACACGCTCGTCGCCTCGTCCTCGTTCGCCACCGCGGCCAGGATGACCTCCCGGCTCGCCCTGGACACCGCGAGCGCGAACATCCGCAACTCGTCCGCCAGCACCTCCCGCCGGGAGTCGATGGTCGCCCCGTCGATCCCGTTCGCTGCGAGCACCAGTTCACCGGGGTAGAGCAGCGATCCACGGGGGCGCAGGTTCGGCCACGCGCCATCCTGCAGCCCGGCGACGACGACCGTGTCGAACTCGAGCCCGAGCACGCCACTCGGCGTCGTGACGAGCACGGCATCCGCCGCGGCCCGAGGCGAGAGGGTGTCTTCGGGTACTTCCGCGTCGAGCACCCCGGTGAGGAACACGGTCGCCGGCGACTCCGGCTCGCGCTCGACGAAGCGCTTCGCCGCGGTGAACAGCGCGAGGACGCCGTCGAGGTTCCGATTGGCCTCTGCGGCCAGGATGCCGGCGCCGAGAGCCTGCTGCCGCCAGGTGGCGGCGAGTCCGCTGCGGTCCCAGGCGAGCCAGAGCAGCTCCTCGATCGACGATCCGCCGGCCGCCCCGGCTGCCAGCTCGGCCAGGGTCTCCGCGAGCCTTCCAGCACTCCGCGCCGCCGCATGGTCGATCGTCGCGAAGCGCCCGGGAGCCTGGAGCGCCTCGACGAGCAGTTCGTCGCTCGTGCGGTGCCCGCCGCCGGCGAGTTCCTCCGTGCGGAGCGCGAGCCGCAGTCGGCGCAGTCCGAGCCGGTCCAGTCCACCGAAGGGGCCCAGCAGGGCTTCGACCGCCGACTCGGCGGTGAGCGCGGTGCGGCCGATGCCGACGTCGACGACCGTGAGGAGGGCACGGGCTGCGACATCCTCGCGCAATGGCATGCCGCCGACCGCGGTTCGGGTCGGCACATCGGCGAGCGCGAGAGCACGGGCGGCGGCCGGGACCTGTGCGCCGCTGCGCAGCACGATGGCCATCCGCTCGAACGGGGTCTCGTCCTCGAGGTGCCGCTCGCGCAGGCGCCGAGCGATGGTCGACCAGAGCCGCGCGGGGGTGGAACCGCTGATCGTCTCCACGCGACCGTCGTCCTGTACTGCACTGTCGGGGGCCGGGGCCGGATACCGGTGTCCGACGATGCCCGCCGTGCCGATTCGATCCGTCACGGCGCCGGTGAGGGCGAGAAGAGTCGCATCCTGCCGATGCGACGTCATGAGGTTCATGGTGCGCACGCCGTCGATTCCGAGCGCAGCGCCGAAGCGGCCCACGACATCCGGCTCGCCGCCACGGAACGCGTTCGCCGCGACATCGGGGTCGCCGAACGCGATGACGCTCACGCCGTGCCCGGCGAGCGCGCTCAGCATCGACGTGGTCGCCCTGGTCGCCTCCTGCAGGTCGTCGACGATGACGAGCCTGAGCCTCGACACGGCCTCGGGCATGACGCCCGCAGCGATCGATCGGCTCGCAATGGCGGTGAGCTCTGCCGCGTCGAGCTGGTCCGGACGGAGCTCGCCCATGACCTGCAGATACTCGACCTGGAAGTCGGCGACGGCCGCCCACTCCGGCCTTCCGTGCTGCGTCGCGAGCTGACGCAGTCGTGCGGGATCGAGACCATACTCCGTCGCGCGCATCATGGTCTCGCGCAACTCGGTGCGAAAACCGCGCAGCGCCCGAACGTCGGCGCCGAGGGGTTCCGGCCAGTCGGGCCCGGACCCGTCCTCGATGTGTCCGGCCAGCAGTTGGGCGATGTCGCTGTCCTGGTCGCCACCGGTCAGTAGCCGCGGCGGAGCGAGACCCGCGGCACGCCGAGCGAACGACACGACCTCGAAGGCGAGCGAGTTGATCGAGCGTGCGAGCGGACCCTCGGTGGGCACCGCGAGACGCAGGGCCAGTCGGTCACGCAGTGCTGTCGCGGTCGATCGGCTCTGCCCGATCACGACGAGCTCACCCGGCGACCAGCCGCGCGCGAGCACCCGTTCGGCCACGAGCTCGACGATGGTCGTCGTCTTGCCGGTTCCCGGTGCGCCGACGACGACAGCGGATGCCGCATCCGGAAGGTCGACGACCTCGCGCTGGGCAGCGTCGAGGGTGGGCACCGGCACCGTGCCCGACGCGCGCACAAACCCCTTGACCGTCACGAGAGCCAAACTATCCCACGCCGCGGACAACCCGGCGGGCGCCCGTCGCCGTTCGCGGGCGCCCGCACTGCGCCGCATCCCTTCGCGACCCGTCCGGCGCGACGTCGGCCATTCCGTTGTCCGCTCCTGACGAACGAGCGGACCGGTGACCCGGTTCTGTCGTAATCTGGGCAGGTGGACATTCGCATTGGCATCATCAACAGCCCGCGTGAGCTGAGCTTCGAGTCCGACCAGTCGGCGGCCGACATCGAGAAGATCGTGGCGACGGCCCTGGAGGGCGACGCGAAGCTCATCCGCCTCGTCGACGACAAGGGTCGGGTGTTCCTCGTTCCCGTCGAAACCTTCGCCTACATCGAGGTCGGCTCCGAGTCATCCCGCCGCATCGGTTTCGTCGCCTGATGGAACTCCTGTTCGTGGTCATGGGCGCCATCCTCATCGGGCTCGTGCCTCGCTACCTTCTTCCCGGTCGCGCGACATACGGCAGCGCACTCCTCCCCGCGATCAGTGCGACGGTCGCGTCGGTGGTCTGGGCCGCCCTGACCTGGGCCGGATGGCCGTTCGACGGAGGCTGGATCTGGTGGGTGAGCCTCGGCGCGGGCGGCCTCGCGGCTCTCGTGACCCCGTTGCTCATCGCCACCCGCCGCAGGCACCACGACGAAGCGCTCTTCGAGCGGCTCAGCCGGCCGTAGCCGAGCCCCCGGCGAAACCGATGCGTTCCGCAGATGAGAACTTTCTCATCCGGTTCTCGTGATCACCTCATCCGCGGTTGCGAGAGTCAGTGAAGCAGTTCGAAACCAAACTGCGGAAATGTGAGTCAGAACATGTTGAAGAAGTTGATCGTCACTGGTGCTGCCAGCGTCCTGGGTGTCGTCCTCGTCGCCGGTGGTGCGTGGGCCGCGACCGGCTCGCTGACCGTTTCGGATGCACCGGGACAGGTTCTCAAGGTGGACGGCGTCGGCCCGGCATCGACGCACGCCAGCGAAACCGCCACGATGCACGCCAACGCGAACGCGAAGGGACTGTTCGGAACGAACACCGACGCGACGGTGGAGGGCGAGCAGGATGGGACCACCGATTCCGTCACGCCAGTCGCGCCCCAGGATGCGTCCAAGGATGCCTCGACCGTCAAGGGCAGCATGACCGGCCAGGAGATCAGCGCCTGGGCACATGAGCAGGCCGGCGTCGAGGTCGTGACGCCCGGTGGTGCAATCTCCGTTCAGGGTGAGGCACACGCCAAGAACCAGTGATCGGAGAGTTCTGCGGCGCGCAGCGCCGGCAGAACTGGCCAGGGAACGACTCTTCGGGTGAGTCGCTCCCTGGCCATCTCACACTAAGCGGTACCCCATGCCCCGCACCGTCTCGATGCGGTCGGCCCCGATCTTCGCTCGCAGGTATCGCACGTAGACCTCGACCAGATTCGACCCTGGATCGAAGTCCAGTCCCCACACGCGACTCAGAAGCTGTTCTCGGCTCAGCACCTGGTCGCGGTGTCGGATGAACTCTTCTGCGAGCGCGAACTCCCTCGCCGACAGCGCGACCGGGGTCCCGTCGACGAGGATCCGGCGGGTCCGGACATCGAGTTCGAGGTCGCCGGCCACCAGGGACTCCGTCGGTTCGGCCTGAACCTCCTTCAACCGGAGTCGCACACGCGCCAACAGTTCGTCGAACCGGAACGGCTTCGCCATGTAGTCGTTGGCGCCCCCTTCGAGGCCGCGCACAGTGTCGACGGCGGAGTCGCGGGCGGTCAGGATGATGACGGCGATCCCATTGCCCTCGCCCCGCAGAGTCTCCAGAACGTCGAATCCGCCGAGGCCCGGAATTCCGATGTCCAGGATCATGAGGGCATACTGGCCGGTCCTGGCCTCGTCGAGCGCCGATGGCCCATCCGCTGCCGTCGCCACCGCGTAACCGGCCGCCCGAAGCCCCTTCTCCACGAAGGAGGATATCCGCGTCTCATCCTCAGCGATCAGTATGCGAGTCATGTCTCGTCCTCGTCCTCATCCTCACGGGGTCCCCGCTCCACCGGAACCCGGATCGTGAACAGCGACCCCTCGCCATCCACACTCGTCAGTGTGACCGTGCCTCCATGCGCCCGGGCGATCGCGGAGACGATGGAGAGTCCGAGCCCCGAACCTTCTGTGTTCCGACTCGACTCCAGCCGATGGAACCGCTCGAAGATCGCGCCCTGCACGTCGGCGGGAATGCCGGGTCCGACATCGCGGACAGTCAGCAGCAACGACTCGCCGGCTCTCGTCATCTCGAGCCTGCTTCCCAGTGAAATGGCGGTTCCCTGCGTCGAGTACTTCGCAGCGTTACCGGCCAGTTGGAGCCACGCCTGGGTGAGACGCCCCGCGTCGATGAGCCAGGTACCGCTCGCTCGGGATTCGACCACCCAGTCACGCGCAGGGTCGAGCGCATGCGCCTTCGCCGCCACAGCACTGGTCAGCGCGCCGATATCCGCCTCGTGCCGCTCGATGAACTGGGGCGTCCCAGACTCGGCGAGGAGGGAGATCTGTTGGACCAGGGTGCTCATCCGGTCGAGTTCATCGATGGCCAGGGCGCGCACGGCGTCGACGTCGTCCTGCTTCTTCGCGTCGAGGAGCTCGAGGTGGCCGCGGATGATCGTGATCGGGGTCTTCAGCTCGTGGCCGACATCGTCGATGAGCTGGCGCTGACTGGAGAAGGCGTCCTCGAGTCGCTCGAACATCCGGTTGATCGTCTCCGTCAGCTCCGAGAGGTCGTCCCGCCCGGTCACGGGTATTCGCGCCGAGAGGTCCGTCGCGGTGTTCTCCGCCGCAGCCTTGCGCAGGATGCGGATGGGGCGGAGCAGCCGACCCGCGATGAACCAGACGACGAGCCCGATGAGCAGGAGCGCGATGAGCGCGACGACGACGAAGGTGCGGAACGAGTCCAGCACGTCGGTGAGGACCGAGTCCAGGTCGATGGCGGCGACGTACAGGCCCTCATGGGTATCGCCCTCGAACGAGACGGGGATGATGATGTACCGCAGCGTCCCCATCGTCGAGTCCGCGGTCCCCATGACCACCCGCGTGGGATGCGCCTCCGTGACGATGCGCTTCAGCAGCGCAGGGTCCTCGTCGAGGCGGAATGGGAGCGAACTGGAGGGAATGAATGCGGGGATCCCGTCGACCAGGCCGAGCACACTCTCGTTCGGGGAGGGGATGAGCTGCTGCATCGATGCACGGAGCATCGCATCGACGGTCCGGGGAGCCGTGGCGGAGTCGGTCTCCGAGGCGATCGCGCGCAACTCGACGACGGTCTGCAGCAGCTGGTCGTCGACCGACGCGAGCACGCGTTGGCGCTGTACGAGATATGACGCGACTCCCGACGCGGCGAGTCCGATCGCGGTGGCGGCGAGAATCGCCACGATGATCCGGGATCGGACGGAGAAGCCGCGGCGGCGACCGGCACCGCCGCCCGTCATCCGCCTCTGCGAATCGCGCTGTCGCGACATCGTCCCATTATCGCAAGTCGCCTCTCGCCGACACCGCAGGATCCCCGATCGAGACGAGTTCGTCGCGATCAGGCGGTGAGTCCGAGGTCGTCCATCCGTCTGGTGTGATCGGCTATGAGTTCGGTGAGCACCGGTTCGAGGCGCTCGTCATCCGGTGCGGTGTCCTCGGGAAGATCAAGACCGGATCGGGCGAGAAGCAGCACGTCGCCGACGAGGCGGCGCCCGTAGAGCGCGAGCCGGGATGCGAGTCGCGGGTTCTCCCCGATCGCCGCGCGCAGCTGGCCGGAAATCAATGTGCTCGGCTCGTCGTCGTCGAGGAGCTCGGCGATGCGCTCCGCCTGCTCGCGGTCGAATCCTTCCGCGATATTGACGAATCCGTCGTCCAGGATGCCGGATTCCACGTAGTACGCGAGAAGTGTCTCCGACCAGTCGCTGCCCCGGGTTCGAACCTGGAACGCGTCGATCTCGGCGACGAACGGCTCCATCGCCTCGCTCGGATCCCTGCCCAGCTTCTCGAGCTCGGCGACAAGGGCGTGGTGACGGGCGAGAGCGATTGCAGCCACCTTGCTCAGGGCCTCCTTCGATGCGGTCGTCGGCGCACCGGTCACCGCGCGGGACAGGTTTTCGAAGAACGACAACTGCAGGTACGCGGCCTGGCCGAGGAATCGCGGAAACTCTGGCGTGAGTTCGCTGAGTCCGACCCGATTGACGACCTGGTCAGGGTTCGGACGTCGCGAGCGGTGCCTCGTCGGAGAGGGCCGTTTCTTGCGACGGGGGAACAGGGTGACCACGAATACAGCCTAGCGTCGCCGCCTCGCGAGCCGGCTGGGTGCGCCGACTGAGTCCAGAATCCGACGGGCCGGGGCCGATTGGCAGGTTGCCGCCTCCCGCTCCTCTAAACTGGTATCGGCCCCCACACTGGCGGGGCCCTGCGCCCTGGGAGAGAACGGGCGTAACCTCACCACCCAAGACAGGGCTTCACAACTTGACATTCTCAGATCTCGGCGTCGACCAGGACATGGTCGACGCTCTCGCCGCCAAGGGCATCCTCGAACCATTTCCCATCCAGTCCCAGACGATCCCCCTCGGATTGAGCGGGCAGGACATCATCGGCCAGGCCAAGACCGGAACGGGCAAGACCTTCGGGTTCGGCCTCCCGCTCCTTCAGGAGCTCGGCCAAGACCCCGAACCGGGCGTCAAGGCGCTCGTCGTCGTACCGACGCGCGAACTGTGCGTGCAGGTCGCGGAAGACCTGGTCACGGCGTCCTCGAACCGTTCCACCCAGGTCGTCGCGATCTACGGCGGAAAGGCCTATGAAGGGCAGATCGAACAGTTGAAGGCCGGCGCGCAGGTCGTCGTCGGCACACCAGGCCGCCTCCTCGACCTGGCCAGCCAGCGGATGCTTTCGCTCGCCCATGTCAAGGTCATGGTGCTCGACGAGGCGGACAAGATGCTCGACCTCGGGTTCCTCTCCGACATCGAGAAGCTGTTCGCGCAGACACCGCCCGCACGTCACACCATGCTGTTCTCCGCGACGATGCCGGGCCCGATCGTCGCCCTCGCGCGTCGCTTCATGAACCGGCCCATCCACATCCGGGCCACCGACCCCGACGAGGGCCTCACGCAGGCGAACATCAAGCACATCGTCTATCGCGCGCACGCGCTCGACAAGGACGAGGTCATCACGCGCATCCTGCAGGCAGAGGGCAGGGGCAAGACCGTGATCTTCACGCGCACCAAGCGTGCGGCGGCAAAACTCGTCGAGGAGCTGAATGACCGCGGCTTCAACGCCGCGGCCGTCCACGGCGATCTGAACCAGGAGCAGCGGGAGCGCGCGATGGCCGCGTTCAAGGCCGGGAAGAAGGACATCCTCATCGCCACGGATGTCGCGGCACGTGGCATCGACGTGCTCGACGTCACCCACGTGATCAACCACACCATTCCCGAGGACCACGACGCCTACCTGCACCGTGCAGGAAGAACCGGTCGCGCCGGCAAGACCGGGATCGCGGTGACCTTCGTCGACTGGGACGACATGCACAAGTGGGGGCTCATCAACCGCGCGCTCGAGATGGGCATCCCCGAACCGGTCGAGACGTACTCCTCCTCCCCTCACCTGTATTCGGATCTCGACATCCCGACGGATGCGAAGGGTCGGCTGAAGTCGGCCGGACCGGCCCGCGAACGCGAGCCCCGCTCGGCGACCGCCGGACACGGCAGCACGCGGCAGGGCGGCCAGCGCGGTGGCGGACGGGGTGGACCCGACGGGACGGCAGCATCCCACGGCGTCCCTCGGACGGGTGATCGCGAACGCACGAGGTCGCGGGCGGGCCGCCCCGTGGACGCCACGGACTCGCAGCAGGCCGCGGGCGCCCAGAGGCCGGCAGGCGCGGGCACGCACGACGGCTCCGGCCCTTCGCGGCGCCGCCGCAATCGTACGCGTCGCCCGAGTACGGGAACCACTCCCCCCGCCGCTTGACCGGGTCCGGCGCGGGCGTCTGCTCGCGTCGGTACACATTCTCGTGGTCTGACGCGACACTCGTAGTACGCTAAGCATCCTCACGTCCATGTCGATTTCGGGAGCACCGATGAGAACGTCCAAGTTTCTGTCCCTGGCCGCCGCCTCCGCCCTCCTGGCCGGCGGGTCGCTGCTGAGCGCAGGACCGGCGTCCGCATCGACCACGGTGGATTACGCCACGTTCTATGGCGCCAGCGATTTCGGCGTGGAGAGCGGCGGATACCCGACAGGGGTCGACTGGTTCTTCGGCGACGTCTCCGGGACGGAGGGTCCGCACCAGTTCACGAACACCGGTCTCGTGCTCAACGATCCCGCCTCCGGCGACGTGCAGATCCTCAATCAGAATGTCACCACCCCGGTCGACGCCGGTGAGTTGGCGAGTGTCGTGCAGAACGCAAACATCTTCGCCCAGAACGGAGAGTGGTTCTTCCAGCTCGCCTTCTTCGCCGAGGGAACGTCGGACACCGGGTTCACCACTCTCCGTCCCGCCACCGCAGGAAGCGTCAGCACCGGCGATCCCTGGATCACCAGCCAGGCGCTCGGCAGCTACGCGGCAGGCGCGACTGCGTCCTTCAGCGACCTCGCCGACGCACTGTACGCAGGAGAAGCGCCGCAACTGCTCGCGTACGGATTCTTCGTCGCGGCCGGCCAGACGACGACCATCAACGGGATCTCCTGGGGCACCCAGGGCAGCAGCTTCGGCCTGCCCCCCACCCGTACCATCTCGCCGAATCCGATCACCCAGGACGCCTTCAGTACCGCCGGCCAGGGCCTGACTTTGAGCGGCACGAACTGGTTCCCAGGAGTTGACGCGTACATCTTCATCGTCGACCACAATGGGACCACCGTCTTCGAAGACACGAGCTCGTTCATTGTGGACTCGGCCGGCAACGTCTCCGTCAGTGTCGTGCTGCCCAGCAAGCCCGACGTCGGCACCTACTACGTGACGTTCGACGACGACAGCTTCTACTACCACACGGGCGTTCTCGACCACTATGTCTCCGCCCCGGGTGGCGGCGAGGGCGAGGGTTCGAACGCCCAGGGAATCCAGATCTCTGTGATCGCGGCTGCCCCGGAACTGGCTGCGACCGGTGCAGAATCCGGAACACTGATCGCGGGTGGCATCCTCCTGCTGATTCTCGGCGGAGTCGTGCTCATCGGCAGCCGCCGGCGGCGGGCCCAACTCGGCTGACCGTCCGCTGACCATGGCGCAGAGGAGCTTTGTGGTGCTCCTCTGCGCCGATTTCAGCGCTGCATCGGGTCGTATTTGACATTTCACCGAACGGTACTTAGGTTAACTAGTGCACTATAGAACCTAAGGTGGTGACATGCTGTCCGGAGAGGGACCGATCTTCCTGCAACTCGCACAGCGCGTGGCAGAGGACATCATCAACGGCACCTACGCCGAGGATGCCGGCATCCCCTCCACGCATGACTTCGCCATCTTCTACCGAATGAGCCCCATCACCTCGGCGAAGGGCATCACGATGCTCGTCGACCAGGGTGTGCTCTACAAGAAACGCGGCATCGGGATGTTCGTCGCCCCGGGCGCTCGAGAGCACCTGCTCGCCGAGCGCAGGGCCGCGTTCAGACAACAGCACGTCGCGCCACTGTTGCACGAGGCCGAGCTTCTCGGCATCGACCGCGACGAGCTCGCCGACATGATCAAGGAGAAGGACCCGTCATGACCACCGCCATAGACATCCGAGGCGTCAGCCGCAGATTCGGGCGAGTAACGGCACTCGACGACGTGAGCATCGCGATGCCGGAGCACTCCCTCGTCGGACTGCTCGGAAGGAACGGCGCAGGGAAGACCACGCTGATGTCCATCATCGCCGGGCAGGATCGCGCATCCGAGGGCAGGATCGCCGTGCTCGGCCACACGCCGTTCGAGCACGGCCCCACACTCCGCCAGATCATCTATGTGCGAGACAACCAGAGATACCCGGACGACTACCGGCTGCACCACGTCCTGCGCATCGCGCCCGCCTTCGCACCGAACTGGGACGCCGACGTCGCCGACGAGCTCGTCGACGGGCTCCGGATTCCCGCGAAGACCCCGCTCAAGAAGCTCTCGAGGGGCCAGCTCTCCTCGGTGGCGATCGTGCTCGGGCTCGCCTCGCGCGCACCCGTCACGCTCCTCGACGAACCGTACCTCGGGCTGGATGTCACGGCACGAAGCCTCTTCCACACCATCCTCCTGCGCGAGATCGCTGCACAACCCAGAACCATCGTGCTCTCGACCCACCTCATCGAGGAATCCGCGTCCCTCCTGGACCGCGTGGTCATCCTCGACCATGGCAAGGTCGTCGTCGACGACGAGACCGAGGCCGCCCGCGACTCGGTGGTGCTGCTGAGCGGCAACACGGATGCCGTCGATCGCGTCCTCTCCGGTCGCCCGGTGCTGGAATCCCACACGATGGGCGCCATGACCTCCGTCACGGCCGCAGGAGCGGCAGACGACTCCCTCCGAGCCCTGGCCGACGAGCTGGGGGTGCAGGTCGCGCGCGCAACGCTGCAGGACCTGGTCTCCGCACACGGCGCCGAAACCCCTGAACCCCTCGAACTGAAGAAAGCGATACGAGTATGACCGCCATCATGCCCACGACGAGACTCCACCTCAACAAGCGAGAGATCACCTTTCTGGTCCCGCTCTACATCACCGGAACCGTCGCCCTGATCTCGGTGCTGATCTCCCTGCTGTTCCTCCGCTCCGGCGGAGTGCCGGGCTCGGCCGACTGGATCGCGGGATCCCAGTTGAACCCCGGGATGGCCTACGCTCTGCCCGGTTTCCTGGTGTATCTCGGGGTGCAGTCCGTGGCCACGACGTTCCCGTTCGCGCTCACCCTCGGCTCGACGAGGCGATCGTTCGTGGGCGGCACGCTCCTGTGGGCCGTCATCGCTTCGGCGTACCTGACCGCCATCATGACGGTGCTCACCCTCATCGAGCTCGCCACCGACCATTGGTTCTCGAACTTCTACATCTTCGACATCGCGGTCCTCGGCGCAGGGGACCTCACCCGACTGATACCGATCGTGTTCCTCAGCACCCTGTCGATGCTGACGATCGGCGGCGTCTTCGGCGCGTCCTGGATCCGCTTCGGCGGGCGTGGGCCCCAGTTCATCGGCGTTGGACTCGCCATCGTCATCATCGTGGCGCTCATCGTGATCCTGCCGGCGGCGCCGACCATCATCGCCGCGTTCCAGGTGTGGTGGCTCGCCGTCCTGGCCGCCGTCGTGATCCTGCTCTCATCGATCGGGATGTGGCTCATCCTGCGCACCGCGATCGTGAGGTAGCGGCGAGGGCTATCCGACGAACGGGGCCGAACCGGCACCTGCGGAGAGGATGCGCGCGAGAACCTCTGGTTCGGTCGTGTTCTCACCGAGCCGGTTCGGCTTCCCTGCGCCGTGATAGTCACTCGACCCGGTCACCACGAGTCTGAAACGGTCCGCGTACTCGAAAAGGCGTCCCATGGCATCCGGGGTGTTCTCCCTGTGGTGGATCTCCAGACCGAAGAGCCCGGCGTCCACGAGCGCGGCGAGATTCTCCTCCGCGATGACATTGTCGATGCCTCGCGTGCCCGGATGCGCCAGGACCGGCACACCGCCGGCGGCCAGGACAAGCCGGATCGCCTCGAGCGGTTCAGGAGCGTAGTGCGGTTCGTAATACCCGAATTTCGGATGCAGGATGTCGCGGAACGCCGCGCTCCTGTCGACCGCAGCCCCCCGCGCGACGAGCGCATCCGCGATGTGCGGACGACCCACCGTCGCCCCGTGCGTCGTCTGGGCGAGGACATCCGACCACTCGATGTCGTAGTCGGCCGCGAGCCGTGACACGATCGCCTCCGCCCTGGTGAGCCTGGCCTCGCGGATCTTGAGGGTCTCTTCGCGCAATTCGGGGTTGTCAGGGTCGACGAGGTACGCGAGCACGTGCACGCTCACCCAGCCGTGTCGAGCGCTCAGCTCCATGCCGGGCACGACCGTGAGGCCCGTGCCCGCGGCCGCGGCGAAGGCCTCGTCCCATCCCGCCGTCGAATCGTGGTCGGTGATGGCGAGCGTTCCGAGTCCGGCCGTGTCGGCGGCCCGCACGAGTTCTGACGGAGACTCCGTGCCGTCGGAAACCGTGCTGTGGGTGTGGAGGTCGATGGGTCCGGCCATCCTGCAACTCTATTCCGGGTGCAGCGGTTAGGCTCACCTCACCATGTTCCGCCGTATCGTCGTTGCCGTCCTCGTTCTCGGCGCCGCCGCCGCAGCCGCCGTCGCGGTGTGGCCGCAGTTCTTCGGTGTCCAGCGCCTGCCGATCGCCGCGCAGCTCGTCTCGCTCCGCGGGCTCGCCATCGCCTGCGCCGTCGTCGTCATCACGGGTCTCGTGGTCGTGGCGCTGATCTTCCGTCGCGGGCGGGGCCTGCTCACACTGTTGGCGTTGATCCTCGCCGCATTCGTCGTCGCCTCTGCGAGCATCCTCGCCCATCGAGGAGTGGGCGATACGACGTTCGAGCCCCGGGGCGCCGGAGACATCACGGTGCTCTCGTGGAACACCCTCGGAGACGCGCCGGGCTCCCACGCGATCGCGAAGCTGGCACTCGCGACCGGCGCCGACATCGTGTCGCTCCCCGAGACGACGAGGGAGACCGCGACCGAGGTGGCGGAACTCATGAGGGCGGGCGGGCGTCCGATGTGGGCGCACACCTTCCACTACGACCTCATCTCCAAGGCGCGAAGCACGTCGCTCCTGACGAGCGTCACCCTGGGCGAATACCACGTCGACACCGACCATCGCACGACGAACGTGCTGCCAACCGTCGTGGCGACGCCGGTGGACGGGACGGGCCCCACCATCATCGCGGTGCACACGGTCGCGCCCATCCCGAGCGAACTGAACCGGTGGAAACTCGATCTCACCTGGTTGTCGCGCGCGTGCTCAGGGACGAATGTCATCATGGCCGGCGACTTCAACTCGACCCTCGATCACTTCCAGGGACTCGCGACGAGGGATGGGGCTGCGATCGGCAACTGTTTCGACGCTGGCGCAGAGACGGGGAACGCGGCCGTCGGGACGTGGCCGACCGCACTGCCGGCGCTGCTCGGCGCGCCCATCGACCATGTCATGGCGACGCGCGAGTGGCGCGTGACGGGGATGCGGGTCATCGGTTCGGAAGATCGTGCCGGCAGCGATCATCGGCCTATCGTGGTGCAGTTGTCCCCGCGGGGGTGAGAATAGGAGCATGGCCGAATCAACCACACCGGCGCCACGCGCCACCAGCAACCGTTCCACCACTCCCGTCTCCGACAGCTTCAAGGACTACATCGCCGGAAACTGGGCGGACCGCACGGATACTGTTCCTCCGGCGAGAGAGCAGGCGAGGTTCGCAGCGGAGCGCCGAGCACGTATCTCGTCCATGTACCAGGGCAAGCGCCTCATCATTCCGGCCGGCGCCGCCAAAGTGCGCTCCAACGACACCGACTACCCGTACCGGGCGCATTCGGCGTTCGCGCACCTCACGGGCTGGGGTTCCGACTCCGAGCCGGATGCCGTGCTCGTGCTCGAACCGACAACCGACGGGCACTCCTCCACCCTGTACTTCCGGGAGCGTGCCGGACGCGACTCCGACGAGTTCTACGCGAACCCGGCGATCGGCGAGTTCTGGATCGGCCCGCGGCCGTCTCTCGCCCAGGTCGCCGGCGATCTCGCCCTCGAGACGAAGGGCATCGCCGAGCTCGATGCTGTGCTCGACTCCGTGGACTCGAACACGCTCATCGTGAGGGACGCCGACCGCGAGTTGACGGACCAGGTGGACGGGCGGCGCCTGATGTGGGCCGAAGCCGACACGGCGGGAGCCGAATCGGTCGAGCAAAGCGGCGACGACGCCCTCGCGCGCGACCTCTCCGAACTGCGCCTCGTCAAGGACGACTACGAGATCGACCAGATGCGCAAGGCGGTCGCCGCCACCAAACTCGGATTCGACGACGTGATCGGCTACCGCCCGGCCATCCTCGCCCACGCGAAGGGCGAGCGGCTCGTCGAGGGCACGTTCAACCGGAGGGCCCGCGCGGACGGCAACACGGTCGGCTACGACACGATCGCCGCATCCGGTGCGCACGCGTGCATTCTGCACTGGACGCGCAACAACGGGCCGGTCAACGAGGGAGACCTCATCCTCCTGGACGCCGGCATCGAGCTCGACAGCTACTACACGGCGGACATCACCCGCACCCTGCCGGTGAGCGGGACGTTCACCCCGACGCAGCGCAAGATCTACGACGCGGTGCTCGAGGCAGCGGATGCCGCCTTCGCGATCGTGAAGCCCGGCATCGTGTTCCGCGAGATCCACGCGGCGGCCATGCAGGTCATCGCGCGTCGGACCGCGGAGTGGGGCCTGCTGCCGGTCAGTGCGGAGGACTCGATGGCACCCGATGCGCAGTACCACCGCCGCTACATGGTCCATGGAACGAGCCATCACCTCGGCATCGACGTGCACGACTGCGCCGAAGCGCGCCGCGACATGTACATGGACGGGGTCGTCGAAGCCGGCATGGTGTTCACGATCGAGCCGGGACTCTACTTCCAGCCCGACGATCTCACGGTGCCGGTGGAGTTCCGCGGGATCGGCGTGCGGATCGAGGACAACATCCTCGTGACCGCGGATGGCGCGGAGAACCTCTCGGTCGGCATCCCCCGCACCGCGGACGACGTCGAGGCGTGGCTGCGCTGAGGGCCGAGCTGGGCTGAGGCCTGGCCTGGGCTGGGCTGGGCTAATCCTGACGCGGCTGCGCCAGGACGTCCTGCGCTTTCGTAGTGAGCGAGGGGTCGATCATGATCTCGTACTTCGCCGCGATCACCTGGTGGATCGAGGTGAAGTCCCTGCGCCGCCGGTTGAGCGCGTAGCTGACGATGCCGAACAGCATGCCGAACCCTGCGCCGATGAGCATCGCGGCGCCGACGTACAGGATCGCGTTCTGCGACGGCGAGAAGATGAACAGCAGGAGGCCGAGGAACAGCCCGAACCAGAGGCCGCTCGCCGCACCGGCGAGTGCCGCGCGCCCGTAGGTCATCTTTCCCGTGACGCGTTCGACGGTCCGCAGGTCGCTGCCGACGATGGCGACCTGCTTCACCGGAAACTCGGCCCGTGCGAGCCGATCGACGACGGCCTGCGCTTCGTCGTAGGTGTCGTAGGTTCCCAGCACGTCACCCTTCGGAAGGGTGGGGAACGGTGCCGGCCGACTCGACATTCTGCTCTGGTTGCTCACGGGCCCATTCTTGCATCTCAAGGCTAGGGTTGTAGCGTGAGCGCCACGAGAGTATTCGCCGCCCGACTCGTCGGGTGCGCCGTCTTCGACCCCGTCGGGGATCGGGTCGGCCGCGTGCGCGACGTTCTCGTCGTCTACCGGCGGAACGACTCACCACGCGTCGTCGGTTTCGTGGTCGAGGTCCCTGGACGGCGGCGCATCTTCCTGTCGATCGGCCGCGTGACGAGCATCGGCAGCGGCCAGATCATCACGACGGGGCTCATCAACCTTCGGAGGTTCGAGCAGCGCGGTGGCGAGGTCCGCATCATCGCCGAGATGCTCGGCAGGGTGGTCACGTTCACCGACGGCTCGGGTCAGGCCACGATCGAGGATGTCGCGATCGAGCAGAACCCGCGGGGAGAGTGGGAGGTCCGTGAGCTGTTCCTGCGTCGCCCCAAGGTCGGCGCGTCACCGTTCGCGAAGGGCCACACGGTGTTCGCAGCCTGGGCGGATGTCGCAGAGCAGTCCAGGAAGGGCGAATCGCAATCTGCGAGCCAACTCCTCGCCACCTTCGAGGACCTCCTGCCCGCCGACCTCGCCAACGCGCTCCTCGACCTCCCGGAGGCGCGCATGCTCGAGGTCGCGGAGGAGTTGAGCGACGAGCGCCTCGCCGACGTCCTCGAGGAGATGCCCGAGAGCGAGCAGGTGGACATCCTCGCCCACCTCGAAGACGACCGTGCCGCCGACGTCCTCGACCAGATGCAGCCCGATGACGCCGCCGACCTCATCGCCCAGTTGAGCGAAGAACGCGGAGAGGCGTTGCTCGACCTCATGCAGCCGGAGGAGGCCGAGGATGTGCGGATGCTCCTCGCCTATGCCCCGGACACCGCCGGCGGCCTCATGACGACGGAGCCGGTCATCGTCTCATCCGACACGACCGTCGCGGAGGCGCTCGCCCTCATCCGCCGCCAGGATCTCGCGCCGGCACTCGGGGCGGCGGTGTGCGTGACGCTTCCCCCGTATGAGCCGCCGACCGGACGGCTCCTCGGGATGGTCCACTTCCAGCAGATGCTGCGCTACCCGCCCATGGAGCGACTCGGAACGCTCATCGACCAGAAGCTGGACCCGGTCCGCGCCGACACCTCCGCTGCAGAGGTCAGCCGCATCCTCGCGAGCTACGACCTCGTGTCCGTCCCCGTCGTGGACGAGAACCACCGACTCGTCGGGGTGGTGACCATTGACGATGTTCTCGACTATCTGCTCCCAGACGACTGGCGAAGTCACGACGAGGATGAGCCCGCGAAACTGCTTCGCGCGGACACCAGCCCCCTCGACATAATCACCACCGGAAAGAAGCCAGGAAGGAGGAACACCAATGGCGAACACCTCGCGCCCACGTCGCACTGAATCGCGTCTCGACTCCCCGAAGGGCCTCCGCTCATCGTTCGTGCCACGGCTCGGCGAACCCAGCGACCGGTTCGGCCGCTTCACGGAGACGATCGCCCGCGGGATGGGTACCCCGTGGTTCCTCTTCTTCCTCTCCGTGTTCTGCGCCGCCTGGCTCACGTACAACGTCCTCGCGCCCGAGGGCTGGCGATTCGACTCCGCAGCGCTCGGCTTCACGGCGCTGACCCTCATCCTGTCGCTGCAGGCCTCGTATGCCGCTCCGCTCATCCTTCTCGCCCAGAACAGGCAGGATGACCGCGACCGGGTGCAGATCGAGCAGGACCGGCAGCGGGCGGAGCGCAATCTCGCCGACACCGAGTACCTCGCGCGTGAGGTCGTGTCGCTGCGCCTGGTCGTACGGGATCTCGCGAGCAAGGACTTCATCCGCGCCGAACTCCGGTCGCTCCTGGAAGAACTGGACCGGGATAAGAGCTCGAGCGTTGATTGACGGGGCGACCGTCGACCGGGCAGCTCTCGACCGCGCTCTCGGCACGGTCATCGACCCGGAGATCCGCCGCCCCATCGCCGACCTGGGGATGATCGACTCCGTCACGATCGACGGCGGGAGTGTGACGATCCGCATCAAGCTCACGATCGTCGGATGCCCCGCAGCGGACCGCATCGAGCACGACGTCCGCGAGGCGGCATCCGCCGTCGCCGGTGTGACGGAGGTCGCTGTCGATGTCGCGGTCATGAGTGTGGAGGAGCGCACCGCTCTCACCGAGCGACTGCAGGGCGCCCGGCGACGCGAAGTGCAGTTCGGGCCGGATACGCCCACGCGCATCGTCGCGATCACGAGCGGAAAGGGGGGCGTCGGCAAGTCGACCATCACCGCGAACCTCGGTGCTGCGCTCGCCGCGAAGGGACTCAAGGTGGGCATCGTCGACGCCGACGTCTTCGGGTTCTCCATCCCCGCGCTCCTCGGGGTGTCGGACGAGAAGCCGACGCGGGTCGGCGAGCTCATGCTCCCGCCGATCGGGTTCGGAGTGAAGGTCATCTCGATCGGGATGTTCCTGCCGGGACCGGCGACCGCCGTGTCCTGGCGGGGGCCGATGCTGCACCGCACGATCAAACAGTTCCTGAGCGAGGTCTACTTCGATGAGCTCGACGTCCTGCTTCTCGACCTGCCGCCCGGGACGGGCGATGTCGCGATCTCCATCGGCCAGCTGCTCCCCCACGCCGAGGTCGTCGTCGTGACGACGCCGCAGACGGCGGCGGCGGATGTCGCCGAGCGGAGCGGGATCGTCGCACGCAAGACCGGCCAGCGGGTCATCGGCGTCGTGGAGAACATGGCCGGGCTCCCCCAGCCGGACGGCACGGTGCTCGACCTGTTCGGTACTGGCGGCGGGGCGGATGCCGCGGCGCGGCTCGACGTGCCGCTCCTCATGTCCATCCCACTCAGCCTCGCACTGCGCGAGGGCGGGGACGCCGGCGATCCGGTCGTGCTCTCGCACCCGGATGACCCTGCCGCCCGTGCCATCCTCGCCCTCGCGGATGTGCTCGTTTCCTGAAGCGCGCTACGCCGCTTCTCGGTGTGCGGCTACCCCCGCGGCTCGACCAGACGCGCCAGCAGCTCGATCAGAAGGCGCTCGGTGACGGGCGCGGGCAGCGCCTCCACGAGCGCCAGGATCGGCGCCATCCGCTCCGGCAGGGCCGCGGAGTCGTCCGCACCCCGGCCGAGTCCGAAGCCGGCCAGGAGCGCCGCAGCGGTCTCCGAGTCGAGCGAAGTGGCATCCGGCCCCTGCAGCATCGCCGCCGCGCCGTCCGGAACAGCCGCGAGCACGTCGGCGACCGACACGGGCGGAACCCCGCGCACCGCATCCGCGGCCGACACGAGTGCCGCTGAGAGTTCGGCCATCACGGTTTCGGTGACCGGGGTGATCGTGAAGTGAGTCGTCGAGGGCAACCGCGAACCATCCGCCTGTGTGAACGCCGGCTGGAGTTGCAGCAGGAAGCCCTCACCCCGCACCCGGTCCGCCCAGTGGTGCGGGTCGACGCGACGCGCCCCCGGCACCGACTCGTCGGTGGCGACCGCGAACAACGGCCCCACCGGGTCGCCGACCACGCGCAGCCCCTCGATGCCGGAGATGAGCGCCCTCAGGGCGACGGTGGCCCTGTCGCACGCTGCGGCAAGCTCCGCGTAGCCGTCTTCTCCCAGCACCCGGGTGATCGCCCAGCTCGCCGCGAGCGCTCCCGCCGACTTCGACCCGAGCATCGTCGGGTTCACGACCGGATATCCCGGCCAGCGGGTCGTTGCGAAGTACTGCGCGCGCTGGCGGTCGCGGCCGCGCTGCAACAGCACGGATGCCCCCTTCGGCGCGTATCCGAACTTGTGGAGATCTGCGCTCAGGCTCGTCACGCCCGGCACGCGGAAGTCCCACGGGGAGACGCCCTCCAGCCAGGGAAGAACGAAACCGCCGATGCACGCGTCGACGTGACAGGCGATCCCGCGTGCTGACGATGCAGACGCCACCTCGGCGACCGGGTCGAGGGCTGCGAACGGGTAGCTCGGGGCGGAGACGACGACGAGCGCGACATCCTCGCCCAGCCGCTCGATGATCGCGGATGCGTCGCACGTCCCGTCCGCGCCGACCGGCACGAGGTCGAGTTCGAGCCCGAAATAGTGCGCGGCCTTCTGAAAGGCTGCGTGCGCGGTCGACGGGGCGAGCAGGCGGGGCATGCCTCCGGCCGGATGCGCTGCCCGCCAGTCGTCGCGCGCCGTCTTCACTGCGAGCAGGCAGCTCTCTGTCCCGCCGCTCGTGACCGACCCGACGACATCCTCATCGCCGTGGAGCACCTGGCGGGCGAACTGCAGCACCTCCCGCTCCATCGTGGCGACCGAGGTGAACGTGGTCGGGTCGAGGCCGTTGACCGGCTGCACCATCCGGATGGCCGTCGCCGCGAGCTCATCCAGCTCGGCGAGGCCGCTGTCGTAGACGTAGGAGAGCACACGTCCACCGTGGGTGGGGGCGTCGGCATCCCGAAGCGCCTGAAGCCGCGCGAGGATGTCTGCCGGCTGTTCCTGGAACCTCATCGCGCGATCGTCCCCTTGCGCAGCCGGTACCGCGCGAGCGAGATGAGGCTCAGGCCGATGAGCACGGCCGGAACGATGCTGAAGCTCACGACGATGCCGGCGATCGCGGATGCCGACTGCACGACGTGCTCACCGGGCACCGACTCGGCATATCCGGCGATCGCCAGCACGATCGTCAACACGGTCGCACCGAGCGCCATGCCGGTGGTCTCCCCCGCCGTCCACATGCCTCCGAACGTTCCGGCCCGCCCCTCCTCGTGCTCGGCGGCGTCGTGCGAGATCACGTCGGGGAGCATGGCCATCGGGAGCGACTGCATCCCGGCGTACGCCGCGCCGGCGATCGCGACCGGGATGTACACCCAGTCGCCGGGGGCCCAGAGCAGGCCGAGGAGGCTGAGCGCGGCGAGTCCGAAGATCGCGCTCGCCCAGGTGAATCCGCGCTCCTTGCCGACGCGGTTCGCGATGACGCCCCACAGTGGTGCCGCGAGGAGCGCGGGAGCGATGAGGGCGATGAAGAGGAACGTGACCGCATCCTCGCTCTCCAGCACCCAGGTCGCGACGTACTGGGCGCCGGCGAGCATGAGGCCCGTCGCGAGACCCTGCAGGAGGAACGTGAGCAGGAGAACCCGGAACGGCTGGCTGCGCTTCAGCGCACGGAACCCCGCCGCGTAGTTCTCCCGGATCGAGACCGGCTTCGGCGCTGCCGCCGGCACGAGGCCCTTCTTCGCGACGAAGCTCGAGGCGAACAGCCCCGCGCCGATGACCAGTCCGGCGACGACCGCCATGAGCAGGTAACCGAGGAAGGTGCTTCCACCGCCCATGCTGCGCAGCGCGGGGCCGCCCGCTCCGAACAGGAGGATGGCGAAGGTGAGGACGACGACGCGCCAGGTGAGCAGGCGCGTGCGCTCGTCGTAGTCATCCGAGAGTTCGGCCGGCAGCGCGATGTACGGGACCTGGAACAGACTGAATGCCGTCGCGGCGAGGACGAACGCGATGAAGACCCAGAATCCGGCGAGCAGGGGGTCCGTGCCGATCGGGACCGCGAAGGTGAGGATGAAGAAGACCGGAAGGAGCACTGCTCCGAGAACCATGAATCGCCGACGGGATCCGGTGTGTGCGAGGCTGAGGTCGCTTCGCCCTCCGATCACCGGGTCGATGATCACATCCCAGATCTTCGCGACCGTCACGAGGAGGCCGGCGAGGAGCGCCGTGACGCCAAGGGTGTCCGTGAGGTAGTACACGAGAACGAGCCCGGGCAGGGTGGAGAATCCGCCGGTGCCGATGGAACCGATCGCATAGCTGGCGATCGTTCGGCGAGGGAGTCGGGTTGCTGCGGTCGAGCGCTCCATTGCGGTCATCCTCCCGAGTGTAGCGTTGGCTGTATGCCCGGTACATTCCTGCCACGCGCGGTCATCGATGACCTCGTCGGCGACCTCAGCTCGTCCCGATCGACCCACGTTCCGATCACGGCGCCCTTCACGGGTGAGAAGCTCCACGACCTGCCGTACAGCACGGTCGAGGATGTCGCTGCCGCCGCCGACCGCGCACGGCTCGCCCAGCTGGGCTGGCTTGCTGCGGGCTTCGCGCACCGGCGCAGGGTGCTGCTGAGGGCCCATGATCTCATCCTGGAGCGGCGCGAGGCCCTGCTCGATGCCGCCCAGACGGAGACCGGCAAGACCCGCGGGCAGGCCTTCGAGGAGGTCTTCCAGTCCGCCTCGGTCACCCGCTACTACGCGTTGTCGGCCCGGCGCATCCTGAAGACGCGGCGACGCAGGTCGACCATCCCGCTCGTGGTTCAGACCCGCGTGGGGTATCGGCCGAAGGGCCTTGTCGGGGTCATCACTCCGTGGAACTTCCCCCTGAGTCTCGCCGCCATGGATGTCGTCCCCGCGCTCGCCGCCGGAAACGCCGTCCTGCAGAAGGCCGACAACCAGAGCGCGCTCACGATTCTCGCCGTGCGCCGTGCCTTCGTCGACGCGGGCGTTCCGGCCGACCTGTGGGCGATCGTCACGGGCGACGGCGCGGCGATCGGCAACGCGGTCAACGACGTCTCGGACTACCTGAGCTTCACCGGGTCGACGGCGACGGGAACCCAGGTCGGCATCCGGGCGGCGACGGCGCTGCGCGGCGCGTCGCTCGAGCTCGGCGGCAAGAACCCGATGATCGTGCTCGACGACGTCGACCCGATCAAGGCGGCGCGTTCGGCGGTCTACGCCTGCTTCTCGTCCATGGGTCAGATGTGCGTCTCGATCGAGCGCATCTACGTTCAACGGCCCGTTGCGGACGCGTTCACGGCCGAGTTCGTGAGGCAGACGAAGGCGCTCGTGCAGGGCGCCGCGTTCGACTATTCGACGGATGTCGGCTCGCTCACGCTCCCCAGCCAGCTGGAGAACACGCAGGCCCACGTGCAGGATGCGGTGGCGAAGGGCGCTGCAGTGCTCACGGGGGGCACGGCGCGCCCCGATCTCGGCCCACTGTTCTACGAGCCGACCGTGCTCACCGGGGTCACGGATGCCATGGTGTGCTTCGGCAATGAGACGTTCGGCCCCGTCGTGGCGATCACGGTCGTCGACTCCGTGGAGGAGGCCGTGCTCGCCACGAACGACTCGGAGTACGGGCTCAACGCCGCCGTGTTCAGCGGTTCCCGGCGCAGGGCACGGGGGGTGGCCTCGACGATCGACGCCGGCAGCGTCAACATCAACGAGGGCTACCGCGCCACCTTCTCGGCCGTCGACGCCCCCATGGGCGGCATGAAGAGGTCGGGGCTGGGGCGGCGGAACGGGCCGGAGGGCATCCTGCGCTTCGCGGAGCCCCGCACGATCGCCGAGACGACGGGGCTGCTCACCCTGCCGCGCGTCGGAAGCGAGTTCGCGAGGCTCGGCGGCCCGCTGCTTCTGCTGCTGCGGACGCTCAAGGCACTGCGCCGGCGCTAGGTGGCCTCGGCGTCGAAGGGCGCCCGCCTGCCTTCCTCTTCGAGTCGCCGCTTGCGCTTCATATAGGCGGACTCGGCGACCGGCGGCGCACTCGGTGTCGTGACCTCTTCGACGAGGGCCTCACGGATGATGCGGCGCGGGTCGTATTGCCGCGGATCCAGTTTCTTCCAGTCGACATCGTCGAAATCCGGACCCATCTCCTCGCGCATCCGGTCCTTCGCACCGTCCGCCATCTTCTTCAGATTCTTGACGAGTCGGGCCAACTGGGATGCATAGTATGGGAGGCGCTCGGGTCCAAGAAGGAACACCGCGAGAATCCCGATCAACAGGAGTTTCTCAAAGGTCAGACCGAACACGAGTTCAGACTAACCGTTTCCGCGGGGCATCCGCTCTAGAGTTGGGGGAAGCGAGGAGCAGACGGTGGCGGGAAAAGAAACAGACTGGAAGTTCGCGGAGGACTTCGTCGTCGAGAGCGACGACATCGCCCAGGCGCGCGCACGATCCATCGAACTCGGCGTCGAAGCGATCACGCCGGCCATGGGCGCCCAGCTGGCCGTCCTCGCCGCGGCGACCGTGGCGACCTCGATCATCGAGATCGGCACGGGCGTCGGGGTCAGCGGCCTGTGGATGCTCGCCGGCGCCCCCCAGGCGACCCTCACCTCGATCGACATCGAGGCAGAGCACCAGCAGCAGGCACGAGAATCGTTCCAGAACGCCGGGTATCCGGCCAACCACGTGCGACTCATCACCGGGCGCGCGCGCGACGTCCTCCCGCGGATGAACGAAGGCGCCTACGACATCGTCTTCATCGATGCGGACCCGCAATCCGTCATCGAATACGTCGAGCACGGGCTGAGACTCGTACGCACGGGCGGCACGGTCGTCGTCGCCCACGTCCTGTGGCACGGCCGCGTCGCGGACCCGGCCCACCGCGATGAGGTCGTCGCCGGCTACCGCAGTCTCCTGCGGGAGCTGTCGGCATCGGATGCCGTGATCAGCGCGATCTCCCCCATCGGCGACGGGCTCCTGCAGCTCACGAGACTCGACGACCAGTGACCCACGATTTCCGGGTCGTCCCCGCCGCGTACGTGTTCCTGCGCCGCGGGGAGGACGTCCTCCTGCAGTTGAGGAAGGGCACGGGCTACATGGACGACCATTGGGCGGCCGCTGCCGCCGGCCACGTCGAGGCGAACGAGTCGGTCTTCGCGGCGGCGTGCAGGGAGGCCGTGGAGGAACTCGGGCTGACGATCGATCCCGCGCACCTGAAACCGCTCACGACGATGCACAGGACCCACGCGAACAACTCACCGATCGATGAACGCGTCGACTTCTTCTTCGAATGCCGGTCGTGGGAGGGTGAGCCCCGTCTTCTCGAAACGCAGAAGGCCGCAGACCTCGGATGGTTCTCGCTCGACGCGCTGCCGCATCCGGTCGTTCCGCACGAGAAGTACGTGCTCGATCGGCTGCACGCGGGTCGACTCGACCCGATCGTGAGCTTCGGATTCTAGCGGCTACGCCGGCGCGACGACTCCCGCGAGTGCGTCGTGGAGTTCCTTCGCCTCGGCGTCGTTCACCGATACGACGAGACGGCCACCGCCCTCGAGCGGCACGCGCACGATGATGAGTCGACCCTCCTTAACAGCCTCCATCGGCCCGTCACCGGTCCTCGGCTTCATGGCTGCCATGAATGGTCCCCTTTCGTGGAATCTCTCCCCTCCATTATCCCGCATTTGTCCGGCACTCGAAAACCGGGGGCCTACGGCGGCGTCCAGTCGTACCCGTCGACCCACCAGCAGTAGTAGCACCACACCCACTGGCCGGCGATGAGGAGCGCCACAAGGAGCACCCGATACCACCGGGAACGCGGCTGGGCGAGCGCACCGGCGAGCGGGAACATCGGAAGCAGGAGCCGGAAGGTGCTCGACTGCGGGAAGAACACCGCGAGCAAGTAGATCCCGTAGCTCGCGATCCACAGTCGAAGCGTCACGCCGAGCCTGCGTGCCCACGGCGTGAACAGGAACGAGAAAAACGCGACCACGACGACCACGACCACGACGATGCCGAGCAGCCCCGGCATCCAGAACTCCGCGCCCTGCACCCACGGCGTGAACGGGACGAGTTCGCGGTACCCGAGGTAGGGGACCCGCCACGCGAGCTCCGTGTCGGTGTACGCGGTCATCGAACCGGTCACCATCCACGCCACGAACGGCCAGAGCAGCCCCATGAGGCCGCTGAAGACGGCGACGCCGACGGCGAGGATGCGCTCCCACACCGGGAACGGGTCCCGCCTCTTCGACACGAGACGATGGATGACGTGCAAACCGAGCGCCAGAGCGAAGGCGAGCCCGCTCGGCCGGGTGAGGGCCATGACCGCGATCACCGGCACGAGCAGCACGTAGCTCCTGCGCATGAGCAGGTAGAGCGCCACGGCGAGGAGGAAGACGTGCATCGACTCCGCGTAGGAGACCTGCAGGATCGGCGACAGCGGTCCGACGCAGAACAGGACGACCGCGAACAGCGCGGTCTCTCCGTGCAGGACCATCCTCAGCATGCGATAGAACACGAGAGCAGCACCGAGCGAGAACACGAGGGAGACGAACACCGAGAGCAGTTCCCACGGCAGTCCTGTCGCGACCATGAGCCCGCGAACCAGGAACGGGTAGGCGGGCATGAACGCCCATGCGTTCTCCGCCACGTGCCCGTCGGCAGTCATGGGCAGCACCGACGGATATCCGGAATCCGCGACGATGTGGTACCAGGTGCCGTCCCAGAGCTGTGCGAAGGAGAGGTAGTCGGGGTGGGCGCGTGTCCACGCGTTGTCGCCCTGCCTGGCCGCGAACCACAGGAGGATCCCCGTCGTGACGGCGCGCGACACGAGCCACACGACGGCGACCCTGAGCCACCACGGCGTCATCCGGTAGCGGATGCGGATCGCCTTTCCGAGCGGCTGCCGGGACAGGCTCGGCTGATTCGTCCGGCTCAGGCTCCCGTCAACCACGCTCGCAGCCCTCGCTCGCACTCCGTGATCTGTGCGGTGTCGACACGCTCGTCGTCGGCGTGGGCGAGAAGGGCGTCGCCCGGACCATAATTCACGGCAGGGATGCCGAGCGCGGAGAACCGGGCGACATCCGTCCAGCCGTATTTGGGGAGCGCATCCCCGCCCACGGCCGCGACGAACGATCGGGCGAGAGGGTCCTCCAGGCCCGGCCTCGCGCCCTCCGCGAGGTCCACGATCTCGACGTCGAGGTCGATCCCGTGGAGCACCTCCCGCACGTGCGCGATCGCCTCCTCGCCGCTGCGGCTCGGAGCGAACCGGTAGTTGATCGACACCGTGCACTCGTCGGGGATCACATTGCCTGCGACGCCTCCGCTGATGCCGACGACATTCAACGACTCGCGGTACACGAGGCCGTCGACGTCGACCTCGCGCGGCTCATACTCCGCGAGGACCGTCAGGATGGGCGCTGCGAGGTGGATGGCGTTGCGTCCGACCCACGCCCGGGCGGAATGGGCTCGAACCCCTCGCGTCGTCACGTCGAGGCGCAGCGTGCCGTTGCATCCGCCCTCGATCACGGCGTTCGTCGGCTCGCCGAGGATCGCGAAGTCCCCCACGAGGAGGTCCGGATGGCTTTTCGCGAGTCGACCGAGACCGTTGAGGTCTGCGGAAACCTCCTCGTGGTCGTACCAGATCCAGGTGATGTCGACGGCCGGAGCGACGAGCTCCGCGGCGAGCTTCAGCTGCACCGCGACCCCGGCCTTCATGTCGACGGTCCCCCGGCCGACGAGGAACCGGCCGTCGACCCGCGTCGGAAGATTGTTGTTGACCGGCACGGTGTCCAGATGCCCCGCGATGACGACCCGCCGTTCCCGCCCGAGGTCTGTTCTGGCGACGACCGTATCGCCGTCGCGCACCACCTCGAGGTGCGAACGCCCGGAGATCGCGGCCTCCACGGCATCCGCGATCTCCCGCTCGTTGCCCGACACCGACTCGATGTCGCACAGGGCTCTCGTGATGTCGATGGACGATGCGGTCAGGTCAAGGCTCTGCACCGGGTCAGTTTATCGAGTGCACGACAGCCCATTACCCTTGAGGGATGACGGACACGGCGGCCTGGGGGCACGGCATTGCAACCGTCGCCGACAACGCGACGATTCTGGACACCTGGTTTCCCGCGCCGCACCTGGGCCGCATGCCCGACGGCATCGACCCGAAGCTCGTGCCCGCCGAGCTCGCGGCCCTCGTCGGGGAGGATCCGCGGCGGGCAGTGCAGCTCGACTTCGTCACGGTGGAATCCGCGCTGGAATCACCGCCGGCATCCACCGTCGACGCATACCTGCGACTGCACCTGCTGAGCCATCGACTCGTCAAACCGAACACCGTCAATCTCGACGGGATCTTCGGGCTCCTCCCCACGGTGGTGTGGACGAACGCCGGCCCCGTTCACCCGGATGATGCAGCGCGTCTTCGCTCGCAGCTCATGCGCGCAGGCATCGCCGCACACTCGGTGGACAAATTCCCGCGACTCGTGGACTATGTCACACCCCCGGGAGTGCGCATCGCGGACGCCAACCGAGTGCGGCTCGGCGCATACCTCTCCCCCGGCACGACGGTCATGCACGAGGGATTCGTGAACTTCAACGCCGGCACGCTCGGTGCGTCGATGGTCGAGGGACGCATCTCGCAGGGCGTCATCGTCGGCGACGGCTCGGACATCGGTGGCGGCGCCTCGATCATGGGGACTCTGAGCGGTGGAGGCACAGAGCGGATCCTGATCGGCGAGCGCACGCTGCTCGGTGCCAACTCCGGCGTCGGTATCTCGCTCGGAGACGACTGCGTCGTCGAGGCGGGGCTCTACCTGACCGCAGGGACGAAGGTCGTCGTCGCGGATGCCGCTCCCACGGCATCCGGGGACCTTCAGGCGGTCAAGGCCGAGTCGCTCTCCGGCCGCAGCGGACTCCTGTTCCGGCGCAACTCGCTCACGGGCGCCGTCGAGGTGCTGCAGCGCTCCGGCGACGGCATCCGGCTGAACGCCGCGCTGCACGCCTGAGTCGCTCGCGCGCCCTCGTCAGCCCGCCCTGTCCGAAATGCAGGAGTTGGCCCACCTTTTGGCTGAAGGAGTCCCGAGTTCTACGGGGCAGCGTCATCCATGTCCTGCATTTCGGACGTGCGCGATCATCAGTTGTCCACAGATTGAGCAGCACCGAACACTGTCACCGGCGCAACCGACAGGATGTCGGGATGCCCCTCTCCGACGAGATCCGCTCGTGCGGTGGTCTCGCCGCGACCCACGAACTGCTCGACCGCGGCTACACACAGCGCACCCTCGGGTATGCGACAGCGACGGGACACATCATCCGAGTGCGGCAAGGCTGGTACTGCCTCCCGGATACCGACATCGCCCTGCAGGAGGCCGTACGCGTGGGCGGGAGGTTGAGTTGCGTCTCGGGCGCCGAACACCATTCACTCTGGGTACGGCGGACCACGAAACTTCACGTCGACGTCATTCCCACGGCGTCGCGGCTGCGCAGCAGAACCGACAAGCGGATACGACTTGCGACCCTCGACTCGCCGATGACCGTCGTCCATTGGGACGACGCGCACTCGCCCGGTACCCGATTCGCGCTCAGCGCTCGGGAATGCCTTCGCCGGATGACCGCATGCCGGCCACCCGAGGAGGTCATCGCGGCCGTCGACTCGGCCCTGCGACTTGGTCTGATCTCGCCGCAAGAGTGGGCCGACGACATCCGTCCCCTGTCACCTCGCCTTCGGCGCCTTCTCGCCCGTGTCGATGCCCGTTCCGAGTCGATCATCGAGTCGATCACCCGCTTCCGCTTGAACTACGCCGGATACGAGCCGCACGTCCAGGTCAAGGTCCCCGGTGTCGGCCGAGTTGATCTCGTGTTCGGCACCCGCCTCGTCATCGAGTTGGACGGTTGGGAGTACCACGCGGATCGAGAACGCTTCGAGGCGGATCGTCGGCGTGACGCACGGCTGAGCGCGCGCGGATACCGGGTACTTCGATTCAGCTACCGCCAGGTCATGGAT
The DNA here is from genome assembly GCF_014200375.1 of Terrimesophilobacter mesophilus. GTDB lineage: Bacteria > Actinomycetota > Actinomycetes > Actinomycetales > Microbacteriaceae > Terrimesophilobacter > Terrimesophilobacter mesophilus. The sequence goes on along the minus strand of NZ_JACHBP010000001.1, from coordinate 2,119,459 downwards.
TCGTGGTCCGAGGTGCGCGCCGCCATTGTCGCCGCTGTGGCGCGCGGCGACCACCTCCCGTGAGCTGAGAACAAGCATTCGCTCGCGCGCCCTCGTCAGCCCGCCCTGTCCGAAATGCAGGAGTTGGCCCACCTTTTGGTTGAAGGAGTCCCGAGTTCTCGGGGACAGCGTCATCCATGTCCTGCATTTCGGACAGGAGCGGATGCGGGCGGTCGGCGCGAAGGGGCGAGCGCGGGCGGGGCGGGCAGCTAGCGCCGCGGCCAGGCGCGCTCGGTCGGTCCGACGTAGAGCTGCTGCGGGCGGCCGATGCGGGTGGCCGGATCCTCGTTCATCTCCCGCCAGTGGGCGATCCACCCCGGCATCCTGCCGATCGCGAACAGCACGGTGAACATCCGCGGCGGGAACCCCATGGCCTTGTAGATGACGCCCGTGTAGAAGTCGACGTTCGGGTAGAGCTTGCGCTCGATGAAGTAGTCGTCGGCGAGGGCCACCTCCTCCAGCTCTTTCGCGATGTCGAGAAGGTCATCCCGGACCCCGAGGGCATCGAGTACCTCGTCGGCGCTCTCCTTCACGAGTTTCGCACGCGGGTCGAAATTCTTGTACACCCGGTGGCCGAAGCCCATGAGCCGGATGCCGTCTTCCTTGTTCTTCACGCGTTCGACGAAGCGCTCCACGCTTTCCCCGGAGTCCTTGATCTCCTTGAGCATGGTCAGGACCGCCTCGTTCGCACCCCCGTGCAGCGGGCCGTAGAGGGCGTTGATCCCCGCGGAGATCGACGAGAAGATGTTGGCCTCGGTCGAACCGACGAGCCTCACGGTCGAGGTCGATGCGTTCTGCTCGTGGTCCTCGTGCAGGATGAGCAGCCGCTCGAGCGCGCGGGAGAGCACCGGGTTCACGACGTACGGCTCGGCCATGTTGCCGAAGTTCAGCTTGAGGAAGTTGTCGACGAAGCTCAGGCTGTTGTCCGGGTAGAGGAACGCCTGTCCGAGTGACTTCTTGTGCGCGTATGCCGCAATGACCGGCAGTTTGGCGAGAAGCCGGATGGTGGAGATCTCCACCTGCTCGGGATCGTGCACGTCGAGCGAGTCCTGGTAGAACGTGCCGAGGGCCCCGACCGCGCTCGACAGCACGGACATCGGATGTGCATTGTGCGGCAGCGCGTCGAAGAACCGGCGAAGGTCCTCGTGCAGCAGCGTGTGGCGTCGGATGGTGTCCTCGAAGTGGTCGAGCTCCACCGCGGTGGGCAGTTCGCCATGGATGAGCAGCCACGCGGTCTCGAGGTAGGTGGAGTTCGCCGCGAGATCCTCGATCGCGTATCCGCGGTACCGGAGAATTCCGGCATCCCCGTCGATGTAGGTGATCGCGCTCTTCGTCGCCGCGGTGTTGACGAATCCCTGATCGAGCGCCGTCAGGCCGGTCTGCTTCGTGAGGGTGGAGATGTCGATGGACGACGCACCCTCGGTGCTCGGCACAATGGGGAACTCGGCGCTGCCCCCGGGGAAGCTCAGGGTCGCCTTCGCGTCGTTCGGTACCTCGTCAGTCACCCCTACAGCCTAATTGGCGGATACGTCGACGGTGAAACCGTCTCATACTTCGGCGAATCGACTGGAGAGTTCCTCCAAACGCCGGGCGGCGTCTGCAACGTCCTCGTCGCTCGCGGTGAGGGCGACCCGCACGTGGGTGTCGTCGCCGTAGAACGTCCCCGGGACGACGAGGATCCCGGCCTCCGCGAATCGTGCCACCGTCTCCCACGCGGACGAACCGGATGTCGCCCACAGGTACAGGCCCGCCTCACTGTGGTCGATGCGGAATCCGGATGCCTCGAGTGCGGCACGAAGAACGCCCCGGCGCGCGCGGTACACCTCGCGCTGGGCATCCACGTGCGCCTCGTCGCCGAGTGCCGTGACCATCGCGGCCTGCACGGGGGTCGGCGTCATGAGGCCGAGATGTTTGCGCACACCGAGCACCTGCCCGAGCACCTGCGAGCACCCGGCGACGAACCCGGCCCGGTAGCCCGCCAGGTTCGACTGCTTGCTGAGCGAGCACACCGCGAGGATGTTGTGGCGCGAACCGTCGATCACCTCCGGGTCGAGGATGCTCGATGTCGGCCGGTCCCCCACCCAGTTCAATTCGGTGTAGCACTCGTCGCTCGCGATGACGGCGTCGAGCTCGCGGGCACGCGCGACGGCTGCACGCAGCTCGTCCACGGACAGCACGCGCCCATCCGGATTGCCCGGACTGTTGAGCCACACGAGTCGGGTCGTCTCCGGCCAGAGCGCAGGGTCGTCCTCCGCAAGCGCCGCCGCTCCCACGACTGCCGCGCCGAGCGCGTAGGTCGGGTAGGCGACCGAGGGGTGCACGACAGTGTCACCGGGGCCGAGTCCCAGGAACAGCGGCAGCCCGGCCACGAACTCCTTCGATCCGATCGTCGGCAGAACGTTGGCGATCCCGAGCTCGACGCCGCGGCGGCGGGCGAACCACTCGACGATGGCGTCCCGCAGTTCGGGGGTCCCGGCGGTGTGCGGATAGCCGTGAGCGTCGCCAGCGGCGGCCAGGGCTTCCCGGATGACGGCGGAGGTCGCATCCACCGGAGAGCCGACGGAGAGGTCGATCATGCCCCGTGGATGCGCCCGCGCGCGCTCGGCGTAGGGGACGAGGGCGTCCCACGGGAAGTCGGGCAGGTTCAGCGGCATGAGTGCGTCAGCGATCCCGGCCGAAAGCAGCCGTCATCCGAGGATGCCGGCATTGATGTCCGGTGGCAGCGCCGCGACGATCGGGTGGTCCTTGTGGATGACGCCGACCTTGGCCGCGCCGCCCGGCGAGCCGATGTCGTCGAAGAACTCGACGTTCGCCTTGTAGTAGTCGGCCCACTGTTCGGGGACGTCGTCCTCGTAGTAGATCGCCTCGACCGGGCAGACCGGCTCGCACGCGCCGCAGTCGACGCACTCGTCGGGGTGGATGTACAGCATCCGGTCGCCCTCGTAGATGCAATCGACGGGGCACTCGTCGACGCAGGCGCGATCTTTGACATCAACGCACGGCAGTGCGATCACGTAGGTCACGATGCGCCCGCCTTTCCCGGCTCGAGGCTTGTCTCCATCGTAGCCCGAGCCCGACGCAGGGTCCTCGGCCACGCCACCCCGACGACCGCGATGGCAATGGGCACGTACGCCCAGACCGCTCCGAGGGGCGTCGCCTGGACGAGCACGGATCCGCCGGAGCCCTCGAGAGACAGGATGCCGACCATGGCGACGATGCCGACCCCCGCGCAGAACGCCACGATCCGTGTGCCGAGCCAGAGTCGAAGGCCGACGAGGAGCGCCGCGACGAGCAGCAGCGAGACGGTCGATGCGGCGATGTGGTGATTCGCCGTGCCGACGGCGCCGACGACCGCGCCGGCCAGCAGCCCCAGGACGCAGGCCACGGTCTTCATGAGGATGCCGAGGTCGTCCCATTCGAGTTCCTGTGCCTCCGGTTGCCCGAACCGGCGGAACACCTCGACGGTGCGAATCGGCTCCGACTGACCGCCGGAATGGACGATCGTGTCGCCGTCCACGGTGAGCTGAGTTCGGTATGCCTCCAGTGCGGACTTCTTGCGGGGCAGCGCAGCTGTCACGTCGACGACGAGGTTGTCGGGGGCTCTGCCGCCATCCGGAACGATCGTGTAGAACGGGACGCTCATCAGGAGGGATGCCGTCGCCGCCGCTTCGTGGGCTCGAATGTGGTCCGGATGTCCGTACCCGCCTCGTTCGTCGTAGCTCACGACCGCGGTCGGCCGCACGGCCGCGATGACGGCCATGACATCCTGGACGACGGCCTCGAGCCTGGCACTCGTGAGCGTCTCGCCGTCGTGAGCGGGATCGGGCGCCGAGGGCGGCTCTGCTCCCGCCGGGCCCCACTGCATCCCGGAGTCCCTGAACCGGTGCGGTTCCGTCGCCCCCGCGCGGGCACCGTCGGCCCCGAGCATCCGTAAGTCGGCGAGTCCGAGCGCGTGCATGGCCGCGGCCAGCTCCGATTCGCGATACCTGCCAAGCGCGTCCCCGGCCAAATGCTGGAGCTCGGGCGGCACCACCTCGCCGAGTTCGCCGCGGGTGCAGGTGAGGAGCGTGACGGCCGCGCCGGCATCCAGGAGCAATGCGATCGTGCCACCCGTGGCGATCGTTTCGTCGTCGGGGTGGGCGTGCACGAAGAGGATGTGCTCCTGAGGCGCGTGCTCATGGGCAGCGTGCTCGCGAGGGTGGGGCGTACTCACAGTGGACAGGCTACGCGTGCCGCGATAGTGTTGCGAGGTAAGGTTAGCCTTACCAATCCTGCCCCATCTGCTCCGCCTCACGGCGGCACGACCGCGAAGTGAATTGTGATAGCCAACCTGCTCATCGGCCTCCGTGAAGGTCTCGAAGCCGCCCTCGTGGTCGGCATCCTCGTCGCCTACCTCGTCAAACTGCAGCGACGCGATGTGCTGCCGCGATTGTGGCTCGGCGTCGGCGGTGCCGTCGCCGTGTCGCTCGGGCTGGGCGCGCTCCTCACGTTCGGCGCATACGGACTCAGCTTCGAGGCACAGGAGCTCATCGGGGGCAGCCTGTCGATCGTCGCGACTGCGCTCGTGACCTGGATGATCTTCTGGATGCTGCGCACGGCGCGCACGTTGGGCAGCACACTGCGCCATGACGTCGACAGCAACCTCGGCGGAGCAGGCTGGGGCCTCGTCCTCGTCGCCTTCCTCGCCGTCGGCCGGGAGGGCATCGAAACCGCCCTCTTCCTCTGGGCCGCCGTGCAGGCCACCGGTGAGACCACCCTCCCGCTTCTCGGCGCGAGCATCGGGATCATCATCGCGGTCGCGCTGGGCTGGCTCATCTACCGCGGAGTCGTGCGCATCAACCTCGGCAAGTTCTTCGCATGGACCGGCTTCTTCCTCATCATCGTGGCCGCCGGCGTTCTCGCCTACGGCGTGCACGACCTGCAGGAGGCCGGCGTGCTTCCCGGCCTGCACTCCCTCGCCTTCGATGTGAGCGGAGCGATCCCGCCCGGCAGCTGGTACGGAACGCTCCTCAAGGGCACGATCAATTTCTCGCCGGCGACGACGTGGCTTCAGGCCATCGTCTGGCTCGCCTACACGATCCCTGTGATCGCCCTGTTCATCCGGGTCATTCGCCGCCAGCATCCGAAGCCCACCGTCTCGGCGACCGCCGAGGCGCCCGCCCTCACCTCCCAGGGAGCCTGATGTCGCAACGCCCCATCGTCCGAACCTTTACGCTCGCCACCGCGGCTGCGCTTGCGAGCCTCGCCCTGAGCGGCTGCGTGCCGAACACGGGTGCGGATGCCGGCGCAACCACCGTCGACGTCAAGAGCAGCGCCACCGAGTGCCTCGTCTCCACCGCATCCGCCCCGAGCGGCAGCGTCGTGTTCGCCGTCACGAACACCGGTGACGAGGAGACCGAGTTCTACCTGCTCGGTGAGGACGGGAAGCGCGTCGTCGGCGAGGTCGAGCACATCGGGCCGGGCACGAGCCGAGACCTGGCCGTCACCGTGCCTGCCGGCCAGTACTTCACGGTCTGCAAGCCCGGGATGTCCGGGGATGGCGTCGGCCGCACCGCGTTCACGGTGACGAAGTAGCGCCCGCTACTTCGTGACGGTCGTGACCGTGTAGTTCGCGACCGTGCCGTTGCTGCCGTCATCGCTCACCACGACGAGCACGCCGTGGGTGTCGGAGGTGAAGAGACCACCGGCGCCCTTGTTGGCCTCCTTCGAGCCCTCGGCGAGTGTGAAGCCGGCATCGGTGAGCTGGATGGCGATCGCGTCGAACGCGCCGGCGGTGACCTTGATGGTCACGTTCCAGACCTTCTCGCCGTCCTTGCCGGCACTCAGGCCGTAGATCACGTCGCCGCTGGCGAGCGGAACGTTGCTGGGGAAGTCGGCGGGAACGCTCTGGCCGCCCAGGTCGATCTGGCTTCCGGTCGCATTCTCGATGATGCCCTCGACCGCACTGCAACCGGCGAGCACCGGAGTGAGGATGAGGGACGCGGCGATGGCGGCAGAGACCGCGAGGCGCTTGGGCAGGTTGGTCATGATCGGCTCCGGGTGGCGGACAGGGGGTCGACTACCCGGCCAGTCTATGTTCGATCCCGCTGAAGGGACAATCGGGGAACGCCCAGACTACTCGGCGTTCGCGCGCTTGACGCTCGCCGCCATCCGGGCCCGCGCGTTCTGGTCGAGCTCGACCTTGCGGATGCGCACGAACTCGGGCGTCACCTCGACGCACTCGTCCTCGCGCGCGAACTCGAGGCACTCCTCCAGTGTCAGCTGGCGGGAGGGCGTCATCCGCTCGAACGTGTCGGAGGTCGACTGGCGCATGTTCGTCAGCTGCTTCTCCTTGGTGATGTTGACGTCCATGTCCTCGGAGCGCGAGTTCTCGCCGACGACCATGCCCTCGTAGACCTCCTGCGTCGGCTCGACGAAGAACGACATCCGCTCCTGGAGCGCGACCATGGCGAACGGCGTGGCGACGCCCGCGCGGTCCGCGACGATCGACCCGGTGTTGCGGGTGACGATCGGGCCGGCCCACTCCGCGTAGCCGTGCGAGATCGCGTTGGCGATTCCGGTGCCGCGCGTGATCGTGAGGAACTCCGTGCGGAATCCGATGAGCCCGCGGGAGGGGACGATGAACTCCATGCGCACCCAACCGGTGCCGTGGTTGCTCATGCCGTCCATGCGGCCCTTGCGCGCGGCGAGCAGCTGGGTGATCGCACCCAGGTGCTCCTCGGGCGCGTCGATCGTGAGGTGCTCGAACGGCTCGTGCACTTTGCCGTCGACGCGGCGTGTGACCACCTGCGGCTTGCCGACCGTGAGCTCGTATCCTTCGCGGCGCATCTGCTCGACGAGGATGGCCAGGGCGAGCTCTCCGCGCCCCTGCACCTCCCACGCGGCCGGGTTGCCGATGTCGACGACCTTGAGCGAGACGTTGCCGACGAGCTCGCGGTCGAGCCGGTCCTTGACCATGCGCGCGGTGAGTTTGTGGCCTTTGATCTTGCCGACGAGCGGGCTCGTGTTCGTGCCGATCGTCATCGAGATCGCCGGGTCGTCGACGGTGATCGCCGGCAGCGGGCGGATGTCGTCGGGGTCGGCGAGCGTGTCGCCGATCGTGATGTCGGCGAAGCCCGCCACCGCGACGATGTCGCCGGGGCCCGCACTCTCGGCCGGGTAGCGGTCGAGGGCCTTGGTGATCATGAGCTCCGTGACACGCACGTTGTGGACGTCACCGTCCTTGCGTACCCAGGCGACCGTCTGGCCCTTCTTGAGCGTGCCGTTGAAGATGCGCAGGAGCGCGAGGCGGCCGAGGAAGGGGGACGCGTCGAGGTTCGTCACGTGCGCCTGAAGCGGCGCATCCGAGTCGTAGGACGGTGCAGGGATGTGCTCGAGGATCGCCTCGAAGAGCGGCTCGAGGTCGTCGTTGTCCGGCAGGCTGCCGTTCGCGGGCTTGTTGCGGCTCGCAGCGCCGTTGCGACCGGATGCATAGACGATGGGGACGTCGAGCAGAGCATCGATGTCGAGATCCGGCACATCATCCGCGAGGTCGCTCGCGAGACCCAGCAGGAGATCCTGGCTCTCCACGACCACGTCGTCGATGCGGGCATCCGGCCGGTCGGTCTTGTTGACGAGCAGGATGACCGGCAGCTTCGCCTCGAGCGCCTTGCGCAGCACGAAGCGCGTCTGCGGCAGCGGGCCCTCGCTCGCGTCCACGAGGAGGACGACGCCGTCGACCATGGAGAGTCCGCGCTCGACCTCACCGCCGAAGTCGGCGTGGCCGGGGGTGTCGATGACGTTGATCGTCACGGGGCCGTTCGTCGCGTGCACGCCCTGGTAGCTGATGGCCGTGTTCTTGGCCAGGATCGTGATGCCCTTCTCGCGCTCGAGGTCGCCGGAGTCCATCGCGCGTTCTTCGACGTGCGCGTGCTCTCCGAAGGAGTTGGTCTGGCGCAGCATCGCGTCGACGAGAGTGGTCTTACCGTGGTCGACGTGCGCGACGATCGCCACGTTGCGCAAATCATTGCGAGTGGCAATGGGCATGGGAGTGCTGTCCTGGTTCTGTTGAGGGGGGCAGTCAATACTACTTGACTGCGCGGCGGGGCATGACGCGGGGGTTATTCTCCGGTCGAGCCTGTCGAGACCGCGGCCACACACTTCCTCTCCTCCACAGGCCAGCACTTCACGAGTTATCCCAAGATTTGGTCGCACCTCTTCACAACTCTGTTCGATACTGGGAGACTTGCCTCATGTCCACTTCCGCATCTATCTTCTCTACCGCCGTCAGCGCGGCGAGGGTTGCCGCTGTGGCGATTCCGGATGGCGTCGCCGCCGTGCGAGCGATGGATGACATCGGCCTGCTGGCCGTGCAACGGGACCTTTCGGAGTTGCGTCGGATAGTAGATGCACGAGCCTCGCTCGTGGCCGGCGAGGTCGCGTTCCGTTCCCGTCGAGAGTTGGGTTATGCGGGGTTGGCGCAGAAGGAGGGTTTCCAGACGGCGGAGAAGCTCATTCAGGCCACCACTGGTTCGACTCGTCGGGAGGCGACCACTTTGGTGACGGTCGGAACTCTCGTCCACGAGGCCATGATCGAAACGGCCGTCGACCCGAACACCGGGGAGCTGCTGGAAGGCTTCGTCGTCCACGAGCCGTGGTTGGCCGCAGTCGGGGCCGCGGTTGCCGCCGGGAGTCTCACGGTGGAGGCGGCTCGGGCGATCCGTTCCGGGCTTGGCGAGCCGACAGGCGTGGCGGGCTCGAGCGGTGCGGAGACGGACGGCCACGTGATCACCGCCGAAGCGTTGGCGGATGCTGTGGCCACGCTGCTGGCAGCTGCCTCCGGTGAAGGGGGAGCTGGCAGGCCGGGCTCGGTGGGCGTGAACGCGGATGCTCTCTTCCAGCTGGCCCGGCAATTGCGGGACGAACTGGATGAGGCAGGTATCGCCCAGCGCGAACGGATCATCTACGAACAACGCTCATTCCGCCGGATCAAGCGCCCGAATGGGTGTTCGCGGTACATTCTCGACGGTGATCTGGAAACGTCCGCCTGGCTGGATGATGTCTATGACAAACTCATCTCACCCCGCCGCGGTGGTCCCCGCTTCATCGATGAAGCCGATCGGGTCTGGGCTGAGGCGATCGCTACCGACCCGCGCAGTCCCGAACAATACCTCCACGACGCCATAGTCGGGCTCCTGCACTACGGGGTCGACGCCGATCTCGCCGAAAACCCCACTCGCGGCGGCGGAGACGCCAACGGCAGCGGCAGCAGCAGCGGCAGCGGCAGCGGCAGCGCCGGCGAAATTGCTGGCGGTGGCGCCAACGCTGTTGACATTCCGGGTGGCGCGCTGCGACCTCGCCGCGTGCCGCGCATCGTCGGCTCTCGGGTTCCCTCCGTTCGGGTTCTGGTGACGGAGGAGGCCCTACGCACTCGCACCGGGCACGGACGCATCGAGGGCACCGAGACTCCGGTGTCCATAGAGACGGTCGAACGCATCATCTGCACGTCCGGAACAGTTCCCGTCGTGTTCGGTACCGGCGGCAATGTCCTGAACCTGGGCCGCGAACAACGCCTGTACTCCACTCGGCAGAAAGCGGCCCTGGCAGCCCGCGACGGCGGATGCATCTGGGAGTGCTGCGACAGCCCGGCCAGCTGGACCGAAGCCCACCACATCAAACACTGGGCCAGAGACCACGGAAACACCGACCTCGCCGACGGAGTACTCCTCTGCCGACATCACCACCTGTTACTGCACAACAATCACTGGGAAATCATTCGCAAGGGCAACAGCTACTGGCTCATCCCACCCCCGGACATCGACCCCGCACAGAAGCCCCGGCCACTGCCGTCCAAAAGCGCAGCACTCCGTGACCTCCAGCACGAACGGAAACGAGCCGACCTGCGGGCCAGCTGAACTCGCGAACCAGTTCCGACCACAGCCACGACTACGACTACGGTTACGGCCACGGTTACGGCCACGACGCCGACTACGAAAAACCGTCACTCGCCGGAAGTCGTCGCGGGAGTGGGATTCTGAGCAGTCACCGGGGCCCATTCCCACACGTTCCAGAGGATCCCGGGAGCGAGCGGAGCGATCGCGATGCCACTCACCGACGCATTGTGGGCGACCACGGCCGGGTCCTGGTACAGGGGGATGCCGTATGCGGACGCGTACAGGGCCGAATCCAGACGCACGCGGATGACCCGCTGCCGGGCCGCATCCGGAGTGACGGACAGCTGCGACAGCAGGGAGTCGACCTCCGGGTCCGAGAACCCGTTGAAGTTGCCACGACCACCGGTACCGAAAATGGACTGCAACCCGGCCACCGACTGGTTGGTCGACGACCACGCGAAGATCGACGCGTCATACGTCCCAGGAGTACCGAGCAGGTTGAGCCAATCAGGGCTCGAACAGTTCGACACGACGAAACCGGCACGTGCGGCGCTGTCCCGGATGAGGTCGTACTCCTCGATACGCTTCGGATTCGACGGATCGAACAGGATGCACACAGCGGGTTTCGAGACCCCCGCATCCTCGAGAAGCCTCTTCGCCCCCGCAACATCCGGGGTCGAATAGTCCGCCGAGCCGTTGGCAGCCACAGCCGCGTCATAGCCGGCGGCACCGGGAAGGAAGACCAGCGAGGAACGCGCCGCATCGGCAGCCAGGTCGCTACCGACCGCGGCATCCGTGATCTCCTGCACCGGGACCACCATCAAGAACGCCTGGCGAACCCGCGGATCCTCGAATGTCGAATGCCTCCCCTTCGCGAACCGCAGATCGAGGTGTTCGAAGGTGCCATCGATCCCCGTGAGCACTGTCGCACCGGGAATCGCCGCCAGCGCAGTCACGACCTCCGGGCCCGCCCGAGGGACGATGACGTCGACAGTCCCATCCCGAAGCGCCGCGACCTGGTCGAGCGGGTCAGCAAGGAACCGGATGTCGATGGTCTCGATCGCCGGAGCGTGAACACCGTGATAACGGGGATTCGCCGACAGGGTCATGCTCTCCCCCGACGTGAACGCCGAAATCAGGTAGGGGCCGTTCGTCAGAAGCAGCGAAGGGTCATCCGGCATCGCATCGAGGTCGAAGTCGCTGTTCCACGTGTTCGCGATCGCCGACAGGGCTGCCGTGTCGTCATCGACAATCGCGTCGATGAGCCGGCCTTTCGCGGCCCGCGCATCGCGAAGGCGGTCTGCGTCCGGCGCATCCCCGGCACCTGCGTCGGAATCTTTCGCCAGCGGCAGCCCGAGAGCGCGCGACGCGACCACGTGGGCGGGCAAGCCCACCTGGAGTGTCAGCGCCCAATCCACCACATACCGATCCCACGTCACGGTGAGCGATCGACCGTCCTCGCCGATCACCGGAGTCGTGGTCGCATACTGCAATCCCTCGCTCAGCGACCCGTCGAAGTGCACGACGTCACCGGGGAACGGTGCGGAGTATCGGCCGGTTTCGGGATCCCGATAGGCAGAATCCGACACCCCCTTCGAGTTGCGCGCACCAGAGTTCGCGACCCAGGCGAGCAGGAGGTCTGCGGCATCGACCGGAACCCCATCCGACCAGGTGACACCGTCGGCAATCGTGAATTTCACGGTCAAAGGGTCATTCGACAGCAACGTGTACTGGCCGAACGATGTGTCCGTGACGAGTTCGGATGCCGCATCGTAACGATTGAAACTCGAATCGACGGCCTGGAGAACCGCACTGTTGGCAGGTGAATTTCCGAACGACGTTCTGTCGTTGAGGGAGAAGAACGGCTGGCTCATCGCAACCGTCACCGAACTGTCGTGCACGAGCGTCTCGCTCGAACATCCCGACAACAGAAGCGCGCACACGGCGAGGAACGCCCCCAACAAGGCGCCCCGGGTGTGCCGACGGACGGTCAGAGTCGCGCGGCGAGCCGTTGTTCGCGACTTTCGCGCTGCAGATCCGGATCCGGCAACGGCACGGCCGCGATGAGCCGCTGCGTGTACGGGTCCTTCGCCCCGCGAAGAATCTCATCGCGGGTACCCTGCTCGACGAGTTTGCCATTGCGCAGCACGGCGATCCGGTGCGCGAGCTGGTCGACGACAGCGAGGTCGTGGCTGATGAACAGGCACGCGAAATCGAGTTGCTCCTGAAGCTCGAGCAGCAGTTCGAGGAAGCGCGACTGCACCGACACATCGAGCGCGGATGTCGGCTCGTCCGCCACGAGAAGCTCCGGGCTCAGCGACAGGGCGCGGGCGATGCCGATGCGCTGCTTCTGACCGCCGGAGAGTTCGTGCGGGTATCGGTTGCGGAAGAACGTCGGAAGCTCGACCTGCTCGAGCAGGTCCTCGACCTTGCGGTCGAGATCCTTACCCTTCGCGACACCGGCGAGCATCATCGGCTCTCCGATGCTCTGGCCGACCGGCATCCGAGGGTTGAGGGAGGAGGCGGGGTCCTGGAACACGATGCCGGTCTTGCGGCGCAGCAGACGAAGCTCCTTGGTGGGCATGTTCGCCATGTCCTTGCCGACGACGCGCAACTCGCCCTCGGTGATGGGGAGCAGCCCCATCGCCGCGCGGCCGATGGTGGTCTTCCCCGACCCGGATTCGCCGACGAGCCCGAGGAGTTCGCCGGGGTGGATCTCGATCGACACGTCGTCCACTGCACGGAACGCGGGAACGCGCCCGCGCTTCGGGTAGTCGATCGTGACGTGCTTGAGCGACAGAACCGGCTCCCGGGCCTCCTCCGTCTTGGGAAGCAACCGCTCCTGGTTCGTGCCGAGGTGAGGCACCGCCGACAGAAGTTCGATCGTGTACGGTTCGACCGGCTTCGCGAAGATCTGGTGGACGGTACCGGTCTCCACGATGAGCCCGTTACGCATGACGACGACGCGGTCGGCGAGGTCGGCCACAACGCCCATGTCGTGGGTGATGAGCACGATCGCGGAGTCGAGGCGCTTGTGCAGGTTGCGAAGCAGGTCGAGGATCTCCGCCTGGACCGTCACATCGAGCGCCGTCGTGGGCTCGTCGGCGATCAGGAGGTCCGGATCGCAGGAGATCGACTGGGCGATCATGGCACGCTGCCGCTGGCCGCCGGATAACTGGTGCGGGTAGGAGTTGAACGCCTTGGGCGGGTCAGGCATCTCGACCATCGTCAGGAGCTCGATCGCACGGATCTTCGCAGCGGCCGGGCTGATCCCGTAGTGCTGGCGGAGAGTCTCGACGATCTGGAATCCGACGGTGTAGACCGGGTTGAGCGCGGTCATCGGCTCCTGGAAGATGACGGCGATCTTCTCACCGCGCACCCGGCGCATCGCGTTGTCGCGCATTCCGCGAAGCTCGACACCGTTGAGCTTGACGCTTCCGCGGATCCGGCTGTTCACCGGCAACAGGTTCAGCACAGCCATCGAGCTCGCGCTCTTGCCGGAACCGGATTCGCCGACGATGGCGAGAACCTCGCCCTTCTTCACCTGGTAGTTGAGTTTGATCGCCGCAGGCACCCATTCGTTGTCGACGCCGAAGTCGACACTGAGGTCCTTCACCTCCAGCACCGGGACGTTGGCGCTGGCTTCCGGTGTCACGTCATTCTCTGTCGCGGATTCGGTGTCGATCGCGTCGATGTCTGTCATGTTCTCTGTCTCCCTGTCAACCATCAGTGCTGAGCACCTGCGACGATAGACAAATGTTTCATTCCCGCTTCAATCGTGTACTGGCCGCCGCGACCTGGGTGTTCTGCGGCGGTGCCGTCGTCGCCGTGGCGATGTCCGGCTGGAACGTCACCGTACAATACCTGCCTGCGATCGCCCTCATAGCCTGGCTGGCGTGGGCCGGACTGTGGCGCCCATCCCTCGACATCACGGATGACGGCGTGACGATCGTGAACGTTTTCGCCACGACGGACGTCCCATGGGAGGCGCTCATCGACGTCGACACGCGCTACGCGCTGACGCTCGTCACCCCGCACCATCGCTACCCGGTCACCGTGGCGCCGGCGCCCGGGCGCCTCGCCACGGCGCTCAGCAAGCGCGACATGCGCGGACTGTCCGCTCCCACCGGAAGTGACGGCAGCGTTCGACCGGGAGACCTGCCCAACTCGGACTCCGGCGCTGCCGCCCAGCTGGTTCGCCAGCGTTGGCAGAACCTCCTCGCGGAAGAGCGGATCGTCGTCGGCACCGCGGACGATACGGTGATCCCGCGCCGCATCCATCTGGCCACGATCGTGATCAGCATCGCCCTGCTGCTCGCGTCCATCGCGGCGCTCGTGCTCGGTTAGACGAGTCACGACGCCGTCTCCCGCTCCTTCATGCGGCGTGGCACGAACTTACGCTGGCGCGGGTCGAACGCATCGCGCAGGCCGTCACCGATGAAGTTCACGGTGAGCGCGATGACCACGATGAACACACCGGGCCAGATGAACAGGTACGGCCGGGTGCTGAACGCCGTCTGGTTCTGGCTGATGATGAGGCCGAGCGACACGTCAGGGCTCCGGATCCCGAACCCGAGGTAGCTCAGTCCGGTCTCCAACAGGATCGCGGCGGCCATGATGAGCGTGGTGGACACGATCACGACTCCGACGGCATTCGGGAGGATGTGGCGGAACATGATCCGGGCATCCCGCGCCCCCGACACCCGTGCGGCGTCGACATACTCGCGCTCCCGAAGTGTCAGGAACTCGCCTCGCACGAGTCGGGCCAGCCCCGTCCACAGGAACAGGCCGAGCACGATGGAGAGGCCGAGGACCCCCAGGCCCTTGAAGTGCTCGCTCGCGATCTTTCCGACGACGGCACCGAGGACGATGACGGGAATGACGATGACGAGGTCGGTGAAGCGCATGAGCACCGACTCGACCCATCCGCGGTAGTAACCGGCGACGGCACCGACGACCGTGCCGATGACCGCGCACAGGATGCCGATGATGAACATGACGATGAGGGAGTTCTGGATCCCTCGCATCGTCATCGCGAAGTAGTCGATACCGATGAGAGTCTGCCCGAACGGGTGCTCACCGAGGTGGATTCCGTCCCCACCCAGCCACTGGGGCACGAGCGAGAGGGTCGGTGCGCCGCCATTGAGCAGTCCGGTCCCCAGGTCGTTGTACGCCCACTTCCACCATCCGGGGATCCCGAACGCGCCGATCGACGTGATCGAGAGGACGATGACCGCGAGGAAGACCCCAAGAGACGCCATCGCGACCCAGTTGCGAACGAAGCGGTCGAAGATGAGCCGTCCCTGGCTCTTTCCGACGGTGATGTTACGGACTTCCGCGGCGTCCACGACGGGACGCGGTTCGCCTTCGTTGATGATGCTCATCCGCGGGTCCTCACTCTCGGGTCAAGAGCCGAGTAGGTCATGTCGGCGATGAAGTTGAAGACGATGACCATCACCGCAATCACGACGAAGTACCCCATGACGGGGTTCGGATCCGGTAACGATATCCCTCGTTGGAACAGAGCTCCCATGCCGGAGAACGCGAAGACCTGCTCGGTGATGATGGCGCCACCGAGGAGCGCTCCGAAGTCGGAGGCCACGATCGTGGCGATCGGGATGAGCGAGTTCCGGAACGCGTGACGGACGATCACCACCCGTTCCGGCATCCCCTTCGCCCTCGCAGTGCGGATGTAGTCCTGGTTGAGCACGTCAAGCATGCCTGCGCGCGAGAATCGCGTATACCCCGCGAACCCGATGAGCATGAGGGTCAGCGTCGGAAGCAGCAGGTGCGTGAAGGAGTCGACCCCGTGAATCCAGATGTCGCCCGGCAGGTTCGGCGTCTGCGAACCGACCGTCGCGATCGGGCGACCGTTGATGGCCGATTCCCCGAGGTACGACGGCCAGGCCTGCATGAACCGGTCGACGAGGATGAGGCCCGCACTCAGCGCCGCAGTGAACGCGCCGACACGCATGTTGAGCCCGCGGTCGGGTCCCCCGACGAGGAACCCGGTCAGCAGCCCGACCGCGATCGTGACGAGCGCGAGGATCAGGATCGTGTAGATGCTCGAGATGTTCAGCAGCGGCTGGAGTGCGAAGTAGCAGATCATCGCGAGGACCACCTGGATGCCCGCCGTCAGCATCGCCCTGCGGTTCTTGAGACCCGCCATGAGCGCGGTCATGACGAGCGCGACCCCCGCGGACAGGATGAGCATGAGAACCGGTCCCAGGTTCGGGTGCAGGAACCAGTCCGTGAGCGAGAAGTAGATGAGAACGGCCGCCGTGGCGAGAGCGGAGACGAGGAACACGGTGACGCGTCGTCGCAGCTCCCCCCCGATCAGGCCGAGCCAGATGAGCCCGACGACTATCGAGATGACGGCTATCCACACCGGGCCGAGCTGCGGATCGCCGAGGAAGTCATTGAAGCGGATCGCCACGAACTCCTTGAGCAGGATGCCCACCCAGAACGACGGGAGGGAGTACAGCAGGAACGACACGAAGGTCATGACGAAGTCGAAGGTCGTGTACTGGCGAAGCGCCGAGACGATGCCGATCGTGATTCCGATGACGATGGCGAGCACTGTCGCGGCGGTCACGAGTTGGATCGTCGAACCCAGTGCCTGCGGGAGCAGGTCGGTGACCTTCTGTCCCTGCGCTGTCAGGCCGAGGTCGCACTGGTTCGCGAAGGGGATGATGCACTTCGCGGCACCGCCCAGCCAGAGGAAGAACCGGAGGGGCGCTGGAACGTTGAGCTGGAGAGCCTCTGTTCGCGCCGCGATCAACTGGTTCTTGTTGGGGAGGCGGCTCTGATAGAACTCCTCGAGCGGGTCACCGGCCAGAGCGGTGAGTTGATACATAATGAATGCCGCTCCGAGAAGCAGCAGGACCGAGACGACGAGTCGTCTCGCGATGAATGTCACCATGGAAGAACGCTTTCACTGTCGCGGACCGACATCGATGGCGGGCCTGCGGGAAGTTTAGCCGAGTGCTGGCGCTTGTGGCGCCGCGGCTCGGGTCCGATCTGGACGGGGGCTGTAGTCGTACGGGGAAGAAGTGTGGAACGGAACGGAGCGCCAGGACCGATGGTCCCGGCGCTCCGCCCCTGAAGTCATTCCAGGGTCAGTCCAGAGGACTGAGCCAGGAGATTACTTCTTTGCCCACTCCCAGTAGTTCCAGCCCACACCGGCCTGGCCGGGGTAGTACACAACGCCGGTGACGTTGTTGCTGTTCGCCATGACACCGGGGGCGACGAACAGCGGCACGCCGTATCCGTCTCCCCACAGGAGGGTGTCGATCTGCGTCTGGATGTCATCCTGGGCCTTCTTGTCCAGGGTCACCTGGAGCTGCTTGGCCAGGCTGTCGACCTGAGCGTTGGAGTAGCCGCTGTAGTTACCGCCACCCTTGGTGCTGAAGATCTGCGGGACGCCGGCAACACCGACACCCGAAGAGATCCAGCCGAAGATCGACGCGTCGTACGTGCCGCTACCGAGGAGCGAGCCCCAGTTCTCAGCACCGCCGTCGATGACCTTGAATCCGGCCTTCGCCGCCGAGGCCTGGAGGGCCTGGAACGACGCGACACGGTTCGGGTTCTTCGTGTTGTACAGCACGCGGACCTCGGGGGTCGCACCGGCCAGAAGGGCCTTTGCACCATCGATGTCCACCTTGTCGTACGCGGACGAGCCGTTCACCTTGATGGCGGCGTCATACGCGTCGGTTCCCGGGAAGAACAGCTGCGAGTCATCCAGCGTTGCGTCCGGGTTCTGCGGCGTGACGATCGCGTCGAGGATCTGCTGGCGCGGAACCGTCATGAGGAATGCCTTGCGGACGTTCGCATCCTTGAACACCTTCGTGTTGAACGAGATGTCGAGGTGGTCGTAGCTGAACTGGTTACCGGTCAGCGTCGTGACGTTCTTCAGTGCCTCGAGCGACTTGATCGTGTCGGCCGATGCCTGCGGGTTGATGATGTCAACCTCACCGTTCTGGAGAGCGGTCACCTGCGCCTGCGCGTCACCGATGAAGCGGACGACGATCTTGTCCACCTTCGGCTTCAGGTCACCCTTGTAGTCAGGGTTGCGGACGAGCGTGATCGACTGCTTCGGAACCCACGAGTCGAGCACCATTCCCGCGGACGAGAGGTACAGGGTCTTGTCGGTCGGCAGGCTCGTCGCGTCGAATCCGGTGTTCCAGAAGTCAGCGAACGTCTTGAGCGCGTCGTTCGGGGCGGCCGGCTTGGCTGCGTCACCGCGGGGCATCGTCTGCATGGCCGACATGACGTCCTTGAGCGCAACACCCGCGTGGTCGGCAACGACGTGAGCCGGTGCATCGATCGGGTTGATGAGCTGCCAGTCCGCGTAGGGCTCGGAGTACGTGAGGGTAATCGACGTGTTGTCGTCGCCCACGACCGGCTTGTCCGCGAGGCCGAGGCCCGAGGTGTCACCGGCGTAGTCGAAGTACGTCGTGCCCGACGTCACGTTGCCGTCGGCGTCCGTGGTGGAGTCGTTGAAGAATCCGGACTGGACCGCCCAGGCGAGCATCATGTCGTCGGCGGTCACCGGGGTGCCATCCGACCACGTCGCCGTCTTGGCGAGCGTGTACTTGACGGTCAGCGGGTCGTCGCTGGTCTTCTCCACCGTGCCGAAGCTCTTGTCAGGAATGATGTTGAGCTTGTCATCGAGGTAGAAGAAGCCCGAACGGGTGTAGCCCGTGAGCTTGGCATTCATGTCGAGGTTGCCCTGCGGGGTGTTGGGGTTGAACGAGGTGACCTCGTTGACCTCAGCAACCGTGATGGTGCCCCCGGTTGTTGTGGAAGGAGTCTCGTTGGTTGTTGTGCAACCAGTGACCGCCATTGCTGCAATGGCAGCAACCGCGATAGGCGCTCCTATGCGTCTGAATTTCAATTTTCCTCCTGTGCAAGATGGATTACGACCCGGAACGATTCCTAGTATTCCGTTTCGCTTGTTAAAGAGAACCCTAAACAGGGTCTGCTCCACTGGCAAAACCCTAAGCGCAAACGTTACCCACTGGTAACGCGCACACGAGAATTTTGCAATGTGTGGCGAAATCTTGCGCGCTATGCAATGAATTCGCAGGGTTTGCATCATCCAAGTGGCTGGAAGTACGACAAAGCGCCGCCAGCGCACGCGTAACATCGGAGTTGTGCCACCCGTCGGACGACTCACCCGCGACCAGGCGACACTCGTCTTCGACGGCGACTGCGGCTTCTGCTCCACCGCCGTGAGGTGGCTGGAGGGGTCCCTTCCCGCGTTTCCGCGGGCGATTCCCCACCAGTGGGCAGTGCTCGAAGAGCTCGGCCTGACGACCCACGAGGCCTCCGATCAGGTGTGGCTCGTCGCCCGCGATCGCAACGGCATCCTGCACCAGTACGGCGGTCACCTCGCCGTCTCGGTCCTCCTGCGGCACCAGCCGGCATTCGGATGGCGCTTCCTCGGCATCCTGCTGGACACCCCGCCGTTCTCCCTGGCGGCGAGCATCGGGTATCGACTCATCGCGAGATATCGCTACCTGCTGCCAGGCGGGACACCGGCGTGCCGGGTCGGTGCAGGAAGTGACTGAGCCCACCTTCGTGGACGAGCAGCCAACCGGCCGACGCAGGCTGATCGGTGAGGTCCTCATCGTCCTCGGGCTCTCGCTCGGCGCATCCGCCGTGTACTCCGTCGTCGCGATCGTCAACCGGGTCACGCAGAAGACGGCGCTCTCGCAGCAGACGGCGACGCTGAACGCACCGCTCAGCAATCGTGAGGTCTTCGACCTCATCTACCAGTTCCTGGCGATCTTCTTCGACCTCGTGCCCGTCGCGCTCGTCGCGTTCCTGCTCTGGCAGTCCGCGCGCCCGCACCTGTCGCGCCTCGGAATCGACTTCCGGCAACCGGTGCGCGACACGGGGGCGGGGCTCGGGCTCGCCCTCATCATCGGCGTCCCCGGAATCGCGCTCTACCTCGTCGGCCGGGCCATCGGGATCACCGTGCAGGTCATTCCGACCGCTCTCGACGAGCACTGGTGGACGGTGCCGATCCTGCTACTGTCCGCGGCTCGAGCCGGGATCACGGAAGAGGTCATCGTCATCGGTTACCTGTTCAATCGCCTCCGACGGCTCGGGTGGGGACGGTGGACGATCATCCTGTCCGCCGCGGTGCTGCGCGGCACATACCACCTCTACCAGGGGTTCGGGGCGTTCGTCGGCAACATCGCCATGGGGATCCTGTTCGGCTGGCTGTACACACGGTACGGCCGAGTACTGCCCCTCGTCATCGCGCACTTCGTCATCGACGCCGCGATCTTCGTCGGGTACCCGTGGGCTGCGGCGACCTTCAGCTGGCTGTAGGCGTCAGGCGAAGGCCTCCGGCGGCGGGCAGGCGCAGAACAGGTTGCGGTCGCCCCAGGCCTGGTCGACCCTGCGCACGGGCGGCCAGTACTTGTTCCTGAGCAGCGACGGCACCGGATAGACGGCCTTCTCACGAGGGTAGGCGTGCTCCCACTCGCCCACGATGACCGACCGCGCGGTGTGCGGCGCGTTCACCAGCGGGTTGTCGTCGGCCGGCCACTCGCCTCCTGCCACGGCATCCGCCTCGACCTTGATCGCCACCATCGCCTCGATGAATCGCTCCAGCTCGGCGAGATCCTCGCTCTCGGTCGGCTCGATCATGAGCGTGCCCGGCACCGGAAACGACATCGTCGGCGCGTGGAAGCCGTAGTCGATGAGCCGCTTCGCGACATCGTCGACCGTCACCCCCGTCGCGTCGGTGAGCGGGCGCAGGTCCAGGATGCACTCGTGCGCCACGAGGCCGTTCTCGCCCGAGTAGAGCACGGGGTAGTGCTCGCGCAGGCGCACGGCGAGGTAGTTCGCGGCGAGCACAGCAGCGCCGGTCGCATCGCGCAGTCCCTCGGCCCCCATCATCCGGATGTACGCCCACGTGATGGGCAGGATGTTCGGGCTCCCGTACGGGGCAGCGCTGACCGGATTGCTCTTCGCGCCACGCTGGGACAGGGGGTGGCCGGGCAGGAACGGCGCGAGGTGCGACTTCGCGGCGACCGGGCCAACGCCGGGTCCACCGCCGCCATGCGGGATGCAGAAGGTCTTGTGCAGGTTGAGGTGGGAGACGTCCCCTCCGAACTCGCCGAAGCGTGCAAAGCCGAGAAGCGCGTTGAGGTTCGCCCCGTCGATGTAGACCTGCCCGCCGGCCTCGTGCACGGCATCCGTGATCGCGCGGATCTCATGCTCGTAGACGCCATGGGTGGACGGGTAGGTGACCATGAGCGCGGCGAGGTCGTCAGGGTGCTCTGCGATCTTCGCCCGAAGGTCCCCGAGGTCGACGTTGCCGAGCTCATCGCACGCGACGACCACGACCTTCATGCCGGCGAGAACCGCACTCGCCGCGTTCGTCCCATGCGCGCTCGAGGGGATGAGGCACACCGTGCGGGAGTCGTCGCCCCTGGAGCGGTGATAGCTGCGGATGGCGAGAAGCCCGGCGAGCTCGCCCTGGCTGCCCGCGTTCGGCTGGAGGGACACGGCGTCGTAGCCGGTCACGTCGGCGAGCCAGCTCTCCAGCTGGCCGATGAGCTCGAGGTAGCCCTCGACGTCCGCTTCCGGCGCGAAAGGGTGCACGCGGGAGAACTCCGGCCAGGTCACAGCCTCCATCTCGGTCGCGGCGTTGAGCTTCATGGTGCAAGAGCCGAGCGGGATCATGCCTCGGTCGAGCGCATAGTCCTTGTCGGCGAGGTACTTGAGGTAGCGCATCATGCTCGTCTCCGAGCGGTGCGTGTTGAACACCGGATGCGTGAGGTACTCGCTCGTGCGCAGGAGCGTCTCGGGAATCCATCCGGTCAGGTCCGTGCGACCGGGAACTCTCTCCGGGAATGTCCCGAGGTCGGCGCCCAGGATGTCCGCGATCGCGACCAGGTCATCCTGGCTCGTCGTCTCATCGACGGAGAGCTGGACGTGGTCGTCGTCCAGCCGGTGGATGAGATACCCGGCCTCGTACGCGCGCTGGACGAGGTCATCCGCGTCGCGGGCCGTCTCGAGCGTGATCGTGTCGAAGTAGTTGCCGTGAACGACGGTGTGCCCGCCATCGCTGGCAGCGTCGGCGAGGTATCGCGCGGCGTTGGTCACGCGCTCGGCGATGGTCTTGAGACCGCCCGGCCCGTGATACACGGCGTACATGCTCGCCATGACGGCGAGCAGCACCTGCGCCGTGCAGATGTTCGAGGTCGCCTTCTCGCGGCGGATGTGCTGCTCCCGCGCCTGCAGGGTGAGGCGGTATGCGGGGTGGCCGTCCGCGTCCTTCGAGACGCCGACGAGGCGACCGGGGAGCTGCCGTTCGAGGCCGGATCGCACGGCCAGGTACCCGGCATGCGGCCCACCGAACCCCATGGGGACGCCGAAGCGCTGCGTCGTGCCGACTGCGACATCCGCGCCAAGCTCTCCTGGCGACGTCAGGAGGGTGAGGGAGAGCAGATCCGCCGCAACGACGGCGATGCCGCCCTGGGCGTGTACGGCGCCGATGACCGCCGTGGGATCCCAGACACGGCCGGAGGCTCCCGGGTATTGGATAAAGGCGCCGAACACATCGAGGTCGGACGGCGGGGGCGACACGTCGTAGGGCGTGTAGTGAAGCTGGATGCCGACGGCCTCCGCGCGGTTCGCGAGCAGCGCCTTCGTCTGCGGGAGCGCATCCGCGTCGACGAGGAACACGTTCGAGTCGGAATTCGATGCGCGACGGGCGAGCAGCATCCCCTCGACGACGGCCGTCGACTCGTCGAGCATGGAGGAGTTCGCGATGTCGAGACCCGTGAGGTCGGCGACCATCGTCTGGAAGTTGATGAGCGCTTCGAGCCTGCCCTGGGAGATCTCGGGCTGATACGGGGTGTACGCGGTGTACCAGCTCGGATTCTCGAGCACATTCCTCGTGATGACGGAGGGAGTGATGGTGTCGTGGTAACCGAGTCCGATCAGGGAACGGTGGACCCGGTTGCGGGAGGCGAGCGCACGCAGCTCCGCGAGCGCCTCGCTCTCGGTTGCGGCGGGCGGCAGGATCGACGCGGCATCCGCCAGCGCGATCGAGTCCGGAATGGCGGCAGCGAGCAGGTCCGTGACGGAGTCGTAGCCGAGCGCGTCGAGCATCGTGGACTGGGCTTCGGGGCCGGTTCCGATGTGACGGGCAGCGAAATCGGCGGCCGGTGCGGTCGCCGCCGTGGACATGTCCCGAGCCATTACTCCCCTACCAGTGCCGTGTACGCGTCGAAGTCCATGAGGTCGGCAGCGTCGAACACGGATGCGTCAGCAACCTCCACCGTGATCATCCAGCCGGCCCCGAACGGGTCCTCGTTGACCAGCTGCGGGCTATCGACGACCTCAGTGTTCGCCGCCGTCACGGTGCCGTCGACGGGCGCGAACAGCTCGCCGACGGACTTCGTCGATTCGATCTCTCCGACGACCTTGCCGGACTGGACGGTGGAACCCACCTTCGGCAGTTCGACAAAGACGACGTCGCCGAGCTTGTCCGCCGCGTAGTCGGTGATCCCGATCGTGGCGGAGGTCCCGCTGATGTCGAGCCACTCGTGCTCGGAGGTGTACTTGCGGTCGGCCTTGTCCGCACTGCCGGTGTAGTTGGGCATCTCAGTTCTTCTCTCTCTTATAGAACGGCAACGCGGTCACCGTCGCGGGAATTCGGCTTCCCCGCACATCCAGGTCGAGCACCGTCCCCGGCTCGGAAAAACCCGGGTCGACGAACGCCATGGCGATCGGATGCCCGAGCGTCGGCGACAGGGCGCCGCTCGTGATCTCTCCCACCGTCGCATCGCCCGACAGCACGGCGTATCCCGCGCGGCCGGCACGACGCCCCTCCGAGGCGAGCCCGACGAGGACCCTCGCGCCCTCCGGCGGTCCGGCCTCCGCCGCGGCGCGGCCGACGAAGTCACCCTCCTTGGTGAAGTGCACGACGCGACCGAGTCCGGCCTGCGCCGGCAGGATGTCGCGGCTGAGTTCGTGGCCGTAGAGTGGCATCCCCGCTTCGAGGCGGAGGGTATCGCGGCTGGCGAGCCCGGCGGGGATCAGACCCAGGGGTTCTCCTGCCGCCAGGAGCGCGCGCCACAGCGGTTCGGCATCCGCGGTGTCGACGTAGAGCTCGAACCCGTCTTCGCCCGTGTAGCCCGTCCGTGCGACGAACACCGTGCCGGTGCCGAACGTCGCGCCGGTCGACCAGTAGTACCTGAGGTCGTCGAACGCCTGCTGTCCGTCCATGACGGCGAGGCCCGCCGTCGCCTGGAGGATCTCGACCGCGCGTGGCCCCTGGACGGCGATGAGTGCCGTCGCGTCGCTGCGATCGGTGACCGTCACGTCGAAACCCTTCGCCCGCGCAGCGAGCTCCGCGAGGACGACGTCGTGGTTGCCGGCGTTCGCCACGACGAGGTACTCGCCGTCGGCGTTGTGATAGACGATGAGGTCGTCGATGATGCCGGCGCGATCGTCCAGCAGCAGGCTGTACTTCGCCTGCATGAGCGCGATGGTCGACATCTTCCCGGCGAGCGCGTAGTCGAGGAATGCAGCGGCATCCGGACCGTGCACACTGATCTCCGCCATGTGCGAGATGTCGAAGATGCCGGCGGCAGTGCGCACCGCGTGGTGCTCACCGAGGTCGGAACCGTAGCTCACCGGCATCTGCCAGCCGGCGAAATCGGTGAAACTCGCGCCGCCGTCGACATGCAATCGATGCAGGGGCGAGAAGCGTTCTGAGGTTGGGCTATCGGACACGAGTTCTCCTGGCAGTGAATGCGGTGGAACTCCCCCTCTGTCTTGAGCCTGAGAGTTTCACCGACCGTCGTCGATTTTCACCATGGGCGGGTTCCTGTCGAGCAGGAACCGCTTTCCAGAGCGGCCAGTTCGATGCGGTACTGGTGACCTGAGAGATTGGCGGGGAGGCTTGCTCCTTCGGTGCCATCCTGCTGATCACACGCCGGTGACCGGATGGCTCTCCCGCATCGTGTTGCGGCCCGATATTCGATTGTCGGGCCAGCCTACCAACCGGATGCCGGAAATGCCGCCCGCCACTAGGATTGCGGCCATGCCACAACGGGGCGCATCCTCGACACGCTTGCGTGACCGCTATCGATACTGGTTCGACAACGTCATGGCGCGCGGGACGATCGCCGTCATGGGCCTCCTCGGCCTCGCGACCATCGCGTTCGTCGTCGTCATCGCCGTCATCGTCGTCGTCTTCGGCATGTTCCCGCGCGGAGAGCACTCGCTCACGTTCTTCGAGGTCCTGTGGGGCAACCTCATGCGCACACTCGACCCCGGCACGATGGGAGCCGACCAGGGCTGGGCGTTCCGCGTCGCCATGCTCGTCGTCACGATCGGCGGGCTCATCATCGTCGCGAGCCTCATCGGCATCGTCTCGAGCGCGTTCGACGCGAAGATCGACCAGCTTCGCAAGGGCAGGTCCCGAGTCCTCGAGACCGATCACACGCTCATCCTCGGATGGAGCCAGAAGGTTCTGCCCATCGTCAGCGAGATCTGCATAGCGAACGAGTCACGACGCCGACCGGCCATCGTCATCCTCTCCGATCGGGACAAGGTCGAGCTCGAGGACGAGCTCAAGGCCCACGTGCCGCACACCATGGGCACCCGCATCATCGTCCGCAAGGGCGACCCCATGGATCTCGGCGACCTCGAACTCGGCAATCCGCACACTGCGCGCAGCATCATCCTCATCGCCCCGGAGGAGAGCGACGACCCCGATTCGGTCGTCATCAAGATGGCGCTCGCCCTCACCAACAACCCGCGGCGCGGACCGCGGCGGCTCGACATCGTCGGCGAACTGCAGGAGTCGAGGAATCTCGAGGCCGCGCGGCTCGTCGGTCACGACGAAGCCAGCTGGGTGCTCGCGCGGGACCTCATCAGTCGGATCACGGTGCAGACCTGCCGGCAGAGCGGACTGAGCGGCGTCTATACGGAACTCCTCGACTTCGACGGCGACGAGCTGTACATCGCGGAGGAACCAACGCTCACCGGGCGAACCTATTTCGACGCTCAGCTCTCGTTCCCGGACTCGAGCGTCATCGGGGTCGTGTCCGGCGACGATGTCCTTCTCAATCCGGATGCGGCCAGGGAGATCGTCACCGGCGAGCGGCTCATCCACATCGCCTCGGACGACAGCGCGATCCGCGTCGGCACGGTGGTCGTCCCCGACGTGGCCGCCATCAGCGATGAGCCGGATTCGCCGCGAAGCGCGGAACACACCCTCGTCCTCGGCTACAACTCGGACCTCGTCACGATCGTGCGGGAACTCAACGAATACGTTCCGCCGGAATCGAGCGTCACCGTCGTCGCCGACATCGAGGGACCGAGGCTCCCGCAACTGACCAACCTCGACATCCGCTTCGTTCGCGGCGACACCACGAGCAGGGCGGTCCTGGACGACCTCGACATCCCGGGTTTCGACCACATCATCGTCCTCGCTTACAAGGAGCTCATCGGCGGCCAGCGAGCGGATGCGAAAACGCTCGTGACGCTGCTTCACCTGCGCGAAATCGGGGAGCAGTCCGGCCGCGAGTTGAACATCGTGAGCGAGATGATCGACGACCGCAACCGCGAGATCGCGGAGGTCACGAAGGCGAACGACTTCATCGTGAGCGACAAGCTCATCAGCCTCGCCCTCTCGCAATTGTCGGAGAACCGGGTGCTCGCGCACGTCTTCGACTCGCTGTTCACGAGCGAGGGAAGCGAGATCTACCTGCGACCGGCGCAACGGTACATTCGCGAGGGAGAGACGGTGAACTTCTACACCGTTCTCGAGAGTGCGCGCCGCCGCGGGGAGACCGCCATCGGCTACCGCATCTCCGAGCACGCTCACGACGCATCGCGCGGGTACGGGGTGCGCCTCAACCCGCTCAAGTCCGACAGCATCAGGTTCGCACCGGCAGACAAGGTCATCGTCCTCGCGGAAGACTGAGGCAGCGCATCAGGATTCGTCACGTCCGACAAGGAAACCGGCGCTTCCGGGCCGTGGAATTGCCGTTGCCGACAACGGCTTCGAACCAAACGCGACACGGGGTTACGCTGGCAAACATGAGCGAATACCGGCCACCCATCTCGGACCTGATGTTCTCCCTCGAGCATGTCGTGGGGTACCCCGCGGTAGCTGCCCTGCCCGGGTTCGAGCACGCCGATCTCGAGACAGTGCGCGACATCCTCACGGAGTCCGGCGAATTCATGGCGGATGCCGTCGCGCCCACGAACCGCGAGAGCGATACCGTCGGTGCGCACCGCAACGATGACGGTTCCGTCACGACTCCCCCCGGGTTCATCGCGGCGTACGACGCATATGTCGAGGCCGGATGGGGAGCGGTCCCCCTGCCGGAGGAGTTCGGCGGCGGCGGATTTCCCCGCACCATCGGACTCATCATCCAGGAGATGATGCTCTCCGCCAACATGGCGTTCGCCCTGTGCCCGCTGCTGACCCAGGGGGCCATCGAAGCGCTCCTGAACTACGGAAGCGACGAGCAGAAGAAGTCCTACCTCCCGAAGATGGTGACCGGCGAGTGGGCCGGCACGATGAACCTCACCGAGCCCCAGGCGGGGACGGATGTCGGAGCGCTCACGACGCGCGCGGTCAAGAACGACGACGGCACGTACGCGATCACCGGCCAGAAGATCTTCATCACCTTCGGCGAACACGATTTGAGCGAGCAGATCGTGCACCTCGTGCTCGCCCGCACACCGGGAGCGCCGGAGGGCACCAAGGGCATCTCCTGCTTCATCGTGCCGAAGTTCCTCGTCAACGAGGATGGCTCGCTCGGCGAGCGCAACGCCGTCGAGTGCCTCTCCATCGAGGAGAAGCTCGGCATCCACGGCTCTCCCACGTGCGTCATGAACTACGACGGAGCGACCGGCTACCTCATCGGCGAGGAGAACAAGGGAATGCGCATCATGTTCGTCATGATGAACAGCGCCCGGCTCTCGGTCGGGATGCAGGGGGTCGCGGTCGCCGAGCGCGCGTACCAGCAGTCCCTCGCGTACGCCCAGGAGCGCCGCCAGGGTCTCGCCATCGGCGCCGCCGGCAAGGACTCGGCCATCATCGAGTTCCCGGATGTCCGCCGCATGCTCATGACCCAGAAGGCGTACCTCGAGGCCGCGCGCCACCTCATGCTGCTCAACGCCGCCAACGTCGACATCAGCACGAACCACCCGGATGAGGCCACCCGCACCCGTGCGGACGAGATCGTCGGCCTCCTCACTCCGATCTGCAAGGGCTTCGGCACAGACCTCGGCAACGAGCTCACCTCGATCGCGCTGCAGATCCATGGCGGCATGGGCTTCATCGAGGAGACCGGCGTCGCCCAGCACTATCGCGACGTGCGCATCGCGGCGATCTACGAGGGGACGAACGGCGTGCAGGCCGCGGACCTCGTCGGCCGCAAGCTCGGCGTTCGGCGCGGCTCGTCGTTCACCGAGTACATCAAGGAGATCGGCTCGCTCGACAAGGAACTGGCGAAGGCGGGCAAGGGGTTCGCGAGCATCCGCACGAACCTTGCCGCGAGCGTCGACGCGCTGGGCAAGACCACGAACTGGATGCTGCGCCACGGACTGCAGGACCCGAACTCGATTCTGGCCGGCTCCTCCCCCTACCTTCGGATGTGGGGCGTCACACTCGGCGGCTGGCTGCTCGCGAAGGGCGCCCTCGCCGCCGCAGGCATGGGCGACGCGAAACTCGCGGAGGAGAAGCTCGTCCTCGCGCGGTTCTACGCTGAGCAGTTGCTTCCGCAGGGTGTCGCTCTCCAGGGCGCGGCGACCGCCGGCGAGAGCGACCTGTTCGCGCTGGATGCGGCAGCGCTGGCGTAGTCTCGACGCTCCCCGCATCGCCAATCTGCTCACCGCATCCGAAACGACGGGCGCGGCGAGCCGAATTCTGCAGCGGGAACGGCGAGCGGTTCAGTCGGTCGCGGGGCTCCACTCGGACTCGAGAATGGCGTAGACGTACTCGCTGCCCCATCGGCCGTTGTACCGGTCGTTCTCGATGAGGTGGGCCTCCCGGCGCATCCCGAGTCGTTCGGCGACCCGTGCCGAGCGCGCGTTCTCGGCGTCGATGCGGGCGAAGATCCGGTGGAACCCGAAATGCTCGAAGCCGAGGCGGAGCATGGCTTTCGCCGCCTCCGTCACGTAGCCGTTGCCGACGGCATCCGGATGCAGGCTGTAGCCGAGCTCGCCCTGCATCGCCCGCGTGCTCTCGAGTTTGAAGAGGATCTCGCCGGCAAGCTCGGTCTCGCCCTTCGGCTGGATCGCGAGAGTGAAGATGTCGGCGTCCGTCTCGAATTCGAGGCGCGCGTACTGCGGCATCCGCTCGATGGACTCCGCGAGCGTGAGCGGCTCGCGGTAGAGGTAGCGGACGGTCTCCGGAAGGCTGCGGTAGGAGTAGTAGCGTTCGGCGTCGGCCTCGGTGAAGGCACGCAGGAAAAGACGGTCGGTCTCGAGGGGAAGGTCCGGAGTCTGCACGTGCCGAGACTAGTGGACCCGGACCTCAGTGTGTGGGTCCCGTGCTCTGCAGTGTCAGTCGAACGAGAGGGAGTTCGTAGTCCGTGCTTCCGCGCAATTGCGTCATCGAATCATCGAGCACGCTCCAGAGCTTCGGATGCGCGTCGCGGTAATCGTCGAGCAGCCTGGCAGCCTCGTCGGCGGGGAGCACGCTCGCCGTCGCCGGGACCCTGCGACGAGTCCCGATGCTCACGTGGCAGTGGGGGTTCGCCTGTAGGTTCTGGAACCATTGGGACATCTTGCCGAACCCGGACGCGATGATGACCTCGTCGCGCGAGGGCCGAGTGAGCACCTCGAGGGCGACGTGGCGCGGCAGGCCGGAGGATCGTCCGACATGCTCGAGCAGCAGCAGTCGGCCGGCGAACAGGAAGCCCAACCCCACGCGGAAGATCGCGATGGGCGCACGAACAAGCCACCTCTCCTTGAGAAGCCGAGCGCCGAGTTCTCCTGCCACGGAACTACATGGTAGACCTCGACGATCTGCGGGCTACCGGCCCGAGGTGCGGGGTTCGGACACAGCGGTCAGCCCGCGGCCTGCTCCGCTGCGCGCTGCAGCGTGGTGACGTAGTCGGCCCACCAGGCCTCGTCGTGGTCGGGCAGGTTGCTGCCGCCTGCGCGCACGCCGGCCTGCCCGTCGATGAGTTCGCGGATGATGTCGGCGTGTCCGGCATGGCGGGCCGTCTCGGCGATCATGTGCACGAGGATGCGGTGCAGCGTGACGTCGCGGGATGCCGGCGACCACCATGGGACGAGACCGGGGGCATCCAGCGGGAGTTCGTCGATGGTGCGATCCGAGTGCGCCCACGAGCGGTGGTAGAAGTCGATGATGTCCTGCCGCGATTCGTCGGCGGTCGCCCACATGTCGGCGTTGTCCGGGGAGTCATCCGCCAACCAGGGAAGCGGCTCGCCCGACGGGCGATCAAACACCTCGCCGAAGTAGCCGATCTCGACGCTCGCGACGTGTTTGACGATGCCGAGGAGGTTCGTGCCGGTGCGCGTCATGGGCCAGCGCGCACCCTGTTCGCTCACGCCATCGAGCTTCCAGAGCAGCGCATCCCTGGCCTCTTGCAGGTAACGCTGAAGGGTCTCCTTCTCGGTGAGCACTCGCCCATGCTAGACCAGCCTCCGGTAACGTCGAGTACCGACTTCGAGAAGGACGGCGGCGGGTGGAACTGAGTTTCAGCGGGGAGATCTGGTACTGGCGCGGGCCGTCGCCCTTCCACTTCGTGACGGTTCCGGAGGACGTGGCTGCCGACTTGCACGCAGTGTCGAGCCAGGTCACCTACGGCTGGGGAATGATCCCGGTCACCCTCACGGTCGGGTCGACCACGCGGACGACCTCGCTGTTCCCGAAGGATGGCGGCTACATCGTGCCGCTGCGAGCCGACCTGCGCGCTGCCGAGGGTCTCGACGTGGGCGACGCCGTCGACATCCGGATGTCCGTGGGCGGCTGAGCCGCTGGTGACCGGCCATGTGGCAGGTCTCAGCCTCAGGCCCTAACGCCACAACACGTGGTGGTTCTCGAACTCGTCGAGCCGGTGAGCGATCATCCGGGAGATGAGGTCGCTCGGTACCGGCTCGTCGTGCGGGAGCTGCACCGTGCCCTTTCCGGTCGTGAAGGCCGCCAACTCGTCGGCGAAAGCTTCTACGGTGGTCGGGGTGAACGCGAAATTGGCGTGACTGCGATACCCGGCGAAGACGAACAGGATCGTCCCCGAGGAGTAGGCCGGGTTGCCCCACTTGAGTCCCTCGGTGGCGAGCGGGGCGGTCGCCCTGCTGAGCGCGCGCAACTCCCGAAGCCGCGACTGAACCTGCGCAGGGAATCCGTCGATGTACTCGTCGACCGTCTGCGGCTTCGCCATGGATAGAGGGTACCCCCGTGCGGATCGACCCGTACGGCAAAGGCCGGCCGCGTCAGGCCTTCGTGACCGTCACGCTCACCGGAGTCGGGTTCGCGAACAGGTCCAGCACGGGGCAGTGCGCGTCGACGACATCGCGCAGCTCGTCATAGCGCTCCTGGCTCTCGGGGCCGGAGATCGTGATGATCAAACGCACAGCGCCGAAGCCCGCGCGCACCGACTCGTCGATGCCGAACAGGCGCCGCGCATCCAGGTCGCCCTCGGCCTTCGCGTCGATGTCGTCGACCCGGATGCCGAGCGCCTGCGCATACAACCGGTAGACGACGACCTGGCAGGAGATGAGCGCGCCGAGCGCGTATTCGACGGGGCTCGCCGCGAGGTCGTCTCCGGCGAGCGAGTCGGGTTCGTCGACGAGGAAGCGATGCCTGCCCGCGATGATCTCGGTGGCGACTGAGCCGGCTCCGACACCGTCGACGCGATAGGTGAGATGGGCACTGGATGGCGTGGCGGCGATGCGCTCACCCCATGCGGTGGCGGCGTCGGCGAGGCGCTGGGCGCGCTCCTCGTCGGCGACGGACGGGACGGTGAATTGGGTGTCGGCAGTTTTGGTGTCGATGAGTGTCATGGGGCGACGCTATAGACCGACGCGATCTGCCGCCGAGCGTTACGTCACACGAGGGAACTCGGCGTAACGCTGCGCGCGATGCTGAATGACAGGATTGGCTCATGAGCTCCACCATCGAGCAGTGGGAAGCATCCGTCGACGACCTTTGGGGGCGCTTCGACTCGTTTGACCGCGACGACGGTGTCGCCGCCATGCGCGAATTGGCCGAAGCATGCCCAGCAGCCGATGGCCGGGCAGCTTTCGAACTCGCCGGCATGTACGACTCGATGGGCTTCGAGGCCGAGGCCGGCGCAGAGTATGAGCGCGCTCTCGAGCTCGGCCTCGACGACGCCCGGCATGCCCAACTCGCTGTCCAGTACGGATCGACACTTCGCAACCTCGGCCGCCTCGATGAGGCGATCGCCGTCCTGCGAGCCGCTCCGACTCATGAGACGACTGGCTCCGCACCCCGCATCGTGTTGGCTCTGGCTCTGCACAGTGCCGGGCGTAAGGATGAGGCCCTGCAGGTCGCCATCGAAGCCCAGATCGAGTCGCTGCCTCGCTACCAGCGCTCGATGCGCAACTATGCCGCCGAACTCACCGAGCGCGCGGACTAAGGTAAGCCGACTACTGTGGGCGCATGGCCGAGATCCCTGGGCTTGATGCGCTCCTGACTGCCCTGAACGCCGGGGAGACGATCCCTGGTGGTTCACCGCACCACGAGGCCATGCACGCGGCGAGCCAGGAGTCAATGCGCATCACCGCCGAACTCAACGGGCGCTATCACTCTCCGGATGAGGTGCGGGCCCTCATGAGTGAGTTGACCGGGCGCGAGATTCCCGAGTCCTTCCAGCTTTTCCCGCCGTTCACCGCCGACTTCGGCAGGAACATCCGCTTCGGCGCGAACGTCTTCGTGAACAGCGGATGCCGGTTCCAGGACCAGGGCGGCATCGAGATCGGCGATGGCTCTCTCATCGGCCACAACGCCGTCATCACGACGTTGAACCACGACATGCTGCCGAGTCGGCGGGCCGACATGCATCCTGCCCGTGTCGTGATCGGCCGGGGCGTCTGGTTCGGATCGAACGTGACGGTGCTGCCCGGGGTGACCATCGGCGACGGCGCGGTGGTTGGTGCTGGGGCGGTCGTCACCAAGGATGTTCCGGCGAGCGCAATCGTCGTCGGAGTGCCGGCGAAGCAGGTGGGCACGGTACCGGAGGGGTGACATAACCCTCAGCTGCTGACGCCGCCCACACGTGCCGCAGCCACAGATGCTCCAGGCTCGCGTTCGGGACGCCTTATGTAGCAATGTGTCGCGCATACCTTCTGAGAGAGCGACGCCATCTATCTCGCGAGCGTCTGAGTCATTGCCCGCAGCACACTCACTTCCCGCGGGGTGAGTTCACGCGCCATACGGCCACCGTATTCGAGAGTCGTCCGGGCAAGCACCCTCAGGGTCGTCAGAATCGAGGTGCCTCAGACTTTCCCGGCGAGATCACTTCAACACCGAGCGTTCGGGCCGCGTCGCCCAGCCTGCGATCGTAGGTGAGGATGGCCGAGACGTCCAGCCGCACGGCCGCCTCCAGGTGCAGCGCGTCGAGGGTGCGCAAGTGCTGCATGGGCATGAAGCCCGCGCTTCGGTACACGGCGCGGTCGAGGGCGGCCAGCGCAACGCCGTCCAGGATGCGCGTCACATCGGATTGTGCGAGGTTCTCCCGCACGGCGAGGCGGCGAAGCTCGGTTTCGAGCAGATCACTGGAAACCAGGATGGCGGATGTCCGATCCAGCCAGTCCTCGAGGGATTGGCTCTCCGGCTGGTCGATGAGCAACGCACCCATCGCGGAGGTGTCCACGTATACAAGCGGTGCCGAGGTCACAGTCTGTCCTCACGCAACTCGTCGAGGATCTCACTGAGGCGCCGCTGGGCAGCCTTCCGATCGATACCCAACGACGCCCAGCCACCCTCGCGTCGAGCAGGGCGAGCGATATTCAGCGCGGAGGCCGGGGCGTCAAGTGGCACGATCCGCCCCACGGGCACGCCCCGATTCGTCAGGATGAATGAGTGCCCCTCGCTCACTTCCCGCAACACGCGACCGGACTCGTTGCGCAACTCTCGCTGCGACAAGCTCTCCGTAGGAGATTCATCAATTCCCATGACGACAAGTGTAGCACCCGTGCTACACTTGTCGGTCTCTTGGGGCGCGGGCGCGACGGCATCGACAGGTAAAACACCATCTGTGGAGGAGAGGCGCCTGTGGAGAACGTGCGTCATGCTGACCGGCTGAGGCGGCCCGTCGTCGCAGGGGCGCGCGAACGTCCGTCACGGTTGCGGTGACGACGACCGTGACGATGGTGACGACGTACGCGCCAGCCAGGCGGGAGCGACCCACAACCAGCGCGGGGTCGTTGCGACGTAACTCTCGTACTCGTCTCCGAAGCGTTCCCGCAGCACCGATTCTTCGCCGGGAATCTGCATCCGGTTGATCGCGACCACGAAGAGGGCGACGGGGATGAGTGCTCTCGGCGACCGTCGCCACACAGCGAAGGACGTGAGCATCCCCGCCAACCCGAGGTACATGGGGTTGCGGGTGAGGCGGTTCGGTCCGGACGTCACGAGGTAGGTCGCGCCGGGAGTGACCGGGTCGAAGGTGGTGTCGTGCTTGATGAAACGGGCGAGCGCTCCCAGCCCGAGCCAGACCGAGGCCGCGCCCACGGCGGTGGCCCCCAGCAGAAAGCCTCTCGTCGCGGTGCTCTTCCGTGTCAGCGCGACCTGCACGCCGAATGCGGCGGCGGCCAGTACCGGCGGGGGAATGTGAATGGACATGTTCGGTCAGCTTTCTCGTCGTCAGCCCCGAGGCCACGCTATAACGACACGCGCCGAGATCGCTGCGGTTGATCATGAGAGCCGGGGAGCATTCCCTTCTCCGCAACCTCACGCAACTTTGAGTGGCGTGAACGATCTGATCACAACAAGGTCATATGACGTGATTCGTCACTGGCGCCAGACGCTGACCGGGACTCGACCAGGCCACGTTACCCGCATTGTTGCGACCGAGCACCCCGTCACACGTGACGCGGTGGATCCATCCTCTGATGCAGCACACGTATCACGTCGACACGGTTCGTATGCGAGACGTAGAACACGGCGTGGCTCCCAATCGAGTAGCTCCGGTAGCCTTCGCGGATGTCGTCTCGAACGTGCCCACGCTCAGGATCCGCTGCCACCCGCTCGATCGCCGCCTGGATCTCACGAATGTACTTCTCCGCCTGTCGCAATCCCCATTGCTCCACGGTGAAGTCCCAGATCGACGCAAGGTCACGCTGTGCCGCTGGTGTGAGCCGGTACTCGCTCACGCGCTCTTCGCAGCGATGAACGCGTCGAAGTCGAAGACCTCCGCGTCACCACTGGCTTCACCGGCAACGAGCGCCGCGCGCAACGCCGCGAGCTGGAGCTCCTGCGCCTCCAGGAGACGCAAGCCCGCGCGAACGACCTCACTCGCAGACCGGTACCGACCCTCGCTGACCTGACCTGCCAGAAACGTTGCGAAGTGCTGGTCGAGGCTGATCGATGTGTTCGTGGCCATGACGCAAGATTACCAAGAAATGGTAACGAAGTGATCATTCGATCCACTGCCGATCAGACGTTGGAACGGAACACCGCTGAACTCCGGCATGGCGGTCTCCGGCGTACCCGCTCGACCCTGCGGGGTCACCGCTTTCACCCGAAGCGCCTCACTGCACTCGAACGTGAAGTGCGTCGAGCGCAGTTCGGGCATCAGCTGAGGAAACGCCGTCACTCACACTGAGCAGAGCCTCACGCCACGCGGCACACAACAGACGGGCAAGCGGCACGTGATCGCGGTCGACGACACCGGAGAGGTACTCGACGATCGGATCGACGCGCCGATCGGGGTGGTCGGCGCCCACGAGCCGGGTGTAGCCCTGATCGGTGAGGTAGTCGAACGCGACCTTCAGTGCGGCGAGGGCAGCGGCGGCGGGTTCGTCGTCGGGCCGAGCGGCGAATGCCCCTTCAATCCGATCCAGGACGCGCCGTTCCACGTCACCACGAACCGCGTCGTAGAGACCGACCTTGCTTCCGAAGTGGTGATACAGCGCTCCGGTCGTCACGTCGGCCGCTCGTGCGAGGGTCGACACCGACACCACGTCGAAGGGTGTCGTTCCGAACACCTCGAGTGCAGCCAGGGCGAGTCGGCCCTTGGCTGACGATCGACGGGGGATCCAGTCCGGCACACGGTCAACATATCACGTTGACGGAATATCGTAACCAGATTACGCTCTGGATATGGAGAAAATCGAGATGGTGTACCTGCCGGTCAACGACCTTCAGCAAGCGCTCGCTTACTACCGCGATGCGTTGGGCTGGACCGAACTCTGGCGCGAAGGTGACAGCACCGCCGCCATCGGACCATCGGACGGCGAGGTGAGCGTCATGCTGGACGTTTCCACAACAGGCAGCGAGAAATCGGGGCCGATACTCACCGTGGATGACGTCCCCCGGTGGATCGACGAGCGGCGCGAACGTTTGTCGGTCGCGAAAGAACCGTCGGAGATTCCTGGAGGCTGGTGGGCGAGTGTGACCGACCCGTCCGGCAACATCACCTACATCATCGATCAAAGCACGGCCGACTAGGCCGATCGACGCCATCGGGTGGTGGGCGCACGATCTCAGCAGATGTCGACGAGCTCGAGTTCGTCCGCGCCTCCATCGGCTCTACACGTTGAAGCGGAACTCCACCACGTCGCCGTCCTGCATGACGTAGTCCTTGCCCTCCATGCGGGCCTTGCCCTTCGCACGGGCTTCGTGCACCGAACCGGTTGCCACGAGATCGTCGAAGGAGATGACCTCGGCCTTGATGAAGCCCTTCTCGAAGTCGGTGTGGATGACTCCAGCGGCCTGCGGGGCCTTCCAACCCTTGTGGATCGTCCAGGCGCGCGTCTCCTTCGGGCCCGCCGTGAGGTAGGTCTGCAGGCCGAGCGTGTCGAAGCCGATGCGCGCGAGCTGGTCGAGGCCGCTCTCCGACTGGCCGGTGGACGCGAGAAGCTCGGCGGCGTCATCCGGATCGAGATCGATGAGTTCGCTCTCGAGCTTCGCATCGAGGAAGACGGCCTTCGCCGGCGCGACGAGCGCCGCGAGGCCGTCGAGCGCCGTCGCGTCGCCGAGGATGCCCTCATCCACGTTGAACACGTAGATGAACGGCTTCGCGGTGAGCAGCCCGAGTTCACGGATCGGCTCGAGGTCGAGCTTGACGTGAGCCGACAACGGCTTGCCGCCGTTCAGCCACTCCGCCGCGGACTTCGCCGCCTCGAGCACGACCGGTTCGGTGCGCCGCGTCTTCACTTCCTTCTCGTATCGCTCGATCGCCTTCTCGAGCGTCTGCAGGTCCGCGAGCACGAGCTCGGTGTGGATCGTCTCCAAATCGGATGCCGCATCCACCCGCCCATCGACGTGCACGACATCCGGGTCGGCGAAACCGCGCGAGACGACGGCGATCGCATCCGCCTCACGGATGTTGGCCAGAAACTTGTTGCCGAGCCCCTCCCCCTCGCTCGCACCCTTGACGATGCCGGCGATGTCGACGAAGGAGACCGGGGCGGGCAGGATTCGCTCACTGCCGAAGATGTCGGAGAGCACCTGCAGCCGCGCATCCGGGAGGTTCACAACGCCGATGTTCGGCTCGATCGTCGCGAACGGGTAGTTCGCCGCGAGCACCTGGTTGCGGGTGAGGGCGTTGAACAGGGTCGACTTGCCGACGTTCGGCAGTCCGACGATCGCGATAGTAAGGGCCACGGGGGTTAAGCGTATCCGCTACCCGCCGTGGCCCTTGCCGTCAGCAACCCGAATGCTCAGGCCTTCTGCATCGCGGCGGCGATGAGTCCGCCGAGCGCGACGTTGCCGCGATACACCTCGACGTTGACATCGAGGCTCGCGCCCTTGGTGGCGCGCTGAATGTAGTCGAGCAGGAACGGGGTCGTCTCGTTGCCGGAGATTCCGGCGGTGTGCGAGGCCTCGATGGCCTCGGCGAGCACCGCAACGTGCACCTCGGGTGGAAGCTGCTTGTCCTCAGCGACCGGGTTCGCGACGAGAAGGGTCGACTTGAGGCCGATCGCGTCGCGGTTCTTCGCGATCGCGGCGATCTCCTCGGGGCTGTCGACCGAGTACTCGATGTCGTAGCCGGAGTCGGAGACGTAGAAGCCGGGGTAGTCGGTCGTGCGGTAGCCGACGACCGGCACGTTGAGCGTCTCGAGGCGCTCGAGGGTCAGCGGGATGTCGAGGATCGACTTGACGCCGGCGCTCACGACGACGAGCGGCACGTTCGCGAGAGTGCCGAGGTCGGATGACTCGTCGAAGGTGGTCTCCGCACCACGGTGCACACCGCCGAGCCCGCCGGTCGAGAAGACCTTCACTCCGGCGAGGTGGGCGAGGTACGCGGTGGCGGCGACCGTCGTGCCGCCGTTCAGCTTCTTCGCGGCAGCGATGGGCAGGTCGCGCAGGCTCACCTTGACGACCGTGTCGTCGAGGGAGAGGCGCTCGATCTCGGCATCGGACATCCCGATCGTCGGCACGCCGTCGACGACGCCGATCGTGGCGGGCGTGACGCCGGATGCGCGCAGGCTCGCCTCCGCCTCGCGTGCGACCTCGAGGTTGCGCGGGCGAGGAAGGCCGTGGGTGAAGATCGTGGACTCGAGCGCGACGACCGGGCGGCCGGCGGCGAGCGCGTCGGCGACCTCGGTGGAGACGATGAACGGGGAGTGAGACATGGGTACCTCTTCGATGATCTGCGGATGTCTGTTGTCACCACCGTACGTTCACCCTATTGATAAGAACAAGACGAATATGGGCCAATTTGATAATGTAACCCTATGAATATCACGATGCGTCAGGCGGAGTTCTTCGTGGCGGTGGCTGGCACAGGACACTTCGGCCGCGCCGCCGACGAACTCTTCGTCTCGCAGCCCGTCGTGAGCCAGGAGATCCGCCGGCTGGAACGGAACCTGGGGCTCTCGCTCTTCGACCGCTCAACCCGTTCCGTCGTTCTCACCGCCGCCGGCGAGACCCTCCTTCCCCTCGCGCGCGCCCTGCTCGAGGCAGGAGAGAGCCTCACCGACGTCGCCGCCCGGCTGACCGGACCGGTGAATTCCGGCATCCGACTCGCAGCGACGCCGAGCGCCATGAACGCGCTCGTCCCCGACATCCTGCGCGTGGCGGAGGAGACCATGCCCGGCGTCGCCGTCGAGG
This sequence comes from Terrimesophilobacter mesophilus, assembly GCF_014200375.1. Lineage (GTDB taxonomy): Bacteria > Actinomycetota > Actinomycetes > Actinomycetales > Microbacteriaceae > Terrimesophilobacter > Terrimesophilobacter mesophilus. The sequence continues at coordinate 2,080,282 of NZ_JACHBP010000001.1, read as the reverse complement.
AACTCGCCGTCGAGACCGGCGAAGCGGGGGCAGCGCTGACATCCGGGCGGGCCGACATCGGGATCGGCCGCTACATCGATGTCCCCGCGCGCTTTCGCACCGAGATCATCCGCTGGGAGCCGGTGTATGTGGCACTCAGTTCGGACCACCCGCTCGCGTCAGCGCGCGGCATTCGTCTGGCCGACCTCGCCGACGTTCCCCTGCTGCTCTGGCCGCGCGAGCGCAACCCCGAGTACTACGACCGGTTGCTGGAAATCTGCGCGCAGGCCTCGCTCGAACCGCTCGTGCTCGTCAGCCGCCCGCGCATCGTCGGCGCGCGCTCCTACCTCATCTCGGAGGGACGCGCGTTCGGGCTCGTGCCGGAGTCGACCGCCAACCTCGTACTACCTGGCATCACCACGATCCCGCTCGTCGAGCCCCAGCTGCTGCCCATGTCCGTCGCCTGGCTCGCGGATGAGCCCAGGCAGCAGGTGCTCGCTCTCGTCGAGCTGGTCCGGCGGGTGGCAGGGCAGGCCTGACCTGTTCTGGGTGTCCGCGAAGCGCGCCTCTACCGCCCCGGCCCTGCAGACTCCACCGGCGTGACGTCGAAGATCGGGTTCTCGATGACTCCGACGATGCTGCCGACCGGGTCTCGAACCGTGCCGAGTCGGATCCCGTCTCCGACCTCCTCGACCGGTTCGAGCGGCGTCGCGCCCAGCGCAACGAGGTGCGCGTAAGCCGCATCGGCATCCGCAACGCCCCAATAGCTCACGGCGCCCAGCGCGGGGTCGGCAGCCGGATTCAGTCCCAGCTCGTACCCGCCAGGGCTGAAGCCGACGAAGAACGGCTCATCGAAGTACGGCTCGATGCCGAGCGCCTCGATCCACCACTCCTTCGCCGCCGCGAGATCGGGAGCCGGGTAGATGACAGTACGCAATCCCAGGAACATGCAGTCTCCAGTTCACCAAATGCCCATTCAACCGGGAACCGGCGACAACGACAATCCGACCGACCGACAAGCGGTCGGGAGTTGAACTCTTCTTCCGCGATGCGGGGCGTGGCGCACCCGATGGTCGGTCGTGCGTGAGACGATGCGGTGATGGGCCTCGACTTCACCGCCATCGACTTCGAAACCGCCAACTCTCACAACGCTTCGGCATGTTCGGTAGGCATGGTGAAGGTCCGAGACGGCAAGGTCGTCGACAAGTCCGGCTGGCTCATCCGCCCACCGCTCGGCTACGACGCATTCAACGAGTGGAACACGCGCATCCACGGCATCATGGCCCCGGATGTCGAGAACGCGCCGCTCTGGAGCGAGCAGCTCCCCGATCTGGTGGCGTTCGCCGCGGGGGATGTGCTCGTCGCCCACAACGCAGGGTTCGACATGGGAGTCATCACGGCGGCGTGCGCGGCGAGCTTCGTGGACTGCCCGGACTTCTCCTACCTGTGCAGCCTGCAGGTCGCCCGGCGCACCTACAACCTCGACTCGTACCGCCTGCCGGTGGCCGCCATGGCCGCAGGTTTCGAGGACTTCCACCACCACAATGCTCTCGCCGACGCCGAGGCCTGTGCGGCGATCATCGTCCACGCCGCCAACCGCCATGACGCCATCGATCTCCCCCACCTCGCAACGATCACCGGCCAACGGCTCGGAGCCATCGGCCCGGCCGCTGCGGCGGCTTCCACGGCGCACCGGAGCATGGCGCTCGGCTGAACCGCTTCCCTGCGCGCCGGCCGAGGCCGCTGCACGTTTTCCTCATTCCCGCAGTGCCTCGGTTCGCCAGGACCCCGCCTGCGGCGCTCTGTCGCCCGCCACTGACACACTGTGGGTATGGACCCACTTCTCGCTCTACTCATCGGTATCGGTGGCGGCCTTGTCCTCGGCGCGGTCATCGGCTGGCTCATCGGCCGGCTCCGGCGCACCCCGCTGGCGGGCGAAGACCCCGCCGTGCTCCAGGCGCGGCATGAGACCGCGCTCGCGGAGCTGCGCGCATCCGAGCAGACGGCGCAGGGCGCTCTGGCTGCCGAGCTGGCATCCGTGCAGGCGACCGCGATGGCGCTCAAGGAGCAGGTCGGCGGACTCCAGGAACAGCAGCGCGACCTGCTCGCCCGGCAGCGGGCCGAACAGGAGGCGCAACAGGAGCGCGAACGCGCCGAGAGCAAGGTGCTGCAGATGCTCACCCCGGTGCAGGAGAACCTGCGGGCCATGCAGAACAAGGTCACCGAGCTCGAGACCCAGCGTCGCCAGCAGCACGGTGAGCTGAGCCAGCAGCTCAAGTCGGCCACGGAATCCGAGGAGCGCCTGCGCAGCACCGCCGAGTCGCTCGCGGCCGCCCTCAAGAGCAACAGCACGCGGGGGGTATGGGGCGAGACGCAGTTGCGCAACGTCGTGCAGGCGGCCGGCCTCATCGAACGCGTCGACTTCGACGTGCAGTCGAGCATCTCCTCGGATGCCGGAGCCGGCCGCCCGGACATGGTCGTGCACCTGCCGGGCGGCAAGAACATCGCGGTCGACGCGAAGGTACCGTTCAACTCCTACCTCGAGGCGAGCGGCATCCCGATCACCGCGACCGGGGACGAGGGCGCGAAACGCGAGCGGCTCATCAAGGAACACGTCAAGGCGTTGCGCTCGCACATCGACACCCTCGCGGGCAAGGAGTACTACGCGGGACTCGAGACGTCCCCCGAACTCGTCATCGCGTTCATCCCGAGCGAGTCGCTCGTCTCGAGCGCCATGGAGGCCGACCCCGCGATCATGGACTACGCGTTCGGCAAGCGCGTCGCACTGGCCTCGCCGGTGACCCTCTGGTCGGTGCTCAAGACGGTGGCCTTCTCCTGGCAGCAGAACGTGCTCACCGAGGATGCGAAGCTGCTCTTCGACCTGAGCAAGGAGCTCTACGGCCGGCTCGCGAAGCTCTCGGAGCACGTGGAGAAGCTCGGCAGGTCGATCGAGCGCAGCGTCAAGGACTACAACACCTTCGTCGGCTCGCTCGAACGGCAGGTGCTGCCGAGCGCGCGGCGGCTCGGAGCCCTGGACGAGTCGAAGGTGCTCGGCACTCTGCCCGGGATCGAGGAGGCGCCGCGCGAGCTCACCGCCTTCGAACTGGTCTCCGATGCGGACGACGCTGCCGGCTCCGAGGGCTAGGTCCCGTGAGGGGGCGGTTACTGTCCTTCCCGGTGTGCGCGACGAGCAGTTACCGACCCCTCACGGTCCGGCCTACGATGGCCGCATGGCGAACGAGTGGCGGGCGGTCCTGGCAGCCCTAGCGAATTCGGATGCGCGCAGCACCTACGCGGAGGTCGTGCTCGGCATCCCGGATGCCGCAGGCCTCTCCCCGAAGAAGCGCGACCGCGCGATCGCAACGCTGCGAGACGCTGGGCTCATCCGGGTGGCCGACGATGGCGCGCTCGAACTCGTGACGGACGCCATTCCCACGATGCTCGCGCACTCCGCTGTGCCCAAACGCGAGGGCGTGCACCGCTTCGTGCGCGACGGCCGCATCGAGCAGTATCCGGTGCGTCCGGCCGACCGCCGCGAGCTGCTCGCCTGGGTCGTCGAGCAGGCGTTCGCACCGGGCGAAGAACTCACCGAGGCCGAGGTGGGCGACCGGCTCGAGCCGTTCCATCCGGATGTCGCGACCCTTCGCCGCTTCCTCGTCGACGAGGGCATGCTGCAGCGCACTCCCTCCGGAGGCAGCTACTCTCGGGCCTGAGGTCTGGCGAGACTCGCGTCGATCTCGGCCCGCCGAGCGTTCACCACGGCATCGAAGTGTGAGTCGGGCAGCGGCTGTTCCTCCGTGAAATGGATGCCGCCCTCCATCGAGTCGATGCCGTCGACATGCTCGAGCACTGCGGCGACCACGCTCGAGCTGAACGGGTACACCGAGTAGCCCTGCCTGGTGGCGAGAACGCTCAGGAAGCCGGGACCTCGTCCAGCCACTTCTCCACGAGGTGCTCGGCGATCACACGCCGGATCGTCCCCGAACGCGACCGCAGCACGATGCTCTCGGTGCGGATGATCGGCCCCTTCCGCCGCACACCGTCGACGAGACCGCCATCCGTCACCCCCGTTGCGACGAAGAAGGAATTGTCCCCCTTGACCATCTGGTTCGCGTCCATGACGGCGTCGAGGTCGAGGCCGGCATCCTTCGCCTTCTCGCGCTCGTCGTCGGTGCCCGGCGCGAGCCTGGCCTGCATGAACCCGCCGAGCGCCTTGATCGCGCACGCCGTCGTGATGCCCTCCGGGCTTCCGCCGATCCCGACGCACAGGTCGATGCGCGTCTCATAGCGCGCGGCGTTGATTCCGCCGGCGACGTCACCGTCGAGCATGAGGCGCGTTCCGGCCCCCGTCGCCCGGATATCGTCGATGAGCTGGATGTGTCGGGGCCGATCCAGCACGGCGACCGTCATCTCGCCCACGGGCTTTCCCAGCGCCTTGGCGAGAGCCCGGATGTTGTCGCCGATCGGGCGCTCCAGATCGAGGACGCCGTGGCCCGCCGGTCCGGAGACGATCTTGTCCATGTAGAACACGGAGGATGCATCCAGCATGGTGCCCCGATCCGACACGGCGATCACCGAGATCGCGTTCTGACGCCCGGCAGCGGTGAGAGAGGTCCCGTCGATCGGGTCGACGGCGATGTCGCACGCCGGTCCGCGCCGGTTGCCGACGGTCTCGCCGTTGAAGAGCATCGGCGCACGGTCCTTCTCCCCCTCGCCGATGACGATGACCCCGTCGAAGTTGACCGTGCCGAGGAACTTGCGCATGGCATCCACCGCGGCACCGTCCGCGGCATTCTTGTCGCCGCGGCCGATGAACGGCCAGGCGCGGATGGCCGCCGCCTCTGTGGCCCTCACGAGCTCCATGGCGAGGTTGCGGTCGGGGTGAAGGAAAAGGGTGCCGGTGTCGGTACTGGGTTCGCTCGTCATCACACCATCCACCCTATTGACCGGGCGGACCTGCTGTCAGGTGAGGAGACTGAAACATCGCCTCTTCTTAAGAACGGCCGTCAGGTGGCAGGCACTTTCCGGTCACACGACGGCAGAGGACGCCCGCGAATCAATAGACTCGAATCACACCGCAATCTCCAAGGAGTCGTCATGCCCATCGCCACCCCGGACCAGTACGCCGAGATGCTCGACAAGGCCAAGAAGGGCGGATTCGCGTATCCCGCGTTCAACGTCTCCTCATCGCAGACCATCAACGCGGTCCTGCAGGGGCTCACCGAAGCCGGTTCCGACGGCATCATCCAGGTGACGACCGGCGGCGCCGACTACTTCGCCGGCCAGAGCGTGAAGGCCCGCGCATCCGGTGCGCTCGCGTTCGCGGCGTTCGCGACCGAGGTGGCGAAGAACTACCCCATCGCCGTCGCACTGCACACCGACCACTGTCCGAAGGATGCGCTCGACGGCTTCGTCATGCCGCTCATCGAGGCGTCGGAGGCGGAGGTGAAGGCGGGGCGGAACCCCATCTTCCAGTCCCACATGTGGGACGGCTCCGGCGTTCCGCTCGCGGAGAACCTGGAGATCGCGAAGACGCTGCTCCCCCGCATGAAGGCCATCAACGCGATCCTCGAGGTCGAGATCGGCGTCGTCGGCGGTGAGGAGGACGGCGTCAGCCACGAGATCAACGAGCACCTGTACACGACGGTCGAGGACGGCATCCAGACCGTCGAGGCGCTCGGGCTCGGTGAGAATGGCCGCTATATGGCCGCCCTCACCTTCGGCAACGTTCACGGAGTGTACGCACCGGGCAATGTGAAGTTGAAGCCGGAGCTGCTCGCGGAGATCCAGGCCGGGATCGCCGCGAAGTTCGGCACAGCAGCCAACCCGCTGGACCTCGTCTTCCACGGCGGTTCAGGTTCGAGCGACGAGGAGATCGCGACCGCCGTGCGCAACGGCGTCATCAAGATGAACGTCGACACCGACACCCAGTACGCCTTCACCCGACCGATCGCCGACTACATGCTCAAGAACTACGACGGCGTCATCAAGGTGGATGGCGGTGTCGGCAACAAGAAGCAGTACGACCCGCGCGCCTGGGGAAAGGTGGCGGAGTCCGCCATGGCCGAACGCGTCGTGCAGTCGACCCGCCAGCTCGGGTCCGCGGGCCACTCCGCCGGCATGAACTGAGCGGGCGCGCCCGTCACGGTTCGTCAGGGCCGGCCGGCAGTCTGAACCGCATCCTCAATTCGTCTCCGGTCTCCCATTCGAGACCGTCCACGGCGGCCTTGAGGGTGAAGTAGTGCGGCGCGAGGAGCGTCAGCCTTCGCCCCTCGGGAAAGTGCACGTCGGTGCTGAGGGCCACAGCGGTGGAGCCGTCCTGGTCACGACGAAGCTGAATGACGGTCGCCGAACTCCCGTGCTCGGACTCCGTCGCGGCGACCTGGAGCAGCCCGAGAAGCGCTGAGCGCTGGGATGCCGTCATGAGATCCGCGCGATGCTCCGCATCCAGCACGGTGACGTTCAGACGTGCCGCGACCGCGTCGAGCCAGCTCCGATTGGACCGCTCCACGAGCTCCGCCCGAAGTTCGTCTGCAATCCGTTGCGCCTGTATCCTGTCGTCCTCCGTCACGGTGCCGCGTTCGGCTACCGCGCGCAGCAGGGGGATGGCCTGCTCGCCGACGCTCGCGAGCTCGTGCCGCAGGATTCGCAGTTTCGCCGCTTCACCGAGGACCCCGCTCGACAGCGTCGGACGGGTCTCGTCCCTCGCCCAGTTCGTCGTGCGCTGGACGACCTGGTAGGCGAAGACGACCGCCGCGACCGTACCCACGAGCACGGGGCCCGAACCCAGCACGATGACCGACAGTGTCGGCCAGTAGGGGGGCACTCCGGTCGGCACCAGGCCGACGATCGCCGCGGTAGCCACGACGCTCGACGACCCCAGAACGAGAATCCTGCGCGCGGAGGAGTACGGTGCCAGCGCGGCGATCATGAATGCAAGGCCCACGGGAGCCCACCACAGTTCGATCGGCTGGGCATTCGCCGACCTGCCGTACGCGGAGAGGGCGATCCCGATCCAGCCCGCGAGCAGGGCGGCGACCATGGGAGTCAACGCGGCAGGAACATCGCGGGGCCGGCCGAGAACGCTGATGACGACAAATCCGAGGGCCATCACGGTGATCGCCGCCCCATCGAACCAGGCGACGAGTCCGGACCTCATCGACAGGGCGGTGACGCTGGATCCGTAGACCAGAGCGAGCCCGCCGAACACCAGGGGGGCGGATGGTCCGGTGAACCATGACAGGGGGTCGACGTCGCGCGGTGACCGCGTCCAGAACTCAGACACCGTCCACCTCGATCGGAACCGAGATGACGACCGACGTCCCTGCGCCGATGGCCGACCAGATGCGGACCCTCCCGCCGCACCCTTCGATGCGTTTGACGAGCGCGCGACGGATGCCGAGTCGATTGTCCGGGATGTCGGTCGGGTCGAACCCCCTGCCGTGGTCGACGATCATGGTCGAGAGCGTGGTCTCCGATGCGTCGATGAACACCTCCGCCGAGTCCGATCCGGAATGACGAACGATGTTCTCGAGGCATCCTCCCACCGCGCCCACGAGCGCGGCGGCCGCCTCCCTCGAGATGCGGGCCGAGAGAGCCTCTCCTCCGCTCACCTCGACCGTCAGTCCCCGCCAGCGGAACTCGCTGATGATGGCGAGAAGCTCGATCCGAAGCTGTCCCTCGATCGCCGACCCGAAGAGGGCGTCCGGGTCCCTCTGCGCTGCTGCGACGGCATCCACGTCGCGGAGGAAGCGCGCTCGAGCGCGATCGTCCACGGCATCCTTGCCGTTCACCACGGCTGCCAGGTCGTTGAGGACCGTGTCGTGCAGGAGCGAGATCGCGGTCGACTCCAGTTCCCGCTGGCCCGCCATGCGCGCGACCTCGACCTCGATCGCCGAGAAGTCGGGGGCGAACCGGCGCTGGGAACGGCGAATCAGCCAGAACATGACGATGATCGTGAGGTAGATCGCAAGGGAGACGACGGGGCCGAATCCGGGATTCGTGGGCAACCCCAACGCGAGCTGGGCAGACATCGTCGCCGCCGAACCGGCAAGGCATCCTGCAGCGCACCACACGACGCCGTGAATCAATCGACTGCTCACCGCGCCCACGAGAAGGAGCGCGATGGTGACGCGGTTGAGGAGATAGATTCCGTTCTGGTTGAGGCTCGGATCGGCGGCCAGAAGGCCGAGGTCGTAGACGGCCGCCGCTGCCGTTCCCACCGCGAGGTAGACGACGGCGCGCTGCCACGACGGTCGGCGGGTCACCCACAACAGCGCGACGATCACGACGAGGAGCGACGCGAGCGAGAGGAGGATGCCGATCGGATACCGGCGTTCGATCCACAGATCGATGAGCAGAATGACGCAGATTCCCAGATACGCGAACGCGACAGCCCATCCGGCACGAAGAACTGACCTCGCGGTGATCGTGGCCGCAAGGTCACGGGGCGGCACTGCTACCTTTGTCGGCGGGCTCCTCATCTGTCAGCCATCGTAGGCGTGTGCAGGCGGATTCCCGCTCAGGCGCGGGTGGAGAATGCCGCGAACGCAGGGTCTCCGGCGAGGAGGATTCCGAGCAGTGTGGCCGTGATCGCGAAACCTGCCAGTCCGGCGATGAACGGGACCCACCACGACATCCGACCCGACCTGATCCTGCGGTACGACCAGACTGCGGCGATCAACCAGATGATGACCTGGACCACGATGATCCCGACACCCACGCCTGCTGTCATCGACGTCGGCGTGTACTCGCCGATGCCCATCTGCGCATACAGGGTGTCCAGCATGGCTGCGAGGTTCAGGTAGGTCGCCGCCGAACCGAACAGGTACACGAGCCCGAACGACAGCATGAAGATCGTCGCGACGCGGTCGACGGCGCGCGCGGGCGAGATGCCGCCCTGAAGCGCGGGTCCCGGGCGGCGGGTGGCCGGATTCGGCGCGGGCGGATGGGACGGTGCCTGCTGGGACGGTGCAGGCAGGGATGACGGTGCAGCCGGCGGCTGCGGCATCACCCCGGATCTTTCGAGCGCAGCGGCCTGCTCGGCCTCGCTCGCGTACTCGCCGTACTCCGGTCGCGGCCGGTCGTCGGTCATCGCCGCCGGCCCGTCGCCGTGCGGGAAACGCTCGTGGAACTGGACACCACGCCAGTCTACGAGAGCCCCGCGGCACGACGGTCTGGAGGCGTGTCCCCGGAATCCCGTAGCCTGATGGTCAATGACGGGAGTTCCATGCCAGAAATCTTCATCAGTGTCGATGTTGAGACCGCGGGTCCGAACCCGAGCGGCTACTCGATGCTGTCGATCGGTGCGTGCCTCGTCGACCACCCCGAGCAGGGCTTCTACGTCGAGCTCATTCCGCTGTCGCCCGACATCACGACAGAGGCCCTGTCCATCGGGGGGCTCACGATCGAGCACCTCAGGGAGAACGGTGTCGAAGCCGGCGACGCCATGCGCCGGTTCGACGAGTGGATCGCCTCGGTGGTCCCCGAAGGCGACTATCCGGTCTTCGTCGGCTTCAATGCGGCATTCGACTGGATGTTCGTCTGCGACTACTTCGAGCGGTTCCTCGGGAGGAACCCGTTCGGTCACTCCGCCCTGGACATCAAGTCCCTCTACCTGGGCATGGCGGGGGGCTCCTGGGCCGAGACGAGCCTCCGGTTCCTGTCCCCCAGGTATCTTCAGGGCCGAAAGCTCTCCCACAATGCTTTGGGTGACGCGCGCGACCAGGCGGCACTGTACTCGGCGATCGTCAGCGACGCCGCACAACGACGACAACCGTCGACAACGAAGAGGAGCACATCATGACCAACCTTCCCCGAGAGGGCACGGCAGACATCAGCAGGATCATCGAATCAGCGAGGCGGCTCGGAGTCGAACTCGATGAGGAGTCCACGAGGCAGTGGATGGATTCGATCGCCCTGGAGTCCTCGAGCGGCGACATCGTGGTCGACACATCGACCGGCGCCTTCGGCCACCGCGTCGCGATGCTCGACTTCAGCGCACGCGAGCTCGAGCGATTCCGGAGAATCGGCTCGATCGTGGAGGTGACCGGGACATCGCCGGATGTCGAAAGCGCCCTGGCGATCTCCGGCTCGGCCGCGCAGTCCAAGATCCAGTCGTTCCCCGGCGACTGCGACTACTTCCAGCGGCTCAACATCAAGGCGCCGACGCGCGAGGATGCGTGCGCGACCATGGCGACGCTCATGCGCGACAAGGTGCTCGCGACGCGGCGTGGAGACACGTACCAGTTCCTCGAGGCGAAGCTCGGGAGCTATTCCTTCGACGGGCACCACGCGGGCAAAGCGGTGCACAAGGGCAGCCCGATCTCCTGGACGTTCGACGAGATCGAGGCGCAGGAGCTTCACGCCGACGGGCCGGACGGGCCGGTCGTCCTGCGGTGGCAGGAGGTCGCGCTCGACCCCGGTTGGTGCAAGCTCGACTGGGTCGTGAGCGATCCGGAACGACGGCAGCTCTCCAATGCGAGCAACGTCATCGACGTCACCTGGGAGGCGCCGGATGGCGACATCGTCTCGCTCGACGGCTACCTCGACGCGTTCTTCCAGGAGGTGTACCTCGACGCGGAGGACGTGCCGATGTTCGCGAAGGTCGCGAAGCACGTATCGGACGACGCGCTCGACCAGTATGTCGAGCGCCTCGAGGCTGAGGTGCGCAAGTACCTCACGGAGCACCTGAACTACGGCAAGGCGGCCAAGCGCATGTACAACGTCTTCCGGCTCTCCGGTCGCCACCTCGAGGCGGCGTACGTCCGCGAGCTGTTCGATGAGCCCGCGACGATCCTCTACCAGGTGTGGTCGCTCCTCTCGACGCTGGAGAACGCGACGCAGCCGGGGTCCTCGATCCCCATCGCCGATGTCCAGGCGCAGGCCGACTCGCTCATCGTCGACGTCGTCGACGCTCTCGAGGGCGAAGAGGAGACCGAGATCGTGAAGGCGATCCTCCAGCTGCGCCAGTCGCTCGAGCTGCAGGACGAGGGCGAGAGGCGCGTTGCGGAGGTCGAGGCCGCGCAGGCCCGCGTCATCAACGTCGTCAACACGTTCTACCGAGAGAAGCTGACCGGGATGCCGACGATCAACGACTACATCTCGGGCATCCAGCGCGCGCACGAAGAATCCCTGGAGGCCTCGTGACGGATCCCACGGGTCTGCCGACGGCAGACGCTCCGTGGCCGGTCGCGGTCCTCGCCGAGAAGATCAAGGGCTGGATCGACCGACTGGGTACCGCCTGGGTCGAGGGCGAGATCACGCAGTGGGGCGTCTCCGGCGGCAACGTCTACGGTAAGCTCAAGGACCTCGAAGCAGACGCGACCGTCGGGTTCACCATCTGGTCGTCCGTCCGTTCGAAGCTGCCAGACGACCTGAAACAGGGGGACCGGGTCGTCGCACTGCTCAAGCCGAACTACTGGGTCAAGGGCGGGACGCTGTCGATGCAGGTGTTCGAGATGCGGCACGTCGGGATCGGCGACCTGCTCGAGCGGCTCGAGAAGTTGCGCCAGAAGCTCCAGGCGGAGGGGCTCTTCGATGCGGACCGGAAGAAGCGGCTCCCCTTCCTCCCGCACTGCATCGGGCTCATCACGGGCAAGGATTCCGACGCGGAGAAGGATGTCCTGCGCAACGCCCAATTGCGCTGGCCATCCGTGGCGTTCCGCGTCCAGCACGCCGCAGTGCAGGGTGACCGCGCGGTCGGGGAGGTCACGGCGGCGCTCGCGAGGCTCGACGCGGATCCCGACGTGGACGTCATCATCATCGCGCGCGGAGGAGGCGACTTCCAGAACCTGCTCGTCTTCAGCGACGAGACCCTGCTGAGGGCGGCCGCGGCGTGCACGACCCCGCTCGTCAGTGCCATCGGTCACGAAGCGGATCGGCCGCTGCTCGACGACATCGCCGACCTTCGCGCATCCACCCCGACGGATGCCGCGAAGCGGGTGGTCCCGGATGTCGCGGAAGAGCTGGGCAGGGTGCAACAGGCCAGAGTCCGCATCGGCGCACGCATGACGGGGCTCATCACCGCGGAGATCGACCGTATCGGCCAGTTGCGGTCGCGGCCGGTTCTGGCGGGTTCGTCGTGGATCGTCGACGAACGGTCGGACGAACTCACCCGGTGGGTCGCGAGGGGCGCAGAACTCGTGGACCGCGCGCTCGAACGGGCGACGACATCCGTCGCCGAGCTTGCGGGCCAGTTGCGCTCGCTCTCGCCGCAGCGCACGCTCGACCGCGGCTATGCGATCGCCCAGTTACCGGGAGGCGCCGTCCTGCGCAGCAGTGCGGATGCCGCTCCCGGCACTCGCCTCCTCCTCACCCTCGCCGACGGCTCCGTCGGCACCACCGTCGATTCGACGAAGACGACCGTGCAGAAGGGTCGGTAGGCTGGGACCGTGGCTACCCAATCCCCTGACGATGTGGCGAACCTGAGTTACGAGCAGGCGCGCGACGAACTCGTGAAGGTGGTCGGCGAACTCGAGCAGGGGTCATCGACGCTCGAACAGTCTCTCGCCCTGTGGGAGCGCGGCGAAGCCCTTGCCGGGCGCTGCGAGGAGTGGCTCATCGGGGCGAAGGCCAGGCTCGACGCAGCGCGTGCCGCCGCGGCATCCGCAGGGAGCATCGGTGCGGGCGACGCCCAGGGCTCCGCATCGGCATGACCGAGCGCGCCCCTCGCGTCGTCGCGGAACTCGGCAGACCGGAGACGCCGGAGGAGACCGCGGCACGGAAAGCCGAAACCTCTCGCAGGCATCGCGAGGGCCAGACCTTCACCAATCTCGTGATCGCACTCGTCGTGTCCCTCGCCGTCGTGCTCGTGACGGTTCTCGTCGTGGTGCGACCGGATCCGCCCGCTCCGCCCGCCGTCGACTACCGCACCATCGCTGCGGAATCCGGTTCGGCCGTGCCGCTCGTCGTACCGGACCTGCCCGCCACCTGGAGGTCGAACTCCGCTGTGTACGACGGTGAGCCGGTCGACGGTGTTGCGACCTGGTACATCGGCTTCGTGACCCCCGGGAAGCAGTTCATCGCGCTCAGGCAGGGGATCGACGCGAATCCGACCTGGCTCGCCAACCAGCTCGATACCCGAGCCGAGACGGGTTCGGCCACGATCGACGGAATCGTGTGGACCGTGTACGACCACCGCGACGCGAAGGACGCGGGAAACTACGCGTACGTCATGACCGCGGCCTCGGCCGGCAGCGACATCGTGCTCTTCGGCACGGCCTCGGATGCCGAATTCGCCACGATCGCCTCCGCCGTCTCCGACGCGACAACAGGGAAGGGCTGACCCCATGCCAGAAACCACGACGACCCCGGCCAAGGCGTGGCAGGAGATGGTGCGAGGGAACGAGCGGTTCATCGCCGGCGAGCCGCGCCATCCGCGCCAGGATGTCGAGCGTCGAGGCGAGCTCATCGGCACACAGGCGCCGCACGCTGTGCTCTTCGGCTGCAGCGACTCGCGGCTCGCCGCCGAGATCATCTTCGACAAGGGGCTCGGCGACCTCTTCGTCATCCGCAACGCGGGCCAGGTCATCTCGGACTCCGTCATCGGTTCGATCGAGTATGCGGTCGCGATCCTGGGCGTTCCCCTCATCGTCGTGCTGGGCCATGACGAGTGCGGCGCCGTGGCCGCGGCGATCGACAGCCAGAAGAAGGACGCTCCCGCCATCCCCCCGCACATCCGGCATCTCATCGAGCCGATCACGGCGGCGGTCGGAAAGGTCAAGGCGACTCTCCCCGCGGGGGAGAACCCGGACCCCACCGTCGTGGGCCGCGAACACCTGCGCGCCACGATCGCGACGATGGTGGCCGGTTCCGAACTCATGAGCGACGCCATCGCCGCGGGTACGCTGGCTATCGTCGGGGCGAACTACCGCCTCCTCGAGGGAATGGCGATTCCGGATGTCGTGATCGGCGACATCCGCATGCCCTGACCGACACACAACATCAAAAAGGATCTGGACCAGTGACTCAGCACGGCGAATTCCGCACAGAACACGACACGATGGGCGAGGTGCTCGTTCCGGCCAGTGCGCTCTACGCCGCACAGACGCAGCGGGCGGTCGAGAACTTCCCCATCTCGGGCTCCGGTCTCGAACCGGCCCAGATCGTGGCACTCGCGAGGGTCAAGCGCGCCGCAGCCATCGTCAACGGCTCACTCGGGATCATCGACGCAGACGTCTCCGCGGCCATCGCCGCCGCGGCCGCCGAGGTCATCGGGGGTGCGCATCACGACCAGTTCCCCATCGACGTCTACCAGACCGGCAGCGGCACCTCGTCCAATATGAACATGAACGAGGTGCTCGCCTCGATCGCGAGCCGGTCGCTCGGTTCCCCTGTCCACCCCAATGACCAGGTGAACGCCTCACAGTCCTCCAATGACGTCTTTCCCACCTCGGTGCACGTCGCGGTCACGGGTGCGCTGCTCGATGACCTGGTCCCGGCGCTCGAGGTCCTCGCGACCTCACTCGAGAAGAAGGCCAGGGACTGGGCCGGCGTCGTCAAGTCGGGACGCACCCATCTGATGGATGCGACTCCCGTGACGCTCGGACAGGAGTTCGGCGGGTACGCACGGCAGATCCGCCTCGGCATCGAACGCGTGCAGGCGACGATCGTACGCGTCGCCGAGGTTCCGCTCGGCGGCACGGCGGTCGGCACGGGCATCAACACCCCGGCCGGCTTCCCCCAGAAGGTCATCGCCGAGCTGGCGAAGGAGTCCGGCCTCCCGATCACGGAGGCGAAGGACCACTTCGAGGCGCAGGGTGCTCGCGACGGCCTCGTGGAGGCATCCGGAGCGCTGCGCGTGCTCGCCGTCAGCCTCACGAAGATCTGCAACGACGTGCGGTGGATGGGGTCAGGGCCGAACACCGGGCTCGCCGAGCTTCACCTGCCCGACCTGCAGCCGGGATCCTCAATCATGCCGGGCAAGGTCAACCCGGTCATTCCGGAGGCCGTCCTCATGGTGTGCGCACGAGTCGTCGGAAACGATGCGACCATCGCGTGGGCTGGGGCGAGCGGCGCATTCGAACTGAACGTCGCCATCCCGGTCATGGGCACCGCCCTGCTCGAGTCGATTCGACTGCTGTCGAATTCGTGCCGGGTGCTGGCCGACAAGACCGTCGACGGGCTCGAAGCGAATGTCGAACGGGCGAGGGCACTCGCCGAGTCGTCCCCGTCCATCGTGACCCCGCTCAATCGCGTGATCGGCTACGAGGCCGCCGCGAAGGTGGCGAAGAATGCCGTCGCGAAGGGGATCACGGTGCGCGAGTCGGTCATCGAGCTGGGATTCGTGGAGCGCGGCGAGGTTTCCGAGGAGCAGTTGGACACGCTCCTCGACGTGCTCAGCATGACGCATCCGGGCTGAGCCGCAGCGCCTGCGCTACCGCGTGTACGGGACGTTCCGGATCGGGTCCCCCGCGAGTGTCTGCACCGTGCGCTCGCCGAGCGGGCCGGCGAGGTGTATCGGGATGAGGGTGGACACGTTCGCGCCGCTCGCGTGCGTCGTGCACTCCGCCACGAATTCGTCGTTGGACCCGTCCTTGGGGTCGGCACGGCCGTAATAGACGGCGACCGACACCGTCGATCCCGTCTCCCGCACGATGACAGCATGCGGGAAGCACTGTGGATCTCCTGCGACCTGGACGACGAGCGCAGAGGTGTCCAGCGCCGTGAGTCCTGGGCCCGGATCCTCCCCGAGGAAACCATTGTCCGTCGTGGCGTCCGCGAGGCGGAACGTCCCCAGCCGGAACAGGTACGGCGGCTGACGGGTCTGACCGGTGACCGCCTGGTACCCGAGGATGGGCTGGTCCACGAGACCCTTGGGCGCCTTCGAGGCGCTCGTGAAGACGCGGTTGACCACGACGGGCGCCGGATCGCCCCACATCCGCTCCCCTGCGCTGGGCGGTGGCGGCGGATCGGGCTCGTGCTCGGCCAGGGCGTGATAGGTGAGCACGCCGGTCACAACCATCGTCGCAATTCCGAATGCGGCGATGAGCCGGTAGAGCAGATATGCCGACCCGGATGGCTCGTTCGCATAGGGGTCGCGATAGGACCAGCTCACGAGCACGCGCCACTGGCTGCGCGGCGCCAGAAGTCCCCAGACGAAGACGATCCCCATGCTCACCGATACGACGAGGAGGAACGTGGTCACCCCTCGACCGTAACAGGTCGATCAGACCACGTCGTTGCCCTCGAGGAGCTCCGTGATGAGGGCTGCGATGTCGCTGCGCTCCGACCGTGTGAGCGTGATGTGCCCGAACAAGGAGTGCCCCTTGAGCGTCTCGATGACGGATGCGACACCATCGTGACGACCCACGCGCAGGTTGTCCCGCTGGGCCACGTCATGCGTGAGGACGACCCGCGAGTTCTGGCCGATCCGGCTGAGCACGGTGAGCAGCACGTTGCGCTCGAGCGACTGGGCCTCGTCGACGATCACGAACGCGTCATGGAGCGAGCGGCCCCGGATGTGCGTGAGCGGCAGGACTTCGAGAAGGCCGCGCTCCAGGACCTCGTCCAGCACGTTCTGTGACACGACGGATCCGAGCGTGTCGAACACGGCCTGCGCCCACGGGTTCATCTTCTCCGCGGCATCCCCCGGCAGGTATCCCAGCTCCTGGCCGCCGACCGCGTAGAGCGGACGGAAGACCATGATCTTCCGGTGCTGCTGGCGCTCGAGGACCGCTTCGAGCCCCGCGCAGAGCGCGAGAGCGGACTTGCCGGTCCCCGCACGGCCGCCGAGCGACACGATGCCGAGGTCCTGGTCGAGCAGCATGTCGATCGCGAGCCGCTGTTCGGCCGACCGGCCGTGCAGCCCGAAGATGTCGCGGTCCCCTCGCACGAGTCTGAGCACCCCGGGTGCGGTCACCCGTCCGAGCGCCGAACCCCGGTCGGAGTGGATCACGAGTCCCGTGTTGAGTGTGATCCCCTCGACCGTCGTCGTCTCCAGGACTTCGTCGTCGTACAGCTTCGACATCTGCTTCGAGCCGAGATCGATTTCGGCGAGGCCGGTCCATCCCGAGTCGACGGCGAGCTCCGCGCGATACTCCTCGGCGGCCAGGCCGACTGACGCCGCCTTGACGCGCAGCGGAAGATCCTTGGAGACGACCGTGACGTTCAGCCCGTCGCCGGCCAGGTTGAGGGCGACGGCGAGGATGCGGGAGTCATTGTCGCCGAGCTGCAACCCCGAGGGAAGGATCGACGTGCTCGTGTGATTGAGCTCGACCCTGAGGCTTCCACCGTCTCCGATCGGGACGGGGAAGTCGAGCCGCTCGTGCTGCACCCTCAGGTCATCGAGGAAGCGAAGGGCCTGCCGCGCGAAATAGCCGATCTCGGGGTCGTTGCGCTTGGCCTCCAACTCGCTGATGACCACGACGGGCAGGACGACGGAGTGCTCGGCGAAGCGGAAGATCGCCTTCGGGTCGGACAGCAGGACGGACGTGTCGAGAACGTAGGTCTTGTCGGCCTGCAGGACCACCTCCTCCCTGGCCTTCGACTCGCCGGTCTTCGACTGGCCGGTCTTCGATGGGGAGGTGCTGGTCGTGGTCACTAGGGCTCCATCCCCGAGCGCGGGAGGCTCGGATCATGTCCGTCACGGCCACTTCACGTCAAAAGCGAACTTACGTGGCCGCTTCAGTCAGGCGCCATGCCTGATGATTCGACGCTACGTGCAAGCGCGCGTCGCAGGGGTACCGACACGCGGAACTCAGATCGTGGTGGCGGAGGCGAAATCCTGGAAGCTCGCCCGCAGCATCGCCAGGGTCTGCTCCGTCGTGCTCGCGTGCACGCTGATACGGATGTTCGCGTCTCTCGCCGTGACCGTCACACCGTGATTGTGGAGGGCCGCGATCAGGATCGTGAGCTGGTCCGCAGCAGGCTCTATGACCACGATTCCGGCTCGTTCCCGATCATCCCTCGGCGAGACGACCGGGATGCCGAACTCGTCCGCGAGGTCGATGACCATGGCGGAGTTCCGGATCACACGCTCGGCGACCGCATCGATGCCCACCTTTGCAAGCTGTTCGAGCGATGCGGCAAGACGCGCCTGCGCGATCGGGCTCGGGTTGCTGACCTGGAATGCCCTGGCTCCCCGCGCGGCGTCGGGCACCGATCCGGTGGGCATCGGCCCTTCGTCGGTGGCGTTGAACCCCGACAGGACAGGGCTGACCCGTTCGATCGCGCGGTCGCTCATGGCCAGAAACCCGGTGCTCCAGCCCGCCCGCGCCCACTTCTGGCCGCCGGATGCGACGACATCCGCGAGCGTGTAGTCGACGTCGGCGACCGTGAACCCCTGGATCGCGTCGACGATGAGCAACCGGTCGCCGATGACCTGCCGGATGCCCTCGAGGTCGGCGAGGTACCCGGTGCGGTAGTCGACGAGGCTCACCGCGACGGCGACGATGTCTTTGGTGAGATGGCTCTTGACGATGCCGGGCGTGACCCTGCCGTAGTCGGTCTCGAGCCAGTGCGGTTCGAGCCTGCCCATGGCATCCGACGATCGGACGGCGGCGAACGGAGAACTCGGGAACTCGTCCGGCGAGAGGAGGACTCCGCCGGTGATCCCGAACATGACCTGCATGAGCCCCATGCTCGTGTTCGGCTGGAAGACGATGCCGTCCTCGCGGAACCCGGTCGCATTCGCGACGGCCTGCCGAAGCCTCGCGTCCTGGTCCATAAGACTGTCCAGGCTCCCGAATCGCGCGGTGCGAAGGAGTTCGACCTGTGCGCGCTCCTCCTCGACCACCACGCGGGCGAGGGGCCCGACTCGTCCGAAGTCGAGGTATCCGGGTTCTTCGTCGAACTCGAGTGCGAACTCGTCGATCGTCAGCATGACTCAGTGTGCCACGGCAGCCGAGACGACCTCTACTGCCCGAATCGGCGGATCCTCGTCGCGTAGTCGCGCAGCGCGCGCAACAGGTCCACCTCGCGCAGGTCGGGGCCGAGCGCCTCGACGAAGTAGAACTCGCTGTGCGCACTCTGCCACAGCATGAAATCGCTCAACCGCTGCTCCCCCGAGGTGCGGATGACGAGGTCGGGATCCGGCTGGCCCCCGGTGTAGAGGTGCTTGCCGATCAGTTCCGGAGTGAGCACCTCCGCGAGCGCGTCGAGCGACTTCCCCTCGAGCGCGTGCTGCCGGACGATGCTGCGCATCGCATCGGCGATCTCGCGGCGCCCGCCGTAGCCGACCGCGAGATTGATGTGCATCCCGGTGTTCGAGCGGGTTCGGGCCTCGGCAGCGGCCAGGCTCGCCGACAGCGCCTTCGGCAGGTTCTCCGACGAACCGACCTGCTGCACCTTCCAGTTGCGGAAATGCGAGAGCTCGTCGGCGAGATCCGCGATGATCTCGAAGAGGTCGTGGAGTTCGCTCTCGGGCCTGCCCGACAGGTTGTCCGTCGAGAGGAGGTACAGGGTCGTGACCTCGACGCCGAAGTCGTCGCACCAGACGAGGAACTCGCGGAACTTCGCCGCTCCCGCCCGGTGCCCGTGCCCGGCGGAGTCGAGCTCGTTCTGCCGGGCCCAACGCCGACTGCCGTCGAGGATCATGGCGATGTGCCGGGGCACGGGGAGCCCGGCAAGCTCTCTCCGCAGCCGTTTCTGGTACAGGCCGTAGAGGATTCCTCTAGCCCACGGCACTTCCCTTTTTCGCACATGGCAACGTTAGTCCACTTGGGCGGGGCGATTCCCAGCGTGCCGTTACTGCCCGGACCTAGGCTGAGCCCATGACAACGGATTCGGATCGCGCGATCGCCTCAGTGGAGGATGAAGTCGACCTGCCGAACATCCCGTTGCTTGAGGATGCCCAGGAGCACCAGGAGGTCAAGCCGACCTGGCGCGGGTGGATCCACGCCGGCACGTTCCCGGCGGCCATCGCCCTCGGGGTCATTCTCATCGTGCTTGCGGATGGTGTCGCGGCCAAGGTCAGTTCTGCCGTGTTCGTCTTCAGCTCGCTCCTGCTGTTCGGCATCTCCGCCCTGTACCACCGCTTCAACTGGAGCACCCGCACGAAGAAGGTGCTCAAGCGCCTCGACCACGCGAACATCTTCCTGCTCATCGCCGGCTCGTACACGCCGATCACGGTTCTCGCCCTCCCCGAGGGCAAGGCGATCCTGCTGCTCTGCCTCGTCTGGGGCGGTGCGCTGCTGGGGATCGGATTCCGAGTGTTCTGGATCTCGGCTCCGCGCTGGCTGTACGTTCCGCTCTACGTGATCCTCGGTTGGGCCGCGATCATGTTCATCGCCGACTTCTTCGCCGCGAACGCGGTCATGATGATCCTGATCATCGCAGGCGGGCTCTGCTACACCGCGGGGGCGGTGATCTACGGTCTCAAGCGGCCGAACCCGTTCCCGGGACGCTTCGGTTTCCACGAGATCTTCCACACGCTCACGCTGCTGGCGTTCCTGTGCCACTGGACAGGCATCTTCCTCGTCGCCATCGCACCGCCCGTCCTCGGCTAGCTGCCGGGCAGGTCGTCGGCCCGGCGCTCCTCCTCGAGCTTCTCGCGCACCTCCGCGCGGTAGCGCACCCGGCGGATCCTGCGCACCATGTCCATGATGAGGAAGACCGTCACGAGCACGACCAGAAACGTGATGGCGAACCCGATCCATCCGGGGGTGACGGTGTCGAGGTTGAAATCCGCCGGCAGGGTCGGCGTCGGGGTCGGGTTCATTCGGGCTCCACATCTGCGGTGATCCCCGCGAACAGGTCGGATTCGGGCAGCTCACTGTGCACGAGCGAGGTCGCGAGCTGGTAATCCTCCCACGGCCACACCTCCCTCTGGAGGTCATTGGGCCAGAAGAAGAAACTGCTGTCCGGTGCGACCTGGCTCGCGTGGGACTTCAGTGCAGCGTCGCGCTGCGAGAAGAACTCCCCCACCTCGATGTGCGTCGTCGCCAGATCCGGTCGCTCCCGCATCCAGGACCGGTACCCGTCGAGCTCCTCGAGCAGGGGCGAGTCCGGGTGCTTCGCCTTGAGCGCGTCGTACATCGCGTTGGCGCGCGGCGAATTGAAGATGCGGTCGTAGTAGACCTTCTGGATCTGCCAGGCCGGGCCGGCATCCGGATACCGGTTCGGGTCGGCGGCAGCAGCCATGGCGTACATGGACAGTTCGTGCGTGCGCACATGATCCGGATGCGGGTATCCGCCCGCCTCGTCGTAGGTGATCATGACCTGCGGGCGAAGAGTGCGGATGATGGCCACGAGAGGTTCCGCGGAGTATTCGAGCGGGATGAGCGCGAAGCAGTTCGGGGGCAGCGCCTCACCCTCCTCGGGGAGCCCCGAGTCCTCGAATCCGAGCCAGCGGTGCTCGAACCCGATGATGTCCCTCGCGCGCGCCATCTCGATGTGCCGAAGCCCCGCCATGTCGCGCTCCGCCATCGCCATCTCGACGAGCCCGGGGTTCTGGACATCTCCGCGTTCGCCTCCGGTACAGCTCACGACCATGACCTCGGCTCCGGCGTGCACGTAGTGGGCGTAGGTCGCCGCACCCTTGCTCGATTCGTCATCGGGATGGGCGTGCACGGCGAGCAGTCGACGAGACACCGTTCTCCTTCGGTTCGCGATTAGCCTAGGGTTACCAGACTAATCGGGGAGCAACGATGGCCGGAACAGCAATCGACGCGCAGGCGGCGCTGGATGCCCGGTACGGTCGCACGCCGAGCGCGAAGAGGCGCGATCGCCTCCTGCTGGTCATCGGCGCCGCCCTCGTCGTCCTGGTCTTCACCGCCTGGGTGATCTGGGCCGGTCTCGACAACGGGCAGGGCAGCCTCGACGCGCAGGACATCGCACACAGCGTCGTGAGCGATGAAACGGTGAGCATCACCTGGCAGGTGTCCGTCGGAACGGGCACGCCCGTGTCGTGCGCCCTCGAGGCCCAGAACGATCTCCACGCGATCGTCGGCTGGAAGATCATCGAACTCGCGCCATCGTCCACCTACACGACCCAGTACACGGAGGTCATCCGCACCTCCCAGCGGGCTGTCACCGGCTTGATCTACCGCTGTTGGCTCGCGTAAGATCGAGGTAATCGCTTCGAGACCGGTCAGCTGGCCGGTCTCATTTGTTTGAGAGGCGACGCCGTCGGGGGGACGGATCCACCTAAGGAGTGCACCATGGCTGACATCATTGCCGAGACCTGGCTGACCCAGGAGGCGCTCGACCGACTCACGAACGAGCTCGAGCACCTCAGCGGAGCAGGGCGAACCGAGATCGCGCACAAGATCGAACTCGCGCGCGAAGAGGGCGACCTCAAGGAGAACGGCGGATACCACGCCGCGAAAGAGGAGCAGGGCAAGATCGAGGCGCGCATCCGCCAGTTGACGGCGCTGCTGCGCACGGCGAAGGTCGGAAACCCTCCGGATGACGGCGTCGTCGAACCCGGAATGCTTGTGACCGCGAAGATCGCCGGCGACACCAGCCAGTTCCTCGTCGGCAACCGCGAGATCGCGGGCGACAGCGACCTGGACGTGTACAGCGAGCAGAGCCCTCTCGGTGTGGCCATCATCGGCCACAAGGAGGGCGAGACCGTGACCTACACCGCACCGAACGGCAAGAGCATCACCGTCGAGCTGCTCGAGGTCAAGACCTACAGCTTCTAGAAGTCGGTGCGCGGCTCGTAGTCCGCTTCGATGAGGTGGTCGAGCACGCGCTGGACGTGCTCCGGCCCGCGGGTCTCGAGGCTCAACTCCAGCTCGACCTCGCCCAGAAGCGCGCCTCGCCCGTTCCTTACGTGCGACACGTCGATGACGTTCGCGTTGGCATCCGAGATCAATTCGGCGATGCGGGCGAGCTGGCCCGGCCGGTCTGGCAGCTTCACGCGAAGTTTGAGGTAGCGGTCGGAGGCGACCAGGCCGAGTGAGATGACGCGCTCCATGACCTGCGGGTCGATGTTGCCCCCGCTCAGGATCGCGACGGTCGTGCCCAGGTTGTCCACCTTGCCGGTGATGATCGCGGCCACGGCGACCGCTCCCGCCGGCTCCACGACGAGCTTCGCCCGTTCGAGCAGGACGAGCAGCGCCCTCGCGGTGTCGTCCTCGCTGACCGTCACGATCTGGTCGACGAGATCCCGGATGATCGGGAAGTTGAGCGCTCCGGGCTTGCTCACGGCGATGCCGTCGGCGATCGTCGGCTTGATCCGGATCTCGACCGGCTCACCCGCCTCGATCGATTTCGGGTAGGGGGCGGAGTTCTCCACCTGCACCCCGATCACACGGATCCTCCTGCCCTCGAGTTCCCCGCGACGGGCGAGTGCACTCGCAACACCGGCGATCAGGCCTCCTCCCCCGATCGGCACGATCACGGTGTCGACATCGGGGACCTGGTCGAGGATCTCGAGCCCGAGGGTCCCCTGGCCCGTGATGATGTCGTGATGGTCGAACGGCGGGATCAGGATCGCCCCCGTGGACTGTGCGAACTCCGCTGCGGCACGGAGAGGCTCGTCGACCGTGTGGCCGCGCAGGACGACATCCGCGCCGTAGCTCTTGGTGGCCTGCAGCTTCGGCAGGGCGACTCCGACCGGCATGAAGATGGTCGCGGCGATACCCAGCTCCCGTGCGGCGAGTGCGACGCCCTGGGCGTGGTTGCCCGCCGACGCGGCGACGACGCCACGCGCGCGCTCCTCCGGAGTGAGCTGCGCCATCCGGTTGTACGCACCCCGGATCTTGTACGAGCCGGTGCGCTGGAGGTTCTCGCACTTCAGGTACACGGGGGAGCCGAGGATGCCGGACAGGTAGCGGGAGTTCTCCATGGGGGTGACGCTCGCAACCCCCGCGACGAGGTCGCGGGCCCGCTCGATCTCCGCGAGCGTGGGGGGATCCGCCTCACTCATCGCGCAACACGCTCTGGAGTGTCGGCCGGGGGTTCTCTCGCCATTCGCCCTTCGCGATGTAGTGCACGATGACATTGAGCGTGGCGACGACGGGGACGGCGAAGAGCGCACCGGCGATGCCGGCGAGGTAACCGCCTGCTGCGACAGCGAAGACGACGGCGAGCGGATGCACCTTGACGGCCGTGCCCATGACGAGCGGCTGCAGGACGTGGCCTTCGACCTGCTGGACGAGGAGCACGATCCCGAGCATGATGACCGCCGGCCAGATGCCGAGGTACACGAGGGCGACGAACACGGCGAGGATGCCGGTGAGGACCGCGCCCACCACGGGAATGAACGAGCCGAGGAACACCGCGATCGCGATGGGGATCACGAGCGGGAACCCGTCGAAGAACAGGCCCAGGATCCACGCGCCGAGACCGATGCCCACCGCGTCGATGAACGCCACGAAGATCTGCACCTTCACGAAGTCGGAGAGCGTCACCCACCCGGCGCGGCCCGCACCATCCGCTGCCGGCCTCGCCGCCCGCGGGAACAGGCGTACGGTCCACGCCCAGATGCGCTTCCCGTCGATGAGGATGAACAGTGTCGCGAAGAGGACGAGCAGGATGCCTGCCAGGAAGTGACCGAACGATGAGCCGAACGACAATGCACCGGAGAGCAACCACTGGCTGTCGCGCTGGATCCCATCCCAGGCCTGGGCGAGGTAGTCGTTGATCTGCGCCTCGGTGAGGTGCAGGGGCGAATTGAGCAGAAGGGTCTTGACCTCCTCGAAGAAGGCGAGGGAACGGTCACGGAGGTCGGGAAAGCCCCGGATGATCTGGGTGACGATGAGGTAGACGAGTCCCGTCACGATTCCGATGAGACCGACCTCGGCCAGCCCGACCGCGAGCCACTTCGGCCAGCGGTGGCGCTGCAGGAACTGCACGAAGGGCACGAGAAGCGCGCCGAGCAGGATCGCCACCAGGAACGGGATGACGATGAGTTTCAACTGGATGACGAGGAAGATGAGCAGCGCGCCGACACCGGCGACCACGAGGATGCGCCACGACCACGCGCCGGCGATGCGCATGCCCATGGGCACCGCATCCTCAGCCGAACGCTGTTGCGCGCCCCGGCGGGCCGCTGACGGCGGCAGTCGCTTGCGGAACATCACGCTTCAGTCTACGGGGGAGCATATGCCGTGGATTCCATATTCTCCAAGTGGCATCCAGTCGTCGTGTCGGTGCACTCCGGTATCGTCGAGACCCATGGTCGACTCGATCTCACCCGCCCAGGCGCGCCGCATCGCGCTGGCCGCACAGGGGTTCGGGCGCCCCGCACCGGATGCCGTGGGCACGCGCCAGCTGAACCTCGCCATCGAGCGCATCGGCCTGCTGCAGCTCGATTCGGTGAACGTGTTCGAGCGCAGCCACTACCTTCCGATGTTCGCGCGGCTGGGCCCGTACGACAAGGACCTGCTCGACCGGCTCACCTTCACCCGTCGCGGCCGCTACGTCGAGTACTGGGCGCACGAGGCCGCGCTCATCCCGCGCGAATGGTGGCCGCTGTTCCGCTGGCGGATGGACGGCTACCGCACCGCCTCATCCAACGGCCTGCTCGACTGGGCCACCGCGCACCGGAGCATTCTCGACTGGCTGCGCGCGGAGTTGGCCGAGAAGGGGCCGCTGGCCGCGAGCGCGGTCGAACACGATGCGAACCGGCGTTCGGGGCCGTGGTGGGGCTGGTCGGAGGTCAAGACCGGGCTCGAGGTACTGTTCCGCTGGGGCGAGGTGGTGAGCGCGGGGCGCACCCGGTTCGAGCGCGTGTACGGACTCGCCGAGCACCTCATGCCGGCGGAGCTGCTGGAGCAGGAAGTTCCGGCGAACGAGGCCCACCGGGCCCTCGTCGAGCACGCGGCGCGGGCGCACGGCATCGGAACGACATCCGACCTCACCGATTACTTCCGGCTCAAGAAGGTGGACGTGGCCGGCCTGTTGCACGAACTCGAGGACGAGGGCATCGTCCGGGAGGTCACCGTGAAGGGTTGGGAGGGCAAGGGGCGCAAGGAGCGGGCCTGGTTGCACCGCGATGCCCGCATCCCCCGCCGCATCGAGGCGACCGCCTTGCTCTCCCCCTTCGACCCTGTCGTGTGGCGGCGTGAGCGCGCTCTGCGGATGTTCGACTTCCACTACCGCATCGAGATCTACACTCCGGCGCCTCAGCGCGTGTTCGGCTACTACAGTCTGCCGATCCTGCTCGATGAAGCGATCGTCGGCCGCATCGACCTCAAGAGCGACCGCCAGGCTCATGTACTGCGCGTGCAGTCCGCGTGGACCGAGGCGCATGCGGATGCCGGGCTCGTCGCTGAACGCATTGCCCCACTGCTGCGGTCCACGGCATCCTGGCAGGGACTCGACGCGGTCTCGGTCGCCGACTGGGGGGACCTCGCCCCCGCCGTCGCGGGCGAGCTCGGGGTGCCGCTCGCAGCGCGCTGACTCCCGCGCGGAAGGCGTGCCGACGGCACCGCACGCGCTCGTCGCCTTCGCGAAGGTCCTCTAGAACCTGGTCGCGTTGCCGAGGAGTCGCTTCACCCGGTCGCCGATCGGCGGGTGAGTGCCGAACAGGCGGTCCATGACGCCCGGCTTCGACGGGTCCCCGAACCACATGTGCGCCATCGTCGAGTTCTGCTTCTGCAGGGGTTTCCCGTACTGGCCCAGCTTTTCCAGCGCGCTCGCGAGCGCCTCAGGATGCCGCGTCGTCATGGCGCCCGTCGCGTCCGCCAGGTACTCGCGCTGGCGCGAGATCGCAGCCTGGATGAGCGCGGCGATGATGGGTGAGAGGACGAGTGCCGCGAGCCCCACGATGAGCATGATGGGGTTGCCACCGTTGTTGTTGTTGCTGCGCCGCCCGCCGCCGAACCACATCATCCGCATGAGGATGTCGACGATGAAACCGATGGCGACGACGAGCGCGAACACGATCGTATTGAGCCGGATGTCGTAGTTCTCGACGTGGCCCATCTCGTGCGCCATGACTCCCTCGAGCTCGGAGTCGGTCATCATGTCGAGCAGCCCGGTCGTCGCGGCGACGGAGGCGAGCTCCGGTTTCCGGCCGGTCGCGAACGCATTGGGCGACGGATCGTCCACGATGTACACCTTTGGCATCGGCAGCCCCTTGGTGATCGCCAGGTTCTCGACCACCCGGTACAGCCTCGGGTTGTCGGCCTTCTGGATCTGCCGCGCCCCGCTCATCGCAAGCGCCTGGCTGCTTCCGGCGAAGTACTGGATGACGACGTAGATGCCCACGCCGATCATGGTCGCGATCGTCACGGTCCAGTCGCCGGTGCCGAGAGGGTCGCCCCAGATGAGGTTCACCGCGAATCCGATCGCCGCGACGAGCAGGACGAACAGCACCATGATGAACACGGTGTTGCGCTTGTTGCGCGCTATCGCTTTGTACACGGGTCAACCCTGAATCGGCATATGGGATTTCGATGCGCGCCGCACGCAGCGCTGCTCAACCGGCTGGTCAGAATTGAACCCGAGGCGGCTCGGCGATCGCGGCCGAGTCGGACACCTCGAAGAACTCGCGCTCGGTGAACCCGAGTCCACGAACGAAGAGGGTGTTCGGGAACACCTGGATCTTCGTGTTGAACTCGCGCACCCCGCCGTTGTAGAAACGGCGGCTCGCCTGGATCTTGTCCTCGGTGTCGACCAGCTCGCCCTGCAGTTGCAGGTAGTTCTGGCTGGCCTGGAGCTGCGGGTAGGCCTCCGCCACCGCGAAGATGCTCTTGAGCGCGGCCTGCATGTGGTTCTCGGCTGCAGCGGCCTCGGCCGGGGTGCCGGCACTCAGCGACTCTGCGCGGGCCTTCGTGACCGCCTCGAAGACGCCCTTCTCGTGCGCCGCGTAGCCCTTGACCGACTCGATGAGATTCGGGATGAGGTCGGCCCGCCGCTTGAGCTGGACGGTGATGTCGCTCCATGCCTCGTCCACACGCACCTTGAGGCGCACGAGCGAGTTGTAGGTGGACCACAGGTAGATCCCGATGATGACGACCAGCAAGACGATGATGCCGATGACGATCCAGAGTGAATCCATTGCAGTGAGCTCCTTCGGTGTTGCCCGGACGTGCATTGTGCCCGCCAGCGGCGCGCTGCTTCGCAGTCAACTATAACGAAACCTGACTGCGCTCCCACCGAGAATTCACCGGGCGTTCAGCGAACCGGGCGCCCGGTCACAGGAGCCCCGCTGGCCCTCCGCCGCTCACCGAGCCGCGAGCACGGACTGCAGCCAGCGGTACGAGTCCTTGGGCGTGCGCACGAGCGAGTCGAAGTCCACGTGCACGAGTCCGAAGCGCTGCGTGAACCCGGCCGCCCACTCCCAGTTGTCGAGCAGCGACCAGACGAAATACCCGCGGATGTCGATGCCGGGGGCTCCGTCGAGCACGATCGCGAGGTGCTCTGCGATGTAGTCGATACGCCGATCGTCGTGGAATGCGCCGGCCGCCCCTCGTGCATCCGGGTAGCTCACGCCCCCCTCGGTGATGTACACGGGGGGGAGCGCTTCGCCGTAGCGCTCCACCATGTCGCCGAGTGTCACGGCGAGATACTCCGGGGCGACCGGCCAACCGAACCCGGTCTTCGCGAACTCGGGGAACGGGACGAGCGAGAACGGGACATCCTTCATGCGCTCGGCCTCGCCATCCGGCGTCTCACCGACCGTGGGCGACCCGGCCCGGATGCGCGTCGGCATGTAGTAGTTCAGGCCGTAGAAGTCGAGCGGCTGGTGGATGGTGGCGAGATCATCCTGGTCCACCTCGCTGAGCGCCCGGAACAGCCGACCGGAGCCGAATGGCGGCTTCGGATAGCTGCCGAGCAGGACCGGGTCCGCGAAGATCCGATTGTGCACGGTGTCGAACACGTTCGCGAAGAAACGGTCCGCCATCCGGTCGCGGGCCGGAACGACGGGCGAGTGCACATTCGTCATGCCGATGCCGCCTGAGACACCGGCCGCGCGCAGCGCCTGCACGGCGTAGCCGTGGCCGAGCAGCTGGTGGTGCGCCGCGGGGAGCGCATCGAAGAGCAGCGCAGAGCCCGGCGCGTGGATACCGAGCGCATAGCCGTTGAGCGTCACCGTCGTCGGTTCGTTGATCGTCACCCACTTGTCGACGCGGTCGCCGAATGCCTCCGCCGCGAGCGTCGCGTAGTCGCCGAGGCGCTTGGCCGTGTCCCGTGCCATCCATCCGCCCGCCCGCTGCAGCTCCTCCGGCGTGTCCCAGTGATACAGGGTGACCATGGGTCGGATGCCTGCCGCGAGCAATTCATCGAGCAGCCGATCGTAGAACGCGATGCCCTCGCGATTCGCGTGGCCCTTCCCACCCGGCTGGATGCGCGGCCAGGACAGGGAGAACCGGTACGAGTCGACACCGAGCCCCTTCAGGAGCGCGACATCCTCCTGGTAGCGGTGGTAGTGGTCGTCGGTGATCTCCGCCGTGCTGTGGTCCAGGATGCGACCCGGCTGGGCCATGAAGGTGTCCCAGGTGGACGGCCCGCGCCCACCCTCGCGCACGGCGCCCTCGATCTGGAAGGCCGCTGTCGACACCCCCATGGTGAAGTCGGCCGGAATCCGCTCGGCGAACACCTCCGGGGTCTCCCGATCGTCGTTCATGCGCCGAGCACCCGCTCCAGGTAGGGGTTCGCGAATACGCGATCCGGGTCGAGGCGATTCCGGACGGCGCGGAAGTCGGCGAATCCCGGGTACAGCGAGGAGAGCGACTCCGCGTCCTGGAAGTGGATCTTGCCCCAGTGCGGCCGCCCGCCGAACCCACGGAGAATGTCCTCGACCGCGTGGAAGTACTCGAGGTGGTTCTCACGCCAGTACCGGTGCACCGCGATGTAGCCGGTGTCGCGCCCGTTCGCGGTGGAGAGCCACAGGTCGTCCGCTGCGGCAGCGCGCACCTCGATCGGGAACGAG
Organism: Terrimesophilobacter mesophilus; assembly: GCF_014200375.1. Taxonomy (GTDB): domain Bacteria; phylum Actinomycetota; class Actinomycetes; order Actinomycetales; family Microbacteriaceae; genus Terrimesophilobacter; species Terrimesophilobacter mesophilus. The sequence goes on along the minus strand of NZ_JACHBP010000001.1, from coordinate 2,050,533 downwards.
ATGCGCCACCCGCGGGAGTCGATGAGCGCGCGGATCGCCCTCACGGCATCCGGAACCAGGTGGCGCGGGATCGCGTATTCCATCTCGCGGAACCGCACCGAGCGCTGGGTCGTGAAGACCGAGGTGGACACATCGGTGAACTCCCGGTCTCCGGTCAGCCTGCTCGCGAGGCGGTTGATGCCGGGGATGGCGGCGGGGATCGTCCTGCCGGTGCCACAGGTGAGGGCGAAGAGCCCGTTCGCCATGAGGGAGTCGTCGACCCACCGTCTCGCCCGCCCGAGCGGATGCAGGGGCGCATCCGCAGGAAGCCTCGTGTTCGTCTTCGTCAGCACCGTCTCAGTGTGCGGGAACCAGTAGAACTCGAAGTGGTCGGCTGAGTCGACGCGGTCCTCGAAGTCGTCGAGCACGCGGTCCATCGGTTCTGGCTGCTCGAGTGCGTGCAGTGCGAATGCCGGGACGCACTGCACCGTCACGTCGACGAGGATGCCGAGCGCTCCGAGCCCGAGCCGCACGGCGGGCAGCAGTTCTGCGTTCTCCGTTCCGCTCACCCGCAGGATGCCGCCGTCGGCCGTGACGAGGGTGGCGCCCACGAGCTGGGCGGCGAGCCCGCGGAAGCGCCCGCCCGTGCCGTGGGTGCCCGTCGAGGTCGCCCCTGCGATCGTCTGCCGGTCGATGTCGCCGAGGTTCTCCATCGCGAGCCCGTGCGGGGCCAGGAGCGCGGGTACCTGGTACAGGTTCGTTCCTGCGCCGAGGGTGACGCGGCGCAGTTCCGCGTCCACGTCGAGTACTCCGTCCAGCGCCGAAACGTCCACCTGGATGCCGGGCGCCACCGCGATGGCGGTGAAGCTGTGCCCGGCGCCGATCGCCTTCACGGGCAGTCCGAGCTCGCGGGCGCGCCCGACGACATCGATCGCCTCGTCGACGCTCGTCGGCCTGGCGACGTGGACCGGGTCTGCGCTCTCCACGCGGCCCCAGTTCTGCCATCGCCTGCCGCGCGCGAGCAGGGCGCCTTCTCGGGGCTCGGTCGTGCTCGTCACAGCCAGGCCTTCCCTTCGCCCCGATATGTGGGGAGCGTGTCGACGATCCGGTCGCCATCGACGATGGCGACCTCATTCAGGTGCTCGGCGAATTCACCGGCCTTCGTATGACGGAACCATACGCGGTTCCCCACCTCGAGAGTGCTCGCGTGCGAGAGCGGGGTCTGCACTTCGCCCGCCATCTCGCGGGGGATCATCCGCAGGCCCTCCGGCCAGACCGCGAGCGGCATGCGGTCGACGGCGGGGGGTCCGGAGGCGATCCAGCCGCCGCCGAGCACTGTCGCGATGTCGGATGTCGGCTTGCGCACGACCGAGAGGGCGAACGCGGCCGCGGGTGCGGGGCTGAATCCGCTGTAGTGGTCGAACAGGTGCGGGCCGAAGAGGCCGCTGCCTGCGGCGATCTCCGTGACGGCGGACTCCGCACTCGTCGATTCGATGGAGCCCGTGCCGCCCCCGTTCACGAACTCCAGGTCGGCGACCTCTCGCACGGCGGCGACGGCGTCGGCCCGACGCGCCGCGAGTTCGGCCGCGGAGCGTCTCTGCATCCACCGCACGACCGCCCCGTAGGCGGGCCTTCCCTCCGGTCGATCGACGGTCCCCGCGATCTGCCCCTCATAGGCCATGAGTCCGACGAGAACGAAGCCGGGCCGCTCGACGATCGCTTGGGCCAGCTCCCGTGCCTGCACGGCGGTGCGGACAGGCGACCGCCACGTGCCGATGTGGCCGAGCATCCGGGAGTCCCAGGACGCGTCGAGTTCGAGGCACACGCGGATGTCCGCGCGCTTCCCCGGCGCGAGGACGCTGTCGACGAGGTCGAGCTGGGCGACGGAGTCCACCATGATCGTGACGCGCGCGGCAAGCGCCGCATCGCTGCCGAGCCGACGGATCGCCGACCGGTCTACGCTCGGGTAGCCGACCACGACATCCCGGATCGTCTCGGCCAGCCACAGCGCCTCCGGCAGCGTGTAGGCGAGGACGCCGTGGTATCCGGGGACCGCCTCGATCGCCTCGATGGCGCCGCGCACCCGCAGCGACTTGCTCGCCACGCGGATGGTCGTCGTTCCGCCTGTCGTCGAGCGGCGATCGAGCATGTCGTGGACGTTGTGCGCGAGCGCCGGCAGGGAGAGCACGCCGAACGGGGTGTCGAGCCCGGCCGTCGCCGCCGTGAGCGCCGGCCAGTACTCCCCCGGGTTCGTCCAGGGCGTGGCGGACGGTCGATCGAGTCGCATGCCCGTCCTACCGCACCGATCTCACCGGGATGACCGCGAGGCCGCCGACGAGCGCGGCGATGGCGGCGATGAGGAACAGGCCCTGGAATCCGACGAGGGCCGCCACGATGAACGCGCCGAGCAGCGGGGCGAGCGCCTGGGGCACGGTCGTGGCGATGTTCATGATCCCGAGGTCCTTGCCGCGGGCGGCGGCGTACGGCAGCACCTGGGTGGCGAGCGCCTGGTCCACCGAGAGGAAGCATCCGTAGCCGAGCCCGAGAAGGCCGGCGGCGACCCAGGCGACCTCGAACGACGGGACGAAGGCGAGCAGCAGCGCGGCGAGTGCTTGAAGGGCGGATGCCGTGAACACGAACATCTTGCGGCGGCCGAGCCGGTCGGAGAGGCGGCCGAGCACGAGCGACGCTGCGACCACGAACACCATGTAGATGAGGGTCAGGATGAGCAGCGCGTCCTGCGCGGGGTCCCCTGGGGCGAAGCCGAGTCCGTCCTGGAGGAAGTACAGCAGCAGGCCGGTACCGAATGCGTTGCCGAAGTTCACGAGAATGCGGCTGAGCAGCGTCCAGCCGAAGTCCGGGAACTGGCGGGGGCTGATCCAGAAGCCGGCGATCAGGGCACGCATCGTGAACGGAGGGCGGTCTTCCGGCGCGAGCACAGCATCCGGGATGCGCAGGATGAACGGGAGCACGAACGCGATGAGCAGGACGGCCATGAGCGTGTACCCGATGAACTGGCTCAGCCCGAGCATGATGACGAGCACGAGGCCGACGATCGTGCCGACCGCCTGCGGCGCGGAAAGCCAGCCGGACACGTAGCCGCGCTGGTTCACCGGCACCTGGTCGGAGATGGTCGCGGTGAGCGCGGAGGTGAGCATGCAGAATCCGATGATCGCGAGGGACCACAGGATGCCGATGCCGACCATGGTCGCCTGCATCCCGAGGACGACGAGTGAGGCCGCGAACACGAGCGCGCCGGCGAGGATCCACGGACGGCGCCGGCCGAACCGGCTCGTCGTGCGGTCGGAGAGGGCCCCGGTGAGCGGATACGCGACGAGCGCGCAGACTCCCGCGATGCCGGAGATGATGCCGAAGGCGACGACCTTGTCGACCCAGTTGTCGGAGATGACGTGCGCCTCGACCTGTTGCGGCAGCAGCAGCTGCACGGGGGTCAACTGCGCCATCCAGATGCCGAACCAGGCCGTTGCGAACAGGGCGATCCAGCCCGCCGAGATGACCCTTGTGGGTTCGGAGAGCGCCGCCGGTGCGGCCGAAGTGCTGTGCGTCATCGGGTGTACTCCTCGTTCATTGTGGTGAGTGCGGTGCGGTGGTGGCGGATGGTGCGGTCACGTGCCCCGGTCGCGGCTCGGCGAGCGCGGCGATCGAGTCGGCGGCGAAGTCCATGGCGAGCGCTGCCGCATCGTCGTCCCGGTCGGCGAGCCAGGCGAGCGTGAGGCCGCTGATGAAGGTGACGAGCAGGCTCGCGACCTGGTCGAGCGGGAGCCGCCAGGTCGCCCCGGCGACCTCGGCGCCGGCATCCAGGACCTCACCGGCTGTCCGCCGGTACATTCGGTACTGGGCACGCGGCAGTGCGCTCAGCTCGTCGGTGCGCAGCGCGTAGTGGAGCAGCTCGAACATCGCCTGCTCGCGGCTCGGGTCGGCGGTGAGGGTGTCGAAGTAGGCCTGGAGTCCTGCTCGGACTGCGCTGCGGATGTCCCGGTCGCCGTTCAGCGTCGCGATCGCGGCCCTGCCCTCGTTCTCCACCACGAACGCGATGAGCTCGCTGATCATCTCGTCCCGCGAGCGGAACGCGTAGTGGAAGCTCGCAAGCGGCATGTCGGCCTCGGCGACGATGGCGCGCGTGGTCGCACCGTGCACGCCTTCGCGCTGGATGACGCGGAGGGCGGCGTGGATGATCGCCTCACGTCGGTCCGCGGAAGAGACTCGCGCCAAGGATGCCCCCTCCTCGTTGAAGTGGGTCAAGCGTCCAAGACGCTTGACTATGAAGAATAGTGGCGGAGCCGGGCGCTCGTGTCAACCGTGCCCCCGCAGGGACTCGAACCGAATCTGCGCGAGCAGATTCAGACAGAGGGCGAGTCCCGTAGGGGTCACGCCACAGCGTGCCCCCGCAGGGACTCGAACCCTGACTGTGACGATTTTAAGTCGTCTGCCTCTGCCAATTGGGCTACGGGGGCGCAGCGTGCGCCCAGCCTAGGGCGTCCCGCGTGGGACGCCAACACCCGGCCGCTCAGGCCTTGGGGCGCGCGGCGAACTCGGCGAAGGCTGCGCGCGGTGTCACGCGGGCCTCCAGCGAGACGATGTCGCGGCGTAACAGGAAGTTCAGGATCCAGTTGCCGAAGACACGGGTCTTCCGCTCCCAGGACGGCACGGCCAGGCCGTGGTATCCGCGGTGCATGAACCACGCGATGAGCCCCTTGACGGCGAACGGGCCGGCCTGGAACACACCGTGGTAGAGGCCGATCCCGGCGACCGCGCCGAGGTTCTTGTGGAAGTACTCCGCGGGGGCATCGCCGCGCATCGCGCCGACGACATTCTTCGCCATGAGCTTGCCCTGGCGCACGGCGTGCTGGGCGTTGGGCACGCAGAATCCGCCCACGCCGCCGCCGGTGAGATCCGGTACAGCCGATACGTCGCCCGCGCCCCAGGCATCCGGAACGACGTCATCGCCGTTGCGCACCCGAAGGTCGGCACCGACGTGAAGCCGGCCTCGCTCGTCGAGTGGCAGGTCGGTGTTCTTGAGGACGGGGTTCGCCATGACCCCGGCCGTCCACACGATGACGTCGGAGTGGAACGACTCGCCGTTCGACATCTCGATCTTGCCGTCGACGGCGGAGGTCAGCTGCGTCTCGAGGTGGATCTCGGCGCCGCGCTCCGCGAGGTGCTTGATCACCCAGTGGCTCGTCTTGAGCGACACCTCCGGCATGATGCGGTTCATGGCCTCGATGAGGTGGAAGTGCGTGTCTTCGAACGAGATCGTCGGGTAGTACTTGATCAGCTCGCTCGCGAGGCTGCGGAGCTCGCCGAAGATCTCGATGCCGGCGAATCCGCCGCCGACCACCGTGAAGGTGAGGAGGCGCTGGCGCTCCGGGCCGGCCGGAAGGTTCGCCGCCCGGTCGAAGTTGGTGAGGACGCGGTCACGCACAGCAACCGCCTCTTCGATGTTCTTCATGCCGATCGCCAGATCCGCGACGCCGGGGATCGGGAACGTGCGGGACACCGCTCCAGCGGTCACGACGACGATGTCGTAGCTCAGCTCCCACGCGTCGCCGATGGCGGGCTGGATGGTCGCTGTCTTCGCGGCGTGGTCGATCTTCGTGACGGTCGCCGTGATGACCTCCGTCTTCTTCAGGTGGCGGCGCTGGCTGACGACCGCGTGGCGCGGTTCGACGGAGCCGGCTGCGACCTCCGGGAGGAACGGCTGGTACGTCATGTAGGGGAGCGGGTCGACCATGGTGACCTCGGCTTCGCCGGAGCGCAGCCACTTCTCGAGCTTCCATGCGGTGTAGAAACCGGCGTACCCGCCGCCGACAATCAGGATTTTTGGCACCAGACCAATCTACTACGTGCGCCGAGACCGCCTGACACGCCGGACGAGGCTCACGGTCCAGGCAGCGAGAAGTGCGAGGAACACCGCGAACACGAGCAGCGGAACCCCCACGTCGCGCAGCAGGGCGACGGTCGGCAGAAGCGTGCCGAGCGGATTCGCGGGACCGGCGTGCGGCGCGGGTGTCGGAGCCGAGGTCGCGGGCGGGGAGGCGATCGGGGTCGGCGACGGGGTCGAATCCGCTCGCCGGTGGATGCGGATCCACTCCTTGAGCTCCGCCGCCGGATCGGTCGTGACCTTCGGGACTTTCGCGTTCACGGCCGCTTCGGCATCCACGAGCCCGTACCCGTAGATCGGGCTCGGCACCTTCACTCCGGGCGACTTCGCGGTCGCGGTGATGCGGTTGATGACGTTGCCGGCGTCGAGGCCCGGATGCGCGGCCCGCACGAGCGCGACGATGCCGGCCACGATGGGCGTCGCCCCGCTCGTTCCCGCCCAGGCGTAGTATCCGCCGCCGGGTGCGGCACCGATGAGGTCCTCACTCGGTGCGGACACCGCGATCGTGATCCCCTGGGATGACGCGTCGAAACTCGCTTTCCCGTTGCGGTCGACGCCGCCGACGACGAGGACTCCCGGAATCGTGGCCGGTGCACCGACCTCTGTCGTCCCACTCCCCCGGTTGCCGGCCGCGGCGACCACGACGACGTCGTGCTCGAACGCGTAGAGGAAGGCGTCGTCCCAGCTCTGCGGCCATTCGAGGCTGTTGCGCGTGAGGGACATGTTGATGACATCCGCCCCGTGGTCGACCGCCCACCTCACCGCTTCGGCGATCTGGTCGTCGGAGCTCCGCGTCCCCGCGCCGAACCCGATGGAGATGGACAGGAGGTTCGCCGCGGGGGCCGAGCCGATCACGCCGTCCGTGCCGTCGTGTCCCCTGCCGGCCGCGAGAGAACCGACCATCGTGCCGTGCTCGCTGCTCGTGCCGATCGGCTTCTGGCCGTTCGCCGCGCCGACGCCCGACACGTCTGTTCCGCCCTTGACCGCGCCCTTCAGGTCGATGTGGCTGCCGTCGACGCCCGTGTCGATGATGGCGATCGTGACCCCGGCGCCTTTCGTCGTGTTCCAGGCGGCGGAGATCCCGTACTGCGTGAGCCAGTATTCGCGGTCGCGGATGGAGTCGGCGGATGCCCCTCCCCCGACGAAGGCGACGGAGGCGGCGATCGCCAGCGCGGCGACGGTGGCGACGAGGCGTCTCATCCGGCATCCGCACGGTCGTCGGGCACGCATTCGCACACGGTCGGACTCCAGGATGCGCGGGCGAGCGTCAGGTCACCGATCGGGTTCACGCCGGGCCCGGCCGCGAGCGCGTGGGCGGCGAGAGCGTGCAGGCACTTCACCCGGTCGGGCATGCCGCCCGCGGAGATGCCCTCCAGTTCGGGGACGGCGTCGATCCCGTCGCGGTCGGAGAGGTAGGACTCGTGGGCACGCCGGTAGTCGCCGCCAAGCCCGGGATCGGCCGTGAGGAGCTCTGCGAACTCGGCCATGACTCCCGTCGCCTCGAGGGTCGACATGGCCGCCGTCGCAGCAGGATGGCTCAGGTAGTAGAGCGTCGGGAACGGGGTGCCGTCGTCGAGTCGCGGCGCCGTGGCGACGACCGTGGGGGCACCGCAGGCGCAGCGGGCGGCGATACCGATGACACCCCTCGCCGGGCGCCCCAGCTGGTGCGAGACCGCCCGGATATCCTCGGCCGTCGGCGGAGCGAACGGTGGCCTCGTCATCCGTTCTTGTCCTTGATGACCGGCGCGACGATCTGGCCGGGCTTGTCCTCGGTGAGTCCCGCGGTGAGCACGGAGGAGAGCAGCATCCGGATCCAGTCGACCTGGGTCGCCTGCACCTTGTCGCTGATCGGCTGCCCGTCGTCGGTTGTCACCGTCTGGCCGTCGTCGATGACCAGGTAGCTGTACTCGCCCGGGTACACATAGTTGAGGCGTTCGCGGGCCTGCGCCTCGATGTAGCTCGGGTCATCCCATCGCGCGCGCTCGTCGCCCAGGTTCTTGACGCCGGCCTTCTGGGCGGCGACATCCGCGCGCAGCTGTGCGATCTGCTGCTGCTGCTGGACGAAGATCCGCAGGCTCGGGGCGAGCACCACGACGGTGAGGACGAGCACGGTGAGGGTCGCGATCGTGAACCCGGACAGGCGGATGCTGCGCAGCCACCCCGCCCGCGCGCTCTGCTCGGGCAGGCGCACGGGCACGCGCTCGGTCCTCTGCCTCCGGGTCATGCGTCAAGCCTAAGCTCCGCTGTCACCGGCGGTTGGGTAGCGCGCCGAGCAGCGGCTGTCACGAAAAGGGCCAGCCGATGACTACCCCTTGAACCGCGGGAACGCGCTCCGCCCCGCGTACACCGCGGCATCCGACAGCTCTTCCTCGATGCGCAGTAACTGGTTGTACTTCGCGACCCGCTCGCTGCGCGCCGGAGCACCCGTCTTGATCTGGCCGCAATCGGTGGCGACGGCGAGGTCGGCGATCGTGGTGTCCTCGGTCTCGCCGGAGCGGTGCGACATGACCGCCGTATAGCCGCTGCGCTGGGCGAGGGCCACGGCATCCAGCGTCTCGGTGAGCGTGCCGATCTGGTTGACCTTGACGAGGATCGAGTTCGCGGCGCCTTTCTCGATGCCGGTCGCGAGGCGCTCGGGGTTGGTGACGAAGAGGTCGTCGCCGACGATCTGCACCTTCGAGCCGAGTTCGGCGGTGAGTTCGGCCCAGCCCTTCCAGTCGTCTTCGGCGAGCGGGTCCTCGATCGTGACGAGCGGGTAGCTCGCGACGAGCTCGGCGTAGTAGTCGAGCAGGTGCTTCGCGGTGACCTTCTTGCCTTCGAAGGTGTACTTGCCGGCGGAGAAGAACTCTGTGGCGGCGACGTCCAGGCCGAGCGCGATGTCCTTGCCGGGCTTGAACCCGGCCGCGGTGATCGCCTCGACGAGGAGGTCGAGGGCGGCGCGGTTGCTCTTCAGGTCGGGCGCGAACCCGCCCTCGTCGCCGAGGCCGGTGCTGAGCTTCTTGGAATGCAGGAGCCCCTTGAGTGCGTGGTAGGTCTCTGCTCCCCAGCGCAGCGCCTCCGCGAAGCTGGATGCGCCGATCGGCAGGATCATGAACTCCTGGATGTCGACGTTCGTGTCGGCGTGCGCCCCGCCGTTGATGACGTTGAGCATCGGCACCGGGAGCGTGTGGGCGTTCGGACCGCCGAGGTAGCGGAAGAGCGGCAGGTCGGCGGAGTCGGCCGCAGCCTTGGCGACGGCGAGCGAGACGCCGAGGATCGCATTCGCGCCGAGCTTCTTCTTGTTGTCGGTGCCGTCGAGCTCGATCATGGCGGCGTCGACGAGGCGCTGGTCGGCGGCGTCGTAGCCTTCGAGCGCGGGGCCGAGCACGTTGATGACGGCGTCGACGGCCTTCAGAACGCCCTTGCCGCCGTAGCGCTTCTTGTCGCCGTCACGCAGCTCGTAGGCCTCGAAGGCACCGGTGGATGCACCGGACGGCACGGCCGCCCGCGAGACGGTGTCGTCATCCAGAAGCACCTCGACCTCGACCGTCGGGTTGCCCCGGGAGTCCAGGATCTCGCGCGCGCCAACAGCCTCGATCAATGCCACGGGGGTTCTCCTTCGTCGTGCTTGGAATGTCCGCGACAAGCCTACTCGGGTAGCCCGGGCGGGCTTATCCGAGCGGCTTGAACGTGAGGTCGGTCGCGGCGGCCGCGTCGCCGACGTGGGCGAACTGGCGGAAACCGAATGCCGCGAGCGAGTCGAGCAGCCCTTTGACGTTTCGCGGTGCTCGCTCCAGCCGCACGCGCCTGCCCTGCGCGATGAGTTCGGCCTTGAGCGCGACGAGCCGCGCGGAGTCGGCGTCGGAGTCGTACAGCAGCACCACGGCGTCCGATGCCTCGTCGTCGCGCAGTGTCACGAGGTCGACGATGCGCTCGAACCCGATCGAGAACCCGGTCGCAGGCACCTCGGTGCCGAGGAACCGCCCGATCATTCCGTCGTAGCGTCCGCCGCCGCCGAGCGAGTAGCCGGCCGACGGGTGCATGGCCTCGAAGATCGCGCCGGTGTAGTAGCCCATGCCGCGCACGAGGAAGGGGTCGAACAGGAGCGGGAGGTCTCTCGCCGAGGCGGCACCGCCCGGGCCGGCCGCCAGCGCTCCCGCGACATTCTCGCCGAGCGCCACGAGGTCGGCGACCGCGGGCGAGTCGAACCCGTCGGGCAGCGCCGTGCGGATCTGCCGCTCGCCGTAGGGGATGAATTCCCTGGTCTGCGGACGGGTGAGGTACGCACGCACGGCGGCCACGGCATCCGGGGCGGCGCCGTTCGCCTCGAGCTCGGCGACGACGCCATCCGGACCGACCCTGTCGAGCTTGTCGAGGGTCACGAGCACGCCGGCGTGCGACTCGGCCGGGAATCCGAGGTGGTCGAGCAGGCCGGTGAGGATGCGCCGGTCGTTGACGCGCATCACGACGCCGTCGAGTCCGAGCGCGTCGAAGGTGGCGAGCGAGGCGACGAGAAGCTCGGCCTCGGCCAGGCCCGTCGCATCCCCGATGATGTCGATGTCGCACTGCACGAACTGCCGGTAGCGGCCCTTCTGCGGGCGCTCTGCACGCCACACCGAACCGAGCTGGATCGCGCGAAACACGCTCGGCAGCGCGGCTCGGTGCGTCGCATAGAAACGAGTGAGCGGCACGGTCAGATCGAAGCGCAGGCCGAGGTCGGCGAGGTCGAGCGGGTCGGATGCCGCGGCGAGGTCCTCAGCGGTCAGACCGCGCTTCAGGATTCCGAACGCGAGCTTCTCATTGTCGCCGCCGAGTCCGGCGTGCAGGCGGGAGCTGTCCTCGACGACGGGCGTCTCGATCTCGTCGAAGCCGTGCGCGCGATAGGTGTCACGGATGACGGCGAGCACGCGCTCGCGCCGCGCCTTCTCCTCGGGCAGGAAGTCGCGCATCCCGCGGGGAGGGTTCACCTGGGTCGCCATCCCTCGATTCTGGCACCTCGGGCCGGTGGGCCGCCTCAGGCGGGCTGAATCGCGAGCGCCTCGACGCGTTCGCGGTGGTGCTCGACGAGTCGCTCGAACGCCGCCGTCGCGGCGACCGCGTCATTGTTCACGACGAGGTCGTACTGCAGACCGTAGAACGCGTCCACCATGATGCGCGCCTCGATCTCCGCATCGTGGGACGAGAGTCCGAACGACTCGAGCGAATCGCGACCGACCCGCAGCCAGGTGCCGTAGAGCGCACGACTGAAGTTGTGGAGGTCGGGGTCGAGCGCCTCGAGCATGGATGCCTCGAACTCGAGTCGCTGCAGCTGGCGATTGCGCGGGTCGAGCGTCCACCGCCAGGAGATCTCGAGGTTCTCGTAGTACGCGTCGAGCGTGCCGGGGCTCGTGATGAGGCGCTCTTCGATGTCGGACTGGCGGTCGGAGATCGCCCCCACGATGTCGCTCACGAGCTCTGCGCGCGTGCCGAACTGGTAGACGAGCGTGTAGGTGCTCACGCCGAGCGCGGTCGCGACGGCGCGGAACGTGAGGCTCGCGAGTGGCTTGTCGAGGAGGTACTCGAGAATCTGCGCGAGCAATTCCGGTTTGCGGCCCGGATCCGGTCGACGACTCATTTCTTTAACATAACGGATGTTTGCACAAACGGGTGTTATGAATTACAGTTGCCATGTTGCGACGCTGCCCCGTCGACGAGGATCCGGGGGGATCAAGACGGGCGATACGCAACGAAATCACACGAGAAGGTTCTGGATCAGGTCTTCTCCGCCCTGACCAGCGGTGCAATTGCGCGCTGCTGGCCACATTGTCCGACCGTGCTGCCTGCGTGCGAGCTGTGCCGCGAGTCGGACTCGGTGCCCACACCATTCGGGTTGGTGTGGGCACCACCCCGTTAAGGGATGCCGCTGCTAGAGCGCGCCGCCCGCCGCCTGCGGCGCATCCGCGTCGAGTCCGTTGTCGCCGACGGCCTCCCGCACGAGGTAGTTCTCCACGTCGAACAGGTTCTCGGCGCGGTTCATGATCGTGAGCAGGGTGGACATCGAGGCGACCTCCTCGACCTGTTCCTTGAGGAACCAGAGCATGAACTGCTCACCGAGCGCGTCGTTCTCGGTGCGGGCCGCGGCGAAGAGCGCCTCGATCTGCTTCGTGACGCGCTTCTCCTGTTCGAGGGCGAGGGCGATCGGTGCGCGCTCGTCCTGGAAGTCGTTGACGACCGCGTCGACGCCGGGAATCGTGATGCCGAGGTCGCGGTCGAGCCGGTATTGGACGAGCATCATGGCGTGGTTGCGCTCTTCGAGCGACTGCCGGTAGAAGTGTTTGGCCAGTTGCGGAAGGTCGCGGTTGTCGAACCAGACCGCGATCGCGATGTACTGCTGGCTCGCGGCGAACTCGTTGCCGATCTGGGTCGTGAGGAGCGCGTCGAAACTTGTCTTCTTCATGGGATGACGCTACGCGCCGCCGCCGACAGTTTCCAGACAGGCAAGGCTTGCCTTCGCGCTACTCGACCGGCGATGCGGCAGCCTCCGCCGCGCGGATCTCCTCCTGCAGCCCGCGAAGGGCGGTGCGGAGGGCGCGCTCCGGGTCGAGCCCTGCGGCTCGCGCGGTCGACGCGATGCCGAGCAGCTGCGCACCCAGCTCGGCTTCCGTGGCGGACGCGGCCACGGCATCCGGAACCGCGATCGCGACCCCCACTTTCTCGGCGCGGCCGGCGAGCTTGTCGGCGAGCGCGAGGGCGGGCATGCCCTGCGGGATGCCGTCGAGCACGCTCGAGCGGTCGGGCTTGTCGTGGGCCTTGAGTTCGTCCCAGACGGCGACGACGTCGTCGGCCGACTGGATGTTCATGGCTTCGCGGGCGGCCGCGTCGCCGAAGACGTGCGGGTGGCGGCCGACCATCTTGGCGGTCATGTGGGCGGCGACATCCTCGATCGTGAAGTCCTCGCCGGGGGTGTGCGCGGCGAGGTCGGCGTGGAAGACGACCTGGTAGAGCACGTCGCCGAGCTCCTCGAGCATGGCGTCGCGGTCGCCGGTCTCGATCGCGTCGATGAGCTCATAGGTCTCCTCGACGAGGTAGCGCACGAGGCTCTCGTGGGTCTGGTCGGCGTCCCAGGCGCATCCGCCGGGCGCCCGCAGCTGGGCGAGTACGGCGATGAGTTCGTCGAGTTTCGGATGCGAAGCGGCCATGTCCCATCCTCCCACCCGGCTTTTGCTGTCCGAAATGCAGGAGTTGCTGGATGGCGCCCCCGCGAATGCTGGGTCACCGTCGGCGTGGGAGCGCTCAACTCCTGCATTTCGGACAGGACGGCGGCCGACGGCGCGGTGCAGGGCTGGTTCGCAGCGCGGTGTCCGGCCGCATTAGCGGGGAGTGACGCGGCGGGGGGAGGATGGTGTGATGGCATCCGAGGACTCGACCGAGCTCGAGGCCGCACTCGTCCGCGGCCTGCACGGCACGGTGCTCGAGGTCGGGGCCGGCGACGGGGCCAACTTCGGCTTCCTCGCCGAGGACGTGGACTGGATCGGGCTCGAGCCGAACCCGCGCGACACCGAGGCGCTGCGTGCGAACGCCGCCCGGTGGGGTCGCCGTCGCGAGGTGCTCGTCGCCACCTGCGAGGACATCCCGCTGCCCGACGAGTGCGTGGATGCGGTGCTCAGCACGCTCGTGCTGTGCTCGGTCGAAGACCAGCAGAAGGCGCTCGAGGAGATCATCCGGGTGCTGCGCCCGGGCGGCGCGTTCGTCTTCGTCGAGCATGTGGCGGCCGCGCCCCGCACTGTGCTGCGCGGTGTGCAGCGCCTGGCCACCCCGCTCACGAGACGGCTGGATCGCGGTTGCCACCTCGACCGCGAGACGGTCGACAGCATCCGCCGGTCGGGCCTGCGGATCGACGAACTGCACGAGTACCGGATGCCGTCGGGGCTCGGCTTCACGATCCCGTTCGCGGCGGGCCGGGCGGTCAAGGCCTGAGGAAGCGGCCGGCGATGATGGCGGGGGGCACGAGTTGACCAGCCGTAGCTGACAGAATTGCGGGGTGCTGCCCGTCGACGCCCCCTTCACCCCGTGGGTGCTCGGAGTCGTTCTGGTGGCGCTGCTCGGGTTGCTGGCCTGGCGCGCGGGCACGAAGGACCGCCGCGAGTACCAACGCTTCAAGCGGTATCACTCGACGGCGCGGCGGCAGGCGATGTTCCGCAAATGGGTGCTCGAGTCGCTCGGCTGGTTCGGCGGGTCGGCGCTCGTGGTGCTCCTGTTCGTGTGGGGTTTCGCGCCCCGGATGCTGGCGCAGGTCGATACGTGGCCGCCGGTGGCAGGCTTCCGTGGCCTGCTCGCGGAGAGCGGGCTGGCATCCGGTCTGCTCATCGGGGCCGGGATCGGCCTGCTGCTCGCCGTCGTCGGGACGGTATTCCTCGGGCGCAATGCCGAGGAGGTGCCGACGATCGGCGACATCCACGCGCTGCTGCCCCGAAACCGCGCGGAGCTGAAGTTCGGCTGGGCGCTCTCCGTCAACGCGGGGGTTGTGGAGGAGCTGCTGTTCCGGCTCGCGATGCCCGCGCTCATTTTCGGCGTCTTCGGCAACGCCCTGCTCGCGGTAGTGGTGAGCCTCGTGGTGTTCGGGCTGCTGCATGCCTACCAGGGCGTGTGGGGCATCGTCGGAAGCTTCCTGATCGGCGTGGTGCTCATGGCGCTGTTCCTCCTCACCGGCAACATCGTCTGGCCGATCATCGCGCACGCCGTCTTCGACCTGCGCTCGCTCGTGCTGATCCCGATGGTCGTGTACAAGGTGCACCGGGTGACGGATGCGACGCCGCCGGCGTCCGAGGTGCCGTCACCGCCCACGCCGTGATTGAACCACCCGGCTGACGAAGTCCCGCGGGCGCAGGATGAGGCGCCCATTCCAGGGATTCAGCTGGGTGAGGTCGGTGTCATCGCTCACGAGGATGAGCGAGTCGGTGGCGACGACGAGATCGAGCACCAGGTTGTCTTCGTAGTCGTCGACATCGAAGACGGTCCTCGGCGGGTCGATGATCTGCCCTCCCGACTCGGCCACGATGTCGAGGATCGTCTCGATGTAGTCCTCCGCGAGTTCCGCGCTGATCCCCAGAAGCCGCAGTACCCGCACCGTGTTGGTGAGGATGTGGGGTGAGAGGTGCAGGCGGAACTCGTCCGCATCCAGCGCGATCGACAGGCAGTCTGCAGAGGCGTTGCTCGTCGAGGGAGGTACCGCAGCGAGTAGCGGAAACGCCGACTCGGGCCCGACGAGGGCGTTGACGAGAACGTGAATGTCGAAGACGACGGATGTGGTGGAGCTACTCGCGGCCACGGGCGGTCTGCTTGACGAGGGCGGTCACTTCCTCGCGGGAGACCGCACGGCCGGCGAGTTCCTCCCGAGCACGAGCCTGGAGCGACTGCAGCCGTTCGGCCACCAGGTCGCGGTGCAGGCGTCTCATGGCCACGCGAAGAAATTCGGATCGGTTGCCCTTGCCGTAGTGCTCGACGAGCGCGTCGAGTTGCTCGCGATCCTCATCGGCGATCGCGAATCCCACGGTCTTCGCTGTCATCGGCTGCCCTTCGTTCTGCGCATGCAACGCATGTGCAATCATAGCGGCTCGGGCTCTGGACGGGAAGTAGTTGTCGTCATGCGGACGAGTATCGCGCAGGCCCTCGAGCCCAGATCGCAACCTCCGCCAAAAGTGGATGAAGTGCAGCGCCCGCCATTGTGCAGGAATGGAGTCACTACCCCAGCACCGCGAGAGGTGCGGCGCGGGTGCCCGCCGTGCCGGGTTTCGCCGCCGGGCTGGATGCGGGCATCCGGCAGCTGCATTGCGACGAGTACCGCAACCCCGCCTCGGTCGCGGACGGTCCGATGCTCGTCGTGGGGGCCGGCACCTCGGGCGCCGAGATCGCGCTCGAGCTGGCCCGTGACCTAGCGCAGACGCATCCGGTCTTCCTCGCTAGGTGCCCGACCCCGCACATTCCGGATGCCGTGTTTCGGCTCGCGGGCGGCCTGTACTGGGCGTTCGTGAACGGCGTGCTCACGCGCGCGACCCCGATCGGGCGCAAGGTTACGCGAGGGTTTCACTCGCGCGGGGCGCCGCTAATCCGGACCTCGATGAAACAGGTGACGGATGCCGGCGTGACGTTGCTGCCGCGCATCACCGGGGTGACGGATGGCCTGCCGGATGCGTCCGGTGCGGTCGTGCCGCGGCCCGCGACCCTGATCCGGGCGACCGGATACCGCCCCGGCCTCGACTGGATCGCCGGCCTCCCGCTCGACGAGCACGGCCTGCCGGACGCGCCGCGCGGCGTCGTGGCGAGCATGCCCGGCCTGTACCTCGTCGGGATGCCATTTCAGTACGGGCTCACGTCGCAGTTGCTCGGTGGGGTGGGGCGGGATGCCGGGTTTGTGGCGGGACGGATCGCGGAGGAGAAGCGGGCGGGACGAACTGCGCTCTCCGGTTCGGCGCGACTATGCGTACATTGGAGGCCTCCACGCGCTGTTCATCGTAACTGCACGGAACTGGAGTGCAGCCAAACGCCCCATTGATCAATGTCGGTCCGTAGAGGAGTTGCTGTTCCGACTCGCCAGGCCGAAATACGCTGGTCCTACCGCTATTCAATCTCTAGCGCTTGTTGCACAGTCAAGGCGGAGAGAATTGGTGGAAGCGAATCAGCTGAGAACTTCTCCAAGTACGGAACCCACTCGCCGCCATGCCGGTCGAACTCGGACCAAGTCCTGCCCTTGCGATAGACCGAAAAAACCTCGTCGGCGTGGCGAGCAGAACCATCCGCGAGCGACGTGACTTTCACGATGCAGTCCAAGGTGAATTTGGAGAGCGGCGGCACCGCGCTAACAAGTTCTGCCAATCGAAGAATCTCTTCGCCTCTTACTTCGCTTACGGAATCCGCTAGCCATAACTCACAGCTAATCGATGCGTAGCTAGACGATCTCGGAGTGAGGTCAAAGGGGGCGGCTGAGACCACCACCCCGGCTATCTCATTTCTACGGATACCACCTCTGAGAATTTGACGTAGCAGTTCTCGAGGAAATTTGAGCACACGGAGCGAAAGGAGCAGTTCCGTGGTAATCGTGGCAATCTCAGGGGTACCCACCTCCCGGTCGATCAGTGTCTCTGGGCGGATGTGCTGCTGGTACGCCTTCACGAACGTAGGGTTGAGCTCTATACCAAGCGCCAGCCGCTTTGACGCCTCACTAACGGCCGCAACCATCCCACTTCCAGCAAAGGGATCAAAAACCACGTCACCTTCGTCCGTGGACAATAGCAGGATGCGCTCGACCAGGGCAGACGGGAACGGGCAGGCATGGCGTAGTTGCGTGGTCGCCCAGCTTCCTTGGAGGGGAATGGGGATTTCCCACACGTTGTCCGGTGCCAGGCCCCAGGGGTTGTGGCGTTCTGGGTATCGAACCCACCACGACTTAAGCCCGCTGAAGTCTCGTAGTCGATCGATGCGATATTTGTACTTGTCCGACTTCACAAAGTAGAGAACATATTCAAACCCATTTCGAAGCCTGCCACGGTTCGACCAGGGCCTTGTTCGATCTTTGCGCCATACAATCACGTCACGAAGCGTCCAGCCGGCGCTTTCGGCCATACGACCAAGATCAAACGGCAAAGGTCGGAGTCGACTAGGCCGACCTGGGCCGGGCGACTGCGTCACCGAGTCAGCAACGAGCCACATCGAGCCGTCATCATTTGTCCATTTGTAGAGCGAGGCAAAGATCAGGTGGCATTCCTCGAGATAGTCGTCGTAGCTCTGCGAGAAGCCGATCTGCCCTGGGACACCATAGTCAACGACGTTCGCATAAGGTGGCGAAGTGATGGAGGTCGTCAAGAACGGTTCGGACACCCCTTTCGTGGATTGCGCGATTTTCGCCAAGAATGCGTCGGTGTTGCGTGCGTCCCCTTGATGCACAGTCCAGGTTTCGTGACTTTCAGCAATGGGGGACGCTGACGGACCCGAAAGCCTTGTGGCCTCGCCGCTGTGGTTTTCGTTATCACGCGAAGGCATCCGAGATCACCGTCCCACCGGAGTTGACCACGGCTGTGGCACTGAGAACGTCACTCAACGAGTCCTGGTAGACCGCATGCGAATTACTGTCCCCTCGGGGGTCCCAACTAAAGTCAAAAATCCACGTGCACATTGGTGCTGTCAAATCCTCTCCCCCATAACGCCAGTTTGCCCTCGTCGTGACCTTCCACCCGGAGGTACTCGCGAGAAGAGCGACTCGCTTCGCAACGAAAGCACTCAATAGCAGCTGCTGCGATTGACGCGTGTGCGTAGAAATATCGAACGACTGATCGCCAGTAATCAAATCGAACAGTTCGTCGCCGTAGAAAGCTTTGAGTTGTCTACCAAAACCATGATGTTCGCTGGCGTTAGCAGAGAGATAGCGGAACACTTCTTGCTGGGTCGACACGCTCCAGGTGATCTCCGACTGAAAGGTGAGCAACAAACACCACGGAGCCCGGACTTCCGGTTTGCCGTGCAGCGCGGCGAGTTTTCGGACAGTCTCCAAATCAGGATGTTTAAAGCCATTCTGCGCGTCATGGTCAAGTTTCAAAGGGCCGTTAAAGTCTAGGTTGATAACCCGTGCACGCGCTGCGTCCCGTTTCTTCTTCTCAGGAAACTTGTTTGGGTCACTAGCGCCGCCCACAATGTAGTCAATTCTTTGATCAATGACTCGGAGTCCGGGAATCGATTGACGCAGCTGTAGCAACGCATCGAGTCCTGCCTCCACGGCCACAACTTTCCCTTTATCGCTGTCCGCGATTCCGCCGACCTCTGTGGCTTTGATTAGTCCATCCGCCACCATCATTCGGATGTCCAAAGCTTCGGCACCGCACAAAGTGGTGTAGAGAACTTCATCCGAAGACCAGTGTTTTTCATATTCCTTGATGATCTGTAACCATCTCGCTCGGATTGTCGACTTCGCGGGTCGCTCTTTGCGCATCGCAGCAGTCACGCTCGGGCTCAAAGCCCCATACTTTCAACGACCTCAGAAACCAACGACGAAATCTGCGCTCGAGTGAGGCCGACTTTAGTAGCCGCCGCCTCAACAAGAGCGATTACTTCAGACGGTCGGTAGGTCGCCGTGAGCTTGCGGATTTCAGCAGAATCCAGCGTTTGATTGGGTACCAGAGAAGGACTCAGCTTCGCCGTATCGAGAGGTGGAATCTCGGGAGTCGATCTTGGCGGCGGGCTTGGAGTGTTGCCCAACCTGCTGGAGATAGAAGATACCTCGGTTGCCTCTTTGATAGCGCGCTCAAGCTTCTTTTCTTCACTTCGTTTGCCATACAGCACCCGTCGGGCCTCTGCAAAGAATGATCGAAGCTCCTCGTGGAGCATTCGTTGCAGTTCGACATATGCGGGGTGGGTGGTACGAAACGTACGACGGTCGATATTGAGTGCATCTTCCAGACGATCGTCGACATAGACCTCTCCGCTCACCCAGTCCTGAAACAGGGCAGCCTGCCAACCGGGGTATTCGAGGTATGTACTGTCGTATTTTCCCACTGCCGCATTTCGGATACGGACGAGAAGGCCGTTGATGTCTGTCGGATGCAGCTTGTGGTCATACGCGAATAGGTACCCTCGAGCACTTACACCGTCGCCCTCAAGTCTTATCTCGCGAGTGAGAATACGACCATCGTCGGGGCGAAAGACCGTGGGCTTCTTTTGCGGTGTCCCGTCGATAACCAATTCGAAATTCAATGCGTCGACGTCGCTCTGGATTTTGCGCATCGTTGGGTTTGAGCCGGCAGCGGCCCAGCCTTGGTGGTACCCAACGGGGACGTTGAGCGCAATCTCGAGAACCGTCTGCGAGTAGAGATCGAACTCTGACCAGCTGGTCAGCGATGGTCTTGCTAAGCGATCGCGAACCGACTCCTCTGAGAGTCCATACAGGCTGCTCGAACCTTTTCCGCGCCGGGCACCGTCCAGCACATCGCGGGTTGTTTCCCGAACGTCGCGAAGGTAGATGCGAGTGAAATGATCCGACAGCTCCGCGTCTTCCGATAATTCCCCGTAGTAATCGCCCTTTGCAATGGCGTCATTCTCTCTAGCTCGATCTTGAGCGTTTAGTCTCATTTTGTCGAAGTCGAGAGTCACACTCATGAGTTGGGTGCTCCCCGCCACAGTGGATATGATCTCCAACCGCTCACAAATCTCATTCGCGGCGATAAATCCGATTCCGATCTTTCCGATCTTCGGCCGCCCGGACGGCGTGGTGTCCGCGTCTTCTCTCTTATACGACCGGGCGATACGCGCGAAATGACGTTTGAAATCATTTGCCGAAAAGCCTGTACCGTCATCCTCAATGATGATTAGGTCAGCATCGGGGCGGACCGACATGGTGACGCGTGTGGCATCGGCATCAAAAGAGTTGTTGACAAGTTCCTTGAGACATGCGGCGGGGTTCTCGTACAAGCCGCTTGATAACTGGTCGATAATCATCGATGACACGGTGATCTCGCCCTCGAATTTGTTTGGTTTGGCGACAAGTTTTGCCTCAACCACGGCGACCTCCCAGTAGGACAACGCATCGTAGGATCGCGCGACCAACGATTTGTTTAGGATACTGGCAACCCGAACGAGAAACGTCGCCGAGGAGTCGTCGAATATGTTGGGACGTGGCGCTGAGCTACTCGCATCCAAAAGCAAAGTGGATCCATCGCGATTCCTTGGATCGAATCGCTATACAGTCGGCTCGATCGAGGGGGGATCGGCCGTTCGGCCGCGATTTCTGCACTCGAACGATCCCGAGTCGTATGGAACTGGCGGGGCCGAGGACAGGAAACATGTGCCCGCACCAGATCTTCTTGGCAAGAAGGATCTCAGGGACCTGTGACATATGGCTCCGAGAAGGTTGCAGTGGATGATCCCCCAACCGACGGTGACCATGAGCCAGTTCGCCTATATATTAGACGTCTAGCCAGGACGCTATCCTGGTCTTCGGAGGCACCGTGCCTAGATTCTTTGGCACTCCCGACGGAGTGAAGGTTGGCGATCTGTTCATTGATCGTCGCGAACTTCATGACGCTCACGTGCATCGGCCTCTCCAGGCGGGCATTTCTGGCACACGGCAAGAGGGTGCCGATTCGATTGTCGTGTCCGGTGGCTACACAGACGACGTTGATTTCGGGGACTACCTTTTCTACACGGGCCATGGTGGTCGCGAACCCGGCGCAACTCGACAAACCCATGATCAGTCCGTCGATGCGCCGGGGAATGCGGGACTGATAACCAGCATGGTGGAGGGGCTTCCCGTTCGCGTTGTTCGCGGCGCGCATCCATCGAACCCCTATGCACCACCAACGGGCTATCAGTACGCAGGACTGTTTCTTGTAACTGACTGGGACACCGTCACTGGTCAAGACGGTCATAAAGTCGTGCGCTTCAAGTTAGAACGCGTCCCCGAACAAGCAAAACTCTGGACCACCGAGGATCCAGTCCCCGACCCCGCCTTCGCGACGAGCGTCGTCTCACGCCGCATCCGTGACACCGCACTTTCCCGCAGCATCAAGCTCCTCTATGACCACCACTGCCAGATCTGTCAGACAGCAATCCCCGGCACGGGCAACCGCTACTACTCCGAGGGCGCCCACGTGAAACCACTGGGTCGGCCCCACCTCGGCGCGGATGCGATGAACAACCTCCTCTGCCTGTGCCCAAACCACCACACGCAGCTCGACATCGGGGGCATGGTCATCTTGGATGACTTCACGGTCGCGCGTCCGACGAGCGACCAGGTGATTGCCGAACTGTCCTTCCGAAAAGACCACGTTCTCGATGTGGCGAATGTGCGCTATCACCGGATGCAGTGGACAGCCGCTTAGACAGCCTCCCAGTCCGAGCTTTCGACAGTCGAGCCATCCCGACCGAAGGAAAAGGTGGCCACAACGCGGTCACCGGCGAGCGCAGTCGGAAGCCAGTACTTGGCGTCGTCCCACATTTGATCCAGTGGCAGCGCGCTCATGGGGTACCACTCGGGGCGAAGTTCTTCTGACTCTGTTGGATTACCTTCCCAGGCTCGGCAGAGGAACGCCCACGACTTCTGGCTCCACTTTGGCGCATGCGGAAATGGGTAGGTCAACTCGCCGATGAGCTCGAGGGCATCGGTGTCGATGACTACGCCGACTTCCTCGGCGACCTCGCGCACCACGGCATCCGTCGGCGACTCGTCGGCCTCGAGCTTCCCGCCCGGCCCGACCAGCTTGCCTCTTCCGAGACCGGTTTTCTTCCGGCCGAGCAACACCTCCGGCCCGCGCGCGGTCTCCCGCACGAGATAGCAGACGCACACCTCCGGAAGAGCCATGATGCGAGCGTAGCCGCCACCGCGGAATGCCCCCGAAAGGGCCATAGCAGAGTGTCGCTCACTCAGTCACACTGGGAAGAGTGCGGCCAGCCGGGGCCGCGGGGGTCGGGGGATCAACGTGAGGGCAGGACACTCCGCTGATAGCGAGGCCGCCAAGTATCGAGCCCAGGCCGAACAAGCCGACTACGTCGCGCGCACCGCGCGGCAGATGGCGAGCAACTATGCCGCCGCTGCCGCATCCGAAAAGTGGCTCGGCCGGCTCTTGGAGCCGCTCGCCGAGCGAGGCTACACGATCCTCGCGGACCGGAAGTGGCCGAACTCACGGAAAGCCCAGGTCGACTTCGTGCTCGTCGGTCCCAGCGGGATCTACATCGTCGACGCCAAATCATGGGCGGATGTCACGATCGAATCCGGACGCATCTTCCAGGGACAGGACGATGTCACCGATCGCCTCGACGACATCGCGAGCCTGGGCACGTTGACCGAGGAAGTGCTCGCGGATGTCGGCGTTGCCCCCGGCGAAGTCCACGTGGTCGCCGTGTTCACCAATCGACGAGAACTGAAGGCCCGCATCAACGGGGTGGACGTCGTCGGGGGCGATGCGGCGCTCACCCACCTGATCAGTCCCGGCGATCGACTCGAGCCCGACACAGTTGCACGGGCACTGGCCGCCGTCGAAGAGCTCTTCCCGATCTACGCTATGCGGGACCAGCCGACCGAACTCACCCTCCCGGCGCCGGTCGTCCCCATCACACAGCAGGACGCGCTCATTAGCATCGAAGAAATCGAGGGCGCACTGTGGGCGAACATCCTCGCCAAGCCCATCGAAGAGTGGATGTCCTACCTGCACCCCGATCAGGCGCGGCTCGCGCGACGCTCCTTCAACGGCCCGTCGCGCATCCGCGGGGCTGCTGGCACCGGCAAGACCGTGGTTGCGCTTCACCGCGCCGCCTACATTGCCCGCACCCGCCCCGGAAAGATCCTGGTGACCACATACGTTCGCACCCTGCCGAACGTCCTCTCCGCATTGATGCAACGGATGAGTCCCGGGATTGCCGACAGAGTCGAATTCACGGGGATCTTTGGATTCGCTCTCGACCTTCTCAAAGCTCGCGGGGTCCCCCATCGACTCGCACCGGAAAAGGCGGATCAGGCCTTCACCCGCGCCTGGAAGGGTATGGGTCAAGCGAATCCCCTCGCTCGAATCGATGGCGACATCACCTATTGGAAAGATGAGGTGCTGAGCGTCATCAAGGGCAGGGGCCTCACGCACTTCGAGCAGTACGCCATGCTCCCCCGGGTGGGCCGCCGCCGCGGGCTCACGGCGGAGAACCGCATCGCGGTGTGGAGCCTCTACACCGCCTACGATGCCGCACTCCGCGCCCAAGGCATCACCGACTTCGCCGACATCATCCTTCTCGCGGAACAGAGCCTCAAGAAGAAGCCGCTCGAAGGCTACAGCGCCGTCATCGTGGATGAGGCCCAGGATATGACCTGCGCGATGATCCGGATGCTGCACTCCATCGTTGGGGACGAACCCGACGGCCTCAACCTGGTCGGCGACGGTCAGCAAACCATCTACCCCGGCGGATACAGTCTCGCCGAAGCGAACGTTTCCATCGCGGGGCGAGGCGTCGTGCTCTCGCGGAACTACCGCAACACCGCTGAGATCCTGCAATTCGCCTCTCAACTTGTCGAAGGCGATGAGTTCTACGACATCGAAGGAGCGGCCGCTCAGGGAGACAAGCCGGTCGAGGTCATGCGGCACGGCCCAGCCCCTGTCGTCGATCGCTTCCCGTCACGAGCGCGACACGACAGTTCTCTGGTGGAACACGTGAAGGGCCTTATCTCCTCCGGCACGCGGCCGGGAGACATCGGCATCCTGACCCACACCAAGTACGCGGTCACGGATGTCTGCGCCCGGCTGACCAACGCTGGAATCAAATGGGTCGACCTCCTGAACTACGACGGCACGCCAACCGATGCCGTCAAGATCGGGACAATCAAACGCGCGAAGGGACTCGAGTTCAAGCAGGTGCTCGTGGTTCGGACTCCATCACGTTTGTTGCAAGCACTGCCCGCCGACGATGTCACCAGCGACAGTGAACGCAGCGAACTCGATCGGCGCGAACTGTACGTCGCGATGACACGTGCGCGAGACGGGTTGTGGGTGGGAGTCGCTTAACTGGTTGTTCTCGTGTCGTTGCGCGGTCAGAACCTCCTCTCCCTCACAACCACGCCGAGCTGCACGCTTTCCCCAGATCCAGGCGAACGCGGACTCATCCGATTCTCACGTCGGTACCCTCGCTCCATGATCATCGAAGCCGGCTACGACCTGTTCGAACTCTTCGCGCCCAAGATCTTCGCCAAACCTCGCGCCAAGGGACGGCATGGCACCTGGGTCCTCGCCCTGGATGAGAACCTGCGCAACCAGCACCTGACGAAGGTCGGCGGTGACGCCTCAGACGTGATCGAGAACCGCATCCACAAGGTTGTGACATGTGGAGATGAATGTGTACATGTTTGTGGCGCGAATGATATGCTTGAGTCATGAGCTTCACTGCCCCGTTACCCGTACTGCCAAGCCGGGATGCCCGTGACGAACTACCCAAGGCGCTCAAGCGATTCCGCGCCGAAGGTGTTTCCGCCGAACCGGTGATCTTCGGCTCCCACCGTAAGCCGGAAGCTGCGGTAATCCCCTTCGAGCTCTACGAGGAAGTCCTGCCGCTCGTTGAGGACATCCTCATCGCTCGCGCCGCCCGAGAGCGCATCGCTGCTGGCCCAGCCATCCCACTGTCTGACATCGCCGCCCGGATCGGAGTCGACCTGGACTCGTTCGAGTAATGAGAACCCGGCTCGCACTGACGGCGTTGCCAGGATTTGAGAGTGATCTCCTGACCCTTCCCACCGCCGAGCTGCAAAAGATGGCGCTGGGGCTGCTCGTAGAGGTTCGAAACGGGACAGTGCAGGGTGTTCGACTCGACAGTCGTGTTGCCACTGGAGACCTCAGCGACTGCTTCAAGATGTACTTCGACACGGATGGGACACACAAGCCTCGTTACCGACTGGTCTACCGATACCAACCGGACGAGGTGAACGCGGTCAGCATCGAAGCCGTTGGTGTCGGCGAGCGCGCGGACCTTGCCGTGTACCGTTCCATATCAGCGCGGCTTGGGCGCGGCGCCGACCGGCGCTAGGGACACTCAGGGAGCGGACACGGCCACAACCACCTTGCCCGCCGCGCGGCCGGCCGCCAGGTGCCGGATCGCATCCGGCGCCTCGGCGAGCGGGAAGGTGCGGTCGATGGCCGGGGTGATCGCTCCGGAGGCGAGGAGCTCGGCCAGGGCGGCCAGGTCATCCGCGGATTCGGTCGCGAACAGGCCGACGAGCTTCTGGCTCGAGAACATCGACAGGAACGGCGCCCCGAAGCTGCGGCCGGCCAGACCGAACACCCTGCCGCCGCCCTCGCCGCCGACGATGACGAGAGTGCCCTTCGGCGTGAGCAGCCTGCGCGACTCTCGCAGCGACCGCCCGCCCGCGATGTCGATCACGACGTCGAACTCCCCCGTCACCGGCTCGGCCGTGTAGTCGATGACCGCATCCGCACCGAGCGAACGCACGAGCTCGACCTTGCCCGTGCTGCACACGCCCGTGACGTGCGCCCCGACATGCTTCGCGAGCTGCACCGCGAACGAGCCGACCCCACCCCCGGCGCCGACCACCAGCACCCGGATGCCGGCCTCCACACCCTCGACCACGCCCGCAGCGCGCAGCGCCTGCAGGGCCGTGTACCCCGTCATCGACACCGCGGCCGCCTGCACGAACGGCACGCTCTCCGGCTTCGGCACCACCCGCCGCTCGCGCGTCACCGCGAACTCGGCGAAGGATCCGCGCGCCGAACCGAAGACCTCATCGCCCACGCGGAATCGCGTCACAGCCGAGCCGACCTCCTCGACGACGCCCGCCACATCCGACCCTCGCGTCTTCTCCTTCGGGCCGCCGACGCCGAGGAACAGCCGGGCGAACGTCGGCTCCCCCGTCATCGAATGCCAGTCGGCCATGTTGACGCCGGCCGCCTTCACCCGGATGAGCACCTCATCCGCCGCCGGCACCGGCCGCTCCACCTCGCGCAGCTCGAGCACATCGGCCGAGCCGTACGCATCCTGCATGATCGCCTTCACTTGCCTGCCTTTCCCTGCGGAGCCGCGTCGGCATCCGGATACTGAAAAACCTCATCGAGCGGCACCCCGAAGACCGCCGCGATCTGGAATGCGACCTCGAGCGACGGCGAGTACCGCCCCTGCTCGATCGCGATGATCGTCTGTCGCGTCATCCCGACCCGGTCGGCCAGCTCGGCCTGCGTCATCTCGCCGTGCGCGAACCGCAAGGCCCGGATGTCGTTGGTCACCATCGTGGGCTTCACCACGGCTGGAACCCCTTGCGGTACGCCACGATCTTCGCGACCGACGAGAGCACCGCCGAGAGCACGAAACCGAGATAGATGACGTTCGCGATCCAGAAGCGGTCCCAATCGGCGATCGCCATGAGCATCGCCGCGACCGCGCCCGCGATGACGAAGCCCTGGCCCACGTGGTCGCCGAACCGGCCGATCTGCTTGTCGCGGACATCCGGCTTCTGGACGGTGCGCGGGAAGAGGATGCCCAGGATGATCGCGAGGACGATGGATGCCACGATCGAGCCGAGGATCGTCCAGATCATCGGCCAGGCGAACTCGACCTCGACGAGGGGTGCGCCCACGGCGCGACCCAGGATGACCGCGACGTAGACCGTGTAGGCCACGATCGCGAGGACCCCGAACTGCCAGGCGTTGCGTTCTTCGGATGCCATGTGAACTCCTTGTACAAGATTATTGACATGGCCACTGTAAAGAATCTTTTACTTGATGTCAAATAGCTCTGACACGCGAACGCCAACGCGCGGCCGGCGAGTCAGAAGCACCGGCCGCGCGAGTCAGAGAGCTACTGGACAGGCGGAATTGCCTGCGGCGCATCCTTGCCGCCGTAGTGGAACTCGCGCATGCCGCGGCGCACCGCACGCCAGATGATCGAGTACTGGATCCAGATCGCGAGCAGGATGAGCAGGGCGGACACCACGAGGTAGATGACGACGAAGACGATTCCGAGGCCCGCGAGGGCGGCGAAGTTGTCGGGAATATTTGGGTTCATGCCGTCACCCTAGTGAGAAGGCTCGGGGTTGGCCAGCGGGTGTCTATTGCGGCGACTACTCAACCAGCGGAGCGGGCGCGACTGCAGGCGCAGGGTAGATCGCCCCGAGCAGCGTCGTCGCCCATTCGATGAGCGCAGCGTCATCGAGCGTTTCAGAAGGCACAGCCTCGGGCAACGGCAGCATGACCGTGCGTGTCGCGGCGAGATACCGCGATCCCGGATACATCCGCTGCAGCCGCGCCTGGATCGAGTCGGGCAGCTCCGGTCCGACCAGGCGCACCTTGCCGGCGGCGTTCACGAGCTCCGACAGGCCGGCCTTCTGCGCCATCCGCCTGAGCCGCGACACGGCGATCAGGTTCTGCACCTGCTCGGGCGGCGGGCCGTAGCGGTCGGCCAGCTCCTCGAGCACCGCATCCAGCGCATCCGGAGCGGCGGCCGGCCCGCTCGCCGCCGACAGCTTCTGGTACGCCTCGAGCCGCAGCCGCTCGCTCTCCACGTACTCCTCCGGGATGTGCGCATCCACCGGCAGCTCCAGCCGCAACTCGGTCTGGCCCTCGGCGACCTCGCCGCGGAAGTCGTTCACCGCCTCGCCGATCATCCGCAGATACAGGTCGAAGCCGACGCCGGCGATGTGCCCGGACTGCTCCCCGCCGAGCAGGTTTCCCGCACCCCGGATCTCGAGATCCTTCAGCGCGATCTGCATGCCGCCGCCGAGCTCGTTGTTCGCCGCGATCGTCGCGAGCCGGTCGTGGGCGGTCTCGCTGAGCGGCTTGTTCTCGTCGTACAGGAAGTATGCGTACGCGCGCTCCCGCCCGCGCCCGACCCGCCCGCGGATCTGGTGCAGCTGGCTCAACCCGTACTTGTCCGCCCGGTCGATGATGAGCGTGTTCGCGTTCGTGATGTCGATGCCGGTCTCGATGATCGTCGTCGAAACGAGCACGTCGAACTTGCGCTCCCAGAAGTCGACCATGACCTGCTCGAGCACGCCCTCCGGCAGTTGCCCGTGCGCGACCGCGATGCGCGCTTCCGGCACGAGTTCGGCGAGCTGCGAGGCAACCCGGTTGATGCTCTTGACCCGGTTGTGCACGAAGAACACCTGACCCTCGCGCAGCAGTTCGCGCCGGATCGCCGCCGCCACCTGCTTGTCACTGTACGGCCCGACGAAGGTGAGAATCGGATGCCGGTCCTCCGGCGGCGTCGCCAGCGTCGACATCTCGCGGATGCCGGTCACCGCCATCTCGAGCGTGCGCGGGATGGGCGTCGCGCTCATCGCGAGCACGTCGACGTTCGTCTTGAGCTTCTTGAGCGCATCCTTGTGCTCCACGCCGAAGCGCTGCTCCTCGTCGATGATGGCGAGACCCAGATCCTTGAACCGGATGTCGTTGGTGAGCAGGCGGTGCGTGCCGATCACGAGGTCGACCGTGCCATCCGCGAGGCCGGCGATCGTCTCCTTCGCCTCCTTGTCGGTCTGGAACCGGCTGAGCGCCCGCAGGTGGATGGGGAAACCGGCGAAGCGCTCGGAGAAGGTCTCCAGGTGCTGCCGCACGAGCAGCGTCGTCGGCACGAGCATCGCAACCTGCTTGCCGTCCTGGATCGCCTTGAACGCCGCCCGCACCGCGACCTCGGTCTTGCCGTAACCGACATCGCCGGAGAGGAGCCGGTCCATGGGGATGGCGCGCTCCATGTCGGCTTTGACCTCATCGATCGTCGTCAACTGATCGGGCGTCTCGACGAACGGGAACGCCTCCTCGAGCTCGCGCTGCCAGGGCGTGTCGGGACCGAACGCGTGACCGCGGCTCGCCATCCGGGCGCTGTAGAGCTTGACGAGCTCGACCGCGATGTCCCGCACGGCACGGCGCGCCCTGCCCTTGGCCGCGGACCAGTCGCTGCCGCCCATCTTGCTGAGCGCGGGCGCCTCCCCGCCGACGTAGCGGGTGAGCAGGTCGAGCTGGTCGGTCGGCACGTAGAGCTTGTCACCGGGGTAGCCGCGCTTGCTCGGGGCGTACTCGATGAGCAGGTACTCGCGGGAGTTCTTGACCGGATTCCGGCCCCCCGTGCTCACCTCGCGCTGCACGAGCTCGACGAACTTGCCGATGCCGTGCGTCTGGTGCACGACGAAATCGCCGGCCTTGAGCTGCAGCGGGTCGACGACGTTACGGCGCCGGCTCGCGAGCTTCTTCACCTGGCGCGAATCGTAGCCGGCGGAGCGACCGTAGAACTCGGACTCGCTGAACAGGGCGAGCTTCGTCTCGGCCAGTTCGAAGCCGGCCTCCACGGATGCCTTGAGCAGGTAGGCGACGCCGGGTTCGGCGTCCGCGGGGAACGCGTCGACGATGCGGCCGGCGAGGTTGTGCTCGGCGAGCACGGATGCCGCCCGCTCGACGAGGCCGGCGCCCTGGGCGGTGATGACGACGGTCCAGTCGTCCTTGAGGAGGGCTGCGATGTGGTCGACGGCGCCGTCGGGGTTGCCGGCGAAGTTGGGGGCGGGAGCTGCGTCGATGCGCGCGGTGGAGCTCGAAGCGAAAGCCATTTCTGGCTTTCGCGCTCCCCCAGCGCCGACGCCCGTCTCGGGTGTCGGGTCGGGCGTTGGGTCGGGCAGATCGGCGCCGCTGTCGAAACTGCTCAGCGTCCACCAGGTGCGCCGGCCGGCCGCGGTCCGCAGCTCGCTCATCGACAGGAAGTCCCCGGCATCCAGGTCGATGGGCGCCTCCGCCCCCGCCGTCGCCGCATTCCACGCCGCCGCCAGGAACTCGCGGTTCGTCTCCCCCAGGCTCACGGCCCGGCTCGCGACGCGCTCGGGCGAGATCACGGCGACCGCGGCATCCGGCGGCAGGTAGTCGGTCACCGGCACGAGCCGGTCGACGAGCGCCGGCGCGAGCGACTCCATGCCGTCGACCGGGATGCCCTCGGCGACCTTCGCGAGCAGGGTGCTGAGGCTCGGGAACTCGTGCTGCATCTCGGCCGCACGCTGACGCACGGCATCCGTGAGGAGTAGCTCGCGGCTCGGCTGCAGCTCGATCGAGACGAGTTCTTCGTCGAGGGAGCGCTGGTCGGCGACCGAGAACGGCCGCAGCTGCTCCAGCTCGTCGCCGAAGAAGTCGGCCCGCGCCGGATGCTCGTCGGTCGGCGCGAACACGTCGAGGATGCCGCCGCGCACCGCGAACTCGCCGCGCCGGGTGACCATGTCGACGCGGGTGTAGGCGAGGGCGACGAGTTGTTCGGAGAGTTCGGCCAGGTTGTAGCCTCGGCCGCCGACCGTGAGCGTGATCGGCTCGAGCGCGGCGAGGCCGGGGGCAAGCGGCTGGAGTGCGGCGCGCACGCTCGCCACCACGATGATCGGATGCCCGGTGCGCACGCGCAGCGGATCACCGGGCGACGTTGCGCCCTGCGCGGATCCGACATCCTGTGCCTGTTCCGCCTGCCACTCGTGCAGCCGCCGCAGGGCCCGGATGCGCTTGCCGACCGTCTCCGCGCTCGGGCTCAGGCGCTCGTGCGGGAGGGTCTCCCAGGCCGGGAACTCGAGGATCTCGGCATCCGGGACGACGGCGGCGAGGGCATCGCGCAGGGACTCGGAGTCGCGCCCGGTGGCGACGATCGCGAAGAGCGCCTGCGGGCCGGTGCGGGCGTCGAGGAGAGTGGCGAGCAGAGGCGCGCGCAGGCCGTCGACGAGGGAGAAGTCAGTGCTGTTGCGGGCGTTTCGCGCGGCCTCGGAGAACGCGCGGGCGTGCAGAAGCCTGGCACTTAAGCCCTCGAGTATCACCGGACAAGTCTACGTGTGCCGTGGTTTCGATACGTCGCCCGACCGTTCCGGTGGTTGAGCGGTCACCGCGAAGCTTCCCTTTGTGACGCGCGCTACTCAGGCAACGGTGACTTCAGGATGCGGGATCGGGCGAGTGGAACCGCTGCTGGGCTGCGGTGAGCCCGTCGACGGCGATAGCCTCCACGGCATCCGCGGCATCCGAAATCAGCGACGGAAGCGACGTGCGCTCGGTCGAGGAGAAGTCCTTGAGCACGAAGTCGGCCGCATCCTGCCGCCCGGGCGGTCGACCGATACCGACGCGCACGCGGATGAAGTCACCGGTGCCGACCGCCGACACGATGTCCCGGATGCCGTTGTGCCCGCCATGCCCACCGCCGAACTTGAGACGCACCGTGTCGAACGGGATGTCGAGCTCATCGTGCACGACGATGAGTCGCGACGGGTCGAGCGAATAGAACTTGAGCAGGTTCGCGACCGGGCCGCCGGAGACGTTCATGAACGTGTTCGTGCCGGCGAGGATCAGCTTCGGCCCGCCGATCCCGAGGCGCACCTCGGCGACCATCGCGTTCGCCTTGTGGCGCTTGAACTTCGCCGACATCCGGATGCCCAGCTCGGCGACGACCATCTCGCCGACGTTGTGGCGATTCGCGGCGTAGCCGAGCCCGGGATTCCCGAGCCCGACCACAAGCCACGAATCGGTGGTCATGCGTGAAAGCTACTCTGCGGCGGCTTCGGCAGGAGCCTCGTCGGCGGCCTCGCCGGCCTCCGCAGCAGCCTCGCCCTCGACCTCTTCGGCCGCTTCGCCCTCTGTGGGCTCGCCCAGGCTCACTGCGGCAGGAACGATGACGTTCACGAGCAGCAGGTCGGGCTCATCCATGAGGGTCGAACCCTCCGGCAGCACGGCATCCGCAGCGTGAATCTTCGTGCCGTCCTCTGCGCCCTCGATGTCGATGACGATGCGCTCCGGGATGTTCGTGGCATCCGCTTCGACGCGGATCGTGTTGACCTCGAGCATCGCGATGGTGCCGCTGAACGACTCGCCCTCGAGGTGGATCGGGACCTCGACGTGGACCTTCTCGCCCTTCTTGACGATGACCAGGTCGAGGTGCTCGATGATCTGGCGCACGGGGTCCTTCTGCACGTCCTTGACGAGCGCGAGCTGCTTCTTGCCCGCGATGTTGAGGTCGAGGATGGCGTTCGCCTTGCGCAGGAGAAGACCGACCTCGTGTGCGGGAACGCTCACGTGCTGCGGCGCGGTGCCGTGCCCATAGAGGACCGCGGGAATGCGGCCCTCTGCGCGGAGTCGGCGGGCGTAGCCCTTGCCGAAGTTCTCGCGCAGTTCCGCCTTGATGTGGTTGTCGGCGCTCGCGTCCTTGTCGGCCTGCGACTTCTTGCCGGTCGAAACCTTCTTGTCGGTCATGTCTGTCTCCTTCGCAGGCTTTCCGGCCCGCGTGTCTCGTGGTTGTCAACTCGAACGCCTGCGCGTGAGGAAAGACTCTGCGGCCTGCGAAGACCCTGCCTGCTCACCGCGTCGATTACGGATGCTGCGCCCAGCCATCCTGAAACGGCCCGGCCCCAGCGATCCCTCGCCGAAGTTCAATCCCCGAGTTTAGCGCATGCGCGCGGGTGCCGGATGCGGCATCGCCCTCGGACGCCGCCGACTCGCCCTCAGCGCCACCAGTCGTCGAAGGGGGTGACCGGCACGGCGCGTTTGTGGCGGGTGGTGACGTACTTCGCCTCAATCGCGTCTGCGACGGCATCCGGAACCTCACGGCCCTCGAGGTAGTCGTCGATGTGCTGGTAGCTGAGGCCCAGGTTCGCCTCATCGGACTGGCCGGGGGTGTCGTCGAGCAGGTCGGCGGTGGGCTCCTTGAGGTAGAGACGCTCCGGTGCGCCGAGTTCCTCGAGCAGCGCGCGGCCCTGCCGTTTGGTGAGGCCAGAGAGCGGTGTGGTGTCGGCTGCGCCGTCGCCGAATTTCGTGAAGAAGCCGGTGACCGCCTCCGCGGCGTGGTCGGTGCCGACGACCAGCAGCGAACGCTGGCCGGCGATCGCGTACTGGACGATCATGCGTGTGCGCGCCTTGACGTTGCCCTTCGTGAAGTCGGTCATCTCGTCGCCGATCGCGTCGAGGTATTCGGCCTCGAATCCGTCGACCGCACGCTGGATGTTGTAGTCGATCGTGCGCTGCGGCTGGATGAAACGCAGCGCGAGCTGGGCGTCGTCCTCGTCGCGCTGCACGGCGTATGGGAGGCGCACGGCGATGAACTCCGCGGGGATGCCGTCGGCGGCGAGCCGCTCGACCGCGAGCTGGCAGAGGCGGCCGGCGAGCGAGGAGTCCTGCCCCCCACTGATGCCGAGCACGAAGCCCTTCGCATGTGTCGTCTTCGCGTACTCGACCAGGAAGCCGACGCGGGAGTCGATCTCCTCGCGTGGGTCGATCGTCGCCGACACGTTCAGGTCGCGGATGATCTGCTGCTGCAGCGGGCGCATGACACGACCCTACAACGGTGTCAGTCCAGCCGAATCGATGATCGCCCGGGAGGCGTCAAGCGCAATCGCCTCGGGTGTCTGGTCGATCGAGACGGTGACCCCCGGCTCGTCGGCTCCAAGTGGCTCGAGTGTCGCCAGCTGCGAATCGAGCAGTGAGGCCGGCATGAAGTGGCCCTCCCGGTGCGCCAGGCGCTCCTCGAGCAGCTCGCGCGGGCCGTCCAGAAGCACGAAGCGTGTGCGAGGCTCCTCGGCGAGTATCGCCGAGCGGTAGGAGCGCTTGAGCGCGGAACAGGCGATCACGAGGCCGGTGCCGTCGGCATCCGCTCTCGAGAGCACCTGCCCCACTGTGCGCAGCCACGGCCAGCGGTCGTTGTCGTCGAGCGGATGCCCGGCCGCCATCTTGACGAGATTGGTCCGCGGGTGAAGGTCGTCGGCGTCCTCGAACGGGACGCCGAGTTCGCGCGCAAGAATTTCGCCCACGGTCGACTTGCCCGAACCGCTGACGCCCAGGAGGACGACGAGAGGATTCATGTCTGTCTACCAGTCGTGGACGGTGCCGTCGGCAAGACGGTTATAAGGGAGGTAGGCCTGCTCGTACGGGTATTTGCCCGCCTCGTCCTGGTTCAACTCGACGCCGAGGCCCGGGTTGTCGCCCGGATGCAGAAGGCCGTTCTGCCAGGTGTAAGACTGCTCGAACACCTGGTCGGTGCGCTCGGTGTGCTTCATATACTCCTGGATACCGAAGTTGTGGATCGCGAGCCCCAGGTGCATGGCCGCGGCCATTCCCACCGGGGAGATGTCGGTCGGCCCGTGCATTCCAGACTTGACCTGGTACTGCGCGGCGAACTCGAGCACCTTCTTGAGGTGGCTGATACCACCGGTGTGGGTCACAGCGCTGCGCACGTAGTCGATGAGCTGCTCGCGGATGAGCTGCTGGTAGTCCCACACGGTGTTGAAGATCTCGCCGATCGCGAGCGGCGTCGTCGTGTGCTGGCGCACGAGACGCAGTGCCTCCTGGTTCTCGGCCGGCGTGCAGTCCTCGAGCCAGAACAGGTCGTAGGGTTCGAGCGACTTGCCGAGCTGGGCGGCCTGGATCGGCGTCATCCGGTGGTGGCCGTCGTGAAGAAGCGGAATCTCGGGGCCGAACTCGTTGCGCACCGCCTCGAACACCGTCGGGATGTGGCGCAGATAGGCCCGGGTGTCCCAGTCCTCCTCGGCGGGGAACGCCCCGCGCTGGGCGGGCTCGTGGTCGTACCGCTGGCCGTGGTTCGCCGCGAACGTCTCGTTCGAGGCGATTCCATAGATCGCCCTCAGACCCGGGACGCCGGACTGGATGCGGATGGCTCGGTAACCCTCCTCCTGGTGCTTGCGCACGCTGTCGAACAGCTCCGGCAGCGACTTGCCGGAGGCGTGGCCGTACGCGAGCAGGCCGGTGCGGCTCGCGCCGCCCAGCAGCTGGTAGACCGGCATGCCGGCGGCTTTGCCTTTGATGTCCCACAGGGCCATGTCCACTGCGGCGATCGCGGCCATCGTGATCGGGCCGCGGCGCCAGTATGCGCTGCGGTACAGGAACTGCCAGGTGTCCTCGATCCGGTGGGCGTCGCGCCCGATGAGGAGCTGGACGACGTGGTCGCGCAGGTAGCTCACTACGGCGAGCTCGCGCCCATTCACCGTGGCGTCGCCGAGGCCGGTGAGTCCGTCATCCGTCGTCAGCTTGAGCGTGACGAAGTTGCGGTCGGGGCTCGTGACGATGACCTCTGCTTTGGCGATGATCATGGCTGCCTTTCTGTTGACAAGTTCTGTTTTGTACTGGATTGCCGCAGAGCGGTCAGATGGTCATGGCGGAGAACCCGCCGTCGACGGTCACGAGGGCGCCGGTGACGAACCCGGAGGCTCTGGATGCCGCCAGCCACAGCAGTGCACCATCGAGCTCCTCGGGGACACCGAGGCGCTGCAGCGGTGTGTGGCCGATGATGCTGTTGACCCGCTCCCGGGTGAGTACCGCACGATTCTGCTCGGCTGGGAAGAAGCCCGGGATGATCGCGTTCACCCGGATCCGATCGTGGGCGAACTCGCGCGCGAGGTACTGGGTGATGTTGTTGACTCCCGCCTTCGCGACCCCGTAGCCGAGGACGCGGCTGAGCGGCGGGCCGGATGACGCCGACGAGATGTTGATGATCGACGCGCCGAGCGGGCGATTCTGCATGAGCGGCGAGAACACCTGGCAGGCGCGGAAGACCGAACTCAGGTTGACGTCGAGCAGCCGATTCCACTCCTCATCAGTCAGGTCGGCGAATGGCGTCGTGTTGTTGACACCCGGCGCGTTCACGAGAATGTCGAAGCCTCCGGCATCCTGAAGCACTGCCGCGGCACGATCGAAGGATGCGCGATCAGTCACGTCGAGAGACTGGAACGATGCGTTTCCGCCCGCCTTCAGGATCGCGTCGACCACTGCGCCGCCGCGCTCGACGGAGCGCCCGAGCACGACTACCTCCGCGCCGGCCGCAGCGAGACACTCGGAGAATCGCCCACCGAGCACTCCCGTCCCGCCGATCACCGCGGCACGGCTGCCGGTCAGGTCGAAGAGCTCTCCGGGCGTTGAAACGGCGGTCATGACTTCTCCGAGAAGGTTGTGAGGTGGCGGCCGATGTGCGCCTCGAGTTCCGACTCGTAGGCATCGTTGTGAGCAGCAAGCAGTTCGCGGAGGGAGGCGGCGAGGGGCGAAGCGCCCTGTCCGTCTTCCGTCCTCAGGACCGCGCCGTATCCGACGTGCAGGATCTGGCGGCTGTCGAAGGCCGTGACCAGGTCGTGCAGTCTCTCATCCGGAACCTCATGAGGTTCCGGGGTGCGATCGAGGCGGGCGGAGACCTGATAGCTCGCACGGGTTCCCCGGTAGGCATCGCGGCTGACGGCGTAGATGTTCCGGAACAACTCCTGATCGAAGCGCGACGCCACATCGACGGCGACCAGGTAGTTCGTGCCGGACGTCTTGAGATGCACGAGCCGGCCGGTAGCCTGGGCCGCGCCCTCATAGATGCTGAACTTGTCCGACCCAGAGTGCAGGCTGATCTTGTATGGGCCGAAAGCGCGTGCGATGTGCGTGTGGTTCGCGAGGCTCGTGTACAACACCTGCTTGTCACCGATGTAGTCGACGCCCTTCTCGAACGATCCGACATAGCGCGGCGCGAAGCTCACCCACTCCACGCCGAGTCGCTTCAGTTCGGTGGCCATATAGACGTGCTCGGCAAGCGTCGTCACATCATCCGTCTCGTCGACGGAGACCTCGACCTCGACCGGATAGGTCGCACGCTCCATGAGATGACGGTACATCGACACCGTGTAGGCGACTGCCGCACCGTACTTCGCGGCAGCCTGGAAGACATCGACTTCGCTCAGGCGAAGGATGCCGTCGCCGACCTCCATCGTGAAGTCCGCATAGCGCCTGGTCATCGACTCCAGGTCGTCTTCCAGGTCTCCCCAGGGGACGTCCTCAAGCTGCTGCGCTGTGACCGTGCCCTCGATGTGCCGGACGAACTCGCCCGGGTCGAGCGTGAACAGCGTGAATCCCGCGTCGAGGCAGCGGTCAATCTCGGCGGTCGATTTCAGGTGATCGGCGTCGGCCCCAACGGGACCGTCCCAACCCGCCTGAAGGCAGCCGAAGGTCGCGTCATCCAGGACCTGCTGCGGCATGCGCCCAAGCCGATCCATCTCCCGCGCGGATTGCTGCGCGAAGATCGGCACGATGCCGGCGCCGAACTTCTGGAACGCGCGCACCTGACCAGGAGCCGCGAGCCCGAGGCGATCTCCGACTCCGGCCGACGTGCGCAGGCCGATCGGCTGGGGTCGTAGTGATGGCACGTGTGTGCGCACCGCGACGGCGTTCGCTGCCGAGAGAGGGCCATCGAGCACAGAGCCGGTCGCACTCTCCGCGGCTGTCCCTTCGAAATCGGCGAGCGCCGCCGCTGACGGTGCGGACACCCTCAGCCGCCGAGCGTCGCCGATGCCGACGATCGAGAGCTCGAGGTTGCCTTCCGTCATGACCGCACGCGATCGAGAAGCGACGAAGACTCCTGGTCCAGGAAGAGGCGTGCATGCGCCTGCGTCCGCAGGATGGATGCGGGGACCTCCGGCGTCACCGGGCCTTCGAGGGTGGCCTTGACGGCCTTCGCCTTGCGCGCCTCCGGGCATCCGACGAGCACCGCGTCCGGACGCAACAGGGTCGGGATCGTGAGGCTCAGGGCATGGCTCGGCGTGACACTGAGCGAGGCGAAGTGACCCTCCCCCACCTGTTGGTTGCGTGACACCTCATCCATCTCGACGATCTTGATCAGCTCGGTCGCCTCGAAATCGGCGGGCGGATCGTTGAAGGCGAGATGGCCGTTCTCGCCGATCCCCATGACCGTGATCGCCGGGTCGAGGTCCCGGAGAATCGCGGAGTACCGCTCGAGTTCCTCCTCGACGGGCTCGTGGTCTCCCCGGACGCCCTCGAACGCCTTCGGTGAGACGTAGGCGACGATGTTCTCCTTCATCCAGCGACGGAAGCTGGCCGGGTGGTCCTCCGACATGCCGAGGTACTCGTCCATGTGCAGGATCGTGATGCGCGACCACTCGATGTCGTCGCGCTCGCGAACCGCTGTGGCGAAACTCAACTGAGAGTTCCCGGTCGCGAGGATGACAGCGATCTCCGGCTTCTCCCGCAGTGCGGCGCGCGCCGCGACCGCGAAGGCTTCGGCCACCTCCCTGCCGAGCTCATCGTTCGAGTCGGCGATCGTGACCGCGAGCTTGTCGTAGTTCAGGTTTTCCATGGTGGAGTTCCTTTCGAGAAACAATTAGAGGGGAAGTTCTGGGGATGAGTGAGATCAGTCGTCGCTGTTGTCCTTGATCTGGGTAACCATCTGGGTCGGGCTCACATAGCGCAGCGCGATCACCAGGATCACCAGGGTTGTGAGCATGTAGATGACCGCCATGGCGCTGATCGCCTGTGATGGCCGGATGCCGGAGGCGAACACCGCGTAGTACAACGAGACGACGAGCGTCTGGGTGCCGGGTCCCGCAGTGAGGAATGTCAACTCGAAAAGGGCGACCGTCTGAACGAGCACGAGCAGTGCCGCCGCCAGCAGGCCCGGAATCACGAGCGGGCCGAGGATGCGCGTGAAGATCTGCCAGGTCTTCGCTCCGCACATCCTCGCAGCCGCCTCGATCTTCGGATCGATCTGCTCGATGAACGGCGTCATCACGAGCACGACGAACGGAACGGCGGGAACCAGGTTGGCCAGGATCACACCGTTCAGCGTTCCTCCAAGATGCAACTTGTACAGGAGTGTTGCGAGCGGGATACCGTAGGTGATCGGAGGCACCATGATCGGCAGCAGGAAGGAAAGCATCAGGGCCTTCTTGCCGGGGAACTCCCGCCGGGCGAGCACGTAGGCCGCTGGCGCACCGATGATGAGTGAGACAACGACGACCGTGACGGCGACCTGCATGGTGACAATCAGCGTGTCAGCGAGCTGGAAGTCCTGCCACGCCGTCTGGTAATACTTCGTCGTCCATCCGGAAGGCAGCCAGGTATCGAACCATTCGGTGGCGAACGAGTTCGCCAGTACCGACGCGATGACACCGAAGAGGTTGAGGAAGAAGAAGATCGCGGCGACCCACACGAGCCAGCGAAACGGCGACTTACGTCGTTCGCCCTTCTGGCGCTCTGCGCGACGTTCGCGCACGACAAGCTGTGTCATCTTCTACCCTTTTCCGCCGGCCGAACTACCGCGATACAACCGTGAACGCCACAGGAGGACAAGTGCCACGACGAGCAACTCAACGACCGCAGTGATGACCGAGATTGTCGAGGCGAGCGGGAAGTCGTACTTCTGAAATGCGGTCTGGGCTGCGGCGACGGAGAGAACATGGGAATCCCCCGCAGGATTTCCCAACATTACTGCTGACGGAAAAACGGAGAACGCGAGAACAAAGGTGAGGCAGAACGTGATGGCCAGACCCGGAGCGAGA
This sequence comes from Terrimesophilobacter mesophilus, assembly GCF_014200375.1. GTDB lineage: Bacteria > Actinomycetota > Actinomycetes > Actinomycetales > Microbacteriaceae > Terrimesophilobacter > Terrimesophilobacter mesophilus. The sequence goes on along the minus strand of NZ_JACHBP010000001.1, from coordinate 2,010,910 downwards.
AGCGGGAGGGTGACCCGATAGAACTGCTGCCACCGGCCAGCGCCCAGTGTGCTCGCAGCCTCTTCCATTTTGGGGTTGATGCCGGAGATATAAGAAAGGGTCAGGAGGAAAGCGAACGGGAACCCGGTGATAATGAGCGAGATGATGACGCCCCAGATGTTGTGGGTGAGCCGTACCGGCTCCTGAATCAGTCCGATCCCCATCAATATCCTGTTGAACCAGCCTTGCGGGCCCAGGTAGGTCAGAAGCCCTTCGGCGACAAGAACGGTACCCAAGCTGATCGGGATGATCAGGATGGTGTTGATCGCGCGCTTCCCACGCACCTTCCCACGCATGACAAGTGCGAGTGGGATTGATGCGAGCACATTGATCAAAGCAGCGGGCAAGGCGATCCGGAAGGTGTTGCCTATCGTGTCGAACAGGTAAGCATCGGTGAAGAACTCGATGTAGTTCCCAAAGAACCCGCTGTCATCATTCGGCTGGAACGACAGCACAACGCCGAAGATCGCGGGGTAGATGAACAGCGCTACGACAAACAGGAAACCCGGAACGGCCAGCCAGATGATCCGGTCCAGGCCCCGTTCGGCTAGCCGGTGCCGAAGCGAAACCCGAGAGAGGGCTCGTGCGTGATCCGATTCGGCAGCGGCGCGTGACGCGGTGGGTAGTGAAGGCACTTATACCGCCTCGTGCTCCGGTACCGGCGCCGCTGGCGTCGACTTCTTTGTTGCCGGGTACACCATCAGTCGTTCTGGACTGATACCGATACTGATCGACTGATCCACGATCAATCGCTCCGGAGTTCGCAGGAACAGTGCCGCACCTGATGTCGCAACAGCCTGCACCTCGAAGTCGCGCCCCTGATATTCAATCGAGGTGACTACCGCGGAGAACTGGTTACCCCCGCTTTGCCCAACCACCAGATCATCCGGGCGCATGGCAACGGTCACGGGACCGTCCAGCACGCTTTCGTCGTTCCGGACCGCGGTGAGCTCGATCCCGTCTCCGCGCAGAAGGAGGTGGTCGGCGCCGTCGACACCGTGCGCGGTCATCGAGAGCAGGTTCCGATACCCCATGAAGTCCGCGACGAAACTGTTGATCGGCCGCAGGTATACCTCCTCAGGTGTACCGATTTGTTGAACCCGCCCGTCGCTCAGCACAACGAGTCGGTCGGCAAGCGAGAGAGCCTCCTCCTGGTCATGAGTGACGTAGATGGTAGTCAGTCCGAGCTCCTGATGGAGTCGTCGCACCTCGGCGCGCATCTCATGCCTGAGCTTCGCGTCCAGGTTTGACAATGGCTCATCCATGAGGACGACGGGCGGCTCAACGACCACCGCCCTCGCGATGGCCACGCGCTGCTGTTGCCCACCGGATAGTTGTCCCGGTTGTTTGTCGGCGTGCGCTGAAAGTTGCACTAGTGCGAGGGCGGCATCTACTCGGCGGGTGATTTCCGCCCTGGGCACCTTGCGCATCTTGAGGCCGAAGGCGATGTTTCCACGCACGGTCAGGTGCGGGAATAGTGCGTAGTTCTGAAAGACCATTCCGAAACCCCGTTGCTCGGGGGCCAGGTGATCCACTCTGCGATCATCGAGGCTGATCGTCCCCGCCGTAAGCGGAAGCAGTCCGGCGATGCAGTTCAGAGCCGTCGACTTGCCACTGCCAGATGGACCCAGCAGTGCGACGAACTCGCCACGCTTCACCGTGAGTGTCAGGTCGGCGAGTGCCGCGGACTTGCCAAAGGCCCGCGACACCCCCTCCAACCTGAGTTCGGAGAAATCATCCGAATTCAACGGATTGGTCACTACTCCTTGATCATCCCGGCACCGATTTCACGGTCCCACTTGTCAAACATGGCGCCCATCGCGGTGTTCGACAGCGGCAGCACGGTGGGGTAGGAGTCGATCAGGTCAGCATACTTTTCGCGACCGAACTCATTGATGACGTTCTGGCTCTCCTGCGGTGCCATATCAAGCGTTACACCTTCGACTGCCGGTCCCGGGTACATATAGCCCGTATCGTAGGCCTTCGCCTGCTGCTCCGGGGTCAGCATCCACTGGATGAGGTCCAGAACTACCGCGAGCTTGTCCTTCGAGATCCCCTTCGGAATGACGATGTAGTTCGAGTCGATGATCCAGGAGGTGTTCTCCAGGGCAGAAACCTCAGCCTCCTTCTGAACTGTCCCGATGGCCCGGGCGTTGATGTCCCATCCCGCCGAACTCGCAATGATGCTGCGCGTTCCGTTTGCGAGCTCCTTCATCGTGGCAGTTGTCCCTGAGGGGTAATACTCGATGTATTGGCCGAGTTCCTTGAGGTACGCCCAGGTCTTATCCCAGCCATTGATCGGATCGCTCGGGTCTGAATCACCGAGAATGTATGGCAGTCCCTGTACGAATGCCCGCCCGGGACCTGAGTTCGCAGGTCGGGCGTACATGAACTGTCCTGGGTTAGCTTTCGCCCACTCAAGCAGTCCCGCCGCGGTTGTCGGAACATCGGTCACGGTGCTGGGCAGGAACTCCAGCAACGGGCCTGGATTGCCGAAGTCGTTGACGATCGCATAGCCTTCGCCAAGGTCCAGCATCTTCTTCGCGTCCGGCAGATAAGTGGCCACGCTGTCGCCAAGCTGCTTGTTGTAGTCAGGTAGCAGCTTCAACCACGAGCCCTGAGCAATCCCCGCACCAAGTGCGTCATTGCCGGTCAGGACAATGTCGATTTGCGAGACACCAGCTGCCTGCTGCGCCTGGAGCTTTCCTGCGATTTCCGTGGCGTCACCGGTGTCGAAATTAACCTTGGCCAGGCGATCTGGATGGGACTTCATGTAGGCCTCGATCATCGGCTGTGCGATGACAACGTCCCCGGAAACGTCAACGAGGTTGAGCGTGACTGGCGAGCTCGGCAGCTTGAGATCACTGGCATCCGGAGCCTTGGCTGGACCGTCACCACCAATACATCCGGCAAGACTTACCACCAGGAGGGCACCCAGCCCACCGGCGACCAATTTGGTGCTGTTCAACTTCATTGTGCTCTCCTCATCGAGACAGATGATCCGGCGATTGCGGGATGCGGAAACCTCAGCCGGTTTCCGTGTCGGCGTACTGTCGCCGCCTTCGCGGGTCCGGGCTTCTGTTTCTTTAATTGAAAGCCTAGCTCTAAAAAGCATACTTTTACAAACAACTTTTCCCAGCTGCGTTCGGCGATTTTGACCTAGATTAGCCTTGCTGTCTAAGAAATGAGACTAAAAAGACATCTTTTCTACAAAAGTGTTACTCATAAGGATGATGATTCTAAAACCCCATATCGGCGCGCGGTCCGAAGGTCAGGTGAGGAACAGAACAATGGCGGCTACTACAGCGACCACAACGAGAATCGCACGCAGGATCGACGCAGGCAACTTACGGCCAATCCGGGAGCCGATCCAGCCGCCGATTGCGGACCCCACCCCGACGAGGATAGCGATCTGCCAGTCGACGATGCCCATCGCGATGAAGAGTACTGCCGAGATCACATTGGCCACTCCGGCGAGAACGTTCTTGGCACCATTCGCCCGGTTGAGGTCCGTCGACCACAGAATGCCGAGCAGCGCGAGCAGGACGACACCCTGCGCTGCACCGAAGTACCCGCCATAGATACCCGTGAGGAAGACACCGAGAATCAGTCCGAAGGTGAGCGGGCGTGTGGCCTGCACGGCCTCCTCAGCGGACCGACGCCGAACAAAGGCGGCGACTCGAGGCTGGATCGCCGCGAGGACGGCGGCGATCAGCAGGAGGAATGGAACGATCACCGAGAAGTTGTCAGCGGGGAGAAGCAAGAGCGCCGCGCCACCGGCCAGACCTCCGACCCCCGACAGCGTCGCCATCCTGATCACGCTGGGCCACTGACCACGCAGCTCCCGGCGATAGCCATAAGCGCCGGAGATCGAGGCCGGTACAAGTCCGACCGTGTTCGACACGTTCGCGGTCACCGGCGGGATGCCGAGCGCGAGAAGCACTGGGAACGTGATGAGCGTTCCTGCCCCCGCCACAACATTGATGATGCCGGCAGCGACTCCTGCAGAAACGATGATGAATCCGTCGAGCAGGGTCACCATTGGCCGGCCAGAGCCACCGCACTCAGATTCAGCTGGTCATCGAAAAGGGCGAAGTCTGCATGGAACCCCGGCGCAATGCGTCCGACATCCACCAGACGGGCCGCCTTCGCGGGAATCGAGGTGGCCATGGCAACTAGATCGGCGACACCGACGCCGAGTGCCCCGACGATCGGCAGCATCTCGGAGATCAGGGTCGTGCTGCCGGCGAATGCTGTCCGGTCGAGGGTCACTCCTACACCGTTCTCGACAATGTACTCGGCATCACCCATGCGGTAACGGCTGCCATCCGCCATCCCGGCACCGGGCGTCGAGTCGGAGACGAGGCACAGCCGGCCGACGAGGCAGCGGATCGCGAGTTTCATGAGCGTGTCCGGCAGGTGCTTGCCGTCTCCGATCATCTCGACCGTGAGGTCGTCCGAGGCCAGCGTGGCCTCCAGCATGCCGGGCTTGCGCCATGGTCCGACACGGATCGTGGTCGACTGACCGCTGAAGATGTGGATGACATGGCTCAGCCCGGCACGCTGGCAGGCCAGGAGATCCTCATCGCGCCCGTCGCTGTGGCCGGCAGCGGCGACGATGTCGAGTGAGACGAGCCGCTCCGTCAGTTCGACCGCGCCCGGGAGTTCCGGCGCGAAGCTGATCATGCGGATCACATCCGAATGGTCCAGAAGCTGCTCGATCGAACCATCATCCGGGGACCGCAGTGCAGCGGGATCCTGCGCCCCACGCTGCTCCCCCGAAAAATACGGACCCTCGAGGTGGACACCTGGAATTCGTGGAAGACCATCGCCGCCGCGCACCGATTCGACGGACTCAAGAGACCGCACCAAACTGTCGATCGGCGCCGAAGCGAGTGTCGGAAGCAACGTGGTCACTCCTGCTTGCAGATAGGCGGAGAGCGCTTCACGATTCGCCTCGGCGGACCCCTCATTGAAGCCACGGCCGCCGGCACCGTGCGTATGGACATCGATCAGACCCGCGGTCAAGAGCCCAGCGCCCAGGTCGCGCCGGATCACGCCAGAGGGAAGCTCGGCGATCGGCACGACAGCTTCGATACGTCCATTTCGCACCAGGACGGAATGATCTACCAGCACCGTGTCATCCACAACGATGTCGGGTCCTACAAGCGCCTCGCGTACTTCAGCCATTGACCTGCTCCTTCACATTCGTCCATCTTTTATTGAGGCACGATCACCGCTTACTCGGCGGTGTAGACAAGCTCCCCGCGCGCCACCGTGTTTGTGATCGCCAGCTCGCCGACTGCGGAATCCTCGTCCCAACGGTAGGTCACTAGGTCTGCCGGTCCACCGACGCGAAGTGTTCCCACCCCGCTCTCATCGAGCCCGAACAGTTCCGCGGGGTGCAGAGTTGCGAGGTCGATGGCCTCACCCAGCGGCAAGATGCCGAAATTCGCGACGTTCTGCAACCCTCTGCGCAGCGTCAGCGCCGAACCGGCAAGGATGTCGGTCGTGGTCGCGAGGTGCAGCATCCCACTGGGTTCGAGCACGACGTCCTTCCCGTGGTGGGTGCTGTAACGACCCGCGGGCATTTGCGCGAGGTAGGAAGCATCACTCGTGAGGATGGCCTTCCGCCCCTTCGCCCGGATCATCACCTTGAGGGTCGTCGGTGGCAGATGGAAGCCATCCGGGATGAGGCCGGCCCATTGCCTATCCTCCGCCAGCTGGGCCCAAATGTAGTTGGGGTGGCGCTTGATAAGGGGATGCGCCCCGTTGCCGAGGTGGGTTGCCATCGTCGCCCCGGCGTCGACAGCCGCCTTGACGTCCTCAACGGATGCCGCGCTGTGTCCGATCGCGGCGACCACTCCACTGGCGCACAGCTTCTCGATGAAGTCGATGGCGCCTGGCCGCTCCGGGGCAAGGGTGACCTTCCTGATCCTGCCCTTCGCCGCAACCTGCCAGTCGAGGAACTCGTTCCAGTCCGGCGGCCGTACCCAGGCGACATTATGGGCGCCCCGCGGTCCGTCCTCGGGGGAGATGAACGGCCCCTCGATGTGGATGCCGATGATCGAGTAGTCGACGAGGTCATCCGCGTCGCAGGCCTCGACGATGGCGCTGACGCTAGCGATGATGCTCTCGTGGGGCGCCGTCACGATCGTCGGACAGAATCTCGTGACCCCCTCCCGATGCAATGCCGCAAGCGTGCCGTGGACGTTCTCGGGATATGGCATACCCCCGTTGAGGTTGAACCCGCCCATCCCATTGACCTGGACATCGATGAGCCCTGGGGCGATCCACTGGTCTGTGCTGATTGCTGTCGGGGCGATAGCGGTGACGATGCCGTCTTCCGTAGTGACGGTAACGGTTTCACCGGTCGACCAGTGCTTTCCGATCCATTCCTGCGGCATGGGGGCTTTCCTCGCTTCTCTTCGGGCTTCTCCGGGTTCGCGCCGCGAACTCCGGAAGGACCCTGCGTGTCGTTCGACACCCGGCATGACGACCATGCCGCAGGGCCCTTCCAGAGCTGTTTCCGCTACGTCAACCGAGCGTTACTTCGCGTCCTTGTTCGCCTTGTCGATCAGGGACTCGAGGTCTCCGATGAACTTGTCAAGGTCGACCTTCCCGGTCAGGTAGTCCTGCAGCATCTGCTTACCCGTGACCTGGATCTCTGGGAGATCCCGGTACATCGGGGCCGGCTGCGAGATCTTGACGAGGTCGTACATCGCGGTCTTCCACGGTGCGTCGATCTTGTCGAAGTGCTCCTGGATCACTGGGAGCTTTCCCCACTCGAGGCCCACGGCGACCTGAACATCGGACATCATGCCCTCCTGGATGAACTTCATGGCCAGGTTCTGGTTCTTCGACGCCGTCGGCATGATGATCCCCGCAGTGAAGCCGTATGAGCCGTTCTCCATGGAGCCGGGCATCGCGAGCACAACCGAGTTGTCCACACCGATGGTCGGTGCAGCCTCCGGAACGTGTGCGGCGGTCTCGAGCACCATCGGGATGTTTCCGGCGTTGAAGTTACTCCGCCCGGCATCCTTGTTGGCGAAGGTATCGATCGAGAACACGCCCTCGTCGACGCCCTTCTTCCAGATCTTGAGCACCTCGCGCATTTCCGGAGTGTCGAAGGTCAGCGTCTTCTTGTCGCTCTTGTAGAAGCTACCGCGCACCGCCTGCTCGACGGCGATCATGGTGCTCATCGCGTTCGGGCCCCACTGGATGGTCATACCCGGCATGGTGACCGTGCTTCCACTCTTCACCGTCATGGCCTTGGCCATGTCGTAGAGCTCGTTCCAGTCCTTGGGAGCCGGGATATCGCCGTTCGCGTCGAGCAGGCCAGCCTTCTCGAAGTAGGTCTTGTTCGCGCTGATGTTGTAGGTCTCGAGTCCAATCGGGATCGCGAACTGCACGCCGTCAAGCGAGTCGAACGCAAGGGTCTCGCCGATGAACTTGTCCTTCGCCGTCGGGCCTTCGAAGAACTTTGTCTTGTTGAAGTCCACGATCAGATCCTTCGCGAGGAACTGAACGGCCACTGAGGCTCCGTCGACGACGACGAGGTCCTGGCTCGACTTGCCTTGACTCCACTGCAGCGCGAAGTTGGAAAGTGCCTGGTTGTCCGGGTATTCGACGACGGTGACGGTCTTTCCGGGGTTCGCTTCCTCGAACTTCTTGACCATGTCCGCCATGTGGAACTTCTGGACCATCCAGGCCTGAGCGGCGACGGTGATCTCGTTGGACTCCGGGGCCGCGTCGCCTGTGTCACCTCCTCCGGTTGCCGAACAGCCGGCCAGCGCCATTGCTGCTATGGACGCTGTCGCCATGAGCGACATGACATTGCGTTGCCTTTTCATGTGGTGCACCTTTCTTGGTTGAGCTTGGTTTTCCGGTATGAGACTGTTCTGCGTAGGAAGCGCATTAACCCTTGACTGCGCCCTGCGCGACTCCCGAGACAATGTGCTTCTGGAAGATGATGAAGATGATGATCGGTGGCAACATCGCCAACACGATGACCGCAGCGAGGACGCCGTACTGCCACACCTCGCCCTTGAGTAGGGTGAGTCCCACGGACAGCGGCATCGCCGAAGGGTCCATGGTGAGGGCCTTCGCCATGGTGTACTCGCCCCAGATGGCGTAGCTCGCCATGATCACAACGAGAACCATGCCGTTCCTCGCCATCGGCAGCATCACGGTCCACCAGCGACGGAATACGCCGGCGCCATCCATCGTGGCCGACTCCTCGATCTCCTTGGGGATGGCCATAAACGATGCCCGCATAATGAGGATTGCGAACGGTAGCTCGACAGCAACGTTGGGCAGGATCAACCCGAGGTTGGTATCGAGCAACCCGAACTCGTTCTCCATGAGGAACATCGGAACGAGGAAGATCACCAGCGGAACCGTGAGCGTCGCAACGATCACCAGAAGCACGAAGTTCGTGCCCTTGAACGGGAGCTTCGCAAACCCGTAACCGGCCAGCGAGCTCAGCAGCACAGTGAGGACGACCCCGCCGACGGTGATGACGACACTGTTCTTGAAGTAGTCGATGAACCCTTTGCTGGTCGCTGCGAGATAGTTCTCGAACGTCCACTCCTTCGGAAGGATGCTCTGCGGAACCTGGAAGATCTCGCCGGCCGGCTTGAACGAGTTGAACAGGATGTAGATCAGTGGCGCGAGGAACAGGATGGCCAGAACGACCAGCACCACGTTCATCCACACCCTCGAGAACAGAGAAGCCCTTACCATGTCACATCACTCCCCCTACGCATCCTTGCCTGCCCGGATTCTCCCGATGAAGAAGTTCAACACCACGAGGATGAGGATGATCAGCCCGAGAATGTAGCCCATGGCGGAGGCGTACCCCATGTCGAAGTACGTGAACGCGGTCAGGTAGACCTGTTGGTAGACCACGAGTGTGCTCGTGCCCGGCCCACCGTCGGTCATCACCATCGGTTCCACGAATACCTTCAAGGCATGGATGATCGTCCAGGTCCCGGTCAGAATGTACGTCTCGCGAAGACTCGGAAGAACGATGAAGAAGATCTTCTTCAACCCCCGGGCACCATCCATCTCTGCGGCTTCCAGCGTGTCCGGCGAGATGCCCTGGAGCCCGGCGAGGAAGAGGATCGTGACAAAACCAATGCTCGCCCAGGCAGAGAGCACGATGATGGACCCCATGGCCGTCGTGCCGTTGCTGAGCCACGGCTGCGTGAGGAAGTGCAGGCCGAGAACATCGCCGAGGAAGTAGTTCAGCAATCCGTAGTTGGGCTGGAGTATCCAGAGGAACACGAGCGCGGCGAGCGACAGCGGGACGACGATGGGGACAAAGATCGCACTCCGGTAGAAGGAGTTGAACCGCACCTTCTGGAACAGCAGTAGGGCGATCGCGAGCGACGCGACCATCACGATCACGAAATAAAAGATCCCAAACACGAAGGTGTTGCTGAGGGCAGTCATGAACTGCGTGTCCTGGAACGCCGCGAAGTAGTTGTCGAGCCCGATGAACTTCGGGGTGTCGTCGTAGACGAAGTTGTACTCGGTGAGACTCATGTACCCGGAGGACACCAGAGGGTAAAGCATGAAGACGAAAATGAACAGGAAAGCCGGGAGGATGAACAACACTCCGACGGGGAATTTCCGCTTTCCGCGACGGGCTCCCCCGCTGGGGCCCTCCGGCTCCGGAGTCTGCACGGCTTTCGCCGTGCGGATGGAGCTCGTCGTGGTGACCATCAGTACTTAACCCCACTGCATGACAACAGGACCTGGCATGCGTCAGGCCATGATGCTGGTGTGAAGCGCACGAGATTCCTCCTTGAATTTCGCTAAAGTCCTGGCGAGACGGGTACGCCGGCCTCCGCCGGTGCTGTGCTCCCTAATCTGCGACTCTAAACGAAAAGAGCATATTTTTACAAGTCTTGGAGGTAAGCGAATATTATCTTTGCCACGACGCGAATCAGCGGCGAATGAAATCCTGGTTCTGATGGGGCGAATCCCAGATCGAACCCATCTCGCTCATCGTGCGCTGCATGATCCGCAGCATGGCACCCTGAGCCGCGTCGGGTGCGCCCCGCTGAATCGCCGACGCGACGTCAACGTGCAGTTGTAAAGCTTCCTCGTGAGGGTGTTGCGGCATCAGTCCGTAATTCGTTCGACCAGCAAGCACCTCACTGACCAGACTCTGCAACTTGGCGAACATTTCGTTGCCGGAGCTCGCGAGCACAAGCCCGTGGAACTGAATGTCGAGCGAAAGGAACAATTCCTGATCACCCGCTTCCCCTGCAGCCCAGAGTTGCCCCGCAAGACCCATGAGGTCGCTCGCGTTGGTGAGGGGCGATCGGATGGCGGCCAACCGGGCCGCCTCAGGTTCGATCGCGGCCCGAAGCTCGGTGAGAGAGCGCAGCTGAGTGATTCTGGCACCGGAAGCAAGTCGCCAGCGGATCACCTGGGGGTCGTAGAGGTTCCACTCGCTCGGGGCCAGGACAAGCACGCCGACACGACGCCTGGAGGACACCAGGCCCATGGACTCGAGAACACGAATGCTCTCCCTGATCACCGACCGCGACACTCCGTACTGTCGCTCGACATCCTCGATCTTCATGATCGTGCCGGTTGCGAGCTCTTGCCCGCAGATCGCAAGACCGAGATGCTCGAGCACCTGAGCGTGAAGTCCGCTGCCCACCACCGTCACTGGCCCCCATCCAGATTGGCTGGCCTCAGGATCCTTCGTGTCATTGCTCACCCTCAGATGATACGGGACGACGTCCAAGAGTTGCATAAGTATGCTTTATGCGAATATGGTCGCTATTTAACGAGCTCATTGAAGCGTCGCCATGTAGCTCGCCTACGGCCTGCCTTCCCGCGATCTGAGGACCGTATCAGCACGCTAGGGGAACCTCCGACCACGGCTAAGGAGTTTGCACCATCACCGACATCCGCCAAACACATGGTGACGGCACCGCGTCAATCCATCCGCTTCGATCGATCGTGGTGATGGGTGTATCCGGCGCGGGTAAAAGCACTATCGGCCAAATGCTGGCGAAGACTCTCGGATACGAGTTCTGCGACGCAGACGAGCTTCATCCTCAGCAGAACGTCGAACTCATGTCTGCTGGGCAGCCCCTCAACGACGAAGACCGGTGGCCATGGCTGGATGCCGTCGGCCACCGCCTCGAGGATAGTCGCACCCAGGACCGCGGCATCGTGATGGCTTGTTCCGCGCTCAAACGCTCGTATCGCGACGTTCTGCGAGATCACGTTCACGACGCATACTTCGTGTTTCTCGAAGGCCCGATGCCGATTGTTCACAAACGAATCAACGATCGAAAGCACGAATTCATGCCTCCGACGCTGCTCACATCTCAGTACCTGAGCCTCGAACCGCTGCAGGACGATGAGTCTGGACTCCGGGTCGACATCCTCCAAACACCGGCGCTCATGGTCGCGAGCATTACGAAAGCCCTGCACTCGGCCGCGACAGCGTCAGATCTCTGAGACCGATAATCTGAGGTTGGGAAACGAGCCGGGGAGAAGACATGAGCCATCAAGGCGGAACACAGGCCAACATCGGCGTAGTGGGCCTCGCGGTGATGGGCTCTAACCTCGCGCGCAACCTCGCGAGCCGCGAGGGCAATACCGTCGCGATCTACAACCGGTCTCCGCAGAAGACGCGCGATCTGGTTGACGAGCATCCCGAGGCCGGATTTGTGGCTAGTGAGTCGATCGAGGACTTCGCCGCGTCGCTGTCGAAGCCGCGCACCGCACTCATCATGGTCAAGGCTGGCGCCGGCACGGATGCAGTGATCGACCAACTCGTCGCCGTGTTCGAACCGGGCGACATCATCGTCGACGGCGGCAACGCCCTGTTCACCGACACGATCCGCCGCGAGAAGGCGATTCGCGAGACCGGGATCAACTTCGTCGGAGCGGGCATCTCCGGCGGCGAGGAGGGAGCACTTCTCGGGCCGTCGATCATGCCGGGCGGCTCCGCTGAATCGTGGGAGACGCTCGGGCCGATCCTCCGCTCAATCGCCGCGGTCGCCGAGGGTGAGCCGTGCGTCACCCACGTCGGCACCGACGGTGCAGGCCACTTCGTCAAAATGATCCACAACGGCATCGAGTACGCCGACATGCAGCTCATCGCCGAGGCCTACGACCTGATCCGGCGCGGCACCGGCAAGAGCCCCGCCGAGATCGCCGAGGTCTTCGCCGCGTGGAATAAGGGTGAACTCGAAAGCTACCTCATCGAGATCACCGCCGAGGTGTTGCGCCAGGTCGACGCGAAGACCGGCAGGCCACTCGTCGACGTCATCGTTGACGAGGCGGGGGCTAAGGGCACCGGTGCCTGGACGGTGCAAACCGCACTCGACCTAGGCATCCCTGTCTCCGGCATAGCGGAGGCCGTCTTCGCCCGCTCGCTCTCGTCGAAGCCCGCCCAGCGCAAGGCGGCATCCGACCTGCCCGGGCCGAGCGAGTCGTGGCAGGTCACGGATGCTGATGCCTTCATCGAAGACGTGCGCCTGGCGCTCTACGCCTCCAAGATCATCGCCTACTCGCAAGGCTTCGACGAGATCGTCGCCGGCGCTGAGGAGTACGACTGGGACATCAAGAAGGGCGCGATCGCGAAAATCTGGCGCGGCGGGTGCATCATCCGGGCGCAGTTCCTCAACCGCATCACCGAGGCCTACGACGCCGATCCTAGGCTCGTCGCCCTCGTCACCGCGCCGTACTTCCGCGACGCCGTGACGAAAGCCCAGGCCGCCTGGCGTCGGGTTGTCACGGCGGCAGCCCAGGCAGGCATCCCCTCCCCTGCGTTCTCGTCGTCGCTCGCCTACTACGACGGCCTGCGCGCCGACCGCCTACCCGCTGCGCTCGTGCAGGGGCAGCGAGACTTCTTCGGCGCGCACACCTACAAGCGAATCGATGGTCCGGGAGCTTTCCACACGCTGTGGAGCGGCGACCGCAGCGAAATCGAAGCAGTCGACACTCACTGAAAGGTACAGATGCCGACACCAGCTCTGCCTCCATCAGTACGGTTGCTCACCGGGCCGGGAGGACTCCCCCTCTTGCGTGTGAGCGCCGCCGGGGGAACCGGCGAGGTCTTTCTCCACGGCGCACACCTCACGTCATGGACGCCGGCCGGGCAGAGCCCGGTGCTGTGGATGAGCGACGCGAGCCGGTTCGCCGAGAACAGCCCGATCCGTGGCGGAGTCCCGATCTGCTTCCCCTGGTTCGGCCTGCACGCCGATCACCCGGAGGCACCACAGCATGGTTTTGCACGCCTGTCGACCTGGGCGCTCACCGAGGCGAGCGAGCACGGTCCTGCGTCGAGTCTCGTGTTCAGGCTCAGTGATACCGAGCAGACGCGGGCATCCGTGTGGCCCCATCGATTCGAGGCGATCTACACGGTCACGATCGGCTCAGAGTTGCGGCTCGAGTTCGAGGTCGTGAACCTCGACACCGTCGATTTCAGCTTCGAGGCCGCACTCCACAACTACTACGCGATCGGCAACGTCCTCTCGACACGGGTCCACGGTCTTGAGGGGCACCAGTTCTTCAGCAGTTCTGCCTCCGGGCGGGAGGAGGCTCCCGTGCAGCTCGGAACCGCCGTCGACCGCCGCTACCCGACAGTGACGACAGCTCGGATCGAGGATTCGGACAACCACCGCGTGATCGCCGTCGCCTCCGATGGGTCGGATGGTGCGGTGCTCTGGAATCCGGGCCCGGACAAGGCTCGGGCGATGGAGGACTTCAGCGACGACGGCTGGCCCCAGATGGTGTGCTTCGAGACTGCCAATATCGGCGAATCACGAATCACACTCGCGCCGGGCGAGCGTCATTCCATGCGGGCGACGGTCTCGGTGGAAACTCACTAATTGTTACCCTGCAGGGATTGGCGTGAAGACGCACGGCAGCCGTCGATGAAGGAGTGAGCATGACCAGCCCGATCACCAGGACCGATCCATCCGCAACACTGCGTGATACCCCGATCATCGCGGTGCTGCGCGCGAAGGATGCTGCCGACTACGGTCCGGTCGTCGACACCCTCGCGGAGAACGGTATCCGGTCAATCGAGCTGACCCTGAGCACGCCGAACACGATCGAGCTTCTGCCGAGGCTCGATGCCCACGCCGGCCCGGGCATCGAGATCGGCGTCGGAACGATCACCGATCTCGACCAGGCTCAGCGTGCCATCGACGCGGGCGCGGCTTACCTGGTCACTCCCGTGGTCAACGTGGAGGTGATCGCACTCGCCCTTCGGCACGGGTTGCCCGTCTACCCCGGCGGACTCACGCCCACTGAGCTGCAGTCCGCCTGGCAGGCCGGAGCGACCGCGGTGAAGATCTTTCCCGCGGAGACGGTCGGCCCTCAGTACGGAAACCACCTGAGAGGGCCGTTTCCCGAGCTGCGCTTCGTGCCGTCCGGAGGGGTCCTGCTCGACGACGTCCCTGCCTGGCTGTCCGCGGGGGCGACCGCGGTGAGTCTCGGCGGGCCACTGATCGGCGATGCGCTCTCTGGCGGATCCCTCGAAGCGCTCGCAGAACGCGCGGCCAGGGTCGTCGCGCTCGCGCGCACCCAACGGAGCCAGGCATGACCGGGCACGGCGTGGTCACGATCGGGGAGACCATGGCGCTGCTCGGGTCGACCCGCTACGGTCCGCTCCAGCACAGTCACACCATGACGCTCGGCATCGGCGGCTCGGAGAGCAACGTGGCGATCGCGCTGAGCAGGCTCGGAGCCGACGCCACCTGGGTCGGCCGAATCGGGTTGGACCCGCTCGGCGACCTGATCGCCCGCGAGATCACCGCGGAGGGGGTGACCGTGGCCGCCATCCGGGACCCGGAAGCACCGACGGGACTCATGCTCAAGGAACGCCGCACGAGCGCCGATACCCGGGTCTGGTACTACCGACGCGGCAACGCGGGTTCCGGGCTCGGCGTGCGCGACATCGATCCTGCCATCATTCGCAGTGCCGCCCTGCTTCACGTCACCGGGATCTCCCTCGCCCTGTCGGATGGAATGTCCGAGGCGATCTTCGAGGCGGTCCGCCTCGCGAAAGATGCCGGAGTCACCGTCTCCTTCGACCTCAATTTCCGTGGCTCGCTCTGGTCGCGCGCCGAAGCCGCGGACGCCTACCGTCGCATCGTGCCCCTGGCCGACATCGTGTTCGCAGGCGACGACGAGGCCGCCATCCTGGTCGGAGAGAGCGACGACCCGATACGCCTTGCCGAACGGCTGGTCGCGCTGGGTGCCGGGCAGGCGATCATCAAACTCGGCGACAAGGGTGCCGTGGCGGTCGTCGACGGGATCAGCCATCGACGGGCGGCGATCCCCGTGACCGTTGTCGACACGGTCGGCGCCGGCGATGCGTTCGTCGCCGGCTACCTGGCCGACTTCCTGCTCGGGGAGAGCGTGCCGACCCGCCTGTCAACCGCAGTCGCGGTTGGTGCGTACGCCTGTACGGTCGACGGTGATTGGGAGGGGTCGCCCCGGCGCACCGAGCTCGCGCTCCTGGGGTCGACGGAGCCGGTGACTAGGTAGCGACCCGGCGCTTCCGTGGTTACGGAGGTCACCCCACGGAGATGTTGAACCCGCTGGCGCCGAACCTCACACCGCCGGAGTTGCGGATGCGCTTCGACGTGCCCTTCGACACCGGCATCTGGATGTCTAGGCTCAGTCTTGTGACCGGTGAGAGTCACGGTCACCAGTAGTGCGGCGCATCATCCGCAGGACCATGCCGATCGCCAGCACACCGGCCGCATAGACGACCGCCTGCCACGGCAGCGTGACGGCCAACAGCAGGCAGCCCGCCATCCCCACCACCTGAACGACGCGAGGCAGCCAGCGCTCCCCCACCGGTTGGCGGAATGCCGACAGGTGCGCGATCCCGTAATAGACGAGCACCGCGCAGGAGGAGAAACCGACGAGCCTGGCCGGATCGAGGACCAGGATGCCCACGATCGCGAGCACCGCGAAGGTCGCCTCCGCGATCATCGGCGCGTGCGTTCGGCCTGAGATGAAAGCAAGCGCCGGGGGCAGGTCCCGCTCGCGCGCCATCGCGAGGGAGGTGCGGCTGAGCCCCGCGAGGATGCCGACGAGGGATCCGAGGCACGCGATGCCCGCAACCACCCGGACTACGGCCCCGAGCGGAGAGGCGGCGCCGACCAGGTCGGCGAGGGGGGCGACCGAAGCAGCCAGGGCATCCGGACCGAGCACCAGGAGGCAGAGCGCGCCGACGAACGCGTACACGACGAGCACGATCGCGAGGGCGGCCAGAATGGCCCGCGGGATGGTGCGGTTGGGTTCGCGCACCTCCTCGCCCAGCGTCGCCATCCGCGCATACCCGGCGAAACAGAAGAAGAGCAGCCCGGCCGACTGGAGGATTCCGAATACTCCGCCGTTGAACACCCCGATGGGCGGAGTCGCCGGGAACTTCCCGAGTGCGGCGACGACCATGGCACCGAGTCCGACGAAGACGATCGCGACGATGACGGTGCTCACGGCGGCGGTAGAGCGGATCCCCGTCATGTTGATGACGGCGAACACCACCACCGCGGCGATCGCGACGGCCCGCGCATACTCCGGCCAGAGGTATCCGCCCGCCACGAGTGCGATGGCTCCGACCGATGCGGTCTTGCCCGCGAGGAACAGCCATCCTGCGGCGAACCCCGTCCACGGGCCGACCGTGGCGCGCGCGTAGGCGTACGTGCCTCCGGACACCGGATGCACCATGGCGAGCTGTGCGGAGCTAAGCGCATTCAGGGTGGCGACGAGACCGGCGATCACGAGGCCGACGATCAGCCCGCTGCCGGCCGCCTGCGCCGCCGGCGCCCACACGAAGAACACACCGGCGCCCATCATCGACGCGAGGCCGATGACGACCGCCCCACCGGTCCCGAGGCGGCGTTGCAGTGTGGTCATGCGCACACCTTAGTGGGCTGTGGTGAACGAAAACGAAGGAGAACGAGCCTCAGCGGCGCGGAAAGTACTCGCCGGGGCCGTTCGCTCGCGGAACTCCTTCGAATTCGTTCAGTGGGAAGATGGTCCGATGGATGCCGCCGACAGCGATATCGAAGACCGCCCCTATTACAGCGTCCGGCGGCGGCGGATGCTGCGCGTGTTCGTCATCATCGCGGTCGCGGCCATGGTGCTGCCCATCCTCGCCAACCTCGTCACCGTGAGCGCGGCGACAGCATCCGATGCCTGCGCGCGCGCCGTCGCCTACGCGGTACCGGATGCGACGAGTTCGGCCGCGCGCTTCCAACTCTTCGGCCAGGGCGGTCTCGGCTGGCAGTGCTACTCCGTCGGCGGGTTCACCGGAACCATGTTCGTCGTCTCGCTCGGCCTCATCCCGGGCGAGGTCTCCATCCCGGCGGGCACGAACACCTAGCGCACGCGCACCTCGCCGCGACCGCGCAGGCGGTCGGATGCCGTTCGACGCGCCTTCGCGCCCTCCACCGGGGCCGCGACCGACAAGACGTACCAGGCCGCGCCGAAACTGAGCGAGCCGGAGAGTGCCGTGAGGGTCACGTCGAGAGCATTGAGAACCGAATCGGCCGCATCCGGAGTCGCCGCGACTATCGGCACGGCGACCTCGATGACCTTGACCTCGCCCGGCTCGAGGGATATCGGCTCGTCGCGGCTCCAGAGCACACGAACCTTGCTGCCGTTCCTCTCGCGCGCGTTCGTCGAGCTCGGCCGATTGCCGATCGAACCGGGACTGGTCCCCTCATCCTCGAACTCGAAGTCGAGGGAGGTCACCGTTCGCTGTTCACTCTCGTGACCCGTGATGGTCACGGTGACCGGGATCGAACCCTGCGCCCAGTCGAACTCCTTCGGTGCCTCGATCGAGAGCCCGATCCCACCCGTGTCGAACATCTTCTTCAGACCGCTGAACAAGCCCATGAGTCAACCTTCCCGATAGCGTCAGGAAATGTTATCGCTTGATAAGCACCGTAGGAAGAGTGCAGCGGAATGGGGCGACGACTACGCGGCCCCGTCGAACATCGAGGTCACCGATCCGTCATCGAACACCTCGTGGATGGCGCGCGCGAGCAGCGGAGCGATCGACAGCACGGTCAGGGACTCGAAGCGCTTGGACGCCGGCACCGGGAGCGTGTCAGTCACCACGACGGAGTCGATGAACTCGGACTGCAGGATCGTCGACGCAGGCTCCGAGAAGATCGCATGCGTCGCCGCGACGACGACGCTGAGCGCGCCGGCCGCCTTGAGCGCCTCCGACGCCTTCACGATGGTGCCACCGGTGTCGATCATGTCGTCGACGATGAGGCACACCCTGCCCTTCACATCACCGACGATGTCGTGCACCGTCACCTTGTTGGGCACGAGCGGGTCCCGCCGCTTGTGGATGATCGCGAGCGGCGAGCCGAGCTTGTCGCTCCAGATGTCCGCGACGCGCACGCGCCCCATGTCCGGCGAGACGACCGTGAGGTTCGAGGTATCGAGTGTCGTGCGGAAGTGCTCGAGCAGCACCGGCATCGCGAACAGGTGATCGACCGGCCCGTCGAAGAAGCCCTGGATCTGCGCGGCGTGCAGGTCGACACTCATGATCCGGTCCGCGCCGGCGGCCTTGAACAGGTCCGCGACGAGTCGAGCCGAGATCGGCTCGCGGCCGCGACCCTTCTTGTCCTGGCGGGCATACGGATAAAACGGTGCGACGACCGTGATGCGCTTCGCAGAGGCGCGCTTGAGCGCATCCACCATGACGAGCTGCTCCATGAGCCACTCGTTGATCGGGGTCGTGTGCGACTGGATGACGAACGCATCGCATCCGCGGACGCTCTCGTCGTACCGCGCGTAGATCTCGCCGTTCGCGAAAGTGCGCGCATCCGTCGGCACCAGTTCGCTGCCGAGCTCGTCGGCGATCTGCTGGGCGAGCTCCGGGTAACCGCGCCCGGAAACGATGACGAGTCTTTTCTGGCCGGTGATCTTGATGCCGGACACGTCTCCCGCTCTCTGCCGGCTAACCGACGCCAGTTCTTACCTGGATTGAGGCTGGTCGCCGGATTCGCCCGCTGCCGCAGCTGCTGCCGCCGCCGCCGTGCCCGCGCGCTTCTCCTCGACCCAACCGATCATGTTCCGTTGGGGAGCCACACTGATGGCGAGAGCGCCGGCCGGAACATCCTTTCGGACGACGGTACCTGCACCGGTGTAGGCTCCGTCACCAATCCTAACGGGAGCGACGAACACGTTGTGCGACGAGGTTCTCACGTGCGAGCCGACCGTGGTGCGGTGCTTGTTCACCCCGTCGTAGTTCGCGGTGATCGTGCCCGCGCCGATGTTGGACTGCACGCCGATCTCCGTGTCGCCGATGTAGCTGAGGTGCGGCACCTTGCTGCCGATGCCGATCGTCGAGTTCTTGGTCTCCACGAAGGTGCCGATCTTGCCGTCATCGCCGAGCACCGTGTTCGGGCGCAGGTAGGCGAACGGGCCGACGGATGCCCCCCTGCCGATGACGGCGAGCGTCGCGTCGGTGCGCTTCACAACCGCGTTCTCTCCGACCTCGCAATCGACCAGCGTCGTGTCCGGGCCGATGATCGCGCCGCGGGCGATCGTCGTCGCGCCCTTGATCTGCGTTCCGGGGAGGATCTCGACGTCTTCGGCGAGCGTGACGTTGAGGTCGATCCACGTCGTAGCCGGGTCCTGCACGGTCACGCCGGCCAGCTGCCAGCCGCGTACGATGAGCGCGTTCAGCCTGGCGGATGCCTCGGCGAGCTGCACGCGATCGTTGACTCCTCCGACGATCCAGCTCTGGGCGACGGGCATGGCCTCGACCGTGTTGCCGGATGCCCGCAACAGCCCCACGACATCCGTGAGGTACTTCTCGCCCTGCGCATTGCCGGTACCGACCTTCGGAAGTTCGTCGCGCAGCGGGCGGACACCGAACACGTAGCTGCCGGAGTTGATCTCGGTGACCTCGAGCTCGGACTGGTTGGCGTCCTTCTGCTCGACGATGCGGTCGACGAGGCCGTCCGCACCCCGGATGATGCGGCCGTACCCTGTCGCATCCTCGAGCACCGCGGACAGGACGGTGGCCGCGGCGTGGTGTGCGCGGTGCGCCTCGAGCAGGTGGCCGAGGGTGTCGGCATCCAGGAGCGGCACGTCTCCGCTCACCACGACGACGTCGCCGGCGAAGTCGGCCGGAAGTGCCCCGAGCGCCACCTCGACGGCGCGGCCGGTGCCCGGGATGTCGTCCTGGTCGACGATGACGGTCTCCGGGAGGTTCTGCGTGATGACCGCGGCGACCGCGTCCCGTTCGTGCCGAACGACGGCGACGATGTGGGCCGGATGCAGCTCCCGTGCGGTCGCGAGCACATGGCCGACGAGCGGGATGCCGGCGAGCGTGTGGAGGATCTTCGGAGTCGCTGACCGCATCCGGGTGCCCTCGCCTGCCGCGAGGATGATCACCGCGAGGTTCTGGTCGGTCATGGTGCTGCTCTCCTCTTCCGTTGACTCGGGCCAATTCGTGGGTGCAGGTCGCTTCACACCCACAATATGACCCGACTCAACTGGATTGGGCTGGTTCGGAGCCGACCGGAGCGGACTCCGGGCTCCGCCCCCAGGATTCGAACCTGGACCTAACAGCTCCAAAGGCTGTCGTGCTGCCGTTACACCAAGGCGGATCGCGCGAATGCGCGAAGACAAGTCTGCCAGACGGCCGGGATAATGGGATCATGCCAGCACACGACGAAGTCGACCGGATCGTCGATGCCTGGACCACGGAACGGCCCGACCTCGACTTCGCGCCACTCCAGGTCTTCTCCCGCGTCGGGAGGCTCGCACGGCACCTCGATCGGGCCCGCAAGGAGTCCTTTTCGACATCCGGACTCGAGTCCTGGGAGTTCGATGTGCTCTCGGCGCTGCGGCGGGCCGGAGACCCGTACCAGCTGAGTCCGAAGGCCCTCCTGCAGCAGACCCTCGTCTCCTCCGGCACGATGACGAACCGCATCGACCGGCTCGTCGAGCGCAGGCTCGTCCACCGCCGCACCGACCCGAACGACGGCCGGGGCATCCTCGTCGTCATGACCGCGAAGGGGCGCGACAGCGTCGACTCCGCGATCAGCAGCCTCGTCGCCGCCGAGACGATCCTCCTCGGCAAGCTGGCCCAGCCGGATCGCGAACGCCTCGCCGGGCTCCTTCGCAAATTGAGCCTCGACTTCGACTGAACCGGGAAAGCCACAAGAATGCTGACGCACCACGAGTTGGGCCTGCTGTGGGACTTCGACGACCCCGCCGGCAGCGAACAACGGTTGAGGGATGCCGCGCGGCGGCCGGGATCCAGCCCCGAACTGCGCGCAGAACTCGAGACGCAGGTTGCCCGCGCCCTCGGCCTGCAATCCCGTTTCGACGAGGCGAGTTCGCTGCTCGACCGCATCGTCTTCGACTCGCCACCCGTGGCCACGAGGCTGCTCCTGGAGCGGGGCCGGCTGCTCAACAGTTCGGGGCATCCGGATGCCGCGGTCGCGTTCTTCACCCGGGCGCGCGTGATCGCGGGGCGGGCGGGTCTCTCCTACCTGGAGGTCGACGCGCTCCACATGCTCGCCATCGCCGATCCGGCGAACGCCGACGACTGGACGAAGCAGGGGCTCGCGATGCTCGACGACGCGGCAGACGAACGAACGAGACTCTGGGCCGTCGCGCTCCACAACAACCTCGGATGGCACCTCCACGACGCCGGCCGTTTCGATGAGGCGCTCACCCAGTTCGCACTCGCTCAGGGGGCGGCCATCCGTTTCGGCGACGACGAACACCGCTTCTCCTCGCGCTGGGCAGTCGCACGGTGCCTTCGCTCGCTCGGGCGGAACGACGAGGCGCTGGACATCCAGCGTGAGCTTGCCGCCGAGCGTCCGGATGCCGAGGACGTGCAGTCCGAGCTGGCAGAGCTGGGCGCCTGACTTCTCAGCCGGTACCGGGGCGCCTGACCAGACGTTCGGTCCAGCGCGCGTCCGTCATGCGGCCGGGCAGCTCGACGCCTACTCGCCGAGCACGTCGGCGAGCTCCAGCCAACGCGTCTCGAGTCGCCCCCGTTCCGCTTCGATCGCGGCGAGCTCCTGGCTGAGGGTTCCCAGCCCCGCATAGTCGGACTGGTCGTGGGCGGCCATCCGCGCGTGCACATCCTGGATGTGCGCCGACAGCTTGTCGAGCTTGCGCCCGGCCGCGGCGAACTCCTTCTGCGCATTGCGGAGGTCGGCGCCGCCAGCGCGCTGGAGCTCAGGGCGAAGGCCATCTCCGGCCTTCGCTGCGGGCGCAGCCGTGCCGGCGCCGACGGCCGTCCCGACCGCCGGTTCAGGCTTTGGCCCGGATGCAGCGCTCGTGCCCGCACGAAGTTCCAGATACTGGTCGACCCCGCGCGGCAGGTGGCGCAGGTGTCCGTCCATGACCGCGTACTGCTGGTCCGTCACGCGCTCGATCAGGTACCGGTCATGCGAGACGACGAGCAGCGTGCCGGGGAACGAATCGAGCAGGTCCTCGATCGCGGCGAGCATGTCGGTGTCGAGGTCGTTCGTCGGCTCGTCCAGGATGAGCACGTTCGGCTCCGACAGGAGGATGAGCAGCAGCTGCAGTCGGCGCTTCTGGCCGCCGGAGAGATCCTTGACCGGCGTGCTCAGCTGGGCGCTCTGGAATCCGACCCGCTCGAGCAGCTGCCCCGGCGTGAGCACATTGCCTCCCGCGAGATACGAACTCTTCTGCCGGGAGATGACGTCGTTCACGCGGTCGTTCCAGACATCCGCGAGCTCAGCGAGCTGCTGGGTGAGCTGGGCGACCTTGATGGTCTTGCCGCGTTTGACCCGGCCGCTCGTCGGCAGCAGGGTGCCTGAGACGAGGTTCAGCAGCGTCGACTTGCCCGCGCCGTTCACCCCGAGGATGCCGGTGCGCTCGCCCGGTGCGATGCGCCAGGTCACATCGCGGAGGACGTCGACCTCGCCGAACGAGACGGACACGTTCTCGAGATCCACGACATCCTTGCCCAACCGCTGCATCGCCATTTGCGCGAGCGAGACGCTGTCGCGGATCGGGGGCTCGTTCTCGATGAGTTCGTTCGCCGCGTCGATGCGGAACTTCGGCTTGCTCGTGCGCGCCGGGGCGCCCCTGCGCAGCCAGGCGAGCTCCTTGCGCATGAGGTTCTGCCGCTTCGCCTCGGATGCCGCCGCCATCCGGTCGCGCTCCACCCGTTGCAGGACATACGCCGCGTATCCGCCCTCGAACGGCTCGATGAGGCGGTCGTGAACCTCCCAGGTGGCGGTGCAGATCTCGTCGAGGAACCACCGGTCGTGGGTCACGGTGACGAGCGCACCGACGTTCCGCGACCAGCGATTCTTGAGGTGCTTGGCCAGCCAGGCGATGCCCTCCACGTCGAGGTGGTTGGTCGGCTCGTCGAGGAAGATGACGTCCCAGTCGCCGATGAGGAGCGCCGCGAGCGCGACCCTGCGGCGCTGGCCACCGGAGAGGTCGTCGACGCGCGCCTCCCACGGGATGTCGGCGATGAGACCGGCGATGACGTCCCGCACCTTCGGGTCGCCCGCCCAGACGTACTCGTCGATGTCGCCGATGACGACCTCGTGCACCGTGCGGTCGCTGTGCAGCTCGTCGGCCTGGTCGAGCATGCCGAGACGGATGCCGCCCCGGCGCGTGACACGTCCGGCATCCGGTTCGAGGCGGCCGGCCAGCAACCGCAGCAGGGTGGACTTGCCGTCGCCGTTGCGGCCGACGACCCCGATCCGGTCGCCGTCGTTCAGCCCGACCGTGACGGAGTCGAAGATGATGCGGGTCGGGTACTCGAGGTGCAGCGACTCAGCGCCGAGAAGGTGGGCCATATGCCTCAAGGCTACCCGTGATGGCGGTGGCGGGCCGATCGCCCTGTGCCCGCGGGGTGCCGCGCGCGTGCCCCGGTCCTGCCCCGACCCTGCCCCGGTCCCTCCCCCCGGTCCCTGCCCTCTCGTTGACTCGGGTCATTCTGCGGGTTGTGCGCCAGCTGAACCCGCAGAATGACCCGAGTCAACGGATGGGCGGGGGGATGCGACGGCGTTGGGCGAGCGCGAAGCCGACCCGGTCCACGAGCGTGTGTGGCCGCGTGAGGTGGTCGCGAGTAACGCGGATGTGTCGCCAGTCGGCATCCTGAAACCGCTCCCGTCGCTCGATGTCGCTTCGGAATGTCCGCGAGTCGACCCGATGGATCTCGCCCTCATACTCGAGTGCGACCCGCTCGTCGAGGTAAGCGAGGTCGGGCGTTCCGACGAAGCATCCGTCCCGGTCATACACCGTGAATCCGATGACCGGCTCCGGCAGTCCCGCGCGGGTCAGGGCCAGCCGCATCCTGGACTCCGCCGCCGAGTCCGTACCCGAGCGAACAGAAAGCGCGGCGAGGCGTAGTTTCCTGATGCCGCGCAGCCTGCGCCATCCCGCGACGGTCTCCACCAGCTCGTCGAAACTTGTGAACGGCTGCTTCCGTCTCACGAGGTGATCGCCGACAACGACCAGCTCGTCGACGGACAGGAGTGGGGCGAGTTGCGCCCACACCCGCAGCGGCGCCGGCACCGCGAACCCGGCAGATGTCGACAGGATGTATGCCCCGCGTGTCAGCCGATGCCCGATGATCCCTGCACCTTGCGGTGCGTGGTCCGGTGTCAGGGCCGCCACGTCGAGAAATCGCCGCGTCTCCAGGCGCCACGGGAGCGGCATCCGGAACAGCCGCGCTGCCGTGACATGACTGAAGATGACCGACCGACCCTCTCGGCGTTGGAAGGATGCGCAGTCGCGCAGGAGCGCATGGAACCGCTGCTGCGCCCTTTCGTCGTCGGTGTCGGGTTCGGCGACGGGCGCGAGCCTGGAGCGACGGATGCCGTGGAACGGCACCTCGAGGTCGGATGCGCGCAGGCGCGACTCCGACACCCCCATCCGCCTGGCGACACTGACCGCGAAGGGTGCGTCCTGCAGGTCACTCGGCAAAGGAGTCGACCTCGACATGCGGGGATTCTGCTGCATCCCGCCGCACCCTCGCAGATTCTCTCCACAGCCCCGCCCCTCTCTCCGCCGCTCTCTCCGTGACTCGGGTCATTCTGCGGGTGGGCGGAGCCCAACACCCGCAGAATGACCCGAGTCACGGAAGACGGCAGGCAGCCGGGCGATCGGGCGGCGAGGTCACCCGGCCTGGCCCGCGGATGCAGATGCGGACGCGGCGGCAGGCACGGACGCCGACGCGGACGCGGACGCCGGAGGCTAGTCGGACAGGATGCGCGCTCCGTGCACGGGGCCGGTCACTCGCACGACGGTGTAGCGCGCAGCCGACAGGGCGATCTGCAACTCGAGCGCGCTGTCGAGATCGGCGGCGAGGAACGCGATCGTCGGACCGGAACCGGAGACGACACCCGCGAGCGCGCCATTCTCCTCGCCCAGCTCGATCACCTTCGCGAGCCGAGGCTCGAGGTGCAGGGCTGGAGCCTGCAGGTCGTTGAACAGACTCTCCGCGAGCATGTGAGGGTCCCCGGCACGCAGCGCCTGCAGCACGTTGGCATCCACCGTCGGCAGGTCTTCGGCTGGGAAGATGTCGAGCGCATGACGTTCGCGATGAAGATCCAGCTCGCGGTACACCTTCGGCGTGCTCAGTCCGAAATCCGCGAGCGCGAGCACCCACTGGAACTGGCCCTTCGCCAGGGCGGGGCTCAACTGGTCTCCGTGGCCGGTGCCCACTGCGGTCCCCCCCATGAACGTGAACGGCACATCCGCGCCCAGGGTCGCCGCGAGTTCGAGCAGGTCTTCGCGGCCGAGCTCAGTACCCCACAGCGCATCGCACGCGAGGAGGGTCGCCGCGGCATCCGCTGAACCACCTCCCATTCCGCCTGCCACCGGCACGTTCTTCTCGATCTCGAGGCGAACCCCCCTGCGGTAACCCGTCGTGCGCGCGAGCAGAGCCGCAGCCCGGATGGCGAGGTTCGATCCGTCAGTGCGGAGCGCACTCGTGTCGACGCTGCCGGTGAAGGACACGGAGAAATCGGGCGCATCCGTGGCACGGACATCCTCGTAGAGGGACACCGCCTGGTACGCGGTGGCGATCTCGTGGAACCCGTCATCGCCGAGAGAACCCACGCCGAGGAAGACGTTGATCTTGCCCGGCGCCCTTGCGTGCACGATCCGGCCCACCTCGGAGGTCATTCACTCAACCTAGCCGACTCGTCTGGAGACCCCTGACGCGCCGAGGGCGTCGAGGGCTCGCCGAAGTTCAGCCTTTGCATCCTCGAGCGAATCGCCGTCGATGATCCTGGAGCGAGTGAGGGACACGATCGTCTTTCCCGGCCTCGGCTCGGAGATCGCGGCCACCGTTGTCCCGCCATCCGCCTTCCAGCGGGCGGTCGAATACACCGACGCGCCTGCGGCATCCAGCAGTGCGTGCCACTCCGTGCGCCTTCGCCCGGTCGCCGCCGCCAGTTTCGGATCGCTCATCTTCTGGGCTGAAACAGCTGCCATGGCGTAACGCTAGTCGACGCGGGCAATCGCGAGAAAGTCATCGACGCTCAATTCCTCTGCACGTCGCGTCGAGGCGATGCCCGCCCGTTCGAGAACGGATGCCGCACCGGCGCCGAGCACCCCGGCCAGCGACTGCCGCAGCATCTTGCGGCGCTGCCCGAATGCCGCATCGACGAGAGCGAACGTCGCCTTGCGCTCCTGCTCGCTCCCGAATGGTGTCGCCCTTCGCTCGAATCCGACGAGGATCGAGTCGACGTTCGGTACCGGCCAGAACACCTGGCGGCTCACCTGGCCCGCCGTGCGCCACTGGCCGTACCAGGCGGCCTTGACGCTCGGACCCCCGTACACCCTGGATCCGGGGCTCGCGGCGATCCGCTGGCCGACCTCGGCCTGGACCATGACGAGTCCGGACTGCAGTGACGGGAAGTATTCGAGCAGGTGCAGCAACACCGGCACCGAGATGTTGTACGGGAGGTTTGCGACGAGTCGTCGGGGCACGGACGGTAGTTCGACGACAGCCATGGCGTCGGCGTGCACCACCCTCAGCTCCGCATCCGGAAGCAGGGCCAACACCGTGGCCGGCAACTGGTCCGCGAGCCGACGGTCGATCTCCACCGCGACGACGGATGCCCCCGCCGACAGCAGGCCGAGCGTGAGCGATCCGAGGCCGGGTCCGACTTCGAGCACGGTCTCACCCGGCAGGACGCCGGCCACCGACACGATCTTCCGCACGGTATTGGCATCCACGACGAAGTTCTGGCCGAGCTTCTTGGTCGGGGACAGGTCGAGGAGTGCGGCGAGATCGCGGATCTCTGCCGGCCCCAGGTACGCCCCGGGGCCCGTCATGGTCGCTGCGGGACGGGTTCGATGCCCCACGAACCGTAGACGCGCTCCGTGTTCGCGGCGACCTGCGCTCCGAGTTCCGCGAGGTCGGCGCCGAGGTGCACGGCGATTGCGCGGAGCGTGGTCGGGATCAGGTACGGGGAATTCGGGCGACCGCGGAACGGTACTGGGGTGAGGAAGGGGGCATCCGTCTCGACGAGGATGCGGTCCCGCGGGATGACGGACAGCGCCTCCCGCAGGTTCGACGCGTTCTTGAACGTGACGGTGCCGGCGAAGGACAGGTACCAGCCGTGGTCCGCGCAGAGCCCCGCCATGTCGGCATCGCCGGAGAAGCAGTGGAACACCGTGCGGTCGGGAGCCCCGACCCGCAGCAGGGTGGCGATCACCTCGTCGTGCGCGTCACGGTCGTGGATCTGCATCGCGAGGTCATGCTTCTTCGCGATGGCGATGTGCGCCTCGAACGATCGGAACTGTGCGGCCCTGCCGTCGTCGCCGGTGCGGAAGAAGTCCAGCCCGGTCTCGCCGATGGCTCTCACTCTGGGGCGGGATGCGAGTTCGTCGATTTCTGCGATGGCGGAATCCAGCGTCCCCGCCGCCTCGTAGTTCGGCGCCTCGTTCGGGTGGATGGCGACAGCGGCGAGCAATCGCGGATCGAGTTCGGATACGTCCGCGGACCAGCGCGAGGTCTCCAGATCGCCGCCGACCTGGATGACGCCCTTGATGCCGACGGCGCCCGCCCTGTCGAGATGCGCCCGGTAGTCCATCGGGCTCGAACCGGTCGACAGATCGCCGTCTTCGATCTCGAGGTGGGCGTGGTTGTCGTACACGGCGACAGGCAATGGTTCCGGAAGCGGTGGATAGCTGAGATCGCGCGTCTGCCCGTGCTCGGTCGTGGTGTCCCGCTGGCGGATGTAGTTCGATTCGCTCATGATGCCTTCGCTGATCAGGAGGCGTGTGCAGTCTCGATGCGCGGGAACAGGGGTTCGATCGACGACACTCTGCTCCCGGGCGACAGGCGGCCCCAGGCTCCCGCCTCGCGAATCGGCTGCTCGGTGAGCTCACCGGCGGCACCGAGTGCGTCCCACAGCGTCGCCGTTGCGCGGGGCATGACCGGCGACAGCAGCACGGCGAGGGCGCGCAGTCCTTCAGCGACCGTGTACAGCACCGTTCCCAGCCGCTCGCGGTCGGCATCCGATTTCGCGAGCACCCAGGGCTCCTGCACCGTGATGTACCCGTTCAGATCGTCGACGATCGTCCAGATCGCATCGATGGCCTCGTTGATCG
The DNA here is from genome assembly GCF_014200375.1 of Terrimesophilobacter mesophilus. GTDB lineage: Bacteria > Actinomycetota > Actinomycetes > Actinomycetales > Microbacteriaceae > Terrimesophilobacter > Terrimesophilobacter mesophilus. The sequence goes on along the minus strand of NZ_JACHBP010000001.1, from coordinate 1,982,266 downwards.
CGAGGCGTTCGATAGCGGCATCAGCGCCGGATGCCGCAGTCGACACGGCGCGCTGGATGGCGAGGTCGGCCTCGGTGTAGGTGCTCGGCGCCGGCACGAGCCCGTCGAAGTACTTGACCGTCATCGCGATCGCGCGGGATGCGAGGTTGCCGAATCCGTTCGCCAATTCCGCATGATACCGGGCGGAGAGATCCTCCCAGCTGAACGAGCCATCCTGCCCGAAGTTGATCGCGCTCAGGAAATAGAACCGGAACGCGTCGGAGCCGAACGTGTCGGTGATCTCGGTCGGCGCGATGCCGGTGAGCTTCGACTTGGACATCTTCTCGCCGCCCACGAGCAGCCAGCCGTGCCCGAACACCTGCTTCGGGACATCCAGCCCCGCCGCCATGAGCATGGCCGGCCAGATGACGGCGTGGAATCGCGCGATGTCCTTGCCCACGAGCTGAACCGCGGGCCAGCGGCGATCGAACTGCACCTGGTCGGTCCCGTATCCGATCGCCGTCACATAGTTGAGAAGCGCCTCGAACCACACATAGACGACATGGGTCGAATCCCAGGGGATCGGGATGCCCCAGTCGAAGCTCGAGCGGGAGATCGACAGGTCGCGAAGGCCCTGCTTGACGAACTGGATGATCTCGTTGCGCACGCTCTCCGGCTGCACGAAGTGCGGGTCGGCCTCGTACAGGTCGAGGAGCTTCTGGCCGAAATCGCTCAGCCGGAAGAAGTAGTTGGTCTCCTTGAGGATCTCCACCGGCTTCGAGTGGATGGCGCACACGAGCACGCCCTCGAACTCGCCCGTCCCTGGGACGAGCTCGCTCTGCTGCTTGTACTCCTCGCAGCCGACGCAGTAGTAACCCTCGAACTCGCCCAGGTAGATGTAGCCGTCGTCGTAGAGCTTCTGCAGGAAGATCGTGACGCCGTTCTCGTGGCGGGCATCCGTCGTGCGGATGAAGTCGTCGTTCGCGATGTCGATCGTGTTGAGCAGCGGCTTCCACGCCCGCTCGACGAGGTCGTCCGCCCAGGCCTTCGGTGTCGTGTTGTTCGCGACCGCTGTGCGCAGGATCTTCTCACCGTGCTCGTCCGTTCCGGTGAGGAACCAGGTGTCATCCCCGGCCTGCCGGTGCCAGCGCGCGAGCACGTCCGCGGCGACCTCGGTGTAGGCGTGGCCGATGTGCGGCACGTCGTTCACATAGAAGATCGGTGTCGCAATGAAAAAGGAATGGTCGGCGGCCATGCGCTCAATCCTAATCGGGCGCGCTCGCCCATTACTTCTGTGCGAGCGCGCCCTGGTAGAGCTCTCGGCGACCGAGCCCCGTGGCCTCGGCGACCTCGGCCGCGGCATCCTTGAGACTCGTGCCCGTGGTGACGAGTGCGAGCACCTGTGCGACGCCGTCGTCGAGTCCGGTGGACGCCGGCACCGCGCCTTCCACGACGATGCAGATCTCGCCCTTGACCCCGGATCCCGCCCACGCAACGAGTTCGGCGGCCGTACCGCGCACCACCTCCTCGTACAGCTTCGTGAGCTCGCGCGCGACGACGACCCGGCGATCCGGACCGAGCGCCGTCACCAGGTCCGCGAGCGACTCCGCCAACCGGTGCGGCGACTCGAAGAACACCATCGTCCGCTCTTCGCGCGCGAGCGCGGCGAACCACGCGGCCCGCGACCTCCTGGGCACGAACCCTTCGAACGTGAAGCGGTCGGTCGGGAGGCCGGAGACGGCGAGCGCTGCGAGCACCGCGCTCGGCCCGGGGATCACCGTCACAGCCACTCCCGCGGCGGCCGCGGCAGCCACGAGCGGGAAGCCCGGATCGCTGATGGCCGGCATCCCGGCATCCGTCAGCACGAGCACATCGGTGTCGCGGGCGAGCTCCACGATCTCAGCCGCCTTCTCGACCTCATTGTGCTCGTGCATGGCGATGAGGCGCGGCCGGTTGTCGACGCCGAGGGCGCGGAGGAGCTGAATGGTCGTGCGGGTGTCCTCTGCAGCGATGATCTCGGCGTTCTCGAGCGCCTCGACGAGCCGCCGCGATGCGTCGCCGAGATTCCCGATCGGCGTCGCCGCGAGGATGATCACACCCCATTGTGGCATCGGGCACCGGGCGTTGCTGGTTAGCATTGCGAGGTGACCGGTGAACGCGACTTCGATGAGCTCATCGCGGCGACCGGGCCGGTCTCGACCGCAGCCTCCCCTCATGAGCCTGCCGTGATCCGGGCCTCGACGGGGCCGACCGGGGCCGGCGGCTCGACCGGAGCACACTGGGTCGAACCACTCGGCTCCCGCCCCGACGCATGGTGGGGTCGGATGCTCTCCACGCCGGCGAGACAGCGCGTCTGGGCCTGGGGCGGACCGATCGCCGTCACCCTGCTCGCAGCGGTGCTTCGACTCTGGAATCTCGGGTCACCGCACTCCCTCGTCTTCGACGAGACGTACTACGTCAAGGACTCCTGGACTCTCATGCACCTCGGCTACGAGGCACGGTGGCCGGCCGAAGCGGATGCGTCCTTCAATGCGGGGGATGTCGACCAGTACCTGACCGACGGCTCGTTCGTCGTCCACCCCCCGCTCGGCAAGTGGATCATCGCGCTGGGCCTTGCGATCTTCGGCGCCCAGGATGCCGTCGGCTGGCGGATCAGCACCGCCATCGCGGGCATCCTCCTCGTCGCGCTCGTCGCGGTCATCGCGAGGGGGCTGTTCCACTCGACCCTGCTGGCGACCATCGCGGGAGGACTCCTCGCGATCGACGGCAACGCGATTGTGATGTCTCGCGTGGCCCTGCTGGACGGCATCCTGACCTTGTTCGTCATGCTCGGTTTCGGCGCCATCCTGCTCGACCGGGGGCACAGCGCCAGACGGCTCGAACGCTGGCGACGACGACGCGCGGAGGCGGGACGCTCGATCGACTGGGGGCCGGCCCTGTGGTGGCGTCCGTGGCTGGTCGCCGCGGGCCTGGCCTTCGGGCTGGCGAGCGCGGTGAAGTGGAATGGACTGTACTTCCTCGCCGGGTTCGCGGTCTACACACTCGTCGTCGATGCGGTCGCCCGCAGGAGGGCGGGGGTCACCTTCTTCGGCAGTGGCGTCGCATTCAAGCAGGCGCCGGTGAGCTTCCTGCTCACCGTGCCCATCGCCCTCGTCGCGTACCTCGTGACCTGGACCGGCTGGTTCGTGACGGACGGCGGCTACTACCGGCACTGGGTGCAGCAGACCGGCAGCACGTGGCAGGGCCTGCTCGCGTGGGTGCCCGTCGACTTCCAGAATTTCTGGCATTACCAGGCGAGCGCGTACGCGTACCACATCGGCGAACACCAGCCGCATGGCTACCAGGCGAATCCGCTCACCTGGCTGCTCATGATCCGGCCCACCGCGATGTTCTACCAGGGCAGCGATTTCGGGCAGAACGGATGCGCCGTCACCCGGTGCGGCGAGTCGATCACCGGGATCGCGAACCCGTTCATCTGGTGGGGAGCAGTCGCGGCCGCCGTCTACCTCGTGTACCGGGTCGTCCGGTATCGCGAATGGCAGGTCGGCGCCATCCTCACCGGGCTCGCGGTCGGCTACCTGCCCTGGCTCCTGTACCTGAACCGCACGGTCTTCCAGTTCTACACGATCGTGTTCGAGCCGTTCCTCATCCTGGGGCTCGTGTTCGTCATGGGACTGCTTCTCGGGAAACGATCGGATGAGACCTGGCGACGGGTGGGAGGCATCCGGCTCATCGCGGTCATCCTCGTCGCGATGGTACTCGTGAGCGCGTTCTTCTTCCCGCTCTGGACGGGCATGCAGGTGCCGCTGGAATTCATCCAGTTGCACTACTGGCTTCCGACCTGGCGCTGACCGGCTCGTCCCCACCCCGGAGGCGAGTGCTGACAGAGTCTCGAATCAGTACTATGTTTATGGACTGCCGGTCTCGCATACCGGTATACCCGAAAGTCAGCCCCCTGCTGGCGCCTGCGCTAGGAGAAGTCCGCCGTGATTCGACGCAAGCTGGGTGCCGGCATTGCCGTCAGCGCCCTCATACTGGCTTCGATCCTTGCCGGAAGCACGGCCGCGTTCGCCGCACCGGCTCCGCCCCTGGTGGACCAGACGTTCGCCGACCCGTGGATCACCGCGAGCGACCAGCCGTCAGTGCAGGGCAGCAATGAGCTCGGCACCTCCCAGATCGACGTCGAGGCATCCCAGGATGGGCTGAACTACACTCCGTACTGTTCGATCCCCCAGAGCCTGTCGGGCACCGCGTGGTACTGCAGTTCGCCGACCGGAACGCTCGCGCTCGGCACCAACTACATTCGTGCGATCGCGACGGATGCCGTCCCCGCGTCGTCGGCGCCAGGACCGGCGATCACCATCACCGTCGTCAACGCACCCACGATCACCGGCCCAGCCGACGGCCTGTACACGAACGACTACCAGCCCACATTCCAGGGAACGTCGGACGGCACATACTTCGACGTTTATTCGAGTGACTTCACCACGCATTTCTGCGGGGGCACAGTCGTCAACCAGACCTGGAATTGCACCTCCGCTACGGTCCCGGACGGCGACTACACCTACCTGGTCCAGACGACGTTCGGTGCGACCACGATCTTCTCCTCCTCCCGCACCCTGCACATCGACACCGTGCTCTCGCCGCCCAATACCGACATCACCGGGCCTGCCGGGACGGTCGACGGCTCTGGGGAACTGCACTCCGCATCGACGGACCCGAATCCGACGATCTCCGGCATCGCAGAGCCGGGCTCCACGATCTACTTGTGGCAGAACTATTCGGAGGTCGCCTGCCAGGGCGGGGCGCCCGTCGCCGACAACACCGGTGCGTGGTCGTGCACGCTCGCGGTGGCACTCCCCACATCCGGCGTCTACGTCTTCGGAAGCCAGCAGACCGACCCCGCAGGCAATACGAACTACATGGGGTCCCCCGACGAGCAGCTCGCGCTCACCTACACGGACACCACACCGCCGATGCCGCCCGTCGTCACCTCGCCGATCGGGAACGTCGCGCTCGGCACGAACACCGTGATCACGAACAGCACGGGAGCGACCGTGACCGGGACCGGCGAGCCGGGGGCGACGCTCGATATCGTCGGGAACGCGTGCATGATCACGCCGACGATCGTCGACGCGAGCGGCAACTGGACGTGCCAGCTGACGACCCCGATGACTCCGGATGGCACTTACGACGTCTTCTTCGGGCAGACGGATGCCGCCCTGAACTCCTCCCCCCTCGCCAGCCCGTACATTCACTTCGACGTGGACACGATCGCCCCGGGGGCGCCGAGCGTGACGACGCCATCCGGCCCGTCCTCAGGAGGCGTGATGCGCGCCTCGACGAAAGAGACGCATCCGGTCATCACGGGAACCGGAGAGTACGGGGCAACCGCTCGCATCTACGTCGGCGGATCCGCTCCCGTCGCGTGCGACGAATCCCCGCTCGTCATCGGCGAAGGCGGATTCACCTGCACCGTGAAGAACACGCTGAGCCCCGGCGTCTACTACTTCGGCTTCTCGCAGACCGACGCGGCGGGAAACTCGAGCGGCGCGCCGGTGGTGCGCCTCCAGTTGACCGTCGTGGCTCCGCCACCGGCCCCCGTGATCCTCCCCACGCTCGGCCTGAACTGGTTCCTCCAGTTCGCGAGCGACTCCAATGCTCCCGCTCCCGGACAGAACGTCACGCTCACGGGGTCCGACCTGCCGGCGGGGGCAACGGTGTCCGCCGAGCTCCACTCGACCCCTGTCGACCTCGGAACGGCGATGGTGCGCGACGACGGCACCTTCACGCTCAATACGGTCATCCCGAGCACCGTCGAACCGGGAGCTCACCACTACGTCGTGACCGTGACTCCGCTCACGGGCGAACCCCAGACCAGCGAACTGCCGGTGACCGTCGTCGCGGCGCCACCGCCGGCGATCCCGCAGCCGGTCGTTCCAGCATCCCCGACCGATGGGGCGACGACGACCGGCACCGGGGATCCGGTGGGATCCGAGAGCAGGGATACGCCGTCCTCCCCGAACCAGCTCAGCAATGCCCTCCCGACACTGCAGGACATCATCTCCAACCCGCTCGTCATCGGAGCGGCGGCCGCGAGCAGCCTCGCCCTGCTCTTTCTGGTCGCGTTTCCCGCCGAGATCCTCAACTCGACACTCGATGAGAACTACGAGCGGATCTTCGGCAGGATCCCCAGGGTCCGGATGCCGTGGCTCGCCAGGCTGCGCGACCGGTTGAAGCGCACCCCAGCGGTCGGCGGCCTCGCCCTGACCACGCTCGCGGCTCTCATCCTGAGCTTCGCGGATCCTCGGTTCGGTTTCGACCTTGCGTCGCTGCGGCTCTTCCTCGCCTGCGCCATCGGCATGTTCGTGCTCGGATTCATCGCGAACGCCGTCACCGGGATCATCCTCAAACGGCGCTGGAACATCACCTCCGTGATCGAGTTGCAACCGTTCGGACTGGTCGTCGCGATCGTCGGCGTGATCCTGTCCCGCGCTCTCGACTTCGCTCCGGGGCTCCTCGTCGGTCTGGTGCTCGGTTTGTCGCTGAGCGCATCCGCGAGCCTGAAAGAGGAGTCGCGCGCGGTCCTGACCTGGTTCGGCGTCATTCTCGGACTGTCCGTGCTCGGCTGGATCGGCTACAGCTTCTTCTCGGGCGTCGTGGCACCCGGAACGTTCGCGGGTGCGCTCGTGGACGACTCGATCGTGGCCATCGCGACAGAGGGGATCTCCGGGCTCGTGATCGGACTGCTCCCGATCGGATTCCTCGACGGGCGCACGGTCTTCCGGAATTCACGGTGGCAGTGGATCGGCACCTATGTGCTGACTCTCGTCGCGTTCTTCGTCATCGTCGTCCCGAGCGGGGCGCTCTGGGGTGACATCAGCGGGCCGTTCTGGATCTGGCTCGTCGTACTCCTTGCGTTCGCCGCCCTCTGCATCGGCGTCTACCTCTGGTTCCGGGCCCACCCGGAGAGTGAGGATGACGCCGCGGTCGACGCGGAGTCCACCCAGTCGGATTCCGATATATCCGACCGTGACAAATCCGTGCATCAGTACTAGATTGTTGGCACCGCCTCGTAACTTCTCTCCAGTTCGCGGCGCTTACCCGAGTTCCGTCCCCCGCGGAACAGTGCCCGACCGAGAGAAGCTCCCGTGAACGTGCGGAAAATTGGCGCGATCATTTCCATCAGCGTCCTTACCCTGTTGTCCGTTTCGATCGGATCCCTGCCCGCCTGGGCCGCGGTTCCGGCACCGCCCGTGATCGACCAACCCCAGGATCCATGGATCTCCAACTCCGGCCAGCAGGCCGAGATCCACGGTTCGATGGACCTCGGGGTCGTGGAGGTCGACGTCAGCGTGTCGAGCGACGGGAACACCTACACTCCACTCTGCTCCGCGGTGAATCCGAATCCGGACTCGAAGCAGGTATGGTCCTGCTCCGGCGCGGGCGGCGCATTCACCGGTGCTCTGCAACTGGGTGTCAACTACATCCGGGCGACCGCCACCAATGGTGAGGGGACGTCGCTCCCGAGCGCGGCGATCAAGCTCACCATCGTCGACAAGAAGGACGGGGAACCGCCGGCGAACGACGATCCGCCGACCATCACGAGCCCGGCCGACGGCGTCTATACGAATGACAACACGCCGTCGTTCTCGGGGAGCGCCAGCGGACAGACCTTCCAGGTGACGGCAGGTACGAGCGTCACGCTGTGCTCCGGCAACGTGGTCGACCAGACCTGGGCCTGCACGGCGGACCCCGCCCTGCTCGACGGCACGTACACGTATCGTGTGACGAGCGATGATCTCTCATCGGATGCGCGGACGATCCACGTCGACACCGTCGCTCCGGTTCCGCCGACCATCAACGGCTTCGAGGGATCGGTCGACAGTTCTCCTGCTCCGACGATCAGCGGCCTCTCCGAGCCCGGCGCAACGGTTCAGCTTCTCCTCGACGGCATCCCCGCCGATTGCACGGCGGCGATCGTCGCGAACGACTCCGGCGCCTGGTCGTGCACACTCGCAGCAAGCCCGTCGGAGGGCCTTCACGAGCTCACCGCCACCCAGACCGACCTCGCCGGGAACACGTCGGGCCTGAGCTCGCCGGCCGTGCCGCTCACCATCCGCGACAGCACCCCGCCGGCTCCCCCCATCGTCACCTCGCCGGCCGGCACCATCCAGGGGACCGCGATCGAGGCCATCACGAACGACCCGACCCCCACGATCGGCGGAACCGGGGAGCCCGGAGCCACGATCACCTCGCTGGCCGGACCCTGCACGGAGACGGTCACCGTGAGCGCCGAGGGGGACTGGAGCTGCACGCTCGAGAATCCCCTCAGCCCGGACGGCGTCTTCCTCCTGCCCTTCACGCAGACCGACGCTGCCGGCAACACCTCGGAGCAGGCCAGTCCGGAGCTGAACCTGACCGTCGACACGACGGCGCCCGACGCCTTCGAGCTGTGGACACCGACCGGCACCATGACCGACGGCGTCATCGAGGCGACGACGACGAGCACGCATCCGCTCATTTCCGGGATGGGCGAACTCAACGCCACCCTGCGCATCTATCGCGACGGATCCATTCCGGTTGCCTGCCGGGAGGGACTGCAGGTCTCCAGCGCGAGCGGCTTCCATTGCACACCGAGTGCGGCGCTCGGCGTCGGAGTGCACGACTTCACGTTCTCCCAGACGGATGCGGCCGGCAACTCCAGCGGCAGTCCGGTCCTGAAGCTTCGACTCACGGTCCTCGCCCCGGCCGGCCCTCCTGCGAAACCGACCACCCCGCCAGCACCCCCGCGCAACCCCCTTCTCGGCTCACTGCCGACTCTCTCCGCCTCCTGGTTCCTGAACTTCCGAGCGCTCGGCGGCAACCCCGCGCCCGGACAGAACATCACTCTGGTCGGCAGCGATCTGCCGATCGGCGCGATCGTGTCCGCGGAGCTGCATTCGACCCCGATCTCGCTCGGCACGAGCGTCGTGAAGGGCGACGGAACGTTCCGGCTCAACACGGTCATCCCGAACACGGTCATTCCCGGCCAGCACCACTACATCGTCACCGTCGCGCCCCTCGAAGGGTCGGCCCAGACGGTGGAAGTTCCCGTCACGATCGTCGCAGCCACGCCCGCGGCGATTCCCGCACCGGCACCGGTTCCGACCATCGTTCTGCCTCCGCTGAAGACCCCGGCCGCAGCCCAGGACCATCGAGACGAACCGGCCGCGCCCAACGTCCTCAGTTGGGTGCTGCCCACCGCCCAGAATCTCTTCATCGATCCTCGGATCATCGGCGCCGCGTTGGCGAGCAGCCTCGCCCTCCTGTTCCTCGTGGCCTTCCCGGCGGAGCTCCTCAATTCGACGATCGAGGAGAACTACGGACGGTTGTTCGGCAGACTGCCGAAGCCGAAACTTGCCTGGCTCACCCGGATTCGCCGCTGGCTCGCCAACCGGCGCCTCGTCGGCGGTCTCGCTCTCACGACCCTCGCGGCACTCATCTTCAGCTTCGCCGACCCCCACTTCGGCTTCGACCTCTCTTCGCTCCGACTGTTCCTCGCCTGCATCATCGGCATGTTCGTGCTCGGTTACGCGGCGAACGCGATCACCGGTGCCATCCTCAAGAGGCGCTGGAACATCACCTCGATCATCCAGCTCGAGCCGTTCGGCCTCGTCGTGGCGCTCGTGGGTGTCCTCCTCTCCCGCCTGCTCGACTTCACGCCCGGGCTCCTCGTCGGCCTCGTCCTCGGACTCTCGCTCAGCGCGTCGGCGACACTCAGGGATGAGGCGCGCGAAGTGCTGATCTGGGCGGCGATCGTACTCGGCATCTCAGTGGCCAGTTGGGTCGTCTACAGCCTGATGAGCGGTGTCGTTGCTCCGAACACGTTCGCCGGTGCCCTGTTCGACGACTCGCTCGTCGCGGTCGCGGTGGAGGGGATCTCCGGGCTCGTGGTCGGACTGCTGCCGATCGGCTACCTGGACGGCGCGAGCCTGTTCCGCCGCACGAAGGTGCAGTGGGCATTGACCTATCTGGTCTCTCTCGTCGCGTTCTTCCTCATCGTCCTGCCGAGCGGGCAGTTGTGGGGACAGATCGACGGCCCGTTCTGGATCTGGGCAACCGTCCTGTTCGTGTTCGCCGCCGTGTGCGTGGGAGTCTACCTATGGTTCCGCGCCCACCCGGAGCGCGAGGAAGCCGGCGAGGTCGGTGACGGGGAGTCGACAGACGAAGTCGCTGCACAGGTAGGCGGTGGGCGAGCCCCCGTGAAGTGACCTGCCGGTCAGCAGGTCGAATCCGGCTCCCGCCCACTGGGCAGCGTCGGATGCCGTGAGCGTCACGGCGACGCCACCCGTTTCGATCCAGCTGCGGGCGGCCACGGGAAGCGCGGCATCCGGATCGTCCGACACGATGACGAGCTGGACCGGCGGCGCGGCAAGGGCCGACATGACCGCGAGGGCGGACCCGAATCCGAGTGGCTGCCGGGTCGCGAGCGCAGCGAGCTTCTCCATCGCGCCGGCACTGTGCCGCGCGTAGGAGCGCTCGCCCGTGAGCAGGTAAAGCTGGCGGCTCGCCTCGGCGAGCGCGCTCGCCCCGGACGGAAGCGCCCCCTCGGTGGGATCGACGTCGGGGTCGATGTCGAACTCGGCGAGCACCGGGTCTCCGCCACCCGGGATCGCATAGCCGTCTTCGGTCGAGCAGGCATCCACGAGGCGGCGGGCCTCGAGTGCCCACCGCAGCTCCCCGGTCGCCTGGGCGAGGCTCAGGAGGCCCCTGGCGAGCAGACCGTAGTCCTCGAGTGTCGCCCGCGCCGACGATGTCGCTCCAGCGAGCGTCGCCCTCACCAGCTCGCCGGACTCCCGCACGTGGGTCGCGAGGATGTCTCCGGCTGCAGCACGGGCGGCATCGAGCCAGTCGCGGCGCCCGAAGTGGTGGCCGGCCGTTGCGAGAGCGCCGATCGCGAGACCGTTCCAGCCGGCGAGCACCTTCTCGTCGAGTGCTGGAGGCTGCTGTGATGCGCGTTCGGCCGCGCTCAACGCGTAGTAGTCGCCCTCCGTGAGGTGACCATCGACCATGCTCTCGCTGTTCTGCGCGGAGGCGAAGCCGTCCGGCATCCGCAACGTGTGCAGGAGAAACGTGACGATTCCATCCGCGATGTCACGAGCAAGGTCCGTGTGCTCCGGCGCCCTCACGGCCAGGAGCGCGTACGCCCGCAGAAGTTGGGCGTTGTCGTACAGCATCCGTTCGTAGTGCGGTTCGGTCCAGTCCCGCCGGGTGGCGTACCGGAAGAATCCGCCCTCGACCTGGTCGCGGAGGCCCGAGGTCGCCATCGCCGTGAGGGTGCGGTCCGCGAGCGCGATGGACGCCGGCGACGCGTGCTCGAGCAGGAAGTCGAGCACGGGAGCCACCGGGAATTTGGGCGCCGTCCCGAATCCGCCGTACCGGGTGTCCTCATTCTGCGTGAGAAGCTCCACCACGCCGTCGAGGTCCTCCCGGCCCGGAAGCGGCCCGGCCGGATGCTGTCCGTGGCCGCGGATGGCGGCCGCGACATCCGCAGCGTTCGACTCGACCTCTCTTCGCCGGTTCGCCCACGCATCCATGACCCCGTCGAGCACCTGGCGGAAGGATGGGTGCCCCGGCATGGCGTCCGGCGGCCAGTACGTTCCCGCGAAGAATGCCTTTCCCTGAGGGGTGACGAACACGTTGAGCGGCCAGCCGAGGTTCTGCGTGAACGCGCTCGCCGCGGTGAGGTAACCGGCGTCGACCTCAGGATGCTCCTCCCGATCGACCTTGATCGCCACGAAGTTCGCGTTGAGCTGCGCGGCGACGCCTGCGTCGCTGAAACTCTCCCGCGCCATCACGTGGCACCAGTGGCAGGTCGCGTATCCGATCGAGACGAAGACGGGGACGTCGCGCCGGGCCGCCTCGGCGAACGGTTCGCGACCCCACTGCTGCCAGTCGACCGGATTCGATGCGTGCTGTCGCAGGTATGGGCTGAGCGCCTCGGCGAGCATGTTCGGCATGATCCCACCGTACGCCGCACTCAGACGGCGTGAGGCGGAGGGCGATAACCTGTGACCATGTCCGACATCGCCGTCACCTACATCGGCGGACCCACCGTCCTGCTCGAGTATGCCGGCCTGCGCATCCTCACCGACCCGACGTTCGATGAACCACGGCGATACCCCGACCCGGATGGCGGCCAGGAACTCGTGAAGACGCGTGGCCCCGCGCTGCAGCCCGCAGAGCTCGGCCGGCTGGACCTCGTGCTCTTGTCGCATCACCACCACGAGGACAACCTCGACGTCTCCGGGCGCGCCGTGCTCGCGCAGGTGCCCAGGACCCTGACCACCGTCGAGGGCGCTTCGGTCCTGGCCGGCACGGCGGTCGGGATGGCGCCGGGCGACACGAGCTCCGTCGGCCCGGTGACGGTCACCGCTACCCGATCCCTTCACGGGCCGGATGCCGTGGCCGAACTGCTCGGGCCGGTCATCGGCTTCGTCCTGCAGTCCCCGGGTGAACCGACTGTGTACCTGAGCGGCGACAATGCGTCCCTCGAGGTCACGCGCGAGGTCGCCGACCGCTTCGGTGGTGCGCCCGTCATGATCGTGAACGCCGGCGCTGCTCGCGTTGCGGAGATCGACGCCGATCTCACCTTCGGCTCCGGCGCCGCTGCCAAGTCCGCCGTCACCATGACGGCGCAGTGCGTCATCGGAGTGCACACGGAGGATTGGGAGCACTTTTCGGAGAGCAGGACGCAGCTCGAGGAGGCGTTCTCCGCCGCGGGTCTCGCGGAACTGCTTCTGGACCTCCCTCGCGGGACGCGGGTGCCGATCGACGTCGTGGCCGACTGACATGCGATCTCGGCCATCGGTCACGGGCTCGATCGAACTCGAGCTCCCAGAGTTCGAGGCTCCGCCCGCCGATCCCCTGCCACTCCTGCTCGCCTGGGTCGCGACCGCTGAGCGGCTCGGCGTGATCGAGCCGTACAACGTGGCGATCGCGACGAGCGACGGGGCAGGCGACATCACGAACCGCTTCGTCCTCGCGAAGGCGTTCGATCGGGATGGCATGACGTTCGCCACGAACACGAGCAGCGCCAAGGGCATCCAGTTGGCCGCCCATCCGCGAGCGAGTGCCGTGATCTACTGGCGGGAGACCCGGCAGCAGCTCAGGCTGACCGGCCCCGTCGAGGTTCTCACGTCGGCGGAATCCGACGAGATCTGGGTCGACCGTCCGATACTGTCGCAGGCCGCAGCCACCGCATCCGTTCAGAGCGAGCCGCTTCCGGATGACGCGGAGTACCGCGCACAGGCTGCCCGGCTGGCCGAGCCGGGAGTGCCGCTACCCCGCCCAGACGACTGGAACGGGTACCGACTGCGACCGGACACGATCGAGTTCTGGCACGGTGGCGCCGATCGCATGCACCGCCGCCTGCGCTACGACCGCACGGGAACCGGCTGGACCCACGAGCGCCTCTACCCGTAGACGCAATACACACCGCGGACGCGCGTGTCGATGAGGCTCAGTTGACGGTGTCCGGGTGGCTACCGACCCGCCCTGCCCCATGGCCCTCGAGCGCTGTGATGGCAGCAACCTCGGCATCCGTGAGCTCGAAGTCGAACACGTCGAAGTTCTCCACCATGCGCTCACGATGGTTCGTCTTCGGGAACACGATGAACCCGTTCTGCAGGTGCCAGCGGATGACGGCCTGGGCCGGAGACTTCCCGTGCGCCGTCGCGGCCCCGGTGACCGCCGGGTTCTCCAGGAGCGGGTACTTGGCCTGGCCGAGCGGTCCCCATGATTCGATGTGGATGCCGTGCCGCGTCGCGAACGCCGTCGTCTCCGGCTGCTGGTGCGCGGGGTGGAGTTCGATCTGGTCGATGGCCGGCACGACATCCGACGATGCGATCAGACGCTCGAGGTGCGGGACGAGGAAGTTCGCGACGCCGATGCTCGTCGTGAGACCCTGCTCGCGCAGGCGGACAAGGGACTCCCACGCTTCGACGTAGTGGTCGTTCTCGGGCGATGGCCAGTGGATGAGGTACAGGTCGACCTTCTCGAGGCCGAGCTTGTCGAGGCTCTCGTGGAGTGCTGCCGGGGCGTCCGTGTGGCGGTCATTCCACAGCTTCGTCGTGACGTACAGCTCGGAGCGCGGGATGCCGGATGCGGCGATCGCGCGTCCCACTCCCTCCTCGTTCCGGTAGATCGCTGCCGTGTCGATGTGGCGGTAGCCGGCCTCGAGCGCCTCCGTGACGATGCGCTCTGTCTCGGCCGGGTCCACTTTGAAGACCCCGAAGCCGAGCTGGGGGATGGTTGTTCCGTCGTTGAGAGTGATGTGGTCCATCACCCCAGCCTAGGTCGGGTCGGTGAGCCTCGGACGACGCAATGCACTCCACGCGAGTTGAATCGCGCAGTACACGAGCAGCAGGGCGAAGAGGATGCTGCCGAGCAGGGGCGGGACCGCCCAGGCGAGTGCAGCGCCGCCGATGGACGCGGGAACGGAGAGGCATCCGATGACGGCCGCAGCAACCAGGTCGGTGTTGCCGCGTCGCACGTTCGCGATCGTGCCGGTGACCGCGGTGGGGATCATCATGAGGAGGGATGTTCCCTTCGCGATGAGGTCGCCGACGCCGAAGATGAGCATGAGCGCCGGCACGATGAACACGCCTCCCCCTATCCCGAGCAGGCCCGAGAGGATGCCGGTCACGAGCCCCAGCACGACGAGCCCCGCGATGACCCACGGCGTGAATTCGAGAGTGATCGCGCGATCCGGCACGAGGAAGAACATCCGCCCTGCCACGACCAGCAGGAAGGCCACGAAGATCCACCGCAGCACCCCTTGGTGGGTGTGGTGGAGAAGCCAGGTCCCGACGAGCGAGCCGACGACCGCCCCCGCGGCCAGGAGCGCAGCGGCGATCCAGTCGACCGATCCGTGGGATGCGTAGGCGATCATGCCTGCTATCGCCGTGGGGAGCACGGCGGCCAGGGACGTCCCGCTCGCCTTTCGCTGCGAGAAACCGATCACGACGATGAGCAGCGGGACGAGCACGATGCCGCCGCCGACCCCGAACAGTCCGGAGAAGAATCCGACGACGAGACCGATGGAGGCAAGTCGGGTGATCCGGCCCGAGGTCATTGGCACCCTTCGAGATTACTGTGCGGGCACGTGCCGTTCGTCCACGCCGTCATAGGCCGACAGCGGCCGGATGAGGGAGTTCGAGGCCAGCTGCTCCATGATGTGCGCCGTCCAGCCGGTGATCCGCGACATGACGAAGAGGGGTGTGAACATCTCCGTGTCGAATCCGATGAGGTGGTATGCGGGACCGGACGGATAGTCGAGGTTGGGCTTGATCCCCTTCCGGTCGTTCATGGCCTTCTCGAGCGTGTCGTAGAGTGCCGCGAGATCCGGCCGCTGGTATTCGGCGATGAGCGTGTCGAGCGCGGCCTTCATCGTCGGGACCCGGGAGTCGCCGTTCTTGTAGACGCGGTGGCCGAATCCCATGATCTTGCGCTTCTCCGCGAGCGCGCGGTCGAGCCAGTCCTCCGCGCGGTCGGCAGAGCCGATCTCGTCGAAGATGTGCATGACCGCCTCGTTGGCTCCGCCGTGGAGGGCTCCCTTCAGCGCACCGATCGCTCCCGTCACCGCCGAGTACAGGTCGGAGAGAGTGCTCGTGATGACGCGGGCGGTGAACGTGGAGGCGTTGAACGAGTGCTCCGCGTACAGGATCATCGACACGTCGAACGCGTTCACGACGGTGATGTCCGGCACCTCGCCGAACGTCATGTGGAGGAAGTTGGCCGAGTAGGCGAGATCGTCCCTCGGTTCGACGAGCTCGAGACCGCGGCGGCGGCGCTGGTCGTAGGCGACGATCGCCGGGAGCTGCGCGAGAAGGTGGATGGCCCTGCCGAGGTTGAGGTTGTGGTCGGTGAGACCATCCTTCGCGGCCAGGGTCAGGTCTGTCGCGCCTACGACGCTGACCGCGGTGCGCACGACATCCATCGGATGCGCCGAGAGCGGCAACTCGTCGATGACGCGCTTGGTGCGCGGTTCGAGCGGGCGGAGCGACCGCTCCAGCTTCTGGAACTGGTCGAGCTGCAGCGCGTTCGGAAGTTCGCCGTTCCACAGCAGGTACGCGACCTCCTCGAATTGGCAGTTCGCGGCGAGCTCCTGCACGGGGTAGCCGCGATAGAGCAGCGAGTTGGTATCCGGGTTGACCTTCGAGATGGCCGTCGTGTCGACGGTGACCCCGGCGAGTCCCTTGTGGATGTCTGGCTCGGTCATGTCAATCCTTGTTCGTCTCGAGGGTGAAGTTGAAGACACCCGAGTCGAAGGTGTTGTACGACTCGTAGTCGAGCAGCTCGTACAGGCGCGCACGCGTCTGCATGTCTCCGACAACTGGTTTCAGCGTACCGTCGGCCAGAAGTGTGTCGAGACCCCGCTCTGCCGCTCCCATCGCCAGGCGCAGCAGGCTCACCGGATAGATGACGATGTTGATACCGACGCCGGCGAGTTGCTCGGTCGTGAAGAGTTCGCTCTTGCCGAACTCGGTCATGTTCGCCAGCACCGGAACATCGACAGCCTTGCGGATGACCTCGAACTCCGTCAGGTCCTTCATCGCCTCGGGGAAGATCGCATCCGCGCCGGCGTCGACCAGTTCCTTCGCGCGGTCGACCGCTGCCTGCAGGCCGTCAACGGCCCGGATGTCGGTGCGCGCCATGATGAGCAGGTTCGGGTCGCGCCTGGCCGTGGCGGCCGCACGAATCCGCTTCACAGCCGTGTCGGCGTCCACGACGGCCTTGCCGTCGAGGTGACCGCAGCGCTTCGGGTTCACCTGGTCTTCGATGTGGAGCCCTGCGACGCCGGCATCCTCCAGCTCCTGCACCGTCCTGGCGACGTTCATCGGTTCGCCGAATCCGGTATCGGCATCGACGATCGCCGGCAGGTCGGTCATCCGCGCGATCTGGCCGGCGCGGTGGGCGACCTCGGAGAGCGTCGTCAGCCCGATATCCGGAAGACCGAGGTCTGCGGACAGCACGGCCCCAGAGATGTAGACGCCCTCGAATCCCTTGTCCTGGATGAGCTTCGCGCTCAAGGGGTTGAACGCACCCGGGAACCGGAGGAGCTCACCACTCGCGAGGCGCTCGCGCAGGAGTTGCCGCTTGGTGGCGGGGGTGACGGTCGAATACAACATCAGAACAGTCCTTCCGGGTTGTCGACAGAGGAGAGCAGGCCGTGCTTCGCGACGACCGTGAGCCCGACGAGCTCCTCGGCGTCGAGTTCAGGCAGCCGCTGGACGAGGTCGAGGAATCTCTCGATCTCCTCCACGTCGAGCACATGCTCTGCGAGGGTCCGGAACTTCGCGATGTACTGCTCCCTCGCGAACGGCCGTGCCCCGAGCGGATGCGCATCGGCGACGGCGATCTCGTCGACGATCGTGCTCCCGTCCTTCATCGTGATCTCGACCCGACCACCGAATGCCTTCTCGGCGGGGTCGAGGGAGTGGTAGCGACGAGTCCATTCGGCGTCCTCCTCCGTCGTGACCTTCTTCCACAGCTCGACGGTGTCCGGCCGGTTCGCCCGCTCGGGAGAGTATGAGCGCTCATGGTGCCACTCGCCGTCCTGCAGCGCGACGGTGAAGATGTACGGGATCGAGTGGTCGAGGGTTTCGCGGCTCGCGCTCGGGTCGTACTTCTGGGGGTCATTCGCACCTGAGCCGATGACGAAGTGGGTGTGATGGCTCGTGTGGATGACGATGCGCTCGATCGCCTCGACGCCATTCGCATCGCTCAGTTCCGGATGCTCGTGGTGCAGCTTGCGGGCGAGGTCGATCCACGCCTGCGCCTGGTATTCGGCGGAGTGCTCCTTCGTGTAACTGTCGAGAATGGCCGTCTTGGCCTCCCCGTGCGCGGGGAGCGGGACCGTGTAGCGGGCATCCGGGCCGTCCAGGAGCCACGCGATGACGCCGTCCTCACCCTCGTAGATCGGGGTGGGGCTCGTCTCGCCGCGCATGGCGCGGTCGACGGCCTCGACGGCCATCTTCCCCGCGAACGCGGGCGCGTACGCCTTCCAGCTCGAGATCTCTCCCTTGCGCGACTGCCTCGTCGCCGTCGTGGTGTGCAGCGCCTGGCCGATGGCCTGGAAGATCGTGGCGGTGTCGAGGCCGAGCAGGGTGCCGATGCCGGCTGCTGCGGACGGGCCGAGGTGTGCGACGTGGTCGATCTTGTGGGCGTGCAGGCAGATCGCCTTCACGAGGTCGATCTGGATCTCGTACCCCGTGGCGATGCCGCGCACGAGGTCGGCGCCGGTGCGGCCCGCGTGCTGTGCAACGGCGAGGATCGGCGGGATGTTGTCGCCGGGGTGCGAGTAGTCGGCCGCGAGGAACGTGTCGTGGTAGTCGAGCTCCCTGACGGCGACGCCGTTGGCCCAGGCGGCCCATTCCGGACTGAAACGCCGGTCGAGGGTCTTGCCGAAGATCGTGGATCCCGATCCGCCGATCGACACCGGATGCGCCGAGGCCTGGCTGCGGGCTGCGATGACGGGCGCCCGCAGGAGGGAGGCGGTCGCGACCGCCGCGTTGTCGATCATCCGGTTGATGACCATGTCGGTGACCTCTGGCGTGACATCGACGGAGTCCGTGGCGACCTCGGCGATCTTCCAGGCGAGCTGGTCTTTGCGGGCGAGGTTCTCCTCGCTCTTGTGTACGCGTACTTCGTGCTGATCCATGAGTTGCCTAACTGTTGTTCATTGCGGTTGTGGTGGTGGCGCCGTCGACGCTGTCGAGGATGTTCTTGAGGCTTTTCCTGAGGTGCACGGCTGTGGCATCGGCCGCGAGCTGGTCGTCGCCGTCGACGATCGCCTCGACGATGGTGAGGTGCTCTCCGGCCGCGGCGACGAGCCGCGCGTGATTGTCGCGGGCGAGTCTCCGGGCGCGAACGAGGTGGGGGCGCAGTTGCCGGATGGCCCCGAGCAGGAATCGGCTGTTCGTGGCCTCGTCCATGGCAGCGTCGAGCCGCGCGACGAGCGCATAGTATTCGCCCAGGTCGTCCCCGTTGTCGAGGAGGGCTGCGGCATCCGCGAACTCGGCTCTCAACTGCTCGAACACGTCCCGGTCGCGTCGCAATGCGACGAGTCTCGCCGCTTCGGATTCGATGACGATCCGCAACTCGAACAGTTCGACGATCGTGCTGCGGGAGAGCTCGCTCACGACCAGGCCCCGACCGGGGAGCGCGACGAGGAGTCCCTCCGCCGTCAACCGCGCGAAAGCCTCCCGGATGGGTGTGCGGGAGATGGAAAGACGGTTGGCCTGTTCGACTTCGGCGAACGCCGTGCCGGGTGGAAACCTCCACTGCAGGATGTCGTCGCGTAGCGCCGCATAGGCGGTGTCGCTCGCGCGCATGGCATCCCTCCCCTCATTCTGTATACAGAATTGCGGTCAAGTTGCGATTGTAGCGCAGAATGTGTCGGATATCCACAGATATGTATACACTCTGGCGCTGTGGTTGCTTGCTCTTGACAAGCGTGCTTGTTTTTTGCAAGTATCGTGGCCACGGAGCAATCAGCGAGTACGGGCAATCAACGAGTACGGGCAATCAGCAAGCGACCACCGACCGGCGTCACCAAGGAACCCATCATGGCAACGAGCGTCTTCCTCAACATCCCCACGAGCGACCTGGAGCGCGCCCGCGCGTTCTACTCCGGTGTGGGCTGGAGCATCAACGACAACTTCAGTGACGAGAATGCGATCTGCGTCGTCATCTCCGACACGATCTACCTCATGGTGCTCACGCGCGACTACTTCGCCACCTTCACCGACAAGACGATCATCGACCCGAGCACATCCGCCCAGGTGCAGATCTCCCTGAGCGCCGACACGCGCGACGACGTCGACGCCTTCCTCGAGAGGGTCGTCGCCGTGGGCGGGGCCGAGCAGCGCGAAGCCCAGGACTACGGCTTCATGTACTCGCGCGACTTCGAGGACCCGGACGGCAATACCTTCGGCATGCTCTGGATGGACCCGGTCGCCGCCGAGATGGGGCCAGAGGCGTTCCTGGCCCAGCGGGGCCAGGGCTCCTGACCCGATGTCAGCGCGCAGCTACGGCCAGTACTGCGGGGTGGCCACCGCGGTCGACCTCGTCGGTGAACGCTGGGCGCTCCTCATCGTGCGGGATCTCCTCGTCGGTGCACGCCGGTACAGCGACCTCAAGGAGGGCCTGCCGCGCATCCCGACCAACATCCTGAGCGCACGTCTCAAAGAATTGCAGGCTGCAGGGATCGTCCGCAGGGTGCCGTTCGCCCACGGGCTCATCTACACGCTCACCGAATTCGGGCAAGGGCTCGAGGATGTCATCCTGGCGCTCGGCCGATGGGGTTTCCACGACATGGGCGAACCCGCCGAGGACGACGTCATCACGCCGGACTCCATGAGCATGACGTTCCGCACCGCGTTCCGGCCGGTCTCGGCCGAGACGCTGCCCCCCACGATCTACGACACTCACCTGCGGGACTTCAGCCTGCGGCTCGAGGTGGACCGCGCGGCGCTGCACGTCACCAGGCTGGACGGTTCGGATGCCGAATCGAGCCCGGCAGGCCGGCCGCGTCTCGCCTTCGAGACCGGTCCGTCGATCCACAAGCTCATCTCGGGCGACCTGACACCGGCAGAGGCCCTCCGGCGCCGTGAGGTGGCCGTACTGACCGGAGACGCGAACCTGCTCGATCGATTCGCGACCACGTTCAACCTGCGCCCTGCGGCATAAGCTGGAGGGCTCATGATGCCCGCAATCAGCTACCCTCCCGACCTGCCGGTCAGCCAGCGGCGCGACGACATCGCCGCCGCCATCCAGGACAACCAGGTCGTCATCGTCGCGGGCGCGACCGGCTCGGGCAAGACCACCCAGTTGCCGAAGATCTGCCTCGAGCTCGGCCGCGAGTCGATCGGGCACACCCAGCCCCGCCGTATCGCCGCCCGCACGATCGCCGAACGGATCGCCGAGGAACTCGGCAGCGCGCTGGGCGACCTCGTCGGCTACCAGGTGCGCTTCACCGACCGCGTCGGGAAGAACACGCGCATCAAACTCATGACCGACGGCATCCTGCTCAACGAGATCCACCGCGACCGGATGCTCAAGAAATACGACACGATCATCATCGACGAGGCTCACGAGCGCAGTCTCACGGTCGACTTCCTGCTCGGGTACCTGCGCCGGCTGCTGCCGCAACGACCGGACCTCAAGGTCATCATCACGAGCGCCACGATCGACCCGGAGAGCTTCGCCAGGCACTTCGCGGATGCGGCGGGCACTCCCGCGCCCATCGTCGAGGTCTCCGGGCGCAGCTACCCGGTCGAGGTCCGGTACCGGCCGCTCGCACCCGATCCCGTCTCCGACGACCCCGCCGACGACCCCGACACCTCCCCCGCCGCGCCTGCTGGTCCTGTTGTGCAGGACATCCGGCCGTCGTCGCGCGACTCTCGTGGACGGTCGAAGCGCGGGGCCGCGGATGTCCTGCACATCGGGAGTAGAGCGGGGGTTGAGGAACAGGGGGTGGACCTCTTCGACGGGATCAACGCCGCGCTCGACGAGCTCGCGCGCGAGTCGCCCGGCGACGTGCTCGTCTTCCTCTCCGGCGAGAACGAGATTCGGGATGCCGAGGAGGCGATCAGGGGGCGCAACCTCCCGCAAACCGAGGTACTCCCCCTGTACGGCAGGCTCAGCGCGGCCGACCAGCACCGGGTGTTCGGGTCGCGCCCGGCCGGCATCCGCCGTCGTATCGTGCTCGCGACGAACGTCGCCGAGACGAGCCTGACCGTGCCCGGCATCCGGTATGTCATCGACGCCGGCACGGCGCGCATCAGCCGCTACAGCGTGCGGTCGAAGATCCAGAGGCTGCCGATCGAGGCGATCTCTCAGGCTTCGGCGAACCAGCGCTCAGGGCGCAGCGGGCGCACGAGCGATGGCATCGCCATCCGCCTCTATTCCGAGGAGGACTTCGAGGGCCGGCCGGAGTTCACCGAGCCGGAGATCCTGCGCACGAACCTCGCGGCCGTCATCCTGCAGATGATCTCCCTCGGTCTCGGGGACATCGCCGAGTTCCCCTTCCTGCAGCCACCGGACTCGCGCGGCATCAAGGACGGGCTCGATCTGTTGCGGGAGCTCAATGCCATTGACAGCACCGGCGCCATCACGAAGGTAGGCCGCCAGCTCGCCGGCCTCCCCATCGACCCGCGCCTCGGACGCATGGTCATCGAGTCCGGAAAGTACGGGGTCACGCGCGAGGTCATGGCGATCGTCGCGGCCCTCAGCATCCAGGACCCGCGCGAGCGCCCCCTCGAGAAGCGCGCCCAGGCCGACCAGTCGCACGCCCGCTTCACCGACAAGACGAGCGACTTCATCACCCTCCTCAACCTCTGGAACTATACGAAAACGAAGGAGAAAGAGCTCTCCAGCAGCGCGTTCCGGCGCCTCTGCAAGGCCGAGTACCTCAATTACCTTCGAATTCGTGAGTGGGGCGACGTCTACCGGCAGCTCACGCGGCTCGCCAAGCAACTCGGGCTGACCGTCGGCAAGCACGGCGGCGGGCCGGCCGACGACGGTCCGACCGGGGCGGATGCCGTGGGCATTCACCGCGCACTGTTGGCCGGCCTGCTCAGCCAGGTCGGCATCCGGGACGAACAGAAGGGCGACGCGAAGAAGCAGCAGCGCGGGGAGTACCTCGGCGCCCGGCAGGTGCGGTTCGCGATCTTTCCAGGATCCGCGCTCGCGAGGAAGCAGCCCGCCGAGATCATGAGCGCAGAGCTCGTCGAGACGAGCCGGCTGTTCGCACGCACCAACGCCGCAATCGACCTCAGCTGGGCCGAACCGATCGCGGGCGACCTCGTCAAGCGCAACTACAGTGAGCCGCACTGGGAGAAGGTCCAGGGATCCGCGGTCGTGTACGAACGGGTCACCCTCTACGGCGTGCCGATCGTGGCGCGGAGACGCGTGCAGCTCGGGCGGATCGATCCGGAGCTCGCGCGCGAGCTGTTCATCCGCAGCGCGCTCGTGGAGTCGCAGTGGGACAGCTCCAGGCTCGACAAGCGCCTGACCGCCTTCGACCGCGCCAATCGGCACCTCCGCCGCGAACTCGCCGAGGTCGAAGAGCGCACGCGTCGGCGCGACATCCTGTTCGACGACGAGGCGGTGTTCGGCTTCTACGATCGCGTGATCCCGGCCGAGGTCACCGACCAGCGCGCCTTCGAGTCGTGGTGGAAGAAGATGCGCGTCGAGAACCCCGACCTGCTGACGATGCACCGCGAAGACCTGCTCGGCGGCGACCCGGAACCGAGCGGGAGCGAAGCGGGCCCCGACCATGCCCGCGCAGATCGCAGCGAAGCGATCGAAGGCGGGTACCCGGATGTCTGGCACCAGAGCGACCAGCGCCTCAAGCTCAGTTACCGCTTCGAGCCGGGCGCCGAGGACGACGGTGTGACTGTGCACGTCCCGATCGCCCTGCTGCCCCGGCTGCGGCCGGCCGGCTTCGACTGGCAGGTGCCGGGACTTCGCGAGCAACTCGTGGTGGCGCTCATCAAGTCGCTGCCGAAGGCGATCCGTCGCAACGTCGTGCCGGCCGCCGACTGGGCGACCCGGCTGCTCAAGGACGCACCGGCACACGGCTCCGACGAGCTGGGCCTGCGCGAGTTCCTCGCCGCGCAGATCCAGCGCGCGACCTACACCCCGGTCACCGCCGACGATTTCGACCTCGACCGCATCCCGCCGCACCTCGCGGTCACCTTCGCCGTGATCGACGAGCACGGGCGAAGGGTGGCAACCTCCAAGGACCTCGACTCCCTGCAGCACAAGCTCCAGTCCCGCACGCGGGAGTCGGTCGCCAAGGCCGTCGTGAGCACGCCGAACGCGATCGAGCGCGACGGCCTCACGAGTTGGGACTTCGACGAACTCCCTCGCATCCTCGACACCCGCCAGGCCGGCAACACGATCCGCGCCTACCCTGCCCTCGCGGACACCGGGACGAGCGTCGCGATCCGGCTCATGGCCACGCCGGCCGACCAGGCCAGAGAACACCGCCTCGGCGTTCTCCGGATGCTGCAACTCGCCGTCCCGTCCCCGACGGGTTACGTGCAGGAGCACCTCACCTCCGCGGAGAAACTCGCTCTCGCCCGCAGCCCGTACCCGTCGACGAGCGCGCTCGTCGCGGACTGCATGCTCGCCTGCGCCGACGCCGTGCTCGGCGAGCGGGACATCCGAACCCGCGCCGACTTCGAGGCCGTGCGCGACGAGTTCTCCGCCTCCGTCCTCGATTCGCTCTTCGACGTCGTGAGCCTTGTGAGCTCAGTGCTCGCTACGGCTCGAGACGCCGAGAAGTCCATCGCTGCGGCCTCGAACCTCGCACTCATCGCACCGCTCGCCGACGCCCGCGAGCAGCTCGACGCGCTCGTCTTTCCGGGCTTCGTCTCCCGCACCGGACTTGGTCAACTGCGACGTCTGCCGGTCTACCTCACCGGCATCACCCACCGCGTCGGCAAGCTCGCCGAGAACCTTGGCCGTGACCGCGTCTGGATGTCGGAGGTGCAGTCGGCGACCGAACGCTACCGCGCGGCGGGCGGCGAACTGCCACCGCATCCGGATGCCGCCCCGGCGCTCGCGCACGCCCGCTGGCTCCTCGAGGAGTTGCGCCTCTCACTGTTCGCGCAGCACCTCGGAACCGCCGAGCCGGTCTCGCTCCAGCGCGTCACGAAGCTCCTCGCCTCGCTCTGACGAGCGGGCGGTTGGCAGCAATAAGGTGGGCATATGCCTGCCACAGAATTGACCTCGGTCGAGAGCCGCGTGCTCGACGCCATCGACGAAGAAGCGTTGATCGACAACCTGGTCGACCTCATCCGCGTGCCGAGCACGACCGGGACGGACGCCGAATCCGACCTGCAGAACTCGCAGGCACGCGTGCTCGACGAACTGGGTCTCGAGGTCGACAGCTGGAAGTTCGACCTCGACGAGCTGCGCGCGCATCCGCTCTATCCCGGCGAGGAGACCGATCGGCTGGAGGGTTACGGCGTCGTCGGCGTGACACCGGGCGGTGGCCATCCGGCCCTCGTCCTGCAGGGTCACGTCGACGTGGTGCCGGAGGGTGAGATCGAGAAGTGGGACGGCCGCGACCCCTTCGCGGGCGACATCGTCGGCAGGGTGCTGCACGGACGCGGGGCCTGCGACATGAAGGCCGGTGTGGCCGCGAATCTCGCCGTGGTGCGTGCGCTGCGCCACGCGGGCGTCACCCTCGAGCGCCCGCTCGCGGTGCACTCCGTCATGAGCGAGGAGGACGGAGGGCTCGGCGCCTTCGCCACGATGCTGCGCGGCCACCGAGGGGAAGCAGCTGTGCTCACCGAGCCGACCACCGGCCGCATCGTGACCGCGTGCGCCGGCGCGCTGACCTTCCGCATCGAGGTGGCCGGCAAAGCGGCGCACGGAAGCACCCGTCTGAGCGGGGTGAGCGCGTTCGATGTGTTCCTCGGGATCGACGCCGCCATCAAGCAGTTCGAGGCCGAGCGCAACGCCAACCCGGACCCACTGTTCCGCAACTACGTGATGCCGTTCGGCATCTCGATCGGCAAACTGCAGGCCGGAAACTGGTCGTCGAGCGTTCCCGAGAGCCTCGTCGCCGAGGGCAGGATGGGCGTCATCCTCGGCGAGGACCCGGCGGAGGCCAGGGCCGCCTTCGAGGAGCGCGTCGCCGCCGCGAGCACGCGCGACCCCTGGCTGACCGACCACCCGGCGATCGTCACCTGGCCGGGCGGCCAGTTCGCGAGCGGAAGCATCGACGCCCAGCACGAGTTCATCGATGAGGTGTCGGCATCCATCTCCGACCTGACCGGCACCGCCCCCGAGCGCGCAGCAGCGCCATACGGCAGCGACCTGCGCCTGTACGCCGGGATCGGCGGCATCCCGACCCTGCACTTCGGCCCCGGCGACGTGCGCTTCGCGCACGCCGTGCGCGAGCAGATGAATCTCGACGAGCTCATCTCGGTAACCCGCTCGCTCGCGCTCCTCGCAGCCCGCCGCTGCGGAGCGCACCTCTAGGGCCCGCAGAAGCCCGCCGCTCGCCAACCTCCGAGCGACCGCCCCTACAGCACCTTCGACAGAAACGCCTGCGTCCGCTTGTGCTGCGGGTTACCCAGCACCTCGACCGGATCCCCGGACTCGACGACGACCCCGCCGTCCATGAACACGAGCGAGTCGGCGACCTCCCGTGCGAACCCCATCTCGTGGGTGACGACGATCATCGTCATGCCCGACTCGGCGAGCGTCTTCATGACGTCGAGCACCTCGCCCACGAGTTCGGGGTCGAGGGCCGAGGTCGGCTCGTCGAAGAGCATGAGTTTGGGGTCCATGGCGAGAGCCCTGGCGATCGCGACCCGCTGCTGCTGGCCGCCGGAGAGGTGAGCTGGATAGGCGTCCGCCTTCTCGGCGAGCCCGACGCGCGCGAGCAGTTCCCTGGCCCGCGCCACGGCATCCGCCTTCTTGACTCCCTTGACCCGGATGGGCGCCTCGACGATGTTCTCGAGCGCGGTCATGTGCGGGAAGAGGTTGAAGCGCTGGAACACCATGCCGATGTCGCGGCGCTGGCGTGCAGCCTCCTTGGGGTGCAGCTCGTAGAGCTTGTCGCCGCGTTCCTCATAGCCGACGAGGACGCCGTCGACGGTGAGCCTGCCGGCGTCCACCCGTTCGAGATGGTTGATGCAGCGCAGGAACGTGGATTTTCCCGACCCGCTCGGCCCGACGAGGCACAGCACTTCTCCCCGCTTGACGGTGAGCGAGATGCTCTTGAGCACTCGGTTGGACCCGAAGCTCTTGGAGACGCGGTCGGCATGCACCATGGGGGTGTCGGTCGTGTCGGCAGTCACCGTTTCTCCTCCTCGCCGCGGTCGACGACGGTCGCCGGTGCTGTGACGATCGGCACCGTTTCGGTCGGCGTGCCGCCCTTCTTCTCCGGCCGGGCCTGGCCGACCCCACGCGAGAAGCGCTTCTCGAGGAAGTACTGGCCGACCATGAGTACGGAGGTGAAGGCGAGATACCAGGCTGAGGCGACGAGCAGGAGCGGGATCGGGTCGTAGATCTCCACCGAGATGTCCCGGGCGCGGCCGTACAGGTCGAAGCTGAACGGCACGGCCGTGACGAGCGATGTCGTCTTGAGCATCGAGATGACCTCGTTGCCGGTCGGCGGGATGATGATGCGCATGGCCTGCGGGATGATGACGCGACGCATGGTCTGGATCCACGACATCCCGAGCGCGGTCGACGCCTCTTCCTGTCCCTGATCGACGGAGAGGATGCCGGCCCGCACGATCTCGGCCATGTAGGCCGCCTCGTTGAGGGCGAGGCCGATGACGGCGAGCCAGAAGACGTCGATGAAGCCCTTCGACTCGATGGAGATCCACGGCTGTGTGAACGGGATGCCGATGTCGATGGTCTGGTAGATGGTGGTGATGAGCCCCCAGAACACCAGTTGCACGTAGACCGGGGTTCCGCGGAAGATCCAGAGGTACAGCCACGCGACGCTCTTCACGACGGGGTTGTCGGAGAGCCGCATGACGGCGAGCGTGATGCCGAGCACGATCGCGATGAGCATCGAGTAGATCGTGAGCAGGAGGGTGAATCCGGCGGCCTGCGAGATCCGCTTGTCGAAGACGAACTTGGCGAAGTTGTCCCAGCCGTACGCTGGGCGCTGGGCGGCGTCGATCACGAAGATCGCCAGCGCCGCCACGAGGATGACGGCGAAGACGATGCGGCCGGGATGCTTCAGCCGGATGGCCTTGATCGGCTCCGGCTCGTCACCGGCCGGCAACACGGTCTCCCGTGTCACCGGCCGGTCGTCTCGTGACGAACTCACGATCAGCCGTTGGCGGCCGCGTTGATCGTGATGGTGGTGATGCCGCCGGCTCCGACGCCCCACTTGTCGAGGATTGCCATGTAGCTTCCGTCATCGACCATGGACTGCAGCGCGGCCTGGAGGGCCTTCGCGAGCGGGGATCCCTTCTGGACGGCGATTCCGTACGGGGCGTCCTCGAAGGATGCGCCGGCCGGCTCGATCTTGTCGGCCAGCTTCGAGATCGCGTACAGGGTGATGGGGGTGTCGGCGCTCATCGCGTCTGCGCGCCCATCGGTGATGGCCAGGGTGGCGTCATCCTGCTTGTCGAACTTCAGGATGGTGATGGGCTTCTTACCCGCGTCGGTGCACTTCTTCGACGCGGCCGGCAGTTCGTCGGTCTCTTCGTAGGTGGTCGCCTGCACGGAGACTGTCAGACCGCACGCGTTGGCGGGGTCGACATTGCTGCCCTTCGGCTGCGCCCACTGGACACCGGCGACGAAGTAATTCACGAAGTCGACCGAGGCCTCACGCTCGACGTTGTCGGTGAACGAGGAGACGCCGATGTCGTAGGTGCCGCCCTTGATGCTCGGGATGATCTTGTCGAAGCTGGAGATCTGGTAATCGGTCTTGAGTCCGAGCTTGGCCGCCATCGCGTCGGCGAGTTCGACGTCCCAACCGACCGGGTTGCCGGCGTCATCCTTCGACTCGTTGGGCGGGTAGGTCGGGTCGATGCCGATGATGAGCTTGCCTGCCGACTTGATGTTGTCGGGGAGCAGTGCGACTGCCGCAGCGTCGACGCCGACTGCCGGATTGTCGCTGCTTCCGCCGGGCGTAGTCGGAGTGCTGTTGTCCACACATCCGGTGAGCATAAGTGCCGCCACGGCCACAATGGCCGGCAGCGCGAACTTCGTACGCATGATGTTTCCTTACTCTTCTCCTGGTGAATGGTGCGGCCGATGCCAAGGAGGCGAAGCGAACGGGTGTCGCGCGCGCCATTGTCACGTCGGCATTCGCAGCCTACTCCTGACTTTCGGCAAGAATTCGTTGCACTGTTCCCTCCGGACTGTCGAAAAGGTCGGGATTCGACGATTTTCGGCGCGCCCGGCGCTCTTCCCGCCGCGCGCCTCCTCGCGTCGACCTCGTACGCTGGAACCATCGGAGGTGCGCTCGTGGCAGACATCGAGGTCGACGTCCTGGTCATCGGCTGGGGCAAGGGCGGCAAGACTCTGGCCGGCGCACTCGGCCGTCATGGCCGAACGGTGGCCATGGTCGAACAGTCGGAGGCGATGTACGGCGGAAGCTGCATCAACATCGCCTGCGTACCGACGAAGGACCTCGTGCACAGCGCTGCCGAGCGTCGGCCGGGTGACGACCCACAGACCTGGTTCACGGATGCCGTGGCCGGCCGGGACGACCTGACCGCCAGGCTGCGTGCCCGCAACCACGCCATGCTCGCCGAGGTGGACACCGTCACCCTCATCGACGGCCGCGCACGGTTCGTCGGCCCGCACGAGGTGGAGGTTTCGGCGGGCTCGGAGCTGCTGCGCATCCGTGCCGAGTCGATCGTCATCAACACGGGAACGGTTCCCGCCGTGCCGGCGATCGCGGGCGCATCCGAGAGCGCCCGCGTGTACGACTCGACGACCATCCAGCATGTCTCGCCGCTGCCGGAGCGGCTCCTCATCGTGGGCGGCGGCTACGTCGGGCTCGAATTCGCTGGCATGTTCGCCCACTTCGGGTCGCGGGTGACGGTCGTCGACCACGGCGAGCAGCTGATGCCGCACGAGGACCGCGATGTTGCGGACGCCGTGCGGGCGCTCCTCGAGGAGTCCGGAGTCGAGTTCGTGCTCGGCGCCGACGTGAAGCGTATCGAGGACAGGCCCGATGCGCTGTCCGTCACCGTGGCAAGCGGCGGAGCGATCAACGATTTCACCGCGGATGCCGTGCTCGTCGCGACGGGGCGCACGCCAACCACCGACGGCCTCGACCTGGACAATGCCGGGATCGCGGTCGACGACCGCGGCTACATCGTGGTGGACGATCACCTGCGCACCCCGGTGCCCGGCGTCTTCGCGGTGGGCGACATCAACGGCGGGCCGCAATTCACCTACATCTCGCTCGACGACCACCGAATCGTGCTGGATCAGCTGGTCGGAAAGGGTCTGCGATCGAGGGCGGATCGCGTCGCGGTGCCGAGCACCGTCTTCCTCACACCGCCGCTGGCCAGGGTCGGGATGAACGAGACGCAGGCTCGCGCGAGCGGTCGGGCCGTGCTGGTCGCCTCGAAGCGCATCGCCGACATCGCGGCGATGCCGCGGCCGAAGATCGTCGGCGAGACGCACGGGCTGATCAAAGTGTTGGTCGACCCGGACACCGACCTGATCCTCGGGGCGACCGTGTTCTCGATCGACGCACAGGAGGTCATCAACCTGCTGGCCCTCGCGATGCGCGCGGGCGTGACCGCGACCACCCTGCGTGACGGGATCTGGACGCACCCCTCGAGCACGGAGGCTCTCAATGAAGTGCTGGCCGGGCTGAGCTGAGCGCGGCTACTCCTTCTTCGCCCCGGTCACGGCCTTCGCGTTCGCCTCGTAGGAGGTATTCGTCGACTCGAAGAAGTTGACGAGCTCGTAGGTGTCGTTCGCGGTCGCCATCCACTTGGCCGGGTTCGACACCTTGTACTCGGGGTCGAAGCCGAGTTCCTCGAGGCGCCGGTCGGCGAGGTACTTGACGTACTGGTTGATGTAGGTGGCGTTCAGACCGAGGATGCCGCTCGGGAGCAGGTCCTGGTTGTAGGCCTCCTCCATCTCCACGGCATCCAGGATCATCTGCTTGATCTCGGCGGCGAACTCCGGCGTCTGCAGCTCGGGGTTCTCCTCGAGCACCGTGAGGATGAGGTTGATGCCGAACTTGAGGTGAAGGCTCTCGTCGCGGATGACCCAGTCCATGAGCGAGCCGAAGTTGCGCAGGAGGTTCCGCTGCCGGAAGCTCAAGGCGACCATGAAGCCCGAGTAGAACCAGATCCCCTCGAGGATGATGTTGTACGCCACGAGGTTGCGCACGAAGTCCTGCTTGCCCTCGACCGTCGTGATGTCGAGCGTCTCCTCGGTCATCCGCCGGATGAACTTGACCTGGAACTCCTCCTTGCGCGCCATCGACGGCACCTCGACGTGGGAGCCGTACGCGGCCTCACGGTCGATCGGGAAGGTCTCCAGCACGTACTCGAAGCTCATGCAGTGGTTGGCCTCCTCCCACATCTGCTTCGCGAGGTAGAGGTGACACTCCGCCGCGTTGATGTAGGGGTAGACGCCGAAGGCGAGCGCCTTGTTGACGAGCAGCTCGTTCGGGTTGAAATAACTCATGAGGAACGTGATCGCGTGGCGTTCCTCATCCGTCATCTTCTTGAAGTCGGCGATGTCCTGGTCGAGCTGGATCTCGTTCGGGAACCAGGTGTTCGCGACAGCCTGGTCGTAGAGGTCCATGGCCCATTGGTACTTGACCGGCTTGAGCAGCAGCCCTTCCTGCACGCCCGTACCGAGAATCCCTGACATATGAATCGCTTCCTTACTTGCTTGTTACTGGCAGCTGTCGCACTGCAGCTCGTCCATGGGGTCGGTGGGGACGTAGAATTCGTCGTCGTTCATCACTCACCATCCTTCGGAGCGAGCCCGGCGAAACCGAAGCCCTTGCGGGCGGGTGCGGATGCCGCTGCCGGCTCGGCGGGAGCGCCCGCGGCGGCGAATCCGCGCTTGGCCCCCGCGTCGATGTCCTCCGCCTTGTTGACCTTGACGGTGGACTGCTCGGCCTGGTGGCGCGGCTTCATGTGCAGGTAGTACGTCGTCTTGACGCCGCGTTCCCACGCCCCGTAGTAGATGTCCATCATCTCGCCGAGATCGCGCGTCTCGAGATACATGTTGCGGCTGATCGCCTGGTCGATCCACTTCTGGGCGCGCGCGGCGACCTCGAGGAACGCGTACGGCGAGAGCTGGAAGCTCGTCTTGTACACCTCCTTGAGGTGCGCGGGAATCGCATCGATGACCTGGATGTCGCCCTGGCTGCGCAGGATCGACTCGCGCACGCTTCCCCAGAGCCCGAGCTCCTGCAGGTCGCGCACGAGGTTGCGGTTGACCTCGAGGAACTTGCCGGAGGAGGTCGACCGGCTGAAGATCTGCGTGAACTGCGGGTCGAGGCCAGGCGTCGTGCCGGCGACGAGGCCGATGGATGCCGTGGGCGCGATCGCCATGAGCGTCGCGTTCCGCATCCCGCCCCTGACCTTCACGCGCATGGTGTCCCAGTCGAGGCGAGTCGTGCGGTTGACCGTGATCGGGACCCCGCGGTCCTCCTCGGTCTTCGCGATGCTGTCGAGCGGAACCATGCCCTTCGACCAGCCGGAGCCGTCGAAGTTCGGGTAGGAGCCGCGCTCCTTCGCGAGCTCTGCCGACTCATCGATCGCGGCGTAGGAGACGTGCTCCATGATCTCGTCGATGAGGTCGTAGGCCTCTTCGCTCTCGTAGCTGTAGCCCAGCTTCTCCACGACATCCGTGAAGCCCATGACGCCGAGGCCGACCGCACGGTTCTGCTGGTTGGAGAAGTCGGCCTCCGGCACGCTCGACTTCGTGATGTCGATGAGGTTGTCGAGCTGTCGCACCGCGATGCGGGCCGACTCCTCGATCTTCGCGAAGTCCATCCCACCACTGGCCAGCAGGTGCTGCGACAGGTTGATCGAGGCGAGGTTGCAGACCGAGACGTTGTCGACATCCTGCGGGAGGCAGATCTCGGTGCACAGGTTCGAGAGGTGGATCGTGCCGGTGTTGTTGTTCAAGGCACGGTTGTTGATCGTGTCCTTCCAGGTGAGCCACGGGTGGCTCGACGCGGAGAGGGAGATGAGGATCGCCTTGAACTGCTCGCGTGCGGTCGTCTTCTTGAACATCCGCAGGTTCCCGGCCTCAGCCTCCGCGGCGTAGTGCGCGTAGCGTTCGGAGAACGCCTTGCCGTACAGCTCGTTGAGGTCGGCCACCTCGAGCGGGTCGAAGAGGTACCAGTCCTCGTCGTTCTGCACGCGCTTCATGAACTCGTCGCTGATCCACACCGCGGTGTTGGCCGTGCGGGTGCGGCGGTACGGGTCGCCGGAGTTCTGCCTCAGATCGAGGAAGTCCGGGAAGTCGAGGTGCCAGTTCTCCATGTAGAAGCACAGCGCGCCGAACTTCTTGCCGCCACGGCTGACCGCCCGCAGCACGGAGTCGATCGTGTGCATGAACGGGATCGGCCCCGTCGAGGTCGTGTTGTTGCTCCGGATGGGCGAACCCTGGGCGCGCAGCTTGGTGACCGAGAGCCCGATTCCGCCGGTGCCCTTCGTGAGCCACATGACGTCGCGCGTGGTCTTCGCGATGTGCTCGATGTCATCCTGCATCTCCATGACGAAGCAGTTGGCGAGCTGCGGGTAGCTCGTTCCCGCGTTCACGAGGGTGGATCCCGCCGCGAGGTATTCGAGCTTCGACATCTTCTCGTAGAACCTGATCGCCTGGCCGTTGGGGTCCGCCTCGTTGAGGGAGAGGCCCATCGCGATGCGCATCCAGAAGTACTGCGGTACTTCGAGGGCGTCGCCGTTGCGACCCTTGATGCCGTAGCGGTTGTTGAGGGTCACGACTCCGATGTACTTGAGCAGGTCGTCGTGGGCGGGCTCGAGCGTCCTCGCGAGCAGGTCAAGGTCGAACATCTCGATGAGGCGCGTGTCGAGCAGGCCCTCTTCGACACCGCGACGGATGTTCATGGCGAAGTGCTCGACGTGCAGCGCGCGAAGTTCCTCATCCGACTCGTAATCGCCGAGCACGCGCTTGTAGATCGTCTTGAGGAGGAGACGGGCGGCCACCGTGTCGAACTCGGGGTCGTCCTTGACGTTCTGGAGCGCCACCTGGATGACCGCTTCGTCGAGCTGCTGCGTCGTGATGCCGTCGAAGAGCGTCAACTCGAGCTCGCTCGCGATCTGGGTGACCCAGGTGATGTTGTCGTCGAGTCCGGCGCTGGCCTTCTCGATCGCGAGGTTGATCTTGTTCGCATCGTACGGCTCGCGCTGCCCGTTGCGCTTGACGACGGTGATGCTCATGTGTTTCTCCCAATCCCGAGAGACCCACGCTCCGATCGGCGCTGATCTCTCCCCGTGAGGGCCCGTGCGGGCCCGAAAAATACCCTGCGCGAGGGTGTCATCCGGTCGAAATGATGCATTCCGACCACTGACGCCCCGCGGCAGTCCCATCACTATATAGCGGGTACCGAGCATTCGGTTAACCCAATATGTAGTGGGCGTGTCATCCACAATTGTGAATAAGTTGGCCGAGTTCTGCACAGGCTGTGAGGAGATTCTCCACCCCGCCACCGACATTTCGGATGGCACTCCCGCCGATAGACTTGAGCCCTTGTGAACAGTTATCTGAGCCTCCTGAAAACCCGGGGCGTCGCCCGGTTGATGGGGTCTCAACTCGTCGCGCGGTTCCCGGGCGGGATGCTCTCCCTCGCATTTCTGATCCACATCGAGCAGATCCACCATTCCTACGGCGCCGCGGGGCTCGTGCTCGCCGCCACGAGCGCAGGCCAGGCGATCGCCGGACCGCTCACGAGCCGGTGGATGGGCACCTGGGGGATGAGGCGCGTACTCGTGCTCACGCTCATCGTGTGCACGACGGCGGTCGGCACGATCGCCCTGGCGCCCAAGCTGCCCGTGCCGCTGTACATGGCGCTCGGGCTGATCGCAGGGCTGAGCTACCCGCCGATCCAGCCCGCCGTGCGCACGATCTACCCGAAGCTCGTCAACTCGGGCCAACTGACCCCGCTCTACTCGCTCGACGCCTCTGCGCAGGAGCTCATCTGGATCCTCGGGCCGGTCATCGCGACACTCCTGGCGACCCAGGTGTCCCCCGTCATCGCCATCATGGTCGCGGTTCTGTTCATGGTCGTCGGTGGCATCTGGTTCATCTCATCGCCCGAGGTCGGACGCGTGCGCATCCCGCGCTCACGCCGCAAGCTCGGTGCCGTGCTGACCCGGCCGCCGGTGCTCCTGGCCACGGTCGCCGGCTTCCTCATGATCGGCGCGTGTGCGGCCGTCGAGGCTGGAGTCGTCGCCACCTTCGGCGAAGGGCGCCCCGAGTCCGGGGTCGTGCTCGCAATCTTCGCCTTCGGATCCCTCGTGGGAGGACTCGCGTTCGGGCATCGGCCGATCGGGCCGTGGGCGCTCGCCGTGCGGATGTTCGGTGTGTTCGTCGGGCTCGCCCTCGCCGCCGCGTTCCTCGACTTCTGGTGGCTGTCGGCGACGCTCGCACTGGCAGGGCTCGGGATCGCGCCCGCGCTCGCCGTGATGTTCACGATCGTCTCGGCGAGTGTGAAGTTCAGCGAGACGGCGGAGGCCTACGGATGGGTGGGCACCGGCCAGCTCATCGGCGCTGCGCTCGGGTCTGCCGCAGCCGGCTTCATGATCGACGCGTTCGACGCCCACGGTGCGTTCTGGATCGCCGCTCTGCTCGCGTTCCTCGGATTCCTCGTTCCCACGATCTTTCGCCGGGCGCATCCGGACCTGCGCGGGCTCGATTCGAGCCCCATCCCCGACACGGAGCCCATCCAGACCGTGCGGCCGTAGCTTCCGTCCGCACTCCCGCCCACCCCACCGAACCCCACCCCAGCGATGCGGGGTCGGCGGCATCTTGTGGTCTTGCTCGAGTGGGACACCGGTCACTTCTCGACCACGGGATCGGTCGGGCCGGCCCCCGTGACGCCGGCCTCCGCCGCACCGGCATCCGCTGCGCCCGCGATCGCCGCGTCGTCCCCGTTGTCGACGTCTTCGGGGTTGGGCAGGGTCATCAGGAACTGGAACCAGATGATGCCGGCGAGCGCAGAGAGCCCACCGCCGATGATGAACGGCAGGACGAGATCGATGCGCCCGATGAGTCCGCCGATGATCGATCCCACCGGCATGCTTCCCCACAGCAGGGTGCGCCAGGTTCCGTGCACGCGTCCGAGCAGTCGTCCCGGGATGATGCTCTGCCGCAGCGACATGATCAGGATGTTCCACACCGTGATCCCGGCGGAGATGAACACCCAGGCGATCCCGACCGCCCACAGGTTCGGGAAGGCACCGACGGCGACGATACCGATCGACGCGACAAGATTTCCGATCGCGACGCTGAGACCGGTCCCCCATCGTGCCTTCATCCGTGAGGCGATCATCGACGCTCCGATGCCACCAGCGGCGCCGGTCAGCATGTACACGCCGAAGAGCGCCTCGGGGAGTTGAAGCCGATCCACGAGGTAGAGCACCAGGCTCGCCGTCGCGATCGAGGTGCACATGCCGGAGAAGGTGCTGAGGAACCACAGCGTCTTGAGCTGCTTGTTCGACACGATGAAGCGGTATCCGTCGACGAACTGCTTG
This sequence comes from Terrimesophilobacter mesophilus, assembly GCF_014200375.1. GTDB lineage: Bacteria > Actinomycetota > Actinomycetes > Actinomycetales > Microbacteriaceae > Terrimesophilobacter > Terrimesophilobacter mesophilus. Next base: position 1,946,036 of record NZ_JACHBP010000001.1, on the reverse strand, counting down.
TACCAGACCGCTGACTCGCCGTGCCTGGCGGCATGGGCTGCAGCGAACTGACGCCCCGACGCGATCTTCGGGAGCAGGATGGCCAGAATCACCGCGAGCGCATACACCGCCGCGTTCGCGCCGAGCGGGATCAGCACGGAGACGGCGAAGAGCAGCGAGGTGATCGGTCCCGACACGAAGTTCTGGATGACCTGCTCCCCCGCCTCGATGAGCGAGTTCGCGCGCGGCAGTTGGGCCTTGGCGAGGATGCTGGGGGCGACCGCCCTGATCGCTCCGTCGTAGACCGTTTCGAACATCCCGTAGATGAAGATGATGATGTAGAGCCACCAGATCGTGAGGTTCCCGGTGGAGGTGATGACGAAGAGCGCGACAGCGAGGATCGTTCTCACCCCGTTCGCGAGAGCGAGCGCCGCGCGACGGTCGATGCGGTCGATCAGGATGCCGGCGGGGATCGCGAAGAACAACCACGGCAGCATTGCGAGTGCGGAGATGCCGGAGATGAGGAGCGGATCGAGCGTCACCTGCACCGCCAGGAGCGGGATGGCGGTTCGAGCGATGCCGTCCCCCAGGCTGCTGGCGATGTTCGCGGTGAAGAGGTTCGCGAATGCGGGTCCGAGTTTCGCCCGCCCGGCGGCTGCCGGCCCAGAGTCGGCCTGCCTGTCGGCCTTCCCGCCGTGCCTTGTTGTTCCGGTCCCCACCTGCGCCACCCATCACGAGGATCTATTCACGTTATATCGCGTTCAAGGAATCAAGATATATCGTGATTCACGCGGATGCAAGCACGAGTTGTGGCGGGCGCGTCGCGGCACCCCCGCTCACCACCGAGGGTGAACGGCCCCCCGGAAGTAGCGGTCGTAGAGCGACGCCACCTGCGCACTGAAGTCGGCACCCAGAGGCGCGACCTCTCCCGCCGCAGCATTCGCCTTCGCCTGGTCGGCGTTCCTCGCGCCGGGGATCACCGTGCTGACACCGTCGAGCTGCGCCACCCAGGCGAGCGCTGCGGCGGCAGGCTCGAGTCCGTGCGCGGCAGCCAACGAGGTGAACTCCTGAGCCGCAGCAACACCATTCTCGAAGTCGACACCGGAGAAGGTCTCCCCCACATCGAACGCCTCACCGTGCCGATTGAACGTGCGGTGGTCGTTCGCGGCGAACGTCGTATCCGCGCGATACCTGCCGCTCAGGAGCCCCGAGGCGAGCGGCACCCTCGCGATCACGCCGACTCCGGCCTCGAGCGCCGCGGGAAGCACCTCGTCGAGCGGCTTCAGGCGGAAGACGTTGAGGATGATCTGAACACTCGCAACGCGGGGCCGCGCGATCGCCGCGAGCGCTTCCGCCACGGTCTCGACGCTCACGCCGTAGCGGGCGATCGCGCCATCCTCGACGAGAGTGTCGAGGTCATCGAATACCCGATCGAGCGAATACACCTCGGTCGGAGGGCAGTGCAGTTGAACGAGTCCGAGCGTGTCCACGCGGAGGTTGCGACGGGATCGGTCGATCCAGCTCCGGAAGTTCGCCATGCTGTAGTTCGAGGCGACCTGCTCCATCCGCCGACCCATCTTCGTCGCCACGAACACGTCGAGCTCCGGGTTGTCGGCGAGGTAGCCTCCGATGATGGATTCGCTGCGGCCGTCGCCGTAGACGTCGGCCGTGTCGAAGAACGTGACGCCGCTCTGCACCGCTGCATCCAGAACCGCCCTGGCCTCGTCTTCGCCGACCTCGCCCCAGTCGGCACCGAGCTGCCAGGTGCCCAGTCCGATCGAGGACACCTCCACCCCTGCACGGGGCATCACGTTCTCTTCCATGCCCCAAGCCTAGGTCGATCGTTCATCCGATGGCCGTGGCGACGACCCGCGCCAGCCGGTGCCGGATGATGTGGTCGTTGGCCTCGACCCTGTGCGTCGTGACGTTGCGCAGCTGCTCGACGATGCGCAGCCCGCCCGGCGTGAGGAACGGGTCGAGGCTCCCGTAGACGACATCGACGGGAACCCTGACGGCCGCGAGGTCGCTGATGGTCGTCTGCGATTCGATGAGGTTCTCCAGGGAGAGCACGAAGGGCGTCCAGTTCCGCTCCGAGACGTCGAGGACGTTCCGGATGGGCGAGAGCCTGGCGAGCATCGCCGCGTTGCGCATCGTGAACTTCTTGTTCGACCTCAGGTACTCGTACGCGCGCAGGTAGAGGTCCATCGCCGCACGACTGCGCGGATCGCCGATGGCGGCGGGATTCACGTAGACCGGCGGGCTGACGAGCACGAGATTGGACAGTGCGCGTGGGTGGGTTGCGGCGTACCGAGCTGAGATGAGGCTTCCCATCGAGTGCCCGACGAGGACGAACTTCTCCCTGAGCCGCAACGAGTCGATCGTGCGCGCGAGGGCCGCGACGTGCTCCTCGATCGTGTAGTTCGCATCCGCCGGCGCCGGGGACTCTCCGAACCCGAGCAGGTCGATGGAGATCGCCCTGTGACGCGCGACGAGCAGCGGGACGAGCAGTTCGAACGTCACCGACGACGACGCGATCCCGTGCACGAGGATGACGGGAGAGCCGATCCCCTCATCGCCCGCGATGTGCAGCAGCGGAGCGCGCCGTCGACGGAATCGGTCGAGGAATCCCATACCGCCAGTATCTCCTGCGCGGCCGGGGTGACGAACATGTCGCCGGAAACGTTGGGTGGTGGCCGCCGGATCCTCGCGGATATGGTGGCCCCATGAGGCGAATCCTGGTCACCACGGTCCTGGCACTCTCCGCTGTGCTGCTCTCCGGATGTTCTCTGGCCGGCAGCTCGACCTCGAGCGCACCGGATGCCCCCGTGGCCCAGCCGCAGTTCAGCGGCGAGGATGCGAGCGGCGGCGGCGCGCCCGATCTGGGCGGGAAGGACGTGGTAAACGGCCCGCAGATCATCACGACCGTGCAGCTCACCGTCACCGTCGACAAACCCGTCGACGCTGCGGACGATGCTGCGCGCATCACCGACCGGTTCGGCGGCACGGTCGCCGACCGCAGCGAGCAGGCACCCACGCAGAGCGAACCGGGAAGCGCACGACTCACACTTCGCATCCCCTCCGCGAGCCTCACCCGGGCGCTGGAAGACCTCAAGGCCCTCGGCATCGCACGAAACACCTCGATCAACTCGACGGATGTGACGACCCAGTCCGAGGATCTCGACGCGCGGATCACGGCGCTGCAGACATCCGTCGACCGCCTGCTCACCCTCATGCAGAAGGCGAGCTCGACCGACAACCTGCTCGCGATCGAGTCCGCGCTCTCCCAGCGCCAGGCAGACCTCGAGAGCCTTCAGTCGCAGAAACGGAACCTCGACGACCAGGTGCAGCTCTCGACCGTGGCGTTGTCCCTCATCTCGGAGAAGGACACGCCCGCTGCGACGCCCGACACGTTCTGGACCGGCCTCGTCGCAGGATGGGGCGCGTTCGTGGGCTTCTGGGCTGCGGTGCTCGTCGCGCTCGGGGTCCTCGCTCCCTGGCTCATCGCCGGCGGGATCATCGCCGCCGTCGTCATCACCTGGGTGAAGCTCGCGAAGCGCCGGCACGCTGCGCAGCCGTAGGGATCAGGCGTTCCAATCCGGGAGCGACGGTGCGCCCCGGCCGGCAGCGTCATACGGGCTAAGCGCCTTCTCCGGATCGCTCTCCCCTGCCAGTTCGCGCAGTCGCCCGATGGTGTCCCTCGCCTCGTCGACGACAGTGAGCAGCGCAGGCACGAGCGCGAGAAGCCGGCCGATGCGCTCTTCGTCGCTCGACCCGTCCCCGTCATAGATGATGCCCATGGCGTTGTTGCGCAGCGCCGAGGCACGGTCGAACAGCTCCGCCGACGTGTCGGAGCGTGCCCGCGCGGCCAGGTTCGACGAACTCTCGGCGAGCAGTTCGATCTCGCGCCCGAGGCCCTCAAGGTCGCTCGCAGCATCCGGATCGTTGGTCACCCTTCGATTATGCGCGATCGACCCGGAGGCTTGCACCGGGACACGGCGGCGGGCGTAGCCTGAGGATATGTCCGAGCATCCGGCATCGTCGACACGGGGGCACGGCACGCTCCAGCGGATCGCCGAACCGTGGACCCTCGTCGTGATCGTGACCGCACTGTTCCATTTCTTCCGTGGCGCGCCCGTCGATGGGGCGCTCTTCCTGATCATCGCCATCCTGCTCCTCGCCGATGGGATGGGCTGGGTGCGCCTTCGCGTTCCCGACGTGAGACTGCCCTCCCTGGCCACGCTTGCCGGATGCGCCGTCGTGCTGGGAACCCTGCTTGTTCTGGCGCCGCGCCACGGCGTCGTCGAGGGTCTCATCGTGAGCGCGATCGGCGTGTTCGTGCTCGTGGTGTCGTGGGACGCCGCTGGCGGGCCGAGCGAGCACACCCGCCCGTTGCGGAACGCGATCATCCTGTTCACGGCGGTGGGGGTCATCGGATGCCTCATCGAGGTGACCTCCTACCTCCTGGGGCTTCGCTCGCCGGAGGCCATGTTCGAGCATCCGAGCATCTCCCTGCTCCTCGACCCGTACGTCGATACGCTCGCGGGCCGCATCGTCTTCACCGGACTGTGGCTCCTCGCCGGGATCTGGTTCCTGCGGCGCAGCCGCCGCTCGGACCTGGAGCAGCGATGACGATCCGACTCATCACCGTTGCCGGATTCCTCGCGTGCCTGGTCGCGATCGGGGTCCTCGAGGTCATCGCCAGGCGCGATCCGGAGCGGCTCACCTCCCTCACGTCGATGATCGACCACGTCATGGCGACGCGCTCGGCCCGGATCGGCATCCTGCTGTTCTGGTGGTGGCTCGGATGGCATTTCCTCGTGGGCCAGACCGTCTGAGCGGCTTGGTATCGTGTGTCGATGACGCTGTGGATCTGTAAGGCGTGTGCCGTCGAACACCCGGAGTCGGATGCGCCACCCGCGCGCTGCGCGATCTGCGAGGACGAGCGACAATATGTTCCGCCCGCCGGCCAGGAGTGGTTGTCGCTCGAGCAGTTGGGTCTCGACGGAACCCGTATCGTGCACGCGAGCACCGAACCGGGACTCGACGCGCTGTGGGCCGAGCCCAAGGTGGGCATCGGCCAGCACGGGCATTTCGTGCAGACGGGTGCGGGCAACATTCTGTGGGATCCGCCGGGATTCGTGGATGCCGCTGCCGCCGACTGGATCCGCGGCCTCGGCGGAGTCGTGGCGATCGTCGCAAGCCATCCGCACATGTTCGGCGCGCAGGTGTCCTGGTCTCGTGCCCTCGGCGATGCTCCCGTCTTCGTCGCCGACGCGGATCGCGAGTGGGTCCGGCGGGAGGACGCGGTCATCCAGGGCTGGACGGGAGACCTCCAGCCACTCCCCGGCGTCACTGTCCGTACCGTCGGTGGCCACTTCCCCGGAAGCGCCGTCCTTTCCTTCACGGGCGCAGATGGCAAGGGGGTCCTGCTCTCCGGCGACACGATATTCCCCGGCCCGAGCGAACGTTGGGTCACCTTCCTCCGCAGCTACCCGAACGACATTCCGCTCTCGGCCGCCGTCGTCGAGCGGGTGGTCGCCGCGGTGAACGATTTCGACTACGACCGTATCTATGGAAACTTCGGGCAGACCGTGCCATCGGATGCTCGCGCGGCCGTGCGGCGCTCTGCCGACCGCTACATCGGCTGGGTTCGCGGAGACTTCGACCACCTCACCTGAGCGGCCCGAACGCCTGCCAACGGGAATACCGCACGGCCCCCGGGCGCTGTTCCTGGAGTGAAGCGCATCGGATTCCTCTCCTTCGGCCATTGGCAGCCCATCCCCGGCTCGAAGACGAGAACCGCGAAGGAGGCGCTGCTCCAGTCGATCGACCTCGCGGTCGCGGCCGAGGAGCTCGGCATCGACGGAGCGTACGTTCGCGTGCACCACTTCGCGCCGCAGCTCGCCTCACCGTTCCCGCTCCTGGCCGCGATCGGTGCGCGCACGAAGCGCATCGAGATCGGCACGGCCGTCATCGACATGCGCTACGAGAACCCCTTGTACATGGCCGAGGATGCCGCCGCGGCCGACCTCATCAGCGGCGGGCGGCTGCAGCTCGGGATCAGTCGTGGCTCACCCGAGCCCGCACTGCACGGCTACGAGTCGTTCGGGCATGTGCCCGCGGACGGGGAGACGGACGCCGACCTGGCCCGCTCGCACGCCGAGGTGTTCCGCGCGGCGATCGCCGGTGCGGGGGCCGCGCATGCTGACCCGAAGATGACCGGAGCGGAGGGCTCGCTCGCGATCCAGCCGCAGTCGCCGGGCCTGCCCGACCGCATCTGGTGGGGTTCGGGAACGCGGGCGACCGCGGTGTGGACCGCGGAGCAGGGCATGAACCTCATGAGCTCGACGCTTCTCACCGAGGACACCGGTGTGCCGTTCCATGAACTGCAGGCGGAGCAGCTGGCCCAGTATCGCGCGGCCTGGAAGGCGGCCGGCCACAAGCGCGAGCCGCGCGTGTCCGTGAGCCGCAGCATCCTGCCCATCGTGTCGGACGTCGACCGCGAGTACTTCGGCGGCATGGGCTCCCGCGAGCGCAGCGACCAGGTGGGGCACCTCGACGGCGGCCTCGCCCGGTTCGGCAAGAGCTACGTCGGCGAGCCGGAGCAGATCGTCGAGGAGCTCGCGAAGGACACGGCGGTGCAGGATGCCGACACCGTGCTCGTCACAGTCCCCAACCAGCTGGGTGTCGCCTACAACGCACACCTGCTCGAGAACGTGAAGGCGATCGGCTCCGAACTCGGCTGGAGCTAGGTCGCTCGCGTACGGCACGCGGTGTGCCACGAGTCGCGCGACATCACCCTCGGCGAGATTAGGTTAGCCTTACCTCATGTCGTTTCCGGAGAGCCGTTCGCCGCAGGGCCTGACCGCCGCCGGCCTTACCCTCTCCTATGGGTCGGCCGCGGTCGTTCATGCGGCCGATCTCCGGCTGACACCGCGCAAGGTCACGGCGCTCGTCGGACCGAACGGCAGCGGCAAGTCCACTCTGCTGCGCGCCATCGCCGGCCTGCATCGACCGCAGGCGGGCACCATCATTCTCGACGACGGCGCCGATGCGCTCATGCTGCGCCGCTCCGAATTCGCCCGCCGACTGACCCTGCTCTCCCAGAGCAGAACGGCGCCGAGCGGGATCAGCGTGCGCGACGTCGTCGAATTCGGGCGTCACCCCCATCGCGGGCGATGGAGGTCCAACGACCCGGACGGCGCGGCATCCGTTGCTCGCGCGATGACGGTCACCGGCGTCGACGATCTCGCCGATCGCAGTGTCGAGCAACTGTCCGGCGGCCAGCTCCAGCGGGTCTGGCTCGCGAGCTGCCTCGCCCAGGACACCGGCATCCTGCTGCTGGATGAACCGACCACCTTCCTCGACCTGCGTTATCAGGTGGAGACACTCGACCTCATCCGCGATCTCGCCGACCATCACGACGTCACGATCGGCGTCGTGCTTCACGACCTCGACCAGGCCGCAGCCGTCGCCGACGATGTCGTACTGCTCTCGGAAGGCAGGGTCGTCGCCAGTGGGCCCGCCGACGACGTGTTCACCCCCGACCGACTGACCGCTGTCTACGGCATCCGCATCGATGTCGACACCGACCCCTTCACCGGTGGATTGCGCACCCGCGCGATCGGCCGCCATCACTCACGATCCGAAAGGCTGATCGCCGCACCATGAGATCCCGCTTGCTCCCCCTGGTCGCCACGGCCATTGCCGCCGCACTCGCCCTCTCCGGCTGCGGCGTGACCGAGGAACCCGATGACGGTGCCCAGACATCCGCCGACACCATCACGATCACGGATGCGCGCGGCGTCGACGTCGAACTCGACGGTCCGGCGAGCCGGGTGGTCGGGACGGAGTGGAACGTTCTCGAGCACCTGGTCTCCCTCGGCGTGATGCCGGTCGGCGCGGCCGATGTCGACGGTTACACCGCCTGGGTCTCCGCAGAGTCGCTCTCGGACGACGTCACCGATATCGGCGTGCGCGGCGAACCCAGTGTCGAAACCATTGCCTCGCTGAAGCCGGACCTCGTCGTCGCGACGACCGACCTGCCGGAGGCCGCGATCGCGCAACTGGAGGAATTCGTGCCCGTCCTCGTGGTTCGCTCCGCCGACGCGAGCCGCCCGATCGAGCAGATGTACGACAACGTCAACCTGATCGCCAGGGCTACCGGAACCGAGACCGAAGCGAAGGCGTTGCTCGCGGAGTACGAGAAGGATGTTGCGGAAGGCGCTGCCGCTCTCAGCGCCGCAGGCCTCACCGGCGAGCCGGTCGCGTTCGCCGACGGCTGGGTGGCCTCCAACCAGGTGTCGATACGCCCCTGCGTCTCGGGTTCGCTGATCGCGGCGGTGAACGAGTCCCTCGGCCTCACCACGCCGTGGACCCTCGAGGGCGACCCGGACTACGGGCTGGCCAGCACCGATGTCGAGGGGCTCACGGCGCTGGGCGATGTGACCTTCGTCTACATCACCAATGGCACCGCAGAGACCGACCCGTTCACCACGGGTCTCGCCGGCAACGCGATCTGGGAGTCGTTGCCGTTCGTGACGGCTGGGAACGTGCACCGGCTCCCTGACGGGATCTGGATGTTCGGCGGGCCGTCGTCGATGGAGCAGTACATCGACGCGCTGGTCGCAGCGCTCACGGACTGACCTTGACCCGGCCGATCGCCCGCGTGGGCTGGGGGCTGCCCGCGCTCATCGGCGGCGTCGGCGCGGTCATCCTGCTGCTCGCCGTCGTGCACCTCACGCAGGGCACGGCGGCGGTCGGTGCCGGCGAGCTGCTCGACCTGGTGACCGGCAGGGGAACCGATGATGCCGCCGCGGTCGTGATCGCGTCACGACTGCCGCGACTGGTCGCCGGCCTCCTCGTCGGGCTGGCGCTCGGCGCTGCCGGCGCGGCGATGCAATCGGTCTCCCGCAACATCCTCGCCTCGCCGGACACCCTGGCGGTCAATGCCGGCGCGTTCCTCGCGATCGTCGCCGTTGCCGCGTTCGGGGTGACCCTTCCGGTGCTGCCCGCCGGGCTGGTCGCGTTCGGCGGCGGGCTGCTGGCCGCGGCGCTCGTGCTGTCGTTGTCCTCCGGCGGCAGCGGCTCGCTGCGGCTGATCCTCGCCGGGTCCGCCATCGCGCTGGGGCTGGCGTCGATCACCGCGGTGCTTCTCCTGCTGTTCAGCCAGGAGACGATCGGCCTGTTCGCGTGGGGCAGCGGGTCGCTCGGCCAGATCGGCATCCAGGCGGCCGCCCAGATGGCGCCGGTGATCCTGATCGGCATTGCGGGCCTGCTCGTGCTGTCCCGCCGTCTGGACATCCTCTCCCTCGGCGATGACAGCGCCCGCGTCGTCGGCGTCGACCCGCGCAGCACGCGGATCATCGCGGTGACCCTCGCCGTGCTGCTGTCGGCCGCGACCGTGACGATCGCCGGGCCGATCGGGTTCGTCGGGTTGTGCGCACCGGCGATCGTGCGACTGCTGGCCCCACGCATCCGGGGGCTGTATCGGCACCGCGTGCTCGTGCCGGTCTCCGGTCTGGTGGGAATCGTGGTGGTGCTCGGCGCCGACGTGGCGCTGCGCGGGCTCCTCGGCGCGCAGGCGGGTGTCGAGGTGCCGACGGGCGTCGTGACCTCCCTGCTCGGGGCGGCGTTCCTGATCGCGCTCGCGTACCGGGTCGGGGACTCCGGCATCACCTCGACGCGAATCGCCCTGGCCCGCCTGCGAACCCGCCGTCGCTTTCTCCTCACGATCGGGATCATCGCCGCAGCGACGATCGGCGCGGTCATCGCGGCGACGCTGCTCGGGGACGCGCGGATGCTGCTCGGGGATGTGGCGAACTGGATCACCGGGCGCGCTGGCGACACCACGACGTTCATCCTCAATACCCGGATGCCGCGGGTGCTCGTCGCCCTACTCGCCGGCGCCGCACTCGCGCTCGCCGGGGCGATCGTGCAGGCGGTGTCGCGGAATGCGCTCGCCGAGCCAGGCATCCTGGGCGTCGTCGGTGGCGCAGGACTCGGTGCGATCGCCGTCATCACGGCGGTTCCACTGGCCGGCGCGTGGCTCGTCACCGGCGCGGCGCTCGCCGGGGCGGCTCTGAGCGCCACGCTCGTGTTCGGGCTCGCGGCCCGGGGCGGCCTCTCGCAGAACCGCCTGGTGCTCATCGGCATCGGGGTCGCCGCGGGAACGCTCGCGGTCATCACCCTGCTGATCGTGCTCACCGACCCCTACAACGAGACGAAGGCGCTCACCTGGCTCTCCGGTTCCACCTACGGCCGGTCGTTCGAATCCGCGCTGCCGGTGCTGGTCGCGGTGGCGATCGCTTTGCCCATCCTCGTCTGGAGACGACGAAACCTGGATCTGCTCGCGCTCGACGACGACACCCCGCGCCTGCTGGGTGTCCCCCTCGGCCGGTCGCGACTGGCCATGCTGTCGATTGCCGTGGCGCTGACCGCCGCCGCAGTGTCCTCCGTCGGCGTCATCGCCTTCGTCGGGCTGGTCGCCCCGCACGCGGCGCGCGTTCTGGTGGGCGGCAGGCATTCCCGCGTGATCCCTGCGGCGGCGCTGCTCGGAGCCATCCTGGTCAGCGTGGCGGACACCATCGGGCGCACCGTGATCGCCCCGGGACAGCTTCCGGCGGGCCTGGTGACGGCGATCGTCGGCGCCCCGTACTTCGCCTGGCTGCTGTGGCGTTCCCGGTTCCTGTCCAGTCTTGGCGAACGGAGCTAGCCCATGGTCGACTACGCAGTCTTCGCGGTGGCGGTGTCCGGTATCCGCCGACTCGGACCGTCGTTCGTCCGCGTCACGTTCCGCGGCGATGAGCTCGAGAACTTCCTGTTCGCGGGGCTCGATCAGCGGATCAAGCTGGTCTTCCCGGGCGGGAAGGGGCTCGGCACCTTCCCCCGCGACACGAGCGGCTGGTACGACCAGTGGCGGGCGAGCCCGGAGGAGGACCGCTGCATCCTTCGCACCTTTACCGTGAGGGCGGCACGCATCGAGCAGCGGGAGATCGATGTCGACTTCGTCGTGCACGGCGACACCGGACCGGCGACCCGCTGGGTCTCCTCGGCCGCGGTCGGCGACGACCTGCTGGTGATCGGCCCGGACGTCCGCACACTTGTCGAGGCGGACCATCCGCGGATCGGCGGTGTCGAATGGAATCCGGGCGCCGCCGCGTTGGTGCTGCTCGCAGGGGACGAGACGGCCGCACCGGCGATCTGCAGCATCCTGGAGTCGCTGCCCGCCGAGGCCCGCGGCCAGGCGTTCATCGAGGTTCCGACTGCTGGCGACGTGCTGCCGGTTCCCGGGCCGGCCGGGGTCGCCGTTACGTGGCTGTCGCGGGATGCCGCCTCCCAGCCACGCCAGGGGGAGTTGCTCGATGCGGCCGTACGCCGGTGGGTGGGCGAGCTGAATCCGGGCGGCGGCGCATCACTACTCGCCCAACTGGATGAAGTGGATGTCGATGGCGAGGTGCTGTGGGAGGTTCCCACGACCGAGCCCGCCCAGACGCTCTACGCCTGGCTCGCCGGCGAGGCGGGGTGCATCAAGGAGTTGCGCCGCTTTCTGGTGCGCGACACCGGGCTGGATCGCTCGAGCGTCGCCTTCATGGGATATTGGCGAGTCGGCCGTAGCGAGAACTAGGCGCGCCGCACCTGGTCGCCACGGTAGCCGACGAGCCAGGTCGGCTCGATCCGGTACAGCCGGGTGTCCTCGCTCCAGCCGGTGGGATCCTCCCCGTAGTGGCGCGTCCAGTGGGCGAGCGTCGTACTGAACGGTTTAGAGCGGGCCGTGCACCCCCAGTGCGACGTAGAGCCCGGCGCCCACCATGACGGCAGCACCGAGCGCGACGAGCACCCAGCCCCACGGGGCAACGCGCACCGCAACGATCGCTCCGACCACTGCCACGACGAAGCCGACCCCCGCGGGGTACAGCGGCCCGAAGGTCGACCCGAACAGACCCAGCAGCAGTCCGACGACCGCAACGAGCACCAGGACGACGACACTCGAGACGGTCGGATGCCTCGGGTGCTCTTCCAGGGCCATGACACCACCATACGGTCGCCAGGGGCTCGACGTGGTGTGCCGCGACCTTCCGGCCCTCAGCATCCGCGAGTTCCTCAGGGAGCGGTCGGTGCGGGAGTGGCAGCCGCCGCCATCGCACGAAGGCGTGGTGGGCGACGTACTTCACCCCCTCGACGAGGTCCACGAAGTAGCTGGGGTGCTCCTCGCGGGCTCTCCTGACGGTGGGCACGGCGAGCGTCGCCAGCAGGACGATCCCGATCGCGGCGGTCACGACATCCACGAAGAAGATCGAGACGATGGATGCCATGGCGTACAGCGCGCCGCCCAAGAGGGAGATCGTCTGGCTCGTGAGGAACACGACGACGTCGCGCTTCCCATGCGGGCGATCCTCGGCGGCCCGGTTCTCGCCGTCTCCGGGGATCAGCGGCTCTAACTGCGAGGAGCCGCCGCGCGCACCACATCGATCTTGTACGTCGTCTCCGTGACATCGGTCACCGTGATGGCGGCGTCGTAGACCGCACCCTCCGGGTGAGTCGCCGAGCAGTCGAACACCGCGCCGAGGAAGACGTCGAGATCGCTGTCACCGCAGTCGACCTCGAAATACGGCGGCGCCTCCTTGAAGAGTGCATCCGCTGCGAGCTTGCTCACGGACGCGGCCGCGATCGAGTGCCGGATTCCTTCGGCCGCCGGCTCTTCCACGTCGGGAGCCGGGACGGAGCCGGCGCGCGGCTCGTCGGCGACGGTGACGTTCACCTGGTACTTGGTCCCCTCCACGTCATCGATCACGACCTTGGCGTCGTACTCGATCGATGTTGCGGGATCGGTCAGCACGCAGGCGACCTCGGTTCCGTTCACGAGGTCGACATCCTCGTCACCGCAGTCGATGGCCGGGCGGGAACCGACCTCGGCCTCGAGAGCATCCTCGGCCACCGTGGCCACGGACTCCGGCGGCACGGTGAGGTTCGCGGTGAATGTGCATCCGCTGAGCAGAAGCGCGAAGGCTGCGAAGGCGAAAACGGGCGCGAGTCGTCGTGTGGTCAAGATTTCCCCCTGAATGCAATTGAATTCCCCAGAAACTATCAGCTTTCCGGCGATGCGATGGCCACGCCGGGTTTCCACCGGAGCGGGCGCGTCCACAGCGCGATGGACGCACGACCGTGACCGGGGCACACTGGTGGGATGCCGGAGCTGCCCGAGGTGCACGCCCTCGTGACGGATCTGCGCTCTCACCTGCTCGGGCGGGTCGTCGATCGTCTGGAGATCGTCGCGTTCGCGGCGCTCAAGACGTTCGACCCTCCAGTCTCGGCGCTCTCAGGCCGCACGGTCGGGGACGTGGCGAGGCGCGGCAAGTTCCTCGATCTCACACTCGAGCGCGAGGACGAGCGTGACCTTCACCTCATCCTTCATCTCGCCAGGGCCGGGTGGATCCGCTGGCGCGACTCAGCCCCGCAGCGCTCCGGCCGCCCCGGCAGGAATCCACTCGCCGCGCGTCTCGTGCTCGACGACGGCACTGGCCACGACGGCACGGCCCTGGCGAAGGGCTCAGGATTCGACGTCACCGAGGCGGGGACCAGGAAGAGTCTCGCCATTCACATCGTGCACTCCCCGCTCGACATTCCCGGCATCGCGCGACTCGGCCCGGATCCCCTCGACCAAGGCTTCACGCTCGATCAGTTTCAGCGCATTCTCGAGGCCGGCGGACGCAAGCAGATCAAGGGACTCCTGCGCGACCAGAGCGTCATCGGCGGGATCGGCAACGCCTACTCCGACGAGATCCTGCACGCGGCGAAGATGTCCCCGTTCAAGCCGGCCGCCATGTCCCCGGATGACGCGGCCAGACTGTTCGACGCGATGCAGGCGACCCTGCGCGGTGCGATCGAACGCGCGGACGGGCTCGCGGCATCCGAGCTCAAACACGAGAAGAAGTCCGGCCTGCACGTGCATGGGCGCACCGGCGAGCCCTGCCCGGTGTGCGGGGACACCGTGCGCCAGGTGATCTATACCGACTCGACGTTCCAGTACTGCCCGACCTGCCAGACCGGCGGCAGGCCGCTCGCCGACCGGGTGCTGTCCCGGCTGCTCAAGTAACGATCTCAGGCCGCCTGTCTCGGACGGCCCGCGAGCCGGCGACGCGAGTTTTCCCTCACGGGTTACGGAGTGGGCCCCCGGAGGCTACTCTGTTCCCACTATGCACGAAAGGAGTTTTACATGGCACAGTTCATGGACGTTCACGACGGCTTCGTCGGAGTGACGAAGGAACAACTCGCTGAAGCGCATGCCGCCGACCTCGCCATCGAGGGCGACGAAGGTGTCCACTTCGAGCGCGCGTGGCTCGACCCGGACTCCGGCAAGGTATTTTGTCTCTCGAGCGGCCCGTCGAAGGAAGCGATCATGCGCATCCACGAGAGGGCGGGTCACCCGACCGACCAGGTATACGAACTACCGATCGAAGTGTGAAGCGGGGGCGCGCCGGCACGTCCGACGCGCCCTCTCCTGCACGAACCGCTGCACGCGAGCTGAAGCCCGATCGGCTCCGGTTCCTACGCGCGGTCGCGGTTGCGGCGCCGAACGAGTTTCGGCGCCCGGCCCGTGATGAACGATTTGTGCGGGTTCACGAGGAATCCCTGGCGCAGTGCCTCGCGGCCGATCAGCATCCGGAAATCCATCTGATCCCGCTCGGTGAGCGTCGTTTCCGCGGCGACCCGGCGACCACCGATCTCGACATCCAGGAGCACCACGATGCGATCCTCCGAGTGGCCGGATGAGCTGCGCACCCTGCGGCGATCGTGCACCGGGCACTCCACGTCGACGATGTCTTCGAGCGACCGCTGCCACGGCCGGACTTTGAAGCGAACCCGCTCGCCATCCGACGTCTCCTCGATGTCGTAGGCGTGCAGGGCGGAACTTCGTGCGCCGGTGTCGAGCTTGGCCTTGATCCAGGGGATTCCGATCCCGGGAAGGCTCACCCATTCGCGCCATCCCACGATGGTGCTTGAATGGTGTTCCGCGTTCACCACACCATCTTGGCAGGGGCACACCGTGAAACTGGCAATTCTCTCGCGAGCGCCACAGGCCTATTCGACGCAGCGGCTGCGCACGGCGGCGGCCCAGCGCGGCCATAAGGTCAAGGTCCTCAATACACTGCGCTTCGCAATCGACCTCTCGGGAGCGGAACCGGACCTCCAATATCGCGGCAAGCTCCTCTCCGACTACGATGCGATCCTGCCGCGCATCGGCAATTCGATCACCTACTTCGGCACGGCCGTCGTCCGCCAGTTCGAGCAAATGGATGTCTACACGCCGAACACCGCGAACGGGATCACGAACTCGCGAGACAAGCTGCGGGCGACGCAGATCCTGTCGCGGCACAACATCGGAATGCCGGCGACGACGTTCGTCCACAATCGCGGCGACGTGCGGGGCGCCATCGAGAAGGTCGGCGGCGCACCCGTGGTGATCAAGCTCCTGGAGGGCACGCAGGGGATCGGCGTGATCCTCGCCCCGGAGGTGAAGGTCGCCGAGGCGATCATCGAGACCCTCCACTCCACGAAGCAGAACGTCCTGATCCAGAGGTTCATCGCCGAGAGCCGCGGGAAGGACATCCGCGCCCTTGTCGTCGGAGACCGGGTCGTGGCGGCCATGCGCAGGGTGGCGGTGGGCGACGAGTTCAGGTCGAACGTGCACCGTGGAGGTACCGTGGAGCCCGTCGAGCTGACCCAGGAGTTCGAACAGGCCGCAGTCCGATCTGCTCAGATCATGGGATTGCGGGTCGCCGGCGTCGACATGCTCGAGGGCGCCGACGGTCCCCTCGTCATGGAGGTCAACTCGTCCCCCGGGCTTGAGGGGATCGAGCGCGCGACGGGACTGGATGTCGCCGGCGCGATCATCGATTACATCGGCAACCAGGTCGCGTTCCCGGAAATCGATGTCCGGCAGCGCCTGAGCCTTTCGACGGGGTACGGGGTGGCAGAACTCGTCGTGCACGCGGGAGCCGAGCTGGTCGGGAAGACCATGCGCGAGGCCGGGCTGTGGGAGCGCGACATCACGACCTTGACCTTGCATCGGGGCACGAGCGTCATCGCGAATCCCAAGAAGGATGTCGTCCTGGAGGCGGGCGATCGGCTGCTGTGCTTCGGCAAACTCGAGGAGATGCGTTCGATGATCCCGGAGCGCCGTCGACGTCGCGCACGGGTGCGCAAGTTGCCGAAGGAGACCGAGACGGGCACGTAGACCGCCGCGATTTCGGGCCGCGACAACGGGCAGTGAACCCGATCAGCCGACGATGCCGCGGCTGAACGCCACGAGGCGCGACTGCATCTCCCAGTAGGGGGTGGCGGTCACCGCCGGTTTGCCGTCACGGAGGGCGACGACCGAGTACACTGCGGCGTCCACGGCCGCACGGTATGGCAGGGAACCCGAGCTCACGCGCCGGACTCCGAACTCGCCCAGTTGAGCGACGGTGAGTGAAGGATGCGCCAGCACGTTGAGCGGCAATCCGATCCCTGAGGCGATGGTCCGGATGTCTGCAGCCTCCGTCAGGCCAGGGACGAAGATGCCGTCCGCGCCGGCATCCGCATAGATCCTGGCACGCAGCAGCACGGCATCCGCCGTGGCGTCCTCCCCGAACCACAGGTTGTCGACCCTGGCATTGACGAACACCCCAGGACTCTCCCGCCGGACTGCGGCGATCTTCGCGGCCAGGACGGCCGGGTCGGCGAGATGACCGTCCTTGCTGTCCTCCAGGTTGACCCCCGCGACGCCCATGGCCACCAGCTCGGCGACGAACGCGGAAACCTCGGCAGGATCGTCCGAATAGCCTTCCTCGATGTCCGCGGTGACATGTACCGGGAGCCCGCACAACTGCGCCGCGAGCATCGCCGTCGGCTGCTTGCTCGAGCGACCGCCGTCAGGCAATCCGGCACTGGCAGAGATGCCGAAACTCGTGGTGCCGATGGCGAGGAAACCCGCCGAAGCAAACGCAATACCGGAGCCGAGATCCCAGGCATTGGGCAGAACCAGTGGCCCATCAGACTCATGCAGTTCTCGAAACGATTTCACGTCGATTCCCAACCCGCGTCTTCTCCCGTGGTGGATCTGTCCACTGCTGACGCAGATAAATGGGTCTCCCTGTTGAAACTACTCCACGGGTCAATAAAGCCGCAGTCTGCGCCTGATTATGAAGGAGTAGCGCTAATTCGCCAACGGCAACGACGGCTGACCACGGCAGAGGCCGAGCGCATGATCGAGCGCTACAAGGACGGTGTGATGGTTCACGAACTCGCGGCAGAGTTCGGCTGCCATAGAACCACGATCACAGAACGTCTAAAGTCGGCGGGTGTAAAGATACGGCTTCGGGCCGCAACCACCAAACAGGTCAATGACATGATCCGACTCTACGAATCGGGGCTATCCATGGAGAAGGTGGCCGACGAAGTAGGTATCTCGGCGCGCACTGTGTTCAACTACCTCAAACAACGGGGCGTTGCGACAAGAGATGCTCATGGAAGAAAGCGACCTTCGATGCAGCCCCATGAGAGGAAACAAGAGGGATAGCGGGAGATTGACGGGAATCATGATTGCTCCCATACTCATGGTTAGATATGACGCTCACTCATGAACAGCCAGAAATGACACCTTCAGAAGTCGCTGATGACCACAAATTGAGATCGCAGTTTATGCAACGACTCATCGCCGACGCTGAACATAGTTTATGTACAGGCGACGCCCCAACCCCGCCGCGCGTTTTAGTTCAATTTTGGGATGATGCGGACTCTGTGCCTTCAGATGTTCAGGCGTGCCTAGATAGCTGGACTCCCTTAGAGAGTTCCGGATTCAAACGCCTATTGTTCGACGACCTAAGTGCAGCGCAATTCATCAAAAAGAACTTCGGTGTTCGACATGTTCGTGCATTCGAGAGGTGCAGTCATCCGGCCATGCGCGCAGATTATTTCCGGCTGTGCTTCATCATGAAAGTAGGTGGCGTCTACATCGACGCAGACGACAGCTATCAAGGAGGCCGCATCGAGGAACTGATATCCGATAGCTGTCTTAAAATTCAACCCCTTTGCTATGACCTGGCGACCGGCTCCATGGTCGACCCAGTGAGTTCGGCCAAAACGAAAGACAGTGAAGGACGGATCTTCTATGTCAATAACAACCCGCTCATTGCGCCACCCGGCCACCCAGTGATTGAGCGGGCACTGGAGAGCGCGACGTCGCAATTGCTCTCATCCGACAAGAACAGCCGAGACATTCAGTCTCTGACTGGACCCGGAAACTTGACGATGTGTCTTGTGCTTCATGCCCTCGGGGCGCGCCAGGCCAACTCAAAATTCGACTTCAAGCTGATTCCAGATTGGAACTCTTTCGCGACAACTGAATGGCCACTCGCGTATCGCTCTGATCATCGCAACTGGAGACATTGGGTACGCGGTTATGAATAGATCGACGCTAAAACGGAACAACAGGTTGTCTCGTTCATGAATACGCTCTCATTTGGCGACTTCAGGGAACGTTTCGCTCACCGACTTCGAC
Source organism: Terrimesophilobacter mesophilus (assembly GCF_014200375.1). Lineage (GTDB taxonomy): Bacteria > Actinomycetota > Actinomycetes > Actinomycetales > Microbacteriaceae > Terrimesophilobacter > Terrimesophilobacter mesophilus. The sequence continues at coordinate 1,927,516 of NZ_JACHBP010000001.1, read as the reverse complement.
TCCGTATGCGGAAACTAGACCTACGCCGACATGCCACGGTGTTCTCACGCGGCCATCAGCCGGACGCTTTGCAACGGATCTATGTAATTAATCTCGACCGCAAACCTGATCGATGGCGTTGGCTTCGTCGCGAACTGGATCGGTTCTACGAGCGGCATGGTGAGCGACTATCGACAATCGTCCGAAGATTCTCAGCCATCGACGCAAGACACATGGAATCTCCGCTTGATCTTTCGATATTAATTCCGACGTTCACACTCGCCGACCAGCTCACCGTGAACCCCAATCCACTCCTGAAAATCGATAGTGAAACTCGTGCGCACAAAATCACAATGACACGTCAGGAAATAGCGATAGCGCTATCCCATATTGAAGTCTGGAGGCTAATCGCAGATGGAGACGTTCCAAGCGCGCTCGTGCTCGAGGACGACGTATTCATGGCTCCTGGCTTTGCCCGTGAGCTGCAGGCGACATGGTCGGGGCTACCGCAGGACGCAGCAAAGAAGCCCGAATTCGACCTCCTATACCTTGCGTTCAAAGACGTATCTGACTTGACCTCACCACGCGACCAAAAACCTATTCAGCGGCTTAAAGCAGGAATATGGGAAGCATCCGGGTATGTACTCACACGAGATGGAGCGCGGAAACTACTTGAACGGCTCCCTGCTTTTGGGCCGATCGATCTCTGGCTGAACTTTCAATTCTCCAGCCTTAAAGTATTCACCGCAGCGCGGCCCATCATTGAGCAACGAATCGACGAACCCTCAACCAATTCTTACTCGGTACTTCCCGTGCTCTCACAGGTAGGGGTCATCACTCGCGAGAAGCCGCTTTTGACGACAGCCAGGAAGATGAAAGGTCCGGTCATTGCTGTCGGAAACAGAGACTCCGGCTTAACCGCGCTCGCAAAGGCACTCTCTATGCTGGGCTATACGTGCTTCAGCGATCACCACTCTCTTCCTTCCGAGGAAATGGCAAAGCTTCTCTCCGGCCAACGCAACAGACTCTTCAACGCCTACGTCAACATAGGATCGTTCAACCCGAAAATACTAGCCACAATCGCCGAGTCGAACCCCGGCGCACTTTTCATTGTCACATCCGACAGCAAAGTTCCATCGTGCACGCGATCTAACCAAGTCTTAGAACTTGGACCAACCATGAAGGATAAGTGGGCCGCATTAAGCAACTTCCTTGAGATCGACTACCCGCCGTTTATGTATCCAGATGACGCGGACATCGGCCAAAGAACCGCGTCCAACAAAAAGGTGATCAACACCGCTCTCGTGGCGACAGACCTCAAGTTCGACGCATCACCCTGGATCTTAAGATCAGAGCGCGGACACTGGAAGGGAATCTCGATGGACGTCGATGCTGCTCTGGACAGCGACACCGCCGTCATCGACTGGATGAAGGAAGGTACGCTAGACGACGCAACTTGGAGGGTCCGAGACGATACATTTCCAAGCAACTTGGCACTGTTTACACACGCAAACTTCAGCGAAAAAGCGGGCCTTGGAGCCGTGCTCACGCTGCGCGAAGAGGAAACACCGGTACGGGAATTCTCATCAGCCGCCATTGCCAGTCGCCAGTCTTACCTTTACGGGTCCTTTAGAGCAGAACTTCGGCCATCAAACGTCCCTGGGCTCATCACGGGGGTTTTCTTGCATAGAAACGGCCCACGCCAGGAGATTGACATCGAGTTTCTAGGTAAGAACACGACAAAGATGCTCGTCAATGTCTATTACAACCCCGGCCCTGACAACACGAAGTTGGAGTACGGATATCGTGGCACCCCAACCGTAATCGACCTCGGCTTCGATGCTGCCGCCGACTTCCACGTATACGAAATCGACTGGAAACCTAACGCCATTAGATGGAAGGTAGACGGCACTGTAATTTACGAGCGTGTGCTCTGGGATCCAACTCCGATCCCTGACCAGCCGCTAGAATTCAACGTGAACCTGTGGCACTCGCGCTCGACCGAGTTCGCCGGTCGCCTTGCTAGGAAGCGCATACCCGCGTCAGTTGAGCTTAGGTCTGTGGAGATCCAGGCCTCGGGGTCGACCAAGCTCAAGCACACGGAAATAGCGACCGAGCGAAACGCTTCGTGAAACAGTCAAATCAGTATGCGAAGTCAGCCAATTTCTCGGACCATATCTTCACCGAAGATTCGCTTAGCCCCATCGACGGCGGACACTCCCATTGGTGAAAGAGCCAGGACTACTAGATTCTTCTTTGCTCGAGAACACGAAACGTAAAATAGGTTGAGCGAGCGTTGATACTGCGTCTTTGACGTATCACCAGCAAGGACACTCTCAAACTTGTATTGATTCCAAAGCCTGTCATCGAGCACAACCAGTACGTCCTCGTACTCTTCACCCTTCACTCCATGATTCGTTGAGAAGGGAGTCTCATTGTTTAAGTATTGCTCGAACTTGATGATCTCTAAATAGGGAATATCCCTCAAGCTCGATAAGAACACAGAGTCACGCTCAGACCGCTCAGGATCTTCAGCTAACTCAATTCGATCCTCTAGAGCCTGAAGGCGACGTGGCTTTCGAAGTAGACCATCTTGCACTACGAAATCCACCACCTCTCCTACTGAAGAATTCTCGCGAAGCTGATTCAACTTGGTCATTTGGTTGACCACAGCGGTCTTGTCGTCATGCTGAAGAATCCGCACACCTGATCGCCCTCGCATCGCCAAGAAGTCTCCAAACCGCTGTGCATCGAACGCTGCTGCGAGCTCTTCGATCGAGGCAAAGAACTCGCCAAACTCATCTTCGCGAGTCATCAAATTGTCGACTCCGAAGCTCGATCGTGCCTGATATGCAGCCAACAGCTGTGGCCACTCTAAACTGTCGGCAATACCACGACGCGTGAGCATTAGTACTTTGGATGACGACTCGCTCCAGCCCTCTCGTACCAACTCTTCCCGGATTTCTGCGACGGCGGCGGCGTCCCCATTCCCGTTTCTCATGTAGACGAATCGAGCAGATCCTTGCGAGTTGTTTCCACCGACAACCTGTTTGAGCTCGGGCCTCAAATGGTTTAGTACTGAGATAACTGATAGCGAGCAGCGAAAATTCTCCACTTTCTGTACGACTTCAAGGTCGTCCCTTTCAACACGACCGACTCCAGTGTTGTATATCTGTTGCATGTAATCTCCGAATAAGCCGACAGTAACTCGGCCCGGATTCTTTGCAAGCACATGGTCAAGAAGAAGGTCAATTGTGCGTGGATTAGTGTCCTGATATTCATCCACGAATATCACTGGGTATCGATCCGCAAGCAACCTTGAAACTTTCGGATACTTTGCGAAGAGCCTTGACGACAAGTCAATTACGTCATCATGTCCAATCTTTCCGCGTTCGTACTTGCGTGGAAATTGCCAGTACTCAATGGGCATACCGGTCAGATTCAGCCCCTCAATCTTCTTTGAGCCAACTGCGGCTGCGTTGAGCTCGACAATTAGATCTCGGAGTTCGGCTTGAAACGGCGCAATCACGGACCATAGGAACTCATGAATTGTTGAAACTCGGACGAGCGGATCTCGATTAATCCGCGACTTAATCTCGTTAGCTGCCACATTGGTATAGGTGACGCAGACAAGCTTCTGGTTAGTTGACAAAAAAGACGACGCTTCATGGGAAAGGAGATATGACAGTGCGTCGACCAACGTGCGCGTCTTACCTGCTCCTGCGCCCGCCTCGACAATGAAACTCTGCTGACGCTTAAGTAGTTCAACTACCTGCTCTGAGGTGCTAGCCATTCCAGTCCCTCCGAGATATATCTGGGTGTAACCCAATTAGGTATCTTGAGTGCGTCAAAGGCAAAGTCAGACTTACTGTCGATTTGTTTCGCTATCTCATACGCTCTCTCACGGATGACTTCAGCGCTGAAACATTCTCCGTTTTCATCGAGAAAAAGTCGACTAGTGGAGAGAGTTTGGCTTGCGGTCGCAAGGGCTTCAGCGTTCGCCAAAATGAACGCCTCTTCAAAACTCCGGCCACATTCAGTCCTGCCGATCTCGGCTATCTGGTAGGCAACCCTCGCCTTCCGATCAAGTTTCGCATCGTCGGAAGCGACGAGAAGGTCCGCAATCGTCGTGCGGCTTGGCAACCAGGTTTTCAATGTCACGTTGCTCGTGATCGCGCCTGTGGTTTTGACCGGGACTTTTGGGTGGTTGCCCTCAGCAGCCACCGAATCAATATCGGTAATAACTAACGTTTGTACATTTATGAACTCAAGCAGTGGACGAAACTTCACTGCGTAAGCTCCGCCAACTTCAATTACCGATACGTACTGATGTGCCAAGTCCGATGCCGAAGCCATGATCATTGCGGGCAAAACTAACCGTTCCGCCGCCCCTTCAATCAACACCACTTTGTCAGCGAAAAACATGTCACATCGATGCAACACCATGTATTGCTCCAAGAACTTAAGTGTCTCTTCATCGGTAGCTTTTAGCTTGGATCGAAAAGCGCTTAGATCTCGAACCTGCAACGTGTCGTCGGATGCATCAAAATATCTAATGCATGTGAAGCCGCTTTCAGCAACTATATGAGACGAGTGCGTGGTCACCACTAGCTGTACATTCCATCCGGGTTTCGACGACAAGTACTCGCGAATATTCTTGATGAATACAGATTGCATCTGCGGGTGCAAATGTGCTTCGGGCTCCTCCACGAAAAGAAGCTGAACGCCGGGAACCGGCTGCCTTTTGTTATATGCCTCAAAGAATGCGATGAACTGGAGAATGATGAAAATGAGTTTGCTATAGCCGAGACCATTGTGCGCCTCAGGCAAGCTTGCATCCGCACCATGCGCGTACATGACCTTTGTACTGCCATTTAGCAGGTCAGCTGCTCGAAACTCAGAAACGACTTTCAAATCTTGAAGGCTAGGCATCCGATTCACCCCGAACTCGCGCAGGTCTCGGAAGACTCCCTCAAAAAGAGTTAAATACTCCCCATCGAGTTGGCGCGCCACATCTGCGAGTGCCAACTCGAGGCTCTCTACCGTGCCGTCAGTGTCACTGATTGCACGGTAGTAGGACTCAAACCCACGTGAAAGCCCATGCCCATTATCGAGCGAAGTGTCGTCGAAAAGGTTCTGTGCGTAGACAAAGTTACAGAATGCCGCGTCTCTAACTTGAGCACGTGATACTTCTCGAACGTTTGAGAAGTCATTTTTATCCAAGGCAACATAGGCGATTTCAAAATGAGAACCTAATCGTCTTCGCAGGAACTCAACGAGATCCAAACCGGAATCAGCGTTAACGATGGCGAACGCACGAAGCATCTCAAGAGGTCTCGCCGCCTGAAATCGGCACGATACGAGAGCATCATGCCGCTCAGGGTCCAAATCCATAATTAGGTCCGCGAGAGGAGCCAACGAATCTACTTCGTCATACTCAAACTCTACATCCAGTCGAATCGCAGGAATTGCGTCGATCGCCTCACCCTCAAGACGATCGGCCTCGGCAGCATCACCCGCATTGCGCTTGCTTTGTGACTCTAACCAAAGCTCTCCAGCAATACGCAGTTTCAATAACAATTCGAGATTGAAGTCGTCCAGCGTAAACGTATTACTGTCGGTTCCCACGAACTTGTAAAAGGCTTCGACAAGCGAGGTCTTTCCGGAGTTGTTGCGGCCAACCACGATTGTCACATCCGGATCAAGATGCACGACCGCATCTTTTAATAGTCGGAAACCATGGATAGTAGCAACTGAGATCTTCACGAACGCCATTCCTCTTCTGCCAACGGGGCACCATTTAGTTCATCCCGCGTTGCGCGCCAGTTCGGCAGATATTTGTCCATCAGCTCAACGAACCGGTCATTGTGTGTTCGCTCATAGAAATGAGTCATTTCGTGCACGACGATGTACTCAAGGCAGCCTGGATGCTTCTTCGCAAGTTCGATATTGAACCAGAGTTTTGCTGAGTCCGGGTTGCATGATCCCCATTTGGTTTTCATGCGACGGACAGTCCAGCCATTCACCTTCTGGCCGATGATTGGCTCCCATTTCTCGATTAACGGTGGGATGGCTTCTTTGATCTGCTTGCGATACCAAGCTTCGAGAAGCTTCCTACGATGCGCAGATTCTGACCCACTAGGTAGAGACAGTTGGAGCTTCGATCCGACAATGTCAACATGCGCTCGACCATTGGCTTCGATCAATTTGAAACGAAGTCGTTGTCCCCAGACGTAATGCGATTCACCGGTCACCATCTCACGTTCAGACTGACGCTCGGCATCCCTAAGCTGTTGGCGTTGCTTCTTGATCCAAGGCAGGCGCTGCACTACAGCGAGTCGAATGGCTTCCTCGTCGAGTCGGTCTGGTGCGGCCACGCGGACGCGACCGATCGGTGGATACACAGAGATGTGCATGTTCTTGATGTTCTTGTAAACCACGTCGACGCCGATACCCGCGACGGTGAGGTATCCGTTAGCGGTACTCATCGCGTGCCCTCACTAGATCGAAGAGTTCCTCGAAGCGGTCGAAGCCCTCCGGAAGTACCTTCTTGATCGCGTTGGCCACGATCTTCTCTTTCATCTTGTTACCAACCCAGTCATGGGGCTTTGCCACACCGATCACCGCGTCCAATTGGATTGCGATATTGTCATCGGCCCAGCCGAAGTCGATGAGAGCTCTCTGCGCCCCGTTCTTTGCCCAGTCTGGGTAGACGGTGTCTGATTCCTTTTTGCCGACCTTTGTCGCAAGGGCGATCAAGTCCTCAAGATACTTCTTATAGTCAATTGCCTCTTGGCGGCGTTGCTCGATGAGCGCGTCAAGGAGTGAGGACATAGTCTCGTAATACTTCGGGTTCATCGCACGCTCGTCGACGATGGTCTTACGCACGTTGTTCACAATCGTTTCGGCGACCGCGTCCTTGTTTTTCTTGATGCCGGGAGGAAGCGCGTCGATCGCACCTGCACCGCGTTGCACGATCAAATCAACCAGACCGGTGTCTTCAAACTCGGCGACTACTTCGGAGCTACCTGCCTGAATGTAGGTATCGAGCAGGAAGCGCATTCCTGCCTCAAATTGTTTGAAGTCGACATTCTCATTTGCACCGAGCTTGACCTCGTCGCGCACTGCCACGTAATGGGCGACTTCCTTCTTGATCGACGCGGCCTGGGCAGTCGAATAGCCTGCGGCGTCCATATCGTTAGCGAGCACAGCGTAAGCCCGTACGAGTCCGCTTACCGACTTGTATAGTTCCACGCGTTTTGGCTCATTGGCCTTCAACTGTTCGGCGTTACCCGCCTCGGCTGCACAGAAATAATGTTGGTATTGCAGCGTTTCTTTCGGCGGAGCAACAGGTTCACATAAGGCGCGAATTCGCTCAAGCGCCTCATCGAGATCCTTGCGTTCCTGCTCGCTACGGTTCTTAAGCAGACCCTCGATGTCTTTCTTCTCGTAGCCGTCGAGCGCGCCAGATGTGTAGTCGGTAATGGCATCTTCGAGCGAGTTGAAGAGGTCTTGGTAGTCGACAATGTAGCCGTATTCCTTGTCGTCTCCATCGAGGCGGTTGACTCGGCAGATCGCTTGAAAGAGACCGTGGTCGCGCATCGTCTTGTCGATATAGAGGTAGGTCGCTGAGGGCGCATCGAATCCGGTCAACAGTTTGTCAACCACAATCAGTAGGCGCATCTGGCCAGGTTCTTCGATGAAGCGGCGCTTAACGTCCTTTTCGAACTGCTCGATTCTGAGCACTGCTTGATCAGCTGGTTCATCGAAATAGTCCGCGAGCATCTGCCGGTAGATTTCGTACTGGCGTAGCTTCTCGGTTGCGCCGTGGCCGCCATCCTCTTTGGAAATGTCGCCGGCCATCGGCACGTAGCTTGTGACGATCGCAACCTTGCCTTTGAATCCAGCCTGGACGAACATTTCATAAAACTTGCATGCCTGGTAGATGCTTGAACCGACAAGCATCGCGTTGCCACGCCTGTCCATTAGGCGTGGACGAAGTTCCATGTCAAGCAGAATGTCCTGCACGATTCGCTTCGATCGAGGTTCAGCGCTAACCACCTTCTGCATGGTGCCCCAGCGCTTCTTCAGCTCGGCTTTGGTCAGGTCCGTCATGCCTTTAGTTTTGGCTTCAAACCATTTATCAACCTGATCGTGGCTGGTCAGTTCCTGATCAATATTTCGTGCCTCATAGCGCAGATCGAGTACGACACCGTCCTCGACAGCTTCGTCGAACTTGTATGTGTGGATGAAGCTACCGAACGTCTCGATACTTGTGGTTTTGTCGGCCTTCAATAGTGGCGTTCCAGTGAAACCAATGAACATGGCTCCTGGAAGAAGCCTCTTCATTGCTGTGTGCATCTTGCCCGACTGGGTGCGATGCGCCTCATCGACAAAGACGAAGAAGTTGCCCTTCGCGCTGAACCCGGCAGGGATTCTGGAGTTCAGTTCAGCGAGGAATGAGTCTTGCGCCTCGTCGCGCTCTCGATCATCATCACCACGGAACTTATGCACAAGAGAAGCGATCAATTGCGGCTTGTGATTGTTAAGTGCGGTGATTAGATCCGCACCGCTGGTCGTGCGATAGATCTGCTCGTTGACGCCGCCGAACACCTTCTCGATTTGCTCATCAAGCTCGGTGCGGTCAGTAATAATCAGTACACGCGCTTCCGGCTGGTGTTCCTTGATCCATTTCGCTAACCACACCATCGTCAGACTCTTGCCCGAGCCTTGCGTATGCCAGATGATTCCGCCCTCACGCTTGGCGACGCGTGCTTGGCTCGCCTTCACACCAAAGTATTGGTTGTGCCGGGCGGTTTTCTTGACACCGGCATCGAACACAATGAAGTCATGGATCAGCTCGAGGAACCGATCCTTCGCACACATCTGCATCAGGCCACGATCCAGCGGCTCCTCTACCTCAGAGGGCTCTTTCCACTCCAACCAATACTTTTCCGGCGTCTCGATCACACCGTAGCGAAGACCCTCGACATCATTGCCTGCGAAAAGGAGTTGCACCGAAGTGAAGAATGGGCGAATGAAGTCCTTCTTCTGATTCCCGATGTTCTGACGAACACCCTCGGCGACACTTACCTTGGAACGCTTGAGTTCAATAATGCCGAGCGCGATGCCGTTGACGTAGATCACTACATCAGGACGCTTGGTGTGCTCGCCCTTGACCGACACCTCTTCGGCAACCACGAAATGATTGGCTTCAGGGTTCGACCAGTCCACAAGCCAGACGGTCTCGAATTGCTCGCCGACTCCATGCTTGACCTTCACCCCGTAACGAAGCAGGTCATATACCTCACGGTTAGCCTCATAGAGCGTGCGTCCGCCACCAAGAGATGCTGCCTTCTTGAGTTCGGCAACCGCTTTGTATACAAGGACAGAATCGTAGGCACGGGCAAGGAGGTTCTGCGTCAGCAGTTCGACTTCGACGTGCGAGTTGTCTTCGCGGTATTCCCAGCTGCCCGCGTAGTCATAGCCAAGCTGGTCGCGGAAAAGCCCAACGACCCGGTCCTGAGTCTTGCGCTCGATCTGGCCGACGACACTCATGCTGTTACCTCCGCTGGCATCAAGCGAGTCCGGCCGGTTAGGAGTGCTTGCATCATGCCTTGTTTGATGTTTTGCGTTACAACCAACCGTGACTTCAACGCACCTATCTCCGCATCGGCATCGTCCAAAGTTCGCCCGATATCGACCTGCTCTTCGAGGGGCGGAAGTTCGATGTTCAGTTGACGCACGTCTTTGCTAGACACCGCTGGATAGTTGGAACCAGCGATAATCTTCCCGATCTGAACGGATACGACATCGCTGAGTACCCAATGCGACAAAAATGATGGATCGGTCAAGTTCGGGATGCTCCTAAGCACCGCAAACCCCGTAGAAGCAACGGGCCGCGCAAAGCCGCCTTGATAACGAGCATGGGATTGGAGATTCGGCCGTACGGTCCCGAAGAGCACATCGTCTTGAGTTAGCGCTCGCCTCGCACGTGAAGGGGCGTCACCAAACCGGTAACGCGTGCTACCAAGCACACTTCCCTTACTGACATCCTCAAGCGAGATGTAATCAATCTGAGCACTCGCCGCAACAGTCGCCGGACTAAGTGATTCAGGGTCAACGACGCACACCGACCCGATACGATCCGAGCGCCAGGTCCCGAAGTGTCGAGGAAGCCGTATGTTACCGGTAAGGAGCTGCTGCATCATACCTTGCTTGATCGCCTGCTTCTTCGCGATCAATCGCTCCAATGCGGCGACAAGGTCGTCAGCGTCGGAGAGCACATCCGCTATAGCCACCTGTTCTCGCCTTTTGGGCAGTACGAGTGGGCATTTCTTGATCGGGCCGTTGAGCAGGTGTGTTTGCTGCACACCATCGTCAAACGCCATGAAATAGGGGTTTCGATTTAAGATGTACTTCAGGTAACGGGCGTCGTGAGCACTCGTCCGAAAGATGCATACTCGTTGATTGACTGCATATGTGTTGTCTGTATCCACGAGAAAGCACTTCGCGAGCGCACGGCCATTCGGTAGATCACTCATCACCATGAGCACGTCACCCTTACGAGCAGGCGCCAGGTTTACAGTGCAGTGCTTTCTTACTGCACCATTCGTGGAAATGAACTTCGAGTTGACTACAACAAAGCTCCCATTCGGAGAAACGTAAGGCTCGTGCGCCTTCCCGCTGATGAACTGGAGCGTCTCACCCAAAGGTCGTATATCCCAGTCTGCTGGGATTAATCCGGCGGCCGTCCGGCTGGCACTCGTGGCTATCGCCATACTTACTCGACCCCCATTGCAGCAAGACTGCTCGCAACTTTGGCGCTCTGCACCTCGACCTCGGTGCTGAGCGCACTTAACGTCTTGTCATATCGATCACCGAGCTCAGTGATGCGTGTGATAAGCCTCAGGGTGAGTCCTGCAACCTCCGCATAGATCCGTTGCTCGACAGTCGCCCTCCACTTGTCCTCTATCACTAATTGCTGGATGTCAGCAATCGAAAGTTTCCCGTATTGAGCAAGCGTGGCCTGGTCGAGCGTCGTTCCTGCATCCTTCACGGACTTCTTTGCGGCAGTTTCTACGTCGTAGAGCGCAATTAGTTTTGAGAGAGCAGTAACTTCATCGCTTCGTGGGTCCTCTCGCTTGGCATCGCGAAGCCGAACGCGTGCCAGCGCCTTGGTAATCTTGCCGTCATCCATCGCATCGGCAAAGAGCCCCTCTTCGCCGGAGTTCTCTTCCACTAACTCTTCGATCACCTGCGCTGCGCTCTCAACCTCTGCACTTAGCTGGTCGAGCTTCGCCTTCTCGTCAGCGAAGTAGCGAGCCACAATGAGTGCGGGCGGAACGAGATCCATTTTGTACTTTGAGGCATTCCGACCAGAACCGATGACAAGATCTGGCAATTCAGATAGCTTGCGGTCCTTGTCCTCGATCGTCTTGCGGGGTTTGGCCGCACCATCCCAGCCTTCGTTCATGACCAGCGCGACGTCGTCGTGCATTGTCTGATTCCAGTAGCTCATGAGCTGTTCGTAGACCGCGTACTCGTCCACGAGGGGTCGAGGGTGGAAGCTGTCGAGCAGGTTCTCGGACAAGCCACTGATGAGATCACCGGGTCTTGTCGTGCCGGAGATCCCGGCAAGCTGTTCGCGATGTCCGCTCCACCATTCCGATACGAGATCGCCAGTGGCCGAGTTGAACGACTGGTATTCGGCCGAGTTCGTGATAGTCGCTTGAATGTCGTCCTTTTCGACGGCGAGCTCGGAGTACCCCTCTCGAAGGGGTCGTAAGAGTTCAAACCTCAGTGACGGGAAGGCCGTCCAGTAAGCGTCAAGGGCATCGATGTCGCGGTTTGGAATACCGCCATGGATATGTGCATGGAGGTCTTGGATATCCTCCGGTTCGGAGGAGTCGATGTAGCGGGGAATGTTGAGGTTGAAGTCGTTGGCCGCATTCTCGATCTCGCTCAGAGGCACCATGCGTGAGTAACCGGGAATCTCTACCTGCTTGGTGAACGCATCGGTGATCTTGTGCATGTCACGCGGACGCAAGCGGTTCTTTGGCCCATCCTTCTCGAAGCCTTTCGAGGCATCAATCATGAAGAGTCCAGTGCGCGCCTGAGCATTTTCTTTGTCGATAATGATGATGCAGGCTGGGATACCAGTGCCGTAGAAGAGATTCGCCGGTAGACCGATGATGCCCTTGATATAGCCACGCTTAATGATCACTTTTCGGATAGTCGCCTCTGCGTTACCGCGGAACAGGACTCCGTGTGGCAGGATCACTGCGCCCTTTCCGGTGCTCTTGAGCGACTTGAGCATGTGAAGCAAGAAGGCGAAGTCGCCATTCTTCTCAGGAGGGCGGCCATACCCGTCGAATCGACCGTATTCGTTCTCGAGGCCATTGGCCCATGACTTGACGGAGAACGGCGGGTTGGCGACCAGGAAATCGAAGGTGTCGAGACGGTCGTTCGTGGTGAACTGCGGGCTGGCGATCGTATCGCCCTTGCGGATGTCAGCAATCTCGTTGCCATGCAGGATCATGTTCATCTTGGCCAGCGCCCAGGTCGCGTTATCCTTTTCCTGTCCGTAGATCGTCAGGCCGTGCGGCGCGGCATCGGCAACCTTGAGGAGAAGTGATCCCGAGCCGCAGGTGGGATCATAAACTGTCGCCGAGTAAGGCGTGCTCGGCTTGATGCCGATCAGCTGCGCCATGATTCGCGAGACCTCGGCAGGGGTATAGAACTGCCCCTTTGATTTTCCAGATTCCGTTGCGAAGTGCCGCATCAGATACTCATAGGCATCGCCGAGTAGATCGTCTCCTTCGGCGCGTGAGCCGCGGAAGTCGAGATCTTGGAAGATCGAGATCAGGTTCGTCAGGCGATCCTGCATCTCCTTGCCCTTGCCGAGCTTCTCCTCATCGTTGAAGTCGGCGAGGTCGATGACCTTCTGCAAGTCGTTAGCTTCAGCAAGTTTTGCGATCGCCTTGTTGACCTTGTCGCCAATCTCCTTGTCACCCTTGAATGTGATGAGATCATCGAAAGAGCCACCAGCAGGCACATCAATCAGGCTGTTCTTGTCAGACTTGGCCTTATCAGTGACGTACTTCACGAACAGGAGTGTGAGGACATAGTCCTTGTACTGGGAGGCATCCATGCCGCCACGAAGTTCGTCGGCCCCCTTCCATAGGGAGCTATATAGATCTGACTTCTTTAGTGCCACGGTCACACCACCACCCTCGAAGACGCGCTCGTCAAGCCTGATTCGTTCGTCATTTGATAGGTCATGTCGTGCGTGCTCTCCTCCACACCAAGGTGTGTGCGTTAGTTATCCACAAAGCTTGCTCTCAGGCTACCGACGACTGCAGACACAAGCACTGTCCCACTTCGGGTGATCCACCTCCGGGAGAAACCTCGAACCGGATACTGAATTCTCCTCTACTTATACCACGATCAGCATTTTTCTTAAAGGGCGACGATCTAAACCGACTCGTCGTGCTCTACTCCTCTAACGACCGGGACGTGTGTCGGGAAACCGGCGAAGTTCTCAGTCTTTGGGATTTCGCCAGCTGGCCATGCGCCCCAAGTGATCGTCGCCTCGGTCATGAAGTTTCGCTGTGTTTGGATCTTGGCCACGAGACGCGGGTCTGCAAGCTGTGCCGCGAGAACCCATTGTGGCCATACCGCCATGCGCCATTCGACATCAACCTTGAACAACCATTGCGCCTCTGGAATCAACTTGAAGTTATCGATGTGCTCGACCGCTCGCACATATCCGGTGGTCTGGTTGGGCGCTTCAAAGCGAAACTCTAAGCCGTCGACTACCTCATCATTTACCCACACCACGGGTGTCTGATACTCGGATTGCGGGTCAATTTGGAGCGCGATCGTCGTTAGGACGCTCCGTCCAAACTGGTACATGGTCAGGTGGCCCCAAGGCCTGAAGAACAGTTCTTCGTCGCGGAACAAAGTCGCGAGCTTTTGTGCGCCCCTGTCACTTCGTCGAAGACCGGTCCGACGATCGACGTGGTGGGCAGCAGCGTATGCATCGAGCCGATGGTTTAGCGAGTGTCCTTCGAGACCGATTCCGCTTGTCTCAAGGTAGGCGCGAACGTCTCCATTGGGGTCGACCGAATAGCGCTTGAACATTTCAAAGAGTGTGGCGTGCGCTTGCTCGACACTGCCCATTCCGACGACTCTCACGAGCGCTTCACAGACTGCGATCTGCTCGGGTACGAGCGCACCTTCACCACGACGTAACTCTCGCAGCTCGCGAAGAAGTTGCTGACGTAGCGGATCATCCTTCATCAGTTCATGGTGTCAGTTTCGTGTCAGTGACGCACCCGCTGCTTTGTTCGACCCTTGAAGTGCGGCATTCACCGCAACTGATCTGAACAAGGAGGAAAAGTGAACAGTACGGAACTTGCACCGCTGGGCGGTGCATTCAGTTCGAATGGGCTGGCTCAGATGTCCGGCAGTATGCAGCGGCAGGCTGGACGCGAGATCGAGCGCGTACAGGCACAGGCTCTGGTGGCCGACACTCGTGAGCAAGGTCGGGCCTTGCTGACGAATACGGCACTACAGAATGTCGGTGCCTTGTCGGCTCTGGAGCAGCACCTGATCCAGGTCGCCCCGATCGGGGAGGCACGCTACAAGCACATTGTTGACGCCTACGCGATGGGCGCTGCCCAAGCAATCCAGAGGTGGTGATGATCATGCCGAACCCGTTCAGTGCGGTCTTGCTCGTGCTAGCACTCACCTGCCTGATTCTGATTGGAGTGGTGTTGTTCGTGGAATGGCTGAAGGAGTTGAGTGATCGGCGTCGGACCCGGATCGAGCGTGAGCTTGATGTGGCTCAGGAGCGGATGCGGGCGGCCATTTTCCAGCTTGCTTCAGAGTTGGGTGCGGATGCTCACGAGGCTCGCAAGGCGCTTATCCGCGAGTCGTACCTCGCCTCGGGCCAACTGCCACCGAAGCAATGAGCGGCCATGAGCGGAGGTCCGCAGAGGAGCTGCGGGCCTTCGTTCGGGCCACGTCGTTGTGTATTTCGCTACAACGTCTCACCTAGCCACTACCTCTAATAGACACGACACGGCCACCCCTATCAGATCTCGCAGCAGCCGAACCGCATATCGCTACGAATTGGTGTCGCACGTTGTGTTGTCAGATCAGACCTGATGCCCCATAACCATGCCGGAAAACATTCAACCAGCCGCCCACAGTCGCGGTCACCGCGTTGACAGACGAAAGGAGTCCATTATGACCACACACATTCATGACGACACCCAGAACTCGCTAGGTGCGGAGGTGCCGACATCTCCAGCCGCAACCTGGGATGTGATTTGCGCCGACCCACCGTGGGACGTGCTCCAGAAGGGACGAAACTCCCTTGGTGCTGAACGCCATTACGACCTGATGACCCTGGACCAGATCAAGGGAATGGGTGACGCGGTCAAGGCGCTCTCGTCAGAGAATGCGCACCTGTGGCTTTGGGTTACCAACGCCACGTTGCGTCACGGTTACGACGTGATGGAGGCGTGGGGTTTCACACCCCGGTCACCGCTGACATGGATCAAGCCACGGTTCACTCTCGGCGTGTATCTGCGAAACGCCACCGAGCACCTGCTGTTTGGGACTCGCGGCAAAGCGCCCGTGCAATATAAGTCGCAGCCGACATGGATGTATGCACCGTTGCAGGCTCATTCTGAAAAACCCGATGAGCAGTACGCGGTCATCGATCGGGTCAGCGGGCGTGACACTCGCAAGCTCGAACTGTTTGCCCGGCGTCGCCCACCGGCACCGAACTGGAGCGTTTGGGGGAATGAGATCGCCTCCGACGTTTCGCTGGCGAAATGGGGTTACCCGGTGCCGTCGGACTTCGACGACGCCACCACCGATGCGCTTGCCGTCGAACAGGCGGCTACGAGGAACAGAAATGAGCCAGATTGATTATGTCCGACGAGAAGAGTATTTCGCTGCTGTCGAGAGCATGGCACGCCGCCGTCGTGTTCCTTGGGATCGCCGTTGCCGTGTGGATCGCCGTAAAACTGATCCTCGAAGTCTGGTGGGTGCTGGTAATCCTCGTGGCTATCGCCATCGCCGTCAGCACTCTCATCTGGTGGCGACGCAACCGCTACTGGTGAGCCTTGACGATTCGACCCCCTTCGTCCATAACCATGCACAAGCGGCAGACGACCGCGCACAACCGAAGGGAGGGGCACCGCAATGACAAAGCGAAAACCAACGGGACGAGGACGCGGAAGACCGACCACCTCAACAAATGTGCGCATCGTCCCCATCCCTCACGAGCAACCCAATGCGCGAAAACTTGGCCGAGCGTTCCTCGCCCTTGCACTCCACCAAGCCGACAACAACAACACAGAGTCGACGCACCAAAACGACAGCGACGGCGAAAACGGAGGCTCGCAATGAGTCGGGTTGGCCAGCCAGTGTGGCGGGAGATTCACTGGCCCAGACCCTTCGACCCAGAAACCGCATTTGAGGTTTTGGAGCGTCTGGCATCTGACCGCAACACGGGTCCAATCATTTGGGAAGCACGGGCACGTGCCGGGCAGATCCGATATCTGCTGGCTGCCGACTCCACCCACATCCACCCTTTAGTGAGCACATTGAAAGCGCTACTACCGGGCATTCAGGTCAACACCACACGATCAGCATCACGTGCGCGGTTGCAGCATGCCGGGCATCTGCGCGTCACCCACCCGTCCTTGGCTCTCAGTGTCGAGAGGTTGACGGCGACCACCCGCAGCGTACTGGCCAGCCTCACCGGCGCACGAGTTGAAGGCGAAGAAGTTGTCCTCCAGGTGTTGCTGGGCGGCAGACTCACACCACATTTACTTCCAACAAACCTGGAAGACCCGACCGCGTCCTGGCTCGATACCATTCGCGGCACCGTGCGACGCGCGACGGCTGAAGCACGAGTCAGTATGAAATCAAGGACATCCCTCCACGGCTTCAAATGCGTCATCCGCATCGGCGCTATCGCCGCCGACCCAGGTCGCGCGCGCAGCCTGATCGCCTCCGTGCTCAGCGGACTGCGCGTTGCCGAAAGCGCCGGTGTTCGCCTGCACCTGGTACCCGAACACCCTTCAGCAGTCAACGAAGTGCGACGGCCGTGGCAGTGGCCGCTTCGACTGTCCTCCCATGAACTCACCGCCCTGATGGGATGGCCAATTGGTGAAGGGGTACTGCCGGGTCTGCCCAGTGAGCACCCGCGCAGCCTTCCCGCACCCGACGGGTTATCGAGCGTGCGCTACCCGTTCGCGGAAACCACCGCCCCAGGCACAACCATCGCGTTGGGTATCACTGCGAAAGATTCCCTGCAGCACTCCGTCCTGCTCGGTCCGACTGGTGCCGGTAAATCCAACGCCATGCTGACCCTCATCATGGAGGCCATCGAGGCGGGCCGGGGCGTGTTGGTGATCGATCCAAAACGTGACCTCACCAATGATGTTCTGGCGCGTATCCCTGAACACCGCAAAAGTGATGTCGTCGTCATCGACCCGTCAGATCCTGAACCGGTCGGTTTGAATCCGTTTATTGGAAGCCACAAGAATCCAGAACTGGTGGCCGATAGCATCCTGGCAGTCTTCAAAGAACTCTTCGCCGACTCGTGGGGGCCACGCACTCAAGACGTACTCACCAGCGCACTGATCACTCTGGCAAGGCACCCCGGAGCGACCTTAACGATGCTGCCCGCGCTCCTGACCGATCAAAAGTTCCGCACCAAACTCACCCGTGGCATCACCGACAAGATTGGGCTCGCACCGTTCTGGGCCTCTTACGATGCCATGAGTCCAGAACAGAGGGCGCAAGTCATTGCACCGGTCATGAACAAGCTCCGGCAGTTTCTACTCCGACCTGCCCTAAGAGCGGTCCTGGGTCAGTCCGAACCGCGCTTCCAAATGAATGATCTCTTCACCCAAAAACGCATCGTTCTGATCTCTTTGAACAAAGGACTCCTCGGGGCAGAGGGTGCTCGACTGCTTGGCTCCCTCGTCGTTTCGCAGCTGTGGCCACTGACTCTGGCCCGAGCAGCATTGCCCGCCCAACGCCGACACATCGTGAACGTCTTCATCGATGAAGTACAGGACTACCTCGCGCTGCCCACCGACCTAGACGATGCACTCAGCCAAGCACGAGGTCTCGGTGTCGGCTTCACACTGGCTCACCAATATCGGATGCAATTGCCTTCGGGACTGCGCGCCGGTGTCGACGCAAACGTACACAACCGGATCGTCTTCGGACTCAATGCTACCGACGCAGCCGAGATGGCCAAGCAAGCACCGCAGTTAGATGTGCAGGACTTCATGCTGTTGCCACGCTTCGGCATCTACACCCACCTGATGCGAGACGGTCACGCAACCGGGTGGATGTCCGCCCGAACACTTGCCGCCTCCCCCGCAACAACCGACCCCATTGAGCTGAAGCATGCCAGCACCAAGCGTTACGGGCGAAGTGCTGAGGATGTGGAAAAAGAGGTGCTGCACTCCATCGGCCTCACACCACCGACTAGCGAGGGAACCGATGATGAGGACGAACCGATTGGGCGTCGCCCGGTGCCGAAAGGGAAACCATAATGGCCCCGCCCATCAGTGACAAGAGGTGTCCGGTCGCCTGTCCTGTCGCGACCATAAGGCCCGGCGACAGTGCCCGCAACACCCGGCAATTGCCCCCGGTAACGGATAAGACTCCCCCGCTGAATCAGCTGCGGTTTATCCCATCACGGCAGGAGGCTGCATGATGGCCAACCGTCGAATCAGCAGGAGGGAACTTGATCGAATCCAGCAGCGGCTCAGCAGGCGAGATTCTGCGATTCTCGGTGTGGTTGCCGAGCACCGCTATTTGACGACGAAGCAGATCTCCCGCTTCATCTTTACCGACAAGCCGACCGAAACGGCGGCCCTGCGTGCTGCCAGCCGGACACTATCCAAACTCGCCGAACTGCTGCTCTTGCAGTCTTTGCAACGTCGGATCGGTGGAGTGCGGGCAGGTTCCGGCGGCTACGTTTGGCACCTCACCGACGCTGGCGCACGCTTACTTCGGAAGGCAACAGGAACAGAGGATGGCAGCACGTCACGGCAGAGAAGCATTGAACCCTCCAGCACCTTCCTGGAGCACACCCTCGCCATCGCCGAAGTGCACCTGTACCTGCGACAGGCCACGTCCGAGGCGAACATAGCCTTGAGGCCACCACAACTCGAACCCGACTGTTGGCGCGCTTACGTCGGCTCCGGTGGCGGCACGCTGCGTCTCAAACCGGATCTGGCGATCACAACCCTCACTGGTGATTATGAGGACCACTGGTTCATTGAAGTGGATCGTGACACCGAACCGCCATCGCGGATCATCCGCAAATGCCTCCAGTACCAGGAGTATCAGCGCACTGGAACCGAGCAGCACCGCATCGGTGTCTTTCCCGCCGTGGTCTGGATCGTGCCCGGCACGGTACGGCGGGAGCAACTGCAACGGCGATTGAGTGCGGAACCGGCTATCAGCAAGCGGCTCTTCACCGTGGTGACCCTCGATCATCTCGCATCGCTCATTAGCGAAGGAGCCAACAACATCAATCCAACGGGTGGGCAGCAAGGAGAACATCCCCATGAATAACCCTGAAAACCACACCCCAGAACGTGCACCGCACGAGAAAAGTACCGCCGACTATTTTATTGAGCACTGCGTGAACAGTGTCACCACGAGACGGTCGGCCCGGACCATCCAAACCCTTTATGAAGTACACGGCGTACCATTTGCCGCCTACTTGACTTTGGAAGATATCGACCCTAATTCCGAGTCCCTCGCGGACGATTACGAAAACGCCTTCGTCGGCACCTACCCGGATGAGGACGCACTCATCGAAAGTGAAATCGCCAGCCTCGGCTGGATTGAAGCCATCGACACGGTCATCCGGCAGCAGACCATCCCCGAGGGTGTCCTCGAGTGGAACTACGACGCCTTCCTTGAACACCTGCGCAGATACATGTACGACATCGTCGATCTGGGAGGCACCATCCATGCCTTCGCCAAGTGAGACCAACCCGATGAATCATCCCGAGCAGGAACGACGAGACCTCTGGGAAGCAACCACCGAACAGCGTGAACGTATCCGACGCGGCTACTCCAGCTACTACCAGAGCGCCTTCACCGCTTTCCTTACCCTGCCGGACACTCGACTGGAGAGCCCTCAGTTGCTGGATGAGTTCGAGACTCGACACGTTGGCAGCTTCGCCACCCTCCAAGAAGCCTGCGAGGAATACCTCAGAAACATTGGTTGGCTGGCTGCCGCAGACAAATATCTTGCCGCCATCCCCGAAGAAACACCACCCGTCTTCTGGGACTACAACCGCATCACCAAACAGCTCGACAGCATTTATCACGTGATCCCAGCAGAGGGAGAGATCCATGTCTTCACCCGCCGATCCTGAACCCAACAAGCCTCCTCTCACACCCCCGGAGAGTGTTGCGGAATTGTCAACGACGCTGGACTCTTTGGGCCAGAAGAGCGTCAATGGAGAGGATCTAAGAGGAGACCCATCATCCATGAGCCCCATACCAACAGCGGCACCGTTGGCTGAAGCCCTACAGCAATGCCTCACCCCGAAAGTGGCAGTGTCATATTTACGGGTATCAACCCGCGACCAAGCCCACCGTGGCGGTGAAGCGGAAGGCTTCTCCATCCCCGCACAGCGTGACGCCAACAAACGAAAAGCCGCCACCCTGGGCGCGATCGTCATCAAAGAGTTTGTCGACCGGGGTGCCTCGGCACGTTCAGCCAATCGGCCCGAGCTGCAACGCATGCTCGAATATGTTGATGAGCACCCGGTGGACTATGTCATCGTTCACAAACTGGACCGCCTTGCCCGAAACCGGGCAGATGATGTGGAGATCAGCCAAGCCCTGTCAGCCTCGAAAGTACGCCTGGTTTCCACTACCGAAAGCATCGACGAAACCCCATCGGGCATGCTCCTCCACGGCATCATGTCTTCCATCGCAGAGTTCTACTCCCGCAACCTTGCCGCTGAAGTCATGAAAGGAATGACCCAGAAGGCTCGAAGCGGCGGCACCGTTAGCCGCGCACCACTGGGTTACCGCAACCAACGCAATGTTGATGCCGAAGGCCGCGAAGTACGAACCGTCATCATCGATGAGGAACGCGCCCCCTTCATCCGACTCGCCTTCGAACTGTATGCCACCGGTAATTGGACCATCTCCTCACTTGCCGAACACCTCAACGCTCGAGGCTTGACCACGGTGCCAACCCCCAGACTCCCATCGACCCCGATCCGTGAAGGGCTGCTGCACAAAATCCTCACCAACCCTTACTACAAAGGTAAAGTGCGGTTCCAGGACGCCACATACGACGGTCGTCATGAACCGCTGATCGACTCGATGATCTGGCAGCAAGTTCAAGAAGTTCTCGCCACCCACGTCAACGGTGAACGAGTCCGCAAACACCCGCACTACCTGAAAAGCACCGTCTACTGCGGCACCTGCAAAGAACGCCTCCTCGTGCAAATATCCACTTCAGCCACTGGGGCAAAATACCCATACTTCATGTGCGCCGGACGGCACTCCAAGAGGACCCGTTGCGAACAAAAATCGGTGCTCATCTACGAAGTTGAAAAGAAGATCACCGAGCACTACCAGCGCATCACGCTCGAGCCGAAGTTCCGCATTCAGGTAGAAACAGTGATCCGCAATGGCCTCCAAGAAGCACGCACCGAAGTTGAAGCCGAACACCAATCCCTTCAGCGTGAGAAGGAGAAGCTTCAGCGTCAACAAGGAAAGCTCATGGAAGCACACTACGCCGGTGCGATTTCGGTCGACCTTCTCGGTAAAGAGCAAGACCGCATTACGACCGCGCTCGCACAGATCGAGCACAAACTAACCGCAACCAGTGCCCACTTTGATGTCGTCGAAAAGAATCTCCAAGCAGCCCTGGACCTCACCGAGCACTGTGGAAACGCATATAAAACCGCGCCCGATCACATCAAAAAGCTATTCAACCAAGCCCTCTTCGAACGAATCCTTGTGACCTGCGATGACAACTCTCCAGGCGGCATCAGCATTCGCACTGAGCTACGCGAACCATTCAATACCCTGCTCAGCAGCGAAATGCGCGAAGCAGAACGAGCCTGGAGACTCAACATCAATGCCAGCCCCGCCGACGACAGAAAAGGCCGTTCAGCACGAAGCCGGACAGCCTTTTTTCAGGTCAATAGTTTGAGTAACAGACTTTTGGTGGAGCTAAGGAGATTCGAACTCCTGACCTCTTCGATGCGAACGAAGCGCGCTACCAACTGCGCCATAGCCCCGGATGATGCGTAGCTACGTTATCACGCGTGCCGTGCCGGTTTCGATACACCGGCTGCCCTGGACGGCTCAGCCGACGGCGCGGCGGCGGCGCAGGATCTCGTCGAGGTCCGCCGACGCATTGCCTGCCGGGTCCAGAATCCCCATCGAGGCGAACCTGCTCGGCGCAGATTCTGTCGGCATCGACGGCGAGGCGATTCGCGTGACCTCGGGCGATGCCTGGGCAGCCCGCAGGGCGCTCTCGGCTTCAGCGGCGGCAACGCGCAGGGCAGCAGCATGATCGATCCGCCGCTCGGTCGAAGCGGCCGAGCGAGAATGCTCCTCGGCCACGCGACCGGCGGGCGCCGCCGAGGCCGGCCGCGAAAGGTAGAGCGGCTTGGGCACGGGCACGGGAGTCCAACCGGACGGGCGGGCCGGCGCATAGTCCGCGTGATCGTGGAGTTCCGAGCTCGTCGGTGAAGCGATCGCGGCACGACGAAGCTCCGTCCGGGCACGTGTGACCGCGGCCGCCTGGCTCAGCAACCCCAGCGCTCCGAGCGCAACCACCACGGACACCGCGAGCAGCAGCCAGCTTCCCTCGGAGACGAGCGCGGCCCATCCGAAACCGCCCGCGACGATCGACGCGAGCAGAACGACCGATGCGAACGCGCGCGATCGGCGAAGACGGCGCGCGGTACTCGCTGCGGTGAACGGCGCGATGCCTGCGGAGCCGGACCCCGTGGTTTCCGGAACAGCGAACGCCGCCCTGGCGCCGGCGCCCCGCTGGTTCCTGCGCAGTGCACGTTGTTGCGCGGCGACGGCCCTGGCCGTCGCTTCGACGCGCACGACGGAGGGAACCTCCGCGCTCTCGGCGAGAACCCGCATCGTCTGCTGGAGTCTCACGGCGTTGCGCTCCGTCGCCAGGTATTCCCTGCGCTTCAGCCAGGTGGGGATGAGGTAGAGGAACCACAGCACGGCGGCGAGGGCGATGACAACGCTCGAGCCGACCCCATCGATTCCCATGCGGTTAACGGTAGGGCGAGTGCCCCGGAACGCGGCTCTGGCGCGCCGTGCCTACGGCTTCCCGAACGCTTCCCGCGCTGCCGCACGGTCGGCAGCAGGCACGATGCCTGCTCCATCCGGCACCCTTCCGTCGAGCCAGCGGCGCAGAACGCCGACCGGAAGCTCATCGACGACGAGTGCGAAGCAGAAGTGGTCCCGCCAGTCCCCGTTGATGTGGATGTACCGACGACGAAGACCCTCATAGCGGAACCCGAGCTTCTCGACGACGCGAAGCGAGGCCTCATTCTCCGGCCGGATGCAGATCTCCATGCGGTGCAGGCCCAACTGGTAGAAGCAGAAATCCGTCGCGAGGGCAACGGCGGTCGGCGTGACCGACTTACCGGCGACACGTTCGGCGACCCAGTATCCGATCGTCGCCGATGACACACTGCCCCACGAGATCGATGACACGTTCAGCTGACCGGCGAGCGCGCCGTCGTGCTCGACGATGAACGGGAGTCCGAGCCCCGCCCGCGCATTGCCGAGCAGGCTCCGGATGCTGGAGCGCACATCGAAGCTCATCGCTCCGTGCGGGTTGGTCGCCTCCCACTTGCGAAGCCAGGTGCGGTTGTCGAGGAGTTCGCGCTCGAGCTTCCTGGCATCCCGCACCCTGATGCCGCGAATGGTCACTGCACCCTCGGTGAGCGTGGGGATGATCACGGATCAGTCCAGCGTGCTCGAGAACTGCTTGAGCCACGGGCGCAGGTCGGGCCCGAGGTCCCGCCGTTCCACGGCGAGCTGCACGATGGCCTTGATGTAGTCGAGGCGATCACCCGTGTCGTACCGGCGGCCCCGGAAGATGACGCCGTACACCCCTCCGGCGATCGACGGGTCGGCCGCAAGCGTCTCGAGGGCATCCGTCAGTTGGATCTCGCCGCCCTTGCCCGGCTCCGTGCGGTCGAGGATGTCGAAGATCTCCGGCCGGAGTACATATCGGCCGATGATGGCCAGGTTCGACAGCTGCGTGCCCTCCGCAGGCTTCTCGACCAGTCCGGTGATGCGCACGACATCGTCATCCCCGGCCGTTCGCGCATCCGCGGCCTCCACCGTGGCGATCCCGTAGAGATGCGCCTGGGAGGGATCGACTTCGAGCAGTGCGATGACGGATGCGTTCCGCTCGGCCTGCACCTGAAGCATGCGGGTGAGCAGCGGATCCCGCTCGTCGATCAGGTCGTCGCCGAGCAGCACGGCGAACGGCTGGTTACCGACATGCATCCTCGCCCGCAGCACGGCGTGCCCGAGGCCGAGAGGATCACCCTGACGGAGGTAGTGCACCTCGGCGAGCTCTGTCGAATAGTTGACCTTCTGCAGGCGCACCGTGTCGCCCTTGCGTTCGAGCGCCGCCTCGAGTTCACCGACCCGGTCGAAATGATTCTCGAGCGCGCTCTTGTTCCGTCCGGTGATCATGAGGACGTCCTTGAGCCCGGCCGCGACCGCCTCCTCGACGACGTACTGGATGGCCGGTTTGTCCACGACCGGAAGCATTTCCTTCGGCATCGCCTTCGTCGCCGGGAGGAATCGGGTGCCGAGACCCGCCGCGGGGATGACCGCCTTGGTGATCTGGAATGCCATGGGGCAAGGTTACCGTTCCCGCCGCCGTAAACTGACTGTATGAGCGGTGACGAGAGCCACCAGAAGCGGGCGCTCCGTGCAGAACTGCGGGGGCGACGCCGCACCATGACGTCCCCTGAGCGCGACAACGCGACGGCGTCGATCACCCAGAATCTCATCGATCTCTCCTCCGACTTTCACGCGCACTCCATCGCCGCGTACCTGCCTGCCCATGACGAGCCGAACATCCGGCCGTACCTCCAGTGGGCGCAGGAGCACGACATCCGGGTCCTGCTGCCTGTGAGCAGGAACGACGGTCTCCTCGACTGGGCAGTGTCGAGCGACGCTGAGCAGGAGGGCATCGACGGGATGCCCGAACCGGTCGGCGAACTCCTCGGCCCGATAGCGATCAATGACGTCGACCTCATCATCGTTCCTGCCGCGGCAGTCGACCGGACCGGCATGCGGATGGGGTGGGGTCGCGGATACTTCGACCGCACACTCGGATCGATGGAGAAGTGCCCACCCGTGTTCGCCGTGATCTTCGACAATGAGCTCGTCGACACCGTGCCCACCGAACTTCACGACAAGCGCGTCAACGGCGTCGTCACCCCGGTGGGCATCACCAGTTTCACCGGATCTGCCAACTAAGGAACCCTGTGCCCACCTACTCCTACCGATGCACGGAATGCGGCAACGCCTTCGATGTGCAACAGTCGTTCACCGACGATTCGCTGACGGTGTGCCCCAGCTGCGGCGGCCTCTTGCGCAAGGTGTTCAGCCCGGTCGGGGTCTCCTTCACCGGCGCAGGGTTCTACCGGAACGACTCCAGGGCCGCGCCACCGAAGGAGAAGGCGAAGAAGGAGTCCACCTCGGGCGATGGCTCGACTTCCGCCACGCCGGCAGCGAAGGATGCGGCGGCAAAGGCAGCGCCCGCGAGGAACGCGGCCGCGGCACAGTCGACTCCCGGCTCCGGGAGCAGATCGGGAAAGAAGGAGTAGTCATGTTCAAGGGATTCAAGGAATTCATCATGCGCGGCAACGTGATCGACCTCGCCGTCGCGGTCGTCATCGGCGCAGCGTTCACCGCCATCATCAACGCGCTGGTCACCGGGATCATCAATCCGGCACTCGGCGCGCTCTTCAACGCCGAGGACCTCAACGGGGCCTGGATCGTGACGATTCCGACCCTCGCCGGCGGCAAGGCCGAGATCCTCTTCGGCGCGCTTGTCGCCGCGGCGATCCAGTTCATCCTCGTCGCCGCTGCGGTGTATTTCGCGCTCGTGCTTCCGGTGAACAAGCTCAAGGAGCGCGCGGAAGCACGTCGCAAGGCCGGCGCCTCGGAAGAGGATGTCCCGCCGGACGAGCTCCAGCTGCTCACCGAGATCCGCGACCTTCTCGCTTCGCCCGCGACCGGTCGCCACACGACAGAATAGGTCGCACTCAGTCGGCCGAGCTGGCGAGCCTCGACGGCCACCAGATCGACCGACCGATGTCGTACGACAGTGCCGGTACCAGAAGCGATCGGACGACGATCGTGTCGACGAGGACTCCGAACGCCACGATGAAGGCGATCTGCACGAGAAACAGGATCGGAATGACCGACAGCGCCGCGAACGTCGCCGCGAGCACGACGCCTGCCGATGTGATGACACTGCCTGTCACGCCGAGACCCCTCAGGATGCCGGGTCTCGTTCCGAGTTTGAGCGACTCCTCCCGCACCCTCGTCATGAGGAAGATGTTGTAGTCCACCCCGAGCGCGACGAGGAAGACGAACCCGAAGAGCGGCACCGCGGCATCCGCGCCGGGGAACCCGAACACGTGGTTGAAGACGAGGGCGGACACGCCGAGCGCGGTGCCGTAGGAGATGACCACGCTCAGGATGAGCAGCACCGGCGCAAGGATCGACCGCAGGAGCAGCATGAGGATGAGCAGGATCACCACGAGGACGATGGGGATGATCTTCGTGAGGTCACTCAACGAGGTGTCCGTCGTGTCGAGCGCGATCGCTGTGACTCCGCCGACCAGCACGGAAGGATCGATGGCCGGAAGCGTCGTTCGCAACTCCCTCACGACGTTCTCCGCGTCGTCGGAGTCAGCCTCATAGTCGAGCACCGCGTTGACGAGGACCTTGCCGTCGCGTACGGCAGGCACAGGGGGCGGCGCGGTCGGGTCCATGGTCGGGCGCGCGGTGCCGGGGACGATCGACGCAGAGCTGATCCCCTTCGTGGCCTCGAGCGCGCTGACGATGTCGTTCGCCGACGACTCGTCGCTCACCACGACAATGGGGCTTCCCGAGCCCGCATCGAAGTGCCTGGCAAGAACGGCCTGGCCATCGACGGCATCCGATTGTGTGAGGACCAGGTCGGTCTGCGGGACACCGTTGGCCTGAAGCTGAAGGATGCCGGAGCCGCCGGCGAGCAGGACAACCAGTGCGACGATCCAGGTCACGCGCGGTCGTCGCGAAACCAGAGTCCCGATTCGGCGCCAGATGCCCGTCACGCCGACGAGCCCGCGAAGGGTCCCCGGCGACGCGGGCTCCCGGTCGGAATCGGGAACATACGTCGGCCGGATCGGCCAGAACGCCGTGCGCCCGAACAGAACCAGGAAGGTGGGCAGGAGGGTGAGCGCGGCGAGGAGCGAGAACACGATTCCGATTGCGGCGATGGGGCCGAGACTCTTGTTCGAGTTCAGGTCGGAGAACAGAAGGCACAGCAGGGCGATGATGACAGTGGCGCCGGACGCGACGATGGGCTCCCATGCCGCGCGCAGCGCACGCAGGATGGCGCTCCAGCGCGACTCGACGTGACCGAGGGCCTCCTTGAACCGCGCAACGAGGAGTAGCGAGTAATCCGTCGCGGCTCCGATCACGAGGATCGACAGGATTCCCTGACTCTGCCCACTCAGGGAGATCCATCCCCAGCTCGCGAAGGCGTAGACGAGCAGGATGGCCGCGCACAGCGCGAACACCGACGTCAGCAGGACCAGGAAGGGCAGTACGACCGACCGGTAGACGAGAAGCAGGATCAGGAACACCGCGCCACCCGCCACCAGGAGCAGGATTCCGTCGATGCCGCCGAAGGCGCTGACCAGGTCTGCCGTCAAGCCTGCCGGGCCGGTCACGTAGCCGGTCATGCCGTGCGGCACATTGTCGCTCACGACGGAGCGCAGGTCGGCGATGACGACTCTCAGGCCATCCGACTCGGCAATCGGGACGATGTACTCGATGGCCAGACCGTCCTTCGACGGGATCGGGCCGACGACGGATGTGTCCTGGCCCGATTCGGGTGACTCGACCCCCTCGACCTCCCCGAGCTTCTCTCCGAGCGCGGCGAAGCCGGACAGGTCCGACCTGTCGATCGTCGACGTCGACTCGATGACGACGACGGCGGGGATCGCGTCGGAGTCGGTGAACTTCTTCTGCCACGCGATGGCTTCCGTCGACTCTGCGGTCGCAGGGAGGAAGGAAGCCTGGTCGTTGCTCGAGACCGAAGAGAGCTTGCCGAATGTCGGGCCACCGATTGCCGCGGCCGCGAACCAGATGATGAGCAGGATGGCCGGGATGCCGATCCTGGCCCACCGGATGCGAGACCGGCCGGCGGTCGCGCCGGTCGCCGAATCGTTGCGCGCCATCAGTCGACATCCCCCGTCTCGACAGTGCCCGTCTCGACAGTGCCGGCCTCGACAGTGCCCGTCGCAGACAAATCATCCAGGAACCGGATCACGACCTCCCGCTCCTCCGGGGCGAGTTTCGCGGCGACCTGGAACCGTCGCGCGTGCAGTCGCCCCACCCTCTCCTGCACCTCGTCGTGGGCGCGCTCGTTGACGGTGATGACGATGGCCCGTCGATCGGCCGGATGCGGTGTGCGCGTGATGTGGCCGGCAGCGGCAAGCCGGTCGAGGAGTTTGGTGGTGGATGCCGTGGAGATGCCCAGGTGCTCCGCGATCATCCCGGGAGTCGCCGACGTACCCCAGTTGGTCGACACGATGATGAAACGCATCGCCTTCATGTCATTGTCACCGAGGTGCATCTGGCGGCGGGACTCTTCACTCATCCGCTCTTCAGCCTCCCGCCAGCGGCGCACTGCCGAAAGGACGGAGATGACAGCCTCCAGCTCGGCCGGATCCATCCCGCCGCGGGGGATCAGAACCTGATCCGGGTCGATGTACCTCGGGTCGATCATCGGATCGATCGTGGAGGGGGTGTCCGCCGTCTCTTCGCGCATGCCTCGATCATACTGCATAAGCTAGATACAACGTAACCTAGTATCTATCTCAGCTAGTAATACTCGACGCGGTCAACCCCAGTGCGGCGGCTTGTCCGCCTTCAGGCGCTCGTCGTTCTCCCCGGATGAATGGCGTGCGGGCTCCGGCTGCGGATTCGGGTCGGACCCGGGAACGGCCCGGGTCGACACCCGTCGATGGCGCCGAACTGACTGTTCCCCCGTGGCCTGCCCCTCCGCCTCATCGGATGGGGGCATGCCCACGTGCTCCGCGTCTGTCGGGCAGTCTGGCGAATCCTTCGCCTCGTGCCTTCCGGCATCCATCGCGCTAACCGCCGACCGGCCTGTTCGCGGCCAGGACGGGGATCGGTTCCGTGA
The DNA here is from genome assembly GCF_014200375.1 of Terrimesophilobacter mesophilus. Lineage (GTDB taxonomy): Bacteria > Actinomycetota > Actinomycetes > Actinomycetales > Microbacteriaceae > Terrimesophilobacter > Terrimesophilobacter mesophilus. The sequence goes on along the minus strand of NZ_JACHBP010000001.1, from coordinate 1,898,016 downwards.
TCGGTGAATTGTCAGCGCCGAGCATCCTGACGACGCGGTCGGCGACGGCATCCGGATTGCTGAACAGTTCGAACGCATAGACGCGGAGGTAGTGCCACCCGAGCCGCCGGAGCAGTTCGGGGCGGAGGCGCAAGGACTCCCTCAGACTCGAGCCGCCGAGCACCGTGTCCGTCTCGATCGCGAGACACATTCCGCCGTGGTTCGCGACCAGGCCCAGCTTGCCGCGGTGCCCGAGGGCCACGCGAAGCCCCCTCGACTCCAGCCGGCGCGCGAGGTCGACGAGCATCGGATCGCTGTCGTCGGGAATGGACTCGATGCGAGTACGCGCTGTGACATCGGTGAGGATCTCCGCGAGCGCTATCGCACCGAAGCGCATCCTGTCCTCGTCGATGTCTGCGGCCTCGAAGCAGGTCACGATGACCATCGCGCGCCGTGCGCGGGTCATGGCGGCAGCCAGCATCCGTTCGCCACCGGGGCGTCCCAGGGAGCCGAAATCGCTCAGCACCCTGCCGTGCGGCGTCCGTCCGTAGCCGATCGAGAAGATGACGCGGTCACGGCTCTCCGCCACCGCCTGTTCGATCGTCGTGACCATGAACGGTTCGGCTCGGTCACCCAGGATGAAGTCGTGCACGTCCGGCCGGGTCGAGAGCGCGAGCAGGACGGCCTGCTGCACCCGAACGGCGTGGCGGGGGCTCGCCGTGATGACCATGAGGGACTCGTGGGGGCGCTGGTGCGCGTGCTCGAGCACGAGTTCCACCACCCGGTCGACCTCGGCATCGACGCTCTCCACGGCGCCGGTGTCACCGTCGGGCATTCCGGTTCCGTTGTCGATGTGGTCGATCCGGATGCTCCCGTGCCCGAGGAAGCTCCCCGCCCACGGAATCGACTCGATCCGCCCTGCGTAGAACCGCCGGTTCACGAGCTCGGCGAGATCCTCGCCGCCCGCGCGATAACTGCGAGTGAGGGTGAGCGTCGGAAGGAGGGTGCCCAGGGTCGCGAGTGCGGATGCCGCGTGCAGCGCGTCGAGGTCGTCGACCGTCGGCTCCTCCGCATCCTCCGCACCGAGTGCCACGACGAACGGAGCGGGAGTCTGGGTCACCGGATCTCCGAACGCGACGACCTGCTTCGACCGACGGATGCCGCCGAGGCTCTCAGCGATCGTCATGGCGCCGGCGTCGACGAGGATCACGGTGTCGAACCGGAGGCTGTCGGTGATCTCCGGAACCTCATAGGGGGACGCGATCCACACCGGGGCGATCGCCCGCGACAGGTGCGGCGCAGCCTCCTGCAGTGCGTACGAGGTCGCCGACGATCCGCGCAGCACCCGCTTGAGTGCGGAAGCCTCGTCCGGCCAGTCGACGAGGCCGACGCTCCAGTTCTCCGCGAGCTGCCATGAGAGGAGGTGTGCGCTCCCGGCTGCATGGGCCTCATCCACGAGACGGAAGTCGGCTTCGAGCCGGTCGAGGACATCCGTATTCGCCCCCAGGAGCGCGCGCTCCTGCTCGAGCAGGGACTCGAGTGCCGAGCGCCACCAGGCGAGTTCCAGTTCTGCGGCGACCTGGCCCTCCGGGACGTGCCGGGATGCGAGATCGGCCAGCAGAGGGTCGAGTTCGAGTTCACGAAGCGTCGCGAGGAGAACCGTGCGCTCCTGCAGGTTGTGCAGGGCATCCGAATCCGCCGCGAGATCGGCGAGTCCACCGACCAGGTTGGCGATCGGCAGGTTCGCGAGCTGGCTCGCCGTGGTCTGGTTGCCGAGCGGCTCGTCGAGCGCTGCGAGATCCTGCATGACCTGCTGGTGCGCGACCTGGACGTCGGCGATGCCCACCGGGATCTCCGGCGAGACTCCCTCTGCGACGAACCGCTGCCACAGGAAGCGCTGCTGCTGGATGCGGCGCAGGGCATCGTTGAGGTCGCCGACGTGGGCTCCCGGGCGCTGGTATTCCCGCGCGAGTCGCCTCATGCGCCGGCGGTTGGCCGACGACATGTGGGAGGACTCCTTGCGCGAACTCGTTGCAGCGATGAGTTCGCTCAGCGACCGTTCGAACACCACGGGGAGGAACTTGTCGAGCGAATCGCGGATGTCCGTGAGCAGCCGAAGATAGACGCCCAGTTCGGCGACAGTCTCGAACGGCCGCATGCGCGTGCCCGCGATGAGTTCGCTCGCCCTCTGGAGCAGGCGCGGGACTTCGACGTGGTACAGCTGCTTCGCTATTCCGTGCGCGCGGGTCGCCTTCTCGCTCGTGGAGAAGGTCGCGCCGTACCAGGCGGAGTCGCCCGGACCGTACTTGAATTCGCCGAGGCTCGCCGCCTTGATCATGGTCTCAGCGGCCCGTTCGCGCCCCTTCGACATGAGTTCGACCGACGTGCGGCTCAGCCGCGCCGTCGACGCCGGGGGATGCGGAAGGAGCGCGAGCCTGGACAACTCGGTCAGGCAGTCGAGTACGGAGACCCCGAGCTCCGGGTCGGTGCGCGTCACGGCGCCCCGGTAGTCGATGAGCACTTTTCGAAGTCGGACGAGCGCCTCGTCGACTTCCGCCAGCTTGGGTGCCTTCGCTTTCTCGTTGCGGCCGATCGCGCGCACGACGTCGCGCCGCAGCGTCGTTGGCGCAACGGGAAGTCCCACCAGCCCGACGTCGCCGAAACGCTGCGCGATGCCCTGCAGCGATGCCCTGCGCGGGCTCACGACGAGTACGCGCTTGTTCTGCTGCACGAGTGTGCCGATCGCGTTGACGATCGTCTGGGTTCCGCCGGTGCCGGGAAGCGTCTTCACGACGACCGAATTGCCCGCCGCGATCTGGGCGATGACGTCCTCCTGCTCCGAGTCCGCGTCGAGCAGGAGGGTGTCGGTTTCCGGTGTGCGCTCGTCGGGGTTGCGCACCTCCGTCGGGGAGTGGCTCTCCTCGACCGCCCATTTCGCGCTCGGATTGCCGGCGAGCGCGTCGAGGATGGGATGCTCGAGGGCCGCAGCATCCGCGACCATGCCCGTGGCGACATCCGCGAACGAGGACACGATGAGCCTCGGTTGGACGTTGAACCACTCGAGGTGACGTGTGAGCCCGCGGAGCCGGTCGATCACCGGATTCGGTTTGAACGAGCCATCCTGCTGCGCGAGCGCGACGAAGCCCTGCGCATCGAGAACGATGCGGAACTGCTCCTCGAGCGCCGTGGCCAGAGCAGGGTTGAGGAGCGGCTCACCGCGAAGCCGCAGTTCGAAGTCGTTCCCGTAGCGGCGGATCGCCAGCGGACGAAGCAGGATCGGCGCCCGGTGGTCCACGTCCTCGAACTGCCATGCCGCGACGCCGATTCCGAGGTGGACGGAGTCGATGCCCCTCGTCGTCGCCAGTTCCCTCGACTTCGCCGCGATCTCCGCCGCAGCGAGCTTGGCGGCCCGCAGGGCGACGTCGTCGCGGATGAGGCTGGAGAGAAGGGTGGTCTTGCCCGTGATGAACTGCGCGAGACCACCGGGGTGCGTCGCCCCGAGTTCGATGCGGGTGAGCGGGCCGTCGACGAAGTGCAGCAGCGGGTTCGCGCCACCCACCTCGGCGAGCTGCGAGCGCCATCCGTCCCAGGTGGGTTGAGCGACGTTCACGGCCGTGAAGGACGGGTCGCCGAGACTGAGCGCGTGGGGTGCAGTGACCTGCTGCTGAGCGTGGGCAGGGTCATCCGCGTGCTCCACTGGGTCTTCCAGGAAGTCATCATGATGATTGCCGACGCGCCACACGAAGCCACCTTAAGCGGAGAAAGCCTGATTTCCGGGGAGGCGCGACCAGTTTTGCCGCTCCGACGGCCCGCGCGGCCCTCGCGCGGCGGCCCGGATCCATTCGGGCGACCATAGGATGATCCGCATGGGTGGCCAACTGCTGAGCGCCGCATGGACGGCAGGCATCACCGTCATCGTGATCTTCGTCGCCATCGTCGGTGTCGGCTTCTGGATGCTGGCGAGGCGGCGTGGGAACGGCCGAGTGGGCGATCCGCTGGACTCGCTCCAGCAGAGGGCCAACATCCTGCTCGTCCGCGTCGACGACGCCGTCAAGAACGCAGAGGACGAACTCGGATTCGCTATCGCCCAGTTCGGGGACGTGAAATCGCAGGAGTTCGATCGCGTGCTCTCGACCGCCAAGAAGCAACTGCGCGAGGCATTCGAACTCCAGCAGAAACTCGACGACGCCTATGCGGACAGCGACACCCAGCGTCGCGACTGGAGCGGCCGCATCATCCACCTGTGCGAAACCGCTGCGGCCTCCCTCGAGCAGCAGGAGAAGTCGTTCGCCGAGCTGCGCGAACTCGAGAAGAATGCACCGCAGAATCTCGCGGCGGTGCGCAGCGCCCTCTCCACCGTCGACTCGCGACTGAAGGACTCGGCGAAGACCCTCGCGGCGCTGTCCAGCGGATACTCCGCCGATGCCGTGTCGACGGTGGCCGACAGTGTCGAGCGCGCACAGGCCGAGCGGGCGGAATCCGAGACGGCGGCGGCGAAGGCGGATGCCATCCTGACGGCCGCGCCGGGCGACCGGGGCACGCCGGATACGGGCGCATCCGACCTCATCCGCAGGGCGAGCGAGCATGCCTACCGGGCCCAGAAGCTCCTCGAGGGGATCGAGGCCCTCCGCACGGAGCTTGCCAAGGCGAGGGATGCCGTGGTCGCCCTCAGGAACTCCACCCGTGAGAGCCTCGCGCCGGCGCGTGCCGCACGAGATGCCCCTCCGGATGCGGACACCGGCGCCGCCGTCGGCAGGGCGATCGCAACCGTCGAGGCCGCACTGGCGGTCGACCCCGACCTGAAGGATCCGCTCGCCACGCTCGAGACGCTGCGTGCCGCGAACGCGGAACTCGACACGAGCATGGCGGGGGCGCGGAACCAGCAGCAGCGGCTTGATGGCGCCCGCACCGCCCTCGTCGGTGCTCTCGTGGGGGCCCGCAGCCAGCTCACCGCGACCAGGAACTACATCGACACCCGCCGAGGAGGTGTCGGCGCGGATGCGCGGACGAGGCTCGCCGAGGCGGAGCGGCTCCTCGCCGTGGCCGAGGCGGAAGCCGATCCGGTCGCGGCGCTCGACACCGCGAGGAGCTCTGCGACCTACTCGAGGGACGCCGACGCGCTCGCCCGATACGACCTCATGGGCCGCTGACCACCCCGCCGCGAGGCTGGGAATGCCCTGAATTCGGCCCATCAGATTGGGCTGCAGCGGCTCGCGCTGTACCATGGAACCTGCTTTGTCAGTTTCTGGTGTGCCCGTCACGCCGGCCCATACCCGTCAGGGTACGAGAAAGGTTCGCCCCGCGTGACTTCCCGAAAGACCCGTGACCTGGTCGCGAAGTTCGCGGTGATCGCGGTCTCCGGGGGCCTCGTCGCAAGTCTCGCGATACCGGCCAATGCGTTCAATCAGGGCGCCCAGGCCGAGGAATCGACTCTCCGGACGCCGAAAGAGGTTGCCGTCCAGAGCGTCGACGTCTCGGGATCCATCGAGCTCGCGGTCTCCCGCGACGGCTACAGCGCCACGAAGCGGCGCGTCGTCACGGCACTCGTCAACCGCTTCGTGACCCTGAACCCGCCGGCCCAGACCTACAGTGGCGAAGCGGTTGTCGCATTCGCCATGCAGTTCGTCGGAGTCGTACCCTACGGGTACGGCAACAGCCCGACCACGAGCTTCAGTTGCGATGGACTCACGCAGTACGTCTTCAAGAACTTCGGGATCTCCCTCCCGCGCACGGCAGATGCTCAGGCCAGATACGCGGTGCCGATCTCCCAGGCGGATGCTCGCCCCGGCGACCTGCTCTGGTACCCGCACCAGCACATTGCGATCTACGCGGGCCCCGGCATGATGGTGGATTCGCCTCGCCCAGGACGGTACGTCGAGTACCACGCCATCTGGGGCAGCCCCGTCTACATGCGACTCAAGTAGTCGTCTAGCGCACGACGGCGAGGGCGTGGCCCTCACCGCGATCAGAGCGCGTCGAACCCGCGGATGATGCGGTCGGCGAGGTCCTCCCTCTCCTCCACAGGGAGAAAGCTGCCTGCCGCGGCGTTGAGCTGAAACGTCTCCAGGTCTCCGAGGTCGTAGCCGAACGTGTCGGCGAGAAGAGCGAGCTCGCGACTCAGGGTCGTGTTGCTCATGAGTCGATTGTCGGTGTTGACGGTGACGCGGAAGCCCAGCTGGTACAGGAGGTCGAAGGGATGGTCGGCCAGCTCTGAGCCCCAGGCGGCGATCGCACCGGTCTGAAGGTTCGATGACGGGCTGAGTTCGAGAGCGATCTCCCGGTCCTTGACCCACTCTGCGAGCGCTCCGAGCGTGACGAGGCTGCTGCCGCCCTGCTCGTGCTCGACGTCGATGTCCTCCGCGATCCGTACCCCGTGCCCGAGCCGCAGCGTGCGCCCGTCGAAGAGCGCGCTGCGGATGCTGTCGAGGCCGGCTGCTTCACCCGCATGGACCGTGACGGGCATGAAGTGCTCTGCCAGGTAGTCGAACGCGCCGCGCATCCGGCTCGGCGGGAACCCGTCCTCCGGCCCCGCGATGTCGAACCCGACCGCTCCGTTGTCGCGGTGCCGAACCGCGAGCCGGGCGATCTCGGCCCCGTTGTCCGCCTGGCGCATCGCGCTGACGAGTTGTCCGATGCGGATGCTGCCACCGGTCCGCGAGACGGAGGCGATGCCGTCCTCGATCCCGCCCTGCACAGCATCCACAGCCTCGTCGAGGCTGAGCCCCCGTGCGCGGTGCTGCTCGGGCGCCCACCGGATTTCGCCGTAGATCACACCGTCCGCGTGGAGATCCTCCACGAAGTCCCGCGCGACGCGTGCGAGGCCGTCCGCCGTCTGCATGACGGAGAGCGTCACGTCGAAGGTCTTGAGATACTCCACGAGCGAACCGGAGTCGGACTGGGTCGCGAACCAGGAGCCGAGCGCGAGCGCATCATCCGCCGGGATGTCGATGTCGAGCTCGTGGGCCAGCTCGATGATCGTCTGGGGTCGAAGGCCACCGTCGAGGTGGTCGTGAAGCGACACCTTCGGCAGCACGGCGGCGGAGAGGCCATCCAGAAGTCGGTGGTCGCGCCCGGTCGCGGGTTCGAAATCTACGGAGGTCATTCTGCAAACCTACTGGCTCGGCGCTCGTCAGTCACCGCGCACGAGAGCGGACACGGTGCGACCTGTCGCCGTCACGGCCCGCAGCACGGCGGCGATCGGCAGGCCGCTGTACGACGTGGCGATGTACGGGACGGTGATCGCCGCGATCGCGACACCGGACGCGTCGACTACGGGGGCGACGAGGTCGGTGATTCCCGGCTGGAGAGAATCGTCCTGCCTCAGGTAGCCGAGCGGCGCTCCCTCCGTGAGCACCTGGCCGGCCGGAGTCTCGAGTGGAAACTCCGCTCCCACCCTCACCCGGAACCCGAAGTCCGCCGGGCTCTCCGCCTGCGCGATGACACGAACGCGACCCGCGTCGAGCACGCTCAGGTTGCACGACTGGTGCACCTCTTCGGTGAGGCTGCGCATCGGGCCGATGGCCAGGGCGATGAGGCCGCGCAACCGCGGTTGCCGATGAGCCAGGTCCAGCATCCGCGTCGACAGGAGGTAGAGTCCGCTCGGCCTCTCGCGCACGATCCAGCCGCGTCGTTCGAGGCGTTGCAGCACGCGGAAGACCTGGCTCGGAGTTCGTCCGACAGCGTCCGCCAGCTCGCCCTGGCCCACCCCACCGCCCTGGTCGGCCAGGAACTCGAGGATGTCGAGGGCCTTGTCGAGCGCGGGGACCGCGTAGTTCGGATCGGACGTCGCCATCGCCGCTACCGGTCTGCCCCCATGGCGGAGAGCATGCGTCGCGCGATCTCGCGGTTGATATCGTCGGGGATCGGCTGTGCTCCATCGGCGAGACTCTCCGCCGAGCGCGCGATGCGCTCCAGTGAGAGCGTCTGGAGCAGGAAGCCGAGGTCCATCGACTCGAGCGAGTTGCCCTTCGGTTCGCGCCCGGCGAGGTTCATCATGCGGCCCTCGGCGAGGAGGATGACGTGGCGGCCGTCGGCGAATTCGATCCGTTCGATCGCGGCATCGAGCGTGCGCACCTCGGCGGCATCCGCTTTCAGCGCGGCGACGTCGATCTCCCACGGGAAGTGGCCGCAATTGGCGAGAACGCTGCCGTCCCGCAGCAACGGGAAGATGTCCGGACCGATGACATCCGGATGTCCCGTCGCGGTGATGAACACCTCGCCCCACGTCGCGAGGCCCTGCATCGTATCGACCCGGTAGCCGTCGAGGGCGGCTTCGAAGGCCTTGAGCTCATCGACCTCCACGACTGCGACCTTGCCACCGAGAGCGCGCAGATACTGGGCGACTCCCCTGCCGCACCAACCGTACCCGGCGACGACGAAGCGCCGACCGGGAACCATGAGGTTCGTGATGCGCATGAAGCTCTCCACGACCGACTGGCCGACTGCGTGACGGTTCTCGCCGATCGCCTTGAGGATGCTGTCGTTGATGACGAGGATCGGGAACGGAATGGCCCCGGCGAGTTCGCCGCGCAGGCGCAGGCCCCCGGAGGTGGTCTCCTCGGTGCCGCCGAGGATCGTGTCCTGCCTTCCGCGCGCGACGATGCCCGCGGCGAGGTCGGCCCCGTTGTCGAGGAGGATGTCCGGCTCGGCATCGAGCACGCCCGCGATGTTCCTCCCGTGCTCGTCGAGCGTGTCGTCGCGGCTGCCGAACACGGTCATCCCGCTCGCGCGCAGTACGGCGACGACGTCATCCTGGGTCGAACCGTGGTTGCCGGTTGCGACGACCTCTGCCCCACCCGCCGCAAGGGTCTCGAGCAGCACGGCCGTCTTCGGCTCGAGGTGAAGCGACATCCCGATGCGGTGCCCGGCGAACGGCCGGGTCTCCGCGAAGTGTGCGCGCGCGTCGGCCAGGAGCGGCATGCGGGAACGGATCCATTCGATGCGGCCACGGCCGCGGGCGACAAGCTCATCCATGCCTTGATCATACATATATGAAGATGATTTTCATATATGATGTCATCATGACGACGAAGATCATCCTCGACTGCGACCCAGGACACGACGACGCGATCGCTCTCCTGCTCGCTCACGGGAATCCGAACATCGAGCTCGTGGCCGTGACGACAGTGCACGGGAACCAGACGATCGAGAAGGTCACGAGGAACGCTCTGGCCGTGGCGACGGTCGCAGGCATCACGGGCGTGCCGTTCGCCGCAGGCGCCCACCGCCCGCTCGTGCGGACACCGGAGGTCGCCGAATCCATCCATGGGGACTCCGGACTCGACGGCCCCGTGCTGCCGGAGCCTGCGTTCGAGGCGGAGGATCGTCACGCCGTCGACCTCATCATCGACACCATCATGAGCAGTGAGCCGGGAACCATCACGCTCGTCCCGACCGGGGCGCTCACGAACATCGCCCTCGCCGTACGCAAGGAGCCGCGCATCGCCGAGCGCGTGAAAGAGGTCGTGCTCATGGGCGGCGGATACCACGTGGGCAACTGGAGCGCTGCCGCAGAGTTCAACATCGTGATCGACCCCGAAGCCGCCCACATCGTGTTCAACGAGAAGTGGAAGCTCACCATGGTCGGTCTCGACCTCACGCACCAGGCGCTCGCGACACCGGATGTCGTCGCGGCGATCGCTGCCGTCGACACGAAGCCGGCGAGGTTCGTGCTCGAACTGCTCGAGTTCTTCGCCGAGAGCTACAAGGACGCACAGGGCTTCGACCATCCACCCGTGCACGACCCATGCGCCGTCGCACTCGTCATCGACCCGAGCGTCATGAGTGTCGTTCGGGTGCCCCTCGACATCGAACTCACCGGCAGCCTCACGCTCGGAATGACGGTTGCGGACTTCCGCTCGGCGGCACCGGAGGACTGCACGACGTATGCCGCGACGGACCTCGACCACGCGAAGTTCTGGAGTCTCATCGTCGATGCGCTCGAACGCATCGGCGATCCCGTGTGAGTTCGACGCCCTCACTCGCAGTTGGGCGTGGCTCCCCGGCTCAGGCCGTGATGCGGCCCTGGATGAGTGGGCCGCCGTCGTGGACCTCAGAACCCGGGTCGCCGATCCGGTAGGCGCCTTGGAGGGCCTCGAGGGCGCGTTCGAACCGCGCGGGCTCATCCGCGTTTAGCGTGAAGAGCGGCTGGCCCTTCTTCACCGGGTCTCCGGGCTTCGCGTGCAGGTCGACGCCGGCAGAGTGCTGCACGGGGTCCTCCTTGCGGGCGCGCCCGGCCCCCAGCCGCCACGCCGCGATCCCGAACGGCAATGCCTGCTGCTCGACGAGGATGCCATCCCGATCGGCCGTGACGACGTGCGTCTCCTTCGCAACCGGCAGCGCAGCATCCGGGTCACCGTGCTGCGCCGAGATCATCGCGCGCCAGGTGTCCATGGCGCGGCCATCCTTGAGCGCGGCCTCGACGTCGGCGTCGGGCTGCCCGGCCGAGGCGAGCATCTCGCGCGCCAGGGCGATCGTGAGTTCGACGACATCCGCTGGGCCGCCTCCGGCGAGCACCTCGACGGATTCGCGAACCTCGTTCGCGTTCCCGATCGCGAGGCCGAGCGGCACGTTCATGTTGGTGAGCAGAGCCGTGGTCGCCACCCCGGCGTCCGTACCGAGCGCCACCATCGTCTCGGCGAGCTGGCGGCTGCGGGCGGGGTCCTGCATGAACGCGCCGGACCCGAACTTCACATCGAGCACGAGCGCGGACGTCCCCTCGGCGATCTTCTTGCTCATGATCGACGACGCGATGAGCGGGATCGACTCCACGGTTCCCGTGATGTCGCGCAGCGCGTACAGTTTCTTGTCCGCGGGCGCGAGGGACGCACCGGCAGCGCACACCACAGCCCCCACCGATTCCAGCTGTGCCCGCATCCCCTCTGCGCTGACATCCGCCTGCCAGCCCGGGATGCTCTCGAGCTTGTCGAGCGTTCCGCCGGTGTGGCCGAGCCCGCGGCCGGAGAGCTGCGGCACCGCGACCCCGAAGGATGCGACGAGCGGCGCGAGCGGGAGCGTGATCTTGTCGCCCACCCCGCCGGTCGAGTGCTTGTCGGCGGTCTTCTTCGACAGTCCGTCGAAGCTCAGCCGCTCACCGGATGCGATCATCGCGAGGGTGAGATCGCGCACTTCCTCGCGGTCCATCCCGTTCAGGAAGATCGCCATGGCCATGGCCGCCATCTGCTCATCCCCGACGTAACCGCGGGTGTACGCGTCGATGAGCCAGGAGACCTGTGCAGTGGAGAGCTTCTTGCCATCGCGCTTGGCATGGATGAGGTCGACCGTGTCGAAGGGCTCGATGCCGCTGGCCTGGGCTGCACCGGATGTCGTGGCGGTCATGCGCTGTATTCCTCCAGGGTGCGGGGGCCGAAGGCGTCGGGGATGACCTCGTCGATCGTCTTCACACCGGAGACCGTCTCGAGCAGCATGCCGGGAGCGGAGTGCTCGAAGAGCAGCTGGCGGCATCGGCCGCAGGGCATGAGGATGTTGCCGTGGCCGTCCACGCAGGTGAACGCGACGAGCCTCCCACCGCCGGTCATGTGGAGGCTCGACACGAGCGCGCACTCCGCGCACAGGGTGAGCCCATAGGAGGCGTTCTCGACGTTGCAGCCCGAGATGACGCGGCCGTCATCCACCATCGCCGCAGCCCCCACCGGAAATTTCGAATAGGGCACGTATGCATGCGCATTCGCCTCGTTCGCGATGTCGCGCAATCCGTCCCAGTCGACGTCAGTCATGGTCATCCTTCCGACACATCCAATCTAGCCGCGTCGCCGTCTCCGGCACCCCGTGCGCGGTGGCCCCCGACGAGGTCGGGCCGCCCGGCGAGCCAGGCCGTGATGGCCTGAGGGACGAGCATCACGAACAGGAGCAGCACGGGCACGAGCCACGCGCCGGTGAGGTCGCGCAGGCCCCCGAGCGCGAGCGGCCCGACCGCCGCAAGAAGGTAGCCCCAGCTCTGCGCCATGCCGGAGAGCTTCGTGGCGTGCTCGGCGTCCGGCGAGCGGAGCACGATCAGCGTGAGGCCGAGGCCGAGGCCCGCACCCTGGGCGAACCCGAGGAGCACCATCCAGACGATGACGGGGCCCGGGAACGCGAGGAATCCGCCGAACGCGGCGAAGTAGACGAGGGAGACGAACACCGTGAACGCGGGCTGCCGACGGATGCGATCGAGCAGGATCGGCACGAGGAGCGCCGGCAGCACGCTCACGAGGTTCACGAGCGAGAGCATGAGCCCGGCGAACACCGCGTCATGGCCCTGGGCGATCAGGATGGTCGGCAACCAGGCCGTCGTCGAGTAGAAGTTGAACGACTGAAGGCCGAAGAATGCCGTCACGAGCCAGGCGACGCGATCACGCGACAGGCGGATGCCCAGGGTCGGTGGGTGGCCGGCGGTCCCCCTGGCGCCCCACAGCGTCGGGACCCAGCACGCGAGCCCGAGCAGGGCGAACAGCCCCCACGCGGCGAGCGCCTCGTTCCAGTCCCATCCGGCGGCCTCGGCGATGGGGATGGTCACTCCCGCCGCGAGCGTCGCGCCGGCGGCGAGACACATCGAGAACAGCCCGGACATGAGCCCCAGTCGGTGCGAGAAGTCCCGCTTGATGAGTCCGGGCAGCAGGATGTTGCCGACCGCGATGCCCGCGCCCAGCAACAGCGTGCCACCGAACAGCGCGGGTATGGTGGGCACGATCCGCAGCGCTGAGCCGGCGATGATCGCCAGGAGCACCATGGCGAGGCTCCGCTCGAACCCGAATTTCGCAGCGAGAACCGGTGCGACAGGGCCGAGCACACCGAAGCACAGCACGGGAAGCGTGACGAGCAGTCCGGCCAGGAACGAGGTGAGCTCCAGCTCCGCCCCGATCGTGTCGAAGAGCGGGGCGACCGCCACGATCACCGGCCGAAGGTTGAGCGCGACGAGCACGATGGCGATCGCCGCCCAGACTCCTCCGGACGTCGTCCGGCCGCCGCTGCCCGCCGGGCCGGGGCCCGCCGACGGGGCGAGCCCGGCATCCACCGGGACCATCAGGACTTGATGTATGGCTTGCCGTCCGCCGCCGGAGCACGCGACTGGCCGACCAGCCCGGCGACAGCGAAGATCGTGACGATGTACGGCAGCATGAGCATGAACTGGCTCGGCACGGGCGAACCGATGATCCCGAGCACGCTCTGCAGGTTCGTGGCGAACCCGAAGAGAAGGCCGGCGAGCATGGCCCGGATCGGATCCCAGCGCCCGAAGATGACCGCCGCCAGCGCGATGAATCCGGCGCCGGCCGTCATGTCCTTGGTGAAGGATCCCACCGAACCGAGCGTGAAGTACGCACCGCCGAACCCGGCGATGGCTCCGGCCAGCGACACGTTCCAGAACCGACGGAGGTTGACCTTGATGCCCACCGTGTCTGCGGCCTGCGGATGCTCACCGACAGCCCTCGTGCGCAGTCCCCACCGGGTGCGGAACAGGGCGTATGCGACACCGGCGACCACGATGTACATGAAGTAGACGATGACGGTCTGATCGAACAGCACCGGCCCGATGATGGGGATCTGCCCGAGGACCGGGATGTCGATCCGGTCGAACCGCGGCGGCGTGTTCAGGAACTTCGGGTTGTTCGTGAGCACCTGGGAGAACAGGAACCCGGTGAGGCCGGATACGAGCACATTCAGCACAACGCCGACGATGATCTGGTCGACGATGTACTTGATGGCGAACGCCGCAAGCGCGAACGAGACGAGCGTTCCGGCGACCATCGCCGCGACGAGGCCCGCCCACGGAGAACCGGTCATCGACGCGACGACCGCAGAGACGAAGGCGCCCGCGAGCAGTTGTCCCTCGATGGCGATGTTGATGACACCGCTGCGCTCGGAGATCACACCGCTCATCGCACCGAAGATGAGCGGAACGCTCAGGCTGACCGCGCCGATGAGAAGCCCGGGGATCGGAATGAGCGCATCGGCCGCGACCCAGGTGAGGAACCCGGCCATGAACACGATCGCGAAGACGATGGTGAGCCAGAGCGGAACCCGCCTGGACTGGAACACCATGAGCACCGACCAGGCGGCAAGGATGACCAGAATGACGGCCAGGATCCAGCCGGTGGATGTGGTGGGGACATCCAGCTGAGGCAACTGGAAGAAGTCGCCGGTCGTCGACAGGCGGAAGTGACTCACACCCGGGCGGGCGAAGACCCCGAACAGCACGATGGCGAGCAGGGCGAAGATCGACAGGGCGATCGGACCCTTCCAGCTCTTGACGATCGTGCGCTCGAGAGTGATGGGTGCGGCCGATGGGAGTGTTGAGGTGCTCACTTGGTCACCACCGCCTTCTTGCCCTGCGTCTTATTGCTCTTCAACGGACTGAGAAGGTTCGGCTTGGGGAGTCGGAACACCGCGCGCACCAGTGGCGGCGCGGCGATCAGGAGGACGATCACGGACTGGACGACCAGCACGATGTCGACCGAGATCCCCTGCGAGGCCTGCATGGCGAACCCGCCGGCCTTGAACGCACCGAACAGGACTGCTGCGGCGAACACACCCCATGGCTTGGACCGCCCGAGGAGTGCGACGGTGATCGCGTCGAATCCGATGCCGGCGTCGATGCCGGCGCTGAAGCCGGTCGTGACGGTTCCCAGCACCTGGAAGACGCCGGCGAGCCCGACGAAAGCGCCGGAGAAGAGCATGACGTAGACGATCATCCGGGGAACGTTGATTCCGGCGACGCGTGCGGCATCCGGATTCAGTCCGACCGCCTTGAACTGGAATCCGAGCCTCGAGCGATTCAGCAGCCACCAGGCGAAGAACGTCACGAGGATCGCGATGATGAAGCCCCAGTGCAGCGAATACTGCTGTCCGAACAGCGGCGGGAGGACCGCGGACGGCAGCATCCCCGGGCTCTTCGGGTTGTTGGAACCCGGCAATTGCAGCAGGCCCTGGGTGCTCAGCATCCAGTACACGAAGTAATAGGCGACGTAGTTGAGCATGATGGTCGTGATGACCTCGTTCGCGCCGGTCGTGGCCTTGAGGAGTCCGGCGAGGCCGCTCCACAGGGCCCCGGCGATGACGCCGGCCACGACGGCGAAAATAAGGTGGAGCGGGAAGGGCAACCCCGCGAAGGAGAACGCGACCCAACCAGCTGCCGATGCGCCGAACAGCATCTGCCCGCGGCCACCGATGTTGAACAAGCCGGCCCGGAATCCGAGTGCGACGCCCAGCCCTGCCACGATGAGCGGTGTGGCGAACGTCAGGGTGTCCATGAGCGGGCGGATGCCGTTGGCGAACCCTGGCCGTCGGAAGTTGTAGATGGAGCCCTGGAACAGGGAGACGTATGCGCCGGAGACCGAGTTCCAGATCGCCGCGATCATGTCGCCCGGCCGGGAGAAGAAGTAGCCTGCCGTCGCCTGGACGTTCTCGTCGGTCACCGCGATCAGGATTCCGCCGATGATGATGGCGAGAACGACTGCCAGCAGCGAGATCATGGCGCTGCCGTTGAGGATCTCCCGCATCGCCACGTTCCAGCGCGAACGCTCAGGCTCTGAGGCGGTGCCGCTCTGACCCGGTTCGCGCGTGGCCTTCTCGGGAGAGATGTTGGGGAGTTGCCGGTCCACGGGCTCGTTCCCGCTCATGCTGCCTTACCGCCTGACGGCGCCTCGCCGGCCATCATGAGGCCGAGCACATCTCGTGGGGTGTCACCAGGGACGATGCCAACAATTCCTCCTCGATACATCACGGCGATCCGATCCGCGAGTGCGACCACTTCGTCGAGTTCCGTGGAGACCACCAGCACCGGAACACCGGAGTCCCGTGCCTCGACGATTCTGGTGTGAACGAACTCGACGGAGCCGACATCCAGGCCCCTGGTCGGTTGCGCCGCGACGAGGAGTTTCAACTCACGGCTCAACTCCCTCGCGAGCACGACCTTCTGCTGGTTTCCTCCCGACAGGTTTCCCGCGTGCGTCCCGATGCCCTGTGCCCGGATGTCGAACTCGGTGAGTTTCTCCTCCGCGAATTCCGCGAGCGTGGCCAGCTGCAGTGTGCCGTGTTTCACGAACGGTTCGCCGTTGGACCGGTCGAGCATGAGGTTCTCCGCGATCGTGAACTCGGACACGAGTCCGTCTTCGTTGCGATCCTCCGGGACGAAGCCGACTCCGGCGTCGAGAACCTCCCGCACGCTGCGGCCGACGAGGGACCTGCCATTGAGGGTGATCCCGCCGGTGACCTTCGACTGGAGTCCCATGATCGCTTCGACGAGTTCGGTCTGGCCGTTGCCCTGCACCCCGGCGACCGCGACGATCTCGCCCTCTTTGATATCGAAGCTGATGTTGTTGACGACGAGCTGGCCGATCGGGTCGATGACCGAGAGCTTGTCGACGACGAGGGCGGGTTGGCCCAGTTTGGCCTTGCCCTTTTCGATGGTGAGCTCGATCGCCCTTCCGACCATCATGGAGGCGAGTTCCTCGTTCGACGCGGTCGGAGAAGCCTCGCCGACGACCTTGCCGAGGCGGATGACGGTGATCTTGTCTGCGACTTCGCGCACCTCACGCAACTTGTGGGTGATGAAGACGATGGAGGTGCCGGTCTCCTTCAGCTGCTTCATGATGAGCATGAGCTCATCGGTCTCCTGCGGGGTGAGCACAGCGGTCGGCTCATCGAACACCAGGACCTTGGCATCGCGGGACAGCGCCTTGATGATCTCGACGCGCTGCTGGACGCCGACGGGAAGGTCGCCGACGAGCGCATCCGGATCGAGGTCGAACCCGAATCGCTGGGAGATCTCGCGAACCTGTTCGCGCGCTTTCGCGACATTCAGGCGATCGCCGAACGTGGTCGGCTCGTGGCCGAGCATGACGTTCTCCGCCACCGTGAACACGGGGATGAGCATGAAGTGCTGGTGAACCATCCCGATGCCTGCGGCCATCGCGTCGCCGGGTCCGGAGAACTTCTGGACCTTGTCGTCCAGCAGGATCTCCCCTTCATCGGCCTGATACAGGCCGTAGAGGACGTTCATCAGGGTCGACTTGCCCGCGCCGTTCTCACCAAGGAGACAGTGGATCTCGCCCGGTTCCACCACGACGGAGATGTGGTCGTTGGCCACGAGGGCCCCAAATCGCTTGGTGATACCCCGGAGTTCGAGCTTCATGGTGTTTCGGATCCTCTGGTGTCAGGCAGCGCTGCCGACGGTGTCGCTCAGGTGCTAAGGAAGACTACACGGAATCGGGGAGACCAGCCCTGCTGGCCTCCCCGATCCCTACTGTGCTACGGCCCTGACTACTTCGGTGACGAAGGAGATTCGACCGTGATCTTGCCGCTGATGATGCCAGCCTTGATCGCATCGAGCTCGCCCTGCAGGCCGGGGTCGACCTTGGAGGCGAAGTCGTGGAACGGGGCCAGTCCGACACCGTTGTTGGCGAGCGTGCCAACGTACGGGGTGTTGTCGAACTTGCCGGCTGCAGCCTCAGAGACGACCTCGGCAACCGAGACCTGGATGCCCTTCATGATCGACGTGAGGAGCATCGGCGTGATGTCGGGATCGGTCTGGGTGACGTCCGCGTCGACACCGATGAGCGCGATGTCCTTGCCGGAGTCCTTGATGGCCTGGACCGCACTCTGGTAGATCGGACCACCGACCGGGAGAATCACGTCGGCGCCCTGGTCGATCAGGTTCTTCGCGGTGCTCTTGGCGGTGTCGTTGGCCTCGAAGCCACCGGTGAACGCGCCTTCCTTCTGCTTCTTGACGTCCCAGCCGAGGACCTTGACGTCCTTGCCCTTCTGGCTGTTGTAGTACTGCACGCCGTCGTAGAAGCCGTCCATGAAGATCGTCACGGGCGGGATCGGGATGCCACCGAAGGTGCCGACGATGCCGGACTTCGAGTAGCTCGCAGCTGCGTAGCCACCGAGGAACGCCGCCTGCGCGGTGTCGAAGACGATCGGCTTGACGTTGGGCAGGTCGATCGAGTTGTCGTCGATGATGGCGAAGTTGATGTCCGTGTTGGCAGTCGCCGCATCCTTCGTCGCCGCGGCGAGGTTGAACCCGACCGTGACGATGATGTTGCAGTTCTGCGCGATCAGGCTCGTGATGTTGGGCGCGTAGTCGGTCTCAACCTTCGACTCGACTGAGTTCGCCTTGACGCCGAGCTTGGTCGCCGCCTCATCGATGCCCTGCTTGCCCAGCTGGTTGAACGACTTGTCGTCGAATCCGCCGGAGTCGGAAACCATGCAGGGAAGGAAGTCGGATGCAGCGGGCTTGTCGCTGCTACCGGGTGCTTCGGGCGCTGGTGCGCAGCCGGCGAGCAGCATGGTGCTGATCCCGACGACCGCAAGTCCGGCAAGAGCGGACTTTCGCGAGGTGATTCTCAAGGTGTCCTCCAAGGTGCTGCCACGGCATCGGTGCCGCGGCCATATCCGTACAGATTACCTAATGCGACGCGCGGGTTGACAACCCCTCACGGGCTCCAGACGCCAAAGGTTATGAACCTGCAACAGCAGGAATCGCGACCGTCAGAGGATGTCGCCCCGGCCGGACACCTTCAGGGCGTCGACGACCGCCTTGACACGCTGCGCATTCGCGCTCGTGGTCACCAAAAGAGCATCCGGAGTGTCGACGACGACGATGTCCGTCACCCCGATCAGGGAGATCAGGCGACCGCTCTGGCTGATGACGACGCCGCTCGACGCATCCGAGAGCACACGAGCGCCCTCGCCCAGGATGGCCAGGTCGGACTTCCTCCCACCCGAGTGAAGCTTCGCGATCGCCGCGAAGTCCCCGATGTCGTCCCAGTCGAAGCTGCCGGGCACCACCGCGAGTCTTCCCGCCGCAGCCGCCGGTTCGGCGACCGTGTAGTCGATGGCGATCTTGGCGAGTCGCGGCCACACCCGGTCGACGACGGCTCCCCGCCGATCCGTGTCCCACGCCTCGGCGAGCTCCGTGAGGCCTTCGAGAAGTTCCGGCTGGCTGTGGCCGAGCTGTTCGAGGAGCCGGTCGGCGCGCGAGATGAACATGCCGGCATTCCACAGGTAGTTGCCGTCGGCCAGATACCGCTTCGCGACCTCGAGGTCGGGCTTCTCGACGAACCGGTCCGCACCCACCGCCCCCGGCGCGCCGGCGATTCCGAGATTTCCGTTGCAGTGGATGTAGCCGAATCCGATCGCGGGCTCTGTCGGTGTGATGCCGATCGTCGCGATGTAACCCTCCTCGGCCGCGACGACCGCCTCCCCCACCGCCCGGTGGAACCCCCGCACATCCCCGATCACGTGGTCGGCGGCGAAGGAGCCGATGATGACATCGGGCTCGCGGTGGTGCAGGATGGCGGCCGCCAGCCCGATCGCCGCCGAAGAGTCCTTCGGCTCGCTCTCCAGCACGACATTGCGGTCGGTGAGCTCTGGCAACTGGGCTTCGACCGCGGCGCGATGTGCTCGACCGGTCACCACCATGATCCGATCCGGCCCCGTGAGCGGCTCGAGGCGTTCCCACGTAGCCCGCAACAGCGTCTTGCCTGAACCGGTCAGATCGTGCAGGAATTTGGGCGCATCTGCGCGCGACAGCGGCCACAGCCGCGAGCCGATACCGCCGGCGGGAATCACGCTGTAGAAGCGGTCGAGGCCATTCGGTCGTGTCGCCATGGCGTTCAGACTAGCGAACGCGGGAATAGACTGGCTGGACGGGAGTTGCGAACAACTACTCTCAGAGGTGAACCGTACATCGGCAGGAAGGTTGGTCGTGCCTGGCATATCGGCGGAAACGGTGCCGTCTCCGGCGCCACGAGGCAAGTACCCTCTTCCCCGGCTGACGAAGCCGAAGGCACCGGCGGGTACCATCTATCGGGGAAACGTGGGGATGTGGTCGTGGGTACTCCACCGCATCACCGGCGTTGCCATCTTCTTCTTCCTTCTCGTCCACATTCTGGACACCGCACTCGTGAGGGTGAGCCCCGAGGCATACAACGCGGTCATCGGCACCTATAAGAACCCGATCATGGGTCTGGGCGAGGTCGCCCTCGTCGCAGCGATCGGCCTGCACGCCCTCAACGGACTGCGGATCATCCTCGTCGACTTCTGGGCCTGGGGGACGAAGCACCAGAAGCTCCTCCAGTGGATCGTCGTCATCCTCTGGATCATCCTCCTGATCGGTTTCGTACCGCGCCACCTCATGAACGTCTTCAGCGAGTGACCGCCATGACCACCACCATCGAATCCCCCCGTGCACCCCGCACCGTCCGACGTGGCGGCGTCAACTGGGAGAAGTGGGGCTGGATCTACATGCGCGTGAGCGGTGTCGTCCTCGTCGTGCTGATCTTCGGCCACCTCTTCGTCAACCTCATGCTGGGCGACGGTGTGAAGGCACTCGACTTCGCGTTCGTCGGCGGCAAGCTCTCCAACCCGTTCTGGCAGATCTGGGACACCCTGCTTCTCTGGCTCGCGCTCATCCACGGTGCGAACGGGATGCGGACCATCACCAACGACTACGCGCACAACCGCCTCGTCGGCGTCGTGCTCAAGGGCGCCATCCTGGCTGCCACGGTCGTGCTACTCATACTGGGAACTCTCGTGATCTATACCTTCGACCCGTGCCCCGCAGGCTCCCCGGCCGACCTCCTCGCGTCCTTCTGCACGGCAGGTTGACGATGAGCGAGACGGACCAGGGAACCATCGTCGACGGGGTGCACTTCCACAAGCACGACATCGTCATCGTCGGAGCGGGCGGCGCCGGCATGCGCGCGGCGATCGAAGCCGGCCCGAAGGCGAGCACCGCCGTCATCTCCAAGCTCTACCCGACGCGCTCCCACACGGGAGCAGCGCAGGGCGGCATGGCCGCCGCTCTCGCGAATGTCGAAGAGGACAACTGGGAGTGGCACACCTACGACACGGTCAAGGGCGGCGACTACCTCGTCGACCAGGATGCTGCGGAGATCCTCGCCAAGGAGGCGATCGACGCGGTCATCGACCTCGAGAACATGGGTCTCCCTTTCAACCGCACGCCGGAGGGCCGCATCGACCAGCGTCGGTTCGGCGGCCACACGCGCGAGCACGGCAAGGCGCCGGTGCGCAGGGCCTGCTACGCGGCAGACCGCACCGGCCACATGATCCTGCAGACGCTGTACCAGAACTGCGTCAAGCACGGGATCAACTTCTTCAACGAGTTCTACGTGCTCGACCTCCTCATGACCGAGGTGGATGGTGTCGAGCGGCCCGCCGGCGTCGTCGCCTACGAGCTCGCCACCGGCGACCTGCACGTGTTCCAGGGCAAGTCGATCATCTTCGCGACGGGTGGATTCGGGAAGATCTACAAGACCACCTCGAACGCGCACACGCTCACCGGCGACGGTGTCGGAATCGTCTGGCGCAAGGGTCTTCCGCTCGAGGACATGGAGTTCTTCCAGTTCCACCCGACCGGTCTCGCCGGCCTCGGCATCCTGCTCTCGGAGGCCGCCCGCGGTGAGGGTGCGATCCTGCGCAACAGCGAAGGCGAACGGTTCATGGAGCGCTACGCCCCGACCATCAAGGACCTCGCACCCCGTGACATCGTGGCGCGGTCGATGGCCACGGAGATCCGCGAGGGCAGGGGCGCGGGGCCGTACAAGGACTACGTCTATCTCGACATCACACACCTCGAACCCGCGGTGATCGATGCGAAGCTCCCCGACATCACCGAGTTCGCCCGCACCTATCTCGGCGTCGAGCCGTACACCGAGCCCGTTCCGGTGCTGCCGACCGCGCACTACGCGATGGGCGGCATCCCGACGACGAACAACGCCGAGGTGCTGCGCACGAACACCGAGACGGTGCCCGGGCTCTTCGCCGCCGGCGAGTGCGCGTGTGTGAGCGTCCACGGCTCGAACCGTCTCGGAACGAACTCGCTTCTGGACATCAACGTGTTCGGCAAGCGTGCAGGGAACAACGCCGTCGAGTACGCGAAGTCGGCGGACTGGGTCGACCTCCCGGATGACCCGACGGCCGGGGTGCGCCGACTGCTCGACCACGTGCGCGGCGGGGACGGCAGCGAACGGATCGCCGTCATCCGCAAGGAGCTTCAGGAGGCCATGGACCGCAATGCCCAGGTCTTCCGCACGGACGAGTCCCTGCGTGACGTCGGCGACCTCATCAAGAAGCTCCGCGCCCGGTACCGGAACGTCCAGGTGCAGGACAAGGGCAAACGGTTCAACACGGATCTCCTCGAAGCGGTGGAGCTCGGCTTCCTGCTCGACCTCGCCGAGGTCGTCGTGTACTCGGCCCGCAATCGCAAGGAGAGCCGCGGCGCGCACATGCGCGAGGACTACCCGAAGCGCGACGACAAGAACCTCATGGTCCACACGATGGCCTACCTGACCGGCGATGCGGAGTCCGCGCAGGCGGACGACCACATCCGGCTGGATTGGAAACCGGTTGTGGTCACCAACTACCCACCGACGGAAAGAAAGTACTGATGGCATCCGACGTTCTCGAGAAGAAGGGTCCTCGGGCCCACGACGCGGTTCCGACGTTCACGGTGACCATGATCGTCCGCCGATTCGACCCGGAGGTCGACGAAGAGCCGCGCTGGGTCGACTACGACCTCGAGATGCACGGGACCGACCGCGTCCTCGACGCGCTCCACAAGATCAAGTGGGAGATCGACGGCTCCCTCGCCTTCCGCCGCTCGTGCGCCCACGGCGTGTGCGGGTCGGATGCCATGCGCATCAACGGGCGGAATCGGCTCGCCTGCAAGACGCTGCTCAAAGACCTCGACGTGTCGCAGCCCATCTACGTCGAAGCGCTCAAGGGCCTCCCGCTGGAGAAGGACCTCATCGTCGACATGGAGCCGTTCTTCGACAGCTTCAGGGATGTTCAGCCGTTCCTCATGGCCTCGAGCAAGCCGAAGGACGGCAAGGAGCGCCTGCAGTCCCCTGAGGAGCGCGCCCGCTTCGACGACACGACGAAGTGCATCCTGTGTGCTGCGTGCACCTCGAGCTGCCCGGTGTTCTGGACCGACGGCCAGTATTTCGGCCCGGCGGCGATCGTGAACGCGCACCGCTTCATCTTCGACTCGCGCGACGAGGGGGCCCAGGTGCGCATGGACATCCTGAATGACAAGGAAGGCGTCTGGCGCTGCCGTACGACCTTCAACTGCACGGATGCCTGCCCGCGCGGCATCCAGGTCACCCAGGCCATCGCTGAGGTCAAGCAGGCCATCATGCGGGGCAAGCCCTAGCCTCCCGCCGACTCAGACGAGGAGACGTCGGCGGCTCACCCGAAGTGCCGCCGACGCTGTATCCCCCGAGGGTGGAAATGATGTCCCTCCTGAGAGGAGAGACTCCGAACCTGCCGGATCATGACGCGCTTGTGCGGACTTCTTTTCAATTGAGGAGTTCGACCGTGATTCCCAGGGTGTCCGAGAGGAGCGTGAGGGGAATGTCGAGCGGCACGCTGATCCCCAGGATGGTCAGCCTCTGCGTGAGCGTGATCGGTCCGAGTCCGTCCGGAAGCGCGGTCAGTCGCAGGGCCCACGTGCCGTCCGCCGCGACGACTGTCGTGTAGACCTGGCCGGCAACCTGCGCCGACACGGTCGCGCCGGGCATGCCGCGTCCGTTGAGGTCGAGATCGACGAGAGCCCCGACGAGCCCGTCCGGCGCGGTGTGCTCCGGTATCGGCGCAATCGGCAGGGGTGGGAGGAGGGACTTCAGCGGATCCGTCACCTCCGCGATGATGTCGCTCACGAGTCCACCGACCGAGCCGTCACCGCCGTTGGTCGCACCGTCGCCCGATCCGGGAGCGTCGCTCGAAGCGTGCCGGGCGGCGTCTGCCCGGGATGCGCCATCCGAGTTCGAGGAAGTGGCGACGACTTCTGCCGTGGGCGCGTGCTGGGACGGCTGAAGCACCACGACGACCCCGCCGCTGAGGAGGACCGTGGCTGCGAGCGCCCCGATCAGGACGGGAACCGAGACAGAGGAAGCGACGCCGGCTGCGCCCGCCGCGGCGGTGCCCGCTGCCGCGCTTCCGGCCGCCGCGCCGGGAAGGGTCCCGCCAGCGGCCAGAGCGGGAGGAAGTGTGGGCACGGCAGCCGCCGCCGCGCTGCTCGCGTTTCCGACCATGGACAGCAGGCTTCCGCCCACCGTCGCACCGAGAAGCAGCGGGAGAAGGATGACGGCGATTCCGGACCCGACCTCGTCGACCTCCCGCGCGATGGATTCGCAACTGTCGCATTCGGCCGTGTGGGCGTCCATCCGGAGCTGCTCGCGGGGTGTGAGCGTGTGTCGCGCGTTCTCTCCGAGGCGACTGATCACCCACTTGCAATCCGAGGTCGACCCGGCGAGGGACACGTGAGCCTGCAGCCACGCCGTGCGCAGTCCCTCCCTGGCCCGATATGCGAGGGCAGCGACACCGTTCGCGGTCAGGCCGAGAATGGGGGCGACATCCTGCGGGCTCATGCCTTCGACCTCGGTGTACCAGAGGACTGATTGCCAGCGTTCGGGAAGCGAGGTGAATGCCCTGGCGGTGAGCCGTGTGTCCAAGGCGACCGTCGACGGGTCATCCGGAACGGAGTCGTCCTGAAGGTCCTCGATGTCCTCGATCTGGATGTCCTGCCGCCCGCGTCCCCATCGGCTCGCGAGGTTCCTGATGGTCGTGTAGAGATAGGGGCGGAAGGCGCCATCCGGCCCCCCTCCATCGAGCACCCGCTGGTAGATGCGGGCGAACGCCTCAGCGACGAGGTCGTCGGCGTCCAGACTGGAGGTGAAGCCGCGTGCGACGGTGATACCTGCCCCGGCGTGGCGAACCCAGAGCTCGGCGAACGCCGTGCGGTCACCCTCCCTCGCGCGCAGGACGAGTTCCTGGTCCGGAGCTTCGTCCTCCGGGCCGTTCCAGCGGTCCATACGCACCCCCGCACGCATCCGTCGCGATTCCCATCCGGTATATCACGAGCCTTCGTCCAGTATTGCCCTCCTTCTCGAAATTAGCCAGACGATTCTGTCTACGGGTCGAGTTTTCCGAGAGTCTTGAGCCGACCTGCCTAGGCTGGAGTGGTGGAGAGGATTAGGAAGGCGATCGCCTGGGTGAGCGCGCTACGGCCGATTCGGGTGTTCATCCACTTCCTTGACCAACGAGGTTTTCTCCTCGCAGCCGGCTTGTCGTTCCAGTCGATCTTCGCCGTGTTCGCGGGAATCTGGGTGGGATTCGCCTCCGCGGGTTTGATCCTTCGGGGAAGCGACCGACTCAGCGAGGCGTTCTTCACAACGCTCGCCCGTTCTGTTCCCGGCCTTCTCAGCTGGAATGGCCGCGACGGCGTCATCGACCCCGCGCAGTTGATGCAGGCGGAGATCCTGGGGTGGACCGGCGCGATCGCGGCCGTCGGATTGCTGTTCACCGCGGTCGGCTGGCTCTCCTCCGCCAGGGACGCCGTGCGCGCGCTCTTCAATCTCCCCGGGGAGCGGATGAACTTCGTTCTGCTCAAGCTGAAGGACTTCGCCCTCATGATCGGGTTCGGGGCGGCGCTGATCGTCTCAGCTGCGCTCTCGGTCTTCAGCACCCAGGCGCTGGGAACCGCCCTCGGCTGGTTCGGGCTGAGCGACGACTCGATGCTGTCCACGGTTCTCGGCCGGATCGTGGGGCTCGTTCTGATGCTCGTTCTCGACACCGTGGTGCTCGGGACGCTGTACCGCGTCCTGTCCGGGCTGAAGATCCCGATGCGGCGCCTCGTCGTCGGTTCACTCCTGGGCGCGATCGCCCTCGGGATCCTGAAGGTCCTGGGGAGCCTGCTCCTCGGCGGTGCCGGCCGGAACCCGCTCCTGGCCGGTTTTGCGATCATCATCGGGCTGCTGATCTGGTTCAATCTGATCTGCGTCGTCATCCTGCTCGGGGCGAGCTGGATCGCTGTCGGCATGTCCGATGCCGGAATCGCGGCTGACCCGAAGATCGCCGCCGAGCGCAGAGAGCAGGAGCGCCTCGCGCAGGAGAAGGCGGATGCCGAACGGGCCGCGCTCGCGAGGAGGCAACGCGGATGGTTCCGCCGTCTGCTGCACATGCCCGGCAGGCGTGTCGGTCGCGATCGGTAAACTGACGCGATGGCCAAGCCCCTGAGAATCGCGTCCGTCAATGTCAACGGCATCCGGGCGGCGTACCGGCACGGTATGGGAGCGTGGCTGGACGCGCGCGGGGTCGACATCCTCGCCCTTCAGGAGGTGCGAGCCTCGACGGACGATGTCGTCGGACTCCTCGGGCCGGAGTGGGACATCCTGCATGACGCGGCAACCGCGAAGGGCCGCGCCGGCGTCGCCCTCGCCAGTCGGAACAAGGCCTCGATCCACCGGGTCGAGTTCGGCCCGGACGACTTCGACAGCGCAGGACGCTGGCTCGAGGCCGACTACGAGGTGAACGGTTCCGTCGTCACCGTCGTGAGCACGTACGTCAACTCCGGCGAGGCCGGGACGCCCAAGCAGGTCGAGAAGTACAAGTTCCTCGAGGCGATGCTCGTGCGGGTGCCTGCGCTCGCCGAACACAACCCGCTCTCGGTCATCGTGGGCGACTTCAACGTCGGGCACCGTAGGCTCGACATCCGCAACTGGCGAGGGAACCAGAAGTCCGCGGGATTCCTGCCAGAGGAGCGCGCATACTTCGACCGGTTCTTCGGCCCCGAGGACGACCCGGAGTACAACGCCGGCGCGGGGTTCGGCTGGGTGGATGTCGGCCGCCGTTGGGCAGGCGAGGTCGAGGGGCCGTACACCTGGTGGTCCGCTCGCGGCCAGGCGTTCGTCAATGACACCGGATGGCGCATCGACTACCACATGGCCACGCCGGGGCTCGCGGCGACAGTGAAGGACTACGTGGTCGACCGGGCGGCATCCTACGAGGAGCGCTGGTCCGACCACGCCCCGGTCGTCGTCGACTACGACCTCTGAGCGCGGCACAGAGCGGCGAAGGGGCCCCGATCACCTGAGAGAATAGCCCCATGACTTCGAAGCCCCGCCTGTTCTCTGGCATGCAACCCTCGGCCAACAGCCTCCAGATCGGCAACTACATCGGGGCGCTCCTGCAGTGGAAGAACCTGCAGGCCAGCTACGACGCCGTGTTCTGCATCGTCGACCTGCACGCGCTCACGGTGCCGCAGGATCCGGCTCTCCTGCGCGAGAACACGCGCCGCACGGCGGCGCAGTACATCGCCGCCGGGATCGACCCGGCCGAGTCGACCCTCTTCGTGCAGTCGCACGTGCCCGCGCATCCGGAACTCGCCTGGGTGCTCAACACCATCACCGGATTCGGCGAGGCGAGCCGGATGACCCAGTTCAAGGACAAATCCGCAAAGCAGGGCACGGATGGTGCGACGGTCGGCCTGTTCGCATACCCGATGCTCATGGCAGCCGACATCCTGCTGTATGACGCGGTGGCGGTGCCGGTCGGGGACGACCAGCGGCAGCACGTCGAACTCACGCGCGACCTCGCCGGGCGATTCAACTCGCGGTTCGGCGCCACGTTCGTGGTGCCGGAAGCAGTCATCCTGAAGGAGACGGCACGCATCTACGACCTGCAGGAGCCCACCGCGAAGATGAGCAAGTCCGCGTCGTCGGAGTCCGGCGTCGTGTGGTTGATGGATGAGCCGTCGGTGACGGCGAAGAAGATCCGCGCGGCGGTGACGGATGACGGGCGCGAGGTTCGATTCGACCGCGGGGAGAAGCCGGGCATCGCGAACCTGCTGACCATCTACTCCGTGCTGGCCGGGAAGACGATTCCGGAGCTCGAGGCCGAATATTCGGGACGCGGTTACGGCGACCTCAAGAAGGATCTGGCCGACGTCGTGGTAGAGACATTCGGGCCGATCCGCGCGCGCACCCTCGAACTCCTCGATGACCCCGCAGAACTCGATCGTGTTCTGGCGGGCAATGCCGCGAGGGCCGCGGAGATCGCCGACGTGACGCTCGCGAAGGTGTACGACCGTATCGGCCTCCTGCCCCGCGCGTAGCGATGGAACCGTTCACGCTTCGCGCCGGGCCCCTCCTGCTCGACCAACCCGCGGGCGTGGCAGGCTGAACTCGCGGCATCCGACACCCGCGACCCCAAACCGGGCTGGCCGAACGAGAATGAAGGAGATCAGAGCGGATGATGTCACGTCCGGCACAAAAGGGTGCGACACCCGCCGCCGCTCCTTCGTTCTCGCTCGTGCTGTTCGACCTGGATGACACGCTCTTCGCCCACACTGAGGCCGTCGGACTCGGAGTCAAGGCGCACCGTTCGGCACTGGGCGGCGCGTTCGCCGACGCGGACGAGACCGCGGAACTCGCGCGATGGCATGCCCTCGAAGAGGAGCATTACCACCGCTATCTCGCAGGCGACATCGACTTCCTGGAGCAGCGGCGGGCACGTGTGCGAGGCTTCGTCGCGCCTTACGGCATCGAACTCGATGACGTTGCCGCCGACGGCTGGTATGGCGACTACTACCTGGAGT
This sequence comes from Terrimesophilobacter mesophilus, assembly GCF_014200375.1. Taxonomy (GTDB): domain Bacteria; phylum Actinomycetota; class Actinomycetes; order Actinomycetales; family Microbacteriaceae; genus Terrimesophilobacter; species Terrimesophilobacter mesophilus. The sequence goes on along the minus strand of NZ_JACHBP010000001.1, from coordinate 1,869,641 downwards.
ACGAAAGGGCCTGGGCGTTATATGACGACACCCTGCCTTGTCTCGACGCGTTGAACGAGGCCCTCCCTGGCGTGCGATTCGGTGTCGTGACCAACGGCGAACTCGACTACCAGTCGCTCAAGGTCACCGCCGTCGGACTCGACAGGTTGTTCGAGCATCTGATCGCGTCGGGTGAGCTCGACTTCGCGAAACCGGATGCCCGCATCTTCGAACACGCCTGTTCGGTGTTCGGGGTGGAGCCAGGCTCAGCCGCCTATGTCGGCGATCGACTGCACACGGATGCGATCGGCGCCGCGAATGCAGGACTGACCGGCGTCTGGCTCGACCGTGCGGGTACGGCGAGCGCTGAGGATCTCGCAGCGGCCACGGCATCCGGAGTCGCCGTAATCCGAACCCTCACCGAGCTCCCGCAGCTGCTGTCCGGGCGCACTGCGTGAACGAATTCGAAGGAGATCGGTCGCTCTAGCGACCGTGCGGCACTTTTCGACGCGTCGGCACCGGTTCTCCTTCGTTTTCGTTCACCACATGCGCAGGAATATTCCGGGCACGAGCACGTTGGTAGAATGTGTATCAAGTACGTGCTCCGGGGTCGGTGAAAGTCCGAACCGGCGGTGATAGTCCGCGACCCGCGATCGGCTGAGGCCGAGAGCGGTTGAGCCGGTGGAATTCCGGGACCGACGGTTATGAACCACTGGTGGTTCTCAGTCCGGATGAAAGGCAGCACGGGTGTTCGCGCGAGCGTGCACGGCGTTGGCGTTGCGCCAGCGTTCCCGGAGTCCGTCGTGAGCAGACACGAGGAACCGGATGTCGGAGCAGCAGGGCGAACGGCGCGGGAGTGCGACCGCAATCGCCGCGCCCACCATCGACGCCGCGATGCTCCGCGCGCTCGAACTCGCCGCGCGCGGACCGGCGACGGGGGCCAATCCACAGGTCGGTTGCGTCATCCTTTCCCCCGGGGGCGAGATCATCGCCGAGGGTTGGCATCGCGGCCTGGGCACGCCCCACGCCGAGGTGGATGCGCTCTCCTCGCTCGCTCCTGATGGCGCGCGCGGTGCGACTGCTGTCGTCACCCTCGAGCCGTGCAACCATCACGGCCGCACCGGACCGTGCAGCGAAGCCCTCATCGCGGCAGGAGTCGCCCGCGTCGTCTACGCGGTTGGCGATCCGAATCCGGTGGCGAGGGGCGGAGCAGACCGGCTGAGGGATGCCGGCGTCGAGGTGATTGCCGGCGTCGAGGTCGAACGGGTGGAAGAACTCATGCATCCGTGGCTGACGGCGATGCGGCGTGGCGTCCCGTGGGTGACACTCAAGTGGGCCTCCAGCCTCGACGGGCGCGCCGCGGCAGCTGACGGGACGAGCCAGTGGATCACCGGTGAAGCCGCGCGCGCACGGGTCCATCTGCAACGAGCTGCTGCGGACGCCATCATGGTCGGCACGGGGACGGTGCTCGCCGACGACCCGAGCCTCACGGCACGAGACACGCGCGGTGGCCTGTTGCCTTCCCAACCGATCCCGGTCGTGATCGGCGACCGCGAGCTTCCCGCGACGGCGCAGATCTTCCATCATCCCCAACCGCTCATCGCGATGCACGGGCACGACCTCCACGCAGTACTCTCCGGGCTGTTCGCCCGAGGCATCCGGCGCGTCCTCCTCGAAGGCGGCCCCACGCTCGCAAGCGCCTTCATCGCCGAGGGACTCGTCGACGAATACCTGCTGTATCTGGCACCGATTCTGCTCGGCGGCGGGAATCTCGCCACAGCCGACCTCGGCGTCGGAACACTCACCAGCGCACGACGGTTGACGATCGTGCAGTTCGAACGAGTCGGCGAGGACATCCTCGTGCGGGCCCGACCACGGGAAGAAGGGTAACCATGTTCACTGGAATCATCGAGGAGCTCGGTGAGGTCATCGAGTGGAGGCCGACCGCGGATGCCGCCCAGGTCACCGTGCGCGCCCCGCTCGCCGTCTCGGATGCCGCCCACGGCGACTCCATCTCCGTCAACGGCGTGTGCCTCACGATCGTCGACCAGGGTGCCGACTGGTTCACGGCGGATGTCATGGCCGAGACGATCGCCATGAGCACGCTGAAGAACCCCCAGCCCGGCGACCGCGTCAACCTCGAGCGTGCGGCGAAGGTCGGCGACCGGATCGGCGGACACATCGTTCAGGGCCACATCGACGGCACGGCTGCCATTCTGAGCATTGAGGAGGGCAGCGCGTGGCGGGTCGTGCGCTTCACCCTCGCGCCCGAGCTCGCGCCGCTCGTCGTGCGCAAGGGTTCGATCGCCCTCGACGGCGTGTCCCTCACCGTGAGCGCGGTCGGTCGCGACGGCGACGGTGCCGACGCGAGCGACTGGTTCGAGGTCTCGCTGATCCCCGAGACGCTCGCCGTGACGACGCTCGGCGTCAAGAAGCCCGGCGACCTCGTCAACGTCGAGACCGACATCCTCGCTCGCCAGGTCGAGCGCCTGCTCGCGGTCACCATGAGTGGTCGTGGGGGAAGCATTCAAGGGGTCGTGCCCAAAGATGCCCACCGAACCCGCGACCCCTTGAATGCTTCCCCCACAACAGTCACCGGAACTGCGGGAGCGATGCAATGAGCCTGACCGACATCCCTTCGGCGATCGCCGAACTGCGCGCCGGCAAGCCCGTGCTCGTGGCCGACGACGAGGGCCGCGAGAATGAGGGCGACGTCATCATCTCCGCAGAGCTCGCGAGTCAGGAGTGGATCGCCTGGATGGTGCGCCACACCTCCGGCTACCTGTGCGCTCCGCTGCCTGCCGAGCTCGCAGATCGTCTCGCACTGCCCGTCATGGTGGCAGACAACCAGGACCTCCGCGGCACGAACTACACGGTGAGCGTGGATGCCGCCGACCGCTTCAGCACCGGGATCAGCGCGGCCGATCGCGCCCACACGCTCCGTGTGCTCGCCGATCCGGCATCGACACCGGCGAGTCTCATCCGGCCAGGGCACATCCTGCCGCTGCGCGCCGTGGTGGGAGGCGTCCGTGAGCGCGCAGGCCACACGGAGGCCGCTGTCGAACTCATGCGGCTTGCCGGCCTCAGCCCGGTGGCGGCGATCAGCGAGGTCGTGCAGGACGACGGTGAGATGATGCGGTTGCCGGATCTTCTCGAGTTCGGGGAGCAGGAGGGCGTCGCGGTCATCACGATCGCCGATCTGATCGCCTACCTGAACACGGATGCCGCACAGACGAATGCCGCGGTGCCCCCGATCGCGGAGACCTCACGGGTGACGTTCGAGGTGGAGACGACCGTGCCGACCGCGTACGGAGCGTTCCGGTTCCGCGCGTACCGCGACCGCATGACCGGCGCAGATCATGTCGCGGTCATCGCCGGTGAGCCGGGCGAGAACCCGATTGTCCGGGTGCATTCGGAGTGCCTGACGGGTGAGGTCTTCGGTTCGCTCAAGTGCGAGTGCGGGCCGCAGCTGCACGAGTCGCTCGAGCTCATTCAGCGCGAGGGCGGCATCGTCGTCTACCTGCGCGGGCACGAGGGTCGCGGTATCGGTCTCGTGAACAAACTACGGGCGTACAAGCTTCAGGAAGGCGGGCTCGACACGCTCGACGCCAACCTCGCGCTCGGTTTCCCGGCGGACCTTCGCGACTACGGTGCAGCCGTCGCGATCCTCGAGGACCTCGGCGTCGGCTCGGTGCGCCTTCTCACCAACAACCCGGACAAGGCGAAGCAGCTCGAGGCGCACGGCATGACCGTGAGCGAGCTCGTCCCGCTCCTCGTCGGTGTCGGCGAGTTCAACCAGGACTACCTCGACGCCAAGCGCGACCGGATGGGCCACCGCATCCCCTCGGACATCTCGAACCTCATCGAACTGGAAGGACATCCGTCATGAGCGGCGCAGGATCCCCGAACCACCCCGACTCCCCGGCCGTCGACGGCACGGGTTTGAAAATCACGATCGTCGCCGGGCGCTGGCACGACACGATCGCGGGAGGCCTCTTGGCGGGAGCGCACCGCGTGCTCGACACGTCCGGCGCCGAGGTCACCGAGCTGCGGGTGCCAGGCAGTTTCGAGCTGCCGGTCGCCTGCAAGGCCGCGCTCGAGGCGGGGGCGGATGCCGTGGTCGCGCTCGGCGTGATCATCCGTGGCGGGACGCCCCACTTCGACTTCGTCTCGAACGCGGCGACGGATGGGCTCACCCGCGTCGCCCTCGACACCGGCAAGCCCGTCGGGTTCGGGGTGCTCACCCTCGACGACGAGCAGCAGGGCATCGACCGGGCCGGTCTGCCTGGGTCCAGGGAGGACAAGGGCGCCGAGGCGGCATCCGCCGCGCTCGAGATGGCTGTGCTGCTGCGCGACCTGCGCGGCTAACGTCCGGCTCGCGCGGCCTTCCACGCTTCGAGCGCCTCGAGACTCGTCCGGCCCGGCGTATACCCGAAAACGGTTCTGAGCCGCTCGTTGCTGAGCACCGGACGGTAGCGGAGGAAGCCGACCTGCTCGGGGCCGTACCTGGTGAGCCGCAGCGGCTTCGCGACGGAGAGCGCGGCCGTCAGCAGCCAGGCGGGCAGGACCATGAGCGTCTTGCCCAGCACCCCGGCGAGCTCGCGCACGGTCACTGCACCGCCGCCGGCGAGGTTGAAGATTCCGGCGGGCCCGTCGGTGGCAGCACGCACCATGCAGGCGACGACATCCTCGTCCCAGATGAACACGAACGGGCTGTCGGATCCGGCGATCGCGAGCACGCGGCGACGCTCGAACAGCGCGGTGATCTGGTTGTCGACGGTGGCGCCGAGGATCGTCCCGATGCGGAACACGACCTGCTCCAGCTCCGGATGCTGCTCCCGCGCCCTCGCAAGCAGCCCCTCGACGATGCGCTTGTGATCGGAGTACGCGAACTCGGGGTTGCCCCGGATCGCGTCCGTCTCCGTGATCCACGCCGGGTTGTCACGATGGTAGCCGTACGCGGCACCGCTCGAGGAGACGACGATGCGGCGCACTCCCGTCACAAGGCACGCCTCCAGCACGTGGCGCGTGCCGTCCACATCCACCCGGTATTCCTGCTCGCGCGTGATGTGCGGTCCGGGGTTCATGATCGCGGCCAGGTGCACGACGGAGTCGATCCGGTGATCGCGCATCGTGGTCGTGAGCTGCTCCGGCTGCGTGATGTCGACGTGCGCGTAGACGACGCCGGCGACCGTGCGCGTCGGCTGCCTCACGTCACCGCTCACGACGAGGTCGACTCCGGTCGTGGCAGCGAGACCGGCGACGACGGAACTGCCGAGGAATCCGTTCCCTCCGGTGACCAGGACCCGACTCATGCCGGTACTGCGGCCTTCTCCCGGTTCTTTCGAACGGTGAAGCGCGACCAGGCCGTGGCGAGGGCGAGGCCGGCCACGATGTCCCAGATCCCCCACCATCCGGCGACGATCGCCATGCCGCCGAGACCGTCGAAGAACGCGAAGACCAGACCGAGCCCGAGCCCGGCATTCCGGATGCCGACCTCGAAGGTGACCGCCTTCGTGCTCGGAGTATCCAGTCGCGTCGCCTTCGAGGTGGCGTAGCCGAGAGCGAGGGCCACGGCATCGTGCAGGAATACCGCGAGGAGCACGACCCCGATGTAGGCCATGAAGTAGGTCCAGTTGCCGACGAGCGCGAACACGATGAAGGCGAGCAGGGCGACGAGGCTGATTCCGCGCACCCAGGGCTGCACCTTCGCGATGAAGACCGGCCAGCGGTTGCCGATGAGGATCCCGAGCGCGAACGGCAGGCCGATGATGAGCACGATCTTGAGAAGCATGTCGAGAGCGTCGAGCTGCACCGACTCCAGAATCTTCGACGCCGTCGGGTGCAGGCTTCCCCAGAGCGCGAAGTTGAGCGGCATGAGGAAGATGGCCAGAACGTTGCCGATCGCGGTCATGGACACGGAGAGTGCGACGTTTCCGCGCGCCTGGTTGGTGAGCACCTGCGAGATGTTCCCCGGCGGGCAACAGGCGACGAGGATCATTCCGAGCGCGATCGACGGTCCGACCTGCAGCAGCAGGGTGAGCCCGAACGTCACGGCCGGCAGCAGCAGGAACTGCGCCGCGATCGCCACCGTGATCGCCTTCGGCATCGTGATGACGGCCTTGAAGTCTTCGACCTTCACGGCGAGCGCGATGCCGAACATGATGAAGGCGATCACGATGTCGAGCGCCAGAAGGGACCCCGGGTTGAAGTTGAGGACGACGTCGTCGATGTTCACGCTGCGCCTTTCAGTCGGCGGATCTGCTGCTTCAGCTCTCGGCGGTAGGCGTCCTTGTTGACGTAGTACGACATCCGTTCGAGCGCGAGGTAATGGTATCCGCCGGTGAGGTCCGGCCACCTCTTCGCGAGCCGGCCGTCGAATTCTCGCTGTGCCGACGCGTCCGCCGCGAGGTAGCGCGCCAGCAGCTCCGCCTGCTCGTAACGGCCCTGCCAGCCGAGACCGGATGCCTCGACCATCCCGAGCACATAGATCCCGTTGGGGGCGGACTCGCCCTTGTCATTCGCGAAAATGTTGAGGAAGAGCTTCGGCGCCATTCCGGTCCAGTTGAGGTGGCGCCGGTCGAGAAACGGGTAGTCCAGGACGTACCCGGTCGCGAGCATGACGAGGTCGTAGACGTCGCTCGTCCCGTCGGCGAAGTGCACCGTATCCCCGTCGAAGCGGGCGATGTCGGGCCGGATGCGCAGGTCGCCCTGCCCGAGGTGCTGCAGCACCAGCGTGTTGACGATCGGATGCGACTCGTAGATCCGGTAGTCCGGCTTCGGAAATCCGAACCTCACCGGGTCGCCGGTGAAGAGTCGCAGCACGCGAGTGTCGACCCACTGCTTGATCCTGGCCGGCAGCGGCCTGCCCTGGTTGAGCGTGTCGGCGGGACGACCGAACAGGTACTTCGGCACGAAGTAGTACCCGCGCCGAACGCTCAGGTCGATGCTCGCCGCGTGATGCACGGCGTCGACGGCGATGTCGCATCCGCTGTTGCCCGCCCCGATGATGAGCACCCGCTTGCCCTCGAACACGCGTGCGGACTTGTAGTCGCTGCTGTGGAGGAGTTCTCCCGTGAACGTGCCGGGGAAGCTCGGGATCGACGGCTCGGCCAGGGTGCCGTTGGCGAGAATCACACCGGCGTAGACGTCGCTGCCGACGCCATGCGGGCCGCTCCACTCCACCCGCCAGCCGCCGTCGACCGGCACCACAGACGTGACCGTCGTCTCGAAGCGAAAATGCCTGCGCAGGTCGAACTCGTCGGAGAATTCGGCGAAATAGCGGCGCAGGTCAGCATGGCCGGGATAGTCCGGCGTACCGGGAGGCATCGGGAATTCGGAGAATTCCGTCGTGCTCCTGCTCGAGATGAGATGCGCGGACTCGTACATGGTGCTGCGCGGGTTGTCGATGTTCCAGAGTCCGCCGACATCGGATGCGGACTCGAATCCGTCGAACTCGATCCCGAACCGGAGGAGGTTACGCGCCCCGGCGAGACCGCTGGGACCGGCACCGATGAGCGCATAGCGGCGTGCAGTCGGGTGCGCCGTGCCGTGGGTCATCCGCGGATCCCTTCGAGGCTCGCTACGCTCGCACCCCGGGGATCGGCCCGGCAGGCACGTAACGGTAGAACTCGACCCCGAGATTCTGGAAGTCGGCTCCGTCGATGGTACCGACGGACTCGACGACGAACTCGCCGCTCGGCGGCACCGGAATGAGGTCGCTCGAGCGGCCCTCGTGCAGGGCGAGGTACTGCGCCTCGGTGAGGTCGACGGGGTTTCCGAGCGCCTCGGCGAAGTTGATGCGCCGGGCCGCCTCCTGCCAGCCCGTCGCGACCCGCATCGGGATCGCCTCCGCCGCGTCGCCGCTGCCGTAGCCGAGCGCGAGCCAAAACTGGCCTGCGATGTCGAGGCCGTCATCCGCCGCCTGGCGCAGTCCCGAGGCGAGCCAGGCGGGAAGCGCAGCGGAGTAGAGGTTGCCGAGGTCGCGCATGGCCTCCGCGCCGAGGCTCAGCTTGTCGACGACGAGCGATTGCCACAGGTCGAGCCCGCGCAGGTGCTGCCGGAGCTTGCGCGAGAGCGGGAACACGTCTCCGTCGCTCGCACCGGTCACGATCGACTCGTCGAAGGGCGAGGCGGTGTCCAGCTCGGTGAGAAGGGCATCCGCGTCGACCCCGGATGCCGCGCAGTACTCGCGAAGCCTGTCGCGTCCCTCATCGTCGGCGGCGAGCGCGAACAGGTAGGCCATGACCCATCCGGTCGTCGGCATCTGGTTGTACGGCCGGTGCATGAAGACGCGGTCGACCTCGGTGAAGTAGTCGACAGGTCGGCCGCCGCGCTTGGCGAGCATGGCCGCCATGGCGTGGTGCGTCGCGTCGATGTAGCAGCTTGTGGAGTACCGACCGTTGAAGACCGGGAGGTCCTGCATCTGGCCGTCGTCGCGCGGCGGCTGCCGGAAGCGCGCGAACGGCTTACGGAAGTCGACCGTGCGGTAGTCGGAGTCGCTGCCCCCTGCGGCGAGATCCACCTCGAGCAGTCGCGCATCGCCGTCGACGAGCATGGCGACCGCCCCGGCACCCTGCGTCGGCTCCCCCGTGCTGCCGAGCGCATACTCGGCGATGTCGGAAGAGACGACGATCGCCTGCCGGCCGACACCATCCGCGGCGAGGTAACGCAGCGCCGCCTTGAGCCCGTACACCCCGGCGAGACAGGCGTGCTTGAACTCCGGAACCTCGCAGTCGCGGGCGAGAGGGGACATCCCCTTCGCCTCGAGGGCGTCGTTGATCATTCCCTTGACGATGATCGCCCCCGCAGAGTTGTCGCTGCTGGATTCCGTGCCGAGCGCCAGCATCCCGACGCGCTGCGGGTCGAGCCCGTAGTCCTCGATGAGACGCAGCACGGCGGTCGCGGCGAGCGTGTACACGCTCTGGGCCGGCCCGCGCATCCGGAAGCTGCGGCCGACGACGCTGCGCGTCTTCTCCCACGACTCGTCATTCCACGCGCACCAGTCCTGAAGTTGGACGCGGTACGGGGGCAGATAGAGCGAAATTCCGCTGATTCCAGGGAGCACGCGGTTCCTTACGTTCGAGGCCGCTTGGGTACAGTACCGACTGTAGCAAGCAGTCGGGCGGCTAAAATGTTCCCGACAGGATCGGAGCACCACTGTGGAGCACACCAACGGCGGTGACACCAGTGCGTCGGCTCAGGCCCACAGCAATATCGCCCTCGCGAAGTATTGGGGAAAGCGCGATGCGGCGCTGAACATCCCGGCGGTCGGATCGATCTCGATCACACTCGATGCCCTGCACACCGACACGAGGGTGACCTTCGATGCCGGGCTCACGAAGGACGAGTTGTGGCTGGATGGCCGCGAACAGCAGGTCGGCAGGGCCGGCCTCGTGCTCGACCTGGTGCGCGAACGCGCCGGGATCGACCTCCGGGCCAGGGTCGTGTCGGAGAACAACTTCCCGACCGGTGCTGGGCTCGCCTCCTCCGCGTCCGGGTTCGCAGCTCTCGCGGTCGCGGCGACCGCCGCGGCGGGGATCGAGGCGACCCCGCGCGAACTGTCTGTGCTCGCTCGGCGCGGTTCGGCATCCGCAGCCAGGTCGATCTTCGGCGGATACGCGGAGCTCCACGCAGGCGAGTCGACCGACGGCAACGACTCCTTCGCCGAGCCGCTCCTCGACGGTGATGCCTGGCCGCTCAGCGTCGTCGTCGCGATCACCGATCCGGGGCAGAAGGCTGTCTCCTCGACGGTGGGCATGCAGGCCACGAGCGCGAGCTCTCCGTTCTACCCCGCGTGGGTCGAATCGGCTCCGGCCGACCTCGACCGGATGCGGGCCGCCATCCTCGCCCACGACCTCGAGACGGTCGGCGAACTCGCAGAGCACAGCTGCCTCGCCCTCCACTCGCTCATGCTCACGACCCGGCCTGCGCTCATCTATTGGAATGCTGCGACCATGTCCGCCATCCACGCCGTACGCGGGCTGCGCGCCGGCGGCCTGCCGGTGTATTTCACGATCGACGCCGGCCCGCAGGTGAAGGCGCTCTGCCTCCCTGCGGATGCCGCTGCCGTGGCATCGGCTCTCACCCTCGTGCCGGGCGTGCAGGAGACGCGCACGAGTGTCCTCGGCCCCGCGGCCCACCTGGTCGCGGTGCCGTGAACACCGTGACGGTCACGGCGCCGGGCAAGCTGTACCTGGTCGGAGAGTATGCCGTGCTGGACGGAGCGCCCGCGCTCCTCGCGGCCATCGAGCGCAGGGTCTCCGTGTCCGTGACCGACTCGGAGTCGTGGAGCATCACGAGCCCCCAACTCGGCATCGACCGACTCGACCTCGGCGAAGGCGGCGCCCTCCCAGAAGGGATCGAGGACGCGCTTCGCAGGAGGCTCCGACTCTTCGATCGGGTGCGATCGGCCGTCGCCGAACGGTCCGCTGCCGGCCCGGCAGTGCACATCGACATCGACAGCTCACCGTTCTTCGTGGACTCCCACAAGCTCGGCCTCGGCTCGAGCGCCGCCGTCGCCGTCGCGCTCACGGCAGCGCTCGCGGCCGCGTACGGCCCCCCGCTCACCCCTGAAGCGCTTTTCGCGACCGCCTCGCGCGCCCACACGGAGGCGCAGGGCGGGCGAGGCAGCGGCGGCGACGTCGCGGCCGGCGTGTACGGAGGACTCCTCCGGTACACGCGGGGCGAGCCTCCGGCACCCCGCGGCTGGCCGAACGGGCTCGGATTCTTCGCCGTCACGACGGGCTCCGGAAGCAGCACCGTCGACCTCGTGTCCCGCGTCGCCGACTTCGCAGTGCGTGACCCGCGCGCCCACCGGCGCGATCTCGACCGTCTCGGCTCGCTCGCGGCGCGAGTCGACGACGCGCTCGCGGACGCCGACTCGTTCCTCGAACTGGCCGCCGAGTACTTCGCCGGGGTGGAAACCCTCGACCGGCACGCCGGAGCCGGAATCGTCAGCGAACGGCACCGCGAACTGCGGGAACTCGCCACAGCATCCGGGGCCGTTTTCAAGACGAGCGGCGCCGGAGGTGGCGACCTCGGCCTAGTCTTTGCCAAGCTTGACTCCACGGACCAACTTCAGTCCGTCTTCACCGAAGCCGGAGCCACCGTGATCCCCGCACCGTTCAGCCCCGACGGAGTGCGGACGGGCGACGCATGAAGGACTCCCGCATCCCCCGCTTCTACCAGCTGAGCGTCGAAGAGCGGCTGCGCGAACTGCGAGACCGCGGCATCCTCACACCGGAGAACTACGAGTCGCTCAGCACGGGCTCGTACATTCTCACGGCGATGAAGGCCGATCGGCTCACCGAGAACGTCGTGGGTGTGTTCTCCATGCCCATGGGCCTCGGCCTGAACTTCGACATCAACGGTCGCGACCACCTCATCCCCATGGTGGTCGAAGAGCCATCCATCATCGCCGCGGTGAGCTCGGCCGCCCTCCTCGTGCGCAAGGCCGGCGGCTTCACGAGTATTGCGGACGAACCTCTCATCATCGGGCAGGTGCAGATTCTGGATGTCGCCGACGCGGATGCCGCGGCCGAGCGGATCCTCGCCGGCTCGTCCCGTATCCTTCAGGTCGCCAACGCGACACACCCGAACATGGTGGCGCGCGGCGGCGGGGCGGTGGACCTGGAGGTGCACCGGCGCGGGCAGACGGCATCCCACGGTGAACTACTCGTCGTCCATCTCATCGTCGACTCCAAGGATGCGATGGGCGCCAATCTGGTGAACACCATGTGCGAGGCGATCGGCCCCGTGCTGGAGGAGCTGAGCGGGGGGCGGGTCTTTCTGCGCATCCTCTCCAACCTCACCGATCGCGCCATGGTGAGAGCCCGATGCGTCCTGCCGCCGGAGGTGCTCGGGACAGAGCACTTCTCGGGTGAAGCAGTGCGGGACGGCATCGTTCTGGCCGGAGAGTTCGCCGAACTCGACGTGTATCGCGCCACGACGCACAACAAGGGCATCATGAACGGGATCGATGCCGTCGCGATCGCCACGGGGAACGACTGGAGGGCGGTCGAGGCCGCCGCCCACGCGTTCGCGGCCACGACCGGCGCCTACCGCCCGCTCACGCGCTGGTCCACGGATGACGACGGCAACCTGGTGGGCGAGATCGAACTGCCGCTCAAGGTGGGAACGGTCGGTGGCCAGGTTGAGTCGAACCCCGTCATCCGCATCGCCTATGACATCCTGGGGACCCGATCGGCGCGCGAGCTCGCGGAGATCATGGCAGCGGTCGGACTGGCGCAGAACCTCGCGGCGCTCAAGGCGCTGTCGACGGAGGGCATCCAGCCCGGCCACATGCGACTGCACGCGAGGAGCGTCGCCGTCGCGGCCGGGGCGAGCGAAGAACAATTCGAGGATGTGGTGGACTGGCTTGTCGCCAGCGGCGACATCAAAGTGTGGAAGGCGCAGAAGATCATCGAGGCACTCAAGGGCGGCGCTACACCGACCGGAACCATCGACATCATGCCGCTCGGGCCCGCGAGCGTCGACCTCGGCCAGAACGTCGGCTACGGGAAGATCATCCTGCTCGGCGAACACTCCGTCGTCTACGGCAGGCACGCCATCGCCGCACCGCTCAGCCTCGTCATCCGGGCCGACGTCACGGGGCCGGCGCACACCAGCGAACTCACGATCACCGGCTGGGACTCCGACCCTGCGGCCCACAACCCGGCCGGCGCGCAACTCGCGGAGCGTGTCGCGAAGCTCATCGCGCAGCGTCTCGGAGTGGGCGACCTTCCCGTGCATGTCGATGTCGTCCCCGAGCTTCCGCGGGCCAGCGGCCTCGGCGCATCGGCGGCCCTCGCGGTCGCCGTCATCCGGGCGATCGTGCACCACTTCGGGCTCAGTGTCTCCGACGAGGCGATCTCCCAACTCGCATTCGAGTGCGAGGGACTCGTACACGGCACTCCCTCCGGGATCGACAACACCGTCGCCACGTTCGGGAGGATGATCCTGTTTCGTCGATCGGATGCCGGCAACGAGATCCGCGACATCAGCACCCCCGTATCGATTCCGGTCGTCGTGGGCCTCACCGGCGTTCGATCCCTCACCGCCGACACGGTGGGACGAGTGCATGCCGGCTGGCAGAAGAACCCGCAGCACTACGAGGCGATCTTCGACGAGATCGACGGGCTCGTCATGACGGGTCTGGATGCCCTCACACGAGGCGACCTGTCGGCCCTCGGCGAGGTCATGAACCTCAACCATGGGCTGCTCAATGCGCTGCAGGTGTCGAGCCCGGAACTCGAGGCCGTCATCGACCTCGCCCGCAGGTCTGGCGCGCTCGGTGCCAAACTGACGGGCGGTGGCGGCGGCGGCGCGATGATCGCGATCGCTGAGCCGGACCGCATCCACTCCGTCGCCAACACCCTCGACGTGGCCGGGTACCAGACCTACCTCACCGAGATCCGCACCAACGGGAACGGTAAGCTGGCCCCGTGAGCTTCAATTTTCCCCGCGTGCTCCTGACCATCGTCGCGCTCGCCTCCGTCGTGCTCTTCGCGATGTGGGTGTACGTGGTGTTCTTCCAGCGCTGAGCGACAGGCGGATGCCGAGTCGCGTGCGGCGAGGTGCGACCGGGATTCGCGCGCGGCTGAGCCCTCTGGGATGATGTGGGCATGACTATCCCGCCCATCGTCTTCGGCATCGTCCTCATCCTCCACTTCGTCGGGCTCGCCTCGCTGCTCGGCGGCGTGCTCGTCCAGGTGAAGGACACGATCGCAGGAAAGGGCCGCATCATCGCGGCGATGATTCACGGCGCACTCACGCAGCTCGTGACGGGCATCCTGCTCGTCGCGTTCATCGAGATGGGTGGCGGGTCGATCAACAACGGGAAGATCGGCACGAAGCTCGCCATCGTCCTGCTCATCACCGTGCTCGTTTTCCTGTTCCGCAAGAAGGCGGCGGCACCGTCCTGGGTGATCTGGGTCATCGGCGCTTTCACGCTCGCCAACATCTGCATCGCCGTTCTCTGGCACTGACCGCACGACTCAGTTCAGGAACAGCGCCTTCAGTCGGCGGGTGGTCAGCGTCATCCCGACGAGGATCATGACGACGAAGTACAGGATGTGCCACGGCGTCGCCGAATCGAGGAGACCCGTCGTGAAGCCGCGAACCAGTTCCACGCCGTGCCACAGCGGCATCGCCTGGATGACCCACTGCAGGCCGGCCGGGTACACCGTGATGGGGTAGAACGTCGCCGACAGCAGGAACATCGGCAGCATGATGAAGTTGATCCAGTCCATCTGCTGAAACGTCTTCATGTAGCTCGTGATGCCCATCCCGAAGCTCGCGAACGCGAACGCGATGAGCAGCACCGCCGGCAGCGCGAGAATCGCGGTCCAGGCGAGATTGAGTCCCAGCGCCTGCATCACGATCATGAAGCCGCAGGCGTAGACGAACCCGCGGGCGAGGGCGAGCAGGATCTCGCCGAGCGCGACGTCGAACGGGCCGAGGGATGTCGCGAGCATGCCGTCGTAGATCTTGCCGAAGTTCATCTTGAAGAAGACGTTCCACGTGGAGTCGAAGACCGCGCCGTTCATCGCGGCGACAGCGAGAAGCGCCGGCGCGATGTAGGCGGCGTAGGGGATCGTCTGCCCGCCGGGGAGCTGGATCGCACCGATGTAGCTGCCGAGGCCGATACCCATAGCGAGGAGATAGAACACCGGCTCGAAGAATCCGGAGACCACAATGAGCCAGTTGGTCTTCGCCGTCGCGAGGATGCCTCGCTCCATGACGGAGCGTGCGTTGCCCGCATACAGCGACGGGAGCAGCAGGGGCCGCTTCACCTGGACCAGCGGCGCGGCCTCTCTCGTGATCGTCATCGGTTCAACCTCTTCACGGCGAGTCGACGCGCAAGCCACCAGCCGACGACGATCAGGAGCACGAGGTAGGCGACGTGGACCACCGAGAGCCACGCGGGTTCCTGATAGCCGTAGGAGAGCACCCTCGACAGCTCCGTTCCGTGCCAGAGCGGGGAGATCCATCCGATCCAGTGGAGCCACACCGGGAGGGTCGAGAGCGGGAAGAACGTGCCGGAGAAGAGCGTCAACGGGATCACGCCGAACCGCATGATGTAGTTGAACTGGCCCTTATCCTCCTTGAGGTGCGTCGCGTACGCCATGAGCAACGCACCGAGCGACATGCCGGTCAGAACGCCGACGACGATCACGAGCCATCCGAAGGGTCCCGGGATGGCCCCGAACAGGAGCATGAACAGGTAGTAGACGATGCTCTGGGCGACGAGGCGCACGATCACGGCGTAGGTCACGCCGTTGATGATCTGGCCGCCCTGCAGAGGCGCTGCGTTCATCCCGAAGAAGGTCGGGTTCCACTTGAACCCGAGCATGATGGGGTAGCTGAATTCCTCCGTCGCGGTCGTCATCGCCGCGCTGCACAGGAGCGCAGGCGCCACGAAGATCAGGTAGCTCACCTCGCTGCCCCCTGATCCGCCGTTCGCCATATTGGCGTCGACGAGAGTCGCAAGGCCCACGCCGAGCGCGTAGAGGTAGAGCAGAGGCGTGCCGATCCCGGTCGCGACCATCGTCTGCAGGTAGCCGCGCATGACCTTCAGCCGGTGCTCCGCGACGTACAGGCCGCCGAATCGGCGAGGCTTGAGACCGCCTGCCATGGCGTGTTCCGGGGTTCCGATGCGAGTCCCGACCGGCGTGACCGGCGATGAGCCGGGCCCGAGAGGAGAAGAGTGCGTCATTCGATGAGTGACCTTCCGGTCAGACGAAGGAACACGTCCTCGAGGCTCGAACGGCGCACGAGGGATGTCAACGGGTTGAGTCCGAGGTCGGTGACCTTCTGCAGGACCACTTCTCCGTTATCGCTGTAGACGAGGATGCGGTCCGGCAGCACCTCGATGCGCTCGCCGAGGGGCTCCACCTGCTGCGCAACATCGGCGTTCCGGTCCGACCCGAACCGGAGTTCGAGGACCTCCCGAGTCGAATACTTCTTGATGAGGGAGGAAGGGGAGCCTTCCGCCATGATGGTGCCCTTGTCGATGACCACGAGCCGGTCGCACAGCTGCTCGGCCTCATCCATGTAGTGGGTCGTCAGGACGAGCGTCGTCCCCTGCTCCTTGAGGCGGAACAGGCGGTCCCAGAGAATGTGCCTGGCCTGCGGGTCGAGGCCCGTCGTCGGTTCGTCGAGCATGAGGATGCGCGGGTTGTTGATGAGCGCACGCGCGATCGTGAGGCGCCTCTTCATCCCGCCGGAGAGATCGTCGACCCTGGATTTCGCCTTCTCCCCTAGTTGTGCGAACTCCAGCAGCTCGTCTGCTTTCGGGCCGAGGTAGCTGTGCGGCAGACCGAAGTATCGGCCGTAGACGATGAGGTTGTCCCGCACCTTGAGCTCGGAGTCGAGGTTGTCCTCCTGCGGCACGACTCCGAGCTGCGACCGGATCTCCGGACCGAACTGGTTGGGGTCGAGGCCGACGACGGACAGGTCGCCTGACGTGCGCGTGGACACGGCCCCGATCATCCGCATCGTCGTCGATTTGCCCGCACCGTTGGGGCCGAGGAATCCGAAGGACTCGCCCGGCGCGATGTCGAAGGAGATCCCGTCGACGGCGGCGAAATCCTTGTACTTCTTGGTCAGATTGCTCGCGGAAATGACGGCGTTGTTCGCTGTGGAGGAGAGGGTGTCTGGTGATGGCACGAGGGAAAGGATAACCCGTAACCACCCACATTATCCTCGGCGGGCCCCGAGCGTGGCTGCTCCGGCCGACCGTTCACGGGCAATAACATGGGCACGCCTCACCGTCCGCGCCGAAAGGTCGCCATGAGAGTCCCGCGCTTGACGTTCGCAGCCGTCGCCCTTGTACCTCTTCTTCTCCTCACCGCGTGCCAGCCGGAGAAGTCGCCGCTCGAATCGCCTTCACCGACGGTCATGGAGGCGCCGAGCGCCCCACCCGGCCCTCCGGTCCAGGCCCTGCCGCCGGACAGCGTGCTCGGGATGACCGGCACCGTCACCGCCGACAACGGTGCTGAACTCGCGCTGACACTGGTCGTGCACGCGTCGAAGGCGGCCACAGCGCCGGACGCGGCCACTGGATCGGCGGTGATCACGGACTGGTGCGCAGGAGAGTTGGATGCCAACACTCTCGCGGGCCAGGCATACGGGCTCGTCCAGGTGGACTACACCGCGACGCTCGTCGGTTCGAAGACCTGGCCGCCTGACCTGCCGCTTCTACTGTTTCCGACCGCTCAGGATGTCGGCCTCGCGTCGAGCGGCGCCGCTCATCAGATCGAGGTCCTCGCCGCACCGCCGTCGCCGGGCGACTACGTCCCGCATTGTCAGCAGTTCGCGTTCCTGACCGGTCCGGGAGACGGCTCGACCATCGTCGCCCTCGCCGGGGATGCGTCCGACAATCCGCCCTTCACGCGCTGGGCGGACTTCGCATACGGCTTCGACATCAACAGCCCGGCCGGGTTCGTCGGGTCGAAGCCGTTCGGCGGGGTCGATTCCAGCCGCGTATCGTTCACCAACTGTGTGGCGACCATCACGGCGCTCGCCTCGACTCTCGGCTACCCATCCAACTCGTGGGGCCAGGAGTTCGCTCCCGACCGCTGCGTCGTGGGCGGGTCAACGCAACCATTGGGCGGCCCGTAGCGAAATGCGGCGGCTGTCAACCGCGGTTGACGAGGCTCGGATTGTCAACTATGGTTGACAGGTGCCGCACTATCCACACACCCTGAGCGACGAGAATGGTGACCACCCTCTCGCTCTGCTTCAATTGCTCGCCGAAGAGCGAAAGCGCCTCATCGCGGCAAACACCGCACTCGACCGCGAGCAGGCCGCACTGGTCCGCAAGGCCCGGAATGCGGGTTACGGCTGGCAGATGATCGCCACGGCGCTCGGGGTCACCCGCCAGGCGGTACACAAGAAATACGGACGCCGGTGAAGCCGCCGGGCCACCGCGCAACACCGACAGGAAGACAACCATGAGCACAGCAGCACAGGATCGGCGCGGAATGATGCGCCGGCGCGCGGAAACCGGCGAGGAGGGGCCTCGCGCCCGGTTCAGCCAGCTTCTCCCCTACCTGTTCGAGCACAAGAAGGTGCTCAGCGTCGTCACGGTGCTCAGCATCCTCGGCGCCGCGGCCTCGCTCGCCCAGCCGCTGCTCGTGAGCCAGGTCATCACGGTCGTCGAGAAGGGTCGCGGGCTTGGCGCCCTCGTCTGGCTGCTCGTCGGGCTCGTCGTCGCATCCGGACTCATCTCCGGCTATCAGCACTACCTGCTGCAGCGCACTGGCGAAGGCGTCGTGCTCTCCAGCCGAAGACGGCTCGTCGGCCGGATGCTGCGGCTGCCGATCAGCGAATTCGACACGCGTCGCACCGGTGACCTGGTCTCCCGTGTCGGCTCCGACACGACCCTTCTGCGCGCCGTGCTCACCCAGGGCCTCGTCGAGGCGATCGGCGGCTCGCTCACGTTCGTCGGCGCGCTCATCGCCATGCTCATCATCGACCCCATCCTGCTCGGGCTGACCGTGCTGGTGATCGCCGCCTCGGTCGTGACGGTCACGCTGCTCTCGGCGCGCATCCGGGTGGCCAGCCGGAAGGCGCAGGACCGGGTGGGCGACCTCGCGGCATCCGTGGAGCGGGCGATCAGCGCCGTGCGCACCGTGCGCGCTGCGAACGCGACGGACCGCGAGATCGCCGCCGTCGAGAACGACGCGGTCGGCGCGTGGAGGATGGGCATCACCGTTGCGAAGATCTCCGCCCTCGTCGTGCCGATCGCGGGAATCGCCATGCAGGTGTCATTCCTCGTCGTGCTGGGCGTCGGCGGATTCCGGGTCGCAAGCGGTGCGATCACCGTCGCCTCGCTCGTGGCATTCATTCTGTTCCTGTTCCTCATGATCCTGCCCCTCGGTCAGGCGTTCGGGGCGGTCACCTCGGTGAACGCCGCACTCGGCGCACTCGGGCGAATCCAGGAGATCATCGACCTGCCGGGTGAAGGCGAGGCGGATGCCACGGTCGAACCGGCCGCCACCGTCGCGTCGGACGACGCGATCGGCTTCGAAGGGGTGTCGTTCGGGTACACGCGCGCTCCGGCGTCGAGCGAAGGAGACTTCTCACCATCGCCGCCGATGCCTGACTCGGGCGTCGGCGCCCCACAAGCCGTCCTGGACTCGGTCACCTTCGGCGCCGCCCGCGGCAGGCGCACGGCCCTCGTCGGGCCGTCCGGCGCCGGCAAGAGCACCATCCTCGCCCTCATCGAGCGGTTCTACGACCCGGATGCCGGAGTCGTCCGCCTCGGCGGGGTCGACATCCGCTCTCTCGATCGCGCAGAGTTGCGCGCGCAGATCGGCTACGTCGAGCAGGATGCGCCAGTACTGGCCGGGAGCATCCGCCAGAACCTCACCCTTGCGACCCCGAATGCGACGGATGCGCAGTGCATCGACGTGCTCCACGCCGTCAACCTCACCGAGGTGCTCGAGCGGAACCCGCTCGGCCTCGATGCTCCCGTCGGTGAGGATGGCGTCATGCTCTCCGGCGGCGAGCGCCAGCGGCTCGCGATCGCACGGGCGCTGCTGGCTGCGCCACCCATCCTGCTGCTCGACGAGTCGACATCATCGCTCGACGGTCTCAACGAGCAACTGCTGCGCAAGTCGATCGATGCCGTCGCCGAGAACCGCACCCTCATCGTCATCGCGCATCGACTCTCGACCGTCGTCGACTCCGACCAGATCGTGGTCCTCGACCACGGCCGCGTCATCGGCGTCGGCACGCACGCCGAACTCATCGCCTCGACGCCGCTCTACAAAGAGCTGGCGCACCACCAGCTTCTGGCGTGAACGAAAACGAAGGAGATCCGGCCGGTGTCGACCACTTCGACCCCGATGTGGCGCGATCGAGCCGCATCACCTTCGTTTTAGTCGTCGGCGCGCGGGCGTAGCGTGGGAGGTGCTACAACACGAGAGGCACCATCATGACCCGCACCCCGATCAGCAGATCCGCCCGCGAGGGTTACCGCAAGGTCGTCGAGCTCGACAACTACATCGCGGATGCCCTCGGCCCCGACCTCATGAACCTTGTCTACCTGCGCGCCTCCTTCCTCAACGGCTGCAACTACTGCGTCGACAGCCACTCGACCGACTTGCGCACAGGCGGGATGCCGGAGCGCAAGATCGTCTCGGTGTCCACCTGGGAGGAGTCGACGTTCTTCACCGAACGCGAACGGCTCGCCCTCGAGCTCACGGATGACGTCACCGACATCGCGGGCGGAGTGAGCGACGACCTATGGGCGCGGGCAGAAGCGGAGTTCGGCGAGAAGGGCCTCGGCGACCTCATCCTGGCGATCGGCACGATCGCGATCTGGAACCGCATCGGGATCAGCACGCATCTGCCGACCCCGCCGCTGGAAAACTAGGCGCTCGAGAGCCGACCGCACAGGGCCAACCGCTCGAGAGCTAGGCGATCGCCCACATCGCGACGGCGGCTGCCGCGGCCACGTTGAGCGAGTCGATGCCATGCCGCATCGGGATCTGCACGATCGTGTCGGCGGCGGCCAACGCATCCGGGGTCAAGCCGTCGCCCTCGGTGCCGAGCACGAGTGCGACGCGCTCCGGCGGGCCCGCGGCGAAGTCGCGCAGGCTCACCGCCCCGTCGGCGAGAGCGAGCGCTGCGATATGGAATCCGGATGCCGTGAGCAGTTCGCGAGTCGGTCCCCACTCCCCGACGCGCGTCCACGGCACTTGCAGCACGGTGCCCATCGACACACGGATCGCGCGCCGGTAGAACGGGTCGGAGCAGCGCGGGGTGACGAGCACGACATCCGCCCCGATCGCCGCGACCGAGCGGAAGATCGCGCCGACGTTCGTCGGGTCGACGACGTTCTCGAGGACGACGATTCGCCGAGCATCGGCGAGCAGCGACTCCGGCGCCGGCAGCGGAGGACGCTCGAGTGAGGCGATGAGCCCCCGGTGGAGTTGGTAACCGGTGAGCTCGGCGAGCAGCGCACCCGGTCCGGAGAACACCGGGACATCCGGCCCGACGAGGGCGACCGCCTGCTCGACCGACTCGCCGAGCGCCAGCACCGCGCGCGGCGCGTGGCCCACGCGGAGTGCCCGCTCCAGCACGAGCGCGGACTCGGCGATGTAGAGGCCGTGCGGGCCGCGGTCGTTCTTGAGCCCGACGTCCGTCGCGTGGGCGAAGTCGGCGAGGCGCGGGTCCGCAAGCTCGGTGATCTCGACGACGGACATCGCGGGAGGGCTACTTCGGCTGCATCCGGATGGCGCCGTCGAGCCGGATGACCTCCCCGTTGAGCATCGGGTTCTCGACGATGTGCTTCACGAGCGCCGCGTACTCCTCCGGCCGGCCGAGGCGAGACGGATGCGGCACCTGTGCCCCGAGGGAGTCTCGCGCGGCCTCGGGCAGGGCCGCCAGCATCGGGGTGTCGAAGGTTCCCGGCGCGATCGTCATGACTCGGATGAGCCGAGCCGCGAGTTCGCGAGCGAGAGGCAGCGTCATGGCGGCAACACCACCCTTCGACGCCGAGTACGCGGCCTGACCGATCTGACCGTCGAACGCGGCGACCGAAGCAGTGTTGACGATGACACCGCGCTCCGCCTCGCCCTGGCCGGGCCCGCCCAGCGGCTCCGTCGCGGCCATCACCTCGGAGGCGAGCCGGATGACGTTGAAGGTTCCGATGAGGTTCACCCGGATGACCCGCTCGAACCGCTCGAGCGGCAGCGGCCCCTCCTTGCCGAGGGCGCGCTCCGCCGTGGCGATGCCGGCGCAGTTCACGACGATCCGCAGCGGCATGGTCGCCATCGCGATGGCAGCCCGCACCTGCGCCTCGTCGGTGACGTCCGCGGGGGCGAACACGACATCCGGGATCTGCTCACCCTTCGAGTTCGGCAGGTCGATGATCACGACCTCGGCACCGGCCGCGGCGAGCGCCTGCGCCGTCGCCAGCCCGAGGCCCGAGGCGCCGCCTGTGACGAGCGCCGAGCATCCGTCGATGTTCATTCCGAGACCTCCTGCATGGGTTCCTCCGGCCGGTTCAGAGTCGTTCGATGATCGTCGCGTTGGCCATCCCGCCGCCCTCGCACATGGTCTGCAGGCCCCAGCGACCGCCGCTCGCCTCGAGCTGGTTGACGAGGGTCGTGAGCAGGCGGGTTCCGGATGACCCGAGCGCGTGCCCGAGGGCGATCGCGCCGCCGCGCGGGTTGAGTTTGTCGGGGTCGGTGCCGAGCTCTTTCTGCCAGGCGAGCGGCACGGACGCGAACGCCTCGTTGACCTCGAACCAGTCGATGTCGTCGGCGGTGAGCCCGGCACGCTCGAGCACTCTGCGGGTCACCGGGATGACGCCCGTGAGCATGAAGATCGGATCGCTGCCGGTCACCGCGAAGGCGTGGAATCGCGCCCGCGGCTTCAGGCCCAGACTCTCGGCCTTCTCGGCGCTCATGATGAGGGCGGCGGAGGCGCCGTCGGTGAGCGGGCTCGAGTTGCCGGGGGTGATCCGCCAGTCGAGTTCGGGGAAGCGTGCCGCGAGCTCGTCGGTGCGGAACGCCGGATTCAGTCCGGCGAGACCCTCCACAGTCGTCGCATCGCGCACCGTCTCGTCGATCGTGTGCCCGTCGACCGCGACGATCTCGTCCGCGAACGCCTCGCGCGCCTCGACAGCGAGCCGGTGCGAGCGTGCGGAGAACTCGTCGAGCGCGTCTCGGTCCAGTTCCCACTTGTGTGCGATGAGCTCGGCGGAGACTCCCTGGTTGACGAGCCCATCCGGGTAGCGGGCGCGCAGCTTCGAACCGTATCTGTCCATGCCTGCGGCGGAGGTACCGAGCGGAATGCGGCTCATCGATTCGACACCGCACGCGATCGCGATGTCGTACTGGCCGGTCATGACCCCTTGCGCCGCGAACATGGCGGCCTGCTGGCTGGACCCGCACTGCCGGTCGACGGTCGTGCCGGGCACCGAGTCGGGGAAGCCCGCCGCGAGCAGCGCGTTCCTCGCGACGTTGTAGCCCTGCTCGCCGATCTGCGACACGCATCCGCCAATCACGTCGTCGACGAGCGCCGGGTCGAGGTCGCTGCGCTGCACGAGCGACTCGAGCACCCCCGCGAGAAGGTCGACCGGATGGGTGCCGGAGAGTTGGCCGCCCGGCTTGCCCCGTCCGCTCGGTGTGCGGATGACGTCGACGATGACTGCTTCGTGCATAGCCCCAGCCTACGGTCGATGCGCGTTCGCCGCCGAGGTCGACCGGCGGCCGAGACGGCCGTCGGCGCTGGCACCGGCAGCGAAGGCGAGAAATCGCCTTCGCTCTCAGCCGGAGTGCGCGGGCGTCAGCGTGTACTTCGTGGAGAGGTACTCGTGGATGCCCTCGAAGCCGCCCTCGCGGCCGAGGCCGGACTGTTTGACCCCGCCGAACGGCGCCGCCGCGTTCGAGGCGACCCCGACGTTCAAGCCCATCATTCCGGTGTCGATCGCGTCGATCATCCGCTGGCCGCGCGCGAGGTCTTTCGTGTAGACGTAGCCGATGAGGCCGTACTCTGTGGCGTTGGCCATGCGAACGGCATCCGCCTCGTCTTTGAAGGTGGCGATCGACAGCACCGGCCCGAAGATCTCCTCGGTCAGGATGTCGCTCCCCGGCTTCACGTCGCTGATGACGGTCGGCTCGAAGAAGGTCCCATCGCCGTCGATCGCCGAGCCGCCGGTGTGAACCGTCGCACCGCGCTTCACGGCATCCGCCACGAGCGCGCCGACCTTCTCGACCGCCTTCGCGTCGATGAGCGGGCCGATCGTGACGCCGTCGTCGGTGCCCCGACCCACCTTGAACGCCTTGACGCGCTCGGTCACCTTCTGCGCGAACGCGTCCGCGACCGACTCCTGCACGATGAAACGGTTACCGGCCGTGCAGGCCTGGCCGATGTTGCGGAACTTCGCGATCATGGCACCGTCGACCGCAGCACCCAGGTCGGCGTCCTCGAACACGACGAACGGCGCGTTGCCGCCGAGCTCCATCGAGGTGCGCAGCACGCCGTCGGCCGCCTGCTTGAGCAGGGCGACGCCGACCGGGGTCGACCCGGTGAAGCTCAGCTTGCGCAGGCGGGAGTCGGCGAAGATCGGCTTCGACACCGCACTCGATGACGAGGTCGTGAGCACGTTCACGACCCCGGCCGGCAGCCCGGCCTCTTCGAGCAGCTTCACGAAGGCGAGCGTCGTGAGGGGGGTCAGCGCAGCCGGCTTGACCACGACCGTGCAGCCCGCCGCGAGCGCCGGCGCGATCTTGCGCGTCGCCATTGCGAGAGGGAAGTTCCAGGGGGTGATGAGGTAGCAAGGGCCGACCGGGCGCTGCGTCACGATCATCGTGCCGGTGCCCTCGGGGTTCGAGCCGTAACGGCCCTGAATGCGCACCGCCTCCTCGCTGAACCAGCGCAGGAACTCGCCGCCGTACTTCACTTCGCCCATCGACTCGGCGAGCGGCTTGCCCATCTCGAGCGTCATCAACAATGCGAAGTCGTCCGCCCGCTCCATGAGGAGATCGAATGCGCGGCGCAGGATGTTGCTGCGCATGCGCGGAGCGGTGGCCGCCCAGGAGTCCTGCGTCTCGGCCGCGGCATCCATGGCCTTCTGCGCGTCTTCGGCCGTCGCGTCCGCGATCTGACGGATCACCTTCCCGGTCGAAGGATCGTGGACATCGAGGGTTCCACCGCCGGATGCCGCGACCCACTTCCCCGCGATGAACAGCTTGTCGGGAACGGAAGCCAGCAGTTCGGCCTCGCGCACATCACTCATGAGAGCACTCCTTAGGGTCTGGTTCCAGCGTAGCGATTCCGCGGCCCCCGGGTGCGCCCGAGCCCCTATGACCGCGGGCGGAGCGCGGCCCTCAGTCGGCGCGTGCGAGGAGGTCCGCGATGCGCTCCTGAAGGGGCGCCGTGTCGTAGCTGCCCACGAGTGCGCCCGCCATCCGCACCGGGTCGCCGAAGAAGTAGTACTCGTAGAGCGCCTGCCGGCTGGAGAATCCCGAGATCGACGCGTCGAACGCGAGCTTGAACAGTTTCACCCGCTCGGGTCCGGTGAGCGATTTGCCCTGGAGGTACAGCTCGATGTCCGGCAGTGCGTCGCTCGCGAGGTCCGCCTCGCCCGGGAGTGCCATGAGCCCGCTCGCGCAGAACGTGCGGATGATCTGCGGGAAGCGCTGGGAGATCTTCGGATACCAGTTGCGCGCGGCGTTGAGCGTCGGCCAGTGCGGCGTCATCATGCCCCACTCGTTCATCTTCGCGTCGACCTCGGCCGCACGCATGAGTGCCTTGCCGATCTCGACGTCCACCACGAGTTCGGCGAGCGCCTCCTGGATGTGCAGGAACCCGTCGATACCGATCGACTCCGCGATCTCCGTGGCGAGCCCGAGGTAGAACTCGCTTTTGGCAATCGTGCGCGTCACGACCTGCTGCGTCATGAGGGCGGTGGCGCCGGTGTCCGTGTAGAAGTTATTGCAGAGTTCCGGATGTCCGAGCATGAAGACCCGCTCGTTCGGCACGAACACCTTGTCGAACACGACAACGGCGTCCATCTCCTCGAACCGACTCGCGAGCGGCTCGTCGAAGTGCGATCCGCCGTTGTGCAGGCTCGTGCGGCACAGGTAGCGCAGTCCCGGCGCATCGTTCGGGATGGCGAACGCGTACGAGTACGGCGCATCCTCCGGCGTGCTGCGCAGCACGGTGGACGGGAAGACGAGCAGCTCGTCGGCGATCGGCGCGACGGTCGCGAGCATCCGGGCGCCCTGGATGACGATGCCGTCCTCGCGCTCCTCCACGATGCGGGCCGCGAGCTGGCCACCGAGTTGCTCGCTGCCGGAGACCGAGCGGTTCACCTGGGGAGGGATGAGGGTGTGCGCCGCCAGCAGGTCGTTCTCGCGGGCGAACTCGTAATAGGCCTCGATGCGCTCGCCGAAGACCGGGTCGGCCTGCTCGAACCACTTCTTCGCAGCGGCGAGCGCGGTGAGCGCCGAGTTCATGTAGTCGCTCGTTCGGCCGAGGAACCCGTTCGAGTACTCGGCCCAGACCCGGATGCCTGCACGGCGCTTCTCGAGATCTGCAATCGTCTTGGGGATGAGGAAGGACACGTTCACGGGGTCGCCCGTCGTGGGCGACGAGTAGGTCAGGGCGTCCCGGTACTTCGGGTCGTGCTGCAGGTCGAAGAGCTGGGCGAAGGTCCGGGCGACGTTACTGAAGGCGGGATGCTCCGCGACGTTCTCGCTCACGACCTCGCCGTCGATCGTGATGTGCGGCCGCATCGCGTTCAGCGCGTCGAGGTACTGCTGACCGGTCCGTGCTCCCATCGTGGTTGCTCCTTCGTTGTGGCGGACGGTTGTGCGCTGAGCCTAGAGCAGGGCTTCGTGTCCTGGTCTGAATTCCGGGATGACGGTGAACCGCCCGCCGACGAAGCCGAGCGCGTCGCCGTTGCGGTAGTCGTGATCCTGGACCTCGCCGACGTAGATCGTGTGGTCGCCGCCGTCGTAGGACGCCCATGGCGTGCACGAGAACCAGGAGAGGACCCCGCTCAGGCGCGGCGCTGGATCGCCATCGATCCACACGGGTTCCAGGGTCGGTCCGCCGGCGAAGTGCCACGCGAGCGCCTCCTGCTCCGCACCCAGCACGTTCACGGTGAACGGATTGTCGACGAGCTCATCGTGGCTGTTGCTGTCGCGCGCAATGCTCACGAGAACGAGCGGAGGCTCCATGGAGACCGAGGTGAACGAGTTCACGGTGATCCCGTGCCGCCCGGCTGCACCCTCGAATGTCACGACGGCGACCCCCGTCGCGAACCTGCCATAGCTGCCGCGCAGGTACTGCGCAGGCGTCCGGTACAGCCTGGACCCGGGCTGGAATCCCCGGGGATCCTTGGCCATCATCGTTGACACTCATTTCTCTGGCGTTCTAATATAGAGTACCGCGTTCCGACAGGGAACGACCTCGCGCACTTCGGACGATCGGCGAGCCATGAGCCTGGAATCACCGCATTCCCAGACGCTCTCCCGGGGGCTCCGGATGCTGGAAATCGTCGCAGAATCGACGATACCCCCGTCGATCGCCGGACTCGCAGCATCCCTCGGCGTCCACCGCTCGATCGCGTACCGCATCCTCAGGACCCTGGAGGACCACGGACTCGTCTCCCGGGATGCCGGAGGTGGCGTTCAGCTGGCCCCTCGGATGGCCGCCCTCGCCCGCAGCGTCTCGCGCGACCTGCAGGCTGCTGCGCTCCCGGCGCTCACCGCCGCGGCGAATGACCTGGGGATGACCGCCTTCCTCGCCGTGCTCGACCGCGACGAGGTCGTCACCCTCGTGAGCGTCGAACCCAGTCACGAGCACGCGAGCGTCGCCCAGCGACCCGGGTCGCGGCATCCGCTGCTGCTGGGGGCTCCGGGCCTCGCGATCCAGTCCATCCTGTCGTCCGTGCAGTGGCGAACACTGGGCGAATCGCCCCGGGACGAAGTCGGGGTCGTCATCGCCCGCCGGTTCGCGACGAGTCACGATGAGGTCATCAAGGGCCTCTCCTCCGTCGCGGTTCCTCTCCTGGTCGCTGGGCAGCCGCCCGCTGCCGTCTCCGTCGTCTACATCGCGACCGAGCGCCCCGTCGAGCAGTTGGCTGCGCGACTCTCGGAGGCCGCGCGCGCGATCGCCGCCGAGTTGTGACACCCCAACTCCTATCTCCCTTCCCTTTCCCTTCCCCTTCCCCTCATCGTGAGGCAGACGAGTCCGGGGATATCGGTGAGTCCAGCGGTATCGGCGGGGCCGGGGGTGTTGACTTCACCGCCCCGTCGTGGTGAGATCGTATATTATTTCGTACACCACGGAGGTGTCGTGAACGAGAGCATCGCCCCGGATGTGGACGCCATGATCGGCCGGCGCCCCGGCAAGGTCATCGCCGTCCACCTGAACTATCCGAGTCGCGCTGCCCAGCGCGGACGCACGCCCGCCCAGCCCGGTTATTTCCTGAAGCCGTCGACCTCGCTGTCGGCATCCGGAACGCCCATCGAGCGACCGGCGGGATGCGAGTTGCTCGCCTTCGAGGGAGAGATCGCGCTCATCATCGGCAAGAGCGCACGCCGCGTGACCCCGGAGGAAGGCTGGAGCCACGTCTCCGGTGTCACGGCGGCCAACGACTTCGGAGTGTACGACCTCAAATACGCGGACAAGGGATCCAACCTGCGCTCGAAAGGCGGCGACGGGTTCACTCCGATCGGCCCGGCGATCCTGGCCGCGAACCTGCTCGACCCGGCGGGGCTGCGCATCCGCACCTGGGTGAACGGTGAGCTCGTGCAGGACGACACGACCGCCACCCTGCTGTTCCCGTTCGGGCAGCTCGTCGCCGACCTGTCGCAACTCGTGACCCTCGAGCCCGGCGACGTCATCCTCACCGGAACGCCGGCCGGGTCGACCGTGGTGCAACCGGGGGATGTGGTGGAAGTGGCGGTCGAGGATGCCGCTGGCCGCACGACCGGCCGCCTCGTGACGCCCGTGGTCGAAGGTGTTGCGGGTTTCGGGGACTTCGGGTTCGGGCCGAAAGTGGATGACGACGTGCTGGCGGAGGCATGGGGTTCGGCGGAAGCGGCCGGAGTGGTTTCGACACAGCCGAAGGCGGCCGCCTCGACCGGCGACTCATTGAGCGAAGGCCTGAAGGCGCAGATCAATTCGGTCGGCACAGCGACCCTGAGTTCGCAGCTTCGCAAACGCGGCTTGAACACGGTCAGCATCGACGGCCTCACACCGACCCAGCCGCGCACGCGCATGGTCGGCCTCGCCCGCACTCTGCGCTTCATTCCGGGCCGCGAAGATCTCTTCGCCTCCCACGGCGGGGGCTTCAACGCACAGAAGCAGGCGTTCGACTCGCTGGGTGCCGGCGAGGTGCTCGTGATCGACGCGCGCGGCGAACGCGGCACGGGCACCGTCGGCGACATCCTGGCCCTCCGCGCGCAGGTGCGCGGCGCTGCCGGCATCGTGACGGATGGCGGCATCCGCGATCTGGACGCCGTGACGGCGCTCGGCATCCCGACCTACCACGCCGGCCCGCACCCGGCCGTGCTCGGGAGAAGGCACGTCCCCTGGGAGGTCGACGCCACGATCGCCTGCGGCGGCACGGCCGTGCAACCGGGCGACGTCATCGTCGGGGACGACGACGGGGTGCTCGTGATCCCGCCCGGGATCGTCGATGAGGTTGTCCGCGACGCGATCGAGCAGGAGCGGCAGGAGGCCTTCATCGCCGAACGAGTCGGTGCAGGCGAGAGCGTCGACGGCCTGTACCCGATGAACGCGGAGTGGAAGGCGAGGTACGAGCAATGGCTGGCAGCGCGGTAGCCGCAACGCTCACTCCGAGCAAGTCGCAGCGCGCATACGATTTCATCAAGTCCCGCATCGAGGACTCGAGCTACACCCCCGGGTATCGCCTCGTACTGGGGGCGATCGCGGCGGAGCTCGGAGTGAGCGTCGTGCCGGTGCGTGAGGCGATCCGGCGGCTCGAGGCCGAGGGCCTCGTTCAGTTCGAACGCAATGTCGGCGCGCAGGTCGCGATGCTCGACCCGACCGAATACCAGGTCACAATGCAGACGCTGAGCCTCGTCGAGGGCTGGGCGACCGCGGCATCCGCCCCGCACATGACGTCGGATGACGTGGCCCGCGCGCGAGCCATCAACGACGCGCTCGCCGAGAGCCTGCACCACTTCGACCCCGTCGCGTTCACCGCGTTAAACCTCGACTTCCATTCGGTGCTCTTCGAACACTGCCCGAACCCGCACATCCTCGACCTCGTCGACCGGGGGTGGGCTCGGCTGCGCGCGCTGCGCGAGTCGACGTTCAGTTTCGTTCCCGGTCGCGCGCGGGACTCGGTCGCAGAGCACGAGGCCATCCTGGGCCTCATCGAGTCGAACGCCGAACCCTTCGAGCTCGAGCTCGCCGCCCGCAACCACCGGCTGGCCACTCTCGACGCGTTTCTCGCCCACCAGCACAGAACCAGGGAGACACCATGAAGTTCCGCAGCGACCCGGCACAGATCCGCGGATCCATCGCCCCCCTCATGACCCCCTTCACGAGCGACGGGGCCGTCGACCACGCGGGCCTCACGAACCTCGTGAACTGGCAGCTGGCATCCGGAAGCCACGGCATCTCGATCGGCGGGTCGACGGGCGAGCCGAGCGCACAGACGATCGCCGAGCGCGCGGAGGCCATCCGCACCGTCGCCACCGCGATCGGCGACCGCGTCCCCTTCATGCCGGGCACCGGCTCGGCGAAGCTCGACGAGACCCTCGAGCTCACGGCCGCCGCCCGCGACGCCGGCGTCGATGCGGCACTCATCATCACGCCGTACTACGCGAGACCGACGCAGGAGGCGCTCTACCGCTGGTACAAGACGGTCGCCGAGGAATTCCCCGACCTGCCGATCGTCGCCTACAACGTGCCCAGCCGCACGGCCGTCGACATCGCGCCGGAGACGGTCGCACGGCTCTTCCACGATGTCGAGAACTTCGTGGGCGTCAAGGAGACCACGAAGGACTTCGAGCACTTCTCCCGCGTCCTGCACCTGTGCGGCCCCGAGCTGCTCGTCTGGTCGGGCATCGAATTGCTGTGCCTTCCGCTCCTGGCTCTCGGAGGGGCCGGCTTCGTGAGCGCGACGGCCAACATCGCGCCCGCGGCCGTCGCCCAGATGTTCGAGGCCTGGGAGGCCGGCGACTTCGATCGCGCCCGCACCTTTCACTACGGGCTGCACCCGCTCGTCGACCTGCTCTTCGTCGAGACCAACCCGGCGCCGGGCAAATGGGTGCTCGAGCAGCGCGGCCTCATCTCGAGCGGCCACGTGCGACCGCCGCTCATCGAGCCGACGGATGCCGGGCTCCAGAAGATCAGACAGCTCATGACCGAGGGTGAGCAGTACCTCACCCCGGTCGATGGATTCCAGATCGGTGGACACTAGATGACGCACTTCATCCCTCAGAACCTGCCGGACCGCATCCGCCATTACATCGACGGCGAGCTCGTCGACAGTGTCGGTGGATCGACGTTCGACGTGCTCGACCCCGTCTCGAACACGACCTACGTGCAGGCGGCCGCCGGGAGACAGGCCGACATCGACCTCGCGGTCGCGTCGGCGAAACGCGCGTTCGACGACGGGCCGTGGCCGGGCATGAAGAACCGCGAGCGGGCGCGCATCCTGAACCGCATCGCTGACCAGGTCGAGACGAGGGATGCCGAGCTCGCCGAGCTCGAGACCTTCGACACCGGGCTGCCGATCACCCAGGCGCTCGGGCAGGCGCAGCGGGCGGCGGAGAACTTCCGCTTCTTCGCCGACCTGATCGTCGCGCAGCGCGACGACACCTACCAGGTGCCCGGAGCCCAGGTGAACTACGTGCACCGCAAGCCGGTGGGCGTCGCAGGGCTCATCACGCCGTGGAACACTCCATTCATGCTCGAGAGCTGGAAGCTCGCGCCCGCCCTCGCCTCCGGCTGCACGGTCGTGCTCAAGCCGGCAGAGTTCACCCCGCTCTCGGCGAGCCTGTGGGCCGGTATCTTCGAAGAGGCCGGGCTGCCGAAGGGCGTCTTCAACCTCGTCAACGGTCTCGGCGAGGAGGCGGGAGACGCGCTCGTCAAGCATCCGGATGTCCGTCTCATCTCGTTCACGGGCGAGACGACGACGGGGCAGACCATCTTCGGTAACGCGGCGAAGCACCTCAAAGGTCTCTCGATGGAGCTCGGAGGCAAGTCGCCGGCGATCGTCTTCGCCGACGCCGATCTCGACGCGGCCATCGACTCGACCCTCTTCGGGGTCTTCTCGCTCAACGGCGAGCGCTGCACGGCCGGCAGCCGCATCCTCGTCGAGCGCAGCATCTACGACGACTTCGTCTCGCAGTATGCGGAGCGCGCGAAGAACATCGTCGTCGGCGACCCGCACGACCCGAAGACAGAGGTCGGTGCTCTTGTGCACCCAGAGCACTACGCGAAAGTCATGAGCTACGTGGAGCTCGGCAAGGGCGAAGGGCGCCTCGTCGCGGGCGGCGGACGCCCGGCCGGACTCGAGACCGGCAACTACGTCGCGCCGACCGTGTTCGTCGACGTGAAGCCGGACGCCCGCATCTTCCAGGAGGAGATCTTCGGCCCCGTGGTGGCGATCACCCCGTTCGACACCGACGCCGAGGCGCTCGAACTCGCGAACGCCGTGAAGTACGGCCTCGCGGCCTACCTGTGGACGAGCGACCTGAAGCGCGCCCACACGTTCGCCCACGGCATCGAGGCCGGCATGGTGTGGCTCAACTCGCACAACGTGCGGGACCTCCGCACCCCATTCGGTGGCGTGAAGGCGAGCGGCCTCGGCCACGAGGGCGGCTACCGGTCGCTCGACTTCTACAGCGAGCAGCAGGCCGTGCACATCAGCCTGTCCCCCATCCACACCCCACGATTCGGAGCCTCCCGATGACCGCAGACTTTGACATCATCCGTGCCGCATACGCCGAACTCATCGTGCGCGACCTCGCGGAGAGCCGGAGGTTCTACGTCGACATCCTCGGCCTCGTCGTCACCCACGAGGACGACGAGGCGATCTACCTGCGCGCGTTCGAGGAGTATCTGCACCACTCGCTCGTCCTGCGCCAGGGGCCGGTGCCGGCCCTCGCCGCGCTCGCCTACCGCGTGCGATCGCAGGCCGAGGTCGCCAAGGCCGCCGCCCACTTCGAGTCCCTCGGATGCTCGGTCGAGCACCGCGCATCCGGCGCCACCCGCGGAATCGGCGAGGCGGTTCGCGTCATCGACCCCCTCGGATTCCCCGTGGAGTTCTTCTACGACGCCGACCACGTCGAGCGCTACACGCGCCGCTACGACGTGCAGGGCTCCGGGGCGATCTCCCGGCTCGACCACTTCAACATCTTCACTCCCGACGTGCCGGCCGCTCAGGCGTACTACGAGAGCCTCGGCTTTCGGGTGAGCGAGGACATCCAGGACGAGGCGGGAACCGTGTACGCGAGCTGGCTGTACCGCAAGGCGACGGTGCACGACATCGCCCTCACCGGAGGCGGCGGACCGCGCCTGCACCACATCGCGTTCGCGACCCACGAGCGGAACCAGATCGTGAACATCTGCGACACCCTCGGGGCGTACCGCCTCTCGGATCGCATCGAGCGCGGCCCCGGCCGCCATGGGGTCTCCAACGCCTTCTACCTCTACCTGCGCGACCCCGACGGCCACCGCGTCGAGATCTACACGCACGACTACTACACCGGCGACCCCGACAACCCGGTCGTCACCTGGGACGTGCACGACAACCAGCGTCGCGACTGGTGGGGCAACCCGGTCGTGCCGAGTTGGTACTCGGAGGGTTCCACCGTGCTCGATCTCGGCGGAAGCCCGATCACCATCACCGAGCGCACCGAGACGGAGGAGTCCGAGGTCACGATCGGCGCCGACGGCTTCAGCTACACGCGCAAGGGCGAAGCGATGCCGGAGTACAAGCTCGGAAACCAGGTCTAGGAGTCACAGCGCGCCCTCGTCGGCCGCTTCGGCCGTCGTGTCCCCGAGCGGTCGCGGATGACGCGGTCCCGACGCCGGCTCCCGGAGCAGGAACGCGAGTCCGAGGCTCAGTACGGTGAGCCCGATGAGGATGAAGAAGCTCACCCGGAGGTTCGTCTGGTCGGCGATCCAGCCGAGGAGCGGGCTGAACAACCCACCGACCGTGACGGCGAGACCGACCGTCACACCGCTCGCGATGCCGATCCGGTTGGGCAGGTAGTCCTGCCCGAGGATCACGAACACCGCGAACGGTACGAAGATCGCGATGCCGAACACGGCCACGAAGACGAGCGCAATCGGCCAGGTGGGCGCGAGAACGAGTCCGAGGAGCGACGGGATCGACACGGCGAACCCGATGCGGATGCTCACAAGCCTGCCCACGCGATCCGCAAGCCAGCCACCGAAGAGCGTGCCGACGGCCCCGAAGGTGAGGAACACCGTGAGTGCGGCGCCACCCAGAGCCTGGGAGGTCCGGAAGTCGTGAATGAAGTACAGAGCGATGAAGGAGACGGACCCGAAGAACACGATCGAGCGCACCACCACGACGGCCGTGAGGCGCAGGAACCCCGGCCAATTGTCCGGTCCGGGCGGATGCTGAACCGGCTTCGGGGCGTCCCGCGGGCCATCGAGCACCCGCTGCAGCCGCAGCACGATCACGACCGCCATGACGGCGGCGGGGATGAGCAGGTACGGGGTACCGCCGAGCCCGGTGAACAGCAGGAGCGGTGTTGCGACCAGAGAACCGGTCGCGAAGCCCAGGTTTCCTCCGACTGCGAACACGCTCATCGCTCGGTTGCTGTTCCCGGCCGCGATGCGCGCGGCCCGCGCCGCCTCGGGATGGAACGCCGAAATCCCGATGCCGGAGAGTGCAATCACGAGCCAGGTCATCCAGTATTCGGGGGTGAACGCGACGAGGCTCACGCCGATCGCCGCCGTGACCATGCCGGCCGGTATCAACCAGCGCCGTGGAGTTCGATCTCCCCACCATCCGAACGCGGGCTGGGCGACGGAGGACAGCAGGTTCGCCGCGAGGGTCAACCCCGCGACGGCCGCGTAACTGTATTGGCGTTCGAGAACCAGGAACGGCAGCAGTGCGGGCACGACACCCTGGTAGAAATCGTCGATGAGGTGGGATGTCGCCATGAAGGCGATCCCTCCTCGATTCACTCGAGAGATGTCGACACCGTGATCTCCGCTCCGGCATGGCCGAGCTCGGCGATGGCGGCCTCCGAACTCTGCGGGTTCACTCCCGCGACGAGGTCGGTGAACACGCGCACGTGACGCCCGTGCGCAAGCGCGTCGAGAGCGGATGCCCGAACGCAGTAGTCCGTCGCGATGCCGACGACATCGATGTCGATGACGCCCTGTTCGTCGAGGACCTCTGCGAGGGTTCGGCCATCGGCCGTCGTCCCCTCGAAGATCGAATAGGCCGGGACGCCCTGTCCCTTGAGGATGTGCTCGGTCACGAACGTCGTGTCGAGGTCCGGGTGATACTCGGCCCCGCGGGTCTCCGCCACGCAGTGCACCGGCCACGTGGTCACGAAGTCGGGCTCAGCATCCGTCGCGAAGTGCCCGCCGTTGTCGCCATCCGCGTTGTGCCAGTCCCGCGATGCGAACACGTGGTCGTACAGTCCTGCGTGGCCACGCAGGAGACTCGTGATCCCGGCGGCGACCGCTGCCCCGCCGGCGACGCCGAGAGCTCCGCCCTCGGTGAAGTCGTTCTGAACATCGATGATGAACAGCGTCCTGCTCATGGTCATCTCCCGAAGTGTCTCAGTTGTTGGAGAGGTTGTTTCCGCACTTGTAGATGCTGGTCGCCAGGGTGTCGAGCGCGATCGTCGCTTCCGACTTCACGGGACCGAGTGCGTAGAACGCGAACGCCAGCACCGAACCGTCATCCGCCTTCGTCCATCCGGCCAGCGTTCGCGACGAATTGATCCAGCCGGGCTTCGCCGTCACGTGGCCCTTCGCCACCGCGTTTCCTCCGGTGAACCGGGTGGCGAGCGAGCCGGAGACCCCGGCGACCGGCATGGCGGATTTCACGGGGCCGAGGCCCTGTTCACCCGTCGCCACCTTCGCCATGAGCTGGGCGACGAGCAGAGGCGGAATGACATTCTTCGCGCTGAGCCCTGAACCGTCCCTCACGAACATCCCCGTCGTGTCGAGACCGAGGTTGCCGATGGTCGAGTTGAAGATGGAATTGAGCGATGCCGCGGTCCCTCCGCCGCCCCACTCCTTCGACACGACTCGAGCGATCATCTCTCCGAGAGTGTTGTCGGAGTACGGCAGCATCTGCCCGATCAGGGTCTTGATCGGCTGGGACTTGACTTCCGCGAGCTTGGCGGCGCCGGGGAGGGCCGTACCCTTCGAGACCTCGACCGGGTAGCCGAGATTCAACGCCGCGATGAACGCTGCGCCAGCGCGGCCGATGGGGTCGGTGCTTCGCGGGCTCGTCATCGCCTTCGGGTTCGCACGGTCGCCGTCCACCATGAGCGCGGTCACCTCGGAGTGGTATCCGATCGTCTGCTCGCTGCGCTGCCAGGTGGAGTCCCACTTGTCAGACGGATCCCAGTAGCTCGCGTCGAGGATGACGCTCGTGATCTGCTCGCCGGGATGCGCCTCCTCCCACGCGGCCGTCGTCTGCGCTGCGAGGTCTGCGAGCTTGGGCGCCCCCTTGTAGACGCTCTCGGATCCGGGTGGAAGCGCGCTGAGCGTCGGGTCCCCTCCACCGACAAGCACGATGCTCCCCGGTGTCGATCCCTCGACAACCTTCGTCGTCATCCGGAAGTCGGGGCCGATCGTCATGAGCGCGGCCGCAGCCGTGAACACCTTGAGCACGCTCGCCGGCGATGCCGGCTTGTCCGCGTTGCGATCGAACAGCACCTCTCCGGTCGTCACGTTGATGACGGAGCCCTCGAACGTGAGCAGTCGCTTGTCCTTCGCCGCCGTGTTGATCGAACAGGTGCGCAGCGCCGTGGCAGCGGCGGGCTCGAGCGGAACGTCGCGTGGCGGAATGGGCGCAGGGGTGTCGGACTCGACCAGGGCGACGGGTTTGACAGAGCCAACGGCGACGCCGGAGAACACGGCCGCCGTACCGAGGAGCAGGAAGATCACACCGAGTGCGGAGAACATCCAGGCGTTCGGATGCCGGGCGATCGTCGCCGCGAGACCTCGCGGCGGTCTCCCATCCGAACCGCCGGTGCCGCCCAGGACCTGCGTCGCGGGTTCCGAACGCGAGGCGGTGGAGTCTCTCCTCTGGCGTGCTGACCGTCTGGTCTGGGGCTCCTCGTCACTCACCCGCCCATGATATCGGGGCAAACCCCGCTCCGCCTGCCCACCGGCCTAAGCCTGTGCGACTCCCGTCGATTCCTGCGGGTAAACCAGTCCGATCTGGCGTCGGATCTCGTCGAGCGTCTCCATGATGGCGATCGATTCGGCCGGTGGGAGCACATCGTTGTCGCTCGACCCCTCGGCGACGAGACGTTCGAGCTCCCACGCCTGGAACTGCATGCCCCGGCCGGTCACCGGTTCGTCCCAGCGTTCGACGGTGTTGCCGGCGCTGTCGAACACGGTGAAGGAGGTCGGCATGTACCAGACGGCATCGATGTCGATCCTTCCCGCCGTGCCGATGATGCTCGCCCCGTTCGGCCCCCTGGTGTCGAGCGCGGTCTGCAGCACGGCGTGGGCGCCGCCCCGGTAGGCGAGGATGATGCCCGTCTGCCGGTCGACGCCCGTCTCGGTCATGCTCGCACTGGCGAGGATGCGGTCCGGCCCCCCGAAGAGGTCCCAGGCGAGCGAGATCGGATAGATTCCGAGATCGAGAAGCGCCCCGCCTCCGAGCTCGGGATTTCGGATGCGCCCCAGCGGATCATTCGACAGCCGCTGGTTGTGGTCGGCGAGGAGCGTGTGGACGTCCCCGATGGCGCCGCTTGCGATGAGTTCCCGGATCCGGACCATGTGCGGAAGGAACCTGGTCCACATGGCCTCCAGGATGACCTGCCCGCCGGATTGCGCCCGCGAGACCATGGCGCGCGCCTGTGCGGCATTCAGGGCGAAAGGCTTCTCGACGAGCACATGCCTTCCGGCATCCAGCGCAAGGAGTGTGTTCTCGGCGTGCACCGGATGCGGAGTCGCGATGTAGACGGCATCGACCGCGTCGTCCGCGACGAGCGACTCGTAGCTCGCGTGCGCGTGCTCGATTCCGAACACCGACGCGAATCTCTCGGCGCCGACCTGACTTCGCGATCCGACCGCTGTGACGGTGAAGCCGTGTCCGACGAGGTCAGAGGTGAACGCGTGAGCTATTCCACCCGTGCCGAGGATGCCCCAGCGAAGTGAACCCATGGAGGCGAATCTAGCAGCCGCCCCATCGCGACGCGGCGCGGGTGAAGGAGTACGGCTCGTTCGGGATTCCACCGTGTGTCATCGCGAAGTAGATGCACACACCGCTGACGCTTCCGGTGTAAGTGGGGCGATAGAGAGAGGCGCGGTGAGGCAGCGAGTTCCACCACTTCGTCGCGACCGTCGCTCCCGTGTTGCCGTAGCCGCCGGCAAGGTTCCCGTCGCAGCCGACGCTCGGAACGCCATCGCTGCGCGTCGAACCGATGTGCCCCCATGCGCTGTTCGGATCGGTGCTCGGATCCTCCGCCATCCAGAAGAGCCTGGTCTCCATGCAGCTGTCGTAGCGGAAGTGACTCAGGGCGATGGGCTTCAGGCAGTTGGCCACTCGAATCGCGTTGTACGTGAGAGCGAAGGATGCGAGGTCGGCGCTGGTCGTGCCGGCCACACCCCCGGCCGATGTGCGTCCTGGCGCACCGGGAACCGTTCCGCTGACGGCCGAGGGGCAACTGCCGCCCGAGGCCTCCACGGCGGCGCGACGTGCAGCGGTACCGCTCGCTCGGTCTGCGGCCGATACCTTCACGACGGGCTTCGGTACCGGCTTCTGCGCCAGGTGCTCCGAATCCTTCGTGAGTTGTGCGGCTCGCGTTTTGGCCTGAGCGGCGATGGCTGCTTCGCTGAGGTTCGCGACCTCGACCGACGCGCTCGTCGTGGTGACGGCCTGCGGAGCCGAGGCGAAAATGGGAAGCAGTGTCTGCTGGCCGGCGTTCGCCGCAGACACCGTGCCGAAGAGCGAAGGCCCGCTGCCCCCGACGAAAGGAAGCACGAGCGTCAACACAGCCGTGAATACGGCGATGAGAAATGCGGAACGCTTCACAACAGTCCCCCCCAGGCACTGGTTTCTGCCACCGTTCCCCAACGGTGCGCGTATTCCACGCTATGTCGACTGGTGCCCGATCGCAATGCGCGTGGGCTCGGATTGCCCGTATCTCCCCTGTTTTGGGGGCGATTCGTTACCGGAAATGTGACGCGCTCGGGGGGTGGAACAGCTCGTCGGTCCCCCTAATGGAGGACTGATCGACCCCCAAAGGCCTTTCGGGAGCCGCCTGTCAGAATCGAACTGACGACCTTCTCATTACGAGTGAGATGCTCTACCGACTGAGCTAAGGCGGCGGGCCTCCCACGAGAGGAGACACAGCATGAAAGCTTAGCGGATCATCAGCGCACGGTTGCCGCGAGAGTCTGCTGCAGCTCCTCGAACGCCTGGCGGACGCGACGCGCGAGCGGCTCCGAGTCGTCCATGTCGATCCAGCTCCGGTACGCGAAGCGCATCGTGGCGAAACCGACGAGGCTCAAGAGGTGCGCCCTCCTCGCGAGTGCATCCGGCTCTCCCACGAGCATCGGGTCATCGGCGGCGAGCCGCCGCCGGACGAGCTCCGCGAGTTCGTCCTCGAACAAATGGAGGGACGACATCCGCTTGGCGAAGAGTTC
Source organism: Terrimesophilobacter mesophilus (assembly GCF_014200375.1). GTDB lineage: Bacteria > Actinomycetota > Actinomycetes > Actinomycetales > Microbacteriaceae > Terrimesophilobacter > Terrimesophilobacter mesophilus. Next base: position 1,830,320 of record NZ_JACHBP010000001.1, on the reverse strand, counting down.
CGGATGCTCGCGAAGCAGCACCCTGCGCCGCTGGTTGACCGTCCGGTCGTCCACTATCGCATCCGATGCGGCCTCGAACAGCCGGCCGAGGCCCGAGAGGACGTCTGCACCGCTGCCTTCCGTGAGGAAGTCCTCGGCAGCGGCGAGGTCCGCCAGCGACGGGAAATCGCCGAGGACCGCCTCTTCTTTCGACGCGAAATAGTTGAAGAACGTGCGAGGGGACACGTCAGCCGCGGCACTGATCTCGTCGATCGTGACCCGCTCATAGCCATGTTCCGTTGCGAGGTCCAGCACGGCGTGCTGGATCGCGCGGCGGGTGGCACGGCGTTTGCGCTCTCGAAGGCCCGGCTCGCTCTTCTCCGAAGCATCGATCATGGGATCATTCTTGCAGATTGTGCAAAATTGCACCAGACGAGCGGGGTCAGCAGTCGGGGTCGCTCGTGGGCACCGTGCCGCTCACGAAGAACTGGTCCACCGCGTTGTTCACACACGCGTTGGACTTGTTGTATGCCGTGTGGCCCTCACCGTGGTAGGTGACGAGGTGCCCGTTGTCGAGCTCTGAGGCGAGATTCTTCGCCCACTGGTACGGCGTGGCCGGGTCGTTCGTCGTCCCGACGACGATGATCGGCGCCGAACCCGCAGCGTGGATCGGTCCTCGCACGCGGGTCGCCTTGAACGGCCAGTCGTCGCAGGACGTTCCGCCATAGGACATCTGCGGCCCGAAGGTGGGCGCCGCCCTGGCCAGTTCTGCTGCCTCGGCGCGCAGCGTCGCCCTCGAGCTCGTGGAGATGTAGTCGAGGCAGTTGATCGCGATGAAGGCCTCGGTGGAATTGTCCGCGTAGGTGCCGTCGGCGTTTCGGCCGTAGTAGGCGTCCGCGAGCTGGAACGCGTAGTCGGCGTTCCCCTTCATGACATCCGCGAAGAGGTCATTGAGGTACTTCCAGTTCGACTCGCTGTAGAGCGGCAGGATGATCGCGTTGAACATGGCGGCGGAGCCGAGCATCCGACCATCGGATGCTCGCAGCGGGCTCGCATCGAGACCGTCCAGGATCGACCGGATCTTCGCCATGGCGCCGTCCACCGTGCCGCTGAACGGGCAGCCCTTCCCGGTCATGCAGTCCTTGAGGTAGGCGCGAGCGGCATTCTCGAACCCCACCGCCTGGGTCTCGGTGACCTCGAAGTCGGTCGTCGCTGGATCGATCGCACCGTCGAGAACGAGATGGCCCGTCTTCGTCGGGTACAGGTCCGCGTAGGTGGCGCCGAGGAACGTCCCGTACGAGTAGCCAAGGTAGTTGAGCTTCGTGTCGCCCAGGACCGCGCGAAGCAGGTCCAGGTCGCGCGCGGCGCTCACCGTGTCCACGAATCCGAGAAGGTCGCCGGTGTATTTGAGGCAGGCCTGCCCGAAGTCGGCGTTGGACTTCTCCAGGTCGCTGATCCAGGCATCCGACCCGACCGGATTCGGCGGGATGTCGAACAGGAAGGCATCCATCTGCGACGGGTCGCTGTAGCACGATACCGCAGAGGACTTGTTGACGCCGCGGGGGTCGAAGCCGACGATGTCGTAGTGCGTGGTGAGGGTCGCATCCACGGCGTACGTCAGGCTGTCACGAATGAAGTCGTAGCCGGATCCGCCGGGTCCACCCGGGTTCACGAGCAAGGAACCCAGCCGTTGGCCCGTCGCCGACGCACGAATGAGTGCGAGCTCGATCGACTTGCCGGACGGGTTGCTCCAGTCCATGGGAGCAGTCGCCGTCGCACACTGGAAGGTGCCTTCGCACTTCGACCACCGGAGCACCTGCGAATAGTACGGCTGGAGATCTGCCGCGACCGTCTCCCCCGTGGGCACCGAGGTCTTCGCCGGCTCCGGCGGGAGAAAGGCGGACACGCATCCGCTCAAGGGGACAACGAGTGCGAGGCAGGCTGCAACGAGCGCCACCCGAATCCCGCGAGTCGTCGTGCGCGTCATGATGGTGCCCTTCTCGCGGTGATGAGCATGGCCTCGAGTGCGAGTGCCGGGGAGACGTTGTTGCCGATGCGGCGACGTGCCGTCGCGATGGCGTCGAGGGTCGCGAGAGTCTGCGCCGGGCTCGCGGACGCGGCCGCCGCCCGCACGCGGTCGATCACCGCGAGGTTGATCGGTTCGACATCCGAACCGAGCTGAACGAGAAGGATGTCCCGGTACAGGGAGAGCAGGTCGACCATGATGCGGTCGAGGCCATCGCGGAGGCTCCTCGTGGCGCGCCGCTTCTGGTCCTCCTCGAGCGACCTGAGTTGCGCGCGCAGGGCGGGTGGGATCGTACCGCCGGGCTCCACGCCGAGCGACCGGAGTGCGCTCTCCCGCTCCTCGGCATCGCGTTCCTCCGTGATCGACTTCGCATCGTCCGCCGCGGCCTCCAGGAGCGCGCCGGCGGCCAGCACCGCATCCGAGACGGTCCGGATGCCGAGCGCAGCATCGAGGGTGCGCTCGCGGCGGACGCGCGCCTGCTCGTTGGTGGCGAGCCGATGCGCCATCCCGATGTGGCTCTGCGATTCGCGCGCAGCTCTCGTGGCCAGCGCGAGGTCGACACCGTCCCTGCGCGCGATCAGTTCGGCGACGTCCGCAACCGCGGGTATCCGCAGCCGCACACTGCGCACACGGGAGCGGACGGTGGGGATCAGGTCCGCTTCGCTCGGTGCGCACAGGATCCATACGGTGCGGGGCGGGGGTTCCTCGAGGGCTTTGAGGAGGACGTTAGAGGTACGCTCTGTCATCCGATCGGCATCCTCGATGATCATGACGCGGTAGCGGGCCACCGATGGCGAGAACTGGGAGCTCGTGACGAGCGAACGGACCTCGTCGATGGAGATGATGACGCGCTCCGTGCTGAGCACTCCGAGATCCGGATGCGTCCGCGCCTCCACCTGCCTGCGTGCGGCCGCGTCGCCCTCAGGGTCGCCGGGGCTCAGAAGTGCCGTCGCGAACGCGAACGCGAGGTTGGAGCGCCCGGATCCCGGAGGGCCCGTGATGAGCCAGGAGTGGGTCATCGAACCCTCGGGATGCGACGGCGACGCCGCCGCATCCCGGTCGCTGAAGGCAGGGTCGCCCGCTGCGGCCCTGAAGACCGCGATGGCCTCCGACTGACCGGTCAGTTCGTCCCAGATCGACATAGCGCCCAGTGTATTGACGCTCAGGCCAGGAGCGCTGAGACCCTGGCGCGGATCTCGGTGGCGATGTCGTCGACCGGCTGGGTCGCGTCGAGCACGAGGAACCGTTCCGGCTCGGCATGGGCCGCCTCGAGGTAGGCCGCGCGCACGCGATCGTGGAACTCCTGTTCCTCAGCCTCGAGCCGGTCGTAGCGCGTTCGGGATGCGGTGAGCCTGCCCCTGCCGAGGTTCGCGTCGAGGTCGAGGAGCACGGTGAGGTCGGGCACGAGACCATCCGTCGCCCACAGGGAGATGTTCTTGACCTCGTCGGCCCCGAGCCCCCGCGCGACCCCCTGGTACGCGACGGAGGAATCGAAGTAGCGGTCCTGCACCACCATCTCGCCGCTCTCGAGCGCGGGCCGCACCTTCGTCGCGATGTGGTGGGCTCGGTCTGCCGCGTAGATGAGTGCCTCGGACTTCGGGGCGATGTGACCGCGGCTGTGCAGCACGATCTCCCGGAGTTCGTCGCCGAGCTCGGTTCCACCGGGCTCTCTCGTCGTCAGGACTCTGTGACCATGCTCGACGAGCCACGCGACCAGGAGATCCAGCTGGGTCGACTTGCCGGAGCCATCGCCACCCTCGAACGTGATGAACAACCCGGCCATGGCTACTTCTTCGCTGCCGTCTTCTTCGCTGCGGGTTTCTTGGCGGCGGTCTTCTTCGCCGCGGGCTTTCGCGTGGTGGACTTCGCCTTCGGCTTCGCCGGCCCTTTCGCGCGCTTGTCGGCCAGGAGCTGGACGGCCCGTTCGAAGTCGATGTCCTCGACGGATTCTCCGCGCGGGATCGTCGCGTTCGTCACGCCATCCGTCACGTACGGCCCGAACCGGCCGTCCTTGACCTTGACCGGCTTGCCGGACTCCGGATCCGCGTCGAACTCCTTGAGAGCACTCGAAGGGCGACGTGCACCGTACTTCGGCTGGGCGAAGACCTCGAGGGCACCGGCGAGGTCGATCTCGAAGATCTGCTCCTCGGAGGTCAGTGACCGCGAGTCGGCACCCTTCTTCAGGTACGGCCCGAACTTGCCGTTCTGGGCGGTGATGTCCTCCCCGGACTCGGGGTCCTGGCCGACCACGCGGGGCAGGTTCAGGAGGCGCAGCGCGGTTTCGAGGTCGATCGTGGCGAGATCCATGGTCGCGAAAATCGATGCTGTGCGCGGCTTGGGCGCAGTCGACTTCTTGGACGCCTTCTTCCTGGGCTTGTCGGTGACCTCGCCGGTTGCGGTATCGACGGACTCGACCGCAGAAGCGGGCGGCTCCGGCTCGAGCTCGGTCACATAGGGTCCGTACCGTCCGTTCCTCGCGACGATCTCCTTGCCGTTCTCGGGGTTCACTCCGATGACGCGATCCTCGACGACGGGCGCGTCGATGAGTTCGTGCGCCTTCTCGACGGTCAACTCGTCCGGGGCCAGGCCGTCGGGGATGTTCACACGGCGCGGTTTCGCGTCGGGCCCCGCATCCGGGTTCTCGACCTCAAGGTACGGCCCGTATTTGCCGATGCGCAGGGTCACCGTGTCATCGAGCCGGATCGAATTGATGGACTTCGCGTCGATCTCGCCCAGGTTGTCGATCACGTTTCGCAGGCCTCGATAGTTCGCGCCGCCGAAATAGAAACTGTTGAGCCAGTCGACCCGCTTCTCGCTGCCGTCTGCGATGCGGTCGAGGTCGTTCTCCATCCCCGCGGTGAAGTCGTACTGCACGAGCTCCGTGAAGTAGTCCTCGAGGAGGCGCACGACCGAGAAGGCGATCCAGTTCGGAACGAGGGCGGTTCCTCGGGGCGTGACGTAGCCCCGATCGATGATGGTCGAGATGATCGACGTGAATGTCGACGGCCGCCCGATACCGAGCTCCTCGAGCGTCTTGATGAGACTCGCTTCGGTGTACCGCGGCGGCGGCGAGGTCTCGTGCCCCTTGGCCTCGACGTCGGACAGGTCGAGCGTCTGCCCCTCAGCCAGCTGCGGGAGCTTCGCCTCCGTGGGTTCCGCGGATTCGTTGCGCTCCTCGTCCCGGCCCTCCTCGTACGCGGCCAGGAACCCGCGGAACGTGATGACGGTCCCGCTCGCCGAGAACTCTGCGAGTGTGCCACCCGCCTGCGCGGCGATCGTGGCGGTGGCCGTCGATCCGCGTGCATCCGCCATCTGGGATGCGACGGTGCGCTTCCAGATGAGGTCGTACAGCTTCCAGTCGTTTCCGCGCAGCGTTCCTTCGAGTTGCGTCGGGGTGCGGAAGGTGTCGCCGGATGGCCGGATCGCCTCGTGCGCCTCCTGCGCGTTCTTGGAGCGGCCGGTGTAGACCCTCGGCGCATCCGGAACCGTCTCCGGCCCGTAGAGCGCGGCGGCCTGGCTCCGAGCGGCGTGCACCGCCTGCTGCGAAAGGGCAGGCGAGTCCGTACGCATATACGTGATGAATCCGTTCTCGTACAGGCCCTGCGCGACGCTCATGGTCTGGCGGGCGGAGAAGCGCAGTTTCCTCGCTGCCTCCTGCTGCAGCGTCGAGGTGGTGAACGGCGCGGCCGGCCGCCTCGTGTACGGCTTCGATTCGAGCGAAGCGACCGTGAAGGAGGTGGAGTCCTCGCGCAGCGCGGCCGCGAGCGCCTCCGCGGCCTTCTCATCGAGGGCGACGACGTCGGCCTTCAGTCTGCCCGTGTCGTCGAAGTCCCTGCCCGTCGCGATGCGCGTACCGTCGAGGCGAACGAGTTTCGCCTCGAAGCGTTCTGCCGACGCCTGAGGCGAGAGTTCGGCGAGCAGGTCCCAGTAGCCAGCACTGACGAAGGCCAGGCGTTCGCGTTCGCGGTCGACGACGAGTCGGGTCGCCGCGGACTGCACGCGCCCTGCCGAGAGCCCCGGCCCTACCTTGCGCCACAGCACGGGCGATACCTCATAGCCATAGAGCCGGTCGAGGATTCGCCGGGTCTCCTGCGCATCGACGAGGTCCGTGTCGATGTCCCTCGTGTTCTCGCGAGCGAACTGGATGGCATCCTTCGTGATTTCGTGGAAGACCATCCGCTTGACCGGAACCTTCGGGTTCAGCACCTGCAAGAGGTGCCAGGCGATCGCCTCCCCCTCGCGGTCCTCATCTGTTGCGAGGTAGAGCTCGTCGGCATCCTTCAGCGCGCGCTTGAGGTCCGCGACGGTCTTGCGCTTCTGTTCGGAGATCACATAGTAGGGCTCGAAGTCATTCTCAACGTCCACCGAGAATTTGCCGAGCGAACCCTTCTTGAGCTCCGGCGGGAGGTTCTTCGGCTCGATGAGGTCGCGGATGTGACCGACGGAGGCCTGCACCTCGTAGCCGTCGCCGAGGTACTGCGCGATGGTCCTGGCCTTCGCCGGCGACTCGACGATGACAAGCTTCTTCGTGCCGGGCACGCGACTCCTTCAACTTTGGTCTACTGCAACACGGGACACCCTACACACAGAAACAGCGCGTGGACTCGTCACTTCCCTGTCGGTGGCGGTCCCGCCGTGGCGGTCGCCGCCACGGGAAACCCGAGAACCGCGATGCTGACCCTCACGGTCACAATAACCCCATCTGCCTGACATTCTGTCACCACGGCGCGATTGGCTCTCGCGACGGATGCTGCGGTAGAGCAGGGAACACCCGGCGCGATCCCGACCGCGACGTCGGCTGCGGCGAGCGCAGCGGCATCCGCAGCGGAGGTGGCCCGAGCCCTCGCGACGAGCACGCTACAAAGAGGTACGGCGAGGAGGAGGGCGACGAGGATCGCGCTCACGACTGCGAGCCCGAGCACAGTGCCGGCTCCGGACTCGGCGTGCAGGCTCACCCGGCCGGCGCCCGGGAGCGGCGTCGTCATCCGCCACCGGCGAGCGCGCAACTGGATGCCGAGACCTCGACCGCGCCGAGAATACCGGCGAGCGGTGTGCCCGGCACGGTGACGACAGCGCAGACGAGATTGCCGCGCCGCTCGATTTGCATCGCCGCACCGGCCACGAGTGCCGCGACATCGAAGGATGTACCCCGTGCGGCGCTCCTCGCGGCGAGCGCAGCGGCATCCTGCACCCGCAGTTGACGGGTGGAGAGCTGCAGGCCGCCGAGGCAGAGCGCGAGCACGATCATGACGGCGGGCACGACTGCAGCGAACTCGGCCGTGACGCTGCCGCGCTGGTCGCGCAGCATCCGTCAACCGCCGAACGCGAGTGCGCGCTGTACGAGGTCGAACAGTATGCCCCGCACCTCGTCGCTGCGCAGGATGGCGACGAGCAGGCCTGCAAAGGCCACCCGCTGCCATTGTCACGATGGCGTACTCTGCCGTCGCGGCGCCGCGTTCTTCCACCATGCGGCGTCGAATCCAGACCATCATCCTGGTCCTCCTTGTCTATTGGTCGTGCCAGTGTGCGCCGAGACTCGACCAGACCGAACGCGAGAGTCTTCGGATCGGGGATAACGGAGAACCCGGCGCCTGTTGAGGACGGGAGGACGGCCGGTTCAGACGCCCCGCTCGCACGCCGACACACCGTCCATGAGTTCTTGTCATTGCCTCAACGGGAGGGTCCCCCAACCGCCGGAAATACTGAGGAATTTTGTCCTTGTCAACCGGAATCCCGCGCGACTACTCTGAACTCGATCCGCACTCCCTGCGGTCGAATTCGACCCTTGAGTCTGAACGGAAACGCCATGCGTCTACGAAGCTCGATTCCGCTCACGATCGCAGGAGGCACCGTCCTCGCACTCGCGATCGCCGCTCCAGCATTGGCGCTGACGCGCACCTGGACCTCGCCGACGGATGCGTCCTGGTCCGTCGCATCCTGGGGCGGCGGCGTTCCGGTCGCGGGAGACGACGTGACCTTCGACGGAGGACCGAGGTCGACCTACGACCTGGGCAACCTCACCTTCGGAACCTTCACCTTCCTCTCGACGCACGAGGTCGCCAACGGCACGGGTTCGATCACCCTGCACAGCGGTCTCAACGTGCTCGCGCCCTCAGTGGTGCGCATCGATCCGCTGCTCAGCATCGACGCCCCTCAGGTGTGGTCGGTCGAGCAGGGTGCCGAGTTGTCCTTCCCTTCCGCGGTGAAGACCGACGGAGCAAGTGCCCTGACCCTCGACATCGAGGGGACCATGACCATCGAGGCGACCGGCAATCTCGACGCTCTCGCCACCGGATGCGTGATCAAGGATGGCTCTGGGCTGCTCCGCCTGCTCGGCGGGGGTGGCGGCATGGGTACCTGCGCAGGCGACCTCGCCGGCCTCGACGTCAAGGCCGGCGAGGTCGCGATCGTCGGCAGCCCGAACCTCGGCGGCAAGGACTTCGCGGTCACCGGTGGCGCCCTCACCGGGGGCACCGACTCCACGGCGGCCGTGGTGCACTCGCTCAGCCTCGCCGCGGCCGGAGTGTTGAGCCCGGGAGCCACGAACGGGGACGACATCGGCAAGATCGACCTCTGGGGAACCTCGAACTGGACCGGCGGCACCTATCAGGTCGACTGGGATGCGACGGCCGCGGACTCGGACTACGTGCACGGCGCCAACCAGGCCATCTCGGTGAACGGGACGAAACTCGATGTCCGGCTGGCCGGATCGCCTTCCGTCGGCGACGCTGTGAAGATCCTCGGATCCGATATCTCCTACACGGGCCAGTTCAGCTCTCCCGAGGGAGTATCGCTCGCCGACGGTGACGAGTTCACGTCGAACGGGCAGATCTACTCCATCGAGTACATCACGCAAGGTGCAGAATCCGGCGTGCTCCTGCACTGGCTGCGCGCAGCACCGGTGCCGCCCCCCGCGCCCGCACTCGCCGACACGGGCGTCGATTCCTGGCCTGTGGCGCTCGGCGCGTTCCTCGTGATCGGAGTGGGCGCACTCCTGGCCGCACGCCGTCGACTCCGGCTGTTCACAACCCGACGACCGTAACCGAGACGACCGCGATCATGAGCGGCGCGACTCCCAGGAGGAGGAACGCCGGCAGGATGCACAGCCCGAGCGGCATCATGAGGGTCACCGAGAGCGCTGCCGCCTTCGCCTGAGCGGCGAACCGCGCCTCGGCCCTCGCCTGCTCCGCCTCGGCGCGCAGGAGGGCGGCCGCGGGAATCCCGGCCCGCCGTGACAGTTCCAGCACACTGTCAGCGCCGCCGGTCCCGGCACTCGGGAGTCCGCAGCGTTCGAGCGCCTCGATGACGGTCGCGCGGGCACGATCGAGGGCGGCTCCGCCGGAGACCGCGATCGCCAGCAGTTCGAGCGACAGGCCCGGGGTGAGATCCGCGGGTCTCGCCGCGCGCAGCAGTCGGCGGTTCCAGGCGCGGGCCGCGAGCATGAGTGCGATTCCCGCGACGAGACACAACGCTCCGGGTATGGTCCCGAACAGCACCCCGAGCGTGTCGAATCCGAGACCGAGACCGAAGAGGATGCCGACGACCGGCAGCACCGTGACGAACCTCGCGGTCGCGGCCGGCCCGGCGAGCGCCACAGCGACGTCGCGCTGGGTCTCGGCGAGGTCGCGGAGCGACGTCGCGAAGTCGCGGAGGCTCCGGGCAAGCGGAGCGCCGGCATCCGAAGCGACGAACCACGCGGCGGCGAGACCGCGCCAGGCCGCCGCAGCCGATACCCGGGCATTCCGCCGCGGCGAAGCCGCGTCTCGGGGCACAGCCGCCAGGATCGCCTCGGCGATCGGTTCGCCGGCGGACCGCGTAGCGACGGTCGCGACGATGGCCCGCGCCACATCGCCATCCGGTCGGCCACGAGACGATGGCTCGAGGGACTCGGCGAGGTAGCCCCAGGCCGATATCGGCGCGACACCGGCGGCGAGCAGGACACCGAGTCGCTGCACGACGCCAGCCACCGGTTCGAGGCTCCCGGACTCAACCATCGGATGCCTCCGCCGGGAGCGCCGGCGCCGGGCCGGGCAACGCCTCGGTGCGCAGCCTGCCTGCGGCATCCACCGTGAACCTCCCGATAGCGAGAAGGCGACGGATGCCGTTCCGCCTCCCGACGTGCAGCACGGCGCCGATCGCACTGACCGCCTGCCGCGCGATCGCGGTGACCCCGAGCCCGGCGAGTGCGCCGAGGGCCTCGAGCCTGGCCGGAACATCCTCGAGCGAATTGGCGTGCAGGGTTCCCGCTCCGCCGTCGTGCCCCGTGTTGAGGGCGGCGAGCAGCTCGCGCACCTCGGCGCCGCGGCACTCGCCGAGTACGAGCCGGTCCGGCCGCATCCGCAGCGCCTCGCGCACGAGACGGGCGAGCCCGATCTCGCCCGCGCCTTCCAGGTTGGGCTGCCTCGCCTCCAGGGAGACGAAGTGCGGGTGGTCCACCTGCAGCTCGGCGACATCCTCGATCGCGATGATGCGCTCGGTCGGCGCCGCGGCCGCGAGCAGGGCGGAGAGCAGCGTCGTCTTGCCGCTGCCGCCGGCCCCGGTCACGAGGATGTTGGCTCGCCGCGCCACGAGGTCGAACACCGCCTCGACGGGGACCTCGTCGAAGAACCCCGCTGCGGCGAGATCGTCGATCGCGAGTCGCCGCACGCGCGGGAGCCTGATCGACAGCAGCGTCCCTCGCGGCGAGACGGGCGGGAGCACGGCGTGCACCCGGATGCCGTCGTGCAGGCGGACATCCACACACGGGGTCGCCTCATCGATGTGACGCCCGCCGAGCGCGATGAGGCGGACGGCGAGCGCGCGCAGTTCAGGCTCAGCCAGCGGAAGCGACGGCCCTCGCTCCGGACCCTCCCCCCGGTCGACCCACAGTTCGCCCGCGCTGTTGACGAAGACGTCGGTGACGGCCGGGTCCGACACGAAGGAGGCGAGTTCGCCGAACTCCGGGAGGTTTCGTGCGGGCGGCGTCGAGGTGCCCGAGCCGAAAGGGTCGGCACCCCCAGAGCCGACCCGCGATGGGCCATCCCCCAGCAACTCTCTCGGCCGCGATGGGGTTCCTGGGCGCACGGCCACGAAGCGCGGTGCAGCATCCGGGGGCATGCGGACAGGCTAGGTGCCCCGGTTACGCGACCAGAAGGCGTGCCCGGCATCCGGGGCCATCCGCTCAGTCGACGAGTTGTGGAGGACCGGATGTGTGCGCCGCGGTCCGCTCCAACGCCAGCGCCACCAGGTCGAGCGCCACGAGGGTGACAGCGATGAGCGCGATCGTGACCCACGCCGGGAGGCCGCCGCTGACGAGGCAGGCGAGCGCGGGCAGCAGCACGCCGGGGACGACCAGCAGCGCGAGACGTGCACGATGCCGGCCCAGTCGCAGCCCGATGGTCCCGTTCGTCAGGTAGAGGATGCCGACCCCCGTCGCCAGGAGAAGTCGCACTCCGGGTGGAAGCGGCTCTGCCGCCTCGACCACCGCGGTGCCGATCGACGCCGCCACGAAAGTGAGCCCGACGATGAGCAGGAACGGAAGGTACATGACCACGTCACGTAACGCGCCGTAACGTTGGGCGCGCTGTGCGGACTCCAATCCGACCTCCGTCGACGGTATTCCCCACCGGAAGAATCCGCGCGCGATCATGGCGCACACCACGAGCCCGAAGAGGGCGGAAGCGCCCCCTTCGACGCTCGGATGACCGGCCAGTCCGGTGACCGAGAGGTACACGGCCTCGCCGATCACGATGACGACGAAGAGACCGATCCGCTCGAGGGAGTGCGAGACCGAAGCGCGGTCGTAGATCTCGAAGGAGAAGCGCGAGCGGATCGCGAGAAGCAGCATCTCGCCGCCGACCGCGACCGCCCAGAGCACGTACTGATACGGAGCCGGCACCACGATCGACACGAGCCACAGAGCGGCAGTCACCAGGTTGTAGGCGACCGTGCGCCACGGGGAGATCGAACTCGCCGACGTCGTGCGCGGCACCATCCACATGATGAGGAGAAGGATGCGGATCCACGCCGCCCCTGCCGCGTAAAGCCAGGCGAAACGGTCGATTCCGCCCGAGATCGCGACAGCCATCATGGCGGGGCCCGGCATCGCCGCGACGACGAGTGCCCCCATCACTCGGAACCGCTCACCAAACAGGTTGTTGGTGATCATGAGGTTCGCCCATGCCCACCACAGCGGGAAGAGCAGGAGCACGAAGGCGACGATCGTGCCGAGCGACGGATCGACCTCGATGAGGTGAACCGAGACGGCGACGACCACGACGAACACGAGATCGAAGAACAATTCGTACCAGTCCGCTGCGCCGTGGCGCACCGTCGGATTCTGCGCCGTGGGAGCCGGGTCTGAAGACATGACCACCATCATCCGCCTGTACCGGATACCGCGACAACGCCTTAACGAGAGGGGCGGCGCCTGTTGGGGGGAACGGGCGCCGCCACGGCAACGAACTGATTGGGGGGAATCATTGGTGTTCGCTGCAGACCGGACTCTCGTCCGGCACCGATCAGTCTAACGCAGCGCACTCCCGTTTGGGGGGCGACTTTCCCAGCGAGTAGTGTCGAGTTTTGTGCGGCCGTGCATGCCGCGCGATACGCGAAGAAGCGCCCGGGAGAAACATGAGCGAAACGATCGACAGCCTGCTTCACGAAGAGCGGCGTTTCCCACCATCATCCGATTTCACTGCCACATCGGTCGCCACACCCGCCCTCTATGAGGATGCCGGGAAGGACCGCCTCGCATTCTGGGCGGACCAGGCCCGTGAACTGCTCGAGTGGAGCACCCCGTTCACCGAGACTCTCGACTGGAACAACCCGCCGTTCGCCCGCTGGTTCGCCGACGGCCGACTCAACGTTGCGTACAACTGCCTCGACCGTCATGTTCTCGCCGGCAACGGCGATCGGGTGGCCATCCACTGGGAGGGCGAGCCGGGCGACTCCAGGTCCATCACCTACGCGGAACTCACCCGGGAGGTGATGAAGGCGGCGAACGCGCTCGAGGCCCTCGGCATTCGGCGCGGAGACCGGGTCGCGATCTACCTCCCCATGATCCCCGAGGCCGTGATCGCGATGCTCGCCGTCGCACGCCTTGGCGCCATCCACTCGGTCGTCTTCGGCGGTTTCAGCGCAGAGTCGCTGCGCTCCCGCATCGAGGATGCCGACGCGAAGCTCGTGATCACCGCCGACGGCGGCTGGCGCAAAGGCAAGGTCTTCCCCCTCAAGAACGCCGTGGATTCCGCGATCGCCTCCCAGACGGATGGCACGTCGACGGTCGAGCACGTGCTCGTCGTCCGCCGCGGCGAGAACGATGTCGACTGGACCGAGGGGCGGGATCTCTGGTGGCACGATGTCGTGGACTCCGCGCCCGACGAGCACGAGGCCGAGCCGTTCGAGGCGGAGAACCCGCTCTTCATCCTCTACACCTCCGGCACGACGGGGAAGCCGAAGGGCATCCTGCACACCTCCGGCGGTTACCTCACCCAGTGCGCATACACGCACAAGAACGTCTTCGACCTGCACCCCGAGACCGACGTGTTCTGGTGCACGGCGGATGTCGGCTGGGTCACGGGGCACAGCTACGTCGTCTACGGTCCGCTCGCCAATGGCGCGACCCAGCTCATCTACGAGGGCACGCCGGACACCCCCCACCCTGGGCGCTGGTGGGAGCTCATCGAGAAGTACGGGGTGACCATCCTGTACACCGCGCCGACCGCCATCCGTGCCTTCATGAAGACGGGTCGGGAATACCCGCAGAAGTTCGATCTCAGCTCGCTGCGCGTGCTCGGGTCGGTGGGTGAACCGATCAACCCGGAGGCGTGGATCTGGTACCGCGACATCATCGGCGGCGGCAGGACCCCGGTCGTCGACACCTGGTGGCAGACCGAGACGGGCGCGATCATGGTGTCAGCCCTCCCCGGGATCACTTCGGCCAAGCCCGGCTCCGCGCAGGTTCCCCTCCCGGGGATCTCGGTGGATGTGCTCGACGAGTCCGGCAACCGCGTCGGCAACGGGAACGGTGGCCTGCTCGTCGTGACCGAACCCTGGCCGTCGATGCTGCGCGGCATCTGGGGCGACCCCGAGCGCTTCATCGAGACCTACTGGGAGAAGTTCGACTTCGAGGGCTCCCCGAATCGCAGGATGTACCTGGCCGGCGACGGCGCGCGGCTCGACTCCGACGGCGACGTCTGGATCCTCGGGAGGGTCGATGACGTCATGAACGTCTCCGGTCACCGCTTGTCGACCATGGAGATCGAGTCCGCGCTCGTCTCGCACCCGATCGTGGCGGAGGCCGCAGTGGTCGGGGCGTCGGATGACACGACGGGCCAGGCTGTTGTGGCGTTCGTGATCCTCCGCGCCAAGCAGGCCGAGGCCCAGACCGCCGCCGAGGCGGAAGCGCTCCTCAAGGCTCAGGTCGCAGAACAGATCGGAGCGATCGCTCGCCCACGCCGCATCTTCATCGTCACCGAACTGCCGAAGACCAGGTCGGGCAAGATCATGCGCCGTCTGCTTCGGGATGTCGCGGAGGGCAGGGAGGTCGGCGACACGACGACGCTCGCGGACACCCAGGTGATGAATGTCATCACCGACAAGCTGAGATAGCGCGGATCAGGCGAATTCGAAGACGAACTCGATCTCGACCGGGGCATCCAGCGGCAGCACCGCAACGCCGACGGCGCTTCTCGCGTGCTGACCGGACTCCCCGAAGATGTCGCCCAGCAACTCTGACGCGCCGTTGATGACACCCGGCTGGCCGGTGAACGACGGGTCGGAGGCGACGAATCCGACCACCTTCACAACGCGGGTGATGCGGTCGAGCGATCCGATCGCCGACCGAGCGGCCGCAAGCCCATTGAGCACGCACGTGCGCGCGAGAGTCTTGGCATCCTCTGGAGTCACGGCCGCACCCACCTTGCCGGTCGCGGGGAGCACTCCCCCCACCATCGGCAGTTGACCGGACGTGTAGACGAGGCTCCCGCTCACGACGGCCGGAATGTAGGCGGCAACCGGCTTGGAGCCCTCAGGAATCACGAGTCCCAGTTCGGCGATGCGGTCGTCGAGAGCGGACATCAGCTGTTCTCCTTCGATGTGTCGGGTGCCGACTCGCGCTTCAGGTACGCCACGAGCCCGCCTTCCGGACCCTGGACGACCTGCACGAGCTCCCAGCCCTGATCGCCCCAGTTATTGAGGATGGCAGTGGTGTTGTGAACGATGAGCGGCGTCGTGAGGTACTCCCAGCGCGGCATCACGGCATCCATTCAGGTTTCCCGGGCGGTTCACCCGTTACTCTGTATCCTATGCCCCGACCGAACAACAAGCCGCTTGGCGTGCTCTCCGGTATCGCCGGACTCGTGAGCTTCAGCGTCCTCGCCGGAGTCCTCGTGACCGCGCTCGTGACACCTGCACTGGCCGTCACGAGCATGACCGCGAATGCGTCGATCAGCGTCTTCGAGGGCCTCCCCGAATACATGGAGATCGGGGCGTTGTCGCAGAAGAACGTCATGTGGGCCAAGCGCGGCGGAAAGTACGTGCAATTCGCGGAGGTCTACAAGCACAACCGCGAAGAGGTCAGCTGGGATCAGGTGTCCCCCTACATCAAGAATGCGCTGGTCGCGGGAGAGGACCGCCGCTTCTACGAGCACGGGGGCGTGGACATCCAGTCGATCGTGCGCGCTGCCATCGGCAACCTCTCGAGCAACGAGATCGGCAGTGGCGCGTCGACACTGGCCATGCAGCTCGTCAAGAACATCAACATCCAGGAAGCACTCCTGCTCCCGGACAAGGCCGCGCGTGACAAGGCGATCGCCGACGCCCAGGCGAAGACGCTCGACCGCAAGCTCCAGGAAGCGAAGTTCGCGATCGGCCTGGAGAAGAACTATACGAAGAATCAGATCATGCTGGCCTACCTGAACATCACGGGGTTCGGTGGCAACACCTACGGAATTCAGGCTGCCGCCAAGGAATATCTCGGAAAGTCGGCCATCGACGTGACCCCTGCCGAGGCCGCGAGCCTCATCGCGATCGTCCAATTGCCGAACGATCGAAACCTCGACAAGCCGGAGAAGTACCCGGCGAACCAGAAGCGTCGCGACTTCATCCTCGGCAACATGCTCGAGTTGAACATGTTGACCCAGGAACAGTACACAGAGGCGATCAACACTCCCGTCGAGGATTACGTGCACTACTCCTACCCGACGAGCGGATGCACGTACGCTGCAGACGCGAAGACCTTCTGCGACTACATCCTCAAGTCGGTCAAGGACTTCACGATGCTCGGCAACTCCGAAGCAGAACGTCAGGCCAATTGGGATCGCGGCGGGTACAACGTGTACACGACCCTGGACCTCGACCAGCAGGACAACGCGCAGAAGCAACTGTCAACATACGCTCCCAGTTCCGAGAACCGGTTCAAACTCGGCGCGACCGTCTCGGCGGTCCAGGTCGGCACCGGGCGCATCCTCGTGATGGCGCAGAACAAGGGGTTCGACGACACAGGCCAGGGCGACAAGGTCAAGACGACCGCCGTCAACTTCAACACGGACCGGGCCTACGGCGGATCCTCCGGCTTTCCCGCCGCATCCACCTACAAGCTCTTCACCCTCACCGACTGGCTCCTGAACGGACACGGCGTGAACGAGGTCCTCAACGCGACCCCACAGGTCTGGACCTACTTCAAAGCCTCCTGCGTGAGCGGTGGCGGTTACTACGGCCCGTACCGGTCGGCCAACGATGCCGGCGAATCCGGACCGTGGTCGGTCTTGAGAGGTACGGCACGTTCCGTCAACGGAATCTTCCTCTCCATGGCATCCCAGCTCGACCTGTGCGACATCGCGAACGTCGCGAAGTCGATGGGCGTCCACCGTGCGGACGGCGAACCACTGTTGACGCTTCCGTCCTCGGTGCTCGGAGTCAACGAAGTCGCGCCGATGACGATGGCGTCCGCCATCGCGACCGTCGGCGGCGGAGGTGTCTACTGCGCCCCCATCGCCGTCGACAAGATGGTGGATGCCAACGGAAACGACCTGGGCGGACAGAAGTCGGATTGCCACCAGGCGATCCCGAAGGATGTCGCGGCCGGCGCCGCATACGCGCTCAAGGCGGTGATGGATGGCGGTGGTACCGGTTACGCGTCCAACCCCAGGAACGGCACACCCCTCATCGGCAAGTCGGGTACGGATGACCACGCCTGGCACACCTGGGTGATCAGCTCCAGCACGAAGGTGGCCATGGCGGTCTGGGTGGGAAACATCGTCGGCCACCAGTCGCTCAGGTCGATCAGTGTCGCCGGCACGTTCGGCGCTCTGATCCGACACAGAATCGGCCTCGGAGTTCTCGGCCCGTTGACCAGGGAATACGGTGGAAGTGCATTCCCGGCCCCGCCGGCGAGCATGCTCCACGGCGTCACGATTCCGATTCCCTCCGTCGCGGGCCAGGACCCTGAAGCCGCGAAGACGCTCCTCGAGAGTCTCGGATTCACGGTGACGATCGGCGGCAAGAAGGCGTCGTCATTCCCGGTCGGGACGGTGGCCACAACCGACCCGCCCCCCGGCACCAAGGTCTCGAAGGGCTACAACATCACAATCTTCACGAGTGATGGAACGCTCTACGTCGATATGCCCACCGACCTGCCAGGGCAGCATCTGAATAGCGCCGTCGACGAGTTGGTGGCTCTCGGCTTCAAGAAGAACAACATCTCGTATACGTGGGTCATGGTGCAGAACCCTGGCGAGTTCTGCAAGGTGATCGACTCTGACCCCGCTGGTGGCGCACCGGCATCCAAGAATGATCCGGTGACACTCACCGTGGGAAGTGACGCGGACGGAACACCACCACCGGGCTGCACCCCGTGACGACTGCTGGGGGCGCGCGCATAGCGGGGTCGGTGCTCGCGACCCTCGGTGCCGCGGCCCTCGGCGCGTTCGCGTGGGGTGCCCTCGTGGAGCGCAATCGATTCACCGTGCGCCGAGACAGCGTCCCTGTGCTCGACCCGGCAGCGCGCCCGGTCACCGTGCTGCACTTGTCCGATCTGCACATGGCTCCATGGCAGACCGCCAAGCAGGAGTGGATTCGGTCACTTACGGATTATGAACCGGACCTCGTCGTGCTCACCGGGGACCTTCTCGGGCACGAACGCGGGCTCGAAGGGGTGCAGCGAGCGCTCGAACCGTTCCACGGGATCCCCGGAGTGTTCGTCCACGGCTCCAACGACTACTTCGCCCCCGCGGCGAAGAATCCGTTCCGCTACCTCATGGCTGGATCATCCGGGGACAAGGAGTCGGCGCGACTGGACACCAGGAGCCTCGACGATTTCCTGGAGTCCCTCGGATGGCTGAACCTCGACAACACGGCGCGCGCGATGTCGATCAACGGATCGCGCCTCGAGTTCCTGGGTGTGAACGATGCGCACAGGAATTGGGACCGGCTCGACAAGCTGCCGGGCGCGCTCGATGAGATGCGGGAGAACGTCGGATGGCAGGATGACCGCGATGGGCCGGAGCCGGTGACGATCGGACTCACCCACGCTCCGTACCAGCGGGTTCTCAATTCCTTCGTGAATCACAGCGCAGACGTGATCTTCGCCGGGCACACCCACGGTGGCCAGGTGCAGGTGCCCGGATTCGGCGCTCTCGTCACAAATTGCGACCTGCCTCGTGAGTACGCGAACGGCCTGCACGTGTGGCACCACGCGTTCAACGCGGCGTACCTCGAGGTCTCCGCCGGCATCGGAACGTCGATCTACGCTCCGGTGAGATTCGCCTGCCCGCCGGAAGCGGTGGTCGTGACACTGACCGGAGATGATTTCGGCTATTCTTGATGAGGTTCGGTCCGCCAGGCGGTTCGGATGCAGTATCGGGGTGTGGCGCAGTTTGGTAGCGCGCTTCGTTCGGGACGAAGAGGTCGTGGGTTCAAATCCCGCTACCCCGACAGGAAATTGATTTCACTGACCGATGGGTTGGACGAAAAATTGCCGATCCGTGGCACGCGACCCCAGAGCGGGGTCATTCCGCCGACAGGCTCTCGATATAGTTGAGCGCCATGTCGATCGAGGTCGCCATCGGTGTGACGTCATGCGCGGTCTGCGCCATCAGGTAGCCACCCTGGAGGGCGCCCATGAGCCCCGTCGTGAGCTCGTCGATCGGGGCGTCGTCGGGAAGCGTGCCGGCATCCTGGAGCCTTCCCAGCACGTCCGCCAGGAGCCCCTCCCATTCGGCGAAGAGCCCGGACAAGGTCTGACGCGCAACATCATCGCGATCGGCGACCTCGGACGCCAGTGAGCCGAGCGCGCAACCGTAGGCGCCGTGCTGCACAGCGTTGTTCCGCACCAACGCGTCCCGCCATCGCCGCAGGCCCGCGATCGAGGAGACTCGGCGGAGTGCCTCGCGTTCGCGATCGATGACCCGCTTGCCCGAGTGGTCGATCACGGCCCGGACGAGCGCATCCTTGCCGGCGAAGTGGTGATACAACTGCGACTTGCTCACTCCACTCGCCGCGACGACGTCGTCGAGCGTTGTGGCCCCGACTCCCCGGGTGTACATGAGATCGGTTGCCGCGGTGATGATCCGCGTTCGCGTCTTCGCGCCGCGCTCCGTCAGGCGTCGGCCGGCGGGCTCGTCGACGGTTGTCATCACGACTCCATGGTATCGAGCCGCCCTCTCGCACCCTGCGCCGCGAGGCGATCGGCTCCTTGCCCGAAGCCGGTCGACGATTCCCCGATGCGGCCCATCCGAGTATCATCGAATGGAATGGACCATTTAGTCCAGTTTTAGCAGAAGACAGGAGGCCTCGATGAAGGCGATTGCAGTAACGGATGCATCCGCGGGGACTGCGGGCGCGAGGCTCGTCGAGCTTGCGGATCCGCAGCCGGCGATCAACGACGTCATCGTCGAGGTTCATGCGGCGGGATTCGTTCCGACCGAGGTGGGGTGGCCCTCGACCTGGACGGATCGCGCCGGGCACGACCGGGCGCCCTCGATCGTCGGGCACGAACTGGCCGGGGTGGTCAGCGCACTCGGCTATGGCACGACCGGACTTTCCGTGGGGCAGCGGGTTTTCGGCCTCTCGGACTGGCACCGCGACGGCACTCTGGCGGAGTATGTTGCGATCGAGTCGCGAAACCTCGCTCCGCTTCCCGGCGACGTCGACTTCACGGTGGGCGCGAGCCTGCCGATCTCAGGTCTGACGGCGTGGCAGGGGCACTTCGTGCACGGCCGCCTCCAGGCGGGACAAAGCGTCCTCGCGAACGGTGCGGCGGGCGCCGTCGGGACGATGGTCACCCAACTCGCGCGCCTGGCGGGTGCTCATGTGATCGGGGCGGGACGCGCCGCCGACCGCCAGAAGGCGCTCGAGTTCGGCTCCCATGAATTCATCGACCTCGACAACGATTCCCTCGACGACGTCGGAGTCGTCGATCTGGTGTTCGATGTCATCGGCGGGGACATCCTGACGCGGTCGGCACGGCTGGTACGGGCGGGCGGAACGCTCGTGACCGCCTCCGGCCCGGTCGAATCGCGACCCGAGAACGGAATGAGCGTCGACTTCGTCGTCGAGTCCGACCGCGCCCAGCTGGGTGAGATCGTCCAGCGGGTGCGAGACGGTCGGCTGCGGACGAACATCGGCACCATCGCGTCGCTGGAGGATGCCGTCGCCGCCCTCAACCCGACCGAGCGATCGAAGGGTAAGACGGTCATCCGCGTTCGGCCCTGATGGTTTACCCCGATGGGGCGAAGGGGACTTCAGGATCGATCCGACCAGCACTGCGTGTTATTGCGTCACCGTTTCGGGC
Organism: Terrimesophilobacter mesophilus; assembly: GCF_014200375.1. Lineage (GTDB taxonomy): Bacteria > Actinomycetota > Actinomycetes > Actinomycetales > Microbacteriaceae > Terrimesophilobacter > Terrimesophilobacter mesophilus. Next base: position 1,809,543 of record NZ_JACHBP010000001.1, on the reverse strand, counting down.
GGCTCCAACGTCTCTTGTGGGACCGATTTCACCCGTGCTACAGTGACGCACCGAGTCGGCCCACGGCGAGGCACACCTGTCGAAGGCAAAGACCCATGACTCGTCTCCTCGTACTGTTCGCCTCGGTCGCACTCGCGATTCCGTTGAGCATCGTCGCCGGGGTATCTCCCGCTGATGCCGTCACCCTCACGCCCAACACCTGGGCGCAATTGCAGGCTGCCATGGCCACGGCGTCGTCAAGCGACATCGTCGCTCTCGGCGCCGATATCACCGCAGACACGGGCGGGGCGGGACTCGCGGTCGCGCCGGGCAGCACGCTCGTCCTGGACCTCAACGGCCACACCTTGACGATCGAGAGCCTCGGCCCAGGATATGCGGGCATCCACGTACCGGCAACGGCGCATCTGACGATTCAGGCCACAGGCGGCGGCAGCCTCTTCGCCACCGGCGGCAGTGACGGTCTCGGCAGCGGCGGCGGCGGAAGCGGGATCGGCCTCAACGGCGACGACCTCTCCAGCAGCGGCAGTGTCACGATCACCGGCGGCACAGTCTTCGCGCACGGCGGCCGGAGCCGCCTCGGCGGCGGCGGCGGCGGAAGCGGCATCGGCGGAGGGGGTAACGCCTCGACCTCGATCTATGCCCCTGGCGGCGGCGGCGGGAACGTCACGATCACCGGCGGCACTGTCACAGCAGTCGGGGCCGGCGGCTACCTCGGCGGAGGCGGCAGCGGCATCGGCGGAGGTGGGGGTGGAAGCGACGGCGGCGCAGGCGGCAGCGTCACGATCACCGGCGGCACGGTCACCGCGACAGGCGGCGACGGCGACTTCGGCACTTACGACGGCAGTGGAAGCGGCATCGGCGGCGGGGGCGCCGGCAGTGGCGGCCCTCCAGGCGGTTCTGCAGGCGGCTCCGGTGGAACCGGTATCGATGTCCAGGCGACGGCGACACTCGGATCCGCGACGAGCGCCGGCGACGGCGTCGCGTTCGGAATCGGAGGAGGCATGGCCGCGACGCTGAGCAGTTCGGTGACGCCGCCCGGAGTGAGCTACACCGCGACGGCCGCCGACGGCTACATTCCAGCCTCCTCGGGCGGAACCGTCACCATCGTGTTCCACTTCCTGGTCGGCTTCGACAGCGCCTCCGGCAGCCTCGTCGCCGACCAGATCGTCGACGACGGCGACGCGGCAACTGAGCCTCCGGCGCCCACCAGAGGCGGATATGAGTTCACGGGGTGGCACCTGGGCACGACATCCGGAGCCTTGTGGAACTTCGCCACGCCGATCACGGCACCGACGACGCTTGTCGCCGGCTGGACGGTGCAGACAGAACTTGCCGCTACCGGAGCAGACACCTCAGGACTCGCCGGCCTGGCCTGGCTGTTGCTCCTGACCGGTGCCGCAGCCGTCACCGTCCGTCGCCGTCACCCAGCTGATCGGCCGAAATAGCAATGCAGCCGACGAGGACGCCCACGTCGTACTGCTACGTGAAATCCGGGTCCGGAGCCGAGTTGTAGACGGTGCCGAGAGGCTCGACGAGCACGCGACGGCCGCGATTGAAGACACCACCGCTCTCCTCGAGATAGCACGCGCCGCAGAGCGACTCGTACACGACATCCACGCCGTCCTCGATCGCCACCTGGTCGCCGTCGAAGATGTACTGCCCGCCCACGGTGCGCGTGTTGAACACCGCCTTGCGGCCGCAGCGGCAGATCGTCTTGAGCTCCTCGAGCGAGTGCGCGATCTCGAGCAGCCTCCTGCTGCCGGGAAAGGCGACCGTCTGGAAGTCGGTGCGGATGCCGTACGCCAGCACCGGGACATCCGCGAGGATCGCGATGCGCAGCAGGTCATCCACCTGGGTCTCGGTGAGGAACTGCGCCTCATCGACGAGCAGGCAGTTGAGCGGCTTCCCGGTCGCCTCCTCGAGCTTCGCCCGCTCGGCGGCGAACAGCTCCCAGAGGTCGTCCTCCGGCGCGATCACGAAGTCGACTGGTCGCCGAACGCCGAGCCGCGACACGATGTCGGAGTCGCCCTTCGTGTCGATCCGGGGCTTCGCGAGGAGCACCTGCTGGCCGCGCTCCTCATAGTTGTATGCGGCCTGGAGCATGTTCGTGCTCTTGCCGCTGTTCATCGCCCCATAACGAAAGTACAGCTTCGCCACTATTCCAGATATCCGTCCTCGGCCGCCCTGCGGATGAGGTCCGCCTTCTTGCTGGCCGGTCTGTTCACTTTCGCGTACTTCTCCCGCACGCGTCGAAGGTAGGTCTTCGCCGTCTCATATTGCACACTCATATTCTCCGCCACTTCGTTCGTGCTGAGACCGGAGACGTAGAGCCGGAGGGCATCTTCCTCGCCACGGCTGAGTTTTGGGCGTGCCTGGATGACGGCGCCGGCCGGCAGTGGTCGCCAGTCCCGCTGCCCGTGGTCGGCGATATTCATCCCCATGACGCGCCGAGCGGTATCCATGACCTCGCGCATCGGAAGCGACTTCGAGAGGAAGTCGGATGCACCGGCCGCCTTCGCCCGCTCGCGCGCCTCCCGCGTGTCAAGACTGCTCAGGACGATGACCTTCGCTCCCGCCGCGCGGCAGGTGCGCACTCGCGCCTCGATCGATACCGACTCCCTGAGCTGGAAGTCGAGGAAGACCAGCTCTGTCGGGAACTGGTCGCTGTGCACGAGCTCCAGCCAGGTCTGCGCGCTGAGAACCAGGTCGAAGTCCGGCGCATTCGTGGAGATCCAGCTCCCGAGGGTGTCCAGCAGTACCTCGTGGTCGTCGAGGATGGCAAGCCGGATCGGCGCATGGCCGGCAGCAACCTGCGTGGCAGGCATGCCCGGGTCAGCGCTGCTCATAAGAAAACCTTAGCGTCAGAGTGGAATTCTGGTAGTCGACGACGAGTCCGACGAAGACGACTCGCAGGACTGCGAAGTACGGCGCCAGCGCAGTCCGGATGTCGTGCGCCTCCCGGTCGAATGCGGCCGTCATCACCCCCCGGCTCGTGGTCGGCGACCCGACGAGCGTGATCGTCATCGACCCAGGAAGGAAGGATGGTTCGTCCAGTAACGCGACGATCAGCGCACGCAGCGCCGTGCGCTGGTCGATGCTCATCCACGATGCGCGCCCGTCGACATCGAGAATGGATCCCTTCACGTCGCTGACTGCGAGTCCGTCGTCACCCGCAACGACCTCGAGCCAGGTGCGGTCGGCTTCCGCCACCATGAGCGCCCTGATCGACTCGGCGATGTCCCTCGCACGCGCACGGTCATCCGGCCCAATCGTGTCGCGCTCGAGGAGCGAATTGAAGAACGGCAGGACATCCCGGCCGAGGATCATGACCCTGTCCTGCCTGACCGACTCGGCGATCCCGTCCCGCATCCGATCGGTACGTCGTGCCACCGACCGGCGAACACGCTCGTTCCACCTCTCCAGGGAGTACACCAGCCCGCCGGAGTAGCTGGCGGCCCCGAACGCGAGCGCGAGAATGGGTGTCATCCCCACCAGAACGAACGACACGGGCGGAGTCGACGACTCAAGTCCTGGCACCTGCAGCAGCGTCACGAATCCCACGAAAATGGCGGCGAGCGCCCCGACCGTCGCGAGTTCGGTCGCCGGTCGGTAGACGCCCATGGACAGGATCAGCAGACCGAGCGCGACCGCACCGAAATCATCCTGGATGTAGCGGTTCGTCCCCCATTGACTGGCCGCCGAGAGTGCAACCGAACCGAGGGCGAGCAGCTGGACGACGGTGTGGGATGACCGGGTGAACGGGGCACGGCTCGGCGAACTCGCGATCGCGACGGTGATCGCCGCTGCGGCGAGCCAGGCGAGCGCCAGCACCGCGAGCATGGGATTGCTCACCTGGCCGAATGACCTGATCGTCATCGCGAGGCCGTAGAGGAACGCTCCGCCGGCCAGGGCGACGGCGACACGGCGGCTGCCCAGCGTTCCGACCGGGTCGAGTTGTTGCCGGGTTCGCTCCAGAGTGCTCATCCGTTCTCACCCGCCTGGGACAAGACTTCCGATCCGGCCGCCGGCACCCTGATCATGATCGAGGTTCCCCGCCCTGGGGTGGACCAGACGCTCACCTGCCCGCCCACGAGCTCGATGCGTTTGCGCACGGACGATCGCAGCCCGAGCCGGTCGGCACCGGTGGCGGCTTCGGTGAATCCGCGTCCGGTGTCGACGACCATGACCGAGAGAATCGAACCGGAACCGTACACTGCAACCTCGGCACGGTTCGTCCCCGAGTGCTTCACCACGTTGACGAGGCACTGCTTGACAGCGAGTCCGAGGGCGATCGAGGTGTCTCGGTCCAGGCGCCCCACGGCGGTGAGGTCGCCGGTCGTCTCGATGTCCAGACCGAGCATGCGGCCCTCCTGGATGGCTGTGAACAGCCCGCTGTGCTGCCACTCGAGACGGCTTCGATGATTGGCGGCATCCGCCGGTTCTGTCAGCCACCCCTCTCCGACCAGCGAATCCACATCCTCACGAATCTGATTCCGCAGTTCGGGAACCAGATCCTCTCCGCTCGAATCGGCAACGGCGGCGAGGTGATTGAGAACCGTGTCGTGCATGAGGGTCGCCGCCTTCACCTCGATCCGGTAGCGGAGCAGCGCGACCTCTTCGTCCTGGGCGGCACGGTGAAGGCGCGGCTGAGCCCACATCTGTCTGCCGTTGTCGATGCCGATGAGGGGGATGACGATCACCGTCGCAACAAGCGCCACGAGCGCTGCGGGGTCAAAGCTGAGCGGTGTCCCCGCGCCGACCTTCGCGATTCCGACGGCGACCTCGGCGACAAGATATCCGGCAATCGAGCACAGGATCCCCGGCCACACCCCGAGAACCGCACCGCCGATCATGATGAGCGCGACCTTCACGGAAAGGAAGGAGAACCCGTCGGTGTTCTCGACCGGAATCGACTGGCCGAGGAGGACGACCGCATAGAGATGGATGCCGACCCCGCCGACGACGAGGTAGGAGATGATCCACAGCATCGTTCGGATGCTTCGGCGGATGACGAGGAGCGCGACTGCGGGTACGAGCGCGATGAGCGCCGGCCACAACGTGGCAGTAGGCAACGCACTCTGGAAGACCAGCACGGCGAACATGGCCACAGCAAGAAGGGTGACGGCCACGGTGTGCTGGGCGGCGACGAAGGATCGCCGGACGACGTCCGGTGCCAGGTGGGCAGGCAATCCTATAGACACGTCAGATAACTTCCGCTCGGGTATCGCGTGACTCGAGTATCGCATCGAACGTGCGACACTTGTACCCCAACTTGGGAGCAATATCCCGCGGAAGCCCGTGATCTGTGGCTTTCTGTGCCCCGAATTGGGGCTAAGCCCCTTGAGCGATGTCGAGCTGACGGGCAGTGACTCCGAGCGTCTTCTCGGCGAGAGCCGGTGAATCGGAAAGTGCTTTGCCATAGGTGGGGATCATCGCGCGCAGGGCGGGAGTCCAGCCCTTGACCCGGTCGGGGAAGCACCGCTCGATCAACTCGAGCATGATCGGCACTGCCGTCGATGCGCCGGGGGATGCCCCCAGAAGTCCGGCGATCGTCCCGTCCGCCCCGGTCACCACTTCGGTTCCGAACTGAAGGATGCCGCCCTTCTTCGCATCCTTCTTGATCACCTGGACCCGCTGCCCGGCGGTGATCAGGTACCAGTCCGATGGGCGGGCATCCGGCATGAACTCGCGAAGGGCCGCGAACTTGGTCCGCTTGCTCGCGAGCAACTGCGTGATGAGGTACCAGGAGAGATCGAGATTGTCCTTGAACGCGGCGAGCATCGGGATGATGTTGCCCGGCCGGATCGAGAGCGGAAGGTCGAGCCATGAACCCGACTTCAGGAACTTCGGGCTGAACCCCGCGTAGGGCCCGAACATGAGGCTCGCCGTGCCACCGATGATGCGCGTGTCCAGGTGCGGCACCGACATGGGAGGAGCGCCGACGGACGCCTTGCCGTACACCTTGGCCCTGTGCCGTGCCACGACCTTCGGATTGTCGGTGCGCAGGAACTGGCCGCTCACCGGGAAGCCTCCGTACCCCCGCGCTTCCGGGATCCCCGATCTCTGGAGGAGACCCAGCGCACCGCCACCCGCGCCGACGAAGACGAAGCGAGAACGCAGCCGGCTCGTGGCCTTGCCGATCGTGCGGCGCAGGCGGATGGTCCAGACGCCATCGTCGCCACGCGACAGCCCGGTGACCTTCTCGTCGGTGCTCAGGACCGCGCCGTGGTTCGCAAGGTAGGCGGCGAGGTCGCGTGTGAGCGATCCGAAGTCGACATCGGTTCCCGCCGCCATCCGCGTCGCGGCGAAGTGCTGCGCCCGCGGCCGGCCGGACATGAGCGTCGGCGCCCAGGAGTGGATGACAGCGGGGTCTTCACTGAACTCCATTCCCGCGAAGAGCGGGTGGACCTTGAGCGCATCGAAACGTCGCTTGAGGAAAGCCACATTGTCGTCGCCCCACACGAAGCTCATGTGCGGAACCGAGTTGATGAACTGCTCCGGCTCCGGCAGGAGGTCCTTCTTGACGAGGTACGACCAGAACTGCCGCGAGACCTGGAACTGCTCGTTGATCTTCACGGCGCTCGAAATGTCGACCGTGCCGTCGGGAAGGTCCTTCGTGTAGTTGAGTTCGCACAGCGCAGAGTGCCCGGTTCCGGCGTTGTTCCATGGGTTCGAGCTCTCGAGGGCCAACTCCGGCAGCGCCTCGATGAGTCGGATGCTCCAGTCCGGTTCGACCTGTTTGAGAATGGCACCGAGTGTGGCACTCATGATGCCACCGCCGATGAGAACGACGTCGTATGGCTTTGCGGGACTCACGAACCCAGTTTAGTCTCGCGCGCTCACGCCGGTTGCGCGGCGATGAGCTCTGCGATCTGGACGGCGTTGAGGGCTGCCCCCTTGCGAAGATTGTCATTGCTGATGAACATCGCGAGGCCGCGACCTTCCGGCACGCCCTCGTCCTGCCGAATCCGCCCGACGTAACTCGGATCGGTTCCGACCGCGAGCAACGGCGTCGGGATGTCCTCCAGTTTCACGCCGGCGGCATCCGCCAGCAACTCCTTCGCCCTCGCCGGCGACAGCGACCGAGCGAACTCGGCGTTGATGGAGAGGGAATGCCCGGTGAGGACGGGGACGCGCACGCACGTTCCACTCACGAGGAGGTCTGGCAGCTCGAGGATCTTACGGCTCTCGTTGCGCAGCTTCTTCTCCTCGTCCGTCTCGCCGAGCCCGTCGTCGACGAGGTTCCCGGCGAACGGGACGACGTCGAACGCGATCGTTCGCGGGAACACCGTGGCGTCGGGGAAGTCGACCGCGGCGCTGGTGTGGACGAGGCCCTCCGCATCCTGGTCGAGGGCCGCTCGCGTCTGCGACAGCAGCTCCGCCCCTCCCACGAGCCCGGCACCGGACACGGCCTGGTAGGTGCTCACGACGAGGCGCGTCAGCCCCGCCTCTGCGTCGAGCACCTTGAGCACCGGCATGGCCGCCATTGTCGTGCAGTTCGGGTTCGCAATGATTCCCTTGCGCGCCTGAAGGATCGCGTGGGGATTGACCTCGCTCACCACGAGCGGGACGTCAGGGTCCATCCGCCATCCGGACGAGTTGTCGATGACGGTCACTCCGGCCTCGGCGAACCTGGGCGCCTGCGCCTTCGATGTTGTGGCGCCTGCCGAGAAGATCGCGATGTCCAGGCCGGTCGGATCCGCCGTCGCGGCATCCTCGACGACGACCTCGCCGCCCTTCCAGGGAAGGGTCGTGCCCGCCGAGCGCGACGAGGCGAAGAAACGGATGCCGGCGATGGGGAAGTCCCGGCTCTCCAGTAGCTCGCGCACGACAGCGCCGACCTGACCGGTGGCGCCGACGACGCCGACATTCAGTTCTCGAGTCATCTTCCACTCCCCGCATGGACGACGGCGACATCGTCACCGTCGAGTTCGAACGCCGTGTGCACCGCGCGGACCGCATCCTCCACCGTGTCCGCCCGCGTGACGACCGAGATCCGGATCTCACTCGTGGAGATCATCTCGATGTTCACGCCTGCCTCGTAGAGCGCGGTAAAGAGCTTCGCCGAGATGCCGGAGCTCGTGCGCATTCCCGCCCCGACGAGTGCGAGCTTCGCGATCTGGTCGTCGTACTGAAGGCTCTCGAAGCCGACGCGTTCCTTCTCGTTCAGCAGCGTCTGCATGACGCGGGCACCATCGGCCATGGGGAGGGTGAACGAGATGTCGGTGAGACCAGTGTCCGCCGCCGACACGTTCTGCACGATCATGTCGATGTTGGCCTCTGTCGTCGCGACGATCGTGAAGATCTCCGCCGCCTTGCCCGGAACGTCCGGTACGCCGACGACGGTGATCTTGGCCTCGCCAAGATCGACAGCGATCCCGGCGATCATTGCCTCTTCCACTGTCTCTCCCTCCTGAGGGTTGACGACGAGCGTCCCCTCGTTGTTGTTGAACGAGGACCGCACGTGAATGATCACGCCATGCCTCCGCGCATATTCCACGGCGCGGATATACAGGACCTTCGCCCCGGCGGCGGCGAGTTCGAGCATCTCTTCGCTCGTGACGCGCTCCAGCTTGCGTGCGGTGGGGACGATGCGCGGGTCGGCGGTGAACACGCCGTCGACATCCGTATAGATCTCGCACACCTCGGCACCGAGCGCAGCAGCGAGCGCGACGGCGGTCGTGTCGGATCCTCCGCGGCCCAGGGTCGTGATGTCGCCTGTGCCCCGGTTGAAACCCTGGAAGCCAGCCACGATGGCGATGGCTCCGGCGTCGATCGCCTCCCGGATCCGGGTGGGGTTCACCTCGACGATACGAGCGCTGCCGTGTCGCGCATCCGTCGCCATGCCCGCCTGGCTGCCCGTGTAGGAGCGCGCTTCGAAGCCCATCGCCTTGATCGCCATGGCGAGGAGCGCCATCGAGATGCGCTCACCGGCCGTGAGCAGCATGTCGAGCTCGCGGCCGGAGGGGAGCGGTGCGACCTCCGTCGCGAGGTCCACGAGCTCGTCCGTCATGTCGCCCATGGCGGAGACCACGACGACGACCTCGTTCCCTGCCTTGCGGGTCTCCACGATCCGCTTCGCGACGCGCTTGATGCTCACGGCATCGGCGACCGACGATCCGCCGTACTTCTGCACGATGAGACTCACGGACGCTCCTGGATTTGCGGGGTGACTCCCCATTCTAAACGGGCCGAGCCACCCGTTACGCGGCTCGGCCCCGGGGCGAGCCGGTTGGCCCGCTCTAGTACTTGCTGAGGTCCGGGTAACCGGTGATCTCCCAGCCGCCGTCGACGACCAGGCTCGTTCCGGTGATGTAACCGGCATCCTCGCTCGCGAGGTAGAGAATCGGTCCAGCGAGCTCGTCCGGATCGGCGGGACGGCCCAGCACGATCTTGCTGTTGAAGTCGGCTGCCAGTGCTTCGTTCTCGCTGAAGGCGGAGGTCAGTGGTGTCGACACAAGTCCCGGGAGGATGGCGTTCACCCGGATGCCGCTTCGGCCGAGCTCGAGAGCGGCATTCTTGCTGAACATCTCGACTCCGGCCTTCGCGGAGGCATAGGCGCTCCCACCGAACATGGGGACGTGGGCGTTGAGGCTCGAGACGTTGACGATCGCGCCACCGCTCTTCATGGCGCGAGCTTCGTGCTTGGTGCTGAGGAAGATGCCCTTCAGTACGAGGTCGACGGTGAAGTCCCAGTCTGACTCGGAGTGGTCGACGATCGGCGCACCCTTGGCGGCCCCCGCGATATTGAAAGCGAGATCGAGGCCGCCGAACGACGACACCGCGGTCGCGACGGCCGCCTCGAGGTCGGCCTCGACCGTGACGTTGGTGACGACGGGAACGTAGTACTCCGACCCGTCACCCGGGTTGAGGTCGGCGCCGACGACGCTCGCGCCCTCGGCGATGAGCCTCCGCGTGACCGCAGCGCCGATTCCTGACCCTGACCCTGTGACTATGGCGACTTTGCCGGCAAACCGGCCCTCATTTATATTCATATGTATATATTATGTAATGAAGGTTGATTTCCGCTGAGAGCGCGACCGTCAGCCCTGTACGACGCGTCGACCCTCGAAGGCTCGACCGAGCGTCACCTCGTCCGCGTACTCGAGGTCGCCGCCGACCGGCAGCCCCGACGCCAATCGGGTGACGCGCAGGTTCGGCTGGACGAGCAGCCTGCTGAGATAGCTCGCGGTCGCCTCGCCCTCGAGGTTGGGGTCGGTTGCGATGATGACCTCGGTGACCGTGCCATCAGCGAGGCGCTCCATGAGCTGGCGGATGCGGAGGTCTTCAGGGCCGACGCCGTCGATCGGGCTGATGGCCCCGCCCAGCACGTGGTAGAGACCCTTGAATTCACGCGTACGTTCGATGGCGGCGACATCCTTCGCCTCCTCGACGACACAGATCGTGGCAGCCGAGCGTCGCGGATCGCGGCAGATGGCGCATCGTTCCTGTTCTGTGACGTTGCCGCACACTTCGCAGAAGCGCACCTTCTCGCGCACCTCGACGAGCACTTCGGCAAGCCGGGACACGTCGAATGCCTCCGTCTGGAGGATGTGGAATGCGATGCGCTGGGCCGACTTCGGCCCGATTCCGGGGAGTCGTCCGAGTTCGTCGATGAGTTCCTGGACAATGCCTTCGTACACGGGTCACGCCTCCGATGTGGGTGTGACGCGAGGGGCGATCGCCTGCTCCTCGATGAAGTTCGCGCCGAGGATCTCACGGACGACCGCTTCCCCGTAGCGCTGCTTCCCACCGGATGGGATCTTCGACTCCGGCTTGGGCTTCGCTGCGGGTGCGGGCGCGGCAGTCTCTACTGGTTCGACCGGGGAAGAAACTGGCTCGACCGGAGCCTTCTTGGGCCGAGCGTGTCGGGATTCGGGTGCAGCAGGAGAGGAGGCGGGCTCCTCGGTCGGGATCGGCGCCACGGCCCAGCCCTCCGCGTCGACCGCGGGGCGAGGCTCGGGTGCGACCTCGGCAGGATGGTCGGGGCCGGGCTCAGTCGGCGGGGCATCCGCCTCAACGTCGGCGGCGTTCGCGGCCGCTGCGTCCGCTCTCGCGATGAACTTCACGCGGAGCCCGAGCACCTCGATGATGGCCTGCCGCAGGATCTCGCTCACGCTCTGGTCGGCCGCCTGCGGCTTCTTGAAGTTTTCGACGTCATTCTGGCTGGGGAAGGCGAGGGCGAGGACGTCCTCCTTGAGGCCCATCGGCTTCGCGGTGAAGGCGACGGCCCAGGCAGCGCGTTTCTTCTTGCCGACTATCTCGAGGATCTCGGCCCAGGCGTCGGAGAGCTGTTGGAACGTGACTGCCTTGTCGGGAGCGGCGGCCGAAGTCTCTTCGATGCCCCCTTCGTGACGGCCTTCGGCGATCTCGGGGACCGGTACTTCCTCCGCGGGTACGGCCTCCGACGACCCTCGCGATGCCGTAGGAGCCTCGCCAGCCTCTTCCACACCGACCCTCCGCTCCAGCCGCTCCACGCGCGCGAGCGTACCGCGCGCAGAAGCATCCGACGCAGGGACCAGCACGCGCGCGATCATGAGTTCGAGGTGCAGTCGGGGGGAGGTCGCGCCGGTCATCTCGGTGAGCGCGCCGGCCACGACATCCGCGGCCCTGCTGAGTTCCGCCTCGCCGAACCGTGAGGCCTGCGCCACCATCTGGTCGAGCTCATCCTGCTGGATGCCGCGGAGCACTGCTGCTGCCCCTCCTCCGGTCGCCGCAACGACGATGAGGTCGCGCAGGCGCTCCAGCAGGTCTTCGACGAACCGACGAGGGTCCTGCCCGGTCTGGATGACGCGGTCGACCGCGGAGAACGCGGCGGCGGCGTCCCGTGCGCCGATGGCGTCGATGACCTCACCGAGGAGCGCGGCGTGGGTGTAGCCGAGGAGAGCGACCGCTCGCTCGTACTCGATCGAGTCGCCGTCGGACCCGGCGATGAGCTGATCGAGAAGCGAGAGGGTATCGCGCACGGAGCCGCCACCGGCCCGAACCACGAGAGGGAGGACGCCGGGCGCGACGGTGACCTTCTCGCTCTCGCAGAGCTGTTGGACGTATTCGAGCATCTGAGCGGGCGGCACGAGCCGGAAGGGGTAGTGGTGCGTGCGCGAGCGGATCGTGCCGATGACCTTCTCCGGCTCGGTCGTCGCGAAGATGAACTTGATGTGCTCGGGCGGCTCTTCGACGATCTTGAGCAGCGCGTTGAATCCCTGAGGGGTCACCATGTGGGCTTCGTCGAGGATGAAGATCTTGTACCGGTCGCGGGCCGGCGCGAAGACGGCCCGTTCGCGCAGGTCGCGTGCGTCATCGACGCCGTTGTGGCTCGCGGCGTCGATCTCGACGACATCCAGTGACCCTCCGCCGTCGCGGGAGAGTTCGACGCAGGATGGGCACTTTCCGCACGGTGTGTCGGTCGGCCCTTCGACACAGTTGAGGCAGCGGGCCAGGATGCGTGCGCTCGTCGTCTTGCCGCATCCGCGGGGCCCGCTGAACAGATAGGCGTGGTTGACCCGGTTGGTGCGCAGAGCCGTCATGAGGGGTTCGGTCACCTGCGACTGGCCGATCAGTTCGGCGAACGTTTCTGGCCGATAACGGCGATACAGGGCGGTGACCACCACCCCATGCTACTGGGCACCTCTGACGCCGACTCGGCGCGGACAGAGATGGTCGGTGACTGACTATCCGTCAGAAACGGCTGGATTTCTGCGTGAACTGCAGTATTCTACATTCTAAACTGTCTCGAGTAATCCTTAGACTGCGAGGAAGGCAATGACCGCGACCCGACCGAGCGCCGAGCACGCCACCTCTCGCGTCAGCTCTCCTCGTGGGATGGCCATGCTGCTGGCGGCATTCCTCGTCGCCGCATCCGCTGTACTCGTCGCAAGCCCGGCCTACGCGGCGGCGTTCACCGTTGGCGACTTCGTGTACGACAGCACGAGCGCGACGACCGCTACCGTGACCGGCTATACGGGCGGCCCGACGGCGACGATACCGTCCACGGTCAGTGACGGCACCAACACGTACACGGTGACTGCTATCGGCACCTCCGCCTTCAACGGCATGAGCCTCACGAGTGCGACGATCCCCAATACCGTCACGTCGATCGGCTATGGCGCGTTCGGGTCGAACTCTCTGACGAGCATCGTGATCCCCGACTCTGTCACGAGCATCGGCGGGCACGCCTTCGAAATGAACGACCTGACAAGCCTCGTGATTCCGGACTCTGTCACTTCGCTGGGCTCCTGGGCATTCCAGTGGAATGACCTGACAAGCGTGACGCTCGGCCTTGGACTTCCGAACATTCCTGACGGGACGTTCTTTGCAAGCCAGCTCACGACGCTTGACATCCCCGCGAACATCACGAGCATCGGGTATCAGGCATTCGTCTTCAACGCTTTCGTGTCCCTCACGATCCCAGGTACGGTCACCAGCATCGCGGGCCAGGCCTTTTCTCCCGTGGGCACACTGACGAGCCTGACTCTGGGAAGCGGCCTCACCTCCATCGGCGACAACGCCTTCGCAGGGACGTCTCTCACGACGGTCGCGATTCCCGCATCGGTCACCGACATCGGTGACTTTGCCTTCAACACCAACGGTTCCGGGATGGCGTCGGTCGTGTTCCAGGGGCCGGCTCCGCTCGGTTTCACCGGACGCGGTGGAGGCTCCGGCTCATTCGGCGACGTCGACACGACCGTCTACTACTCGAGCGCCCATGCGGCCGACTTCGCCCCGAGCCCGTGGAACGGTTACGTCACCGCCCCGGGCGCGACACTGAACTTCAACATGGGCGGGCACGGAACCGCCATCGCTCCGGTCGTTGTGATTCCGGGAAACACGGTTCCTCAACCCACCGGCCCCATGGCAGCCGACTTCGCCTTCCAGGGCTGGTTCACCACGGCAACGGGCACCACACCGTATGACTTCACCGTGCCGCTGGAGGGCGACGCCACCGCCTATGCCCAGTGGACGGCCACCGGGCTGGCCGCAACGGGTGCCGACCGGGCGCCACTCGCGCTCTTCGGAGGCGGCGTGCTTCTCGTCGGTCTGAGTCTCGTGATCGCCGCTGGCGTGATCGCTCGACGGCGGCGAGCGATCACCGGTTGATTCAGGGACCCGTCACGACCGCAAGCGCCTGACGGGCGATCTCGAGTTCCTCGTTCGTCGGAATCACGAGTACGGCGATCGCGGAATCGTCAGAGGAGATCGCACGAGCTGCGCGCGACTCCGACTCGTTGAGCGCCGCGTCGATGCGGATGCCGAGCCCCTCGAGCCCGGCGAGCGATCCTGCCCGGACCGAGGCGTTGTTCTCACCCACACCCGCGGTGAAGACGATGGCATCCGCCCGCCCGAGCTGCGCCAGGTACGACCCGACGTAACCACGGATGCGGTGCTGGTACACCTCGAAGGCGAGCGCTGCGTGCGCGTCGCCTGCGGCTGCAGCCTTCTGCACGTCCCGGATGTCGCCGAACCCGCCGAGGCCCAGCAGCCCGCTTCCATGATTCAGGAGCGTGTCGACCGCATCCGCGGTCAGGCCGCCCTCTCGCTGCAGGTGGAGGAGCACCCCGGGGTCGATGTCACCGCCGCGCGTGCCCATCATGAGCCCCTCGAGCGGTGTCAGCCCCATCGAGGTCTCGACCGACCGGCCGCCGTCAACCGCGGTCACCGATGCGCCATTGCCGAGGTGGAACACGATGAGCTTGAGGTCGGCGAGCGAGCGACCGAGGAAGCGCGCAGCCTCGCCGGAGACGTACTCGAAGGAGATGCCGTGGAATCCGAAACGTCGGATGCCGTACCGCTCTGCGAGGTCGGCATCGATCGCGTAGGTGCGGGCGACCGGCGGGAGCGTCCGGTGGAAGGCGGTGTCGAACACGGCGACCTGGGGCACTCCGGGAAACGTCGCCTCGGCGGCGACGATGCCGGCCAGGTTCGGCGGATTGTGCAGCGGGGCGAGCACTGAGAGTTCATCGATCTCCCGTTTGACCTCGTCGGTGACGACCGTCGGTTCGAGGAATCTCGCACCGCCGTGCACCACCCGGTGCCCGACGGCGGCGAGTGGCTCGTCGAGGTCGATGCCCTGCTCCTGTAGCCCCGTGAGCATGACCTGGAATGCGGCCTCGTGGTCCGGTACGGAATTGCGGAAGTCGTCGGCGACGGATGCGACTGTCGAGTCGGTGGGCGATGGTTTGGAGTCTCGGGTGTGGCGGGCGTCTATGGGCGGAGACTCCAAACCGTCGCCCACTGACGAACCCCCACCCTCACCAATACGCTCGACGAGGCCCGACGCCAGCACCTGCTCGCCGTCGAGCTCGATGAGCTGGTACTTGAGCGACGACGACCCCGAGTTGACGACGAGAACGCGGCTCATGCGCGCGCGGCCTGCGCCTGGATGGCGGTGATGGCGATCGTGTTGACGATGTCCTGCACTGTCGCGCCGCGAGACAGGTCGTTCACGGGAAGCCGAAGCCCCTGCATGATGGGTCCGATGGCGACGGCTCCCGCGCTGCGCTGAACCGCCTTGTAGGTGTTGTTGCCGGTGTTGAGATCCGGGAAGATGAACACGGTGGCGCGGCCGGCCACCTCCGAATCGGGCAGCTTCGCCCTGGCGACTGCGGCATCCGCTGCGGCGTCGTACTGGATCGGACCGTCGACGGGGATGCCGGCCAGCCGTTCGCGCACCATCGCGGTCGCCTCGCGGACCTTGTCGACATCCGCCCCTGCCCCGGACTCTCCGGTCGAGTAGGAGAGCATCGCGATGCGCGGCTCGATGCCGAACTGCTGCGCCGTCTCAGAGGCGGAGACGGCGATGTCGGCGAGCTGCTCGGCGGTCGGGTCAGGGATGACCGCGCAGTCGCCATAGACGAGCACGCGGTCGGCGAGTGCCATGAGGAACACGCTCGAGACGACCGAGACCCCCTCCTTCGTCTTGATGATCTCGAACGCCGGCCGCACGGTCTGGGCGGTCGTGTGCGCGGCGCCGGACACCATCCCATCCGCCATCCCGAGCTGCACCATGAGCGTTCCGAAGTAGGAGGGGTCCGTGACGGTGTCGCGTGCCCGGTCGAGCGTGACGCCCTTGTGTTCGCGCAACCGGTGGTACTCCTCCGAGAACTTGATGCGCAGCACGTCGTCGAAGGAGCTCAGCACGGCCGCCTTCTGGATATCGAGCCCCAGCCCGATGGCCCGCGACCGCACCTCGATCTCCTCGCCGAGAATCGTGATGTCGGCGATCCCGCGGCTCAGCACCGTCGCCGTCGCCCTGAGGATGCGGTCGTCTCCGCCCTCGGGGAGCACGATGTGGCGACGCACGGAGCGGGCACGTTCGACGAGCCCGTACTCGAACATGAGCGGCGTGACGACGGGGCTCCGTTCCACGTCCAGCAGCGCGAGAAGCCGAGCCGCGTCGACGCTCTCCTCGAACATGGCTCGCGCCGTGTCGAGTTTCCGCTGCGAGTCGGCAGCGAGCCTGGGTCGGATCTGCGTGATTCGGACCGCGGTATCGTAGCTTCCCAGCTCGGTGCGGATGATGGGCAGCGTCGGGCGAATCCCCTCGATGAGCCGGTCGATCGGTTCCGGTAGTTCGAACCCTCCGTTGAGGACGATGCCCGCGACGGACGGGAATGTGCCGGACTCGTTCGCCATGAGGACGGCGAGCAGCACCTCGGTGCGGTCGGCGGGGACGACGACGACAGAGCCCTCGATGAGTCTCGGCAGGACGTTGTTCATGCCCATCGCCGCGACGACGACGCCGAGCGACTCGCGACTCAGCAGCTCGGGGTCGCCCTTCAGCAGCGTGCCCTCCGTCGCCTCCATGATCGATCGCATGGTCGGTGCGACAAGCACCGGATTCTCGGGAATAGTCCAGACCGGAATGTCGGCGTTCGTCGACTCGATCGCCGTGCGGATGGCGGGCTGCGCATCCGGGTCCGCGCGATTCGCGATGATGGCGAGGAGCGTCGCGTGTTCGTGGCGGAGTTCGGCCGTCGACACTTCGGCGAGCTGGCGGAGCGCGTCGGCACTGCGTGGCTCAGACCGCTCCCCGACGCGGCCGCCGAGCACGAGGACCACGGGGGCCCCGAGGTTGGCCGCGATGCGCGCATTGAACCCGAGCTCCGTCGGACTGCCGACATCGGTGTAGTCCGAGCCGACGATGACGACCGCATCGCACAGCTCCTCGACGGCCTTGTATCGCTGCACGATCGTGGCGAGCGCGGCATCCGGATCGTTGTGTACGTCCTCGTAGCTCACCCCGACGCACAGGTCGTAGTCGAGGTCGACACCGTCATGGTCGAGCAGCAGCTCGAGGACGTAGTCCCGCTGGGTGGTCGAGCGCGAGACGGGCCGGAACACGCCCACGCGTTCGATCGACCGAGTCAGGGTGTCGAGCAGGCCGAGGGCGACCGTCGACTTTCCGGTGTTGCCCTCGGCCGAGGTGATGTAGATGGAGCGAGCCACCCACCCAGCTTAAGGCGAGGACTCCCCGCGCACCCGCCAGAGCCCGGTTACCCTTGCTACGTTTCCGTCCTGGGGGAGTTGGCCTGGATGGCGCCACACGGGGAGCCGCGACAAGTCTAACCGGGACGCGCCGTGCTAGCGATGCTGCGCGATCCTCTCGGTCGTCGTCGCACCCAGGACATCCCTGCGGGCCGCCGATTTCAGCATGAGGGCGGTCACCGCGACCCACATCACGCCGGCAATCCAGGTGCAGATGATCCCCAGGTCGTGCACGATCGGCAGGCCGAGAAGCCGTCCCAGGTGGATGCTCGCGACCGAGAACATCCCGAGCGGGAAGACCATGCTCCACAGCTCGGACTCGTATTGCACCGGGTAGCGCTTCACCGCGTGGCGCCACAGCCCGAAGATGACGAGCAGCGGAATCCACCAGACGCCGAAGGCCCAGAGCATGAAGGTGAATCCGGACACGAAGTCGTGCGTGGCCTTGATGATGGGCAGGTCCGCGAGCAGGCTCAGGATCGACCAGCCCGAGTACACCGTGATGGCCGTCGCACCCATGTACACCCAGTAGGTGGGGCGGATGCCGAACGCATCCTGCGTAGTCGTCATGAGTCTCAGCGTGATGATCACGGTGAGCACGATGTACAGGACCACGCCAATGCTCCACATCCCGACGGCGACGACGCCGAGGATGTTGACCTCGAGCCCGTGGTCGATGATGCCGGTCACGACCGAGATCGACTGTGTCGCGACGACCCAGATGAACCAGCTCCCGTTCGCTTTGAGCGCGGGGGCGCCATCCTGCGGGCCCAGCATCATCGCTGCGGCGATCCCGTAGGTCAGGACGAGCCAGAACGGGACGCTGATGCACAGGAGGACGATGGTCACCGCCGGCTCGATCGAGAAGAAGAGCGCGCCGACGACGTTGAGCGCGGCGACGATGGTCGCGAATCCGAACGCGATCGCCGGGTTGCGAGCGTCGGCATAGACGAGGTCCCAGTGGCGCGCCACCCTCCACACCAGGGCGATCAGGAGTGCGACGAGGCTCACGACGGCGATGACGAGCAGGGCGACGGTGATGGCGCCCTGACCCACCAGTGAGAACGCCGCTCCGACGATGCCCGTGGCCATCACGAAGGCGAAGGCGCCGGGAGGCAGTTTGCGAACCGCGGTTCCGAGTCGGCTTCGGCCGGCCATGAGGTTGCTCTGCTTCGCGTCGGTCGTCTTCGCCGTTGCCATATTCGTAGGCTACGCGGGCACCCGTGACGGTGTCACCGCGGAACTCGGTGAAAATTCCGCCCGGCCGACGATGCGCCGCGGCCGACCGATGTCCGTTTCCGGCTAGAGGAGCATCCGCAACGGCTGCTCGAGGATGCCGACGAGGTCGCGCAGGAAGCCCGCCGCGACCGCGCCGTCCATGACGCGATGGTCGATGGTGAGTGTGATCTTGAGCTTCGGAACATCGACGAGCACCCCGTCGCGCAGCGCGGGGACGGGGCTTGCAGCACCCACCGCGAGAATCGCAGCCTCGGGAGGATTGATGACGGCGGTGAACTGGTCGATTCCGAACATGCCGAGGTTCGACACGCTGAACGTTCCGCCGGTCATCTCGTCGAGGGAGAGCTTTCCGTCGCGCGCCTTCTCGGCGAGCGCGACGGTCTCGGTGGCGATCTGCCCCAGTGATTTGCGGTCGGCATCCCGGATGACCGGCACGAGCAGTCCGGCCTCCGTCGCGACCGCGATCCCGACGTTCACGCGACCGTGCTGCACGACGGCCTGACCGTCTGCATCGTCGACCCAGGACGCGTTCGCCTCCGGATGCTGTCGGAGCGCGACAGCGACCGCGCGCACGATGACATCGTTGATGCTCGCCTTGAGGTTCTGGGAGGCGAGCGCCTCATTGACCTGGCCGCGGAACGCGAGGAGCTTCTCGACATCCACGACGCTCGTGAGGAAGAAGTGCGGCACGGCCTGGCTCTGCGTGAGCCGCTTCGCCGCAACCGACCTGAGGCGGTTGGCGGGGACGCGCACGTCCGCACGCTGCTGGTCGGCGCCGAGCGGTGCGGGAGCCGGGGCGACAGCCGACGGCGTCGGCGCTGCCAAGCTGCCCGTGCCCGCCGAAATGGCGGCCTCGACATCCGCGCGGACGATGCGGCCCTGCGTGCCGGAGCCCGTCAGGGTCGCGAGGTCGATGCCGTGTTCCTTCGCGATCTTGCGTGCGAGGGGGGAGGTCCTCGGCTTGCCGGCCGACGAAGCCGATGACTGCTCGGCCTGCTCGGATGACCGGCTAGCCGACGCCGTCCTCGACGGCTCCTCAGCAGGTGAGGCGGCCGGCTCCTCAGCCGACGGCTTCTCGGCGGGAACCCCTGCAGGTGCCTCAGCAGGCGCGTCAGCGGATGCCCCGGCGGTTTCCTCGGCGGCGGGCGCCGGAGCGGGCTTCGCCGCCGAACCGCTCCCGTCGCCGATGACCGCAACCGGGGTTCCGATCGGCACGACGGCGCCGGCCTCCACGAGCTGCTGCTCGAGCACGCCCGCCTCGAAGGCCTCGAGGTCCATGGTCGCCTTGTCGGTCTCGATCTCAGCGAGGACATCGCCCTTGGCGACCGTGTCCCCGACATTCTTGAGCCACTTGGAGAGCTCGCCCTCCTCCATCGTGTCGGACAGGCGGGGCATCACAACCTCGGACATGGCAGCCTCCTACTTCCGGTAACCGCTCGCCGCGAGCGTCTCACGGATGACCTTCGTGAGCGCAGCGGCATCCGGCATCGCTGCGAGTTCGAGCGGCTTCGCGTATGGGAGCGGCACCTCGGCGGCGGCGACGCGGCGCACGGGGGCGTCGAGCCAGTCGAAGACGGCCTCACCGATCGTCGCCGAGATCTCGGCTCCGACGCCGTAGCTCAACATGTCGTCCTCGAAGACGACGGCGCGGCTCGTCTTCTTCACGGACTCGCAGAACGTCACTCGGTCGAGAGGACGCAGGCTCCTCAGGTCGACGACCTCGATGGAGATCCCCTCCCCTGCGAGCTGCTCAGCGACCTCGAGAGCGGTCACGACGCCGCGCGAGTAGCTGACGACCGTGAGGTCCGTACCCTCCCGCGCGATCGCTGCGCGACCGATCTCGGCGACCTGTTCGCCATCCGGAACGTCGCCCTTCGTGTTGTAGAGGCCCAGGTTCTCCAGGAACAGCACGGGGTCGTCGTCGCGAATCGCGGCCGTGAGCAACGCCTTCGCGTCGGCCGGGTTCGAGGGGGCGACGACCTTGAGCCCGGGGATGTGCGCGTACCAGACCTCGAGGTTCTGCGAGTGCGTCGCGGCGAGCTGCTGGCCGCCTCCGCCAGGAGTGCGGATGACCAGGGGCACTTTCACGCGTCCGCCGAACATCCCGTACATCTTGGCGGCGTGGTTGACGATCTGGTCGATCGCGATGAGTGAGAAGTTGAGCGTCATGATCTCGACGACGGGGCGAAGGCCCAGCATGGCGGAGCCGATCGCGACCCCGGTGAACCCCTCCTCGGAGATCGGGGTGTCGACGACGCGCTTGGGGCCGAACTCCTTCAGCAGGCCGGCGGTGATCTTGTACGAGCCCTCGAAGACGCCGATCTCCTCGCCGATGAGGTACACGTTCTCATCTCGCGTGAGCTCTGCGCGCAGGGTGTCGTTGAGCGCCTGGCGGTAGGTCAGCTCGGTCATGACGCCACCGACTCCACGGTCGTGACCGGATCGCCGGGGTACGCACGGGACTCGTTCGCGACCGGCGTCGCGTACACGGCGTCGAACAGCTCGGAGGGGGAGGGATCCGGACTCGCGTCCGCGAAGTCCACGGCATCCGTCACCCGCTTCTCGATCGCGTCGTGGATGCCGTCTGCCGTCTTCTCGTCGAGCGCGCCCGCCTTCAGGAGACGGTTGCGGAAGGCCGGCACCGGATCATTGGCCTGGGCCTCCTCGTTGTCCTCCTTCGAGCGGTACCGCGCTGGATCGACGACCGAGTGCCCTTTGAGGCGGAAGCTCATGGTCTCGAGGATGCTCGGCTGACGGTCGGCCCGAGCCTTGTCGAGCGCGGCGATCGCGGCATCCCGCACGGCCACGGGATCGTCGCCGTCGACGCGGACCCCTGGGATGCGGTAGGCGGAGCCGCGCTTGTAGAGGTCCGGCTCCGCGGAGGCGAGCTCGACCGGCGTGCCCATACCGAGCCGGTTGTTGACGATGACGTAGACGATGGGGAGCTTCCAGAGGCCGGCGAGGTTGAGCGACTCGTGGAACGCGCCGATGTTGGTGGTGGCGTCCCCCATGAGGCACATGACCGCTTCGGCGTTCTTGCCCGCCTTGCTGCGATAGTCGATCGCGAAGGCGGCCCCCGTCGCCGGGGGGATCTGGCCGCCGACGATTCCGTAGCCCCCGAGCATCCGGAGGTCTGCGTCGAACATGTGCATCGAGCCGCCGCGGCCGCCCACGACACCCGTCGTCTTCCCGAACAGCTCGGCCATGACCGCTCCGGGCTCCATGCCGCGCACGAGCGCGTACCCGTGGTCGCGGTAGGTCGTGAAGAGGTAGTCGGTGTCGCGAAGCGCGGCCAGAAGACCGACGACTGTGGCCTCCTCCCCGAGGTTGAGGTGGCAGTAACCGCCGATCTTCGCGCGTGCGTACATTTCGCTGGCCCGCAGTTCGAACTCGCGCACGAGCACCATCTGCTCGTAGTACCCGCGAAGCGTCTCGGCGGAGTCGCCACCCTGCTTCGCGGTCCTCCTGGCGCCTGCCGGACGTCGTGTGTCCGCCATTCGGGCCTCGCTTTCCCTAGACCGCTTCTCTTCCAGCCTATTACTAGGACGTCCGACTTGTTCACGAAGGCACCTCACGTTGACACCTCGGAGACAACAGCGGACGATGGGAGAAGAATCACCGCCGAAGGTGAGCGCATCTCCGGCGGTCCGGCGGAGGAGTGACTCATGAACAGCTTCGGTGCGCGCGCGGACTTGACGGTCGGCGGCACGACATACGAGATCTTCCGACTGGATGCCGTACCGGGATACGAACGCCTCCCCTACAGCCTCAAAGTGCTGCTCGAGAACCTGCTGCGCAATGAGGACGGCACGCTCGTCACGGCCGACCAGGTGCGCGCAGTGGCCGAGTGGGATCCCGCAGCGGACCACGGTGCCGAGATCCAGTACACCCCCGCACGCGTACTCCTGCAGGACTTCACCGGCGTTCCCTGCGTCGTCGACCTCGTCGCGATGCGAGATGCCATGGCCGCCTTCGACGGCGACCCGCAGAAGATCAACCCCCTCATCCCCTCCGAGCTCGTGATCGACCACTCGGTCATCGCGGATGCGTTCGGCACTCCGAAGGCGTTCCGCATCAACGCCGACCTCGAGTTCCAGCGCAACCAGGAGCGCTACCAGCTGCTGCGCTGGGCGCAGCAGGCCTTCGACGACTTCCTCGTCGTGCCGCCGGACACCGGCATCTGCCACCAGGTCAACCTCGAGTACCTCTCCCGCGTCGTGTTCACGCGCGAGCGTGGAGGCACGAACCAGGCCTACTGCGACACCCTTGTCGGCACCGACTCCCATACTCCGATGGTCAACGGCCTCGGCGTGCTCGGCTGGGGTGTCGGCGGTATCGAGGCCGAGGCGGCCATGCTCGGCCAGCCGATGAGCATGCTCGTTCCGCCGGTCGTCGGCGTCAAGCTCACCGGTTCGCTGACCGAGGGGACGACCGCGACCGACCTCGTGCTCACCGTCGCCGAGCTGCTGCGCAAGACCGGCGTCGTCGGCAAGTTCGTCGAGTTCTTCGGCCCCGGGGTCGCGGCGATCCCGCTCGCCAACCGTGCGACCCTCGGCAACATGAGTCCGGAGTACGGATCGACGTGCGCGATCTTCCCGATCGACGACGAGACGCTCTCCTACCTGCGCCTCACCGGTCGTCCGGAGAGCCAGGTCGCTCTCGTCGAGGCCTATGCGAAGGAGCAGGGGCTCTGGCACGATCCGGACCACGAGGCCGACTACTCCCTCGTGCTCGAACTCGACCTGGCAGGCGTCGAGGCGTCCATTGCGGGGCCGAAGCGCCCGCAGGACCGCATCCCGCTGCGCAAGGCGCGCAAGGTCGTGAGCGCGATTCTCACCGAAGGATCACAGGCGCCAGAGGATCTCGTCGGTCTCGACGAGGCGAGCGCCGAATCCTTCCCCGCGAGCGATCCGATCGCGCTCGGCGATGTCGGCCGCAGCGCGCTGCCCATCGACCGGACGGTCAAACAGAAGGAGATCCCGTGGCTCTCCGATCCGGTCACGGTCACAGTCGGCGACAGTGAGACGACGATCGACAACGGCCACGTCGTCATCGCGGCGATCACCTCCTGCACGAACACCTCGAACCCCGAGGTCATGATCGGCGCCGGCCTCATGGCGAAGAAGGCGGTCGAGCTGGGCCTCAGTTCCAAGCCGTGGGTCAAGACCTCCCTCGCCCCCGGCTCCCGTGTCGTCACCGACTACTACGAGAAGGCCGGGCTCACCCCGTACCTCAACCAGCTCGGCTTCGACCTCGTCGGATACGGCTGCACGACCTGCATCGGCAACTCGGGGCCGCTCATCCCGGAGATCCAGACGGCGGTCGACGACCACCACCTCAACGTGTCCGCTGTGCTCTCCGGCAACCGCAATTTCGAGGGCCGCATCCACCCGCAGACGCAGATGAACTTCCTCGCCTCCCCGCCGCTCGTGATCGCCTACGCGCTCGCCGGCACGATGAACACCGATCTGCAGACCGACTCCCTCGGCGTCGGCAAGGACGGTCAGGACGTCTACCTGCGCGACATCTGGCCGAGCGTCGCGGAAGTCCAGGCCGTCGTCGGCGAGGTCGTCGAGGCCGACATGTTCTCGAAGGGCTACGCGAACGTCTTCGACGGAGACCAGAACTGGCAGGGGCTTGAGATCCCCGACGCGGACATGTTCGCGTGGGACAACACCTCGACCTACGTGCGACAGCCCCCGTACTTCGACGGCATGCCGCGGGACCCTGAGCCTCTCAGCGACATCCGGGGCGCCCGCGTGCTCGCGCTCCTCGGCGACTCCGTGACGACGGACCACATCTCTCCTGCCGGCAGCATCAAGCGCGACTCGCCGGCCGGGACGTGGCTTCAGGAGCAGGGGGTCGTGCCGAAGGACTTCAACTCGTACGGGTCGCGGCGCGGCAACCACGAGGTCATGATCCGCGGAACCTTCGCGAACATCCGACTGCGCAACCAGCTCGTGCCCGGGGTCGAGGGCGGATTCACGCGGCACTTCCCCGATGGGGAGCAGTCGAGCATCTTCGACGCCTCTCGCCGGTACCTGGACGACGGTGTGCCGCTGCTCGTGATCGCCGGAGCGGAGTACGGGTCGGGCTCCTCCCGCGACTGGGCGGCGAAGGGCACGCTGCTGCTCGGAGTGAAGGCGGTGCTCGCGACCAGCTTCGAGCGCATCCACCGCTCGAATCTCATCGGGATGGGGGTACTGCCGCTGCAGTTCCTGCCCGGCGACACCGCCGAGAGCCTCGGCCTCACCGGCGAGGAGACCTACTCGATCTCGGGCCTGGAGGGGGCGACCGCCGCTCCGGCTCGCGTCACGGTGACGGTGACACCGGATGCCGACGCCGGCACTTCGCGCGAATTCGAGGCTGCCGTACGCATCGACACCCCGGCTGAGGCGGAGTACTACCGGCACGGCGGAATCCTGCAGTACGTGCTGCGGCAGCTGCTGGCGGCCTGACACCGCCTCGGGGCCGAGCCCGTGCTGATCGACGCGATCGTCCTGTCCGGAGGACGTTCTGCGCGGCTGGATTCCGTCCCCAAGTCGGAATTCACGGTCGATGGTGTCACGCTTCTGGAGCGGACGATCGCGGCGATCGAGGGCGCCCGCCACATCGTGGTAGTCGGGCCGCAGCCCGGCCGGCCGCTTCCGGATAGCGTGCTCCTGGCACGGGAGGATCCACCCTACTCCGGGCCGGTCGCCGCGATCGCAGCTGGACTGGATGCACTTCGCGAAGGCTTCCTGAGCCCGACGGGCAGGGCGGGCGACGTGGCGGAACCCAGTGAGGCGACACTCGTGCTCGCGTGCGACATGCCGCAGGTTCACCTCGCGGTCGGAGCGCTCGAGCAGGCGCTCGCTGCGCATCCGGATGCGGACGGAGTCATCGCCGTCGACTCCGGCGATCGCGAACAGCCGCTCGCAGCGTGCTACCGTACCCATGCCATCGCCGAGGCCGTCGCACGACGGAGGGCAGCAGGGCCGCTCGACTCGATGCGCGTGTTCGAACTCATCGAGGACCTCGACCTCAGGCCCGTCATCGTGCCGGCCGGCACCACCTCCGATGTCGACTCGTGGGCCGATGCTGCACGACTCAGCGCACTGCCGCCGACCAACCGATGACCGTACCACTCCACCTCCGACGAAGGGATACCCATGAATGACGACGAACGTACTGCCCTCGACGCCTGGGCGGACAAGCTCCGCCAGGCGCTGGAGTTGAACGACCTCGAGTTCGACATCGACCGCGTGCTCGATCTGGCCGGAGACGCCGCACGCTCCGTCGTGCGCCCTGCCGCGCCCGTCACGACCTTCCTCGTGGGCTATGCCGCCGGACGCGCGGCCGCCGGAGGGAGCGACCCCGCCACTGCGGTCTCGGACGCGATCGTCACGGCAACCGGGCTCGCTGCCGCCGAATAGAATGGTCTCAGCCAGTCGACGAACCTCCGCCGACGACATGAGGGAGGTCAGCGTGAGTTCACCGGTCCCCCTCGTCGAACCGGGCGCCCGTCTGGCGCCGGAGAGACTCGCGCGCTACAGCCGACAACTCGCGCTGCCGGGATTCGACGACGTCGCCCAGCGCAGGCTCGCGAACGCCAGGGTGCTCGTCATCGGCGCAGGAGGGCTCGGCAGCGCATCCGTCCCCTACCTCGCCTCGGCCGGCGTGGGAACGATCGGCGTCATCGACACGGATGTCGTGGAGCTGTCGAACCTGCACCGCCAGATCGTGCACGGCGTCGCCGACATCGGCAGGAGCAAGCTGGACTCGATCGCCGACACGGTGGCCGGGATCGACCCCGCGACCACGATAATCCGCCACGACGTGCGCGTGGATTCCAGCAACATCCTGGACATCCTCGCCGACTACGACGTGCTGCTCGACGGCAGCGACAACTTCCCGACGCGGTACCTCGCCAACGATGCCGCAGCGCTCACCGGGAAGCCTCTCGTGTGGGGCGCGATCCTCCAGTACCACGGCCAGGTCGGCGTCGCGTGGGCGGGGCACGGGCCGACCTACCGGGACCTGTTCCCCACGCCTCCCGCCCCCGGTACCATCCCCTCCTGCTCCGAGGGCGGCGTGCTGCCGAGCGTCTGCGCGGTCGTCGGGGCCATCATGGGCGCCGAGGCGATCAAGCTCATTACGGGCATCGGCCGGCCGCTCCTCGGCACGGTGACGACGTACGACGCGCTCTCCGGGCGATTCAGGGAGATCGACTTCGCGGCCGACCCGGACAGCTCGCCCATCACCGAGCTCATCGACTACGAGGCGTTCTGCGGGATCTCGTCGGAGCCCGTGCGCGGCGACGAGAAGTCAGCGGTCGGCTCCGACCTCGAACCGAACTTCGAGCCGGGCTTCGATCCCGGCTTCGAAATCGACGCGCGGCGACTCGCCGACCTCCTGGCCGACGGCGACCCGATCCAGCTCATCGACATCCGCGAGCCGTACGAGAGGGCGATCGCGGCGATCGAACCCTCGGAGCTCATTCCACTCGGCACGCTGGTGCACAGAATCGACGAGATCCGCCGCGACATTCCCGTGGTGCTGTACTGCCATACCGGGGTGCGTTCGGCGAGCGCCCTCGCATTCCTCCGCGAATCCGGATTCCACAACGCCTCCCATCTCGTCGGTGGGATCGACTCGTACTCCGCCACCGTCTCCCCCGCTCTGGTTCGCTACTGACCATGCACTCGAGAACAGCGCAGGACCTCCTCGCCATCATCACGAGCGATGAGATCGACGTGCGTGCCGTTCAGAAAGCGGTCGGGGCGCCGCACAGTGGAGCCGTCGTGGTCTTCCACGGCGTCGTGCGAAACCACGACGAAGGGCAGGATATCCAATCCCTGGACTACCGTGCGCATCCGGATGCCGAGCGCATCCTCGCGGAGTGCTGCCGGTCGGTGTCGGAGGAGACGGGTCTCACGGTCGCTGCCATCCACCGGATCGGCCACCTCGAGATCGGGGACGTCGCCCTGGCCGCCGCGGCATCCGCAGCCCATCGACGCGAGGCGTTCGACGCCTGTGAACTGCTCGTCGAACGCATCAAGTCGACCGTGCCGATCTGGAAACGCCAGTACTTCACTGATGGCCGTTCGGAGTGGGTCGGATTGTGACGACGCGGCACAGCGGCGTCGTGACGAACTGGCACGACGAACGCGGGTTCGGCTTCATCGCTCCGGACGGGGGCGGGCCGGATCTCTTCCTGCACATGAGGGAGTTCCAGGGCGCCGGGCAGAGGCCGCACGATGGCATGACCGTCACGTATGAGCCGTTCCTCAACCGCGAGGGTCAGCTGCGGGCGCTGCACGTCGTCGAGGTCGGCGAGAAGTGGTCCCACGCGCCGGCCGCGGGGCGCATCGGCACGCAGATCATCGGCTACCTGGCCGTCGCCTGCTTCCTCGTCATCATGGTCCTCGAGGTGGAATTCTGGGGCATGCCGGCCTGGGTCTTCGCGATCTACGGCGGCGTGAGCATCATCTCCTTCGCCCTGTACTGGCAGGACAAGAGGGCGGCGATCGCCGGAACCTGGCGCGTGCCGGAGGAGCAGCTCCACCTGCTCGGTCTCGTCGGCGGCTGGCCGGGCGGCATCGTCGCCCAGAACCTGTTCCGCCACAAGACGAAGAAGGAGAGGTTCGCGCGGTACTTCTGGTTCACAGTCGCCCTCAACGTTCTCGCCTTCGTCGCGATCGGCACCATCATCCGCTTCGACTGGATCAGCCAGTTGATGGGTTCCTGACCTCCCGCCACGGCGGGGGCCACCGATAGGGAAGAATGAGCGCATGGCACCCGCCTTCGACTGGAAAGACCCGCTCCGCCTCGACGAGCAACTCACCGACGACGAGCGGATGATCCGCGACGCCGCGGCGAGATACGCGCAGGACAGGCTCGCCCCCAGGGTGCTGGATGCGTTCCGCAACGAGCACACCGATCCCGCGGTCTTCCGCGAGATGGGAGAGCTGGGGCTGCTCGGCGCGACGATCCCAGAGGAGTTCGGCGGCAGCGGCCTCAACTACGTCAGTTATGGGCTGATCGCCCGTGAGGTCGAACGGGTGGACTCCGGCTACCGCTCGATGATGAGCGTGCAGTCCTCCCTCGTCATGGTGCCCATCCTCGAGTTCGGCACGGACGGGCTGCGACAGAAATACCTCCCGAAGCTGGCCAGCGGCGAGCTCATCGGCTGTTTCGGACTCACCGAGCCGGACCACGGTTCCGACCCGGGCGGCATGGTCACACGAGCACGGAGCGTGGACGGCGGGTACCGCATCTCCGGCGCGAAGACCTGGATCACGAACAGCCCCATCGCCGATGTGTTCGTCGTGTGGGCGAAGGATGACGCCGGCGATATCCGCGGGTTCGTGCTCGAGAAGGGCTGGGAGGGGCTGACCGCCCCCGCCATCCACGGCAAGGTGGGCCTGCGCACGTCGATCACGGGCGAGATCGTCCTGGATGACGTGTTCTGCCCGGAGGAGAACGCCTTCGCGGACATCCGGGGCCTGAAGGGGCCGTTCACGTGCCTCAACTCGGCCCGGTACGGCATCTCCTGGGGTGCGCTCGGCGCGGCGGAGGACTGCTGGCACACCGCGAGGCAGTACGTGCTGGACCGCAAGCAGTTCGGCCGTCCGCTCGCCGCGAACCAGCTCATCCAGAAGAAGCTTGCCGACATGCAGACCGAGATCGCCCTCGCGCTGCAGGGATGCCTCCGCCTCGGGCGCATGAAGGACGACGGTACGGCGACCCCCGAGATCACCTCGATCATGAAACGCAACAGCGCGGGCAAATCGCTCGACATCGCGCGCCAGGCCCGCGACATGCTCGGCGGCAACGGGATCAGCGACGAGTTCGGCATCGCACGGCACCTCGTGAACCTCGAGGTCGTCAACACCTACGAGGGCACCCACGATGTGCATGCGCTCATCCTGGGGCGGGCGCAGACCGGAATCGCCGCGTTCTCCTGAATCGCGAGGATGCCGCCCGGGTCAGTTCTCGACGACCCTCAGGCGGTCGACGGCGGGGTCGATCGCGCCACGCACATGCCCGCCGGGACTCGCCGCCACGGTCCGCAGGAAGTCCACCACTTCGGCCGTGATGATCTCCCCCGGCAGCAGGTTCGGTATTCCGGGCGGGTAGGCGGCCAGCGTGTCCGCCGAGACGCGGCCGACCGCTTCGCGCGCCCCGATCGTGACGGCGGGAGAGAACCAGGCGTCCCGCGGTCGCATGCTCGGGCGGCCGAAGTGCGGCAACGGGAGTGCGTGAGTGTCGGCGTACGCGAGTCTCCCCACCGGCTCCAGCCGGTGCAGTGCGTCGACGAAGCGATCCACGTCCGGCTCGTATCCTGGCCCGAGGAACGCCACGATGCAGGAGTCCGTGGAGATCTCCGTGTAGATCCCCTCGGTGCGCATGAGTTCCTCGCGCACGGCGTGACCGTTGAATCCGGCCCGGCGCACGTCGATCGAGACCCTGAGCGGGTCCGTGGCGACGATCTCTTCGAAGTCCCAGGTGTCGCTCACGATCCCGAAGACGCCGGCGTCGCGGACGCGCGTTCGGATGCGTTCCGCCGCCGCGATCGACGCGCCGATCCGATCCCACCCGGTCTGCAGGGATTGGCGAGCGATGTCGAGTGAGGAGAGCAGCAGAGAGCTCGGACTCGTGGACATCGTGATCATGAGCGCGCGCTGCACGAGAGGTTCGAGGGCGTCGCCGAACGGGCCGTCGCCCAGGTGCAGCATCGCGGACTGGGTCAGGCTCCCTCCCAGCTTGTGGGTGCTCGAGACGACGAGGTCGGCGCCCCGGGAGAGCGCATTCGCCGGAAGATCTTCGTGGAATCCGAAGTGGGCTCCCCACGCCTCATCGACCATGATCGGCACACCGGCGGCGTGCGCGACCTCGGCGAGCGCGGCCACGTCCGCGACGGCGCCGAAGTAGCTCGGCGTCACGACGTAGACGCCCTTCGGGTCGTTCGTCGCGGCCAGCACCCGGGCGAGTTCGCGGGGCGAGAGCCCATGGGCGATGCCGTAGCGGTCATCGATGAGCGGCTGCGCGAAGGCCGGCGTGAGTCCGGCGAGGATGATGCCGTCGATGAAGCTCGAGTGAGCGCTGCGCTGCACGACGACCTGCTGGAGGGGCCCGCCCAGCGCACCGAAGACGAGTGCGCCCATCCGGTTCGCCTGCGACGCACCGTTCGTGAGGAACCAGGTGCGGCGGGCACCCCACGCCTCGGCGGCCAGTGCTGTGGCGCGGGAGAGCGGGTTGTCCGGCCCGAGGTCGACACCGCCCAGGAGTGGACTGATGTCCTTGCGGACCGTGTCCTCGCCGAAGAACTCGATGAGTTCCGGCGCTGACCCGGCATCGGCGCTGTGGCCCGGAACGTTCAGCCGCAGCTGGTCCTGCGCTGCGTTGTCGGCGACCGCCTGGGCGTAGGGGGCGCCGCGATCCCTGGGCACCGGCGTCAGCCGCCGGCGAAGGGCGGGAGCACATCCACTCGGTCGCCCACCGGAAGCGCGTCGTCCTTGCACACGACGCCGTTCAGAAGAAAGGAGCCCGATTCCACGACGCGGCGCATGAGGTCGCCGTACCGTTCGACGAGAAGTACCTTGAGCGAGCCGAGCGTCGCGCCGTCGTCGAGCACGAGCTGTTCCTCCTCGCACTGCGCAGCATCCGCCGCCGCAGCGAAGTATCTGACCGCAACGATCACGCCGGTACCCGTCTCAGCCGCCAATGTAGGACATCTCGATTCGCTTCGCTCCCCTGGAGTGCCGGGGGGTGTTGAGACCACGCAATTCCGAGTACCGGTCGGTCCGCGCCCGCCAGATCGCCGCCATGGCAGCAGACAGGTCGTCATCCGATGCCCCGCCCCGCAGGAGCGCCCTCAGATCGTGCCCCGTGTCGGCGAAGAGGCAGGTGTAGAGCCGGCCGTCGACGGAGATGCGCGCCCGGGAGCAGGAGTGGCAGAACGATTGCGTGACGCTCGAGATCACGCCGATCTCGCCCTCGCCATCCCGGTACCGCCAACGCCGTGAGGTCTCGCCGCGGTAGTTCGGCTCGACCTCCTCGAGCGGCAGTTCAGCGTGGATGCGGGCGATGACCTCGGCGGAGGGCACGACCTCGCGAAGCTGCCAGCCGTTCGTCGTTCCGACGTCCATGAACTCGATGAACCTCAGGATGAACGGGGTGCCCTTGAAGTGGCGCGCCATCGCGACGATGTCCTGGTCGTTCAGGCCCTTCTTGACGACCATGTTGACCTTGATGGGTCCGAGGCCCACCTCGTGGGCGACGTCCAGGCCGTGCAGGACCTTCGCCACGGGGAACCGCACGTCGTTCATCGACTGGAACGTGGCGTCGTCGAGGGAATCGAGCGAGACCGTCACCCGGCGCAGCCCGGCATCCTTGAGCGCGGGGGCCAGGTGGGCGAGCGCGGAGCCGTTCGTGGTGAGGGCGATGTCCGGAGCAGCCCCCGACGGTGTGCGCAGCTCGCTCAGCATGGCGACGAGCTCCGGGAGCCCCTTGCGCAGCAGCGGCTCGCCACCGGTGAGCCGGATCTTCTCGACACCGTGGCCGATTCCGATGGCGGCGAGCCGAGTGATCTCCTCGAACGTCAGCAGCTCCTCGCGCGGCATGAACGCGTAGTCCCGCCCGAAGATCTCCTTGGGCATGCAGTACACGCAGCGGAAATTGCAGCGGTCCGTGACGGAGAACCGGATGTCGTGGAGCGGGCGGCCCCGCACGTCGACGAGCGGCGCGGCGTCAGATCGACTGTCGGTATCCGAAGAACTCGTGATCGTTGTTGTATCCACCGTGACCACCACCGATCTCATCGAAGTGTTCGACGAACTCGACACCCTTGATCCACTTCACCATCTTGAAACCGAGCTGGACCTCATTGCGCAGCCGAAGGGGCGCGCCGTGTCCGAACGAGAGGTCCTCGTCGTTCATCTCGTAGGCAAGCATCGTGAGCGGGTACCGCATCTGCTCGATCGACTGGGCGTCGTAGTAGATGCCGCCATCCGGCCCGAGGGCGAACGAGTAGAAGATCACCCACTTCGCCTCCGGCTTCGGTTTCACGAGGTCGAGGATCGTCGACATCGAGACGCCGCCCCACTTCGCGACACCCGACCAGCCCTGGATGCAGAAGTGCTGGGTGATCTGCTCGTGATGGGCGAGAGCGCGCAACTGGGCCAGGTCCAGTTCCACGGGGTTCTCCACGAGCCCGTTGATGCGCAGCTTGTAGTCGGCGAAGTCGCCGTCGCGCAGCTTCTGGTACTCCTCGGTCTCCGGGTACTTGCCGTTGTGCCAGAAGTACGGGGAGATGTCCTTCTCGGTGTACTGGCCGGGCTTCGCGTCGATGTGCTCGAAGAGCTTCTGGGCGGGGCCGATGAGGGCGTAACCGACCTTCTGCACCTTCCGCGGGAACCGGTAGGTGAGCGGGGTCGCAGCCACCCAGGCCACGATCATGACGACGAGGGATGCCGCGAAGACCCAGAAGCCGACCCAGGACTCGTCGTCCCGCCCCCCGTACATGTGGTTGAGGTTGGCAAGCGCCCCGGTCGCGAACACGAGCGAGACGTGCACGATGATGAACATCACGAACCAGCACAGCACCGCGAAGTGCAGCGAGCGGGCGACCTGAATGCTGAAGATCGAACTGATCCAGCGGAACCGGGTCGACAGGGCGGGAGACATCCCGAGCCCGGTGATGAGGGCGAGCGGCGCCGCGACGAACACGGTCAGGAAGTACGCGATGAGCTGGAGGCTGTTGTAGTTCACCCAGCCGTTGTCGAGCGGCCAGTCGAGCGAAAGGTACTGGATGGCGACCGAGATCGAGTGCGGGATGACGTCCCAGCTCATCGGGACCAGCCGCATCCACTGGCCGGTGACGAAGATGAGGACGAAGAACACGAGCCCGTTCAGAAGCCACAGCGTGTCGATGCCGAGGTGCCACCAGCGGGCGAGGCCGATCGAGTGCCGGCGTCCTGGCAGTCCGACGCCATCCGGCAGGGTGAGCGAATCCATCTTCGCGGTATAGAGCGGGTCTGCGGGAACCGGCTTCTGCATCCGGAACCAGTCCTTGCCCGGCGTCGAGTGCCGGGTGAGGTAGAGGCGCGGGTGGTCGGCGAGGATCGTCACTCCAGAGCGAATGATGAAGATCATGAAGAAGGCGTTGAGGAAGTGCTGCCAACCGAGCCAGGCGGGGAAGCCGACCGGAGCACCGGCGGGGAGCTCCGACTCTCCCGGGTACTGGGCGATGAACTCCTGGACGCCGGGGAGATCCCTCAGCCCCTTCGCGACGGCGATGCCGGCCACGAGCAGCACGAGTCCGATGGGGATGAGCCAGAGCAGGTTGAACCACTTGTCACGACCGACACGGATGCGCGGGGCGACTCCGTACTGGGGCGGTACTCCGCCCGCCCAGTCCTCGTCCACCACGTCGTGGGGTTTCTTGACCAGTTCCGTCCGATAGCTCGTGTGGACCCCGCTCGTGGCGTAGCCCTTGTCTGGTGCTGGAAAGAGTTGGTCGTCGGACGGCGGGTGGATCATGTCTTCCAGCGTAGCCCTCACCTTCTCGACCGGCCATGGAGGGCGCCGTGACAAGTGCCGCGGGCGGAGTTGACCTGCGTCAAGGCGCACCGGCCGCCCAGGTGGCTCAATGGGGATACCGGGCCGCAGGGGCTCGGTACAGGGAGGTCAGATCATGAACACCGGCATCCGCACCGCGAAGTTCGAGACGGAGCCGTTCACGTGCCCGTCGTGCATCAACAAGATCGAGGCCGTCGTGGGCAGGAAGCCCGGCGTGGAATCGGCCCAGGTCATGTTCAACTCGAACAAGGTCAAGGTGTCCTTCGACGAGACGGTTGTGACGGCCGACGAGATCGCCGACTCGATCACGAAACTGGGCTATCCGGTCCTCGGCCAGAAGGTCAACTGATTCACTAGAGGCATGGATCACCACCACGGGCACGAGAGCGGCGGCGATGGTGCACACGCAGAGCTCGAGGCACTCGTCGCGAAGGTGCCGCTCTTCGCCGGCCTGACCCACGCGCAGATCAGTGAGATCGCGAGCAGGGTCAGGCCCAGGGTCGTCCCGCGCAATGAGCAGCTCTACGGGGCGGGCGACGTCAATCCGTACCTGCGGATCATCCACACCGGAACGGTCAAGGTGTACCGGATCACGGAGTCCGGGCACGAGCAGGTCATCCGGGTCCTCGGAGCGGGCGACTTCCTCGGTGAGAGGGCCGTCATCTCGCCGAGCGCGTCCGATCACTTCGCTGTCACGCTCGACGAGTCGGAGATCTGCTCCCTCGGCCACGAGGACATGCGCAGCTACCTGTTGCGCTACCCCTCCGTCGCGTTCACGATGCTGGAGACACTGAGTGCCAGGCTCGGCACCACCGAGGAGCAGGTGAGCGCGATGACCGGCGAGGATGCCGCCGGCCGGGTTGCAGCGTACCTCGTCGGGCTCGCCGACGACTACCAGCGGAACAGCTTCATGCTCCCCATCAGCAAGAAGGATGTCGCCTCCTTTCTCGGATTGACGCCGGAGACCCTGAGCCGCCGGCTCGCCGCCTTCGAGGACAACAAGTGGGTCCACCTGAACGGCAACCGCCGCGTCGACATCCTCGACATCGAGGCGCTTCGCCTCGTCTGAAACAGCGCGGGCGCTCCGCCTCGTCTGAAACAGCGCGGGCGCTTCGCCTCGTCTGAAATCACGGCCCCGGGAACTTGATCGGGGTCAAGGCGCCCTCGCGTCGCGTGCCGTGGACTGGGGTCGCGTCGGAGTTCACGGCGCATGGAGTGAGGAGAGACCGATGACCGGTCGCATGAAGTTCTGGATCGCCGCAGCATCCGGCGGGCTGCTGCTCGTGGCGCTCGGCCTGCACCTGGGCTCTCTCGAGCCGGTCCGTGACCTCGCGCTCGTCGTGGCCGCGGTCGCAGCGGGGGCCCCCACCGCTGTGCGCGCGTTCCAGGCCCTGCGCGCGAAGGCCTTCAGCATCGACCTTCTCGTGACCATCGCGGTCGTCGGCGCCCTCATCATCGGCGAGTACGTGGAGGCGGCGGTCGTCGCGTTCCTCTTCGTCTTCGGCGCCTGGCTGGAGGCTCGCACTCTCGAGAAGACGAGGCGGTCGCTTCGGGACCTCGTCGATCTCTCCCCCCAGGTGGCGCAGGTACTGCGCGACGGTGAGACCGTCACCGTCCCGGCCGAGGATGTCGTGCCGGGCGACCGCGTCCTCGTGCACTCCGGCGGCACGATCGCCGTCGATGGCACGATCGTCCTCGGCCAGGCACATGTGAACCAGGCCACCATCACGGGTGAGCCGCTGCCCGTCTCCCGCACCGTCGGCGAACCGGTGTTCAGCGGCACGATCGTGGACAGCGGCTACCTCGAGGTCGTCGCCGACCGGGTGGGAGAGGAGACGACGTTCTCCCGCATCATCGAGCTCGTCGAGGAGGCCCAGGAGACGAAGACGAAAGCCCAGCGGTTTCTCGACCGGTTCGCGGGCATCTACACGCCGGCGATCGTCGTGCTCGCCTTTCTCGTGTTCGTCCTCTCCCGCGACGTCGAGTTCGCGCTCACGTTCCTCGTCATCGCCTGCCCCGGCGCACTCGTCATCTCGACCCCGGTGTCGATGGTGGCCGGGCTCGGGAACGGTGCCAGGCACGGGGTGCTCATGAAGGGCGGCGACGCACTCGAGCGCCTCGCCAAGGCCGACACATTCGTGTTCGACAAGACGGGTACCCTCACGCAGGGCATGCCGAAGGTCACCGAGATCTGGACCGCCGCAGGCGACGACGACGACCGTATGCTGCGGCTGACGGCCGGCCTCGAGGTCGCCTCCGAGCATCCACTCGGTCGCACGATCGTCGACGAGGCGAAGGTCCGCGGCCTGACCCTTCCCGCCTCTCCGCACGACGTCGAGGTGATCAAGGGGGGCGGTATCCGCGGACTCGTGGACGGCCACGTGGTCGCGATCGGTTCGCGCCGGGTACTCGCGACGGAGGGCGTACTGCTGCCGCAGGACGCGGCGACCTACGCCGAGGAGCGTGAGCGCGCCGGTAACACCGCCGTGTTCATCGCCGTCGACGGGGCACTCTCCGGCATCACCTCCATCGCCGACCGGATCCGGCCGGAGGCCGGCGCCGCGATCGCCGACCTGCGGAGCCGAGGGGTGAGTCGGTTCGTCATGCTCACAGGAGACAATGCGCATACGGCCCAGCGGGTGGCGGACGAACTCGGCATCGACGAGGTCCGGGCCGAGTTGCTCCCGCAGGACAAGGTCGCCGCGGTCAGCGAGCTCAAGGCCGAAGGGCGCAGGGTCGCCATGATCGGGGACGGGATCAACGATGCCCCGGCCATCGCCACCGCCGACGTCGGCATCGCGATGGGCGCGGGAACCGACGTGTCGATCGACACCGCCGACGTCATCCTCATGGCGAACCGCTTCGATCAGCTCGTCCACGCCCTCGCGCTGGCCAGGGCGACCGTGCGCAACATGAAGCAGAACACGGTCATCGCGCTCGGCACCGTCGTGCTGCTGCTCGCGGGGGTGCTCGCCCAGCAGGTGTTCATGTCCACGGGCATGCTCGTGCACGAGGTGAGCGTTCTCGTCGTCATCCTGAACGCGGTCCGGCTGGTCCGCTTCGGCGCAGGAAAGAAGGATGTCGTGGTCGCGCGGGAATCGTCCGCGGAGGGCACTGGCATTCCCGCGCGGGTTGGCGTTGAATAGGGACATGGCTCCGCGCCGTCTCCCGGATTACCGGACACTGGCCTCGCTCAGCAGAATCAACCTGCTGCACGAGTTGCAGCAACACGGCGCGAAGACGGTCACAGAACTCGCCGACGTGACGGGCCTGCACCACAACACGGCGCGCGAGCATCTTCACCGCCTGATCGAAGCGGGCTTCGTCGACTCCGAGTCGATTCCGAGCATCGGGAGGGGTCGGCCGCAGTTGCGCTACCGTGCCGCCCGTGACCGGCAGGACCCGGCCAGGAAGCGCAGGCAGGAGTCCTCGGAGAATAGAACAGCCCTCCTGCATCGCCTGCTCCCTGTGCGGGAGGTGACGGGCGAGAATGAGGCGAGGACCCGCCAGCTCGACTCCCTCGACGACCACATGGAGCAGTGCGGATTCGACGCCGAGATCAACGCGAGCGGCACCCACATGACGATGTTCGGATGTCCGTTCGCCGGGCTCGCCCATGACAACCCGCAGGTGTGCGCGGTGCATTTCGTCCTCGTACAGGACGCCCTGGCGATCGATGACGGGCCGATGCGCGCGACGGAGCTTCACCCGTTCTGCGGACCGGAGACCTGCACGGTCGACCTGGACGACTCCGACGCGGAGGACGCCTCCTGAGTCCGGTTCGACCCGGATATTTATCACGGCCTTTGTCCTTGCCGCCCTCGAGCGTGTCGACAAGACTGTTCGAAAGGACGCGATCGCGACCGCGGGGCGCCCCGAGCACTACAGGAGCCGCCGTGAGCACTCGCAAGGATGCCAGCACCACACGCGCAGGGACGGACGGCCTTCTCGCCGACACCCTCGTCAATCTGGGCAGATTCCTCCGCCCTGGCGCGGTCTCCGAGGACCTCCGCTCGGTGTTCCTCAAGGGCGGGAGGGAGGCGGACTCCTTCTACCGCGACCGGTGGTCCCACGACAAGGAGGTGCGGTCGACCCACGGGGTGAACTGCACGGGTTCCTGCTCCTGGAAGGTCTACGTCAAGGACGGGATCATCACCTGGGAGACGCAGCAGACGGACTACCCGCTCGTCGGACCGGACTCGCCCGAGTACGAACCACGCGGCTGCCCTCGCGGCGCAGCGTTCAGCTGGTACACCTACTCGCCCACCAGAGTTCGCTACCCCTATGTGCGCGGCGTGCTGCTCGAGGCCTTCCGCGCCGCGAAGGCGAAGACCGGCGACCCCGTCCTGGCCTGGGCAGAGGTGACCGGAAACCCGGAGACCGCTCGCGCGTACAAACAGGCCCGCGGAAAGGGCGGCCTCGTCCGGGCGAGCTGGGAGGAGGCATCCGAGATCGTGGCAGCGGCCCACGTGCACACGATCAAGACCTACGGCCCCGACCGCATCGCCGGATTCTCGCCCATCCCTGCGATGTCGATCGTCTCGCACGGGGTCGGCTCGCGGTTCGTCACGATGCTCGGCGGAACGATGCTCTCCTTCTACGACTGGTACGCGGACCTGCCGGTCGCATCCCCCCAGGTCTTCGGAGACCAGACCGACGTGCCGGAGTCCGCCGACTGGTGGAACTCGTCGTACCTCATGATGTGGGGTTCGAACGTTCCCGTCACTCGCACCCCCGACGCCCACTTCATGGTGGAGGCGCGCTACAAGGGCCAGAAGGTCATCGTCGTCTCCCCCGACTACGCCGACAATACGAAGTTCGCCGACGAGTGGCTCGCGACCCACCCCGGTACGGATGCCGCGCTCGCGATCGCGATGGGGCACGTCATCCTCAAGGAGTTCCTCCTCGAGCGCAAGACCCCGATGTTCATCGACTACATGAAGAGGTTCAGCGACTCGGCGTACCTCATCGAGCTCGTGAAGCGCGGCGACGCCTGGGTGCCGGGCAAGTTCCTCATGGCGGATGCCCTTCCCGGCAAGGACGGGAAGGTCGCGAACGCGGCGTTCAAGCCCGTACTCCTCGACCAGAACGCCGCGCCCGTCGTTCCCAACGGTTCCCTCGGCCACCGCTTCTCAGAGGCCGACGCCGGCCTCTGGAACCTCGACCTCGGCGACGTCGACCCTCTGCTGTCGATCGCGGATGCAGCAGACTATGACAAGAAATCCGTCTCGATCGACCTGCCGCGGTTCGACCTCGAGCCGCAGCCCGGCCAGGAGCATGCAGGGGGCTCCGGCACCATCCGCCGCGGGGTTCCGGTCCGGCAGGTCGCCGGGCGCACCGTGACGACCGTGTTCGACCTGCTGCTCGCGCAGTACGGCGTCGGTCGCGATGGGCTCCCCGGCGAATGGCCGACCGGTTACGACGACGCCTCATCCCCGGGAACGCCCGCGTGGCAGGAGGAGATCACCTCGGTTTCCGCCGCGACCGCGATGCGCATCGGGCGTGAATTCGCCCAGAACGCGGAGGACTCCGACGGCCGGTCTATGATCCTCATGGGCGCGGGAACGAACCACTGGTTCCACTCGGACCTCATCTACCGCTCGTTCCTCGCCCTCACGACCATGACCGGATGCCAGGGCAAGAACGGGGGCGGCTGGGCCCACTACGTCGGCCAGGAGAAGGTGCGTCCGCTCACCGGATGGGCGCAGTTCGCTTTCGGTCTCGATTGGGTGCGCCCGCCGCGCCAGATGATCAGCACCGCGTACTGGTACCTCGCGACGGACCAGTGGCGTTACGACGGGTTGCCGGCCGACAGCCTGTCCACGGAGCTCGGCAACGGGCTGTTCGCGGGCCGCACGACGGCCGACACCCTCGTCGAGTCCGCCAAACGGGGCTGGATGCCCAGCTACCCGACGTTCAACCGCAATCCGCTCGACATCGTCGACCAGGCCGAGAAGGCCGGAGTCGAACCGGCGAAATACGTCGTCGACCAGTTGACGAGCGGCGACCTCCGCTATGCGTGCGAGGACCCGGACTCCCCGGAGAACTTCCCCCGCGTGCTCAACGTCTGG
The DNA here is from genome assembly GCF_014200375.1 of Terrimesophilobacter mesophilus. Taxonomy (GTDB): domain Bacteria; phylum Actinomycetota; class Actinomycetes; order Actinomycetales; family Microbacteriaceae; genus Terrimesophilobacter; species Terrimesophilobacter mesophilus. The sequence continues at coordinate 1,769,185 of NZ_JACHBP010000001.1, read as the reverse complement.
CGCGCGAACATCATCGGATCCTCCGGCAAGGGGAACGAGTACTTCCTCAAGCACCTCCTCGGAACGGATGCGGCCATCCGCGGCGAGGAATCCGGTCCGGACCGCAGGCCGAAGACGATCGACTGGGTCGATGAGGCGCCGGAGGGCAAACTCGACCTGCTCGTCACGAGCGATTTCCGGAACACCTCGACGACGACTTTCAGTGACGTCCTGCTTCCGCCGGCCACCTGGTACGAGAAGAACGACCTCTCGACGACGGACATGCATCCCTTCATCCACACCTTCAACCCGGCGATCGCCCCGCCGTGGGAGGCGAAGACCGACTTCGACATCTTCCACCTGCTCGCGAAGAAGATCTCCGAGTACGCGGTCGAGCACCTCGGGGTGCGCAAGGACCTCGTCGCGTCCCCGCTCCTGCACGACACTCCGGATGCGATGGCCACCCCGCACGGGATCGTCGTCGACAACCCGGAACTGGTCCCGGGGGTCACGATGCCGAAACTCGCCGTCGTCGAGCGGGACTACCCGGCGTTCGCCGCGCGGATGGCATCGCTCGGACCGCTCTCCGAGAAGCTCGGACTCATCACCAAGGGCGTGAAGTTCAATCCGGACGTCGAGGTCGCCGATCTCGCCCGCCGCAACGGTGTGGTGCGGAGCGGACCGACGAAGGGCCGCCCGAAGCTCGACACCGACAAGCGTGCAGCAGAGATGATCCTCGCGTTCTCCGGCACGACGAACGGGCGACTGGGAACGCAGGGTTTCCGCGTCCTGGAGAAGCAGACCGGCCAGAAGCTCGCCCAGTTGGCGAGCGACAACGAGGGCAGGCGCTTCACCCTCAAGGACGTCTCCGACGCGCCCGTGCCCGTCCTCACCTCCCCCGAATGGTCCGGGAGCGAGCACGGTGGGCGCCGCTACAGCGCGTTCGTGGTCAACGTCGAGAACCTCAAGCCCTGGCACACGCTGACCGGTCGCCAGCACTTCTACCTCGACCACGACTGGATGGCGGAACTCGGAGAGCAACTGCCCGTGTACCGGCCGCCGCTCGACATGCACCGGTTGTTCGACGGGTACTCGCCGGTCGGTTCGATGGAGGCCACGGGTGCGCCGGGTTCGGCCGGCCGGGCCGAGGTCACCGTGCGCTATCTCACGCCGCACTCGAAATGGTCGATCCACTCCGAATACCAGGACAACCTCATGATGCTGACGCTCTCGCGCGGCGGTCCGACCATCTGGATGTCCCCGCAGGACGCGAACAAGATCGGGGTCCGCGACAACGAGTGGATCGAGTCGTACAACCGCAACGGCGTCGTCGTCGCCCGCGCCATCGTCTCCCACCGGATGCCGGAGGGAACGGTGTACATGTACCACGCGAAGGATCGCACGATCAACGTGCCGATCGCGGAGACATCCGGACAGCGAGGCGGAACGAACAACTCGCTCACCCGCATCCTGTTGAAACCCAGCCACCTCATCGGCGGCTACGCCCAGCTTTCGTTCGCATTCAACTATCTCGGTCCGACCGGGAACCAGCGTGATGAGGTCACCGTGATCCGTCGCCGCAGCCAGGAGGTGGAGTACTGATGCGCGTTATGGCCCAGATGTCGATGGTGATGAACCTCGACAAATGCATCGGATGTCACACCTGTTCCGTCACCTGCAAGCAGGTGTGGACGAACCGCGACGGCATGGAATACGTCTGGTTCAACAACGTGGAGACCAGGCCTGGTCTCGGATACCCGCGGCAGTACGAGGACCAGGAGAAGTGGAACGGCGGCTGGGTTCGCAACAAGAACGGCCGACTGAAGCTCAAGTCCGGCGGCCGCCTCAAGAAGCTCGCGACCATCTTCTCCAACAACGACCTGCCGACGATCGACGACTATTACGAGCCGTGGACCTACGACTACGACATGCTCACCTCGGCGCCGCAGACCAAGAACGGCCCCGTCGCGCGACCGAAGTCGCTGCTCACCGGCGAGAACATGGACATCAAGTGGTCCGGCAACTGGGACGACAACCTCGGCGGCTCACAGGAGACCGCCCAGGATGACCCGATCCTCGCCCACATGAGCGACCACGTGAAGATGGAGTTCGAGAACACCTTCATGTTCTACCTGCCGCGCATCTGCGAGCACTGCCTGAACCCGTCCTGCGTCTCCGCATGCCCCTCGGGTGCGATGTACAAGCGCGAAGAGGACGGCATCGTCCTCGTCGACCAGGACGACTGCCGCGGCTGGCGCATGTGCGTCTCCGCGTGCCCCTACAAGAAGGTGTACTTCAACCACAAGACGAACAAGGCGGAGAAGTGCACGCTGTGCTACCCGCTCATCGAGCAGGGCAAGCCCACGATCTGCTCCGAGACCTGCGTCGGGCGCCTGCGCTACCTCGGCCTCATGCTCTACGACGCGGACCGGGTGCTCGAGGCCGCCGCGATCGAAGACGAGCACGAACTGCTGGATGCACAGCGCTCCGTCATGCTCGACCCCTTCGACCCGGCCGTCATCTCCCAGGCGAAGAAGGACGGCATCGCCGACGACTGGATCGAGGCGGCCCAGAACAGCCCGATCTACAAGCTCATCAGCGAGTACAAGGTGGCGCTTCCTCTGCACCCCGAGTACCGCACGATGCCGATGGTCTGGTACATCCCGCCGCTCTCTCCCGTCGTGGATGTCGTCTCCAACAGCGGCAACGACGGGGAGGACGTGCGCAACCTGTTCGCCGCGATCGACAAGCTGCGCATCCCCGTCGAGTACCTCGCGGGCCTCTTCACCGCAGGCGACACCGTTCCGATCGAGTACTCGCTCAAGAAGCTCGCCGCGATGCGCGCGTACATGCGCGACATCAACCTCGGTAATGAGGCGAACGAGAACATCGCCCAGGCCGTGGGGATGTCCGGCGCGGAGATCGAGGAGATGTACCGCCTGCTCGCGATCGCCAAGTACGAGGACCGCTACGTCATCCCGAAGGCCCACGTCGAGTCTGCGCGCGACCTCGAGGACTTCGCGTGCTCCCTCGACACGGACGGTGGCCCCGGCATGGGCGGTGCGCGATCGACGGGCGACATTCGTGCGACGGACCGCATCCCCGGCACGCCGATCGACTCGACCGTCGCCAGCTTCGACGCGCTGCGGAACGTGAGCGACCCGAGCGAGCCGTCGACACCGGGCAGGCTCAACCTCCTGAACTGGAACGGCAAGGGCATCACGAACGGGATGTTCCCGCCTGCAGGGTCCGGGAGCCCGGCATGACGACCGTGACCGAGCGCAGGAGGGTGCCAGGAGGCCGACGAAAGAAGGCGCCGAAGAGCCTCGACACCTCCGCGCTCACCGACGACGAGCGGAGGACCGTGCACATGGCGGCCTCCATCCTGCTCGACTATCCCCAGCCGCAGCGTCGTGCGCAGTTCGACCAGGTGGCATCCGTCGTCGCAGTGCTTCCCCAGGAGATCGCGGCGGATTTCGACGCGTTCCTCTCCGAGGCCACCGCCATGAGCCAGGGAGAGCTCGAGGCGCACTTCACCTCGATCTTCGACCAGAAGCGGAAGTGCTGCCCGTACCTCACCTATTACTCCACGGGAGACACGCGTCGGAGAGGGATGGCGCTCGTCGGTTTCATCGAGGCGTATCGTGCGGCCGGCTGGGAGGTGGAGGAGGGCGAACTACCCGACTACCTGCCCATGGTGCTCGAGTTCTCCGCCCGCAGCGACTCCCCCATCGCCGGCCAGCTCCTGAGCTCCTACCGCGAGGGGATCGAGGTGCTTCGCACGGCGCTGGAGTCGTTCGGGAGCCCGTACTCCCACGTGGTGGCCGCTGTCTGCCGCTCGTTCCCCGAGATCGACGCCGCTACCCGCGAGCGCTACCTGCGCCTCGTCAATGAGGGACCGCCGACCGAGATGGTCGGGGTCACCACCTTCCTCGGCGCGCTCGCGCCGTTCAGCCCATCGGGTGAGTCCAGCGAAGGAGTACGGGTATGAGTGACCTGACCGTCCTTGACGTTCTGCTCTGGGTGGCGTTCCCCTACATCGCCGCCGCAAGCTTCATCGTCGGACACATTCTGCGTTACCGGTACGACAAGTTCGGCTGGACGTCCCGCTCGAGCCAGACCTACGAGACGAAATGGCTTCGCTGGGGCTCTCCGATGTTCCACTACGGCATCCTCGGGGTCTTCGTCGGGCACGTCGTCGGCCTGCTCATCCCGCACCAGTGGCTGGAGTTCTTCGGCATCACCGAGCACCTCTACCACCTCGGGGCCACCTGGGCCGGCGTCATCGTCGGAGCCATCACCGTGGCCGGGCTCGCCATCCTGATGGCGCGCCGCGGAGCTGTTCGCAGGGTCCTGCGGGTCACGACCGCCATGGATGTCATCATGTACGCGTTCCTGGCCGGCTCACTCGTGTTCGGCATGATCGCGGTCGTCCAGTTCCAGGTCATCGGCCAGTTCCAGGCGCCGGCCACCGGATACAACTACCGCGAGACGGTCTCACCGTGGATCCGGAGCCTCATCCTGTTCCAGCCGGATGCCACCTTCATGGTCGGCGTTCCCCTCGCGTTCAAACTGCACGTGCTCACCTCGACGGGATTGTTCCTGATCTGGCCGTTCACGCGGCTCGTGCATGTGCTGTCCGTGCCGGTGATGTACCTGTTCCGCCCGTATGTGGTCTACCGGTCGCGCGACGACCACCGCGGAGCCCGTGCCATCCGTCGCGGCTGGCAGAAGAGCCCCGTGATCGACTCGACCAGGCCGAAGCAGAAGCAGAAGCTCAGTTCCGATCGTTAGCACCATCACTACGTCCATGAAAGGCCCCCGATGACCACCGTCGCAGGCTCGGCGCTCAAACCCGATCTCTCGAACTGGAACCCGGAAGACGAATCGACCTGGGATAAGAAGCTCGCGTGGCGCACCCTCTGGGTGACCACGTACACGATGATCCTGGCGTTCGCCACGTGGTATCTCGTGAGCGCCATCGCGCCACGGTTGAACGACATCCGCCTCCCGGAGAACATGCTCTCGACGGAGCAGCTCTACTGGCTCGTGGCCGTCCCCGGGCTCGCCGGCGGCTCCCTTCGGCTCGTGTTCATGTTCCTGCCTCCCATTATGGGAAGCCGCATCCTCGTGGCTTTCAGCGGCGCCCTCCTCGTACTTCCGCTCTTCGGATGGGCTCTCGCCGCACGCGACACGACGACGCCGTACTGGGTGCTCATCTCGCTGTCGCTGGCCGCAGGTGTCGGCGGTGGCAGCTTCTCCGGGCTCATGGCCTCCACGAGCTACTTCTTTCCGAAGCGGCTCGCCGGGACGGCGCTCGGAATCCAGGCGGGGATCGGGAACCTCGGGATCGGGCTCATGCAGCTCCTCCTCCCGTGGGTTGTCGGTTTCGGCCTCTTCGGCACCGCGCTCCTCACCCCGCAGAGCGACTCGGAGGGCAAGCTCGTCTGGCTGCACAATGGCGGTCTCGTGCTCATCCCCTGGGTCCTGCTCGCGGTCGCGATGGCCGTCGTCGTGCTGCGCCGCGTGCCGGTGACGGCGAACTTCCGGCAACAGCTGGACATCTTCCGCCTCAAGCACACCTGGATCATGACCGCGATCTACCTCATGTCGTTCGGCGCGTTCAGCGGTCTGGCCGCGCAGACCGGCCTCATCATCCTCAACGTGTACGGCTCGTTCCCGGATGCCCCGAACCCGCTCACCTGGGCCTGGATCGGTCCGATGCTCGGCGCGCTTGTTCGCGCGGCAGTCGGACCGCTGTGCGATCGGTGGGGCGGTGCGAAATTCACGTTCATCGGCGGGCTCGGGATGACGGGGGGAACCATTGTCACCCTGTTCTTCCTGAGTCCGACCTCGGCGAGCGAGTTCTCCGGCTTCTTCACCGGGATGACGCTCATCTTCTTCTTCTCCGGGTTCGCGAACGCGGGAACCTTCAAGCAGATGCCGATGATCTTCCCCCCGAGGCAGGCCGGCGGTGCCATCGGATGGACCGCGGCGATCGGGGCGTTCGGGCCGTTCCTCGTCGGGATGTCCCTGTCCGTCATGGCACCCACCGCGTTCTTCATCGTCTGCGCAGTGTGGTGCGCGTTCTGCACGGTCCTCGCGTGGTGGTACTACGCGCGGCCGCACGCAGAGAAGCCGAGCTGACCCATCCGGGGCCGGCAGAAGAGAAAAGGGCAGGGCAATGGGAAAGCTGGAGGGAAAGGTCGCTCTGATCACCGGCGGCGCGATGGGCATGGGTGCGGCGGACGCGGCGCTTCTCGCGAGCGAGGGTGCCACGGTCGTCGTGACGGATGTCGACGAGAAGGATGGCAACGCCGTCGCGGCGTCGATCGGTGGTCACTACCGCCACCTCGATGTCACGAGCGAGGACAACTGGCGCGAGGTCGTCGCCGATGTGGTGGCCACGATCGGGAACATCGACATCCTGGTCAACAATGCGGGCGTCGTCGCGTTCACCCCGGTCGCGACGACGGAGCTTGCGGAGTGGAATCGAGTCATCGACATCAACCTCACCGGCGTCTTCCTCGGCATCCGTTCCGTCGTGGAGACGATGAAGGCCGCCGGGGGCGGTGTCATCGTCAATCTCTCGTCCACGGCGGGGATGATGGGCTACTCGAACCTCAGCGCGTATGTCGCCAGCAAGTGGGGCGTGCGGGGACTCACGAAGGCCGCCGCCCTCGACCTGGGTCGTGACAACATCCGCGTGGTGTCTGTACACCCCGGCGGAATCCGAACGCCCATGACGGCGGGACTGGAGGGCAACGAGATGTACGCGTCCCAGCCGATACCCCGAATCGGCGAACCGGATGAGGTGGCCAGGCTGATCCTGTACCTGGTGGCCGATGCGACGTTCTCCACCGGAACCGAGTTCATCGTCGACGGCGGTGCGACGGTCGGCCAGGCGCTCAACGTCTGATCGTCAGGCCCCAGGGCGCTCGTTCGTGCGCCGGTCTAGAGTGAAAATATGAGCCGCCAGGACCTGCGCAATCTCTACCAGGACGTTCTGGTCGATCATTCGCACGAACGCCACGGCTACGGTCTGCTGGAGGACCCGACCGCAGAATCCCACGGGATCAACCGGTCGTGCGGCGACGAGATCACCCTCCACATCCGCGCAGGCGACGGTGTCATCGAGTCGGTCGGCTGGACCGGCCACGGCTGCGCCATCTCGCAGGCGTCGGCATCCATGCTCTCTGACATCGTGGCCGGTCTGACCCGTGACGAGTGCACTCGCTGTCTCGACCGTTTCCGTTCGATGCTGCAGTCGCGGGGGAAGGACGACGGGGACGAGGAGCTACTCGGCGATGCGGTCGCGTTGAGCGGCGTCTCGCTGTACCCGCCGCGCATCAACTGCGCGATGCTCGCCTGGACCGCTCTCGAAGACGGTCTGACCCGCATCGACGCCTGATGGGGGCCGACCTTCCCCAACGATCGACACGCCTAAGCTGGAATCATGCCGCTCGATATCGACCGGATTCGCGCGCAGTTCCCCGCACTGCGGCGTCGCGTCAACGATCATCCGCTCGTCTACCTCGATTCGGCGGCGACGAGCCAGAAGCCGTCCGTCGTGCTCGACGCGGAACGCACGTTTCTCGAGCAGCACAACGCGGCGGTTCATCGCGGAGCGCACACTCTCGCCGCCGAGGCGACCGAACTCTTCGAATCGTCCCGCGAGCGACTCGCCCGCTTCCTCGGCGCGGCGCCGGAAGAGATCGTGTGGACGGCGGGCGCCACTGCCGCGCTCAACCTTCTCGCCTACTCCTTCTCCAACGCGAGCAGGGGGCGAGGTGGAGAGCCCGCGGAGCGGTTCCGTCTGGGGCCGGGTGACGAACTCGTCGTCACCGAACTCGAACACCACGCGAACCTCATCCCCTGGCAGGAGCTCGCCGCCCGCACGGGGGCGACCCTCCGCCCCATCGGGGTCGACGACGCCGGCCGCCTCCGGATGGATGAGGCGGTGGAGGTCATCGGCGAGCACACCCGGGTCCTCGCCTTCGCCCACGTCTCCAACGTGCTCGGGGCGATCAACCCCGTCGCAGAGCTCGTCGCACTCGCACGACGATTCGGCGCTCTCGTCGTGCTCGACGCATGCCAGTCCGCTCCCCATCTGTCGCTCGATCTGAAAGCGCTCGATGTCGACTTCGCCGTGCTGAGCGGCCACAAGATGCTCGGCCCCCTCGGCATCGGAGTGCTGTACGGCCGCCGCGAACTGCTGGATGCGATGCCACCGTTCCTGACCGGCGGCTCGATGATCACGAGCGTCATGATGGAACGCGCGGAATACCTCCCGTCCCCCGCACGATTCGAGGCGGGGACGCAGCCGGTGTCGCAGGCCATCGGCCTCGCTGCCGCAGTGGACTTCCTCGACGAACTCGGGATGGAGCAGGTCCACGAGCGCGACGCCGAGCTGGGGCAGGCGCTCGTGACCGGCCTCACCGCGATCCCGGGCATCCGGGTGCTCGGCCCCGCGCCCGGCGAACCGCGGGTCGGACTCGCCGGTTTCATCGTCGACGGCGTGCACTCGCACGACGTCGGGCAGTTCCTCGACGAGTTGGGGATCGCCGTCCGCGTGGGTCACCACTGTGCCGAACCACTGCACCGACGGTTAGGGCTGGCAGCATCCACGCGAGCGAGCACCTCGGTGTACACGACGGATGCGGAGGTGGCCGCCTTCCTCGACGGTGTCGGCCGGATCAGGGCCTTCTTCCGGGCCTGAGGCGGTCACTCGTGGCTTGCGGGCTCCTCCGCCTCATCCGCGGCACGGCGCGCGAGGATGAACACGAGGTCGGAGAGGCGATTCAGGTAGTGCCGAACCGGCTCGCTCACCACGTGCCCGTCATCCTTCGCGCGCAGCGTGTGGCGTTCCGCGCGCCTCACCACGGTGCGCGCGAGGTCGAGCGCAGCCTCAAGGGGTGTCGTTCCCGGCACGAGGAACACCGGCTTGAGCGGACGCTCCTCGGTGAGCTCGTCGATGAGGTGCTCGATGTCGGTGATGAGCTGCGGTTCGACGAGCGAGATCCCCGGCTTCAGCCGATCGCGGTGCTTCGGGTTGACGGCAAGGTCCGCCGCGACGACGAAGAGCTCCCGCTGGAGGCGGAGGAGGATCTCGGACATGCGTTCGTCGCCGCATCCTGCGCGCGCGACTCCGAGCGCAGAGACCGCCTCATCGATGTCCCCGAGGGCCTCGACGAGTGCGCCGCCCTTCTCGATTCGGCCGCCGTAGAGCTGCCCGGTCGTGCCTCCGTCGCCCGTCCTCGTATAAACACGGCTCACGCTCTGGCCTCCCGTCGGCCCCGACACTAGGGTGAGGAGAGTCACCCCTACTCAGGGTGGCACAACTCCCGCGGAGGGGAAACCGGTCGAATTCCGGTGCTGACCCGCAACCGTAGGACGGTGTGAACCGTCGAGCCGGGATACCTGCCACGGGAGGGCAGTGAAACTCTTGATCGCCGTGGTCTGCGTGACGGAGTCCGGTCTCCCGGCGACGACACCGCCGCCACCGCTCCGCGGTACCGGACACGCTCGCCGGCCCCACCGGGAAGGCCAGCCATGACTTCGTCCACCTCCGTACGCGGGATTCATTCCGGGAACGGTGGCCGATCCTGCCACGCGCGCATGGGCGTCGCGCGCCCGGGCATCCGGATGCTCGCGGTCGCGGCGATCGCGATCGGAACGCTGGGAGCGCAGGGCGTGGTCGGGAGCACGGCCGCGGTGGCAGCAGACGCATCCTGTAGTGACGGTGTCACCGTCGTCGTCGACTTCTCCGACCTCACGGTGGACGGGAAGAGCGGAACGGTCGAGGTCGGATGCGCCCCGGGCGATCCGCAGGACGGTCGTGCGGCGCTCACCGCGGCCGGCTTCACGGCGACCGACTCGCAGCCCGGCTTCCTGTGCGCCATCGACTCGAGGCCGGACCCGTGCCCCGAGACCTTCGATGGGTCGTTTTGGGCCTACTGGCACGCGACCCCCCAGGGGGAGTGGACGAGCTACCAGGTCGGAGCGGACGCGAGCGACCCCGTGCCAGGTCAGATCGAGGGCTGGAGGTACAACGACGGGACCACCCCGCCGGGGATCGCCCCCGCCGAGGTCGCCGCAGCACTCGCGGCCGGCCCCGCGCAGACGGGTTCGGACCAGAGCGGCAGCAACCAGAGCAGCGCCGACCAGAACGGCACCGGAACGCCGAGCACCGACCAGGCCGCCGAACAGGCCCGGGCCCAGGCGGCACAGGGGCTCGCGCTCACCGTGACCGCGATCGGGTTCCTGGCCGTCATCGTGGCCCTCGTCGTGATCTTCGCCGTGCGCGCTCGGCACCGCGGTCCGGGAGCGAGTGACTGAGGGTGCTGAGCGCACCAGCCGGAACGACCACGCGACTCGACGCGAACTTCGACGAGCGCGGGTTCCGACGCGTAAGCCCGCATCCGGTGTCCTGGTGGATCTGGGCCATCGGGATCGCGGTCGCCACGACTCGATCCCCCGGCATCGTCTCGACGGTGATCCTCCTCGCGGCGCTCGTGGCAGTCGTGTGGATCTGTCATGAGCGCTCGGCGTTCTCCCGCGCGTTTCCGGCCTACCTCGCGCTTGCCGCCTTTGTCGTGATCATCCGGGTCGTCTTCTATGTGCTCGTCGGCATCAAGACCGGCGGGGACGTGCTCGTTCCGTTGCCCCGCATCCCGCTGCCGGACTGGGCGGGGGGCATCGCGCTGCTCGGCCCGGTGACGGCATCCGGACTCCTGTCGGCGGTGTCTGCCGGGCTCGCCCTGGCGGCGCTCCTGGTCTGCTTCGGTGCGGCGGTCGCTCTCACGAACCCGCAGAGAACCCTTCGGATCCTGCCGGCCTCGCTGCACCTGCTGGGCACGTCAGCGGTCATCGCCATGACCCTCGCGCCCCAGCTCGTGGAGTCCTGGCACCGGGTGCGCAGGGCGCAGGCGCTGCGCGGAAGGGCGCTGAGCGGACGGCGAGCGGTGGCCGCGACGACCGTGCCCGTGCTGGAGGATGCGCTCGAGCGCTCGATGGCGCTCGCCGCGTCCATGGATTCGCGCGGGTATGCGAGGGTGCACGGGGGCAGCAGTCGGGCGGTGATCGCTCTCCTGCTCATGGCGCTCGTGGGTGCGGCCCTGGGCACCTACGCGCTGCTGGACGGGTCGGGGCCGCGAGTGCTCGCCGTACCCGTGCTCGCGGTTCCCCTGCTGGTCAGCGGTGCCGCAGCCGCGATCGTCGGGTCGGTCATCGCGTCCCGCCGCATCGCGACGACGACCTACCGCCCAGACGCCTGGGGTGCGCGCGAGAACGTGATCTCCGGATGCGGCGTCGCCGTCGCCCTGCTGGCCGTCGTCGGCCCGGCCATCCTGCCGCAGTCACTCGCCATGGCCGGCGATGATCCGCTCGGCTGGTCTCTCCCGTTCGTCGTCTGCGGTGCGCTCGCGATCGTCCCTGTCCTCGTGGCGGTGAGGCGATGATCACCTTCGATGCGGTGACGTTCCGGTACACGGAGGCGGATCCTCCGGTGCTCGAAGACGTGAACCTGTCGATCGCGGAGGGTGAACTGTGCCTCGTCGTCGGCGCGACGGGGTCGGGAAAGTCGACGGTGCTGCGGCTCGTGAACGGCCTCGCGCCGCACTTCTCCGGCGGTCACCTGACCGGGACCGTCACGGTCGGCGGGCTCGACACGCGCACCCACCCTCCGCGCGACCTCGCCGGCACGGTCGGCGTGGTCGGACAGGACCCGCTCGCCGGGTTCGTGACCGAACGCGTCGAGGACGAGCTCGCCTACAGCATGGAGCAGTTGGGGGTAGCGGCACCGGTCATGCGGCAACGCGTGGAGGAGGTCATCGACCTGCTCGGTCTGCACCGGCTCCGGCACCGCGCCCTCTCGACCCTCTCGGCTGGTGAACAGCAGCGCGTCGCGATCGGCTCTGCGTTGACCGCGGGTCCTCGCGTGCTCGTCCTCGACGAACCGACCTCCGCACTCGACCCGCACGCCGCGGAGGAGGTGCTCGCCGCGCTCCTTCGCCTCGTCCACGATCTCGGCGTCACGGTGATGCTGGCGGAGCACCGGCTCGAACGGGTCATCCAGTACGCGGATTCCGTGCTGCGCCTCGATGCGGATGGCTCGCTCGCCTACGGGCCGCCTGCCGCGGTGCTGGCGTCGAGCCCCATCGCGCCGCCCATCCTCGAGCTGGGTCGCCTCGCCGGATGGGAGCCGCTGCCGCTCTCCATCCGCGATGCGCGCCGCGTCGCAGGGCCACTGCGCGAGCGACTCAGAGCGGCACAGGAGGGTGAGCCACTGTCGGAGGAGAAACCGCGTTTCCGATCCGGCTCGACCGAGACCCCGACATCCCCGCTCGCGCTCCATGCTCGCGGACTTCAGGTCCGGTACGGCCGAATGACCGCGATCGATGACCTCGACATCGATCTTCTGTGCGGTGAGGTCACGGCACTCATGGGGCGCAACGGGTCCGGCAAGTCGTCTCTCCTGTGGGCGCTGCAGGGCACGGGCACGCGAACGGCGGGTACGGTGCGGGTCGCCGACCCGCCCGATGCGGCGGTGGGAGCCGGTCGAGGAGCCGGTGTCGACCCGGTCACGCTCGCCCCAGATGCGCGGATCCGGAGCATCGTCCTCGTCCCGCACGCGCCGGCGGATCTCCTCTACCTCGAAAACGTCGAGGAGGAATGCCGGGAGGCGGATCACGCGACGGGCGCCGCGCCCGGCACCGCATCCGCAACCCTCGGGCGCCTCTGGCCGGGTGTGCAGGACTCGGTTCACCCTCGTGATCTCTCCGAGGGGCAGCGTCTCGCGCTCGTGCTCGCGATCCAGCTGGCGGGTTCCCCGGGGGTCGTGCTGCTGGACGAGCCGACTCGCGGATTCGACTACGAGGCCAAGCGTCGCCTCGGAGTTCTGCTGGCCGAGTTGGCGGCATCCGGAACCGCCGTGCTCCTGTCCAGCCACGACGTGGAGTTCGTCGCGCAGGTGGCGGATCGGGTCGTCGTGCTCTCCGAGGGTGAGATCATCACCGACGGGCCGGCTTCCGTCGTGCTCACGGCCAGCCCCGGCTTCGCACCGCAGGTCGCCCGCATTCTGCGACCGCTGCCGTTCCTCACGGTGGAGGATGTGCGCTCGACGCTGGCGGGTGCGCCGTGACCGGCCGTACTGCAATCGACCGCAGAGGGATCGACCCCGAGGCGACCAGCCGCATGGGGTCCCGGCCGGCGACCGTCCGGTTGATCCCGCTCGGCGCCCGCACGAGCGTCGCGCTCGCCGCCACCTCCGTGGTCGGCGCGCTCTCATTCACCTGGCCGCTCATGGTCGGGCAGGGCTCGATCCTCGCGCAGGATGCCGCGGCACCCGTCGTGCTCGCCGGCGTGCTCCTCGGGGTCGTCCTCGTGACGTTCGTCGCACTCGGCGACCGCAGCATCGATGCGAAGACCGTGACGATGCTGGGCCTGCTCGCCGCGATCGGCGCGGTGCTGCGGCCCCTGTCGGCCGGCAGCGCCGGCGTCGAGTTCGTGTTCCTGTTCGTGATCCTCGGCGGGCGCGTGTTCGGCGCAGGGTTCGGGTTCGCCCTCGGTTCTGTCACCCTCTTCGCGTCCGCGCTGCTGACCGGCGGGTTCGGGCCGTGGCTGCCGTTCCAGATGCTCGCGGCATCCTGGATCGGGATGGGCGCCGGTCTGCTCCCCCGGCGGATGCGCGGCGCGGGCGAACTGTCCTGCCTCGCCGCGTTCGCCGCCGTGAGCGGCTTCCTGTACGGCCAGCTCATGAACCTGTCGTTCTGGCCGTTCGCGATCGGGGCCGGTACTGCCCTGAGTTTTCAGGCGGATGCGCCGGTGTGGGAGAACCTCCAGCGGTTCGCGCTGTTCAGCATCACGACATCCCTCGGGTGGGACCTGATGCGCGCCATCGTTCTCGCGATGGGCGTCGCGCTGCTCGGCCGACCGGTGCTGAGAGCGCTGCGACGTACCGCGCGGACTGGTTCGTTCTCGAACCCGATTAAACCCGGCCAGAACACTCGATAATCACAATATGTGGTGCTTAGATGATCTGACTACCGCAATATCTGGCGGTTGACGAAGGCAGCGGGAACGACGGTTCTCCAGCACGACGGGGAGTGGGAGATGGCGACCGAGCACGGCGGCACGCAGAAGACGGAGCACAGGACGGGTGCGAACGGTCTCCGCATTCAGCGACGATTCAGCACCCCCGGCATCCACCCGTACGACGAGGTCGAGTGGGAACGCCGCGACGTCGAGCAGACGAACTGGAGGACCGGAGAGACGATCTTCTCACAGAGCGGCGTCGAGTTCCCGACCACGTGGTCGCTCAATGCCTCCACGATCGTGACCACGAAGTACTTCCGCGGCGCCCCGGGCACGCCGCAGCGTGAATCGGGCCTGCGCCAGCTCATCGACCGGGTCGTGAACAAGTACGTCGCCGCGGGCATCGAGCACGGCTACTTCGCCACGACAGACGATGCGGCCGCGTTCGGCGACGAGCTCACCTGGCTCCTGCTGCACCAGGCGTTCTCGTTCAACTCCCCCGTATGGTTCAACGTCGGCACAGAATCTCCGCAGCAGGTGAGCGCGTGCTTCATCCTCTCTGTCGACGACACCATGGACTCGATCCTCAACTGGTACCGCGAAGAGGGAATGATCTTCAAGGGCGGCTCCGGCTCCGGTGTGAACCTCTCCCGCATCCGCTCGGCCGCCGAGCTGCTCTCCTCGGGCGGGACCGCGAGCGGTCCGGTCTCCTTCATGCGCGGTGCGGATGCGAGCGCAGGCACGATCAAATCCGGAGGGGCGACGCGGCGCGCGGCGAAGATGGTCGTGCTCGACGTCGACCACCCCGACATCCGCGAATTCGTGCAGACCAAGGCGAAGGAGGAGGAGAAGATCCGCGTCCTGCGCGACGCCGGATTCGACATGGATCTCGGCGGCCAGGACATCACCTCCGTGCAGTACCAGAACGCCAACAACTCGGTGCGCGTGAGCGACGCGTTCATGCGGGCTGTGGAGAAGGACGACAGCTTCGACCTGACCGCGCGAGCGGATGGCCGGGTCATCGAGACGGTGCGGGCCAAGGAGCTGTTCCGTGAGATCGCGGATGCCGCCTGGGCGTGCGCAGACCCCGGCATCCAGTACGACGACACGATCAACGACTGGCACACCAACCCGGAATCCGGACGGATCAACGGCTCGAACCCGTGCTCCGAGTACATGTCCCTCGACAACTCCTCGTGCAACCTCGCCTCGCTCAACCTGCTCGCGTTCCTGAAGGCCGACGACACCTTCGACGTCGAGGCCTTCACTGCTGCCGTCGAGCTCATCATCACGGCCATGGACATCTCGATCTGCTTCGCCGACTTCCCCACCGAGCCGATCGCGACGAACACCCGCGACTACCGGCAGCTGGGCATCGGCTACGCGAACCTCGGCGCCCTGCTCATGGCGACCGGCCACGGCTACGACTCGGATGGCGGACGCGCGCTCGCCGCCGCCATCACCTCGCTCATGACGGGGGCGTCCTACCGCAGGTCTGCCGAGCTCGCGGGAATCGTCGGTCCGTATGCGGGTTTCGCCCGCAACGCGAAGGCGCACGAGCGCATCATGCGCAAGCACGCGGCGGCGAACGACGAACTGCATCCGCTCGGAGCCATGGACGGCACGATCCACGCTCGTGCAGAGCAGGAGTGGAAGCGCGGCATCGAGATGGGTGCCCAGCACGGCTGGCGCAACGCCCAGGCGAGCGTGCTCGCACCGACCGGCACGATCGGCTTCATGATGGACTGCGACACGACCGGCATCGAGCCGGACTTCTCGCTCGTCAAGTTCAAGAAGCTCGTCGGTGGCGGCTCGATGCAGATCGTCAACCAGACCATCCCGCGGGCCCTGCGCCGACTCGGCTACCCGGAGGAGACGGTCGAGGCGATCGTCGAATACATCGCCGACAAGGGCCACGTCGTGGATGCGCCGGGGCTGAAGCCCGAGCACTACGAGATCTTCGATACGGCCATGGGTCGGCGTTCGATCGCGCCCATGGGGCACGTGCGGATGATGGCGGCCGTGCAGCCGTTCCTCTCCGGTGCGATCTCCAAGACCGTGAACCTGCCGGAAGCGGCCACGATCGACGAGGTCGAGGAGGTCTACTACCAGGGCTGGAAGCTCGGCCTCAAGGCCCTCGCGATCTACCGCGACAACTGCAAGGTCGGCCAGCCGCTCTCCGACGGCAAGAGGGAGACCGCCGCGACGACGACCACGGCAGAGCACGCCGCACCCGTTCGCCGCCGCCTCCCGAAGACGCGCCCGTCGATGACCACCTCGTTCACGGTCGCCGGCGCCCAGGGCTACCTGACGGCAGGCTCCTACCCCGACAACGGGCTCGGCGAGATCTTCCTGAGGCTCGGCAAACAGGGCTCGACGTTGGCCGGGGTCATGGATGCGTTCTCCATCGCCGTGTCGATCGGCCTGCAGTACGGCGTGCCGCTCACGACCTACGTGGAGAAGTTCACGAACCTGCGTTTCGAGCCGGCGGGCATGACCGACGACCCGGACATCCGGATCGCCCAGTCGATGATGGACTACATCTTCCGGCGCCTGGCCCTCGACCACCTGCCGTACGAGACCCGCGCGGGCCTCGGCGTGTACACGACCGCTGAGCGCACGGCCCAGTTGAACGCGGGGGAGTACGCGCCACCGCAACCCGGAACGGCGGACCTGGCCGAGGAGACACCCGCGGCGGCTGTCACCGAGGATGCGCCCGTCGCGGTCGTGCCACCCGCCACCTCGCCTGCTGCCACCATGCCACCCGCGCCGGAGGCGGTGCACTCGAGCGCGCAACTGCTCGAGGCTCAGCAGGGCCTCGTGGCGGATGCTCCGCTGTGCCTGTCATGCGGTGTCAAGATGCGTCCCTCCGGCTCGTGCTACGTGTGCGAGAGCTGTGGGAGCACGAGTGGCTGCAGCTGACCCGGCGTCGGCTGGGCCGGCCTGGGACTGGGATGTGCGCGACCCCGAGGTCCAGGCCGACCAATTGCGCGCCTACGACCGGATGCGCGCCGGCTGCCCGGTGGCGCACAGCGAGCACCTCGGGTGGTCGGTCTTCCGGCACGCGGATGTCGAGGCGATCGCCCTCGACCACGCGACATACTCGAGCAGGGTCTCCGCCGCACATCCGGCGGTGCCGAACGGCTACGATCCGCCGGACCACGACGAGTACCGCACCCTCGTCGATCGCTACTTCGATGACGGGGACGTGGCCGGCTACGCATCGTCGTTCCAGACGATCGCCCGCGAACTGACGGACGCGCTGCCCGACGACGCCGACGTCGAGTTCATCGACGGCTTCGCCCTCGACTACGCCCTGCGCACCCAGCAGGCCTGGCTCCACTGGCCCGACTACACCCAGTTGGCCCTTCGTGACTGGGTCGCCCGCAACCAGCGCGCAACCCTCGCCGGCGATCGCGCGGCGATCGAGGAGGTCGCCCGCGACTTCGATGACACCGTGCGCCGGGTCATCGCGGACCGGCGAGCGCAGCCGGCGACGAGCTCGGGCTCGGGCTCGGGCTCGGGCGACGACCCCACGAGCCGCCTGCTGCGCGAGACGATCGACGGCGAGCCCCTGTCGGAAGAGCTCATCGTGTCGATCCTGCGCAACTGGACGGTCGGCGAGCTGGGCACCATGGCGGCCAGCGTCGGGATCCTCGTCGACCACCTAGCCCGGCATCCCGACCTGCAGGAGAGCCTGCGGAACTCCCCCGAGGAGCTGACCGCGGCGATCGACGAGATCCTGCGCATCCATTCCCCGCTCGTGTCGAACCGGCGGGTGACGACGCGACCCGTCGAGCTCGGCGGTCGCCGCATCGATGCAGGCGAGCGGATCACGATCTTCTGGGCGTCCGCGAATCGGGACGAGGCGGTGTTCGGAGATCCGGATGCCTACCGGCCGGAGGTCAACGCCCCGCACAACGTGCTGTACGGGCGCGGCATCCATGCCTGCCCCGGCGCGGGTCTCGCGCGACTGGAACTGCGCGTTGCTCTTTCCGCGCTCCTGGCCGGAACGCGCCGGATGGAACTCGTCCCCGGTCCACCGGACTATGCCGCCTACCCCGCCAGCGGTTTCCACACGCTTCTGCTGCGGATCACCCGGTAGCGGCGTCGATCAGAAGAACTCGCCGAGCACGTCGAGCTGCACCTGGGCCAGCACGGCGATGACGACGTAGCAGACGAGCGTTGCGGCGGGGATCCAGAAGAACCCGACCGAAGCCACCCGGCGAAGCGGAGCCGGAACCGGCTCCGACCGCAGCGTGTGCAGCACGACGACGAAGAAGACGGGGATGGTGACCACCCAGGTCACCATGCACCACGGGCACAGCACCCGCAGCACGAAGATGCTCTGGATGATGAACCAGACGACGAGAGCGAGGGCGGCGGCCGTGCCGATGCTGAACAGTGCCCAAAACCACCCCGCGAACCGGGCGCCCGCGAGCATCCCGACGCCGACCGTGATGACAGCCGCCCAGAACACGAGTCCGAGAATCGGGTTCGGGAACCCGAAGACGGAACCCTGCACGGAGTTCAGGTTGTCGCTGCACCCGATGAGCACGCTGAAGTTGCAGCCCAGCTGGACGTTCGGGTTCTCGAGGAGGGCGATCTTGTCGAGCGTCAGCGCGAGGGAGGCGAGAAGACCGATCGCCCCCGTGACGAGGAGCGTGATCGGCAGGCCGACCGGTCTGCGCACGGAGTCAGTCAGAGGCACGCTTCCAGTCTGTCGCATCCTGGGCCTGGCCGTGTCGAGGGTAGACCGTGACAAACTCCGGTTCGACGTGCAGCGACACGGCGGACCCCGAACCCAGCCGCCGCGCAAGTACCTGCGATGACGGAACTTCGGCGATGACCTCGTCGCCGGCAAGAACGATCCGGATGCCGCCCGCGGCAGGCTCGAGCGCGGCGACCGTGCCCACCCACGAGTTCTCCACGGCAGGATTCGGCTCCGCGCCCGGCTCCCGGACGGTGACCGCCGACCGCGGAAAGGCCACCCAGGCCTCACTGCCGACGGGCGGGAGATCACCGCTGCCCGCGAAGATGTGGCCGTTGGCGACGGCAACCAGTCCACGGCCGGTTACTCGCCCGGCCAGGAGGTTGAGACCGGCCAGTGACGCCGCGAAACCATTGACCGGTCGACCGAGGACATCGGAGGCGCTTCCACTGTCGGCGATGCGGCCGCGCTCGAGCGTGACGACACGGTCGGCCAGCACGACGACGTCGACCACATCGTGGGTGACCAGCACCGTCGTCGTCCTCGTGCTCGACAACCGCTCCCGCAGCAGGGTCCGGATGCTCGACGCGGCCTCGACGTCGAGGGACGCCATCGGCTCATCGAGCAGCAGGAGATCGGGTTCCGCTGCGAGTGCCCGCGCGATGGCGACCCGTTGCTGCTGCCCGCCGGACAACTCGGCCGGCCGCCGCTCCTCGAACCCGGCGAGTCCGACATCCGCAAGCCACTGCTCGGCCAACCTGTCGGCGGCGACTCTCCTCCCGTGCCCGGCGCGAACACCGAAGGCCACATTGTGCATCGCACTCAGGTGTGGGAAGAGCAGCGGTTCCTGCCCCAACAGGCCCACCCGGCGCGCGTGCGGGGGCACCGACATCCGCTCGCCGGCGCTCATGCGGGTCAGCGCGCGCTCGTTCACCGAAACGCTCCCCGCCGTTACGGGGACGAGGCCGGCCAGAGCTCCGAGGAACGTCGATTTGCCGGAACCGTTGGGCCCTAGTAGAGCCAGCACCTCGCCCGCGCCCACGACGAGACCCGCGTCGAGGACGAAATCTCCACGGCGGACCACCACCTCCGCGCTCAGAGTCATATCAACGCTCCGGTTCTGACCGCCAGCTCCGCATGAGGAGCAGGATGGCAACCGCGACGACGATGAGGAGCAGCGAGAGGGCGACGGCGGAGTCCTGGCTCACGCCGGCGCCGTTGAACGCCGTGTAGATCGCGAGGGGCATGGTGCGCGTGATGCCCGCCGCATTGCCCGCGAACAGTGCCGTCGCACCGAACTCGCCGAGCGCGCGGGCGAAGCACAGGACCGTCCCCGACACGAGGCCGGGCAGGATGAGCGGGAGCGTGATCCTGCGAAACACGGTCCACCTGTCGGCACCGAGCGTCGCGGCGACTGTCTCGAACCGGGTCCCGGCCGTGCGCAACGCCCCCTCGACGGCGATCACGAGGAACGGCAGCGCGACGAACGACTGCGCGATGACGACGGCTGCGGTCGTGAACGGGATGCGGATGCCGAACGCCGGTTCGAGCACGGCCCCGACGAGCCCGTTGCGCCCGAGCAGGTAGAGCAGGGCGATGCCGCCCACGAGGGGCGGCATGACGAGCGGAAGCGTCGTGAGCGCGCGCAGGACACCCGCCACCCGATCCCCCGACCGCGCGATGACGAGAGCGAGGGGCACCCCGACGATCGCACAGAGCACGGTCGCGGTGGTGGCGGTCTGCAGGGAGAGTTCGAGCGCGGAGAGCGCCTCTGGCGACGTGATGGCGGCCGGAACCCTCGGCCAGTCGGCCCGGACGACCAGGCCGATGACAGGGAGGAGCAGCAGTGCGAACCCGATCGCCGCCGGCACGTACAGCAGTCTCGGGATCCCCACCGGCCGCGCGCCGGCCGCCCACCCGGTCATGGCTTCGCGAATCCGTACGTCGCGAGCACTGCCTGGCCCGGGGCCGAGAGCACGAACGCGATGAAGGCCCTCGCGACATCCGGGTCGGCCGCATCCGCGAGCGCGGCGATCGGGTAGGTGTTGGCTGCCCGCTCCGCGCCGGGGATCGTCACACCGTCGACGGATCCGGCCGCCGCCGCGACGTCGGTCACGTAGACGAGACCGGCATCCGCCTCACCGGCCTGCACCTTGGCGAGCACGGCCTTCACGTTCTGCTCCTCGCTCACCGGCGTGATCGTGACACCGTCGAGGTCGAGAATCGTGTGGGATGCCGCGCCGCACGGCACCTCTGACGCGCACAGCACGACCTGCACGCCCGGCTTCGCGAGATCGGAGAGGTCGGTGATGTGCAGCGGATTTCCCGCCTGGACGACGATCTCGAGGGTGTTGGATGCGAAGTCCACCGGTGACCCGTCGAGCTCGCTCGCGACCTTCGCCATGTTCGCCTCGTCGGCGGAGGCGAACACGTCGGCCGGTGCGCCCTCGGCGATCTGCGTCGCGAGACTTGCGGAGCCGTCGAAGGAGATCGGATTCACGGTCACGGCAGGGTTGTCGGCCCCGAATTCCTTCGCGAGCTCGGTGAAGGATGCCGAGAGCGAGGCGGCGGCGAAGATCGTGAGACTGCCGGAGAGTCCCGTGGCGCTCGCGCCCTGGCGATCCGACGCGGTCGGAGCGCACGCAGAGAGGAGGAGTGCCGAGACTCCGATCGCTGCGGCCCTGAGCGCCAGGGATCGTGTGCGACGGGCTGAGGTGCCGCGCACAGTCACGAACCGTTCGGCGTCTCGACGATGACCATGGTTGCCTTGACGACGGCGACGGCGAGGGACCCGATCTCGAGCCCGAGGTCGCCCACGGCCTCGGTGGACATGAGCGAGACGATGCGATGGGGACCGCACTGCAGCTCGACCTGCGACATCACGGTGTCGCTCACGATGGCCGTCACGAGCCCGACCATCCGGTTGCGTGCGCTGCTGCCGATGCCGGACGGGTCGCCGGGTGCGACCGCGGTGGCCTGCGCGTGGCGCGCCAGCTCGGTGCCGGCGATGACCTGGCGACCTGCGTCGTCCTGCGTCGCCTCCACGACATCCGCGACCACCCAGCGTCGGACGGTGTCATCGCTCACGCCGAGCAGCCTGGCCGCTTCGCTGATCCGATACTGCGTCATGAATCACAGGTTATCACCGCATCTGCGGGTGGAATGGGCAGATCGAGTAGCTGCACGTCCGCACCCTGCGCGTCGATAGGGTTGAGACATGACACAGCGGGACGGCCACGGCGAGCATGGGCATGGCCCCGGCGGCGAGAGTCACGACGGTCACGGGCACGACGGTCACGGGCACGGCCAGCACGGCCCGGCGACGATCAGCGTCGCGGAGCATCGGGCGCGCATCCTCGCAGCGGTGTCGTCACTCCCCGCTCGCACCGTGCCGCTCGCACTCGCGCAGGGTCGGGTGCTCGCAGCGGATGTCGTGGCGCGCGTCGACGTGCCGGGGTTCGAGAACTCCGCCATGGACGGCTACGCACTGCGCCAGGCCGACGCCGCGGCGGCGACACCGGATGCGCCCGTCACGCTGCAGGTCGTCGCCGACCTTCCGGCCGGTTCCGCCGAGGACCCGCCGCTCGCCGTCGGAGATGCCGCCCGGATCATGACCGGCGCGCCGGTCCCCCACGACGCGGACTGCATCGTTCCGGTCGAGGACACCGACGGCGGCACCGTGACGGTGCTCATCCGTCGCGCCCCGGAGCCCGCAGCGCACATCCGCCACGCGGGATCCGACGTCCGAGCAGGCGAGACGGTGCTGCCAGCCGGCCGGATGCTCGGAGCGCGCGATCTCGCCGCGGCGTCCGCAGTCGGTGTCCGGGAGCTGCTCGTCCATCCGGCGCCACGCGTCGGAGTGCTCTCCACCGGCACCGAGCTGCGCCCGGCGGGCGAACCGCTCGCGCGCGGCCAGATCCATGACTCGAACTCGATCCTGCTCGCCGCGGCCGTCGCCGAGTGCGGCGGTATCCCCGTGCAGCTCGGCTCCGTGCCCGACGACGAGGATGCGCTACGGGCGACACTCGAGAAGCACGCGGGCAGCGTGGACGCATTCGTCACCTCGGGCGGGGTGAGCGTCGGCGCCTACGACGTCGTCAAGGCCGTGCTCGCCCCGCTCGGCGTCTGGTTCGGTCCCGTGCGCATGCAGCCGGGCAAGCCGCAGGGGTTCGGCGACTGGCCGGGCCGCGACCGCAATGCCGGCACCCCGATCTTCGCGCTCCCCGGAAACCCGGTGAGCGTGTTCATCTCGTTCGAGGAGTTCGTGCGCCCGGCTCTCCTCGCGATGCAGGGGCGGACGGATGTGCAGCGCGAGGTGGTGCGCGGCGTCGCCTCAGAACAGTGGCGAAGCCCGGCAGGCCGTGCGCAGTACATGCCGGTCGTCGCCGAACGGCATTCGGATGGCACGTTCGCCGTTCGTCCGGCCAGCGGCGGCGGCTCCGGTTCCTACCTCGTCGCAAGCCTCGCGGGGGCGAACGCTGTGGCCGCGGTGCCGGAAGACGTGACCATGGTGCAGGCGGGCGACCTCGTGGATGTCACACTGGTTCCATGAGCGAACAGCCCTTCACCCACCTGGATTCCGCCGGCGAGGCCCGCATGGTGGACGTGACTGCCAAGACTCCGACGGTGCGCGAGGCAACCGCCGCAGGGTTCGTGCGGTGCGCACCGGCCGTGATCGATGCACTGAGCTCCGGCACGGCACCCAAGGGCGATGTTCTCGCGGTGGCGCGCATCGCCGGCATCCAGGCCGCCAAGCGCACGCCGGACCTGCTCCCTCTTGCCCACGTCATCGGGGTGCACGGGGCCAGCGTCGACCTCGAGGTCGTCGACGACGGAGTGCGCATCGAAGCCACCGTGCGCACCGCCGACCGCACCGGAGTCGAGATGGAGGCCATGACGGCCGTCGCCGTCGCGGCGCTCGCCGTCGTCGACATGGTCAAAGGCATGGACAAGACGGTGCAGATCGAGAACGTGCGGCTGCTCGCGAAGTCCGGCGGCCGCTCGGGAGACTGGCACCGGCCGGCATCCGCTCACTGAATCCTCCCCCGAAGGAGCGAAACGAATTGTCACGGTCGCGCGCTCGGCACTGAATCGGCATCGTGCCTATCGTGGAAGCATGACTGCGGAACCGATAGACCTCCAACGGCACGCCCCGAGCGGCACGGCACACTCCGGATGCGCTTGCGGACAGGAGAACGAGAGCGAGATCGTCCTGGATGTGCGGCAGATTCCGCACGCGATCCGGCACGCGACCATCTTCGGGGCTCTCGGCTCGATCGCTCCTGGGATCAGTATCGATCTCGTCGCAGACCACAACCCGCTGCCGCTTCTCGCCCAGCTCGAGCAGCGGGAGCCGGGGCGGTTCAGCGTGTCCTACCTCACGGAGGGCCCCGAGATCTGGACGCTCCACATCACGAGGCAGCACGCCGCCTGACCTACACGGTCACCAGACCGGCTGGTTCTCAACCTCTCGCGAAGTCGATGCTCTCACCGATCAGCTGCATGACCACGAGCAGTTCTTCGCGGTCCCGCGGGCCATAGACCATGATCTCGGTGCCGTGCCCGACGTAACGATGCGGCTCTCCCCAGCCCAGCGCACACACCTCCCGTGCACGGTGGATGGGCAGACACAGGTGCAGGCTCGTGTCGAACACCCCGTGAAGGTGGACCGGCTCGAGCGGGTCCCCCTCCGACGCGAGCGACGACTCTGCGATGCGGGCCATGGGCAGTCCGTCCAGGAGCACCGCGCGAGATGATGGCGGGCACACGGAACTGTGCCCCTCGATGACCCCCTGAAGTGCGAAGATCGCAGCCGCGGTGTGGCCCCAGGTCGCGGGGCGGGACTGCTGGCTCAACTGCCGGTGGGGACCTGACGCCGATGTCTTCGGTCGCACACCCGGCCGGCCGGGAAGATCGGACATGCCACCGAGGATATGCTCATGCGGTTCCGTTCAGCCCGGCCTCGGGCCGTGAAAATGAGGCCGGGCAGGTTGTCGACGTGGGACCGCTCAGTGGTCTCCGCCGTCGAGCTGGCTCAGGATGTGCGGCACGAGCGGCAACAGCACGTCGAGACCTTCGTCGACGGCTTTCACGGACCCGGGCAGATTGACCACGAGTGAGCCGGGCGGGTCCCCGGCGATGCCGGCCAGACCCCTCGTGAGCACGGCCATCTTCGTGTTCCGCGCACCCTCCCGGCGCAACTCCTCCGCGATCCCGGGGAGTTCGCGCGTGAGAAGTGGCCGCGTGCCTTCCGGGGTGAGATCCCTCGGTCCGACGCCGGTCCCTCCGCTCGTGATGACGAGACGCGCCCCGTTCCGGATGGCGGAGCCGATCGCATCCGCGACACTGTCCGCGCCGTCCGGAACGAGCACGGAGTCGACGAGGTAGCCCTCTGCTTCGAGGCGCTCGACCGCCCGCGGACCCGACGCATCCGGACGCTCGCCGCGCGAACTTCGATCGGAGACCGTGATCACCCTCGCATGGACGGGGGACTCAGGGCCGTCGTGACGATGTTCCATGACCACTACCGTACGACCCCGGCACTCTGCCCGCGCGAGACCCGGCCGTGGCGCTGGTCAGCCGGCCGCGCGCTTGACGAGGCCGCGAAGTTCCTTCTCGACCGCACTCGTGACCTCGAGCACGGCGTAGGCCGCTGGCCAGAAGACGCCGTCGTCGAGCATGGCATCCTCGCTGAAACCGATCGTGCCGTAGCGGGTCTTGAACTTGGCGGCCGACTGGTAGAACACGACGACTTTGCCGTCGCGGGCGTAGGACGGGAAGCCGTACCAGGTCTTGGGCTCGAGCTGGGGCGCGACCTCGGTGACGATCGCGTGCAGCTTTTCGGCGATCGCGCGGTCGGAACCGGTGAGCGCGGCGATCGCGTCACGACAGGCCTGCGCCTCCCGCTCCTTCTTCTCCGCTGCCTTGCCGCCCTTGCCCTCTTCGCGCAACTCGGCGGCGCGCTGTTTCATCGCCGCGCGTTCCTCTGCGGTGAACTTGCCTTCCGTATTGCCGGACCTGCCTGCCATGATCCCCACTCCTTCATCACGTCGCCCGTGTGATTCACGATCGTCGTGAGACCCACGTTACAAGCGTCGCCCGTGCCTGCGCTTCTCGATTCCTGCTCAGTCGTCCGAGCAGTCTCTACGCAGAATCCACGGGCGACGGATGCGGCTCAGAAGGCGGGGTTCGCGATGCGTCCCCACGTCGACTTGTTGCCCCAGATGTTCTGGCGCAGCCCTTCGAGCTGCAGCACCTGCGAGTGGTCGACGAAGAGGTTGACCTCGTTGCCGTAGTTCTTGATGTACCACTCGAACACGAGCGGGTCTGCGGACTCGAACATGACGTGCTCGAT
The DNA here is from genome assembly GCF_014200375.1 of Terrimesophilobacter mesophilus. GTDB lineage: Bacteria > Actinomycetota > Actinomycetes > Actinomycetales > Microbacteriaceae > Terrimesophilobacter > Terrimesophilobacter mesophilus. The sequence continues at coordinate 1,743,107 of NZ_JACHBP010000001.1, read as the reverse complement.
ACCGACACCGTTGATGATGGAGGCGACGGGCGCCGTGTTCCAGGTCGTCACGTTCTCGGTGATGCCCTCCGACTCGATCATGATGATGTCGGCGCCGGCCTCGAGAGCCTTGTTGGCGCGGGCGACGAGGTCGCCGACATCCTTCTTGCCCTCCGCGGCGAGCTCCTCCTCCGTCGAGTCTCCGCCGGACCCGAACTGGATGCCGAGCTCCGGCTTGGCCTTCAGGCCGGCCTTCTTGACCCGCTCGATCAGGCGCAGCAGACCGGATGTCGGAATCGATATGAAGCCGGCCGAGATCTCGATGACGTCGAAACCGACCTCCTTGGCCTCCTTGAGGTAGTGGTCGATGGCATCCGTTCCGTAGCGCTGGACGGTTTCCAGCCATCCGCCGGAGGAGATGTAGGCGTCGTGCTCGTGGGCGAGGTCGCTGAACGCGCGTACCTGCTCACGTGGGAGAAGGGCGAAGGATCCGCCCGCCCACTTGACGCCGTCGACCCACTGGCCGGCCACGTCGAGCACGTCGGCGAGGTGCCGGGTTCCGTAGGTGGAGTAGTACGGACCGCGCACCTCGGTGAGTCCGAACGTCCGGGGCTTCTCGGGGCGGAATGCGCGCGGGATGAAGTCGAAACTCGTGTTTGCCATGATGTTCTCCTTGTGGGTTATGGCTCGCCTGCTCCGCCCTACGGGCGGTGACCTGCCTTCTGGGTGGATCCGTTATCCCGCGTCGACGGCGTGCGTCGCAGCGGCACCCGGGCGAGGAGCGTGGTGAGCTCCCTGACCGGCCTCGAATCCAGGTCGTGAATGACGCCTGCGAGTTCGTCGCGCAGGGTCGCCCCCGTGAACGGCGTGACGAGCCCGGTGAATTTGGCGAGCGCATCCGCCCAGTCGAGCGGGTTCGTGAAGAAGCCCTTATACGATGCGGTCTCGGCGTTGAGCACGGTGCCGTCGGCGAGTTCGACCTCGACGCGGGCGGGCATCTCGTTCGGGAACCTGGCCGAATATCCGGCATCCGGGGTCACGGTGACCTTCTGGAGGAGCTCCTGCACGTCCGCGCGCGCGATGCGCTCCGGCTCGTACGCGGCCGGCTGTACCTCGCCGTCGAGGAGCGCCGCGGCGACCATGTACAGCAGGGAGTGGTCGGCCTCCTCCTTCGTGCGAATCTCGCGCTTGCTGCCCTCCTCGCCGCCACCGATGATGTCGAAGGCGACCTGGAAGGTCGTGACCCGCACGGCCGCGATCTTCGTCGCGTCGAATCCGGCCTGCGAGCGGATGCCGATGGCGGCGTCGATCGAGGACTGCGAGTGGATCTCCGCGTTGTGCTTCTTGATGATCGTGCGCAGCACGCTCTCGAGGTCCTCCTTCGACCAGTCGATCGTGAAGTCGCCCGCGATGGTCTCCTTGAACCCCTTGTTGCCCTCGAACACCCGCTCCGGGCCGGTGATGCCTGCGCGTGCGAGGAGCGCGGCGAACGTGCCCTCTTTGCCGACCTGCGGGTAGGCGAGACCCTTCCAGTTGGAGAGATTCCCGGTGCGGGTGACCCGCAGCGCGTTGTTGGCCGTCCCGGAGATCGCGATCGCGTTGGCGGTCTGGTCGACGCTCAGCCCGAGCGCCTTCGAGACGGCGGCGGCGACCGCGTATGCGCCCTGCACGGTATGGTCGAAGCCCTTCGCGCGGACGGGGGCGACATCCGACAGCCTCGTGTGGACCTGGTAGGCGACCGCGACGGCAGTGAGGAAGTCGGCTCCGCCGGCATCGGCGCTCTCCGCGGCGGCGAGCACAGCGCCGATGTTGTCGGACGGGTGGTTCGTCTCGCCCGCGGCGAGGTAGCTGTCCATGAAGTCGAGGTAGCGGCTGAGCGCGATGTTGTAGAACGCGGCGCGGTCGGGCGCGGATGTCCCGCCGCCGATGAGAGTCGATTCCCCGTTTCCGCCGAGCGATTCGGTGAGCTCGCGGATGGCGACGAGGGGCCGTGCGTCCAGGGCTGCGATCGCGATGCCGACGGTGTCGAGCACGCGGATCTTCAGCTGTTCCACCGCGGCGGGACTCAGCCGGGAGAACGTCGCGCCGTGGACGAACGCTGCCAGGTCGTGCACTTCGGTCATCGCGGACCACCTTTCACTTCTAAAATCACCGTACGCTCTTTTTAGAAAACGTGCCGAGCCGTTGGCCTGCTGCAACGCTCGGTTTCTAAAAACTCAAAATGGTATTCTTAGAAATGTGGGCGGGTGCCGCGGAGAACTCCCCCCGTCGCTTCTCCGCCTGATCGGATGAATCACCATGTCTGAACCCGTGTCGCTCCCGGCCGTCAAACTTCTCGCGAAGGAGGCGGTCGCGTCGAACACCATGTCCTTTCGATTCGAGAAACCCACCGGATTCGAGTACACCGCCGGCCAGTTCGCCGACTACACCTTGCTGAACCCGCCGGAGACGGATGCCGAGGGCGACATCCGCGGCTTCTCGTTCTCGAGCGCGCCCTTTGAACCGTTCCTGCAGGCCACGACCCGACTTCGCGACACCGCGTTCAAGCACGTGCTCCGGGATGCGGCCATCGGCACGGAGGTGCTCCTCGACGCCCCGTGGGGGTCCTTCACGCTCCACCACAAGGTCGAGCGCCCGGCCGTGTTCCTCACCGGGGGCATCGGGATCACACCGGCGCGCTCCATCGTTCTGCAGTCGGTCCACGATGTGACGGGCCACTCGATCACCGTCTTCGATTCCAACCACACACCCCAGGAGGCGGCCTTCCTGGACGAGCTCACCCGGGTCGCCGCCGAGAATGACCGAATCACCTACGTTCCGACGATGAGCGGGCTGGGCGATTCCCGGCATCAGTGGGCCGGCGAGACCGGCCACATCGACGCGGCGATGCTGTCGCGGTATGTCGACGACCTCGCGGCGCCGATCTACTACGTGTGCGGGCCCGGCGCCATGGTCAAGGCCATGCGCGGTGTCTTGGATGCCGCGGGAGTCGACAGCGACGACATCCGCACCGAGGAGTTCACCGGCTATTGAATTAGGGGTACTGCCGGGTCACGCTTGGGCGAGCTGTCGTTCGCTCTTGCGCGGTCGTTCGCTCTTGCGCGCTCGTTCGCGCTGAAGATCGCGCAGCGCGGCGCTCTTGAATGCGAGTCGCCTCGGCACGTGGCCGACCCCGGCATCCGGTGGCGGGTGAAGCCAGTACTCGCTTCCTCGTCGCTCGATCTCCCAGTGGTTGTTATGGAGGAGCATGTGATGGTACCGGCAGAGGAGAACCCCGTCGCACAGGTCGGTGTTGCCCCGGTCACGCCCCCACTGGTTGATGTGGTGGGCCTCGGTCCAGCTCGGCGGACGATCGCAATCCGGCCAGACGCATCCGCCGTCGCGGGCCGCGAGCGCGATCTTCTGGCGACCGGTGAAGAGGCGCTCCTCCCGGCCGAGCGCGACCACATCATCCGTCTCGGAGAAGCGGATCGGTAGTATGCCCGCGTCGCACACGATGCGGTTGACGGTGTCGATCGAGACGGGCAGGCCCGTTCCCTCGATGCGGCCGGCGCCCGCTCCCGTGCTCAGGGCCGTTTCGGTCACGAGCACGCGTACGGCGGGCGTACGCGAGCCGACGATACGCGGAAACCCCTGCCGACCGCCCTGGTCGACAGAGACACCGAGTCGGATGAGCCCGGCGAACGCATCGTGCAGGTACTGCTCGTTCGTGCGCGCGTCGTCGATGACGTTCTGCGCCCACGCCTGGTCCTCGGGATCGACGAAGCGCGGACCGTTGCGCCGGGGCGACGTGAGCTTGTCGTAGAGGTCGTCAAGATAGGCCGCCGTCTCGATGTCGGGGTCGATCGTGTAACGGGGAAGACCATTGGGCCGCATGCTCCGCCGGAACGACCGCTGCTCGTAGATGAGTCTCTCGCGAGTGGCGATGCCTGCGGCGTCGAGTTCATCGCGGACCCGCCGCGCGAGCGTGAGCATTCGGTCGGCGTTCACTCCTGTGGCCTCGGCGAGCAGGCGGATGACCGCTCCGGTCAGGTCGTCCGCGCTCACCCCGACCCCTGCGGCGTCGACGGAGGGTTCACCGAGACCGGTACGGATCGCTCGCGCCGCCTCCACGGAGAGTTCACCGGACGCGACAGCTGCTCCGGCCGCTGCGAGCCACGGCTCAGCAGGCCGGTACTCCGGCGGGAGCTCGCCCGTCTCGGGGTCCGCGAGCTCGGCAGCCCGCGCCTCGTGCACCATCGCGCCCACGGTGACGAGCGTGGAGGCGTCCCGCCCGGTCGAACCCGTCGCACTCTGCACGAGCTTCTGCGGGGAGGAGAATCCGTTCTTCTGGGCGAGCCCGCGGTACCCGAGATCGGGACGTGATCGGAAGGCCACCTCCCCCGCGACGAGCGACGCGACGGCATCCAGCGCATGGCGAGCGTCACCGATGCGACGCTGCACCTCAAGGAGAGAATCGTCATCCAACCCCTTGACCTCGGGAAGTGAGGAGGGCACAGTAGCGACCGCGGCATCCACCGCGTCGAGCGGTGTCGTGAAGATAGCTACGGATATCGCCATGCAGCTACTCTCCCAGTTTCGAAGATAGTGCGGAAGGGGTTGAGGACAATCTTGGGATAAGTCATTCAATCCCGGCCTGTGGAGGACTAGAGGGCGAGCGAGGGGGTCGGGTTTCGACACGTGGGCGACGTCCGGCACTCGGCCAGGCGGGCGCCAGACCACGCCACGCACTCGACCAGCGGGCCACTGAGCCCGGATCGGCGGTCTCAGCCCTTCGGATTCAGGGCCCGGTCACGTGGAACACACCCGCGGCGCCCTTCTCCGCATCCGACATGATGTGCGTGACGAACGTGTAGTTGCCGGCCTCCGGGAACGTCAGCTCGACGAAGCCGCCCTGCGCCGGCTGCAGCGCGAGAGCCTGACCGCCGCCGACACCGGTACTGCCCCCCTCGCGCAGCAGGTAGTCGCCCTCGGAGTACACGGTGTCGAACTGGCCGCCCACGACGTGGAACGAGCTCGGCCGATTCGGTCCGGCATCCAGCACCCAGATGCGCACCCGTTCGCCGACCTTCGCCTGGAGCGGCCGGTACTTGTACTGGTTCGCGTAGCCGTTGAAGACGACGAGGTCCGGGTTCTGCGTCGCGATGCGCGTCGCATCCGCTATCGCACCCTGCGCCCCCAGGTAGTACTCGGACTGGACGAGCACGAACTCCTGGTCGACCGGTGCGAGCCCCGGCGGGTCGATGATGACGGCGCCGAACATGCCGTTCGCGATGTGCAGGGACATGGGCATGGTCGAGCAGTGGTACAGCCAGATCCCCGACCGCGTCGCCGTGAAGGTGTAGGTGAGGCGCTCGCCCGGCTGGATGGTGCGCATGGGCTTGTCCGGTGCGAGCGAGCCCGCGTGGAAGTCCACCGAGTGCCCGAGCGTGCCGTCGTTGACGAGCGTGATCACGAAGGTGTCCCCGACGTGTCCGCGCAGGGTCGGGCCGGGTGCCGTGCCGTCATAGGTCCACAGCGTCTGCTTGACGCCGGGCGCGACCTCGCGCATCCCCTCGCGCACCGTGAAGGTGTACTCGTGGGTGGTGCCGGATGCCGCCGGAGGCAGCACCGCGTCGCGCGCCTCGAAGCTCGCATCCGGCTCTTTCATGAGGTCGATGTCCTGCGCCGCGGATGGCCCCGTCTGCGCCCCGTGATCATGGCCACCCGGCAGGGGGGCGCCGGACGGTCCGGGTTCCGCCGACGCCCCTCCGACCATCTTGACCGTCATGACCATGCCGAGGAGCCGGTGTCCGGCGATCGAGCACCAACCGTCGATGTTCGAGCCGACGACGCCCACCGCGACATCGGTGGTTGTGCCGGGGTTCATGATCCCGGACGATGCCCCGTTCGCCAGGACGAGGTCGTGCACCTGGTCGTCCTTGTTGGTGAGGCGGATGACGAGCTTGTCTCCGGCGGGCACCTCGACGACATCGGGGTTGAATCGCATGTTCTTCATGCTGACCTCGACGGTCGTCGTGTGGCCGGTCGGGGTCACGGACGCTGCGGGCGCCGTGAGGTTCAGCCCGGCGGCCGTCGGGTCGAGCGCGATCCCGATCGTGAGGGCGATGACGACGGTCGACACGGCCGCCGCGAGCGCGGCGCCGCGGCGGGAGGCCGGTGGCGCTGCACCGTCTGCCGGAGCCGCTTTCGCGGGCGTGGCCGTCACGCGCGAGCCGCGCACCGCGCGCACGGCGAGCACGAGGAAGACGAGCAGCACCGCGAACACGACGAACGAGACGACGACCTTCACGAAGCTCGGCACCGGCAGCAGGTACACGACGATTCCGAGGTTGACGACGGCGATGCGATACAGCGCGGCACGGTCGAGTTCGCGGGCCGTGCGCCTGCTCGCCTCCGGTCCGCCGCCGAGCACGACGGGCAGCAGGTAGCTGAGCGCGCCGACGAGCACCTGCGCGGCGAAGCCGACCGCGAACGGGCCGACGAGCCAGCCGACGCCGGATGCGGCATCCGCCCAGTCCTTCGCCGTGGCCACCACGACGCCGAACGCGATGGTGCAGAACACGAACCACAGCACGCCGGCGCCGAGACTCCAGCTCGCGAACGTGCCCTGCGCAGAGCGCCTCGCCTGCCGCACCCCCTCGACGACGACGAATCCGACCCCGACGAGATAGACGAGGACGCCGAGAGCGAAGATCGGCCGGACGTCGAAAGCAACCGAGCCGCCCAGGATGACGAGGCCGCCGACCATGAGCCGGAGGGCGCGGCGGGCGATCGCGTCCACGGCATCCGAGACCCGCGTGTGCAGCACCGTGGGCCAGAGCAGGATGATCGTGCCGACGACCGTGAGCCCCACCCACCCGAGCAGGTTGAAGGCGAGGTGGGCGGGGTAGATGCGGTCATGCAGCCCCTCGGGCAGTGCGACGCGCGCCATGACGATGCCGAGGCCCACGCCTATGACGAGGGCGACTGCGGCCGCGATGTAGTACCAGACGAGGGGACCGAACCTGGCCGGCAGCGCACCGCGCGACTGGATGAACAAGGTGACGGCGTGGACGACCGCGACGAGCCCGACGAGGATGCCGCCGGCCAGCACGAGCGGCCAGAACCCGGTGACCATGCCCGCGACGACGACGCCGGCGCCGAGCGTGTGGCCGCCGAGCCGCACACCGTGGAAGGCCCGGCCACCGGGGGCGGGGCGGCGCAGCAGCGTGTCGGCGAAGTGCTGGCTCCAGACCAGGATGGCTGTGCTCACGGCGCCGAGCAGCAGCAGGTGGACCATGAGCCAGCTGCCGGACGGCACGAACCGGTGCACGAGCACGATGACCGCGGCCGCGACGAGCCACAGGCCGATGAGCCCGTTCATGAGCAGGTACCAGAGCTTACGGCTCATTCTTCAGTCCTTCCGGACACTGTCGGGCCCCTTCTCTCCTCGCGCCTTTCGAGACGCCGGTGGCCCCATCACGGCGGTCGTGACGGCCAGCGCGGCGAACAACAGCACGGCGATGACGTTGAGCACGCCGCCGACGCGGATGGCATCCGCCGAACCCCAGGCGTCCCCTCCGAGCAGCCGAACGACGAGCGAGAGGTGCAGGAGCGCAACCGGCAGGTAGAGGAACCAGCGGTATGGCAGTGGCTTGCGCAGTACCGCGGGAAGGATGACCGGGGCGTGAGCCATGATCATCGACATGACGAAGCCGAGGAAGATCGAGTGCAGGACGGCGTCATAGCGCGGCCCGTCGCCGGCCTCGCCCGCGACGACCCAGACGCCGGCCGCGACGACGAGCCAGACGTAGCCGGCGAGCAGGCAGATGGCCATGTAGCGGGGCAGGCCGGTCGTCGCAGCGAGCCGGGTCGCGACGTCGTAGCGGAACAGCCACACCACGAGCAGCGCGAGCGCGACGCCGAGGAGCGGATAGCCCGGCTCCGGCCAGAGCGGCGCGATCGCGGCCGTCGCGACCACGAGCATGGAGGCGGCGAGACCGAGCGATTCGGCCCTGGCGTCGACGACCGGCGAGATGCGCGCGAGCTCGAGCCTCTCGCCCGCGATCGTGAGGATGAGGAACGCCGCCATCCCCGGCACCATGGCGGAGATCGAGGCGCCGGAGAGCCACAGGATCGACGCGGTGACTCCGGCCACTGCACCGAGGATCTGGATGTCGATGGCCGCTGCGGGCGAGCGCCTCCGGATGACGAGATACACGCCGAGCAGCGCGCAGAAGCCGAGCAGGACCATCGTCTTGCCCACGGCATCCGGAAGCGGGGAGAGGAGGAGCAGGCTGCCGAGCCCGAGAAGCGCGGGCGCAGCGAAGCCCCACACGCGGCGGGCAGCGACCGCACGCTCGAGCACGATGAGCGTGCCGACGAAGCCGAACACCATGAGCGGGCCGTGCAGTTGCGCCACCTGGGCGATGGAGAGGGGCGCCCACACCCCGAGCAGGAGGAGCGCCGCGTCGAGCCCGAGCAGCAACGCCAGACCGCCGGGGATGAGGAAGACGAGCCGCAGCGCAGTTCGGTCGAGAACCGGTCGTTCGGATGCCCCGGTTCCGATCCCCTGGCCGGTCGGCCGCAGGGCGGAAGTCACTCTTCGATCGTAGCCGTCTCGCCGGCTCCGCAAGCAGGACGACGAACACGTGGCCACGGCTGATCCCGTAAGATTCTTGGAGGCCGCCGCAGCAGCATCGCGGCGCGACCTGGAGAATTCGCCTAGTGGCCTATGGCGCACGCTTGGAAAGCGTGTTGGGTGCAAGCCCTCGGGGGTTCGAATCCCCCATTCTCCGCCACCGGTTTTGCGCGTCGGCCTGCAGGGTCGGCGTGCGAAGCCGATTTTTGGATGCGGCGGGGACGATTCCCCCATTCTCCGTAGATCAGCGGCGCTTGAGCGTCCCGAAGATCCCCTTGATGACCGTGTTGATCATGGACTTCCCCTGCCGTGAGCGCATGAAGTCGGAGATCGGATTCGATTCCCCCCGCGACGAGGTGCGGGTCGTCGTGCGCGGCGTCGACGTCCTGGTCTTCGGGCGCGACTTCTCCCACTCGCGCTGCATCCGCTCGTAGTCGGCCTGCGCCTGCGCCGCCTCATCCCTGGCGGCCGCGGCGTCCGCCTGGGCCGACGCCGCCGCGGATGCCGCTGCCAGCTTCTTCGCGAGGATCTCGCGCGCAGACTCCGGGTCGACCGCAGTGCCGTACTTCGCCTGCAGTGGCGACCCGGCGACGGCGGCCTTCACGGCATCCGCGGACGCCGGATCCATCGATCCCTCCGGCGCGCGCAGGCGCGTCCACGCCACAGGGGTGGGCGCTCCGGTCTCGCTCATGACCGTGACGATCGCCTCTCCGATCGCCAACTGCGTGAGCACCTGCTCGAGGTCGTAACCCGAGATCGGGTACGTCGAGACGGTCGCGCGCAGCGCCTTCGCCGCATCCGGGGTGTGAGCGCGCAGCTGATGCTGGATGCGCGAGCCGAGTTGGGCGAGCACGTCATCCGGAACGTCTTTCGGCGTCTGCGTCACGAAGATGATTCCGACGCCCTTCGAGCGGATGAGCCGCACCGTCTGGATGATCGCCGTGAGGAAGTCCCTGGACGCATCCTGGAACAGCAGGTGCGCCTCGTCGAAGAAGAACACGAGCTTCGGCTTGTCGGTGTCGCCGACCTCGGGCAGGTCGTTGAAGAGGTCCGCGAGCAGCCACATGAGGAAGGTGGAGAACAGCGCCGGCTTGTCGCGCACGCCCGGTACCTCGAGCAGGCTGATGACGCCTCGGCCATCGGATGCTGTGCGCAGGAAGTCCGCCGTGTCGATCTCCGGCTCGCCGAAGAAGACGTCGGCGCCCTGGTCGCCGAACGCGATGAGGTTGCGCAGGATGACGCCGACGGTGGCACTCGAGAGGCCACCGAGATCCTTCAGTTCGTCTTTGCCCTCGTCCGTGAGCCAGGTGAGCACGGCCCGCAGGTCGGCGAGGTCGACGAGCGGCAGGCCGGCGTTCGCCGCGTAGTGGAAGACGAGTCCGAGTGACGACTCCTGCGTCTCATTGAGCCCGAGCACCTTCGAGAGCAGGGTCGGTCCGAAACCGGAGAGCGTCGCGCGGACCGGAACCCCCATCCCGATGCCGCCGAGACTGAAGTATTCGGTCGGGAAGCTCGCCGGAACCCAGTCCTGGCCGATGCCCCGCGTGCGGGCGAGGAGTTTGTCGCTCGACTGTCCGGGGGTCGAGACGCCCGTGAGGTCGCCCTTGATGTCGGCGGCGAAGACCGGCACCCCTGCGGCGGAGAGCTGCTCTGCGAGCACCTGGAGCGTTCGCGTCTTGCCGGTACCCGTGGCGCCCGCGACGAGGCCGTGACGGTTGAGCATGCCGATCGGGATGCGCACCTGCACGCCGGGATCCGCCTCGCCGTTGACGAGGGCGCCGACCTCGATCACCGACCCGTCGAAGGCGTAACCGGCTTTGATGGTTGCGACGTCCTCGGACTTCAGCGGGGCGGCTGCAGCGGTCGCTGCCGATGGCGCGCCGGCGGCATCCGGTTCCGTGGCGGTTCCGGGTGCGGCGGCCGCGGAGGCGTCGGCGGCCGCGGCCTGGGCCTTCGCGAGCGCAGCCTGCGCCTCTTCGAGCGCCTTCTTCGCCGCCGCTACCTCGTCCGCTGCATCCGTCATGGCGTCAAGCCTATTCTCGGGCTGACCGGTTCGACGCTCAGCGCACGGCCGACCACTCCGCGACGTTGATCGCCACGACGAACACGAGCGCGACGACAGCCATCGCGACCATGAGCCCGGCGAGGGTCACGAGCTTCGCTCGACGGACGGGAATCGCAAGCACCGCCACCACCATGAGCATGTACAGCACGAACAGGACGGCGGCGCCGATGAGGCCCACCGGCGGCTGAAGCGCATCGAGCGCCACGAGCAGCCCGATCGAGAGGGCGGCCAGCAGGCCCCCGACGATGAGCCAGGTGGCACCGCGCGAGGTTCGCAACGCGGGCTGGTCGCCGATCCGGGTGGAGTCCCGGTTTTCGGAGCGCGACATCCTTTTCACCACTTCCCTGGTCTCGCGGGAAGGTTACGACGATCGGCTGGGAGTCACCGGAGCCGTGGGGCTATCCGTTCACAACTCGCGGATGCCCCACGCCTGCCCGTATCCGCCCTCGGCCTCGGACCGCGCCATGAGGTCGAGGAACGGCTTCGCGTCGAACGCCTCGGGCCCGAGCACGCCGGAGCCGGTCCAGGTCCCGGATGCGAGCAGTTCGAGCGCGATGACCGGGTTGAGCGCGGTCTGCCATACGACGCATTGGCTCTCGTATTCCGCCATCGTCCACTCGTTGTCGCTCACGTGGTACAGGTAGCTCGAGCGCGGTGCGCCGTCCTTGCCCGTGCCCGTGACCCACACGCCCGCGCAGGTCTTGCCCGTCATCCGCGGCCCGATTGTCGCGGGGTCGGGCAGCCCCGCCGCCACGACATCGCGCGGCGCGACCATGACGGGGCCGTCCGCAGATCGAACCCGCACGGGCTGCGTCTTGTCGAGGCCGAGCTGGTTGAGGGTCTTGAGGATGCCGATGAACTCGTTCCCGAGACCGTACTTGAAGGTGACCCGCTTCGCGGGGAGCCAGCGCGGCATGAGCAGCACCTCCTCGTGCTCGACGTTGACGCACTCGACCGGGCCGATGCCGTCGGGAAAGTCGAAGACCTCCGGCTCGCTGAACGGCGCCGTCGTGTACCAGCCCTTGTCCTTCTCCCAGATGACCGGGGGGTTCAGGCACTCCTCGATCGTCGTCCAGATGCTGAAGGATGGCGCGAAGATCTCGTTGCCCGCCTCGTCCCGCACGACGAGATTGGCGCCGTCGCGCACGCCCAGCTCGTCGACGTCGCTGAACAGGTGATCGACGGCGTAGCGCGCGAAGACATCCGAGAGTCCAGGCTCGACGCCGATGCCGACCAGGGCGAGGCGCCCGGACTTCTCCCAGTCGCCCGACTGCGCGAACTGGTCGTCTCCGAGTTTCACGCCGGTCTCCTCGTGCGGATTCGTCGGATGCGGCTCCGACAGGCTCATCGCCATGTCGAGGTAGTCCGCCCCCGCCGCGAGCGCTCCCGTGAAGATCGTGGGCACGAACTTGGGTTCGACCGCGTTCATGACGTGGGTCGCCGCGTGCTCCTTCGCCACCGCTGCGACATCATCCGGGTCCGACGCGTCGATGCGGGCGGCCAGGAATCGCCCTGCGGCATCCGGATGCCTCTCGGCGATCCAGGCGACGGTCGCCTCCGCCCGCGCGAGATCGTAGTCGCTCACGATCATGGTCTCGAAGAAGGAGCGCCTGGCGGCGATCTTCGCGATCGCGTTGCCGACGCCGCCGGCGCCGACGAGGAGGATTCTCATGCAACCACGGTAGCCGGTCAGGGCAGCGGAAGCCTATTGCGGGTCATTCTGATTCCGTCGTCTGGTGAGGCTTTCTGTCGCGATTCAGTCGTGAAGCGAGGGGAGCCCAGACGATCACGGCAATCCCCGCGCCGACGAGGGCACCTCCGATCGTGTCGCTCAGCCAGTGCGCGCCGAGGTAGGTGCGGCTGAGGGCCATGACGACCGTGTACACGGCACCGACGTACCAGATCCAGGTTCGACCGAAGATGAGCGCGAGCGCCACGGCGATGGTCGCCGCATTCGCGACATGCCCGGACGGGAACGAGCCGACGTCGCTCGCCACCAGGATCTCCTCCGGGCGGGCGCGACCGAACACGGCCTTGAGCACCTGAACGACGACGACGCTGGCGAGTGAGACGAGCCCGAAGTAGAGCGCCGCCCAGCGTCGCCTGACCAGCACGAGTACGAGGATCATGGCCAGCGGAACGGCGTACCGTGCGAACCAGCCACCGCCGATCCAGCTGAGGGTGAAGGCCGGGGCGTCGAGCCACGGTGTGCGAAGCCGGAGGAGCTCCGCCATCCACGCAGAGTCGACCGGGAGCGGGCCGTTCTGGCGGCTCAGGATGATCGCCCCGAGCGCCACAGCGACAGCGACAGCGATAACGCCGCTGACCCACGGCCACGACCTGGTCGCCCGTCTGGCCGAGGCCGGCCCGGGGTGACGCTCCATGATGAGAGCCTAGGGCTAACGAACGAGTGCGGGCACCGTGCGCGGCCGGACGATGAACCACAGGGAGAGCACCGAAAGCACAGCTGTGCAGGCCATGACGCCGCCCATCGGGATGGCCGAGTCGATCCCGAGAACGCCGACGATCGGGGAGATCGCCCCCGCCAGTCCGAAGTTGAGCGCGCCGAGGACGGATGCGGCAGTGCCGGCCTCCTTCGGATGGTTCGCGAGCGCGAGCACCTGGACCATCGGGAACCCGAACCCGCATGCGGTGATGAAGAACCACAGCGGGATGAGTATGGCCATGAGACCGAGGTGCATGAGGTCGACGGTGACGATCGCAACCGCGGACAGGAGAAGCACCGCAGTCGAGACCGACAGGATCCACTGCGGTCCGACGTGCGTGGCGATCCTGGCGGAGATCTGCACCCCGGCGACGACACCGATCGAGTTCACGGCGAACAGGATGCCGAACTCCTGGGGGTTGAGCCCGTAGACCTGCTGGAACAGGAACGACGACGCGGAGAGGTACGCGAAGAGCCCGGAGAACGTCATTCCGGAGATGATCGCGACCCCGACGAAGATCCGATCACGGAAGATCGCCCGGTACCTCTCCCACACGGTCGAGTGGCCGGTGTCGACGCGCCGCGCCGGCGGCAGGGTCTCCACGATGAACATGGCCGTGGCGACCACGACGAGGATTCCGTAGGCGGCGAGGAAGTAGAAGATGCCCCTCCAGTCGAGGATGCGCAGCAGCTGCGAGCCGATGACGGGGGCGAGGATCGGGGCGAGCCCGTTGACGAGCGCGAGGCGGGACAGCATCCGGACGAGAGGCACGCCACCGAACAGGTCGCGCACCATGGCCATCGCGACGACACCGCCCGCCGCCGCACCGATGCCCTGCAGGACGCGGAACAGGCCCAGCCACAGCACATCCGGTGCGAGTGCGACGGCGAAGCTCGCAGCGACGTGCAGTGCGGTGGCGAGGATGAGCGGCAGCCGGCGCCCCACCCGGTCGCTCCACGGTCCGACGACGAGCTGCCCGACTCCGAACCCGACGGCGGTCGCGGTGAGGGTGAGCTGGATGAGTGCCGTCGACACTGCGAACTCATGCTCGAGGGCGGGGAACGCGGGCAGGTAGAGGTCGACCGTGAACGGCCCGAGCGCGGTGAGTGCGCCGAGCACGAGCACGTAGACGAGGCGCTGGCGGCCGGAGAGCGAATCCCCGGGATGGACGACGGTGGTCAAAGAATTTCCCAGGGTCGGGCGCGAAGGTGCTCGCGGCGGAAGTACGGACTTGCGCGAAGCGGCCCTGGTGCGCGCACGACGTCAACTTTACCGTCAGCGGCCCAGCGGATCGGCCAACACCTGCTCGAAGGCCAGCTCGGCCGCGCCGATCATGAGAGTGTCCGCACCGAGGGCCGCGGGCAGGATCACGACCGACTCGAATGGCGCCCCCAGCGCGGTGTCGCCGACGAGCGCCGCCAGGCTCTCCTCCTCGGTTCCGATGAGCAACCCGAGGAAACCGCCGAGCACCACCCTGGAGGGGTTGAACACGTTGACGATGTTGCGGAGTGCCACTGCGAGGTGACGGCGCTGGCGACCGATCTCCGCATCGACCGATCTGCTCGCGCCGATCGCCAGGAGCGACCGCAGCCCGCTCATGTCCTTGACGCCCGCTGCGGCAAGAAGGGCCTTCTGGGAGACCTCGGTCTCCAGGCAGCCCCGCGCGCCGCAGTGACAGGCGCGCCCCTCACTGTTGACGAGGGTGTGGCCGAGTTCACCGGCGTAGCCCGCGGCGCCGACGAGCGGGTCGCCGGCGATCACGATGCCGCCGCCGATTCCGCTGGCCCCGCCGTTGAGGTAGGCGAGATCGTCGACGCCGATGCCCGCACCGAACGCGCGTTCGGCGGTCGCCCCGAGGGATGCGTCATTGGCGGCGCGGACGGGGAGTCCGGTCGCATCCTCCAGCATCCGAGCGAACGGCACATCGACCCACTGCAGGTGTGGGGCGAGCCGCACCACGCCGTCCGATCGGCGCACGAGCCCCGGAACCGCTGCTCCGATCCCGACGACTCGCCTCTCTCGAAGATCGAGCTCACCGATCATGCCGACGATCTGCTCGACGACGCCGGCGACATCCGACCCGTCCTCCACCGGTCGCCGCATCCTCTGGATGACCGTGCCGCCGAGGCCGACGACCCCCAGGGTGATCGCATCCACCTCGGGGTTCACGGCGATGGCCACCGGGAGCGTGCCCGGCCGCACATATCGGCTCGGTCGGCCCGCGGTTTCGCGCGTATCGGGTTCCGCCTCGACCACGAGCCGTGCTTCGACGAGTTCAGCGACGAGAGCGGCGACGGTGGAACGGTTGAGACCCGACAACTCGGTGAGGCGGGCCCGGGGGACGCCCCCGCTGCGATGCACGACCGTCAGGATGGCGGACAGATTGTGGCGGTGAACATCGTCGGTGTGATTGCGCCCGATGGCGAGAGGGGATATGTTCATGGCAACAACAAATGTACCTTGGAGCAGGCAATGGCAACACCCACCCCCGCCGACAAGTTCACTTTCGGCCTCTGGACCATCGGATACAACGGGAACGACCCCTTCGGCGGGCCGACCAGGCCGCACCTCGACGTCGTCGAGGCCGTCGACCACCTGGCCGAGCTCGGCGCCTGGGGGCTCACCTTCCACGACGACGACCTGTTCGCGTTCGGGTCGACGGATGCCGAGCGGCAGGCCCAGATCGACCGCTTGAAGCAGGCTCTCGCCGACACCGGACTGACAGTTCCGATGATCACGACCAACCTGTTCAGCCAACCCGTCTTCAAGGACGGCGGCTTCACCTCGAACGACCGGTCGGTGCGCCGGTTCGCCCTCCGCAAGGTTCTGCGCAACCTCGACCTCGCCGCAGAGCTCGGCGCGACGACATTCGTCATGTGGGGCGGGCGCGAGGGCGCGGAATACGACGCGGCCAAGGACATCCGCGCCGCGCTCGAGCGCTACCGCGAGGCCGTCAACCTGCTCGGCGACTACGTCACCGACAAGGGCTACGACATCCGGTTCGCGATCGAGCCGAAGCCGAATGAACCGCGAGGCGACATCCTGCTGCCGACCGTCGGGCACGCGCTCGCGTTCATCCAGTCGCTCGAACGCCCGGAGCTCGTCGGGCTGAACCCGGAGGTCGGGCACGAGCAGATGGCGGGACTCAACTTCGCCGCGGGCATCGCCCAGGCGCTGTACCACGGCAAACTGTTCCACATCGACCTCAACGGGCAGCGTGGGATCAAGTACGACCAGGACCTCGTGTTCGCGCACGGCGACCTGTACAACGCGTTCGCGCTCGTCGACCTGCTGGAGAACGGCGCCCCCGGTGGCGGACGGGCGTACGACGGCCCGCGGCACTTCGACTACAAGCCGTCGCGCACCGAGGACATGACCGGCGTGTGGGACTCCGCCGCGGCGAACATGCGCAACTACCTGCTCCTGAAGGAGCGGGCGGCCGCGTTCCGCGCCGACCCGGAGGTTCAGGCCGCGCTCGCGGCGGCGAAGGTCCCGGAGCTCTCTGTTCCGACGCTCGCCGAGGGCGAGACGTACACCGACCTGCTCGCCGACCGCGCCGCGTTCGAGGACTTCGACGCCGGCAGCTACTTCGGTGCGAAGGGATTCGGCTTCGTCCGCCTCCAGCAGTTGGCGACCGAACACCTCCTCGGCGCCCGCTGACCGCGGCGGCGTTGGCGCAGCAAGGTTGACCCATGACAACACTCGTGGCGGGAATCGACTCGTCGACGCAGAGCTGCAAGGTCGTCATCCGAGAGCTCACCACCGGTGCGATCGTGCGCGCCGGTCGCGCAGCGCATCCGGATGGAACCGAGGTCGACCCTGACGCCTGGTGGCGGGCCATGCTCACCGCGATCGAGAAGGCCGGCGGGCTCGATGACGTCGCCGCGGCCTCCATCGGCGGGCAGCAGCACGGCATGGTGGTTCTGGATACCTCTGGGCACGTCATCCGACCCGCCCTGCTGTGGAATGACACCCGTTCAGCTCAGGCGTCCGCGGACCTCGTCGACGAGATTGGGGCCGCCGAGTTCGCCCGCAGGACGGGGTCGGTGCCTGTCGCCTCCTTCACCGTCACGAAGCTGCGCTGGCTCGCCGACCACGAGCCGGACAATGCCGCGCGCGTGCGCGCTGTCGCGCTCCCCCACGACTGGCTCACCTGGCGCCTGCGCGGGTTCGGTCCTGGCGATCGGAGCCCGCTCGGGCCGGTGCTCGGGGAGCTCACGACCGACCGCTCCGACGCGAGCGGCACGAGCTACTTCGACCCGGTGACCAATCTCTACGACCGCGACCTGCTGGCCCTGGCCCTCCGCCGCGCGCCGAACGAAATTGAAGGACTTATCCTGCCAACGGTGCTGGATCCGGCACAATCTGTCACGATTCCGGCCGATTCTCCTTCGTATTCGTTCACGCCCGAGGGCGGGGAGGACCACGGCGGCGGGTCCGTGAGCACCGGCGAGTTCGTGGTGGGCGCCGGCGCGGGAGACAACGCCGCCGCCGCCCTGGGACTCGGCGCGCGAACGGGCGACGTCATCGTGTCGATCGGGACGAGCGGCACGGTCTTCGCGGTCAGCGAGACGCCCGTGCGCGATGAGAGCGGTGCCGTCGCGGGTTTCGCGGATGCCGCCGACGGATTCCTCCCGCTCGTCGCCACCCTGAACGCCGCCCGCGTCCTGGACTCCGCCTCGCAACTCCTCGGCGTGGACTATGAGGCGCTCGGCACCATGGCCCTCGCCGCAGAACCGGGCGCAGGCGGCCTCGTCCTCACCCCGTACTTCGAGGGCGAGCGGACCCCGAATCTACCGGATGCGACCGCGAGGCTCACCGGCATGACACTCTCCTCCACGACGCGCGAGAACTTCGCGAGGGCGGCGATCGAGGGGATGCTGTGCGGTCTCGCCGACGGCCTCGACGCCTTGCGGCGCTGTGGCGTGGCGACCCGGCGCATCCTGCTCATCGGAGGCGCCGCTCAGAGCACGGCGGTCGCGACGATCGCAGGGCAGGTCTTCGATCTGCCGGTCGTGGTTCCGACGCCGGGAGAGTACGTCGCTGGGGGAGCTGCGGCGCAGGCGGCATGGGCTCTCACCGGCGAGCGGCCGACGTGGGAGGTCACGATCGCGTCCCGGCCGGCATCCGACCACCGCCCCGTCATCCGCGCTCAGTACGCCTCCCGCTAGTCCCCCTCTGTCCTGACGACTGTGGTTGACCTCTCTCCCGTTGACTCGGGTCAATCCGTGACTTCGGGTGCCGCTGCACCCACAGTTCGACCCGAGTCAACGGAGGTGCACAGGGCGCGACGACCGCGCCCGCATCCGCTTGACGACGGTGAGGACGACCGCCGCGAGCGCGAGGCTCGCCGGGACGAGGAGGTGCGCTCCGGCGAGAAGCAGGAGGCCGACCACGAGGATGCACGCGATGACCGCCATCCACCATCCGACCGACCAGCGCTCGAGCAGCCGAAGCGCAGCCGTCATCCCGACCGCGTAGATCGCGACCATGCAGCTCGTGTGGATGAGGACGAACGCGGCGAGGTCCAGCCCGGTGAGGATCAGTGCGACCAGGTACCCCGCGGCCAGAACCGCGATGACGAGGAGGCTGCGACGCGGGATGCCGCCCGTGTGCGCTCCGGCCGCCATCCACCGGGGCAGGTCGCCGTCGCGCCCGAGCGATGCTCCGAGTTTCGCGAATGCACCCAGGTACGTGTTCAGCACACCGACTGAGACGACGCCGGCGATGACGGCGACGGCCACCGGCCCGACCCCCGGCGCCGTGGTGGCGACGAGATCGAGCAGCGGCACGGGTCCCGTGCCCGCATCCGAGCCGAGAACGGCGATCGTGACGACCTGCAGAGCGAGGTAGGCGATTCCGACGGTGGCGATCGCGATGGCCGTCGCGAGCGGGATGGTCCTGCGCGGGTTCTTGAACTCCCCCGCGATGTGCGTCACGGCCTCCCACCCGGCGAACGCCCACACGAACAGGCTGATCGCGGCGCCGACGCCTGCCCAGCCGTGCGGCAGGAACGGCGTGAAGTTCGCGGGATGCGCGGCCGGCGCGCTGACCACGACCACTCCGACGACGATCGCCACGAGCAGGCCCGTGAGGGCGAGCTGAACTGCTCCCGAGACGCGAAGCCCGAACAGGTTGGAGACGAGCGGCGGCACGAAGATGACGATCGCGATGACCACGACCACCCACTGCGGCGCTCCGACGATCGCGCCGATGTAGGACGCCCCGAGCACCGCGACCACCGGTGCGCCAACCGAGACCCCGAAATAGAACCAGTACCCGGCCATGCGCGCGGCCGTCGGCCCGAGCGCGAGACGCACGAACGTGGCGACGCCCCCGGCATCCGGATGCCGCGCCGCGAGCGCCGCGAACGTCCCGGCGAGCGGAATGGAGATGACGAGAACGACGAGCACCGCAAGGATGGATGCCGGACCCGCCGCCGTGGCGGCGAGCGACGGCAGGACGAGGATGCCCGTCCCCAGCACCGACGCGATGTACAGCGACGAGCCCTGCAGCACGCCGACGGTTCCCAGGTGGGGGGCGGGCGCGGCCAGCGGGTCGGCAGTCCGTATGCTCATTGCTCCAGTTTCGCTGTGACCACTGACGCGCGCAGGGGATTCAGGTCGCGGTCGTGCGGCCGGCGTACCGCGATTCGGCACAGCGGGCCTCTCCTGAATTATGCCGGAGTTTTCAGGCCCTAGTGTCAGTGGTGTGAGCACGCAGCGCGACCGGACGGTGGGGGTGACGACCCAGCTCGCCAGCCAGGCGAGCATCAACTTCGGCTCGTCCATCGCGGGG
The DNA here is from genome assembly GCF_014200375.1 of Terrimesophilobacter mesophilus. Classification (GTDB taxonomy): domain Bacteria; phylum Actinomycetota; class Actinomycetes; order Actinomycetales; family Microbacteriaceae; genus Terrimesophilobacter; species Terrimesophilobacter mesophilus. The sequence continues at coordinate 1,723,195 of NZ_JACHBP010000001.1, read as the reverse complement.
CTGTTGATCCCGATCGTCGGCAGTGTCATCGTGGTGGCCGTTCGTCAGGTGGTCATCGCCCTCGTCCTCGTGCCGACCGTGCGGCCGCGCATCCGCGGTCGGAGCCTGAGAAGCCTCTGGCCGGTCCTCGCACTCGGCATCATCCTCGCCGGCATGAACCTGAGCTTCTACGAGGCCGTCGGCCGCATCGGCCTCGGCATCGCCGTCACGATCGAGTTCCTCGGGCCCCTCGCGATCGCGCTCATCACCTCGCGCCGGATTCTCGATGTCGCCTGCGCTCTCGGCGCGGGCCTGGGGGTCTGGCTCCTCGCGGGCACCGACGGCCGACTGGATGCCGTGGGCATCATGCTCGCGCTCGTCGCGGGGGCCGCCTGGGCGGCATACATCCTCGTCGCCCGGATCGTCGCGACACGGTTTGCCGGCCTGGACGGACTCACCCTCGCGAGCATCGTCGCGGTGGTCGCCATCCTGCCCGCCGCGCTCGCGGTCATCGACTATTCGACGATCGACTGGCGCGTTCTCGGGCTCCTGGTGGCGACGGGTGTGCTTTGCTCCGCCATCCCGTACAGCCTCGACAGTGTCGTGCTGCGCAGGATCACGCCCCGCCTGTACGCGATCGTCACGAGTTGTGCACCGGTCATGGCTGCCCTTTTCGGCTGGCTCATTCTGTCGCAGTCGCTCACCCTGCAGCAGGTACTGGCGATCGTACTGGTGTGCGTTGCGGCAGCGACGGCGTTCGCGACCCAGCGCGACCGCCCGGTCTCGGAACTCGAGGCGACTGCGGTGTCGACGCCCTAACCGAGCGCGGCACGCACATCCTCGATGAGGTCGGCTGCGTCCTCGATGCCGACGGAGAGCCGGATGAGGTTATCCGGCACCTCGAGCTCCGTTCCGCGCACGGAGGCGTGCGTCATCTCCGCCGGGTAGTTCACAAGCGACTCGACTCCGCCGAGCGACTCGGCGAGCTGGAAGAGCGTCGTCGACTCTGCGAACTTCTTCGCCGCAGCTGCGCCCCCGCGGAAGGTGATGGAGAGCATCCCGCCGAACCCGCGCATCTGGCGCGCGGCGAGCTCGTGACCGGGATGATCCGGCAGGCCGGGGTAGTACACCCGCTCGAGGGCCGGATGCCCGACAAGGCTCTCTGCGATCGCCTGCGCGTTCTCGCAGTGCCTGGCCATCCGCAGCGACAGCGTTTTCACCCCACGGGTGGTGAGCCAGGCATCCATCGGGCCGGACACTGCCCCGGCTGCGAACTGGACGAATCCGACGCGCGACGCGAGGTCGTCGTCGTTCAGCACGATGGCGCCGCCGAGCACATCGGAGTGGCCGCCCAGGTATTTGGTCGTCGAGTGCACGACGACGTCAGCTCCGAGGGCGAGCGGTGTCTGCAGGTACGGCGAGGCGAAGGTGTTGTCCACCACCACGAGAGCGCCGGCCGCGTGCCCGATGTCGGCGAGGGCCGCGATGTCGGAGATCGTCATGAGCGGGTTGCTCGGCGTCTCGACCCACAGCACCTTCGTCTCCGGGCGGAGGGCAGCGCGCACGGCATCCAGGTCGCTCATGTCGACGACGCTCAGGGTGACGCCCCACGGCACGAAGATCCGGTGGACGAGGCGGTGCGTGCCGCCGTAGACGTCGTTGCCCATGAGCACGTGGTCGCCCGGTGCGAGCACGGTGCGCAGGAGTGCGTCCTCCGCGGCGAGCCCTGAGGAGAAACTCAGTCCGTGCCTGCCGCCTTCGAGGCTGGCGAGTTGCACCTGCAGCGAGTCTCGCGTCGGGTTGGTTCCCCGAGTGTATTCGTAGCCGTTGCGAAGGTCGCCGACGCTCTTCTGCACGAACGTCGTCGTGAGGTAGACGGGCGGGATGACGGCGCCCGTCGTCGGGTCGAATGCCTGGCCGTCGTGCACGGCGCGGGTACTGAAGTCGTGGGTCATGGTGTCGCTTTCAGGCTGTGCCGTGGCGCAGGTCGGTGCGGGTGAGGAGAGAGATGGGTGTGCCGTCGCGCAGCACGAGCACTGCCTCGGCCGTCTCGAGGGCCCGGCGGGCGACGTCGAGGGGCTCGTTGATCCCGACGAGTTGCAGTCGCGCGCCGGCGTGGTCGCCGACCGGGTCGGTGGATGCCGCGGTGCCGTTCGCGAGCGCCTCGAGCAGGCGCATCCCGTCGACGGTGCCTGCGACTTCGCCGAGGACGACGGGCGGCGCGACCGCGAGAATGGGAAGCTGGGACACCCCCTTCTCGGACAGGATGCGCAGCGCGTCACCGACGGCGTCGCCGGCCAGCACGTGGGGCAGAGCGGCCGGGTCTGGGGAGTCCAGTGCGTCGGCGACGGTCGGCCCTGCCCCGGCTGCGGCGAACCCGTGCGAGGCCATCCAGCGCTCGTTGAAGATCTTGCCCAGGTAGCCGCGGCCGCCATCCGGAAGCAGCACGACCATCACCGCGTCGGCGGGCAGGCTTCTCGCGGCTTTGAGCGCCGAGGCGACCGCCATCCCGCTCGATCCGCCGACGAGCATGCCCTCTTCGCGGGCGAGTCGGAGGGTCATCTCGAACGACTCGGCATCAGTCGACGCGACAATCTCGTCGACGACGTCGGGGTCGTATGCGGTCGGCCAAAAATCTTCGCCGACGCCCTCCACGAGGTAGGGCCGTCCGGTTCCGCCCGAGTAGACGGAGCCTTCGGGGTCGGCGCCTATGACGACGACCTTCCCGTCGGACACTTCCTTGAGGTAGCGCCCGGCGCCGCTGATCGTCCCGCCGGTGCCGACACCGGCGACGAAGTGGGTGATGCGGCCGTCGGTGTCCCGCCACAGTTCGGGTCCGGTGGTCTCGTAGTGGCTGAGCGGACCGTTCTGGTTCGAGTACTGGTCGGGTTTGAAGGCGCCAGGGATCTCGCGGACGAGTCGATCAGAAACGCTGTAGTAGGACTCAGGGCTCTCCGGAGCCACGGCGGTCGGGGTCACCACGATCTCGGCGCCGTATGCCGTGAGCACGCTGCGCTTGTCCTCCCCCACCTTGTCGGGCAGCACGAAGACGCACCGGTAGCCGCGCTGCTGGGCGACGAGGGCGAGACCGATTCCGGTGTTCCCACTCGTCGGTTCGACGATGGTTCCGCCCGGCTTCAACTTGCCTTCCCGCTCCGCAGCGTCGATGATCCGCGTCGCGATGCGGTCTTTGGATGACCCGCCGGGGTTCAGGTATTCGAGCTTGACGAGCACCGTCGCGGCGATGCCATCCGTCACGCGATTGAGTTTGACGAGAGGCGTGTTTCCGACGAGGTCGAGGATGCTATTGGCGTACGTCATGGTGAGCCAAATCTACCAGCGGCGCGGTGGGCGTCACCCGTGGTCGAACGGCCTCGTACCAGGCAGGGAATATTCGCACCGCCGGCAGGCTTGTCCTCAGGAGAACCGTCTAGGTTGTTAGAAGAAACCCGCCGCCCCACCGACAGGACGACGCCCATGGCCCCCAGCAAAGACCCGGCGAAGAATGCCGCCCCCACGACCGGCAAGCTCACCGTGAAGCAGGAGCGCGAGCAGCGTCGCCAGGTGAAAGTCGCCGCCTTCAAGAAAGAGCAGGCGCGGTCGAAGCGCAACCGGATGATCGGCATCTGGGGCGCCGTTGCCGGCAGTGTTCTCGCAGTCGGCCTCGTCGCCGCCATCGTGGTCGTCACGAGCATCCCCAAGACGGATCCGTCGACGATCGAACTCACCGGCCTGCAGACCTGGGATGTCCCGGGCGCCGTCCACGTCGACCCGCAGCCCGTCGACTACGAGGCCGACTACGGCATGAACCCACCAGCCGGCGGCCCGCACTGGGGCGCCTGGCTGAATTGCGGCATCTACACGGAGCCGCAGGAGAACGAGCGCGCGGTGCACGCCCTCGAACACGGCGCGGTCTGGGTCACCTACAACCCCGACCAGGTCACCGGTGGCGAGCTCGACACGCTGCGCGACCGGATGCCGAAGACCTACAGCATCCTGTCGCCGTACCCCGGGCTCGATTCCCCGGTCGTCGCCTCGGCGTGGGGCGCCCAGATCACCATGGACGACGTCAAGGATGAGCGACTCGACGCGTTCGTCGCGAAGTACTGGCAGTCCGGCACGGCGCCGGAGCTCGGCGCGGCATGCACGGGAGCGGTGGATGGTCCAGGAAGGATCCGCTGACCCGCCGAGTGGCGTCGCCGACGCGGCAGCACACCCGGTTCCGACCAGGACCATCGTCCTGGCGATCGTCGGCGTCGCCGTGCTCATCATCGCGAGCTTCATCACCGGGCGGATGACCGCGACCACCGAGGTGGTTCCCAACAACACGAGCGCCGAAGCCGGATTCGCGCGCGATATGCAACTCCACCACCAGCAGGCAGTGGAGATGTCGATGATCGTGCGCGACGCGACCGACGATCCGGACATCCGGTTGCTCGCGTTCGACATCGCCCTCGCGCAACAACAGCAGGTGGGCCAGATGTTCTCCTGGCTCACCGTGTGGGGGCTGCCCCAGGCTGCGAGCGAACCGTCGATGACCTGGATGGTTCGCCCCGGTCGCAGCGGAACCGGCCACAACCACGGCGCGGATGGGGAGGCGCACATTCCGGGGCAGCCCATGCCGGGCCTGGCAACCGACGAGCAGATGGCCGAGTTGCGCGCCGCCACCGGGGTCGAGGCCGAGAAGCTCTATCTCACGCTCATGATCGCGCACCACGTCGGCGGGGTCGACATGGCCGAGGCGATCCTCGACCGCTCGACGAACCGCGTCGTCACGAACCTCGCACGCGGCATGATCGCCGCCCAGCAGAGCGAGATCGACTACATGCAGGAACTGCTCGCCCTTCGGCAGTGACGCGCAGCCGACTCACGCACTGAGCCGGTTGTCCTGACGCGGTTCGAGCCCGAACTCCTTGAGCCGTGCGATGGTCTTCGCGCGCCTGTTGTCGATCTCCGTACCGATGTCCAGCGCCAGCTCCGGATTCGAACTGACCAGAACATCCAGCACCGTGTTCGGCACGAACAGGACCGAGAGATCGCTCACTGCCGTCACCGTCGCCGCGACGGCCTGACGGGTGAGACTAGCCAGGCCGATGATGTCGCGCTGCGCGAGTTCGGAGACGACCACCTCACTGCCATCCGACCCCTGCGCGCCCAACGCCGCCGTGCCGGACAGGATGAACCGCATACCGTCCGGGACGGCGGCGCGCTGCTGCACCACCTCGCCGGCGCCGTAACGCTCGAGCGTCACCGCATGACGGAACTTCATCGCATCCTCGTTCGACAGGTACAGGGCGTGAGCGACCTCGAGCAACGCTGCCCGGTAGTTCTCGTCGGACTGGTAGTTGTCCGTCAGGTCGTTGTCGTAGTGCAGGCCCGCGCGTCGTGCCGCGTACCAGATGCGGGTCTTGAACAGTCGCGGTCCACTGAACTCGTCGCTCGGTGACCTGAGGCTCAGGGAGATCTTGTAATTGCCCTTCCGCATCGGCGTGACGGTCGCATCCTGTCCCGGCACCGACTGCGGAAGGCCGCGGGCGACCTGCTGGCAGACGGCGATGACCGTCTGAGGAGGATCGTCGGTGGAGAACTTGACCTCCAGCCCCGCCGAGAACGAGTCCGGGCTCCGACTCAGATTCACGAACGAGCTCGCCGCGAGGTGCGCATTCGGCACGATCCGGATGCCCTCATCCGTCTGGATGTGCACCGACCTCCAGTTCACCTCGACCACGCGGCCGCGTACGCCGTCGGCATCCAGCCAGTCGCCGAGCTCGAACGGCTGCTCGAACAGCAGCAGCAGTCCGGAGATGACCGACCCCACCGCATTCTGGAGGGCCAGCCCGATGACGATCGACCCGACGCCGAGAGCCGTGAACAGGCCGCCGATATCCGCGCCCCACACGAACGCGAAGAGCGCACCGAGGCACACGATGATGATGATGAGCCGCACGATCTCGACGAAGATGGACGGCACTCGTTGACGCCAGGTGCCCTTCTGTGCCGATTCGAAGAGCGCGAGGTTGAGCCCGTTCACGAGCAGCAGGATGATCAGGAAGCCGAAGACGGTCGCGACGATCCGAGTCCAGTTCCAGTCGATGTTGAGGTACGTCGTCTGGCTGATGAGAAGCAGGAGGGCACCGACAGGGACGATGAAGTTCCTCAGAAGGGAAACGATCCGCGCGGCCCGACTGCCACGGCGAATGAGCGAACTGTGCGCCTCCGTGAGGATCAGAAGCAGGATCGGCAGCCCGACGACGATCGTGACCGCCGGCCAGAACCAGGGCTGCCCCAGGAAGTCAGCCATGGTTTGTCGCCGGGTTCAGCCGCCACACCCGCTGCTCGCCGTTCGACGTCTGGACAACCCCCGTCATGGCGACGTCCTGACTCCCCGGGAGCTTGTCGAGCACGCGCTGGGTGAGGAGGATCCCCGCCTCCGCGGTCTCCCCCTGAACGCGGAAGGCGAGGCTCACGGCATCGCCCCACAGGTCGTACACCATGTGGGACTCGCCCACGAGACCACTCGTCACGGTTCCCGTGTCGATGCCGGCGCGCAGGTTCAGAGACGCTCCGAACTGTGCACCGAATCGTTCGAGGATGCGTTGGAACTCGACGGCGAGGTCGACGGTTCGGCGCGCGTTGTCGACCCTCGGGACGTTGAGACCGCAGCTGGCCAGATATCCGCTCCGATTGTTGCGGACGCGTTCGACGCCGTGCAGGTCGGCCGCCTCATCGAAGCTCCTCAGGATGTCGTTCAACTGTTTGAGCGCCGTATCGGATGCCAGTCCTCTGCTGTATTCGTCGAAGCCGACGATGTCCGCGTACAGGACCGTCACATCCTTGTGATCCTGCACGATGTTCTGGTCCCCGTCGCGATAGCGTTTCGCCACAGCGGGGGGCATGAGCGTGAGGAGGAGTCGCTCGTTCTCCGCCACCTGCTCGTCCAGGAGAGCGGCCTTCACCTGCAGGCTCCGGCTCATGTCGTTGAATGCCGTGCCGACATCCGCGAGTTCGTCGCTGCGCCCGGCGTCCACCTGGACGCCCTCCTCGCCCGCGGCGATCCTCCCGGCGGCGACCTTCAGCCTGCGCAGTGGCCGCACGATGATCTGGGCCAGCAGGAGCGACAGAAGGGCGACGAGGATGATGAGCGCCGTCGACGACAAAACGAGGTTCCGCGTGAACTCCCGAACCGGGGCGAAGGCCTCCTCGGTGCTGATCTCCGCAACCATGACCCAGTCGAGGTTGTCGATCTGCACCGGCGTGTACGCGGCAAGCGACTCGTCGCCCAGGTAGTTAGTTCCGATGATCGTCCCGGTCTCGCTGTTCAGGGCATGATCGACCGCTTCGGTGTCGATCGGCTGCGCCAGGAGCGTGCTCCCCGACGAGATGATGCGATCGGCGAGCTCCGGCTTCGTCCCGGTCGCGACGACTTTGTTCCGGTAGTCCTTCGGGTGCTCGACGAGCATCCGGGACGTCGACCGCATCAGGTGGTCGTCGCCCACGAGGTAGGTCTCCCCCGTCTCACCGAGCCCTTTCGCGCTCCACGACAGATCACCCGTCATCGCCGCGTTGATCGAGTCGATGGGCATCTCCACGGCGAGCGCGCCGACCGCCTGCCCGCCGGACCCGATCGGCGACACCGCCCAGGCGGCCGGAACGCCGAGGGAGGGCGGATACTCGCCGAAGTCGGTGAACTCGACCGTGTCGAGGATGTTCGTGCTGAGCACTTTGGTATACGCCGACGCGAGGTTGCTGAACGCGTAGGGGCCGGTCAGCAGATTGGTGCCGAGGTCCACTCCTTTGTACGCGGTGTAGACGACGTTGCCGTGCAGATCGATGAGCAGGATGTCCTCGAAGTCGAACAGCTGGGTCATCCGCCGGAACTGGTCGTTGTAGGCGGCGTTGGCGGCCGACCACGCGCTCCCGTCACCTGCGTCGTCGTTCGCGATCGCCACATCGAAGTCCTCGTACGGCAGCGTGTAGTGAAGCTGCAGGTAGCTCTGCGCCGGGCTTGACGGCAGGAAACTCGTCGGATCGACATCGGTGCCGGTCGCCGCGCCGAGCCTCTCCGAGAACGGTCCGGCGAAGTAGTCCCGGATCGCGGCCGTGTCATCCGGGGTCAACTCCGCGGTGCCGAGCGCGTCGAAGCCGTCGGTGAACGCCTTCGTCGCGTCGATCGTCTCCGAGCTCCTGCTCTGCACGAGGACGGTGTTCTTGATGCGGGAGAAGAGTTCCGCGACCTCGCGGGCACGGGAATCGCGCACGCCGACGAGCCGGTCGAACGCGGCATCCCGCAGCGAATCCGACCCGTTGACGTAACCGATGAGCCCGACCACGACGCTCGAGAGCAGGCTCACGAGAAGCAGCATGATGAGCAGAGCAGACTGGATGCTCAGGCCGGCCCGCCTGCCCGATGTCCGCGCTTCACCGCGACCGGGGGACGGCTCGGTGGTGACGTGCGACACGGGGACTCCCAAGGGGCCATGCGACAGGGTGGGACTCACTGTAGTGAATGCCGGCGCCCCTCAACAGTGGCGGGAAGAAACTGCTTCAGTGCACATCCACCTGCTCGCGATACAACCGCGCGTACGCACCACCGGCGGCCATGAGTTCCGCGTGCGTTCCCCGTTCCACGATGCGCCCCGCCTCGAGTACGAAGATGACATCCGCGGCCACGATCGTCGACATGCGGTGCGCGATCGCGATCGTCGTGCGGCCTCTGGATGCGGCATCCAGGGCCTGCTGGACGACGCGCTCGGAGATCGAGTCGAGGGCGCTCGTCGCCTCATCGAGGATGAGCACGGCCGGGTCCTTCAGCAGCACGCGCGCGATCGCGATGCGCTGCTTCTCCCCGCCGCTCAGGCGGTAACCCCGCTCGCCGACGACCGTGTCGTAGCCATCCGGGAACGAGGCGATCGTGTCGTGGATGTTCGCCGCCCGGCATGCCTGCTCCAGTTGCGCCGCCGTGGCATCCGGCCTCGCATAGCGGAGGTTGTCGCCGATCGTCGCGTGGAAGAGGTAGGTCTCCTGGCTCACGATCCCGATGTTCTCGAGCAACGACTCCTGCTGAAGTTCGCGAACGTCGTCGCCGGCGAACCTGACCGTTCCGGATGTCGCGTCGTGGAAGCGGGGGATGAGGTAGGAGATCGTCGTCTTGCCGGCCCCCGACGGCCCGACGAAAGCGGCGAACTGGCCGGGCCGAATCGTGAACGAGACGTCCCTGAGGGTCGGGTTCGCCTCGCCGGATGCGTCCGGATATCCGAACACCACCCGATCGAACTCGACCGTTCCCAGTGTGCCTCCCGCCGGAACCGAACGGGCATCCGGAGCGTCGACGATGGCCGGCTTCAGGTCAAGGTACTCGAAGATGCGGGCGAAGAGCGCACCGGATGTCTGAAGATCGAGTGCGACGCGCATGAGGCCGAGCAGCGGGAACATGAGCCGCGCCTGCACGGTCGTGAACGCGACGATCGTTCCCGCGGTGACCGGCACGTCGCCGAGGATGAGCCACGCGGCGCACAGGTAGATGATGGCCGGGATGATCGCGAGGAAGATCTGCACCATCGCGAAGAACCACTGGCCGCTCATCTGCAGGCGCACCTGCAGGCGCACCTGGTTGTCGTTCTCGCCCTGGTAGCGCGCCACCTCGGCCGGCTGCTGGTTGAAACTCTTCGCCAGCAGGATGCCGGACACCGAGAGCGTCTCCTGCGTGATCGCGGTGAGCTCGCTCAGCGACTCCTGCGTCTTCGTCGCGATGCGTGCCCGCACCTGGCCGACCCGGCGCTGGGCGACGACGAGGATCGGCATGAGGACGAGCGCCACGAACGTGAGCTGCCAGGAGAGCAGAACCATCGCGATGAAGGCGGCGATGACCGTCACGGTGTTGCCGAGCACGCTCGAGACGGTGTTCGTCAGAACGCCGGAGACGCCACCGACATCGTTCTGCAGCCGGGACTGGATGATGCCCGTCTTCGTCCGCGTGAAGAAGGCGAGCTCCATGCGCTGCAGGTGGTCGAAGAGTTTGACGCGCAGCGAGCCCATGACCCTGTTGCCGACCGTGGAGGTGAGCCAGGTCTGCCAGACTCCGAGCGCACCGGACGTGAGATAGATGGCGACCATGAGCGCGACGATGCCGCCCAGCACCGGGAGGTTCGGGCCGCCGGCGGGGAACAGACCGTGGTCGAAGGCCTGCTGGGTGAGCAGCGGTGGCAGGACGGACAGCGCGGCTCCGATGACGACGAGGATGCCCGTCGTGATGAGGGCCGTTCGATGCGGGATGAACAGTTCGGTGATACGTCGGAACAGGCCGTCCACCTTCGGTGCGGCCGCGTTGGCCGCCCGCTGCACATCGACATCCCCGCTGCTGATGCGACTTCTGCCGCCGCCGCGCATTCCGCTCATCCCCTCATTGTGCCTTGTCACCTCCCCGAGGGTTCAGCAGGCTATTTCGTGGAGCCGGCGAGGAGCGCGGAGACGAAGAACCGCTGGAACGCGAAGAACACGATGAGCGGGATGATCATGGACAGGAAGGCGCCCGCCGAGAGGATGTCGATGTTGGCGCCGAACTGCCGCAACTGGCTCTGGATGGCCACCGTCACCGGCTGCGATGTCGCATTCGTGAAGATCAGGGCGACGAGCATGTCGTTCCATGTCCACAGGAACTGGAAGATGCTGAGACTCGCGATGGCCGGCAGGCCGAGGGGCAGGATGATGCGGGCGAAGATCCGCCACTCGCTCGCCCCGTCGATGCGCGCCGCCTCCAGCATCTCCCCCGGGATCTGGGTGAAGAAGTTCCGCAGCAGGAAGATCGCGAACGGCAGCCCGTACGCGGTGTGGAACAGGATGACGCCCAGGATGGATCCGAACAGCCCGATGCTGCCGTACAGCCGGGCGATCGGGATGAGCGAGACCTGAAGCGGCACGGCGAGCAGGACGATCACGACGACGAGCAGCCAGTCCCGCCCGGGGAACCGGATCCACGCGAACGCGTACCCGGCCAGCGACCCGATGACGACCACGAGGATCGTTGCGGGGACCGTGATCTCGATCGTGTTCAGGAACGAGCCCATGAACTGCGAGTTGCCGAGCAGGTTCGTGTAGTTCTCGATCGTGAGCTGTGCCGGTCGGGTGAACACGGTCCACCATCCGCTCTGGCTGTTGTCGGTGCTCGAGCGAAGGGAGGAGAGGAAGAGCCCGATCGTCGGTACGAGCCAGAACACGGCGACGATGATGAGGACGACGTTCATGACGCCCTTGCCGAAGAAGTCGAGGATGCGCCCGGCGACGGAGCGCTTCGCCTTCACGATGCCCAGGTCCACGGTCACTGTTCGCGCTCCATCCGGAATCGCCGGACATTGATGATCATGAACGGCAGGACGAGAATCAGCAGGAAGATGGCCAGGGCGCTTCCGAGACCCTGGTCGTTGCCGCCGCCGAACGAAACCGTCCACAGCTGCACGGCGATGACCGTGGCATCCGGCAGCGAGGAACCGGGCGGGATGACATAGACGAGGTCGAAGATCTTGAGCACGTTGATGATGAGGGTGATGAACACGACGATGAGCACGGGGGACAGCAGCGGAGCCGTGATGCGCCGGAACACCTGCCACTCGTTCGCGCCGTCGATGCGGGCCGCCTCCTGCAGGGAGATGTCCATGGCCGAGAGGCCGGAGGCGATCATGACCATCGAGAATCCCGCCCAGATCCACACGTAGGCGAGGATGATGACCGCCGTCACGAGCGTCGGGCCGAGCCAGGAGACCCCGGAGTATGCCGCGGCGAAGTTCGTTGCCGGCAGCCCCACCCGGTAGCTGCCGCTCGCGAGGCCCGTGATGTCGTACGTGCCGTCGTTCGCGGTGGTGGCGGATGCGACGACCGCTCCCGACGCGTCGATCGCGTCGACGGTGACGCCGGGCAGGCCCTTCTTGCCGTCGCCGACCTGGCCGTTCGTCCCGCCGCCGCCCTTCACGAAATCGAGCCACACCGTGCCGGAGATGTCGGTCGGCTTCGCGGTGGGAGCCTCCACGGCATCCGTCGCGCCGGCCGGCAGCGTCGAGCCGAGGATGCCGACGAGCGGGAAGTTCTGGCTGCCGCCGGTGGGCACCGACGTGCTCGACCGGATCGATCCTCCGGTGCCTTCCAGTCCCGAATCGTCGCGTGGCCGGGCGCCCGGGTAGGCCGAGCCGCCCGAGAAGGCGCTGTGCACCGAGACGAGGCCCGCGTTGACGGCGCCCAGATCCGGATTCTCCTGGAACAGGGTGCGGAAGATGACGCCGGAGGCGACCATCGAGATCGCCATCGGCATGAAGATGATGAGCTTGAACGCCGTCGCCCAGCGGATGCGGTTCATGAGCACCGCGAAGATCAGCCCGAGGACGGTGCAGGTGATGGGCGCAACGATCACCCAGATGACGTTGTTGCGGATGGCGACGAACGTCGCGGGGTCGGTGAACATCGTGGCGTAGTTCGCACCCCCGACGAAGTTGTCCCCGCTCGCATCGAACAGCGAGCGCCACACCGAATAGACCACCGGATATCCGATGAGAACACCCAGCAGGAACAGCGCGGGCGCGAGGAAGATGATCGCCGTCAGGAGCGATCGTCGGGCGCGGGAGCGGGAGGGCCGGTTGCTGCCTGAAGCAGCAACCGTGACCCCTCCCCGCTTCGGTGCCCTGGCCGGCACCGTTGCTGTGGACACGATGTCCGAACCCGTCGGCTACTTGTAGTCAGCCGTGGCGGCAGCCTCCAGCGCTTTCGCGGTGCCCTGGATGTCGGTCGGGTTGGAGTAGAAGTCCAACAGGATCTTCCACTCGCCCGAACCCGCAGTGCCTCCGAACGCACTCGGTGCCTGGTCGGACATGTCGAAACGGAACGTCTTCGCGTTGACGAGCGCTGCGGCGATCTGCTGCGAGGTGTCATCCGGGTACGCCGACATGTCGACGCCGTTGTTCGGCGACGTGAATCCGCCGAGCTTCACCCAGATCGTGGCCGCCTCAGGGCTCGCCAGGTAGGCCATGAGCGCCGCGGCGCCCTTGTTGTCCTTCAGCTGGACGGCAGCGTTACCGCCGCCGACCACCGCCGGCCCTGAGCCATTGATCGAAGGGAAGTCGAAGAACTTCGCATCCGTTCCGATGACCGACTTGGTCTGCGAGGTGATGTTGCCGGCCACGAAGTCCCCCTCGTAGACGGTGCCCGCCTTCGGCGGGTTGCCGAACACCTCGGTGACGGAATCGCCGAACGTCCGCTGCGCTCCACCCGGCTCGATGAGTGCCTTGTTGCTCCACAGCTTCGACAGGATGGTGAGCGCGTCGATCACGGACGGATCGGTCCACGGGATCGTGTGCTGGGTGAGCTGGTCGTACTTCTCCGGACCCGCCGTCCTGAGGTACACGTTCTCGAACCAGTCGGTCAGCGGCCAGCCGACATCCGCCCCGATGGACAGGCCGGGAACGCCGGAGTCGGAGACCTTCTGCAGAGCGGCGACGAAGTCATCCCAGGTCTTGGGGACTGTCGCACCCGCGTTGTCGTAGACCTTCGTGTTGTACCAGACGGTGGACTTGTTCGAGCCCTTGAACCACACGCCGTAGGTCTTGCCGTCGACCGAACCGAGGTCCACCCAGTCCTGCGAGTAGTACTTCTTGACCGTGGCGAGCGTGTCTGCGGAGAGCGGGATGAGGCTTCCGGCCTTCGCGAGGGATGTCAGAAGCCCCGGCTGCGGGATGACCGCGACATCCGGCGGGTCCCCTCCGGCGATCTTCGTGTTCAGGGTCGTCGCAACGTTGCTTCCGTAGCTGGTGTAGTTGACCTTCGCCCCGGTGTCGCTCTCGAACTGTGCGAGGACCTTCTCGAAGTTCGCCTGCTCCGCTCCCGACCAGTCGGCTGCGACGTTGAGAGTGACCCCGGAGAGGTCCGCTTTCGGCGGCGACGATGTCCCGGGCGTCGCGCCGCCTGAACTACAGCCGGCGAGCGTCACTCCGGCGACGACGGCCACGGCGAGCGCGGCAAGGGATCTATGTTGACTTGGCAACCGCATGTCTCCTCCTTCTAGGGAGTCGAATCACACGGGCGGGAGAGTCCCGTCCTTCGCCGGTTGGTGTCTCGGGCGCTGTGGTGTCTCGTCGCTGTGGCAGACAATCGGTTGGTGATAGTGGGCACAACGTTAGGCTTGCTAAGTTATTCGCTCAAGCCGAGCGGCCGGACTTTCAGGTACTCATAGGTCGCTCTCAGCCCGCTTTGAGCATCCGTCGAGAGCCGACACAAGTTCTGCATGGAAAAGACCGGACCCGGCGAGAACGCACCCTTACCACGCACGGTTCAGACGGTTTCGCCGGGTCCGGTCGGCTTGTTACCCCTTCGTCGAACCCGCGAGCAATCCGCGCACGAAGTAGCGCTGGAGGGCGAAGAACACGACGAGCGGGATGACGATGGCGATGAACGCCCCGGCCGTGAGCAGGTGCCATTCCTGGCCGTACTTACCGGTGACCTCCGCCAGGAGCTTCGTGATCGGGGCGACGGTGCCGTCGGCGAACACGAGTGCGACGAGCAGGTCGTTCCACACCCACAGGAATTGGAAGATGCCGAAGGCGGCGATCGCCGGCATCGTGAGCGGAAGGATGATCCGGAAGAAGATCTGCCCGTGGCCGGCCCCATCCACCCGCGCCGCCTCGATCAGCTCGCGCGGAATCTCCGAGACAAAGTTGTGGAGCAGGAAGATCGCGAGCGGCAGGGCGAAGATGGTGTGCGCGATCCACACCTGCGAGTAGGACGTGCCCTGGTTCAGGCCGCTGAACAACTGGACTCCGCCGATCGTGATTCCGCGCGAGAACAGGCTGAGCAACGGCACGAGTGCCATCTGCAGCGGAACGATCTGGAGCGCGAACACCCCGATGAAGACCCAGTCCTTGCCCTTGAAGTCGATCCACGCGAACGCATAGGCGGCGAGGGATGCGATGACGAGCGGGATGACCGTCGCCGGCAGCGTGATGGCGATCGAGTTCAGGAATGCTTCGCTCATCGTGAGCTGGGTGTTGCCCGCTGCGAGTACCTGCACGTAGTTGTCGAACGTGAACCCCCAGTTGGAGAAGATCGTCCACCAGCCGGTGGTGGCGACCTCCTTGGCCGGGCGCAGGGACGAGATCAGAAGCCCGAGCGTCGGCGTCGTCCACAGGATCGCGATGATGAGTGCGGCGATCGTCGCGGATCTGCTCGTCAGACGCCGCTTGGTGCGCCTGGCCGCAGTCGACCCTTCGATCTTCGCCTCCCCACGGGCGAGTTGCTTCTCGGTCGACCGGTCGATGGGCAGGTCGATGGGGGTGACGGCGCTCATCGGATCTCCCTCTGCTTCTTGATCTGTCTCGCGTTGTAGATGATGATCGGCATCACGAGCAGGAACAGCACGACGGCGAACGCCGCGCTCCGCCCGGTTTCGAAGCCCTTCCACTGCGTGTACATCTCGTTTGCGATGACGCTCGTCTCATTCGTTCCCGCCGTCATCGTCCGCACGATGTCGAAGACCTTGAGCGACGCGATGGAGATCGTGGTGAGGACGACGATGAGCGAACTGCGGATGCCCGGAACCGTCACGTTCATGAATCGCTGCCAGGCGTTCGTTCCGTCGAGTTCTGCGGCCTCGAGCTGCTCGGCGGGCACGCCCTTGATCGCCGCGGAGAGGATGACCATCGCGAATCCGGTCTGGATCCAGATGAGGACGACGATGAGGAAGAACGTGTTCCACGGCGAGTTCTGCAGCCAGTACACCGGCTCCCCTCCGAACCAGACCACGATCTGGTTGAGCAGGCCGATCTGCTCCTGGCCGACAGGTTTCGCGTCGTAGACGAACTTCCAGATGATGCTCGCACCGACGAACGAGATGGCCATGGGCATGAAGACGAGCGCCTTGAAGATCTTCTCCCCGCGCGACTTGTCGATGAACGCCGCGTAGGCGAGGCCGAAGATGGTGGAGAGCGTCGGGACGATGAGGACCCAGACGATCGTGTTGACGACGACGCGGATGCCGTACGGCTGGGTGAAGATCCAGATGAAGTTGTCCAACCCGACGAAGTTCCTGCTCCGGTTGTCCTGGAACGCCTGGATCGTCGTCCCGATCGTCGGGTAGATGAGGCCGATGGCGAGGAGGATGACCGCCGGTGCCAGGAATCCGACCAGCTGGAACAGGTATCCGGCACCCTGTCTGGATCGGTAGTCCAGAAGGAAGAAGAGGCCGCCGAGCACGGCTGCGATGAGTGCGGCCCAGATGACGGAACCGAGAATGAGCATCGCGATGAGGGGAACGAGCACGCAGACCGCGAGCCGGACCGCCGTGTAGCGCCTTCCGGTGCGGGGTGCGATCTCGATGAAGAACAGGAGAAGCCCGATGACCGCGAGGAACGCTGCGATGACGAGAATGATCTGCAACCAGGCGGGCAGCGTTGCGATCCAGCCGAGGAACTGTGACATGGGCAACCTTTCGAGTGCGTCGTCGGACTCTATGGGGTGTTCCGCGAGCGTACCAGTGGCCCGCGACGGGGGAACAGTGGGGCCGACGTCTCCGTCGGCCCCACCGTCAACCGGTTACTAGCTGGATGGCCACGATCCGTCGATGGTGGTGAGAACCTCATCCACCGACTTTCCGTTGATCCAGTCGACCATTCCGGTCCAGAACGAACCCGCGCCGACAACCCCCGGCATGAGGTCGGAGGCGTCGAAGCGGAACGTCGTCTTCGGGTCCTGAAGGATCTTGATGGCCTCCGACAGGATCGGGCTCGACGCGTTGGCCGGGTCAAGGCCGTTGTTCGCGCTGATGACGCCGCCGAGCTTCACCCGGCTGTTCGCCCACTCCGGGCTCGACAGGTACTGCTGCACCTTGATCGTGTCGGCGTCGTTGGAGAACGCCGCGACGATCTCGCCACCACCGGTCACCGCGTTGCCGCCGGCCTCGACGGACGGGGTCATGAAGGCCCAGATGTCCTTGTCGGGACCGACCGTGGCGTTGCCGTTCTTCGGGTCCGTGAGGAACCCGTCGAAGAACGATGCCTGGTGGGTGAGCGAGCAGGTTCCGTTGCCCATGGCGCGGGCGACATCGCCGAACGGCGTCGCGTTGATCGACTTGACGTCACCGAATCCGGCGTTCACGTAGTCCGGGTTCAGCAGGATCTTGCCCAGTGAGTCGAACGCGGCCTTGATCGCAGGGTCGGAGAACTTCACGTCGTGGCTGACCCACTTGTCGTAGGTCTCCGGGCCGGCCTGGCGAAGCACGAGGTCTTCGATCCAGTCGGTGCCCGGCCATCCGGTGGCGGCGTCGGAACCGAATCCGGCGCACCACGGCGCAGTGCCGAGCTTGTCGCGCATCTTCTGCGTGAGGTCGAGGAGCTCCTGCCACGTCGTCGGAACGGTCCAACCGTTGTCGGCGAACTGCTTCGGCGAGTACCAGATGAAGCCCTTGACGCTCGCCATGAGCGGTGCGCCGTACAGGACGCCGTCGGTGGTGCCGTAGTTGGCCCAGTCCTTCGACCAGTACTTCTCGACGTTGGCCTTGACCTCGTCGGGGGCCGGCTGGATGAGGTCGCGCGAGGCGAGGTCGCCCAGAAGTCCCGGCTGCGGGAAGATCGCGATGTCCGGAGCGTTTCCGCCCTGGGCCCGGATGCTGATCTGGGTCTCGAACTCCTTGCTCGCTTCGTACTTGATCTCGATGTTGTTGGCCTTCTCCCAGTCCGCCCAGGACTGCTGGAGAAGTTCGGCTTCGGTGTCGGAGATGGTGCCGTAGATGGTGACGACGCCATCCGCCTTTCCGGCATCGCCGGGGCCGTGGGTATCCCCGCCGCCCGGGCCGCCGGCGGAGCAGCCGACCAGGGCCAGGCTCGATACCGCCAGTACCGCCAGTGGAGCCGTGAGCCGTCTGTGCAAGGTGGAACTCATGTACTTCCCTCCTCAGTGAGGTCATCCCGTCGGGTGAAGTATGAGGACCCGCGGGTTCAGTGGTGTGCGGTCGTGCCCCCTGACGGCCAATCGTGCCCTCCGTCGGGAACCGGTTCCATGTCACAAGGTACGGCACATAGCGAACGCACTGCAAGCGCAAAACTGGGCCGGACTGCTAACGTTTCGGTCACACCAGCCGGTTTGTCGCCAGCGGACGCGGTTGCTTCTTCGCACCGGCCATCGAAATGAGAGCGCTCCAGTGTGGAACCGGTTCCATATCGTCGGCAATCTGGATATGCTGTGCACCGAGCCCCAGAGGAGGTGCCGTGTGAGCGCAATCGGAGACGTCGCGCGCCTCGCCGGTGTCTCGAAATCGACGGCGAGCCGAGCGCTCAGCGGACGCGGATATGTCTCGGATGCGACCCGTGAGCGCGTCGTCCAGGCGGCAGCGGATCTCGGATTCGTCGTGTCGTCGAACGCTGCAAGCCTCGTCACGGGGCAGACGAGGAACGTCGGCGTCGTCATCCCGTTCATCAACCGCTGGTTCTTCGCCGAGGTGCTCGACGGGATCGAATCCGCCCTCATCAGTTCCGGATACGACCTCACGCTGTATCGCCTGAGCCCGGATGCGGAACAGCGTCGGCGGGTCTTCGACTACTTCCTCGTGCGCAAGCGCGTCGACGCGGTCATCGCGATCGGCATCGAGCTGACGGCCCGGGAGGTCGACCAGCTCCGCTCGCTCGGAAAGCCCATCGTGGGCCTCGGCGGCCCCATCGAGGGCATCCCCACTGTCAACATCGACGACGTCGACGTGGCGCGGATGGCGACGGAGCTGCTCATCAACCTCGGGCACCGGAAGATCATGCACCTGGGTGGCGACCTCGACGAGCAGATGGATTTCCGGGTCCACGCGCAACGGCTCTCCGGGTTCCGGCTCGCGATGTCCGCCGCCGGGCTCGACTCGGACGACAACTTCCGGGCAGTGCCCTTCGACATCCCCGGCGGATACGAAGGGGCGCTCAAGGTTCTCGCCGATCCGCGGCAGCGACCGACGGCCATCGTCGCGGGCTGCGACGAGGTCGCGGTCGGGGTCATCGTCGCGGCGCGGCAACTCGGCATCCAGATTCCGTCGCAGCTGTCCGTCGTCGGCATCGACGGCCACTCGCTCGCTCCCATGTTCGGGCTCACGACGTTCGAACAGTACCCGTCGCGCCAGGGCTCGACCGCGGCATCCATCATCCTCGAGACGCTCGCGGGAACCGACCAGGGCGAGGCTCCCAGGGAACTGCGCAGGACCATGCCGGTCTCCCTGGCGGTGCGCGGCAGCACCACAGCCCCGGCATCGGAGGATCGGGGTACAAAGTCACGACGTGCCTCACGGGAAAGGCCGTAGATCAGGCAAAGGTTTGTCCGCATTTTGGTGGACACGGTGGTCTCGGGCAACTAGTCTCAAGGTCAGGGTCATTGCGCGATGGCGCATGCCTGCGATCGGAATCTCACCTGTGCCCTCGGCCCGTGAATCGGGAACACCCAGGGGGAACGCCGGGCGATCACCGAGCGCACCGGAGTGAGCAGAAGTGAGCGTCGGGGGTCCAGTGCAGCACACGAAGTCGTTCGAGGCGGCAGCGGTCGAGGTCGCCGCCGCA
This sequence comes from Terrimesophilobacter mesophilus, assembly GCF_014200375.1. Classification (GTDB taxonomy): domain Bacteria; phylum Actinomycetota; class Actinomycetes; order Actinomycetales; family Microbacteriaceae; genus Terrimesophilobacter; species Terrimesophilobacter mesophilus. Next base: position 1,703,663 of record NZ_JACHBP010000001.1, on the reverse strand, counting down.
CTCACCGCGGGCGACATCCCCGGCGCGGTGGAGGTCGTGTCCTCCGGATGGCGGATGTGGGCGCCCCTGGACGGTGCAGCGCTCAGGTCGGTGATCGAAAGCCTTCCCGCGGAGTCCTGGGCTTCGGATCCGAGAATTCTCACGGCCATGGGCGCGAGCTTTCGGTCGATCGGCTCCCCCAGCCGGTCGGCCGCCCTTCCATACTTCCGCACGGCGGATGCGCTTGTAGCGGCATCCGGCACGACAACCGTCGACACCGTCGCGGAGCTGCGGATCCAGCACGCGGCGGCCCTGCGGTCTCTGGGGAGGTTCGCCGAAGCCATCGAATCGCTCGAATCGGCGTGGGCGCTCCTGGAGGACGACCTCACCCTCGCGCCGCAGACGCGCGTCGCGAGCCAGGCCAGTGCGGCGCTGCAACAGGGAATGGTTGCCATCCACGGGGGCGACTACGATCTCGCCCACGATCGACTCCGGCTCTGCCTGGGGCTCGGCGTCGGCATCCTCGCCTTACCCGAAGTCGTCGAGTGCCTGTCTGCGCTCGCCTTCGTCTCCTACACCCGCGGTGAATTCCCGGAGGCTGAGCGCTATCTCGCCCGCGTGGCGGATGTGGCGCCCGAGGAGGTCATCGACAGCCAGTTCGGCGTACTCGGTTCGATCGCCGAGTTGCTCATCGCCGTGGAGCGCAACCACGTCACCGCGGCGAATGTGGTCGCGAGGAGGGTCGCCGCGGTCGCTGAGCGCACCGATTGGGGACCGCTTGCCCACTACGCCGTGGCATCGATCGCCATCATCGACGGCGGTCACGTCCAGGGGCTCGATCATCTCGAGATGGCACTCCGGCTGAGCCGCGGATGGACGGGCCGCGTCGTGGTGCGCACCCTGTGCGATGGCATGCGCGGCACTCTGCTCATGCATCTCGGTGAGCTGGACGAGGCAGTCGCCGTCATCGAACGAGTCGAACCGACCCAGAACCACGCCAACTGCCCCGCCCGCTTCATCGCCGGCATCCGGTTCAAGGCGGGAGACAGCGTCGGCTGCCTCTCCGCGCTTCGCGACTGCGAGAGCCTGCGCGAGCACCACTCGCCGCGCACGCTCATCGATGTCCTGCTGCTGACCGCTGCCGCCCACTACGACCTGGGCAATCCGATCGCCGCCGATGTCGCCACGGACCGGGCGCTCCTGCTCGTCGCCCGCACGCAGATCCGTACACCGTTCACGCTCGTGCCCGGGCCGACGATGCAGCGGATGCTCGCGCGAGCCGAGGATCGACCCCAGCCGCCCGTCGTGCACTCGATACTCGCCGACCTTCGTGCAGGACTCGGCGGCGTGCCGTATCGACCGACGGAGTCCCTGAGCGAGCGCGAGAAGGACATCGCCCAGCACCTGCACCTCGACAAGACGCTCGGGGAGATCGCTGCGGAGTTGTACATCTCGACGAACACCGTCAAAACCCACGTGCGAAGCATCTACCGGAAACTGGAAGCCAGCAACCGCAAGGAGGCCGTCCGCCGCACACGCGAGCTCGGTCTCACGGGCAAGATCACCCCGGCTTAACCCGCTCTCACCACCCCCTGGGGTGGCGCGCTGTGCTTGAATCGGTAGTTGCCCCCTTACCCATGGTCCCGGGATGTCATACCGTCGTATGTCCCGGAATTGACAGTCGGGCTTCTCGTCCCTGATCCCGAGTTTCCCGGCTGAGACGGTATAGGCGCGGAGCGCTCCTCGTGGTTACGGGGCGCTCCGCGTCGCTCCCCGAAGAGCACATGCGACGGCGCCGCCCCGATATCGGGACGGCGCCGTCGATCGTGTCGGGCAGGAGCCCGCCCGCGACTACTTGAGCGTGACGGTTGCGCCGGCCTCTTCGAGCTGGGCCTTCGCCTTGTCCGCGTTCTCCTTGTTGGCACCCTCGAGCACGGTGCTCGGTGCGCCATCGACGAGCGCCTTGGCCTCGCCGAGGCCGAGGCTCGTGAGCGCGCGGACCTCCTTGATGACCTGGATCTTCTTGTCGCCGGCGGCCTCGAGAACGACGTCGAACGAGTCCTTCTCCTCGACCTCTTCCGCACCGGCACCCGCGCCACCGGCGGCGGGAGCAGCAGCGGCCGCAACCGGCGCAGCGGCGGTGACCTCGAAGGTCTCCTCGAACTTCTTCACGAACTCGCTGAGCTCGATGAGCGTGAGCTCCTTGAATGCGTCGAGCAGCTGGTCTGTGGTCAGCTTTGCCATGATTTTCTCCTTCTGTTCACGTTGTGGTTCTGATCCGCCGAGCCTGCCCGGCGGAGGTTGTCTCGACTCAGGCGTCCTGCTTCGCGCGCAACGCGTCGACCGTGCGAACGGCCTTCGACAGCGGTGCGTTGAACAGGTACGCCGCTCCGAACAGCGACTGCTTGAAGGCGCCGGCCAGCTTGGCCAGCAGCACCTCCCGGCTTTCGAGATCGGCGAGCTTGGTGACCTCTGCTGCACTCAGGGCGTTACCGTCGAAGTAACCACCCTTGATGACGAGCAGTGGGTTGGCCTTGGCGAAGTCACGAAGAGCCTTGGCGACGGTGACGGTGTCCCCGTGCACGAAGGCGATGGCGGACGGGCCGGCGAGTTCGTCGTCAAACGAACTGATGCCGGCGGCATTCGCCGCAATCTTGGTCAGCGTGTTCTTCACCACGGCGTATGTTGCGTGCTCACCCATGGATACGCGCAGCTGCTTGAGCTGAGCGACGGTGAGACCGCGATACTCGGTGAGCAGGGCGGCGTTCGAGTTCCGGAACAGATCCGTGAGCTCGGCGACCGCTGCTTCCTTGTTCGCCATGGCACTCCTCATTTGTTGGTGACCACTGGGCGAGGAGGCAAAAGAAAAAGCTCCGGCGCACGCGCACGGAGCAGGAATTCCGAGATTCGGAGGACTACTTCACACACCTGCGCGGGCGTTCGCTTTCACGATCCTTCGCAGCGTGCCGTTACGGGCACGCCGAACCAGCGGTCTTTGGCTCCGACAAGACTACGTGATCGGATGTTCGCCGCGCAAACTCAGCTGCCGGATGCGGCATCCGGATCGCCGGCGGCCCCTGCGTCATCGCCCTCGGCATCCTCACCGAATTCGTCTTCGCCCTCGTTGTCCCGGGCACGCGGAGTCCGCTTGCGGATCGGGAGGAGTACGAACACCGCGACACCGAGGATGACGATTCCCAGCACGAGCGCTGCGATGGCGACTCCGGATGGTCCTCGTGTCACCTCGGAGGTCGGATTGGCGATGATCTGCTGGTATGCCTCCGGTGTCGTGGGGGAGCTCACGGTGGAGGTGCCCCGGACGAGAGGTATGAGCGAATCCTCCGACAGGGCGAACCAGGCGTTTCTGGGCGGATCGTGAACGAGGATCGATCCCCTGGGCGCCGCGGCGACCTTCTGGGCCAGTGCCGCCGAATCGAAGGAGGCGAGTTCCGGCTGGTCATCCGCCGGGTTGATCCAGACCGTGGCGAGCCCGATCAGGTCGCCGCGAAGGCTCACCGGTGCAACCCAGTTGTTCGTGAGGCGCGTGGGGTCGCTGGACGGATGCCCGGCGAGGAAGTCCGGAGTCCATTCCATGACGCGTGAGATGGGACCGACCAGGGTGGTCGCATCGAAATCGATCCCCGTCGTCACCCCGTTTCCGGAGCCGTAGAGGTCGATGAGCCTCGGGATGAGGCCGTCCGCGAAGTATGCCGCAACCGGCTGCGGCGTCACGGGCGGTTTCGTCGCGCTCGGCTGCACTCCGGAGGCGTGGACGACGGGAGGCTGGACGGCGCTCGCCGCCGTGCCGGTCAGGAGACTGAGCACGGTGGCGGCAGACACGGCCAGCGTGCTCACCAGCATCGGCACTCTCACGTCGGGTCCTTCGAGTCTCGGGGGTTCCCCCAAGTCTGTCACCTCAACGGCGACGACCGTGCGAAGACAGCGGGCGCGTACGGCGCGTGGCACGCCGGAGTCGGTGTGCTCGGGGAGAATGGTCTGGTGAGCATCCAACCGGCGCTGTGGACGGACCCGCCCAGGGACCACCGCACCCGGATCGTCGCCCGGTCGACCGACCGCGTCGAATGGCTGAGAGCGAGAAGCCGCGGAGTCACCGCGACCGACGTCGCGCGGCTGTCCAGCAGCCGAGCAGTCACGGCGGTGGCCAGGGACAAGGTGCTCGGCAGTTCGTTCACCGGCAACGCCTACACGGACCACGGCAGGGCCCGCGAGCCGGAGATCGCACGCTGGGTGCGCTCGGTGTACGGCATCCTGCCGAGCCTGGACCTGTACCACGCGGACGGCAACCCGCTGCACCTCGCCACGCCCGACGGCATCCGGGTCACCGAGAGGGGCATCGAGCTCGCCGAGATCAAGACGACCGCGAAGCCGTGGCACAGCATCCCGCGCAGCTACCTGCGGCAGGTGTGGTGGCAGCAGTACGTCCTAGGTGCCGAACGCACCCTCGTCGTGTGGGAGGAGCACCGGGATTTCGTGCCCATCGGCGACGAGCCCAGAGTGCGGTGGGTCGACAGGGACGACAACGAGATCCATCAGCTCATCGGACTCGCCGACGCGCTGCTGGCGTTCCTCCACCGCTGACGATCCCCGGACGGCGAGCCCGAACACCGCGAGCCAGCCGAGTGCGATCGTCGTCGCGACGAGTTCGAGGACGCTGCCCACGTCGGTCCCGAACCGCGCGAGGGACAGGATGCCGCCCGCGCCCGCCACGACGGCCACGGCGATCCCGCAGGTGAGCGAGAACGAGCGCAGCGCGCGATGCCCCACCGCGAACGACACCTGAAGCATCGCCCAGCACGCGGCCGCGAACGCGAGCACGGCCACCGAGGTGTGGATGAAGTCCTGCCAGGTGAAGGTGGGGCCGTACGGCAGCGGGCATCCGGCGGTGCAGGTCACCTGCGAGGCGACGAGGAAGAATCCGCACCCCACCCACAGTGAGATCGCGGGGGTGGTCGCACGCAGGAGTGGGGCAGCCGAACGGATGCGACGCCCCGCGAACGCGATGAGGCTCCCACCGGCGACGATGAGCAGCAGGGCCACCCTGAACCAGTCCGCCGTCGGCTCCCCCGTCGCACCGAGCTCGCTCACGTAGATCTCCCGATCGACAGTGAGCCGCGCAGCCCAGATGATGACGAGTGCTCCGGCGACGAGCAGGCATCCGGTGACGGCGAACACGGCATCGCGACCGACGCGTCCGGCTGTAGGCGAGAAGTCGGTCACGTGACCATGTTAGGGCGTCGCGCTAGCGTTGAGGCATGACCATGATGCGTGCGACGGTGATGGACGGTGTGGGCGGCCCGGAGGTGCTCGTCGAGCGGGATGTGCCGATGGTCGTCCCTGCGATCGGCGAGGCCGTCGTGCGGGTGGCGGCTGCCGGGGTCAATCCGATCGACGCGAAGACGCGTGCCGGCGGCGGAGCTTCTGCTCTCATCCGCGAGTTCCCGGCCGTTCTGGGCGTCGACTTCTGCGGGACGATCGTTCGGCCCGCCTTCGACACGCACCCGCTCCAGCCGGGGGATGAGGTGTACGGGATGGTGTCCGTCCCGCGCCTGAGCGGCAGCTATGCTCAGTTCCTCACCGTTCCGGTCATCGCGATCGCGCGGAGTCCGCGCACTCTCACACCCACCCAGGCGGCTGCCGTTCCGTGTGCCGCGCTCACCGCGTGGGGCTGCATCGTCACCGTCGGCGCTGCGAAGCGCGGCGATCGCGTGCTCGTCCACGCCGCGGCGGGCGGTGTCGGACACATCGCCGTGCAACTCGCGAAGCGGGCCGGCGCGTACGTCGTGGCCACGGCATCCGGACGCAACGCGGCATGGCTGCGCGAACTCGGAGCGGATGAGGTCATCGACTACCGCGAGGAGCGGTTCGAGAACGTGACGGGCGACATCGATATCGTCGTCGATCTCATCGGGAACGTGAAGGATGACACCGGGACCCGCTCGCTCAGGGTCATGCGCCCTGGCGGTTTGCTCGTGAGCGTTCCCACGGGAAGCTGGCCGGAATTCAGAGCGGATGCCGCTGCCGGCGGCATGCGCGCGACCGACATCAAGGCGCTCTCCGACACGGCGACGCTCACGGCGATCGCCGAACTCATCGACTCGGGCGAACTCGCCGTCCACGTCGACCGGGAGTTCCCGGTCGCCGACGCGGCCGAAGCGCACCGGGAGCTCGAGAAGGGTCACACGCGCGGGAAGCTCGTGCTCAACGTCCAGGGGTGACGCATCCTGCTCGGCGCACCCTGATCGGCGCGCTCCGTTGGAGCATCCGAACGAAACGCGGAAGGCCCCGCCGGAGCGGGGCCTTCCTCATTGTTACGACAATGCGACTCAGATCGCGGTCACGTCGAGCGGGATACCGGGGCCGAACGTCGTCGACACCGTACCCTTCAGGACGTAGCGGCCCTTCGATGAACTCGGCTTCGCGCGGTTGATCTCATCGAGCGCCGCCTTCGCGTTCTCGGCGAGCTGGTCGGCCGTGAAGGAGGCCTTGCCCACGATGAAGTGCACGTTGGAGTGCTTGTCGACGCGGAACTCGATCTTTCCACCCTTGATGTCGGAGACGGCCTTCGCCGGGTCCGGGGTGACCGTGCCGGTCTTCGGGTTGGGCATGAGGCCGCGGGGGCCGAGCACCTTTCCGAGTCGACCGACCTGGCCCATGAGTTCCGGCGTCGAGACGGCGGCGTCGAAGTTCGTGTAACCCCCGGCGACCTTCTCGATGAGGTCGGAGCCGCCGACCTCGTCAGCGCCAGCGGCGATCGCGGCCTCAGCGGCCGGCCCGGTCGCGAACACGATGACGCGGGCGGTCTTGCCCGTACCGTGCGGAAGGATGACGGTGCCGCGCACCATCTGGTCCGCCTTGCGCGGGTCGACGCCGAGCTTCAGCGCGACCTCGACCGTGGAGTCGAACTTGCTCGAGCCGGTCGCGCGGGCGATGCCCACCGCCTCGCTCGGCGTGTAGAACCTGCCTGCCTCGATCTTCTCGGCGGCGGCGCGGTATGCCTTGGACTTGGTCGCCATGATTACGCCTCCACCGTGATCCCCATCGAACGGGCGGTGCCCGCGATGATCTTCTCTGCAGCCTCGACGTCGTTCGCGTTGAGGTCGGTCATCTTGGTCTCGGCGATCTGGCGAAGGGCATCCTTCGAGAGCTTGCCGACCTTGACGGTGTGGGGCGTTCCGGAACCCTTCGGGATTCCGGCAGCCTTCTTGATGAGCTCCGCGGCAGGCGGGGTCTTGAGAATGAACGTGAACGAGCGGTCCTCGTACACGGTGATCTCGACCGGGATGACGTTGCCGCGCTGCGACTCCGTGGCCGCGTTGTACGCCTTGCAGAACTCCATGATGTTGACGCCGTGCTGGCCCAGCGCCGGCCCGATGGGCGGTGCAGGGTTCGCGGCGCCGGCCTGGATCTGGAGCTTGATCAGCCCCGTGACCTTCTTCTTGGGTGCCATTGTTCTTCCTTTACTGTCGAACCGAGCGGATGCCCGGCTCTCCCGCGTCCGGTATCTCCGGGGCGGTGGCTGGTGTCTAGAGCTTGGTGACCTGGTCGAACGACAGTTCGACGGGGGTCTCGCGCTCGAAGAGCGAGACGAGGACGGTGAGCTTGCCGCTCTCCGGCTTGATCTCGCTGATCGACCCTGGCAGGCCCGCGAACGAGCCCTCCTTGATCGTGATGGTCTCTCCGACCTCGAAGTCGACTTCCTGCGGGATCGAACGGGCAGTGGTCTTGCCGCCCTTGCCGCCGGCCTTCGCGGGTGCTTCGACGATCTGCACGAGGCTCTGCAGCATCGAGAACGCCTCCTCGAACCGCAGCGGCGTCGGATTGTGCGAGTTGCCGACAAAGCCGGTGACGCCCGGCGTGTGCCGCACGACGGACCAGCTGTCCTCATTCAGGTCCATGCGCACGAGCACGTAGCCGGGAATCCGAACCCGGTTCACGAGCTTGCGCTGGCCGTTCTTGATCTCGACGACGTCCTCCATGGGAACCTGCACCTCGAAGACGTAGTCCTCCATGGCCATGCTCACGCGGCGGTTCTCGATGTTCGACTTCACGCGCTTCTCGAACCCGGCGTAGGAGTGGATGACGTACCATTTGCCCGGCTTCGCCTTGAGCTCGGCGCGGAACTCCGCATACGGATCGATCTCGTCCTGCTCGATCTCCGCCTCCGCCTCGTTCACCACGGCGTCGGCCTCCGGGTCTGCAGCAGCCTGGACGGCGTCGAGCGCCGCCTCGATACCGGCCTCGACATCCGCATCGTCGGACAGGACGTGCATGGCACGCTCCTCCGACGGCACATCGGACTCGACCTCTTCCTCGAGCACGTCGCCCTCCTGCGCCTCGTCCTCCTCTGAAGACTGTTCCGCGGCGGTCGCGAGGTCGAGATCCTCGAGCTCTTCGAACTCCCTGTCAGACACTGATTCTCATTCCGTTTTCTGGCGTGCGACGTGATTCGCCGCTCATATTTATCCGGTGGCCCGGTTGCGGGTCACAAGGCTGGTGTCGCGCTCTCGCGCAAGATCGTTACCGGGTCGGGCCGTTTCCGAAGATGATTCCCACTCCCGTGCCGAACAGCAGGTCGAGCAACGACACGATCGCCATCATGAAGACGACGAAGACGAGCACGACGCCCGTGTAGCTGATCAGTTCCTTACGGGTCGGGGTGATGACCTTCCTCAGTTCGACCATCACCTGACGAAGGAAGAGCGCGATTCGCGCGAACGGACCCCGCCGCTGGGCACGGTCCATCTTGGCGTTGGCGACGATGTCCTCACTCGGCTCGTCGACTATCTTTCTCGCCACGATTTCTACCTTCCGGATGGAGCCGGGCCGAAAACTACTTCCGGCCGAGCAATGCTGCCACGAGCGGATGCTCGCTTTCAGCTGCAGGGCGGACAGGACTCGAACCTGCAACCTGCGGTTTTGGAGACCGCTGCTCTACCAATTGAGCCACCGCCCTCAGCAGTACCAAACAACCATCATCTCGCGGTCACACTCGGAATTTCTGCCAAAAATGGGCGCACGAAAGTATGGCAGATTTCAACTACCTCGACCCAGTGTAAGCGACCGGGCGACCCTCGCGCAAAGCCGCAATCCCGTGCGAGCGCAGCATCCGGCATCGATGTTTCGCAGAATCGCGTCATGAACCGCGCCGGGCCGAGTCTCTTCTCATAACAGGGCAGATCGACGAAGGGCCACGGCCCCCTTACCGCCTTCGCCGATCCGCTCGGTCACAACTCAACAGGACTCCGGAACGCTGAATCAGGCAGCGCCCCTCGCTCTCATCACCCGAGTTGCTGCGAGCAACTGCCTGGCCGGCTCATTCCGAATCCATTCGGATCAAGGAAAGAGGTACCAGCCGTGTTCACTCACCATCACCGACGGGCAGGACAGCGCCCGCACGCTCCACGCCTCCTCACGCCGGCCGCGATGCTGGGGACCGCCGCCATGGTCGGCGCGCTCCTCATCGCCGCTCCGGCGACGGCCAACGCCGCAACCGACCATGGGTCCTGGGCCCAGGGGCAGTTTCTCTCCGGATCGCTCGCCGGAATGAGCCTCGACTCCTTTGCTTCACTCACCCCGGCAACGGCCCGCAACAGCGGCCGCCAGAGCACCCAGGAGGTCGTCGACCCGCTCTCCGTCAGCCTGCTGGGCAGTGCGCCCCTGACCGTCGGAAGCACGCGCGTGAGTCCGGATGCCATCGTCGACACCGCGACGAAGGGCGGAGTGCTCTCCCAGTACGCCATGGCGGCACCTGACGGCAGTGCGCTCGGCGCGAGCGGCACGGTCGGGTCCGGCGGGGCGATCGGGCCCAACGCCTCGCATCCGGCCGGAGCGATGACGCTCTCCCTCGATCGCCTGCTCGGAGACCGCTACGCCGCGGCGGTCACCGACCTGGCCCTTCGCCTCCAGGCCGTGGCCGCCCAGGCGACGGGAAGCCCGTCTACCGTCGCAGGCGACTACTACCTCGACGGGCTGACGCTCACGTTCACGAGCCCCGCGATCGCGAAGGTCGCCTCGCTCGCCACGGCAGCGGCATCCGCGGCCGACGCGAAACTCGATGCGCTCGGAGGAAAGGACGGCCGACTCGGCATAGCGCTCAAGGGATTTCTCCTCGCGGCGAACCCCGCGCTGGACCTCGGTGCGAACGCCGACGTCTCCGTCGTCATCACCCATGACCTGCGCGCAGTGGTCACAAGCCTTCTCGGCAAGTCGTGGGGCGGCAGCGGCGTCAGCATCGACCTCAAGACCGGGAAGGTCGCACTCGACCTCGAAACCCTGATCGGCGGTGACCTCAACAACCTGCCGGTCAACACCGAACTGCTCTCACCAGCCGTCGTATCGCGCGTCATCTCCACCATCACCGGCCAGCTCGACGAGTTCACGCGGCAACTCACCACGCGCCTGGACCAGTCGCTGCGCTCGGTCCGACTGGATGTCGATGCCGATCTGAAGCTGCTCACGGAACAGGCTCCGGTCATCGGGAAGATCTGCCAGTACGAGGACTCGAACGGGAACATCCTGGGCGAGCTCGTCGGGAAGCTTCTCGGTACGCTCGTCTGCACCACGACATCCACTGCGCTCCCGAAGCTGGAGACGTCGGCGTCGGTGGATGTCCACGGCACACTCGGCCAGGTGCTCGACGGGATCTCGCCGGCGACGGTGACCGCCAAGGTCCTCGGCGTCCCGTTGACGATGAGCTCCGCGAAGCTGCTCTCCGCGCTCGGGGGAGTCCTCGGCGACAGGGTGTTCGGGACATCCGGAATCCTCGGCGGCATCACGGCGGCACTCGACGGACCACTGCTCGCGCAGGCGAACACCGGTTTGCTCGGGTCGGTCGGGCTGACCGGGATTCTTTCCGACATCCTGTCCCTTCGGGTCAACCTGCAGGAGACGACGCTCGGAGGCGGCGGACTTGGTGTCGCCACGAACACGGTCTTCACGCAGACCGCACTGCGCGTCGCCGTCGCGCGGGGGGCAGGGGATTCCGGACTCACCACGCTCAACGTCGCCGCGGCATCCGTCGCACCGGTGGTCACCGCCGGGTCGGGAGGGCCCGGAACCCCGGGCGATCCGGATGGAGGCTCGGGCGCGGGAGGCGACGGCGGCGGCAACACCCCGGCCGGAGACATCGGTGACGGCGGTGTGCACACCGGCAACCTCGCGTTCACGGGGGTCTCCCTCGCGATCATCGTCGGGGTCCTCATCGCACTCCTGACCCTCGGTGCGTGGCTCGCCCGCGAAGGCCACCGACGGAACCACCCCACGCTCGAACCATAGAAGCGTCCGTCGGATGCGGCGCGGCCGGGTGACCTGATCCCGGCCGCGTTCGCGGCTATCCGTCCGCCCGGGAGCGTGGATTAAGCTGGTGCTCGTGACCTCTGAACCCTCGCGCATCTCCCGCCGCATCGCCGCCATCGCCGAGTCCGCGACGCTCAAAGTCGACGCCAAGGCGAAGGCCCTGCAGGCGCAGGGTCGTCCCGTCATCTCCTACGCGGCCGGCGAACCCGATTTCGTGACACCGTCGAACGTCGTGGATGCAGCATCCGCCGCCGTGCTCGACCCCAGGAACTACCGCTACACGCCCGCGGCAGGACTCCCCGAACTGCGCGAAGCGATCGCCGTGAAGACCCTCCGGGACAGCGGTCTCGCCGTGGACGCGTCTCAGGTGGTCGTCACCAACGGCGGCAAGCAGGCGGTGTACCAGGCCTTCGCGACGCTCGTGGACGACGGGGACGAGGTCATCCTGCCGTCGCCGTACTGGACAACGTATCCCGAGGTGATCAAGCTCGCAGGCGGCGTGCCGGTCGAGGTCTTCGCCGGCGCGGACCAGGGCTACCTCGTGACCGTCGAGCAGCTCGAAGCCGCCAGGACGCCGAAGACGAAACTCCTCGTGTTCGTGTCTCCGTCGAACCCCACCGGTGCGGTCTACTCGCCGGAGCAGACCGCCGCCATCGGGCAGTGGGCGCTCGAGCACGGCATCTGGGTCATCACGGATGAGATCTACCAGAACCTCGTCTACTCGCCCGCCGATTCCCCGGACTCCCCGCCGGTCAAAGCGGTCTCGATCGTCGAGGCGGTGCCGGACCTGGCGAACCAGGCCATCCTCGTCAACGGCGTTGCGAAGAGCTACGCAATGACCGGATGGCGGCTCGGCTGGATGGTCGGTCCCGCGGATGCGATCAAGGGCGCTGCGAACCTGCAATCGCACCTGTCCTCGAACGTGTCGAACATCTCGCAGCGCGCGGCGCTCGCAGCCCTGACCGGTCCTCAGGAGACGGTCGAGCTCATGCGGCAGGCGTTCCAGCGGCGGCGAAATGTCATCATCGAGGAGCTCAACAAGATCGACGGGGTCGTCGCTCCCATGCCGGATGGCGCGTTCTATGCGTACGCGGACGTGCGGGCACTGCTCGGCCGGAGCTGGGGCGGCGTCATCGCGACGTCCTCGCTCGAGCTGGCCGACCTCATCCTCGAACAGGCCGAGGTGGCTGTCGTTCCTGGTGAGGCGTTCGGGCCGAGCGGATACCTGCGGCTCTCCTACGCGCTCGGCGACGAGCCACTGCTCGAGGGCATCCAGAGGTTGCAGCAGCTCTTCGCCTGAGTTCCTGATCGTCGGTCCGTCAGCGGTGCGCCCGCTGCGACTTGCGCCGTGCGGCCCTTCCGCGCCCCCGGGAAGGACCGAACCGCGCAAGTCGCGTGGCCGGTCGCGCGCCTGTGGAGAGTGGGTGCACGCAGGTACGCGCGTACGGCATCCTGTCCCGATGCCACGCATCCCCCTTCCCGCACGCTTCGCATCCGGCCCCTTCACAATCCGGCAGGGCGAAGAGGCGGGCCTCGGTGCCAAGCGGATGCGCGGTAGAGACCTGCAGCGGCCGTTCCGTGGCGTCCGCGTGCACACCGGTCGCCCGCTCACGTTCGAAGAGCGCTGCCTCGCATACCAGCTCCGGATGCCTCCGTCCGCCTTCTTCTGCGGCCCCACTGCCGCGCGCATCATGGGCGTACCGCTCCCGTTGCCGTTCGAACAGTCGGACCTCCTGCACGTCGCAGTGCCTGTCGGTCGCCGCGCACCGGCCGGACGCGGTATCCGGGGTCACACCCTGGGAGTCGAACCCGGCGACATCCGCCGCTGGAATGGGCTGCGCATCAGCGGGCCAGAGACCACCTGGCGCCAACTCGGTGCGATGCTCGGACTCGCAGACCTGGTCGCCGCCGGGGACTTCCTGGTCCACCACCGGTTGCCGTTCACGACCCGCGAGCTGTTGGCGGCGGCGGTGGAGGGCGGTCCCGCACGGCGCGGCTTGCGGATGCTCCGGCAGGCGCTCCCCCTGCTCGACGACCGCGCTGAGTCTCCGCAGGAGTCCCGCCTCCGCGTGATCCTCGTGATCGGCGGCATCCGAGGCATTGTGGCGAATCTGCCCATCACGACCTCAGGCGGGTTCCGCTACCGGGCCGACCTCGCGATCCCCGACCGCAAGGTGATCGTCGAGTATCAGAGCAGGTTCCATGACGGTTCGGCGGAGTTTCGGGCCGACATGACGCGGACCTCGAGGCTCGAGGCCGACGGCTGGTTCGTGATGCAGGTGAACAGGGATGACCTGGATGGGGCACCAGAGCTGGTCGCGCGCCTCACGCTCGTGCTTGCCGGGCGCCGCAGTGCGCACTGACTCGCGCCTTGCGGCCCTTACGGTGGCCATGGAAGGGCCGCAAGGCGCAAGTCAGCGAGTGCGACCTCACAGCAACTTGCGCTCGAGCGCCCAGGCGGTGAGCTCGTGGCGGCTCGAGAGCTGCAACTTGCGCAACACGGCGGAGACGTGCGTCTCGACGGTCTTGATCGAGATATAGAGGTCCGCGGCGACCTCCTTGTAGGCGTAGCCGCGGGCGATGAGCCGCATGACCTCGCGCTCGCGGGCGGAAAGCCGGTCGAGCTCGTCGTCGGCGACGGCCTGCTCCCCGGCGACGGCGCCGAACGCATCCAGCACGAAGCCGGCGAGCCGGGGCGAGAAGACCGCGTCCCCTCCCGCGACCGAGGCGACCGCCGCGCTCACCTCCGCCCCTGAGCTGCCCTTCGTGATGTACCCGCGAGCGCCGGCGCGGATCACGCCCACGACATCCTCCGCCGAGTCCGACACGCTCAGCGCGAGAAAGCGCACCCGGTCGAGCAGCGCGGCACTCCTCCGGATGACCTCAGCCCCTCCGCCTCCCGCGCCCCCAGGCAGGTGCACGTCGAGCAGGACGACCTCCGGCTCGAGGGTGGCGATCTGCGCGACGGCCGAGTCGACGTCCGCCGCTTCGCCGACGACGTCGATGGCGTCACCCAGATCCGCTCGAAGCCCCGAGCGGAAGATCGAGTGGTCGTCGACGATGAGTATGCCGATCATGCCGACCCTCCCGGTTCGGTGTCGAGATGCAGGTGGACTTCGGTACCGCCGCCGGCGCCGGGGGCGACGGTCGCGCTGCCGCCGGCGCGCGACATCCGCCCGATGATCGACTCCCGGATGCCCAGTCGGTCGGCAGGGAGCGTCGCGAGATCGATGCCCGGCCCTCGATCGCGGATGAACACGTCGATCCCGTCGGGCGAGGTCTCGAGGTACACCGAGACCTCCCCGCCCGCATGCCGGGCCGCGTTGAGCATGGCCTCGCGGGCGGCGGCCACGAGGGCGGTGTGCGCGGCAGCGGGCTCGCCCGTCGCCACGACCTCGACGCGCGCGGGGTAGTCGAGTTCGATCGCGGCAGCGACCCGCCGCAGCTCCGTCGCGAGGTCTTCCCCGACAGGCCCAGAGCCTGCGAAGAGCCAGTCGCGCAGCTCGCGCTCCTGCGCCCTCGCGAGCCGGGCGACCTCGCTCGAGGGGCCTGCACGGTTCTGGATGAGCGCGAGCGTCTGCAGCACGGAGTCGTGCAGGTGCGCGGCGATCTCCGCGCGCTGCTCCTCCCGCACGCGGCCGGCGCGCTCAGCCAGCAGCTCCGTCCAGAGCCGGACGATCCCGGGCAGCGCCGCCACGGCGACCCCGACGACGATCATGAAGACCGCCAGGACGGCGGTGACGGCATCCGGCCTGGCCCCCCTCGACAGCAGGAGCAGCACACCGGTGATGGTGAGGAGCGCCGCGCCGAACGAGCGGACGAGGATGCGATAGCGGGGGCTGCGGATGTCGTCGTCGCGGTCGAATGCGAGGTTCCAGGCGACGGCGCCGCCCCCGAGGATGACCGTGATCGCCACGGCCGCATAGGGACTCGCGGCGACGTTTGCGAGAGTGACAGCGACGATGGCTGCGACGGCGCCAAGCCCGAGCAGGATCGCCGCGACGGGGACGCTCCTGCTCACCGCGTCATCCGGGCCCTGCGCCTCATCGACCGGTGCGAACGCCCACAACCAGAGGTAGAGCAGGATGCCGGCCCCGCCCAGGACCGTGAGCCCGATGACGACGAGTCGCACGGTGCTCTCGCGCCAGCCCAGGTGCGTCGCGAGGCCCGCGCACACGCCGGCGACCGCCATCCGCCGAGGCCGGGTGAGGGCGGGCGCGAACGTTGTGGTCATGTTTGAATCCAACCAGACCCTGACACGGATGCGAGGGTCGCGAACGCGAAATCAGGGTTCGATCAGGGTAGACCCCCATGGCGGCCAGCGCCCCCGTTCGCGACGATGAAGTCATGCCAACCAAGACCAAGACCGCACCGCCCCCACCTCCTGCCCCCACGGCATCCAGCAGATTCTTCGACTGGATGCGGGGGCTCGGCGTCACGCGCGAGCCCGGCTGGATCGGCGGCGTGTGCGCCGGCGTCGCCGCCCGCCTCGGCATCGACCCGATCATTGTCCGCGGCATCGCCGTCGTCGTCGCCGTGCTCGGCGGGCCGGCGCTCCTCCTGTACGCGGCCGCGTGGCTCCTGCTTCCGGATGCGGACAACCGCATCCACCTCGAGCGGGTCTTCCGCGGCGAGTTCTACGGCGCCGTCGCGGGGATCGGGGTCGTGGTGCTGCTCGCACTCCTGCCCATCTCGCAGGGCTTCTGGTTCTCCGGCCCCTGGTTCTGGGACGGCCCGTACTGGGGCGCCTCGGTCTTGCGGGTGCTGTGGACCCTCGCCATCGTGGGCGGCGCGATCTGGCTCGTCATCTGGCTGGCCATGCGCGCGAACCAGCGGCCGGGAGCCCGGCCGATGGGTGCGGCATCCGCCACCGCATCGCCGGCCCCGGCGAGCGCGGACGCTACGGATGCGAGCGAGACGGATGCCGGCGCGACGGCCGCTGCTGCGGCCACGACCGACGCGACTGCGATCCCCGAACCGATCGCCCCGCCTGCTCCGCCATCCGACCCCGACGGACTCGCGGCCTGGAAGGAGCAGCAGGCCGCCTGGCGGCGCGAGCACGCCGCGTGGCGAGCGCAGCAGAGCGAGGCGTCGCGTGCAGCGTGGCTCGAGCAGCGCCGCATCCGCAACCACGACCACGCCGAGCGGCGTGCGGAGTGGGAACGGAAGCACATCCGAACGCGGTCGAACCCGCTGTTCACGGCGGTCGCGATCGGTGTCGCCCTCGTAGCCGGCGCCGCGACCGCCCTCGCAGTCGGGGCGGGCGAATGGACCCCGGTCGCGACCATCACGGGCCTGGCCGTCACCCTCGGCGTGCTCGGTCTCGCCATCGTGTTCAACGGATTCTCCGGCCGCACCAGCGGCGGGTCGAGCGGCGTCGCCGTGCTCGTCGTGTTCGCGCTCATCTTCACGTCTTTCTTCGGATGGGTCGGCGGGCCAGTCCTGGTCGACCGCGACACCGCATGGTCGCCGTCCTACTCGGACGGGGACTCGCAGCACCGCACCGTCATCAGCGGCGACGCCGAACTCGACCTCAGGGACTACTTCGCGGGCGCGTCGTCGGCATCCGAGGATGACGACGGGCTCATCTCGCTCACGGTCATTGCCGGCAACGCCGACGTCATCGTGCCCGCCGATGCGTCGACCGACGTGCGGGGCCACGCCGTGGCCGGCTCCGTGACATTCGACACCGACCCGCAGCGCAGTCGCGACGGAGCGGTCGTCCGTCTCAACCAGTCGTTCGAGCCGCTTGACGGCACCGACCCCGACCTCGAGATCACCGTCGAGATCTGGGTCATCAGCGGCGACCTCTCGGTCCGCCAGGCAACGAGATAGGAGAACACCATGTCCAACACCCCTGAGAAGGATGCGCCTCGCGCGGTCCAGGTCCCCACGGTCGTCTGGGGCTTCATCCTCATCGCCGTCGCCGTCTGGAGTTTCGCGTTCTCCCAGATCGACCTGGGTGATGTGTCCCCCGGAGTCGTCATCACCTGGATCGTACTGGGGATCGGCAGTCTCGCCATCGTCGGCGGACTCGTCGGCGTGCTGTTCCGGCGGCGGTGACCACCCGGCCATGGGCGCTCTGGCGCGATCGCCCGTTGTCCGTCTGCTCCGGCAGGCCGGGAGCGGGAGATTCGCGTGTCGAGCACGCGGATGACCCGGATGCCGCGACCATGGTGCAATGACCGATCCCGACAACGTCGTGAGCGTACGCGACCTTCGCAAGACCTACGGCACTGCGACCGGCCTCGCCGGCGTGACATTCGACATCCGACGCGGCGAGACCTTCGCCCTGCTCGGGCCGAACGGCGCGGGCAAGTCCACGACGATCGAGATCCTCGAGGGTTACCGCGACCGCACGAGCGGTGAGGCGAGTGTGCTCGGCGTCGACCCGCAGCACGGCGGTATCGACTGGAAGGCACGGCTCGGCATCGTGCTGCAGAACACGGGCGAGAGCGGCAACGTGACTGTCCTCGAGCAGCTGACCCACTTCGCCGGGTACTACCGAAACCCCCGCCCCGTCGGCGAGGTCATGGAGGCGGTGGGGCTCACGAGCAAGGCGAAGACCCGCATCGGCAACCTCTCCGGCGGGCAACGACGGCGCGTGGATGTCGCCCTCGGCATCATCGGACGGCCGGAACTCCTCTTCCTCGACGAACCGACGACGGGCTTCGACCCGGAGGCCAGGCGGCAGTTCTGGGAGCTCATCGACGGGCTCAAAGCGGATGGTACGAGCATCCTGCTCACGACCCACTACCTCGACGAGGCAGCACACCTCGCCGACCGGGCGGCGGTCATCAACGGCGGAGTCATCGTCGACATCGGCCGGATCGACGAGCTCGGTGGGGCGGATGCGCGCATCCCCGTCGTCCGCTGGCGTGAGCGGGGCGCGTTGCGCGAGGAGCGCACGACCGAACCGGCCGCACTCGTGGCGAAACTCCACACCGAGCACGGCGGAGAGCCGGACGGGCTGGAGGTCATCCGTCCGAGCCTCGAGGACATCTACCTGGACCTCGTCGGCGCCAGCCGCATCGGGACCGACCCCCTCGATACCGCCTCCCCCGATACCGACACGACGAGCGCAGAGGAAGCACGCGCATGACGACGACGACCACGGCACAGCCGCCGACCACGGAGCCCGCCCCGCGCATCCACTCGCTCGGGCGCAGCATCCGCCTCGGCCTCTCCCGGGTCGGCTACGAGCTCAAGGTCTACGCACGCCAGGGCGACTCGGTGTTCTTCACGTTCCTGTTCCCGATCCTCATGCTCTCGATCTTCGCGGTCGCGTTCAGCAACGCGGGCAACATCGGCGCGGCGCCCGACGGCACGGGCGGCATCACCTGGGCGGCCTTCTACCTGCCAGGGATGGTCGCGGCGGGCATGCTCCTGAGCGGCGTGCAGAACCTCGGCGTCGACATCGCCGGCGAGAAGGGCGACGGAACGCTCAAGCGTCTCGGCGGCTCTCCCCTGCCGGTGATCTCGTACTTCATCGGCAAGATCGGCATGGTCCTGGTGAGCGCCGTGCTGCAGGCGGCGCTCCTCCTCGTGGTCGCGCGGTTCGCCTTCGGCGTCGACCTGCCGACCGGCCCGGAGAAGTGGCTGTTGTTCGTGTGGGTATTCCTGCTCGGGGTCGTCACGAGTTGCGTGCTCGGCATCGCGCTGTCCGCGCTCCCCCGCAGCGGCAAGAGCGCGACGGCGGTCGTCATCCCGATCGTGCTCCTGCTGCAGTTCATCTCCGGCGTCTACCTGCAGTTCAGCATGCTGCCGGAGTGGTTGCAGAACGTCGCGAGCATCTTCCCGCTCAAGTGGATGGCTCAGGGGATGCGCGCGGTGTTCCTGCCCGAATCGTTCGCGGCGCTCGAGCAGACCGGCGACTGGAACCTGCCGTGGGTGGCGATCATCATGGGCGTCTGGTTCGTCGTCGGCCTGTTCCTGTGCCGGATGACGTTCCGCTGGATCCGCAAGGACTCCTAGGCGGGCGCCGGGCTCGCTCGCGGATGTCGGTAGTGAGAAGCGTCAGAGGCTGACGCCGACGAGCTGCGGCTCCGCCTGCAGGCGGATGCCGAACTCGCTCAGGACGCGCAGGTGGATGTAGCGGGCCAGCTCGGCGATGGCGTTCGCGGTCGCGCCGCCGCGGTTCACGAGCGCGAGCGTGTGCTTGCTGCTCACTGCGGCGCCGGAGCCGGGGAGCGAGAATCCGCGCGTGATGCCCGCGCGCTCGATGAGCCATGCCGCGCTAAGCTTCACCGGCGACTCCGGGGCGTCCGGGTCGAGGATCCAGCGCGGGGCGGCATCCGGGAGCCCGCGGGCGAAGTTCTCGGAGACGATCGGGTTCGTGAAGAACGAGCCGGCACTCACCGAGTCCGGGTCGGCGGGGTCGAGGAGCATGCCCTTGGATGCGCGCAGCGTCAGCACGGCGGCGCGCACGGCGGCGAGTGGCACCCGGTCGCCGCCGGCTGCGCCCAGCGCGGTGGCGAGCTGGTCGTAGGCGATGGGCGCGCTCAGCTCGCTCACCTCGAGCCTGAGGTCGAGGGAGAGGACGATGCCACGACGACCCCGCCGCTCCGGGGAGTCTTTGAGCGCGGAGCTGCGGTATCCGAGGTCGAGGTCGGATGCCGCGAGCCGCATCCGCTCGCCCGTCCCGGCGTCGAGGAAGTCGATCGCCTCGAGCACGTGGGAGAGTTCCTGGCCGTACGCGCCGATGTTCTGCACGGGGGCCGCGCCGGCAGAACCCGGAATTCCGGAGAGCGCTTCGATGCCGGAGAGCCCGTGTTCGACGGCGAAGGCGACGACGGCGTCCCAGGGTTCGCCGGCTGCCACCCGCAGCGTTGCACGCGATCCCGTGACCTCCTCGATGCCGCGCGTCAACACCCGGATGACCGTGCCATCGAAGCCATCGTCCGCCACGAGCAGGTTCGAGCCGCCGCCGAGCGCGAGCCACTGCTCGCCGCTCTCCC
Organism: Terrimesophilobacter mesophilus; assembly: GCF_014200375.1. GTDB lineage: Bacteria > Actinomycetota > Actinomycetes > Actinomycetales > Microbacteriaceae > Terrimesophilobacter > Terrimesophilobacter mesophilus. The sequence goes on along the minus strand of NZ_JACHBP010000001.1, from coordinate 1,683,411 downwards.
AGGCCTCGCGGGCGGCGACGACCAGCTCGTCGGCGGTCGCGGGCGAGAGCACTTCCCGCGCTTCGCCGCCCACCCGCAGCGTCGTGAGTTCGGCGAACTTCACGCGGCCACCTGCATCACGCCGAAGCCGCCCGGATCCGCAGCTGAGCCTTGCCGAGCACGGTCTCGTCGGCCGACGTCACGGTGAGGTCGACGCGGGCCTCACTGTGCCCGTCGGCACTGGCGTCGATGGCGCCGACCCTGGCGACCACCCGCACGAGCGCGCCTTCCGTCGCATCGACGAGCACGGGGCGCGTGAAGCGCACCTGGTAGTCGGACACGAGCCCAGGGTCGCCGATCCAGTCGACGACGGGCTGCGCGGCGATGCCCATCGTCAGCATCCCGTGGGCGAGCACACCGGGCAGCCCGACGCTCGTCGCGACGTCGTCGCGGTAGTGGATGGGGTTGAAGTCGCCGCTCGCCCCCGCATACCGCACGAGGGAGTCGCGCGTGAGGTGGAACTCGCGCTCGGCGACGACCATGCCCACAGTGAGATTGGCGAAGTCCAGTGTGGCGGTCAATCCGGTCATGATTCGTCCCCCCGCACGACGAGGGTGGATGTCGCGGTCACGACGTGCGCGCCGGTCGCGTCGACTATGGCCGACTCGGAGGTGACCATCGAGTGCCCTCCGAGGGACTTGACGCTCGTCACGGTGAGCGTCGCGGTGAGCTCGTCGCCCGCCACGATGGGCCGCGAATACTTGAAACGCTGGTCACCGTGGACGACGCGCGTGAAGTCGATGCCGGCATCCGGTTCGGCGAGGAGCTGGGCGAGCGTGCGCTCCTGCACCACGATGGGGAAGGTGGGAGGGGCGACGATGTCCGCGTATCCGCGGGCGCGGGCGGCATCCGGATCGAGGTTGACCGGGTTCTCGGAGAAGACGGCCCGGGCGAACTCGCGGATCTTCTCGCGGCCCACGAGGTACGGCTCGGCCGGCGGAAAGACGCGGCCGGCGATGTCAGGATTCACTCCCATCCGCCCATCTTCTCATGTGCCGCGAGACCGCGGTTTCGCGGAAGAAGGCGAGACGGAAACGACGAAGCCCCGGTCACCGTCGTGGTGTCCGGGGCTTCTAGAACCCTGTCGTGCGGCTGCCTACTGGCAGCTGTCGCACTGCAGAAGATCCATCGGGTCGACGGGAACTGCGTAGCCGCCGACGGTGTCGGTGTCGTTCTCCATGATGACCTCCTTAAGTCTTCTCGAAGCGAATATCCCCCAGAAACCGGATATCCAGCCCCTGCGTGGTCTCCTACTATATAACGGGAATCACACCTGTGTCATTCCCCTACATATAGTGTTTTCGGCGTGTCGCGCCATTTCTCAAGATTAGGTGCGACCACCGACATTCCGACCCCATTCTCTGGGCGCATCGCCTAGAGTCCTGACCTGGGGGGTCAGGACGAATGTCTGAGAACAGTGCAGCCGACCGGGCGACGCTTCGAGTCTTCACCATCGGCCATTCCACCCGTGCCTTCGACGAAGTGCTGGCGATGCTGCAGGAGAACGGCGTCGACGAGCTCGCCGACGTGCGGTCGTTTCCCTCGTCCCGAAAGTTTCCGCAGTGGAACCAGGCCGCGATTCAGCACGCGCTGCCCGACGACATCCGGTACCGATGGATCGAGGACCTCGGCGGCCGCCGGCACACACCGGCAGGCGTTCCCAGCGTGAACGGCGGGTGGAGGGTCAAGGCGTTTCGCGACTATGCCGATTACATGGCGACCGACGGATTCCGTTCCGGGCTTGCAGAGTTGATGGATGTCGCGGCGGTGTCGGTCCCGGCGATCATGTGCAGCGAGGCGGTGCCGTGGCGGTGTCACCGGCGGCTCATCACCGACGCGCTCATCGTCGCAGGGGTCGAGGTCTTCGACATCATGTCGCCGACCTCGACGACGCCCGCAGAACTGACCGAGTTCGCGCGGGTGCACGACGGGGCGATCACCTATCCCCGCCCCGAATCCGAGTGACGCGCTGCCGCGACAGAACCGCCATTACAGCGGCAGAACCTCTTCCGACCAGTGGTCCGGGTTGCCGAAGCGGTGCGCTGTGATCGCGATCGCCTGCTCGCGGAGGAACGGAAGCAGTTCGATGCGACCGGCCTCGGTCACCGCCTCCGAGTAGATCGCCACGTCGGGGCTGCCGCCGAGCGCGACCGCGAGGTCCACGTGCCCGCCGCCGACCAGTCGCACCCGCGAGGTTCGCAGGCTCCCCGCGCCGGCGCGCGCGAGCCAGGCCTCATCGTTCTCGATGACGACGGATGCCCCGGTCGCCTCGATCGCACGGGCAAGTTCCGCAGGCAGCTGCTCCGCCGCGCTCACGGAGACGTTGCGGCCCGTTTCCGAGGTGCGCGCCGCGCTGCCGTCGTCGTGCAGGCCGCCGGCCCGCACTCCGGCCGCGACGACCCGTGCGAGCTCGTCGACCGAGCCGCCGGCGTTGAGCCGCACCGTGACGGGAAGCGACCGGTAGCGGAACACGTCCCGCTCCACGCCGAGGCCCGAGACGTCCTTGGCGACACCGAACTCGTGCTCCCACGCGGCCTGGTCGCTCTGCGCTGCGCGGCCGACCCACTCGGAGCCTGCCGCCGCGATGATCGGCGCTACGGCATCCGTCACCGTCGCCTTCGCCGTCGCCTTCGTGCGCGCCCATGACCCGAGGTGCACGAGGTAGTTCGGTCCGCCGGCCTTCGTGCTCGCGCCGACGACGGAGCGCTTCCAGCCACCGAACGGCTGCCGCCGCACGATCGCGCCCGTGATCCCGCGGTTCACGTACAGGTTTCCTGCCTGAACCTCGGCAAGCCAGGTGGCGAGCTCGTCGGGGTCGAGCGAGTGCAGCCCCGCTGTGAGACCGTAATCGACCTGGTTCTGCAGGCGGATCGCCTCCTCGAGGGTCGCCGCCCGCATGATGCCGAGCACCGGTCCGAAGAACTCGGTCAGGTGGAAGTCGCTGCCTGCGGCGACCCCGGTGCGGATGCCCGGAGACCACAGTCGCCCGGTCTCGTCGAGCTGCTCCGGCTGGAGCAGCCAGCGCTCGCCCGGTTCGAGTTCGGTGAGACCACGCTGGAGTTTGCCGTTCGCGGCCTCGATGATCGGGCCCATCTGGGTCGTGGGGTCGCTCGGGTAGCCGACGCGCAGCGTCGTCGCCGAATCCACGAGCTGCTTCTCGAACCGCTCCGAGCGGGCCACCGACCCGACGAGGATCACGAGGCTCGCCGCCGAGCACTTCTGGCCGGCGTGCCCGAACGCGCTCTTGACGACATCCGCCACCGCGAGGTCGAGGTCGGCGGACGGCGTCACGATGATCGCGTTCTTGCCGCTCGTCTCGGCGAGGATGTTGAGCTCCGGCCGCCACGACCGGAACAACTCCGCCGTCTCGTAGCCGCCGGTGAGGATGACGCGATCGACTTCGGGATGCGACACCATCTTCTCGCCGAGGCTGCGGTCCTTGAGGTCGACGAGGGCGAGCACGTCGCGCGGCACGCCGGCGCGCCAGAGCGCGTCCACCATGACCGCGCCGGAGCGCTGCGCCTGCTTGGCCGGTTTGATGATGACGGATGCGCCGGAGGCGAGCGCGGCGAGCGTCGAGCCGGCGGGGATCGCCACCGGGAAGTTCCACGGCGGGGTCACGACGATGAGCGTCGACGGCGTGTACTTCGCCCCGTCGACCGCGTCGAGCTCCTCGGCGAGCTGCGCGTAGTAGCGGGCGAAGTCGATCGCCTCGCTCACCTCGACATCGCCCTCGGCGATCGTCTTGCCCGCCTCGGTGGCCATGACCTCGATGAGGTTGCCCCGGGTCTCCTCGAGAACGTCGGCGGCCCTCCGGAGGATCTCCGCGCGCCCCTTCCCGCTGAGCGCAGCCCAGCCCTTCGCCGCGGGCAGCACCCGCGCGAACACCGCGTCGAGCTGCTTCTCGTCATTCACGGCGGCCGCGGCGACGATGTCGAGCCCGAGCGGGCTCTTCTCCACGGCGCCGAGCACCTTGGAACCCCAGGCCCGGTTCGCAGGCAGAGCGGGGTCGGTATCGGGGGTGTTCGCGAATCCACCGACGAAAGCGGTGTGCGCCGCAAGTCGCGACTGCCGGCGATTCGGTGCAGGCACCTCCACGTCGACATCTGCGAGCGAGGCGAGGAAGCGGTCGCGCTCCCGGTTCCACAGCTCCTCGTTCTCGACGAGTTCGAAGACCGCGGACATGAAGTTCTCCTGGCTCGCGTTCTCCTCCAGGCGCCGGATGAGGTAGCCGATCGCGACGTCGAACTCCTGCGGCAGCACGACGGGTGTGTAGAGCAGAAGGCCGCCGACGTCGGCGCGCACGGCATCCGCCTGACCCTCGGCCATGCCGAGCAGCATCTCGAACTCGACGTGGTCGGAGACGCCGCGCGCTTCGGCGAGCAGGTGCGCAAAAGCGATGTCGAAGAGGTTGTGGCCGGCGATGCCGATGCGCACGGCGGTCGTCCGCTCGCGCGTGAGCGCCCAGTCGAGTACGCGCTTGTAGTTCGTGTCGGTGGCCTGCTTGCTCGGCCAGGTGGCAAGCTCCCAGCCGTGCATGGTCGCCTCGACGGTCTCCATGGCGAGGTTCGCACCCTTGACGAGGCGGATCTTGACGGGCGCACCGCCGCGGGCGACGCGCGCTGTCGACCACTCGACGATGCGCTGGTAGGCGCCGAGGGCATCCGGAAGGTAGGCCTGCAGCACGATGCCGGCCTCGAGCTTCAGGAGCTGCGGCTGGTCGAGGATGCTCTCGAACACGGCGATCGTGAGGTCGAGGTCGCGGTACTCCTCCATGTCCATGTTGATGAACTTGGGGGTCGCGGATGCGGCGGCGAGCTCGTAGAGCGGCGTGAGCCGCTTGGTGACGCGCTCGACGGTCTCATCGAATGCCCACATGTTGAGCTGGCTCTCGATCGAGGAGACCTTGATCGACACGTAGTCGACGTCGGGGCGCTGCAGCAGCCTCCTGGTCCCCTCGAGGCGGCGCTCGGCCTCGGCCTTGCCGAGCACGATCTCGCCGAGCAGGTTGATGTTCAACCGGATGCCGGGCTTCTTCAGGCGCGCGATCGCCGGTCCGAGCCTGGCCGGCCGCGCATCGACGATGAGGTGGGCGACCATCTGGCGCAGCACCGCGCGCGCGATGGGGACGACGGGCCAGGGCAGGATGGGAGCGACCAGCCCGCCGAGGCGGATGGCGAACCGCATGTACCAGGGCAGGAAGGACGGGGTGCGCTTCGCGAGGTCGGCGAGGTTGCGGGCGGCGACGCGGAGGTCTTCGGGGCGGATGACCCGGTCGACGAATCCGATCGTGAAGTCGAGCCCGTTCTGGTCTTTGAGCACCTGGGCAAGGAGGGCGGCGGAGCCGCTCGATCCGGCGGCGGCGCCGCGCTTCGCCCAGGTGCGGGCGAGCTCGACGGCGTCGTCGCCGATCGTCGCGGGGAGGGCGGGAGTGGTGTTCTGTACCGCGCGCGGCGGGCGCGCTGAAGCAGCGGAAGTCTTGGCCATGGTCTCAGAATAGACCCAAAACCTTGCCAAGTGGCAAGTTTATTTTCTCGCCTCGTCCAACGTGTCGAGGGGAACCGCAATCAGGGCCCCGACCAGCAGTTCCATGCTCTGCGCCACGTGCACGTCATCCCGGTTGTAGAGCCATTGCAGCTGCAGTCCGTCCATCATCCCGAGGATGGCGCGGGCAGCGGATTCCGGCGTCCAGCCGTCGCGCAGAAGCCCCCGATCCGCCGCCAGCTGCAGGTACCGAACGTTCGAGGCGATGATGCTCTCGTAGAACTCGGCGTAGTACGCGTGCGCCGGATGCTCCGTGTTGGTCGCCTCCGCCGACGCCATGTTGTAGAGCTCGATGACGCCCGGCATCCGCACGTTGTCCCTGGCGACCGCGATGAGCTCGCCGATCGACATGCCGCCCGCGTCGGCGAAGTGCCGGCGAAGCCGCTCGTCTCGACGCCGCAGCACCGCCATGAGCAGCTCGTTCTTGGTCGGGAAGTAGTGCATGAGCGACTGGTGGCTCACGCCCACGCGGCCCGCGATCTCCCGCAGCGACGCCCCGTGCAGGCCGACCTCGCCGAACACCTCGAGGGCGGCATCCAGGATCGCTTCGCGCTTGGCGGCGCCCTTCGTCGAACTCCCCGCGCGACGGCGGGGTGTTGCGCGGGCCGGTTCAGCACGCGTCACGGCATCGGCCCCTGGCCGGCGGCGGTGATGATGTCGATCGGGCGCGTGTACGGCGGCACGACGTCATCCGGTCCCCCGATGACGAGGAACAGCCGCGCATAGGGCGGCAGCTGCACCGAGAAACTGCTCAGGTCGTCGACGTAGCCGATCTTCTCGCCGCTCTCGACGTTGGTGACCGAACGGCGGGGGGTGAGGTGGTCCGAGCGCACGGTGCCCTCGACGGCCTCTCCGCTGAAGTTCAGCACCGTCACCTGCATGCGCGGGTCCTCGAGGGACTGGTCCCCTTCGTCGAGGCGGTGCACCATCACGAGCATGCCCGGATGCGCGACCTCGGGGATGTCGACCTGGGTCGCGACGTCGATGCCGTGAGCCTCTCGGATGCGGAGGATCCCCTTCAGCCGCGACGCGAACGAGCGCTCGTCGGCCAGCTGGCTCGTGATCGATCCGTAGAGCGACCGCCCGCGGGGCATTCCGGAACTCGACGCCGTCGCGTCGGGGTCTGCGTCGATGAGGTCGTGGGCTCCACGGTGGATCCAGCGCGTGTCGCCGCCGGCGATGAGTTCGGCCACCGACGTCTCCGGCACCGGCAGCATGCCGAGCAGGTCCCACGCGGAGAGCGCGAAGACGCCGGGCTGCCAGGCGTTGAAGCACGCGAGAACGAGATGCGCTTCGCGAATCGGGTCGACATCCTGCTGGGTGATCGCGTCGAGCTGTGTGAACCCCTGTGCGGCGGCGATGACCGATGCGGTGGTGCAGGCGATGCCGTTGGTCGTGAAGACCCGGTTGTAGCTCGCCCGCTCCCCCGTGAGGGTCGTGATGAGGTCGGCCCTGATCGTCTCCGCGAGCTCCACCCCGGTGACCTCCAGCCCTCGGAACGAGTACGTGTCGAGGTGGTGACGGTTCGCCCAGTGCACGAGCTCGTAGGTGAGTTCGTCATGGTTCTGAAGTGCGTGGACGAGGCTCGCCGGCTCGACGCCCAACTCGAGCGAGGTGCGCAGCGTCAGCCGCAGGAACTCGGTGTCGGCCACCGCGAGCGCGTGGTGGTACGCGGGACGGTTGATGAAGTCGTATGAGAGGTCGGACCCGACCCGCCCGGTGTCCTTGATGTCCTCGATTCCGAGGTTCAACTCCTGGAATGAGAAGCCGCCCACCTTGCGGACCATGCTCGCGATGAGATGATTCGCCGCCTCGGAGAGCGGATGCCCCTCCGACCAGCCCGGCTGGCCCTCAGTGCTCTTCTCGACGCCGAGGAAGCCGTTCGCGTCGAGGCGCAGCGCGCTCGAACCGAGATCCCCGAGCGAGTGCAGGGCGTCGCCGATGACGAGTCGCATGCCGGCGAACGTCGGGTCCAGCCAGTTGATCGACGGCTGCCCTTGCTTGAAGTAGTGGAGGTACACCCACCTGCGGGTCCGTCCGTCGACGCCGAGGATCGGCCCCGTCGCACTCCAGTTTGTCTCCTTGACCCCTGGCGAGTAGAAGATGACGCGCTGCAGCTGGCCGATGATGTAACCGCGGTCGGCGAGCGCCAGTTCGGTCTCCGCATCGAGGTTGACGGCATCCCTTTCCGCGGGCACATCCGGGAGCAGTCCCCAGTCCTCCTCCGGGATCTCCACCATGTGGTAGATCCCCGGGAAGTCCTTGTACGCCATCTCCGCGAGGCGGAAGTCGGCGCCCTTGCCGGTGTGACCGGGCACGATGTCGTCGATGACACTGCCGCCGTGCTGTTCCGCGACGTCGCACAGGGCGCGGAACTCGTCTTCGGACCCGAACGCCGGGTCGATCTGGGTGCTGATCCGGTCGAAGTGGCCGTCGACGCTCGCCGTCTGGTTCCAGCCGGTGAGGCCGCCCGCGAGCTTCACCGGCCCGGTGTGGACGGCGCTGATGCCGATCGACTCGAACGCATCCCACAGTTCTCCACTTCCGAGGGCATCGAGGTAGGACTGCCCCGGTCGCGTGATCAGCGAGATCGGGTACGCGGTGAACCATACGGATGCCGTACGGATGGCCTTGCGCGCATCCGGGCGGGCGTAGGGGTTGCGCCACATGCTCGGCTGGCCGGAGAGGGCACGGCTCAGCGCGTCGGCATCCCGCAGCATGGACTGCCGCTTGAGCCAGGAGATGTACGAGGGGTTGGATGCGACCGCCGAGCGCGGGTCGGTGATCGAATGGCGGACCCCGCTGTAGCGCAACTGCTCCCGCGGACGCAGGCGTTTCGGCCTCGCGGGGTACCGGATGTCGTCGTAGCTCGGCTCTTCCGGTTCCGGCTCATCTGCCACGGCCTCGCCGGCGGCGTCGGAATCAGTCATAGGGATAGTCTCCCCTTGATTGGGGGACCACCGCGACTGCCGCCCGGTCTCGGGCCGCCCGACGCCGCGATTTCGCCGGGCTCCCTGCAGTTCACCAGCGGGTCGGACTACCCTCGGGACCATGGCAGCGGCGCTGGAGGTCACGGACGCCCTTGCCGAGTGGGTCGGCCGCCAGCGCTGGTTCGTCGGGAAGGACGCGAAGCCCTCCCTGCGGCGTGTCGCGTCGATCGACCTTCACGAGGACCCGCTCGTGAGGGTGTCGATCGCGATCGTGGAGGACCGGACGGAGGCGCCGACCGTCGTCTACCAGGTGCCGGTCGTCCTCCGCCGCGTCCCGGTCGATGCACAGAACTCTGGTTTCATCGGCACGGTCTCCGACGATGCAGGCGACACGTGGCATGTCTACGACGGCCCCCGCGATCCGGCGTTCACGAGGCGACTCGCCGAGGTCATCGCGGACGGGGAATCCTGCGGAGCCGGTGCAGCGTCCCTCCGCGGCATCCCGGTCTCACCCTGGCCGGCCGGCATGACCTCGACGGTTCTCGGCGGCGAACAGTCCAACACCTCGATCGTGTACTCGCCCGGCGGGGACGATCCGTACCGAACGAGCGTCATCTGCAAGCTGTTCCGCATGCTGCACGACGGCGAGAATCCGGATGTCGTGCTGCAGTCGGCCCTGTTCGGCGCGGGGTCGAAGTCCGTCCCCGAGCTCTTCGGCAGTGTCGTCGGCGAATGGCCGGATGAGACCAGGGCCGGAGACACGGGAGAGCCCGGTCGAGCCACCGGCCACCTCGCCTTCGCGCAACGATTCCTCACCGGGGCAGTGGATGCCTGGGGACTCGCGCTCGCGGCGGGAGCCACCCTGTCCGACTTCACCGCGAGCGCCCGCCAGATCGGCATCGCGACGGCCGACGTGCACGCCACGCTCGCCGCAGCGTTGCCGACACGGGAGGCCGGCGAGAGCGACATCCGGGACATCGTCGCCGCGTGGCGGGCGCGACGCGATGCCGCCATCGTCGAGGTGCCGGAGCTCGCCCCGCTCCGCGAGTCGATCGAGATCCTCTACGAGCGGGCGTCCCGGGTGCCGTGGCCGCGACTGCAACGCATTCACGGCGACCTCCACCTCGGGCAGGTCCTCGCCGGCGCGGGCGACACCTGGGCGATCATCGATTTCGAGGGCGAACCGCTGCGGCCGCTCGCGGATCGGTGCCTGCCGGACCTGCCGCTTCGCGACATCGCCGGGATGCTGCGGAGCTTCGACTATGCGGCGGGCGCGCAGGCGTCGTCGGCCGGCGTGGCCGAGTGGGCTCACGCGTGTCGGGCCGCCTTCGTCGACGGCTACATCGACCGGTCGGAGCGCGATGTGCGGAGGAATCGTGTCCTGCTCGACGCCTTCGAGCTGGACAAGGCCCTCTACGAGGTAGTGTACGAGGCACGCAATCGCCCGTCCTGGCTGCCCATTCCGACGATGGCGGTTCACCGGATCACCGATCGGGTCGACGTGTCGCAGGGCCGATGAGCCCCGCAACGATTCCTGCCGCGCCGCGTGCGCGTTCGGTTAACCTTGTAGCTCGCACACTGCAGGGAGAGGCAGGCCATGACGCCGAGGGATGATGCGGGGGTCCACGCCGCGGACGGGCACGACAGGATCCGCGTGCAGGGCGCGCGCGTGAACAATCTCAAGAACGTGAGCGTCGACATCCCGAAGCGTCGGCTCACCGCGTTCACCGGCGTCTCCGGCTCCGGAAAGAGCTCCCTCGTCTTCAACACGATCGCGGCGGAGTCCCAGCGGATGATCAACGAGACCTACAGCTCGTTCGTGCAGGGGTTCATGCCGACCCTGGCGAGACCGGATGTCGACGTGCTCGACGGTCTCACCACGGCGATCATCGTGGACCAGGAGCGGATGGGCGCGAACCCGCGCTCCACGGTCGGAACGGCCACCGACGCGAACGCGCTCCTGCGCATCCTGTTCAGCCGGCTCGGGCAGCCGCACATCGGTTCCCCTCAGGCGTTCTCGTTCAATGTGGCGTCCGTGAGCGGCGCGGGCGCCGTCACGTTCGAGCGCGGTGGCGAGAAGGTGAAGGAGCGGCGGGAGTTCTCCGTCACGGGCGGCATGTGCCCGAGGTGCGAGGGCACAGGCAACGTCACCGACTTCGACCTGACCGCCCTCTATGACGACAGCAAGTCGATCGCGGAGGGCGCGATCACGATCCCCGGCTACAGCATGGACGGCTGGTACGGCCGCATCTTCAAGGGCAGCGGCTACTTCGACGTGGACAAACCGATCTCGAAATTCACGAAGCGGGAACTCGATGATCTTCTCTACCGCGACGGGACGAAGATCAAGGTCGAGGGCATCAACCTCACCTATTCGGGGCTCATTCCGAGGATTCAGCGGTCGATCCTGTCAAAGGACAAGGAGGCGATGCAGCCGCACATCCGCGCGTTCGTCGAGAGGGCGATCACGTTCACGACGTGTCCAGAGTGCGACGGCACCCGGCTGAACGAGGGGGCTCGCTCCTCGAAGATCGGGGAAATCAGCATTGCGGATGCCTGTGCGATGCAGATCAGCGATCTCGCCGAGTGGGTGCGCGGCATCGACGACGCCTCGGTCACGCCGCTGCTCGGCACCCTGCGGCAGACCCTCGACTCCTTCGTCGGGATCGGGCTCGGCTACCTGTCGCTCGACCGCCCGTCCGGCACGCTCTCGGGCGGCGAATCGCAGCGCACCAAGATGGTGCGGCACCTGGGCTCTTCGCTCACCGACGTCACGTATGTGTTCGACGAGCCGACGGTGGGGCTGCACCCGCACGACATTCAGCGCATGAACGAGTTGCTGTTGCAACTGAGGGACAAGGGAAACACGGTTCTCGTCGTCGAGCACAAGCCGGAGCTCATCGCGATCGCCGACCATGTGATCGACCTCGGCCCGGGGGCCGGCGGCAATGGTGGCGAGGTCATGTTCGAGGGCTCCGTCGACGGTCTCCGCGAGAGCGGCACGGTGACCGGCAGGCACCTGGACGATCGCGCGACAGTGAAGCCGTCGGTGCGCGAATCCTCCGGCGCGATCCCGGTGCGCGGCGCGAACGCCCACAACCTGAAGGACGTGGATGTCGACATCCCGCGCGGTGTCCTCGCCGTCGTGACCGGCGTCGCCGGCTCGGGGAAGAGTTCGCTGCTCGGCGGCTCGGTGACCGGCCGAGATGGTGTGGTCTCGGTCGACCAGGGCGCCATCCGGGGGTCGAGGCGCAGCAATCCTGCGACGTACACCGGTCTGCTGGAGCCGATCCGCAAGGCGTTCGCGAAGGCGAACGGCGTGAAGCCGGCCCTGTTCAGTGCGAACTCCGAGGGGGCGTGCCCGAACTGCAACGGTGCGGGCGTCGTCTACACCGACCTCGGCGTCATGGCGGGCGTCGAGACGGTGTGCGAGGTGTGCGAGGGGAAGCGATTCCAGCCGGCCGTGCTCGAGTACCGGTTCGGTGGGCGCAACATCTCCGAGGTGCTGACGATGTCGGTGTCGGAGGCGAGGGACTTCTTCGGCGGCGCCGACGATGCCGGGGCGCGCATTCCGGCCGCGCACGCCATCCTCGACCGGCTTGCGGATGTCGGGCTCGGCTACGTGCAGCTCGGCCAGCCGCTCACGACCCTCTCGGGCGGCGAGCGCCAGCGGCTCAAGCTGGCGACCCAGATGGCGGAGAAGGGCGACGTGTACGTGCTCGATGAGCCGACGAGCGGGTTGCACCTCGCGGATGTCGAGAACCTGCTCGGCCTGCTCGATCGGCTCGTCGATTCTGGCAAGTCGGTCATTGTCATCGAACACCACCAGGCCGTCATGGCGCACGCCGACTGGATCATCGACATCGGCCCCGGTGCCGGCCACGATGGTGGCCGCGTGGTCTTCGAGGGCACACCGGCGGCGATCGTCGCCGACCGGTCGACGCTCACCGGTGAGCATCTCGCGCGCTACGTGGGCGTGTGAGTCGGGCTTCCCGGCTACTTCTTCGTTGATGTGCCCTTGGCGACCGCGCCCTTCACCGGTGTCCTGCCGGCGGGCTCCACTTCGTCTTCGGCGTTGTTGCTCGTGCTCTCGCGCGCTTCGAGGCCGACCGCGTCGCGAAGCTCTTCTGCGTCCTTGGCGAGACCACTCGCATCCGCCATGTCGGCGAGCATGTCGGCGATCGCATTGAGTTTGTGCTGTACCGCGAGGTCCGCCCGCGTCTGACTGTTCTGCAGAAGCGCGACCATGAGGAATGTGACGATCGTGGTGAGCGTGTTGATGATCAGCTGCCAGGTGTCGATGTCCCTCAGCAGGATGATCGACGGGGCCCACACGACCACCAGGAGTACGCAGAACGCGAAGAACCACGCTCGGCTCGCCACCCGGGATGCGCCTTCGGCGAATCGGTCGAAGGCGCCGACCGCGGGGGAGACCTCGCTGGGCATGATGGGGTTGTCTTGCATGGCTTCGTTACTCCATTCCCTTGATTGCCGGCTGCTGGCTCAGAGGATAGTCCGCTCCGCCGAGAACGGGAGGGGGATGTTGCCTATGATCGCCCGGTGAACTCGTCCATGGAGCTGTAGACCTTGAAGACCCGTCCGGCGAGGAAGTCCCAGGCGCGGACCGGCAGGATGCCTTTGAGCGCCTGCGAGAGGCCGACCGTCCACGGCCTCCGGAGCAGCGGCTTGCCGCGGAGCATGGCCTTCCAGGCGGCGGTCGATGCGTTCTCCGGGGTCATGATGGGTGTCCAGACCGGTCCGCGAGCGCCCGCGAACATCCCGGTGCTGATGTAGCTCGGGGTGAACGTGGTCACCATCACGTGCCGGTGGCCGGACTTCAGCAGCTCGAGTCGCAGGGAGTCGCTCCAGCCGATCATCGCCCACTTGGATGCCGCGTAAACGCTCATCCGCGGGTTCGCGAGCGTGCCCGCCGCGGAGGCGATGTTGAGGATGCGCGACGGCCGCCCGCCCTCGATCATCGCCGGCAGGAACTCGCGCGTAAGGTACATCGCCGCGAGCGTGTTGACCTGCATGGTCGCCTCGATGTCGCGCGCCGGGTCGTGCTCCCAGAACATGCTGCTGCGGATGATTCCCGCGTTGTTGATGAGCACATCCGGATTCCCGACCTCGGCGCGCACCCGCTCGGCGACGGCGGCGATGTCCTCCCGAGAGGAGAGGTCCACCACGAAGGGGAACACCGCGCCAATTCCTGCTGCGGATGCGCCTCTGAGCTCGGCGGCCGTCGCCTCGAGCGCCGCGGCGTCGACATCGAGCAGGACGACGGATGCCGCACCCTCGGCGACGGCGCGCTCGGCGTAGAGCCTGCCCATGCCCCTTGCGGCGCCGGTGATGAGCACGATCATGCCCGAGACGGAGTCCATGCGGTCCTTCCACTTTGTCAGGGGCACAGCGCCCGGAACCTTCCACTCAAACGCTAGCGCCCACGAGGCTTGCCGACTCCGTGCCGAGTAGGACGTGGGCGCTTGAGCACACTATTCCCGCAACCGAGCGTGAGCCGAAGCTGCGCACGCACGGCGGCTACGAGTGGATTTACGTCCTGCCGGGTCGGCTGCGGATGATCCTGGGCGAGCACGACATCGTCATGGGCGCGGGCGAGGCGGCCGAGTTCGACACGAGGAACCCGCACTGGTTCGGGAGCTCCGGCAACGGCCCGGTCGAGATCCTGAGAATGTTCGGCAAGCAGGGCGAGCGCATCCACTTACCGGCTCGCACGAAGTAGCGGTGCCTACCAGTCTTAGCCTTTCGCAGGAAATCCCGAACTCAGACGCGCGCTTCGACGGCGTCTCGAGATACGGACAACCAATTCTCGGCGTCGGCGATTAGTTCATGTAACTCTTCTCTATCGTGCGTGGTGAGTAGGCGCTGAACATCGATCTGTAGGAGGCTGATTTGCGCGGCTGAGATTGCGATGAAGTCTCCATAACGCTGCCGCCCCTCTTTTCCGAGTTGCTCCCAACTCATTGTTCCCGCCCCAAGTTGGTTTTCCCATCGGTTCACCGCGTGACCAGCATGCACGGCGATGTACTCGAGAGTCTCAGTTGCTCGTGGCAGCAACTTCCTCACGGCCTTGAAACCGGGCTCCGTGGCATTGAGCTGGGCTTCCGCTACGTCGAGCTGTGCGGCAAGCTCCCGCTGTTGTTGACGGTTGCGCTTGATCATCATGACAAGGCCGCCTGCGGCCAATGCAAACAGTGGCGCCGCCACAACACCTGTCAAACCCTTAGTTGCCCTGGCCCCACCACTTAGCCAAGAAATTGCAAGATTCGTTGCCACACCACCCCCAACGGCAAGCAATTGTGCGAACCCGTCAGAGGTGTCCTCCAGTTGGCGATCAGCCAGATTGTCTGCGTCGGCGCCACTTGCGTTGTGAATCTGCGGTCGGATCGTATCAGGCTTCTGTGCTCCCTCAATGCGCTCCGCGACCTCAATGAATCTCATGAAAAACTCGTCTCGGGCTCGATCCTGCGCGATGCCAAATTTCTCGCTGAGGCTCGTGATGGAATTCTTCCGCGCGAAAATTTCCTGTTGAATCCGTGCTGCCCGAGCCTGAGGAGATTCGCGGTCACGTTCGTCGCTAGCAATCGTCTTGGTTGGGAGGGAGTTCTCCCCCGACTGAGTTGAGGCGCGTGCCTCCAACTCTTCTAGTGTGAGATCGAGGACTTGCGCGATCGCCTGAAGCTTCCTGACCCCCGGCTTCAGTAGTCCATTCTCCAGACGGGAAATCGCGACACCCGCACCTGCGCCGTAGCCGGCGCGTGTCCCGAGTTCATTCTGGTTCAAACCCTTCGCCTTGCGAAGTTCCTTCACGATCTGACCGAGAGCCCCGATGTGATCTTGTGCCATGGCCTCATTCTAACGCGCTAAAACATCGTGATTGATTGACATGCTCGATTTTAGTGCTAATTTAGCTTTTGAGATTCTAGACTTCCCACTAATCCCACCTAAGAGATGAGCCTTCATATGTCTTTTGGTAGCGCCGCCCAGCTACTTCCCAATCGGACCGTCGTTGTCGCCATCGTAGGCCGTCTGTATTCGGCTGCAAAGGATCCAACCGTGGTCAAGGCGGTCAAGGAAGCTGCTCCAAAAGTTGCGAGTGCCGCCAAGGCCCTTGGGAAAGTGATCGCCGCCTTCCGCAGCGCGTGGCACCAACCCTGAGCTCCCGAGGGCTCGAACTCATCAGGCCGGCTAGTTTTTCTGTTACGCAAACCACACTCACGGGCGCCTTACAGGTAACGGGCCTCGGATCCGCGCTGCTTTACGTGCTCCCTTAAGACGGTGGACTAACGACTATGGAGCTTCAAAGCGACGTGGTTCACGACGAGTCGCTGATTCTCCTTGTCAAAGTCAAAATGAATTCGACCTACCTCATTCGGCTTCACACCATCTCGTACCTTCACGTGCGGAATCTGGCTATACGTGACATCTTCAAACTGAAACTCCCTGAGTTTTGGTGAACGCGAAATTACCTGGTCAGACATGGCCACCTTGAGCCCGTGCCTCTCCATGAACCAGTCGTCAAGGTGCCCGATCTGCCCAGGATTGTCCCCGTACAACTCGACGGCAGCCATAGCTAAGCGTCTGACTTTCTCAGCCATGTCATCTGGGTCGGGGTAGGAGATGTTCTTCCACGAGCGCTCCGCGGCTTCCGTGAAAACAATTCGACCCTGAGCCGCGTCTTCAAGTGCACGAAATGCCGGCGCTGGATCAGTCTTCGCTATCAACCTTGGAATACGGTCCCACGGGTCGATATCTTCTTCCGCCGTCGCCCCCTGCCTTATCGACTCATACTGTTCCCGCCAATACTCGGCACTTCGCTCAGCATCCTCTGCCCTCGACGCAAGAGCCTCGGCTTCCGCGCCCTTTGCCTCGGCTTCCTCTGCCAAACCCTGCCATAGGTGAGCTTCACTTTGGCTTGCAGATACTTGTTCTCGCAGGGCGGTATTCTCGGCTCCAAGATTCTCGGAGTCAATCGCGGCCTGTACTTTCGCCTCCGCCTCGACCCGTGCCTCATTTTGGAGCCTCGCCTGTGCTGCGCGCCAGCCTTTGTCGAGGCCTCGAGCAAGCCCCGAGATCGCCGCGAGGCGACCCATGAGTCGAGCGCGAACTCCCTCGGGGCCAAGAGCCACGATTTCCTCTTCAGTGAAACTCAGCCCAGGTGACGTCAGGTCCGACCAAACGAGGGTAGCGCCACCAAACGGCACCTTGGCTCGAGGAACATGTGCGAAGACCTGGTTGCTCGTTGCAAAGTTCAGTGTGATCACTCGAGCGAGACCAATAAGTTTCTTAGACAGAACTCTCGCGACTTCCCAAGACTCAGGGCTACGCAAGTGAATGAGCACGATGGGAAGTCGGTGAGAGGCTGCAAGGACGTCCACCAAGACCGCCACATCTGACGACGTCCGAATCGGCAGGTATTTACCGTCGATCTTCTGGCTTCCAATTTGCAACTGGAGACGATCGTCCATTACGACTTCTCGCAGAATGCCCGGCTGAAAAATCGGGGTGTCACGAACGGGACTGAGGTAGCCGCCCTGGTGTTCACGACTCAATTCGATCCGCAAGCTCGTGTCCTCGCCGATAGTGGCTACGGTGACCCTTGTGGTGAGTTGGACATCTCTTTCCAGATCTTGGGCAACTGATAACCGGAGCGACTGAGCCGACGGAATCCCGATGACCTCCCATGAGGCATCCCGGTGCACAAGTTTTCGATTTGCTTCACGACGCGGCGGTAACGTGGTCGCATTGGCGTTCAGTAATTCACTGGCTAGTACCTCGCGAGTCGAACCGCCGCTTAGCCAGTCAGCGACGTGCTCGAGGAGCAACTCATGCCGACCTAAAGCAGGCAAATCGCCAACGACTTCGAGATCTACCGCGTAGATAATTTGCATGATCTCGCTCTCCTGTCAGTAAACCCTCAACGATGTGTCAGGCAGCATGCGCCAACACCTCCGCCTGCTGCAACACCAGTTGCGTGGCCTGCTCCTCCTGGTCGGGCGGGTAACCGTAGCGCAGCAGCAGACGACGGATCGTCGCGCGCAGCTTCGCCCGCACCTGCTCCTTCACGCTCCAGTCGGTCTTCGCATCTCGGCGCACGATCTCCACAAGCTCGTGCGCGATCTTCTTCAAGGTGTCATCACCCAACTCGGTCACGGCGCTGTCATTCGACCGGATCGCATCGTAGAACGCCAACTCGTCGGCGGTGAGCCCGAGGTTCGCCCCCCGCTCCGCCTCCTCCTTCAGCGACTTCGCCAGGGCCACCAACTCGGCCACCACCTGGGCGGCATCCAACGTTCGGTTCTGGTAGCGCAGCACCGACTCGGCCAGCATCTGCGAGAACTGCTTGCCGGCCACCACGTTGCGCTTGCCCACCCGAGTGATCTCGTCATTGATCAACCGGCGCAGCAACTCGAGCTGCAGGTTCGGGTGCGACGACTTCGTGAACTTCTCCACGAAACTGTCGTCAATGAGCGACAGGTCCGGCTTGGCCATCCCCGCCTCCGAGTAGATGTCGATCACACCCACACCCGTCATCGCCCCCGACACGATCTGGCGAATCGCCGTGTCCAGCTCGGCCCCGTCACCGCCCTCGCGATCCACACCCTCGACCTTCGCGATCTGGCCGCGCACCGCCTCGAAGAAGGCCACATCATCGCGGATCGAGAGCGCCTCATCCGACGGCACACAGATCGTGAACAGCCGCGTCAACCTCGACGCCTGCGCCAGGAAGCGATGCTTCACACACGGCGCCTCCTTCGTGCACGCCCCACTCGGCCCCGGATGCGTCGCCAGCAGATACTCGACCGTCGCCGTCAACGCGTTCAGAAACGCCCGCGGACCGCCGCCCGCGACCAGGGAGCGCCAGTCGAACCCGTGCAGGATCGTGTCGACCACTTCGCGGGTTTCGAGCATCGCCGGGATGGCCTGGTCGCGCAGGTCCTGCCCGAGATCCTGCCGCTGCCGGTCACGCTTGGTGTAGTCGGCGAGCGCCGACTTGAGGTCTTCGGCGATGCCCAGGTAGTCGACGACGAGCCCGGCCGGCTTGTCCTTGAAGGTGCGGTTGACGCGGGCGATGGCCTGCATCAGGTTGGCGCCCTTCATCGGCTTGTCCACATACATGGTGTGCATGGCGGGCGAGTCGAACCCGGTCAGCCACATGTCCCGCACGATCACCAGCTCGAGCTCATCGTCGGGGTCTTTGGCCCGCGCCTTCAGCGCCCGCAGCGCGGCCTTGTTGCGGATGTGCGGCTGCAGCAGTTCGTCGTCGGCCGCCGACCCGGTGATGACGACCTTGATCTTGCCGGTCGCGTCGTCGTCACTGACCCAGTCGGGTCGGATGCGCGCAATCTCCGCGTACAGCGCGGCGGCGATGCGCCTCGACATGGTGACGATCATCGCCTTGCCGGGGAGCACCTGACGGCGCTCCTCCCAGTGCGCAACAATGTCGGCGGCGAGCTCCCGGATGCGGTGCTCCGACCCGACGATCGCCTCGACCCTCGCCCACCGAGACTTCAAACGCTCGCGCGCATCCTCCTCCGACCCGGAGGTGGCCTGCGCGAAAGCGTCATCCAACTCGCCGAGCGCATCCGGTGGCAGTTCGACTCGGGCGAGGCGCGGCTCGTAGTAGACCTTGACGGTGGCGCCGTCGTCGACCGCCTGGGTGAGGTCGTAGGTGTCGATGTAGTCGCCGAACACCTGCTTGGTGGAGCGGTCGGTGGATTCGATGGGGGTGCCGGTGAAACCGATGAAGGTGGCGTTGGGAAGGCCGTCGCGCAGGTGGCGGGCGAATCCGTCGATGAAGTCGTAGTTGGAGCGGTGGGCCTCATCCACCATCACCACGATGTTGTTGCGGGCCGACAGCAGCGGGAACGCAGTGCCGGCATCCTTGTCGTCTTTGCTGAGCCCGAACTTCTGGATGGTGCTGAAGATGATCCCACCGGCGGCTCGCTGTGCCAGTAACTCTTTCAGCTCGGCCCGGGTGCCTGCCTGCACGGGTAGCTCCGGCAGCGGGGCGCCGGGCATGGAGGCGGCGAAGGTGTCATCGAAGAGCTGGTCGTCGAGGTCGTTGCGGTCGGTGAGCACGACGATGGTGGGGTTCTCCATCGCTGGATGCCGCATCACCTTGCCCGCGTACCACTCCATTTCGAGGCTCTTGCCGGAGCCTTGCGTGTGCCAGACCACCCCGGCGCGACCGTCCCCTTCGACGGCTTCGACCGTGGCGAACACTGCTTTGTTGACGGCCCAGAACTGGTGGTATTTGGCGATCTTCTTCTGCAGTACGCCGGCCTCGCCGGTGAAGACGACGAAGTTCTGGATGAGGTCGAGCAGACGGGCGGGGTTGAGCATCCCGCGGGTGAGCACTTCGAGTTGCGGCATGGCAGCCGGTGCGAGCTCGCCGTGGATGGTCTTCCAGGGGGCGAAGTGTTCCCACGGCGCCGAGAACGTTCCAGCGCGGGCGGAGTGCCCGTCGCTGATGACGGTGACCTGGTTCCAGGTGAACAGGTCGGGGATCTGCTGCACGTAGGTGCGGATCTGGTTGAACGCACCTCGCACGGTCGCGTTCTCCTCGCCGGGGCGCTTCAGTTCGAGCACCACCACCGGCAGCCCGTTGAGGAACAGCACCACGTCAGGCCGCCGCTCGCTCACCCCCTGCACGGTGAACTGGTTCACCGCCAGCAGGTCGTTGGATGCCGCATCCTGCCAGTCGACCAGCCGCGCCCGCACCGTGCGCAGCTCGCCACCGTCCCGGTATTCGACCGGAACGCCCTGCGTCAACAGCTGGTAGCCGCGCCAGTTCTCCGTCATCACAACTTGTGAGTCGGCGCGCAGCACCGTGTTGACGACATCGTCGACCGCGTCGGGCGGAAGGTCGGGATTCAGGCGCACGACGGATACCCGCAACCGCTTCACGAGAACAACATCCCGGTAGTCGTCGCGCTCCGCGTGCAACTCTCCCGGTGCGATCATCCCGCCGTGCTGGACCTCCCAGCCCTCCTTGGCGAGGTCCTCAAGCACCAGATTCTCGACGTCAGCTTCGATCAGGAACGCGTTCATTCGGCACCCTCTTGAACGTCTTGGTCGGCAACCTCGTCAGAACTAACACGAACCTTGCCCGACATCAGCAGAGGGAGGAGTTCGTCGCGGGTCCGGCGAAGGACGTCAATCTCTTCAGCCAAAGCCACGGACTGTTCCCACAGTGGCTCAGCGATTGAGTCGAACCTAGCGAGTTGTTCGGCACTGGGGAAAGGGACTGAGAGTGTCGAAACATGGTCCCAGCGCGCCCGAGGCATGTGCGTTCCACCACTTCCAGCCATCGCAAAGTCGGTGAACCGCTGAGAGGCAACCAAAGAGTGTAGAAACGATGAAGGCACGTCGTTGCGAGGTCTCAGAACCCATATCTCGCCACTGCACGCCCCTGAGAAACCGGGACGATCTACCTTGCGAAAATAGGGTCGGAGTCGACCGTAGAGAATATCACCCGACTCAAATGCATACTGCTGGCTAACGGTATCGCCCAAGCGCCCCGCCGTCGAAATGCCCCGTCCGTTCTCGGCAAAGTGCTCCAACCCCAGGTAAGCGATCTCCGGGTCCACCCCCGCACGCACTTTGACCTGCTCAGCCAGACTGCCGAAGTCGATCGACGAACGCGAGGCCTCAACTAGTTCAGAGAACAGCGCATCTTGCAGACCAGACAGTAACTCTTTGAGTTGCTCGTTGGTGTCGATGAGGTCGTCGAGGGCACCCAAGACTCCCGCGATCCGCCGTTGCTCTGCTATGGGCGGAATCCTGATCGGCCAGTCCGGCATTTCACTGATGGCCAATCGATCTACTGTTGCGCCATGAATCGTCCTTCTTCGCAGTTCCCCTTGGAACTCATCACCCAGATACGCGTATGTCAGAAATCGTGGGTCAACGTTCGGTCGCGGCCTAAGTAAACCCATTCGACGACCGAGAGCCGCAGGCGAATCAATTGACCAATGCGCAGCGTCTCCGATTCTTGTTTCATAAGAAAAGAGCGTGTCGCCTGGCGTTGGTTGCACCCGCCTAGTCCACTTGGGAAAATCTTCGGGAGATAGGTGTGCAGACTCACTTAGTTGGACCCTGCCGCGAATCAGCGAAGAGATACTTAAGTACCAGGGCCCACTGTCGGTCTTGTGCGGAGTCGCATGTGGTCCGTCGTAGATTTCGGCAACGGCGCCAAGCCGGAGTATCTCCCAATCATGCGCCATCTGGAACAACCGCCAACCGTTCAAATGAGCCGAGGACGCGTTCTTGGAGGTCGGCGCGCCGTTCAAACCCACTGCGAACTTCCTCGGTCAGCCGCGCGATCTTCTCATCGAGCGGCTCGTCGTCGTCCTCGACCTCTTCGCTGCCGACGTAGCGGCCAGGGGTCAGCACGTGGCCGTGTTCGGCAACTTGGTCGAGAGTGACGCTGGCGCAGAACCCGGGGACATCGGCGTAGTCGCCTTCCTCACCGCGCCAGGCGTGGAAGGTCCCGGCGATGAGGGCGATGTCGGCATTCGTCAATTCTTTGTTGGTGCGGGAGACCATGGTGCCGAGCTGCCGAGCATCGATGAACAGCACCTCACCTGCGCGGGCCCGCTGCTGGCGTTCGCTGTTGATCTTGCGATCCGATTTGTCCTTGGTCAGGAACCAGAGACTCACCGGAATCTGCGTCGTGTAGAACAGTTGCCCCGGTAACGCCACAATGCATTCGACCAGGTCGTTCTCGATCAGATTCTTGCGGATATCCCCCTCCCCACCGGACTGTGACGACAGGGAACCGTTCGCCAACAGGGTCGCCATGGTCCCGGTGGGCGTGAGGTGGTGCAGCATGTGCTGCACCCACGCGAAGTTCGCGTTGTTCACCGGAGGGGCGCCATACTGCCAGCGCACGTCGTCGCGCAGCTGCTCGCCGCCCCAGTTCTTGATGTTGAACGGCGGGTTGGCGATCACGAAGTCGGCGCGCAGATCCGGGTGCAGGTCGTTGGTGAACGAGTCGCCCCACTGCGGCCCCAGGTTCGCGTCGATGCCGCGCAGGGCGAGGTTCATCTTGGCGAGTCGCCAGGTGGTCGGATTCTTCTCCTGACCGAACACGCTGATGTCGTTGCGCACCCCGCCGTGCGCCTTCACGAAGCGGTCGGCCTGCACGAACATGCCACCGGAGCCGCAGGCGGGGTCGTAGACGCGGCCGTTGAACGGCTCCAGCATCTCCACCATCACCTTGACCACGTGGCGCGGAGTGAAGAACTCGCCGCCGAGTTTGCCCTCGGCGCTGGCGAACTGGCTGAGCATGTACTCGAAGACGCGGCCCAGCACATCCATGCCGTCGTGTTCTTCAGCGGCGAGGTTCTCGTTGGAGAACGTGTCGATCAGACCGCCGAGGGTGTGCGGGGTGAGCTCGCGGCGGGCATACGTCTTCGGCAGCACACCCTTGAGGCTCGGGTTCTCCTTCTCGATCGCATCCATCGCCGCATCGATGCGGGACCCGATGTCGGGCTGCTTGGCCGCGTTGCGCAGGTCGTCCCAGCGGTGCCCCTCCGGCACCCAGAAGACACCCTCCGAGGTGTACTCGTCGCGGGACTCCAGGATCGTGCGCTTGGCGGCATCCGTCGGCATGAAGTAGTCGGATGACTCATCGTTGACGAGCGCCTCGAGGCGGGCGTGGCGGCGCATGAACACGTCGGAGACGTACTTGAGGAAGATGAGGCCCAGCACGACGTGCTTGTACTCGGCGGCGTCCATGTTGGAGCGCAACTGGTTGGCGGCATCCCACAGCGACGCCTCAAGGCTCGCGGCTGCAGACTTCTTCGACTTGCCGGCCATTCTTCACTCCATGGCCGGATGACGAGTCAAAAGGTGAGAAGAACCCGGCCTGCTCTACTCAACAGTAGCGAGTCAAGCGCCAACCCCTGACAAGATAGGCGGGACGCTGACGTACGCGAACTGGGGATGGCGCTCGTGACTACTGTGGCACGAACAATCCGGGTCAGGTGTCTTGCGCGAAACGGCGACCCTGAAGTTCAGCCTCATCCACCCATTCGCGGCGCAGGCCTGCCCACCAGATTCGCTCCTTCTTGTTCAATCGCGCTCGGTCGGCCACCAACTCGAACACGTGCTTCACGTGCCCGAGAATGACATTCTTCGGGCCGCCGTTGCCGCGTAAAGCACTTCCACTGCCCGTTCGGCGGATGCGCCCTTCCTCAACAGTGCCACGATCTCCCGGGCATCCTTCTCGCCCTTCTCCGTGTCGGGCCGATCCAGCAGCGCAGCAAACTTCGTCGCCACATGCGCCTCGAGCGTGAGCAGCAACCAGCCTTGCATCACCTCGTCATCGGTGTACCTGGTCAAAACATTCACATCGAGGAGAAGCTTGTTACCGAGCGCCGACTCGCGAGGAATATAGGCATCCACATGCACACCGTTCACGGTGCCACGAACTTTGCGTCCACCACTGTGGAGGCTGTTCTCGCTATAGTCCTGCAAAACGTCGCGCAGCTTCGTGCGCAGCTCGGGACTGTTGATGATCAGGTCAATGTCGAGACTGATGTCGCCGCCAACTCGAAGATGCGTTGCCCAACCGCCAATAAGAATGGATGGTTCAAGGTCGTACCCCAGGCTGTCCACGAGCGCACGCAGTCGCCCCAGTTCATCTTCCGTTACGAGAGGCAACTACCCAGCCTCCTGGTCCCAGTCGCGACCTGCGAAGAACCTGTCGCGGAGAGCAAAACGAAACTCAGACGCTTGCCAGCCTGGTGTCGCGAACAGGTCGACAAACGTTTGGGCGACGCTCGAGAAGCCATCCCATTCACGCGCGGCCCGCGCATCCATGTGCAGCACCCGCACGTCTTTACCTTTTGGCAAATCAGTGATTGAGGCAGAAATGTAGGCAACCCGTGCGTCGATATGGGCGACAGTGTTTGCGCCGCCAAGGTGATGTACTGCGGCATCTGGCCCTCCCCACACCACGGAATGACCGTCTAGAGCGCCCTGAGATGTCCACGCCACAGTGTCAGCCGAGAGATTGCGCGCGCCGCAGGCCACTGTGAGCACCTTCTCGGGGCTCACGACAGAAAGTCCCCCACCCCTGTAAGAGGTGAGCGCTCCGATATCCAACAACTTCAGGCACGCGAATCGCGCCGTCGCCCAAGGCACTCCGGATGCGTACGCGAGATCGGCGAAGCTGTCCCATCGCCGATGCCCCTTGATCGAGCGATCGACGAGGGTGCGCCAAACGAGTTCATTCTGCTTCATGCGGCACCCCTATCAAGAAAACATCATACCAAGGTATTAAGGGAACTTGATAGTGAGTTATTGCATTTTCTTAATATGCGCAGATAATCTGCAGCGCCCGCCGCGGGCGCCCAGAGTTCAACCAAAGCGGGGCAAGATGCCGAGAGTCACGGGCCTCCTGAAGTAGCTGGGGCGGGATTCGAACCCGCGACCTCACGATTATGAGTCGTGCGCTCTCACCAACTGAGCTACCCAGCCACGGCATCCGGAAACCGGATGGCCGAGCCCCCTGTGGGAATCGGACCCACTACCTCTTCCTTACCAAGGAAGTGCTCTACCAATGAGCTAAGGGGGCGCGCAAAACACCACGACACGCGTGGGATTGGCACCGTAAGAGACTAGCATCCGCCGACAGGGTAGTTTCGACGTGTTCGACCCGAGTGATCGAGGGAGAGAACCAGCATGTTCATGCACCTCACCATCCACCATCCGCAGCCCGGCGCCGAGACCGCCGTCATCGACTCGATGCACCGCTTCGGCGCTGCACTCGCCGGGGCACCCGGCCTCATCAGTGTCCACACGATGCAGGATGCAGATGCCGGCGTGCTCGCCGGCCTGGCCATCTGGTCCTCGCAGGAGGCGATGGAGGCATCCATTCACCTCGCCCGCGACGCGGTCGCCAATGACCCCTTCGACGAATGGGAATCACGCGTTGTCGAAGGCTACCGCCTCACCGACGTCTGACCCGCGCTGTACAACTAGTTCGCGTTGGCCTTGAGCCAGGCGAACGGGTCGACCGGAACACCATTGATGTGAATCTCCAGGTGGAGGTGCGGACCGGTGGACTCACCGGTCGAACCGACGAGGCCGAGCTCATCGCCCACCTTGACCTCCTGGCCGACCTTCACCTTGATGCTGCCGACCTCCATGTGCGCGTAAAGGCTCTCGACGTGCACACCGTTGATGACGTGCGCGATGATGACGTGTTCGCCGTAACTCCAGTCACCGCTGTCGACACCGACGACGACACCGTCCGCGATCGCCTGGATGTGCGCACCAAGGCCAGGGATGAAGTCGACACCGTGGTGGAAGGTCGAACATCCTGGGCACGGCGCGACGCGCGGGCCGTACCCGTCGGAAATCGGGACCGCGATCGCGAACGGCCACTGGATGGTGCCATTCGGATCGTTCGTGTAGAAGAAGTTGCGGTTTCCGTACCGGAGGAAGATCTCCTCGCGGAACGAGGTCGTGGTGTACCCGTCGCGCGTCACGCTCAACTGCGCAGCAGGCTGCGACATGAGCGCCTGGACCTTTGCCTCCGCAGGGGCAGCAATCGCGCCCTCGGCGGTGGAGAGATCGTTTCCTGAATAGAACGCATTCGCAGGAAGCGACGTCGACACCATCATGAGCCCGGCGCCGACCATTGCCCCGAAAGTCATCAGCTTCGACAGCAGACGCCGCTTGAACGACTTCCGCTTCACCGGCATCCGCTTCGACGCCGCAGCCGGGGGACGCACTGATGTCGGCGCCGCCTTGCGCGGGCGCGACGTGCCACGCGGCGGCTTCACCGGACGAAGCGCCTTCGGCTTCTTCGGTGCCTTCGCCTTGCGCCCGGAGTCGGCGATCGGCTGCGCCATCACGATCGTCGGCTTCACGAAAGTCTGCGTCGGCTGCGCCGCCGGCGGGACCGGAGGCGTGGAGGCTCGTTCGCGCGCGAGCAGCTCGCGGCGCGTCAACGGCGCAGCATCCGCCGTCGGTGCTGCGGACGGAGCGGGAGCCGAGGCTGGAGTCGGAAGGGTCTCGCGAATCTCGAAACCGAGGGCTGCGAAATCGTTGCCGGTGTCGGCGGTGGAAGGATAATCCGTCGGCGCGGAACCGAAATCCCAGTTGAACTCAGTCACGGGCTACCGATAGGCCCTTCCCGAGCGAGTGGGGAGGTCCATGACGCGCGCAGCATGCAGCATCGACGACATTTCCTAGGAGCTCCTCAACGATCGGCCGGCATGGGCGGGGGTACGCAAGCCGGGCCGTTGCCACCTGTACGCCCGTGGGCGCGCAGGTAACGAACTCATAAAGAATAGCCCAAGACGCTGTGAAAACAACAGCCCCGATTTGGGATGCGATCCTCCCCCGTCGGACGGGCATCTGCCTGGACTCGCGCGGTGCGAGCAGGGTGGCAGAGGGTGGCAAGTACAGGATTCGAACCTGTGAAGTCTGAGACGTCTGATTTACAGTCAGATCCCTTTGGCCGCTTGGGTAACTTGCCAGGTGCTCCGGCCACATGTATTCATCTGACCGGAGACAGAACACAAGGATAGCGTGCCTCAGGGCACCACAAAATCACCGGCGTCCGCGGCGTACCGGTTCGCAGCGTTCGCGACCGACTGGACGTACGCGTTCGAGCTGTTGAAGGCCAGGATGCCCGCGCGCCACCCGGCGCGATCCGCCATATCGCCGCTCGCACGGCACAGGTAGTTCGCGGTCGCCAGCACCGCGTCATCGATGTTCTGCGGGTCCTCCTTGCCGTCGCCGCTTCCGTCGACGTGCCAGTTCCGCCAGGTCTGCGGGATCAACTGCATGGGGCCGACAGCACGGTCGAACTTCGCGTCCCCGTCGAACGTGCCGCCATCCGAATCGGGGATGTGCGACGACGCCGAACCGTCCAGCGCGATCCCGAAGATGGGCGGGGACACCGTGCCATCCTCCTCGACGCTCGACCCACCGTGCCTGCCGTGATCGCTCTCCACGAGCCCAATCCCGGCGAGAGTCGTCCAACCGAGCCCGCACGCCGGCATCGCCCTCGCCTTCGCGATCGCCACCCCCGCATACGCGGCGAGCGCCCGCGCAGGAATACCGGATGCCGCGGAGACCCGGTCGACCCAGCCGGCATCCGCGAGCCCCGCCACGCCGCGGCGGGTGCGCTCTGCCGCGACGGGCGGAGGGTCGGCCGCGAGCGCATAGTCCGGACCGGGCTTCTCGGACGGCCCCGGTGCGCCACCGGGAGGAGTCACCCGCGGACTCAGCACGACCATGACGACGACGGCGATCACGGCGAGAACGCCGATCGCCGCGACCGTGACGAACGCGCGGGAATGGGTTGACATCCCCGCAATCCCACCACAGTTTCCCGTGAAGCCCGGAATCGCTCGGCCGAGGCTGCGCGGCTACCATGGGCGCATGGCAGATTCAACCTTCGACATCGTCAGCAAAGTGGACAAGATGGAGCTCGACAACGCCCTCCACCAGGCGCAGAAGGAGATCTCCCAGCGTTACGACTTCAAGAACGTGGGAGCCGAGATCGACTACAGCGGCGAGAAGGTGCTCATGAAGGCGAACACCGAGGAGCGGGTGAAGGCCGTGCTGGAGGTGTTCGAGTCGAAGCTCATCAAGCGCGGCATCTCGCTGCGGAGTCTCGACGCCGGAGACCCGTACGCGTCCGGCAAGGAGTACCGGATCGAGGCCGGCGTCAAGCAGGGCATCGCCCAGGAGGATGCGAAGAAGATCGGCAAGATCATCCGCGACGAAGCGCCCAAGAGCGTGAAGTCGCAGATCCAGGGCGACGAGTTGCGGGTCAGTTCGAAGAGTCGCGACGACCTGCAGGCCACCATGGCCGTGCTCAAGGCCGCGAAACTCGACGTCGACCTGCAGTTCGTCAACTTTCGGTAGGACTCGCCCCGCATCCTGATCGGAGTGCCGTGGAAGGTACGAACCTCGCGTTCTGGATCGCGGGCATCCTCGTCGCGATCGACTTCGTCATCCGTGTCGTCTCCATCGTCGTCATCCCGCGCAACCGCAGGCCCCAGACCGCCATGGCGTGGCTGCTCGCCATCTTCTTCCTCCCCTATATCGGGATCCTGCTGTTCCTCGTGCTCGGCAGCCGGCACCTGCCGAAGGGCAGGCGCGACAAGCAGGACGAGATCAACCGCTACATCCTGGACACCACGGAGGGCATCGACCAGCTGAGCCACGAGCATCCGTGGCCGGAATGGCTCGAACCGATCGCCACACTCAACCGAAACCTGGGCGCCATGCCGCTCGTCGGCGGCAACGACGCCAGGCTTCACCCCGACTATCTCGAATCCCTCCAGGCGATGACGGATGCCGTGGGCAAGGCGAAGAGGTACGTGCACTCGGAGTTCTACATCATGTCGCTGGACGACACGACGGCGCCGTACTTCGACGCGCTCGAGGCGGCCGCCGCCCGCGGGGTGACGGTGCGGGTGCTGCTCGACCACGTCGCATCGCTGCGCTATCCGGGGTATCGGCGCACCATCCGTCGCCTCAAGTCGATGGGTGTGCAATGGCGGCTCATGCTGCCGTTCCAGCCCCTGCGCTGGAAATTCCAGCGACTCGACCTGCGCAACCACCGCAAGCTGCTCGTGGTGGACGGCCTCGTCGCCTTCACGGGGTCGCAGAACATCATCGACTCGAGCTACAACAAGCGGTCGAACAAGCGGAGGGGCCTGCACTGGAAGGACCTCATGGTGCGGTTCGAGGGGCCGATCGTCGCCGGGATCAACGCCCTCTTCGTCACCGACTGGTATGCCGAGACCAACGAGCTGCTGACGCGGGAGACCGACCCGATCCGTGAGTTGACGGTCAAGGACCGGGTGGGCGCGCAGGTCGTGCCGAGTGGGCCATCCTTCGACGGCGAGAACAATCTGCGGTTGTTCAACTCACTGCTCTACGCGGCGCAGGAGCGCATCATCATCTGCAGCCCGTACTTCGTGCCGGACGAGTCGATGCTCTATGCGATCACCACAGCAGCCCAGAGCGGGCTCGACGTGCAGCTCTTCGTCTCCGAGATCGGGGACCAGCCGGTCGTGTACCACGCGCAGCGCAGCTACTACGAGGCACTGTTGAAGGCTGGAGTTCGCATCTGGCTGTACCGGTCGCCCACCGTGCTGCACCCCAAGCACTTCACGATCGACGACCAGGTGGCCGTCATCGGTTCGAGCAACATGGACATGCGCTCCTTCAGCCTCAACCTGGAGATCTCCGTCATGGTGCGCGGCCACTCGTTCGTGCGGAAGTTGCGAACGCTGGAGGAGAGCTACCGGCAGAACAGCCGCGAACTGCACCTCGAGGAGTGGCTGGCGCGGCCGTTCTTCTCCCAGGTGCTCGACAACATCGCGAGGCTCACGTCGGCTGTGCAGTAGCCGGGGGGTCGGAGATCTCCACCATCTCTTCGCGCGGGACGACCTTGACCCGCTCCCGCTGCTGAGCCTCACCGAGGGCGCGCTCGTGCGCATCCAGCCGGTGCCAGCCCTGAACCGTCGTGTACCGGATGCCTCGCGCCTCGAGCATGCGCGGGATGGCGTCCGTGTCCGGCTCTGAGGGCGACCACCACTCCGACTGGTCTCCCAGGAGCGCCTGCACCGTCTCCATGGCGTCGCTCTTGGTCGCGCCGATGAGACCGACCGGACCGCGCTTGATCCAGCCGCTCGCGTAGACGCCGTGCACCCGCTCGTCCTCGTCGTCGATCGCTCGGCCCGCACGGTTCGGGATGACGCCGCGGCGGTCGTCGAACGGCACCCCGTCCAGCGGGCTTCCGAAGTAGCCGACCGCCCGGTACACCGCGTCGACCGGGAACTCCCGGAACTCGCCCGTCCCGTGGGCGCCGCCCTCGCCATCCGGCGCCGTGCGCTCGACGCGGAGCCCCGTGACGCGATCGGACCCGAGAATCTCGGCCGGCCTCGAATAGAAGTGAAGGTGAATCCGGCGCGAGGCCCGTCCGGTCTCGCGGGAGCGCCACTCGGTGAGAATCCGGTTGATGACGAGCAACTGCTTGCTCGTCGCGATCGACCGCTCATCCGACTCGTCGACGCCGAAGTCGGCGTCGTCGAGGATGATGTCCACATCGCGCAGCTCCCCGAGCTCGCGCAGTTCGAGCGGCGTGAACCGCACCTGGATCGGTCCGCGCCGACCGAAGATGTGCACGTCCGTGATGGGCGAGGCGACGAGCCGGTCGTAGACGTTCGCGGGAACCTCGGTGGGGAGGAGATCCTCGGCGTGCTTCGCGAGCATCCGCGCCACATCGAGCGCAACATTGCCGTTGCCGATCACCGCGGCGGACGTGTGGTCGAGCGGCCAGTCGCGCGGAACATCCGGATGCCCGTCGTACCAGCTCACGAACTGGCTCGCCCCGAAGCTCCCCAGCAGCTCGATCCCCGGGATGTCGAGCTCGGCATCCCGAATCGCCCCGGTCGTGAAGATCACGGCGTTGTAGTGCCGTTTGAGGTCATCGAGCGTGATGTCGGTGCCGAAGCGGACGTTGCCGAAGAAGCGGATGTTGCCGCCATCGAGAACATCGCGCAGCGCGTTGACGATCCCTTTGATGCGCGGATGGTCGGGCGCGACCCCGTACCGGACGAGCCCATACGGAGCGGGGAGCTGCTCGAAGAGGTCGATCGATACCTGGAACGGGCGCTCCGCCTTGAGCAGCAGATCGGCGGCGTAGATGCCGGCCGGCCCCGCACCGACGATGGCCACGCGTAATACCGGTTTCTGCCGCTCGCTCACGCCGCGCCTCAGTTCGAACGCTCGACGAGCGTGTCCGCGAACTTCGTCAGGGCCCTGCGCACCGGGCCATCCGGAAGCACCGACAGCGCGGCGATCCCTTCGTGCGCCCAGCGGTGCGCCTCATCGAGGGTCTCGCGGGTCACCGCGTGAGCCTTGAGCGCGGCAATCGCCTCATCGAATTCCAGGGTCGTCGTCTCACCGCTGCGCACACCGTGATCGATTCTGGCGAGCAGGACCGCATCATCCGGATTGCCGACCGCACGCTTCCGCAGCTTCAGCAGCGGCAGCGTCGCCACCCCGGAACGCAGGTCGGTGCCCGGCGACTTGCCGGTCTCCTCCAGGTCGCCGGAGAGGTCGATGACGTCGTCGATCAGCTGGAATGCGACCCCGATCTTCTCCCCGAACTCGCGCACCGGATCCTCGAACTCCTCCGGCGCACTCGAGAAGATGACCCCGACCTGAGCGGCCGCTGCGATGAGCGAACCGGTCTTGTCGGCCAGGACCTGAAGGTAGTGCTCAATCGGGTCATCCTCCGGCGCAGGTCCGATCGTTTCGTGCAGCTGCCCGAGGCACAACCGTTCGAACGTGTCCGACTGCAGTTGGACGGCCTTGTCGCCGAGGCTCGCCACGAGCCTGCCCGCCCTGGCGAACAGAAGGTCGCCGGTGAGGATCGCAACCGAGTTGCCCCACACCGTCTGCACGCTCGGAACCCCGCGTCGCACATCCGCATCGTCCATGACGTCGTCGTGGTACAGCGAGGCGAGATGGGTGATCTCCATCGCCTGCGCGGCGATGATCACCTTCGGGGTGTTTCCGATCCCCAACTGCGCGGTGAGAAGAGCGAGCGTCGGCCGGATGCGCTTGCCGCCGGCGTCGAACAGGTAGCGGGCCGTCACGTCCGCCAGGTTGTCGGCGAACTCCATCTCGGCGAGCAGACCGGACTCGACCTGCTTGAGGCCCTCCTCGAGCGCGACCGCGAATCGACGGTCATCCGCGGAGGCGAACAGTGTCTCGCCGAGACCGAACGTCGACTGAAGTTTGTGACGGCGGCGAAGCTGTTGAATCTCCTGCGGCGAACTCAACTCGGGGGCGCTTCCGGAACGGACGCTTTCGCCCTCTGTTTGCGCTCCGGCTTGTGCCCACGGTGGAGGGCCACGATGCCGGAGGTGAGATTGCGGTACGCGACGCGGGTGAATCCGGCGCCGCGCAGCCACTGGCTGAGGGTGCCCTGGTCCGGCCAGTCGCTGATCGACTCGGCGAGATAGCTGTATGCCTCGGGGTTCGAGCTCGCCAGGTCGACGACGCGCGGCATCACGTGCCTCAGGTACACGCCGTAGCCTGCGCGCAGGAGCGCGTGCGGCGGTGTGGAGAACTCGCACACGACGAGCCGGCCGCCGGGCTTCATCACCCGATACATCTCCTTGAGCGCCTTGCGGGGATCCTTGACGTTGCGCAGTCCGAAAGAGATCGTGACGGCGTCGAACTCGCCCGTGCGGAACGGAAGAGCCATCGCATCCGCCTGCACGAACTCGATCTTCGGATGTCGCCTGCGGCCCACCTCGATCATCCCCGGCGAGAAATCCGCTGCGACCACCTCGGCACCGGACCTGGCGATCGCCGCAGAACTCGTTCCGGTGCCTGCGGCGATGTCGAGAATCCGCTCGCCCGACTGCGGAGCGATCGCGCGCACGGTCTGAAGACGCCAGAGCCACGAGTTGCCGACCGAGAGCACGGCGTTCGTACGGTCGTATTTCGGGGCGACCTCGTCGAACATCGCGGCAACCTCATCGGGTTGCTTGCTGAGATCCGCCGTGGCCATGCCCCCAGTCTATTCGGCCACCCCGACCGCCTGCCGCGCCCGCGGCGACGGCTACGCTGGATCTGTGAGCGTGCCGGAGCAGACTGTCCCCGCCCTCACGGTGTCGACCGTCGCCATCGACGATGTGGAGTCGACTCTCGAACTGCTGCCCCCCCGTCGGCAGCTCCTCTGGCTGCGTCGCGGCGACGGCATGGCAGGTTTCGGCGAAGCGGCCAGACTCGAATTCTCCGGGCCGACGAGAATGACGGATGCCGCGGCCGCCTGGCGCCGCGTCGCCGCAGCCGCGAGCGTCGAGGACGGCATCGGGGTGCCTGGCTCCGGTCTCATCGCGTTCGGTGCGTTCGCGTTCTCCGACCACTCTCCGGCGACGAGCGTCCTCGTGGTCCCGTCCGTCGTACTGGGCCGTCGGAACGGGCGTGCCTGGCTGACGCGCATCCGGGCGGGGAACGACATCGACGCACCCGTTCCCTCGACGCGCTCCGCGGTTCACTCCGCCCCTGTGGCGTTCACCGCCGGCGCCCTCCCCCCGGATGCCTTCCTCGCGGCGGTCGATGCAGCACTCAACAGGATCGACGGTGTCGGCCTCAGCAAGGTCGTCCTGGCGCGGGAGATCGTCGGTCGCCTCACCGGGCCGGCCGACACGGCCGCTGTGCTCTCCGCACTCGCGACCGGTTACCCCGACTGCTGGACGTTCGCGGTCGACGACTTCCTCGGGTCGAGCCCGGAGACCCTCGTGGCTGTGACGAAGCGCACGGTGACCGCGCGCGTGCTCGCCGGCAGCGCCGCCCGCGGAACGGATGCCGCGACGGACCAGCAGGCATCCCTCGCTCTCGCGACGTCGGCGAAGGACCAGGACGAGCATCAGTACGCCGTGCAGAGCGTACTCGCCGCCCTTCGGCCGCACAGCCCCGGTGTGACATCGAGCGAGCAGCCGTTCACGCTCCGACTTCCCAACCTGTGGCACCTTGCAAGCGATGTGGAGGGTACCGTCGCCGACGGCTCGAGTTCGCTCGACCTCATCGATGCGCTGCATCCCACCGCGGCGGTCGCCGGCACGCCGACACCGGCAGCCGTGGCGCTCATCGAGGAGCTGGAGCCGTTCGACCGCGGACGCTATGCCGGGCCGGTCGGCTGGGTCGGTGGCGACGGCGACGGCGAATGGGCGATCGCCCTGCGGTGCTGCCAGGTCGAGCCGGATGGCACCGTGCGCGCGTATGCGGGAGCGGGCATCGTCGCCGAGTCGGTTGCGGAGCACGAACTCGCAGAGACCTCGCTCAAGTTCCGCCCCATCGTCGAGGCGTTCGCCGGCTAGCGGTCGCTAGGACTCTGCGAGCCGCTTCTTCTCCTCTTCGATATCGAAGGTCGCGGCGGGCCACTGAGGATCGAGCCGTCGAAGGGCGTCGAGCAGAAGCCGCTGCACGGCGACGCGGGCGTACCACTTGTGGTCCGCGGGGACCACGTACCAGGGGGCGTCATCCGTCGACGTGCGCTCGAGCGCGACCTGGTAGGCCTTCTGATATTCGGGCCAGAGCGCCCGCTCGTCGAGATCGCCCGGGTTGTACTTCCAGTGCTTGTCCGCGCGCTCGAGCCGCTCCGCGAGCCTCGCACGCTGCTCACCGGGACTGATGTGCAGCATGACCTTGATGATGGTCGTGCCCGATGCAGCGAGTTCGCTCTCGAAGGCGATGATCTGCCCGTACCGTGCCTCGATCACCTCCGCGGGGGCGAGGCTGCGCACGCGGGCGATGAGCACATCCTCGTAGTGCGAACGGTCGAACACGCCGATGACACCCGCACCGGGAAGCTGCCGTCGAATCCGCCAGAGGAAGTCGTGTTCGAGCTCCTCCGGCGTCGGCTTCTTGAACCCGTACACCTTCGAGCCCTGCGGGTCGATCGCACCGACGACGTGCCGGATGACGCCGCCCTTGCCTGCCGTGTCCATCGCCTGGAGGACGAGCAGAACCCTGCGGACACCCCCGGAGCGGCTCTCCGCGTAGAGACGCTCCTGCAGCTCGGAGAGTTCGTCGGATGCGTCAGCGAGAACGCTCTGGCCATCGTGCTTGTCGCCGCTGAACGCCGGGGTCGAGGACGGGTCGACCTTCGACAGGTCGAAACCGGTGCTCACCGCGAGCAACGGTGCCGGATCCGATTCCCAGTGTCGCTTCGACATGTGCCGATGGTAGCCGTTTGCCTGCCGCGATGGGGATTCAGAGGTGGCCCGTCAGCGCCCCAGCGGGATCTCGATGACGGTCCTGCCTCCGCTGCTGAGCGCCTCGTCGAGTTCCCCCCGATTGTTCACGAGGCGGTAGTTCCATCCGTACGCCTCGGCGAGCGCCGCGGGTTTCGCCGTGTGCGGCGTGTAGAGCACGCGATCGAAGGCGCCGCCGTCCGCGGTCGCCGCAACCTCGAGGGAGTCGAAGATCGTTCCCCCTCCGTCGTTGCCGACGATCAACTGGATGCGTGGTTCCGGTTCCCCCGGCGCGGCAAGCAGCGAGCCGACATCGTGCAGGAATGCAAGGTCGCCGAGCACCACCCGCGTCGTGCCCGCCGCAGCGTGACCGGCATCCGCTCGCCCGGCATCCGCCGCGAACTGGCTCGCGAGCGAGATCCCGATCGCGGTCGCGATGGTCCCGTCGATCCCGGCCAGACCGCGATTCGCATGCACCCGGATGTTCTTGCCCGCCACGATGCGGTCGGCCTCCCGGATGAGCCTCGACGAGGCGAAGACCAGGCGGTCATGCGGCCAGGTGGCCTGCCACACGGCCTCCACGAGCATCCGGCGCGACACCGCTTCGCGGAACACGGCGAGCTGCGTCTTCGTGAACTCCCTCACCGCTGCGGGGTCGTCGGTGCGGGCGAACGCGGGGTCGCCGCCGGTCGCCGCAGCGCCGGATGACCCTGCATCGGATGACTCCGCCAGCATGGCCCTGCTCGCCATGACCCAGCCGCCCAGCCAGCCCGTATCGGCCGCACCGACGGGCTCCGCGACGCTGATCGACTCGACGATCCTCGCCGCACGATGCCCGGGGTTGTAGGCCTCCGCCGTCATGCCGCGCACGACGATGGTCTCCACGTCATCCCTCTCGATGAGCGCGGGCACCTCGCGACTGAGAGTCGGATGTCCGAAGACGATCACACGGCGAATGCTTCCACCGAACTCGGGCCGCGCGAGCAGCTCCCGATAGGCGACGATGAGGTTGCGGCCGAAGCGGGCACCGCTCGACACCTCGGCGATGAGCGGTGCGTAGAGGGCCCTCGCGGCGTCCTCCGCCGCGGGTCCGGCGCCGTGCCCGGCCACGACGACCGTGCCCGGTTCGATCCGCAGGGCCTCGGCGGAGCCCGTCGCCGGCGGGGCAGCGACTGCAGCTGCCACATCCACGCCAGCCGCGAGCCCGTCGAGGATCGACGCATCGAACCTGCCGGAGAGCGGTTCGCGGAACGCGATATCGACCTGCACCGGCCCCGGGCTGCCGGAATGGCCGACGGCCGCCGAATACGCCGCACGAGCGAGTTCACCGGGGAACCCGGGGTCGAAACCGCCAACGCTCGGAGCCTCGACCTCGCGGGCGAACCGCACGAAGTCCCCGAACATCCCGAGCTGGGTCGTGGTCTGGTTCGAACCGATGCCGCGGAGCTCCGCCGGGCGGTCGGCGGTCAGGAGGATCATCGGCACGCCGGAGTGGTGCGCCTCCAGGACGGCGGGCAGCAGGTTGGCCACCGCGGTACCGGAGGTCGTGATGACCGCTGCCGGCACGCCGGATTCGACGGCGAGGCCGAGCGCGAGGAATCCTGCTCCGCGTTCATCGATGCGCACCGAGACGGTCAGGAGCCCCGCACGCTCGAACTCGACGGCGGCGAGCGCCAGGGCCTGCGAGCGCGATCCGGGACTGACGACGACGTGGCGAACCCCCGCACGCACCAGTTCCGCGAGCACAGCCGCCGAGAACTCGGAAGCCGTACCGGTCGACGTCATGTGTCGCGTGAATCGTCGTCGAGGTCGGCGATCTCCTTCTCGAGCTGACGGATGCGCTCCTCCTGCTCCGCGTCGGCGGCGATGCTGCGCAGGAACGTCGGGTCGTCATCCGGAGCGCGATCCACCCGGATTCCGCCACGGCCGCCGCTGCGGTCCTTGCCGACGATGAACCAGAGCGCGCCGCCGACGACACTGAGCAGGATGACGACGACGACCCACGCGCCCTTCGGGATGCCCCGTGCACGTCGGGCATCCGTGAGAGCGCAGTCGATGACGGCGTAGACCCAGAAGCCGATCGCCAGAGCGCCGACGGCAAGAGTCAGAAAGGCCCGCATGTGCTGATTGTAGGCCAGCATCCCGTGCCGGTGCCGAGCGCGGGGCGTTCTCACGACGAGCCGACCTAGACTGGGACGGTGAGTGCGTCGCGCCGGATCGTCGTCTATTCGATCCTCAGGGTCCTGCTGTTCGCCGTCCCGTTCGTGATCTTCATGGTGCTCGGGATCTGGTGGTGGGTTTCCGCCCTCGTGGCCGCCGTGATCGCAGCCTGCCTCTCCTACCTCTTCCTCACGCAGCAGCGGAATGAGGTTGCGACAGTCGTGCAATCGTGGGGCAGGGGCTCGAACCGCGATGCGGACAACGACCTGGAGAACGCGGCCCTCGACCGGGACTCAGCGAACACCGACGACGGGGATCGACCCTAGAACGCGATCGTGCAGGCGAGCCACACTCCGTAGATGAGCGCGGTCAGGCTCGTCAGTTTCAGAGCGAGCAGGAACTCCTTCGGCGTCTTCGCCGTGAGCACGATGATGACCGCCGGAATGGCGAGCAGCAGTGTGAAATAGACGAGGTACGAGTTCTGGTAGAGGAGAACGAAGAAGCCGAGCAGCACGAACGGCAGCAGCACGAACACCGCGAAAAGGATGCGCGAAGTCAGGCCGCCGACGAGCACCGAGAGCGTGCGCTTGCCGGCCGACCGGTCCTGGTCGAGGTCGCGCAGGTTGTTCGCCATGAGCACCGCGCAGGCCAGCAGCCCGGCGGCGACACCGGCGATCCAGCTCTCCAGGTTCACCGTTCCGACCTGCACGAAGGTCGTGCCCGCCGTCGCCACGATGCCGAAGAACACGAACACGAAGACCTCGCCGAGCCCGTAATATCCGTACGGATGCTTCCCGCCGGTGTAGAACCAGGCGGCGAGCACGCATACTGCACCGACCGCGAGCATCCAGTACTGGCCGCTGAGGACCACGACGGCGACGCCGGCGAGTGCTGCGACGGCGAAGAAGAACAGGGCGACCGCGAGAACGGTCCTCGGTTTCGCCGCTCCGGACCCGGTGAGCCTCGACGGGCCGACGCGGTGCGCGTCCGTGCCGCGGATGCCATCCGAATAGTCGTTCGCGTAGTTGACGCCGATCTGCAAGCCGAGGGCGACGGCGAGGCACAGGAGTGCGCGCACCCAGTGCCAGTCCTCGAATCCGGTTGCCGCGTGTGCCGCGGCCGTGCCCAGTGCGACGGGGGCGATGGCCAGCGGCAGAGTGCGGATGCGTGCCCCGGCGACCCAGTCGCCGAATGTGGCCTTGTGGACGACGGGGACCGGCGACCGGCCGCCGGGGCGTCCACCCTTGCGCTTCGCCTGCTTCGCCGGCTTCTTCTTCTCGTAGGTGGGAGTCTCGGCTGCGCGTTGTTTCGACGACTGCTTGACCGGTTCCCGCACGGCGCCCTTCACAGGCGTCTTCGACGGGTCGATCCTCTGCATCTTCGGGTTGCTGTTCCTGGCCACGACACGATCTTACTGAGGCTCGGCCGCCGCCCGGCGCGCGAGCGCCATCCGGTCGGGCTTGCCGCTCGGCAGGAGTGGAATCGAATCGACGACGAGGATGCCCGCCGGCCGCGCCTCCCTGCCCAGCGCGCTCGCGACGGCGGACCGCGCAGCAGCCAGTGAACCGGACCCCGCGGTGACGATGACCGGAACCTCGCCCCAGCGGTCATCCGGACGGCCGACGACGACC
Source organism: Terrimesophilobacter mesophilus (assembly GCF_014200375.1). Classification (GTDB taxonomy): domain Bacteria; phylum Actinomycetota; class Actinomycetes; order Actinomycetales; family Microbacteriaceae; genus Terrimesophilobacter; species Terrimesophilobacter mesophilus. Next base: position 1,644,327 of record NZ_JACHBP010000001.1, on the reverse strand, counting down.
GCATCCGCGAAACCGTCGAGAGATGCCACGACGCCTTCGACTGCCGCGAGCGAGACCTTCACCCCGCCCGAGATGATGATGTCGTCGATCCGGCCGGTCACGTGCAGCACGCCGTCGATGAGTGTCCCGGAGTCCGAAGTGCGGTACCAGCGGCCGGTGTCGTCGGTGAAGAAGTCTCGCGCCGTGCGCTCGTCGTCCAGCAGGTAGCCCTCCGCGAGCATGGGCCCGCCGAGCACGACCTCGCCGTCGACGATGCGCACGGCAGTCCGCCCGATCGGAACGCCGTCGTAGACGCATCCGCCGCTCGTCTCGCTCGAGCCGTAGCTGCGGGTGACGTTGAGTCCGAGCTCGAGCGCCTGAGCCAGCAACCCGACAGGCGTCGACTGACCGCCGACGAGGATGCGGCTGAAGCTGCGCAGGGGCTCCAGCGCGGACTCCATGCCGAGGAGCGCCGCGAGCTGGGCGGGCACGAGCGACGTGTAGCGCACGGGATCCTCCATCCGGGACGCCGCCTCGACGAACGAGTGCGGCTCACCGTGCGCGCCGCGGGCGACGACCGGGTCGGTTCCGGCGACGATCGACCTGGCCAGGACGTTGATCCCGGCGATGTAGTGCGTCGGCAGGCACAGGAGCCACTGGCCGGCGCCTCCCAGGGCCTTCTCGGAGGCTCGGGCGTTCTCGAGTACCGCACCGGCGCTGAGTGCCACGCGCTTGGGCGTCCCCGTGGAACCGCTCGACTGCACGACGAGGGCGATGCGGTCGTCCACGTCGCCGGGCGGGGTCGCATGCCTCGTCCCCTCCGGCAGCGGCAGGATGGCCGGGCCGCCGGCGAGCGCACGCTGAAGGGCGGAGAACACCAGCTGGGGGTCGTCCTCCACGACGGTGAGCGTCCTGGACATCATCAGGCCTTCGCCCACGGTGGCGGTGGGGGAGTCGCCGCGCGCGTGACCACGAATGTGGCGCGGTTCGCGCGCACCGAGCCCTGCCGCATCAGAACTGCCAGGGGAACGCGGACCAGTCCGGCGGCCGCTTCTCGAGGAACGCGTCGCGACCCTCCACCGCCTCATCCGTCCCATAGGCGAGCCTCGTCGCCTCCCCGGCGAAGACCTGCTGGCCGACGAGCCCGTCGTCGACCGCGTTGAAGGCGAACTTCAGCATCCGGATGGAGGTCGGCGACTTGGTCAGGATCTCCTGCGCCCACTCATACGCCGTCGACTCGAGTTCGGCGTGCGGCACGACGGCGTTCACGGCACCGGTCTCGAGTGCGCGCTGCGCCGAATACTCCCGCGCGAGGAAGAAAACCTCGCGCGCGAACTTCTGCCCCACCTGGCGGGCGAAGTATGCACTGCCGTAACCCGCATCGAACGAGCCGACATCGGCATCCGTCTGCTTGAAGCGGGCATGCTCCGCGCTCGCGATCGTGAGGTCGCACACGACGTGGAGCGAGTGGCCCCCTCCTGCCGCCCAGCCGGGAACGACCGCGATGACGACCTTCGGCATGAACCGGATGAGGCGCTGCACCTCGAGGATGTGGAGGCGGCCCGGTGCGGCGGAATCCTGATACTCGTACCCACCGCGCCCGCGCACCCTCTGGTCGCCGCCGGAACAGAATGCCCAGCCGCCGTCCCTGGCACTCGGCCCGTTGCCCGTGAGCAGGACGACGCCGACGCGCGGATTCTGCCTCGCGTCGTCCAGTGCGTGGTAGAGCTCATCCACGGTTCCCGGCCGAAAAGCGTTGCGCACCTCCGGGCGGTTGAAGGCGACCCTCGCGACCCGCCCCGCACGATCGTGGTGATAAGTGATGTCGGAGAGGTCGCCGAATCCGTCGACGTCGACCCACCGCTCGGGATCGAAGAGCTCCGATACGCCGCCCATCACAGCGACCCGAAGAACGAGAGCACTCCGAGCAGGATGAGCGGGTTGGCGATGACGGAGACGATCATGGCGGCGATCCCCCACTCTCGATGCGGGCCGCGAATGGCGGCGATGAGCCCCAGGGCGAGCGGAATCGCCGTCACGACGACGAGGATCTGGCCGAGCGTCGTAGCCGCACCAGCCGACCCGCTGCTCGCGAGGTAGATGGCGACTCCTTCGAAGACGAGGACGACAATGGCGAGCCCGAACGCCGTCGAGGCGATCGGCAGCGGACGTCTCTCCGGTGTGACGGCGACGTCGCCGGTCGACCCAGGGAACTCGTCCAGCACCTGGCCACCTCCTGTCCGCCGCGCGCGACGGGGCGACACGCGCATCCTCAGGATATTGCACGCGAGTGCGGGCAGACTGGTCACGTGCATCCGACCCTCGACGAGCTGCTGCAGACCGCCAGGGTCGTCACCCTGCCTCTCGCCCGCCGGTTCAGGGGCATCGATATGCGCGAAGCGCTTCTCCTCGAGGGGCCTCAGGGCTGGACCGAGTTCTCACCGTTCGTCGAGTACGGGGATGCGGAGGCCTCGGCCTGGCTCGCGGCATCCATCGACTTCGGATGGTCAGAACCGCCGGCCGCCCTCCGCTCCTCGATCCGGGTCAATGCGACGCTCCCCGCTGTGAGCGTGGCAGAGGTGCCGGATGTCCTGGCCGGTTTCCCCGGCTGCCGCACGGTCAAGGTGAAGGTCGCCGAACGCGGCCAGACCCTCTCCGACGACATCGCCCGCGTGGCGGCCGCACGGGATGCCATCGGTGCCGTCGGTCGCATCCGGGTCGACGCCAACGGGTTGTGGAACGTCGATGAGGCCGAGCGCGCGATACGGGCCCTCGCCGAGATCGACCTCGAGTACGTCGAGCAGCCGTGTGCGAGCATCCGGGAACTCGGAGAGCTCCGCTCGAGGATCGCCGACCTCGGGGTCCCGATCGCCGCGGACGAGAGCGTGCGCAAGGCAAGCGATCCCCTCGCCGTCGCGCGGGCGGGCGCCGCGGACATTCTCGTGATCAAGGCCCAGCCGCTCGGAGGGGTGCACGCCGCCCTCCGCATGGCCGCGGAGGCAGGGCTGCCGGTCGTGGTGTCGAGCGCACTGGACACCTCCGTCGGTCTCGCCATGGGTGCGCAGCTCGCGGCAGCCATCCCCGACCTCGACTTCGATTGCGGGCTCGGAACGGCGGCGCTGCTCGCGGCGGATGTCACTGCCGCACCGTTGCGTCCCGTCGCCGGGTCGATCGATGTTCGGCGCGTACAGGTGGACCCCGAACTCCTCGACCGATACTCTGCCGACGACGACCGCCGCGACTGGTGGCGTGCGAGGCTCGAGCGCTGCTGGAGGCTTCTCGGCTAGTCCCTGTTGCGGCCGGGCACCGGCAGGATGTGGCCGCGATAGATCTCCGCGCGCCGCTCGAACTCCGCCCGGTCGGCCTGCTTGAGCATGAAGTCGCCGTGATAGGCGATCGAGAGGTACTCGGGCTCCCAGCCGAGAGACGCGACCGCATCCCTCGACGCGGCTGCGAGCGAACCGGTGTGGTCCTTCGTCAGGTCGAGGATCGTGAACTGCAGGCTGCCCCTGCTGACCTCGGGCGGGTGCCCGCCGAGCACCCACCTACCCTGGTCCTCGAGGGTGAATCCGCCGAAGTCCTGGAGTCCGTCCGGGCCGGTGACGTTCAGCAGTGCAGGCGTTCCGAACCCGTGGCGCTCCATGATCGCGGCGACAATGCTCACCGCACGACGCTTGTCGGCATCCGTTCGCAGTGTCCTGCTCGTCTGCCAGGTCACGCTGTCGTAGGTGTTCAGCAGCGAAGTGCCGTGGAAACGGTTCGACTCGTAGGCGACGACATCCTGCCCCTTCGCGCTCCAGGTGAAACCGAACTCCTTCGTGATGGCCGCGCGAACATCCTCCATCGCCGCGTCGACGCGGGGTTCCAGCTCCTCGACGGTCTCGTTCTTCAGAATCTGGTCAGTGGAGAACTGCGGCACACCCGGATATCGGCTCCACGGCTCCGCAGGGTCGGAGAAGATCTTCGCGAGGGCGACGATGCCGAACGTGCTGACGATCGATGCGACCACGACGAATATCAGCCATCCCCGCCAGCCTCTCCACCAGCGCCACGAGAAGAACCTTCGCAGGGCCGACGGCCTGCGCCGGTCAGAGGCCGGAATAGACGTGGAGTCCCTTGAAGAACAGGTTCACTATCGTGTAGTTGAACGCGACGGCTCCGAATCCGACGATGGCGAGCCACGCAGACCTGCTGCCCCGCCATCCGCGCGTGGCGCGCGCGTGGATGTAGCCGGCGAACAGCACCCAGATGATGAACGTCCAGACTTCCTTCGTGTCCCAGCCCCAGTAGCGACCCCAGGCGTGGAACGCCCAGATCGACCCGGCGATGAGGGTGAAGGTCCAGAACACGAACCCGACGACGATCACCCGGTAGGCGAGGTTCTCGAGCTTCTCCGCCTTCGGCATCGTGCCGAGGAACCTCAGGCGACTGACCCTGTCCGCTTCGCGGCGAGCCTGAAGCAACTGCACGATGGAGAGCCCTGCGCCGACGGCGAAGAACGCGGTGCCGAGCGTGGCGACGAAGACGTGGATGATGAGCCAGTACGACTGGAGCGCCGGCGGCAGCGGGGTGACCGGCACGTAGAAGTTCACGGTGCCCACCCCGAGCACGATGAGCGCGAAACCGGAGATGTAGGTGCCGAGGAACCTCAGGTCCTGCCAGAACTGCAGGAACAGGAACACCCCCACGGCGATCGCGGAGGAGACGAGGGAGAACTCGAACATGTTGGACCACGGCACGTGTCCATCCGCCAGTCCGCGCAGCACGGCACCGGCCACATGGAGGACCCAGGCCAGAGCGGTCAGCGCGAGTGCCGCGCGCTCGATCCGGCGTGGGGGCGCAGCGGAGGAAGCCGGTGCTTCGCGTTCGAGGGTGGCGATCGTGCCGCGGCTCGCCGCGGCTGCGTTCTGGCCCACCGACACTGGAGCGGCGGCATGGGCATGAGCGTCGGCGGACCGTTTCGCGAGGTCGAGAGTGAAGAAGACGAAGGCGATGAGGTACACGCCCATCGCGGAGTAGATCGCGACGAGTGCGAACGAGTCGAAGGTTTCGGTCACGGCTTCCAGCCTAAGCCTTCAGACCTTCGGTGTGACGCTCGGCAATCGCCGCGACCGCAGCGTCGAGACCGGGGTCTTCACCACGGGCGAGTCCGGCGTATTCGAGTCGGAGAGAACCGTCTTCGCCTTCGATCGCCTTGACCCAGACCCGTCGCCGCGGGACGAACAAGGATGTCAGGAGACCCGCCGTTGCGAGACACGCGAACAGGAGGACCCACAGTTGCGCCGGGTCTCGGTGGACGTCGAGCGAGATGTAGCGAGGGACGCTCTGGGACCAGTCGTCGGCTGCCGCGGTCGGCGGGGAAGCCGAGTCGAACGTCACCGATCCGAGGTCGTCCGGCAGTTCGACGGTCTGCCCCGGTCGCAGTTCGAGCGCGGGCGTACCGCTGTCGCCTCCCGCGATCTGGGTCAGATCGGTCGGATCCAGCGCGTACACGTTCTGCGGGATGCCGTTGTCGAGTCCCAGGTCGCCCTTGTACGCGAACAGGGTGAGAACCGGGTTCCGCAGGTCGGGGTGGATCGAGGTGAGCGCCCCCGTCGAGAGTTCACCGGCAGTGGGGTAGAAGAACCCGCGGAAGGCGAGCTGCTCCGGGAGGGCATCCGGAACCCGCACGACGCCGGTCGAGGTGAGGTTGGCATCCTGCGGGAGGAAGGGAACGGATGCGGTGTACGCGATGTTCCCCTTGCCGTCGCGCACCGTGATGGTCGGCGCGTAACCGTTGCCGAGGAGGTACAGTTCGGAGCCGCCGAGCGCGAGAGGCTCGTTGACCTTGATCGTCGAGTCGATGCCCTTCTGTCCCGGAAGCCAGGTCGTCACCTTCGCGGTGTAGTCGATGGGCTGCCCATAGGCCTGGATGCTCTGTTCCTCGTACTTGACCGAGAAGTCGTCGAGCGTGAGGCGGTACGGCTGCAACGCGGCGTCGGTGAAGAATCGCCCCGGTGTGAACGAGTCGTATGCGCCCTTGATGTTGACGAACGACTGGCCCTCGATGATGATCTTCTGGCCGGTATAGCCGAATCCTCCGCCGAGTCCGACGGCGAAGAGGATGCCGATGAGCGCGGTGTGGAACACCAGGTTCCCGGTCTCCCTCAGGTAGCCGCGCTCCGCCGAGACGGACAGGTTCTTCCCGCTCTCGTAGAGGGCGACGCGGTAACCGCCCGATCGCAGCTGCGCGCGGGCCGCCTGGATGGCGCCGGCCGCATCCGCAACCGTGTCGCCCGCATCGAGTTCCTTCGACGCGAACGCCGCGAGCCGCTCGAGCCTGGCCGGTGTGCGCGGAGGCTTCGCCCGCAACGCCTTCAGGTGGTGCAGCGTGCGCGGGAGCACGCAGCCGATGAGGGAGATGAACAGCAGGATGTAGATCGCCGAGAACCACACCGAGGTGTACACGTCGAACAACTGCAGCCGGTCGAGCACGGGCGCGAGCGTCGGGTTCTTGTCGAAGAACTGGATGACGCCGTTCGGGTCCGAGCTGCGCTGCGGCCACATCGACCCCGGAACGGCCGCGACGGCCAGAAGCAGGAGCAGGAGGATGGCCGTGCGCATGCTCGTGAGCTGACGCCAGAAGAAGCGCAGATATCCGGTGACTCCGAGCGCGGGTTGGTTGATGCCGGGGCCGGGCCGTTCGGGGGGGCCTGACCCCTCGACGTGGTCAAAGGGGCGTGACAAAAGCGCCGATCACCGCCCCGAACGCGGAGATCATGGCCTGCCAGAGCCCGCTGACCATGAGGATGCCGATGAGAACGAGCACGGCGCCGCCGACGATGTTGACGACCCGGATGTTGCGTCTCAACCAGTTCACGGAGCCGCTTACCCAGCCGAATCCGAGCGCGACGAGCAGGAACGGGATGCCGAGGCCGAGGCAATAGGCGGCGCCGAGAAGCGCTCCGCGGGCGGGTGAGCCGCCATCCAGGCTCAGGGCGAGCACCGCGGTGAGGGTCGGGCCGATGCACGGGGCCCAACCGAGTCCGAAGACGAGACCGAGGAATGGTGCGCCTGCGAGCCCCGTCGCGATCCGCCACCGCGGTTTGAGAGTGCGCTGCAGCACGGTGAACTGCCCGATGAAGACGAGCCCCATGACGATGATGACGACGCCGGCGATCCGGGTGATGACGTCCATCCACTGTTTGAGCAGCAGTCCGGCGACCCCGAAAACGAGGCCGAACGTCACGAACACGACGCTGAACCCGAGCACGAACAGGGCGACGCCCAGAAGCAGTCGGTTCCGGTTCCGACGCGCGGTCGCGCCTTCACCGTCCCCGCCGGCGAATCCTCCGACGAAGCCCAGGTAGCCGGGCACGAGCGGAAGCACGCACGGTGACGCGAAGGAGATGAGCCCGGCGAGGAGTGCGATCGGAATCGCCACCATGAGACTGCCGCTCAGAACGAGTTCGCCGACCGGGTTCGTCACTTCGCGTCGCCCTCGACGACTCTCTTGATGATCGCGTCGAGAATCGACGCCGACTCGATCTGGCCGAGGATGCGCGCGGCGACCCTCCCGGAACTGTCGAGGACGATCGTCGTCGGCAGCGCGCTCGGTGCCACTGTTCCCGCGAACGCCAGCTGAACCGTCCCGGAGTGCACATCGATGACCGAGGGGTAGCTGACCCCGTACTTGCGGGCGAACGCCTGCGACTGCGCAGGCTCGTCGTAGGTGTTGACACCGAGGAACGCCGCGCCGCGATCCGCCCACTTCACCGACAGCTTCTCGAGCTCTGGCGCCTCCGCTCGGCAGGGAGCGCAGTATCCGGCCCAGAAGTTCACGACGAGGGCATTCCCGAGGTAGTCGCCGCTCGACACGTCGGAACCCGCGTCAGTGACGCCTTTGAACACGATGGGATCCTTGCGGTTCGCCGGCGGGATCTCCAGAATGCTGCCGTCCCCCGCGACGTAGTTCTTGTTGCCACCGGAGCCGTAGTCGATGGCGAGCTGATCCGGCGCGGAGCACCCGGAGAGAAGAAGCACGGCGGCGATACCGAGAGAGCCGACCATCATGGCGCGACGCATCAGACCGCCCCCGTATCCACTGCCTTGTCGAGCAGTTCCCGCGCGGGGTCGCGGTAGTCGACCTCGACGAATTTCCCCTCGCGCCGTTCGAGGGTCGTGATGCTCGACAGGCTGCAGCGCCGCTTGCGCGGGTCGTGCCAGAGCTTCTCGCCCGCGAGCTCCCGCGTGATCGTCCAGATCGGCAACTGGTGACTCACGAGGACGACGTCGCCCGATGCGGTGGACGACCAGGCGTCCTCGATGGCGGCGAGCATCCGATCCGCGATCGAACGGTACGCCTCCCCCCAGCTCGGCCGGAACGGGTTCACGACCCACTGCCAGGACTGCGGGCGGAGGATCACCTGCGGACCGAACTCGAACGTGCGGCCCACGAATCGGTTGGTGGGCTCGATGAGACGGTCGTCGGTCTCGATCGGCAGGCCGAACAGTTCCGAGAACGGACGGGCGGACTCCTGCGCACGCTGCAGGGGCGACGCCACGAGCTTCGTGACGGGTCGGCCGTCTGCTTTGACGGATGCCGCTGCCGCTGCCGCCATCCGTTCGCCCAGCTCGGAGAGAGGATAGCCCGGCAACCGTCCGTAGAGCACGCCGTCGGGGTTGTGAACCTCCCCGTGGCGGACCAGGTGGACGAGCGATGCGGGCACCCATCCATCCTAGGTAAGTCCAGCCCGGTAAACTTCTGTGGTGACCGAACGCACCCTCATCAAGAACCTTGCCGCCTCGAGCGACGGGCCGGTGACGGTCTCCGGCTGGGTGGACACGGTGCGAGACCAGAAGAAGGTGCAGTTCGTCGTGCTGCGCGACGAGTCCGGCGCACTGCAGCTCGTGCACCCCCGCGCGGAAGACGCCGACCCCATCGCCGACACGATCTCCGCGCTGGGCACTGGCAGCTTCATCACGGTGACCGGCGACCTCAAGCACGACGAACGGGTCAAGCTCGGCGGTATCGAGGTGCTCATCGGCGAGATCGAGGTCGTCTCCGAGGCGCTCGAGTCCCCCATCGCCGAAGACACCGGGGTCGATAAGCGCATGGACTGGCGCTTCCTCGACCTGCGCGTGCCGCGCAACAACCTGATCTTCCGCATCCAGACGACGCTCGAGCACGCCTGGCGCACCTACTGGGTCGAGCACGACTTCATCGAGATCCACACTCCGAAGCTCATGGCCAGTGCGAGCGAGTCGAAGGCGGAGCTCTTCGAGGTGAAGTACTTCGACGGCAAGGCGTATCTCGCGCAGAGTCCTCAGTTCTTCAAGCAGATGGCGCAGCCGGCCGGGTTCGGCCGCGTGTTCGAGATCGGCCCCGCCTTCCGCGCCGACCCGAGCTTCACGAGCCGGCACGCCACAGAGTTCGTGAGCGTCGACTCCGAGCTCAGCTGGATCGACAGCCACGAGGATGTCATGCGCCTGCACGAGGAGCTCATGGTCGCCGGGTTCACCGCGGTCAGGGAGAAGCACGGCGCCGAGATCGAGGCCGCCTTCGGGATCGAAGTGACCGTGCCGACGACACCGTTCCCGCGCATCCCGCTCGCCGAGGCGAAGCGCATCGTCGCCGAGCGCGGTTACGAGGTCCCCCGCCACGACGACGACATGGACCCGGAGGGCGAACGCCAGATCGCGGCATACGTGAAGGAGCAGTTCGGGCACGAGTTCGTGTTCCTCACCGACTACGCCTCGAGCATCCGGCCGTTCTATCACATGCGCCACGAGGCGGATGCGGGCATCACGAAGAGCTACGACCTCATCTTCAACGGCGTGGAGATCTCGACCGGAGCGCAGCGCGAACACCGCATCGAGGTGCTTGAGGCGCAGGCGCGCGACAAGGGTCTCGACCCGGAAGAGCTGGCGTTCTACCTGGACTTCTTCCGTTACGGTGTTCCGCCCCACGGCGGGTTCGGCATGGGTCTCTCACGGGTGCTCATGCTCCTGCTCGGCCTGCCGAACCTGCGCGAGGCCACCTACCTGTTCCGCGGGCCGACGCGGCTGCTGCCGTAACGACTCCCGAGGCGAGAGGCCAGGGAGCGGTTCGCCGTGGCACCTCACTCGCGTGGTCGCACCAGGACTCGTGTCGACACCCTGGTCCTGGGCGGGGGCGGGCTCCGCGATGCCGTGCTCGTATGCGTAGTTCACGGCCTGCACGCGATCGCGCAGCTCGAGCTTCGCGAGTACCCGGCCGACGTGCGTCGTCGGCGATGAGGATGCCGATGCTCATACTGCACCCCCTCCTGCCGTCCGCACGCGGGCATCCTGCCCGCGCCACTGCACTCCACCGGGAGGGCAGCGACGGGAACGACCGTCTAGGTGAGATCCTCGATCTTGGCGCCGCCCGCGTTCTTGATGACGGACTCTGCGGCACTCTTCGCGGACGCCTTCGCGACGTAGTTCTCGCTGACCGCGAGCGTCTGGCCGTTGCTCGCGACGATGCGCCAGAAGTACGGCTGGCTGGTGGACTTGCCCTTGACGATCTGGATCTTCATGGTCCCGCTCCTTCGTCCCGCCCACGATGGCGGTTCACAACATCCTAAACAATCACGTCGACAGCGGACCGGTCGGCGACGATCTCCTCGATGAGGGCGAGCACTCTCCGGTGCTCAGGATGTTCCCGGTAGACCTGGAGGTCGGCCTCGTCGTCGACGTCGACGGTGAGCGCGAGGTCCCAGTTGCCCTGTCGGTTCAGCACATTCTCGTTGACGGTGAGCGACCTGATCTCCGGGATCCGGTCCGGCAGGGCCGCGAGCGCGGCGGCGAGTTGCGCGGAACGCACCAGGCGAACCTCGTCGGTCTCGGCATCAAGCCGCATGAGCACGATGTGCCGGAGCATGCTCACCCCTCCAGGATCGCTGCGCGAAGGCCGGCAGGATCTACCCGCCAGTGGGAGTGCTCCACACCGTTGACGAGGATGACCGGGATCTGCTCCCAGTACTTCTCGTAGAGGCTCCCATCCTCGAGGATGGAGAGCTTCTCGACCTCCACGCGCGCCTCAGTCCCCAGTTCGGCGACGACCTCCCCGATGACGTCGGCGGCGACATCGCACAGGTGGCACTCTGGCTTCCCGATGATGGTGAGCTGGACGGTGGTCACGGGGTGGAGCGGCTACTTCTTGTTGCGGCGCTGGTGGCGCGTCTTGCGAAGGAGCTTGCGATGCTTCTTCTTCGCCATGCGCTTCCGACGCTTCTTGATGACTGAACCCATACACACCTCATTGATTGTGGTCCCGTGGTGAAGAACCGTGACGACCGGGCTCGCTGCGAACCACGGAAAAATGCCTCGGGCAAGTCTAGCGGATCGGAATCCGTTGCGATGCGGGTCCGTTGCGACGGGATCAGCCGACGGCGGTACCGCTGTCGGAGATGTGCGTGTCGATGGCGGCCTGCACGGCGGACTCCGGAACCCGGAACGACCGGCCGAATCGGATGGCGGGGAGGTCGCCGGAGTGCACGAGACGGTACACGGTCATCTTCGACACGCGCATCATGTCGGCCACTTCCGCGACGGTGAGAAACCTCACCTCGGACAGGTCGTGAGACATCGGATGGATCCCCCTGGCTCGGCGCACTCTCCGGGTGTTAACAGAGTGCTCAATCGATACCTTAGGGGCCAGTGTGACAACTTGTCCATGTCCTGTACCCCGATCGATCAGCGGTTGCCGTCTCCTCGCCGCGTGAGCTTCTCGCGAAGCGGATCGATGACCTTCTTCTCGACCTTCGCCGAAGCGCCCTCGATCGCGTGCGTCGCCCCCTCGAAGACGCTTCGAACCTGGTGGGATGCCTCGGCGACGGTGCGCCCCACGGCATTGCCGGCATCCGTCGGATGGTCGATCGTCTCCACCATCTTCCGGAACGGTTTCGGCAGGGAAGAGCCCGCCCACGCGGCGAACGCGGTCGATCCGCCGTCATCGCCGACCGTCGCATCCTCGCCCAGGAAGGGGATGAGCCAGTCCTCCACAGTCTCCAGCGGCGAGGTCTCGAGGCGGTAGAACCGGTGCTGGCCCTCCTCGCGGACGGTCACGAGCCCGCTGTCGCGGAGCACTTTGAGGTGCTTGGAGACCGTGGGCTGGCTGAGCCCCAGGACATCGACGAGTCCACCGACACTCACTTCGCCACCGCTCTCCTGCCGCTCGAGCCGCTTCTCCGCGAGCACGTGAAGCAGTTCGCGCCGGGTCGGATCGGCGATGACGTCAAAGATGTCTCCCATGCGAACAGGGTACCGATCTCTGCCGAGTAGTACCATGTGAGGCTGCTGCATGCACGTGCAGCGGGTCCATCCACAAGGGGGGACGAGGATGCGTGCGAGGGTCGCAGGCCACAATTCCGCGTTCGCGCGCATCCGCGACTTCACCGACTTCTTCGCGTGGTCGTCGCCTGCCCGCTTCGCGCTGATCATCTTCACGGGTCTCGTGATCATCCTCACCGCGGTGCTCTCCCTGCCGATCGCGACGACCGACCGCTCGGTCACCCCGCTGGCGGATGCCTTCTTCACGGCCATGTCCGCGATCTGCGTCACCGGCCTCGCGACCGTGGACATGGCGAGTCACTGGTCCACATTCGGGAACGTGGCGATCCTGATCGGGCTGGAGGTCGGCGGCATCGGCGTGCTGACCCTCGCGAGCATCCTGGGTCTCATCGTGTCGCGCCGACTGGGCCTCAAGGCCAAGCTGCTGGCCGCGAGCGACAGCAACCCGCTGCGCATCCACGCCGGTCCGGTGGCGGAAGGGCAGGCCATCCGCCTGGGAGAGATCGGCGGCCTGCTGGCCACCGTCGCCATCAGCGTCCTCTCGATCGAGGCGGTCCTCACCTTCCTCTTCGTTCCGCGCCTGCTGCTGGGCGGAGAAGACGCCTGGACATCGGTGTGGCAGAGCTTCTACTTCGCGACGTCCGCGTTCACCAACACGGGATTCGTGCCGCGCGTGGAGGGCATGGCGCCCTATGCCGCCGACCCGTGGATGCTCAGCGTGATCGGCCTCGGCGTCGTCATCGGAAGCCTCGGATTCCCGGTGATCTTCGCGCTCACTAGGGGCTGGCGCGGCCGGCACCGGATGTCGATCCACGTGAAGCTGACCCTGACGACCTCGGCCATCCTCATCGTCGCCGGGGCGATCGCGATCTATGCACTCGAATGGAACAACTCGAAGACCCTCGGCGCGCAGGACCCCGTCGTGCGGCCGATGACGGCGACGTTCCTGTCGCTCATGACCAGGTCCGGCGGCTTCTCGACCGTGGACGTCGGGCAGATGCACGATTCGAGCCTTCTCGTCATGGACATGCTCATGTTCGTCGGCGGTGGCTCCGCCTCGACAGCAGGCGGCATCAAGGTGACGACCCTCGCCGTACTGTTCCTCGCCGCCCTCGCCGAGGCGAAGGGCGACAACGACATCCAGGTCTTCGGTCGTCGTATTCCGCCGGATGTCCTGCGAATCTCGGTGAGCGTCGTGCTCTGGGGGGCGACGATCGTCGCCGTTTCGACCATCGCCCTGCTCACGGTGTCGCACCAACCGCTCAACCGGGTACTTTTCGACGTCATCTCCGCGTTCGGAACCTGCGGGCTGAGCACGGGAGCCACCGCAGAGATGCCGGATGCCGGAAAGTACATCCTCGCGGCCACCATGTGGGCAGGACGGGTTGGTACAGTGACCCTTGCCGCAGCGGTGGCCGCCAGCCAGCGCCGGCAGTTGTTCACACTGTCCGAGGAGAGGCCGATCGTTGGTTGAGAAGATTGCCCACAACGCGCCCGTACTGGTCATCGGTCTCGGGCGCTTCGGCGCCGGTGCCGCAGGACAACTGGATCGGCTGGGCCGGGAAGTGCTCGCCGTGGACGAGAGTCAGGCGCTCGTCCAGAAGTGGGCCGAACGCGTCACACACGCCGTCCAGGCGGATGCCCGCAGCATCGAGGCACTCCGCCAGATCGGCGCGGAGGACTTCTCCGTCGCCGTCGTCGCCGTCGGATCCTCGATCGAGGCGAGCGTGCTCATCACCGCCAACCTCGTCGACCTGAAGATCCCGCAGATCTGGGCGAAGGCGATCAGCCAGTCGCACGGAAAGATCCTCGCCCGCATCGGAGCGAACCACGTCATCTACCCGGAGGCGGAGGCCGGCGAGCGCGTCGCGCACCTGGTGTCGGGGCGCATGCTCGACTTCATCGAGTTCGACGACGACTTCGCGATGGTGAAAATGTATCCGCCGAAGTCGATCCGTGGCGTCCCGCTGTCGGACACGGACATCCGCAAGAAGTTCGGAGTGACCGTCGTCGGGGTCAAGTCGCCCGGCGCGGAGTTCACCTACGCGACGGCGGAGACCGTGATCTCCAATCACGACCTCATCATCGTGAGCGGCAAGTCCAGCGCGATCGAGAGGTTCTCCGCGCTGCAGAGCTAGTCACGGCCGCCCGCTGCGAGCTCGCGCGAGCGAGCGAGCGCCGCGGCCGCCGCGCGGTCGAAGATCTCCTTCAGGTCGGCATCCTCGAGCACGGCGATCGCCCGCTCGGTCGTCCCGTTCGGGCTCGTCACCCGCCTGCGCAGTTCCTCCGGTGTGCTCCCGGATGCCGCGAGCAGTTCGCTCGCGCCGCGGAACGTCGTCTCGACGAGCGTCGCGGCATCCTGCGCACTGAACCCCATCGACACGGCGGTGCTCGTCCACTGTTCGATGAGGTGGAAGACATACGCGGGGCCGGATCCGGAGATGGCGCTGAGGGCGTCGATCCGGTCCTCCGGCACGACGACGACCGTGCCGACGGTCTCGAACAGGGTCGTCGCGAGTGCGAGCTGCTCCGGCGTCGAACGGCTGCCGGCGCTCAGTCCGGTCACTCCCATACCGACCGTCGCCGGAGTGTTGGGCATCGCCCGCAGAACCCCGACACTCCGCGGGAGGAGTGCCTCCATCGTCCTGGTCGTCACACCGGCGGCAACACTCACGACCATGGCATCCGGGTCGAGAGCGGCACCCACCTCGCGCAGCAGGTCGGGGATCATCGGGGGCTTCACGGCAGCGATCACGATCTTCGCGCCCGTGACGGCGGCGAGGTTCGCGCGAGGGTCCGATTCCGTCGAGAAACTGGCCACGGCATCCGACCGGATGGCCGCCGCCTTCGACTCCGTGCGGTTCGTGACCCGCACGCCGCCGTCGACCGAGACACCCGGCGCGACGAGCCCGGAGAGGATCGCCCCGCCCATCGAACCGGCACCGAGGATCGCCACAGCTGGAAGTGTCACCATGCGACCATCCTAGGATTGAGTCGTGGACACGAAACGAGGAGAACGATGAGCACGGGTGGCGGCAGGAAGGCGATCATCGCGGCCCTGCTCGCGAACCTCGGAATCGCCATCACCAAATTCATCGCCTGGGCGGTCTCGGGCTCCGCCTCGATGCTCGCGGAAGCCGTGCACTCGGTCGCCGACACCGGCAACCAGGGCCTGCTCCTGCTCGGATCGCAACAGGCGAAACGCAAGCCGGACCAGGAGCACCCGTTCGGATACGGCCGAGAGCGCTACGTCTACGCCTTCGTCGTCGCCATCATCCTGTTCTCCATCGGCGGCGTGTTCTCGATCTATGAGGGCATCGACAAGCTCACGCACCCGCACACGCTCGAGAACGCGTGGCTCCCGATCCTGGTACTCGTCGTGGCGATCGGGCTCGAGTCGTTCTCGCTGCGCACGGCGGTGCGCGAGTCCAACCACATCCGCGGCAAGCAGTCGTGGGTGCAGTTCGTGCGGCATGCCAAGGCCCCGGAACTGCCGGTCGTCCTCCTCGAGGATGTCGCCGCACTCACCGGGCTCGTCTTCGCATTCCTCGGCGTCGGCCTCACCGTCATCACCGGAAACAGCCTGTGGGATGCGATCGGGACGCTCGCGATCGGGACGCTCCTGGTTCTCGTCGCCGTCGTCCTCGGAATCGAGACGAAGAGCCTGCTCGTCGGGGAGGGTGCCAACCCTGCCGACGTGACCGCCATCCGCAACGCCATCAATGAGGAGCCTGCCGTCGAGACGCTCATCCACATGAAGACCCTCTACCTCGGCCCGGAGGAACTGCTCGTCGCCGCGAAGGTCGCCTTCGCACCCAGGTCGAAACTCCAGGATGTCGCCAGCGCCATCAACTCGCTCGAGTCCAGGGTGCGCTCCGCCGTTCCCATCGCGCGGGTCATCTTCATCGAGCCGGACATCTACCACTCGCCGCGCAAGGGCAACCCGCCCACCGACTCGATCGTCATCAAGGCGTCGGATTGAGCGCGACAGTCGGCGGCGACGGTCGGCCTCCGCGTCGCGCTGTCGTCCTCCAGCACGATGACCACATCACGCTCGGAAACCTCCAGCCGGTGCTGCGGGAGTACGGGTACGACATCCGGATGATCGACGCTGCCCATGGCGAGGTGGCGGAGCTCGACCCGGAGGACGGCGACCTCGTCATCGTGCTGGGCGGCGAGGTCGGCGCCTATGAGACCGATGCGCACCCGTTCCTGCTCGACGAGCTCCGCTACATCCGGGCGCGCATCGATGTCCACCGCCCGATCTTCGGGGTGTGCCTGGGAGCGCAGCTCATGGCCGGCTCGCTCGGCGGCCGCAACTACAAGGGCGAGAAACCGGACCTCGGGTATCAGGACATCCGCCTCACCGAGGCCGGCCTCGCATCACCGGTGCGTCACGTTGCGGGGGTCGGGATGCTCGAATGGCACGGCGATCACTACACGCTTCCGGAGGATGCGACGCTGCTGGGCAGTTCGTCCGCATACCCCAACGAGGCGTTCGCGATCGGAGACTTCGCGCTCGCGGTGCAGTTCCACCCGGAGGTGACCGACGAGATGCATGAGGTGTGGACGCTGAACTCCGACGAACTCTTCGCCGAGGAGGGCGTCGACGCCGACGAATGGCGGTCGCTCGGCCGCGAGCACCAGCCGGCCATGCAGGTCGCCTCCCGGGCCATGTTCAGCGAGTATCTCGACGGCCTCGACCGCTAGCGGCGCCCCGAGAAGAACTCCCTGAGCAGCCCGGCGCTCTCGGCCTCGCGAATGCCGGGATGCACCTCCACGGTGTGCGGAAGGCGGCGGTCCCTGAGGAGATCGTGCACGCTGCCTGCCGCTCCGGCCTTCTCATCCCACGCCGCGAACACGACGGTCGGGACGCGGGAGGCCAGGATGGCGCCGGCGCACATGACGCACGGCTCGAGCGTCACGACGAGTGTCGTTCCCACGAGCATCCAGGAGCCTAGGGATTCGGCTGCTGCGCGGATGGCGAGGACCTCAGCGTGCGCCGTGGGGTCCTTCGTGAGTTCGCGTTCGTTACGGCCGCGTCCGATAACGGTGCCTGCGGCGTCGACGACGACAGCCCCCACCGGCACATCGCCGCTCGCACTGCACGCACGCGCCTCGGCGAGCGCCTCCGACATCCAGGAATCGAAATCCGCCACCGTCACCACCTCCGCCGTCAAGTAGATTGAGCCTATGCGAGTCCACGTTGCCGACCACCCGCTCATCACCCACAAGATCACGGTACTCAGGGACGAGAGGACCCCCTCCCCGATGTTCCGTGCACTCACGGAGGAGCTCGTCACCCTGCTCGCCTACGAGGCGACCCGCAACGTCCGGGTGGAGAAGGTGACCGTGCGCACGCCGGTCTCGGAGGCATCCGGCCTCGCCATCAGCAAGCCGCGGCCGCTCGTCGTCCCCATCCTGCGCGCGGGGCTCGGGATGCTGGAGGGCATGGTCAAGCTCGTCCCGACCGCGGAGGTCGGCTTTCTCGGCATGGTGCGCAACGAGGAGACGCTGCAACCGGCGATCTATGCCGAGCGGCTGCCGGATGACCTCTCCAACCGCCAGTGCTTCGTGCTCGATCCCATGCTCGCGACCGGCGGATCTCTGCTCGCGGCCATCAACTACCTGTTCGATCGCGGTGCGGTCGACGTGACGGCCGTGTGCCTTCTCGGCGCGCCGGAGGGGCTCGCTGCGATCGAGAAGGCGACGGCGGGCCGCGAGGTCACGATCGTGCTCGGTGCGCTCGACGAGAAGCTCAACGACGTGGGATACATCGTCCCCGGTCTCGGCGACGCCGGCGACCGGCTGTACGGCACGGTCGGCTGAGCATTCCGTCGCTCGCGCGACTCGGTTTGACAAAAGTTGCGTCCGTGCAGGATAGTTGCGTCATGACTGTGAACGCGCTTTCCGTGACCTCCCCTGGAGCTCGTGGGACTGCCGGCATGACGATGCCGCGCTTCGCTGTCACCTGCTGTCGAATGCAGGGCTAATCGGCCGACTCTCCGCCGAACCGCTTGCCGTCCGGCTTCGCGGTTCCCGGATGCCGATCATCATCGCGATCGCGCATCCGTCACGCACTGCAGTTACCGAAGGCGCATCCTTCTCATCAGAGGGCCTTCACCCGTTCCCTGAGGATTCGACACCATGTCGCTCGCAACTCTCGACCTTGACCGTCCCCACTTCTCCGACCAGCAGCGCGCTCTCCGTACTGCGCCCCCACCGGATCCGGCGCCTTCGCCGCGCATCCGCGCCATCCCTGACGGCCCTGAGGCCAGAGGTTTCGTGCTCTACGTCGGCATCGACGAGGCGAAGGCCTCGGCATCCGGTACCGACCTCGGCGCACTGGTGGCAGCGCTGCGCAAGCTGACCACCGACCTCGCCCCGGCGGCGGAGACCTACGCGGCCGTCGCGCTCGCCCCGCGCGATTCCGGCGGCCGTGACCTCGACGTCGTTCGGCTTGCCCTCCAGGACCCATCGGCGCTCGCCCGGCATCGCCAGGACCAGCAGTCGCCGGAGCAGAAGGCCGAGGGCGTCGTCGTCGACCTGTCGCGCAAGCGCGTCACGATCGACGACAGCACGGCACCCCTCACCTACAAGGAGTTCGGGCTCCTGCAGTACCTCGTCACGCGCGTGGGCCGCACGATCGCTCGGGCGGAACTCATCGCCGGTCTGTGGGGAGCCGACGACGTCGACGCACCGAACGAACGGACGATCGACGTGCACGTCCGGAGGCTGCGGTCGAAGCTCGACGGATACGAGGACATCATCCGCACGGTGCGTGGCGTCGGCTATCGTTTCGATCCCCACGCGGATGTCTCGGTGCGGCACGCGACGACCCCCTCTCCCGACTTCTGAGCGGCGCCCGCTCGGCACGGCACCGTCGACGACATCCGCCCGGATGCGCCCGCGTTCCGCCGCTCGAGGCCGCTACTGTGGGGTGACGAAAGGGATGCAATGCCCGTTGCCCTCTCCGCCGCCGAGACGGATGCCGTGGTCGCCACGCTGCGCGCCGCCGGTTGCGTGTTCGCCGAGGATGAGGCCCGCCTTCTCATCGAGGCCGCGGCATCGACCTCGGAGCTCGACGATCTCGTCAGGCAGCGCGCCGAGGGCCAGCCACTCGAATACCTCCTCGGCTGGGTCGAGTTCTTCGGCATGCGGATCGGCATCGATCCCGGCGTCTTCGTCCCCCGCCTCCGCACCGAATTCCTCGTGCGGGAGGCCATCGCGCGGGCGCGCTCCGGCTCCGTCGTCCTCGACCTGTGCTGCGGTTGCGGTGCGATCGGCATCGCCATCAGTTCGGCCATCGACGGAGCGGAGCTCTACGCTTCAGACATCGAGCCAGCCGCGGTCCGCAACGCCCGCCGCAACTTCGAGCTCTCCGGTGGCAGGGTCTTCGAGGGCGATCTCTTCGATCCGCTTCCGGACACCCTGCGCGGACACGTTGACATCCTCACCGCCAATGTTCCGTATGTGCCGACGGAAGCCATCGCGCTCCTGCCGCCTGAGGCCCGCGATTATGAGCCGGGAGTAACCCTTGACGGTGGTGTCGACGGGCTCGATGTCCTCCGCCGCGTCGCGGGAGAGGCCCACCTGTGGCTGGCGACCGGTGGCATGCTCTTCGTGGAGGTGGCCGATGAGCAGGCGGATGCCGCATCCATGATCTTCGCCCGTGCGAGTCTCGCGCCGTACGTCGCTCGATCCGAGCACTTCAATTCGGTTGTCGTGATCGGCGAGCGCCGGGCCTGAGTTGGGAGAACGGCGCCCAGGACCTGCGCCCCGCACAACCCGCGTGCGGGCGGTATGAGCGTGGCTGGGACGATTGAGTGCGTGTTTCGGGCAAACTCGCAAGAAAATAACGGAAGTATAACTAGACGGCCGTTACCGAACTGTTATATGGTTCAAGTGCAGAAGTTGTTTGCTGTGGCAGCTACTGCGGAATGTGATTGCAGGACACTCTTGGTGCAAGGGAAGAGAGCCCGTCGCTAGCCTCTGCGACGGGCTCTCAGTCTGTCCGGATCACACTGCCGCCCGATTCGCGCCACCCTTGACGTCGACCTTCAGCACGCACCCTTGCAGGGCTTTGTAGAGTTGAGCCCAGAGGGAGGCCAGCGATGAATGATTCCACGCTCGCCGTGACCGCGTGGGAAGCACTGTTCCGCGCCCAGGTGTCTGTCATGCGCCGGCTCGCCGCCGAGTTCCCCGACGGCGAAATCTCGCTGGGCGACTACGACGTGCTCTTCACGCTGTCCCGGGCTCCCGGGCGCAGCCTGCGCATCCGGGAACTCGCCGTCAGCACCCTTATCTCCCAACCCAGCGTGAGTCGACTCATCGATCGCCTCGCCGCGCGCTCGCTCGTTGCCAAGCACCCCGATCCGGATGACGGCCGCGGCGTCATCGTCGAGCTCACGGATGCCGGCTTCGCCGCATTCCGGCGGGCGGCCGTGCGACACATGGAGTCGATCGATCGCCGCGTCGGCACCTCACTGACCGCGCACGAACTCGCCCAGCTCGCCAGACTGTGCGACAAGCTGCGCACCGGCGGCGACTGATCGCGCCCGGGCCCTGACGGCGCTCAGGCTCTCGCCGCGCTCAGGCTCTCGCCGGGCTCGGCCGCCCACCGACCGAGGTGACAGCGCGGGCGGCGACGGCCACAGCCGCGCTGGCCGCGGCTTCGGCACCCGCGCCGGACATCCAGGCCGCGAGAAAGCCCGCGGTGAACGAGTCTCCGGCACCGGTCGGGTCGACGACGGCGGACTCGACCGCCGGAACGAACACGAGGTCTTTGCCACGCTCGGCGATGACCACCCCACCGACGCCCAGCGTGAGCGCGACGAGCGGAAACCGCTCCCCGAGGACCTCCGCGATCCGGTACGGGTCGTCGAGCCCTGTGAGGGCCTTGCCCTCATCGAGGTTCGGGAAGAGCATCCCCGCGCCGTCGATGAGGTCGAGGAACCTGTCGACACCGAAGTCGTCGAGATCCCCGGCGGATGCCGGATCGACCGACACGACGACATTGCGCGATGCCGCCCGCTCGAACAGGCGACGCAGTGGCGCGTGGTCCTGGGAGTGGTAGATGCTGTACCCGGTGAAGTGCACGATCGCAGCGGCGTCCAGGAGCGCGTCCGTCACGGCATCCGCGGTGAGGAACGCATTCGCCCCCCGCTCGGTGAGCATGCTGCGCTGGTTGCCGTCGACGAGGACGACGATCGCACCGGTCGGGTTCTCGTCATCCGCCACGAGGTGAGGGGTGACGCCGAAACCCGAGAGGATCACGTCGTGCCGGGTGACGTCCTCGGTGGCGACCCTGCCGACGAAGTCCACGGCCGCCCCCTGGTCGCCGAGCCACGATGCGACGTTCGCGGCCGAGCCGCCGGCGCGATGACGGATCGAACTCGGAGTGTCCGTGTCGGCGCGAATCGGACCGGATGGCACCACCACGATGTCGTCGATGACATCGCCGAAGACCACGACTCGACCGCTCACGCCGTCAGTACCGACCACGCCGCGGCGATCTCGGCAGCGAGTCGCACGTTGTTGCGCGCGAGGTCGAGGTTCACCTCGAGGCTTCGCCCTCCGGATGCGTCGACGATGTAGCTGAGCAGGAACGGCGTGACGGCCTTGCCGTGGATGCCCTCGGCATCCGCAGCCGCGAGCGCCTCCGTGAGCACTCGGTCGTGTTCTGCCGGGTCCCACTGCTGGTCGCGCGGAATGGGGTTCGCGACGACGATGCCCTGGCCGTGACCCAACTCGTCCTGGCTCTTCATCATCCGGGCGATCTCGTGGGCGTCCTGTACAGACCAGTCCAGCTCGAAGGCGGATTCGGTGAGCCAGAAGCTCGGGAAGATCGAGGTGCGGTACCCGACCACCGGAACGCTGAGCGTCTCGAGTCGTTCGAGCGTCGCCGAGATGTCGAGCACCGACTTCACGCCGGCCGACACCACGGTGATCGGGGTCACGGAGAGGGTGGAGAGGTCAGCCGATTCGTCGAAGCTCGCGGAAGCGCCGCGATGGACCCCGCCCAGCCCTCCGGTCGCGAAGACCCGGACACCGGCCTTCGCCGCGAGATGGGCGGTGGCGGCAACCGTCGTCGCACCGGATCTCTTCGCCGCGGCGAGGATCGGAAGGTCGCGAACGCTCGCCTTCGCCATGTCCTCATCCGCGATCCGACGAACGCCCTCCTCATCGAGCCCGACGTGCGGAACACCGTCGAGAACCGCGACGGTCGCCGGTGTCACACCGGCATCCAGAAGGATCTGCTCGAACTCCTTCGCCGCCTCGAAGTTGCGCGGACGTGGAAGCCCGTGCGAGATGATCGTCGACTCGAGAGCGACGATCGGGCGGTGATGGGCGAGAGCATCCGCGACGGCGGCGGAGACGGCGATGGGAGACGACATGATGTGCCGATTCTACCCGCGAGGGCGTCAGGCGAGGCACTCCACAGGGAGGTCGAACCAGCGCAGATGCTCGAACTTGTCGCCGAGCTCCTCAGCAACGCTCGGCGTGCCCGGCCGCGCATCCGGGGCATCCGCGAAGAGCCGTCGCGCGGCCTCGAGAGAATCGGCATAGACGGATGCCGGAGCACGGTCGTCGTGTCGGGGAAACCCGAGTCGGCCATTCGCATCGTAGGTCAGCTGGGCGAGGCGCAGGGGTGGCTCGACCGGTCCAGCCCTGTGCCTCCAGAGACCGGATGCCGCGTCGAACCGGTAGTCGGGCAGCAGCTTCGCGCCGTGTTCGGCGATCATGGTGACGGCCTGAACGATGTAGCGGAAGACCTCCTCGCTCAGGAAGTAGTTGAAGTTGACCCGCACCCAGCCAGGCTTGATGCCCTCGCATCCGCCCTGGATCTGCTCGTCGAACTCGCTCGAGCGCTGCTCGTCGATGCCGAGAAGCCGGTGACCGTACGGCCCGGCGCATGAGCATCCGCCTCTGCTCTGGATGCCGAACACGTCGTTCAGCATCGCGACGACCGCGTTGTGGTGCAGGTATCGTCCGCTCGGCCGACGAACGACGAACGACACGATCGAGAGTCGCTCCGCCTCCGGGTTGCCGAGCACCTCGATCGACGGATGCGCGTTCCACGCGGTGATCGCGCGGCGCAGGAAGTCGTGTTCGAGCGCGACGATGGTCTCGACGCCCACGGCCTCTTTGAGCTGGAAGACGAGTCCGGCGCGAATCGACTCGATGATCGCGGGCGTCCCCGCCTCCTCCCTGTGCTCGGGGTTGCTGAGGTAGCGGTGCGTGTTCTCGTTGACGTAGCTGACCGTGCCTCCGCCGACGACGACCGGGACGGTGTTGCGCAGCAGTGCCCGGTCGACGATGAGCACGCCCGGCGTCCCCGGACCGCCGATGAACTTGTGCGGAGAGAGGAAGATGGCGTCCTTGCGCTCGAGCGGATCGCCGACGCTCCCGTCGGCCGTACGCCGGTCGACCTCGATGTCGATGTAGGGCGCGGCCGCGGCGAAGTCCCAGAGCGCGAGGGCGCCGTGTTCGTGCAGGAGCCTGGTGATCGCGTGCGTGTCGCTCAGGATGCCCGTGACGTTGCTCGCCGCGCTGAACGATCCGATCTTGAGCGGCCGGCCCGCGTACATCCGCAGCTCGTCGGCGAGCTGAGCCTGGTCGATGTGGCCGTCGGCGTCCTCGTGAATGGTCACGACATCCGCGATCGATTCACGCCAGGGCAGTTCGTTGCTGTGATGCTCGTACGGACCGATGAAGACGACGGGGCGCTGGTCCTTGGGAATGAGCGCGTCGATGCCGTACTTCTCGTCGAGCTCGCGCGGAAGGCGGAGGCCGAGGATGCCGACGAGCTTGTCGATGGCGCCCGTGGATCCGCTCCCGGTGAAGATCACCATGGTGTCGTCGTCGCCGTTCACGGCCCGGCGGATGGTGTCCCTCGCATCCTCACGCAGCCGGGTGGTCTGGAGGCCGGTGCCGCTCGACTCGGTGTGCGTGTTCGCGTAGCGCGGGAGCACCTCGTCGCGGAGGAAGTCCTCGAGGAAGCTGAGCGAGCGACCGCTCGCGGTGTAGTCGGCGTAGGTGACGGGCTTCTGGCCGTACGGGCCGTCCATGAGGCGGTCGTCGCCGATCACGCACTCCCGAATGCGCGCGACGATCGGCGGTTCGGCGAGCGTCTTCGAGCGCGGCGGGATGACGCATTCTGCGACCTGCTGCATGCTGGGAGACTAACGGATGCGCCATGGCCTGACCAGAGGGCACAGGCAGGCGATGCCGAACCGTGCCTTGCCGCTCTCGTATCATGGCGACTGTGACGACTGAGGATTCGGCGGACCCCGTCCCCCGCAGCTCGGCGACGGTACTGCTGTTGCGCGATGACCCGTTCGAGGTGCTGCTGGTGACCCGGGCGGCTCGCGGTGCATTCGCTTCAGCGCTCGTGTTTCCGGGCGGGGCGATCGACCCGGGGGACCACGATCCGGCCTGGCGGGAGTCGGCATCCGGTTTCGATGAGCTCGCGGACGACGAGCGTGCACTGCGCATCGGAGCCGTCCGGGAGGTCTGGGAGGAGACCGGCATCCTGCTCGCGGATGGCCCTGCGCCAGTTCGCGACGGCCGGGAATTCCGCGACGCGGTCACGGCGGCCGGCGCGCGCATCCGGCTCGACGCTCTCACGCACTTCGGGCATTGGATCACCCCGATCGCCGAGGCGCGCCGATTCGACACCCACTTCTTCCTCGCCGCAGTGTCGCCCGACACGGTCGCCGTCCCGGATGGCGCTGAGACGCTCGTCGCCGAGTGGATGCCGCCCGCCGTCGCGCTCGCACTCGCCCAGTCCGGTGAGCGCCCCATCATCTTCCCCACCATGATGAACCTCGCCAGGCTCGCGGAGAGCGGCAGCAGCGTCGAGGCTCTCGCGGCGGCCAGGGCGCGCTCACGGTTCACGGTGCAGCCGGAGATCGTGACCGAGCCGGACGGTGCGCGACGCATCACGATCCTCCCCGAGGCGGGGTATCCGGTCACCGTGTGGCAGGAGTACCGCTGACCGATGCTGTGGTCCATCATCCGACATCCGATCTGACAGCGAGTTCGGGGGTAGAACACCTTGACATCGCGTGGCAATGGGTCAAGGTTTGTTCTGTGACACGGCGCGAGGCCGCCCCGTGTATGTCGTGATGGCGACCTTCCCGCCCTGCCAGACAGGCAACAGGTTCACAAGGAAGGACTACCCCCTATGCAACTCCGATCCCGCCTCACGGCCGGCGCTTTGGCCGTCGCAGCCACCATCGCGTTGACGGCCGCCTCCGCGGTCGCTGCCGACACGTACCACGCGCCCGGCAACCAGTCCTGGCATTCCTCGTCGAGTGGATTCGACCACATCTACGTGATCATGCTGGAGAACCACTCCCAGTCGAGCGTGATCGGCGACGTGAACGCGCCGTACATCACGAGTCTCGCGAACACCTATTCGATGGCGGACCACTACTACGGCGTGACACATCCCTCGATGCCGAACTACATCGCGTCGATCGCGGGCGACAACTACGGCATTCAGGATGACAATGACCAGAATGTCGTCAATCTCGACCGTGTGAACCTTGTCGATCAGCTCGAGGCGCACCACATCAGTTGGGGCGCATACATGCAGACGCTGCCGGCCAACAAATTGGACCGGTCGGGCCCGGTGCTGCCCAATGGTGCGACGGCGTCGCTGTATGCGAAGAAGCACAACCCGTTCGTGCTGTTCGACGACATCAAGAACAACCCGGCGCGGATGGCGAACGTCAAGGACTATTCGCAACTGGCGGCGGACCTCAATGGACAGCATGCCCCGCAATTCGTCTGGATCACGCCGAACCAGTGCAATGACATGCACGGCGGCGTCTACGACACGATCGAGGGCTACGCGGAGACGCCGTGCCCGTACGGCAGCGTCAGGGACGATGCCAACGATGCCGCGTTGAAGCAGAAGGCGGATGCGTTCGTGCACACGGCCGTCGACACCATCATGGATTCGAATGCGTGGACGAAGCACTCGGCGATCGTCATCGTCACGGACGAGAACGACTACACCGGCGATACCACCAACGGTGGTTGGGAGAGCACGTCCGGATGCTGCGACTCGCCGTATGTCGGGGCAGCGGATGCCCGCATCAGCCCGGCGTGGACCGGTGGCACCTACGGTGGCGGGTTGATCCCGGCGATCGTGGTGACGGGTTCCGGCCCGCACCACATCGTGGACCACACCCCCTACAACCACTATTCGCTGTTGACCACGATCGAGGACAACTGGCACCTGGGCCACATCGGCCACGCCGGTGACACCGCGGGCGGGGTCGTGGCGATGTGGCCGATGTTCGCCGGCAGCAGGAGGTAGCTCGCACGCGAGGCCGCTCACCGGGCCGAAGCCGGCCGAGACGATACTCAGTTTGTCCTGCCGTGGCGCGGGACGGTTCAGCAAGTAGGCTCAACCCATGAGATTCGCTCCGCAGGTGACCGGTCCGTGAGCGGCCTCGTGAACTTCCTGGAAGAGCCGCTTCTGACCTCACCGGGCCAGCCATTGCGCGTCGCGGTCTATTCGAGGATCTCCGGTGGCATCCGTGACGGGATTCTGCCGGCCGGCGTGCTCCTTCCGCGCGAGATCGAACTCGGAAACTCCCTGGGCGTCAGTCGCACCGTGGTGCGTGAGGCGCTCATGCTCCTCGAGGAGGACGGCCTCATCACCACGAAGCGCGGAGTCGGTCGTTTCGTCGCGAACTCGCTACCGGCCCAGACGCTGGGAGAGTTCCAGTCCCTGGAACAGCTGCTCTCCGGGCACGGCCGCTCGATCGCTGTCGAGGTCCTGGAGTTCACCAGGCAGCCGGTCACCGACTTCGTCTCGGAGCATCTCGGTCTGGCGGTGGACGCCAGCTTCTGGTTCCGCGAGTCGGTGGTCGCGAGGGACGGTGCGCGGATGGCGCTCGTCCAGGAGTACGTTCCGGATGAGCACTACCTCTCCGCGCTCAGCCCCGAGGTGGCATCCTGCCTTCCAGAGTCAGCCGATACGGCGACGACACTGCTGAACTTCATCACCCAGCGGCTTGGCCCGGTGTTCACGGACGAGAGCTGCGACGTGGCGGCGACGATCGCCGGACCGACGAGAGCCGGCCACCTCGACGTGAAGTCCAGCGACCCCCTTCTCGTGCTCACGCAGACCGCCCGATTGAACAGTGTCGCGGCGTACATCTCGAAGAGTGCTCTCGCGCCGGCGTTCGGTCATCTGGCCATCACGCAGTGGAAACCCGCCTAGGGAGCGGATGCCACCCGCGCCCGATCGCGACGGTGCAGTCGCCGATGGACGAGCGCCAGCACGACGAGCACGGCTGACAACGACGCGGTGATCCAGAACGTGCTGGATGCTCCACCCTGCTGGGCCACGTAGCCGCCGACTGCCGCCGCGGCCGCCTGCCCGACGACCAGGGCACTCTGCAGGGTGGTGAGGACAGTTGTGGATCGTCCGTTCGGCGCCTCGTCCGCCCCGAGGCTGAACAGCGCGACGAGGACGGCCCCCACACCGCATCCGCTCAGCACGAGAGCGACGACGACTGTCGACAGGTTCAGGGCCACGGCCAGCAGGACGGCACCGATTCCACCGAGTGCGGCGAACGTGATCCAGCGCGCGCTCAACCCGAACGTGCGAGGAAGGGCTGCGACGGCGATCGCGATGACGATGGCCCCGCCGCTCATGGCGCCGTAGACGATTCCGGTCTGCTCGGCGTGACCCATCGCGCGCAGGAATTCGGTGAGGCCGGTGAGGATGGACCCGAACACGCCGCCCACCGCCAGCATGGCGGCCGCCAGCACCAGGACCCTCACGGTGAAGACCGGCCCCGACTTCGGGTCCGCCCCCTCGTGGCGCCGGTGGGTCTGGTTGACGCTCGGATGCAGCGCGAACCACACGACGATTCCTGCCGTCAGCAAGGAACCGAGGGCCAGCGGCGCCCAGGGGGCGATGAACGAGGTGAGGATGCCGACGAGCACGGGACCGGCCACGAACGATGCCTCATCCATGGCGGACTCGTAGCTCATCACGGCGGACAGGGCGCGCTGTCGCCGGGCGGGCGCGCTCGGGATGCCGGCGAATTTCACGAGGCGGGATCGGGAGAACGGCGCGACCTGAGGGGTCAGGCCTCCGGCCAGGGCCGCGACCAGCGCGACGACGGCGAACGGCGTTCCCGCGAGGACGACGGCGAGAAGACCGACCGTCGAGATGATGCTCAGACCGCAGACGACGATGAGGATGAGTCGCTCACCGTACCGATCGGCCATGGCGCCGATCGTGGGCCCCAGAACGGATGTTCCGAGCCCCGCGCATGCTGCGGCGATTCCGGCTTCGGCCACCGACCCTCGAACCGTGGTGACGATCGTCAGGATCCCCACGATCATCATCGCGAACGGCAATCGACCGAGGAACGCGACGGGAAAGTACTCCCATCCGACCAGTCGACCGAATGCCCGGATGTCGGTGCGGAGGGGGACCGCCACGTCGCGCGTGCGATCCCCCTCCTTCCCTGTCAACCCTTGGGCGATGACGGGGAATCCACGACGAAGGCGCCGGAGATGATGTCCGCCTTCAGCTTGTCGACCTCGGCGAGCAGTGCCGGGTCGAGCTTGGACTCCCAGTCGTGCGCCGGCGCGATGCCGACGCCGTTGTTCGCGAGAGTGCCGATGTACGCGGTGTTGTCGAACTTTCCGTCCGCGGCGGCGAGGGTGACCTCCTCAGCGGCGGTGGTCAGGTTCTTCATCACCGAGGTGAGGTAGTAGGACTTGAACTCCGGTGCGCTGATATAGACATCAGAGTTCACGCCGATGACCGCGCCGTCGATCTTCTGGTCGATCATGGCCTGAATCGACGCCTTGAACAGGGTTCCTGCCACCGGCATGACGATGTCGGCGCCCTGGTCGAGCATGTTCTCCGTGATCGTCTTCGCCTGGTTCTGGTCGTCGAAGCTGCCGACGAACAGCCCATCCTGCTTCGCCTTGTCCCAGCCGAGGAGCTTCACGGTGGCACCGTGCACCTCGTTGTAGTGGGCGATTCCGTCAGCGAATCCGTCCATGAAGACGGTGACAGACGGGAAGGGCATACCGCCGAAGGTTCCGACGACACCGGTCTTCGTGGCACCCGCCGCGAGGTAGCCGGCCAGAACGGCGGCCTGGGCGGTGTCGAACAGCACCGGCTTCACGTTGGGCAGCACGAGCGGGCTGAAATCGTCGTTGCTCAATGCGCTGTCGATGAGTGCGAAGTCGACGTCGGTGTTGAGTTTCGCCGAGTCGCGCGTCGCGCTCGCCAGTGCGAATCCGACGGTGACGATGAGGTTGCAGCCCTCATTGACGAGCGCAGAGATGTTTCCGGCGTACTGGTCCTCGGCGGAGGACTCTGCGGTGGCGACTTTCACCCCCAGCTTGTCGGCGGCGGCTTTGACACCGTTGTAGGTGAGTTCGTTGAAGTCCTTGTCCTTGAACCCGGTGAGGTCGGATACCGCACAGGGCAGGAAGTTGCTGGCTGCGGGGGACGTCGAGGGGGAACTGTCTGGCGCCGCGCCGCAACCGCTCACGGCGAGCGCGACAAGGACGCCCACCGAGATCAGGGTGGTGACTGTAGTGCGTCTCTGCATGGTGTCTCCGGTTCTTCGTGGTGGATCATTGCAAGGGTTGTATGAAGTTATACCTCTTCGACTCGTTGTGCAAGAGGGTCGAGGAGCTGTGGACTGAGGCGTCGGCTCAGTGCGGATCTGGTGCGGTCGTCGACGAAGGCGGCGGCGATGCTGGTCACGTCGAGTGCGTGGAGATCTTCCGCGGAGAACCCGAGGGATTCGACCAGCACGATCCGCTCCCCCGGGAGATCGCTGCCCGTCTGGGCCGGGTTGTCGTCGCCGAGCACCAGCGGCACTCCTGCGCCGCGGAAGATCGGGGCGGGATGGGTTGCAATGGTCGGGATCGCCCCCGTGTACCAATTCGAAGTGGGGCAGACCTCGACGACGACGCCGCGATCGGCGATCCAGGCGAGGGCGTCCGGATCGTCCGCAATGTGCGCTCCGTGTCCGATCCGGGTCGCGCCGAGAAGAGTCACCGCTTCGAGCGCGGCAGTGCCGGGGGCGGCCTCCGCCGCGTGGCAGGTGATGCCGAGCCCGGCATCCCGAGCAATCCGGAACGCGGGCACGTGCGGCGCGATCGCGGGAAAGAGCAGTTCGTCGCCGGCCAGGTCGAAGCCGACAACGCCCTCGCCCGCAAGGCTCGCCGACACCCTGGCCACCGACTCATTGACCGCGGGGTCGTGATGGCGCAGGATCGCCACGACCGCGCCACTCGGTATCCCGGTCGAGGCCGAGCCCTGGCGCATGCCGTCGACGACTGCTTCGATCACGTCGCGGATGCCGCTCTCACTGTCGGCGTGCGTGGCGGGGCCGAATCGGAGCTCGAGGTAGTCCTGCCCGGCTGCTGCCGCATCCTCGACGGCCTCACGCGCGATGCGGCGTGCGGCATCCGGGACGCGGAAGAACGGGTAAGTCGATGCGACCTTCGCAAGATACGTGGTGAGGTCGGCGGGCCCGTCGAGGTGGATGGATCCGGCCCAGCCGCCTGCGGGCTCGACCACTCCCGCCTCGATGGCCAACTCTGCTGCCGTCGCGGGGCGCACTCGCCCCTCGAGATGGCTGTGCAGGTTGACGAGCACGTCAGAGTTCCAGACGGACCGCGACCTCGAGGGCAGCTTCGATGCTCCGCATCCAGCCGTCCTTGAGTGCGGTGTCGACACCGTCGTACAGGCTCGTGCCGTCGAAGAGGTTGCTCGAGGTGGAGCAGATCATCCCCGCACGCACGCCGCGCAGTCGCGCCACGACATAGAGTGCGGCGCTCTCCATCTCGACGTTGAGCACGCCGAGCTGGTTGAGCTCCGCGATCCACTCCGGTGTCTCGGCATAGAAGGCGTCATCGCTCGCGTTGATGCCCGAGTGCACGGAGGCGGTGGTCCCCGCCGTGAGTTCACGCGCGGCCTCGGCGAGTTCCAGCGTGATGCGAAGATCCGGGACGGCGGGAAAGCCGTGGTGAGCGTATGCGGCAGTCGTTCCATCGTTCCGGAGGGCGCCTTCGCTGACGAGAAGGTCACCGGGCTTCACTCCAGCCTGCAGGCCGGCGGACGACCCCACCCGGATGAAGGAGGTGACGCCGACGCGGATGAGTTCTTCCACCGCGATGGCCGTCGACGGGCAGCCCATCCCCGTGGAGGTGGCCGTGATCATCCGGCCCTTGTACATCCCCGTCATGGTCTTGTGCTCGCGGTTGTGCGCGACTTCCTTCACGTCGGTGAGGAACTCCGCGACGAGCGGCACTCGGAACGGGTCTCCTGGCAGCAGGGCGACCGTTGACACTTCACCTGGCGCGATTCCGATGTGGAACTGGCGCTCGCCGAGGCCGACCGCGCTCTTGTCAACCGAGGACGCTGTGCTCATCTCTTTACTCCGCAACTCTGGGGACGTGATCTGTATGATGTTATACCTCTACGGCCGCAAGCGAAAGTTCACGCGCAGGATGTCGTGATTCCCGCGGGGTGCCTGGTGAAGTGCGCCCGGAGGGATTTGAACCCCCGGCCTATTGATCCGTAGTCAATTGCTCTATCCGCTGAGCTACGGGCGCAGTCCTGCCGGCCGAAGCCAACCTGAAAACTATACCAGCGGCGGCCGGCCTCGCATGTTCCCATGGCCCGGGCGCACAATGGAGTGATGAACGAGGAACCCTGGACGGACGTCGACCACTTCTTCACGCGACTGCTCGTCACTCCGGATGACGCCCTCACGGGCGCGCTCCACGCGAACGCCGAGGCGGGCCTGCCGTCCATCGACGTCTCCCCCGCGCAGGGGAAGTTCCTCATGCTGCTCGTGCGGCTGATGAACGCGCGACGCGTGCTGGAGATCGGCACTCTCGGCGGGTACAGCACGATCTGGATGGCGCGGGGACTGCCGGAGGGCGGGCGGCTCGTGACCCTGGAGGTCGTGCCGAAGCACGCAGAAGTCGCGCGCAGCAACCTGGCGCGCGCCGGCGTCGCCGAGCGGGTGGAGGTTCGCGTCGCTGAAGCCGCGGATTCACTCGCGCAGCTGGTGCGAGAGGGCGCCGATCCGTTCGACCTCGTCTTCATCGACGCGGACAAGCCGAACAACGCGGTTTACCTGGAGTGGGCGCTGAAACTCACGAGGCCGGGCAGCGTCATCCTGTGCGACAACGTGGTGCGCGGCGGGCGGGTGCTCGAGGAGGACGGCTCAGACGACTCCGTGACCGGGACCCGTGCGTTCCTCGACGCCGTGGGGGCCGATCCACGACTGGAGGCGACGGCGATCCAGACCGTGGGCATCAAGGGGTGGGACGGCTTCGCGCTCGCGCGCGTGACCTGAACCTCGGTGACGGCTGCAGTCCCCGGGGCGTCACAGGCCCCAGGCGCTGGCCGGGGCGGTGAACTCGGCGACCGGCGTGTAGTGCCAGTGTCCGCCGTTCGCGTAGTGGCCGGATGCCCACGGCGAGGCCCAGATGGCGTGCTCCGTGACCTCCGTGGGCGCGTCGGCGGCGAACGCGGCGATGATCGCGGCGTACCCGGGGTGGGAGTGCAGCGCCTCGGCGGCGTTCTGCGCGGCGGAAATGAGGCTCACATAGCTGCCGGTTCCGCCGCCACCGCCCGAACCCCATCCGTTGTTCAGGGGGTTGTTGCGGTTCCACCAGTTGTTGGGTCCGTTCTCCTGGCGCATCCAGCGCGTGATGACGGTGACGTTGTTCTCCGTCACGGGCCAACCGCCTTCGAGGAGCACGATCTTCGCCCAGTCGTAGTTCGTGCCGTGCTTCGCCAGTTGGGGAACGCCCGGCATGATCGAGTAGTCGTCGCGAACGACGGATGCGGGCTCGACATTCAGGGGAACGGTGACGGTCTGCGCGTGGAGGTCGTTGTATCCGGCGAGTATCTCCTTGGCCGTCGCGGGCCCAGGCGGTGCGATGACGGTGATCGCGAGGAAGGCGAAGGCGAGGACGCTCGCACCGATGGCGAGTTTCTTCCTGGCCCGCCAGGTTGCACGCAATCGCACGCTCGCATCGCGAACGTGCAACGGTAGGGAGTGGCGGGGTGTCTTTTGCATGATTATTGCGGAGACAGGATGTGGCCCATCAATTGCGTCGCCACGGTAACAGTGGCGGTTGGGAGCGCGCTGGGAATGCCGGCGATGCGCACTAGGATCCCGGCACGGCGTTAGAGGCAGGATGCGGGATGGGTCCGAGGCGATCTGGCTTGCCACTCGCGGCTGGCACGTCACCGCGGTCGACATCTCAACGGGTGTCCTGAGCCACGCCGCGGAACTTCGATCGGAGCCGCTCGCGGCGGCCACCGTCACTGCCGACGCGGTCACGGCACTTTTCGATCCCGCCCTCTGGGATGTCGTGACCGCTGACGAGACCGAGCGCGCGGTGACCTCGGGACCCGGCCCGGCGATCAACCTGCACGATGTCGTCGTGCGCGCTATACGTCACGCCGACCGTGCCCTGCTCACAGGGAGTTCAGGGAAACCCCTGATCACGACGACTTGATTGGCGGTACCGGTGGGATTTGAACCCACGGTGGGCTCTCACCCACACAACTTTTCGAGAGTTGCACCTTCGGCCGCTCGGACACGGTACCGGGAGAGAGTTTAGTACAGGTCCCGGCTCGGCCTCGAACCGACCAGGGCGCTCTCCGATCGGATGCCGACGGCTATCGCTGCCGGACGGAGGTCACGCGCACGTAGTATCCGTCGGGGTCGACGAGCCGGAAGTCCCTCGTGCCCCACGGCCGCGCCTTGAGCGGCTCGCACACGCCGCCGAGCGCATCCGCGTGGGAGCCGGCCGCCGCGTAGACCGCTTCGACATCGTCCACCTCGAGAACGATCTCGACACCGACGCCGCGCGGCCCGGCCAGTCGCTCGGGGCTGAAGTGGTGGCCGGCGTGGAGGTTCTCCGGGCTCTGCACGCCAATCGTCGCAACCCCGGAACGCAACGGGACGTAGCCGTCGGGCGACCACCCGTCGGGAGGCGTGAGCCCGAGCGTCGCCTCATAGAAGGCGACCGTGGTCGCCACGTCCCGCACGAACAGCTCGAAGCGCACGCCGACGACCGTCGCGACAGAATCCGGATCGGACATTCTCAGGACCTCCTCTGATCAGCGGGGCGACCGGGGAAGCGCGTCACGCACCCGGCTCCGCGCGTCGGCGGCGCTGCGCGCGTCGAGTGCGATCGCGGCGAGCACCCTGGCCTCCTCGAGGCTGTATTTCGCGAGGGTCGACCGCACCTCCCTGAGTGCGTTCGGCACCATCGACAGGCTGGTGACCCCGAGTCCGACGAGGATGACCGCCAACAGCGGGTCGGATGCCGCCTCGCCGCACACGCTCAGCGGCTTCTTCGAGGCGGTCGCCGCGTCACCCACCATCCGGATGAGCCTCAGCACCGCGGGATGCCAGGCATCCTGGTAGGCGGCGACCTCACCGTTCTGGCGATCTGCGGCGAGCGCGTACTGCGTGAGGTCGTTCGTTCCGATACTCACGAAGTCGACGGCGTCGAAGACCTGGTCTGCGACGACAGCGCACGACGGAACCTCGATCATGACCCCGACCGTGCGGATGCCGGCCTCCCTGGCCATCGAGGCGAACCATTCCGCTTCGGTCGCGTCGGCCACCATGGGCGCCATGACCCACAGGTCTGAGGGCACTGCGCTCCCGGCCGCGGACAGCGACTCGAGCTGATCCCGCAGCAACTGCTCGTGCTTGTGCACGGTCCGGATGCCCCGTACCCCGAGCGCAGGGTTGTCCTCCTTGCCGAGAGGGAGGAATGCGAGCGGCTTGTCCGCCCCGGCGTCCAGGGTGCGCGCCACGGCCTTCCTGCCGTCGAGCGCCACGAGGATCTCGCGGTAACGTGCGGTCTGCTCCTCGACGCTCGGCGCGACATCCTCCTCGAAGAACAGGAACTCGGTGCGGAGCAGGCCGACGCCTTCCGCTCCCTTCGCGAGCGCGTTCTGCACGTTGCCGAGCGAGCCGACGTTCGCGAGCAGCGGGATCGCTGTGCCGTCGGAGAGCTGCCCGTCGCTCAGGTCGCCTTCGTCGTCTTCATGGCTCATCCGTTCGCGAACCTCGGCGATGCGGTCGGCGTCCGGGGCGCACTCGATCGTGCCCTCCGCGGCATCCACGACCACGATCTCCCCATCGGGGATGTCGAGGACCCCGGCGGCGGAGACGACCGCGACGAGACCCTTCGCCCGCGCGAGAATCGCTGTGTGGGCCGTCGGGCTGCCACCGGACGTCACGAGCGCGAGAACACAACTCAGGTCGAGCATCGCGGTGTCGGCCGGAGCGAGATCCTCCGCGACCAGCACGTACGGCTCGTCGCACTCCGGAATCTCGCCGTAGGGGACGTCCATGATGATGGCGACCGTCCGCCGCGAGACATCGACCAGGTCTGCCGCGCGTTCCGCCTGGGTCCCTCCGAGCGACTTCAGCATCCCCACGAAGGCGCTGAAGGCCTGGGACACGGCCCATTCCGCGGTCTTCCGCTGAACGAGGAGCGCCTCGATGTCGTCCCAGACATCGGGGTCACGGGCCATCATCGCCTGTGCGGCCAGCACATCGGCGGCGTCGCCACCGGCCTGCCGCGCGCGAGACTCCAGTTCGACGGCGACCGTTTCGAGGGCCTCCCTGGCTCGAACCCGCTCATCCTTGAGGGAGAGCGCCGAGACCTCGTCCGCCGGCTCCGGTACGACGGTGAACATCCGTCGCACCGGGCCGACGACGATCCCGAGCCCTACGCCCAGTCCCCGGTAATTCACAGTGATCGACCAGCCTTAATCGGATGCCTCGATGGCGTCGACAATGGCATCGTCTTCTTCCAGCTCCCTCGCCACCAGTTCCGCCATCTCTCGGACCGAATCCTCAGCGCCGTCACCGGTCGCCTCCACCACGACCAGATCGCCGTAGCAGAAGTTCTGGGACAACACCTTGACGATGCTCCGCGCGTTGACGGCCAAGCCATCCGGCTTCCGCAACGTCACGGGCGGGTCGAGGGTGCCGGCGAGTGCGACGACCATGGCGGCGGGCCTCGCGTGGAGACCCGACTTCGATCCCACGATGACCTCTGCGCTGATCACGTCCACGCCCTCACTGGTTTCCATACTGATGTTCACTGCTCCCCGAGGTACTAGTTGCTGGATGGCGCACTTGAACGGGTGAAGATGTTCTTCGTCTGAAGATACTTCTCGATACCCACCCCGCCAATTCCACTGGTCTTGTAGCCCTGCGACGGGGCCTGCAGGCCTCCGGGCGCGAACCACTGGTTGACATACACCTGACCGGCCTGCAGTTCGCGAGCCGCCTTCTCCGCGTGATCCACACTGGTGGTGAAGATCCCGGATGCCAGGCCGTACCTGGTGTCGTTGGCGATCGCGAGCGCCTCGTCGAGGTCGTCGACCGGCGTCAGCGTGACCACCGGGCCGAAGATCTCCTCCCTGGCGATCGTGCAGCTCGAGTCGACGTTCCCGAACACGGTCGGTGGGACGAACCAGCCCTCGCTGAGCGGGCCATCGGTGTACCGCTCGCCGCCGGCGAGAAGCTCGCCCTCGCCGCTCGCGATCGCATTGTCGATGTATCCCCACACCTTGTTGTAGTGGTCCTCGCCGACGACGGGACCCATCGCGGTGTCCTCGAGCAGGGGGTCGCCCACCCGTCGGGACTTCGCATCGGCCACGAGCCGCGCGCTGAACTCGTCGTAGATTCCGCGCTGCACGAGGATGCGGGATCCGCAGACGCAGATCTGGCCCGAGCTCGAGAACGCACCCATGGCACTCCACATGACGGCGGTGTCCAGGTCGGCATCGTCGAGCACGATGTTCGGGTTCTTGCCCCCGAGCTCGAGCGAGACGCGCTTGACCTGGTCCGCGGTGTCCTTCAGGACCCGCACGCCGGTCTCGATGCCGCCGGTGAGCGACACCATGGCGACATCCGGATGCTTCACCAGCTGGGCGCCGACCTTCGAGCCGCGTCCGTTGATCACCGTCAGCACCCCGGGTGGGAGCACGTCGGCGACGAGCGAAGCCAGATACGTGAACGACGCCGAGGCGAGCTCGGACGGCTTCATGATCGCGACGTTTCCTGCCGCGAGGATGGCGGCCATCCGCTGCACACCGGTCCACAGCGGACCGTTCCATGGCAACACCTCGAGGACGACCCCGTAGGGCTCCAGGCGAGCACGATGGCTGACCATCGGATCGCCGACCTCGACGCTGCGCCCGCCGAGATCCTGTGCGCGACCGGCGAAGTAGGCGAGCGCCGACAGCGACACGGGCATGTCGCTGTAGCGAACACCCATGACCGGCTTGCCGATGTCGATCGCGTCGAGGAACTCGAAGTCCTTCGCGTGCTTCTCCATGATGTCGGCGATCTTCAGCAGGTACTTGCCGCGCTCGAGGCCCGTGAGGCCCGCCCAGCCCGGGGCAGCCTTCTTCGCCGAGGCGACGGCGCGATCCACCGTCGCCTCATCCGGAACCGCGAAGCGACCCACGACGGCGCGCGTGCGCGACGAGACGATGTCCGACGTCTCACCGTCGGTGATGAGTTCGCCCCCGATGAGCATGGGCAGCGTCTGGTCGAACAGCGCCCACCGCGGATCAGTAGTCGTGTCCGTCATTACTTCGCCGCCGATACAGCCTGCTCGACGGTCGCGCCCTCGTGCAGGATCGCATTGAGCCCGCGGACCACACCGCCCGGGTTTTTGGACGACCAGATGTTCGTGCCCACCGCGACACCGACGACCCCCGCGTGGTTGATGGCGTCCCAGATCGGGCCGTAGAACTCCTCGAGCGTGTCCTTCGCGTGGCCGCCGAGAATGATGACCGGCACACCGGCGTAGTCGACGACCTTGCGCATCGACTTCGCGTCGCCCGTGTAGAACGTCTTGATCATGTCTGCGCCCGTCTCCGCCGCGACACGTGCGCCGGCGGCGATGATCTCCGGCGTGCGCATGTCGGCCGCGGAGAATCCGCCCGGCACCGGCTCGGCGAGGTAGGGCAGGCCGACGGCGGATGCCTGGGCGGCCAGCGCCGCGGACTGGTTGACCCAGTCCTCGTTCGCGAACGGGTAGACCATGGCCTTGATGCCGTCGGCACCGATCGCCAGCGCGCGGGCGACGGCCTCCGCACCGAACGGGGCGCGGGTGTCGACGCTCACGACGACGGAGGACCGGCCGAACTCTTCGTCATACCGCTGTGCGGAGCCGATCGGGGAGAGGAACGCATCGGCACCCGCCGCGACGGAGTCGCTGATCGTCTTGCCGTAGTTCACGAGGCCGTCCACCGGATCCTGAAGGAAGGCCGTGTGGTCCATGGCGACCATCAGCATGCGTCCGTCCGACCCGAAGATCTGTCTCATTCTGCGCTTCATTGTGTTTCTCCTGTTTCTTTCTGTGCTGTGATTGCTGAACTGTTGGTCGATGCGTCGGGAGGCTGTGGTCAGCTCTCGACGACGATGCGGTAGGTGCCCGGCAGGATCGCCTCATCGAGCGCGCCGCTCAGGTTCGAGAGCGGGTAGCGGTTCTGAAGGAGCGGAGTCAGGTCGACCTGCCCCTGGCGGATGAGCTTCGCCGCGAGGTAGAAGTCCTGCTTCTCGCTCGAGACGACGCCGATGACGCGCTGCTCGTTGTTGTGCAGCGAGTTGGGCCCGACCTCGATCGGGGTCTCCGGATGCGCGGACGCGAACACGACGAACGTCCCGCGTTGCGCGATCATCTGCATGCCCTGCTCGTTCGCGACTCTGTGTCCGATGGCGGCGAGGACGATGTCCGCCCCTCGGCCGTCGGTGAGCTCCTTGACGACCGCGACCGGGTCCTGCTTCGAGGCGTCGATCGTGATGTCCGCTCCCATGGCCTTGGCCTTCGCGAGCCGCGCGGCGTCGACCTCGGAGACGATGACGCGCGCGCCGCGCTTCTTCATGGCGATGAGGTTCATGAGCCCCATGACGCCGGCTCCCAGGATGACGACATCCTGCCCGACCTCCGCACCGGACAGCCGCGCGGCGTGCAGCGCGCAGGAGAGCGGCTCAGCGAGGCATCCGATCTCCGCCGGCACGTCGCCGATCGGGAACAGGCCGTCCGCCGGGTGGAGCTTCAGCTCGGCGAAGCCGCCCGGGCCCCATCCGGCGTCGTATTCCACCGCTCCGTCGTAGTGCATCTCGCACACGCGATCCTTGCCGGTGTAGCACCAGTGGCAGCTGCCGCACGCGGACCCGCCGAGGGCGACCCGGTCGCCGATCGCGAGCGTTCCGCGGTATCCGGGGCCGAAGGAGACGATCGTCCCGGCGACCTCATGGCCGCCGATGAACGGGAACTTGTTGGACTGCGCGCCGCTGTAGGTGCGCTGCTCCCACGTGCAGATGGCCGTCGCTTCGATCCGGATGAGCGCTTCACCGAAGTCAGGTGTCGGCGTGGGGATGTCGACGAGTTCGACCTTTCCCACGCCAGTGATCGCGCCGGCAACAAAGGTGGTCTTCACCTCGGTGTCCACGGTGGTTGTCATTTCCTGCCTTCTTCCATTACTTGAATCGCGTCTGCGCTGTGATTGATTTCGAGGGGAAAGTCGAGGTCGGGTGCGTCAACTGCCGCCGCTGCGCGCGGCCGAACCTGGGCGATGACGACACCGACGATGATGATGGCCGCGCCGACGATGACGGCGACGGCGATGTTCTCGTGGAACACGAGCCACGCGATGATGATCCCGAAGACGATGACGAGGCTGCTCAGCGCGCTCACCGCGGTCACGGTCGTGAACCGGACCGCAAGGGTGATGGACGCGAGGGCGACAGCGTTCACGGCACCGGCGAGGATGAGTACGAGGATCTGCGAAGTGGTGAGCGCACTGTAGACGAGATCGAAGCGGCCACCGCTGCGGACGGCGACGGCGATCGTGAGAGCGATGATCCCGCCCAGGTTCGTCATCGCGAGCGCCGTGATGAAGGTGCGGGGGCGACGCTGCACCGTGCGACTGGCGGCATTGCTGATCGTGTAACAGACGCCCGCCGCAAGACTCAGAAGGAATCCGATGACGGCGAGGAGGCCGGCCTGCACGTTGCCGAAGCCGGGCGATGCGACAACCGCGAGGCCGACCGCGACGACGATGACGCCGACGAGCTGCCAGCGGGTGGGAGGCTCGCGCAGTACGAGAGCGGAGACGAGCGTGCCGCCGAGGACGATGCCCCCCTGGCTCGCCGCCGTGGCGACCGCAAGTCCCACCCAGTTGAGACCCGAGAAGAGGAACACGTTTCCGACGAGGAAGCTCACGACCCCGGCGACCATCAGGACAATGACCATCTTCGGCCCGATGAAGTCGACCGACCGCGGTCGGAGCGCGGCGGGTCGCAGGATGATGAGCGCCGCCATGGCGATCACCAGGAGGGGGATCTGCCGGATCAGCGAACCCGCGAAGGGGTCGACATCCGCCGCAACGGAACGCAGAAGTGCGTTGACCGTCGCGTAGGACGCGGCCGCAAGCAAGGCGAGCAGAGCCCCGATGCTTGCTGCAGAGCGGGTTCTCACCCACCCCGTCGCGAGTCGCTGATCCGACATTGTTATCCCTTACTCCCCTTCAGCCGGTGGCACCGGATCCGCGCACGGACCGTACGGCTGCAGGATCGACGAGCCACAGGCGTCGGTGATGAACTGCGGCTGCGGGCCCATGAACGGGA
The DNA here is from genome assembly GCF_014200375.1 of Terrimesophilobacter mesophilus. Lineage (GTDB taxonomy): Bacteria > Actinomycetota > Actinomycetes > Actinomycetales > Microbacteriaceae > Terrimesophilobacter > Terrimesophilobacter mesophilus. The sequence goes on along the minus strand of NZ_JACHBP010000001.1, from coordinate 1,603,339 downwards.
TCGCGCCGAGCACGCACACGATGACGTAGATCACGAGGAGCTTGATCGGGTGCCATCCGCGCTTGAGCAGCCACCAGGTGAGCACGACGAGAGCCAGCGGGAGGAGCCCCGGCAGGATCTTGTCGAGGACGTCCTGCTGGATGCGCACCGACGTCTCGCCGGCCTTGACCGTCCATCCCACGTACACCTTGACGAACTGTGCCGTCAGGCCACCGAGGACGATGTTTCCGAGAACGCTCGCTCCCAGGATCACCTTGTCCATCAACCCCGATTTGAGCACCGAGGTGACGAACGATCGACCCTGCTTGTAGCCCTGCGTGTACATGACATACGTCACGCCGATGCTGAACACCGCCACGAGGATGAAGTACAGGATCGGGCCGAGCGGGTTGCCGGTGATACCGGTCAGGTCCCCGCTCTGCTGAGCCTGGGCTCCGAGACCGGTGATGCTGATCCCGAGTGCGATGAGCAGCGGAACGACGATGCCCTGGCCGATCGTGTCACCGATGCCGGCCATCGGGCCCATGAGGCCCGTCTTGGTCGACGTGATGGCGTTGTCGGAGATCTCCTCGCCGTTGGCCTTCTGCTCCTCCATGGCGATCGTGATGCCGTGGATGACCGCACCGAAGTCCGGTGAGGTGTTGAAGAACACGAGGTGGCGCTGGAGCGCTTCCCTCGTCTGCTCCTTGTCCCCGCCGTACAACCGCTTGATGATCGGCGTCATCGCGTGGGCGAATGCCGACGCCTGAAGCCGCTCGTAGTTGTAGTTGGAGTGTGAGAAGAACGTCCAGATCAGCCACGACATCAGCAGATCCTTACGGGTGATCCTCTTTTCGCCGCCTGCGGCGGTCGCACCGCTGGTTGCGGTTTCCGTGGAGCTCATCGTGCTGCCTCCGATTCTGCTGACTTGTCCGAGCGAAGCTTTTCGGACTTGGGTTTGCTGGCATTGCTCACGCGGTCACCGAGGAAGACCACGTGGAGGAAGGCGAGCGCGACACCGATGACGGCGAGCACCATGATCGACACCTCGTTACCGAGGACGACCATGACGAGGTAGCCCACGAAGAAGTAAGGAATCGCCGAGCCCAGGAAGATGAACTTCATGTTCATGGCGATGCCGATCGCGGGCAGGATGCCTCCGGCGATCGCGAGACCGCCCAGCAGCCACACCGGGAATCCGTTGATCACATCACCGATGAAGCTCGCGCCGATGAAGACCGCGATCGTCACGGGCACGAAGGTGATGAGGAACAGCCACGCCTGCGGGTAGAGGATGTTCGCGCGAATGACTCCGCCGATGTCCGCCTTGTCCGCCGCCCGGTCCGCCATGTGCATGAAGGCCGAGTCGACCGTCATCCTGGCGTTCCACACGACGGTTCCGAGGAGTCCGATCGGAACCGCGATGGCGAGGGCCGCACCGTAGTTCAGGTTGCCCGCGATCGCGATCGTCGTACCCACCCATCCGGCCAGTCCCGGGTCACCCGGAATGGCACCGCCGGCCGAGATGAAGCCGAGGTAGATGAGGTTGATGGCCGCACCGATGAGTGCGCCCTGTCCCGGGTCGCCGAGGATCATACCCACGAGGAGTCCCGCGACGAGCGGGCGGTTCAGCGTGTAGAAGCTGAGGCCTGCGATCCAGGGCGACTGTGAGAGGTAGTAGCCGAGCCCGATGAGGATCGACTGGAACAGTGAGATCGTGACCGTCGATGACGGCTCGGTCTCGGTAAACGTCATCGCCTGGACCGCCGTAGGGATCCCGATGATGACGACAAGGGTCGATATCACCAGTGATATCTTCGCGCCGCGTGACAGCCGACGCTCTCCCTTCGGATTCTTGACCATGTTCAGACTCCATTCGAGTTGGTTGCCGGGGGGGCAACTGATGAGAAGGAAACCGCGCTGTCATCCGCCACGATGCGGATCTCCACCTTGGTTCCCAGCCGTTCCAGAGCGTGCATCGCGTCGATTTCGGATGTGCTGGCTGAGATGTTGCGATACAACTTGGAACGGTTTGACGCAGCACCCATACCGCCGATGTTCAGCAGCGGGATGGGTACTCCCTGCTCCACCATGCGCAGGACCGAGATGGGGCTCCGGACCAGCACGAAGGTGCGTTGTGACGAGGCAGCGAGCTCCGTGATGCGGGGCGCTGCTTCATCCACGGTGTAGACCTCGACCTCGACCCCGGAGGGTGCGGCGAGGATCAACACGTCTTTGAGGAACTCGTCTTCGGCGGTTTCATCGTCGGCGACGACGATGACGTCCGCGCCGAGAGCCCGCAACCAGACGGCGATGACCTGGCCGTGAATCAGCCGGTCATCGACCCTGACGAGAGATAGTGTCATGTACTTCGTGCCTCCTTGCACTCGGTGCGGTGTATGCGTGCGGCCCGGTCAGTCGACCGGCGCACGGAATCGGACGATGGCGCCCGTTTCGGAAATGACGTCGTCGGAATCCAGTTCTTCGATTCCGGTTCCGGAGAGTGCGAACTCCAGAAGGAGCGGCAGGGACGCACCCGCAACGATGAGGCGGATGCTTGCCACCTGGCCGCCCTTGGCGACGAGGCTTGCCACGTTGTCCGGTGTGCCGCCGGCGAGGTCGGTGAGAATCAGGTCTGCGGGGAAGTCGGCGAGGAGCTGCAGCATCCGGTCGCGAAGATCCTGCGGCGTATCGCCGGGAAACAGGCCGATCGACGCGACACCCGGGAGTTCACCGCCGATCATCCTGGCACTGCTCACCAACGCTTCCGGAAGTGCTCCGTGTCCCGCGACAAGAATCTTCATTGCTCCCACTCGTGTCTCGCGCTACTATATGAAATAGTTTTCACTAAAAATCATTCAGTTCACGCTTGTCTATCAGTGGTCGAAGATCGTTGTCAAGGCGACGCGGAATGTCGGCACCAACCGAGGCTAAAGTGGCAACACCAGCGCGGGAAAAGAGAGGAGACCTCAACGTGGGCCGCAAAGCGAGCACGCAGGAGGACTCGATGCTGCGCCTGGTCGCGCACCTCTACTACGTCCGGGAACTCAACCTGAAGGAGATCAGCGAGATCACCTCCCTCTCCCCCGCCACGATCTCCCGGATGAACCGGCTGGCGCGCGAACGCAAGGTCGTCACGATCAGCGTGGCGGCGGATGACTCCGACTTCGACGACATCTCCGCGCGGCTGAGCGAGCAACTCGATACGCCCTTCGCCATCACGCCCGGCCATCGCGTCGACTCGATCAAGCGGAGCCGGATCAGCGGCGCGGCAGCCGCGCCGACGGTCCTCGAACGGCTGCCGTACGACGGGATCGTCGGGTTGTCGGCCGGCCACACGATCAACGGAATGCTGGCATCCCTGGGGAAGGATCCACGACCGAGGCTCGGCCTCCTGCCGCTCATGGGAGGCTGGAACGCCGCATACCCGCACCTGGACGCCAATACGCTCGTGCGCGGAATGGCGGAGCGGTTCCAGGCGACGAGCTACCCGCTTCACGCCCCCGCCCTGTGCGACACCGTCGAATCGCGGAGGACCATCCTGCTCAACGACACCGTGCGCGCCACCACCGAACGCTGGGACCACCTCGACGCGGCCGTATACGGAATCGGCGCCCCGGGGATGCTGCAGACCTCCACCTACGCGTGGACGGGCAGCGACGACGCGAAGATCGCGAAGGAGTTCAACGAGCTCGGTGTCGTCGGGAACATCCTGGGGCACCTCTACGACATCGACGGCAAGATCGTCCAGCACGAGTGGACGGAGCGGCTCATCACGGTGAGCCTCGAACAGCTCGAACGCGTGAAGACATCGATCGCGCTCCTGTGCGGGGAGACGAAGGTGAAAGCGCTCGTCGGCCTCGCCCGCACGGGAATGAGTTCACTCATCATCACCGACGACCTCACCGCGCTCAGCACCCTCGAGTTCCTCGCCGACGAGGCGGCGGGGGCCTGAGCCGCGCATCGTCGCGGCGGTTGTCAGTCGTTCCCCACGGTGAGGACTGCCGCTTCACCGAGCGGATACACACCGGGGTGCGCGTCGGTCGCGTCGATGAGGATGCGCGACTGCTTCGACAGCAGGTCGTCGGCAGGGAACCACGGCCGGTCCGGCGTCACGAGGATGATGAGCCCGTCGATCGTGCCGACGGGCGCGAATCGGTCGCGCGGCGTGAGACCGTACGGTTCGATGCCGGCGCCGGCCAGCAGGTCGACGGTGGCGAGGACATGCGGGACCGCAACGCCGACCTCGCTCACGCACTCGATGTCGGCGGCGGTGAAGTCGCCATCCGAGTCGTTGCACAGGTCGCGCCGGATGATGAACTCCAGCACGGAGCCCTCCGGCCCTGCGAAGTAGAACGAGCGGGCGTTCCAGCCGGCGCCGTACTCGAACTCGTCGTCGTCGCCCTTCGCCAGGATGTCGGCGCGGTCGGCCACCCAGTGCTTCGCCGCGGTGAGGGAGTTCGCCGGAATCGTGAACGCGAAGTGATGGCAACCCTGCGCCTCGGCGTTGTCGCGGAACACGAGGCGGGTTCGTCCGGCCTTTACGACAGCGGCGCCGGGCTCCCTCGAAACCGGCAGCCCCAGCACGGTGCCGTAGAACGCTGCGGCATCCTCCGCGCTGCGGACGTCCACGGTGACTTCGACGATCTTCATGGCGCCAGTCAACCGGATTGCCGCGAGAGAGTCCAAAGACGCCGGGTCGCGCCAGTGACACCGGCCGGCCGTAGTCTGGCATCATGGCCCGCCCCACGACCGACTTCCGCTGCACAGAGTGCGGCTGGACGTCGGTCAAGTGGGTCGGCCGGTGCGGCGAATGCCAGGCCTGGGGCACGGTCGTCGACACCGCGGAGGCGACCGGCATCATCCGCTCGATGAAGCCGGTGCGAGTCGCCGACGAGCGGGCCGCGCGTCCGATCACCGAGATCGGGGCAGCGGATGTCGCCCACTGGCCGAGCGGGATCCGCGAGTTCGACCGCGTGCTCGGCGGTGGCATCGTGCCTGGGGCGACGATCCTGCTGAGCGGCGAGCCAGGGGTCGGCAAGTCGACGCTGCTGCTCGAGGTGGCGAGCCGCGCAGCCAGGACCGGCCAGCGCGTGCTCTACATCACGGCCGAGGAGTCGGCCAGCCAGGTGCGACTGCGCGCCCAGCGCACGGGCGCGCTCGAGGACAACCTCTACCTCGCCGCAGAAACCGACCTCGCGACCGTGCTCGGCCAGATCGACCAGATCGAACCGCAACTGCTCATCGTCGACTCTGTGCAGACCGTCTCGAGTTCGCTGAGCGAGGGACTCGCAGGCGGCCCCTCCCAGGTGCGGGAGGTGGCGGCGACGCTCATCCGGGTCTCGAAGGACCGCAACCTTCCCGTGCTTCTCGTCGGGCATGTCACGAAGGACGGCTCGATCGCCGGCCCCCGCCTGCTCGAACACCTCGTGGATGTCGTCTGCCACTTCGAGGGCGACCGCCAGACCGCGCTTCGGTTCATCCGGGCGCAGAAGAATCGCTTCGGCCCGACCGACGAGGTGGGCTGTTTCGAGATGACCGGGGACGGCATCGCCGAGGTCACCGACCCGAGCGGTCTGTTCCTCAGTCGCAGTCGCCAGACGGTGAGCGGAACGTGCGTGACCGTCGCGGTCGAGGGCCGCCGGCCGCTGCCGGTCGAGGTGCAGGCTCTGGTCGTTCCGGCATCCGGACCGCAGCTGCGCCGTGTCGTCAGCGGAGTGGACGCGTCGCGCGTCGCGATGCTTCTCGCGGTTCTCGAGCGGCGCGCGGGCCTCCCGTTCGGCAAGCTCGACGTGTACGTGTCGACGGTGGGCGGCATCCGGATCATCGAACCCGGCGCCGACTTCGCGATCGCCCTCGCCCTCGCGAGCGCACAACGCGACCTGCCGCTGCCGCCGACGCTCGCCGCGGTCGGTGAGATCAGCCTGGCCGGCGAGATCCGGCCCGCGTCGAACGGGAAGCAGCGTATCGCTGAGGCGAAACGACTCGGATTCGATACGGTGCTGGATGCCGGGGCCGGCCAGCTGGCCGATGCGGTGGCCCGATACGTGCCGAAGAGGTCACGGAGCGCGCCGGCTGCCGAGGATGCTGCGCCGTTCTAGTTCAGGATGAACTGCACGTCGTTCGACTTCAGGTCGCCGACGGTGATGTTGAGGTGGTAGCTCGCGCCGCCAGACGGCACCTGCTTGCGGGTCGAGTCACACGTCGTCGAGGATCGCGTGCGGTCCCAGGTGATGGGATCGGTTGACTTCGGTTCGTTCGGCAAGAGGATGACGGGAGCGTCGACCGCGTCCTTCTGGCAGTCCTTCGAATCCCAGTACAGTTCACTGCCGCTCGTGATCTTGTACTCCTGCTGCGTGGTTCCGGCATTGATCGTGCACGGCACAGCACCCTTGTTCGTGAGGGTGAGCGTGATTCTGGGGTTCTCACCCGATGCGTAGGTCGACTTGTCCGTCGCCGCGAGCACGTCCACGACGCCCGGTGCGCAGGCATCGCTCGGATTGGAGGTGGCGACGGGCGGAGGCGTCGTCTGCTTCACATCCGCGGGCGGTGTCGAACCCTTCGGCTGGAAGAAGATGAGCAGAACGATGACGATGACGGCGAGCACGGCGAGGCCGACCACGATGCGCCGCCGCCAGTACACGCTGCTCGGCTGGGGGCCGACGGGGTTTCGGAACGTCGACATGACACAAGGGTAGACGGCGCTCCCGTGGAACCGCCGCCCTCGGTCGGCGTGCCGTCAGTTGAGGTGTTTGATCATGCGGGAGTTGCCCAGAGTGTTGGGTTTCACTCGCGCGAGATCGAGGAACTCGGCGACACCCTCATCGGGAGACCGCACGAGCTCGGAGTAGACGGCCGGGTCGATCGAGTCCTCGCTCATGTGCTCGAATCCGTGCCGCTCGAAGAACTCCACCTCGAACGTGAGGCAGAACAGTCGGGTGAGACCGAGGGCGCGGGCGTCCGCTTCCAGCTGCTCGATGAGCGCGCGGCCGACCCCGCGATGCAGCCACTCCGGTGACACGGCGAGCGTGCGCACCTCGGCGAGGTCCTCCCACATGACGTGCAGCGCGCCGCATCCGATCGGGTTCCCTTCGCCGTCTTCGGCGACCCGGAACTCCTGGATGGCCTCGAAGAACACGACGGTCTCCTTGCCGAGCAGAATGCGTCGCTGCACGAGCGGCTCGACGAGCTCGCGGATGAACCACACGTCGCTCGTGCGGGCGGGGCGCACCGGGAAGGTCATGGGTCGATCCTAGAGCCGATCGCGCGTGCGGCCCCGCCCGCGCGAGGTGGTCCGCCACGCGACATCCCACAGCACGCGGCAACACCGGATGCGCTCCGCCGCGTCACCCGCGGCGGCGGACTACTTGCTGCCGACCTCCGCCGCCTCGAGCTCGTCGAGCTTCTCGCGGCCGAGTTGCCGACTCGTCGTGAACACGAACTCCCCCTCGACGAAGTCGACGTGGATGTGGTCGCCCGCGACGAGTTCGCCCTGCAGGATGCGCTCGCTCAGCCGGTCCTCGACCTCGCGCTGCATGGCACGGCGCAGCGGCCGGGCACCGAGCGCCGGGTCGAACCCGACATCGATGAGGCGTTCCTTCGCGGACACCGTGAGGTCCACGGTCAGGTCGCGGTCCAGCATCCGCTCGGCCAGGCGCTTCGTGAACAGGTCCACGATCTGCAGGAGCTCCGGCTTGCTGAGCTGCGGGAACACGATCGTCTCGTCGACGCGGTTCAGGAACTCGGGCTTGAAGTGCTTCTTGAGCTCCTCGACGACCTTGCCGCGCATGCGGTCATAGCTCGTCGCGGTGTCGCCCTCGACCTGGAAGCCGACCGGGCCGCCGGTGATGTCCTTCGTCCCGAGGTTCGTGGTCATGATGATGACGGTGTTCTTGAAGTCGACGACGCGGCCCTGGCCATCCGTCAACCGGCCCTCCTCCAGGATCTGGAGGAGCGAGTTGAAGATGTCGGGGTGAGCCTTCTCGATCTCGTCGAAGAGCACGACGCTGAAGGGCTTGCGACGCACCTTCTCGGTGAGCTGGCCGCCCTCTTCGAATCCGACGAACCCGGGAGGGGCGCCGAACAGCCGCGAGACGGTGTGCTTCTCGCCGTACTCGCTCATGTCGAGCGAGATGAGTGCGTTCTCGTCGTCGAACAGGAACTCAGCGAGCGCCTTGGCGAGCTCGGTCTTTCCCACGCCCGTCGGTCCGGCGAAGATGAACGAACCGGACGGCCGCTTCGGGTCCTTGAGTCCGGCGCGCGTGCGGCGGATGGTCTTCGCGAGCACGGCGACGGCCTCTTCCTGACCGATGACGCGCTCGTGCAGCGCCTTCTCCATGAAGACGAGACGCGCGGTCTCCTCCTCGGTGAGTTTGAACACCGGGATGCCGGTGGCTGCGGCGAGGACTTCGGCGATGACGCCTTCATCGACGACACCGGTCGAGCCGGCCTCGCCGTTCTTCCACTGCTTCTCGAGACGCAGCCGCTCACCGAGCAGCTTCTTCTCGTCGTCGCGCAGGCTCGCGGCCTTCTCGAAGTCCTGCTCCTCGATCGCGGCCTCCTTGCGGCCACGCACTTCGGCGATCTTGTCGTCGAACTCGCGCAGCTCGGGCGGCGCCGACAGGATCGACAGGCGAAGGCGTGCGCCGGCCTCGTCGATCAGATCGATGGCCTTGTCCGGGAGGAAACGGTCGCTCACGTAGCGGTCGGCGAGGTTCGCGGCCGAGACGAGGGCGCCATCCGTGATCGACACCTTGTGGAACGACTCGTAGCGGTCGCGCAGCCCCTTGAGGATGTTGATGGTGTGCGGCAGGGTCGGCTCGTGCACCTGCACGGGCTGGAAGCGGCGCTCGAGCGCGGCATCCTTCTCGAAGTGCTTGCGGTACTCGTCGAGCGTGGTCGCGCCGATCGTCTGCAGCTCGCCGCGGGCGAGCAGCGGCTTCAGGATGCTGGCCGCGTCGATCGCGCCCTCGGCGGCACCTGCGCCGACGAGCGTGTGGATCTCGTCGATGAAGGTGATGATGTCGCCGCGCGTGCGGATCTCCTTGGTCACCTTCTTGAGGCGCTCCTCGAAGTCGCCGCGGTAGCGGCTGCCGGCGATGAGGCTGCCCAGGTCGAGGGTGTAGAGCTGCTTGTCCTTGAGGGTCTCCGGCACGTCGCCGCGCACGATCGCCTGGGCGAGGCCCTCGACGACGGCGGTCTTGCCGACGCCCGGCTCACCGATGAGGACGGGGTTGTTCTTGGAGCGGCGGGAGAGGATCTGCATGACCCGCTCCATCTCCTTCTCGCGCCCGATGACCGGGTCGAGCTTGCCGTCGCGGGCGGCCTGCGTGAGGTTGCGCCCGAACTGGTCGAGGATCTGGCTGCCGGCCTGTGCGCCCGCCTGCTCGTTCGCTCCGACCTGCACCTGCTCCTTGCCCTGGTAGCCGGAGAGCAGCTGGATGACCTGCTGGCGCACGCGGTTGAGGTCCGCGCCGAGCTTGACGAGCACCTGGGCGGCGACGCCCTCGCCCTCGCGGATCAGGCCGAGCAGGATGTGCTCGGTGCCGATGTAGTTGTGGCCGAGCTGCAGCGCCTCGCGCAGGCTCAGCTCGAGCACCTTCTTGGCGCGCGGCGTGAACGGGATGTGCCCGGTGGGCTGCTGCTGGCCCTGGCCGATGATGTCCTGCACCTGCTCGCGCACGGCATCCAGCGAGATCCCGAGAGACTCGAGCGCCTTGGCGGCGACCCCCTCGCCCTCGTGGATCAGGCCGAGCAGGATGTGCTCCGTGCCGATGTAGTTGTGGTTGAGCATCTTGGCCTCTTCCTGGGCCAGGACGACCACGCGGCGGGCGCGATCCGTAAAGCGTTCGAACATGTCACATCTCCTTGGGCACCCTGCAGGTGTGGTGCCTTACAAAGAGAGTAACGAGCGAACCCCGGGGATACTGCCCCTGTTCGCCATCGGCGTGATGCCCCGTCGCCCGCCCGCGCGCCCGCCTCCCTCGACCCTCACCCTCCCCCCTGCCTCCTCGCCCTCTCCCTTCGTTGACTCGGGTCATTCTGCGACTTGCGACGGCGTCCAACCCACAGAATGACCCGAGTCAACGCATGGACGGATGGACGGACGGATGGATGGGTGGGGATGCGTGGGGGGGCAGGGCGTTACGGGGTGGCGAAGGCGAGGCAGATGCCGGCGGCGCCATCCGGGAGCGGAATGCCGGCATCCGCGAGGTCGGCGACGAGCTCGTGATCGGATGCGGTCGGCGGGTTCACGTCTGCGCAGTCGCCCACGTGGAAGTTGGCCTCGTAAACAGTGTCGTCACTATAGCTCTGCACGGCGACCTGGAAGGCGGGCAGCCCGGTGGCATCTCCTGCACCGAGTCGTCGAGCAGGTCGGTGACGGTCGCCCTGTCCGCCATGAAACTCAGGATGCTGCGCTCAGGCAGCGGGCCGAGCCAGTCCGCGTAGCCGAAGATCCCCGGCAGCCGCCACATCGTCTCGGCCCCCGCTGGCGGCACCGTCGCCACGATGTCGTCGTAGTGCTCGGCGAGCGTCGCGACCGTCGCATCCGTCTGGGTCGACAGGATGCGCTGCAACGCTCCCGAGCGGTCGGCGCCCAAGGTCATGGTGAGTCCAGTGCCGACGACAGACTCGATCGCACCCCAATACGCGAGCTCGGCGGCGTAGTCGACGGGCGTGCGCTCGAAGCTGGTCTGGCGGATGCCGGCATCGCCGGACTGCACCGAGAACTCCCGCGTGAACGGTTCAAGCTCCGCACTGCGCATCGCCTCGTCGACGCGTGTCGCGACGTCGTCGCGCTGATTCAACTCGTCGGTGAGTTTCGTGAGCACCGGATTCGCTGCGAGACCGAGAATTCTGCCCACGTGTACCCCCTTCCCTCACGCTAGCGGTCCGCGTCACGAACTGGGAGTCTGCTGGAAGAACGAGCCGTTCATGGAGGGATCGTCACTACGCTGTGCGACGAGAAGATCATGGACGACGAAACGCACGATCCCGACCCCGACGCGACGCCGACGAAACCCCTGCCGGCCAGCGGGACGCCGGATGCCCCGGCGCCGGCAACAGAGGTGCCGACCACCGCGGCGACGGAGCCGCTCTTCCCGTACGTGCCCATCGCCGGAGCAGAAGGCGATGCCGTCCCACCCACGGCCTCCGCAGCGCCGCCACGGCGCCGCCGAGCGGTCCTGCCCTGGGTCCTCGGCGCCTTCGCACTCGTCCTCCTCATCGCCTTCGTGCTCATCCTGCCGCACCTGGTGCCCACGACAGTGGTCATGCCCTCGAACGGCCCGACACCATCCGTGACGCCGTCGACATCGCCGACACCCGTGGAGTCGCCCCCCGAGGAGCCGAGTTCTCCACCGGCGCCGTCGCCATCGGCTCCCGAGCCGACTCCTTCTGACTCTCCCTCCCCATCCGGCACGCCAGCACCGTCGACCCCGCCCGACCCGGAGCCCTCCACGACGCCGTCTCCCTGACCCGACCCGGTGCAAGCGAGATCACCGCTTGCGCTTCCTATCGAGAGTCGTTATGTTAACGCTTATCGTTGTTATCGATAAACGTTAGGTAGACTTCCGTGATCACCACCACTCTCGTGACGATCCACCCTTCGGTCACCGCCGTCGCGGACGTCCTCGCGATCAGGATCCCGCCAGCCGCGCTCGCGCTGTCGGCCGGCGAACGGTCGCATCGCACGGAAGGAATCGTCTGATGGCTTTCATTTCCTGGTGGTTCGTCGCCGCCCTCGTCGTCATCCTGGGCCTCGTGGTGACGGTTGTCATCGTGCGCAGGAACTCTGCCCAGGCCGGCCAGGACCACCGCCCGGCCGTGCTCGTGGTCGGACAGTTCCTCGCGCTCCTCTACGCCGGCGTCGCCCTCGTCGGCACGGTCGTCAACACGATCACCACCCTCGTGAGCGACAGCGTGCAAGTGTCGCTGCCCATGCTCTACCTGCCGGCCACCTTCCCGTGGATCACACTCGACCCGGCGCCTGCGGCATCCGTGGTCGGTGGTGGCACCGCGACAACGGATGTCCTGGTCGCCGGCCTCGGGATGGACGCGCGCCTGCTCCTCGCCGCCGGCACCCTCATCCAGGGGATCACCATCGTGGTCATCGCGGGCGTGGTCGCCCTCCTCTGTCACCGGTTGCTCGCGGGGTCCCCGTTCCGGCCGCTGCTCACACGCTGGATCATGCGCACGGCGGCACTCATCGCCGTCGGCGGCCTTGTGTGGCAGGTCTGCTACGGGGTCGGCAACAGCATCGCCTCGCATCAACTGCTTGCGCCGACCGGCTGGCGCGGCGACACCCCGAGCGAGGCGATCAGCGACTACGTCTTCACCGTGCTGCCCGGCAGCGGCCTTCCCGCTCCGACACTGGCCGTCCAGATCGACTTCTGGCCGCTGTTCCTCGGCCTTGCGCTCGCGGCCGTCGCGATCGCCTTCCGCTACAGCGAACGCCTCCAGCGCGACACGGAAGGGCTGGTCTGATGGGTGAGGATGTCGAGCTCACCGGCATCCACTGTCGGCTCGACGAGCTGCTGGACGAGCGCGGGATGACACTCACCCGGCTGGCCGAGCTCGTGAACTTGAGCATCGTCAACCTCTCGGTGCTCAAGAACGACCGGGCGCGCGCCATCCGGTTCTCGACGCTGCGGGCGATCTGCGACGCACTCGGATGCCAGGTCGGCGACCTGCTCGTGCTGGCGCGCGACTGATCCTCCCCAGGCTGCGACGCGGGCGGTTCTCCACAGCATGCAGGGTGGGCCGGATGCCGCGTCGTCGGCACCGGGGAGAATCGAAGGGTCTGCCCGGGTGCATGCAGATCCGCAGGAACGCATGCATATCGGCTAAACTCGATCCATGGGAGTAACGGTGCAGGTTCGCGATCTTGACGCCGGAGTTCAGGAGCGGCTCCGCAAGTCCGCCGAGAAGGAAGGGCTTTCGCTTTCGGCATTCCTGCGACGCGAGCTTACGGAGCTCGCCCGCGACCTCGAGGTGCGAGAGCGCGCCGGACACGAGACCACCCTCCAGACAATGCTCGGTGGGCCACTTCCTGGGCTCAAGAGCCTCGGTGCGCAGGACATCGTCGACATCATCCATGAAGGCAGGCGTGACCGCGCATGAACCTCGTCATCGACTGCTCGGCTGCGATCGCGACAATCCACGATGGCGCGGAACCGCTACGCATCCCACCCGCCAACCTCTATGCACCGGAGCTCATCGACGTCGAGTACGCGAGCGCGATCCGAAGGTTCGTGAGCAGACGAGAACTGTCGGCGGCGAACGCCGACCGCTACATCGAAACGTGGGCATCAACACCCATCCGGCGGTCGCGACACCTCCCACTGCTCCCTCGGATCTGGCAGCTCCGCGAGAACATCTCGTCCTACGATGCCGCCTACGTCGCGCTCGCTGAGAGGCTCGCAGCGCCCCTGGTCACGGCAGACCGGCGTCTCGCACGAGCGGCATCCGCGTATTGCGAGGTTATTACCGTCGACGGCTGACCCGCTGAGAACGCATCGCTCAGCCGAGCTCGCCCGCGGCGATGAGTCCGTCGAGGCGGTTGAAGTTCTCGTCCATGCCGCCGTCCATGTCGGCGAGCATCCCGTCGCGGTCCTCGAGCGTCGGGAAGACGGAGAGCCCGGTCAGGCGGCTGCGGCCGCCGTCGAGGTCGGCGAACTCCAGGATCTCGAGGTTCGGATGCCCAGGGTTGCCCTCGAACTCCCACGTCTGCACGAGGCGGCTCGGCTCCGTCACCTCGTGGAACGCGCCATGGAAGGCCCACTCCCCGTTTCCGCTTCCGGAGACGACGACGTAGCTCCAGCTTCCGCCCGTCCTGGCATCCCACTCGCGCATCCGCATGTGCGTTCCGATGGGGCCGATCCACTTGCCGATGAGGTCCTCCTCGGTGTGCGCGCGGAAGACGAGCGCGGCGGGCGCCTCGAATTCGCGGGTGAAGGCGATGGTGAGCTCTCCGGGGAGGGCGGCCACGGTGCGCTTGCTGGTCATTCAGGACTCCTTGAGTTCTTCGAGCACGGCATCCAGCCGCTCGTATCGCGATTCGAGGCGCAGTCGGTGCGCTTCGAGCCAATCGGCGGTGCGGATGAGGGACGCCGCCTCGAGGTGCACGGGACGCGATTGCGCGACCCGGCTTCGCGAGACTACGCCGGCCGCCTCGAGCACCTTGATGTGCCGCGAGACCGCCTGCAGCGAGATCGGGAACAGCGCGGCCAACTCGTTGACCGTCGCATCCCCCTCGGCGAGCCGCTCGACGATCAACTGCCGAACCGGGTCGCCGAGCGCCGCGAACGTCTCGACGAGTTCGAGCTGTGCCGTCATCCTCCACCTTATTCTACCTTTTGGTTGAATAAGTTTAGGTCTCACACGGGACATCCGCAACTCCCTCGAAGCCTCGGGCTAGCATGCCGGTATGAGCAACCTCGAAGTCGACCCTCAGGAGCTCGTGTGCGAGGCCGAGCCTGCCGCCTCCGGCGCCATCGAGCTGCTCGAGCCGCGCGACGTGCCGCTCGGCGGCCCCCGCGCGATGACCGTGCGCCGCACCCTCCCGCAGCGCGGCCGCTCCCTCATCGGCGCCTGGTGCTTCGCCGACCATTACGGGCCGGATGACGTGGCCGCGACGGGCGGAATGGTAGTGCCGCCGCATCCGCACACCGGTCTGCAGACCGTGAGCTGGCTCTTCGCGGGCGAGATCGAGCACAGGGACTCGACCGGAGCGCACGCCATGGTCCGGCCGGGCGAGCTGAACCTCATGACGGCGGGCAGGGGCATCCAGCACTCGGAGGTGTCGACGCCGGCGACCAGGATGCTGCACGGCGTGCAGCTGTGGACGGCCCTGCCCGACTCCGACCGCCACCGCGCGCCCCTGTTCGAGCGCTTCGTACCCAAGGTGTTCGACCACGATGGGGCGAGCGTGAGCGTCTTCCTGGGGAGCCTGCTCGGGCGCACCTCCACCGCGAGCGCGTTCACCCCCATCGTCGGCGCGCAGTTCGACCTGCCGGCGAACACGACGGTCACGGTGCCGGTCGAGACCACGTTCGAGTACGGCATCCTCGTCGACACCGGCATCGTCGAGTTCGACGGCACCGCGGTCCCTGCCGCCCACGTCGGCTATCGCGCACCGGGTGCGACGCAGCTCACGATCGCGAGCGGCGAAGACGCCGCGCGCCTCCTCCTGCTCGGCGGTGAGCCGTTCGGGGAGGAGATCGTCATGTGGTGGAACTTCGTGGGCCGCAGCCACGACGAGATCGTCGCCTCGCGCAGCCGCTGGATGGCCGAGGTCATCGACCACGCCGATCCTGATGGGCAATTCGGCCAGGTCCACGGCTATGACGGCCGAGCGCTCCCTGCCCCGGAGTTGCCGCTCGGCCGTCTTCGCCCGCGCTAGAAGAGAACCACGAGGTACTTGCCGGCGCTGGTCGAACCCGCCACGTCGGCGGCATCCGGAACGAACTCCGCCGTGACGAGATAGATCCCGCTGGGCAGCTTCGGCAGCGCGAGCTTCACCTTGCCCTTGTCCTCGGCCGTCAGTGACTCGGTGGTCACCGCACTGCCGTTCACCGAGATGATGACCTGACCGGTCGGCGCCGAGCCCGCATCCGTGGACACCGTCACCTTCACCTGCGGCATCTTCCACGAGAGCCCGATCGGACCCTGGAGCTTCAGGTCGGTCGACGAGGTGAAGGTGGGAACGGTCTCGATGTTGATCGGCACCCGGACGGTCGTACCGGATGGCGCTGCCGTCATCACGAGGGTTCCCGACCCGCTCGCATCCGCCGGCACCGTGAACGACACGGCTGCGGCTCCCCCGGAGACCGGCACGGTGCCGAGCACGGCGGAGCTGCCCTCCCAAGTGAGCGTCAACTCGGTGTTCGCCGGGCTGCCGAGCGATGTGAGGTCGAGCTTCGACACGTTCAGCGTCACCGTGTCGCCGGGCGCGACCGGGCCGGGCGTGACATCCGTGACCTGCACGGCATGCCGGGCGAAGTTCGGTGACAGTGGGCTGTTCGCAGTGATGTAGTCGATCCACGCGTCCCGGTCGACGAGGCCGGAATCCTTGGTGTCCGTCCCGTTCTTGAACTCCCAGAAGTTGTCACCGCCCTCCAGGAGGAAGTTGAACGAACCGATCCGGTAGTCCTTCGTCATATCGATCGGCTGGCCGTCGATGTAGATGGCCGTCACCCGGTCATCCATGGCCCGGTTCGGGTCATACGTGTACGTCACGTTGTCGCTGAGCCCGAGGTTCAGGAACGTGCGTCCGGAGGTGAGCGGCACACCGTCCGCCGTGCGCTGCCACTGCTCCTCGAGCACCTGCTTGAACTGAGCACCGGTGAGGGTCGTCGTCCACAGGTTGTTCAGGAACGGCAGCACGGCGTTCGCCTCCGCATAGGTGATGACGCCGTCATCGCCGTACAGGAGGTCGGCGCGCAACCCGCCGGGGTTCACGATGCCGATCTCCGCCCCGCCGCGGTCGGCGCTTCCGAGGGATGCCACGAGGGAGTTCGCGACGAGGTTTCCGATCGTCGACTCCGCGCCGCGGTCCTCGACCCCCGCCGCGAAGGCGCGGGTGATGTCGGCGGTGACCGACCCGACGGGCACGTTGCCGATGACGGCCGCCTGCGCGATCGCGGCATCCACGATGCCCTTGACCGTCGCGGCCCGGGGGTAGGTGGCGACGAGTGTCGCGTCGTCGACCGTGGTGCGCGGTACGTTCCGCATCGTGTACCCGGTGACGGCGTCGGTCGCGGTGTCGAACGTCAGGACGACCTGTCCGATGTTCGCACCGTAGCTGCCGGTCTGCAGCACGGGGCGGGTGTGCGTCGAGTCACCGGGGATCGGTGCGTCCCAGGCGTAGGCCTGGTGCGTGTGCCCGGTGAAGATGACGTCGACATCGGATGACGTGTCGTTCACGATCTCCGCGAACGCGCCTCCGAGCGCGACCTGGTTCTCCAGGGTTCCTCCGCCGGCCGTGCCGACGCTGGCGCCCTCGTGGTACTCGGCCACGATGACGTCCGCTTCACCGTTCGACTCATCGCCGTCGGAGAGCTGGGCGGCAACCCGGTTGACCGCGTCGACCGGGTCACCGAAGTCGAGCATCGCGATGCCGCTCGGCGTGACGAGGCTCGGAGTCTCCTGGGTCACGGCGCCGATGACGCCGACCTTGACGCCCGCGACGTCGACGACGACGTACTCCTGCAGGGCGGGGTCGGTCGTGCCCTTGAAGTAGACGTTCGCACCGAGGTAGTTCCAGTCCGTCCACGAGGCGATCTCGCCCGTGAGGTCGGCGTACCCGGTGTCGAACTCGTGGTTGCCCACCGACGACTGGAGCTGGAGTGCGTTGAGCACATCGATGGTCGGCTTGTCCTTCTGGCTCGAGGAGGCGAACAGCGAGGCGCCGATGTTGTCGCCCGCAGACCCGAGCAGCGAGTTCGCGTCGCCGTACTCTGCGCGCAACTGCTCGATCGTTCCGGCGAACTTCACGGTGTTGCTGTCGATCCGACCGTGGAAGTCGTTGATGTTCAGCAGGTTGAGGTCGACCTTCGTGTTCGGCGTGAGGTTCAGACCGAGGATGAGCGGGTCGTGATCGGATGCCCGATACATGTCCGCCCGGTAGAAGTTCGTGGTGTTGTAGTTGTACCTGCTGTACTCGAGTGCCACCGACTCCGGCGAGTTGATGTTCCAGATGTCCACGTCGTTCACGGTCTTGTCGGCCGCCGTGTTCGCGAACACGTGATCGAGCGACCCCACGCTGCCGCCGTACGAGTAGGTGTATTCGCCCGTCTTCGAACCCTGGTCGATGTACCCGGCGTCGGTCAGGACCGCGATCGGGTCCTCCATCGTGTACGAGTTGAAGTCGCCCATGAGGAACACCCGGTCGGTGTCCGCCGAGGTCGACATCGCGTCGGCGAAGTCGACGAGCGCGTGAGCCTGCGCGACGCGGGAGGCGTTGGATGCTCCCTGGCCGTCGTTGATGTCCTCATCACCGGGCAGGGGACCGGCCGAACCCTTCGACTTGAAGTGGTTCACGATGGCCAGGAACTTGTCGGCATCCGGTGCGCCCTTGGCCTTGAACGCCTGGGCGAGCGGATCGCGCGCGTTGTCGAACGCGGCGGAGCCGATCAGGATGGTCGAGGCTCCCACCGGTTCCACCGTCGCATTCCGGTAGATGAAGGCGGTCCGGATGACGTCCTCCGTCGCCGGCACCGTCGCCGGTGACAGGACGGGGGACCACACGTCGCTGCCCGCCTTCGCATTGAGCGCGGCGACGAGCGACTTGAGCGCGGCGTCGCGATCGGTGCCGCCGCCCGCGACCGACGTGGACGCCTCGATCTCCTCGAGCCCGACCACATCCGCCCCGAGCGCGGTGATGGCCGCGACGATCTTGTCCTGCTGGCGTTGCAGGTTCGCGGCATCCCAGGCGCCGCGCGGTCCGTTGTCTGTGGTGCACGACTTCACCGTGATCGGGTTGCCGTCGCGATCGTTGTACGGGGTGCAGCCCGCGACATCCTCACCCAGCGTCGTGAAGTAGTTCAGCACGTTGAAGGTGGCGAGCTTGACCTCACCGCCGACGTCCTCGGGCGCGGCCGTGCGGTTGTCGGCGAAGGTCGCCGGCTGCACTGTCGCCGCGTTCGCGACGGTCAGCTGCTGCGTCGGCTGGAGTTTCCACGCGCTGTTGCGGAAGTCGAAGATCATCGGCGAGGTGAACGTCACCGCTTCGCCGACCCGCACCGGGTGGTCGTTCGACACCCAGGGGAGCGGGATGCCCTGGTTCGCGCTGCTCAGGAAGTTCGTGGTCGCGCCGTCGTCGAGTGTCACCGAGATGTTCTTGTTCGCCGCGAGTGCCGCGGCGTAGGCGGCGACGCCCGGGGCGGCGACCTCGGTCGGCTGCAGGAGCGGGCTCGTCCCCGAGGCGAGCAGGATCTCCCCGTACTGGTTGGTGGAGTAGGTGTCCGATACCGTGTAGCTGCCCTGCGGCGCGAGGAGCATGCCCTCGAGGGACTCCCGCTTGGTCTCGCTGGTCTGCCAGCCGATGGTTGCCGGCGTCACGGGCGCGACCGTGTCGGTGAGTACCGTCACGCTCGAGGAGTCGGTGGGCGTGATCTGGGTCAGGCCGTAGTACTCGCTGATCGAACCGTGAATCTCGACGAAGTCACCGACCTCGACATCACCCACCGCACCGGTTCCCGCAGAGTAGACGAACAGCCCGTCGGATGCCGTGTGGTTCGTCATGTCGATGGCGCCACCGGTACCCGGCGTCTGGATGTAGAACCCGTTGAAGCCGCCCGTCTGGTATGCGGCCGTCACGATGCCCTTGGTCGACAGGGTGTCGTCGCCCGCGAACGGGCTGGCGTCACCGGTGCCCTGGATCTCCTCGATGGTCTTGAACCCGAGGTCAACGGGGGCGGGCGGAACGTATCCGGATGCGGTGGGGGTCGGGGCGGCGGTGGAGAAGTCGGCCGAGTTGATGTCGGTGTCGACTCCGCCAGCGCGGTTGATCGAGGTCGTCACGGATGCCGCGGACGCCGCCGAGGTCTCGTAACTGTTCGCCGTTCCGTAGCCGACCATGTCGACGATTCCGGCGACGCCGACCATGTTGCCGGTCCCGGGCGTCAGCGCGGTCGTCTGGCTGGAGAGGAAGACCTGGCCGCCGGAGCCCGACATGTTCATGGACGGTGCCACGAGATCCGGTGTCGGCAGCGCAGCGCCGTTGGAGGCATTGGATCCGCCGCTGACCAGATAGGTCTTGTGCGAGGGGATGACGCCGGTCAGCGCCACGACGGACGTGGGGCTCGCGGTCCCGGATGCCGAGCGGTACTGCAGCGACATCCCGGTCAGTGCGATGTCGGCGCCGGTCGGGTTGTAGAGCTCGACGAACTTGTTGAGGTAGGTGGCACCGCTGCTGCCGCCGTTCAGGTAGAGCTCATTGATCACCACCCCGGTCCCTGCGGTGTTCGCCTGCGCGGGAAGCACCGCGAGCGGCGCAATCACGAGAGCGAATCCGAGTAGTGAGGCGAAAACAGACTTCAAGCCTGTGCGAGGCGCGTGCGACATGAGAGCTCCTGATCGGCAGTCGACGTTGACGGCGGTGTCGTCGACAGTACCCCAAATGGGGGTAGAACGAAAGGAGTAGTCGCAGTATTCTGCTATATCGCTCGGATGCGCACGGCTGCGCTCACTCGACGGGCGGGAGGCCGGCCCTCTTGCGCTCCTCCGCCTCGATCTCGGCATACACCTTGCGCTCCGTGCGGTCGGCGCGGACGATCGCCCGCATCACGAGCCAGAACAGGAGGCCGACGAGGATCGTGGGGACGACCGAGTAGATCGCGTTCGCCCAAAAGTCTTCCAGCACGGTTCTACGCTACTTCACGAGCGGGAACAGGATCGTCTCCCGGATGCCGAGCCCGGTGATCGCCATGAGCAGCCGGTCGATGCCCATGCCCATCCCGCCGCTCGGCGGCATCCCGTGCTCGAGCGCGGTGAGGAACTCCTCATCGAGACGCATCGCCTCGACATCGCCCTTCGCCGCGAGCGCCGCCTGCTCGACGAAACGTTCGCGCTGGATGATCGGGTCGACCAACTCGGAGTATCCGGTCGCCAGCTCGAACCCGCGGACGTACAGGTCCCACTTCTCGACGACGCCCGGCTTCGACCGGTGGTCGCGCACGAGGGGAGAGGTCTCCACGGGGAAGTCGGCGACGAAGGTCGGCCGCTCGAGCTTCGACTTCACGAAATGCTCCCACAGCTCCTCGACGAGCTTGCCGGCGGTCGGATGCTGCACCTCCAGCTCGAGGCGGTCGGCGAGATCCTGCAGCTCGTCCTTGCTCGTCTCCGGCGTGATCGGGATGCCGCTCGCCTCACTCAGCGACTCGTACATCGACAGCCAGTCCCATTCGCCGCCGAGGTCGTACTCCGTGCCGTCGGCCCAGGTGACGACGTGGGAGCCGGAGACGGCGAGCGCCGCGTTCTGCACGAGCTCCTGCGTCAACTCGGCCATCTGGTTGTAGTTGCCGTACGCCTGGTACGCCTCGAGCATCGCGAACTCGGGGCTGTGAGTGGAATCCGCGCCCTCGTTGCGGAAGTTCCGGTTGATCTCGTACACCCGCTCGAGCCCGCCGACGACAGCGCGCTTGAGAAAGAGCTCCGGCGCGATCCGCAGGTACAGTTCGGTGTCGAACGCGTTGCTGTGCGTCACGAACGGGCGAGCGCTCGCCCCGCCGTGCATCGTCTGCAGCATGGGCGTCTCGACCTCGAGGTAGTCGTGCGCGGTGAACGTCGCGCGCAGCGACGCGTTGACCGCGGCCCTCGCCCGCACGTTCGCCCGCGCGGCGGGGCGGGCGATGAGGTCCAGGTAGCGCTGGCGCACCCGCGTCTCCTCGTTCAGCTCCGAGTGCAGGTTCGGCAGCGGGCGGATGGCCTTCGCCGCGATCCGCCACTCCTTCGCGAGGATCGACAGTTCGCCCCGCCTGCTCGAGATCACCTCGCCGGAGACGAAGACGTGGTCTCCGAGGTCGACGAGTTCCTTCCATTCCTCGAGCGAGGCCTCCCCCACCTCGGCGAGCGATACCATCGCCTGGATGCGGGAACCGTCACCGCTCTGGAGCGAGGCGAAACACAGTTTGCCGGTGTTGCGCAGGTGCACGACGCGGCCGGCGACGCCGACGGTCGCGCCCGTGGCGGCATCCGCTTCGAGGTCGCCGAACCGCGCACGGACGGCCGGAATCGTGTCGGTGATCGCGAGCTCCACCGGGTAGGCCTGGGCGCCGGATGCGATGAGCCGCTCGCGCTTGCCCAGCCGCACGGCCTTCTGCTCGCTGACTTCGGCCTCGGTGAGTTCGGGGTCGGCGGGTTCTGAGTCGGCGGTGTGGTCGGTCATCGGTCTCCTAGAGTCTCGGCAAGTTTACCGAGGGTCGTCGGGGCCCATGCGCTGGGACCGCCCCGGGAAACAGGTGTTCCCTCGCGCTGCGGCTACTCGGCCGGCGCGAGAGTGACCTGGCGGTTGTCGATGAGACGGGTGGTGCCGACGCGGGCGGCGACGATCGCGGTGGTGGGGCCGCGGTGGTCATCGGCGACGGGAAGGAAGGTCGCCGGGTCGACGAGTTCGACGTAGTCCACGTCGACCGCCGGCTCCGCCTCGAGCACCGACCGGGCAGCCGCGAGCGCCGCCGCCCGCGATTCCCCGGATGCCGCTGCCGCGGCGAGCGCACGCGAGAGCGCGAGTGCTGCGCGGTGCTGGTCCGCATCGAGGTAGCGGTTGCGGGAGGAGAGGGCGAGACCGTCGGCGTCGCGCACCGTCTCCACGACATCCACGACGACGGGCACGTTGAGGTCGCGTACCATCCGGCGCACGAGGAACACCTGTTGCGCATCCTTCTGCCCGAACACGACCACGTCGGGGCGCACGATGTTGAGCAGTTTCGCGACGACCGTGAGCATCCCGTCGAAGTGCCCAGGGCGGCTCGCCCCCTCGAATCGCGCGCCGATGCCCCCCGCTGTGACGAGCGTTTCGGATGCGCCGTACGGGTAGAGTTCGCCGGCCGGCGGCGCGAAGACGAGCACGTCATCCGGGAGCTTTGCGAGGTCGGATTCGAGGTCGCGCGGGTAGCGGTCGAGGTCCTCTCCGGCGCCGAACTGCAGCGGGTTCACGAAGATCGACACGACGACGGTCTCCGCAACGTCGGCCGCGCGGGCGACGAGTGCCAGGTGTCCGTCGTGCAGTGCGCCCATCGTGGGGACGAACGCGATGCTGCCCGCCGTCTCCAGTCGCAGCCGCAGGCTCGCGATCGTCTCGAACACTTCGGTCATGCGCTGTCATCCTCATCGGGAAGGGGTTCGAACACCGGGAGGGTGGCGTCCGAGAGTGCGTTGTCCACTGTCGATCGTACGAGGGAGGCGAGCACGGCGCCGGGCGACTCGACGCCGATCCCGTCGAGCAGCGTGATCGCCTGGCCGATGATCGCCGCCGAGAACCGGGTCGCCGTGTCGATCGCCTCGCCGTATGCTGCGCGATCGGCTTCCGCGATGAGCACCGGCTCTGCGCCGAGTTCGACGGCGAGCGCCTGGCCGATCGGCTGCACGGGGGCTGCGGCCGTGACGGCACAGAACGATTCGCGAAGCCGGGCGAGGTCCACGCTCGTTCCGGTGAACGCGAGTGCCGGATGCAGTGCGAGCGGAATCGCGCCGGCCGCGGCGGCGGGGGCGAGCACGGAGACGCCGAGACCTGCGACCGTGTGGAGGACGAGTTGTCCGGCCTGCCAGACGCCGGCCTTCGCGAGGCCCTCGACGAGCGCGGCGAGCTCACCGGCCGGAACGGCGAGGATGACGAGTTCGCTGCGCTCGACGACATCCGGAACCGACAGGATCGGTGCGCCGGGCAGCATCGCCTCGGCGCGGTCGCGACTCTCCTGCGACACCGCGGAGATGCCGACGATCGCGTGCCCGGCCCCGGCGAGCGCCGCCCCGAGCACCGGGCCGACCTTCCCAGCACCGACGATGCCGACGCCGAGGCGCCCGGCCTGCACGCTCATGACGCGAGCCCCGTGGTTTCGATACGGCCGCTTCGCGGCCTACTCGACCGGCGTAGAACACTCACGCGGGCTGCTCCCCCGCGCGCCAACGGTGCGACGTGTCGGACTGGGCGGCGGAGACGGCCACGCGCGCGACATCCTCGAAGAAGCGGATGGCGGCATCCTGGTCGATGGCGCCCAGATCCGCGCTGATCGGCCCGGAAACCGTGTGCAGGTGGATGTCGGCCAGCCGCAGCGCCCGCAGGATCGGCCCCTGGTGCAGCGAGACGCTCTGCAGCCGCGGCTGCGGCACGACGACGAGCTGCCGCCAGATGGCGCCCTTCCGCAGCACGAGCGAGCCGGTCGTGATGGCGAAACCGTTCCGCCGCCAGGAGAACCAGCGCAGCACGGCGGCCCGACGCGGCGAGTTCGTGAACCCGTCATCCGGCCCGCCCTTCGACTCGAGACCGGACTCGATGACGCTGATCGCGGCCGACAGGTCGCCGTCGCCCGCCTGCGCCAGCAGTTCGGGCAGCATGAGTTCGAGGACGCGCCGCACATCGGTGCGGTCGCCGACCGGGAGGATCGTCGTGTTCGCCTCGCCGCCCGCGCCCTTCGTCGACGAGTGGCTCGCCCGGTTGACCTTTATCTCCCACCATCCGGGCCCGCGCCACAGCAGCGGCTGGCTCACCTCGACCGAGTGGATGCGCCCCGGCGGCAGCGTCTCGTTGCTCGTGGAGAGCAGGCCGAATCCGACCCGGATGCCGTCCGGCGTGCCCGCAATGCTGTACCGCAGCGACTTCGAGAACCTGCGCCAGTAGAAGCTCGCGAAGCCGATGGCGCCGGGGATCGCGAAGAAGAGGGCGAAGAAGTCGCCGGTCGTCGCGATCCAGGTCACGCCGGCGGCGATGAGGACGAGCAGGAAGATGGTGCTGCCGCTGAGGGCGAGGGAGCCGACCAGCCGCCCCAGGTTCAGTTTGACGATCGACTCCGGCGGGGCGGCATCCGGATCGAGTTCCGGGGCGAGGAACTCGTTGACGCGCCGTTCGATGACGTTCTCGTCCGCGAGGCCCACGCGGTCGGCGACCTGGGCCCCGGATGCGGCGGAGACGTGGGTGCCGGAGGCGAGGCGCAGGATCTCGCGCCGCAGGCCATCCGCCGACGCGGAGCCGAGGTAGGAGAGCTGCACGTTGGCGTCCTGGCCGGCCTGGTTGATCTCGAGTTTCGCCGCGCCGAAGAGTCGCGCGATGAACGGCCGCACGATGTTGATGCCCTGGATGCGGTCGAGCCGGGCCTTGCGGTTCGTGCGGAACAGGATGCCGCTGCGCACCTCCACCACCTCGTCGGTGATGCGGAACAGGTGCATGCGCCAGGAGATGTAGAAGCCGATCACGAGGGCGAGGAGGACCACCGCGACGACGAGCAGCGCCCAGCCGATGAGACCGTTGTCGAGGATGTAGTCGACCGGGTCGCCCTCCTGCGGGAAGTGCGGCACGAACAGGTCGAAGATCCGCTCGCGGAGGTTCGCGACGACGACACCGAGGATCGCGATGAGCGCGATCCCGCCCTTGAGCAGAGGCGATGCCGGATGCATTCGGTGCCATTCGCCGTCGGCAAGGCTGTTGCGATTGCCGTTCCCCGAGGTGTCGGCGTCACGAAGGGAACCGGCAGGTGGCGGAGAGCCCCCTTCGTGACGGGCGCCTTCGGTGCCCTCCTCAGGGAGCGGTACGGTCACAGCCCCGCCCTGCGGGTCTCGGCGAGGGCGACGAGCTTGTCGCGCAGCTCGTCGGCATCCGCTTCGCGCAGTCCGGGGATCGTCACTCCGGTGGAGGCGGCGGCGGTGACGAACTTGAGCTCGCTGAGGCCGAGCATGCGGGAGAGCGGGCCGCGGTTGATGTCGACGAGCTGCATCCGGCCGTACGGTACGGCCACGAACCGCTGGAACAGGATGCCGCGGCGGAACAGCAGGTCGTCGTCGCGCAGCTGATAGCCGATGGCCCGCACGCGGCGGGGGATCAGGACGAACACGATGATCGCGATGACGCCGACGACCGCGACCCCCCAGATCGCGCCCGACCAGACGACGTTCGTGAGGGTCAGCACTGCGGCGATGAAGATGGCGGTGCTGATGACGGCGCCGACGAACTCGGAGACGATGAGACGAGGCGACACGCGCTGCCAGGTGGCGTCGGGGAGCTCAAGTCGATCTGCCATGGGATTCCTCGCGGGTCGTGTGCGGTGGTCGTCCGGCGGCGTGCCGCTCAGGCCTTCACCGGTTCCTTGCCGGGATCGTTGTCATCGTCGCCAGGGGGTATCCGGCACATGTGCTCGGCGAGCAGGCCCCCGGCCAGGAGGACTCCGGCCCCGACGATCGTCGTGATCGCCTGCGCCACCGAGCCTACCTCGATGACGGTCCTGGTCAGGAGGTAGGCGAGCACCCCTGCCCCGACGCCGGCGATGAGCGCGCCCGTGAGGGCGCAGGCTTTCGCGAGCATGACGATCCTGGTCGCATAGAACGGGTCGACGCGCGGCGCGCTCGTCGCCCGCGTCATGCGCCGGATGGGGACGGCGAGCGTGACGACGATGCCGCCGATGACGGCGAGGGCGATGCCGAGCGTGATGGGCAGACTGACGATCGGTGGACCGTTCGTGGCGAGCAGGAGTTCGAGGATGGCGCCTCCCGCTGCGCCGACGACGCCGAGGATGACGAGGGTCGTGATGCGGGTGCGCTTCACTGCTCAGCGCTCAGGGGTGGTCCCGCGTCGATGAGCGGCTCGGCCGGATACGTCGTCACCCGGTCGGTGGTGGCGGCGAGCAGGGCGGCGATCGGTCCGTGCCCGGGGAGTACGGCATCCGGCTGCACCTGCGACCACGGTTCGAGCACGAAGGCGCGCTGCCAGGCACGCGGGTGGGGGAGCGTGATCGTGTCGTTGTGGCGGGTGATCCCGCCGACGTCGATGAGGTCGAGGTCGATCGTGCGGTCCCCCCACACCTCCTCGCGCACGCGGCCGAGGCTCGCTTCGATGCCGTGGAGCTGCTGGAGGAGGTCCTCGGGGTCGAGCGTCGTGTCCGCGAGCACGACCGCGTTGAGGTAGCTGGGGGCGTCCTCGTCGACGCCGTGCAGTTTGAGGGCCGGCGTCTCCACGATGCCGGATGCGGCGGTCACCCGCACCCCGTCGAGCGCGTCGATCGCGCGCACCGCATCCCGCAGCAGCGATTCGCGGCCGTGGTGGATGCCCTCGGCGTCCATGGGCAGATTGCTGCCGAGCGCGATGACGGCGGACTGTTCCGCCGCAGCGTGTCGGCCGTTCACCGGCGGCTCCTGGTGATCGTCACGGCGACGTCGTCGAACGGCACGGTGATGGGGGCGTGCGGTTTGTGCACGGTGACGGTGACGGATGCCGCGGCCGGGTACTCCAGGACGAGCGCGGCGATCCGCTCGGCGAGCGTCTCGATGAGGTCGACCGGGTCGCGTTCGATCGCGGCGGTCACCTGCTCCGCGAGCACCCCGTAGTGGATCGTGTCACCGAGGTCGTCGGTGGCGGATGCGGCGGCGAAGTCGGTGGAGATCGCCAGGTCGACAATGAACTCCTGGCCGTCGCGGCGTTCGTGGTCGAACACGCCGTGATGTCCGGTCGCGCGCAGGCCGGTGAGGGTGAGCAGGTCGGGAGTCATCTGCCGCTCCCCAGCGCGCGGGGCGCCGGCGCCCGCCCCGCGTTCCAGGCCTCCCAGACTTCGAGGGCGGCGAGTGTTCCTGCGACGTCGTGCACGCGGACGCCCCACACGCCGGATTCCGCGGCGAGCGCGCTGATCGTCGCGGTGGCGGGGTCGCGGTCGCTCGTGGGGGCGCCATCCGGAAGCAGTTCGCCGAGGAACTTCTTGCGCGATGCGCCGATGAGCATGCGATGCCCGAGCGTCTCGAGTTCGCGCAGCCGGCCGAGCAGCTGCCAGTTGTGCTGCGCGGTCTTGGCGAACCCGAGTCCGGGGTCGAGGATGATGCGCTCCGGGCGCACTCCGGCGACGATGAGTTCGGCGACCCGGTGCTTGAGTTCGTTGCGGACGTCGCGTACGACATCCGTGTAGACGGCGAGGTTGTCCATGGTGGCGCTGTGTCCGCGCCAGTGCATGGCCACGTATTCGATGCCGGTCTCGGCGATGAGGCGCGGCATGCCGCGGTCGGCGAGTCCGCCGGAGACGTCGTTGACGAGGGCTGCGCCGGCCTCGATCGCGGCGGCGGCCGTGACGGCGTTCATGGTGTCGATGCTCACCGGGATGTCGCGGGCGACGAGCTCGCGGATGACCGGCAGCACGCGCGCCTTCTCCTTGTCGGCCGGGAGGCGTTCGGCGCCGGGCCGGGTGGATTCGCCGCCTACGTCGATGACGTTCGCACCGGACTCGAACATGTGCACGGCGTGGTCGACGGCGTCGTCGAAGTTGTGGAACATTCCGCCGTCGCTGAACGAGTCGGGGGTGACGTTGAGTACGCCCATGATGTAGGGGCGGCCGGTGCTCATGGGGTCTCGGGTTCGGCGTGCGCGGGCCATGGGTCAGCCTTTCCCGATGAGGGTGACCGCTTCGGCGCGGGCGGCCGGGTCGGTGAGGGTGCCGCGTGCGGCGAGGGTGACCGTGGAGCTGCGCGATTGGCGTGCACCGCGCGCGGTGACGCATCCGTGCACAGCGTCGAGGACGACGAGAACGCCGAGGGCGTCGAGGCCGCGCTCGATCGTGTCGGCGACCTGTTCGGTGAGCCGCTCCTGCAGTTGCGGGCGCGCTGCGAGTGTTTCGACCACGCGGGGAAGTTTACCGAGGCCGACCACCCGGTCGCGAGGGACGTAGGCGATGTGGGCGATGCCGACGAATGGGAGCAGGTGGTGTTCGCACATCGAGCGGAAGTCGATGTCGCGCAGGATGATGAGTTCGCCGGGCTGATGTCCGGCGTCGGCGATGGTCTCGGTGTGGGCGAGGTGTTCGAGCGGGTCCTGGCCGATGCCGGCGAAGTATTCGGTGTAGGCCTCGGCGACGCGAGCCGGGGTCTCGACGAGCCCTGCGCGCGAAGGATCCTCGCCGATGGCTTCGAGGAGTTCGGTGACGGCCGAACGGATGCGCGCCGTGTCGATGCTCACGGTGCCGCCCTACTAGGCCGTTGCTATTCCGGGCGCCTTGCGGCGCGGGGCGCGCTTCGGCTTGCCCGTATCGGAGTCGACTCCGCCGTCCACGACGCCCTGGTCGATCGGCGCCTTCTCCGGCAGTGCGACCGGTGGGCGCTTCGACACGGGGCGGCCGGCGCTCGAGAGCCACTGCGGTCGCTCGGGCAGCCGCTTGACCTTCGCGAAGATCTCGGCGAGCTGGTTGTGGTCGAGGGTCTCCTTCTCGAGCAGCTCGGTGGCGAGGTTGTCGAGGATGTCGCGGTTGTCGTTGAGCACCTTCCATGCTTCGTCGTGGGCCTGCTCGATGAGTTTGCGCACTTCGGCGTCGACGGTTTCGGCGAGGGTTTCGGAGTAGTCGCGCTGGTGTCCCATGTCGCGGCCGAGGAAGACCTCGCCGCTGGACTGTCCGAGCTTGATCGCGCCGACATCCGAGCTCATGCCGTATTCGGTGACCATCTTGCGGGCGATCGCGGTGGCCTTCTCGATGTCGTTGGAGGCGCCGGTCGTCGGGTCGTGGAAGACGATCTCTTCGGCGACGCGGCCGCCCATGGCGTAGGCGAGCTGGTCGAGGAGCTCGTTACGGGTGACGGAGTAGCGGTCCTCGAGCGGGAGCACCATGGTGTAGCCGAGGGCGCGCCCGCGCGGGAGGATCGTGACCTTGGTCACCGGGTCGGTGTGGCGCATGGATGCGGCGGCGAGCGCGTGTCCGCCCTCGTGGTAGGCGGTGATGAGCTTCTCCTGGTCGCGCATGACGCGGGTACGGCGCTGCGGGCCGGCCATGACGCGGTCGACGGCCTCATCCAGGGCGCGGTTGTCGATGAGCTGCGCGTTGGAGCGGGCGGTCAGGAGCGCGGCCTCGTTGAGCACGTTGGCGAGGTCGGCGCCGGTGAAGCCGGGGGTCTTGCGGGCGAGCACTTCGAGGTCGACGCCCTTGGCCATCGGCTTGCCTTTGGAGTGCACTTCGAGGATCTTCTCGCGGCCCTTGAGGTCGGGTGCGTCCACGCCGATCTGGCGGTCGAAGCGGCCGGGACGAAGGAGGGCGGGGTCGAGGATGTCGGGGCGGTTGGTCGCGGCGATGAGGATGACGTTGGTCTTGACGTCGAATCCGTCCATTTCGACGAGGAGCTGGTTGAGAGTCTGCTCGCGCTCGTCGTGGCCACCGCCCATGCCGGCGCCACGGTGGCGGCCGACCGCGTCGATCTCGTCGACGAAGATGATGGCGGGGGCGTTCTCTTTCGCCTGCTGGAAGAGGTCGCGCACGCGACTCGCGCCGACGCCGACGAACATCTCGACGAAGTCGGATCCGGAGATGGAATAGAAGGGAACACCCGCTTCGCCGGCGACGGCGCGGGCGAGAAGGGTCTTGCCGGTGCCGGGGGGGCCGTACAGGAGCACGCCCTTGGGGATGCGCGCGCCGACGGCCTGAAACTTGGTGGGGTCTTTCAGGAAGTCTTTGATCTCGTGGAGCTCTTCGACGGCTTCATCCGCCCCTGCAACATCGTCGAAGGTGACCTTCGGGGATTCTTTGGAGACGAGCTTGGCCTTGGATTTGCCGAACTGCATGATCTTGTTGCCACCGCCCTGCATGCTGGAGAGCAGGAACCAGAAGACGACGCCGATGATGAGGAACGGGATGATGAGGCCGAGCATCGAGGTGAACCAGTTGCCTTTGTCGACCTGGTCGTCGAACTTCTTGAGGTCGGCGGCGTTGACTGCGGCGACGACTTCGGCGCCGCGGGGGGCCGCGTAGTAGAACTGGACCTGCTTGCCGTCGGTGCCGGCCTTCTTGAGGACGAGGTCGACGCGCTGTTCGCCATCCACGATGGTGGCGGAGTCGACTTTGCTCGTGGAGAGCAGCTGGAGGCCCTGCTGGGTGGTGACTTCGTGGAAGGACGAGCTGGTGAGCAGGCTGAAGCCCACGGACACCACGACGATCGCGAGCACGATGTAGACGAGCGGGCCGCGAAGAAAACGCTTGAAATCCATGAGCGATCCGGGCGATGGTCCCGGCACCTTTCTTCGGTAAAGGTTACCGGAGTGTTTCTAGGGGTTCGCCCAGTGTTTGCTGGGGGCGTAACCGCCCGTTCGCTCGTTGGGAAGCGGCCGAAGGTCGCGTACCGAAACCAAGCCCGGCCTACTCGATCATCAGCTCCCCCGGCGCCGGAAACCCCAGTTCGAAGACATCCGCCCCACTCCCCACCGCTGACGCGCTCCCCCACTCATCGGCGATCACGACGACCCGAGTGGTGTTGACCTCGCTGATCCGCACAGGCCGCTCACTCCCGTCGGCCAGCCGCAGCCGATGCCGCGCCGCAAGAAACCCGATCCCGCGAACCTCGAGCGCTTCTTCGGCGGCGACCCAGTCGAGCACCCCGTCGCCGACGGGCCGCCCCAGGATGTCGTACGCGCGAAACCCGTCGCCGTCCGGCGCGATCCACCCCACCAGCTCGTGGTCGCCTTCGCGCCGGTGCTCGATCCAGTCGTCAGGGAGCATTGACGGGTGTCTACCGCTCTCGAGGCGGCCGGGTGCGGTCGGAGACCTCTTTCGCGACTTTCTCCGTCAAGGTTCTCGCCCGATTGAAGGTCGCACCGCCGATGCGCCTTGCCGTCTCCACGCCCTCTGCGCCAGCGGCAACTACCCCGTCCCTCACTTCGGTGGCCGCCTCGCGCCAGCGCTTTGCCTCCAAGGCGTCCCGGCTTGACTCGATTCCCAGGATTTCGTTGAACGCAAGGACACGCTGGCCCACCTCGTTGGTCGAAACTGCAACCGCCCGCGGTGCAATGGGATGGAGGAGAACTTGCGCGTTCGCGACGCCAACGGCCGCATCGAGCCGCGACATGAGAGAGCGCGTGCTGTTCGCAATGAGCTCGAGGCGCGTCTGGCGGGCGTCCTTCAGGGCGACCCGATGCTGCTCCCAGTCGCCGGGCGAGGCGTCCAGAACTCGATCGAGCTCCAAGACGGTGAAGGCATCTTGAAGTTGAACACAGCGGGCGAGAACGGCGAGCCACTCGACAACCTTCGCTTCGGCATTCTTCGACGCCTTGGCAAGGTCGTCAGCCTTGTTCTTCTTTTCTACTTTGTCCGCGAGTGCATCGAGCTGGCGGAGTGCGTAGGCCTGCGTTCGCGCGACGATCATCGACGTCGTCTGGATCTTTGACCAGGTCACTTCCGACACCCGTCCGACCTGGGCGCGCAAGGTCATGGCTTCGTCGAGCGCCATTCCCGCGCCGATCATGTCGGCGAGCACGGCATCCTTCTGGGCGCGCAGAATGTCGTCCACCTTGGCGTCGATCGTAGCCAGGTATTCGGTGATCTCGTCCATGGCCTGCTGCATGGCCATCTGCGCCATCAGGCCGCCGACGCCGGCGAGGAAGGCGGGATTGGTGAGCGAGCCCGACGTGAACTCGACGATGCCCTTGATCTTTCCATTACCTGCTTGGACGACACCCCTGCTGAGGCCGGGCGTCGAGCCTTTCATGAGTCCAAAAGCATTGATCTTCTGAACGGACCCCTCCGTCAGCTTCACCCATCGACCTGAACCGGAAGCGAGAGCAGAGGCAGCGCTCGCAACCTGAGACCCGGCCCTCAGTGCCTGGCTGAGTCGCGGCAAGTCCAACTGCTGAGACGTGAGGCCTTCCGCGCGCAGAAAGGTGTCGACTGCCTTCGGATCGCCGATGATCGCGAGACCATCACCGTCGCTGATGATTTGAATCTCGTCGCTCATCGCCCTTTTTCCTTTTCGGCCCTTGATTGCGAGCCTGAAGACATTATGGCGGGGAGGTGTGGGCAGCGGATAGGCTCACCAGTTCCGCAAGGTCGATGCGGCTTGGGAAGTCAATGTCTTCGGCGCCGTAACCTTCCAGCCTTCACGACGCAAGACCTCGGCCGCATCTTCCTGAAGATCGCGAACCGCGGTACGGAACTGAAGCCGACGCCACTCCTCGCGCCCCGCATCTACTGCGGCGCGCCACCTTCTCCGACGATCAACACCGCATTCCTCGATGAGAAATTGCACCACATCTTCGAGGCAAGGCCGGAACCGTTCACCGCCAACAGGAAAGTGGAGCTTCGATAGCGTGTGCGGATTCTTGGCGTCCTTAGGCCGATGCTCATGCGCGAGAGTGAGCAGGTGGGTGAGCGATCCACGCTCCGCGTGGAACTGCCAGTGTGCGCGGGGCGCTTTGCTCATGTCGGCCCTGTAGTCGAGGTGAAACAGCGGTTGCCGGTCGAGAATCGAGAACACTGAAATGTCGGTCCGCACGTTCTTCAGGTAGGTGTCCGACCAATCAAGATCCAGATACATGGTGAAGTCGAGCGACGCTAGTTGCTTTCCGTCGACGAAGAGTGGGACTTGAGTCCGTTGCCCCACATTGTCGGTCGGCTGGACAACGAATCGATTGCCCGCGCCTCGGGCATCAACGCCGGGAGCCTTCGGCAGGCATGCCTGCAGCATCGCTCCGAGTTCGGCCGCGAATGACGATGCCCGCGTCGCCAAATCCGACGGCACTATGCGACTTCGACTTTGTCCTCGCCAAGAAGAAAGCCGATGACATCGAGTTCGGACAGCGCCTCATACTCGTCACCCGAGATCGTGCCAGACTCACCGGCCGCGCGAAGGTCCCGTTCGGAACGACCGATCGACGCGATGATCTCCTCGCGCCGCGACTCAAGCTCCTCGCTCGTGGGATACCGTACCGTGCCCATCTCTACCTCTCCCTTGGATACCGAGAGTAGACCACGAACCTCTGACACCGTAAGCATCTGAAGAGGCAATCATTCCTGTCAGAGATACTCCAAGGTGGCTTCGATATGCCGCCGATGGCGTCTACTCAACCAGCGACTCTCCTGTGATCGAGTGGCCTGCGAAGCGGGCGTATTGGAACTAACGGTGACGTGAGTCGTCGTGCCCGCCTGCGACGCGCGCTACCGCCTCCCGCAGCTCCGCGGCGGGGGCGAAGTGCGGGAGCGCCGCAGCGACATCCGACCAAGCTTGTGCGGGCGCGACGCCGCAGTGACGGATCGCATAGAGTGCCGCCACGGCCGCCGTGCGACTGCGCGCCTCAGCACAGTGCACGAAGACCTGCGTGCCCTCCGCGCGCAGAGCGGCGATGGTGTCCACGGCATCCGTGAGAACCCCATCGAGGTTCGCGTTGTGGCCGGGCTGATCGACGAGCCATACCCGGATGCTCTCCAGACCCTCCGGCACCTGCTCGGCTCCGACACGAGACAGTGAGACGACAACCCCGATTTCGGAGGGCAGGTCCGCGAGCGCACTCAACGATCCGAGCCAGACGCCGTCGTCGTGCGGATGCCTCCGCGCCGGCGTGTGCACGAACTGGGCTGTCGGCAGGAGTGCCGCCGTTGGCCATCCATCGCTCGTCGACTTGCCGCCACGCGTCGCCAGGAAGGCGAGGTCGGTGAGCCCGTTCGCATCGACGCCGGGCCATCCGTGCAGGATGCGCTTCCACACGAGCGGCACCTGGCTCGCGCCCCACAGCGCACCGGCGAGCGATCCCGCGATGGCGGCCACGGTGTCCGTGTCGTTGCCGCCGCGCACCGCCCGCTCGAGCACGTCCACCACCTGGGTGCGGCCATCCGCAGCGCGGGCACCGGCGACAGCGGCGAGCGCACCCTGGAACGCGCGCACGACCCAGCCGTTCTGCGCCGTGAAGTCGCGCGGGTGGGCATCCGGAGCGAGTGCCTCGTCGATGAGCCCGGCCCATCGGTCGCGCCGCTCGGCCAGCAGCCAGTCGAGCTGAGCGCGGATGTCGAGCTCGCCCGTGCGTACGGCGTGACGGATCGCGAGGCACCACAGCACGCACGCGTCGATGTTGTCGTCCTCCCAGTGGGTGAGTTGCGCGAGCCGCCCGGCGGCGTCGATGAGCGCTGGCTCCTCGCCATCGCCCAGGTATCCGAGGGCGACGGGCCCGGTGCGCATGAGCGACCCGTTGCCTGCGCTGCGCCCAGACCGCTCGTGCACCGAGCGGGCTGCAGTTCGCGCGTGCTCCTCGGTGTATTCGCCGTGGAGGGCCCCGAGCACTGCCGAGGTCTGCACGCCGACATCGCGCGAGCTGCGCGACCACTCGAACCACTCCTCGACGATGTGCCCCAGCGTGGCGGCGTCGTTGAGCGAGTCGCCGCGGGCGAGCGCCTGCAGGATGGGCATGGCCATCGAGGTGTCGTCGGTCCACTCGCCGCGGGCGTGCCCGAAGTGGCCGACCCCGAACTCGACCTGGCGGTCGTCGGCGAAGGCGCGACCGAACTCGTACTGCGATCCGAGGGCGTCGCCAGCGGCGGAGGCCAGCACGGCGCCGATCGCGCGATCCAGCTGTCTGGCCTTTCGGGCTTCTGGGTTCACGTTCTCACTCATCTCGGTCATTCTCCTCGTTCGGCCATGCGCGATTCGGTGCGCGGGCCGGCACCGTAGCCCTCACAGGTGTTCTCACCGATCACGGGCGTGTCAACGAGCGCACGGTTGCCACCCGGTCCACGGGTCCCCTGGTAGATGAAGACGTAGTAATCACCGATCGTCTCGTCATACGCCCGGTAGTAGTAGGCGAGAGGGCTGTTCTCGGGCGGCTGCTGCAGGGGGTGGCCGAACCCGTCGGGCACCGTACCGTTCGGCAGGATGGGGAGCTTGTAGCGCCTCCCGTCGAGTGGGCCGCCGAGCATGACGCACGGAGCGTAGCCGAACTCTCCGTCCTTGAAGGACTGGGGCATCTCATCTGACATCAGAATCTCCTTTAGCTAACATTTCGCCTAAATGGCTTCTGTCATCAGTATGCACCTCCCCAACGACATTGGCGAAATCTGCGCTAATCTTCTTCTGTGACCCAACGGATGACGAACCCCTACCGCGACAGCGCCGGAAAGTCCCTCGAGGACTACCCTCGGCCATCTGTGGCGGTCGACACGGCGGTGCTCACTGTGCCGGATTCTGGCCGACTGAGCGTGCTACTGACGAGGACCAATGACGCCATCGCAGATGACGGCGCCCAGTGGCGGCTGCCAGGAACCTTCCTCCACGACGGAGAGAGACTGGCCGAGGCAGTGCTCCGGTCGCTCCGCGAGAAGGCCGGCGTCGAGGGCCTTCGCCCACGGCAGCTTCGGGTTTTCGATGAGCCTGAGCGCGATGACCGCGGGTGGGTTCTGTCGGTGGCGCATCTGGATGTCGTGGCGGCCAACCGTATCCGTCTCGTCGAGCGCACACGCATCGTCCCCGTCGACGAGCTGCCGGCGCTGCAGTTCGACCATGAGGAGATCGTCGCGGCCGCCACCGCGACTCTGCGCGCGGAGTACCGCGCGGCACCGGACCCATGGGCGCTGCTCGGCACCGAGCCTTTCACCGTGCGCGACCTGCGCCTGCTGCACGAGGCGATCGCCGGCAAGCGCTTCAACCCGGACACGTTCCGTCGCACGATGCTGCCCGGGCTCGTCGCGACGGGTGAGCTGAGAACGGGCGCTCGCGGGAAGCCGGCCGAGCTCTATCTACGCGTCAACCCCGTGCCCGCTGGTTGAGTAGTCCGGCGCAGCCGGGCGTATCGAAACCGGCTCCGGCAGCGACTTCAGCCAGTTCCGCAAGCGCAGAGTCGACACGCAGTCGTAGCGGTTATAGTCCGCAATGCGATCGAGAATCGTCTGCGCCTCCGCGGCATTCCCGGCATCCATCGCCTCGCGTGCCTTCCAATACTCTTCAACCGAGCCGACCGCCGTCGTCACCCCGTCATCCGACCGCAGCTCGTCGCCCATGTAGAGGGGCTCGATCTTCTTCAGGGAGTACGACCGCAACCCGATCTGCAATGCGCCCCGCACGGTCTTGAGCAGGTCGACGAACAATCCGCCCTCGATGAGCGCGGCGACCCGACCCTCACCGACATCGTGCCGCGCGGCGATCTTCTTGAGGTGGGTGATCTCGTGGCTCGCATAGTGGTACACGTGCATCGACGGGTACGCGGTGAGCCTCGATTCGACGAGCTCCAGGAAGTCGAGAAGTGCGGCCTTCTCCTCCTCAAGCGTGTGCGCCCAGAACGGCGTGAACTGCTCCTCCACGTCGATGACGCCCCATAGGTAGTCGAGATCCCACTCGATCGTGTCACCGCTGCCTTCGCTGGACATCGGATCGCCCTCGAAGTCGAAGAACAGGTCGCCGGGATCGTGCGGTGGCAGGGCGGCGATCAGTGCTGGATCGACGACCTCGAGCGGCGGGAGGGACTCAGGATGCTGGGCTGCTGCGTGCTGCAGGCGTGCCTGGTTCTGCAGTTTCGCATACGTCCGCGCGGGAATGCCGCCACCAGCTGGCTGCTGGATCGCGGCCGCGAGATCGGCCACGGTGCGAATGCCCACTGCGCGCAGTTTCAGTCGCTGCGCGCCCAGAAGGTTGGCCACCAGCGTGACATCGTTGACCGCTTCAGCTTCGGGCACGCAGTGCACGCACCGCCGGTCAGCGGTGTAGCGGTCGTCGCCCCACTCGACCGGACCCGCCTCGGCGAGGTGTTCAGCGACGAGCTCGCGCATCCGGTCGCGGCGCTTGACGAGTCCCGCGCGGAGGTCGGCGATGTCGTGCTCGACGCTCGTCCCGTCGCCGAGCAGGATCTCGACAATGTCGTCCACGGGCACGCCGAGCCGTTCAAGTTGCTCGTGGTACAGCGCGAGCTGATCCTGCATGTATGGCTTGGAGGAGCGGGCGAGTTTGGTGTCCTGCACGCGGTAGCGTCCGTCGGGTCGCAGCACGATGAAGTCGGCGTAGCCGATAAACGGGCGGTTCGGCTCGGTCTCGTCGAAGAATGTGCCCTGGAAGACGACGGGCGCGCCGGACTGTAGAGCTTCGAGAGTGGAGGATGCGGCGATTCTCAACGTGTCGCGGTCGCGTGGTTCCGGGTGCGCGATTTCGATCACACGGTCGCCGTACTGCTCCCGGTACTGCGCCAGTTGCGCAAGCTCCCGCACTCCTCCAAGTTCGCCGGCCTTGAGCAGCATGGGGTCGTCGTCAGTGGGGGCCGCGTCGATCCGCCCAAGTCGGTAGTCGAGCATCCGCAGGAAGGCGAACTCACATTCGGACGCCAATTTGAGGTCGCTCGCACTCGTCACGAGCGTGTTTTCGTCGAGTAGGTACATGAGTCAGCCACCGAGCTCTTGGAACAGTCGCTCGATGACGGGCCAGCTCGCATCCTCACGGTCCTGCTCGTCCAGCGTGTCCCTGAACTGCATGAGCTTCCTCCGAAGTTGATCTTGTGAAGCGGTCAACGAGGACTCGAAACTCTCGTGAAGCAGGTACGAGTGGCCATCTGTGGCATGGGCGAGCACGGCGTCGAGGAAGATCTCCAACTGCCTGCCAGCCTCACGTTGGTCGTCGGCTGAACCCATGACGACGAGATCTAATTGCTCACCCCAGAGGGCCTGGTCCAGATCATCGGCTTTCATTGTCAGCGCGGTGCCCAGTTTGTTGGATTCTGACGTCGGAATGGCTTTCCGGACATCGTGGACGATCTGATGAAAGTGATCATCCGCGAGCCCGAAGCCGACGAACAGCAGGTGATGGGTGATGAGGTTGGCCTTCACAATCGCCGAGAGCGCTTCACGATTGGCGTTGTAGCCGAGGTAATCATCCCGCGTCAGCACTATTGTCTTGGGGTCCTTTATCGACCCGTGGAGCTTGAGAAGCCACTTGTCGGATACACCGCCTTGGGAGCCATCCGCTGGAATGATGGTCCGGGGATCTTCGACATCGACAGATGCAGTCTCGAACTGGGTGTCGTAGTTGAGTGTTATCGCCTGCTCCGTTCGCAGGCTCGCCAACAGGGCGGGAGCCAAACCGTAACGGTCTGTAGAGACCGCGTCGGCAACGGCATTTCCAAACGCCGACACGTCACCGTATTCACGTCGATACGCCTCGCGAAGGTAGGCGGCCTGGTCGAGCGCACTCCGGCCCGGGGAGTTGAGAGAGATCGTCTGAGCCTCGGTCATCCTGACTCCATCAGCCAATTTGGCGATCAGGTCAGGCCACGTCGGCCCTCCAGCGCTCACGCTCACTCCCGCGCCCATGAATGGCACCAGCTTTCCGCTTCGAGCGAGCTCGGCCAACCGTTCGATGACCTCTCGCTGATTCGGTGTGAGCGTCGACCATTGACCATTCATGCTCTTGCGCAGCTGTTGCGCCAACGCGAAAGTGCGTTCGTCTCGCAGCACAATGACCACGTCAACGTCGTGCTCGCTCGCAGCGACGCGTGCCTGGCTAAGCAGAACGTCCAGGATCTCGCCCTTCTTCAGCGCGCCCCCTCCACCGGCGCTGCCGAATTCGGGCATCGCGAACAGTCGCTTTGCCCTCCGTTCCTGAGGGCGGGCTCGAGTCGATCGCTCCGAAACACGGATGAATTCGGCAACCGCTTCGCCCAGCTCGACGAGGTCATCCGGGCCGCGGAGACCCTTCGGCGGCACTGCGCTAAGTACCGGAAGTGGTGAGGTCGTCGGCCAATCCACAATGGGTGTCGATTTGATAGCCCCGGCACCGAATCCTTCCACCTTCGACCGCGCAATGACCTCGTCCGTCAGCCCCGGAACCGCTGTGCGCCAAGCCGGCCGGATGCTGTAGTTGCTGTCCGTGGGAAGCATCCACGCGTCGCATTCGAGGTGC
Source organism: Terrimesophilobacter mesophilus (assembly GCF_014200375.1). Classification (GTDB taxonomy): domain Bacteria; phylum Actinomycetota; class Actinomycetes; order Actinomycetales; family Microbacteriaceae; genus Terrimesophilobacter; species Terrimesophilobacter mesophilus. Next base: position 1,564,063 of record NZ_JACHBP010000001.1, on the reverse strand, counting down.
GTGATGTCCCCGAGGGTCACGAAGACGTGGCTATCGCTCATGGGAACACGGTAGCGGGCGGCGAAGCGTTCTGGGTGGCTTCGATGCGCCACCGATGTCGGCTACTCAACCAGCGACGGCCCCTCCAGCAGCACCACGCGATACTTGCCCCGGCTCTCGGCGACATAGCGCACATCGTCCCAGGAGTGACCGGTGGACTCGACCCAGTCGCGGGCGTCGGCGTCGAGGTCGGTGACGACCACGGCATCCGCGTCGAGGCCCTTGAACTTGGAGACCGAGAACCAGCGGATTCGCCCGGCGCCGTCCTCGCGGGCGAGTTGCTTGCGCAGCCAAGTCTCGTCCGGCGTGCGCCCCGAACCGCGCAGCACCCGTGCGGCAAGGGAGCTCTTCCCTCCGAACGGGCTGAGCACGACGATGTCCTCCGGCTCGTAGTCGACGAGCAGTTCGCGCAACGCGGTCGCCAAAGCAGCGGTTTCGGTGGCGTCACCAACGGGGACCCGACTGAGACCGCCGGGCAGCGTGCCGGGCATCCGGTGGCCGGTGAAAGTGAAGGTTGGGTCGAGGTAGCGGGAGACGCCGTCGGCGATGGAGGGCAGCATCCGGCAGTTGCGGCGCACCCGCGCGTGCACGATGCCGGGCAGCCGCGAGCGCGCGACCGAGACCGAACCCGGCGCCGCGGAGCTGGTGCTCAGGATGCGCTGCCGGTCGTCGCCGGCGAGCACGACCGGGCAGTGTGCGATGGGCGAGGCGGTGAGTGCCAGCACGAGGTCGAGCACCGCGGGTTGGTCGGCGAGGTCTTGGAACTCGTCGATGCACAGAGCCTGGTAACTGGCAAGGTGCGGATGCTCGCGCACGGTTTCGAGCGCGCGCTGCGGAAGCGTCTGGCGGTACCAGGTGTTGTCGGCATCCGGTGGGTTGGCGGCCAAACCGCACAGGCGCAGCATGAATGAGTTGACGTCCTCGATGTCGATGAGCTGGGTGCGGCCGCGCACCATGCTCCGGAGTTCGTCGGCCATGAGCACGTTCCAGCAGGTGAGCAGTGTGGGCATGTGCAGGTCGCGGGCGAAGCGGATGGCCGACTCGACGAGTAGGAAGCTCTTGCCCGTGCCGGCCGGCCCGTCGAAGTAGACGTGCGGATTGGTCTGGAGTAGTTCGAGTGCGAAGCGCTGCTCGGCGAGGAGTCGCGCCTCGCGGGTGGTGCGGTCGCGCTTGTCGTCGGCCTTGGTGCGGCCCGCGGTGAAATCGGCGAGGAGGGAGTCGGAGATCTCGAAGACGTGCTCTGCGGTCATGGTCGCCGGATCGATGGCGACCTCGTCGACTTGTTTGAACCAGGCGAGGTGTTCGTCCAGCACTTTTTCAATGAGCCGGGCGGGGCGGTCGAGGTCTTCCTGCCAGCCGAGCTCCCACTCGAAGAACTGCAGGTCGCCCGGGGTGCGGTTGACGAACTGGTGGCGGCCGAGGGAGGTGAACCAGACCAGGCGCGCGATGGGCTCGTCGCCGCGCAGGATACCGGCCTCCTTGAGGTGGCCGCGCAGGCTGCGGCGGGCGCCGTCGAGTTGGCGGAGCGGATCTTTGCCCGGTTTAGGTGTGCGGTCAAGGTGCCAGCGGCCGCTCTTGTATTCGACGTAGGCGGGCGACTTGGCTTCGATGATGACAATGCCCCGGCCGGGAACGATCACGAGGAAGTCGATCTCGCCGCTCAGCCCGGCCTGGTGCCGCCCGATCGCGAGTGAGTGGATGACGACCCAGTCCGGCCGGTCCAGGATGCCTTCGAACGAGCGAAACAGGTCGCGCTCGGATCGATTCGCCCCTGGGCGCGGCTCGGGCGGGATCATGCGGGGCATGTGCTCACCCTAGTGAGGAGGCGAAGCTGACCGTCACTACGTGCCCTGTTTACGGGGTGTACTGGGACGTCCACGTGATGGCCTACCCCGATATCCTGACCAACAAGAGAACGCGAAAGATTTTTCGTCTTCGACAGGCTCAGAGAGTTTGCTCGACGGCGACCCGAACTTCATCTTCACGTCGCCGTCGTTCATTTCCGTGAATGTCGGGGGCTGCTCGTATCCTGGAAAACTTTCCCGGGCCGGGTGCGAAAGGTGGTGATGTGGGCATGACGAGTTTCACGATTGGCATGGTCACCGTAGAGATTCTTGACGGTGCGCGTGCGATAACCGCAGTCCCACCGAGCCAGTGGCACGGTGACCGCAAAGAGCGTGTCGCGGATGCGACCCTCGCCAACCTTCAGGCAGCTGACGGACTCCGCGCTCGGATCGCCCTTGTCAAATGGCCGGATGACGACGAGGTTTCACTCGGGCACGCCGAGATTTTCGGTGGACCGGCTGACTACGAGCGCCTCGAGGATGCCGGCCTCATTTCTCCGAAGGCGGTCGGCGACAAACTGGTGGCCCGCATCCGTGCACTGAAATACGGTGAGGCCGGCCGGGCAAGTGGTGCCGTCACCGACTGGGCCCAGATCGGCGGGTGGGCAGACGCTGACGCTCCAACGGTTCTTCGCGACCTCGGTGCGACGGCGACCGGAACCTATGGCGACTTGCTCCCCAGCGCGACGCGATTCAAGTCGGAGCCGGCCATTGAGGTCCTGGCCGCTGACCCGCGTGCGTTGTTTGCGGTCTACGCGCTGACTCGCGTCATGCCGATTATGACGGGTCACGGCAAGTCCGCGGTCGAGGGGCCGAACGCATGACCGGCCTCGACGTCACGATCGAGCTCCCACAGAGTGACGCTCCCGGCGAGCTCGTCAAGGGGTACTTCACCTTGATGCGGGCGTTCGGATGGGATCTCTACGTGACCTCCCATTTCGCTCTGAAATCCGATCTCGGCCCGCACTGGTTCGCGGCCCGGATCAGCGAACTCAAGCAGTCCGATCCGAAGAATTGGCGTCCGACCCACCGCTTCGACCCTCAGGATCCTTCGGTGATCCTCAGGGACTACATCCACGAATCCGACTCCCCATACCTCGGCGTGTTCGGAGGGCAGATCCAGAAGCAGGCCGCAGCACGCAAGATCCTGGGGACGCGGAACACCTGGTTTCACTTCGGAGACGATCCGACCCTCGCGCAATTGGCCGAGGCCGCAAAGATCGTGAAGGCGTTCGTCGCCTCAAATGGAATGCACATCGGTGATCGCATCGATCGCTTGAGCGGTCGTCTCGATGATCTTCGCACTGGTCGCTATCCAGCCGAGCCTGAGCGATCTGAAGCCGAACCCCCCACGTCGGCTCCCGTGAACGAACCCGAGCTGATTGAGACTCCGGGAGACCTCCCCCGCCCGCCGATCGGTGGTACCTGGACCGGTCCGATCCCGGAACTGCGCTATCGGGTCACGAAGACCGGCGACATCATCCACCCCGACACCATGAAATCGGTGAGCAGCGAGGTCACTGGTCACCCGGCTGAGAAGTTCCGCGCGTGGACTGCGATCGAACCCCGAGGGCGCGAGTTGTGGATCGATGCCGACGGCGCGGTCGGTGGATTCATCGGAGCGACCCCGCGGCTGCTCGGCTACGTCGGTCCTGACCCGGAAGGCGAAGTCGCCCGCGGATTCTTCACCTCCCATTTTTACGTTGCGCAGGCTGGGGAAGTGATCGATCTGGATTCCGGTGAGCACATGGCGAGCCCATTCGCCACTAGCGCCGAAAGCGGAACAACACTCAGAATGACAACGTACGGCGACCTAGTCTCAGTGGACCAGTCGGATGGCATTGAACGAGTGGCCACCGTCACCCCGGCCGAGTGGTTTGAGGGGCACCTGAATTGAACGTCGAGAAGGTAGAGAGCATGTCAGCGCTACAGATTCAGGGGTCGAGTGCGGTTGCGTGGGCCGATGCCCCCGCAGGTGCAGCGGATGCCGTCGTGGAGTTCGGGCGGGACGACGCCGATGTCGGAGCCATCCAAGTCGGCATCGCAAGACTCTCAACCCGCCCGACCAAGGGCATGCTCGATGAGCTCTGGAAGTCTCGGGGCGCGAAATCTCCTATGGGCTTCATCGTTGCTGCGGTCGCACCCGAAGGCGTGTGGATTCATTACCCGACTGCAAGCGCTCCACCTATCGGACCGATCACGGTGGGTCAGGCGGAGCGCCAACTTCAGTCCGTTCTCGACGAACCGAATGGCCTGGCGGCGCACGGGCGCATCCGTTCCATTCAGGAGATCATGTCGTCGGCGGGTAGCGCTGCGTTCTCCAACCAGTTCCTCTTCACCACGTATTACTTGAACCGGGATGTCCCGAGCCGCTCCGATTGGGAAGCGGCCGGCAAGAAGGCCACCTCCATCTTGCCGAAACGAGGAGCAGAGCTGGTTGCCGCGCTCGGGTTCGAATCGGAGGCTGCCGGCTCTGACCGGCTCCTGGTGCTTCGGACGTCAAGCGGCCCGCGGCGCGCCGTCGCGGTGCTCCTCCGCGAGGACGAAAACTTCGACCGCAAATCTGCGACCTATCAGCTCACCCCGGTTGCCAAGGCCCTGGAGATCGCCGGTCGCGAGGACGTGCCATGGGTCATTGCGCTGCGCAAGTCGACGCTGCGGCTCTACCCTGGTCGCGACGGCGTGGGTGTGGGTCAACGCGGCCAGTCCGAGACCTACTTCGAGCTTGACCTCGATTGGCTTGCCCCCGAACAGGCCGCCCTGCTTACCCTCATTTTTTCTGCCGATGCCCTGGATGCGGGAGGTTCCACTCAGCAGATCCTGGATGGTTCCGGCAAGTACGCCGCCGATCTGGGAACCCGCCTTCGTGACCGGGTCTACGAGGGCGTGGTCCCTGGTCTGTCGCTGGCGATCGCCGATCGCTTGCCATCGCTAGGCCTGAAGCTCAACGCCGACGGACTCCAAATGGCGTACCGCTTGACCATGCGTGTGCTGTTCCGGCTCTTGTTTCAAGCGTACGGGGAGGCGACGGAGTTGCTGCCGGCCGGGCGCAACGATCACTTTGACGCGAACTCACTGCAGGCCTTCATCAGCCGCGAGCTGACAACCGAGCCAGAGAACTTCGCGACGGAATCGTCGGCGATCTGGTCTGACCTCTCGCAAGTGTGGGAGGTCATCTTCAACGGGAACACCCGATGGGAGATTCCAGCGTACGGGGGCAGTATCTTCGACCCCACCACCGAAGAGGGTGCGCTGCTGAAAAAGCTGGAGCTGCCCGACAGCGTGGTGGGTCCCGCACTTCTGGCACTCCTCAGCGAAGAGACGGTCGACGGGATGCGCGGCCCGGTTGATTTCCGGAGTCTCCAGGTACGTGAGTTCGGCACCATTTACGAGGGCCTGCTGGAGTCAAGCCTGTCGCTCGCGGAGCAGGATCTCGCCGTCGACCGAAATGGCGCTTACGTCCCCGCGAGAGAGAACGATGAGGTCGTCGCTCCCGCCGGCCGGCCGTATTTCCACTCGGCATCGGGGGAGCGGAAGGCGACCGGCTCCTATTACACGCCGAAGATCGTCGTCGATCACCTCATCGAGCGCTCGGTCGAGCCTGCGCTGAAGGCCCACCTCGACCGGATCAAGACGCTCGTGGACGAGGGCGGGGAGCGCCAAGCCGCAGAAGCGTTCTTCGATTTCCGCGTCGCCGACCTAGCGATGGGCTCCGCACACTTCCTGGTCGCCGCCGTGGACAAGATCGAGCGCGGCATGCGCGACTTCCTCACTGCCACCGAGGTGCCGGGCGTGCGCGCCGAACTCGCGCGCCTCGCGGAGAAGGCGCGTGAGGCGCTCGGGCACGACACGGACGGTGCGAAGGCGATCACCGACGGTCAGCTCCTTCGCCGTCAGGTGGCACGCCGTTGCATTTACGGGCTCGACATCAACCCGCTGGCCGTCGAGCTGTCGCAGCTCGCGCTCTGGATTCACACCTTTGTCCCCGGCCTGCCGATGTCGAGCCTGGACCACGGGCTCGTCCTCGCCAACTCCCTCACCGGCATCGGCACGATCGACGAGGCTATGGACGCCCTGATGGCTGACGGTCTGTTTGAGCAGATCATTCGCGAGCCACTGACGGCCGCACGCGACCTTCTGATCGACTACGCGAACGCTTCGGAGGCCGACAAGTCGGAGGTCGCCGCCGGTGCGGAGACGCTGGCGAAAGCGCGCGACGCAGCGGCCCCGGCGAAGGCGATCTTCGATGTGGCCGTCGCCAAGCGCCTCGGCGTGACGATTGACGAGGCGTGGGACGCCGAACAGTTCGTCACTCTCGCTGCAATGCGTGAGGTGCGCGAAGCCGTCGATCCGCTCCAGCCGGCGCACATGCCGTTCCTTTTCCCAGAGGTGTTCCTCCGCGAGCGGCCCGGCTTCGATGTGCTGGTCGGCAATCCGCCTTGGGAAGAGCTACACGTAGCGGAGCATCACTGGTGGGGGCTCCGGTTGCCGGGTCTGCGCTCGATGCCGCAGTCCAAGCGCATCGTCGCGCTTCGTGAGCTGCGTCAGAGCCGGCCCGATCTTGAATCCCAATATCTGGCAGAAATTGAGCAAGTCAATTCGCTACGTCGGGCAATCGCAGCAGGGCCGTTCCCAGGTGTAGGCGCCGCACATCTTGATCTGTATCAGATGTTTGGGTGGAGGAACTGGAGCTTGTTGCGCGAAGGGGGACGAGCGGGGCTTGTCCTGCCCCGCGGCGCTCTCTCAGGCGCGTCACTCGCGGAATGGCGGCGATCCGTTCTGAAAGACGGGGCATTCGCAGATGTGTGCTTCCTGACCAACAACATGCAGTGGATATTCCCAAACGTCCACCCTCAATACACGGTGGGTCTCACTGTTGTCGAGCGCGGCACAGATCATGTGGTGAGGTTCGCAGGGCCATTCTTCAGCCAATCTGAGTTCATTTCCGGAGCTGTCAACACCGCCGAGGTTCCTGCCGAGGAATTCGGATCGTGGTCCGAAACTGCGGCATTCCCGTTGATCCCCGGAACGGCTGCCGCGCAAGTCTTGCGAACGATGATGCTCTCAGGAGTTTTCCGCAACAGTCCGTCGGGCGTGGACTTCGCCCTGATCCAAGGGGACTTGAACGCAACAAAGGACAAGCCTGTTCTTGAGTTCGACGTTGAGGAATCGCGCGGTCGTATTCCGGTTGGCACGGGCGCCTCCTTCAACATCTGGAATCCGGACGCGGGAGTTCCGTATGCGTACTCGCCGGTGAACGTCTTACGCCCTTACCTTCGCCGGAAGTTTGAAGGGGCTGCTCGAACCTCGCGTTCGGCATACTCGGGCATGACGCTGCCCGAAGGGCGCCTCCAACTCGATCAGGCCCGGATCGTTTACCGAGGCATCGCGCGTGCGACGGATACGCGAACTTCCATTCCGTGCCTTGCGCCGCCCGGGCGAGCAATCGTCGACCCCGCTCACATGGTTGTCACTCGTCGAGGGTCAGCGCGACACGAGGCATTTCTGTTGGGAGTGATGGCCTCGATACCGTTCGACTGGAGTGCACGTCGGTGGGTTGAGCTTCACCTGACCTTCGGCATTCTGACTCGACTGCCAGTGCCGTGGCCAAAGTACGACTCCGGTCTCGCCAGTCGGACTGTCGCGATTGCAGGTCGACTCGCGGCTATCGACGAACGGTACAGAACCTGGGCAGACGAGGTCGGCGTCGAGGTCGGTACAGCGAACGATCAGACGACAAAGACGGAGCTCATCGCAGAACTCGACGCACTCGTGTCGCTCCTCTACGGGCTGAGCGCGGCGCAAGTGACGCACGTCTTCGAGACCTTCCATCGTGGCTGGGACTGCAAAGCCCGCCTCGAGAAAGTCTTGGGTTACTACGAGCAGTGGAAGGCCGTCGCATGACCGAGCAGATTCCCGTCTTCGCAACCAACCGGGTCGCCCCCCAGATGACTGTCGGCGAAGAGGTTCGGCGTCTCTTCCGCGTCAACCGTGAGGCGCTTGCGAATGTCCCTAGCGCCGCCATAGCTACCGCCTATATCAACCCTGCTGGGTTTCTCCTCCTCGCGGATGAACTCGAGAAGATGCCGCGCATCCGCATCCTCCTCGGCGCCGACCCCATCCCCGACCCGCTGATACCGCTGGACACCAACACGACACTGCAGCAACGCATCAACGAAGCCCTCACCGGACACACGAAATGGCTCAAGGCCGAACGCGATGCGCTCGGTTTCGAACACAAATCAACGACATCCGCCAAGCGTCTCGTCGAATGGCTCCGTGCCGCAGACACCAAAGGCGAACCCGTCGTCGAGATCCGCCGCTACACCGGTGGATTCCTACACGGCAAGACCTACATCAGCAACCACCCCACCCACCCCGCGTACCTCGCCGGCTCGTCCAACCTCACGCTCGCCGGGCTCACCCGCAATGCCGAACTGAACGTCGGCGCCTCAGGGACCCACGGGTCCACCCAACAAGTCATCGACTGGTTCGACGAATGCTGGGCCGACTCAGAACCCTACGACCTCGCGGCCCTCTACGAACCCCTCTGGGCGGAGCACAGTCCCTGGAGCGTCTTCCTCAGGATGCTGCTCGCCCGCTACGGCGAACACCTCGACGACGAGCAGGCGGGGCCGACACGCTTCGAGCTCACCCGCTTCCAAGCGGACGGTGTAAAGCGAATGAGGAGGCTCCTCGAAGAGATCGGCGGTGTGCTCGTCGCCGACGAAGTCGGGCTCGGAAAAACCTACCTCGCCCTCGAAGTCATCGCCGCTGCCACCGAGCAACAGCGCCAGCGCGTGCTCATCGCTACACCTGCCGCCCTGAAGGCTTCCGTCTGGGATCCGGTGATCGACCAATACGACATCTCTCGCCGAGTCACGGTCCATTCTTACGAAGAGATCCGAAGCCGGATGGACCCGGAGCATCCCGATCACCAGAACTTCTACGATCAAGCAGAAGACGCCGCTCTGGTCATCGTCGACGAGGCGCACAACCTGCGTAATGCAAGCGCAGCCCGGTCCGAGGCGCTCGACAGGATCATCCTTGCCGGACGCCACCCGAAGAAGGTCGTGCTGCTCACGGCGACACCCGTGAACAACTCACTCATCGACCTCGAAACCCTGGTGAAGTACTTCATCCGGGATGACGCCCGATTCGCATCGATCGGGATTCCCTCGATTCGCCGATACATTCGCGATGCCCAAGGGCTCGACCCAGAAGCGCTCACCCCCGCGCACCTCTTCGATCTGATGGACCAGGTAGCCGTCCGCCGCACCCGAAAGTTTGTGAAAGACAACTACAAGGGCGAGACGATCATGGGCCCGGGAGGGAAGAAGATCCCCGTCGAATTCCCCGACGCGGATGTGCGCCGCGTCGATTACCAACTCGACGGGCCGGGCGACGATCTCGTTGACGCCGTGACCTACGCACTCGACATCCCCGAAGAAGAAACCCACGTCGCGTCCTTCAGCATCCGTCGGAGCGACCCGAAGCGGCTCCTTCTCGCCCGATACGTACCCAGCAGGTACCTGAAGTCCGAAGACCTGAACAAGACCGAGGTGTCCAACATGGGCCTCCTCCGATCTGCACTGCTCAAGCGACTCGAGTCGTCGCCGACGGCGCTGGCCGGGACGCTCGGAGTTCTCATCCAGACACACTCCGCGTTTCTCGCTGCGCTCGACAAGGGCACGGTACTGATCGGCGGCGCCCTGCGCGACTATGTCAACTCCGAATCCGAGGATCTTGAGGAGATCATCGCAGGGCTCGATGAAGACACCGAACATCAGGCGACTCCGGCATCGCTCTACGATGCTGACCTGCTGAAGGCCGATGTCGAGCGCGACCTCGCCCTCATCAAGGAACTCCAGTCATTGGCCATTGCTGCGGCACATGACGGCGAGCCGAAGGTCGAGGCCCTGCTCGCGGAACTCAAGAGGATCGTCACCCAGGCGGCCAAGCCCGCCGTGACGAACGCCCCCACGGGAGACCGGCGAAAAGTCATCGTCTTCTCCACCTACGCGGACACCATTCGCGACCTGCACGAACGCCTCACCACCGCACTCAGCGCAGTGGCTGACGATTCGCCGCTCGCCGTGTACCGGGGCCGCCTCGCGCCCGCGATCATCGGCGAATTCGCGTCGGGAAAACGCGGCGGCATCGACCAACCGACGCGCGCCAAAGCGGTCGCCAACTTTGCCCCGCGCACAGCGGGGCGGATGCGCAACGATGGCACACCGGTCGAAGACGACCTCTACGACCTCCTGCTCACTACCGATGTTCTTGCCGAAGGCGTGAACCTCCAACAAGCCGGGCACATTGTGAACTACGACCTGCCGTGGAACCCGATGCGGATCGTCCAACGGCACGGTCGTGTTGATCGCATCGGCAGCCAGCACAAGGCAATCGAACTGAACGTCTTCTTCCCGGCGGAGCATCTGGACGAGTTCCTTGGGCTGGAACAGATTCTCGTTCGCAAGCTCAAGCAAGCCGATGCTGCGATCGGCGCCGGCAAAGTGCTCCCGGGTGTCTCGCACTACCCGCCACAAGAGCATTACGACCCCGACGACATCGTTGGCGAGATTGAGGAATTGATCGAACAGAGCGGAGGATCCGCGGCCGGCTCGGGGGAGGAGTATCGTCGACGCCTCGTCAACGCGTTCGACGCGAACCCGTCACTTCGCGGACAACTTGAAGACCTCCCCTACGGAATCGGCAGTGGCTTCGTGAACCCCGCCGTTTCGGGTCACTCCTTCGTCTTCTGCATGAAGATGGGCGACACCGGCCACACCTGGTTCCGAAACGTCAACACTGACGAGTCATGGCAGCCCGCACCCGACGAGGAGGGGCGCATCGTCGTGGATGACACGCTGATCTCACTCGTCACGGCGGATCCCGGCAAGCCGGATCGTGCTCGGTCGCTTCCCGCCTCAGCATTCCAGGCCGCTTACGAAGCCTGGGCCCTTGCGCAGGCAGATGCACACGAAGAGTGGATGCACTCGACGGACCCGAACGCCCTCGTCGCCACTCCCCCCGCATCGTTCCGCGACGCACGTGAACTTGTCAAAGACAGTGGCGGGCATTTGGGAGCCGTGCAGATGGAAACCATCAAGCGCCTTCACACGGTACCCACGGCGAAGGCGAGGAAGGCGATGCGCGCGGCCTTGCGTACGCCGGGCGAGTCCGAATCAGTGATTGAGGCAATCATCACCGTTCTCGATGACTTTGGAATTCAGCCGGCGGAAAAGGTGGAACCGCTTCCCGTTATCGCCCTGGAAGACGTTCGCCTCATCGCCTGGATGGCAGTTGAGGGGACCAAACCAACGAAGCCCGTCGCGAAAGATTCGGTCATCGACGCATCCTCGACGCCGGATGTGAAAGCAAGGTAGACCCGTGATTCAATTTGGCTATCACCCCCTGTTCGACGACCTTGATGTCGCGCTAGGGAAGAGTGAATTCGCACGTGCCATCGTTGTCGATGAAGCGGTGGGTGGTCTTTACGATTCAGTCGAATCGGTTAGAGTGGCGACCGTCAATGAGACGGGTCTCCCAGCAGGAGTGTATTGGTTCATTGGCATCGTGGAACCTCTCCTCATGCAGGTCGGAGCAGGGCCCACCGGGACGTCCGATGAACTGACGGTCGCCGCTTGGGACGACTCTCTCGAACACCCGCTCGCCGAAGCGTTCCGGTGGGCGGAGCACCTCTGGGACACCGGGCGAGGCATCCCGGAACCGAGACTGGCCGTTGGCGACCGAGCAATCACCGTGCCAGGCGGTGCCGATGTCGAGGTACGCGCGCGCACCTTTGATGCGAACAGCTGGTCCTATCAAGTCCGTGGTGACGGTGGCCTTCGCAATGAACTTGAGCACAAGCTCGCTGCTATCGAGGCATCTGATCAGCCCGATGAGTGGGTCCTCGGAGAGCGGTCCTCGGCAGCACGGTTCGGCGCAACCCTCACCCGCACGAAGCTCCGGGGGCGCTTCGCCGACACCATCTACTCGTTCCGGGCTACGCGAACCGTCTTCCGCCCGTACCAATTCAAACCCGTGCTGAAGTTATTGCAGAGCGGCCAGGCTCGCATTCTCATTGCGGATGAAGTCGGCCTCGGCAAGACGATCGAAGCAGGCTTGATCTGGACCGAACTCGAAGCACGCCACGATGTCGACCGGGTGCTCGTGGTGTGCCCGTCGGGCCTCATCGACAAGTGGCGAGATGAGATGCAGGAACGATTCGGATTCGACCTCACTCACCTCAATCAGGACGAACTCAAGCGGTTCCTCGAGCAGCATCGGGAAGGTCGACTGCCCAAGCGCAAGGCGTACGTGGTCTCCCTCGAGACCCTACGTACCTGGAAAGCCCTGGAAGAGCTAGAGGATAACCCTCCCGTGTTCGACCTGGTGATTGTCGATGAGGCTCACTCCATGCGCAATACGGACACGAAGAGTTACCAAGTAGGGACGCAGCTGTCGGAATGGACCATTGGGTCGAACATGGTTTTCCTCACGGCAACGCCAATCAACCTCCGTGAAACCGACCTTCTCCATTTGCTGGGACTGCTTGAGCCTGCGGACTTCGACACGATCGAGGACCTTGAGGCGCGGCTCAAGCCCAATGAAGTGCTGAATAAGATCGGGAAGATGCTCAGCCGTCAGGACGTGCATCGCGCTGATTTTGACAAAGTTCTTTCTGATCTACGTGGACTCGTTTTCGAGAAGGCCATCACGATACGACCAGAGTTCGCGGAGCTCAAAGACATCTTGTCCCGTGCACCCCTCGCGCCGACAGATGTTGCAGCGGCACGCCGACTGATCGCCGAACTCAACATGCTGTCCACAACGGTGACGCGCACACGACGAGTGGAAATCGACGAGAAGAAGCCAATACGAGATGCAGAACCGGGCATTGAGGTCGTTTGGAATCGCGCCGAGTCTGCATTTTACGAGGAGTACTTGACGTGGTGTCAGCGACGGGCCGACCTCGCCAACACTCCGATGTACTTTTCGATGCAGATGCCGATCCGACTTGCCAGCACGAGCGTGCACCTGGCGGCGCGAGAAGTTCTGCGCTCGGACCCTGAAGTTTGGGAAGGCGACGTCGACCAGGAACGGAAGTCCAGTTGGGTTGACCCGCATCCCGACTTGGTCGCGGCCGCAAAACGTGTGCTCGAAACGCCGGATACCAAAATCGACAAACTCGGCGAAGTATTGAAGGACTTGCATGGGCTAGGCCGTCAGGCCCTGCTGTTCACGTGGTCAAAGGCCACGCTTCGCCAGTTGAGGGACAAGTTCGCCGACAACTACCGAATTGCCGTCCTGAACGGCGACGTCAGGCGCGAACAACGTCGCAAGATCATGAAGGACTTCCGTGCGGGAGCCTACGATTTCGTTTTCGCCAACCGCGTCGCCTCCGAAGGGCTCGACTTCGAATTCTGCTCGGCAGTGATCAACTACGACCTTCCCTGGAACCCCATGGAGATCGAGCAACGAATTGGTCGAATCGACCGCATTGGTCAGCAATCAGAGAAGATCCTGATTCGAAACTTCTACAACAACGAAGCGATCGACTCACGGATCATGTTCAGAGTGCTTCAACGAATCCAAATATTCGAGCGGTCCATTGGTGAACTGGAGCCCATTATTGGGCAGCATATGGACGTCTTACGTGCCGCCATGGACTTCAGTCTCACTCCCGCGCAGCAAGAAGAAAAGGCGCTCCAATACGTCACCGCAATTGAAGCCCAGCGTGCAGGACTTCGCGAGGTCGCCGAATCTGCAGCGGGGCTGATCATCTCTGGAGACGTCGAGGTTGCCGGTCTCGAGGAGGAACTCATCGCGAGCGGGCGTTATTTCGGCCAGGAGGAACTCGCACACCTACTCGATGACTGGGCGCGCACCGACGGCGCTGACAACGTTCGATGGAGTGACGATGGCAAGTCGATCGAGCTGCAGGGCAACACGGCGATGGCGGCACGAGTCGTCGAGTTGACTCAATTGGGGCGTCGCACACGCACCGAAACGGGTTCGCTCATCTCAGATCTGCAAACTCACGTACCTATTCAGCTCTCCCTCGACCAAGAGCTCGCGCGCACTTCGGGTATTGACCTCGTCGCGGCCACACACCCACTGGTGATAGCGGCAACCGAGGTCCCCGGTCATCGCCACGCGAGGTTCGCTTCCGTTTGCGTGCGAGCAACTGAGGAAGTGCCTGTCGGAAACTACCTCGTCGTCCTCGCACACGCTGAGCACGCGAGTCGCGGTGGTGATGAGATTTGGGGTGCTGCAGTCGACATGAACGGGACGCCGAAAGGCGAGTTTCCTGCTGATGCCGTCCTCGCCGCACTCGCTAGGGGCGCCCTCAAAGAGGGCAGAGTTGTCAACGCTCCAGAACTCCCCCGCCTCGCCAAAAGGGCGAAACGAGAACTCGAGCAGCGCCACAGGGAGGTGCAGGACCGGCGCGATATCGAAGAAGGCGCATTGACGGAAGCGCGAAAGATAATACTGGCCGATCAACACGAGCGTCGAATGAAGGGCATCCGACGTCGAATGCAGACCTTATTGGAGCGCGATCGCGGTCATAAGGTGCTCCGAATGGTGGACGCCCAAAAGCGGCGCCAGCAGGAACGGTACGAGAACCTCGTCGCGGAACTCGAGACCCGTAAACCACAATCTGTCGCGCTCCGCTATCTGGCCGTGTGTGCGTTGGAGGTGACGCCGTGAACGAGCAAGAACGATCTCGTGTTGTAGCGGACGAGGCTGCTACGGAGCGGGACTACAGTAAGGCGCTCGAACAAAAGACCAAGGAAGCGCAACGACTAGTCAACGAGAGCCTCAACAACACCTGGACGACTGCACCATCCGTTGAATCACCCATGAACGGCGAACTTGTGGGACGAGTAGCCCTCGATTCACCGAGCGAGGACATCGACGGGGCGAGCGAATTCTATGTGGGGACGGCGAAGCACGAGACCGCGGACTACCAAGTCTTCAACTGGACGGCATCGATCGCGGCCTGCACCTTCTACGGTCAGCCGGCCGACCGCGAGAACCTCCAAGTCATGAGCGAACTCGTGGCGGGAGTCCGAGTGTTTGGACATAGGAATGGCGAGCTCTCCGATTTCGAGGATGCGTTCCTCGGCGCCGAGACAGACGATCTCTTCCCAAAGCGCGTGTTACAGATACCGCGAGCACCCGGCTTTGCCAGCCGCCCGCCTATTGCCAGCACCCCAGTTGATTTTGCAACGCAGGATGACATAACGCCGTCAAGCTCGAAAAGCCCAGTGGAGGTCGCCCCTGAGACCCCCGACACCTTGCATGGTGAAGATTCCCAACCTCCGACGGTGCTTCCCCCAACCAAAATGCCTGGGCCGGCGCTCCGCGCCCCCGGGCTACTAAGGCGCGAATTGGCGGCCCCGAAGAAGGCCGCAATGTCGGCCGTACTCGCCACACTTCAAGTCGACCAATATGAGGCGATCACCAAGAACGGAACCACCAGTCAGATACTCCAGGGGCACCCTGGAACAGGAAAGACCATCATCGCCGCACATCGGGCGGCATATCTCTTGCGGGATGAGGCACCCGATGATGAAAGGATACGTAGTCACGTCCTAGTAATTGGCCCGACCAATGAATACGTCGACCACATCCGCACAGCCTTGAGCGGCCTCATCGACGACGATCGAAGATACGAAGTCACGTCGATCCCCACTCTGCTAGAACAACTTTCGGAGCTGCCACCGTCGACCGTGCCGACACAGACGTTGACTTACCAGGATGTTGACCTTGAACTCGCGAAGCTCGTCGACCTCGCGTACTCGCGATCCAGGAGCAATTCAGAGCTCGGCGAGCGGCCGGACAGGGCCACCATCTATGCCGAACTTGTGTGGCTCTTGCAGGATCCACCTGACGATGGCCTCAACCCTGAGTGGGTCACCTACCTGCGCTCTCTGCCTGGAACCTATGATGAACTGCAACGGCAGAAGACGTTCCGCCACCGAGGCCTACTCGCCTACATCGGAATCAGGGCGGAGCGCCAACCTCGCTATCCGGGCCACATCATCATCGATGAGGCTCAGGATCTCCATCCCATTGAGTGGGAGGTTCTTGGCCGACTCGGAAACTCCGGAGGCTGGACTATCCTCGGAGACCTCAATCAACGCCGAACTGACCACACGTTCAGTAGCTGGGACCGCGTTGCGACCCTCCTCGCTATTGAGGACGAGAACGGTCATGCCCCGGTACAGAACCTTCAGCGCGGCTATCGTTCAACCGCACAGATTATTCATTTTGCCAATCAACTCCTCCCGCGGGAGGATCGCATCCTCTACTCTCTGCAACAGGACGGAGAGCGGCCCACTGTCACACGTATCCCTGCCGCGGGCGAGCTCATCGGGGCAGCCATCGGAGCAGCGGAAGATCTCTGCGCGCGCGTCGGGGAGGGAAGCGTCGCTGTGATCACAACAGACGCTCTGGCGTTCTCGCGTGCGCTTCAGAAGCGTGGATGGTTGCTGGACAACGCCGACACTTACGTATGGCGAAAGGGCGATCGAAGACTGCGACTCCTGCCACCAGAACGAGCGCGAGGCCTCGAGTTCGACGGGGTTGTCGTGGTCGAGCCTGCTGACTTTCCCGAGAACGCGGGACGGCTGGGCGTTCTCTACACTGCGCTCACCCGAGCGAACCGACTGTTGACAGTGATCTACCATCGGGCCCTACCGAAGGGGCTCAAGGCACGGTAATGACCGCAATTTCAAGGAGAATCTAATTGAGCACAACGGGATCGATGTTCACAGCCGGATCGGTGAAACTGACCAAGCTGCTTGACGACAGCCACACTGGTCAACTCCAACTACCTGAGTTCCAAAGAAGTTGGGTTTGGGACGAGGAGCGCATCAAGAGCCTCATCGCTTCGGTGTCTCGAGGGTTCCCAGTGGGCGCCGTCATGACTTTGGCTACTGGAGGTACAGTCGAGTTCAAGCCGCGAATGATCGAGGGGGCCAATCCGCCGGATCCGAAGATCAAGCCCGATGTCCTGCTCCTGGACGGGCAGCAACGACTTACTTCTTTGTACCAAGTCCTTCTTCGGAATGAAGTCATTCATACGGTTACGCCACGCAGGCAGAAGGTTGCTCGGTGGTTCTACATCGACATCGAGAAAGCTCTCGACTCCACGATTGATCGGGACGAAGCCGTTATTTCCGTCCCAGAGGACAAGAGAGTCACGTCCGACTTTGGGCGAACAGTTGACCTGGATCTCTCAACCAGGGATCTCGAAATCGACAACATGATGTTTCCAGTATCGATGATTCTGAACTGGCATGACTGGCAGCGCGCGTACATTGATCGATTCATGTCTCAGGCGGACTTTGAGGAACGATTCACGCGTATAAGCGAGTTTCACGACTTCATCATTCAAAACGTCACGGGCTATCTTGTTCCCGTCATCGAATTGGACAAGACGACGAGCAAAGAAGCAGTATGTGTCGTTTTCGAAAAGGTCAACACCGGCGGCAAAGCCTTGGATGCATTCGAACTCATCACTGCCATGTACGCGGCTGACGGGTATGAACTTCGCAAGGACTGGTACGGAACAACATCAACCCCGGGCCGCCAACGACGACTGAAAGACCATCTTCGGCTGCCCTCAGCTCAGGAGGGCGTGCTTGCAGGTGTCGGCAATACCGACTTCCTCCAAGTCGTTTCCCTGTTTCATACCAGGGATATGCGCGTACTCGCGGAGGCATCCGGGAAGACCGGAAAGGAACTTCCCCAAGTCTCCATCAATCGTCAGGCCCTCTTGAACCTGCCACTTGAGGCGTACAAGAAGTATCAGGACAAGGCAGAACTCGGCTTCAACGAAGCCGCCAAATTCCTCATCAATCACGGAATTTTCAGAGTTCAGGATCTTCCCTACCAAAGTCAGGTTGTTCCATTGGCCGCAATCCTTGCGGAGATTGGTTCGCGAGCCGAGCTGCCAAAGACCATGGCAAAGCTCACTGAGTGGTACTGGAATGGCGTGTTCGGTGAGCTCTATGGATCTTCCACGGAAACTCGTGTCGCTAAGGATTTCATAGATGTTCTCAAATGGGTCGATGGCGGCGAAGTGCCGGCCACTGTTCATGACGCCACGGTTCGCGCCGATCGACTTCGTTCGATGAGGATGCGGCTGTCTGCCGCGTACAAAGGTGTGAATGCCCTCCTGATGCACGTGGGGGCAAGAGACTTCCGAACGAACCAAACGTTCACCAATACTGTGTTCTTCGATGAGAACGTCGATATTCACCACATCTTCCCCAAAGACTGGTGTAAGAGTCAGGGAATCGATAGCAAGGTATATGACTCCATCATCAATAAGACTCCGCTGACATCCAGGACCAATCGCATCATTGGAGGATCCGCTCCCAGCGCCTACTTGGCTGAACTCGAATCGGACGAGGTCGACACGCCCGCGGATCAGCACGAGGGGATGGACATCCGATTGCGAACACACCTGATAGATCCGAAATTGCTCAGGGCGGATGACTTCGAGAACTTCATGAGGGCTCGCCAGGCAGAATTGGTCAAGCTCATCGAGGGGGCCACGGGCAAAACCGTCATCCCCGAATCTGCAGACATCGAAGTTGAGAGCTACGCAGAGGATGACGATGAGGAAGCGGTTGCGTGATAACAGGAAGGAGCCAGAACGCACGTGAATGATGGCGGCGTGCTCAGCGAAATGACCTGCAGCTGAAAGGCCTTGGCGGATGAGTCGGAGGACTAAAACCCATCGTCCCCACCAGCGATGTCTGAGAGCTCGCTGGGCCTAGGCCATTGACGACTACGCAGCGCGGAACCGCGCCGCCAGTAGCTCGGCCATCGCAGCCACGTCAACCTGGCCGGCTGCAGACTCCTTCAGCCGACCCGCAAGCTTCTTCGGCCAGAGCACCTCGACGCCGTTCACGCGGAACGGGCCAGCCAGAAGCGGCCAGTCCGATTCGACGAAGCAGAGGATGCCGCGCACCGGCACATCCGGCGCCACCTCGCGCACGCGCTCGATCTGCCACAGCACGCCATCGACAAGCTTCGACCTATCGCGCCCACCCACGATGAGCTTCTCGACCCTCGGGCGCAGAAACCCGCCCTCGACCCTCAGGCTCGGGGCTCCTGAATACTTCTTCGCGTCGATCACCCACACACCCGACGGGGTGACCGCCAGGTGGTCAATGTTCGCCTTGGTGCGCGGGATGCGGCGATCATGCAGAACGCGGATGCTGTCCGACGCGATACTGTCGAGCCGCGCCCCCACGCGCGCCTCACCGTCGGCACCCGTGCTCCACACTCGCGTACTCGTGCGCTCCGGCGTCAGGGCAACGGCGATGTTGCCGAACCTGCCCCAGCTCGCGCGGATCTTGGCCTCATCCTTCGCCTTTCGGCGGTCGTACTCGCGGCGCGCTGAAGCTCCCGCCGAGCTATCACCATTGGTCATGAGTGAGTCCTCGATTCGACACTCTGTCAACTATCTCCTGGACCTACCCTGCCAGTCAGGGGGATGCTGGGGTAGCCCGTCATCTGGGGGCACTTGGGGCTTGGTTTCGATACGCCGCCTGCGGCGGCTACTCAACCGTTGAGTCGGGAGCGGAGGCGGGTCACCCGAGCTCCTCGGCCAGCGCGAGGATGATGCCCGCCGGCCCGCGGAGGTAGCAGAGCCGGTAGATGTTCTCGTACTGCGCCACCTCTCCGAGGACTTCGGCGCCATGCGGGCGCAAACGGGCGAGGGTGTCATCGATGTCATCGACGGCGAACGTGACGCGGTGCAGGCCGAGTGTGTTCGACGGGATCGGCCACGGCTCGGGCGTGATGACCGCAGGGTGACGGTAGACGCTCAGCTCAAGCCGGCCGGGGGCATCCGGAATTCTCATCATCGCGATCTCGCTCACGACGCCCTCCAGGCCGACGGTCTGGTCCGCCCAGGGGCCCTCGATCTCGGCACTGCCCTCAAGCTCCATGCCGAGCTCGGTGAAGAAGGCGACCGCCGCATCCAGGTCATCGACGACGATGGCGACGTTGTCCATGCGTTGGATTGTCATGAAGGGGAGTGTAGACCGGCGGCCCGATGGCGGTCGCCGATACGCCGCCATCGAAACCCGCCTCAGCGCACCGCGGCGCTCAGGGCCAGATCGAACCCTGAGCCATTGCGCGCCAGTCCCACCAGGAGGAGGCCCGCCCACTCCAGCGCGTGAGCCAACTCGATCCCGCCCGCGTCGACCGGCCGCATGTCCAGGCTCTCCAGGAACGTCGCGACACGACCTCTCGCCTCGGCGCTGCTACCGGCGAAGAACACATCCACCGGCTTGCCGTCCGCGACGACACCCCGAAAGAGCATGTTGAACGCCTTCACAACGTGGGCACTCGCCGGGGCAACCGCAGCCAGCTGCTCGGTCACCGAATCGCCCGCGGAGGTCACGAGCCCGCTACCGTCGGCATTGAACGGGTTCGTGATGTCGACGAGGATCTTGCCCTCCAGCGCGTCGCCGAAACGCTTGACCACGTCCACCGCGCTGGCGTACAGAACCGCCACGATCACGATGTCACCCGCCGGCCTCGCCCCGAACTCGCCCACCGTGGCCGCACCGCCGACCTGCCTGGCCAGCGCCTCCGCCTTGACGGCATCACGGCTCATGAACTCGACCTTGTAGCCGTGCTGGGCCGCGCGGGTGCCGATCGCGGCCGCCATGTTGCCCGCGCCGATGATGCTGATGGTACTCATGATGTGTGCTCCTCCGTTGTGTGTCGGCCGACGGGAACGCCAAGGTGAGGCAGCCCTCCGGTCACTGATCTCCAACACAACGGAGGTATCCCTCACTTTATTCCGGAGGGTTGCCTCAGTTTCGTGAAAACTTGGTACCGTGGGCGGGTGAGTGTGCCCGCCATCCAGCACCAGCGACGCCCCCTGCGCCGCGACGCCCAGGAACGCCGCAACAAACTCATCGCCTCAGCGCAGCGCGAATTCGCCGCCCAGGGCGTGAACGCATCCCTCGAGAAGATCGCCCGCGACGCCGGCGTGGCCATCGGCACCCTGTACCGCCACTTCCCGACCCGCCTCGACTTGCTCCTGGCCGCCTTCACGCCCCGCCTCGAGGAGTTCCTCGACGGCGCCACCACCGCGCTGGCCGTGGCCGACCCGTGGAATGGCTTCGCCGCCTACCTCGAGCACCTGTTCCGCATGCAGGCAGGCGACCGCGGCTTCAACGACTTCCTCTCCCGCCGCTTCCCCGGCAACGCGAACACCGAGCGCATCCACGACGAGATGTGTCAACAGATCGAGACCGTGCTCACCCGGGCGCAGGATGCCGGCCGTGCCCGCCCCGACATCACCCAGGCCGACATCGTCAACCTGATCTGGTCCAACGGCCGGATCATGGACGCCACCCGCACCGCAGCTCCGGATGCCTGGCGGCGGAACCTGCACCTCATGCTCGACGCGTACCGTGCCGAGCGGGCACACCCGATTCCCGAGCCACCGATGACGGACGAGCAGTTGTACGAGGCTATGGTGCGGCTGAATGAAGTGGGGTAGGGGCGCTACCCCTACTGATACACGTGCGGTGCGAGCACGCCGACACCGCGCAGGTTGCGGTAGCGCTCCGCGTAATCGAGGCCGTAGCCGACCACGAACTTGTTCGGGATGTCGAAGCCCACGTACCGCACCGGCACGTCGACCTTCGCGGCATCCGGCTTGCGCAGCAGCGCCAGGATGTCGACGGATGCCGCCCCGCGGCTCTGCAGGTTCGCCAGCAGCCACGACAGGGTCAGGCCGGAGTCGATGATGTCCTCCACGATGAGCACGCGGCGGCCGGTGAGATCGGTGTCGAGGTCCTTGAGGATGCGAACGACCCCGGATGACTGCGTGCCAGAGCCGTAGCTCGACACCGCCATCCAGTCCATGTTGATCGGCAGCTTGAGCTCGCGCGCCAGGTCCGCCATGACCATGACGGCGCCCTTCAGCACGCCCACGAGCAGCAGCGGCTCGCCCGCGTAATCCTTCTCGACCTGGCGGCTCAGCTCGGCGATGCGTACATGGATGGCGTCCTCGGTGAGGAGGATCTCTTCGAGGTCATCGGCGACATCGTCCAGTTTCATGCCCGTGGTGTTCCTTCGCTCGATCACCCGCGGGCCTGCGCGCCGCCCTCCGCAGCGGAGAACACGATCAGGCCACCCTGTCTCACCACTCTAATGCCCGGCAGATGCAGCTCGCCCTGCCCGTGCCAGTCCGTCACGAGCCTCGCCACCTCGAGCGTCTGCGCGCGGCTCAACGACACCCCGAACTCGGATGCGACCGCCAACCGGATGATGCGCTGCCTCAGCGCCGCCGGGTTGTGCTCCAAACCCTTGACGCTCAGCGAGAGGCCGGCCTCAGCGTGCTCGGCGAGCTCCTCGGCCTGCTCGTCGGCGAAGTGGTCGAGGGCCTCTGAATCTTCGCGCGCCTGCTCGGCCGTGCGGGCGAGCGCCTCGGCGATGCCGGGGCCGAGCTCCGCCTCGAGCATCGGGAGGATCGTCTCTCGCACCCGCACCCGCGCGAACGTCGGATCTGCGTTCTGCGGGTCATGCCACGGCTCGAGGCCCGAGTCGACGCAGAACTGCAGGGTCGTCGCGCGGCGGATGCCGAGGAGCGGGCGCAGGTACGCGAACCGCGCATCCGGTGCCGTCGCGGACCCCCCTCCCTCACGATCGCGCCCGGACGCGGCGTTTGCCCCCGGACGCGCGGGCGCATTCGCGACGTCCGGGCGCAGATACCCGTCCCGGTCCGGCCAACTCACTGGCGCCATCCCGCTCAGGCTCGCGGCACCGCTCCCTCGGGCGAGCCCCAGCAGCACCGTCTCGGCCTGGTCGTCGAGCGTGTGGCCGAGCAGCACAGCGGATGCGCCCAGCTCCGCCGCGGCCTCGGCGAGCGCGGCGTACCGCGCCTCCCGCGCGGCCGCCTCCGGGCCACCGTCTGTGCCGACCTCGACGCGTCGCACCACGACCGGGTCGAGCCCCAGCTCGCGTGCCCGCTCCGCCGCCCGAGCCGCGACATCCGCCGATCCTGCCTGCAACCCGTGGTCGACGACGACCGCACCGGCGTGGAGTCCGGCCCGCGACGCCTCGAACGCGGTGGCGGCCGCGAGCGCGAGGGAGTCCGGTCCGCCGCTCAGCGCGACCAGCACATCCGCAGCGCCGACACCACCACTTTTGCGCCCGCCCGCGGCGATTGCCCCCCGACGAACGGGCGCATTCGTCGCAGCCGGGTGCATTCGCGACGAGCTTGGTCCCGCCCCCGCGATACCCGCGCCCTCGCCGGCCTGGCCGAGCACGGCGAGCGCCCCACGCACAGCACGGCGCACATCCGCGATGGCTGGCGACAATCTCGGACGTGTGGTCATCCAGTAACGTTATTCCAGCAACCCGCTCGAAAGGACCCCCACCATGGCCTACTACGACGCCATCATCGAAATCCCGCGCGGGAGCCGCAACAAATACGAAGTCGACCATGAGACCGGCCGCGTGTTCCTCGACCGGGTGCTCTACACGAGCTTCGTCTACCCCGCCGACTACGGCTTCTTCGAGAACACGCTCGGCCTCGACGGCGACCCCGTCGACGTGCTCGTACTACTCGAGTACCCGCTCTTCCCCGGCGTCGGCCTCTCGGTGCGCCCGGTCGGCGTGTTCAACATGACGGATGACGCCGGCTCCGACGCGAAAGTCATCGCTGTACCCGCCAAGGATCCGCGCTGGGACCACATCCAGGACGTCACCGACATCCCCGAGTTCACCCGCAAAGAGATCGAGCACTTCTTCGAGCACTACAAGGACCTCGAACCGGGCAAGTGGGTCAAGACCGAAGGCTGGGGGGATGTCGCCGAGGCCGAGGCGATCGTCCTCGCGGGCCTGGAGAAGCGCAAGGTCGAGGGTTAAACTCCCCACCGCTCTCCAGCGGTAGCGCGATCAGCCCAGCCGGATGCCTCGCGCGGCCATGAACGGAACCGCATCGACCGCGGTGCCGTTGATCCGCACCTCGAAGTGGAGGTGGCATCCGGTCGCCGCGCCAGTCATACCGACCTTCGCGATCACCTGCCCGACGACGACTTCCTGGCCGTAGTGCACCTTGGTGCCGCCGTTGACAATGTGCGCATACCCGGTGACGATCCCGCCGCCGTGGTCGATGAGGACGAAGTTGCCGTAGGTCCCGTAGTAACCGGCATAGGTGACGGTGCCACTGTGGGCGGCATAGATCGGGCTGTTGCAGCTCGCGCCGATATCTGTGCCGCGGTGGAACGGTGACACTCCGGGGTACGGGGGAACTCGCGGACCGAAGCCGCTCGTGATGCGGCCGAACGCCGGACGCGCCCACCCCTGCGAACTGATCTCGACCGCGCCGCCGCCGGCACCCCACTGCTCCTGGATGCCCTTGACGTACTGCGCCTCGATGTGCCGCTGGCCCGTCTTCAGGGTCGCCAGCTGAGCCTGCAGCGTCGCGTTGTTGGCCTGCTGCTCCTGCAGGGCCGCTGCGGCCGCATCCGCCGCCTTCTGCGCCGCGACCTGCGCCTTCTGGGCGGCATCCCGCAGCACCTCAAGCGCATCCTTGGCGACATTCGCCTGGTCGGTGAGCGACTGTGCCGTGTTCTGGTCCTGCGTTGCGCGGTCGTACAGCCCCTTGGACTGTTCGGAGATCTTCGTCGCCATTCCCAACTGGGCGAGGAGGTCCTTCGCGTTGTCCCCGTTGAAGAACAGGGTCGCGCTGAAGTCCTCGCCGCCCGTGCGTGCGAGTCGCGCGGCCATCTGGCCGGCCCGCTTCTTCGAGTCGTCGGCCTTCAGCTGCGCGGCATCCGCCTGCGCCTGGTACTGCTGGGTCTTGTAGTCCTGCTCGTCGAAGGCATCCTGCGCTTTCGCGAACAGGGTGCCCTTCTCGATCGCATCCGCCTCGGTGGCCTTCTGGTTGGCGTCGAGTTGCTTGAGGAGCTTCTCGATCCTCGCGATCTCCGCCTTCTTCTTGGCGACGTTGTGGCGTGCGGCGAGCACGTCGCCCCAGCTCGGGTAGTCCGCCGCCCAGGCCGTGTCGGCGACGGGCGATGCCACCGTGCCGGTGAACACCATGCTGAGCAGGGCGAGCGTCACCAGGATGCGGTTGCGCCACCATGCAGTACGCGAACGACGCTCCACCTGCGCGTTCGACATGATTCCCCAGCTTTCTGGCACGCGACCCCTCTGATCACGCCAGTAACATTGTTAACATCTGCCACAGTAACAAGGCTTTCGCGACATGGCCAGCACATCGAAGCCTCAAGTTTCACTTGAACCTACTTCCCGGCATCCGGATGGCGGGGATTGTCGCCGGTGTGGCCGAATCTGCGCGTTTGGCAAAACCGGGGGTCACCCTTATGCTTGAACGTCGGTAGCTAAGAAGGTTCAACACTTCCTGGCCCCATCGTTTAGTGGCCTAGGACACCGCCCTTTCACGGCGGCAGCACGGGTTCGAATCCCGTTGGGGTCACCAGACATGTAACTGAATAGCTAGGCCCTGTAGCGCAGTTGGTTAGCGCGCCGCCCTGTCACGGCGGAGGTCGCCGGTTCAAGTCCGGTCAGGGTCGCAAGGCACGGCCACTCTCGCCAGTGGCTGTGCCTTACCTCCCTCCGGGGAGGGCACGGCTCTGTAGCTCAGTTGGTAGAGCGCACGACTGAAAATCGTGAGGTCACCGGATCGACGCCGGTCGGAGCCACCACAGTATCCGGGACGACTGCGTAGCATTTCTCCCATGAGCGACCTTCCCTCGATCGGCAGCCCTGCGACACGGGCGCTCCACGAAGCGGGCATCATCCGGATGGAGCAGGTTGCGTCGCTCACGCGATCGCAGCTCCTCGCTCTGCATGGGATCGGGCTCAAGGCCATCCGTATCCTCTAGGCGGCCCTGCAAGAGCAGGGGCTTCGTTTCCTCGAGTAGGGTCAGGGCAACCTCAGTTTCCCTGAGATACCACCGGATCTCGCGGTGAACTCACTTCCTCCTGCCGCCGACACCCGGCCGGGACGTGATCTGCCTCATCCAGTCTGCGAGCTGCATCTCGTCGAGATCGTCGAGGGATGCGAGCTCGACTCCGCGCGTCGCCTTGCCCATCCCGACCGGCGTCACCGGCGGCACGGGGTCGAGCGTCACGCCGTTCACGAACATGAGCTTCACGTTATCGGCGAATCCGCCGCTACTGAAACACCATCCATCGCCCACCCCGTAGTAGGCCATACCCCACTTGACCGAACGCTCGAGGCCAGGCAGCGTCTTCGCTGCGAGCGCATCGATCGCCTCGGCGATGCCGCGCTGCGGCTGCGGCAGGTGCGCGATGTAGTCGAAGACGGGCTCGTCGCCATCTGCCGCTTTCGCGGGGCTCGCCCGGCCGGTCATGGACTCCTTGAGCGTGAAGGTTTCCGACTCTGCGGCCGTGCGCCTAACGGGTTTCCGGACTTTGCGCGTGACGTCTTCGCTGGTGGCCATGACGAATGGTAGCCCCGGATGGCGATGCAGAAGAAGGGCGGATATGGCCCACCGGCCCAGGGTCCCAGCGGCTCAGTGGCCGAGCTGGTCGCGGCGGCGCGTCAGATGCGCGACCTCGGCCGAGTTGCCCGCGAGTGCGATCGCGCGGTCGTAGGCAATGCGCGCGTCGGCCGAGCGTCCGAGGCGTCGCAGCAGGTCCGCGCGCGTCGCGTGGAAGGCGTGGTAGTCGTCGAGCGCGGTCGCGAGGCGCTCGACGGAGGCGAGGGCGACATCCGGACCGTCGAGCTCAGACACCGCGATCGCACGGTTGAGCGCCACGATCGGGCTCGGGTTTACGCCTGCGAGCTGATCGTAGAGCGCGAGAACCTGCGACCAATCGGTGTCGCGCGCGTCGGGCACCGACGTGTGGACCGCGTTGATCGCAGCCAGCAGCTGGTAGCGACCGGGCACGGCCTCGCCGCGGGCCACGGCATCCACACGCTCGCGCACGAGAGCGATGCCCTCGACGATGAGCGCGTGGTCCCACGCGCCCCGATCCTGCTCATCGAGTCGCACGAGCTCACCGGATGCCGAAACGCGCGCGGCCGCCCGCGCCTCGGTCAGCAGCATGAGGGCGAGCAGGCCGGCCACCTCGCCGTCGTGCGGAAGAAGCTCCCGCACGAGCCGCGTCATCCGGATCGCCTCCGCCGTGAGCTCGCGACGCACCGGTTCGGACTCGGTGCCCGAAGCGAGGTAGCCCTCGTTGAAGACGAGGTAGAGCACGGCGAGCACCCCGGCGACCCGCGCCGGCAGGTCGTGCGCCTCTGGGACCCGGAACGGGATGCCGGCGGCCCTGATCTTGCCCTTCGCGCGCGTGATGCGCTGGCCCATCGTGACCTCCAGAACGAGGAACGCGTGGGCGATCTCGGGCACGGTCAGGCCACCGACCATCCGCAGGGTCAGCGCGACGCGGGCCTCCATCGAGAGCGCCGGATGACAGCAGGTGAAGAGCAGGCGCAGCCGGTCGTCGTCGACCGCGCCCGCGGGCTCGGGCGGACTGTCGTCGTGAAGCATGAGCGCCTCCTGGTGCTTCGCATCGCGCCGCGCCTCCCGCCGCAGCCGGTCGATCGCCTTGCGGCTGGCGGTCAAGGTGACCCAGGCACCCGGGTTCGGGGGAATGCCGTCGCGAGGCCACCTCTCGACCGCGGTCGCGAAGGCCTCGCCGGCCATGTCCTCGGCGAGGCCGAGATCGCCGAACCGACGGGTGAGCGAGGCAACCACCCGCGCCCACTCCTCACGGTGGACGCGGGTGATCGCCTCGGCGACGGCGTCCGTCACACGCTGCCCGTCGGGCGGACCTCGACCTTGCGTCCGCACGCCTTCGAACCCTCGGCGGCGAGCATGAGCGCCGCATCGAGATCCGGAACGTCGACGATCCAGAGGCCCGCGAAGTACTCCTTCGACTCGAGGTAGGGCCCGTCGGTGAAGATCGGCTCCGCCCCGGTGCCGTCGACGACGGTCGCGGTCGACGGCTCGGTCAGGCCGTTCGCGTAGACGAAGCTGCCCTCCTCCCTGAGCCTGTCGTTGAAGGCGCCGGTGGCTTCCATCTGGGCATCGCGTTCCTCCTGCGTGCCGTACGTGTCGAACTCGCCATAATCGCTCGGACCCCAGACCACCAGAAAGTAGTGCGCCATGAGCTTTCTCCCTTCACGCGGGGCGGCCCCGTCGGCCGCCTCTCACTGGTACCACGAAGAACGGTGCGCCATTTCGACATCCTGGACCAGATTGCCGGAAATCGGATGACGAGTGCGGCAGATCTCGCCGGGAGCGATGAGCGGCGCTCCTAGACTCGAACACGACCCCAACGGATCGAGTCGCATGACGGACCCAAACGAGCGAGAAGCGGCGCCGCCTCCGCGCGACGTGTTCCGGCATCCGGGGTTCCTGCGGTTCTGGACCGCGGAAACCGTCTCCGGCTTCGGCGACTACGTCACGGTGCTCGCGCTGCAAGTGCTCGTCGTCACGACGCTCGGCGGCACGGCAGTGGATGTCGGGCTCCTGGGTGCCTCCCGCTGGCTGCCCTACCTGCTGTTCGGTCTTGTCCTCGGCGTGCTCATCGACCGAAGGCGACGACGCCCCGTCCTCATCGCCACCGACCTCGGATGCGCCGTGCTGCTCGCACTCATCCCCGTGCTCTGGTGGCTCGGATGGCTGAGCCTCCTCGCCGTCCTCGCCATCGCCTTCGCGTACGGGACCCTCACCCTCATGAACGACTCCGCCTCGCAGTCCTACCTTCCGCGCCTCGTCCCGCGCAGCGCCCTTCTCGCCGCCAACGCCCGCATCGACCAGAGCGGCGCGGTCGCCCAGACCACCGGCCCGATCGTCGGTGGCGCGCTCATCTCCGCGCTGACCGCGCCGATCGCGATCCTCGTGGATGTCGCCAGCTATCTGGTCTCCGCGCTCACGCTCTCGCGCATCCGGGTCGGCGAACCCGCAGCGAACCCGCCCGACGGGCGCCGCAGCCTGTTCGCCGAGCTCGCCGAGGGCCTGCGCTGGGTGTACCGGCACCGGATGCTCGCCCCGCTCGCCATCGCGACCCACGTGTGGTTCCTGTTCAACAGCATCCTGGGCACCGCCTTCGTCGCCTTCGTGCTCCTGGGCCTGCACCTGGACGCCCTCCACCTCGGCATCACCCTCGCGACGGCCGGCCTCGGCTCGCTCGTCGGAGCCCTCTACTCGACCCGGCTCGGCATCCGGTGGGGCGCCGGACGGACCGCGATCGTCGCCAACCTGCTCATGCCGCTCGGGTGGGTCGTCGTCGCGCTCGCGCCGGGAGTCGGCGTCGCGGCAGGTGGCGTGGGTGCCGGCGCGGGCATCGACCCGGGTGCCGTGGTCATGGTGGTCGGCATCCTCTGCCTCGGCCAGTTCATCTTCGGCGCCGGGATGGGCCTCGAGAACGCGAATACGCTCGGCTACCGGCAGTCCGTGACCCCGGATGCCCTCCAGGGGCGCATGAACACGTCCATCCGCTCGATCAATCGCGCGATGATCGTCGTCGGAGCACCGATCGGCGGCATCCTCGCCGAGACGATCGGCTATCGCGAGGCGATGTGGATCGGGATCGCCGGGCTCATCGTCGTCGCGATCATCCTGGCGGTGTCGCCGTTCCGGCGGGCGCGGCACGGCGACATCTGATTCTGCGGGCACAATGCTGAGGTCGACTGCGATGCGGATGTTCGAACCGGCGCATCGCGGACGGGTGGGGTGAGTCGAGGCGGAGTGAGTCGGAGCGGGCCGAGTCAGGGCGGGCTGAGTCGGGGCGCGGCCCGGGCGGTCCCTGAAACCACGACCTCAGGGCTCGAACAGTTTCCAGGTCCCCTCCGAGACAACCTCGACGACGCCGTCGACGACCCTGATGGCCGTCTCGTCGTCGATCGCATAGGTCGGAACCGGGATGCCGGCCGCCCACTTCCCGATGTTCTCGAGCGTCGTGTCCTCCATATCCTGATGATTCAGGTGCGGGTACAGGGTGAAGTCAACGAACCCGAGCGCGCGCTCGCCGCCCACCGCCATGTCGCTGCCATCCGGAACGAACGCGAGATCGAACTCGAAATCAGGGTTGTACGGGGTCAGCGCGATGCTGCCGGCGCTCACCCCCACGTAGACCAGGTCATCCAGTGACGGCAGGAGGTCGGCGAGCCCGGACTGCCGCATCCAGTGGACCAGATACAGCACATCGCCGCCCCACACGAGCAGCGCATCCGCCTCCCGCACCGCCGGCACCCAATACTCGTCCCGGATGCTGGGCAGCGCCGTGAGCTCCATCACGCCCACCGACTTCCAGCCCAGCCCGCACAGCGGATTCTCCGACGCACCGGTGATCGCCTTCCACGCCTGCTCGGGCCCGCCGGGGAACGGGTAGATCCCGGTGGGGATGAACAGGGCAGTGGACTCGGCGATCGGCTTGCCGAGCAGCGAGACGAGCGCATCGGAGATGCTCCGGTTCCGGATGCCGGACGAGGTGAGAAGCATCTTCATGGCTACTGTTCCTACTCTTGTGCACCGACAACGGCAAGCAGCCGCCGCACGCGTCAGCGCCGAAGACGCCGGTACCGTCGCGGGATGGAGTGCGAGAATGGCGGCATGGGACTCCACCTGACCGGCGACGACTCCGCCGACGCGCTCCTCACCGACAACCCCTTCGCACTCCTGGTGGGCATGCTCCTCGACCAGCAGGTGCCCATGGAGACCGCGTTCGCCGGCCCCGCGAAACTGCGCGACCGCCTGGGCGCGATCGACCCCGCCACGATCGCCGGCTGCGACCCGGATGCTTTCCTCGAGGCGTTCCGGATGTCGCCGGCCGTCCACCGCTTCCCCGCGTCCATGGCCACCCGCGTGCAGGCGCTGGCCGCGGCGGTGCGCGACGACTGGGGCGGCGACACGGCCGCGATCTGGACATCCGCCGGCCAGGATGGCAGCGCCCCCAGCGGCGCAGAGATCCTCCGACGGTTGCAGGCGCTGCCCGGCTTCGGCGAGCAGAAGGCGAAGATCTTCCTGGCCCTGCTCGGCAAGCAGCTCGGCCTCACCGCGGCCGACTGGCGCGAGGCGAGCGGCCATTACGGCGACCCCGGCTCTCATCGCTCCATCGCCGACGTCACGAATGTCGAATCGTTGAAGCTCGTCCGCGAGGCGAAGAAGGCGATGAAGGCAGCCGTGAAGAAGAGGTAGCTCGGGCGTGATCCCGGGACTTGCTTCGCCGACCGTCGAGGCGACCATAGGAATACCGCGGCGACTCGCCACGTTGGTCACACTGACATCGATGAACACAGCAAAGGATGTGCCATGCCCACCGTGAACCTCACCGGCGAAGACTTCGAGACGACTGTCACCGCACCCGGAATCACGCTCGTCGACTTCTGGGCTGCATGGTGCGGCCCGTGCCGCCAGTTCGGCCCCATCTTCGACAAGGCGAGTGACGCCAACACCGACGTGACCTTCGCGAAGGTCGACACCGACGCCGAGCAGGCGCTGTCCGGGGCGATGGGCATCACCTCCATCCCGACCCTCATGGCCTTCCGCGACGGCGTGCTCGTGTTCTCCCAGCCGGGAGCACTGCCGGGCCACGCACTCGACCAGGTGATCACGGCCGTGCGCGAACTCGACATGGATGAGGTGCACGCGAAGATCGCGGCGATGAAGGAAGAGACGCCGGCGACCTAGCCGAGCAGGCGCTCCAGGACCACTGCCCGCCTTCTACGGATTCACGTCGAACGTGTTGCAGGCGGTCGGCCCCTTGTCGAAGCCGATCGAGAACCACTTCTGGCGCTGGGCGCTCGAACCGTGCGTCCATGACTCCGGGTTGACCTGGCCGGTCGCCTGCTCCTGGATGCGGTCGTCGCCGATCACCTGCGCCGCGTTGAGAGCATCATTGATCTGCTGCTTCGTGATCGGCTTCAGGAACGGGACACCGCTCGAGTCGGGGACCGTCGAGGCATCCTTCGCCCACGATCCGCCGTAGCAGTCCGCCTGCAGTTCGAGACGCACGGAGTCCGAGGTCGGCCCGGTCTGCTGCAGGTTCAGGTTGTCCATCGTGCCGAGGACGTTCTGGATGTGGTGGCCCCACTCGTGCGCAACGACATACATCTCGGCGAGCGGCCCGCCCGTCGCTCCGAACTGGCTGCGGAGCTCGTCGAAGAATCCGGTGTCGACGTAGATGGTCTCATCCGGCGGGCAGTAGAACGGGCCCGTCGCGCTCGAGGCGGTGCCGCATCCGGTGCTCGTCGAACCCGTGAACAGGACGAAGTCGGCCGGGGAGCGGTAGGTGAGACCCTCCTGCGCGAACATGCCGGACCAGTAAGCGTCGAGGGAGGCGGCGGCACCCTTCATGAGGCACTCGACGTCGTTGTTGGCATCGGCGCCGGTCTGGCACTGTTCCAGGTGGTCGGATGTCGTGGTCTGGGACTGCCCCGAATCGCCGAACATGCCCGCCAGCGGGGTGAGGTCGACGCCGAGCAGTGGGGACACGAGCGCGAGGATGACCGCCACGACCCCGCCGCCACCCACGGCGATGCCGGTGTTGCGACCGCGGCGGCTGACCTTGCCTGAGCCGATGTTGGAGTCGGGGTTGAACGTCATGGATTGACGTTACTACGGGCGCCAGCGACGCGCCGTACCCGCTTTGATGAGTTCGAGGAGCGCGTGGCGGAGCCCATCCGGGTCGGTGAGCGCCGGGAACACGTCGCTTTCGAGTGAGCGCGTCGACTCCCAGACCGCAGAGCCCGCCGCCGTCCGGGTCACGATGTGGCGGCGTCTGTCGCGCGGGTCGCGCTCGCGCAGCAAGTAGCCCTCGCGTTCGAGCCGGTCGAGCGTGCGGGACATGGTCTGGTTCTCGACGCGGGCCCGCTCGGCGAGGTCGGTCTGGTTCGTCGGCTCCTCGCCCAGTAGGTGCAGGGCGATGAGGCCGGCGTGGGAGAGTCCTCGTTCGTCGAGCGCATCCAGCCAGGCGTGTTCGACCAGCCGCGCTGCCGTCGACAGGAGCCGGCCGGTCGGCCATTCCGCCATCGGACCATGCTCGGCCTCTGCGGGTTCCTGGATCTCCTCCACGGGTTCAGGATAGCGCCCCGCGCCGGTCATAATCAGCCGGCTGATGATTTGCTCAGCAGGCTGACTATTCACTAAGCTGGCTTATCAATCCCGGGGAGCAACAGTCATGAAGTCACCGCGCGCCAAATGGTACGGGCTCATCGTCATCAGCCTGGCCGTGTCGCTCATCATCGTCGACTCGACGATCGTGAACGTCGCCATCCCGTCGATCGTCGACGACCTGGGGATCAGTTCGACGCAGGTGCAGTGGGTGCAGGAGAGCTACACGCTCGTGTTCGCGGCGCTCCTGCTCATGTTCGGCACGATCGCCGACCGAATCGGCCGGCGCAGGCTCCTCGTCATCGGCGTGACGATCTTCGGCGCATCGTCCGTGCTTGCCGCTCTCGCCTGGACGGGTGACCTGCTCATCGGGTTCCGCGTGCTGCAGGGAGTCGGCGGGGCCATGATCCTCCCCTCGACGCTCTCCATCATCAACGCCACTTTCCGCGGTCGCGACCGCGCCATCGCCTTCGCCGTGTGGGGATCGACGATCGGTGGGATGGCGGCCGTCGGACCGGTGCTCGGCGGCTGGCTGACCACCTACTTCTCCTGGCGGTGGGCCTTCGGAATCAATGTGCCGTTCGGCATCGTCATCATCATCGGCCTGTATCTCTGGGCCCTCGAGTCCCGCGAAAAGGGGACGCAGCGCATCGACCTCGTCGGTGCGGCATTGTCGGTGATCGCGAGCGGCGCGCTCGTCTTCGGTCTCATCGAGGGGCGCACCTACGGGTGGTGGCTCGCCGACACGGTTCCCGACATCGGTTCGTGGACGTGGCCATTCGACCTTTCGCCGATACCCGTCGTATTCCTCATCGCCCTCCTCGGACTCATCGGCTTCATCGCCTGGGGCGTGCACCGGGAGCGGGCGGGCAAGAGCACGATGCTCGCGTTCGGGCTCTTCTCCATCGCCTCATTCCGCAACGGGAATATAGCGGCGATGATCGTCTCGCTCGGCGAGTACGGCATCATCCTCTCCCTTCCACTGTGGCTTCAGAACGTGCTCGGCTACGACGCGCTGCAGACCGGGTACGTCATCCTTGCGCTCGCCATCGGATCGTTCGTGGCGAGTGGTTTCGCCGGCAGTTTCGGAAACCGGATCTCGCCGGTCTGGATCGTGCGGATGGGTATCCTCGCGGAAATCGTCGGTATTGTCATCGTCGGGC
This sequence comes from Terrimesophilobacter mesophilus, assembly GCF_014200375.1. Lineage (GTDB taxonomy): Bacteria > Actinomycetota > Actinomycetes > Actinomycetales > Microbacteriaceae > Terrimesophilobacter > Terrimesophilobacter mesophilus. The sequence continues at coordinate 1,529,902 of NZ_JACHBP010000001.1, read as the reverse complement.
TCGTCATCTCCTCCGACACCCGGTGGTGGCTGATCGCCATCGGCTTGTTCGTCTACGGGTTCGGCATCGGCCTCGCGACGGCACAGCTGACCGGCGTCGTGCTCAAGGATGTGCCGGTCGAGCAGAGCGGGCAGGGCTCCGGCACGCAGAGCACGTCCCGCCAGATCGGAAGCGCGCTCGGCATCGCGGTCCTCGGCACGATCCTCTTCTCCAGCGTCGGCACATCGCTCGAGGCGCGGCTGGCCGAGAACCCCGTTCCCGAATCGGTGAAGAGCCAGATCGTCGATGCGGTCGTCGACAGTGCCGGCAATGCCATCCCCGGACTCGAGAAACGGGACGCCACGATCTACGCGGCGGCACGGGATGCGTTCAGCGACGGCACCCGCTTCTCCGCCTTCGCCGCGGCGGGCTTCCTCGCATTCGGGCTGCTCGCCACGCTGCGGCTCGACAGTCGGCGCCCCGAGTCGGCCGAACCATCCGCCTCGTCCGAGCTCGCAGCATCCGCGGCCCCGCCTGCGCCCTGACCCCGCCCCTCCCCTCCCTGCCCTGCTTTCTTTCTTTCTTCGTTGACTCGGGTCAATCCGTGGGTTACGCGGTCTTCACACCCGCAGATTGACCCGAGTCAACGAAGGCTGACGACGGACGGAGGGAGGGAGACGGGCGGCGGATGCGGATGGTGAATGCGGGTGGTGGGCGGGCTATGCCGCGCGCACCGCGGCGAGAACCTCGAGCAACTGCTCGCCGTACTTCGCCAGCTTCGACTCTCCGACTCCGGTGACGGTGCCGAGTTCGTCAAGAGTCGACGGATGCCGGGTCGCGAGCTCACGCAGCGTCGCGTCGTGGAAGATCACATAGGCCGGTACGCCCTGCTCCTTCGCAGCCGCCGCGCGCCACGCCCGCAACGACTCGAAGACGGGCTGGAGCGCATCCGGCAGATCGGCCACCGCGCTCCGCGCCTTGCGCGTCGCGCGCGTCGTGCGCTCCGGCTCACGGCGGAGATTCACGGTGCGCGAATTGTCGAGAACCCCCGCACTCGCATCCGTGAGGACCAGGGTGCCGAAGCCGTCGGAGTTCACGGCGAGCAGTCCCTGCGCGAGCAGCTGCCGAACGACACCACGCCACTCGGTCTCCGAAAGCTCGGTGCCGATGCCGAACGTCGAGAGGTCATCGTGGCCGTATTGATCGACCCTTGATGTCTGCCGGCCGAGGAGGATGTCGATGATATGCCCGGCGCCGAACTTCTGATTGCGCTCGCGCTGCAGCCGCACGACCGTCGACAGCAGCTTCTGCGCCGGAATCGTTCCATCCCAGGACTCCGGCGGGTTCAGGCAGGTGTCGCAGTTTCCACACGGCGAAGACTTCTCGCCGAAGTATGCCAGCAGCTGCATACGCCGGCACTGCACCGTCTCGCACAGCGCGAGCATGGCATCCAGGTGCGCGCTCAGCCGACGGCGGTGCGCGAGGTCGCCCTCCGACTGGTCGATCATCCGACGCTGCTGCATGACATCCTGCAGGCCATAGGCGAGCCATGCCGTCGACGGCATGCCGTCACGACCGGCGCGACCGGTCTCCTGGTAGTAGCCCTCAACCGATTTCGGAAGGTCCAGGTGAGCGACGAAACGGACATCCGGCTTGTCGATCCCCATCCCGAACGCGATCGTCGCGACCATGACCATGCCGTCCTCGCGCAGGAACCGCGCCTGGTTCGCAGCCCGCACCCGCGCGTCGAGCCCGGCGTGATACGGCAGCGCCAGGATCCCCTGCTCGACGAGGAATTCGGCCGTCTTCTCGACCGACGCGCGGGACAGGCAGTAGACGATGCCGGCATCCCCCGCGTGCTCTGTGCGCAGCAACTCGAGCAGCTGCTTCTGCGGCTGGTCCTTCGGCACGATCCGGTACTGGATGTTCGGCCGGTCGAAGCTCGCCACGAAGTGTCGGGCGTTCTCGAGCTGCAGGCGCTTCTGGATCTCGAGGTGCGTCTGTTCCGTCGCCGTCGCCGTGAGCGCGACCCGCGGCACGGTCGGCCAGCGCTCGTGCAGCATCGACAGGGCGAGGTAGTCGGGGCGGAAGTCGTGGCCCCACTGGGATACACAGTGGGCCTCATCGATCGCGAAGAGCGCGATCCGTCCCCGGTCGAGCAGGTCCGCGGTCGAGGCGACGGTGATCCGCTCCGGCGCGAGATAGAGCAGGTCGAGCTCTCCGGCGAGGTAGGCGCACTCCACCCGCGCTCGCTCCTCCGGTCCCTGCGTCGAGTTCAGGAACGCGGCGCGCACACCAAGGGCGGCAAGGGCATCCACCTGGTCCTGCATGAGGGCGATGAGCGGCGAGATGACGACGCCGGTTCCCTCGCGAACCAGCGCCGGGATCTGGTAGCACAGGGACTTTCCGCCGCCGGTCGGCATGAGCACGAGCGCGTCGCCGCCGTCGATGACGTGCCGGATGATGTCGGCCTGGTCGCCGCGGAACGCGTCGTATCCGAAGACCCGGTGCAGGGCTTCGAGTTCGGTGGAGGCGGCGGCGGTCATCCCCTGAAACGATAGCCGTACCCACTGACCGGCGGCAGCCGTCCCCGCTCAACGCGTCCGTCACACAACGAACCTTGCGGCCCCGGCGACGTCAACCTGTATCGTGTTCTCGTGGCATCCGAGAGGCGCACTCCCGGCTCGCAGACTTCATTACGTGAAGCCAACCGGGCCAGAATTGTCGACGCCATCAAGAAGCACGGCGGCCTGACCCAGGTCGAACTGGCCGGAGTGACGGGTCTGTCTCCCGCCACCGTCTCCAACATCGTCAAGGAGCTGTCGGCGGGCAAGGTGCTCCACACGACGCCCACCACGCAGAGCGGTCGCCGCGCGCAATACGTCACTCTCGCCCATGCTCTCGGCCTCGTCGCCGGCGTGCACTTCTCCACCCGGCACATGCGCATCGCCCTCGCGGATGTCGCCCACACGGTGGTCGCGGAACACCACCTCCCGCTCGCGAAGGACCACCGCGCCGACAACGAACTCGACCGCACGACGCTGCTCATCGCCGACATGCTCGACAACCTCAAGGCGTCGATGAACGAGGTCCTCGCCGTCGGCATCGCCATCCCAGCGCCGATGGACCGGAAGACCGGGACGATCGCGCACAGCGGCATCCTTCGCGGATGGGACGGCATCCCCGTCGCCGAGGTCATGAAGCGCAGGCTGAAGCGCCCCGTGTTCGTGGACAACTCGGCCAACCTCGGCGCCTTCGCCGAGCTGCGCATCGGCGCCGCCCGCGGAAAATCGGATGCCGTCTACATCGACGTCGGCGACGGAATCGGCGCGGGCCTCGTGATCAACGGCCAGGTCTACCGCGGGTTCAACGGCAGCGCGGGAGAGTTCGGGCACACCACGATCCAGGAGAACGGGCCCCTGTGCCGGTGCGGGAATCGCGGATGCCTCGAAGCGATCGCCGGCGGCTACGCGATCCTTGAGAACCTCAAGCCCACGCACGGAAACCTCAAACTCAACGACATCGTCACGAAGGCCATGGGCGGGGATGCCGGATGCGTGCGCGCCCTTGCGGAGGCCGGCAGGCACATCGGCGTGGCGGCCGCGAATCTCAGCAACCTGTTCGATCCGGAGAGGCTCGTCGTCGGCGGAGAGCTGTCGCGGGCAGGCGAGATCCTGATCGGTCCGATCCGCCATGCCCTCGAGCGATCGGTGATCGTCGACGAGGATTCGATGCCGGATATCGTCCAGGGACAGCTCGGCGCGCGGGCCGCGACACTCGGCGCGGTGGCCTTCGCCATCGACCGGGTCGCGATCGGTCCGAATGACAAAGTTGACTGAGAGTTAGCAAATCCTTGCGTTCAAGACTTGACGCCAAGACTTCGCCGGTGTCATGCTCAGTGCAGCCGCCAGCGTAGGCGGAACTCAACGGAGGTTTTTAGATGAAGATCGCCACCATGAGAGCGGTAGCAGTCACTGCCGCGCTCCTGCTCACAGCTGGGACCCTCGCCGGTTGTGCGAACGGTACCGACAACACGGGGGGTGACACCGGCGGCAACACAGCAAATGCCAAGATCGGTCTCCTCCTCCCCGACTCGGTCACCGCTCGTTACGAAAGCGCGGACAAGCCCTACTTCGAGGCCAAGGTCAAGGACCTTTGCCCAGACTGCTCAGTCCTGTACGCGAACGCTGACGGCGACGCCGCCAAGCAGCAGCAGCAGGCGGAGTCGATGCTCACCCAGGGCGTCAAGGTTCTCGTTCTCGACCCGTTCGACGGCGAAGCCGCCGCCGCCATCGTCGCGAGCGCCAAGGCCAAGAGCGTCCCGGTCATCTCCTACGACCGGCTCATCAACAGCGCCGACCTCAGCTACTACATCTCCTTCGACAACGAGAAGGTCGGTGAGCTTCAGGCCACCGCCCTCGTCCAGAAGCTGAAGGATGAGGGAGTACAGCCGGGCGACGGCGGCATCCTCATGGTCAACGGATCGCCGACCGACAACAACGCGAGCCAGTTCAAGGCCGGCGCGCACAAGGTCATCGACGCGAGCGGCTACAAGGTGCTCGCCGAGTTCGACACCCCCGGATGGGACCCGCCCAAGGCCCAGGACTGGGTTGCCAGCCAGATCACGCAGTTCGGTAGCCAGATCAAGGGTATCTACGCGGCCAACGACGGCACCGGTGGCGCGGCGATCGCCTCGCTGAAGGCAGCCGGCGTGAGCCCGATCCCGCCCGTGACCGGACAGGACGCCGAACTCGCCGGCATCCAGCGCATCCTCGCCGGCGACCAGTTCATGACCGTCTACAAGGCCCTGAAGCCCGAAGCAGAGCGCGCAGCCCAGCTGGCCGTGGACCTCGTCAACGGCAAGACGGACAAGGGCGATGTCACGGTGAAGACCAAGGGCGGAGCCGACATCCAGTCGTTCCTGCTCACCCCGGTCGCCGTGACGATCGACAACATCGAGAGCACCGTCGTCGCCGACGGGTTCTACACGGCAGCGGAGATCTGCACAGCAGACTACGCAGCCGCCTGCGCCAAAGCAGGAGTCAAGTAAGTCGCGCACCCGGTCGGGGCCGCTAGCCAGCGACCCCGACCGGGTGTACGTTCGCACCGAGGTGAGCAAAGCATCCGTATCGAAGGAGATATCGTGACCCTGGAAGCCCCCCTGGCCGCCAAGCACCCGCTGTCCAAGGAGCCGGTGCTCAGCCTCCGCGGCATTTCCAAGAACTTCGGCGCCGTCCAGGCGCTCACCGATGTCGACATGGACATCTTCGCCGGTGAGGTCGTCGCCATCGTCGGCGACAACGGCGCAGGCAAGTCCACCCTCGTCAAGATCCTCGCCGGCGTGCACGGGCCGGATGCCGGAACCATCGTGTTCGACGGCCGCCGGGTGACGATTCCCACCCCCGCCGCGGCGAGGGCCCTCGGCCTCGCCATCGTGTTCCAGGACCTCTCCCTCTGCGACAACCTCGACGTCGTCTCGAACCTGTTCCTCGGGCGCGAGGTCGGCGACTTCACGCTCAACGAAGAGGAGATGGAGAAGCACTCCTGGACCCTCCTCCGCCAGCTGTCCGCGAAGATCCCCTCGGTGCGCATCGCCGTCGCCTCCCTCTCCGGCGGGCAGCGGCAGACCGTCGCGATCGCGCGCTCGCTCATCGGTGACCCGCAGGTCGTCATCCTCGACGAGCCGACCGCAGCGCTCGGCGTCGCCCAGACCGCCGAGGTCCTGAATCTCATCGAGAACCTGCGCGAGCGCGGGCTCGGCGTCGTGCTCATCAGCCACAACATGGCCGACGTCCAGGCGGTCGCCGACCGGGTGGTCGTCCTCCGGCTCGGTCGCAACAACGGCGACTTCCGCATCCCCGATGTCAGCTACGAGGAGATCATCTCCGCCATCACCGGCGCAACGGACAACGCCGTCACGCGCCGCGCATCCGCCCACGAATCACACGAGGACAGCAACTCATGAGCAGGAACACGAGCGAGACCCCGGCCGAACTCGCGGCGGACATTCGCGACGAGCGACTCACCCGCCACGAGGGTATCGGCGGCGCTGTGCGCGCGTTCATCCAGCGGGTTCGCGGTGGCGACCTCGGTTCACTGCCGGTCGTCATCGGCCTCGTGCTGATCTGGGCGATCTTCCAGATCCTGAACCCGAACTTCCTCTCATCGAACAACCTCGTCGACCTGACGATGCAGAGCGCGGCGACCGGCACGATCGCGATCGGCGTGGTGCTGGTGCTCTTGATCGCACAGATCGACCTGTCCATCGGTTCGGTGAGCGGTCTCTCCGCGGCGATCCTCGCGGTCGGGATGACGCAGCTGGGCTGGCCGATTTGGCTCGCCATTCTCGCCGCCATCGGCGCCGCGCTCGTGATCGGTCTGCTCTACGGCATCCTGTACACGCGGTTCGGTGTGCCGACTTTCGTCATCACGCTCGCCGGACTGCTCGCCGTGCTCGGGCTGCAACTGAAGGTGCTCGGCCCGAACGGGTCCATCAACCTCCCCTACGAGTCGTGGATCGTCCAACTCGGGACGTCGATGTTCTTCCCGCCGTGGGCCGCGTACGCTCTCGCGATCATCGCCGCGCTCGGGATGTTCCTCTCCGACTGGTTCCGCTCGCGCCGGCGGGTGCGCGCGGGGCTCACCGGCGGAGCACTCTCGGTGATGTTCATCAAGGCGGGCCTCCTCCTCGCCCTGCTGCTCGTGGTGGTCTGGTACCTCGCCACCACGCGAGGAGTCGGCGTCATGTTCGTGCTCTTCGTCGCCTTCGTCGTCATCATGAACTTCTTCCTCATGCGCACCCGCTGGGGGCGCGCGGTGTACGCGGTCGGTGGAAACGTCGAGGCTGCCAGGCGCGCGGGTATCAAGGTCAATCGGATCGTCATCTCGGTGCTCATGCTTGGCACACTGTTCGCGGCGATCGGTGGACTGTTCGCCACGGGTCGACTCACGGCCGCGACGCTCTCGAGCGGCGGCGGCGACACGAACCTCGTCGCGATCGCCGCGGCGGTCATCGGCGGCACGAGCCTGTTCGGCGGTCGCGGAAGCGCCTACTCCGCGTTGCTCGGGATCTTCGTCATCCAGTCGATCTCGAACGGACTTTCATTGCTAAACCTGGACTCGTCGATCCGCTACATGATCACGGGCGCCGTGCTCCTGCTCGCGGTGATCATCGATGCGCTGTCGCGTCGCTCCCGCGCGACGCACGGCCAGGCCTAGCGCCCTCGTCCTCCTCCTCCCCGACCCGCGACCCCTCCCTCCTCCTCTCACCGTTGACTCGGGTCATTCTGCGGGTCACGACTGTGCTCAGGTCGCAGAACGACCCGAGTCAACGAAGAGCGAGAGGGGGAGGGCGCGGCGACGGCAGCGGGGGTCAGGGGGCGGCGACCCGGCCGATGCGCACGCGCCAGACATCCGGACCCTGCTCGAGGTAGTCCCAGCTGAACTCACCCGTGTGCTCCGCCTCGAACTGGTAGTACAGCGGCTTCGGGTCGTGATCGTTGACCAGGATGAACCCGTCGCCGGGCACCAACGCACCATACGTCTCGAAGATGAGCTGGTGGCGTCGCGCGGGGATCTCTTCCCGAACGTCGAGTTGGCTATCGGTCATGGTGTACTCCTTCTTCGTGGGTTGGATCCGCAGTGTCACCGTGATGGTGCGGAGAGTTCACAGGGTCTGGGAGCCGCGCGAGGAAGTGCATCGTGCCGTTGATGCGCTCGGCCGCGGCCGGGTCGGAGTGACGCAGCGCCTTCCATGCGCGCCCCGCGAGGCGACTGGCATCGTCGACGCGGCCGGCCTCACCGAGCTGTCGCAGCGCCCGGATGAGGACCTGCAGGATTTCGCCGTTCACCGGGGCGAAAGTGGAATCGCCCGTCCCCTGGCCGGGGGAGTCTGAGGGTGACACGTCGCACTTTCCGTGAATTCGTTGTACTGCCAGCGTAGCAAGCCGGATGAGTCTTCGGCCGGCCGCTACTTCTCCTTCTTCTCGGGAACCGGGGCATTCCCGGATGCCGCCAGCGCGCGGTAATACTCCCGCGCCTCCTCCTGGCGCTCGGCCTCGATCCCGGAGGAGATGGGCGCGCGCAGGTGCTCCTGCGAGTAGCCGAACGCATCCACCAGGTCCTGGGCATGCGGGCGCAGTCGAGCGAGCAGCCGGTCGATGTACGCCGTGATGGCTTGCGCCCGCTGCGGGGAGAGCCTCCCATGAATGAGGTACCAGGACAGGTGCTTCTCGATGAGACCGAGCCCGAACACGTCGTGCAGCCATTCCAGCACCTGCCGCGTTCCCGCATCCTCGATCTTGTCGAGCCCCCGCGTGAACGCCTCCCACTGCAGCAGTTCGCCGTGCGCCCGCGCCGCCTCGATGAGTTCGTTCTGCTGCGAGTTGAACAGCTCGGCCGCATCCTTCTTCGACATCCTGGACGCCGGGCGGAGGCGGCCGGCGAGTTCGGAGATCATCAGTTCGACGCGGTCGGTCAGGAGCTCGCGCTGCACGTTCGTCTCGCGCAGCTCCTTCACGCTGCGCGCGGTCGAACCGAAATCCCGGATGGTCTGGGCCACCGTGCGCAGGCCCGTTCCGTGGTATGCGGCCTCCGCCGCCTGCCCGACGACGTACGCGGCCAGCGCGCCGGCATCCGCGTTCGTGAACTTGGAGCTGAAGTCGGTGAGCAGGCGCTTGGCGACGAGTTGAAGCAACACGTTGTTGTCGCCTTCGAACGTGACGTACACGTCGAGGTCGGCTCGCAGGCCCACGAGTCGGTTCTCGGCCATGAAGCCTGCGCCGCCGCACGCCTCACGCGCCTCCTGCAGGGTGTCGAGAGCGTGCCAGGTGGACAACGGTTTGAGTGCGGCGGCGAGCGTCTCGAGGTCCTGCCGGTCTTCATCCGTGTCCGCAGCGCCGCTGAACACCGCGTCGAACTTCCGCAGCAGCTCGTCGTGCGCGAAGGTCTGCGCATAGGTGGTCGCGAGGCGGGTGATGAGCCGCCGCTGGTGGCGCTGGTAGTCGAGGAGCACCTCCTCCTCGTTCGTGCCCGCCGTGAACTGCCGCCGCTCGTTTCCGTACCGCACCGCGATCGCGAGTCCGACTGCGGATGCCGCCGTCGCGGCCCCGTCGAGGGAGACCCGTCCCTGCACGAGCGTTCCCAGCATCGTGAAGAACCGCCGGCCAGGACTGCTGATCGGGGAAGAATACGTGCCGTCCTCCGCGACATCGCCGTACTTGTTGAGCAGGTTCTCCCGCGGCACGCGCACGTTGTCGAACGCGAGCGTACCGTTGTCGATGCCGTTGAGACCGCCCTTCCAGCCGTCATCCTCGCCCTGGATGCCCGGCAGGAAACCGTTCTCGTCGCGGATCGGCACAAAGAGCGCATGAACGCCGTGGTTCACCCCCTTCGTCACGAGTTGTGCGAACACGACTGCCGCCCTGCCATCGCGCCCGGCGTTGCCGAGGAACTGCTTCCAGGCCGCGCGGAACGGGGTGTTGATGACGAACTCACGCGCATCCGGGTCGTACGTCGCCGTCGTGGCGATGCTCGCGACATCCGAGCCGTGTCCGATCTCGGTCATCGCGAACGCGCCGGGCAGCTCCAGGCTCATGACGGACGGAAGGAGCCTGCGATGCCGCTGGGTGCCGAGCTGCACGATCGCCGAACCGAACAGACCCCACTGCACTCCGCCCTTGATCTGCAGCGAAGGGTCGGCGGTGACGAGCTCTTCGAACGCCGTGATGTTGCCGCCGTTGTCCTCCAGCCCGCCGACCTCGATGGGGAACGCGCGGTGCACAGAGCCGTGCTCCACCAGGATGTGCAGTTGCGCCAGCGCTCGCTCGCGCTGCTCCTCCAGGGAGAGGCCGTCGAGCCGGTGCAGCGCGGGGTCCTTCACGAATTCGCGGGCCTCCCGGCGCACGTCCGCCCACGTTCCCATGAGGATGTCGCCGAGCGCGGCGACATCGACGACCGCTGGTGCGCCGTGCGCGGTGGATGCGGAGTCGATGTGGCCATCGATCTCGGCGTCCATGGAGCGCGGCACTCCCGACTTCGTCGTGCTCGCCCTGGATTTCGTGTCGGTCATCCCGCACTCCTTCCTCTTCTGCCCCTTAACGGTAGGTGCCCTCGCTGCGCGACGTTAATTCCCCGTGCGGGATGGACAAGCCGAACGCTGATTCGCGGGCCCACCGCTGTCGAGACCGGCCAACCCCTATACCGTCACGCGCCGCGATACTTCGCCTCGACGGTGATGTTCGCACCCGTGAACAGGCGGGAGATCGGGCAGATCTTCGCTGCCTCGTCCACGAGCGCAGTGAACCCGGCGGCATCCGTGCCGGGCACATCACCGTCGACGGTGATCGCCGACGAGACGATCGTGGGTACCCCGTCGACGGCATCCAGGGTCACCGTCGAACCGACCACGAGGGTCGTTGGTGTGAGCTTGTGCTCACCGAGCACGAGTGCGAGTGCCATCGAGAAGCAGGACGAGTGCGCGGCCGCCGCCAGCTCTTCCGGACTGGTCTTCCCGCCAGGGCTCTCCGTGCGCGCCGCCCAGGTGACCGGCAGGCCGTCGAGCGCGCCGCTCGTGCCATTCAGGGTTCCCGACCCCGTGGCCAGTGCCCCTTCCCACTTCGTCTCCACCATGCGCTGCGCGATACTCATCTTCTGCTCCCTTGAAACTCACTGGCGACCGCACGCCTGATCCTGCATCGACGATCTGGTCCCGCCTGCCGGCGCAGGCATTTTTGACCATATCACCGAGATCTGCTCGCGTTCTCAGGCTCCGTCCGGCTACCCCTAAAGTGGAAGTTCACGCCGCGATTGGTCCCCATGCTCACTGTTCTCATCGGCCTCACCGCCGCGCTCGTCTACGGCTCGGCCGACTTCATCGGCGGGATCGCGTCCAAGCGCATCAGTCCGATCCGTGTCACCGCGATCGGCGCGGCGTCCGGCCTCGTCATCCTGTTCGTCGCCCAGGCGATCGTCGGCGGCCGCTGGTCGTGGGAGGCGATGCTGTACGGCGGCATCTCCGGCATCACCGGTGCGATCGCGATCACCCTCCTGTATGCCTGCCTTGCGATCGGGCCGATGAGCATCCTCTCGCCGCTCACAGCGCTCGTGTCCGCATTCGTGCCGCTTATGGCCGGCGTCATCCGCGGCGAGCGTCTCCCGGTCTTCGGATACGTCGCGATCGGCATCGCACTCGTCGCGGTCGTCCTCGTCGGCTTCGTCAAGGAGGAAGGGGCGGTCAGGCCGAGCCTCAGGGCGCTGCTCATGGCCATCGGATCCGGTGCGATGATCGGCGCGTTCCTCATCCTCATCGATCTCACGCCTGACGACGCTGGCGTGGTTCCGCTCATCGCCAACCGTGCCGTCAACGGTGTCGTGATGTTCGCGGTGATCGGAGTGCTCGCGCTCGCGCTGAGGCGCCGCGACCGTTCGCCCGCGTCATCCCCGTCCGGCACCGTCGGGATGCTGAGCCGAGGCTGGAAGGCCGGATTCTGGCTCGCGGTGGTCGGCGGGATGATCGACGCGACGGCGAATGCCCTGCTGCTCGTGGGGCTGCGGCTCGGAAACCTGTCCGTCATCTCCGTGCTCACAGCGCTCTACCCGGCGGGCACGATCATCCTCGCGGCCGTTGTGCTGCGGGAACGGATTGCCCCCGTGCAGGTTGTCGGGCTCGTGCTCGCGCTCATCGCGGCCGCCATGCTCGCGCTCGCCTGACGAGCGCCGCCTTCAGCCGCCGACGAAGCGGTCGGCCGCGGGCGCGAGCTCCCACCGGAGTCGATCGAAGAGGGCGAGACTCTCGAAACCCGGCCAGTCTGCGGGGAGTACGGCCGGCTGGAGTCCGGGGTCGAGGTACGGGATGACCCGCCAGCGGTCCAGCATCACCACATAGTTGGCGAACGCGCTGCGCGGATCGCCCACCGGCCCCCACCCGCCGAACTCCCGGATGAATCGCCGGTGCAGGTCCGCGACAGCATCGAGATCCCACCAGCGACGCACCGCATCCGCGAGCGGGCCGTTCGGTTGCGGTGTGTCCGTGATGAACAATGTCGCGGCATGACGCAGCCGCAGGTCGAGGAAGATCGCCTCGACCTCGTCGGTGAGGGATGCCGGGCAGATCCACAAGCCCGTCGCGACCATCCCGCACCCGATCCAGGCCAGGCGCTTGCGAATCTGGTGGCGGGCGGCACGTTCGGACTCCGGCAGCGAGAAGGACACGAGGCACCACGGCCCTCCGTTGCGCTGCTGGCGGAGGTTGAAGATCCGCCGGTCGCCGCGCTCGAGCATGGGAACGGCATCCGGATTCAGGCGATACCCGGCCTGTCCGTTCACCGTCACGGGCAGCAGCAGTCCCTTGTTCTTGACCCTCAGCACGGCGGTGCGCGCGTGCGAACTCGAGACTCCCACGGCATCCAGAAGCCGGATGAGTTCCGCGACCGACACCGCACCACCGAGCCCGCGGAGGTAGGACCCCACGATCGTGCGCAGGAGCGAGGTGGCGCTTCCGGGTCTCGCGTCGAAGTCATCGAGGATCATGGCAGTTCCGCGGCGATCGCCTCGACCCCGATCTCGAGCTCCTCGAACGAGGTCGTGAGTGGTGACAGGCCGAGCCTCAACCCGTGCGGCCGTCGGAAGTCGGGGATGATGCCCTTCGCCCACAGGCGGGCGTTGACCTCGGCGAAGGACTCGTGGTCGACAGTGACATGACTGCCGCGCCGGGAAGGATCCCTGGGCGACGAGAGGGCGACGCCTCGGGGGATGAGCAGGTCGTCGACGAGGTCGATGGCGAACGCCGTGAGCCTCTCCGACTTCGCGCGAATCGCATCCATCCCCGCTTCGGCGACGATCGCGAGCATGTCCTGGATCGCGAGCATGCCGATGACGGAAGGGGTGCCGCTGAGGAAGCGCCGGATGCCGTGGTGCGGCTCATACTCCGGGCCCATGGTGAACGGCTCGCTCGTCCCCATCCAGCCCTGGATCGGCTGGCGGAACGCCTCCTGGTGTTCTGTCCGCACATAGCCGAACGCCGGCGAGCCGGGGCCGCCGTTGAGGTACTTGTACGTGCACCCGGCCGCGAGGTCGACACCCCAGGCATCGAGCTGCACGGGAACGGAGCCGACCGAGTGACACAGGTCCCAGAGCACGAGCGCGCCGGCTTCGTGGGCGAGCGCGGTGATCGCCTGCGCGTCAGCGAGATAGCCCGAGCGGTAGGCGACGTGGCTGAGGACGACGAGGGCGGTGTCCGGCCCGAGCACCTCCGCGACCTGCTCGGGAGTGACGCCGGCGTCGGGATCCGGGGTCACCCATCGAAGTGTCTTTCCGCACTCGGCGGCGATGCCCTGCAGGATGAACCGGTCGGTGGGGAAGTTGTCGGTGTCGACGATGATGTCGTTCCTGTCCGGGCGCGCATCGATCGCGGCGCGGATGAGTTTGTAGAGGATGACGGTCGTCGAGTCCCCGATGAAGACCTGCCCCGACGCCGCACCGAGGGTCACGGCGCCGATCTCATCTCCGACCGTGAGCGGCAGCTCGTACCACCCGTCATCCCAGCCTCGGATGAGCTGCGTGCCCCACTCCTCCGTCACGAACGACGACAGGCGTTCTGCGCTCGCCTTCGTCGGACGACCGAGAGAGTTGCCGTCCAGGTATGCACGCACGTCGTCGGCGCGGAAGAACCGGTCGCGATACCCGGCGAGCGGATCGTTCGCATCGAGAGTGCTGGATCGATTGTCGGTCATGTGAGGTGCTCCTTGATGTGCTGTGTGTCGATGAGCCGGGCGGAGGAGATCCAGGTCGCCGACCGTTCGCGGCCGTCGGGCGGAATGTGACTGAGATACCGGCCGAGCCCGCTCGCGCCGGCCGGTGCGATGGCGGCTGCGAGCGCATCCGGGTCGAGTCCCGCACGTTCGAGGGAAAGGAGTTCCCGCTTATTGACACCGAGGGGCAGCGGCCCGTTTCCGAGATCGGTGCCGTACCGGATGCGGCCGCCCGCGGCATGGAATCTCCGCAGGTTGTCGCTCGCGGTGGCGAAGTCGTCGCCGTAGTCTCCCCAGCCGTGGATGTCGAGGGTGCTCACCCACGTGGTGCTGTGCGACATGGCCGACAGGAGCTCATCGGAGAGTCGCTCCGACCAGGGTGTGTGCGCGAGCCGGTCCACTCCGGACCCGAATGCCCGCTGTGCCTGCCCGACACCCTGCGCGTGCGCGGCCACGATGACGCGGCGTTCGTGGGCGCGAGCGACCACCGCGTTCAGAGTGTCGTCGGAGAGAACGGGTCCGGCGTCGGAGTTCAGCGCGACCTTGATGAAGCCGGCTCCGGCTTCGAGTTGGGCGTCGACCGCCGCGGCGGCGGCGTCCGGGCCGTCGATTTCGAGCGCGGCACCGGGCGGCGCCCATCCGCTCGCCGTCGGGTAACCACCGGGGGCGGTGAGGAGCTGCCCCGCCATCGTGACGATCGGAAGGCCCGCGGCCCCCGGCCAGCCGCGCGCGACATCCAACGACCATCCGAAGTCGTCGACAGCGGCGATGCCTCCCGCCATGAGACGGGTCCCGTCGATGAGGCCCAGGTGCACGTGGGAGTCGCGGAAGCCCGGGAAGACCGTGCCCTCCAGGTGGCCCTCCGGATGCGGGTCACCCGGCCGTGCGAGACGGCAACTGCTGCCATCGGAGGCGACCGCCGCGCGACCACGCCACCCGTCGAGCCAGAGCTCATCGACCGTGAAGACGGTCATCGTCCCTGCCTCGCCAGGGTGCGGCTGATCACCCAATCTCGGTCCGCACCGCGAACAGTTCGGGGAAGAAGGTGAGGTCGAGTGCCTTCTGGAGGAAGCCGACGCCGCTCGAACCACCCGTGCCGCGCTTCATCCCGATGATGCGCAGGACGGTCTTGACATGGCGGAACCGCCACAGCTGGAAGTTGTCCTCGAGGTCGACGAACTCCTCGCACGTCTCGTACTCGAGCCAGTACTTCTCCGGGTCGTTGTAGATCAGCCGGAAGGTCTCGACGAGCTCCTCGTGCATGGCGTACCCCTGGGTCACGTCGCGCTCGAGGACGCTCGCCGGAACGGCGTGCCCGTGCCTGGCCAGATAGCGCAGGAACTCGTCGTACACGCTCGGTTCGTGCAGGAGCGTCTCGAGCAGCGCGTGGGCTTCCGGATGCGACTCGAACACCCTGAGCATCCCGGCATTCTTGTTGCCGAGCAGGAACTCGACCGCGCGGTACTGGTACGACTGGAACCCGGATGCGTTGCCGAGGTACCCGCGGAACTGCGCGTACTCGGACGGGGTGAGCGTTGCGAGCACCGACCACTGCTCGGTCAACTGCTTCTGGATGTGCTTGACGCGCGCAATGCGTTTGAGCGCGACCTGCAACTCGTCCTGCGCGATGAGCTCGCGCGCGGACAGCAGCTCGTGGCGCATGAGTTTCAGCCAGAGCTCGCTCGTCTGATGCTGGATGATGAACAGCATCTCGTCGTGGTGCACCGGGTCGCTCACCGGAACCTGGGCCGACAGCAGCCGGTCGAGCTGCAGGTAGGACCCGTAGCTCATCCGATCGTTGAAGTCCGTGACGATCTCGGACTCGATCTCGCGTTCGTGTGTCGTTGCCTCGGTCATTCCGACACACTATTACGCTATCGCGACGGCCGCCACAGTTTTGTCATGGCCGTCGCGACAGGGTCAGAGCGCCGCGAGAGTGCTGATCAACTCGTCACCGGGGCGAACCCGGTCGAACGTCGGAGTGATCTCGGCGCGGCCGAGCAGCTCATCCATCTTGCGACGGCGACGGTTGTTGACGAGGGTCACGACCGTACCGGCCTTGCCGGCACGCCCGGTGCGACCGGCGCGGTGCAGGTAGCTCTTGTACTCGTCCGGCGGGTCGGCCTGGATGACGAGCGAGATGTCGTCGACGTGGATGCCGCGGGCAGCGACATCCGTGGCGACGAGCACTGACACTCGCCCGCTCGTGAGCTTCTCGAGGTTGCGCGTCCGGCGCGCCTGGTTCAGGTCTCCGTGGAGGCTCACCGCGGGGATGCCGGCGTCGTCGAGGTCGTCGGCGAGCTGTTCGGCGAATGCGCGGGTCCTGGCGAAGATCAGCGTCTTGCCGGTGCCGGCCGAGAGCTGTTCGATGATCGCGCGCTTGTCGGACTGCTCGATGAGGAGCACCCGATGGTCGATCGTGGAGTGCGCCTGGTCCTCACCGGCGACCTCGTGCACGCTCGGGTTCACGAGGAACTCGTCGACGAGCGACGCGACGCCCTGGTCGAGCGTGGCCGAGAACAGAAGCCTCTGGCCGCCGGGCGCCGTCTCGTGCAGGATGCGCTGCACCGGTTCGAGGAATCCGAGGTCGCACATGTGGTCGGCCTCGTCGATCACGGTGATCGTGACGTCACTGAGGTCGAGTCGGCCCTGCTCGATGAGATCCTCGATGCGGCCGGGAGTTCCGATGACGATGTCGACGCCGCGCTGGAGTGCCGTCACCTGGCGGTGCTGCGGGACTCCGCCGTAGATCTGGGTCGTGAAGAGTCCGACGCTGCGCGCGATCGGCTGGACGGTGCGGTCGATCTGCAGCGCGAGCTCGCGGGTCGGCGCGAGGATGAGGGCGCGCGGGTTGCGACCGGGCTTGCGGCCCTTGCCTCCGCCGTTCTCCATGAGGCGCTCGACGAGCGGCGCGCCGAAGGCGATCGTCTTGCCGGAGCCGGTCTTGCCACGACCGAGGACATCCATGCCCTTGAGCACATCCGGGATCGTCGCGGCCTGGATCGGGAACGGCGAGACGGCGCCGAGCGTCGACAGTTCGCGCACGATGTTGGAGCCGAGCCCGAGATCCGAGAACGTCACTCCTTCGACATCGGATGCCTGGATCGCGTCGGCCTCGAGGCGCTCGAGGACGACGTCCTCGTGCGCGGTGAAACGCTCTTCGCGGTCCTTCGACGGGTAGAAGCTCGAGTCGCGGCGGGGACGGGATTCGGCGTGGTCGACTCGAGGCTTGCGGGAGTCGAAGCGCGGGCGGTCCTCGTGGTGACTGCGGGCGGGACGATCGTCACGGGCAGGACGGTCGTCGCGGGCTGGACGGTCGTCGCTGTAACGGCGTGCGGGACGATCGTCACGGGCAGGACGGTGGTCCCGAGCCGGGCGGTCGTCGCGGTAACTGCGGGCGGCGCGGTCGTCACGGGCGGGGCGCTGGTCCCGAGCCGGGCGGTCGTCGTGGTGACTGCGGGCGGGACGGTCGTCGCGGGCGGCGCGGTCATCGCGAGAATGTCGCGCGGCGCGGTCGTCGCGGGCGGGTCGGACGGTGCGGTCAGTGCGGTCGGGGCGCTGGGCGGCGCCACGCGGCTGCCAGTCCGGCCGGCGATCCGTCGACGGCGTCTCGGAGCGACGGGCACGGTCATCCGCGTTCCACCGCTTCTTCACCGGGGCGGCCGGCGCCTCGACGGCGCGATATCCGCGGTGCTTGGGGCTCTTGCTGCCCGGCTTGCGCGCAGGGGCAGCTCCGCGCACGGGGCGCGACGGGGTCTTCTTGTAATTCGGCATGATTCTTTCCGGGTTGTATCGATTGCATGGCAGGGAAGAACGGAGCACCGTCGAACGATGCGGTCTTCTTCGTTACTGCGGGAACCCGGGCAGTCTTTGGCCAGGACCGTTCACTTGCGTGTCATCCCCGCACAATCGGATGCCTATGGAAGCACCCAGGGGAACCGGCCCACCAGACTTACAAACCCATTCGCGCGCACGCGATGTCTAGAGCCGACTGGACAACAGTACAGGATCGCGCTGGAAACGGCTACGCCGACCCGCTCAGGGCGCGCTCAACTCGACGGGCTCCAACGTGCGCACGGACTCGAGCGCAGCGAGGGCCACGCGCGTCGCCCGCAACCCGTCGTCACCGGTGGACAACGGAGGCCGGCCATCGACGGTGGAGTCGATGAAGTCTTGGATCATCGACTGGTTCGAGTCCGGACCCCACTGGATCCAGGAGTACCGCGTCTCACCACCGAACTCCACGAGGCGCTGCCGCATCGGCTCCACATCCAGGCTTCCTCCGTCGCCCACGATCGAGAGCGCGAACCCGCCCCAGGTCGGATAGTTGAGGGGGCGATTCCAGCTGCAGTCGATCGATCCGAAGACGCCGCCCGGATAGGTGACCATGACCATTCCGGATGTCTCGACCGAGACCACGTCACTGTGCACGATGCGATTGTCGACCGCGTACACCGACTGCGGCTCAGAGCCGAGCAGCCAGGAGTACACGTCGGCGAGGTGCACGACGTGGTCCATGATCGCGCCCCCTCCTGCGAGTGCGGGGTCGACGAACCAGGAGCGCTCTCGCATGGGCATGACGCTCTGGTTGGTACCAGAGAACGCGCGAATGCGACCAAGCGCACCCGAGCGCACCAGATCGCGAGCCTGAGCCATGGATGCTTCGAACCTGCTGGGGAATGCCGTCATGAGGTTGACGCCGTTCTCCCTGCAGACATCCACGATCCTCTGCGATTCCTCGACCGAGACACCGAGCGGCTTCTCGCACAGCACCGCGACCTTCGCGTTCGCAGCAGCCTCGACGAGTTCGAGGTGACGGGAGGTCTCGGAGCAGACGACGACCCCGTCGAGATCCGCTCCAAGCAGGCGCTCGAGACTCTCGTAGAACTCGACACCGTGCTTCGCGCCCCAACTGCTCCCGCGTGTCGAGTCGATGTCGAACACGCCGACGAGTTCGGCTCCCGCCGCGCGGAAGTTATCGACATACGAGTCGACGTGGAGGTGTGCGACTCCAAGAATGGCAATTCGGATCATGGCTACTGGGCCCTTCCGCTCGCGGCAAGCCGAACAGGGCGGCCGGTACTCACCGATTGGCGGGTGGCCTCGGCGAGCCTGACCGCCTGAAGCCCGTCGAACGCTGTGATCACCGGTTCCACCTCACCGTCCAGGAGATCCAGGAAGTGCTGCAGCTCCAGCTCGAACGGATTGTCACCGACCCCGTCATCGCCTCCACCCGTCGTGGCCTCCGGCCCGGTCTCATGGAGCCGAAGGGTCAGCGGCGAGCTCGCATCGGACGAGAAGCTGATGACGCCGGTGGATCCGGCGAGCTCCGACTTGGTGCGGAAGACCGGCTGCGGTTCGGACCACGAGCCTTCGATGTGGCTGATGACTCCATTGGCGTGCTGCAGGATCGCGATGGCGTGGCCCGGCCCGCCCGCAGACGACTTCGCGTACACCGAGGCGACGTCGCCGGCCAGCCACAGTGCGTAATCCAGATCGTGAATCATCAGGTCGAACACGATCCCGCCCGACTTCGCTTCGTCGTTGAACCAGCTGTAACGGCCGCGCTTGGGCGCGAAGGAGAGGCGGTGAAGCCGGAGTGCGGCGAGATCCCCGATCTTGCCGGAGAGCACGGCGTCACGGGCAGCGGAGTACTCGGGGCTGAATCGGAGGACGTGCGCGACCTGGAGAAGCAGGCCGCGACTGCTGAATGCCTCCACCACCTCGAGCGACTCCTCGCCGGTGAGAGTGAGCGGCTTCTCGCAGATGGCAGGCTTTCCGGCCGCGGCGGCCGCGAGGGCGAAATGCGCGTGCAGGTATGTCGGGACGCAGATGTCGACGACGTCGACCGCGTCCAGGAACTCGTCCAGATCGGTGTAGACGGTGGCACCGTATCTGCCCATGTCGCCGATCTTCGATTCCGTACTGCGCTCCAGGATTGCGACGAGCGACGCGTTGGTGCCCTGCCAAGCCTCGGCATGGACACCGCCCATGAAGCCGGTGCCGATGATCCCCACCCGTCGCTGGCTCACGAGGCGCTGCCGTCCACGGGCAGCCATTCACCGTTCACCGCTGTCCCGATCACCGCTCCGTCATCCGACAGCACGGCGAAGTCCGCATCCTTGCCCACCTCGATGCTCCCCTTGCTGTCATAGACGCCCGCGATTCTCGCGGGGGTGCCACTGGCCGCCGGCCAGGCCTCGTCGAACGATGCCCCGGTGTACTTGCAGAACAGGGCGAAGTCGTAGTCATACGTCTTCGCGCTCGAACTGATCGTCCCGTCCGGCAGTCGCCCGACGCCGTCCTTCACGACGATGTCGCGGTCGCCGCTGTGATAGTCGCCGTCCGGAAGTCCGCCCGCCTGGTTCGCGTCGGTGATCAGGGCGATCTTGTCCGCGCCCTTCATCCGCCAGAACAGTCGGAACAGTTCCGGTGCGATGTGCATGCCATCCGCGATGAGTTCGCACGCGAGATCATCGAGCAGGAGAGCGGCCCCCGCAGCGCCCGGCTCCCTGTGGTGGATGCCCCGCATGCCGTTGAAGGTGTGGGTGATCGACGTCACGCCCTGCTTCATCCCGTGCTCGATCTGGCTGTAGGTGGCATTCGTGTGCCCTGCGACGGCGGTGATCCCCCGTCGGACGAGCTCGTGGATCAGCCAGTCGGCGTCCGGCAGTTCCGGTGCGACGACGAGCGCACTCACGACGCCGGTGTCCAGGTATTCCGTGACCTCCTCGCGGTCGATCGCACGGAGGAGCTTTTCGCGATGCGCGCCCTTCTTCTCCGGGTTCAGGAACGGGCCCTCCATGTAGACGCCGAGGATGTTGGCGCCGCCTTCGACCCGCCTGCCCACCTTCTTCACGAGCTGCAGGGTCGCCAGGATGTTCTCGCGCTGGAGCGTGTAGGTGCCGACCAGGAAGGACGTGACGCCGTGCCGGGCGAAGAATCGCGCGAGGTTCCGCATCCCCTCCTCGTCGGTCGTCATGACATCGACCCCGTCGGAACCGTGCACGTGGACGTCGATGAAACCGGGCCCGAGCCATGCCCCGTCGAGCCGGTGAACGGATGCCGCACTCGCGGAATCGGGGACGTCGCCCGCTTCGATCGCGGCTATCCTGCCGCCGGATACACCGACCCAGCCGCGCTCGATGACCCCGGACGGCGTGACGACGCGGGCGTCCTCGAATACCGCATCAAATGAACTCACTTTCCATACCCTTCACTCAGACCCTTGATGAACTGCTTCGAAAAGACCAGGAACAGCAGGATCAGCGGGATCGCGCCCAGTGTGAGAGCTGCCAGAAGTGCCGGCCAGTCGCTGTCGTACTGGCCCATGAATTGTTGTACGCCGAGGGTGACGGTCTGCGTCGACCTTCCCGGGGCGAGGATCAGCGGGAACCAGAGGTCGTTCCAGATCGGAAGCATCGTGAGCGCGGCGACCGCGCCGAGGCCGGGGCGGACCATGGGCGTGACGACGCCGAGGGTCTGGAACTCGCCCGCGCCGTCGATTCGCGCAGCGTCCTTGAGCTCCTGCGGGATCGAACGGAAATAGGTGACCATGAGGGCGACCCCGAGCGGGAGGCTCATGCCGGTGTACACGAGGATGAGTGCGAGCGTCGTGTTGACGAGGTTCCAGGACGACATCATCTGCAGGAGGCTGACGGTTCCCAACCGCACGGGGAGCATGATCCCGATGATGAAGAACGCGCTCAGCACCGGCGCCAGGCGGATCTTGTACTCGACGATGGCGAAGGCGGCGATCGTGGCCAGCCCCACGGTCAAGACCGTCGTGACGATCGTGACCGTCGCGCTGTTGAAGTAGAGGTTGCCGAAATCGCCGAGCTGGAACACCCGGAAGTAGCCGTCGAAACTGAAGGTCTCCGCGTTCGGCAGGTCGAATGGGCCGCCGAAAATCCCCTGCTGCGTCTTGAGCGAGTTCATGACGATCATGAAGATCGGTCCGAGCGCAATGACGACGAAGACCATCAGCACGCCGTGGATCAGGAAGGCGCTCGGCGGGAGGTGCCTGCGCGGGTGCGGCGATGGACGCGTCGCACCGTTGGCCGGTGCCGACCGGCGCCGTGAGATCGAAGTCTGTGTCATGGTCAGCCCCCTACAGCTCGTGCGGCCGGAGTCGGCGCTGGAGGACGACGAAGTATCCAGCGGTGCAGATGAGGATGAACAGGAAGATCACGGTTGCGACCGCGGCACCGAAGTCCGCGTCGCCGATGATGTTGTTGTATCCGAAGAAGCTCCTGAAGAAGAACGTCCCCAGGATGTCTGTGCTGTAGTTCGGCCCTGGCGCACCGCCCATGAGGGAATAGATGATGTCGAATCCGTTCATCGTCCAGATGAACGTCAGGATGGTGATGAGACCGAACTGGGGAGTGATGAGCGGGAACTTGATGCCCCAGAACGTGCGCATCCCCGATGCGCCGTCGACGCGAGCGGCCTCGAGGATGTCCTTCGGGATCGCGATCAACGCCGTGTAGAGGAAGATCATCGGGATGCCGATCCACTCCCAGATCGACATGAAGGACAGTGTCGGCAGTGCCGTCGCCTCGGTACCGAGGAGCGGGAAGCCCACGATCCCCCACAGCGGGCTGATGATCATCCGCCAGATGAATCCGACGATGACCACCGACAGCGTCGCAGGGATGAAGAGTATGGTCCGGTAGAAACCGGTCAGTCGCCGCACCGCATCGGAGGTGATGAGTGCGGCCATCAGCAACGCGACGGGGATCTGCACGATCAGGTGGATCGCGAAGAACTCCAGGTTGTTGAGCAGCGCGTGCCAGAACTGGCCGCTCTGTGTCGGGTCCGTGAACAGGTAGACGTAGTTGTCGAGGCCGATGAACGAGCGCTCGCCGCCCTCCGTCTGGAACACGCTGATGAAGAACGTCGCGAACAGCGGGTACACCGCGAACACGACGTAGAACAGCAGCGCGGGGAGCGTGAAGAGCAGCAGGTAACGGTACTTCGCCGCGGTGTTGTGGAACGAATTGTTCTTACGCGTTTCCACGAACTCACCCTTCTCTTGCGAACGGACGCCTGACGCCGGTGTCACGCTCGGCAACGGGACTCCGTGCCGAGCGTGACACCGGGATGGTTACTTCATCTGGGGCGGGTACCAGGCCTCGAGACCCTTCTGGGTCTCGTCGGCAACCTCGGCGGCCGTCTTGTCGGTCGTCATCATCAGCTGCAGCGAGTTCTCCATGGTGACCTCGAAGTCCGGATTTCCACCGCTCAGGATGTCCTGCCCGAGTCGAGGCGTCAACTGGGCGCCCGTCTTGAGGTCGGACCAGGCCTGCGCGAGCGGGTTGTCCAGCTTCACGGCATCCTTGCCCATTCCGAAGAAGCCGGGAAGGGCGTTGGCGTACAGGGTCTGGAACTCGGACGTCGCGACCCAGTCGAGGAAGACCTGCGCCTGCTTCTTGTGCTTGGACGCGGCGTTGATGCCGATGCCCATGTCCGGGTGGCTTTGGATGTAGAGCTGGTCGCCTGCCTGGGGAAGCGGCGGTGCGAAGACACCGACGTCGATCCCACTCGTACCCGTGACGGCCGTGATGTCCCACGAGCCGCTCGGGAAGATGGCGGCCTTGCCCAGTGCGAACAGCTGGGTCGCGTCGGAGTACGTGACGCTCGCCCGGCCATCCGGCATGTACGGCGTCCACGACTTCAGCGAGTCGAGCGCTTCGACGAACTCCGGATCCGTGAACTTCTTGGTTCCATCGATCAGTCCCTGGCGGCCGTCTTCACCGTGCCAGTAGTTCGGTCCCTCGTTGTAGAGTCCCATGAAGGCGAGGACCCAGGCGTCGCCCGGAGTCGCACCCAGAGCCAGCGGAACGTACTTGCCGTTGGACTTGATGGCCTGAAGGACGCTCATGAACTCGGCCTGCGTGGTGGGCACCTGCAGGTTCAGCTCCTTGAAGATGTCCTTGTTGTAGAAGAACGCCGCCATGACGGATGCGACGGGGACGCAGTACGGGTCGCCTTCGGACGATGCCCAGAACGACTGGGAGAGCTCATCGAAGTTGGACAGTCCTGCGAGACCCTTCAGCGGCTCCAGATAGCCGGCCTTGATGTTCTCCCGGTTGAGCGCGCCGGAACGGCACGTGATCAGGTCTCCGGCAGTGCCGCCCTGGAAGCGGGTCTTGAGTGCGGCGTCATACTCCGTCGCCTTCGTCGGAGAGAACTGGACCTTGATGTCCGGATGCTCCTTCTCGAACGCGGGAATGATCTTCGAGTTCCAGATTGCTGCATCCTCTGGTCGCCAGCTTTCGAACTGGAGCGTGACCTGGTCACCGCTTCCAGCTCCCGAACAACCGGCGAGTGCGATCATGGCCGTTGCCAAAGCAAGGGCCAATGGGGCGATTCTTGACTTCATCGTCTCCTCTTATCCATGTGATTGCTTGGTAGAACAACTACGTTGAGTGCGTTTTGTCCCAGCGGTCTATACCTTTAGGCCATTGTCGGTGATGCTAGTCCGGCCGGCACCGCTCGCGCAAGGATTTCTCTGGAATCCGCAGCGAATCCGATCGCAATCTCTAGGCCGATGGGATGAATCTGGCCCACGATCGTGCAGAATTCGCAGGTTGACTAGATAGACCATTGGTGCATAATTGCCGTATGCAATCGCCGGTCACCGCGAACGACTCCGTGAGCCTCGGCGACCCCAAGCGAACCAACGCACAGAAGCACCAGTTCATCCGGAACTCCCTCCTGGAACTGATCTCCACGATCGAGGACGGCGAGAGCCTTCCACCGGAGCGAGCGCTCTCCGAGCGTCTGGGGGCGGCGCGGATGACGGTGCGGAAGGCGCTGGACCTCCTGATCGACGAGGGCTACCTTCGCCGCATCCCCGGGAAGGGCACCTTCGTCGCGCGATCGCACGCGCTTCGCGCCAACAGTGCGGACCCGTTCGCGCACTTCACCGTGGATGGCGCATCCACCGCCGAGGCGCAGACCCTCGACATCGTGCAGGAGGATACCGGATCCCGCATCGGGCTTCGCCTTCAGCTGGCTCCCTCCGCGACGGTCACGAAGGTCGTGCGCGTGTGCCTCGTCGACGGCGAATCGGTCGCCATCGAAAGGCTCTACCTTCCGAGCCACATCTTCCCCGACCTGACGGCAGAGCATTTCACCCTGTTCGATGTGAACGAGCTCTACCGGACGCAGTTCAACGTGAAGGTGACGCAGTCGAGCCAGGTCCTCAGGGCGGCGACGGTCGACCAGGCCGAATCCAAGCTCCTGGGGGTTCCCGTCCATTCGCCGGCGTTCTTCGTGACGACGACGAAGACGGACCAGGACGACCGGGTCGTCGAGTACACCGAGTCCATCTATCGGGGGGACAAGTACCGGTTCTACAAGGTGACCGGCACGGATGCCAATGGGGACTCCTCGAGTGCGCTCTCCCACCGTGGCTTCTCCAACTCCCACTTCATCATCAGTTGAGGACGGCCTGAGACGACTGTGGTGACGACGAGCGAATCCTCCCTGCGCCTGGTCATCGACGGTGGAAAATCGAAGACGCACGCCGCCATCATCGACGAGGACGGAGTCGAGCTGGCTCGATCGACGGGGCCGGGGCTCGCCATCATCGAAACGCCGGGCGGGCTGGGAGAGGTCACCGACAGCCTCCGGGAGACGATCGCGGGGCTCGGGGCGCAGAGATCCTTCCACACCGCGTGCATCGGTCTCAACGGGGTGCTCCGCGCGGGCCCGAAGCCCACCGCCCTGGCGCTCGAGGCTCTCCAGGAGGTGTGCGAGTCCCGGCGCTACATCGTGACGAGCGACGTCGTGACGTCCTATCTCGGTGCCCTCGGCATCTCGCCCGGCGTAGTGATCGCCGCGGGAACGGGGTCGGTCATCCTCGCACTGGGCGAGGACGGCCTGCCGCATCCGGTCGACGGTTCCGGCCCGCTGTGCGGCGACAGGGGAAGCGGATACGACATCGGCAGGCGGGGGCTCGACTCAGCGCTTCGCGTCGCCGATGGGATGCAGGGCTCCGACTTGATCCTGGCGCAGGTCGAGAAGTCGTTCGGTGGCGTGTCCGGGGCGCTCAGCGCGATGTACACCAGCCAGAATCCGGCGAAGGTCATCGCCTCGTTCAGCCGCGGCGTCGCCGCAGCCGCCGCACTCGGCGACGAGACGGCCGTGGCGATCTGGGACAACGCGGCGCGGGACCTCGCGGAAGGCGCGGTGGCCGCGGCACGCGCCGCCGGCCTGCTCGATACCCCCTTCACGGTCGCGACCGCCGGAGGGCTGTTCGGGGCGGGAGCCGTTCTCTGGGACTCGCTCGCCCGTGAACTGTCCGAGCGCGCGCCCATGGCTACCCTTCGTCAGGGAGAGGGCGACGCACTGCTGGGCGCCACGAGGCTCGCACTCTCCGAGGAGCCGATCCTCACCGAGGTGAGCACCTGGGCGGACCTCGGGTCGACGGGCCACCGGGGCGGGGAACGTGGTTGACGGCCGGCTCCCTCGCGGTCCGGCCAGCAATATCGACAGCCCCGGCATCCGCGCCTGGCGCAACTCCGTCTACCTGATCTTCGCGGTCTGCGGCGCCGGCCTCGCCGGGATCGTGGCCCGCATCCCCACCCTCCGCGACGATCTCGGCATCTCCATCGCGGAGATGGGACTTCTCCTGCTGGGCCTCTCGGTCGGATCCGTGTTCGGGCTCGTGTTGTCCGGACAGA
This sequence comes from Terrimesophilobacter mesophilus, assembly GCF_014200375.1. Lineage (GTDB taxonomy): Bacteria > Actinomycetota > Actinomycetes > Actinomycetales > Microbacteriaceae > Terrimesophilobacter > Terrimesophilobacter mesophilus. The sequence goes on along the minus strand of NZ_JACHBP010000001.1, from coordinate 1,503,483 downwards.
TCGTCGCGCGATTCGGACCGCGTGCGACGATCGTCGGTTCGCTGATCCTCGCGGCGCTGGGGCTCGTCGCCGCAGGCATCGGTTCGTCGATCGCGCACAACTACGTCTTCGTGCTGGCCGCGCTCCTCTGCTTCGGATTCGGCACGGGGACCTGCAATGTCGCGATGAATGTGGAGGGAGCCGAAGTCGAGCGCATCGTCGCACGCCCCATCATGCCGCTCTTCCACGCGTCGTTCAGTGCGGGCAGTGTCGTCGGGGCAGCGCTCGCGGCGGCGGCAGCCGCGCTCCACATCGGTGTCGCCGTCGACTTCTCGATCACGGCGCTGTTGCTCGCGAGCGGTGCCGTTGTCGTCGCGCCACACCTCGTGGAGACCCAGGCCATGACGGAGAGCCAGCGCGCGGCGGCCGAGACGGCGCACCCGCATCCGGTTCGGGCGCAGCTCTCCGTGTGGCTGGAGAGGCGCACGCTCCTCATCGGTCTGGTCGTACTCACGACCTCGTTCGCGGCCGGCTCCGGCAACGACTGGCTGTCCCTTGCCATGGTCGACGGGCACGACACCTCCAACAGCTTCGCCGCGATCACCTACGCCGCATTCGTCCTCGCGGGGACGGCCGGTCGACTCGTGGGAGTGCCGCTCCTGAGTCGATTCGGGCGGGTCGCCGTGCTCCGCGGCTCCGCTGCGGTCTGTGCCGCGGGGCTTCTCCTCGTGATCTTCGTCCCGGTTCCCGCCGTCGCATTCTTCGGCGCGATCCTGTGGGGTCTCGGCGGTGCACTCGGTTTTCCCGTCGGGATGTCCGCCGCGGCGGATGACCCGGAACTCGCGGGCGCCCGCATCAGCGTCGTCGCGACGATCGGGTATGCGGCATCGCTCATCGGTCCACCACTCATCGGTGTGATCGGCGAGGCGATCGGCATCCTCAACGCCCTGCTGGTCGTACTCGCCTTCGCCCTGGGCGCAGCTCTCGTCGCCGGCTCAGCGCGCGAACCGGCCGGCAGTCGCGGAGCAGGCGGTCGCTAACCCGCGGCGGCTGCTGCCCTGGCCGCCCTGCGATCGATCCGCCGCTCCTTCGCGCCCTCGACCAGGTAGTAGAGCACCGGAAGCACCACGAGCGTGAGCAGTGTCGAGGAGACGAGGCCGCCGATCACGACGATCGCGAGCGGCTGCGAGATGAACCCGCCGTGCCCGGTCAGCCCGACCGCCATCGGCAGGAGCGCGAAGATCGTCGCGAGCGCGGTCATGAGGATCGGCCGCAACCGGCGGCTCGCGCCGTGCACGATCGCCTCTCCGACCTTCATCCCCCGTTCCCGATACTGGTTCACGAGGTCGACCAGCACGATCGCATTCGTCACCACGATGCCGATGAGCATGAGCACGCCGATGAGTGAAGGCACCCCGAGCGGAATCCCCGAGAGAACCTGCAGGATGATGCCTCCCGTCGCCGCGAACGGCACGGAGACGAGCAGCAGGAGAGGCTGACGCAGGCTCTTGAACGTCGCCACCATGACGACATAGACGATGAGGATCGCGGCGAGAAGCGCGAGCCCGAGCTGGCTGAACGCGTCCGCCTGCTGCGATGTGACCCCACCGAGCTCTGTCGTCGCACCGCCGGGGAGGTCGAGGGAGTTGATGGCCTCCTGCACCGCGATCGAGGCCGTCGTCACGTCGGCGACCTTCGGTGTGACGCTCACGGTCGCCGCACGAAGCCCCTTGATGGTCGTGATGGATGCCGGTCCGTTCGACTGCTCGACGGTGGCCAGGTCGGACAGCTTCTGGGTGCCGGCCCTGGTCGGGATACTCAGGTCCCTCAATTCGGCGATCGTCACCGGGGCATCCGCGGTCTGGAGGTAGATCGACATCGTCTTGTCGTCGATCACGGCGGTGCCGGCGAGCGTGGGCTGCATGGCCTGGGACACCAGGGATCCGATCGCGATCTCACTGAGTCCGACCTCTGCCGCCTTGTCGCGGTCGACGACCACGGCGATGTACGGCTGAGAGTTGGCGAGGTTGCTCGTCGCCTCCGCCGTCTCCGGGAGATCCTGCACCGCGGCGAGCACCTTGTCGGCCGCGCTCCGCAGGTCGTCCTGCGTCGTCGCGGTGATGTTCACATCGATGTCGGACGAGGCGAACGACGACCCGGCTCCCGAGAGCGACGCCGTGCCGACGCCGGTCAACTCCTTCAGACGGTCCCGCACGGTCGTCTTGAGCGCATCCTGGTTCACGTTCGGATCGGTGGTGATCGAGAAGGTGATCCCGCCGCCTCCTCCGAAGGCCGTCGCGAGGGACGACCCTCCGCCGATGGTCAGTTGCACGGTGTCGATGCCCTCGATGTCGCGAAGAGCGTTCTCGACCTTCGTCGCGGCGGTGTCCATCGCGTCGAGACTCGTCCCCGAGGGCAGGGTCTGGGTCACGTTGAGCGTGTTCTGGCCGCTTTCGCCGATGAAGTTCGTGGTGAGGCTCGGAACGAGCGCCACGGTTCCGCCGAGCACCAGGAACGCGGCGATGATGGTGGCGACCGGGCGCTTCAGGGTCCAGTGGATGACCGGAAGGTACGCACGCTGAAGCCCGGTCGGCTTGCCCAGCTCGTCCTCGGCCGAGACGATCCCCTCGCGCAGCTCGCGACGCGAGACGACGTGACCGTCCGCGACCTCCATGGACTGCGGGTCGACTTCGGCATCCGACGCCACCGCCGACGGCTTCGGATGCCCGAGGAACCAGTACGCGAGCACAGGAACGATCGTGAGCGCGACGAACAGCGACGCCGCGAGCGCGATGGTGATCGTGAGCGCGAACGGCCGGAACAGTTCCCCGGTGATGTCGCCCACGAGAGCGATGGGAAGGAACACGGCGACGGTCGTGACCGTCGAGGCGGTGATCGCGGCTGCGACCTCCTTCACGGCCGTCAGGATGGCCTCGGCCTTCTCCTGGCCGAGCGCGAGGTGTCTCTTGATGTTCTCGATCACGACGATCGAGTCATCGACGACGCGCCCGATGGCGATCGTCAACGCGCCCAGGGTGAGGATGTTGAGCGAGTAGCCGGTGGCCTGCATCCCGATGAACGTGATGAGCACCGACACCGGAATCGAGATCGCGGTCACCAGGGTCGAGCGCACCGACATCAGGAAGATGAGGATGACGACGACCGCGAACAGGAGTCCGAGGAGTCCCTCGCTCGCGAGCGAGTCGATGGACTGCTGGATGAACGGGGCCTGGTCGAAGACGACGGTGAACTTCGTGTTGCTGCCGAGCGCCGCCTCCAGACCGGGAATCGCGTCGTGGACGGCCTTCGAGACCGCGACGGTATTCCCATCCGGAGTCTTCGTCACCCCGATCGTGAGCGAAGGTTCGCCGTTGACCCTGGAGATGCTCGTCACCGGATTGTCGACGAGAGCGACAGTGGCGACGTCTCCGATCGTCTGCTGCGCTGGTGGAGCAGCGGGCGGCATCCCCGGGAGGACGACAGCGGGGCCGGCGCCGGCGCCGATGAGCGGCAACTGCTTGAGCTCGTCCACGGTGTGGATCTTCGAGCCCGACTGGACCGTGAGGGTCTTGCCGTCCTCGGTGATGCTGCCGCCGGGCAGCAGCACCCCGTTCGACTTCAGGGCGTCACGGATGGCCTGAACGGTCAGCCCCGCCGCGCGCAGCTTGTCCGCATCCGGGGTGATCGTCACGCGCTGGCCGACGGCGCCCTGCAGATTCGCCGCCCGAACGTCGTCGAGTTTCTGGAGATCCACGATCGTGGAGGACTCCAACAGTGCCGCGAGGTCGTTCTCGTCGAGGTCGCTCGTGACAGCGAGCTGGACCACGGGAAAGTCGTCGATGCTCCCGGTGAGGATCCTCGGGTCCGAGTCGGCTGGAAGCGTGTTCGAGATGCGGTTGATCGCCTGCTGGACCTTCTGCTCCGCGGTCGCCAGGTTCGTGCCGTAGTCGAACTTCGCCGTGACGGAGGAGAGGTTGGAGGTGGACGTCGCGGTGGTGCTCTCGAGCCCCGGCACTCCCTGGATGGCGGTCTCGATCGGCGTGCTCAGATCGTCGTTGACGACATCCGGTGCCGCACCGGGATAGCTCGTGACAATGACCATCTGCGGGAAGGAGACGGAGGGGATGAGCTCCTGCTTGAGCGAGGTGAGCGCCAGAGCACCGAACACACCGACGACGATCGTCACGAGGGCGATGAGCGCGCGGTTGCGCAGGCTGAACACGGAAAGCAGATGCACGAAGGGACTCCTGGTGATTGAACCGCCCGTGGCGGCGCACGAAAGTGTCGCACTACCTCGTGCCAGTTAGAAGTATTCCACTCGGGGCACGGACGGTCGTACTCCGGAGGGAGTAATCGCCCCGGTGCGCGACGTCGGCTGGTTGCGCACCAGCCGGATCACCGCATCCGCCGGATCACCGCCTCCGCCGGATCACCGCCTCGAGTCTGCGGTTCCATACAGCTCTGCGAGCTCCCTGCTGAGCTGACGAGCGCCGAACAGTCGGTACAGCGCTCGCGCCATCACCGGCACCCCGCGCCAGAATCGCTCCCGTTCCTCATCCGAATCCATCTCCCGCATCAGGTAGCCGAGTTGGATGAGCAGGCGCTCGCGCGGCATGGTCGCAATCCCGTGGTCGCGCATCTCATCCCACTCCGCCTGGGTGAGCAGCGCGCCGGCGGCCTCGGGGACGAATCGCTCCTCGTCGGTGAGGTGGGCGTTCAAGGCCTCGTTCAGCCGGTCGAGGGCGGCCAGCAGGGCCGCTCCGCCGCCGAGGCGACCGGCACGCCACACCGCCCGGGCCGCGTCGACCTCGTCCAGGAGCTGGGAGATGTCGGCATGCTGCGCCCGCATGAGCTCCACGTGCAGAGCGCACGCCGGACGACGCTGCGTCAGCCGATCCCACAGCGTGATGTCCTCGCCCTGGTGGTGGCGGTGCAGGGCACCGGTGATCTCGTCCAGGTGCTCGTCGATCCGCTTCTGGCGGCGATCGCTGTCGCAGGACTCGACAAGGGCAGGAGCCTTCCCGAAGAGCGTGCGCAGCAGACGGTGGACGATGAGCAGGTCGTCCGTGGCGCATCCGGCGCCGTCGGCGTCGGCGTCGGCGTCGGCGTCGACAGGACTCATGGCATTCCTCGTTGTCAGTGTGGTGGCGGTCGGGGCGGCGGGCGGGACGGCCTACTCGAGGAACGCCCGGATGCGACGGGCGACCTCGTCCGGATTGTCGTCCACGACGAAGTGCGCGCCGCCGGGCACGAACTCCACGCGCGTGTGCGGCGCGTCGTCCGGGCTGATGGCGAGAGCATCCTTCGGCAGCAGGGCGTCGTCCGCGCCGAAGAGCACGAGCGTCGGGGTGTGCAGGACCCGCCCGCGGTACGCCCCTCCCATGATCTTCATGAAGCCGGGAAGGATGAGCTTCCGGTACAACCTGGACGCCGCCTTCGCGCGCGCGGGATCGCGGAGCGTCGATACGTACGCCGCGACATCGTCATCGTTCATCGGCCGCACCTCGAAGGCGCGCAGAAGCCAGTGGGCCAGTCGTTGTCGCCCCCGCGAGAGCAGTGCCGGCCCGAGCCCCGGAGTAGCGACCACGTATTGGAACCAGAGGTGCGGCATCGCCTTGAGCATTCCCGCCATGAGGGCCCGCGACATCCGGATGTACGGAGCGGGGACCGCGATCGCGACGTAACGGCGGATGCGCTCCGGATGGTTCAGGCACAGGTCGAACCCGACGAGGGCGCCCCAGTCGTGGGCGACGAGGTCGACCTGGGCCAGGCCCAGCTCGTCGAGCAGCGCGAGCACATCCGCCTGTATGGTCGCGGAGTCGTAACCTCCGCGTGGTGCATCCGTCGCACCCGCGCCGCGCAGGTCCGGGGCGATTGCGTGATGCCGCTCCGCGAGGGAGGCCATCACCGGCGCCCAGGCGCGCGAGCTCTGCGGAAACCCGTGCAGGAACAGTACAGGGGCGCCTTCGCCTGTTTCGACCAGGTTCATGCGCAGCCCGTTCGCGGTCAGTACGCGCGAGCGGATGCCGACGGCCTCTGTCATGCGCGATACGTTACTACGTTCGTAGTGGATTGTCACGAGAAATGTAGTTGCGTAGGCTTCGAGCATGACCAGCACCCGTCTTCGGGCACTCGAGGCCGCTGTGGGACTGGTCGGCACGGAGGGCATGCGCGCCCTGACCCATGGTCGCGTGGATGCTGCAGCCGGCCTTCCGCCCGGGTCGACCTCGAACCACTACCGAACCCGTGCGGCGCTCCTCGCCGGCGTCATCGAATGGATCACCGACCAGGACCGGTCCGATGCCGGCCTCCCCGAGATCGCGAACGGCGAACAGCTCCGGGATGCCCTGGTCCGCATGATCGAGGTGCAGTCCGGGCCGCTCGCGGCGCGAACGAGAGCCCGCTACGCCCTGTTCCTGGAAGCCGACGAGGATGCCTCCCTCCCGCTGCGCGCGGGCCGGGAAGCCCTCGCGACCTGGCTCGGCGACATCCTGCACCGTATCGGCGGCGAGGCCGCCGCAGCGCACACCGCCCTGCTCATGGCGACCTGCGATGGGCTGCTGCTGCACCGGATCACGGTCGACCCGCAGGCACCCGTCCGGGCGATCGTCGAGACGGCCGTCGCCGCTGCGCTGCGCGCGGAGTAGCCCGCCGCGCCCAGATCCCTTCCCTGAGGAGGGCCCTCAGACGACCTCGGCAAGGTAGGCGGAGTCCTGTGGTGCGCTCTGGCCCAGGGAGTTCCAGGCGGCCTCGAGCGCGTCGAGCGCACGGTCGGTCTCCTCCGCGGAGTAGCTGAACGGGATGCGGAGGAAACGCTCGAATGCACCGTCCACGCCGAACCGCGGCCCCGCAGCAATGAGCAGTCCGTTGCTCCGTGCGGCGAGCGTGAGCCGCGAACTCACGGGTGCACCCAGGCCCACCCACACCGCCAACCCGCCCGCGACATCCGGGACCTGCCATTCCGGGAACCGGCCCCGCAGCGATGCGACGAGCCGGTCGCGGCCGGCGCGAAGCTGCTCGCGGCGCTGCGCGAGAACGGTGTCGAAGTCGTCGAGCACCCGCGCCGCGACGAGCTGCTCGAGGATCGGCGTGCCGAGGTCGCCGGCCGGTCGTGCGCGGGCGAGGCGCTGGATGGTGTCCCGCTCTGCGCGGATCCAACCGATCCGCAATCCGCCCCAGACCGTCTTCGCGAGCGACCCGACCGTGATCGCGGGGCCGAACGCGGCGAGCGGCGGAAGCGGCTCCGGGCCGTCGATCGCGAGTTCCGCCGTCGTCTCGTCCGCGACGATCGTGCAGCCGGCAGCCTCGGCCATGGCCGTGACGCGTCGGCGGAGCTCGGCGTCCATCGTGCGTCCCGTCGGGTTGTGGAAGTCGGGCATGAGGTAGGCGAGCGCAGGATGCGAGCGCCGGAGTTCATCGTCGAGGGCGGCGACATCCCAGCCTCCGTCCGTCGTGACATTCACGGTTGCGAGGCGTGCCCCGGTGAGGCGCAGTGCCTCGAATGCGTGCGGGTAGCTCGGTGACTCGACGATCGCGTTCGACCCGCGCCCGAGGAAGGTGCGGGCCAGGAGTGCGATGGCGTGCTGGGCTCCGACCGTGACCATGATCTGTTCCGGTTCGGTGGGAAGACCGCGAGAGGTGAAGCGCGTGGCGAGCGCGGTGCGCAGGATGGGCAGTCCGACCAGGTCGAATCCGCTGCCGCCGAGATAGGCAGGGTACTCCTCGGCGGCGAGGAGTGCGGCGTCGGCGAGCCCGCTGCTCGCGGGGGAGGTCGCCTTCGTGAAGTCGAGGTAACCGGCGATGGCGGTTTCCGCCGGGATGGTGCTGCTCTGTGGAATCCGGGCCGAACTGCCGGAGCCGCGCTGGCTGTCGAGATACCCGCCATCGCGCAGCTCGGCGTATGCTGCGGTGATCGTCGTACGGCTGAGACCCAGTTGGGCGGCGAGTTCGCGCTCGGCCGGCATCCTGGTGCCGTAGGCGATGCGGCCGTCGAGGACGAGCAGTCGGATGCGATCGGCGAGCACGGCGTACGCGGGCCCGGCGGATGCTGTCCGCCAGTCCGCGAGGAGCGCGGCGAGGGCGCGCGCCGAGAGCGATGCCATAAGGCCACTATAGGCAGATTGGCCTCTTGATATAAGGCCACTTTAGATATTGGATACTTTCATGACTCCAGCACTCGTGATGACCCGGCGATGGGTCCAGCTCCTGCTGGGTCTGTTCCTCTACGGCATCGCGATCGCCATGATGATCCGCGCCGCGATCGGCATCTCGCCGTGGGATGTCCTCGCCCAGGGCATCTCGCTGCGCACCGGTATCCCGTTCGGCTTCGTCACCAATATCGTCGGCGGCGTCGTGCTGCTGTTGTGGATCCCGCTGCGCCAACGACTCGGAATCGGCACCGTGCTCAACGCCCTCCTCATCGGACCGAGTGCAGAGGTCGGGCTCTGGCTCATCCCCCTGCAGGACGACATCTGGGTGCGCATCGTCCTGTTCACCGGAGGTCTGCTTCTGCTCGCGATCGCGACCGGCCTCTACATCGGTGCGCGCTTCGGGCCCGGCCCCAGGGATGGGCTCATGACGGGCATCAACAAGAAATACGGCGTGCGGATCTGGATCGTACGGACATCGATCGAGGTCGTCGTCCTCGTGATCGGTTGGATCCTCGGCGGAAACGTCGGGTTCGGCACGCTCGCGTTCGCACTCCTCGTCGGCCCGCTCGTGCACGTCACCATGCCGATTCTGCGGGTACCGGACCCGCGCGTCACGCCCGAGTCGTCCGCCGTGCCCGCAGGGAGCCAATGAGCACGAGCCCGAAGATCACCAGTACGAGGCCCACGATCGCGGTACCGGTGAGCGTCTCGTGGAGCACGAGCACGCCGAGCAGCGTCGCGGTGAGCGGTTCACCCAAACCGAGCGTGGCGACGGTCGACGCTGCGAGCGCTTTGAGCGCATTCGCGAGGAAGAGGCAGGCGACCGTGATGGTCGCGATCCCGAGCCACAACCCGAGCACGAGGCCGTCGACGGAGGCGAGCCAGGTCGGATTCGAGAGCACCAGGATCGGCAGCGCGCCGAGCGCCGACCAGCCGAAGATCACCGCGACCGAACCGGTGGGAGTCCATCCGTAGATGAGGAGCTGCTTCGCCGAGAGCGCGTACAGGGCGTAACAGGCGCCGGCGCCGAGCGAAAGCAACAGGCCGGTCGGATCCCCCATCCCGGCTTCGCCGACGCCGGCGAGCAGGGCGATGCCCACGACGGCGATGACCGTCGCGGTCAGCCACGCGTATCCGGGAAAGCGTCGTGACATCAGCCACTCGAGCATGCCCGTGAAGATCGGCCCGGACCCGATCGCGACGACCGCACCCACCGCGACGCCGTTGACCTCCATTCCGAGGAAGAAGGTCGGCTGGTATGCGACGATCGCGGCCGCGCCGACGGCGACGACGAGCCAGGTCCTCCGTCCGCCTCGGGGACTCGGCGCCGATTGCAGATCCGGCCCCGGCAGGTTCGGGATGTGCAGGGTGAGCATGTCCGTCGTCGGTCGCCCCGGTGCCGAGTCGCGCAGAACCCTGCGCGCTCGGCGGGAGAGCCACCAGGCGACGAGGGCGAGGGATGCGCCACCGATGACGATGCGGGCGGACCCGACCGACAGGGAGGATGCGCCATCCGGCCCGAGCGCCTGGGCGGTGCCCGTCGTGCCGAACAGGATCGCCGCGATGATGGCGAAGACGACGTGGCGCACGTGGCCATCGTTTCACAATCGGGTGCGCCCGTTCGTCAGGAGCGGCGGTGCCGTTTACGGTGAGTCAGGAAGGAAGATCTCCTCGATCGACTGGTTGAAGGTTCTGGCCACGGCGAACGCGAGCGGAAGGCTCGGGTCGTATTTTCCGCTTTCGATGGCGATGACGGTCTGTCGCGTGACGTTGAGCTTCTCCGCGAGGTCGGCCTGGGTCAGGTCGTATTCGGCGCGAAGGACGCGCACGCGATTCCTCATGAGCGGTACCGCAGGCTGACGATGAGGGACCCGACTGCCCAGCACGCCATGTAGGTGGCGAATGCCCACAGCCAGGACAGCGCCGGCGCACCGAAACTGTCGAGTAGGCCGTAGCTCGCGACGAGCGCTGACCCGACCGCGAATCCGATCGCGAGCGACTCGGTGAGTTGACGTCGAGCGAACTCGTCAGCCTCCCGGCTGAACCGGATCGCCGCCCACGCGACGAAGAGCACTGCAGGGATGGGAAGCAAGCCCCAGAGAACCTGTCCCGGCCCCGCCGCGACAGCCTTGGCGGCGAATACCGCGATGATCAGCAGGATCGCGTAGCTCATCATGCCGATGACGAATCTCACGGCGTATCGTTTGCGGAAATTGGGGTTCATGCGTGGTTCGGCCATGGGAACAGAGTAAAGGACACTTCACTAAAAGTAAAGTGTCCTTTACAAACTGTTCCTCTCGCGGGCCTAGAGGTTGCGATCGGCGTATTCGGCCATCGCATCCCGCACGAACTCGGCGCCGGCCTGGCCGCCATAGTTCGCCCCGAAGCGCGGGTCGGCGACATACAGCTCGCCGAGTCCTGTGAAGTACTCCTTCGTGGGACCTGACGCGCCGCCGCCCGGCGTTCCCGGGATGCCGCGCAGCCACTCGAACTGCCGCTGCGCGAGCGCCTGCGCCTCGTCACTGTCCGGGTCGATTCCGGCCTTCGCCGCCGCGATCCAGTCCTCGCCGAGCTTCTGCATGGCGGCCTTCCAGCCGGCCTTCTGCTCCGCCGTCTGCGAGCGCCACCAGGCGTCGCTCGTCGCGTAGGCATCCTTGCCCCAACGCTCCTCGACCTCATCCTTGTACCGCGTGTGGTCGAAGCCGTCGAACATCTCCTCTGCCATGAGTCGTTCACCTCCTTCCAGTTTTCTGATCGTGGTCTCGACGGCGCCGATCTGGCGGTCGAGCCGTTCTTGCTCCTTCCGCAGCCAGTGCAGATGGGTGAGCAGGGCATCCGCATGTCGCGTCTGGCCCTCGAGCACGTCGGCGATCGCCGGGAGTCCGAGACCCAACTCGCGCAGCAGCAGGACGCGCTGCAGTCGCGCGAGCGCGTCCTCGTCGTAGTAGCGGTATCCGTTGCCACCGATGCGGCTGGGCTTCAGCAGCCCGATGTCGTCGTAGTGCCGCAGGGTACGGCTCGTCGTCCCCGACAGCCGCGCGATGTCCTGGATCGACCAGTCCATGTCGGCCTCCTTCCGTGCTCGACTACCACGGTAGAGGTTGACGCAACGTCAATGTCAAGCGGAATCCGCGCTATCCGCAGAAATCACGGATCGCGCCCTCGAGCACATCGGTGAGCTGCTCGACGGATGCGGTGGTCGCCCACTCCGTGTCGGCGTGCGCTCCGCCGCCGTCCACTCCGATGAGCAGGCACGGGATGCCGGCTTCGAGGATCAGCCCCGCGTCGGTCCAGAACGGCTCGCCGCGCGTCGCGGGCGGAGCGCCGAAGACCCGTTCGGCGCTCGCGGTCACCGCACGCACGATCGGCCAGTCGGCATCGGCCTCGAATGCGCCCCGCGCGACCAGTCGGCGCAGCTCGAACCGGAAGTCCGGCGTGCCGGCGGCCAACTCATCGAGAATCGCGTGCAGCTCGGCCTCGACCGCATCCGGCGTCTCACTCGGCATGGTTCGCCGCTCGACGGTAATGGTGCACGAATCGGCCACGGTCGCAGCATCCGTGCCGCCCGCGATCATGGAGACACGGACGGCGCCGTGGCCGAGCAGCGGATGCGCCGCGGCCGCCTCCAGGCGCGCCCGGAACTCGTCGATCGCCAACATCACGAGGCCGGCGTGAGCGATCGCGTCGACACCCTGGTACGGCATGGACCCGTGCGCCGCGAGACCGGTGAGCTCTATCTCGAACCACGCGAAGCCACGGTGCGCCAGCACGAGGTGCAGCTCGCTCGGTTCGGTGACGATAGCGGCGTCGGCGGTGAAGGCGGCGAGCGCGTCCTCGGTGCCGCGGCTGCCGAACTCCTCGTCCGCCACGAGCGTCACGATCACATCACCCGCGAGGTCTGCTGCCGTGGCACGGGCGGCCGCCACCATGATCGCTGCGACGCCCGTCTTCATGTCGAATGCGCCCCGACCGAACACTGTGCCATCCTGCACTGTCGCCGCGAACGGGTCGCCGTCGTATCCTGCCACCCCCACGGTGTCGATGTGACCGTTGAGCATGAGCGAGCGACCGCCTCCGCTGCCCCTGGCCACGCCGACCACCGTCGGACGATCCGGCGCACCCAGCCGGCGCACCTCGAATCCGTGAGCCACGAACCACGCGGCGCACCATTCGGCGACCTGGGCTTCCCCCGCTGCGCCGGGCACGAGATCCGGATTCACTGAGTCGATGCGGATGAGCGCTTGTGCCAGCGCCACGGGATCCAGCGTGTCGGGATCAAGCGACGGGGCCGTTTCGGTCATGCCCACGAATCTACCGGCCATGACCGACCGCACAACCTCCCGAAAGACGAAAGCACTTGCACAAACGCAAGACGCGATATATCTTGATTAATGACAACGCGATATAACGCGAAATCGACAACTCGTCTCGGCGGAAGGAAAGACCAATGGCAGTCGAAAAGTGGCTCATCGAAGGTGAGAAGATCATCGACATCGACATGGTTCGCAAGCTCAAGGTAGGACTCATCGGCGGCAAGGTCGACATCATCGGGCACGACGAGCCGAGTGCGCGCGTCGAAGTCCACTCGGTGAGCAGCAAGCCGCTCAAGGTATCGATCGACGGGGACACTCTCGAGGTCGATCATCCGCAGCTCAAGTGGGACAACTTCATCGACGTGTTCAAATCGTTCAACAACAACGCCAGGGCGGATGTGAGCATCATGGTCCCCCGCGACGTCGCGCTCAAGTTCGGCGTCGTGTCGGCGACGGGCCTCATCAGCGGCCTCACCGAGGACGCGAAGATCAGCACGGTGAGCGGCGACGTCGTGATCGACAACGTCTACGGCGACCTCGAACTCGGCTCGGTGAGCGGCGAGATCAACGTGCGCAACCACTACGGCAACATCACCTCGAAGTCCGTGAGCGGAGACATCACCGCGAGCGGCGAGATCATGAAGTTCACGTCGGGAGGCGTGTCGGGCGATGTCTTCCTGGACGTCACGGGGACACCCGACAGCGCGACCATTAAGACCGTATCCGGTGACATCACACTGCGCCTCGAAGCCGGCGTCCCCGCGCAGTACCGGATCAGCAGCGTCTCCGGAAGGCTCCAGCTCGACGACACCGGGATCTCGGGCGTGCGTGGCCAGTACACCGGAAAATACGGCGACCTTCACGGCCAGTGGCTCGAGTTCTCTGCGAAGACCGTATCCGGCAACGTGAGCGTCCTCCACGCTGCCGAACACGGTGGGTCGGGCCGATGACTCCGCCGGTCTTCGCTCACGGCCATCTGCGCCTGTACCTGTTGAGCCTTCTCGCCGAAGAGCCCATGCACGGCTACGAGATCATCCTCGCCCTCGAGGAGCAGTTCGGTGGCACATACACTCCGAGCGCCGGGACGATCTACCCGCGCCTGGCCAAGCTCGAAGAAGAGGGCCTCGTGACGAAGTCCGCGGATGGCCGCAAGACCGTCTACGCGATCACGGATGCCGGACGCGCAGAGCTCGCCGCGCGCGCCCACGAGCTGGACGAGATCGAAAGCGATCTCAACGACTCTGTGCGCCGGCTCGCCGACGAAGTGCGCTCGAGCGTGAACCAGGCGATGAAGAGCCTTCGGGCGGATCTCGCGGCCGCCGCCCGGGAGGCGCGCGACGAATCCCGCGCAGCATCCAGGACGGTCCGTTCTGATCTCCGCGACACCAGCAACGGCTGGTTGCGCGACGCGGAGATCACCCTCAACGATTTCCGCCACCAGCTCCGGGCCGACCTTCGCAGCATGGCGGCACGGGATGAACTCACGCCGGAACTCGTCGGCGAGCTCAAAGTGCAGCTGGACGGCGTACGAAAGAGTTTCTTCCGAATCGACTGATCGACACGTCGCCACGGCACCGACTTGCGCCGTGGCGCGAGAGGAGTAGTGTCGCTCCTCGTGACTACCGAAGTCCGGTCGCCAAAACGCTGGCTGATCGGCGAACCGCTATCGTCAGACAAGCTCGAGGGCCAACTACTCCCGAAGCATCTCGCCCTACCCATTTTTGCAAGCGACGCGCTCTCCTCGGTGGCGTACGGCCCGCAAGAGCTGCTCATGATCCTCACCCTCGGAGGCTTGAGCTTCCTGACCTTCGCACCGTGGGTGGCCGCCGCGGTCGTGGTGGTCCTGGTCACCGTTGTCGCGTCGTACCGGCAGCTCATCAAGGCGTATCCGTCCGGCGGCGGCGACTTCGAGGTCGCACACAAGAACCTCGGCGAGAAGGCCGGACTCATCGTTGCAAGCGCACTGCTCATCGACTACATCCTCACCGTCGCCGTGTCGGTCGCGAGCGGCGTCGACAACATCATCTCCGCATTTCCCGTGCTCAACACCTGGCGCGTGGAGATGGCCATCGGGTTCATCATCCTGCTCGCGGCGGTGAACCTCCGCGGGGTGCGCGAGTCCAGCAAGGCCTTCGCGCTGCCCACCTACCTCTTCATTGCGAGCGTGCTCGTCATGATCGTCGTGGGCATCATCCGGATGGCGCTTGGCGACGCACCGGTCGCCGAATCGGCGCAGTACGCGGTCAAGGCCGAACAGTTCACCCAGGTGGGGATGGTCCTGCTCCTCCTCCGAGCGTTCGCGAGCGGATGCAGCGCCCTCACCGGCGTGGAGGCGGTCGCCAACGGCGTGCCGGCATTCCGCATCCCGAAGATCCAGAACGCCAAGCGCACCCTGCTCCTCATGGGCGGAATCGCGATCACGCTGTTCATCGGCGTCACGACACTCGCGCTCATCAGCGGCGTGCACTACGCGGAGGATCCCTGCAATCTCATCGGGATGGCGGACTGTGCGACGCAGCCGCAACGCAGCGTCATGGCGCAACTCGCCGCCGCCGTGTTCGGCGGCGACACCCAGATCCTCTTCTACGTGCTGCAGGGGGCGACCGCTGCGGTCCTGCTGCTCGCCGCCAACACCGCGTTCAACGGTTTCCCTCTGCTCGGCTCCGTCCTCGCCCGCGACGGGTACGCTCCGAAGTCACTGTCGACGCGCGGCGACCGCCTCGTCTACTCGAACGGTGTCCTCGTCCTCGGGCTCGGCGCAGGCATCCTGCTCGTCGTCTACCAGGCGAACCTCACGGCGCTCATCCAGCTCTACATCATCGGCGTGTTCGTGTCGTTCACCTTCGGGCAGACCGGGATGGTGAGGCACTGGCTCCGCACACTGCGCGAGGGGGCGGGCGGCGCGCCGATGACGATGAAGCGCAGCCAGATCATCCGGAGCCTGTCGATCAACACCTTCGGGGCGTTGCTCACGGCGACAGTCCTCGTCGTCGTGACGGTCACGAAATTCACGCACGGCGCCTGGCTCGTGTTCGTGATCGGGCCGATCCTCTTCGTGCTCATGCTCGGGGTGAACCGTTACTACGGCAAGGTCGAACGCGACCTCACGGTCGATGACATCACGGTCTTCGGCTCGAACGGCGATCACGCGATCGTGCTCGTCGGGCGGCTGCAGAAGCCCACGCTCAAGGCCCTCGACTACGCGATCGCCGCCCGCCACGTGAGCATCGAGGCAGTGCACTGTTCGATCGACGACGACCAGACGGCGCTCCTGCGCAAGCAGTGGAAGAAGATGAAGATCGAGGTGCCGCTGAGGGTCATCCAGTCGCCGTATCGGGACATCAGTTTCCCGCTCATCAAATACATCAAGAAGCGGCGTGAATCGCACGGCTCCGAAGTCGTGACCGTCTATATGCCCCAGTTCATCGTCGGGCACTGGTGGGAGAACCTGCTTCACAACCACAAGGCGCGACGCATCCGCCATAAACTCATGTTGTGCCACGGAGTCACCATCGCCCTCGTACCGTGGCTGCTCGACTCCTCGAAGGTGTTGTACTCGCGTCCTGGGCGCCCCCTCCCGGGCCAGGAGCGACGCGGGGAACCGGTGCGTCGCGCCGTCATTCGCAAGCCGCTTCCACCGGCCGGGATGTCATCGACCCGTCGACGCTGACGTGAGCCAGCTGTTCGCGGTGCTCGTCGGCGGGATCCTCGGCACGGGGATCCGGCTCGGGGTGGACACGTTACTCCCGCACGGCGCGGACGACTTACCGCTCGGAACGCTCATCATCAACGTGCTCGGCTCGTTCCTGCTCGGCTTGATCGTCGCGAGATTCTGGTCGGCGGCCCCACTGTGGTTGAAGGCGGGACTGGGGACAGGGCTCCTCGGCTCCTTCACGACCTTCTCGGCGCTCATGGTCTCGGCCGTCGCGCTCACCGGCTCCGGGCTCTGGCTGCTCGCCGCGGTCTACCTCGTGCTCTCGCTCGTCCTCGGCTTCGGCGCCGCCGCGATCGGCCTGCGCGTCGGGCGGGTCTCGACGCCGATCGACTGGGTCGACGAATGAGTCCGGCTCTCGTTGTCGTGACCCTGGCAGCGGGTGGTGTCGCGGCCGTCGCGCGCTACCTCCTCTCCGTCGCGACCGCTCGCGTGTCGAAGGCGGAGAGCTTCCCGTGGGCGGTGCTCATCGTCAACGTGGTCGGATCGGGGCTGGGCGGCGTCGTTCTCGGGCTCGCCCGGCATGCCGCGCTCTCCCCCGACATCCAGCTCATCGTCCTGACCGGTGTGTGCGGCGGGCTGACGACGTTCAGCACCTTCAGCGTCGAGACCATCCAGCTCCTCACGCACGGCCGCTGGCGCGCCGCGTGCCTGAGCGTCGGGCTCAACCTCGTCGTGGGGATCGGCGCCTGCACCGCTGGTTACCTGCTCGCCGCCTGACCTCGGCCCGCACCGACCCTCTCCGCGTACCGGATGCGGTCAGCCCTTCTCCGCACCCTCCGTCGTACTCATGATCTTGCGCTGGAAGATGAAGAACAGAACCGCGACGGGAATCGTCATGAGCACCGCCGCCGCGAGCTTGAGCGGGAACTGGTTGCCGCTCCCGAGCTGACCAGAGAACAGCGACGCGACGCCCGTCGTGAGCGTGTTCAGGTCGGTGCTCTGTCTCGAGATGATGAAGTGCGCGAACTCGTTCCACGAACCCTGGAAGCTCAGGATGAAGAGGGTCACGAGTGCTGGTCGCGCCATCGGCAGCACGATCGTCCAGAACGTGCGGAAGATGCCCGCCCCGTCGATGCGTGCCGCCTCTTCGATGCTCACCGGGATCGACTCGAAGAACTGCTTCATGATGAAGATGCCCGCCGCGTCCACGAGCAGCGGGATGATCATGCCCGCGTAGGTGTTGTAGATCCCGAGTTCCTTGATCATGAGGAACCGGGGGATGAGCAGGACGACATTCGGAACCGCCATGACGGCGATGAGGCCCGCGAACACCACGGTGCGGCCGCGGAACTGCAACCGGGACAGCGCGTATCCCGCGAGCGAGTCCAGGAACACCCGGCCCAGCGTGACGATGACCGCGACGATCACCGAGTTCATGGCCCACAACGGCAGGGGCACCTGGGTGAACAGGCGCTCGTACGCGGCGAACGACCAGGTCTGCGGAAGCAGCGACAGCGGATTGTTCGTCGCGTCGGCATCCGTCTTGAAGCTGCCCGCCAGCGACAGCAGGAACGGATAGATGTAGATGAGCGCCAGGATGACGAGCATGAGGTAGCTGGCGATCGCGCTCGCCCGGAGCCTCGTCATGATGTCTTCCCGCTCCTGATGGAGGCCTGGATGGCGATCTGGCGCTGCAGCTCCTTGTCGAGCTTTTCGCCCTTGTTCCGA
Organism: Terrimesophilobacter mesophilus; assembly: GCF_014200375.1. Classification (GTDB taxonomy): domain Bacteria; phylum Actinomycetota; class Actinomycetes; order Actinomycetales; family Microbacteriaceae; genus Terrimesophilobacter; species Terrimesophilobacter mesophilus. Next base: position 1,485,658 of record NZ_JACHBP010000001.1, on the reverse strand, counting down.
TCCCGGAGGACATATCGCTGCAGGAGCGTGAGCAGGACGATGAGCACGAACAATAGGAACGCCATGGCCGCGCCAGGACCCCAGTTCAACTCGTTGAATGACGTCTGGTAGGAGAGGTAGGCGGGAGTGAGCAAAGTCTTGCCTGGCTTCCCGCCACCGGTCAGATAGATCTGGTCGAACAGCTGCCAGGTACCGATGAGGCCGAGGGTGATCACCGTGAACAGGGTGGGCTTCAGCATCGGCAGGGTGATGGAGAAGAACTTGCGGAACGGGCCGGTGCCATCCATGAGCGCTGCTTCGTCGATCTCGGCGCCGATGCCCTGGAGGCCGGCGAGGAAGATCAGCATGAACGTGCCGGATGTCGTGAAGACGGCGAGCACGATGAGCATGCACATGGCGACGGAGGGGCCGGACAACCACTCCCACCAGCTGATTCCGAGCGGCCCGCCGGCGGCGAGGGCAGCAGGCGGCGAATTGACTCCGAACAGCGTGAGGAAGTTGTGGAAGACACCGCTCGGATCCGCGAGCCAGTTCGGCCCGTTGATCCCGAGCCAGCCGAGCAGGGCGTTGATCGCGCCGGAGGCGGAGAACAGGAAGATGAAGATCCCGGTGATGGCGATGGAGCTCGTCACCGACGGAAAGTAGAAAGCGGTGCGGAAGAATCCGCGCGCCTTGAGAATGCGCCGGTTCACCTGAACGGCGAGGAACAGGGCGAGAGCGGTCTGCAGCGGCACGACGAAGAGAACGTAATAGAAGTTGTTCCGGATCGACGTGCCGAAGTCGCGTTGGGAGAGCCCGGGGTCGAGGATCAGCTTTTCGTAATTCTTGGTTCCGACAAAACTCGTGTTGCCGCCGAGTGGGGAGCCGAGGCCGTTCCAGTCGCTGAAGCTGACCCACAGGGCGAGAACGATCGGCAGGACCAGGAACAGGCCGATGATGACGAGGGCCGGCGAGATGAACAGCCAACCGCGACTGGCTTCACCGCCCCGGATTCCCTTGGCCATGGCGCTCCCCTGGTGGTTGGGTCCGGATGCCGACGGGCGGCCGGCATCCGGACCGATCGACTACTTCGAATTGGCCTCGTCCAGTGCCGCCTGCAACGTGGTCTGCAGCGACGCGAGAATCGCTTTGGCGTCACCGCCGATCAACTTCGCAAGCTGAGCATTGAAATCGGTGATCACGGTCGCGGAGCCGGCGAAGTTCACCGGGCTCACCGCGTAGTCGTTGCTCTTCACGAAGGATGCGTTCTCCGGGAACTTCGTCGCGTATTCCTTCGCCGCGGACTCCGTCGAAGGGATCACGCCGAAGGCGTCGGCGAACTTGAGCTGCTGCTCATCGCTCGTCAGGAACTTCACGAGGTCCTCCGAGGCGGCCGTTGTCTTCGATCCCGCCGGGATGCCCCAGCAGTTCGTGAACGTGAAGGTGGACTTTCCGCCGGGACCGGCGGGCAGCTCGTACGCCTGGTAGTGGGTGTCGGGGAAGTCGCCCTGGATGCCCTTGATCCACGGACCCTCGATGACCATCGCTGCAGCGCCCTTGCCGAGCGCCTCACCGGACCATCCGGAATCGATCTCCGACGGGAACTTCAGAACCCCGTCATCGTGGAGCTTCTGGACCTCCTTGAGCCCCGCGAGATTTTCGGGGGTGTCGGCCGTGACAGTCTTGCCGTCCGCGCTGATGAGCGACCCGCCGGCCTGATTCATGAAGACGCCGACCCTGGCATATTCGAGGCCGAAGGAGAGCCCAGCGACCTTGTCGGTCGTGAGCTTCTTCGCCGCGGATTCGAGGCCCGCCCAATCGGTGGGGATGTCCGCATCAGTGAGGCCTGCTGCCTTCCACATGTCGGTGTTGATGATGAGACCGAGCGTGGAGAAGTCCTTCGGATCGCAGGTGAACGTGCCCTTGTAGGTGAACGTGTCCTTGAGCGACTTGTAGAAATCACCCGAGTTGGGGAGATCCTTCGCGTAGGGCTCGAGGTACTTGTTCTGCGCGTAGGTGCCGAACTGGTCCCAGCCCATGTAGAAGACATCCGGCGGGTTGCCACCGGCGAATCCCTGGCTCAACTGCTGGGTGAGGTCGCTCGCGGCGACCACCTCGACGGTGCTTCCACTCTTCTTGGCCCACGCATCCGCCGCGGCCTGGACGGCCGCCGTCTCCGCATCGCCGCTCGACCCGATGAGCATCGTGAGCTTCTGCCCCGAGATGTCACCGGAGGTGTCGGGCCCTCCCGACGAGCACGCCGCAAGACCTGCGACGAGGGCAACGGCAGCGATGCCGGCCCCGAGTTTCTTCGTATTCATGTGGTTGGCCTACCTTTCGTTGTGATTGCCGGCCACGGGGGAACCGGGTTCCTCCATGTGCGTCAGTTGCGTGGACGTGCGCGCAACGAGAGTCGGAGTGAGCAACCGATACAGGGGATCGGCTGCCGAATGCTTTCTGGCGACGATGGAGCTGCCGGAGTCTCCGAACAGCAGTTCGAGAGCGCTCGCGGCAACGAGATCGAGCGGCTGATCGACGCTCGAGAAGCCGATGGCCGCCGCAACAGGGGTGTTGTCGTAACCGACGACGGGAATCCCAGGTCGGCCGAGGGTCGCCGCCGCCATCAGCGCGCCCAGAGCCAGTGAGTCGCTGGCGCAGACCAGGGCATCGGGGGCGTTCGGAAGATCGAGCAGGGCGGATGCCGCCGCGATGCCCTGCGGAACCCCGTCGACCACCGCCCGCGCGAGAGTGTCGAGTTCTGCGGAACCGAGTCCGAGCCTTGCCGCACTCTCCGCAGCCCAGCCGGCTCGCCGCTCGCGTGCCGTCGTCGTGTCGTCATCGAATCCGATGTAGCCGACTCGGCGTGCGCCACCGTCAATGGCGTGGCGGGTGGCCTGCTCAGCTCCGCTGAATCCGTCGACGTCGACCCAGGGGTGGATGGGGTCGCCGAGGTCGTCCGCTGCCGATGGCCTCCCGAAGGTGACGAACGGGAACTCGTGATCGCGGAGCCAGGCTGTGCGGGGATCCTCGTGCATCGTCGAGGTCAGCACGAAGGCATCGACATCCGCTCCATCGCGGAGGCGACGGAACTCCTCGATCTCGCCCTCGGGGCCCTGCGCCGTGAACAGCATGATGCGCAGGTCCCGCTCGGCCGCCTGCTCGGTGAGGGCGTGCAGGAACCGGTCGAGAAGCGACCCGGAGATTCCGTTGGTCATCGGGTCGAGGCGAACGCCGATGGTGGATGACTTGCGGGTGCGCAGTCGTCGGGCGGAGGCGTGCGGACGATAGCCGAGTTCCGCAATCGCCGCCTTGACTCTCGTCATGGTCTCCGGCTTGACGATGTGCGGCGAGTTGAGGGCATTGGATACCGTCTGCCGAGAGACTCCGGCAACGCGCGCCACGTCTTCGACTGTGGGCAGCTGCTGCATCACGCCTCCTCACCGTTGAGATTTGATCGTTCAAGCGTTGATCCCGGGAACACCGGACGCTTTCGGTTCTTCAGGGGTTTGATCGTTCAAATGCTTGGTGTTACATTACCTCAAGCGAATCGATTGTCAATGCTTTTCCGGCGCGCACTCGATTCCGATGGTCACCGACGCACAGCAAGGAGCAGCGAGACATGTCCGCACCCTTGCAGCCGCTGCTGCACAATGAGCACGTCGTCCTCCGCGCGCCGACCCAGGCCTGGTCGTCACGCGACGGCTCCATCGGAAGCGCCCCCATCCACGGCCTGTACTTCTCGGATGTGCGGGTCGTCTCGCAACTCTCGGCTCTCGTCGGCGGACAGGTGGGGGAGCACATCGCCACCGAACCGCTCGCGGCAGACTCGACGAGCTTCGTCACACTGCTCCGCCACCTGGACGATCGGGCGGCAGACCCGAAGGTGCGGTTGAACCACACCCGCACAGCGACACCGACGACGATCCGGGGTGTGCTCTCCGTCACCTCCCACCTCGACGATCCCATCTCCACCGAAGCGGTTGTCCGGTTCACCGCCGACCTGTCGGACATGGACTCCGTCAAGGCCGGAGTCTCCGTCGCCGCGAACCCGGCGGTGGAGATCCGGGGGGAGTCGGCATCCTGGTCGAACGAATCCGTCCATGCTCGGCTGGATGCCCCCGGCGCGGCGGTCAGCGCAGTCGATGGACGCGTCGAGCTCCGCTGGCCACTGGAGGTACCACCCCACGGCGAATCGAGTGTGAGCTGGACGATCAGTGCCCACGACGACCAGGCGGTCGTCATCGGGGTGGATGGTCCGCAGAAGTGGTCGACCCCGGAGATCGGCGCCGATGACGAACGCCTGCCGCGCTGGTTGGACACCGCTCTGGGAGATCTCGACGCGCTGCGGATGGCCACAGTCGATGAGCCTGACCTCGTGTTCCTCGCCGCCGGCGCGCCATGGTTCTTCACCCTCTTCGGCCGTGACTCGATCTGGGCTGCGCGTTTCATGCTCCCGCTCGGAACGGAACTCGCCGACGACACCCTCCGTGTCCTCGCGGGCCTGCAGGGCAGGAGGGACGTGGCGGCGAGCGCGGAGCAGCCCGGCAAGATCATGCACGAGCTCCGGCGAGAAACCCTGCGCATCCCGGATGAAGCGATTGCTCTTCCTCCGCTGTACTACGGAACCGTCGACGCGACGGCACTGTGGATCTGCCTCCTGTTCGACGCCTGGAAGTGGGGCCTGCCCGACGAGCGAGTGCGCGAGCTCCTGCCGAACATGGTGGCAGCTCTCGGTTGGATGCGTGACTACGGGGATGCCGACGGCGACGGTCTGCTCGAATACGTCGACAGGACCGGACACGGCCTGGCGAACCAGGGCTGGAAGGATTCCGGCGATTCGGTCCAGTGGCGAGACGGTTCGCTCGCCGAGGGTCCGATCGCCCTGTGCGAAGTGCAGGCGTACGCCTATGAGGCTGCGACCCACGCCGCCGAGCTGCTGGACCACTTCGGTCTGGAGGGCGCCTCAGAGTGGCGCTCGTGGGCATCCGCCCTCAAGGAGAAGTTCCACGAATCCTTCTGGATCGACTCGCCGGAAGGCGCGTACCCCGCCATCGCGCTGGATGCTGCCAAGCGGCCTGTCGACACCGTCACGAGCAACCTCGGCCACCTCCTCGGAACCGGCCTGCTCGACGAACGCCAGTCCCGCCTTGTCGCGCGACGGCTCGTCTCCCCCGAGTTGAATTCGGGATTCGGACTGCGGACGATGTCCACCGACTCCGACGGGTACTGGCCGCTGAGCTATCACGGCGGAAGCGTCTGGACGCACGACACGGCGATCGCCATCGCAGGTCTCGTGCGCGAGGGTCACTCGGCGGAGGCGGGAACGCTCGTCGCCGGGCTCCTTGCCGCTGCAGCCGGCTTCGACTTCCGCATGCCGGAGCTGCACTCGGGCGACACGGCCACCCGTCTCGCGGTCCCCGTCCCCTATCCGGCCGCCTGCCGTCCCCAGGCGTGGTCGGCTGCTGCATCCGTGTCCGTCCTCGCGAGTGTGCTCGGACTCGATCCGGATGCCCAGGAGGGCGTGCTGCGGATGTCGCCCTCCGGGGTCGTCGGCATGCTCGATGTCTCCGGCATCCGATTCCGCGGGGACTCCGTGTCGGTGCGGGTCACACCTGACGGGGAAGTCGCGTACGGGTCGGGTGCCACGATCGAGGTCCGCTGACGTCCGACGGGAGGTGCAGGCCGACGGGCACCGCGCATCCGGCTAGATTCGAGGCATGACCTACGACATCGACTCGGTTCGCGCCGACTTCCCCGCCCTCGCGGACGGCTCCGCCCACTTCGACGGGCCGGGAGGAACGCAGACGCCGACTCCCGTGATCGACGCCATCGCCGGCGCCCTGCGGGGCCCGCTGTCGAACCGTGGGACGCTGACGGCCGGGGAGTCCCGCGCTGAGCAGACGGTTGCGGATGCGCGGGGCGCGATCGCGGACCTCGTCGGCGGCGACCCGGGCGGCGTCGTCTTCGGGCGGAGTGCGACGCAGCTGTGCTACGACTTCTCCCGGTGGATCTCCCGCTCGTGGGGCGCGGGCGACGAGGTCGTCGTGACACGCCTCGATCACGACTCCAACGTCCGCCCCTGGGTTCAGGCCGCGGAGCGCACCGGCGCGAGGGTGCGCTGGCTGGACTTCGACCCCGAGACTTCGGAACTCGACGACGTCGCCACGGTCCTGAGCGATCGCACCAGACTCGTCGCCGTGACCGGCGCATCCAACCTCATCGGAACGAAGCCGCCCGTCGCGTCGATCGCGGCGGCCGCGCACGCCGCCGGCGCCCTCGTGTACCTCGACGGGGTTCACCTCACCGCGCACGCGAGCATCGACCTGGCCGCGCTCGGCGCGGACCTCTTCGCGTGCTCGCCGTACAAGTTCCTCGGGCCGCACCTCGGCGCGCTCGCGGCGTCCCCCGCACTCCTGGATTCCCTGATCCCGGACAAGCTGCTGCCGTCGACGAACGCGGTGCCGGAGCGCTTCGAGTTCGGCACGCTCCCGTACGAGCTGCTCGCCGGTGTCGCTGCCGCCGTCGACTACCTGTCCACGATCGGCTACCCGGCCTCGAGCGGCTCAGGCCCCGCCGGCACGCGTCGCGAGAAACTCGTCGCCTCGCTCGCCCGACTCGAGGAGTACGAGGATGCGCTGCTCACCAGGCTCGAGGACGGCATCCGGTCCCTGCCGGGCGTGAGCGTGCACTCGCGCGCAGCACACCGCACTCCCACCCTGCTGCTCACGATCGAGGGACGCGACACCGTGGACGCCTATGAATTCCTGGCCGGACGCGGCGTCGATGCGCCGTCCTCGAACTTCTACGCGCTCGAGGCGAGCCGGCGACTCGGGCTCGGAGACGCCGGCGGGCTGCGCGTCGGCCTCGCGCCATACACCAATGCGGATGACGTCGACCGGCTTCTCGCGAGCCTCGACGCCTTCCTCGCGGCCTGATCGGGCCGGCCGGGCCGGCCCTCCGGTCAGAGGTTGCTCAGGGTCGCGATCACCTGGCGAGCGATCTGGCGTCCGGCACGGTTCGCGCCGATGGTGCTCGCCTGCGGCCCATAGCCAGCGAAGAATATACGCGGGTCCTTCCATGACGAGCCGTTGCCGACGGTGACACCGCCCTCTTTCTCGCGAAGTCTGAGCGGGGCGAGATGGCGCAGCTCCGGGCGGAATCCTGTGGACCAGAGAATTGCATCCGCCCTCTGGAATGCACCATCGGCCCAGCGAACGCCATCCGGCTCGATCGACGCGAACATGGGTTTCACCTGCAGCAGACCCCGGTCGATGGCCGCCTGGATCCGACGCGTGCGGGGAACTCCCGTTCCGCTCACGATGCTCGGAAGGGCGCGCCCCGAGCGCGCCGCCTCATCCTGCATGGCGACCGCTGCGCTGCGTGCCTCGAGGTTGAGTTCGCTCTCGTCGAGGAATTCGATCGGACTCCTGCTGACCCAGGTGAGCTCGGCGGCGACCCCTTCGAGCTCCATGAGGAATCCGATCGCTGATGTCCCCCCGCCGACGACGATCACGCTCTTGTCCCGCAGCTCTTCGGCGGAGGAGTAGTCCGCGGTGTGGAGGTGGCGGCCCGCGAAGGTATCCCTCCCGGGGTACCAGGGGATGAAGGGGGAACCCCAGGTACCCGTCGCGTTCACCACGACATCCGTCACGACCTCGTGCATCCCGCGCGCGCCGTCCTCCCACGTCACGATGAGGTCGAGGTCACGATTCGCAACCGACTGCACGTCGGCCGGTCTCACCACGTCGAGCTCGTAGAACTCTTCGTACTGGCGGTAGAAGTCGGCCACGACGGTCTTCGCGGGCAGGGTTCGATCCGCCTCCTCGAAGCTCAAGCCGAGCGCGTCCATCCCCGGGAGGTCGTTGATGCGATGCGCTGAGCCCACTCGCAGGGCCTCCCATCGCAGCTGCCAGGCGCCGCCCGTGCCCGGGCCGCGATCGAGGACGATGAAGTCGCTCCCCGGCTCCAGACCGAGTCGTTTGAGGTAGTACGCCACGGACAGGCCGGCCTGACCGCCACCGATGACGACGGCAGAAGGATGCGACGAAGCGGGGCTCACACACTTACGTTACCCGGCCATCCGCCCGACGCCGCGGGTCACCTCCTGCATGCTAAAGTTGGAAGTTAGTTTTGGAATCCTTGTAGGCGAATTCTGAGCATCTTCGTGTGTACTCAGGCTGGAATCGTAAGGGGGTCACCCGTGGGACGTGGTCGCCAGAAGGCCAAGCACACCAAGGTTGCCAGGGAGTTGAAGTATTTCAGTCCCAACACCAACTATGACGCGCTCGAACGCGAGTTGACTCATGCCGAGCAGAACGAGGCCATGGAGAAGTGGCCGGAATACAGCCACGCCGGCGAGGACACCGAACAGGGCGGCAAGTAGCGCGCCGGAGTCAGTCCCGGTAGGAGCCGGCGAGGCGCACGGCACCGCCGGACACGCCCTTCGCACCCTGCTCGAAGCCGTCGAGTGAGCGTGGCGTGGTCGAGACCTCGCCGACGACCCAGGCAGGGATGCCGTCTGCCGTCCACTGCGCCGCGAGCGCATCCGCGGCATCCGGGGACACGATCGCGATCATGCCGACGCCGAGGTTCCAGGTGCCCTCGGTCTCCGCGAGCGCGAGCCCGCCCCACTCCGCCAGCACGCGGAACACCGCGGGAGGTGACCAGCTCGCCCGGTCGAGTTCGACCCACGAGCCGACGGGGAGCACGCGGGCGAGGTTCGCCGCGATCCCGCCGCCGGTCACGTGGCTGAGCGCGTGCACGGCATCCGGATGCTGCGCGAGCGCGTCGAGGATCGCCCGCGTGTACAGCCGGGTCGGCTCGAGCAGCGTCTCGCCGACGACCCCGAGCTCGTCGGTGCGGTCGCGAAACCCGACGCCCCGCTCCGCAAGGATGTGCCGCACCAGTGAGAATCCGTTGCTGTGGAGGCCGGAGGAGGCCAGCGCGACCACGAGATCGCCGCCGCGCACGCGCTCCGGACCGAGCACCGCATCCGCTTCGACGACGCCGACGGCGGCGCCGGCCACGTCGTAGTCTTCTGGGCCGAGGAGCCCCGGATGCTCTGCCGTCTCTCCGCCGACGAGCGCAGTGCCGGTCTCCGCGCACGCGCGGGCGATCCCGGCGACGATCGCCGCGATGCGCTCCGGCACGACCCGTCCGCACGCGATGTAGTCGGTCATGAACAGCGGCTTCGCGCCCACCACGACGATGTCGTCCACGACCATGCCGACCAGGTCCTGCCCGATCGTGTCGTGCTTGTCGAGCGCCTGGGCGATCGCGACCTTCGTGCCCACGCCATCCGTCGACGAGGCGAGAAGCGGATGCCGGTACGCGGTGAGCGCCGAGGCGTCGAACAGTCCGGCGAATCCTCCGACGCCACCGAGCACCTCGGGACCGTGGGTCTTCGCGACCGCGGACTTCATGAGCTCGACCGCGAGGTCGCCCGCGCGGGTGTCGACGCCCGCCGCCGCGTAGGCGTCGTTCGTCACTCCTGCCGCCCGGGGTCGCCGAAGACGGGGGCGAGCTCCGGCTCTGACGACACCCGCTCGAGCAGGTTCTTGCCGATGAGGTTCGCATCCGGAAGCGGGATCGGGTACACGCCCGTGAAACAGGCCGTGCACAGCGCAGACCTCGGCTGCTCAGTCGCCTCGATCATGCCGTCCTCGGACAGGTAGCCGAGGGAGTCGGCCCCGATCGCCTGGCGCACCTCGTCGACGCTCAAACCCGTTGCCAGCAGCTCCGCACGCGACGCGAAGTCGATCCCGTAGAAGCACGGCCAGGTGATCGGCGGGCTCGAGATCCGCACGTGCACTTCAGCGGCCCCCGCTTCGCGCAGCATCGCGACGAGCGCCCGCTGGGTGTTCCCTCGGACGATTGAGTCGTCGACGACGATGAGCCGCTTGCCCTTGATGACCTCACGCAGCGGGTTGAGCTTGAGCTTGATACCGCGCTGGCGTATCGTCTGCGACGGCTGGATGAACGTCCGCCCCACGTACGCGTTCTTGACGAGTCCCTGGCCGTACGGGATTCCGGAGCGTTCCGCGTATCCGATCGCCGCCGGCGTGCCGGACTCGGGAGTCGGGATCACGAGATCCGCCTCCACGGGATGCTCCTGCGCGAGACGGCGCCCCATCTCGACCCTCGCCTCGTGCACGCCGCGACCGGCGATCGTCGTGTCCGGCCGGGCGAGGTAGACGTATTCGAAGACGCAGCCCGCCCGCTTCTCCGGCGCGAAGCGTTGCGTCCGCAGCCCGTTCTCGTCGATCGCGATGAGCTCACCCGGCTCCACCTCGCGCACGAAGGATGCGCCCACGATGTCGAGCGCGGCGGTCTCGCTCGCGACCACCCATCCACGTTCCAGCCGTCCGAGCACGAGCGGGCGAACTCCCTGGGGATCGCGCGCGGCGTAGAGGGTCGTCTCGTCCATGAACACGAGGCAGAACGCGCCCTTCAGCAGCGGAAGCACCTCGAGCGCAGTGGCTTCGAGAGTGTGGTCGAGGTCGCCGGCGAACAGTGCGGTGATGACGGCGGTGTCCGTCGTGTTCCCCCTGGCGAGTTCGCCGTCGGATTCCGGATGCCGCTCGTGCACGAGTGCGAGCAGCTCCGCAGTGTTCGTCAGGTTGCCGTTGTGGCCGAGTGCGACCGTTCCGCCTGCCGTGCGCCCCAGGGTCGGTTGGGCGTTCTGCCAGCTCGACGAGCCCGTGGTGGAGTACCGGGTGTGGCCGACCGCGAGGTGGCCGACGAGAGTGTTGAGCGAGGACTCTGTGAAGACCTGCGAGACGAGGCCCATGTCCTTGTAGACGAGGATCTTCGAACCGTCGCTCGTGGCGATTCCCGCGGACTCCTGCCCGCGATGCTGCAGTGCGTACAGGCCGAAGTAGGTGAGCTTCGCCACCTCTTCGCCTGGCGCCCAGACACCGAAGACGCCGCAGGCATCCTGAGGGCCCTTCTCCCCCGGGAGAAGTTCGTGACCAAGCCGACCATCGCCACCGGCCAAAACCAAGCCCCTATCCGTCGTCTTGTGGAGCGTCGTCCTCTGTCTCGGACTGCTCGTCGTCGACACGCACCGCCAGTTTACCGGCGATGACCTGCGTCGCCCGACGACTTGCCCTCCGGTCGAACAGGATCGCCACTGCCGCTCCGATGAGTCCGCCGAACGCGATCCCGAAGAGGGAGAGGAGGCCGAACGTCGCGCCGAACCCGACGGCGGGATCGGCCGGGTAGATCGACGCGAGCACGAGCGCGGCGATGATGCCGACGAGCGCGCCGACGACGACGAAGACGGAGAACTTCGGCGCACGGCGGATCGTGACGGTCGTGCGCTCTTCCTCGTCGGCCTCGCGCGGTGAGTCGCTCATGGGTCTATTGTCCCGCATTCCATTCGAGAGGAAGCATGCCGTCCAGGCTCGCCCGCGAGCCGGATGCCGACACCCGATCCGCAGAGACCGCCGCCGCCCATCCGAGCGTGCCGGTGGCGAGTGCGACCCACGTCTCCGCGTCCATCTCGATCACGTTCGGAGGAGTCCCGCGGGTATGGTTCGGTCCCTCGACGCATTGCACGGCGCCGAAGGGAGGGACCCGCACCTCGAGCGTGTTGCCCGGTGCGGCATCCGCCAGCAGCTGGAGCAGGTACCGCACAGCCATCGCTGTCGCGTCGCGATCCCCACTGCCGCGCTCGAGGACCGCCAGTACGGCGGCCCCACCGGCTTCAGCCACGATCCTCGACCTGCCCATCGCTCAACGTTAACTGAACACGCGCGGCGAGCGCTGCCGGTAGCCTGTGGGGGTGCGAATCCTCCTGCTCGGTTCCGGTGCGCGCGAGCACGCCATCGTGACCGCCCTTCTCGCCGAGGACGCCGACCACGACGTGATCGCCGCCCCCGGGAACGCCGGCATCGCCGACGACGTGACGACGATCTCCCTCGACCCGGAGAACCCGGCGTTGGTGGCCGACTTCGCGAGCGACAACGGCATCGAGCTCGTCGTCGTCGGTCCGGAGGCGCCGCTCGTCGCCGGTGTCGCGGATGCCGTGCGGGCGAAGGGCATCGCGGTCTTCGGCCCGGGCAGGGCGGCCGCCCAGCTCGAGGGCAGCAAATCGTTCGCGAAGCGGGTGATGGATGCCGCCGGCGTCCCGACCGGCCGCGCCGTGCGCTCTGCCGACATCGACGAGGTCGCCGCGGCGCTCGACGAGTTCGGTGCACCCTACGTCGTGAAGGCGGACGGACTCGCGGCGGGCAAGGGCGTGCTCGTCACCGCCGAACGCGACGCGGCGCTCGCCCACGCCGAACACTTCCTCCAGCTCGGTCCCGTGCTCGTCGAAGAGTTCCTCGACGGCCAGGAGGTCTCGCTCTTCGTTCTCTCGGACGGCTCGTCGGTCGTGCCGCTGACTCCGGCGCAGGACTACAAGCGGGCACTCGACGGAGACCTCGGTCCCAACACGGGTGGGATGGGCGCGTATTCTCCCCTGCCGTGGTTGCCGGCCGGGTTCGAACAGGAGGTCGTCGACACGATCGCGCTGCCGGTCATCAGGCAGCTCGCCGCCGAGGGGACGCCGTTCAGCGGGCTGCTCTACTGCGGCCTCATCGTCACGACGAAGGGGCTGCAGGTCATCGAGTTCAACGTGCGCTTCGGAGACCCGGAGACGCAGGTGGTCCTGCCTCGGCTCACGACGCCGCTGAGCGGGCTGCTCTACGCCGCGGCGACGGGAGCACTCGGCACGGTCGCCCCTCCCGAATTCTCCCGTGAGGTTTCCGTCTCCGTGGTCCTGGCGAGCGAGGGCTACCCGGATGCCCCGCAGGCGGGGCGCGAGCTCTCCGGCCTCGAGGCGGCCGCCGACGTACCCGGCGTGCGCATCCTCCACGCGGCGACAGCCCGCGACGGAGCCCGGCTTCTTGCCACCGGCGGACGGGTACTGAGTGTCGTGGCGACCGCGGACACTTTCGCCCAGGCCCGGTCGCGGGTCTACGAAGCGCTCAGGGTCATCACCCTCGACGGCTCCCACTACCGCACCGACATCGCGGCGAGCGTCGCCCTGTGACGAGCGACGGGTGGACGGACGACCTGGCGTCGGCCGGCTGGGCGCTCGCATACTCCGGCAAGGTCCGCGACCTGTATCGGTCGAAGGAGCGGCCGGGCGAGGTGCTCATGGTCGCAAGCGACCGGGTGAGCGCGTTCGACCACGTGCTCGAGCCCGGCATCCCCGGCAAGGGCGAACTGCTCACGCGACTCAGCCTGTGGTGGTTCGACCGACTCGAGGGCACCCCGAATCATCTCGTCAGCGACCCCGCCACGGCCGGCGGCGCAGCAGGACTCATTCCGGATGCCGTGGCCGGCCGCGCGATGCTCGTGCGCACGCTCGAGATGTTCCCGATCGAGTGCGTCGTGCGCGGCTATCTGGCCGGCAGCGGGTGGACCGAGTACCAGGCGTCGGGCAGTGTGTGCGGGATCGGCCTCCCGGCCGGCCTGGCCTTCGGCGACCGGCTTCCGCATCCGATCTTCACGCCCGCCTTCAAGGCGCCGATGGGCGAACACGACGAGAACATCACGTTCGAGCGCGCGGTCGAGCTCGTCGGACGGGAGGCGGCCGAGGCTCTGCGCGCCATGAGCGTGGACATCTACACGCGCGCCGCAGCGATCGCCGAGGAGCGCGGGCTCATCCTCGCCGACACCAAGTTCGAGTTCGGTGCGGATGCTGCGCCGGGGAACAGCGGAACCGCCGACACGATCACCCTCGCCGACGAGGTGCTCACGAGCGACAGCAGCCGGTACTGGGACGCGGCCGCATGGGCGCGCGGAGATCGCAAGGACAGCTTCGACAAGCAGGTCGTTCGGAACTGGCTCTCCGCCCACTGGAACGGGGATGGCGCGCCGCCCAGGTTGCCGGATGACATCGTCGAGCTCACCGCGGCCCGCTATCGCGAGCTCATCGAGCGTCTCACCGCCTGAACGCACGCGAGGGAATACTTGAATGTTCAAGTAAGTTGTGGTGAACTAGGAGGCATCATGAACCAGAACACGCAAGACATCCTCGCGGCGGACACCACCATGGGCACCGTCACTCTCAAAGTCGCCGATCTCGACCGCATGATCGCGTTCTACCGCGACGGGGTCGGACTCGACCTCCTCGGGCAGGATGTCGACAGCGCGATCCTCGGGCGCCCCGGCCGCCCCTCCCTCATCCTGCAGGTCGCGCCGGAGCTCAGGCACGCCGGCGAGCACGAAGCCGGTCTGTACCACACGGCCTTCCTCTTCGCCGAGAAGGCCGACCTCGCCGCGGCCGTCTACTCGGTCGCCCAGAAGCATCCGTCGAGCTTCACCGGCAGTTCGGACCACTTCGTGAGCAACGCGTTCTACTTCGACGATCCAGAGGGCAACGGCGTCGAACTCTACTGGGACACGGAGCGCAAGTACTGGGAGTGGAACGGCAGTTCCGTGCGCATGGGCACCGTCTACCTCGACCCGAACCTGTTCCTGCAGGAGAACCTGACCGAGGCCGGCGCCACGAAACCCGGCGACGGTGATGCGGGAATCGGGCACGTCCACCTCAAGGTCGGCGACATCCCGACGGCGAAGAAGTTCTACGTCGACACGCTCGGCTTCGAGCCCACGTTCGAGTACGGCAGCCAGGCGCTCTTCGTGAGCGCGGGCGGCTACCACCACCACGTCGGGATGAACACGTGGCACAGCTCAGGAGCGGGCACCCGCACCCCGGCGCTCGGACTCGGCCAGGTGTCGATCGAGATCCCGACGGCGGATGATCTCGGATCCCTCCGCGAACGCCTCGCCGCCGCGCACGTCCAGGTCATCGACGACGGCAACGAATTGCGCTTCGACGACCCGTGGGCGAACCTCGTGCGGGTGCACGCGGCGGCCTGACGACAGCGGGCGATCCCGCCCCCTCAGCGCAGCACTGAGCTGAGCAGAAGGCTCGTCTCTGTGTTGACGACGCCCTCGATCGAACGGATGCGGCCGAGCACGCGGTCGAAGTGAGCGAGCGACTCGGCGCCCAGCTCCGCAACGAGATCCCACCCGCCATTCGTCGTGTGCAGCGAACGGATCTCCGGAAAGCCGCGCAGCTGGCGGATGACGTTGTCCGTCGTCCTGCCCTCCACCTCGATGAGCGTCATGGCGCGCACCGCGAGCGGGTCGAGCTCGTCGCGCACGCGCACGGTGAAACCGATGATGGTGCCGGATGCGATGAGCCGGTCGATCCTCGCGGTGGCGGTCGCGCGCGCCACTCCCAGCGTGCGCGCGAGCTCCGCCACCGGCATCCGCCCGTCCTCGCGAAGGGCGGATAACAGGCGACGGTCGGTGTCGTCGAGACCAGGATTAGCCATAGTGACCAATGGTACTGCGCAGTATGACTGTCAACTGGTCAGATTGTGTACACAGTCTCTCTTGTCGTTGCATATCGACCGGTCATACCGTGAAGACAGAGCTGTGCAGCCTTCACGGTGCACAGGGGCAGTTGTGAGGAGCACAGGATGACCCGATTCGTCGATGTTCACAATATGGTGCGCTGGATCGGCCACCACGGCCCGACCGCCATCATGTCCGGCCTGGTCGGCTACCTCGAGGAGGACTTCCGCCGCTGGCCGGCGTTCGACAAGTCGCCGCGCGTGGCGAGCCACACGCCGTACGGCGTCATCGAGCTCATGCCGACGAGCGACATGGAGACCTATGGCTTCAAGTACGTCAACGGACATCCGTCGAACCCGGCGCGCGGCTTCCAGACCGTGACGGCGTTCGGCGTCCTCGCCGACGTGCACAACGGATACCCCACCTTCATCTCGGAGATGACCGTGCTCACGGCGCTGCGCACCGCGGCGACATCCGCGATGGTGGCGAAGGCGCTCGCGCGCCCGGACAGCACGACCATGGCGCTCATCGGCACGGGAAGCCAGTCCGAGTTCCAGTCCTGCGCCATCCGGTCGGAGCTCGGGATCAACTCCCTGCGCATCTGGGACACCGATCCGGAGGCCATGGCCAAGTTCGTTCGCAATCTCACGCCGCTCGGCTTCGAGATCACTGTCGCGACCTCGGCCGGGGACGCCGTCTCCGGGGCGGATGTCGTGACGACCTGCACCGCGGACAAGACGAATGCGACGGTGCTCACGCACGACATGATCGAACCGGGGATGCACCTCAACGCGATCGGGGGCGACTGCCCCGGAAAGACCGAGCTCGAACCCGCCATCCTCGACGAAGCGACGGTCTTCGTCGAATTCCCGCCGCAGACTCGCATCGAGGGGGAGATCCAGAACCATCCGGCGGACTTCCCGGTGACCGAGTTCTGGCAGGTTCTCACAGGGGAGGCCCCCGGCCGCACGTCCGCGGGCCAGGTCACGCTCTTCGACTCTGTTGGCTTCGCGATCGAGGACTTCACGGCGCTGCGGTACGTGCGCGACTCGGTGGATGCGACCGACTTCTACGAGGACATCGACCTCGTCGCGAACCCCGACGACCCGAAGGACCTGTTCGGATTCGTGGGCGCGTTCGCGCCGGTAGGCGGCTGAGAGTGACCGCGCAGGCCCCCTCCGCAGTCGTCCTGGTGCGTCCGCACCACTTCGACGTGAACCCGGTCACCGCCGCCGACAACGTGTTCCAGACGGCGGAGCCGAACCACTCCGCCGCGCGCGCGACATCCGCATACCGCGAGACGACGGCGCTCGCCGAAGCACTCCAGGCCGCGGGCGTGCGCGTGCACCTGTTCGAGGACGAGCGTACGGACCGCCCGGACAGCGTCTTCCCGAACAACTGGATCTCGACCCACATCGGCGGACACGTCGCCGTGTATCCGATGTTCGCGCCGAACCGCCGGCTGGAGCGCCGCCAGGACATCCTGGACCTGCTCAAGGCCGAGTACCGCGTGCAGGACATCATCGACTACTCGGGGCTCGAGGTCGACGGTCTCTACCTCGAGGGCACGGGTGCGATGGTGCTCGACAACGACGAGCGCGTCGCCTACGTGGCTCGCTCGAACCGGGCAGACCCGATCGCCCTCGAGCGCTTCTGCACCAACTTCGGCTACGAACCCATGGTCTTCGACGCGGCCGATCCCAGCGGCACGCCGATCTACCACACCAACGTCCTGATGTGCATCGCCACCGACTTCGTCCTCGCGGGCGTCTCGATGATGCAACCGGATGCGCGCCGCGCCGAGATCGTCGAGCGGTTGAGCGCGGGCGGTCGGGAGGTCGTCGATCTGGACTTCGACCAGATCTGCGACTTCGCCGGGAACGCCATGGAGCTCAGCGGCACGAACGGCCGGATCCTCGCGATGTCGCGCCGGGGAGCAGACAGCCTCCGGCCCGACCAGCGCGCCGTCATCGAGCGCAGTTGCCGGATCGTGACCGTCGACGTGCCGACGATCGAACTCTCCGGAGGCTCCGTGCGCTGCATGATCGCCGGCATCCACCTCACACCGCGCAGAACCGGCGTCTCACCGGCCGGAATCTCACCGGCCGGGGCCGACGCTGCACCGACACTCTTCGCTTCGCACTAGCCTTCTGGAGTGAAACGCCTCAGCCGGGTGGTCGCGATCCCCCTCGCCCCCGTCCTCATCGCGCAGGCGCGCGACCTTCGGCGCACGATTCCCCGGCTGCCGGATGCCGCCACCCCGTGGTCGGGCGAGCTCGGCGGTCCGCGACCGCTACGGCTGCTCGTGCTCGGCGATTCGACGGCATCGGGGGTCGGCGCCGACACCCAGGCCGATGCGCTCCCCGGCAACCTCGCCCGTGCCATCCGGAGCCGCTTCGACCGCGGTACGGCGTGGGAGTGCCTCGGCCGTAACGGAGCGACAGCGCGCGACATCATCACCGACTACCTCGACGGAGCCGAACGTCGAGAGTACGACCTCGTGTTCCTGACGATCGGAGCCAATGACGCGCTCGGGCTGCGGTCACGCCGGGCATTCTCCCGCGATGTCGCCGAGATCGTCGACCGGATGCGGGCATCCAGCCCTGGCGCGCTCATCCTCGTCTCGCTCATGCCTCGTTTCGATCGGTTCGCGAGCCTGCGCAATCCGGTCAGGTGGAACCTCGCACTCCACGCTGCGAGCCTCGACGACGGTGCACGACGTGCGGTCGCGGGCAGGCCGGGCGTCTTCTCCATCCCGAAGCCCGACCCCTACACGCCGGAGTTCTGGGCGAGCGACAACTTCCATCCGAGCGCGGAGGGCTACCGGCAGTGGGTCGACTTCGCGATGCGGGAGATTCCGGACGAGCTGCTCGCGCGGCATCTCACATAGACGATTCCGAACGAGGGCCGGGGCCTGCATTCTCAGCCGATCGGAGCCTCCGCCGGCTCGTCGCCCGGCGCCACGACCGCACGCGAGCCGCCGCTGTGGTCGGTCCACGCGACCGTCTGCTTCGGCTTCGCGAAGAACAACACGATCACGGCGCACACGAGTGAGATGCCCGCGGGCAGCAGCAGCGACTGCGCCATGGCGTTGCTGAACCCGGTGTGGAGGAACTCCGGGAGAACACCGGAGAACTTCTGGTCACCGGATGCCCCACCCGGCAGCTCCGCGGTCAAACGCACCTGGATGAGCGCTGCGATCGCCGCGCTTCCGAGCACAGAGCCGACCTGCCTCGTCGTGTTGTACACGCCGGCGCCGGCTCCCGCCTGGCTCTGGGGAAGGTTTCGCGTCGCGGTCGTCGAGATCGGAGACCACACGCACGCATTCGCCACGCCCATGACGGCGCTCGGCAGCAGAAGCCAGCCGAACGCCATATCCGGCACCATGAGGACCGAGTACCAGGCGAGAGAGATCGCGAGCAGCACGGCACCCGTGACGGCGATGTAGCGGGGGTTCACCCGATCCACGAGCCTGCCGATGGGCTGTGCGAGCCCCGCGGTGATGACGGCCATCGGCACGAGCATGAGCGCGGACTCGGTCGGTGTGAATCCGAGCACGAGCTGGAAGTAGAACACGAGCGGGAGCGACATGCTCGTGACGGTGAAGCCGACCGCGCTGATGGCACCGTTCGAGAGGGCGAAGTTGCGGTCGCGGAAGAGCGCAAGCGGCAGCAGCGGCTCGCCCCTCTTGTTGAATCTCTGCCACACCACAAAGATCCCCAGCACGACGACACCGGCGACGATGAGCCCCCACACCGAGAACGGCCCGGTGATCGTCCCCCAGTCGTAGGTCTCGCCCTCCTGCAGGCCGAAGACGAGCAGGAACATCCCGACCGCACTCAGAACGACGCCGAGGATGTCGAAGCGGTGCGGATGCGTCTCGAGACGTGGCACGAGACGCCAGGCCAGCATGAAGGCCACGACCCCGACGGGGACGTTGACGAAGAAGATCCACTCCCACCCGAGCGAATCGACCAGGACGCCTCCCAGGACGGGGCCGACGAGCATCGCGACCCCGGAGGTGGCCCCCCACAGGCCCATCGCCTGGCCGCGCTTGTCCGGCGGGAAGATCCGCGTGATGATCGCCATCGTCTGCGGGGTCATCATGGATGCTCCGAGCCCCTGGAACACGCGGGCGGTGATGAGCTGGTCGATGTCCCCGGAGAGACCGCACCATGCAGAGGCGAGAGTGAAGACGACGAGGCCGGTGAGATACAGGTTCTTCGGTCCGAATCGGTCGCCGAGCCGTCCCGTGATGAGGAGCGGCACGGCGTAGGCGAGCAGGTACGCGCTCGTGACCCAGATGACCGCGTTGATGTCGGTGTGCAATCCCTCCATGATCTTCGGGTTCGCAACAGACACGATCGTGGTATCGATCAGGATCATGAAGAAGCCGAGGACGAGCGCCCACAGGGCAGGCCACGGTCGGTAGGTTTTGTTCATCGCCTCGTGAATCTACGCCTACCGTGCGTTATCGCAAAAACCCGCTGCGGCTAGACTCGGTGGTACCACCCGCCTCGCGTTCCCAGGAGTCGCCCGTGCCCACCATCATCGTCGACGTCATGCCGAAAGCAGAGTTGCTCGACCCGGCCGGAAAGGCCGTCGCCGGCGCTCTCGACCGGCTCGGCGATTCGACGTTCTCGGCGGTGAGAATCGGCAAGCGGTTCGAGCTCACGGTCGACGGAGAAGCGGATGACGCGGCCGTCGCTGCGGCCCGCGAGCTCGCAGAATCGCTCCTCTCGAACTCCGTGATCGAGGACGTCGTGAGCGTGCGGGTCGCCGGCGAATGACCCGCATCGGTGTCATCACCTTCCCCGGCTCACTCGACGATCGCGACGCGCAGCGCGCGATCCGGCACGCGGGGGCGGAAGCCGTCGCCTTGTGGCACGGCGACCACGACCTGCACGATGTCGACGCGATCGTGCTGCCCGGCGGGTTCAGCTACGGCGACTACCTCCGGTGCGGGGCCATCGCGAGCCTGTCTCCGATCATGAGCGAGGTCGTCGACGCCGCAGAGCGCGGGATGCCGATCCTCGGAATCTGCAACGGGTTCCAGATGCTCGTCGAGGCCCACCTGCTCCCCGGCGGACTCATCCGCAACGACCACGGCTCCTTCGTCTGCCGCGACCAGCGCCTGCGCGTCGAGAACACCGACACCGCGTGGACCAACCGCTTCGAATCCGGGGCGGAGATCACGATCCCCCTCAAGAACGGCGAAGGCGGCTATATCGCGGATGCGGAGACGATCGCACGCCTCGAGGGAGAGGGCCGAGTCGTCTTCCGCTATCTCGAGGTGAACCCGAACGGTTCGATCAACGACATCGCCGGGATCACGAACACGCGAGGCAACGTCGTCGGGCTCATGCCGCATCCGGAGCACGCCACCGAGGAGGGTTTCGGCCCTGACACGGATGCTGCCATGCGCAACGGCACCGACGGCCTCGCATTCTTCGCGAGCGCTCTCGCAGCACTTTCTCTCGCCTGAACGATCACGCAGGGGTAAAGTCCGAAACACTCAACTATCGAAGGAGATAGAGCGTGTTCGGAAGCCCCTACCCCGACGTCGACATCCCGAACGTCAGCATCTACGACTACCTGTTCACCGGTCTCGCCGACCACGAGCTGGACACCATCGCGCTCATCGACGGGCCGACGGGAGCTCAGACCACCTATCGGGCGCTCATCGCGCAGATCGACGGAGTCGCCGGTGCGCTCGCCGCGCGGGGCATCGGCACCGACACGGTCGTCGCACTGCTGTGCCCCAATACGCCCGCCTTCGCGTCGGTGTTCCACGGAATCCTCCGGGCGGGCGCGATCGTCACCACCATCAATTCGCTCGCGACGGAAGAGGACATCCAGAAGCAGCTGACGGATTCGAAGGCGACCTGGTTCATCACGGTGTCGCCCCTGCTCGCCGGCGCGAAGGCCGCCGCCGCGAGTGTGGGCATCGTCGACGATCACCTCATCGTCATAGATGGCGCCGAGGGGCACACCTCACTGCGCGACCTCCTGTCCGAGGGCGCGACGCCGCCGACCGTGTCGTTCGACCCGGCGACCCACCTCGCCGTGCTCCCATACTCTTCGGGGACCACCGGGCTGCCCAAGGGAGTCATGCTCAGCCATCGGAACCTCGTCGCGAACGTCGAGCAGTCGAGGCCTATCATCGTCGTCGGCGAGGGAGACCGGGTTCTCGCCTTCCTCCCGTTCTTCCACATCTACGGGATGACGGTGCTCCTGAACCTCGCCGTCCGGCAGCGCGCCACCCTCGTGACGATGCCGAAGTTCGATTTCGTGGAGTTCTTGCGCATCATGCAGGACGAGAAGTGCAGTTACGTGTTCATCGCCCCTCCGGTCGCGGTCGCCCTCGCGAAGCATCCCCTCGTCGACCAGTACGACCTGTCGAGCGTCCACACGATCCTGAGCGGTGCAGCGCCCCTGGACGGACGCCTCGCGCAGGCTGTCGCCGATCGGCTCGGCGTGCGGATGATCCAGGGTTACGGCATGACGGAGTTGAGCCCGGTCAGCCACGCCATCCCGGACGATCGGCCGGACCTCGAACTCAGTTCGGTCGGGATGACCCTCCCGAACATCCAGTGCCGGCTGATCGACCCTGCGACAGGCGACGACATCGAGGTGCCGTCCGAAGGGGTGAGCATCCCCGGCGAGCTGCTGTGCCGCGGACCGAATGTCATGCTCGGCTACCTCGGCAACGACGCTGCGACGCGAGAGGTCATGACCGACGACGGCTACCTGCGCACGGGCGACATCGCCACGGTGAATGCGGACGGGGTGGTGACGATCGTCGACCGGCTCAAGGAGCTCATCAAGTACAAGGGCTACCAGATCGCGCCCGCCGAGCTGGAAGCGCTCCTGCTGACGCATCCGTCGATCGCGGATGCCGCGGTCATCGGGGTTCCGGATGACGAGGGCCAGGAGGTCCCGAAGGCGTTCGTCGTGCTCCAGGCCGGCTCGGAGCTCGATGAGGCGGGAGTCATGGACTTCGTCGCGGAGCACGTCGCACCGTACAAGAAGGTGCGGCGCGTGCAGTTCACGGATGCCATCCCCAAGTCGAGCTCGGGGAAGATCCTGAGGAAGGACCTGCGGGCGGCCGAAGCGGCCTGACGGCCTGGTCGTCCATGCTCCGGCATCCGGCGGCCGGCGGGTGGACGGAACGCCCACCCGCGTCTGACACGATAGGAAGGTGACCACAGACACCGCTGCCGCCACCATCACCCGCGTGACCCCGCGCGCCTTCTACCGCGTCGTCGCGATCGCCGAGGCGGTGACCTGGACGCTGCTCATCGCGGGCATGCTGCTCAAGTACGTCGTGCAGGCCGGCGATCTCCCCGTGCTCGTCGGCGGATCGCTGCACGGCCTCGTGTTCGTCACCTACGCCGCCACGGCCGTGCTCGTCGGAGTCAACCAGCGCTGGCCGGTCAAGCTCATAACGGGAGCGGTGGTCACCGCGGTCATCCCCTATGCGACGATCCCGTTCGACCGCTGGCTCGAGAGGAACGGCAGGCTCGAGGGCGGGTGGCGCACAACAGCCGCCGACGATCCGCGCGATCACACCTGGATCGACCGGCTGTTGCGGTGGTTCCTGACCCACCCGGCGATCCTTGTCACGGTGTTCATCGTCGCCGTGGTCGCGATCGTCACGGTGCTGCTGATCCTCGGGCCTCCCGGCGGCTGGAACCGGTAACTCCGGATGCCCCTGCCGCCCTCGGCGGGCACCGCGCGCCGGTAGGCTGGAGACGACCGGCATCCTCCGCCGAGCGGCACACCGCCCGGCCCCACGTCCTGGAGCATTCGCGCTGTGACCGATACCGTGGCCAACGCCATCGCGACCCCCGACCACGAACAGCCGTACGCCGCGCTCGGGCTCAAGGCGGACGAGTATGCGAGCATCCGGGAGATCCTGGGTCGCCGCCCGACGAGCGGCGAGCTCGCGATGTACTCGGTCATGTGGAGCGAGCACTGCTCCTACAAGAGCTCCAAGATCTACCTGCGGCAGTTCGGCCAGAAGGTCTCTCCGAAGATGAGGGAGAAGCTCATGGTCGGCATCGGTGAGAATGCGGGCGTCGTCGACATCGGCGAGGGCTGGGCCGTGACCTTCAAGGTCGAGTCGCACAATCATCCGTCGTTCATCGAGCCGTTCCAGGGTGCAGCAACTGGTGTCGGCGGGATCGTGCGCGACATCATCTCGATGGGTGCGCGGCCGGTCGCGGTCATGGACCAGTTGCGGTTCGGACGCATCGACCACCCGGACACCGCACGCGTCGTGCACGGCGTCGTCTCCGGAATCAGCTTCTACGGCAACTGCCTCGGCCTGCCGAACATCGGCGGCGAGACGTACTTCGACGCCTGCTACCAGGACAACCCGCTCGTCAATGCCCTCGCCGTCGGCGTGCTGCGGCATGAGGACCTGCACCTGGCGAACGCGCGCGGCGTCGGCAACAGGGTCGTGTTGTTCGGGGCGCGCACCGGCGGCGACGGAATCGGCGGGGCGAGCATCCTGGCCTCGGATACCTTCGCCGAAGGCGGGCCGACCAAGCGCCCGGCCGTGCAGGTCGGCGACCCTTTCGCCGAGAAGGTGCTCATCGAGTGCTGCCTCGAGCTCTTCGCCGGCGACCTCGTCGAGGGCATCCAGGATCTCGGCGCCGCCGGCATCAGCTGTGCGACGAGCGAGCTCGCCTCCAACGGCGACGGCGGCATGTTCATCGAGCTCGACAAGGTGCTGCTGCGCGACCCGACGCTCACGGCTGAGGAGATCCTCATGTCGGAGAGCCAGGAGCGCATGATGGCGATCGTGCAGCCGGAGAAGCTCGAGGCGTTCCTCGCCGTGACAGCGAAGTGGGATGTCGAGACGAGCGTTCTCGGCGAGGTCACGGATACCGGGCGGCTCGTCATCCACTGGCACGGCGAGGAGATCGTCGACGTCGAGCCGCGCACCGTCGCGATCGATGGCCCCGTCTACGAGCGACCCGTGGCCTACCCGGCGTGGCTCGACGCGCTGCAGGCCGACTCGGCATCCGCTCTGCCGCGCTCGAACGATGTGGACGTGCTGCGCACACAGTTCCTGCAGCTGCTCGGCTCGCCCAACCTCGCCGCGAAGTCGTGGATCACCGACCAGTACGACCGGTACGTCGGCGGCAACACGGCGCTCAGCCTCCCGGATGACGGCGGCATGGTGCGCGTCGACGAGTCGAGCGGTCTGGGCTTCGCGCTCGCCGCGGATGCCAACGGCCGTTACGCCCAGCTCGACCCGTACCAGGGCGCTCGCCTCGCCCTCGCCGAGGCCTACCGCAACGTCGCCGTGACCGGCGCCGTGCCTGCCGCGGTGAGCGACTGCCTGAACTTCGGCAGCCCGGAGAACCCCGAGGTCATGTGGCAGTTCTCCCGCGCCGTGGAGGGCCTGTCCGACGGATGCCTCGAGCTCGAGATCCCCGTCACGGGCGGCAACGTGAGCTTCTACAACCAGACCGGCGACGTGCCGATCCACCCGACGCCGGTCGTCGCGGTGCTCGGCGTCATCGATGATGTCGCCCGCCGCGTTCCGAGCGGATGGCAGGACGAGGGCAACAACATCTACCTGCTCGGCACGACATCCGAGGAGTTCGACGGTTCGGCGTGGGCGGGAACCATCCACGGCCACCTCGGCGGGCTGCCGCCTGCCGTCGACCTCGCGCAGGAGAAGCGGCTCGCGGCGCTGCTCGCCGCGGGTGCAGGCCAGTCCCTCATCGCCTCGGCCCATGACCTCTCCGACGGCGGGCTCGCCCACGCCCTCGCTGAGAGCGTGCTGCGCTTCGGGGTCGGGGCCAGGGTCTGGCTCGGTGACATCCTGCACCGGGACGGCGTGGATGTCGCAACCGCATTGTTCAGCGAGTCCACCGGACGCGTGATCGTGAGCGTGCCGCGCGAGGATGACGTGAAGTTCCAGGGGCTGTGCGAAGGGCGCGGCTACCCGGTGCTGCGCATCGGCGTGACAGACAAGCTGTCACCGGCTCTCGAAATTCAGGATGTCTTCACGATCGGCATCGACGAACTTCGCGGCACCCATAGCGCGACACTTCCCGATCACTTCAGCTAAGTCGCACTCACGGTTGCACCGTGAAAGAGATCTTCTCGATCACGCGTGCTCTCCGGACCACACTCCTACTCGAGGAACGCCACTGGACGCTGACGCCGGCGATTGGTGACGACAAAGAATATGCCGACCGTGGCGAGCAGCGCTGCCAGATTCAATTTGATCCACAGCCCACCGGAGAGTCCGGTGAATGCGAGCTGACTCCCGGCTGCGCGCACGGTGAGCGGTTCTCCGAACGTTCCACTGGTCTCCGCGTCAAAAACGAGGGTGTGGTTTCCGCCCGCCGCAGCTTTCGGGATCGTAATGGTTGCGCTGAGCTCCCCCGCGATATTCGCGTGGAACGTTCCCAGCGTGACCGGGCTCGAGTGAAGAACGATGGTTATGCCCTCGTTGGGCGCGAATCCGGTACCCCCGACGACGATGTCGTCGCCAGCATTCACGGACGAGCTCGACAACGTGATGATGGGCGGTGTGACCGTAATGGTGACGGTCGCCTCAGCAGAGGTTCCCGCGTCGTTTGTGCCGGTGTACGTGAAACTGTCCTGACCGGAGTATCCCGCGTCTGGCGTGTAGGTCGCGCTGTGGCCCGTCACCGTCACGGTGCCGTGGGTTGCGCCCCCGGCATCAATGCTCGTCGCTGCCGGTCCGCTCACCAGCAGTGGGATCGAGTTCCCGCTCGAGTTGGATGCGACCACCGCTGATGTCGCCGCGACGCCGGGTGCGGACGTCGCGCCGATCTCGAGAGAGAACGTGCATTGGTTTCCGTCTGAGCCCATCGCTCCAAGGTCGATGCCGTCGGTGATATTCGAGTGGGTTCCCACGCAATGAGTCGCAGTCGTGGAGGTCACCGAATACCCACTTGCGAGATTCCAGGTCACCTGAACATCCTGGCCCTCCTGTATCAAGTCGCCATTCGACAAGACCGCATGAGTCGTTGTGTTGGTGATGGTCAGGACAGCCAGAGGAGTTCCTTCTGCGTCGACGGTTTTGCCATCGGCGTCGCCGTAATTGGCGATCAGGCTCACAAAAACGGGCGAGACGGTGATGAGGACGGTTGCCGTGGCGGACGTTCCGCCCGCGTTGCTTGCCGAGTAGGTGAAGACATCCGAGCCGACGTAGTTGGTCGCTGGCGTGTAGGTGATCGTCGTTCCCGACGCACTCGCCGTCCCGTGCCCGGCAGCACCCACAATGGCAACCGAATCAGCAGCGCCGCCCCCGAGAATCAACGTGATCGGATTGTTCGAGCTGTTCTCGGCGACCGTCGCCATCACGTCCGCCGTGCTCGGCGGCGCTGGAAGCACGGTGACTGTCACCGTAGCGGCCGAGGACGTCCCGCCGGCGTTCGTCGCGGCGTATAAGAAGCTGTCCCCGCCGGAGTAGTTCGACGCAGGAGTGTAGGTCATCGACGTTCCCGACGCGCCTGCGATGCCATGGGACGGCGCGCTCAGGATTTCAACACTCTCGGCGAGTCCGCCACTCAGGTTCAGGGTGACGGGGTTACCGGAGCTGTTGTAAGCCACGACAATCGATACCGCACCCGCAACAGGCGTTGGCGGCACGACCGTGATCGTGACCGTAGCGGGGGAAGAGGTACCTCCCGTATTGGTCGCCGTGTACTGGAACGCGTCCTGACCGACATAGTTGGTTGCTGGCGTGTAGGTGACCGTCGTTCCCGACGCACTCGCTGTCCCGTGCCCGGCAGCACCGACAATGGCAACCGAATCGGCTGCACCGCCCCCGAGAATCAACGTGATCGGATTGTTCGAGCTGTTCTCCGTCACCGTCGCCATCACGTCCGCCGTGCTCGGCGGCGCTGGAATCACCGTGATCGTCACGGTAGCTGCTGAGGACGTCCCGCCGGCGTTCGTCGCGGTGTATGAGAAGCTGTCCCCGCCGGAGTAGTTCGACGCAGGAGTGTAGGTTATCGACGTTCCCGTCGCGCTTGCGGAGCCATGGGACGGCGCGCTCAGGATTTCAACACTCTCGGCGAGTCCGCCACTCAGGTTCAGAGTGACGGGGTTATCCGAGCTGTTGTAACCCACGACAATCGATACCGCACCCGCAACAGGCTTTGACGGCTCGACCGTGATGGTGACCGTAGCGGGGGAAGAGGTACCTCCAGTATTGGTCGCCGTGTACTGGAACGAGTCCTGACCGACATAGTCCGTCGCTGGCGTGTAGGTGACCGTCGTTCCCGACGCACTCGCCGTCCCGTGCCCGGCAGCACCGACAATGGCAACCGAATCGGCTGCACCGCCCCCGAGGGCCAACGCAATCGGGTTGTTCGTGGTGTTCTCCGTCACCGTGGCACTCACTGCGCCGGCTGTGGGAGGTTGCGGGGTGCCTCCTCCGCCGCCTCCGCCGTCGCTGATTAATGCGAAGCTGACATTGGCGGGTCCCGCCAGTGTGAGAACTGCGACGGCAAGCGCGGCTAACGCGAATTTTACGATCTTCATCGACGGGTCCTCTGGCGGGTGAGAGAGTTTCAGGTCAAATCGTAGTCCTCGGTACTGCGCTGCGATACAACAATCAGAAGTTCAGCGAAACGCCGGCCTGGTGCTCGGAGAGTGACTACTGCCGGGCGTGCGCTACTGCTGCGTCTCGATGGTTCCCGTCGACGCGATCTGCTCGTGGTGGTGGATGACCTCCGCCACCACGAAGTTGAACCACTTCTCCGCGAATGCCGGATCGAGATGGCTCTCCGCGGCGAGCGCACGCAACCGCGCGAGCTGCACCCGCTCCCGCTCAGGGTCCGACGGCGGCATCCCGTTCGCCGCCTTGAGCCGCCCGACCTGCTGGGTGAATCGGAATCGTTCGGCGAGCAGGTGGGTGAGCGCGGCGTCGATGTTGTCGATGCTCAGACGAATGCCGTCAAGCTCGGCGCGGACGCTCTCGTCTCGATCGCTCCCGTGGTCTGGCATGCTACGAGGTTACTGCCCCGGTGCGATTGTCGCGGCCCGGCGAAGTTTCAGCCGCTGCTGCGTGAAGAGGATGCCCACGAGCACGAGTACCGCCCCGACCGGTTCGTTCCAGGAGAGCGTCTCGCCGAGCACAAGGAATCCGAGTACGACCGCGACGACCGGGATGAGGTAGGTGACGGTCGACACGTTGGTCGGACCCCAGGCGCGAAGCACCCCGATGTTCCAGATGTAGGCCAGGCCGGTACCGAGCGCTCCGAGCAGCACCAGGCTCGCGACGACGGGGAAGCTCAGGTCGACCGGCCCGACGGCGAGGATCGGCGTGAGGAGGAGCATGATGGCCGCCGAGGTCCCGATCTGCATGAAGGCCACGGTCGTTCCGCTGATCGGGCGCGGGCTCACGAACTTGCGCATGTAGCTGATCGCGACCCCGTAGGAGATGGCGGCGGCGATGCAGGCGAGCTGCCCCCACAGGTCGCCGCTCAGGTCGGTGTACTGCCAGGGTGCGATGATCACGACCACGCCGGCGACGCCGAGGAGCACACCGATGATCTGGCCACGAACGAGCTTCTCCACGCGGAAGGCGACCGCGGCGAGAATCGCCGTCGCGATCGGGGTGATCGAGTTGTAGATGGCGGCGAGGCCCGACGAGACGTGCTGCTCCGCCCACGCGAAGAGGGTGTGCGGGATGACGCAGTTCGTCACCGCGATGACGACGAAGTGCAACCAGACGATTCCCTCCTTCGGAAGGCGGTGCCTGCCGACGATCATGACGATGCCGAGGGTCAGGGCACCGAGGATCTCCCGCGACCAGGCGATCTGGGTGAAGGAGACGCCGTCGAGGGCAACCTTCATGAACAGGAAGCTCGCCCCCCAGACGAGACCCATCGCGACGAACTGGAGGAGGGCGCTGTACTTTCCGATTCCCGCGGTTTTCTCGTTCACAGACCGACACTACCCGTGACGACGGACACGGATGCGACCTCCAACGACCCGGACGCGCTTCTCATGCGCGCGGCGTCCGGAACAGCACGGGCCGGCCGCCGAAACCTGCGAGTCGCGCCTCGAGGCCGGCGCGCACCTGCGGCCACTCCTCGATCACGACCGAGAACATCGCGGTGTCACGCCAGGTCCCGTCGGCGCGCGGCTGCTCCCGGCGCACGACGCCTTCGAAGGTCGCACCGAGCTTGGCAATCGCCGCCCGCGAATGCTGGTTGAGCACATCCGTCTGGATCCGCACTCGGCCGAATCCGGCGTCGAAGGCGTACTGCAGGAGCAGCAGCTTCGCCTCGGGGTTGACGGCGGTGCCCCACACCCGCGGGTCGTATCCGGTCCAGCCGATGTGGGTGGCCTCGCGGTGCTCGTCGAAGTCGCCGAGGGTGGTCGTGCCGACGACCTGGCCGTCGCGCGGGCCCCCCACGAGCACGACCACGAAGGTGGTGTTCCTCGACGGATGCGTCCGCTCGAACCAGTCCCGAAAGTCCGGGAGGTCCTTCGGCAGGGCCGCGAGTCCTCCCCCGAAGCCGTACTCGAAGACGGCGGGCCGGGCGATCGCCTCGAAGAGCGCGGGAAGATGGTGGACCTCGGCCGGCTCGAGGCGGATGTAGTCCCCGGTCAGGATGGCGGGCTCGGGTCGCGTGGCAGTCACCAGTCGATTCTGGCACCACACGGGGGTCCGACCGGTGGCACCATGGTCGGATGAAGAATGCCGCCGTGTTCGAGCAGGCTGCCCAGGCGTTCCTGGAAATCCTGGACCGCATCGAGGACCGTGAAACGGAGCAGCCCGGCGGGTGGGAACTGCCCGGTCTCGGCGTGTGGACTGTGCGGGGGCTCGCCGGCCACACCTCGCGCGCCATCCTCACGGTGAGCGAGTACCTGGCGGCACCGCCCCCCGCGAGCGTCGGCTGTCCGGATGCCGAGACCTACATCATGGGACTGTCCGGCGGCGGCGCGGATGACGCCGCCATCGCCGCGCGGGGGTTCGCTGCAGGGGAGGCACTCGGCGACGACGCCGTCGCCCGCCTGTCCCGAACGCTCGACCACACGCTCGCGGCGATCGCCGCCCAGCCCGCGAACCGGATCGTCTCGGTCGCCGGGGGCCGCACGATCCCGCTCACCGAGTATCTTCGCACCCGCGTCTTCGAACTCGTCGTTCACACGATCGATCTCTCCAGGGCGACCGGCATCCCGCATGCACTCCCTGCACGAGCGATCGAGGATGCGGCCTGTCTCGCTGGGCGGGTCGCCGTTCGCGCCGGAGACGGCGACACGCTTCTGCTCGCGGTGACCGGGCGTCTTCCACTGCCGAAGTACTTCAGCGTGGTCTAATTCTCCTGTGCCCCTCATCCTGCGCTACCTCGGAATGATCGCCTCCTGGGTCGCATTCCCGCTCGCCTTCACCGTGCTCTTCCTCGGCATGCGCGCCGTCATCGCCGTGGGGGGCTACTGCGCGGAGGGCGGCCCTTACGTGATCGCCACCCCGTGCCCCGGCGATGTCGGGCTGCTGATGCCCGCGAGCGTCTTCATCGGGCTCGCGGCGGTCGGCGTCAACCTCTACCTGGCGCGCGGGCTCGGGGCGTCCCTTTCCCTCCTGGCGTGGCCGATCCTGTTCATCGGTCTCTCCCTGAACTTCCTGCAGGCTGGGCTCACCCCCGACTCCATGGGAGGAACGGGCATCTTCCTCGGCATCATGTTCTTCGTCATGGGAGTCGTCCCGCTCATCGCGTGGCTTCGCCAACCGGGAAACCCCGCTGCCGCGGTCGCGGGAACGAGCCACCTCGACGGAACGCTGGCCGGCAGAGTGTCCTTCGCCTGGGGCCGTTCCGCACACCCGGGACCGCCGGGAACACTCACACCCCTCGACTTCGTCGTCCTCGTTCCGCTGTGGTTGCTCGCAGCTCTCGTGGGCGTCGTGCTCGGGGTGATCTGGATGTCGGCCTGACCGGCCTCACCCGACGAGATCGTGGCGCACGACGATCGCATCGCGAGCCGGTCCGACCCCGATCGCCGACATCCGGGACCCGCTCATCGCCTCGAGGGCGAGAACGTAGTCCCGGGCATTCTTCGGCAGCTTCTCGAACTCGCGCACGCCGGTGATGTCCTCGGTCCAGCCGGGGAAGTTCTCGTAGATCGGCGTCGCGTGGTGGAAGTCGGTCTGTGAGACGGGCATCTCATCGACGCGCTTCCCGTCGACCTCGTAGGCCACGCACACCGGGATCGACTCGATGCCGGTCAGGACATCGAGTTTGGTGAGCACGAAATCGGTGATCCCGTTGATGCGGGCGGCGTACCGTGCGATGGGCGCGTCGTACCAGCCGGTGCGCCGTTTGCGGCCCGTCGTCGTACCGAATTCAGCCCCCTTCTCGGTGAGGAAGTCGCCCCACTCGTCGAAGAGCTCGGTCGGGAACGGCCCTGCGCCCACGCGCGTCGTGTACGCCTTGATGACCCCAATGACGCGGTCGAAGCGGTTGGGGGCGACGCCGGATCCGGTCGCCGCACCACCACTCGTCGCGCTCGAGGACGTGACGAACGGGTACGTGCCGTGGTCGACATCCAGCATCGTCGCCTGGCCGCCCTCGAACAGGACGGTCTTACCCGCGTCGAGGGCGAGGTTCAGTTCGAGAGCAGTGTCCGCCACCATGGGCCGCAACCGGTCGGCATAGGAGAGGAGTTCGTCCGCCACCTCGTCGACCGTGATCGCGCGGCGGTTGTAGATCTTCGCGAGGATCTGGTTCTTCTGTTCGAGGGCCCCCTCGACCTTCTGGCGCAGGATGTTCTCATCGAAGAGGTCCTGGATGCGGATGCCGACCCGGTTGATCTTGTCCGCGTACGCGGGGCCGATGCCGCGCCCGGTCGTGCCGATCTGCCGCTTGCCGAGGAATCGCTCCGTCACCTTGTCGAGCGTGCGGTGATAGGTCGTGATGACGTGGGCGTTCGCACTCACCCGCAGCCTCGAGACGTCGACCCCGCGGGCGGCGAGCGCATCGAGCTCCTCGAAGAGCACGGCGATGTCCACGACCACACCATTGGAGATGACCGGTACGACCCCGTCGGTCAGAATGCCGGACGGGAGTAGGTGCAGTGCGTACTTCTCGGTCCCCACGACGACCGTGTGGCCGGCGTTGTTGCCGCCATTGAATTTGACGACGTAGTCGATGCGATCGCCGAGCAGGTCGGTCGCCTTCCCTTTGCCTTCATCGCCCCACTGGGCGCCGATCAACACGATGGCGGGCATGGCAGACATCCCTTTCGATTGGAGGGGGATTACACCCCAGTCTATCGAGCGTCAGCGAGCGAACTCCACGTGTTGCAGAACCCAGGCGTGCATGGCGACCGCCGCGGCGGCTGAAGCGTTGATCGAACGCGTCGACCCGAACTGGCTGATCTCCACGATGGCCTCAGCTGCCTCGATCGCTTCCGCGGAGAGGCCGGGGCCCTCCTGTCCGAACAGCAGAACGCACCGCCTCGGAAACTCGAAGGTCTCGATGACGACACTTCCCGGCACGTTGTCGATGGCCACGATCGGCAGGGATTCCGCTCGCGCCCACTGTGCGAAGGTGGCGATATCCGGATGCTGGATGACGTGCTGGTAGCGATCGGTCACCATCGCCCCGCGCTTGTTCCAGCGGCGGCGCCCGATGATGTGCACGGTCTCTGCGGCGAAGGCGTTCGCACTGCGCACGATGGACCCGATGTTGAGGTCGTGCTGCCAGTTCTCGATCGCGACGTGGAACGGATGCCGATGCCCGTCGAGGTCTGCGACGATCGCCTCCATGCGCCAGTAGCGGTACTGGTCGATCACGTTGCGCGTGTCGCCGCGCTCGAGAAGCTCCGGATCGTACTCGTCGCCATCCGGCAGCTCGCCGGGCCAGGGGCCGACCCCGTGCGTCGTCTGCTCGGGATGCTCCATGGTCACAACGCTAGTCCGGCGGAGCCGGTCGGGCGGCATCGGCGGTCAGTCCGGATCAGTCCGGATCAGTCCGGATCATTCCGGATCATTCCGGATCATTCCGGATCATTCCGTGACGAGATTCTCGAGGACGGCGTCGGGGACCCCGTAACGGAGGGTGTTGATGCAGATCGACTGCTCCCTCACGAACGGCAGCAGTTCGATGCGCCCGCTCGCCGTCACCGGCGCGGCGTGCACGGCAACGCCCGGCTGTCCGTGCAGCACCCGTGCGAGCACGAGCGCATCTCCGCCGATGAGGCGTATCCGCGTCGTCGCGATGGCCCCGGCCTGCACGCGTGCGTGCCATCGCGCATCCGACTCGACGAGCACTTCCACGACGCCCACCGGGCAGTCGGCCTGCCCGAAGAGCTCGATGAGGTCGGCGTGCAGCGGGACCGGAGTGCTCACGGCGACCGCAGCATCCGTGATCGCCGCGGCGGCGAGCACCCGAACGAGCTGTGCCACCGGTGCACCCTCGCTCAGCCGGATGGTGACCGGCAGCGGCCGGTAGACGCGAACGGCCCGTTCGACGTCGGATGGCGCAAGCTCGACCGGCGCATACCTCCCGCGCCACTCCTCCTCGTCGCTTCGCGCACCGGCCCTCACCCAGTTGAACTCGTCGAAGTGGAGTCCGGCCTGAGCGGCGCGGATGAATCGCGCGACCCGGTCCCCCACCCCCTCGAGTGTCACGGTCGTGCCCGCGGTGACCGCCACCGGCTCCGGGCGGCAGAGAGCCAGTGCAGCGTCCTGTCCGCCATCCGAACGCGCGAGCCCGACCACAGAACGGTTCCAGCCCTCGATCGGCACACGGGCTCTCAGCACCGTCGTCGTCGAGCGGTTGATGCACAGGAGTCCCGCCTGCACGGTCGCCATCCAGGTCTCGAGTTCGAGCGGGTCGAGGGAGTGGATGCCGGCGGCGAGCCCGAACCCGGGGCCGTTCTGGATCTCGATCGCCTCGGCCAGGGTCTCGGCCCGAACGACCCCGATGACCGGCGCACGGTTCTCCCGCCTCCGGTACGGCGAATTCGGGGCGACGCCTTCGCGGAGGCCGGGCGACCACAGCCTTCCCCTCGTGTCGAACTGCCGCGGACGAACTTGCCAGGTCTCTCCCTCGTCCAGCTCATCGAGCAGTGCGCGTTCCCGTTCTCCTGCCGGCCGGCCGAGGGCCGAGATGCCGGCCCCCGGACTTCCCGGTGCAGCCACCGGAACCGAGGCGACGGCATCC
Source organism: Terrimesophilobacter mesophilus (assembly GCF_014200375.1). Lineage (GTDB taxonomy): Bacteria > Actinomycetota > Actinomycetes > Actinomycetales > Microbacteriaceae > Terrimesophilobacter > Terrimesophilobacter mesophilus. Next base: position 1,451,144 of record NZ_JACHBP010000001.1, on the reverse strand, counting down.
GCGAGCCTTCCGAGGAATCGGGCGGACTCGCCGACGGACCCGACCGCGATGACAGTGCTTGCCGCCGTCGACGCCTGTCCCGCATGGTCGAGGGCGCTGTCCACGATGTCGATCACGGCGGCCTCGAGGTCGGCGCTCGGGGTCACGATGATGGAGTTCCTGCCGCCCGTCGTCGAGGACAGCGGAGCCTCCGCGCGCCAGGAATGGAACAGCTTCGCGGTGTGCCTGCTGCCGACGTGCAGGATGTGGTCGACGCGGTCATCGCACACGAGCTCCCGCGTGAGCTCTCCCTCGTCATCGACGATCGAGACGAGATCTGGCGGCACACCTCCGGCAACGAGTGTCTCCACGAAGACGGCCGCAGCTCTTCGCGTCTCCGGAGCCGTCTTGACGATCACGGCGCTTCCTGCGGCGAGCGCGGTGAGCACCGCACCCGCAAGCACGGGAATCGCACCGGACCTCGGGGTCGCCACGACGACGAGGCGCGGAAGAAGAATCATCGCCTCTGGCACAGAATCGAGCTCGCGGGCGTTCGCCGCAGCACGCATGGCCAGCCCGATCGCCACGCTCACGTCGCGATCCGCCTCCTCGAGAAGCGTTCCGCTCTCGCTCACCTCCGTCTCCACGAGGAGTCCCCGCCACTCGGCGAGAACCTCCGCGACGCTCTCGATGACGGTGGCCCTCGTCGAACCGCGCCGCTCTCCCCACGATCCGGCGGCGATGAGCGCGTCGGCGATGAGCGCGTCCAGTTCGGCGGAGGACGAGATCGCAGACCGGGCGAGAAGCGCCTCGCCGGAGGCGGAGTTCCGTGCCCGTTCGAGCACCCCCCGTGCCCAGCTTCTCGTCGAGGGCACGGAGAAGTCGGCGCTCTCGATCCTGATGTCGCCCTGGACGCGGTGTGTGGCCGCCGGTGTGACCCGCGACCTCTCGAGCGCATCGAGGAACGCCGTGCCCGCGCGCTCACGGCTCCGCGCGGTTCGGATGTCTCCGTCGGCGAGTTCACGGATCCGCCGAACGAGGTATGCGGCTGCGAGCGGAAGCTGACCGCCGTGCACGACGGGTACGGTGACCCGGATGCCGCCGACGTCGCGCTTGACGGCTTCGCTGCGGTCGGAGGACATCCCGAGCGTGAACTCGTGCTCAAGGCTCCGCTCGACACCGCGCGACCGTGCCAGCCGCCAAGAGTACGCGGTGACGAACAGGTCGCCTGTCGCCTCGACGATCGTGACGGGCTTCGTGCGCGCCGGAGTCAGGCCGAATTCGAGAAGCCGGATGGCGTGCGCCGTGGTGTCCGCGCGCGTCCCGAACGGGGCAACCGGCCAACCGTGCGTCGCGGCCGCCGCACGCTCCTCACCGAGTTGGTCGCCCTGGGTCAGCCGCACGGTCACCTGCGCCCCGCCGGAGGCCCTCCGCTTGCGCGCGAGGTCGACGACGCGGGAGAGAGCCGGCAGCGAATCGGGGAGGAAGGCGGGCAGCGAGATCCCGAGGTCGAGATCCGGATGCAGTGCGAGCATCCGTTCGAACACCCTCAGTGTCGCTTCGAGTTCGTCGAAGGCGCCGACCTCGAGCACGATGAGCTTGCCCGGCTCCGTGCGGTCCGCGCGCTCGTAGAGCGGATTCAGGAGTTCCACTGCGCGGTCGACCTCCCCCTCGAGGTCGAGCTGGCGGACGCGGCCGAGGAGCGCCGAGAGACGGATGGTGACCGCGTGGACGTCCGGTCGGTCGAGCAGTTCGAGCAGGTCCGCCGCCTGTCGGTACCCCTCGCGATGGCCGCTCGCGACGGCCGTCATGGGGGCGAGCACCGGGCGGATGCCGCCCGGGCGCACGATCGACTCCAGTTCACGGGTCAGATCCTGCGAATCGAGGCGGACCAGGAGGTGGGAGATGGAGCGCAGGAAGCTCTCCCTGGCGAGGGGGACGATCGCCGAGGGAACGAGCGGCGCGAAACCGCCGACGAGCTGCGTGCTGATCTCGGAGTGCCATCGCACGCTCGCCGGCACGTTGCGCGAGAGCCGCTCGAGGTTCGCCGCCGCCACGCCGACATCCGACGGCCGAAGCACCCCGTCGATGAAGTCGGTCGCGAACCGCGCACCGCCGTCTGAGCCGAGAAGTCTCACGAGCGCCGCCTCCCCCGCAGGCAGCGGCACGTCGTCGAGGGCGAGCCAGCGATCGACTGCAGCGATCGCCTCCTCGGCGATACCCGCGATGTCGGGCAGGGCCAACTCGCGCACATCCATCCGAAAAGAATACCGGCGGCGCCTGATACCGAGTCGGGAGTGCGCCCCGCCACTGGTTAGGCTCGAATCATGGTCGACAGAAGAAGCATCGTGATCGTCGGTGGTGGCCACAATGGGCTCGTCGCGGCCGCCTATCTCGCCCAGTCGGGCAGGTCCGTGACGGTGCTCGAACGGCTCGACCACGTGGGAGGCGCCGCTGTCTCCGCCGACGCGTTCCCCGGGGTGGATGCCCGGCTGTCCCGGTACTCCTACCTCGTGAGCCTGCTTCCCAGACGCATCCTTCGCGATCTCGGTGTCGACCTGCAGCTTCTGCGACGGAGGTACTCCTCGTACACCCCCGAGCCGGGTGGATCGACGGGACTCCTCGTCGACCACGCGGATGCCGCGGCGACGTCCGCGTCCTTCGCCGCCATCGGTGCGGCGAAGGACGCAGAGGCGTGGAGTTCCTTCTACGACGGGACGGCCCGGATGGCCCGAGCACTGTTCCCCACGGTCTGCGACCCCCTGCTGCGCAGGTCGGAGGCACGCAGGCTCGTCGAGGACGAGACGTCGTGGGCGTCACTCATCGAGAACCCCATCGGCGAAGTCGTCGAGGGTACGTTCGCGAACGATCTCGTCCGCGGCGTCGTTCTCACGGATGCCCTCATCGGCACCTTCGCCGAGGCGCATGATGCGGCACTCGCGGCCAACCGCTGCTTCCTGTACCACGTGATCGGCAACGAGACCGGCGACTGGGATGTGCCGGTCGGGGGGATGGGCGCCGTGACGAGCGGACTTGCCTCCGCTGCCAGGCGCGCTGGCGCGACGATCGTCACCGGCGCGGAGGTCATCGCCATCGCCCCGGATGGCGAGGTTCGCTATGTGGCAGGCGACCAGGAGCACTCGATCGGCGCGGGCACCGTGCTCGCGAACGTGGCGCCGTACACTCTCGAGCGGCTGGTGCTGGCCGGCGGGTCCTCTTCTTCCGGGCCTTCTCCGGCCGGGCCGGTCGAGACCGCGGCCAGGCCCGAGGGCGCCCAGGTGAAGGTCAACCTCATGCTCTCCCGGCTGCCGCGGCTTCGAGAGTCGTCGGTCGATCCTGCGGCCGCATTCGGCGGCACCTTCCACATCAACGAGCTCTACAGCCAGCTTCAGACCGCGTTCGAGACGGCATCCGGCGGCGGGATCCCGAATCCGCTTCCCGCCGAGATCTACTGCCACTCGCTCACCGACCCCAGCATCCTGTCGCCGGAACTCCGGGCATCCGGCGCGCAGACGCTCACGGTGTTCGGCCTCCACGTTCCGGACCGTCTGATCACAAGCGGGAACAACGATGCGATGAGGGAGCGACTCCAGGCCGCCGTGCTGTCCTCGCTCGATTCGGTGCTCGCCGAGCCGATCGACGACGTGCTCATGTTCGATGCGAACGGCGCCCCCTGCGTCGAGACGAAGACGACGCTGGACATCGAGAACGCGCTCGGGATGCCGGGGGGCAACATCTTCCACGGACCACTGTCCTGGCCATTCGTCGAGGACGACGCACCGCTGTCGACACCGGCAGAGCGGTGGGGTGTCGCGACGAAGTGGGATCGCATCCTCCTGTGCGGGTCCGGTGCGCAGCGGGGTGGCGCGGTGAGCGGGCTCGGCGGCCACAACGCCGCGATGGCCGTCCTCGAGTCGCAGTAGCGTCCCGGGTTCGGATTCACTTCCACGCGTCGTTCTCCCCGGCGTTTCAGCGGGTCTACTGTCGAATCATGAACCCGAGTCCTGATCTGTCAGACCTGCGCGCCCACGTCGCAGGAACCGTTCTCAACCCCGACGACGCGGGCTTCGCCGAAGAGGTCAGCGGATTCAACCTCGCCGCGAGCTTCCACCCGCTCGTCGCCGTCGGCGTCACGAGCGAAGCGGATGTCGTCGAGGCCGTGCGCTTCGCCGCCAGGCATGACCTGCCGATCCGAGTGCTGGCCACCGGACACGGTCCGGCCGCTCCCGTCACGGATGGCATGCTCATCGTCACCAGGCGCCTCGACAGCCTGCACGTCGACCCCGAGACGCACATCGCCACTGTCGGCGCGGGGCTCAAGTGGGAGGCGGTGCAGGCGGCCGCCGCCCCGTTCGGACTCACCGCGATCACCGGCTCATCCCCGGACGTGGGCGCCATCGGCCTCACCCTCGGCGGCGGCATCGGCCCGCTCGCTCGGAGTCACGGCTACACCTCCGACTACGCGCGCTCGTTCCGCATCGTCACGCGAGACGGCGAGGCCATGACGGCGAGCGCAACGGAGAACCCGGACCTGTTCTGGGCGTTGCGCGGAGGCAAGGGCGGGCTCGGCGTCGTCACCGGGATGAGCATCGAGCTCGTGGACCTCCCCCTCATCTACGGCGGCGCCGTCATCTTCGACACCCCGCACATCGAGACGGTTCTGCGGGGATGGATCGACTGGACGACGAGCGCGCCGGATGACGTGACCACGTCGATCGCCATCATCCGTTTTCCCCCTGCCGAGTTCGTCCCCGAGCCTCTCCGCGGACGACACGCGATCGCCCTGCGGTTCGCGTATCCGGGCAGCGCGGAGGACGGGGAGCGCCTCGTGGCGCCCCTCCGCTCGCTCGCCCCGGCCATCATGGACATGATCGGCGAGCTTCCGACCTCGAAGATGGGCCTCATCCACAACGACCCGACCGATCCTCTCCCCGCGTGGGACATCGGCGCATTGCTGACGGGGGTGGACCAGGAACTCGCGACGGTCGTCCTCGGCCAGCTCGGCGCCGGCGTGCAGACTCCGCTCATGATCACCGAACTGAGGCACCTCGGCGGACGGACGGCGGTCGATGTCCCTGAGGGGTCGGCCGCAGGCGGACGGTCTGGCCGATTCTCGCTGTACTCGATCGGCGTTCCCGACCCTGCCCTGTTCGCGACGGTGCTTCCGGCCGCCGGTGGCGCCCTGTCCGACGCACTAGCACCCTGGGTGGCGCCCCAGACCATGGTCAACTTCGCGGGTGCCTTCAGCTCCCGCGCCCACTTCGAAAGCGCCTGGCCGCCGGAGATCTTCTCGAGGCTGGAGACTGTGAGAAAGGCGTACGACCCCGCCGGGCTCTTTACCTACGGACCCGCCGCTGGTTAAACTCCACCAACGGCAGAAAGCGCCCGGCTCTCACGGAAGGGGACACGATATGGCCGACTTCGATCCCTTCGCGAACCAGGGCGGTCCTGCGGCCTGGGATCCTGAACACGCCGACGACTCGAAGAAGCAGGCGGACGAGCTCCTCAAGAAGCTGGCGGCCGAGGAAGACGAACCCGGGTCCGGTCCCTCGACGTTCACCGACGACGAGGACTGACCCCCGGCGTCATCGCGTCATCGCGTCACCGGCACGGGGTCGCGTGCACCAAGATGGTTGCATGGCAATCGGCATCCTCACGAGCGGCGGAGACGCACCGGGACTCAACGCGGTCATCCGCGCGATCGTGTTCAGCGGGATCCAGTTGCACCAACTCGACTTCCTCGGAATCCGCAACGGCTGGAAGGGCCTCCTGGAGGAGGACATCTTCAGGCTCGAGCGCCACCACATCATGGGGATCAGCAAACACGGCGGGACGATCCTCGGCACGTCGCGCACCAACCCCTTCGAATACGGCGGGCCCGATCGAGTCCGCGAGGTCATGGAGCGCCACTCGATGGATGCGCTCGTCGCCATCGGCGGCGAGGGAACCCTCGCGGCGGCGAAGCGACTGTCCGACCTCGGCATCCCCATCGTCGGCGTCCCGAAGACGGTGGACAACGACCTCGACGCGACGGACTACACCTTCGGTTTCGACACCGCGGTCGAGATCGCGACGGAGGCCATGGATCGCCTGCGCACGACGGGCGACTCGCATGACCGCTGCATGGTCGCCGAGGTCATGGGTCGCCACGTCGGCTGGATCGCCCTCCACTCCGGGGTCGCGGCAGGCGCGCACGCCATCCTGATTCCGGAGCAGAAGCTGTCGATCGAGGAGATCTGCGAGTGGGTCACCCGTGCACACCTTCGTGGCAGGGCTCCGCTCGTCGCCGTCGCTGAGGGGTTTCTCCTCGACACGATGACGGATGTCCACAGCGAGCGCGGACTCGACGCCTTCGGTCGACCGCGTCTCGGCGGCATCGGAGAAGTCCTCGCACCGCTCATCGAGGAGCGCACGGGCATCGAGACACGAGCCACCACACTCGGCCACATCCAGCGCGGGGGCACGCCCACCGCGTACGACCGGGTCCTCGCGACGCGTCTCGGCTGGGGTGCGCTGCAGATGGTCCTCGAGGAGAAGTGGGGCTTCATGGTCGCACTCCAGGGCACCGACATCGTGGATGTTCCGTTCGAGGCCGCGCTCGGTTCGCTCAAGACGGTGCCGGATGCCCGCTACGCGGAAGTGCGCGCCCTCTTCGGCTGACGCGCTGCCTCGTCAACGGGGATCGAGCTGCGGTTCGATGACCTCCGGACGGAACCCGCGTCCGACGATGCGCGCTGACAGCTGCCGAAGGATCGGCAGGAGCACGGCCGCGATCGCCCGTTGCCACCAGCGCATCGGGTTCGTGAGGAAGCCCCCGCCACCGGGCTTCGCGATGACGTTGTGCAGCCGCAACTGGATCGGCTGCATTCGCGCCACCGGCGGCAGCCTCCTCGCCTGCACCCTGGCGAGCTCCTCGGTCGTGACCGCCCCAGCCCTCAGGGCATCGACGAGAAGGTTCGCAGACGCCACGGCATCCTGGATCGCATAGTTCACCCCGACGCCGAATGCGGGGGACATCGCGTGCGCCGCGTCGCCGATGCACAGCAGGCCGTCCTGCCACCACTGTTGCAGACGGTCCACCTGCACGGTGAGCAGCTTCACCTGGTCCCAGTCCTTCAGGGAGTCGACGACCTCGGCCAGGAACGGTGCGACGCGTACGATGCGGGCGCGGAACTCCTCGATCCGCGCATCCTGAACCTCTGGGTAGCCGCCCTTGGGAATGAGCATCCCCGCCTGGTAGTAGTCGTGGCGGGGGATCGTGATGACCATCGACTCCGCATCGAGATAGGCGAGGGTGTCGGGCGGATTCACCGTCGTGCGCGGCAGCCGGAACCACAGCAGGTCGATGGCGACCCCGAAGTCCACCGGGACGAGACCGGCAGCGTCGCGAACGGACGAGTCCCTGCCATCCGCCGCGACGGTGAGCACCGCCTCGATCTCGACCGGCCCGGTCTGGGTCGTCGCGGTGACGCCGCGCACTCGGGCATCCGCGTCACCGCCCTCGCGCAGGATTCCGGTCGCCTCTGCCCCCATCATGAGATGGAAGTTCGGGTACTTCGCGCCCTCCTCCGCGAACAGGGACAGGAAGTCCCACTGCGGCATGAGCGCGATGTAATCGTTCTTCCGGTGAAGCTTCGAGAAGTCGACCGGGGTCAGCCGGTTACCGTTCACGACGACGTCCAGGGTGTGGATCTCGCTCTGCGGGATGGCATCGAACTTCGCGCGCAGGCCGAGCTGGTCGATGAGGTCGATCGTCGAGGGATGAATCGTGTCACCGCGGAAGTCGCGGAAGAAGTCGAGGTGCTTCTCCAGTACGACCGTGTCGACGCCGGCCCTGGCGAGCAGCAGGCCGAGCGTGATACCGGCCGGCCCGCCGCCGGAGATGCAGCAGGTCGTCGTGATGGTGTCGGGCATGCGGGCCTCTCCCACTCGGCGACACCGCATGGCTCGCCATTCGGGTCAATGGCGCCGGAGAGCGTACCGTGAAACACTATCGCTCATGATCACAACACTGCAGGTTCTCGCCGTCGTCCTCGCCGTCATCGCCGCCGTGATCCACATCGCGATCTTCGCCCTGGAGAGCGTGCTCTGGGCGAAGCCGGCCATCTGGCGACGGTTCGGCCTGAAGTCGCAGGCCGACGCGGATGTCGTGGAGCCGATGGCCTTCAACCAGGGCTTCTACAACCTGTTCCTCGCGCTCGCGACTGTGCTCGGCCTCCTCCTGCTGGGCTGGGGCAACCCGGTGGCAGGCAAGTGGGTCGTACTCGTGGCACTGTCATCCATGGTGCTCGCAAGCATCGTCCTCCTCATCACGGAGCGACGGATGTGGCGCGCAGCACTCATCCAGGGCGTCGCCCCCCTGCTCGGCATCGCGTTCCTGCTCGGGGCGGTCGCGGCCCACGCACCCATGACGGTTATCTGACGACACCCTCGATGAGCGCCGCGACGAGCGCGTCAGCGGTGCGGGACTCCGCGATGACATCCACCCGGATACCCGCCGCTCTCGCATCGAACGCCGTCCGCGGGCCGATCGCAGCGACCACGGTCTCCTCCGGGAGGGGCGCCAGCTGTGTCTGAATCTGTCGGGCGACACTGCCCGACGTGATGAGCACCCCCTGGATCGCTCCGGATGCGACGTCGTCCGCGACGTCCCTCGGCACGGCCACGCCGACGGTTCGGTACGCCGTGACGAACTCGACCGCGATCCCGAGTTCGATCAGTCCCGTCACGAGCACATCATCCGAGTCTTCGGATTGCGGGACGAGGACCCTCTCTTTCGGCGGGGCGGATCGCCACTCCTTGACCAGCCCCCGGGACGAGTTGTCTTTCGCCGGTGCGAGGTCGACTCGGTACCCTGCGAGCACCAGAGCGGAGGTCGTCGATTCGCCCACGGCAGCGATCTTCGTGTGCTCCGGCACCCGAACGGCGTGACCGACGAGGACATCCACCGTCGTCGAACTCGTGACGACGAGCCATTCGAATTCGCCGTCGGACAGTCGTGTGAAGGAGTGCGCGAGTTCCTCGGAGTTCTCGGTCGCCGCGAAGTTGGTCATCGGCGCGATGACGGGCACTGCGCCTTTCTGGCGAAGCGTCGCGGCGACACTGTTTCCCCACTCGCCACCCCGCGGAACCAGAACACGCCACCCCGCGAGGGGTTTGTGGTTGAGCCGTGTGATCATGCAGTGCTCGGGTGGCGGGAACTCATGCCCTCTATCCTGCCCCCGCGGGGCGCAGGCGCCAAAAGCGCGGCGCTATCGGGTCAGTCGTCGCCGAATATCGCCCAGGCGACGATTCCTCCGACGACGATGACGGCCGCCGTCGCGCCGATGATCCACGGCACCGGATTACGCTCCCAGGAGTCGCGGGCCCGTTCGCCGAGAAGACCGACCTGCTTCGGAACGTTCAACTTGTCCTCGATCGCGTCGAGGGTCTCCTCGAGCTCCGCGCGCGCTGACGCGGTCCGAGCGCTGCTTGTCGTCATGGTCTACTCCGCTTCGTGGTGCCCTTGATGGCACGGATGTCGCTGCGGACGCTCGCGATGGTCTCCGTCGGCTCCGGGCTCGTCTTCTTCAGTTGAGCGACTCCCAGGAGGACGAAGATCGTGACGGCCACGAGGAGGACCGCTGCGACGATGAGTGCGGCGAGCCACGCCGGCAGGACGACGGCAAGACCGAGGATGGCCGCCGCCGTGAGGACTCCCACGGCGAAGAAGGCGAACACACCGGCCGCCGCGAGGAAGCCTATGCCTATTCCCGCATGTTTAGCCTTGCGGATCAACTCGGTCTTGAGTTGTTCGAGTTCGCTCTTCACCAGTTCGATCAGCAACCCGGGAAGGCTGGCGACCAGACTGATGAGCGAGCGTTTCTGAGCGCGCGTGCTGTTCTGGTCTGTCACAATTATACTCCGCTTCGGCTACTTCTTCGCCGACGTCGAGGAGCTCCTGGTCGTCGACGACGACTTCCCGTTCGCAGAACGCGCCTTCGCGGTCGAACCCTTTGATGAGCCCGAAGACGACCGCGTGACGACCTTCTTCGCGGTCTCACCGAGGAAGTCGACGACATCCGGTGCCTTGTCCTTCGCGAACTCCTCGACATTCTGCACCTGGTGCTGCACGCGCGGATCGTTCCAGAATCTGCTGACCGAACGCTTGATCTCGTTGTAGCGCTCGCGTCCGGCGCGCGCGCCGAGCACGTAACCGATGCCGATTCCGACCAGCAGTACGAGCTTGCCTCGCATCATCACTCCGTTCGATTCGGTGACCCGGGTATCCGGCGACCACCACTTAGCGTAGCGCCGGTCTCCGGGCCTCTGATCAGGTGGCTTTCAGGATCGTCGGTCCGGACATAAAGATTCAGGTGCCCCACCTCCCCACCCGAAGCGGGAGAGCGGGACACCTGAACTCTATGGCGCCGGTATTACCGTGCTGTCTTACGGAGCCTCCGCTCGAAAGCGATGATGGTTCCACCGAGCAGCAGGAATCCGCCGGCGAGCAGCAACCCGATGGGGGCGCTGTCGGACCCGGTGAATGCCAGCGTGGGCAGGCAGTCCGCCGGAGTGGTGAAGTCGAACGTCCAGGAAGTCTGGGCGTCCTGTTCCCAACCGTAATCCGGACCAGTCGTCTGCGCCTGGATGTTCACCGTCGTAGCACTCGTGACGTGGTACGTCCCCGGAGCCGTCGGTGTCGACGAACCGTTGACGAACCACAGAACACCCTCAGTGGCCGCCAGCGTGTAGCTGCCGCCCGCACTGCAGGTGATGTTCTTGAACGTCGCCGTCGTCGAGATCAACGGGTGCGTGATCAGGTCGCAGTTTTCGGCCGACCCGATCGTGAGGGTCCACGACGAAGCCTTCGAGGAATCCAACGTGAATCCCGGCTTCGCCGTCGCCGTCACCGTGTAAGTACCCGGAGGCAGGTTGTTGATCTCCTGAGTCGCCGTGTAGTTGTACGTGCCGCCCACGATCTGGTAGCTGATCTCGTTGCCGAGGTTGCCGCCCAGATCGACCCAGATGTAACCGCTGACGGGAATACCATCACCCGTCACGGAGCAGCTCTGATCAGTCGGATCCGGAACCACGAAATTGTCGACGACACAATCCGCATTGGTGAACGTGTGCGACCAGGGGCCGGTGTAGGCACCATCCGCGAACACGTATCCCACCTGGGGAGCCGCCGTCACCGTCACCGTGCCGACACCGTTGACGCGAGAATCGACGACCGTGTAGTCGATTTCAGCGGTGTCCGTCGGGGCGGAGTAGGAATCGTTGGCCGTACCGCACGCATCCGTGAAGGTGGCGAGCGGGACCGTCACCACTTCGATGGGGCACACCTCGTCGGTGAACGTGTGCGACCAGGGGCCGGTGTAGGCGCCATCCGCGAACACGTAACCCGACTGGGGAGCCGCCGTCACCGTCACCGTGCCGACACCATCGACCCGGGAATCCACGACCGAGTAGTGGATCCCGTCCGTGTCCGCCGGGGCGGAGTAGGAGTCGTTGGCCGTGCCGCACATGTCAGTGAACGTCGCAACCGGGACCGTCGTGACCTCGGTGGGACACACCTCGTCGGTGAACGTGTGCGACCACGGACCCGTGTACGCACCATCCGCGAAGGTGTAACCCGACTGGGGAGCCGCCGTCACCGTCACCGTGCCGACACCATTGACCCGGTTATCCGTGGTCGAGTAATCGATCGACGCCGTGTCCGCCGGGGCGGAGTAGGAATCGTTGGCGATACCACACACATCCGTGAACGTCGCGGCCGGAACCGTCGTCACGGGCGGAGGAGTCGTGTTGATACACACGATCCAGTGGGAAATGGTCGGGGGCTGGCCACCGTTGTTCAGTGGTGGGTAGTAGGCCACGCCGGACTCCGGAGGTGCGATGACTGTGTCGCCGCTCCCGCCGTTCACGATCAGGGCGACCCAGGTGCTGGACCCGGAAAGCGTGACCGCCTTCTGGTCATTGGTCACCGCGCCGTAAGGGCTGCTGTCGTCCAGGTTGAACTTGTAGCAGGTGGATCCGGGGTACTGGTTCTGCCAATAGGTGACCTCGTTCGAGTTGCTGTCGTTGTCCGCATTGGCGGGCGACGCTCCCAGGGAGACGAAGCCGGCCACCAGGAGCATTGCGCTCCCGATCGCCAGTAATTTCTTGGATTTCATGTGGGGGTTACTCCTTCATAAATGACAACAAGCTGTTGAGCTTTCGGGTGTTGTTGCATCATCAAGCGAGCGCGCCGAAGCACAACGACGATGACTCGGATGCCATTCAGAAGACATCAGATCGAGGGTAAGTCAGGGAGCGTCGGGCTCAGTGATGCGGCCGGGGGGACGGCCGGGATCGGTGTCGGGCAATCACCTTCTTCACCGCACCCGTCGGGGGTTTAGTTCAACGATTCGGGTTCGCAGAACTCGGGTGCAGATTGCACAGTACCATCAACCGATATACAGAGCCAAGTCCTTTTGGGGATGAATTTCGATCCGGTCGGAAATCAGTGCACGTACTCGAGCAGGTCGAACCCGACCGTACGCATGGCCTCGAGCGATCGGAGCCTGCGGGCCATGGAGTCGTCCCGGAACTGTACGGTGACCGCATAGGAGACCACGGCACGCGGACCTCTCAGGATGCCGACCTCGCTGCGCACGCCGACATCCGACCCCGTCTTGTTCACGAGCTGGATGCCGTGATCCACCGCTCGATGTGCGAGCGGATCGAGGCCGAACGCGCTGGCCACCATGGAGAGGTCAGTGTTGAGTGAGAGCCATCCCATGACGCGCCGGCTCGTCACCTCATCGACGACCTGTCCGCGGTAGAGCGCCCCGAACAGCCACGCGAGTTCGGCCGTCGATCCGACCGAGAGTTGGGGGGCGTCATCCGGCCCCCTGGTCTCCCGTACGAGATCGAGGAGTGCTGTGCGCGCCAGACCGAGGGACTCCGTCCGCGCACGCACGGCGTCGAGTCCGACCTGCCGCAGCAGGACATTCGTCGCGAGATTGTCGCTCGTCGCCCCGACCAGGGCGCCGAGATCCGCGACGGGCAGTGACGGCGCCTGGAGGTGTTGCCAGATCCCGGAGTCGGCGGCGCCATCGCGCAGGGACTTGTCGAGTATCCCGTAGCCGGAGAACTCCCGCGCGGTCAGGCGGGCGGACACCTCGATGAGCAGGAGCACCTTGCCGACGCTCGCCGTCGGCAGGACGATGCGGTCATCGATCGCGCACAGCACGAGGCCACTCGTGAGATCCACGACGTTCGCCGACACGTGAGCTCCGTCGTAACCCAGCAATCCGAGCGCAGTGAATGAGCTCGAGAAGTTCTCCGCTCCTCCAGCTCCGCGGTGCCGGGGCTCGCGTCGTTCGCGAACCCGGTCGCGGCGAATCACATTCCGGGTGGGTGCTACCAAATGGTCACGCGTTCTTCAGGGGCGAGCCACAGCTCGTCAGAATCCGACACATTAAAGGTCTCATAGAAATCATCGAGATTACGAACGATCTGATTGCAACGGAACTCGTTCGGTGAGTGGGGATCGATCGCGAGCAGCCGGATGACCTCCTCGTCCCGCGCCTTCAGCTGCCAGGCCTGCGCCCACGACAGGAAGAAGCGCTCAGCGCCGGTCATACCGTCGATGACGGGCGGCTCTTCTCCGGCGAGTGAGATCAGATAGGCCTTCCATGCGATCCCGAGCCCACCGAGGTCGCCGATGTTCTCGCCGATCGTGAGGGCTCCGTTCACGTGGTGCTCGGGAACCTGCCGCGGTGCGAGAGCGTCGTACTGGGCGATGAGTGCACCCGTGAGCTTCTCGAAGGCGGCGCGATCCTCAGCGGTCCACCAATCGGTCAGACGCCCGTCACCGTCGTACTTCGAGCCCTGGTCGTCGAATCCGTGGCCGATCTCGTGGCCGATGACCGCGCCGATCGCACCGTAGTTGGCTGCCGCATCCCGCGTCTCGTCGAAGAAGGGGAACTGCAGGATGGCGGCGGGGAACACGATCTCGTTGAAGCCGGGGTTGTAGTACGCGTTGATCGTCTGCGGCGTCATGAACCATTCGTCGCGATCGAGTGGCTTGCCGATCTTGCCGAGCTCGCGCTGGAACTCGAACTCGCTCGCAGCGCGGAGGTTGCCGATGAGGTCGTCAGCGCTCGTTTCGAGCTTCGAGTAGTCGCGCCACTTCACCGGGTAACCGATCTTCGGGGTGAACTTGGCGAGCTTCTCGAGGGCCCTGCCCTGCGTGACGGTCGTCATCCAGGCCAGCCCGGTGATGCTCTGCCGATAGGCCTCGATGAGGTTCGCGACGAGGACATCCATCGCGGTCTTGGCCGCGGGAGGGAAGTGGCGGTCGACATAGGTGCGGCCGACGGCCTCGCCCATCATTCCCTCCACGAAGGAGACCCCTCGCTTCCAGCGAGCGCGTAACTCCGGTGTGCCGGTGAGCGTCTTCCCGTAGAACTCGAAGTTCGCGGTCACGAATGCACTCGACAGGTATGCCGCGGACGAACGGATGACCTGCCACCGCATCCAGTCCTTCCAGTCCTCAACGCGGTCATCGACGAGCAGCGCCGCGAGGCCCTCCAGGAAACTCGGCTGACGGAGAACGACCTCATCGAAGGAGCTCTTCGGCGGATCGAGCTCGGCGAGCCAGCCCGTCAGGTCAGGGCCGCCGACCTCGGACCAGGATCGGAGGTTGTAGGTCTTCTCGCTGTCACGACTGGCGACATTGTCCCAGTGGTGGGTCGCGATGTCGGACTCGAGGGCGAACACCCGGCGGGCGCACTCCTTCGGGTCGTCGACGCCCGCAAGCGCGAACATCGTCTCGAGGAAGGGAAGGTATGCGCGGCGGACCTCCGCGAACTTCTCTTCGCGGTAATAGGACTCGTCGGGCAGCCCGAGACCACCCTGCTCGATGAAGACGAGATAGCGCTCCGGATTGCCGGGGTCGTTGTCCACGAAGAGCTGTGCGAATCCGGTGATGCCGGTGCGCTCGAGGCGTCCGAGCCCACGCAGTACGCCCTCGATCGAATCGATCCCGTCGACCTCGGCGAGCATCGCCTCGAGCGGGGTGCCGCCAAGCTCCTCGGCGCGCTCCTCGTCCATGAAGCTCGCGAACAGGTCGCCGAACTTGCGCTCCTCCGTCCCGGGCTCGGCGTCCTGCGCCTCGACGATGATGTCCCGAACCGCCTTCTCCGCCTCTTCGGCGAGAAGGTAGAAGGAGCCGTACCGTGCCTTGTCGGCGGGAATCTCGGTCCGGTCGATCCACTTGCCGTTCACGTGGCGGAAGAGGTCATCCTGCGGCCGGATGGCCGGATCGAGTTCGTCGGTGTGGATTCCAGAGCTGAGGGGGATCGAATCGGTCATCCTCTCAGCCTAGAAGCAAACGCCGTGCGGTGGACATCGCGTGCCGGGTGCCCATGCTCCAGCGGAATAGGCTGGATCGTCATGCCGAACACTCCCACGACCTATCCGGCCGGCCTCAGTCGACGCGAGGTCGTCGCGTGGCGAAACGGCATCTTCACCATCTTCGCGCTGTGCGGCATCGGCATCGCCAGCTGGATGGCCAGGACACCGGCGGTCAAGGCCGCCCTCGACGTGTCGACGGCCGAGATGGGCATCCTGATCTTCGCGATCGCGATCGGTTCGATCCTGGGCCTTCTGCTGTCGAGTCACCTGCTCGCCCGCTTCGGAGCGATCGCCGTCATGTCGGCGTGCTTCGTGGTCGCGCCGGTCGGGCTCGTCGTCGCCGGGCTCGCCGTGACGCTCGGACAGCTCTATTGGGTGGCGTTCGCCGGTCTCGCCATCTTCGGGGTCGGGATGGCCACCTGCGACGTCGCCATGAACCTGTCGGGCGCCGTGAACGAGCGCATCCTCGGCCGCACGATCATGCCGGTGTTCCACGCCTTCTTCAGCTTCGGCACGATGATCGGGGCCGGCCTCGGAGCCCTCGCCGAACTGCTGCACGTCTCCATCGCGCTGCAGGCGGGGATCGTGTCGGCGGTCATGTTCGCTGTCGGCCTCCTGGCGGTTCGGATGACGCAGTCCGAGACGGTCCTGCACGTGCCGGACGAGACCGATGCCGCCGCCCCGGACGGCTGGCGGTCGCGACTGGCGATCTGGAAGGATCCGCGCACCCTCCTCATCGGACTCATCGTTCTGGGCATGGCGTTCGCGGAAGGTTCAGCCAACGACTGGCTGTCCCTCGCCGCGGTGGAGGGCCATGGGGTCGACCGGCCGACCGGCGCCGTCGTGTTCGGGATCTTCGTGACCGCGATGACTCTGGGGCGGCTCACCGGCCCTCGCGTTCTGGATCGCTACGGTCGGGTTCCCGTGCTCCGGGCATCCGCGGTTCTCGCCGCGCTCGGACTTCTCATCTTCATCTTCGTGCCGGTGCTCTGGATCGCGATAGTCGGCGTCGTGCTGTGGGGTCTCGGCTCTGCGCTCGGCTTCCCGACCGGGATGTCGGCGGCCGCGGACGACCCGCGCACGGCGGCGGCCAGAGTGAGCGCCGTCGCCACGATCGGCTACTGCGCCTTCCTCGTCGGGCCGCCACTCATCGGCTTCCTCGGCGAGCACTTCGGACTGCTGCACGCGCTTCTGCTCGTGCTCGTGCTCATCGTGGTCGCAGGCGTCGCATCGGGGTCGGCCCGCGACCGTACGAAGACTCTTTAGTCGTCGAGCACGAAGGTCACTTCGAGCACGACGCGCCAGCTGACGACTGCGCCGCCGGAGACCTCGACCTTCTGCTCCTTGACCCACGCTCCGGTCACACCGCGAAGCGTCTTGTTCGCCCTGGCGATGCCGGCGGCGATCGCGTCGTCGAATGATGTGTCGGAACTCACGCTCAAGGTGGTTACCCGCGCAACGGATGCCATGATTCCTCCTCGTAGATGGATCTGATCCTTCGAGTCTGCGCCTTCTGCAGGAGTCTGTCGAGGACGCTACCCTCGAACTCGTGCGCCTCGTGATTGCCCGCTGTTCCGTCGACTACGCCGGTCGGCTGAGCGCGCACCTTCCGCTCGCGACCCGGCTGCTCCTGCTCAAGGGCGACGGCAGCGTGCTCGTGCACTCCGATTCCCTGTCCTACAAGCCGCTCAACTGGATGAGTCCACCGTGCGTCCTCACGGTGCTCGAACCCGACCCCGAGCAGGCGGATGCCGGAGTCGTCGAGCTCTGGAAGGTCAACCAGGTGAAGACGGCCGACCTGCTCGTGATCTCCATCCATGAGATCCTGCACGACAGCTCGCACGAGCTGGGCGTCGATCCGGGCCTGCAGAAGGATGGCGTCGAGGCCGACCTCCAGCGCCTGCTCGCCGAGCAGATCGAATTGCTGGGCGACGGATACCGGCTCGTGCGCCGCGAGTACATGACGGCGATCGGCCCGGTCGACATTCTCGCGAGGGATGCCGACGGCGGCAGCGTGGCCGTCGAGATCAAACGGCGCGGCGACATCGATGGGGTCGAGCAGCTCACCCGCTACCTCGAGCTCATGAACCGCGACCCGCTGCTCGCGCCCGTCGCCGGTGTGTTCGCAGCCCAGGAGGTCAAACCGCAGGCGCGCACCCTCGCGACCGACCGCGGCATCCGGTGCGTCACGCTCGACTACGACGCCATGCGCGGTCTCGACGACTCGCACCTGCGTCTGTTCTGACCGCCGGTAGGCTCGACTCGACATGACTGACCACACGAAGTCGGCACCGTGGACGTGCATCCTGTTCGACCTGGACGGGACGATCGCCGACTCCGCACCCGGCATCACGGCATCCCTCGGGTTCATGTTCGAGAAGCTCGGCCTGCCGGTGCCATCGCAAGAGGAGCTTCGTTCCTGGGTGGGACCGCCGATCCTCGAGTCCTTCCGGGACCGCGCGGGCATGAACCAGGTGGAGTCCGCGCAGGCCCTCGCGATCTATCGGCAGCACTACCTCGCGAACAGCGGGAACGGCAGCCCGATCTACCCTGGCGTCTCAGGGATCCTGCGTGATATCCACTCGGCAGGAATCCCACTGGCCCTCGCCACCTCGAAGCCGGAATTCGCCGCATCGCTCATCCTCGACCACGGCAACATCACGCAGTACTTCCGAGTGATCTCCGGTTCATCGATCGACGAGATCCGCAGCGCCAAGAAGGATGTCATCGCCGAGGCGGTCAACCGCTTCACGATGATCGAGGCGGACCTCAGCAACCCGGTGATGGTCGGCGACCGCTACTACGACGTGGAGGGCGCTGAAGCGAACGGCATCCCCGCGATCTACGTCGAATGGGGTTACGGATCGCCCGAGGAGAGCAAGGACGCGATCGCCTCCGTCGGCACGAGTGCCGAACTGCAGGAGCTGCTGCTGCCCTAGAGCCGGATGCCTCGGGACCGGAGGCGCAGGCCGGATGCCCGGCCCCGGTGAGCTCAGGCGACGAGTTCCCTCGGGCAGTGGAGCAGCGTCGGCCGCCCCTCTCGCTTCGTCATGGTGTGCTCCGCCATGGGCCGGGCGCACAGCGGGCACGCTTTGCCGGATGCCGGCGGTAGCTCCGGCTCGCCGTAGGGGCCGAGCGGTGGCGGCCCGATCCACGGAAACAGCGCCGCGTTCAGGCGATGCGCCCAGTTCGCCTTCGATGCCATCCCAAACTCCTCAGTACACTCATTATTAGGGTACTACAGAAACCTGCTAGGCTGGATCAAGAGGAGGTGGACGATGGCAGTGGCGCAGGACAATCCGCTCGCCCTGGAGTGGCAGGTCTGCTTCAACCTCGCCGCGGCCTCCCGGAGCGTCATCGCGCTCTACCGGCCGGTGCTCGAACCGCTCGGCCTCACCCATCCGCAATACCTCGTCATGCTCGCGCTCTGGGAGAAGAGTCCGCGCACCGTCTCGGAGCTGGGGTCCGAGCTCCTGCTCGAGCCCGCGACGTTGTCCCCCCTGCTCAAGCGACTCGAGCACGCGGGCTACCTCACCCGCGAGCGCAGCCGTAGTGACGAGCGTGCTCTCGCGGTCACCCTCTCCCCGGAAGGAGTGGCTTTGCGCAAGAAGGCCCTTGCGGTGCCCGGCCAGATCGTCGCAAAGCTCGGCCTCCCTCTCGAAGAGCTCGAGCACGCGCGTCACGTGCTGCACCGCCTCATCGAGGCGGCCATCGCCTAGGCCATCGTCAGCCCGGTAGGGTATGGCCATGGGATCAGCGTTGACCACCATCGGATTGCCCGTCGCCCTCGGAATCATCATGTTCGGGCTCGGCCTCACCCTCACACTCGGCGACTTCGCCAGGGTCGGCAAGCATCCGAAGGCGGTCGTCATCGCCCTCATCTGCCAGCTCATCCTGCTGCCCGCGCTGTGCTTCGGCCTCGTGCTCGCCTTCCACCTTCCGCCGGTGCTCGCGGTCGGGATGATGCTGCTCGCGGCCTCCCCGGGAGGCACGACCGCGAACCTCTACAGCCACCTGTTCCGCGGGGACGTCGCCCTCAACATCAGCCTCACCGCGATCAACTCGGTCATCGCCGTCGTGACCCTGCCGATCATCGCCAACATCGCGATCGCGTTCTTCATGCCCGGCGACCCCACCCTCGGCCTGCAGCTCTCCAAGGTGCTCGAGGTCTTCGCGATCGTGCTGCTGCCGGTGGCGCTCGGCATGCTCGTGCGCTGGTGGAAGCCGGGGTTCGCGGATGCCATGGACAAGCCGGTGCGCATCGCATCCGTTGTCATCCTGGTCGTCGTCATCGGCGGCGCGGTCTACTCGAACATCGACATCCTCGTCGCGAACTTCGCCTCGCTCGCACTCATCACCGTGCTGTTCTGCCTGCTGAGCCTGACCATCGGGTACTGGGTTCCGAAGCTCTTCGGCGTGCGTCGCGCGCAGGCGGTCGCGAGCGGCTTCGAGATCGGCATCCACAATGCGACGCTTGCGATCGTCATCGCCCAGACCGTGCTCGGCAGCGTCGAACTGTCGCTGCCGGCCGCGGTGTACGGCGTGCTCATGTTCTTCGTCGCGGCGGCGTTCGGGTTCGTCATCCGTGGCCGCGTCGGCTCCGTTGACTCGGGTCGATCTGCGGGTGTCGGGGCCATCGAAGTCGCAGATTGACCCGAGTCAACGAGGAGGAAGGGGCGGGCGCGATCAGTCGGCGGGGCGTGCCGCGGCGGCGGCCTTCGCGGCAGCCGGCAGCGCCTCGACCATCCGCCCGACCGCATCGCTGTCATGCGCGGCCGTCACGAACCACGCCTCGAACACGGACGGCGGAAGGTTGACGCCCGCGGAGAGCATCGCGTGGAAGAACGGAGGATAGCGGAACGCCTCCTGCCGCTTGACCGCCGTGTAGTCGCGTGGCGGCTCTGCAGCGAAGGCGAACGAGAAGAGCGTGCCGGCCCGCTGAACGACGTGCTCGACGCCCTCGGCAGAGAGGGCGTCCGACACGGCGGCGGAGAGCTCGTTCGCGACCGAGGTCACGCGCTCGTACACCCCGGCATCCGCAGCGCGCAGCGTCGCGATGCCCGCGGCGACCGCGAGCGGATTGCCGCTCAGGGTGCCGGCCTGGTAGACCGGGCCGAGCGGAGCCAGGCGGTCCATGACGTCGGCGCGCCCGCCGAGCGCAGCCAGCGGCATCCCGCCGCCGATGACCTTGCCGAACGCGAACAGGTCGGGCTCCCAGTCCTCCCCGCCAGGGACGGCGCCGGAGGCCTCGAGCCCCCACCACCCGGCCTCCCCGACCCGGAATCCGGTGAGCACCTCGTCGAGAATGAGGAGGGCGCCATGCTCGCGGGCGATCGAGCCGATCGTCCGGTTGAATCCCGGGTCCGGGGCGACGACACCCATGTTGGCCGCGGCCGCCTCGGTGATGATCGCGGCGATGCGATCGCCGTGCTCCGCGAAGGCGGCCCGGACGGCCGCCACGTCGTTGTACGGGAGCACGAGGGTCTGCGCCGCCACGGCCGCCGGCACACCGGCCGAGCCGGGCAGAGACAGCGTCGCGAGCCCGGAGCCGGCCTCGGCCAGCAGCGAGTCCGAATGTCCGTGGTAGTGGCCGGCGAACTTCACGAGCAGGTCGCGCCCGGTGAACCCGCGGGCCAGGCGGATGGCCGTCATCGTCGCCTCGGTGCCGGTCGACACGAGACGGAGCTTTCCGATCGGATGCCGCCCCCCGGCGCTCACCCGCGCCTCCACGAGCTCAGCCAGTTCCGTCTCCCCGGGCGTCGACGCCCCGAACGACAGACCGCGCGCGGCGGCATCCTGAACCGCGCGCACGACCTCGGGATGCGCGTGCCCGAGCAAGGCGGGGCCCCAGGATGCGACCAGGTCGACGTACTCCCTGCCTTCGACATCCGTGAGATATGGGCCAGTGCCGCTCACGAAGAATCGTGGGGTACCACCGACCGAGCCGAACGCGCGCACCGGGGAGTTCACGCCTCCGGGGATCGCGTGCTGCGCCCGTTCGAACTGCTGCTGGTTGGTGGTCGTCATGCGATCGCCTCCGCTGCCTCGACGGCCCAGTAGGTGAGAACGGCCTCGGCACCGGCACGACGGATGCCCACAAGGCTCTCCATGATCGCGCGCTCGCGATCGATCCAGCCGTTCGCCGCCGCGGCCTCCACCATCGCGTACTCCCCGCTCACCTGATATGCCCATACCGGAATGGGACTCTCCGCTGCGACATCGGCGAGAACGTCGAGGTAGCCCATCGCGGGTTTGACCATGATGATGTCGGCTCCTTCGTCGATGTCGAGCCTGGCCTCGTAGACACCCTCACGCCGATTGGCCGGGTCCTGCTGGTAGGTTCGCCGGTCTCCGACGAGTGAGGAGTCGACCGCTTCGCGGAACGGCCCGTAGAACGCCGACGCGTACTTCGCCGCATATCCGAGTATGGCCGTCTGGAAATGCGAGGCGGAGTCGAGTGCCTCCCGCACGGCGGCGACCTGGCCGTCCATCATCCCGGACAGCCCGAGGAGGGCAGAGCCGGCGGCGACCTGCGCGAGAGCCATCTCCTGATAGCGCACGAGGCTCGCATCGTTATCGACTCGACCGTCCGCGTCGAGAACGCCGCAGTGGCCGTGGTCGGTGAACTCGTCGAGGCACAGGTCGGTCTGCACGACCAGCGCAGAGCCGACCTCCGCCACCGCGATCCGCGTCGCGACGTTGAGGATGCCGTTGTCGTCGGTCGCGCCGGAACCGATCGCATCCTTATGCTCCGGAACACCGAACAGCATGACGCCGCCGATGCCGGTGGCGGCGGCCTCGCCCAGCGCGGCACGGAACGAGTCCAGGCTGTGCTGCACGACGCCGGGCATCGATCGGATCGGTACCGGCCGGCTGATGCCCTCCCTCACGAACATGGGCAGGATGAGCTCCGCCGTGTGCAGTCGCGTCTCGGCGACGAGGCGCCGCATCGCGGGGGTCGCCCGCAGTCGGCGTGGTCGCCGATCCGGTCCGGTCATGGTCGTGCCTCCGCTGGTTGGATGATGGAGAGGATCAGGGATTCGACGGTCTGCTGTTCTGCGATCGCACCGACCTCGAGGCCCGCCGCGCTCGCCGCTGCCGCCGTGCGCGGCCCGATGCAGGCGATCATGGTGCCAGGGGAAATCGGCGCGAGTTGCGCCGCGACCTCGTGGGCAACGCTCCCCGATGTCACGAGGATGGCGCGGATGGCGCCGGACTGCACCTCCGCGACGATCTCCGGTGCGACATGCACTCCGATCGTCCGGTAGGCCGCAACCGTGTCGACCCGGTTTCCCGCCGCACGCAGGCCCTCGGCGAGAGTCGGTTCGGCGATGGCGGACTGCGGCAGGAGGATCCGTGATCCGGTCCCGCCCGGCCACTCGGCGACGATGGCGTCCGCCGAGAAGTCGGAGCTCGGCACGAAATCGACCCGGAGCCCTGCCTCTGCGAGCGCCGCCGCCGTCGCGGGTCCGACCGCGGCGATCCTCGTGGTCGCGGGGACCGCCACGCCCTCGAGCAGGCCGGCCGTCGTCGCGCTCGTCACGACGAGCCAGTCGACGTCGCCCGCGGCGAGCCGTCCGAGTCCCGCGGCGAGCTCCGCTGCATCCTCCGTCGGGGCGAAGTCGACGAGAGGGGCGACGACCGGCACCGCGCCGTGCTCAACCAGGCGGGCCGCAACGGCACGGCCCCAGGGGCCGCCGCGCGGCACGAGCACGCGCCATCCGGCTATGGCACTGGTCACGGCACTACCCTCCGAGCGGAGCGAACTCCGCAGCCCCCGCCGCGAGCAGCTCGTCGGCGATGCGCCGCGCCAGCTCTTCTGCGGGTTCCGGCGAGTCCGCCGGGTAAAGAGCATGGGAACTCGTGAGCACGCCGCTGCCGTCGAGACTGTAGACGCGCGCCGAGGCGAACAGCAGCCCTCCGTCGAGCATGGCGGTCACACCGACGGGTGCCGCGCATCCGGCCTCCAGTCGGGCGAGGACCCCGCGCTCGGTCTCGACGATCAGCCGGGTGGCCGGGTGGTCGAGGGCCGCAACGAGCTGCTCCTCACCGGCGCGGACCTCGAGTGCCAGAGCGCCCTGGCCCGGTGCCGTCGGCCACTCCGACAGCTCGAGCAGCTGTGTTGCTGCATCGAGCCTTCCGAGCCGCTCGAGGCCCGCCGCGGCGAGCACGACCGCGTCGAGATCGCCGCTCGAGACGCGCCCGAGACGGGTGTCGACGTTGCCGCGGATGTCGAGGGTCTCCAGATCGGGTCGGCGAGACAGCAGTTGGGCACGACGCCGCGGCGATCCGGTCCCGACCCGTGCCCCGACCGGAAGGGTCTCGAGGGTGAATCCGCCCCTGGCGCACAGGGCGTCACGCGCATCCGCCCGCTTCGGCGTCGCCGCGACGACGAGCCCCGGGAGCGGAGCTGTGGGCAGATCCTTGAGCGAATGGACGACGATGTCGCACTCCCCGGCGAGCAGGGCCTCGCGCAGCGCCGCAGCGAACACGCCGGTGCCACCGAGGGACGCGAGGGAAGCGGTGCTGCGGTCGCCCGCCGTCGTGACCTTCACGAGCTCGACCGTCTCGCCGCTCTCGCGCGTCAACCGGTCGGCGACCTGGCCGGTCTGTGCCATCGCGAGGGCGCTCGCGCGCGTGCCGATGCGGAGGGTCACGGTGCCATCCCCGCGACGGCCGGCTTGAACCCGGCACGGATGTTCTCACAGCAACCAGGGCGGCACACGTCGTACCAGGGCCCGAGGTCCGTCAGGGCCGGCCGGTCCTCATCCGGAGTGCCGCGCAGACGTTCGACCACGAGGTCGACCAGACCGGTCACGAACGCCTCATGGATGCCGGGGGTCGGGACGCGGATGGCCTCGAGGCCGCGCTCACGCGTCGCCTCCAGCGCTTCGGTGTCGAGGTCCCAGAGCACCTCCATGTGGTCGCTCACGAAGCCGAGCGGCACGATCACGACGCCGTCGACCTTCTGGATGTCGAGGGCGGCGATCGCGTCGTTGATGTCGGGTTCGAGCCACGGTGTGCTCGGCGCCCCGGAGCGCGACTGGTAGACGAGCTCCCAGCTCCCCGGCTGCTCCTGCGCGTCCATGACGACGCGGGCGACCGCGAGGTGCTGCGCCGCGTACGCGCCACCCGGCCCGAAGTCGGTGTCGCGCGGCCCGCTGCGCTCCGCGTCATCGCTCGGGATGCTGTGCGTGGAGAACAGCACGTGGACCCGGTCGGAGGAGATGCCCCGGTCGGCGAACTCGGCGTAGGCGTTGCGTACGCCTTCGATGAACGGCGTGACGAAGCCGGGGTGGTCGAAGTACTGGCGAACCTTGTCGATGTGCACTGTGCCATCGAGTCCGGTCTCGGCCAGTGCTCTCGCGAAGTCCTCCCGGTACTGCCGGCAGCTGGAGTATGAGCTGTAGGCGCTCGTGACGATCCCGAGAAGGCGTGTGAGTCCGC
Source organism: Terrimesophilobacter mesophilus (assembly GCF_014200375.1). GTDB lineage: Bacteria > Actinomycetota > Actinomycetes > Actinomycetales > Microbacteriaceae > Terrimesophilobacter > Terrimesophilobacter mesophilus. The sequence goes on along the minus strand of NZ_JACHBP010000001.1, from coordinate 1,426,331 downwards.
GCTCGTTCGCCTCGACGACCGCCTCGTTCAGGAAGGGCGCCCAGTTGCGGTTTCCCCACAGCACGGGCAGGTCGATGCCGCGCGAGCCCAACTCGGCCTCGATAGCGGACTTCAACTGCCGGTTGTGATCGTTGATCGGGCTGACACCGCCGAAGTGACGGTAGTGGGTGGCGACCGTCTCGAGGCGCTCGTCGGGGATGCCTCGCCCGCGCGTGACGTTGCGGAGGAACGGGATGACGTCATCCTGCCCCTCCGGCCCACCGAATCCCGCGAGCAGGATGGCGTCGTAGGCGGCCGGCGCGGTCACGCGAGGACCTCTGGCAGCTCCGCGAGCTCGATACGACGGCCCGTGTAGAACGGGATCTCCTCCCGCACGTGAAGTCGCGCATCGACGTAGCGCAGGTGACGCATGAGGTCCACGAGGTCCACGAGCTCGTCCGCCTCCAGCCCGAGGAGCCACTCGTAGTCGCCGAGCGCGAAGCTCGCGACGGTGTTCGCGAGGACCTGCGGGAAGTCGCGACCCTTCATTCCGTGCTCGCCGAGCATCCGGCGGCGCTCATCCTCGGACAGCAGGTACCACTCGTAGGAGCGCACGAACGGGTACACCGTCAACCACCGTTTCGGTTCGGTACCCCGCAGGTAGGCCGGGAGGTGGCTCGCCGTGAACTCCGCGTCACGGTGAACACCGAGCGCATTCCACGTGGGCAGGAGGGTGGTGAGCAGTGGGGAGCGGCGAAGCTCGCGCAGCGCCCACTGCAGTCGCTGCGGGTCGGGCCCGTGCAGCCACACCATGAGGTCGGAGTCCGCCTTCACACCCGACGTGTCATAGAAGCCGCGAATCACGACTCCCGTCTTCTGCACCGCGGCGACACGTTCGGCGAGATCGTCGACCGGCCCTTCTGCGACTCTCGCCGGGTCTCGCCGGAGCACCGCCCAGAGGGTGTAACCGAGTTCGGGGGTTTCCGTTGTCATTCTGTGTCGTTCTCCTTGCCTGGTACCACGCTACGACTTTTCGGCTTCGTGCTCGCACCGCGACCGAGCGGCCTCCCGTGCGGCGGCGCCAGTGGCCCCGAGAGCAGGCTCGCCGCCTGTGCCCTCGCCTGGGCGACGACCGAGGCCAGCCCGGTGCCCGCGACCGACTCTCCGACCTGGACGACACCGGGGACCGGCGGCTGCCGCACAGCGCGAGACCACTCCACCGTCGCGAAATCGAGGACCTGCCCAGGGCGGATGTCGATGCCGAGCAGTTCGGCCGCATCCGCCCTCGCCACCTCGCTGAAGTCGGGAGGCGCGCTCGCGTAGGAGAGCCTCACGACGTGCCGGCCGGCGGCGCGCTCGGCCAGCCACGACCATTTCGCGGTCTGGTGGGTCAGGGCCTTCGCCATCACCCGCGAGCTCCTCGCCACCAGGACGCCGCTGCCCCGCGGCGCGGAATCCAGCTCGACGCTGTCGAGAACGAGGGTCGCCAGCACGGTCCTGCGCGACTGCGCCGGCGCGACCAGGCCGGGTGCGGCGACCACGACGGCACCGGGGACCGACTGACCGCCCACGAGCGCACCGTCGGCCCACACCTCGTCCACGCGGGCACCGACTCGGATGTCGGCACCACGCCGTTCGAGGTCGGCCCGGAGCTCGTCCACGAGTCGCGTGATCCCGCCCCGGATCCCCGCGACGGCCGATCCCGCGATCGCGGAACCGCGCAGCCTGCGAACGGCGCGCGCGAGGGTGCCCTGGGCGGCGAGTGCCGCAAGCAGGCCGGGGGCTACGCGTTCCAGGGGCAGCTCGTCAGGATGGGTGCTGTGCACGCCGACCGTCACCGGGGCGACGAGTCCTTCGACCGTGGCCGTGCCCATCCTGCGCCGCACGAGCTCGCCGAGGGTGCGCGAGGTCGCTCCGACACGCCTCGGCAGGACGGCGTCGAGGCCGGCGCGCAGTGCGGCGCGGCGCCCGACGATCCTGGCCACCGCTGCGTCGAAGGGGGTGGCGGGAATGCCGAGCAGGCTCGTCGCGGGAAGCGGCAGGGCCCCGCGATCGTCCGAATACAGCCAGGCCCCTGCCGGCTGCGGCGCGACGATGTCAGCGCGGAGTCCGAGCTCCTCGGCAAGGTCGGCCACGGCGCTCGTGCGGATTGCGAAGGCCTCCGCCCCGGCATCCAGATCGATGCCGCCGACACGGTGGCGCCGTACCTGCCCGCCCAGGCGATCGTCGGCTTCGAGCAGCATGACGGGGACACCGCCCACCGCGAGGTCCCGCGCCACCACGAGGCCCGCGATTCCACCCCCGATCACGATGGCGCGTCGAGTCGCTGCGGTCGTCACTGCGGGAGGGAGTGCACGAGTTCGACGAGTCGCGTGAGCGTGTCAGGGTCGGTATCCGGCGGAACGCCGTGCCCGAGATTGACCACGTGTGCCGGAGCAGCCCGCCCCGCGTCGACGACCGCGCGCACGTGCGCCTCCAGCACCGGCCAGGGAGCGGCCAGCAGCGCGGGATCGATGTTGCCCTGGATCGGTGTCCGTCCCCCCAGTCGACGATTCGCCTCGGACAGCGGCATCCGCCAGTCGACGCCCATGACGTCCGCACCGACGCCGTACATCGCCTCGAGCAGGTCGCCGGCTCCGACCCCGAAGTGGACTTTCGGCACGTCCAGCCCGCGAAGGTGGTCCAGTGCTCGCCGGGAGTGCGGGGCGACCCGGCGTACGTAGTCCTCGACGCTGAGAGATCCGGCCCAGGAGTCGAACAGCTGCACGGCGGATGCACCGGCCTCGACCTGCGCTCGGAGGAACTCGCCGGAGGCATCGGCCACCCAGTTCATGAGTGCCGCCCAGGTATGCGGGTCGGAGTGCATGAGTGTACGCGCCCGAAGGTGGTCCCTGGACGGGCCCCCCTCCACCAGGTAGGCGGCGAGGGTGAACGGGGCGCCCGCGAAGCCGATGAGCGGCGTCGAGCCGAGTTCTGCGACGGTGAGGGCGACGGCCTCTCGGATCGGAGAGAAGACATCCGGGTCGATGGGGCGCAGCGCCGCGACATCCGAGGCGCTGCGGATCGGATGCTCGAGCACCGGTCCCCGACCCGGCACGATCTCCACGCCGACGCCGCCGAGCTTGACGGGAACGACGATGTCGCTGAACAGGATGCCGGCGTCGACGCCGTGCCTGCGCACCGGCTGCAGGGTGATCTCGCTCGCGAGCGCAGGGTCGAGGCAGGCATCGAGCATCGCGACATCCGTGCGCAGCGCCCGGTACTCGGGAAGGGACCGTCCGGCCTGCCGCATGAACCACACCGGAAGGGTGTCCGCCCTCTGCCCTCGATAGGCGCGGATGAGCGGGGAATCCTGCGTTCGGCCGTCGATCATCGGATGGTTCGCCAAAGAAGCACGGATACAGCTTAGGCACGCAAAACGAGTTCTACACTGGAGGGCGTGCTTGTCTGCGCGTCCATCAACCATCGAACTGCGCCATTCGACTATCTGGAACGACTCTCCGCGGCGGCGCCCACGGTGCTGACGGGGCTCCACGGGCGTGCCGATGTCGACGGGGCCATCGTGTTGTCCACCTGCAATCGGTTCGAGGTCTACCTCGACTCCGCGTTGGAGGATGTCATACCCGTCGTCGCCGAGGCGGCAGGAGTCGAGGCCGAGCCCCTTCGCGTGCACGCGCGTGTCTTCCAGGAACACGATGTGCCGAGACACCTCTTCTCGGTGGCCTCCGGACTGGAGTCCGTGGTCGTCGGTGAGGGCGAGATCGCCGGCCAGGTCGGCAGGGCTCTCAGCGCTGCGCAACACGCCGGCTCGACATCGTCCCCGCTCGAGCGACTCTTCCAGGCGGCCGCGAAGACGAGCCGCGGGGTGCGAACCGGTACGGCGATCAGCGTCGCGGGTCGCTCTCTCGTTCACCTCGCCCTCGAACTGGCAGCGAGTCGTTTCGCCGACTGGTCCGATCTGAACGTCCTGCTCGTCGGGACCGGACGGTACGCGGCAGCAACCGTCGCGGCGTTGCGGATGCGCGGGGTGACGAGGATGACGGTGTACTCGCCGACCGGGCGGGGGCCGGCTTTCGCGACGAGCCACGGACTGCGTGCGGCGAGCGACCTTCCCGCGGAGGTCGCCGATGCCGATCTCATCGTGACCTGCACCACTGTCGACGGGTATGCCCTTGCGGCGCAGCACTTCGGTGCGGCCCGGCGAACGCTCGTCATCGATCTGGGACTTCCGCGAAACGTGAACCCGGATGTCGCGACGGTCGACGGGATCGAACTCCTCGACCTCGAAACCGTCAGCCTCCATGCCCCCCTCGAAGAGCTCAACTCAACGAGTGACGCGCACGAGATGGTCTCGAGCGCCGCAACCGCGTTCGCCGCCGAGCAGGCCGTAGCACCCGCGGTCGTCGCGTTGCGAAAGCACGTCCTCGACACCCTCGCCGAAGAGCTCGGCCGGCGTCCGGCATCCCCCGAGACGGAGTCGGCGCTTCGTCACTTCGCCGGAGTGCTGCTGCACGGCCCGTCCGTGCGCGCCAGGGAGCTCGCCATCGATGGACGCTCCGACGAGTTCGCCGAGGCGCTCGACGCCCTCTTCGACATCAGGGTGCCGTCACGCGACGATCGTTCGGTCGACCCTGCCGCGGCGACGGGCGAGTTCAGGTAGCGGATTCTGCCCTGAACAGGCGCTCGAGGGAGTTCGGGTCCGTCGTCATCGCCGGAGGTGGTTCTCGGCAGGGGATTACCGGGCTCAGCGAGCCAGGCGCTCCACGACGGCGCCGTAGACACCGGGGAGCGACCGCGCCAGGGGAACGATGGCTGACCGAAGCGGCGAGTCGCCCAGGGCGACGAGGCCCGAGGTCAGCATCCGGAAATTCCTCGTGACCCGCCTCCACTCGCGCTCGTAACGCGCGGGATTCCCGGCTGCGATGCACTCGATCGCGACCCTGGCCTGTGCGAGCCCGACGCGGATCCCCTCTCCCGTGATCGCATCCACGTAGCCGGATGCATCCCCCACGAGGATTACGCGCCCGGCGGTCCTGGCCGTGGTTCGCTGGTGGAACGGCCCTGCGCCGCGCGTGCTCGTCGTGATCGCTCGATCGCGGAGCCGGTCGGCAAGAGCGGGCACCGACCGGACCGCTTCGTCGTAGTCGGTGTGCTGCGGCCCGAGCACGGCGACTCCGACCTCGCCATCGCCGACCGGCGTGACGTAGAGTTCCGCGGCGGGCGTCCAGTGCACTTCGACGAACTCGTTCCAGGGCGCTGCGGCAAAGTGCCGGCGAAGTCCGAATCTGCGAGTCCCGCGCACCGGTAGCGCGAGCCCGGCCTCGGTGCGAACGGTCGAGTGCAGGCCGTCGGCGCCCACGAGCCAGTGGGCACGCCGGGTCGTGCCGTCGGTGAGCCGCGCGGATGCGGAGTCGTCGTCCTGCTGCAGCGCATCCACTGTGCCCCGCACCAACTCCACGCCCACGGCCTCCGCCCGTTCGGCCAGGACCCGGTGCAGCGTCGTGCGTCGAACGCCGCGACCGAGCCGGTGGCGGAAGGCGTGGTCGACTCTCCGATCGCCTGCCTGGTAGCTGATCCCTGCGATCACGTGCCCCGGCGGGTCGATGCCAAGGCGTTCGAGTGCGGCGAGCGCGCCCGGCATGAGCCCCTCGCCGCAGGCTTTGTCGATCGGCACGCCGCGCGGCTCGACGACGGTGACCGAGAGTCCCGCCATCCTCGCCTCGATCGCGGTTGCAAGCCCGATCGGGCCACCACCGACAACGAGCACGTCGGTCACGTGGATCGTCCCCTCGGGCCGGCCGGCTGCAGGGATGCCAGCGCGCGGTTCTCCGTCGGAATCCTGAAACCGAGAAGCAGAACGGCGTTGAGCACGGTGAAGACGAGCGCCGTGATCCACGCGGTGTGCACGAGTGGCAGCGCGAAACCTTCGACGACGACGGCGAGATAGTTCGGATGCCGCAGCCAGCGGTACGGACCGCGCGTCACGAGACCCAGGCCCTGCACCACGATCACGCGCGTGTTCCATTGGCTCCCGAGCGTGGCGATGCACCAGTACCGAAGGGCCTGGCTCGCGACGACCAGCGCGAGCATCGGCCATCCGAGGAGCGGGAGGAACGGCCGGTCGGTTACGAGAACCTCGATGATGCACGCGACGAGCAGGCCGGTGTGCAGCGCGACCAGCCAGGGAAAGTGCCCGCGACCGTACTCGACCCCGCCGAGCGAGAACGCCTTCCGCGCGTTCCGGGTCGAGAGGACGAGTTCGACGATGCGTTCCGCACCAGTCGCGAGAATGAGCGCCGAGTAGAGGATCACTGCCACTCCAGGAGGACGAATTCGGCGCTCACTCCGGGGCCGAGAGCGAACAGCACTCCGCGGGTTCCCGCGGGCTGGGTGCCGGCATCCGCGAGCACGTGCAGCACGGAGGAGGAGGAGAGGTTGCCGACCTTTTCGAGCGACGCCCAACTCAGGGCGAACGCGCTTCGCGGCAGTCCGAGCGCCGTGCCGAACGCCTCGAGCACCCGCGGGCCGCCCGGATGCGCGAGCCAGCATCCGATGTCGTCGACGGTGAGGCCGTTGCCGGCGAGGAACGAACGCACCTCTTCTGGAAAGTGTTTCTCGATGAGGTCGGCGACACCGGCCGTGAGGACGATCTCGAACCCGCTCGCCTTCACGTTCCAGCCGATCACCGCAGCGGAGTCCGGATAGAAGGCGCTCTTCGTATCGACCACGCGCGGGCCGGTCGCAGCGCGCGGCCCGGGCACCACCGCGTCCTCGCCGGCCAGGACGACCGCACTCGCTCCGTCGCCGAAGAGCCCCGTGGCGACGAAGTTCGCCATCGTCGCGTCGGCTCGCTGCAGGGTGAGCGAGCACAGTTCGACGCTGATGAGCACGCCGATGTCGCTCGGATGCCCGACGAGGTAGTCGTGGACGCGAGCGATCCCCGCGGCACCCGCCACGCAGCCCAGGCCGAACGACGGCAGGCGCTTCACGTCGCTGCGCAGTCCGAGGCGAGGGATGAGAAGCGCGTCGATGGACGGTGCCGAGATCCCGGTCACCGACGTGAACATGATGAAGTCGACGTCGCGCGCGCGGAGCCGCGCCGAGTCCAGGGCCGACGCGAGTGCTCGCTCTGCGAGGTTCGTCGCGACGGTGATGAAGATGTCATTCGTGTCGCCGAAGGGGCCGAGGTCCCGGTACCGGTCAAGGGGAAGTGCCGTGTGCCGGGTACCGATGCCCGTCGACGCGTGCATCCGTTCCAGGATGACCCTCTGGGCCGGATCGGCGGAGATGAGGGGCGCGAGCTCCCTCGTGATGTCCGCTTGCGCGTACACGTACTCTGGAAGCTCCGGCGCTACCGCGACGATGCGCGTCATGGGGCGACGGTAGCACGGTGGACTTCACCAGAACGCAATCGTGTCGCCGCCCGAGCGACTACCGGTCGACTCCGACTTCCGGCTCGACCCAGTCCAGTGTTCTGGCCACCGCCTTCTTCCACTGCCGATACTCGTGGGCGCGGCGTTTCTCGTCGATCGCCGGCTCGAATGCGGCCTTCTGGCTCCACGTCTCCCGTAGTTCATCCAGACCCGACCAGTAGCCGACCGCAAGGCCCGCCGCGAACGCGGCGCCGAGACACGTGGTCTCCGTTACCTCGGGAAGGATCACCCTCACGTCGAGCGCGTCGGCGAGAATCTGCAGGAGCAGGTTGTTGGCCGTCATACCGCCGTCCACCCGAAGCTCGGCGAGCGGCATCCGGGTGTCGGCCGCCATCGCGTCGACCACCTCTTTCGTCTGCCAGGCGGATGCCTCGAGGATCGCGCGCGCGATGTGCGCCTTCGTGACATAGCCGGTCAGCCCCACGATGACACCGCGAGCGTCGCTTCGCCAGTGCGGTGCGAACAGGCCCGAGAAGGCGGGGACGACATAGCAGTCGCCGTTGTCGGCGACGCTCGCCGCGAGCGCCTCGATGTCGCTCGCGTTCTCGATGGCGCCCAACTGGTCCCGGAACCACTGCACGAGAGCACCGGACACCGCGATCGAACCCTCGAGGGCGTAGACGGCGGGCGCATCCCCGATCTGGTACCCGACGGTGGTGAGCAATCCGTGCCGCGACTGGACGGGCTCGGCGCCGGTGTTCAACAGGAGGAAACTCCCCGTGCCGTACGTGCTCTTGACGTCGCCCTCGGAGAACGCGGTCTGCCCGAAGAGGGCTGCATGCTGGTCCCCGAGCGCACCCGCGATGGGAACACCCGCAAGAACGCCCGTCGCCGTCCCGTACACCTCGGACGATGAGACGATCTCCGGGAGTGCTGCGCGTGGGATGCGCATGCGCTCGAGCACCGTCCCGTCCCAGTCGAGTTCGCGCAGGTTCATGAGGAGCGTGCGACTGGCATTCGTGACATCGGTCACGTGCCTGCCGCCGTCGGTGCCGCCCGTGAGGTTCCAGATGAGCCAGGAGTCCATGGTGCCGAACAGGATGTCGCCGCGCTCGGCCCGCTCCCTCAACCCGTCGATGTTCTCGAGCATCCACAGAAACTTGGGGCCGGAGAAGTAGGTGGCCAGCGGCAGTCCGGTGCGCTCCCGGAATCGTTCTGGCCCGACCGGCGCGCCGAGCTCACGAACCAGGTCGCGCGTGCGGGTGTCCTGCCACACGATCGCGTTCGAAACCGGCTCGCCGGTCTCCCGGTCCCAGAGCACGACCGTCTCCCGCTGGTTGGTGATCCCGATCGCGGCAAGCTGGTCGACCGCGATGCCGCCGCCGTCGAGCGCACGCTGGACGACATCCTGAACGTTGGCCCAGATCTCGGTGGCGTCGTGCTCGACCCAGCCCGGCCGGGGGAAGATCTGCCGGTGCTCCCGCTGGGCGCTGGACACGATCCGGCCCCGCTTGTTGAAGACGATGCACCTGCTCGAGGTCGTCCCCTGGTCGATGGCGGCGACGAACGTCTCCTGGCCCATTGCGTGTCCTCGCCTCCGGGATTGGTCGGCATCCTCCCTCGCGAGCCTATGGCAAGTGTGGCGCCGTTTTCGAGCCTCCGGCCTAGGCTCGACGCATGGCCGATTCTGTGCGGGTGGATGCGTGGCTGTGGGCCGTGCGCATCTACCGGACGCGGTCGGCGGCGACCGCCGGATGCCGCGCGGGCCACGTGCGTGTCGGCGGGGAGCGGGTCAAGGCGGCGCAGCCGGTGCGCGTGGGCGACGAGATTCGCATCCGGATCGCCGGATTCGACCGCATCCTCACCGTCCAGCGGCTCCTCTCCAAGCGGGTCGCGGCCTCCGTCGCGACCGACTGCTACACGGACAGCACTCCGCCCCCTCCTCCGCGCGAAGAACGCGCGATCGTCGGGCAGCGCGACCGCGGCGCAGGACGGCCGACCAAGAGGGACCGCCGTGAACTGGAGCGCCTGCGCAACCGGTTCACGAGCGACGACGACCGCGACTAGAGCGCGCGGAACCGCCGAAGCCGCAGGCTGTTCGTCACCACGAACACGGAAGAGAACGCCATCGCGGCACCGGCGATGAGCGGGTTGAGCAGCCCGGCCATCGCGAGCGGTATGGCTGCGACGTTGTATGCGAATGCCCAGAACAGGTTCCCCTTGATGACGCCGAGCGTCCTTCTGGCCAGTCGAATCGCATCGACGACTCCGTTCAGGTCGCCGCGGACGACCGTGATGTCGCTCGCCGCGATCGCCGCGTCGGTGCCGGAGCCCATCGCGATTCCGAGGTCGGCTGCGGCGAGTGCCGCGGCGTCATTGACTCCGTCGCCGACCATCGCCACGGTGCGGTCATGACCCTGCAGTTCCCGGATGACGTCGAGTTTGCCTGCCGGGCTCACGCCGGCGCGCACATCGTCGATGCCGACGGCCGTACCGACGGCTGCTGCTGCGCCTTCGTTGTCGCCGGTGAGGAGGATCGGGGTGAGCCCCAGCGCACGGAACCGGCCGATCGCCTCCGCGCTCGAGTGCTTCACGGTGTCCGAGATGGTGATGATCCCGCGCACGGAGCCGTCCCACGCGATGGCGACGACGGTGCCGCCTTCGCCCTCTGCAGCCTTCGCGGAATCCGCGAGTGCCGCCGGCGCCGACGAGGACCACTCCTTCTCGAGCCACGCCATCCGGCCGACGAGGACGAGCCGATCGTCGACCATCCCACGTACGCCGCTTCCGGCGTCGGCGGTGAACGATTCGACCGGCGTGAGCCCGATCCCGCGCTCCAGCGCGGCGGAGACGATCGCGGCCCCGGTCGGATGCTCTGAGCCGTGTTCGACAGCGGCCGCCATCGCGAGGATCTCGTCATCCTCCTCGCCGTCGGCGGTGGTGATCCCTGACACTGCCATGACGCCGGTCGTGACGGTGCCGGTCTTGTCCAGCACGATCGTGTCCACGCGACGGGTCTGCTCGAGCACCTGCGGTCCGCCGATGAGGATGCCGAGCTGCGATCCGCGCCCCGTGCCGACGAGCAGGGCGGTGGGGGTTGCGAGGCCGAGCGCGCACGGGCACGCGATGATGAGGGTCGCGACCGCGGCCGTGAAGGCCATGACGAGGGTCGCCCCGAAGAGGAGCCACCCGACAAGCGTGAGCACGGCAAGGCCGAACACGATGGGCACGAACACCGAGGACACCCGGTCGGCAAGCCGCTGCACCCGGGCCTTGCCGGTCTGGGCATCCTCCACGACCCTGCCCATCCTGGCGAGCTCGGTGTCCGCTCCGACACGCGTGACCTCCACGACGAGTCGGCCGGCAACGTTCACCGTCGCGCCGACGACGCGTTCGCCCACGGAGACATCCACGGGGTTCGACTCGCCGGTGAGCATGCTCGCGTCGACAGCGGAGAACCCTTCGACGACGAGACCGTCGGTCGCGATCTTCTCTCCCGGCCGCACGACGAACCGGTCCCCGACCCTCAGCTCGCCGATCGGGACGCGGGTCTCCCGTCCGTTCTCCAGCCTGATGGCGTCCTTCGCACCGAGCTCCAGCAGAGCACGGAGCGCTGCACCGGATGCCCGCTTCGCACGCGCTTCGAGGTAACGTCCGAGGAGGAGGAACACGGTGACCGCTGCGGCGACCTCCAGGTAGATCTCGTTCGCGCCAGACCCCGGCTCGGCGAGGAAGTGGAACAACATGGTCATGCCGGGCATCCCGGCCTCGCCGAAGAACAACGCGTAGAGCGACCAGCCGAGTGCGGCGAGAACGCCGACGCTGACGAGCGAGTCCATGGTCGTCCCACCGTGGCGGAGGTTCACCCATGCTGCGCGGTGGAACGGCCATGCACCCCAGATGGCGACCGGTGCGGCGAGCGTGAGCGCGAGCCACTGCCAGTTCGTGAACTGGACCGCCGGGATCATCGACAACACGACGACAGGTACGGCCAGGATCGTCGACAGGATCAGGCGCTGCCGCAGGGATGCGATGGCCGGGTCCTCGGCGCGCCCATCGCCCTCATCGTCGACCAGGGTTACCGGCGGCGCGGGTTCCGCGGCGGTGTACCCTGCAGACTCGACCGCGGCGATGAGCGTGGCGACATCCGTTCCGCCAGGGACGCTCACGAGCGCCTTCTCGGTGGCGAAGTTGACGGATGCGTTCACCCCGGGGATTTTGTTGAGCTTGCGTTCGACGCGGTTCGCGCACGACGCGCACGTCATCCCGCCGATCCCCAGGTGAAGTTCGGTGCGCTCGAGTTCGTCGACCGAAACGAAGGACCCTCCAGCGACGGTGTTGCTCGTCACGGTGTGGTGGTCACCAGCTGGTATCCCGCTTCGTCGATGGCGGCGCGCACGAGTTCATGGTCGAGTGCTGCCGCGCTGTCGACGGTCACCACCGAGACTCCTCCGGCGTTCAGATCGACGGCGACGGAGTTCACGCCGGCCAGTTCGCCGAGTTCCTCCGTCACGCTCGCGACGCAGTGGCCGCAGGTCATTCCGGTGACTTCGTACTGGATACTGGTCATTTCCTGGTTCCTTCAGCTGTGTTCGGAGCGCAATCGCTTATACCCCCCTAGGGTATGTCGGTCGGATGAAGAATGCAAGCGCGTTCCACCGCTTACGCACCCGTGCGGAGGGCGTCAGGCGCGTGCCGCGCGAAGTGGGCGCAGCACGCCATCCAGGTCAACGAGTTCGTCGAGCTGGGCGGTAAGAACTCTCTCCTGCGACTCGAGCGGAATGAATTCACCGTTGTCGTCGATGTTCTTCGCGGCCCACGGGATCTCCACATTCGCGACCGTCGGAACGAGCCCGACGCACAGCTCGACCGGTCGCAGCGCCGTCACCGCTCTCGTGCCTGCCGAGATGCCCCCGTAGCTCACGTGACCCAGTGGTTTGCGCCACCACTCGCGATTGAGGTAGTCGAGCGCGTTCTTCAGTGCGGGCGCGTAACTGAAGTTGTATTCCGGCGACACGAAGATGAATGCGTCGGCCGCGTCGACCCTGGCGCTCCAGGCGAACGTGTGGTCTTTCGTGTACTGGTGCAGCTTCGGATGATTCGGCTCGTCCATGAAGGGCAGGCCCATTTCCTGCAGGTCGGCCCAGTCGCACTCGAACCGCGCGTCGCCGGCAACTGTCGCCCGAACCCAGTTGGCGATCGGCAGCCCGATCCTGCCGGGCCGCACGCTCCCCACCACGATCATCAGCTTCGGCATGGCATCTCCTCTTTCCCCGTTATTTCGAGTCCCACCGGAACAGGCGGATCCCGACGAACGAGAAGATCACGATGTACCCGATGCCGACGAGTAACGCGAACGTGTCCTGGTCGCTCCACGGTGACCAGTTGAGCGCGTCGGAGAACAGGGTCATGAGCGCGCCGACGGGCGACCAGTCGGCGATCGCCTTGACGGCATCCCCGAGAATGCCGGTCGCGCCGACGAGGCCGAGGAGCAGGAGGAGCGCGAACAGGATGCGTCCGATCGCGTTGACCGCGCTGAGCGAGTTGACGAGGCCGACGAGTGCTTGGCCGATCGCCAGGAACACGGCCGCGCCGAAGATCGAGATCGCGAGGACCAACGCGTATTGGGCCGGGTTCAGGGACAACCCGTGCACGACGACACCGAGCACGACGACGATCACGGTCATCGCCAGGTTGACGACGAGCTGCACGATGAGCCTGCTGGCCATGATCATCCAGGTCGGTGTCGGGGTCACGCGAAGTCTCTGCAGAACCCCCGCGTGACGATCCTGGGCCAGGCTGATGGCGTAGCCGAGGAGGCTGGAGACGAGCAGTCCCACCGTCAGCGCGAGGCCGATGATCAGGTCGGGGCCGCCGAGTAGGCGGATCTTCTTCTCACCGAAGCTCGTCGCGACGACAAGGATGATCGGCAGGAGGACCGTGATGATCCCCGAGGTCCGATTGCGGAGAAGGGACAGGGTGTCGGCTTTGAGGAGCGCCCCCATCGCGAGGCCGAACGCCGGGCGTTCAGTCACGGATCTCACTTCCCGTCAGGCCGATGAAGACATCCTCGAGGGTGACCTCGCCGTGGGCCACCGCCCTCACCTTCGGATCGTCCCGGTGTTTCGCGATCAGGTCGGCGGGTGTTCCCGTCGTGAGCAGCGTTCCGTGGTCCACGATCGCGACACGATCGCAGACCGCCTGCGCCTCCTCCATCGAGTGCGTCGTGAGCAGGATGCTGCGGCCGGCACCCCGGGCCTGCTCGATCCGCTGCCACAGCGCTCGCCGCGACTGAGGGTCCAGTCCGGCTGTCGGTTCGTCGAGGAGCAGGAGCAGGGGGTCATGGATGCTCGCGATGAACAGGGCCAGCCTCTGCTGCTGTCCGCCGGAGAGCTGTTTGAAGCGCCGGCCTGCCTCCGCCTCCAGGCCGATGTCACGAAGCCGGTCGGCGAGCTGCGCCGTGGTGAGCCGAACGCCGTACAGGCCGGCGAACAAGGACGCGATCTGCTGGATCGACAACTCGGGCTGGAAGCTGGATGACTGCAGTTGTACGCCGAGCAGCGCCTTCGCCTCCAGCGGATGCTGCGCGGTATCGATGCCGTCGATCAGCGACCGCCCGGATTGCGGCTTGACCAGACCTTCGATGGCGCTGAGCGTGCTCGTCTTCCCCGCGCCGTTGGGCCCCAGAAGTCCGAAGATCTCCCCGCGCTCGATGCGGAAGCTGACCCCGTCGACGGCGACCCGAGCACCGTAACTGACGCGGAGTTCCTTGACGTCCAGCATCGGGATCGGTGGCGTACCGACATCACTCATCGTGACTCACTGATTCAGAATAGGCCTGCCGATTGCAGATTGCCCTGAGGATTGCTGAGTTAATCCAATGGGTCAAATGGGTTCAGCGAACACTGATTGGTCGACGCGTGTCGGAGATGAACCACCCGATGAGCGCGACGGCTGCCCAGATCGCGGTCATCATGATCCCGAACTGGGCGGAAACCTGAAGTACTCCGCTCCCATCGATCGTGGCGAAATCTGTCACGCCGTCGGGCGGTGAGAAGAACCTGGCGCCCTCCCATGGGAAGAGTCGGGCCACGTTCCCGACTGCAAGCAATGGGCTGTCTGTGGCGCGGGAGAATCCGAGGATGGTATTGAACAACGCCGGGCCGATGATCAGGGCCGCGCTCATGACAATCACCGTCGTGGCACTCCGTCGGGTTGCTCCCGCGATGCCCGCGCTCATGAGGGAGATGAGAATGAGGAAGATCACGGCTTTGCCTCCCGCCTCAAGTCCGTCCGCCACAACGTCCGGGGTTGCGATATACCCACGCGCCGCGTAGATCGGGACAATGACCACTGCGGTGAGAAGCACAGCGAAGACCCCGATTGCCGCCCCCGAGATCGCCGCAAGAAGAGCCTTCATCCATGTCACCTGCCAGCGCCGTGGCGCGGCAACGAATGTTGCTACCGCAGTACCGGTCTCGAATTCACTCGCGACCTGAATGGCGCACAGCACTGCCAGCAGGAGTGCGATCCCACCGATACCATCTGTGATGGAAAAGCTGTACTCGATGGAGAGGGCGTCATGGATGTTGTCGCTGACCCCCTCAACCGAGTTCAGCGATGCGCGAGCGATACCGAACGCCATATTGAGAAGGATGGCGATCGCAATAATCCAGCGGACAGACGGCAGACTCCAGCTCTTGCGCAATTCCGATCGGAGTCTCCCGCCGGTCGTCGACCGGAACGGATGACCGTCAGAATGTTGCTGCCCAGGGTTCCTGCGGAGAGCTCGAGGATGCCCGGCCGCGACTGCACTCAGATCGCTGGCGACAAACCGCACCACCGCAGCCGGCACCACTGCCGCGCACCACACCGCCAGCACGAGTAGTGCGCCAACCGGGTCGACCGTAGTCAACGCGGTGAACGCGGTGCTGGGCAGAACCGCGCTCGCCCACTCTCGAACCGCGCCCTGAGGAATCAGGCCGACGGCCAGGGGGAGTATGTAGAGCACGCCAATGGGCACCAGGATGGCGACAACCCGCATACGAGTGAGCGCGCCGAGTGCCAGTGCGAGCAGGGAGAGAATTCCCACTCCGACCGCAAGACCGGTAGCGGATGCCAACCCCGCCATCATCACCATGGGATTGATCGCGTTCCCCATGAGTGCCAACACCGTCAACGCCGTCCCGCCGGCGAGGAGCCCCGAGACTAATCCGAGCACCACCACCGTTCCGCAGGTTGCGATGGATTTCGCGGAGAACAACATCCCACGCCGCGGGGAAACCGCGAGTGTGGCGCCGATCGTCCCCCAGCCGAACTCGCCCGCGAATGCTTCAGCCCCCACGACGATCGCGAACAGCTGCACCAGGACCGAAGCCAGCATGATCGCCGTGTGCACCGCTGACAGCGGGTCGATGGGGTGATGCGGTGACAAGACGGATATCACCGCGATCGCCCCGCTCAACACAGAGAGGAGCATCACTGCGGCAATACCCCACCCCACGGCAGAGCCTCCCAAGAGGGCACGCAACTGCGCCTTCGTCAGTCGCCACAGAGTCAGACGGGGCTCAACTCGCGCGTCGACAACCACCGCAGTCATTCCGCGACATCGCCCGAGTTCGTCATGGACCGGAACTCGATGTCCTGGTCGGTGAGCACCCGGTAGCTGTCCTCCAGGGATCGTGATTCTTCGTTGAGGCGCTCCAGGGCGATCCCTTGGCGCAATGCCGCAGAGCCGATTTCGGCTGCCGATAGACCGGTGACGGACAACGAATGGTCACCCGACATCAGTACGGATGCGCCCAACCGTTCAAGATGCGCTGCGAACTCGGTGGCGTGCTCGGTCACTACGCT
Organism: Terrimesophilobacter mesophilus; assembly: GCF_014200375.1. Taxonomy (GTDB): domain Bacteria; phylum Actinomycetota; class Actinomycetes; order Actinomycetales; family Microbacteriaceae; genus Terrimesophilobacter; species Terrimesophilobacter mesophilus. The sequence continues at coordinate 1,410,126 of NZ_JACHBP010000001.1, read as the reverse complement.
GACGACCGCAGCTCCCTGCCGGAACTCGAATAGTGGGGCATCCTTGAGCACCCGGCCACGGCCGAGGACGATCACCTGATCCGCCACCCGCTCGACTTCGGACATCAAATGAGAGGAGAGGAAAACCGCTGCGCCGTCCGCTGCGTACCGTCGACACAACTCTCGAAACCAGCTCACCCCGTCGATGTCGAGGCCATTCACCGGCTCATCGAGAATGAGAATGCGCGGAGAGCCCAGCAACGCTGACGCGATACCCAGGCGCTGCGTCATCCCGAGCGAGAATTTGAGCACCCGCTCACCGGCAACCGATTCAAGCCCGGTCTCCTCGATCACCTCGTGCACGCGTGACCGCGGAATTCGGTGCGTGGCCGCGATGACGAGGAGATGGTCGAACGCGGTCCGCCGCGGATGGGCGAACTTCGTATCCAGCAGCGCCCCCACCTGGCAGATCGGGTCAACATAGTCGCGAAAGGCTCGACCACCCACGAGCGCACGGCCGGATGTCGGCCGATCAAGCCCGAGGATCAGTCGCATGGTCGTCGTCTTCCCAGCCCCATTGGGGCCAAGAAACGCCGTCACCTTTCCGGCGTCAACCCGAAACGACAGATCATCGAGGGCGAGCCGATCACCGAACCTCTTCGTCAGGTGCTCGACCTCGATCACAGGGGAACGCTACCATTCGGCGATTGTGAGCGGCCGAGACGGCGCCTGGCCTGCTGACGACTGTTGTGCGCGAGGGGGGACTTGAACCCCCACACCCTTGCGAGTACTGGCACCTGAAGCCAGCGCGTCTACCAATTCCGCCACCCGCGCAGCGTAGTGAGATTATCACAGCGGGCGGGCGGCCCGCGCGCCGCCGCCGTCATTCTCGGGTTGTAGATTCCCCCGGGTTCGGGCTCACCCCAAACCCAACGGCTAACATCGTCAGAATAAGGAGGGAGATCCTTGGGCCTCTTGGACAGCTTCGAAAAGGGACTTGAGCGGGTCGTCAACGGCGCCTTCGCCAGGACCTTCAAGAGCGGGCTCCAACCGGTCGAGATCACGGCAGCCCTTCGACGCGAACTCGACACCAAGGCGGTCGTCGTCGCACGGGACCGAATCCTCGTCCCCAACAGGTTCACGGTGCACCTCGCACCGGGTGACCATGCACGGATGACCGGGATCGGGCCGACGCTCATCGACGAGCTGACGCAACTGATCCAGACCCATGCGACCGCGCAGCGGTACCAGTTCGCCGGCGGGATCAGCATCCGGCTCGTCGAAGACGGCACACTCGCAGAAGGAGTGGTGCGCATCGAATCCTCGAACGTCAAAGGAGAGGTGTCGTGGACACCGATCCTCGACATCGGCGGAAAACGCTACCCGATCACGAAATCCCACACCGTCATCGGCCGCGGAGCCGAAGCGGACATCACCGTCGACGACTCCGGAATCTCCCGCCGACACGTGGAGATCCTGTGGGACGGCAAGCGGGGCCAGGTCAACGATCTCGGATCCACGAACGGCTCGCTCCTCAACGGCGCCCCCGTGACGAAGGCCGCCCTGCCCACCGATTCCGTGATTTCCATTGGCAGAACCCGTATCGTGTTCCGAGTGCTTGCCCAATCAGCGTCGATTGACCAGTTCTCCGACCTCCGCGTGGACGGAACCGCCCAGGACGGTGCTGCGCGGTGAGTGAACTCACACTGTTCGTCCTGCGCTTCGGGTTCCTCCTGCTCCTGTGGGTCTTCATCTTCGCGATCGTCTACGCCCTCCGATCCGACCTCTTCGGCCAGAGGGTCAAGCGGATGCCGGACTCGGTGGCGGCTCCCTTCCCCGCGGGCCAGGCGCCGACCGCGCCCGCCGCGAAGCCCTCGGGCAAGTCCACGATCGCGACCGTCAGCAACGCGAAGCGGCTCGTCATCACCTCCGGGGCGAAGGAAGGGCTCGAGATCGAGCTCACCGCTGAACCTCTCACGATCGGACGTTCCGCGGAGAGCGGTCTCGTCATCCGCGACGACTACACCTCCACCCACCACGCCCGACTCCTCCTGTGGGGCGAGGAGTGGGCCATCCAGGATCTCGACTCGACGAACGGCACCTTCCTCGACGAGGCGCGGGTCACCGTCCCCACTCCGGTTCCGCTGAACACCAGGGTGCGCATCGGCACCACGAGCTTCGAGCTGCGACGGTAGCCGGATGGCGATCACAGGCAAGAGTGCGGCGGTCTCCCACGTCGGCAAGATCCGGGCGAACAACCAGGACTCCGGATATGCAGGCCGACACCTGTTCCTCGTCGCCGACGGCATGGGAGGCCACGCCGGCGGTGACGTGGCATCCGCGATCGCCCTCAAACGGATCGTCGAAGCCGACGTACCGTACTCCTCTGCGAGCGATGCGGAGTTCGCACTGCAAAGCGCACTCCTCGCCGCCAACACCATGCTCGCCGAAACCGTGTTCGACCACGCAGAGCTCACCGGGATGGGCACGACCGTCAGCGCCCTCGTGCGCGTCGGCGACCACATGGCTCTCGCCCACATCGGCGACTCCCGGATCTACCTCTACCGGGCTGGCGTCCTCGAACAGGTGAGCGCAGACCACACCTTCGTGCAGCGCCTCGTGGACAGCGGTCGCATCACCCAGGAAGAGGCGGCGGTGCATCCCCGTCGCTCAGTGCTCATGCGGGTCCTCGGCGATGTCGACTCCTCGCCCGAGATCGACACCGCCATTCTCGACACCCAGCCCGGCGATCGCTGGCTCATCTGCTCCGACGGACTGAGCAGCTACGTGTCCGACGAGAAGATCGCCACGGCGCTCAGCACCTTCACCGGCACGAAGGATGCCTGCAACCGGCTCGTGCGCGAAAGCCTCGACCAGGGTGCGCCCGACAACGTCACCGTCGTGCTCGTGGATGTCGGCGACGGTCCGGAGTCGGCATCCAACCCCCCGCTCACGGTCGGCTCCGCCGCGCTCCCGCTCACCTACGAAGCCGACAGCGCTCGCCGCGCACTGCGCCTGCCGACACTCCTGCTGCATCCGTTGAAATCCGCACAGCACGAGGACAGCCACTTCGAACCGGAGTCGGAGGAGTACCTCGACGAGCTCATCCTCGAGGACAAGCGACGCGCGATCCGGCGCCGGATCACCTGGCTCGTCGGCATCGCGCTCATCATCGCGGGAATCGTCGTTGCTCTGCTGTTCGCGTATCGCTGGACTCAGATGCACTACTACGTGGGGGCGAACGGCGAGACCGTCGCCATCTACCAGGGGGTGCAGCAGGATCTCGGCCCGATCTCGCTCCACAGCGTCTACCAGCAGACGAGCATCAAGCTCGCCGACCTGAACTCCTACACGCGCTCCACCGTCGAGGACACGATCAGCGCGAACGACCTCGAGGATGCCCGCGCCATCATCGAACGATTGGCCGACTCGACCAATGGCTGACGTGACGACGGATGTGGCGGCCACCCCATCGGCGACCGCCGACGCCCCGACCGGCCACACGTCGGCCCTGCGCCTGCACCTGCACATTCCGTCGAAGCTGCGGAACCTCGAACTTCTGCTGCTCATCTTCGCGTGCGTGCTCAACGGCATCGCGGTCGTTCTCGTCCAGCTCGGAGCGCTGGGTGAGATCCGCCCGGAGATCATCTGGCTCGGCGGAGTACTCGCCGTCCTCGCGATCGGACTTCACATCGCGCTGCGCTTCGTCGCACCGGAGGCGGACCCCTTCATCCTTCCCGCTGCGACCCTCCTCAACGGAATCGGCATCGCCGAGATCTACCGGCTCGACATCGCCGCGCACGCCACCGGATGGAACGCGGACGGCATCCGCCAGATCGCCTGGACCGCCATCGCGATGGTCATCGCGTTCGCCGTCGTCGTGGCCATCCGGAACCACCGGGTGCTGCAGCGCTACCGCTACATCGCCATGTTCACCGGGATCCTGCTGCTGCTCCTGCCCATGCTTCCGGTGATCGGCTACGAGCAGTTCGGTGCCCGACTGTGGGTCCGCCTGGGAATCTTCTCGTTCCAGCCCGGCGAACTCGCGAAGATCGCCCTCGCCATCTTCTTCGCCGGATACCTCGTGGAGGCGAGGGACAGCCTGTCGATGGTCGGAAAGAAGATCCTCGGTGTGAGGTTCCCGCGCGCGCGCGACCTCGGGCCCATCCTGGTCATCTGGGCGGCGGCCATGGCCGTCCTCATCGTCCAGCGAGACCTCGGAACCTCCCTTCTCTACTTCGGCCTGTTCCTCGTCATGATCTACGTCGCGACCGCGCGCCTCAGTTGGGTCGTTCTCGGTCTGCTCCTCTTCGTCGGCGGAGCCCTCATCGCCAGCCAGCTGTTCAGCTACGTCGCGGCCCGATTCCATGGATGGCTCGACGCGTTCAACCCGGACGTGTACAACGCGGCCGGCGGAAGCTACCAACTCGTCCAGGGGCTCTTCGGTCTCGCCCACGGCGGGCTCATCGGCACCGGACTCGGCGAAGGTCGCCCGCAGATCGTGCCCCTCGCCCAGAGCGACTACATCGTGGCGAGCCTCGGCGAGGAGCTCGGTCTCGCCGGCCTGTTCGCGATCTTCGCGCTCTACCTCATCCTCGTCTCCCGCGGAATGCGCATCGGCTTCGCGGGGCAGGATGACTTCGGGCGACTTCTCGGGGTCGGGCTGTCATTCGTCATCGCACTGCAGGTCTTCATCGTCGTCGGCGGCGTCACGAGGGTCATCCCGCTCACCGGGCTCACGACGCCGTTCCTCGCGGCGGGCGGATCGTCCCTCGTGGCGAACTGGATCATCGTCGCCCTGCTCCTGCGCCTGTCCGACACCATCCGGAACCAACCGAGGCTGGTGATCGGACCGTGAACCGCGAACTCAAGCGCGTGAGCGCCGTCATCCTCATCATGTTCGTCGCCCTGCTGTGCTCCACGACGACGATCTCGGCCCTGCAGGTGGACAACCTCCGGGCCGACTCGCGAAATGTCCGCACCCTCTACGACAGCTACTCGGCCGAGCGCGGCCCGATTCTCGTGGCGGGCAAACCCATCGCAGAATCCAAGCCCGTCGACGACCAGTACAAGTTCCAGCGCGTCTACACCGAGCCGGAGCTGTACGCGGCGATCACCGGATACTTCACGCTCAACCAGGGGACGAGCGGCGTCGAGGGGGCGCTCAACGATTACCTGAGCGGCACGGCCAACGACCAGTTCCTCGCCAAGGTCAATGCGATCCTCACCGGTCAGACACCGAAAGGTGCGGCGGTCGAGCTCACGATCGACCCCGCCGTGCAGAAGGCGGCCTGGGATGCCCTCGGCAGCAACCAGGGCGCCGTCGTCGCCATCGACCCGAAGACCGGCGCCATCCTCGCCATGGTGTCCAAGCCCTCGTACGACCCCAACCGGTTGGCATCCCACACCACCGTCAACGTCATCTCCGCATACAACAAGCTCCTCGATGACCCGAAGAATCCGTTGTTCAACCGTGCCATCAGCGGCGACCTGTACCACCCGGGAAGTGTCTTCAAGCTCATCGTCGCCTCCGCCGCGATCGACAGCGGAGAGTTCACCGCAGACAGCACGTTCCCGAACCCGTCGACACTCAAGCTCCCCCTCAGCGACTCGGTGATCACGAACTCCAACGACGGCCAGTGCGGTGCCGGAAAAGAGGTGAGCATCGCGAACGCTCTTCGGCTGAGCTGCAACATCCCGTTCGCGGAACTCGGCAAAGCCCTCGGCGAGGAGACGCTGCGCAAGTACACGACGCTCTACGGGTTCGGGGCCGATCTCGCGATCCCCATGGATGTCACACCCAGCTCCATCCCGGGCTCGCTCGACGTGCCGCAGCTCATGCTGTCGTCGTTCGGGCAGGCGAACGTCCAGGTGACTCCACTGCAGATGGCGATGGTCTCCGCCGGCATCGGCAACGGGGGCGTCGTCATGAAGCCGACCCTCATCCGCACGATCACCGCGCCCGACCTGACCGTCATTCAGCCCTTCCAGCCGGAGGTCTTCAGCAATCCCATCTCCCCGCAGACGAGTGCGACACTCACTCAACTCATGGTGAACAACGTCAACAACGGGGCTGCGAGCAATGGCAGAATAAGTGGAGTCGATGTGGCGGGCAAGACGGGCACGGCCCAGAACGGGGAGGGGCGACCCTATACCCTCTGGTTCACCGGATTCGCCCCCGCAAACGACCCACAGATCGCCGTTGCAGTTGTTGTCGAGAACGGAACGAGCTTCGGCAACGCCGTTGCAGCGCCAATCGCGAGGAAAGTCATAGAGGCGGTGCTGAACAAATGAGACCCACGAGCGGCCTCACTTTCGGTGGTCGGTACCAACTCTCCAATCGCATCGCGATCGGCGGCATGGGCGAGGTCTGGCAGGCCACCGACCTCGTCATCGGCAGGACCGTCGCGATCAAGATCCTGAAGGACGAGTACCTCGGCGATCCCGGATTCCTCGAGCGGTTCCGCGCAGAGGCCCGCCACGCGGCACTCGTCAACCACGAGGGCATCGCGAACGTCTTCGACTACGGCGAGGAAGAGGGCAGTGCCTACCTCGTCATGGAGCTCGTCCCCGGTGAAGCGCTCTCCACGATCCTCGAGCGCGAACGTGTGCTCGCCACCGATCGCGTGCTCGACATCGTCGCCCAGACGGCCTCCGCGCTGCACGCGGCCCATGCCGCCGGGCTGGTCCACCGTGACATCAAGCCCGGGAACCTCCTGATCACCCCGGATGGCCGGGTCAAGATCACCGATTTCGGCATCGCCCGCATCGCCGACCAGGTCCCCCTCACCGCGACCGGACAGGTCATGGGCACGGTGCAGTACCTGTCGCCGGAACAGGCGAGCGGACATCCGGCATCGCCGACGACCGACATCTACTCGCTCGGAATCGTCGCGTACGAGGCCCTTGCCGGACGTCGCCCCTTCACGGGCGAGTCCCAGGTGGCGATCGCCATGGCCCAGATCAACGAGACGCCGCCCGACCTCCCGGTGACCGTCTCCGAACCCGTGCGCAACCTCGTGTACTCGAGCATTGCGAAGAACCCGTCCGACCGCCCGGCATCCGCTGCGCACCTCGCTCGTGCGGCGCAGGCGCTGAGGCGCGGGGATGTCAGCGCTGCCGCCGCGGCAGTTCCGGGCGTTCTCGGCGAATCGTCGCTCGGCACCGCGTTCGGCCAGACCTCCGCGACGCGGGTCCTTCCCACGCTCGAGGACGCCACCCGGCCGCTACCGCCGGCCGAATCGAAGCGCCGCAACCCGTGGACCTGGCCTCTCGTCGCGCTCATCGCGATCCTTCTCGTCGTACTCGTCGGCGCCATCATCGCGCTTCTCGGCCAGCCGAACCGCGACAAGACCCCCTCGACGCCGCCGAGCACTCCGCCCGTGTCCACCTCGCCGTCGCCGAGCCCGAGTCCCGACCTCGTGAACATCAGCCTCTCCGACTTCGCGGGGATGACGCAGAGCGAGGTCGAGGCCGCACTCGACAAGCTCGAGCTCTCCTACAACGTGACGCAGGGCGATGAGGCCCCGAGCAAGGCCGACGAGCTCACCGTCTACGACATCAGCCCGAAGGGGTGGGTCCCCAAGGGCACCACCATGAGCGTCAAGATCTATGCACCGATCCCGCCCCCGTCGAAGCCGGCCGACCTGACCGCGAACCCCGCAGGCCCGTACACGGCATCCCAGAGCGTCACCATCACGTGGCCGGGCTACACCTGCCCCACCGGTTCGAACCTGGACAAGTACACCGTCGCGATCGAGAACGGCACGGTGACGAGCTCGAATCCCGTACCGCCCGGCACGACGTCGGCCACGATCACGCTGCGCGCAGACCCCGGCGACACGAAGGTCTCGTACACGGCATCCTGCTCCGGCACGGCGTCACCGCTGTCCGATGTCCTCACCCTCACCGTCCCGTGACCTCCACCATCGAGCGGGTACACTGGCTAGAAATCGCCCCTGCACCCCGGAGAAGCACACGTGACTGAAGGTACTCGCCTGCTTGCCGGCCGGTACCAGGTCGGTGCGCTCCTCGGGCGCGGCGGGATGGCGGATGTGCACTCCGGCATCGACACGCGGCTCGGACGCAAGGTGGCGATCAAGCTCCTCAAGCCCTCCCTCGCCCACGACCCGAAGTTCCGGCTGCTCTTCCGCGAAGAGGCGCAGAAGGCGGCGCGGATGGCGCATCCGACGATTGTGCGCGTCTTCGACGCAGGTGAGGAGACCGTTCGCGATGCGAGCGGGATCGAGATCCAGTTGCCGTTCATCGTCATGGAGTTCGTCGACGGACGCCTGCTCAAAGACATCGTCGCGGATGGCCCGATCGAGCAGTCCGAGGCGGCGCGCATCGTCGCCCAGGTCCTCACGGCGCTCGAGTACAGCCACCGCGCGCTGCTCGTGCACCGCGACATCAAGCCGGGCAACATCATGATCACCCAGAACGGGCAGGTCAAGGTCATGGACTTCGGCATCGCCCGCGCCGTCTCCGACAACACCGCCACCGTGGCGGACACGAGTGCGCTTCTCGGCACGGCCCAGTACTTCTCGCCGGAACAGGCCCGCGGTGAAACCGTCGACGCCCGCACCGACCTCTACTCGACGGGCATCGTGTTGTTCGAACTGCTCACCGGGCGGCCACCCTTCCATGGAAAGCAGCCTGTCGCCGTTGCCTACCAGCACATCAGCGAGGCCCCGGTTCGACCGAGCTCCATCAACCCGAAGGTGTCCCCCGCCATGGATGCCGTCGTGCTGCACTCGCTCGAGAAGGACAAGTTCACGCGATACCAGTCCGCCGCGGAGTTCCGGAGCGCACTCGAATCGGGCGCTGCCGGCGAGGTGCCCGTCCGGAAGGCCGTCAAGGACGACTTCAACGCCACGCTCTTCGGCGTCAATCCGAACGCCAGGGCCGGTTCGGATGCGACGATGCGGCAGCTGGCGAATTCGTCGGACGATCGCGTGGTGCGCACCCAGTCCCGACCCCCGGTCGCGTGGATCTGGGGGGGCGTCACCGTCATGGCCGTGATCCTCGTCGCCGTCATGATCTGGGTTCTCACCCTGTCCCCGACGAAGTTCGGCGGCGACCTCGCCGTTGCCGTCCCCGACATCACGGGCCAGACCTACGAATCCGGCGCGCAGAAGCTCTCCGATCTGCATCTGGTCCCCACACGATTCAGCGAACCGAGCGAGACCGTGCCGGAGGGTGCGATCATCCGCATCGACCCGCCGGCCGGCACTCGGGTGGCGAAGGACTACGCGGTGAAGGTCTGGGTGTCGACGGGATTGAGTTTCGTCGCGATTCCCCTCGTCACGAACATGACCGAGAAGGCCGCCATCAAGGCCCTCACGGAAGCAGGATTCGTCTACGGCACGACGACGAAGAGTCATTCACCGTCGATCGCGAAGGGCATCGTGATGGGGACGAGTCCCGACGGCGGCATCTCGGCTCGCACGGGATCCACGGTCGACCTCGTGGTCTCGGATGGCCTCGTGGATGTCCCGAAGGTCACCGGCCTCGCCATCGCGGACGCCAACCGCAAGCTCTCTGCGCTCGGGTTGAACATCACTCCCGTCGCCGATGACACCTGCACGGGTGGCACTGTGACGAGCCAGTCGCTGGCGCCGGGGACACACCCTCAGAAGTCGCCGATCACCCTCAATTACTGCAGCGGAACCGCTAGTTCAGGTTGACGAGGGGCGTGAGTCCTGCAGCCGCGGTCTTCGCGGTGTCGAGTCCGGAGATCGTGAGCCAGTTCGCGAGCAACTGGTAGCCGCCCTCGGTGAGCACCGACTCCGGATGGAACTGCACGCCGTAGATCGGTGCCGAGACATGCTGGACGCCCATGATCACTCCTCCCTGGGTGCGGGATGTGATGACCAGGTCTGCGGGAACCGTGTCGTTGACGATCGCGAGGGAGTGGTAGCGGGTGGCCGTGAACGGCTGGGGGACATCCGCATAGAGTTCGCTGCCGTCGTGACTGACGAGTGACGTCTTACCGTGCATGAGCTCCTCGGCGACGGCGACGGTCGCTCCGAGCGCTTCGGCGATCGCCTGGTGGCCGAGACAGACTCCGAGCAGGGGGATGGCGGACTCGAGCGCGGCCTTCACCAGCGGGATGGACACTCCCGCGTTCGCAGGAACGCCGGGGCCAGGCGACAACAGGACCGCGTCGTATGCGCTCGCCTCCCGCGCGGCATCCTCCACAGCGAAGTCATCGTTGCGCACGACCGTCGTCGTCGCGCCCAACTGAAGGAGGTATCCGTTGAGCGTGTACACGAAGCTGTCGTAATTATCGACGACGAGAACCTTCGTCATCCGTCGACCGTCACCTCCTGGGTGGGGATGATCGAATTCACCCAGGGGAACACCCACTCGACGAGGCAGAACAGCACGAGCGCCAGGAGCGCGAGGAGGATGATCACCCGAACCCACGCAGGACCGGGAAGGATGTGCCACAGGGTTCCGTACATGCGCTATCCCTTCGCGTTCGCCAGCGAGGCGATGGCCGCTGGCGGCCCCACGGAGATGGGCTGCCACGAGTCGAATACGGCGTAGGCGATGATCCGCTCCGCGGTGGACCACTTCGGGTTGCAGCTCATGATCGTGAGCACCTGGGTGGTGCCGTCGACGTCAGACTGCTGCGGCACAGGGTCGAGGACGCCGACCCCCTGCGGGCTCACGTATTCGAGATTCCGGAAGATGTAGGTGAAGTATCCGTCCTTGGTCTTGACATACAGCTTGTCCCCGATGCGCAGCTGGTCGATGTCGCGGAACGGTGCCCCGTGAGTGAGTCGGTGCGCGGCCAGTGCGAAGTTGCCGACCTGGCCGGGAAGCTGCGTTGTGGGGTAATGCCCGATGCGCCCCGTGTTGAGCACATCGGCGACTCCGATGCCCTCCGCGATCTCACGCACCCAGTCTTTTCCGAATCGTGGAACGTAGATGACGGCGAAGGTCTGGTCTGTGCTCGGCTTCGCCGGCACCACCGGGTCGCCATAGTCGGGGGCGACCGGCTCCTCATGGTTGAGCGAGATGTTGCCGGAATCCCAGGAGTCGGCGAGGCTCGCCGCCGTGTGGTTGTCCTGATTTCCGACGATGATGTCGTTCAGCCACAACTGCCAACCCAGGAACAGGAACACCAGCGCTCCAGCGGTGATGAGAAGCTCCCCGAAGACGCCGACGATCGTCACCCGGCGGCGGGCACGGCGGCGCGTTCTCGTCGCGGCCTTGCGAGTCGTGGCCGGCGGGTCAACGGTCATGAGTTCGATTCTAGGCTCTCCGCCGATGGCCGTCGCATTGAGCGCGGATGCCGCGACAGGCTTTCAGGATAGAATTCCGGCATGGCAAGAAGCACCTCGAAGTCCGAACAGCCGCAGGAGTCGCGATCCGGAGACGACGCCCCCAATGCGGTCTGGTTCAAACCCATCATGTTCGGGCTCATGCTGCTCGGCCTCGCCTGGATCATCGTCTTCTACGTGAGCCAGGGCACGCTCCCGGTCGCCTCGCTCAAGGACTGGAACATTCTGGTCGGGTTCGGAATCCTCTTCGTGGGCTTCCTCATGACGACTCGTTGGCGAAGCTGACCAACTCCATGAGCTGAACCCCACAATTACATTCGTGTAATTATCCCCACTGTGGATAAGGCTGTGGAAACCGGCCGGACGTCCACTCGCGGTTCACAGCATCCGGTGGCGGTTCAGAGCAACCGGTTGTGCAGGAGCATGACACCGATGACCGTCAGGACCACGAGCCCGACGAACACCGAGAACAACAGGACCAGCTGTTCGTTCCGCTTGCGAGTCGGACGCGTCCTCAACAGCACGAACGCGACGAGGCCGCCGACGACCAGGCCTCCCACGTGCGCCTGCCAGGCGATGTTCGGGATGACGAAGCCGATCACCAGGTTGATGCCGATCACGACGATGATCTGCATGTTCCGCCCGCCGAGCCGACGCTGGATGATGAAGAACGCACCGAGCAGGCCGAAGATCGCGCCGGAGGCTCCGAGCACGCCCGTCGTCGGAGCCAGGAGCAGCACCGCAACGGATCCGCCGAGTCCGCTCAGGAGGTAGAGCGCGAGATATCGCCACCGGCCGAGCGCGAGCTCCAGGGGAGGGCCGATCACGAAGAGCGAGAACATGTTGAAGATGATGTGGAGGTAGGTCTGGGGAGAGTGCAGGAAGAGCGAGGTGATCATCCGCCACGGCTGCGTCTCGGTGAGGAAGGGGTGGTAGAAGAGCGCGGCGGTCACGGCGCCGTTGCTGAGGAGTTGCGCGATGTAGATCACGACGCAGAGAGCGATGATCGAATACGTGACGACGGGCGTCGAACTGTTCGCACGGAATGCCGTGACGACGGCCGGCCTGGTCCGGGGCGCGGACTGCCTGGCCTCCTTCATGCACTCCGGGCAGTGGAATCCCACGGCGGCCGGCGTCTGGCAGTCCGCGCAGATCGTGCGGCCACAGCGCTGGCAGAGCACGAAGCTCTGCCGATTCGGATGGCGATAGCAGACATCCGACGCGGTGGTGGAGGAGTCCGTCACCCTCAGAGCTCGTCGATCGTGATGCTCTCGATCACCACGGGCTCGATCGGACGGTCGCGACCGTCCTTCTTGACCGACTCGATCTTCTTGACCGTGTCCTTCGAGTCCTCGCCATCGACGATGCCGAAGATGGTGTGCTTGCCCTGCAGCCACGGGGTCGGCACCGTCGTGATGAAGAACTGCGAGCCGTTCGTTCCGCGGCCCATCTGGATGCCGGCATTCGCCATCGCGAGGACGTAGGGCTCGTTGAAGTTGAGCTCCGGGTGGATCTCGTCGTCGAACTGGTAGCCGGGGCCGCCGATGCCCTGTCCGAGCGGGTCGCCTCCCTGGATCATGAAGTCGTCGATGATGCGGTGGAAGACCACACCGTCGTAGAGGGGACGGTTCGTCTTCTCCTGCGTGCTCGGATCCGTCCACTCGATCTGCCCCGTGGCGAGGCCGACGAAGTTGGCGACCGTCTTTGGCGCATGGTTGGCGAGGAGGTTGACGGTGATGTCACCGAGGTTGGTGTGGATGGTGGCGACGTGAGTGTGTGCAGGCATTGGACAATTCTTTCACAGTGTCGCGGCGGTGTCAGCGTTCGCCCAGCGAGACCGTGTTTGCTGCCAGTTGGGCTCGTGGGAGGATAGGAACCATATCCGACCACCACACGACGGAGGTTATTCATGGGGCTGTCACGTAAACGCCAGCGCGAACTGAACCGACTGAAGCGCGGTGCGTCGGAGCTGTGGGACGACCAGAGGGATGTTCTCGACCACGCGACGAAGGTCGTGAAGGAAGCCCGCAGACAACTCTCGAACGTCAGTCGGGAGGAGTTCGTCCCGCGCGTGCGCGACCTGTACGAGTCTCGCGTGCGCCCGGGGGTGGAGACGGGACTGGAGGTCGGTCGCAACGTCGCAGGAGCAGCGCGCGACAAGGTCTCCCGCGATGTGCTCCCCGCCGTCTCCTCGGCGCTGGGAACGGCACTCGCCGCCCTGGAGGTCGCGCGCAGTCCGCAAGTGCGGCAGGCGCTCAGCCGTGTCGCTCGCTCGACGTCGAAGACCGTCGCTCCGGCGAAGCCGAGCAGCGGCCCCGGTCGCTACATCCTCATCGGAGTCGGACTCGTGGCCGCTGCCGGCGTCGCCTACGCCGCATGGCAGACGCTGCGTGCGGATGACGAACTGTGGGTCAGTGACGAGCCTGAGCCCCCCACGTCCGACTGACCCTCAGAAATCATCCCTTCTTGAGCGGATGCCGCATCCGGTCGAAGTAGAGCCAGGCGAACCCGGCGATGATCAGCACTCCGTCGAGGGCATGCAGGAAGCCGAACCACTTGCTCACCCCGAAGCCGAGGCCGACCAGAAGTCCCTGGACGAAGAACAGGAGAGCGAACAGGATGAGCGGGATGAGCCAGCCCTTCCATCCGGACATCGCCAGCAGGCCGAGGATGAACAGAACTGCGGCGACTGTGTAGAGGATCATGCCGTTGATGGCGTGCGGTTCGAACGCGGCCATGCCCCAGGCCTGGTCGCCCGGCTTCTCCTCTGCACCCCAGAAGCCGAGTGCGGCGAGCGTCACCTGAAGCAGGCTGAGCAGGAGGCCGAGCAGGGCGACCCACTTGAAGATGGTGTCGCAGACGACGCGCCAGCCGGCGACGGGTTTGGCGGTTGTGGAGGGTGTTGTTGCAGAACTCACAGTGTTCCTTCCCTTGCGCCGGCTCGTCGACAGTGACGGGGCCGGCCCGAAGATTTCATCACGGGTTCGTCGGATGTCCCGGCGGGCCAACCAGAACATTACTCCTCACCGGTTCGTGCGCAAGAGCAATCCTCAGGCCGGTTCGCAGCGCACCGGCGTCGCGATCGCGACCTCGCAGCAGAGGGCGCCTGCGTCATTCCGCATCTTCCAGAACCAGCCCGCGCAGCGGTCGAGGGCGGTCGAGCTTCAGCTTCATCGCTTCATGGGGACGATCGGCGAGAGGAAGGCACGTTACGCGAGCGCACTCGTCGACGCGCTCGGGCCGAACCGCGCCCCGCGGCCTCTGGATCGGCTCCTGGCATCGGTGTGAGTTGGGAGCGGACCTGAGTGAACTCTATGGGCACTACCCCGGGGCGCCAACGAAGGTCTCCAGCGCATCAACGGCGACAGCCGCACCATCACGTTCTCGGATCGAGGCACCGAGCTCTCCGGCCGTCGCACGAATCCTCTCGTCGCCCAGCAACCTGACTGTGGCCTCGCGGATGGCTGTCGCGGTAGACCGCTTGGGGATTGTCAGCCCGACACCTTGCTCAGCGATTGCCTTCCCGACGAGTGGCTGATCCATGAGCGGATGCATCGGCAAGACCAGCATGGGAACGCCATAGGCGAGGGCTCGTGACGCGGTTGAATGACCGCCGTGACCGATGACGAGCGAAGTCTCCGGCAGGAGTTTGCCATGGTCGAGGAAGCTGTGGATCGTCGTGTTCGCGGCGGGTCGGATTGAGTCGGGGTCGATGGACGGGCCAGTCGTCACGATGACCTCGGCATCGAGCGAACCGAGGCCGTCGACGGTGCGCTGCAGCACCTCGGGCTGACCCGGGAATGCGGTGGTCGAGTAGGAGACGAGGATTCGCGGGGTCTCGCGTGGCTTCGCCTCGACCGGACTGCCCTGCCAGAAGAATCCGGTGTGCCGCGCGTGAGGCATCGCGGTGCGGTCGAACTCCGGTCGGGTGGCGACGAGAGTGAGCTTCGGTGCGGTGAGGGCGCGGACCGGGTCCACCCCGTTCATTCTGACGAACAGACCAAAAGAGCCTTTCGCGTTTCTCAGTGCGAATCCGGAGAACATGTGGACGAGTTGCACCACTGGCAGCCCTGCTTTGACGGCCCCCTCGAGTGCGCCATAGAGCAGTGTGTCGATGACAACCACATCGGTTGGCTGAGCCGCCGCCGATTCGATGGCAGTGCGCGCAAAGATCCGGTCGGCGAACAACTTCGCCTGTGTGGTGACGCCTTGCCACGTACTGCGCCTGGCCGAGGCGTCGTAGCCGAACCATCCGTCGATGGGTTGGAAGGTAAAGCCTGCCGTCTCGATCCGCGCACGCTGGATCTCATTCCCGATGAATCGGGCGGTACCGCCACGCTCGACGATACGGTAGGCGAGCGCGAGAGCAGGCGGCAGGTTCCCGCCGCCGTCGACGGTGACGAAGAGCGCGTCGGTCATCGCCGTAGCCCGTCTGGGAGGAATGGATCGGCGCCGAGCACGGCGGTGACGAGATCGCGGATGCGTGACTCAGCATCCGCTCGGGCCAGGCCCCGGTCACGGCGCAGCAGTTTCCAGGTGTACACGTCGGTCGCAACGACGAGCAGATCGGTGAGTCGCACATCTTCAGCGTGACCGTTCGGTAGCCAGAGACCGAATGCGGTCGTCACCCATTCTCGGTGGAGGAGTCGCCCGTTCGCCGTGAGCGCGCGGATCCGAGGGTCGTCCTCCTGGGCGAGCATTCGGAGGACAAAGTCGCCGCGAAGTTCGTAGTGATCGATGAGCTTCCGGACCGATTCGCGCGGGTCGTCCACTGCCGGCTCCCGTTCGGCCTGGATGAGTGCGATTCCAGCCCCGATTGCCGCATCCAGAAGACCCTCCCGGTCGCCGAAATGGCGCAAGATCGTTCTAGTACTGACCCCGGCCTGCTCCGCTACATCATCGAGGGTGATGTCGATCGTGAGCTTCACCATCGCCAGGTCGATCAGGGCCTGGACGATCGCCGAGCGCCGCGTCGATACATCGTCTGCACGAGCACGCATCGTATAGTTTCGTGTCACCATGAAGTGACAATAAACTGGTAGGTGATTCGTGTCAATCCCCTGTGACACAAAACGCGATCGCCACCCCGAATTGTGTGAAGTGGGTTGTTCTCACTCGGATCTGAGCAGGCAGCGTATGGGCACTTTTCGGGCCTCCCTCCAACTATCCTCTGCGGGTTCCGCGATTATCCTCTTTTTGCCGTCGTTGCCCCGCAACTAAATGGGCTCACGAGTCGGCGAGACCTGCGGGGCGGGAAAGTCAGAACAGGTCACTTATCTGGAATCACGCGCACGCGTTCCCGGGCTTTTGATGTGTCAAGTTGGGGGCTATCGCTCGTAGACCGAGCGTTCTATACTTCAACAAATCATATGTAGATGATTCTTCGACCTTTGGAGGAGGAACAGAAATGAAGGCAATTGCGGGCGTGATCGCCGCCGCCGCTTTGGCCACTGTGTCAGTGCTTGCGATTGGGGTGCCGGCCCAAGCATCCTTTTCTCAGTGTACGAGCAATCGAGCGTGCGCTTGGATCGATGCTAATTTTTCTGGTGCTTTCGGGTCGTGGACAAGTAATCAATCGTCGTTGCCAGGATTCCACGACAACATCTCGTCCACGGGTAACAACCGAACAGCCTACATTGGCTTTTTCAGCGACCCGGGATATGGCGGTAGTGTCTTTCAGGTTCCGCCTGGGGGCGGTGGCTACTTCAATTGGCTAGATCCGCGCAACAACTCGTTTGATTCGCTATATTTCTATTGACGATGAGGACTCGGGCGACCAGTTTGGCGACGTTGGTTCTTGTCAGTGTTCTTGGGCTGACTAGCTGCGCCAACGGTGTTTCGCACGACCACAGTGGCGCGCGTGCGGAGTTGAACCCACAGTTGAGCCAAATCGTATTGCCGCTTGAGGCGTTTGCGATGAATTGGTCGGAGGCCCAGACAATAAATCAAGCGAACGCCACACTCACTTCACAGTGCATGGGAAAGAAGGGTTTGAGTTTCCCGCGTGCAGGACAGGACTGGGCCTCGGTCCCCCCGATCCCGGAGCGGCGCTATGGCCTGTGGTCTCGCATGGATGCTGAGAATAATGGTTATGAACTTCCGCAGTCCGCAGAATCCAAGTTGATTGAGTCTCAAGAGAACTCGTTTGGCGACGACTGGTGGCAAGCATTCCATTCGTGCTTCAATACCGAACGCCAGCTTCCCTTGATGGCTGTAAATAGTTCGCCGAACCAAACGGTCGTGGATCGAGGAATCAATGAGTCGTTTGAAGCCCTTCTTGCCAGTCCAGAGTTCAAAGCTGAGCGTGGGAAATGGTCATCATGTATCGAGTCCGACGGGTTAGCGCTCAACCCTGATGCCAGAGTTCTGGTCCCGCAGTTTCCTCCTGCTGGAGAAGAGCAGCTCAAGGTCGCAGCACTGGACGTGGCTTGCAAGGAGAAGCTGAACACCGTTCAAATCCTCGCGGACTGGGAGACCCGAAACCAACTCGACTACATTGATGCTCATGAGGCTGAACTCAAGGCTTACCGAGACTCAGTGGACAAAGTGTTAGCAGAAGCGAAGAAAGTGATCACTACCGTTGCCGGGTAGCGATCGGGCAAGCCAGGGGCGTGTACCACACCTAGCCCACCCATTGCGTGCGCTGGTTTTCGTGACCGTCGTGTTGGTTATCGCGGCAGTCGCTTTCGTGCTCGGTACGTGGGTCCGTTCACCAGATGCTGTGGTGCTTGACGCTAGAGACCAAACCGTAGTTGTGTTCGCATCAGTAGAGTCCCGTTCTGTATCATCTGATATTCGGATTCAGGGCGAGGTTGCCGGTGCCCAGCAGGAACCGGTGTATGTGGTGCCACCTACCGGTGCCCAGCGGTCAATCGTCTCGGAGGTTGCCGCGCACGAAGGCCCGTTGAGTAATGGAGCGTGGCTGGGAAAGGTATCAGATAGGCCGATCTTCGTTTTCTCCGTTGAAATCCCTCTATTCCGCGACTTGGCATACGGCGACAATGGCCCAGACGTATCAAGTCTTCAGAAAGCACTAGGTGTCGAGCTAAGTGGAACTTTGGATCGTTCGACGCTGGCTGCCGTGCGCGCTGTGTATGCCGCTACAAAAACCGACCCACCGGGCGGGCGGTTTTCTGGCACTTATGTCAGCACTGACGAGTTTTACACTTTCCCCAAAGGTCTCGGTGATGTCTCGCTCGTGTCAATCGCACCGTTAGGCTCGCAGCTAGGTGAGAGTCACCCGTTCGCAGTACTCGGGTTTGGTACCCCTTATGTGACCGTGCGTGCAAGCGTCGGTGAGGCTCTGCAAATCACGCCAAAAGAGCGGGTGACGATTGACGGTGTCGGAGGCAAGAGCGCTACCGGCGTGGTGACTGAGGTCGGCAGTTTCCAGCAGAGCTCAACCAATGCGGGTCGGCCCCCGGGGCGTGACATCCGCATTACCCTCGATGCGGGCAGTGACCTTTCGATCGGCGAAAGCGTTTCCGTGTTGTTTGGAACCAAGGCGATGCCCGATACGGCGGTGCCGACCCTCGCTATCCGCTCGGACGCCAGCGGTGACTTCGTCATGAAGCGTGCGGGAGCAGGACCCACGATGCGTGTGGGGGTGACCGTCATTCGAAACGCCGACGGATGGAGCGCAATCCGATCCGAGGAATTAAAGCCAGGCGATGAGGTTTTGGTATCCGAATGAATCCGGGACCGCCACTTCTCTCATTGCATGGGGTCAGCCGCCGATATGGAGATCATCATCAATGGGCTGCGGTTCGTGACGTCAACCTAACGATCTCTCCGGGAGAGTTCGTCGCCGTGATCGGTCGCTCCGGATCTGGCAAGTCAACCCTACTCAACGTGATCGCGCTGCTGGATTCGGATTGGGAAGGCACATACGACATTGGCGGGGTCAACGCAAAACAACTTAGCGGGCCTGACCTTGACTTTCTCCGCGCCAAGACGTTCGGGTTTGTGTTCCAGTCGTCGTATGCGAACCCATATGAGACGACTGCTCGCAATGTAGCGCTCGGCCTGGCAATCCAAGGTATCCCTCTGCGAGAACAAGGCGAGAGCGTTTCGCGGGCCCTCGACCTTGTCGGTCTGACGGGAAGATCAAGCAGTCTTGCACGCTCCCTCTCGGGTGGCGAACGACAGCGTCTTGCGATTGCTCGCGCCATCGCGACGAACCCTTCCGTCATCGTCGCGGACGAACCGACCGGTAATCTCGACAGCGAGACCGGAAATCAAGTGATGGAGGTACTTTCTGAACTGAATAGGTCGGGCACTTCCTTAGTTGTAGTAACCCACGACCCAGAGATCGCTAAGTATGCGGATCGGGTCATGAGAATGAACGATGGCGTCCTCTCTGAAACCCGGACCTCGCCCAGGCGCAAAACCCGTGACTCGACGACTCTCAGGTCGGTCACATCGGTCAACGCGCAAGCTGGGCGGTCAGCGCGTTTGCGTCGCGCAGTCGAGCGAGTCTTTCGCGCAATCAACAACGTCACTTCCCGCCCGCTGCGCTCGGTGGCGTTAATCGCCGCGTTTGCCCTCGCCTTTGCCGGTCTCGTTGGTGCTGCTGGCATCGGATCGACAGCATCTCAACAAATCGCAGATCGCCTCACGGCGGCGGCACGCGATGAGGTGCGAGTCAATGTGCCTTCGGGCACAACTACGGACCAGCGAATCGCCTGGATGACTCGAATCCGAGCTCTGGACCATGTCGAGAGTGTGGGAGAAATCGCGACACTCGATGCCGGGACGGCAAGGACGGCCCGCTTCGCACTCCTCCCGAGTCTGAACGATTCGCCATTTCCTGGAAGTACTCTGGCTGCAGACCCTGACCTCTTCAACGTCCTTCGAGTGCAAACAACTCCGAGTGATGCTGCCCGCTTGTTCGCTGCCAGTGGGGGTCAGCGAGTCGCAGTGGTCGGCCACTCAGTAGTAGAAAGCCTCGGGCTTGCCCAAGATGGGTTGGGCGCCGAGGTTTGGGTAAATGGCGAACCGTATTCGATAGTGGGAACGATTACCGCATCACCGCGCCAGCCGAACCTCCTCACAAGCGTCGTGGTCCCGATGCACCTATTCAGTTCAACGTCGTCGCAATTGGTTGTTCGAACATCCGCAGGTTATTCAGGCCCGCTCGCCAAAGCAATTCCCCTCGCGCTATCGCCCACGGCACCCGGAAGCATCTCGGTGGAGACCGCCAGTGAACTGCACAACCTGCGAATCGGCGTCCAAACTGACCTCAACGGCCTGCTCGGTTCGTTGGCAGCTGCGCTCCTTGCCCTAGCCGTTCTCAGCGGAGCATCGGCTATGTACCTTTCAGTCCAATCTCGAACACAAGAACTAGCTCTGAGTCGCGCGCTTGGCCTCGGACAAGCCGGTGTCGCGGCGGTGTTTCTTTGGGAAGGTGTCGTCATCGGACTAGCAGGTGCCTTAGCTGGGATCTCTGGAGGCCTGGCCATCTCGGTCAGTGTCGCCGCCGCCCACGGTTGGACTGCCTTGGCGCCCTGGGCGACGATCGCACTGTCACCCTTAGCAGGGGCAATATGTGGGGCGGTTGCAGCGTTCCTACCCGCTATGCGAGCCGCCAAAATCGATCCATCCGAAGCGATCCGCTAGGACGAGCGGCACTGGTTACCACTAACGCAGCACTTGGAGCCCACTTCCTTGCTCACTCAGACCGCGACCCAGACCCTAGCGAACATAGATTCGTGACGGGAGATTGGCGACCCAGTGGCGAGTGGTTGGCGGGCCGTTGACGGTGCGGGGGCGGCGCACTTTGTGCAAACCTGAAGTCATGAATGAATCACGCATCGTCGAACTCCGTCAGGAACGAGGCTGGACGCAGGATAAACTCGCCACCAAGAGCGGGGTCGGGATCAGGACTATCCAGCGGCTTGAAGCTGGCAACGACGCAAGCCTGGAGACGCTCTCCCTCGTGGCTGAAGCTTTGCACGTCACTGTTCGTGAACTCTTTACGGCAATTGAGAGCGATGAACTAAGTGGCCGCGTTGACTCACTTGAAAGCAGGGTAAAGGACCAGCAGGCACGGCGAGGGAGAATCACCACCGCGTGGCTGTGGCTCTTCATCGGCATCGGTGTGTCCGTAAGCCTGATCAGCTTCGCTGCCAGAGGACAGTTCGGTTGGGTACTCTTCCTCGGCTATTGGGGAGGTGGATCGCTCATCTTCATGGCGCTCCGAAGGCTCTATCTGGATCCGCGCCTGGACGAGATGCTCCCGCTCTCACGCAGCAAGGCTCAATTGCGCGCGCAGAAGCGAGGGTAGCCTGGGTTCCCACTCGATAGTCGGACGAAGCCGCCCACTGCCCGCTATCCGTTCTAGCCTGGGATCCCTGAGCGGATGCGGCGGCTTCTGCCATTTGACCTCGTCAACCGCGACCGCCTTGGCCAGCTAGGGCGTGTCTCCTTACCTTGTCTTGGGCGGTCGGCGCGTTCTCTTGATCTGGGGAATGGGCTCGGGCTGCGCACGCAAGGTCGTCACTGTGGCGCCCCAATCCGACCGCTAACACGCGACTTGTCAACGCCCGTACTGTCACATCTTCCCTAGGCCGCGTACGGTCCCGCAACCCCAAATCGGCCTCAAAGACCATGATCGGATTGGTCGCCTATCTCACTGAAATCGTGAGGCCGCTGAACGTTCGAGCGTTACGCCGTCGCGGCAATGTAGGGCCAGCCTGAAGTATCGGAGTAATGCAGATGCTCGTCAGAGACGCCAAGTGCCGGCCCGGCCAATCGCGCGGGCCGGCATTTGGACAACAGCTTTCAGCCTTTGCCGAGTGTTGATGCTGCCTGGGACTTCGACGCCTTCGACGACGAGTTTGAGGCGAGCGTCGATCCAGCTTTGCTCAACTGGGACTTCGAGGGCTTTGATGACTTACCCATGATTCACCTCCTCTCCATGGACGAATAATTCGATTGGTGTTGAAAACATGTGCGGATTTCAATCCGGCAACAGGAGCCGGCCTAGCGCTTCCCGAAACTTCGCAAACCATGGCGCGAGGCCGCGTCTGTTGAGCTGTCGTTGTCTCAATATCTCTTGAGCGTGCGCATGGCCAGTGGCGACCGGAAGGCGCAGATCACCTTCACCGGGATCGGCCTCCCAGCGGCATACCGGGTTCTGCGTCGTTTCTATGTGCTCGAGGATGTGATGACGGAAGTGGAAGCAAAGCGGACCTGGGATCCCTCTTCCCCCGGGTGCCGCGATTAGACTCACGAACTGCGCGAGAAGCATCGAGCTGGCCGTCGCCGACATAGTGGCAACATTCTGCCCGACGCGCTCAGCGTCAATCCCCGACGCCCGAATGTATTCCTCGTCGTCAAGCAGCCCTTCTCTGTCAAGTGCAACGCGAGCCGGATTGAGTTGCTGGGTACAAACCATGCATGGTTGGCCTGGTACGAGCGTGTGCGCACGCGCTGTTGCACTGCGCATACGGCCGTCTTCGGTGGCCTCGATATTGATTCCCCCATCGATGACGGGAATCAGGTCTGAGTAGGCGATCTGGTTTAGCACCGCGCGCGCCCATGGTCGGTCGACGCAGGAGAACACAACGTCATAGTCAAGCGCTACGGCCAGCCCATCGGGGTCACAGATTGAGGTTTCGTGACTGCGGATGTCCGGCGAACTCGCCGTGGCTTGCGCGAGCAACAGACGTCGGGCAACCTCCACCTTTGTGCGGCCGATTCTTGCGTCGGTGCGAGTCGCCCCGATCATCCTGTCGAGATTGTGGACTTCGACCGCATCGAAATCCATAAGCCCAATCGACTGGACGCCGGAGGCTGCGAGCCTTTGGGCCACGTCGAGCCCTACGCTTCCCAGTCCCACGACAAGCACCCGCGTGCGGGCGAAGTCAGCTTGGACCAGCTCCCCCCAGGCGCTTACTGTCCGTCGTTGCGACTCGGTGGCAAGGGGTGCGGCGCGGCGACGCGGATTGAAGGACTGCATAAACTGGTCACCGACGACCCGGACCGCTTCCGCTTCAAGACTCTCGGAACGGGAGATCCAGAACCTAGCCGACCATGCACCACTCTCGCCCGCGAGGGTCATGCCTACTACCGGCAGTTTCGTGACGGCGCCTGCGACGCCCGAATAGCCGGATTCGGTTTCTCGGTCAGTCGAACTCAGGCCCTGCCAAGTTCGACCACCAGGGTGGCTGTGCAGGAGGATCAGACCTTCACCGCGCGATGCGGCCTCCTGGGCGACTCGGATGACATAGTCCCCCGTAAACGCTGCATTGCCATGCACGTGCCTCTCACCTCGTGCCGGCCGGAAGATTCGACGGATAAGTGCTGTCGTCCGATCCCGTCCGCGGGAGATTGCGTAGGTCGCCAGGCACACATCCTCTTGACCATCTTTGCGAACCAGGTGCTGCTTCAGCTCCCGGTCAATGTCTGAAGGCATAGCGACGGAATACTCCGGAGTCGGCATGGTCAGGTTGCTCCCGCAAGGACGGCGCGGACGTGTCCAAGCCAGGCTCGACCGGGCTCGGTGACCTGGTCCCATCGCTCAATCTGTCGCGAATGACGAGTCCACCCTGGCAGCGTGTCTTTCTGATCGGGGTGGACCTGGGGCAGGCTGACACTGGTTGGGAAATGTACCCAATGTGGTGGGATGGCCGGCCACGATCCGAGCTCATTGATCGACACACCACTCTGGACTAGCTGACCCTCCAAGGCACCGCCTACTGCACGTACGTCAAAGACCACGGCGATATCGTGAACCTGTGCCGAGACACCCCAGTCGGCAAGATCTGCAACGAAGCCCTCGACTCCATCTCGCGCTCCCTCCGCCATTAGGCCACCGGACCATCCTGCTTGACCGACTCGAACTCATCGCCGTCCTCTACCTTCACGACGTGGCCGTCCTTGAAACGCTTAAGCTGGCCATTCTTCTTGATCTGGGCCAGGTCGTACTCGACCGGATCTAAACCTGCAAGGCGGAGAAGCGCGCCCGCTTCCCAGTCATCGTCTCGAACCGTGTAGGTCTTCGAATCGATCGTGATGTTGATCTTCGGGTACTTCTTCTTGCTCGCCTCGGCGAGATCCTGATGCGTCATCTCAGTCCAACTTTCTCGTTGTCGATACAGGGCAAATAGTTCGCACCTGCTAGGATTTACCTAATCGGTAATAGCAGCTTAGCATTAATTATCTTTACCTAGGAGGTAAAGGTGCTCCTAGCGTGGCGTTCTGCAGACGTGCATAACCTGTGCGCCGCTGCGGACGGTCTAGAGAGACACTGGCCGCAAAGCGCTGCTGCGGCGAAGGACCTGCTCTTCACCATTGCCGGGGCACCCGACCTGCGCACCTTGCGCCACCTGCGAAGCCTTCGTCTTCGCCCAGTGAAGGAGCGCGGCACCCGCTTCGCTGAACTATCCATTCAACTCGAGGAGGTCGAAATGTCTGCATTAGTGCTTAACGAAAGAGGCGAGCAAGTCAAGCTCGCGTCCCCCGACCAATTCTGGAAGAGTGCTGGCCATCAGCCAGCCCTTCTGGTCGAAAAGCTCGCTGCGCATGGCAAAGAGCTATCGCCCGCGGTGGCCTCGTGACCGGCTCAAGTGGCACAACTGGATACCAGCTGCAAGAGTTCACACCGGACTGGGCCGTATCTCCTGGCCGCCTAATTCAACGAGAATTGGACGCTGGTGGATTCTCGCAAACGGATGTAGCCTCCAGGACCAATCTGAGCACGAAGCACCTCAACCAAGTGCTCAAAGGGCATGTTCCCCTGTCTCCGGAGGTCGGCCTAGCTCTTGAGAGAGTGCTTGGCGTGCCCGCTGAGCTCTGGCTACGAATGGACGTGTCCTGGCAGGCTCACAAGGCGCGGGAGACCGCACAGAAATCCTTTGCCGCCATCGGCAGTTGGGTCCACAAGTTCCCATCAACCGTCCTCCGCTCAAGGGGAATCATCGACTCTTCTACTTCCGCGAGCACTCAGGTCGAGAAGTTGCTGCGCTTCTTCCAAGTTGCCGACACCGAAGCCTTCGATCGCGTATGGCTCGAACCACAAGCTAGCTACAAGCGAAGTCAGAAATTCGAGATTAATCCGTACGCCACCGCGCTCTGGCTTCGCCTTGCCGAGGTGGAGGCGGAACACTCACTTGGAGATACCCCCACCTTCAATGTCGGCAAACTGCGAGACGTAGCGCCGACACTTCCGATGCTCACCCGCGAGTCCTTGAAGAAAGGATTTCGTCACGCACAGAACGAACTGCGGAAAGCTGGGGTCCTGCTCGTTTTCATCCCTGAAGTCGAAGGAACGCGCATATGCGGGGCATCACGGTGGCTGGGAACAGGACATCCGATTATCGCGCTATCGGGGAGACACAAGTTTCACGACATCTTCTGGTTCACCCTTCTCCATGAAACTGGTCATATCCTCCTGCACCCCAAGCGGGCGACTTACATCAACGTCGAGAAGAAACGCGGAGTGCACGATGACGAAGACTCTTTGGAGACCGCCGCTGACCAGTTCGCGGAAAGCCTTCTCCTGACTGAGCGTGATCGCCGCGAACTAGCGGAGATCGACACGGCCGAGGATCTAACTGCGTTCGCTGAACGCGTGGGCCTTGCGACCGGCGTCGTCGCGGGTCAGTATGCGCATCTCACCAATGATTGGAAGAAATTTGGCAAGTTGCGAGTCTCCGGCGAGATCTCGGTCGACCTCGCTGAATGAGGCTGCACTTGGGTCTCAAATCAGCCGGTGAGCGGTCAAGGCGAACGACTACACAGTGGTGAGCGATGCGTCGTCGAAGATGAAGCCACCACCTATCGTGGAACTCTCATGCTGTCTCGACCCACCTGCAAACCGCACGTCGCCGCTCGGGCCTGGACGAGATCGCCTAGCAGCGCAAGGCCACCGTGGAAATGGCCCGGTACCGATACAGCTCAACCGGTGTTGCCAAACAGGTCGCGGCTACACGATGAATACACGCCTCTTGAACACCACTGGATTTAGCACCTTTCCGATTCGATAGCCTCGGCATCATGAACCCGTCTTCTGAATACTGGGCGTCCCTCTCGGCACTGGCCGCGATGTCACCGCCGTCGTTGCCGTGTGGGCCCTGCTTCGCCAGGAGAGCCTCAGCCACAAACAGGCACGCCCAGTCCTGGTCCCCACCGTGGAACTACGCCTCGAGCCGACGAGATTGAACTTCTGCGTCCAGAACTACGGACCAAGCACCGCCTTCGATGTTGAGCTCGTGTTCGATGACGCCGACAAATGGCAGTCACCGGACATGCCGAAATCCCTCCAAGACCTGATCAAAATGTTCCCGAACCCCATCCCCACCTGGGCACCCACCCAGAGAGCGGAAACAATCTACAGCTGGTCCGCCGGAACGCCCCCGGAAGAGGACTTCGATAAGATTCCGATCCGATTCACGGGTCGGATCTCCTACAAGAGTGACCTTCGGCCTTGGTATGGCATCGGGCAGAAGCGGTTTCAAGAGAACTTCACGCTATCAACGGAACTCTGGCATGAAGCGCTGCCAACGCCAGGTTATAGCGACAGCGTGAAAGGCCACCTGAAGAGGATCGCGGACTCCACCGCCGCCATCAAGGACCAGCTCCGACAGAAGAACTAAGACATTGTGATCCGGCTTGTCGGCTCTGCCTGAGCGATCCGCATTGCCTTACCTCCAGCGCTTGGATGCTGGTCAAAGTCAGGAGCGGTCTAACCAGCTATTTACCTACGGTGCGGAATTCAAAAGCGCAGGTGCCCCTCGAGCCCAGACACTGTCCTGCTGCTGGATCTCTTTCGTTGCTCAGCTGATCTCGGTCGGCCTCGTCGCTATTGGTCGTCACTCATTCAAAGTTGCCGCGCATAGAAGGAATGAACGTCTGACTAGCCGTTCTATACAAGACGAATCGGAGAATAGACATGAGTCCAGCCATTGTGAGTGCGGAAGATCGAGAACTCTGTCGCATCAAGTTCGGGAATTACAGTCCGCAGGGTTTGCGCAAGCTGGCTGAGGACATGCCCGATCTATCGCCCCGCCGGCTGAAGTGGCTTGAGCGAGTGGCTGGAGAACTGGACGCACGCGGTATCGAGATGCTCAACGATGCCTCCGACGCCGTCCTCGACGAGATCATGCTTGAGCCCATCTAGCAAGAGGATCTTCACAATTCATTCGCCGAGATAATCTTCACATCATCTACTCGCGCCCATTAGGACACACGAAACCAGGCGATCCTACGCAGTCCCGTCGCCGCGATGCGTGCACTTGCACATCGTCCCGGGCAGATGAGATTCAGGCCAATCAGTGCAGCCGTGTTCGGTATGCATAGACTCGCGGTGGCTGCAAGTGCATGGTGGGTTGGGCGCCAACTCTTCAGTCTCAGACATATCGAAATCATGGCACACGCAGAATGCGGACCGGATCCTGCGCTGCCGCGAGAGCTGCCGGTGGTATTGCGGCGGCGGTGCCGGTTAGCGCGATGAGTAGATCCGCCGCGACAATAAAGCCGATCGGGGGCGCCGTGCCCATCCAGAGCACGACGGCGGTAAGCCCACCGATAGTGCCGACGATCACGCCGATGGCAACCGGGAAAGCCGCTTCCAAAAGTGTGAGAGCGATGAGCGCACTTCGAGATGCGCCGAGGGCTCGACGACGACCGAAGTCCCTACGACGACTGCTGAGTGCAAGGGTCATGGTGAGGGCGACAAGAACGACACCGACCAGAATCGCACCGAGGGCGAGCTGCCGGCTGAGTCCTCCGATCTCACCGGAGAGAACCGCCGCAAGTTCCACAAGTTCTGGTGCCGTACGAACCACGAGGGAGTCGACGGGGCTGACTGCGGCCAGCGCGCGGACTTCGCGGACAATCCCAGCGACATTCTCAGCCTGATCGGCGAGTAAATAGACCAGCGTTGCCTGGCTGGGTGCAGAAGTTGCTCCCGGTTGAATGAGAACCAGCCGATCCAGGTCCGTAATCGCACCGGATGCACTGAACGCTCCGACGACAGCACGCGACGTACCCGAATCCAACAAGGCCCCGGAAGGGTAGATGAGCTGGAGCCGCTGCTGAGTGTCGGCGCCGATGATTGCCTCGCCGGGGCGGGGCGAACGGCCGGGATCGATTGTGACCTCGGGTGGTAGTGGACTGAGGAGATCCCGTGCCGCGACGTTGACGCGGGCACCGGTGACACTTGAGCGTACGTCGCGAGCAGGGCCAAGACCCAGCACCCACTCGACACCGTCGATGTGCTTGAACCGGTCCAGGGTGCTGACATCGACACCTGGAGAGGGCTCGGCGATAGTGACCTCGATGAGGCGTGGCCCGGCATTGTCGACGCTGTGAAGCACTGCCTCCTCGGCTGCGGCTGCGCGTCCAGCCGTAATGAACGTTGCCGTGGTCATGGCCATCGTCACCAGGATGAGCATGATCGTGGTCGCGCGGTGAGCCGTGGCGTTGCGGGCCGCCTCACGTATGGCACGCTCAGGCCGGATCGGCATGGCCCACTTCCACGATGCTTGTGCACAGTGCAGCTCGCTGTCGATCATGGGTGGCAATCACAACGGTCGCACCGGCTGCCGCATAGCCGAGAAGGGCATCCCATACGATGTCGGCGCTCATGTCATCGAGATTGCCCGTCGGCTCATCAGCCAGCACGATTGCCGGCTCGCCAAGTAGTGCCCGGCAGAGGGCTACGCGTTGCGCTTGTCCTCCGGAGAGTTGGCCCGGTCTCCGCTCAGAGTCGACTGTGACGCCGAATCGGGACAGCAATGCCAAGGCCTCTTCGCGGGTGTCTCCGCCTGCGACATCGTTATAGAGGGCGCCCTCAAGGACATTGTCGATGATGCTTCGAGCGGGGTCGAGCAGCGCATCTTGGAATACGAACCCCATGAGTCGCGCCCGCATCTCCGCACGTTGCCAGTCGGCGAGAGCGTCTGCGGCGATGCCGTCGATGGCGATGTTGCCCGAGGTCGGGCTGAGCATGAGTCCGATGAGATAGAGAAGAGTCGACTTACCCGATCCCGACCGACCTACCAAGGCAGTAGAAGTACCCGGCTCAAACCGATGGTCGAGGCCGGCGAAGATAGGGTCCGCCACCGAGTATGCGAAGGTGAGGTCGGTGAGTTCGATCACGACTTGTCGTCCGCGAACAATTCGATGACGGTACCTGCCTCCAGTCCCTCCACTACCGATAGGCCCTGACCACTCGCGACAACCTTCACGGCGATGAGCTTCCCGCCCACCACTCGTACGGACGTAGATGAATCCGGCAATATTGCGATCGCCGAATCAGGTATCACGACTCCGCTCACACGGGGGACGAGATCAACCTCGACTGAGATCTGTCCTCCCGTAACGGGGAAGCCGATGGCGCATTCCGCCGTGCAGACCGACAATCCATCCTCACCCGTGAGGCTGTAGCTGAGAAGCCCGTCCGTTCCGCGCGATGGCCCCGACAGGACGCCCTTGTACTCCACACCGTCGACGGTCATGCTGGCCGCCATCCCGGCCGCCAACTTCGCACCTGTCCCATCCGCGGCAACCGTTACGAGGGGGCGTTCAAGCACAGTCGCCACCGCTGCCTGTCCCGCCATGATGGGCGACCCGACCTCGATTCCCTCCAAAGGGTAGCCACGGGTAGGTAGCGACCTGAGGAAGAGGATGTCGCCGCGATGCACGATGCCATCTGCAGTGACCCCGAGCTTCTTCTGCCACGCTGCCACGGCGCGCCACGTGGCTCCGTCGAAGACATCCGCATCCGTGAGACCGAGAAACTGACGCAGTTGACGTACGTCGGGGCCTCTAACTCCATAGGAGAGGTCTCGGAATGCGGGGGTTGCGCCCTTCGCAACCACTACCGGCCGCAGGTCAATCGTGAAGAGAACATCACCGGCATTGATCGGCTTAGCTGGTTCGATGTTGATCGACGTGATCGTTCCCGACAACCCCGCAGTGCCGGAAGGCCCTGCCTGAAACACAACGTTCGCCTGAACGGAAGTTGTTACTCCGATCTCCCCAACTTCGGCAGTGTACTTGGGAGCTGCCGCCTCTGGCTTGGTCTGGTCTCCACTCGGGTTCACCAGGACTGATGTCGCCCACGACGCCGCTCCAACTGCAAGCAACAGTGCGAGTGCCCATGCCGCGTGCACCCGCCACCGATTGTGGTGCTCGGTGCTCACCATGTGCTGGTGTCTCGGGGGCAAATATCTGTGGGGCCATACAGAATGCCGTCCCGCTCTACGGTCGAAGCATCCTGGTCTGGCGACCACAGTTGCTTCTGGCCGCTGCGGTTGTATTCATCGACAAACTTCTCGAAGCTCATCGGAGAGCCGCTGATCAGATCATTCTTGAGCAGGCACTGGAACTGATCCAACCGGGACTCATACCGTCGATGCAATTCGTCGTCGCTCAAGCCTTCCATTTGGGGCTCACCGATCTCGCTGTGGCACTTGGTTGTCACCTCGGTGCGCCGCTCCTCGGTTACACCATCGTTGGACAGCATGAAGCCGCTTGCATCGCCGTCGGGCAGATCCGCCGTCGTCAGGCCATTGTCTTCAAGACAGGAGCGAAATAGCAGGCTCCATTCCGCCGGGGTGCCGTGAAAGATCTTTGCCCCCTCATTCGTCGGCGAAGGGGCCGGCGCAGTGCTCGTGCAACCTACAAGGGCCATGAGCACTGAAATTACCAGCACGCCGAGACCGACGGAGTAGCCAAGCCTTGTGTTCTTCACCGTGCCTATACTCCTTATTTTGTCCCCGTGTTGACCAGATCCACCACCCTTGGTCGCCCAAAGATCCTTGGCTGTGAGAAACGCTACGCACCAAAGCTATGAGGAAGCCCTGATAATTTCACCCTCATCTGGCGTCATCAAAGATGGCGCATGCATCGGGGGCGGCGGCCTCCGTGGCTGAAGTCACAGCGAAAAACGGCCGCCGTCACCCACTTTGCGATGCGAATCAGCCAAAGGCTGAGCAGTAGGGGCTACCGCTGGCGTTGATTGATGCGTAGACCTGCCAGTAGCCGCCACCGGTCTTCGGCATTTGATTCGCGGTCATGGCGACCTCCGACCGCGTGCCTCCGGTCGAATAGATATACGTCCAGCTGCTTCCTGGGGGCGTTATCTGCGTGGAACCGGTGGTAGTCGCCGTAACCCAGCCGAACTTTGCTCCACAACCCAAAGTGCCGGTGTGGACTGCAGCCGAGGCTGCAGTTGGTATTGCCAGTGCGAGCGCGAGTGCCCCTATTGCACCTGCGGTCGCCATTAATCCGTGTCGAACCTTTCTAGCCATTTCCCCCTCCAATTAAACATCAATTCAAGGACTCCACGATTGTGACGATAGCTTGACGCTAACTCGCAAAACGTGAAACTACAACACTTTGTTTCTTGTGAGGTTTTGGCAGTGGTCAAAGTTTGGGACCAATATCGGTCGCAAAAGGAAATGGTTGTTCTACCCCCATAGTGGTGGTAACGTTCGCGCCATGTAAGCCGATACTTCATCAAAGGGATTCAGACATGAGAAATAGAAGCAACTCAAAGCACTCGGGAATGAGGAGTGCGGCCGCGGCCGCGGCCGGTGTCGGTGCGCTGGTGCTTGCACTAGCACTTCCAATATCTGCCTCGGCTCTGGTAACCAACTCGGGGGTCCGTGGCTGCGGTGAGCTCTTCGGATGGCTCACTGCCACAACTGGGGGCCAGACTGTGATTTCTCCGCCAGGAACGTACTACAACTATGTGTATGCCTCGGGTGGGACCCGATCTCGCGTAGCAATGAACACTACTGGGGGACCCCAAATTGGTGGCGGCAATTGGTGGACCAGCGGGGCGACTAGCGCACATGGGGTGCCATCCTGCCTGACCCACGGATGAGACGCCGGTATCTCGGCGGGGTCGCGCTTGCAGTTGAACTGGTTCTTTTAGCTGGATGCGCGACCCTGCCACCGGTCGAGTCGATAGAGCCCTCACCTTCGGGCACCCGCGTTTTCGAAGGTACTCCAGAGGAATACATGGTTCTGAAGCGCGCTTGCCTTGAGGACGAAGGGATCAAAACGGCGGATCTTCCTCCCGGTGATCCCGAGGCAGGATTTCTCGTCGACAATCGTGAAACCACGAGGGAGGAACTGGAGGCAGCCACCGATAAATGCACCAAACAGATCGGGGAGCCGAAAATCTCTGACCTATCGGAGTCTGAACTCCGAAAGCGCTACGACGCGAGGATCTCGCAGTATGACTGTCTTACGGAGAACGGCTTAGTCAGCGGCTACCCCCCGTCCTTCGACGTCTTCGTTTCCGACTATAAGCGGAGCGGAGAAAGGATCCTATGGGAGCCGACCGAGGGGGCCGCGACGACAGAGCGCGACGGGAAGCTCATGGGTCCGACAGATGTCTGCCCCCCTTCGACAAAGACCTGGTGAGCCCAGCAGCGTCACAAACCACCAGGACAATGCACCTCCCGAGTCGCGTGAACCGGCGAAGTCAGCTGTTCTCGTCGGATAGCCGTTCGATACTCCGTATTTCGGTGGAGAACTGCCAGAAGTACTCAACCATGTCGGAGTCCGCACCAGCGCGCATAGTCCAGTACCCGGTTGCTCCGACCCTGTACTTTTCCAGACTGCCGAGTGGCCTTTCGCAGTCGTTGATCGAGGACGACGAATTCGGCCCCGGAATCCTCGTGATCGTCATGGCATCGAGATCCACCAGTTACGAGCTGCGCTGGGTCCGGATTCGCCAACGCCCGCCTTCGTCACCTTTGAGTCCCGCGACCTGGTTCATGAGTCCCTTTCGACGCGCTCAATGTGGCTGATCGTGGAGCTTGTGTGCGCGAGATAGCTGAATCTGGGATCATCGGACTCGATTGCCCAGTAGCCACCGGCCCCAACGGTGCAGTGGATGATTTCGAGAAGCGGATGTGATCCCGGAAAGTCGATGACCGCTGCGCCAGCGCCAGGCAGGCGCTCCACTGTTCCCGCATCAAGGTCGAAGCTATGAAGACTTCCGATGGTGTGGACACGCCACAGTCCGCCCTCCTCGCCCGTCAGGGGTGTGGCGGTCGTAGGAGCTTGGTCGGGGCTGGATGCTTCCGGCTCAGTCATCGTCGCCCGCCTTCGTCTGGCCTGCATTCGTTGGAGTGGTCCGTTCTTCGGGCTGGAGTCGTTCGACGCGTTCGACGACAGAGCTGTTGGTCCAGAGGTAATCGACCGACACGTCATCCGGGGGGAAAGTCCAAAACCCCCGCTCACCTACCTCGCAGACGCTGATGGAGCGTAGCCGGCGCACGTCTTGAATGTTGGGGTGTAGCGCGTTGGGGCCGGGTCGGCGCTCGACAGTCCGAGCATCAAGGTCGAACCGATGGGTACTATCGCGCGTGCGCACCTGCCAGAGGCCCGATTCGGCGCCGGTGAGTCGGGTCACGGTCGTGTCGTTGCGGGCAAAGGCTTCGACCTCCAGGTTCTGGAGGTGGAGCACGGCCTGGCTCAGGGTGTTCGAGCTGTTCATTCCCAGCAGGATCACCCGGGTCTCGAAGGCAGCTTCGGCTTCTCCGTAGGTGACGTTCTCGTCAATGTATTGGTGGTAGTGGCCACCGAAGTAAAGGCTCGGGCGGACCTGCAGGAAGCCATCCGTGAACTTCTGGCGTCCGGCAGCCGCGTAGGCGAGCATCTCCGCCGGCCAGTAATGGTCGGCCTTCGCTAGCGAGGCGTCCAGGCCCGGCAGGGGTATGGGGGCGTCATGGCCGAGCATCACATCGGCGTGTTCGTGGCCGAGTTTCTCGAGATCGTCATCGGAGATTTGTTCCTCGAGCCACCATGTGCTGTCGAGCTCTCGATGGTGGGCGTCGATCGAGTTCGCGCCACCCAAGACGGCCAGAGTCCGGCCGAACGTCAGTGGAGTGCGGTACCCGCGGGGCAGGTGGATGATGTTTGGCCGCAGCCGACGTAGGCCATCGTCGGATACCGGGAACTTGCGGAAAAGAGTAGCGAAGTCTTCGTGGTTTCCGTCGAGCCAGTAGAGCATCTGCCCACGCTGTGTGAGCCTCTTGCTGAGCTTGTCGAGATCGTTGTCCCAGTTGTGGCGTGGCCAGATGAATCCGAAATCGCCGAGCACCAGCAGCACTGAAACTCCGCGCTTCCACATCGTCTCCGAGACGATCAACATGTGCTCCATGTCACCGTGGGTGTCACCGACGAGGCCGATCAGGCGCGCCGTTGACAAGGTCGGAAGTGTGATGGGGGGCGTCATTGTGCGGCCTCCACTCCGGGTGAGGCAACCGGATCAATAGAGAGCACCTGGGTGGCAAATCGTGCCGTGAAAGGGACTCCGAACACGTGCAGATCGAGCAACAGGATCATGCGGCGACCGACGGAACACTCAATGACCTCGAGCAGAGTGATCAGTTCGTCGTCGCGACGCAGCAACGAACCTTCCGGGCTACCAGTACGAGGCAAACGCCTGATGACCTGTCGATCCAGGTCGATCAAATAGCTGGACGACGCAGTCGTGACCTCGTACCTCCCGCCAATACTGTCCATTAGTGTCTCCACGTTCTTCCTCTCGTTCGAACCAACGGTGGTTGCCGATCTCATTGTGGTGATTATAATAACCACGGAGGACATTGTGGCCGTAAATCTTGAACCGCCAAAAGTGGCGGCGCCCTATTGGAACGAGATCGGCGACTTCATTTCGACTGCTGTCGAGGAGGCCGGACCCGCCATTCCGTACCGGCAGGGAGAACTCTTGCGTGCCGCGACCGGGCTTACCCTCTGGGCGTGGCAGACGGCAGGTTTGCCGTTGGAGCGAGATGTCATCTTCCGTCGTCACACGATCGAGCGGTTTGTCGCCGAGGGTCTCGCCCATTACACAAACTCCGGGCGAACCACCAGACGATCTCAGTTGCTGAGGATGGCCGAATTCCTGCTCGGCCCGAAGGTCATGCCTCCTCGGATGAGACCGATTGGCCTACCCGAAGCACTCGCCCCTTACACGCATGAACAGCTGGCCTCGTTCAAGAGTTGGGCGGCCACCCAGTCGCCACACGATCGCCGGGTCAATGCCGAAGTGTTGCTGTCCCTTGGCTTCGGCGCCGGCCTGGCCGCGCGGGAGATCACGAATCTGCGGGTTGGCGACATCCGCCTCGACGATCGCGGGGTTTTGGTGGAGATCAGGGGCGACCGGCCGAGGGCAGTCCCCCTGTTGCATGAATGGGAGCCCGCTCTGATCACCTTTGTGAAAGAGCATCGCAGCACCGACTGGGCGTTTCTGCCGGGGCGAACCAAGGTCTACAAGAATGTGATCACCAACTTCATTTACTGGTCGGGTACCACTGAGGAGACGCCACAAACGCCTAGGATGCGTTCGACCTGGATTGTGCATCACCTCACCAGCGGGGTACACGTCGTGCCCCTGCTGCGCGCGGCCGGGGTGCAGTCGCTGGAGGCGCTCGCCCGTTACGTCAAGTACGTGCCCGAAGTCGATCCCGACAACGCCCGGGCAGCGCTTCGTGGCTGTGGCCTTTAGTCCTCTCGGCTGCCATATCGGTGCTCCGAGACCAGCCGCAGCTCCAGGGAACGCTCCACCCGGGTGACGTCCTCCAGTCGCATGATGATCTCGCCGCGAAGCAGGCGGCGCCAGCGAAAGTAGTCCTGTCCCTCCATCTCTGCGAAATCTTTCACGGTGAGGTCGCGGGCGGCGAGAGCATCCCGGATCCGGTAGGCGAACTCGTGCTGGAGCTTCGCTGTGCCGATCTGATCGAGACGGTCGTCGCTGGCACCTGACTCGTCTGCCCACCTGATCTCCCTCGAGTATCCGAAGGCGGCCGGGGTCCTGGCACAATCGCGAGGGCGAAAGCGGGCAGTAGTCACAACAGCACCCTAGCCGAAGAGTTGATCTAAAGGGTCAACTGATCTTGAAGATCCGTTCTTTTGCGCATGTCTCTCTGGCATGAAGCAAATAAGTAGATTAGTGACTGGTTCGCCCAGGCCACAGGTCGGCGGTCAGTCCCCGTTCCAGCTTGGCAATGGTCTCCAGGTCCGGCCAGGTGCGGCCTTCCAGGATTCCGAGCAGGGTCGCGTGATGCAGGCCGCACTCCTCGGCGGCTGCCCGGATGCTGCGGTCGCCAATCGCCCGACGCAGATTGACGACGAACAGCCTCGCTACCTCACCGATAGGACTCGGAGATGGGGTGCCGGGCCAGGCATCGCTGAGCGCCGCGGGTCGTGCACGCTCCGAACGGGCCATGAGCCAAGCGTAGACGAGCGCACTGGGGCTCAGGCATGAGCCGCCTCGAGCCCAATGTCAGTGGTGAGCTTGACACTGGTTATTCTAATAACCACCATGGTCTCGTGGCCCGTGCGATTGAGAGGTACACGCCCGTCATGTCGTCGGACCATTGGGCTGCTATCGGCGGTTTCGTGAAGGAGGCAGTGCGCTCCTTCAACCCGAAGACCGTGAGTGTCGCCCGAGCATACCTGGCAGCGGCATCGACGTTCGTGCACTGGACCTGGCAGACGGCAGGCCTCGACATCGACGCCGGCGTCTTCACCCACCACAACGTCGCCCGGTTCGTGAATCAGGTCATGAGCTCGAAAAGTGACTGGTACCAGTACCACACCGCACAACGACTGAATCGACTTGTCACCCACCTGACTGGAAGGAAGACATCGCAACTGGATGGACCCGACTCTCGTGCCGCACACCCGTACTCGCAGGAGGAGCTCCTCGAGTTTCGCAGCTCAGCTGTGCGCCGCAGCAACGCCGCCCGCCGAGGGAACGCACGCGTGTTGCTGGGCCTTGGCGCCGGTGCTGGCTTGAGCGCGGCGGAAATCGCGCTCGCCAAGGTTGGCGACGTGCGCGCTGAAGCGCGCGACCTCCAGGTGAACGTCCGCGGCAGGCATCCTCGACTGGTTCCCGTCAGACTCGAGTGGCAGGAGACTCTGCGTCTCGGGCTCAACGACCGCACCGAGGACGATTGGGCCTTCGCCGGGTACCGGATTCCCCAATACCCGGCACGAGTCATCCACCAGTTCCACCTTGACGACCGCACCGAATCGACCCCACAACCCACGAGGCTGCGGGCGACCTGGCTTGTGCAGCTGCTCCAGACGGGCGCGCCAATCAATGTCGTATTGAATCTGGCTGGCCTCGCGGAGGCGGTTTCGCTCAGCCCCTACATCAAGGCCCTCCCCCCGACATCGCCCGGCGACTACCGAGACACCATTACCGGTCGGGTGGTGCGTCCATGACCAACGACCTGCAGGGCATCGAGCTCACCGACGATGAAACCCGCGGCGCCGGAGCCCGCTCCACCTCCATCGGGCTTCACGCCGTGAAACTGGCCGATGCGCGCGTTACTGCGACGGGCCTTCTTGACAAGCTCGCCGAGTGGCGCGCGGCAGACCGCGACCCACGAGCAGCCGGTGGTCACACCGTCGCCATCAACGACCGCCACGTTCTGGTCGCGCTCTACCTGCTCGCCACAGAGCATTCGCCAGTCTGGATTACGAGCATGCGGGACATTCTTTGGCGGCGGCTCACCGATGACGCCCGCCAGTATCTCGACCTGCCAGATGCCTCACGTGCCTTCGGCGAAGACCACGCAGTGCAAGCGAAGCGGTGGCTCAACAACACCTGGACGGCCTTTCACCGCATGGTCGACCTCATGGACCCGTATCCGGTACCGAACAGGCGACGCCTGATGGGCCGCGACGAGCGCGAGGCAATCGTCGCCTCACGGGACCCGGAACGTCAGCGAGAGATGCGCGAGCGACTCGACCAGTACACGAGCATGTGGCTTGAGATGACCTTCCAGATGCAGCCCCAACACATTCGGGACCGGCAGAAGGTCATCGACGTCGGCGCTGACCAGACTCCGCTACCCGCCCCGAGCCGCCGGGGCCGCTCGGCGCGCGACAAGCACACGCATCGGGAGTTGGAAGACAAGGAAACCCTTGAACCGGACGCCGACTGGTACCCGACGAAGTCGATGACCCACTTCGACAACACGGGGAAGCCACAGATGGACTGGGTATGGGGGTGGGCAGCCAACACTTCCGTCCGCGTAGTGCATGACGCCAGCGGGCCGGCCGACGTTCCCCTCATCGCCATGGGCTTCTCCCTTAGCCAGCCTGGTGCCAAGCACTTGGGTGTGGATACCGTGCGAATCCACCGACTCATCAGGGACCGCGGGCACCAGCCTGGCCGCTGCACGACCGACATGGGCTACTTCGCCCTCCTGAAGGTCAAGTCACTGGGCCTCCCCATGAAGCGGCTCGGCTTCATGCCACTGACCACCTATAGGGAACCGGACATTGGCACGAAAGGCGGGAAGAAGGGCGCGCTGTACAACGAAGGGCTCTTCCTCTGCCCCGGCGTCCCGAAGAGCCTTGCCGATGCGACCATCGACGCGAAAGCTCATCGCATCGACGAAGCCACCTACATCAAGCGCATCGATGAAAGGCTGCACTTCCAGCTCCGCGACAAGGAACGCCCCGACGCGAACGGGAGTATCCCCAAGATGTGTCCCGCACTTGGTCCCAGCGCTACCGTCGAATGCGAACTGCGTGAGCTCCACTCGCGAGCACCCAAAGGCAAAGACCGCCCTCACACGGTGCTTCCCGGGGACTTCGTCCCCGACAAGATTTGCACCCAGACCTCGGTGACGTTCACGGAAACCGACAATGCCGCGATGACTCAAGACCTCCCCTACGGCACAGAAATTCACACGATGACCTATCGACGCGACCGGAACACCACGGAGGCGTTCAACGCGTTTCTCAAGGAACCCGGTTACGAAGCCATCAACGACGCCTCCCGCCGTCGGGTTCACGGGCTCACCGCCCAGCAGGTTGTCACGACGGTGCTCGTCGTCTCGGCGAACATCCGGAAGATTGCCGCCTTCCTCCACGAGGAGAAAGTTCGCAATGCCTCCACAACGCCCCGGCGGAAGCCCGCGCCCCGACAGGCACCCGTTCGCCGCCGCGACCGCGACGGCAAGAACCCCTACCGTGCGAAGTGGCCACTGAAGGAACTGCCAGCCGCTGCACCCGGAGTCGACCCGCCGCCCCAAACATAACCAGGCACTCCAACACCCGAACCACCTCAGCACGTCCAAGACGGTTTGTCGTTCCCGAAAACGGAACGATCACCGCCTAGGGCGTGCTTTTTGCATTTCAGCAAGGAGATCCGGCCTCGCCGATCACTTCCGGACCGACAAAACCGGCCGAAATCCCGCCGGCAGTCGCTTGCTGATTTCAAGTTAGAACAAAATCGGGTTCGAGTGAGAACAACCCGTGAAGTGGAGCCTAGGAGAATCGAACTCCTGACCTCCTGCTTGCAAAGCAGGCGCTCTACCAATTGAGCTAAGGCCCCGTAGTAAGGGGTGGGGATACCAGGACTTGAACCTGGGACCTCTTCGTTATCAGCGAAGCGCTCTAACCGCCTGAGCTATATCCCCGAGTGAGGCAGATACGAGAGTATCGCACCGGCCCTGCGATCACGTAATCAGCTAGTTGTTCGTGAATCCGACCAGCAGCCCACCGGTCAGACGAACGCTCATGTTGTAGATCACCGCTGCGATCGCGCCCAGTGCCGTTCCCACCACGACGCTCAGGAGAGCGACGACAGCGGTGAACAACATGACCTTCACGAGCGAGAAGCTGTCGAGAACGCTGAAGCTCGGGTCCCCCAGGATATCGACGAGCACGCTCGTCAACTGGTTGAAGATTCCCGTCGAGTTCAACACGATCCACAGGAGGAACGTCGCGACGATCTGCACGATTCCCACGCAGAGCGAAATGAGGAAGGACAGCTTGACCGCGGACCAGAAGTCCACGTACACGAGCTTGAGCCTGACCTGCTTGGTTGCCGTCGCCCGCTGCGACTTGCGCTGGAGCTTCTCCGCTACGCTACTCATCTACTGCCTGGTCCTTCCCGCTCTGGTCGGCATCCGCCCCCGGCTCGACGGGCAGCGACTCTGCGCTGTCATCGTCCTCGAGCTGGCCGGCCAGATTACGTTCACTGTTCTTCGCGATAGCGATAATCTTGTCGTCGTCCGCGAACCTGGCGAACACGACACCCATGGTGTCACGACCCTTGGCCGGTACTTCGGCCACGGCAGAGCGTACCACCTTGCCGCTGGCAAGAACCACAAGGACCTCGTCGTCCTCCTCGACGATGAGCGCCCCCGCGAGGTCACCCCTCGCCTCCTGGAGTTTCGCCACCTTGATACCGAGTCCACCGCGGTTCTGGATGCGGTACTGCTCGACATCCGTGCGCTTGGCGAACCCGCCCTCCGTCACCACGAAGACGTATCCGGTCTCCGCCGCGACGGATGCCGACAGCAACTGATCGCCCTCGCGGAAGTGCATACCGATGACACCGCTC
This sequence comes from Terrimesophilobacter mesophilus, assembly GCF_014200375.1. GTDB lineage: Bacteria > Actinomycetota > Actinomycetes > Actinomycetales > Microbacteriaceae > Terrimesophilobacter > Terrimesophilobacter mesophilus. The sequence continues at coordinate 1,369,512 of NZ_JACHBP010000001.1, read as the reverse complement.
GTGGCCCGTCCCATGGGACGCAGCGCGGCGTCATCCGCACGGAAGCGGATCGACATGCCCTTGCGCGAGACGAGGAGGAGATCGGATGTCTCCTCCACGAGCATCGCCGACACCACTTCATCGTCGTCGCGCAGGTTGATCGCGATGATGCCACCGGAGCGGTTCGTGTCGTACTCGGTGAGCAGGGTCTTCTTGATGAGCCCGCCGCGGGTCGCGAGCACGAGGTAGGTCGCTGCGGCGTAGTCGGTGATGTCGAGGATCTGCGCGATCTCCTCGTCCGGCTGGAGCGCGAGCAGGTTCGCGACGTGCTGGCCCTTCGCATCGCGCCCGGCCTCCTGCAGTTCATACGTCTTCGCCCGGTAGACGCGTCCCTTGTTCGTGAAGAACAGCAGCCAGTGATGGGTCGTCGTGACGAAGAAGTGCTCGACGACATCGTCCGCGCGCAGCTGGGCGCCCTTGACGCCCTTGCCTCCCCGGTGCTGGCTGCGGTAGTGGTCGCTGCGCGTGCGCTTGACGTAACCGTCTCGCGTCACTGTGACGACCATCTCCTCCTCGGGGATGAGATCCTCGACGTTCATGTCGCCGTCGAAGCCGAACATGATCTCCGTCCGGCGGTCGTCCCCGAACCGGTCGATGATCTCGGTGAGCTCGTCGCTCACGATCTGCCGCTGGCGTTCCGGTTTCTTCAGGATGTCCTGGTACTCGGCGATGAGTCGCTCGAGCTCGGCGGCCTGGTCCTGGATCTTCTGCCGCTCGAGCGCTGCAAGCCTGCGCAACTGCAGGTTGAGGATCGCGCTGGCCTGCAGCTCGTCCACCGTGAGCAGCTTCACGAGGCCGTCGCGCGCCTCCTCCACCGTGGGCGAACGACGGATGAGCGCGATGACCTCGTCCAACGCATCGAGCGCCTTGAGGTACCCGCGCAGGATGTGGGCATCCGCTTCGGCCTTCGCGAGCCTGAATGTCGTGCGCCGGACGATGACGTCGATCTGATGCTCGACCCAGAGGGTGATGAAACTGTCGAGCGGGAGCGTGCGCGGGATGCCGTCGACGATCGCGAGCATGTTCGCGCCGAAGTTCTCCTGCAGCTGGGTGTGCTTGTACAAGTTGTTGAGTACGACCTTCGCGACCGCGTCGCGCTTCAGCACGATCACGAGCCGCTGGCCGGTGCGCCCCGAGGTCTCATCCCGGATGTCGGCGATCCCCGAGATCCTGCCCTCCTTGACGAGCTCGGCGATCTTGAGAGCGAGATTGTCGGGGTTGACCTGGTACGGAAGCTCCGTCACGACGAGGCACTGCCGGCCCTGGAGCTCCTCGACGCTGATGACCGCGCGCATCGTGATCGACCCGCGCCCGGTGCGATAGGCATCCTGGATGCCCTTCATGCCGAGGATCTGCGCACCGGTCGGGAAATCGGGTCCCTTGATGCGCTCGAGGAGTGCCGCGACGAGCTCCTCCTGGCCGGCATCCGGGTTCGCGAGGTGCCAGAGCGCCGCGGCGCCCACCTCGCGCAGGTTGTGCGGCGGGATGTTGGTGGCCATGCCGACGGCGATTCCGACCGAACCGTTGACGAGCAGGTTCGGGAATCGCGACGGGAGCACGAACGGCTCCTGCGTGCGGCCGTCGTAGTTCGGCTGGAAGTCGACGGTCTCTTCCTCGATGTCCCGCACCATCTCCAGCGCGAGCGGAGCCATCTTGGTCTCGGTGTACCGGGGGGCGGCGGCGCCGTCGTTCCCGGGGGAGCCGAAGTTGCCCTGCCCGAGCGCGAGCGGGTAGCGGAGACTCCACGGCTGCACGAGGCGGACAAGGGTGTCGTAGATCGAGGCGTCGCCGTGCGGATGGAACTGCCCCATGACCTCGCCCACGACACGCGTGCTCTTCGAGAACGCCTTGTCCGGCCGGTATCCGCCGTCGTACATCGCGTAGATGACCCGGCGGTGGACGGGCTTCAGGCCATCACGCACCTCGGGCAGTGCGCGCCCGACGATGACGCTCATCGCGTAGTCGAGATAGCTGCGCTGCATCTCGATCTGCAGGTCGACCTGGTCGATCTTGTCGTGGGTCAGGTCGACCTCGCGGCCGGGGATCTGGTCCTCGATCGGCTCGGTGGTGTCTGGTTCGTCTGCCATGTGTCCCTAGTCCCGTGGTGTGCCGGTCTCGATGCGCGTGTCTCGCGCTACTCGACCGGCGGAGTCATCAAATGTCGAGGAAGCGAACGTCCTTGGCGTTCTTCTGAATGAAGCTGCGTCGCGATTCGACGTCGTCTCCCATGAGCGTCGAAAAGATCTCGTCCGCGGCGAGGGCATCGTCGAGGGTCACCTGCATGAGCGTCCTGGTCTCCGGGTTCATCGTGGTCTCCCACAGCTCCTGGTAGTCCATCTCGCCGAGGCCCTTGTAGCGCTGGATGCCGTTGTCCTTCGGGATGCGCTTCCCCGCAGCGAGGCCGTCCTCCAGCAGCGCGTCGCGCTCGCGGTCGCTGTACACGTATTCGTGCGGCGAGTTCGTCCACTTGAGGCGATACAGCGGCGGCTGCGCGAGGTACACGTAGCCGAGATCGATGAGCGGGCGCATGTACCGGAACAGCAGCGTCAACAGGAGCGTCGTGATGTGCTGGCCGTCGACATCCGCATCCGCCATGAGCACGATCTTGTGGTACCTGGCCTTCTCGGGGGCGAAGTCCTCTCCGATCCCCGCGCCAAACGCGGTGATCATCGCCTGCACCTCGTTGTTCGCGAGCGCGCGGTCGAGCCGAGCCTTCTCCACATTGAGGATCTTGCCCCGCAGCGGCAGGATCGCCTGGGTCTCCGGATTCCGGCCCTGGACGGCCGAGCCGCCGGCCGAGTCCCCCTCGACGATGAAGATCTCCGACAGGCTCGGGTCCTTGCTCGAGCAGTCGCGCAGCTTGCCCGGCATCCCGCCGGACTCGAGGAGCCCCTTTCGCCTCGTCTGCTCGCGCGCCTTGCGGGCCGCCATCCGCGCCGCCGCCGCCTGGATCGACTTGCGGATGATGTCGCGCGCCTGGGCCGGATTGCGGTCGAACCAGTCGTTCAACTGGTCGCCGGTGATGCGCTGGACGAAGCTCTTCGCCTCGGTGTTGCCCAGCTTGGTCTTCGTCTGGCCCTCGAACTGCGGCTCGGCGAGCTTGACGGAGATGACAGCCGTGAGCCCCTCACGGATGTCGTCGCCGGTGAGGTTCTCGTCCTTCTCCTTGAGGATGGCCTTGTCGCGCGCGTACTTGTTGACGAGTGTCGTGAGTGCTGCACGGAAGCCCTCTTCGTGCGTCCCGCCCTCGTGCGTGTTGATCGTGTTCGCGTAGGTGTGCACGCTCTCCTGGTAGGCGTTCGTCCACTGCATCGCGATCTCGACCGAGATCTTGCGCTCGGTGTCCTCCGACTCGAAGGAGATGATCTCCTCGTGGATGGGCTCCACCTTCTTCGCCGAGTTCAGGTACTCCACATAGTCGACGAGGCCCTTCTCGTACAGGTAGGTGACCTCGACCACCTCGCCATCGCCCTCGAGGTCCCGCTCGTCGCGCAGCGCGATCGACAGGCCCTTGTTCAGGAACGCGACCTGCTGGAACCGCGCCCGCAGCGTCTCGAAGTCGAACTCGATCGTCTCGAAGGTGTCCTGGCTCGGCCAGAACGTGATGATCGTGCCGGTGCCCTCGACCGCTTCCTCCTGCGCGAGAGGAGCCTGCGGCACGCCGTGCCGGTACTCCTGGCGCCAGGCGTGCCCCATGCGGTGGACCTCGACATCCAGCCGGCTCGACAGCGCGTTGACGACCGAGACGCCGACGCCGTGAAGACCGCCGGAGACCGAGTATCCGCCGCCGCCGAACTTGCCGCCCGCGTGGAGGATCGTCATGACGACCTCGACGCTGGACTTCTTCTCCTGCTTGTTCATCGCCACCGGGATGCCGCGGCCGTTGTCGGTCACCCGGATGCCGCCATCCTTCCGCATGATGACGTCGATCTGGTCGCAGTGCCCGGCGAGCGCCTCGTCGACCGAGTTGTCGACGACTTCGTAGACGAGGTGGTGGAGCCCGCGGGGTCCGGTGGAGCCGATGTACATGCCAGGGCGTTTGCGCACCGCCTCGAGACCCTCGAGAACCTGGATCTGGTCTGCGCCGTATGTGTCATCAGGCTCGGAGGTCTTCGGCTTTTGCGACATGTATGGATCGAGCTCCTGCCTGGTGGTTTCTTCGGGCTCCGCTCCTGTGCCAGTAGCTGCCTCGACGACACTTCGATTCTATCAAAGGACGCCGCCCGAAAACCCGGATTCGGCCTTCTGGGGACTTTATTTCGTTCCGGGCACCTCTTTTGCCTATTCAGCCGTAAGTATCGCGCGGACCACGCCCTGGAACTGATCTGGGGCCCTTTTTCCACGAGGGAACACCTGGCCCGTCGAAGCGGAGTGTCTCGATGCCGGCATCCGGGTACCGCTGGGCGATCCTGGTCAGGATCTGCGACCGCATCAGCCGCAGCTGGGTGGCCCACGCCGTCGAGTCGCACGACACCGTCAGGAGGCCTCCTTCGATGCCGACCGGCGTCGAGTGCCCTGCCGTCTCCTCTCCCACGAGTTCGGCCCAGGAGTCGATGAGCTCCGACCTGGCGAGCGAGGAGTTCCAGCCCAGCCTGGCAGTCAGCGCGTCGACGACATCGCCGAGACCGTGAGGTTCCCTGCCGGCACCGAACGGCGTTGTCGCTCCCGGTTCCCGCTTCGCGCGTTTGCGAGCGTCGGATGACGTCGCGGCCCGGTTGCCGAAGATCTCGCGGAACCTCTGGAACACCGCGATGTGTTCGGAGGAACCCGGGTCAGTCGGCGACATCCGACATCCTCTCCTCCACAGGCGTGGGTTCGGTGTCGCCGGTCGGATTTCTCGCGTCGACGATCGTGCCGCGCTCGATCTGCACCGTATTCCTCGCCAGCGCAGGGGGAACATCCCCGAAGACCGCGGCCGTGATGAGGACCTGCTCGAAGTCGTCGACCGCTGCTCCCAGTCGCCCCCGCCGCGACTCGTCGAGTTCCGCGAACACGTCGTCGAGAACGAGCACGGGATCTCCCACCCTGGACTCTGCCCGCAGCACCCCGGCGGATGCGAGTTTGAGCGCTAAGGCGAACGACCATGACTCTCCGTGACTCGCGTAGCCCCTGGCCGGCATGCCATTGAGTTCGAGCACGAGATCATCCCGGTGCGGTCCGACGAGCGTCATGCCGCGGTCCAGTTCGCTCCGGCGAAGCCGGTCGAGAGACTCGCGAAATCGCGCCATGACCTCCTCCGCCGCCATGACCGTACGGATGTCCTGCTCATCTGATTCGGCATCCGGGTCGCCGGCGAGCACGCTCAGCCGGCTCGCGAGCATCGCATGGTGGTCGTCGCCCGCGACCGAGACGTATGCCTCGGCCACGCGCGGTTGCAGCTCGGCGACGAGTCGTCCCCGTGCCTCGATGAGTTCTGAGCCGAGCGTGATCAACCGTTCGTCCCATACGTCGAGGGTCGAGAGGTCGTTTCCGCGCACCCCCGCCGCCCGAGCCGATTTGAGGAGCGTGTTCCGCTGCCGCAGGACCCGGTCGTAGTCAGAGAGCACTGCGGAGAGACGTGGATTGCGCAGGACGAGCAACTCGTCGAGGAACCGACGACGAAGAGAAGGCTCTCCGCGGACGAGTGCGAGATCCTCCGGGGCGAAGAGCACGGTGGAGAAGTAGCCAGGCAGTTCCCGTACCTTGACCTGGTGTCTGTTCACCTGCGCTCGGTTCGCGCCGGTTCGGTTCAACTGGACCTCGAGGAGCAGCTCCTTGTCCTCGTGCGACACCCGCGCACGAATGATGGCCGCGTCGGCGCCCTGTCGGATCATTGCCTGCTCGCTCGACACGCGGTGACTACCCAGGGTTCCCAGATATCCGAGCGATTCGACGAGATTGGTCTTGCCCTGCCCATTCCTGCCGACGAAGAGATTGGGTCCCGGTGCCAAGTCGAGGTCGACGGATCGGTAGTTCCGAAAGTCTGTGAGGCTCAGGCGGGTGACGATCACGGCCGCAGGGGAGGTCTGGCGCTCATCCGATCAATCCGACTTCTTGACGGCGTGCCCGCCGAACTGGTGCCGAAGTGCGGCAACCGCCTTCATGGCCGGTGACTCATCGCCCTGGCGCGACACGAAGCGCGCGAAGATGGAGGCCGAGATCACCGGCATCGGTACGGCGTGGTCGATGGCCTCTTCAAGAGTCCACCGGCCCTCTCCCGAATCGTCGACGTATCCTTCGATCTCCTCGAATTCCGGATCCTGCTCGAGGGCGCGAACGAGCAGTTCGAGGAGCCAGGACCGCACGACGGTGCCCCGCTGCCACGCTTTGAAGGTTCCCGTCACATCTTTGATGAGATCTTCTCGCGTGTCGAGGAGTTCGTAGCCCTCGGCGAACGACTGCATGATGCCGTATTCGATCCCGTTGTGCACCATCTTGGCGTAGTGGCCGGCGCCCACGGGTCCGACGTGGACGAAACCCTCCTCGCGCGGGCCCTCCGGACGCAGCGCATCGAAGATCGGCATGGCCCGCTCCACGTGCTCGTCCGATCCTCCGACCATGAGGCCGTAACCGTTGGCGAGGCCCCACACTCCTCCGGAGACCCCGGCATCCATGAAGCCGACTCCGTGCTTGTCGGCGAGAACGCCGTGCCGCGCATCCTCCGTGAATCGTGAGTTCCCACCGTCGATGATGAGATCCCCCTTGTCGAGCAGACCAGCCAGTTCCGTGACCACCGAGTGCGTGATGTCGCCGGCTGGGACCATGACCCACACGATGCGGGGCGCGGGAATCGCCTTCACGAGATCCTTGAGGGTAGCCACGTCGGTGACATCCGGATTCTTGTCGAAGCCGGTCACGGTGATGTGATGATCCCTCAGCCTGGTCCGCATGTTGCTGCCCATCCTGCCGAGACCGACCAACCCGATGTGCATCGAAATCCTTCTTCCTACTCCCTGCAGTGCGTCAAGGCATCAACGCAACAGAAGATTCGGCTGCAGCAAGTACTTGTAGTTGTCTGCGCCGGGCTGATCCTTCGATGACTGGCTCGTGATGAGAACCGGGCCGGGCTTGTTCGGATTGTCCGTCTTCGTGAAGGATATCCGCACAAACTCGGAGTGGACTGCGCCGAGTCCATCGAGCAGGAACTGCGGTTTGAGGGACACGATGGTGTCGTCGCCGTTGAGGTGTCCATCGATGGTTTCGGATGCCTGGGCCTGCTCGGATCCGATCGCTTCGAGGGTGACGCCGTCGATCGTGAAGGTGAAGCGCAGGGCGGCCTCTCGCTCCAGGACGAGTGAGACGCGACGGACGGCCTCCATGAGATCTGCGGTGTTCACGACCGCGTAGTTCTCCGCAACATCCGGGAAGAGGCGACGCACGGGAGGGAAATTCCCCTTGATGAGCAGCGACGTCACGGTCTTCTTGTCCGCGCTGAAGGCGATGAGCTCGCGCTCGTCACTGTTCGTGATCGACACGGAGATCGTTCCGCTGTGGCCGAACGTCTTCCCGATCTCCATGAGCGTGCGCGCCGGGACCAGGGCGGTGACCGCGTCGGCGGACGCCTTGCCGGAAGACTCCCAGTCCACTTCGCGAATGGCCACCCGGTAGCGGTCGGTCGCCACGAGGCTCAGGCTGTTCTCACTCACTTCGAGCTGGACGCCGGTGATGACCGGGGTGACATCGTCGCGGCTCGCGGCCACGGCCACCTGGGATACCGCCGTGGAGAACGCCTCGGCCGGAAGCAGTCCGGACTGTTCCGCGATGACGGGGAGCGTCGGGTATTCCTCCACCGGCATGCTGAGGAGTGTGAAGTTCGCCGTACCGCACTTCACGATGATCTTCGATCCCTCCGTGGAGACATGGACCGGAGCAGCAGGAAGCCTGCTGGCGATATCGGCGAGCAGTCGGCCGGAGACCAGGACACGGCCGGTCTCCTCGATGTCGGCCGTGATCGTGGTCTGCGTCGACACCTCGTAGTCGAAGGACGACAGGGTCAGGCCGTCAGCGGTGGCGTCCACGAGAACTCCGCTCAGGATCGGGAGTGTCGTGCGTTGAGGCAGGAGCTTCACCGCGAAGGACACGGCCTCGCTGAAGACGTCACGATTGACTTGGAACTTCATGGTCACCTCTGTCGATCCGAGTGCGGTCCGGGTCTTAATACTGGCACACGGCGCAAGAGCCGGCCTCTAGGGTTATCCTCCCCCATCATGATTCTTTAAAGAACTAATGACATTAACCGCTGTGTGAACTGTGGACAGGTCATCGAATCCTCGACATCGTGGGGAAACTACACCGGTGTGAGATGTGCAGATGATGTGGGTGGGATGGCGTGGAGGAGCTGGGGTCGTGCTCTCCGAGGGAAGTGAACTCACAAGGCTCCCGTACTTGCCCACAAGGATCGGGGCGATTATCCACAAGTTATCCACATGTGGGTAGTTGGCCTGTCAGTTCTTGTTGTAGCGATGGTTCTGTTTGATCCGGCTCGTGAGTTCTGTCACCTGGTTGTAGATCGAGCGACGCTCCTTCATGAGTTCGCTGATCTTCTTGTTCGCGTACATGACTGTCGTGTGATCCCGATTGCCGAAGAGCTGACCGATCTTCGGCAGCGAGAGGTTCGTGAGTTCCCGGCACAGGTACATGGCGATCTGGCGGGCGGTCGCAACAGCCTGGGATCGCGATGAACCATACAGGTCGTCGATCGTGAGCTTGAAGTAGTCGGCCGTGTGATTGATGATGTCGACCGGAGCGATCACATTGTCCTCGTCGAGCGTGATGAGGTCTTTCAGAACCGTCTGCACGAGTGAAAGGTCGACCGGCGTTTTGTTGAGGCTGGAGAAGGCGGTGACGCGGATGAGCGTCCCCTCGAGTTCACGGATGTTCGAGGACACCTTCGAGGCCATGTATTCGAGGATGTCGTCGGGGACCTGGAGACGCTCGCTCTGCGCCTTCTTGCGCAGGATGGCGATGCGGGTCTCCAGGTCAGGGGCCTGGACATCCGTGATGAGGCCCCACTCGAAGCGCGACCGCATCCGGTCTTCGAACCCGGTGAGGTGTTTCGGCGGCAGGTCGCTCGTGATGACGACCTGCTTGTTGTGGTCGTGAAGGGTGTTGAAGGTGTGGAAGAAGGCCTCCTGCGTCGAATCCTTGCCCTGGAGGAACTGGATGTCGTCGATGAGCAGGATGTCGATCTCGCGATAGCGGGACTGGAACACCGAGGCGCGGTTGTTGGCGATCGAGTTGATGAAGTCGTTGGTGAACTCCTCGGAGCTCACATACCGGATGCGGATGCCGGGGTAGAGACTCTCCGCGTAGTGGCCGATCGCGTGGAGCAGGTGGGTCTTGCCGAGCCCGGACTCCCCGTAGATGAAGAGCGGGTTGTAGGCCTTGGCCGGGGCTTCCGCGACGGCGACGGCCGCGGCGTGCGCGAAACGATTCGAGCCGCCGATGACGAAGTTGTCGAAGCTGTACTTCGGGTTCAGGCGGGAGTCCGATCGCTTGCCGGAGTCCACCGGGGTGGGGTTCAGCTGCTGCTCGATGTACGGCTGGTCGGTCTGCTCCGGCGGTTCCAGGTAGTCGTGGACGATGTCGGGATTGACGACGATCGCGAAGGTGGAGACCGACTGGTCTTCGCTCAGGGCGGCGATCGCGTTCAGAAGCGGGAGGCGGATGCGTTGCTCGAGCATGCCGCGGGTCAGGTCGTTCGGAACCTCGAGGTAGAGGGTTCCCGCCATGACACCCTTGGGTTCGACGAGAGAGAGGAATCCCTCGAGCTGTGGCGTGATGCGATCGTCCGAACGGAGGGCTTCGAGCACCGAATGCCAGAGTTCCCGAGTGGGATCAACGCTCTCGTCCATGGTTCCCTTTGATTCGGCCAACCGGTTATTCACAGGGTTATCCACCGACTGTGCAGTGAGACCACCTTAGTTTGTCGAGGACGTGTGTGGACAACCCCTGTTTCAGACTGGGGAGAACCGGTGTCGGACTGATGCGTACAGTTTGACCCTGCGCCGTTAAGCCCGTACCTTTAATCAGTTGACTTCTGCCGATTAGGCACCTGCTTCCCGGGGCCCAGCGCTTGTATTGCTGATTGCCCAGTGGAGTTCACGACACTGTGGAGAAAAAGCGATGAGCAAGAGAACGTTCCAGCCGAACAACCGCCGCCGGGCCAAGGTTCACGGATTCCGACTTCGGATGCGCACCCGCGCTGGGCGCGCCATCCTGAGCGCACGCCGTCGCAAGGGCCGTTCCGAACTCTCCGCCTGAGTCGCGTGTGCTGGCGAGAGCGAATCGCCTGGTCACGCCAGCGGACTTCCGCACCACTCTTCGACGTGGCCGACGGGATTCACGCGAGACCATGGTCGTCAGTGTGGCGCCCTCGTCACCCGGTGATCCTGCGCGGTTCGGATTCGTCGTCACCAAGAAAGTGGGAAACGCTGTGATCCGCAACCTCGTACGACGGCGGCTGAAGGCCGTCGCCCGCGAGCTGGTGGATGGCGGAGTCCGCGGTATCGATGTCGTTGTGCGCCCGCTGCCAGCGTCGGTCGATGCCGGCTGGGCTGCTCTTCGTGATGAACTGAGATCGGTTGTGGAAGGAAGTGACGGGCGATGAAGGCAGTGGCGACCGTGCTCTTCCTTCTTCCGCGCAACGTCTGCATCGCCATCCTGCGCGTGTACCGCGTCGTGATCTCTCCCCTCTACGGGGATGTCTGCCGGTACTACCCGTCCTGCTCGCACTATGCCCTGCACGCCATCCAGCAGCACGGTGTCATGAAGGGCATCTGGCTCGGGTCGCGACGCATTGCGCGGTGCCACCCCTGGGCCGCCGGCGGTGTCGACGACGTTCCCCGCAATATCCGAACAACGTACGGTGTCACGCGAGCTGGTTTCGTGGTCCCGTCACAGGGAAAGGCCTGACGCCCGAATGGACTTCATCGGCACAATCCTCTGGCCCATCAAGTGGATCATCGAGGCGATTCTCGTCGCGTTCCACGGGGTCTTCACGAGCATCGGCATGGATAAGGATGCCGGCACCACCTGGGTGCTCTCGATCGTCGGGCTCGTGCTCGTCGTTCGCGCCGCGCTCATCCCGATCTTCGTGCGGCAGATCAAGAGCCAGCGTCGGATGCTCGAGGTCGCACCGCAGCTCAAGAAGATCCAGGACAAGTACAAGGGCAAGAAGGACCAGTTCTCCCGTGAGGCGATGTCACGCGAGACCATGGAGATGTATAAGAAGACGGGTACGAATCCGCTGAGCTCTTGCCTTCCGCTCCTGCTGCAGATGCCGATCTTCTTCGGGCTCTTCTCCGTGCTGCAGAATGCCCAGCACGAGGGAATCGGGGTCGGCCTCCTCAGCAAGGGGCTGTCGCACTCCTTCGGCGAGTCGGTCTTCTTCGGAGCACCGCTGAAGCTCGCGATCAGCACGGCGGATGGCAACGTCTCCGTCATCGTGATCGCCTCCGTCATGGTCGTGCTCATGACCGCGTCGCAGTTCATCACGCAGCTGCAGATCATGTCGAAGAACCAGTCGCCCGAGATGAAGGCGAGCCCGATGTACAAGCAGCAGCGGATGCTGCTCTACGTGCTCCCCTTCGTGTTCCTGTTCTCCGGCTTCACGTTCCCGCTCGGCGTCATGTTCTACTGGCTCGTCTCCAACATCTGGACGATGGCGCAGCAGTTCATCGTCATCCGGAACATGCCGACTCCCGGCAGCGAAGCGGCGCTGGCACGGGAAGCGCGCGTGGCCAAGAAGAACCAGCGGCGGGGAATCACCATCATCGAGGATGAGGCGCCCGAGGCAGAGCCGGAAGAACCCAAGACCACGCAGCGAGCGCAGCCGGTCAATCCGAAGAATCGCAAGAAGAAAAAGAAGAGGTAGCAGTTGTCCGAGCCCTCCCCCATCACGAACACTCCCGATGACGATGCCCTCGCGGGCGATGTCGACGCGAGCCCGGTCCTCGACGTGTCGATACCCGACGCGGACGATTCCCACGCTTCCGAGCACGAGTCCGGGCGCGACGTCCAGCGCTCGATCGAGCAACTGGAGGCCGAGGGCGACATCGCGGCCGACTACATCGAAGAGCTGCTCGACATCACCGATCTCGACGGGGACATCGACATCGACGCTCGTGACGGACGGGCGTACGTGTCCGTGAACTCGAGCAGCGATTCGAACCTTCGACTACTGTCGCGGCCCGACACGGTGACGGCCCTGCAGGAGCTGGCGCGCATCGCGGTGCAGACGAAGACGGGGAACTTCTCGCGCCTGATCCTGGACGTCGGAGGGTCCAGGGAGGCGCGCGAGGGAGAGCTCGCCAAGCTCGTCGAGCGGGCAGCGGAGCGGATCGAAGGCGGCGCCGCCTCGGTGGATCTGCCGCCGATGTCGTCGTACGAGCGCAAGCTGGTCCACGACCTGGTCGCCGCGAAGGGACTGGTCTCGGAGTCCGAGGGCGAGGGCAGGGACCGTCACACGGTCATCACGCGGTAGAGATGGCTCACCTGAACGCGCGCGAGCGTGGAGGGAAGGCCGCCTCTGCCCTTCCGGGCGAGGCCGGCGCCGCCGGCCGTCTCGATCGACGTTTCACGTGAAACATTAAGGCCACGTACTGATGATCGATTCGACGAGAGAACCCGAACCCGCCCTCGCGGCGACGCTCTTCGGAGATCGTATCGAGCCTGCGCGGGCCTACACCAGTGCGCTCGCGCGGAGGGGTGTCGAGCTGGGACTCATCGGCCCCATCGAGCTTCCCCGGCTGTGGACCAGACACATCATCAATTGCGTTCTGGTGGCCCCTCTTCTGTCCCCAGGTCGGGTGGCGGATGTCGGGAGTGGCGCTGGACTGCCGGGACTCGTCCTCGCGATCGCCAGGCCGGACGTCGAGTTCGTGCTCATCGAGCCGATGGAGCGCCGGGTCGAGTGGCTGGAGTCAGAGGTTCACGAGCTCGGTCTCATGAATGTGGAGGTCGTGCGTTCGAGAGCCGAGGATGCCACGGTGCTTCCGGCATTCGACCAGGTCACGGCGCGCGCAGTCAGCGCGCTGTCCAGGCTCATTCCGATCACCGCAGCGCTGGCTCGGTCGGGCGGAGAGCTCCTCCTGATGAAGGGGGAAGGGGTGGGTCGAGAGATCGACGCCGCCGAAAAGGCGGTCCGGAAGGCCAGGCTGTCGAACGTCGAAGTGGTCACGCTCGGCGCCGAGTTCGGCACGGAAGAGACCCGGGTGTTTCGGGCTACAGTGGACTGATCGTTTTTGTTGACGACATTGGCCATCGGCGCCGAACGCGACGCACCACCCGCATCCCATTGAGCGAGGTTTCACGTGAAACATCCTGACGAGGCGACCGACGTGGTCGACCCCGCGCTCTCGGATGACTCCGCACCACTCGCGCGCGAGATCGCCGACCTCACTCGCCGCCGCCGCGCGCTCTCGGCGCAGGTGCTTCCGCTCCCTCCGACGACGCGGGTCTTCACCGTGGCCAACCAGAAGGGCGGAGTCGGCAAGACGACGACGACCGTGAACCTGGCCGCTGCGCTCGCGGCCTCCGGCGCGCGGGTCCTCGTGATCGACCTCGACCCGCAGGGCAACGCATCCACGGCGCTCGGGGTAGAACACCGAGCCGAGACGCCGAGCGTCTACGACGTCATCATCAACGATGAGCCGATGGCGGGAGTCGTCCAGAGGAGCCCGGAGTTCGAGACGCTGTACTGCGCACCGGCGACTATTCACCTCGCCGGAGCGGAGATCGAGCTCGTTTCCCTCGTGGCGAGGGAGCAGCGGCTGCACACGGCGCTCGAGAAATACCTCGAGGAGTCCGCCGAGCCGTTCCACTACGTCTTCATCGACTGTCCGCCATCGCTCGGACTGCTCACGATCAACGCGTTCGTCGCCGCGACGGAAGTCCTCATCCCGATCCAGTGCGAGTACTACGCGCTCGAGGGTCTCAGCCAGCTGCTGTCCAACATCAGCCTCATCGAACGCCACCTGAATCCGAACCTCGCCGTCTCGACGATCCTCATGACGATGTACGACTCGCGCACGAATCTCGCCAACCAGGTCGTTGCGGATGTCAGGGAGCACTTCCCGAGGGAGGTCCTCGACGCTCTCATTCCGCGTTCCGTGCGCATCTCCGAGGCGCCGAGTTACGGGCAGAGCGTCATCAGCTACGACATGAATTCGACCGGGGCGCTCTCATATCGAGAGGCGGCCGCAGAGATCGCACACAGAGGAGTCCAGCACTGATGGCTGCAGCGAAGAGAACCGGACTCGGGCGAGGGATCGGCGCGCTGATCCCGACGGATGAAAGGTCCCCTCAGCGACCGGTCGACGTGTTCTTCCCGGCCGAGGGCAGCACCGGGCTGCTCGCGGTCCCGGGCGCGAGACTGGTCAACCTCTCGCCGGACGACATCGTGCCGAACGCTGTGCAGCCGAGGACCGACTTCTCCCGGGAGAAGCTCGATGAGCTCGTCGCCTCGATCCGCGAGGTCGGAGTACTGCAGCCGATCGTGGTCCGTCCGATCGCCGGGGAGGCCGGCGCGGTCGGAGCCGGTGCGGCGAAGTTCGAACTCATCATGGGCGAGCGCCGCCTGCGGGCGACGAAGGAGCTCGGGCTCTCCTCGATCCCTGCCGTCATCAAGAACACCGCCGACGACGCGATGCTGCGTGATGCGCTCCTGGAGAACCTGCACCGAGCCGACCTCAACCCTCTCGAGGAGGCGTCGGCCTACCAGCAGCTTCTGGCAGACTTCGGCATCACCCAGGAACAGCTCGCCACCAGGATCGGGCGGTCCCGTCCGCAGATCACCAACACCATTCGCCTGCTGAAGCTGCCGGCGTCTGTCCAGAAGCGGGTGGCGTCAGGCGTGCTGAGCGCCGGTCACGCGCGCGCCGTCCTTGCTGCAGGCGATGACGCCGCGATGGAGAAGCTCGCCGACAAGATCGTCAACGAGGATCTCACCGTCCGGGGTGCGGAGGCGGCGGCGGGGCTCGTTTCGGTGAAGCCGGCGCGACCCGCGCGCCCGACCAGGGGCAAGCGCCAGGCACAGCTCGACGAGATCGCGGAACGCCTCGGGGATCGGCTGAACACGCGCGTCAGGATCTCGCTCGGGGCGAGCAAGGGGACCATCGCGATCGATTTCGCGAGCATTTCCGATCTCAACCGGGTTCTCGGGGAACTCGGAGAGCACGGCTACTCCTGAGCGGCTTCACCCCCTGGCGAACGCGGCCTTCTCGGCGTCGATGACCGAGGCAAGCCTGCGGATGCCTTCGCGGATGAACTCGGGCGTCGGGTAGGAGAAGGAAAGCCGGATGTTGTTGCGGCCGTTCCCGTCGGCGAAGAACGCGGATCCAGGAGTGTAGGCGACGAGGTCGGCCACGGCACGAGGGAGCATCGCGCTGGCATCCAACGCCTCCGGGAGCGTCAGCCATACGTAGAAACCGCCATCTGGAATCGTCCAGTGAAGGTCGGGGAGGAACTCGGCGAGGGCGGCGAGGAGCGCATCCCTTCTCGCCTCGTACACGCCGCGGAAAGTCGCGATCTGGGCGCGCCAGTCGGCGGTGTCCAGGTACTCCGAGACGACGAGCTGGGTGAACGAGCTCGGCGACAGGACGGCCGCCTCGTTCGCTAAGATGAGTTTATCTCTGATATCGGAGGGAGCGAGAGCCCAGCCGACCCGAAGTCCGGGAGCGAGGGTCTTCGAGAAGGTCCCGAGGTAGACGATGCCATCGTCGATCGAGCGCAGCGCGTCCGGGGGCGGCGAACCAAAGTAGAGAAGGCCATACGGGTTGTCCTCGATCACGAGGATGCCGTTCTCCCGTGCGATCTGAAGGATCTCGCGGCGCCGATCCGCAGAGAGCGTCACGCCGGCCGGGTTGTTGAAGGTCGGGACGGTGTACAGGAGCTTCGGAACGCGTCCAGCCGCCGCCAGGGCAGCGATGCGCTCGCGGAGGGCGTCGGGAACCAGCCCGTGCTCATCCATGAGCACGTGGCTCACGTCGGCCTGGAACGAACGGAACACGACGAGCGCCGTGACATAGCTCGGCCCCTCGGCGAGCACGACGTCTCCGGGGTCGAGGAACAGCTTCGCGAGCAGTTCGAGGGCGTGCTGCGACCCCGTCGTGACCACGACATCCGCTGCGCGTCCCCGGATGCCCTCGAGCGCCATGACCTCGAGGATCTGTTCCCGAAGGGTCGGGTCACCCTGGCCGGACCCGTACTGGAGCGCCACCGGTCCGCGCTCGCGCAGGACCCGGTCGACCGAACCCGTCACGAGTTCGGTCGGGAGTGCGGAGACGAAGGGCATACCGCCGGCGAGAGAAACGACCTCGGGCCTGGAGGCGACGGCGAACAGGGCGCGCACCTCGGAGGCGCTCAGGCCGGCCGTGCGCGCCGCATAGCGACCCTTCCAGGGGTCGGGGTCGCTGTCTCCGATCGGGCGTCCAGCCATCCCTCAAGGATAAAGGGCATCGGCCGTGCCCTCTCGCCGCATCGACGAGGCCGCGACCTACTTGAGGAAGTCGGCGAGCTGCGCCTCGAGAGCCGGCTTCGGCATCGCACCGATGACGGTCTTGACGACCTCGCCGCCCTGGTACACCTTCATGGCCGGGATGGACGTGATCTGGTACTTCATCGCGACCTGCGGGTTCGCGTCGACGTCGACCTTGACGAGTCGGATCTTGTCCGGGTTCTCGGCCGCGATCTGGTCGAGGATGGGAGACACCGCGCGACACGGGCCGCACCAGTCCGCCCAGAAGTCCACGAGGACGGGGGTCGTCGACTGGAGCACCTCCTCGTCGAAGGTGGCATCGGTGACATCGGTGGCTGTTGACATGAGTGGTTCTCTCCTTGTTGTTCTGATGGTGGTTCAGGCCGGAACGGAAGCGGATTCCGCCGCCTTCGCCACGACCTCACGAGGAAGCGACGCGAGGTAGTGCTCCGCGTCGAGTGCGGCGACCGTACCGGATCCTGCGGCGGTGACCGCCTGGCGGTAGGTCGGGTCGAGCACGTCCCCCGCGGCGAAGACGCCGGGGATGTTCGTGCGGGATGTGCGTCCGTCGACCGCGATCGTCCCGTGCTCGGTCAGGGCGAGCTGCCCATGGACGAGGTGCACGCGCGGGTCGCTCCCGACGGCGATGAACAGCCCGTTGAGATCGAGCGTGGACTCGGTCCCGTCGACCGTGTCGCGCAGGACGATGTGGGAGACCAGTTCGTCCCCGTCGATCCTCTCGACGACCTTGTTGGTGAGGAATTCGATCTTCGGATTCTCCTTCGCACGATCGAGCATGATCTCGGATGCGCGGAAACTGTCGCTCCGGTGGATCACGTACACCTTCGAGGCGAACTTTGTGAGGAAGGTGGCCTCCTCCATGGCGGAATCGCCACCTCCGACGACGGCGATGACCTTCTCGCGGAAGAAGAACCCGTCACAGGTCGCACACCAGGAGACACCGTGACCGCTCAGTCGATCCTCACCCTCGATGCCGAGCTTGCGGTAGGCGGAACCGGTCGCGTAGATGACGGCGAGTGCCTCCTCGACGGCGCCGGAGCCGAGGGTGACCCGCTTGACGTCCCCCTCGAGCTCGAACTTCACGACATCGTCCAGCACGACCTCGGTGCCGAACCGCTCGGCCTGCTTCTGGAACAGGTCCATGAGTTCCGGCCCCTGGACTCCGTCGGGGAATCCGGGGTAGTTTTCGACATCCGTCGTGTTCATGAGCTCACCGCCCGCCGTGACAGAACTCGCGATGAGCAGGGGCGAGAGGTTGGCACGGGCCGCATAGATCGCGGCCGTGTATCCGGCCGGACCCGACCCGACGATGATGAGTTGGCGCACTGTTGGTGTCCCCTTTGCTGTTGCCACTGGCTACAACACATCCTATTCGGCGCCTATTCCTCAGCCCTCCGCGCGAACCGCCGCACGAGCGCCCGCTGCACGACGGAGAGTTCCGGGTTGCGGAACAGGAGCAGGAGACCCCCGTACACGGCGGCCATGACGGCGCCGATCGCCATGATCGACAGGAACGCCGCGAGCTGCCCCGACTGTGCGAAGCCGCCGGCGTTCAGCCCGCCGAGCAACAGCAGGACGACAAGGCCGGCGGCCGCGGCGACGACCGCCAGGCCGAGGTACTGGACGTGGCGTCTGACGACCCGAAGGCCGCCATGGCCGCCGAGCCTCCTGCGCACGAGCACGAGCGCGACGATCGCCTGGGAACCGCCGGCGACGCTCGTGGCGACGGCGATACCCACCGCGATCCATTCGCTGGGGAGGAGGATGCAGGCGAGCGAGCCGCCCGCGAAGATGACCGACTGCAGGAGCTGCAGGAAGAACGGCGTCCTCGTATCCCCGAGGGAGTAGAACACCCTCTGCACCACGAACAGCGCGCTGAACAGCACGAGACCGGGCAGGAATCCGAGGATGACGTTGCCCATCGCCTGAACATTGTCGAAACGCGATTCGAAGAAACGGGCGAACGGGTAGGCGACGACGGCGAGCGCGACCGTGGAGAACACCATGATCAACCCGATTCCGCGCAGTGACGCGGAGAGGTCGCTCCGCAGCGACAGCAGGTCGCTCCGCGCTGCGTGCCCGCTCATCCTCGTGAAGTAGGCGGTCGCGATGGAGACGGCCACGACGGAGTGCGGCAGCATGAAGATCAACCACGAGTACTGCAGCGCGGCGATCGATGCCGCCGTGCCGGAGGCGAGCGTCGCCACCTGGCTCTGCACGATCGCGGCGAGCTGCGTGACGATGATCATCCCGAACAGCCAGCCGGTGGCCTTTCCCGTCGTCGCAAGCCCGACTCCGCGCCACCGGAAATCCGGGCGATACCGCAGGCCGGCCCGCTTCCAGAATCCGACGACCACTATGGCCTGCGCGGCCACGCCGAGTGTCGCGGTGCCGGCGAGCAGCAGGATGCGGTCACCCGACCAGACGTCGACCATGCGGTTCTGCTGCGCATCACCGAACAGGATCATGAACACGACGATGCCCGCAATCGAGACGACGTTGTTGATGACGGGTGCCCAGGCGAACGGTCCGAAGACGTTCCGCGCATTGAGCGTCTCGCTCAGCAGGCTGTACAGGGCATAGAAGAAGACCTGAGGGAGGCACAGGTACGCGAACGTCGTGGCGAGCGCGAGCGTCTCCGGACTGAATCCCCGGCCGCTGTCGGAGGAATGCGAGTACAGCTCGACGAGCGCCGGCGCCGCGATGACGGCGATGATGGTGACCGTGGCGAAGACGAGGATACCGAGGGTGATGACCTTGTTGATGTAGGCGGCCCCGCCATCCGGATTCTTGCCCGCGCGCACGATCTGCGGCACGAGAACGGCGCTCAGCAGTCCACCGACGGTGAGCGCGTAGATGCTGTTCGGGAGTTGGTTCGCGATCGCGAACGCATCTGCGCTGGCACTCGCCACCTGCCCGATGGCGGCCGCGAGGACGACGACGCGGACGAACCCGAGGATCCGGGACACGATGGTTCCGGAGGCGAGCACGACGCTCGCCGCTCCGAGCCGTGAGGGTCGGATCTCATCGCCCGGCTCCGTCACGCCGTGCCCCCCTCGGTTTCAGGCAGGCTCGATTCGAGTCGTTGCGCGCGCGCCCTGCGTCGGCGAAGCACAGTGCGCCAGATGCCGGCGGCGAACAGGATGACGACGATGACGGCGAGAATGACGGTCAGGACGGCTTCCCAACCGGCCTGGACATTCAACACCACGTACGTCGGCATCGAGATCTGCGCGCCGGTCCCGCTCGACAGGCTCACCCTCGTGAGCACCTCCCCGTTGGCGATCGACTGCACAGGCACGGATGCCTTCGCCTGAGAGTTGGCTTCGATCGTCAGTTTGACGCGCGTGTTCAGGACATCGAGGATCGCCCGCTCGGGCTGGACGGTGACGTAGACCGTCACCGGCACATCCAGCTCATTACGGACGGCGATCGGAAGGTTGCCCTTTTCCTGGGGGAAATTTATGGTGCTGCTCTCGGGGATGTGCACCGAGGACCGCAGCGCATCGTTCTGCTGCAGGAACGCGTCCGCTGCGGACTCCCAGGATGCGGGGTCGGCGACCGTGGAGGACGAGAACAGCGAGAGCAGGGCCAGACGTTGCGGTCCGGTGATGAGAGCCGGGTCGTTGGCGACGGACGAGAAACTCGTCGTGTCCTGTTCGGATTCGAGCATGCGGGCGGAAAGAGCGACTCGGTCGGTACCCGGGTCGACACTCGCGAGCTTCGCCTTGGCTGCAGGGAGGGCCAGCGCTTCGCCGAGCGCCGTCGATGCGACCCAGGGAAGCGACTCGATGGCACTGAGGCTCGCACCGAGCCTGGTGGCGGATGACGCCGGGTACCGATCGAGGGCGGCGAACACGGTGGCGCCGGGGCTGTGCGCCGCCGTGACCGCGAGGACTCCCGCGAGCGAGGATGCGGCATGAGCCCACTCGCCCTCGTTCGTGGCTCCGGCGGCGTCGCCCAGCAGTTCTGACACCTCGGCATCCGAGACGGTGAGCGCGTGGGAGCCGATCGTCACGTTGGGAGACGAGACGGGCAACGCGGTCAGATTCGATGAGGGGACGATGGTCCGGGAATAGCCTCCCGCGGCGAGGAAATCGAGGTCCTTCTCCGTCACCGTCCCGGCCGGCCACGCGATCCCGTCGATCGCGGACGGCAGCGCGACGAGATCCTGGGCGGTGGGGATGCCTGTGGCCGGTGGCGCGGCAGGGTCGGTCGGTTGCGCGGTGCCGGAGGGCGGTTCGGGGAATCGCGACCCGTCGATGGGGAACGACAGGGGGACGAGCGGCGTACGGGCTCCGGCCTGTCGCTCGAGCACGGGGTCCGCGTCGGCGTACGGCAGCAGGAACAGGTCATTCGATGCCGACTCGAGTCTCAGCAGCCAGTCGCGCGCAGACTCGGATGCCGTGTCGCCGAGGAGCCTGATCGACGCGACGATCATCGGGTCGACTCCGATCGCCACCGGATGTTCCAGAGCGACGTCGAGCTCGCGGTAGAGCATCCCACCCGGTGCGGTCAGCGTCTCGAGCGTTGCAGCATCCAGAAGTCCTGTCGGGGTCGACGGCGCGACGATCGACGTCGCGATCGCGAGCTTCACCTGCGCCTCGGTGTCGGTGGGGACGCCGACGACCACACTCCTGGACGTGTCGAGGACGACCGAACCGGTCGAGAGGCGCACGGCGGCGGGAAACACCCCGATTCCTCCCCCGGGGAGTTTGACGGATGACGGGGGAACGCTCAGCGTGAACGACCTGACCTGGCCGGGAGCGAGCTCCCCGATCGCGAGCGTGGCGACGGCGGCTCCGAGCGACTGGTCGGCGTCTGAGTCGTCGGAGGCGAGCCAGTGCTCGACGCTCGCTCTTGTCGTGAGCGGAATGGTGGACAGGTACACGGTCGCCGTGCCGGCATCCATGGCCTGCTTGCTGGAATTCGTGATTGTGCCGGACACCCGGAGCGCTTGTCCCCGGTGCACGCCGGTGGGGTCGCTCGCCGCCGCCACGATCGTCACGCCACCATCATCGATCGGCGCCGGTGCGGCGGGCACGGCGGCCCCACCGACGGCGAGGCCGAGCGCAAGCAGGAATGGAATGAGTCTCATAGGTGGACGCCGGCCCTGGCGTTTCCCCGGACGGCTTGAAGCGATTCTATTGGCCACCGGCTGAGTAGTCTTGAAGCCATGGAAAGCGCCGCCGCGGCCCTCGCCCAGCTCGGGTCGCTGGCAGCCTCATCCCACGTGAGCCGGATGGCGGACGCGTTCGCTGCGGCGGGCGAGGAACTGGCGCTCGTCGGCGGGTCGGTTCGCGACGCATTCCTCGGTGCGCCCCTCAACGACCTTGACTTCACCACGACCGCCGACCCCGACCGCATCCTCGCCATCGTCAGCCCGCTCGCCGAAGCGCACTGGGATGTCGGTCGCGCCTTCGGAACCATCGGTGCGGTCATCGAGGGGCACACGGTCGAGATCACGACGTATCGCACCGACGCCTACGACGGCGCGACCCGCAAACCGATGGTCGAGTTCGGCGACACACTCGAAGGCGACCTGGTGCGCCGGGATTTCACGGTCAACGCCATGGCACTGCGGATCCCCGAGCTCGTGCTCGTCGACCCCTCGGGCGGAATCGAGGACATCCTGGCGCGCAGGCTCGACACCCCCGGCGCGCCGGAGACCTCGTTCGGCGACGACCCGCTGCGGATGATGCGGGCAGCGCGATTCACCTCGCAACTCGGATTCGAGGTCACCGACCGGGTCGTCGACGCGATGCAGGGCCTCGCCGACCGCCTCTCGATCGTGTCGGGCGAGCGGGTGAGAGACGAGTTCTCGAAACTCCTGTGCACCCCGGCCCCTCGCGCCGGCCTGCAGTTGATGGTCGATTCGGGGATCGCCCAGATCGTGCTGCCCGAGCTGCCGGCCCTGCGCCTCCAGGTGGATGAGCACCACCACCACAAGGATGTCTACGAGCACAGCCTCACCGTGCTCGAGCAGGCCATCCAGCTCGAACGGGAGCGGCATCCGGGCGAGCCGCCGGACCTCACGCTGCGCATCGCCGCCCTCCTGCACGACATCGGCAAGCCGGCCACTAAGCGCATGGAGCCGGGCGGGGTGGTCACGTTCCACCACCATGACGTCGTGGGCGCGAAGCTCGCCGCGAAGCGGATGCGCGAACTGCGGTTCGACAAGGATCGCACGGCCGGCGTGGCGAGACTCATCGAACTGCACCTGAGATTCTTCGGATACACGGAGGGCGCGTGGACAGACTCCGCCGTGCGCCGCTACGTGCGCGACGCCGGGCCACTGCTGGAGCGGCTGCACATCCTGACCCGTGCCGACGTCACGACGCGGAATCGCCGGAAATCCGACCGGTTGTCCTTCGCGTACGACGATCTCGAGGACCGCATCGCCGCGCTCGGCGAGGAAGAGGAGCTCGCCTCCATCCGCCCGGACCTGGACGGGGAGCAGATCATGGCGATTCTCGGGCTCTCGCCCGGCCGGGAGGTGGGTGAGGCGTACCGGTTCCTGCTCGAACTGCGCCTGTCGGATGGCCCGCTCGGCGAGGAGGAGGCAGAGCGCAGGCTCCGGGCCTGGTGGGCAGCCCGCTAGTCGGGATTGCGGATGAACTCCTCGAGCAGGCTGCGGGCCTCCTCGTCCGGGTGCTGGACCGGCGGCGACTTCATGAGGTAGGCGGATGCCGCAACGAGCGGCCCGCCGACACCGGCATCCAGGGCGAGCTTCGCGACGCGGATGGCGTCGATCACGACGCCGGCGGAGTTCGGAGAGTCCCACACCTCGAGCTTGTACTCGAGGCTCGTCGGCGCGTTGCCGAACCCGTGGCCCTCGAGGCGCACGAACGCGAACTTGCGGTCGATGAGCCACGGCACGTGGTCGCTCGGGCCGACGTGCACGTTCTTCGGGTCCAGGTGGGCGCTGATGTTGCTGGTGACGGCCTGGGTCTTGGAGATCTTCTTCGACTCGAGACGTGAGCGTTCGAGCATGTTCTTGAAGTCCATGTTGCCGCCGACGTTCAACTGGTATGTGCGGTCGAGCACGAGGCCGCGCTGCTCGAAGAGCCGCGCGAGGACCCGGTGGGTGATCGTCGCTCCGAGCTGGCTCTTGACGTCGTCTCCGACGATCGGCACGCCGGCGTCGGTGAACCGCGCCGCCCACTCCGGATCGCTCGCGACGAACACGGGGAGCGCGTTGACGAAGGCGACCTTCGAGTCGATAGCCGCCTGGGCATAGAACTTGACGGCCGCGTCGGAGCCCACCGGGAGGTAGCACACGAACACATCGACCTTCGCGTCGCGCAGCGCCTGAGCGACGTCGACGGCGGGCGCATCCGACTCCTCGATGGTGTCGCGGTAGTACTCCCCCAGGCCATCGAGCGTCGGACCCCGCTGGACGACGACACCGGTCGGCGCGACCTCGGCGAAACGTAGCGTGTCGTTCTGGCTCGCCCAGATGGCCTCGGAGAGTTCGATTCCGACTTTGAGCGCGTCGACGTCGAACGCTGCGACGAGCTCGAGGTCGCTCACCGCGAAGCCTCCGAGGCGGTTGTGCATGAGGCCGGGGATGACCTCGTGCTCCACGGCGTCACGGTAGAACGTGATCCCCTGAATGAGCGCGTTCGCGCAGTTTCCGACACCGGCAATGGCAACCCGAATGGGCATGGATAAGCAGCTCCTTGAATGTGAACGGGGACAATGACTACACTAGGCAGGTTGCCCTCGGTCTGCTGACCGGGTGGCACGATGCCACAACCCTCCTGTTACAGACCGTCTGTAACCGTTCTAGTCCAAAGGAGGTGGGTTAGTTATGCATCAGTACGAACTCATGGTGATCCTGGATCCCGAGATCGACGAGCGCACCGTCGCTCCGAGTCTCGACAAGTTCCTGGGCGTCATCCGCGCGGATGGCGGCACGATCGACAAGGTCGACATCTGGGGCAAGCGTCGCCTCGCCTACGAGATCAACAAGAAGACCGAAGGCATCTATGCCGTCGTCGACATGACCGCGACGCCAGCGTCGACGATCGAGCTCGACCGCCAGTTGAAGCTCAGCGAGGCCGTCATGCGCACCAAGGTCCTGCGGGCCGAGGAGGCCATCGCGCAGGTCGCAGAGGCCGCGAAGCTCTCGGCGGAGAAGGCGGCCCGCAAGGCCGCTGCCGCGCCGAAGTCGTCGGTGAAGGCCCCCGCCAAGGCTGCGGAGAAGGCCACAGAGGATGCCTCCGCCGAGAAGGATGCGGAGTAGGTCATGGCCGGTGAAACAGTCATCACCGTGGTGGGGAACCTCACGGCAGACCCCGAGCTGCGCTACACGCAGAACGGGCTCGCGGTAGCCAACTTCACGATCGCCTCGACGCCGCGCAACTTCGACCGTGCGACGAACGACTGGAAGGATGGCGAGGCACTGTTCCTGCGCGCATCCGTCTGGCGCGAGTTCGCCGAGCACGTCGCAGGCTCGCTCAGCAAGGGATCCCGGGTCATCGCGACCGGTCGCCTGAAGCAGCGCAGCTACGAGACGAAAGAGGGCGAGAAGCGCACGAGCTTCGAGATCGAGGTCGATGAGATCGGCCCGAGTCTCCGCTATGCGACCGCGCAGGTCACCCGTGCCACGTCCAGCGGCCCCCGTGGCGGCCAGGGCGGCGGCCAGGGTGGCGACGAGCCGTGGGCTTCTGCACCGGCTTCGGACTCCGCATCCGGCGATGTCTGGAACTCCCCGGGCAACTTCAACGACGAGACGCCGTTCTAACGGCTCCCCCACTACTTCAGAAAGCAGGAAATCATGGCAGGAAAGTCCAGCGGCGACCGCCGCAAGCCACTGCGCGGAGCCAAGGGCGGTAAGAACCTCGCCCCCGCGAAGGCGATCAGGGTCGGCGTCATCGACTACAAGGATGTCGCAACCCTTCGCAAGTTCATCTCCGAGCGGGGCAAGATCCGCGCTCGCCGAATCACCGGTGTCTCCGTGCAGGAGCAGCGCCTCATCGCCCGTGCAGTCAAGAACGCGCGCGAGATGGCTCTGCTGCCGTACGCGGGCTCAGGCCGTTAGGAGCACCTGAAATGTCAAAGCTCATTCTCACGCACGAGGTCACCGGCCTCGGTGCGCCAGGCGATGTCGTCGAGGTCAAGAACGGGTTCGCCCGCAACTACCTCATTCCCCAGGGCTGGGCGGTGATGTGGACACGCGGCGGCGAGAAGCAGATCGATCAGATCAAGGCCGCCCGCGCCGCCCGCGAGCACGCGACGGTCGAAGAAGCACAGGACCTGAAGGCCAGGCTGCAGGCGACTCCGGTCACCCTCACCGTCAAGGCGGGCGGCGGCGGACGCCTGTTCGGTTCTGTGAAGACATCCGACGTCGCGGATGCCGTGGCGGCCGCCGGACTGGGCACCGTCGACAAGCGGAAGATCGAGCTGTCCGCGCCCATCAAGGCGACCGGAGAGCATGAAGCGACCGTGCGGCTGAGGGACGACCTCGTCGCGACGATCACCATCAAGGTGGTCGCAGCCAAGTAGGTGTTTCACGACAGCGGCAAGAGCGGATCCGGATCCGCTCTTGCCGCTTTCTCGTGCTCGCGACCCTCGTTTGGGGGGTGGCGAAGGGAGGCATGTTGTACACAGTCGTCGAGGCGGCACCGCAACTCTCAACCACGACTATAAACATGTTTCTACACACCGACGCCGTTCATCGAAATAGCAGGTCAGAGCCACTATTCACTTCAAAAATAGTTCGCATTGCACAGGCTTCTCCACAGCTTGCCAACAAACCGCGCGGCGTTTCCCGCACATAGTCCACAGTTTTATCCACAGGGTGGGTTGAGGCTTCGTCCCGATCTTCCTAGTGTTGAGGCTCACCGACACGGACAGGACATTCCGGGCCAGGGTTCGCCCGATTGTCGTCGGTGTGCAGTACACCTGAGATCAGGCGGCTCGTCGAATTCGCGCCACTGATTCAGTAATCGGCGCGCCCGGCGCAACAGCTGGATCACGCGCGTGCGCGCTCGTCAACCGAAGGGGTTCGTGAATGTCGATAGCCCATCTCGGACTCGCCGGTGACCAGCACGCCGCGACCGACTCGAGACAGAACGATCGCACGCCGCCCCACGACCTCCTGGCGGAGCAGAGCGCGATCGGCGGGATGCTTCTGAGCAAGGATGCCGTCGCCGACGTCATCGAGACCGTCCGCGCGCTCGACTTCTACATCCCGAAGCACGAGATCATCTTCGACGCGATCCTGACCCTGTACTCCCACGGGGAGCCGACGGATGTCATCGCCGTCACCGACGAGCTCACGAAGTCCGGTGAGATCGGCCGTGCGGGCGGTGCGGAGTACCTTCACACCCTCACGGGGCTCGTTCCGACCGCGGCGAATGCGGGATACTACGCGAGCATCGTCGCCGAGAAGGCGGTGCTGCGCCGGCTGGTCGAGGCCGGGACCCGTATCGTCCAGATGGGGTACGCGAGCGAGGGCGAGGTCGTGGACCTCGTCAACAACGCGCAGGCGGAGATCTACAACGTCACCGGCGGAGTGGACTCCGAGGACTTCGTCCCGCTCACGACCGCCGTCGAGTCCGCGATGGACGAGATCGAGGCCGCGAAGGGCCGCGACGGTGTCATGACGGGTATCCCGACGGGCTTCGAGGAGCTCGACGATCTCACGAACGGCCTTCACCCCGGCCAGCTCATCATCGTCGCGGCGCGCCCCGCCCTCGGCAAGTCGACGCTGGCACTCGACTTCGCCCGCGCGGCATCCATCAAGCACGACCTGCCGTCGATCGTGTTCTCCCTCGAGATGGGTCGAAGCGAGATCGCCATGCGGTTGCTGTCGGCGGAGGCATCTGTCCCACTGCAGAACATGCGCAAGGGCACGGTCGACAGCCGCGACTGGATCACGATCGCACAGACACGAGGGCGCATCAATGACGCTCCGCTGTACATCGACGACAGTCCGAACATGACGCTCGTCGAGATCCGGGCGAAGTGCAGAAGGCTCAAGCAGCGGGTGGGCCTCAAGCTCGTCGTGATCGACTATCTCCAGCTCATGACGAGCGGCAAGCGCGTCGAGTCGCGGCAACAGGAGGTGAGCGAGTTCTCCCGGGCGCTCAAACTCCTCGCGAAGGAACTCCAGGTCCCGGTGATCGCCCTGTCGCAGCTGAACCGTGGACCGGAGCAGCGCTCGGACAAGATGCCTGCTCTCTCCGACCTGCGGGAGTCAGGCTCCCTTGAGCAGGATGCCGACGTCGTCATCCTCCTGCACCGCGAGAGCGCATACGAAAAGGACAATCCGCGTGCAGGCGAGGCGGACTTCATCGTCGCGAAGCACAGGAACGGCCCGACCCGCACGATCACGGTCGCGTTCCAGGGCCACTTCTCGCGGTTCAAGGACATGGCATCGGCCTAGCCTCTTGACGAATTCGACCACCGGTCTAGACTGGTGGTCGAATCACGTCAGGAAGGACATCCGATGAGAGTGCTCATTTCCGGTGCGGGCATCGCCGGACCGACGCTCGCGTACTGGCTGCTCAGGTCCGGCCACGAGGTGACCATCGTCGAGCGCGCACCTGCGCTGCGCAGCGGCGGCTATCTCGTCGACTTCTGGGGAGCCGGCTTCGAGGTGGCCGAGCGCATGGGCATCGTGCCGGAGCTGCGCCGTCGGGGCTACGTGTTCACCGACGCCATGGCAATCGATCGGGGCGGCAGACGCATCGCCTCCATCAAACCCGCCACGATCATGAAGTCGGGTGAGAACTACCTCAGCATCGTGCGCTCGGAGCTCTCCGCGGTGATCTACGAGTCTCTCCAGGGCGGAGCCGAACTGA
Source organism: Terrimesophilobacter mesophilus (assembly GCF_014200375.1). Lineage (GTDB taxonomy): Bacteria > Actinomycetota > Actinomycetes > Actinomycetales > Microbacteriaceae > Terrimesophilobacter > Terrimesophilobacter mesophilus. The sequence continues at coordinate 1,341,183 of NZ_JACHBP010000001.1, read as the reverse complement.
TCCTCGACGACTCGGTCGACTCCCTCGAGGATGACGGCACCGTGGTTCGCGTGGGCTTCGAGAGCGGCCCGGTCAGGGAGTTCGACCTCGTCGTGGGCGCGGACGGTCTTCACTCCGGTGTCCGCAGGCTCGCGTTCGGCCCGGACGAACAGTTCGAGAGATACCTGGGTATCGTCTTCGCGGCATTCGAGTCACGAGGGTATCGACCGCGCGATGAACTCGTCGCGATGATGTACGCCGAGATCGGCTTCCAGGTCCTTCGACTCTCCCTCGACGACGACAACGCGCTCTTCCTCGTCTCCGCCCGGCACGAGGGGGCCGTCCCAGAAGAACGCCCGGCGCAGGAGCGACTTCTGCGCACGGTGCTCAAGGAGGCCGGCTGGGAGGTCCCGGCCATCCTCGAACTGCTGCCGAAGGCGAAGGAGTTCTTCTTCGACGCGGTGAGCCAGATCCGGATGCCGTCGTGGTCGAGAGGACGGGTGGTGCTTGTCGGCGACGCAGGGGCTGCTCCCTCGTTCCTGGCCGGGCAGGGCTCTGCCCTCGCGATGGTGGGCGCGTACACGCTCGGCGCCGAGCTCGCGCGCACCGGCGACCACACCGAGGCGTTCGCGCGCTACGAGGAACGACTCGCACCGCTCATCCGGTCGAAGCAGGATGCCGCGGTCGGTCTCGGGCTGGCCTTCGCCCCGAAGAACGGCTGGGAGCTCTTCATCCGGAACACCGCCATGCGCATGATGGCGCTGCCCGGGGTCGCCGACCTCGTCATGGGCCGCAGTTTCCACGATGCGGTGGAGTTACCGCCGTTCCCGGAAAGTCCCTCTGTACGCTGATCGCATGGTTCGACCCCGCTTCGCGAAGCTGCCTCCCGCCCAGCAGCAGGCGATCCTGCAGGCGGCTCTGGACGAGTTCGCGCGGCACGGGTTCCACGACGCATCGCTCAACCGGGTGATCGAGACCGCCGGGATCTCCAAGGGGTCGATGTACTACTACTTCGACGGCAAGGCGGAGCTCTACGCGCACGTGGCGAGCACGCAGATCGGCGAGCTGTTCGCGCAGGTCGGACCGCCCCCACAACTGGATACCGGAGATGCCGACAGATTCTGGAGCGTGATCGAGGACTACTACCTGCGCCTCATGAAGGCCCTCCTCGCATCTCCGCAGCGTGCCGCGCTGTTTCGCGGGTGGGCGACGGCGTCGAAGGACCCCGCCTTCCAGCGCGCTCAGGGAGAACTCGAGCAGGCATCCGTTCCCTGGATCGAACAGGCCGTCGCAGCGGGCCAGAGGGTGGATGCGGTGCGCAAGGACCTGCCGGCCTCGCTCCTGATCGCCGTCGTGCTGGGCATGGGCGAGGCGATGGACCTGTGGATGCTGTCGCAGGATCCGGACGATGAGGGCCTGCCCACCGTGGTCGGTTCTCTCGTCAGCATGATCCGGGGTGCGGTCAGCGCGTAAGCTGGAGTGGTTCTTCCGGAGGAAAGAGGTCGCGTGCCCGCAGTACCCGCGCGGACCGGCTACTGGCCGGTGCAGCTCGCACGAGCGGTGCCCGCACTCATCGTCGGACTCGTCATCACCTTCTCCGCTGACCACTCCTCGACCTTCGGCCTTCTGGTGTTCGGGGCGTTCGCCATCGTCAGCGGGGCCGTACTCGCGTGGGGCTCACTCCGGCTCGACGGCCGGACACCGCGCATTCTGACCCTCGTGCAGGCGGTCGTCGCCGTGGCATCCGGAATCGCCGCCGTCGTGCTCAACTCGACCGGCGCAGGCGCGCTCTTCCTGCTCCTCATCACCTTCGCGGCCGTCACCGGCCTTCTGGAGCTGTACCTCGGCCTGCGGTCACGAGGCAGGCTCGCGCTGTCCAGGGACTGGGTGACAGTCGGTGTGCTCACCGCCCTGCTCGCTCTCGCCGTGCTCCTGGTTCCCGCGGACTACGCGGTGCCGTGGGCCGTGGACGACAAGGGCGTGACCGCGAGCGGCACCCTCACCGCGCAGATCATCGTCGTGGGCGTCTTCGGGGCCTACGCCATCCTCCTCGGCGTCTACCTCGTCATCGGCGGACTCTCCACACGGTGGGCTGCGCGGGAAGACGCAGCCACACCAACTCCAGCGACAGGACAGTGACCATGGAAACCCCAAGCCTTCGCGACCGGCTGCGGCCGCTCGAACTCCTGACGATCTCCGCGGTGATCGGCGGGTTCACGGGGCTCGTGATCCTCTACACGACGCGGGAGTGGTGGCTCGCCGGCATCGGCTTCGGGGTCGCGTTCATCCTCGCCGTCATGATGATCGCGCTGCTCGCCCTGTCGGCAAAACCGAACGCCGACGAGCGCGAAGATCTCGACGAGCAGAACCGCACCACCCACTGAGGCCGCGGCCTCAATCCAGGTAGTCGACCAGTCGATCCGCGATGCCGATGTAGGTCGACGGTACGAGTTCGCTCAGCCGCACCTTCGCGTCGGCACCGATGTCGAGAGTCCCGATGAATTCTGCGAGCTCATCGGGCCCGACCCTGCGGCCCCGGGTGAGTTCTTTGAGGAGCGCGTAGGGGTCGGAGATCGAACTCCTGCCCGCGGTGATCTCTGCCCGGATGACGGTCTGGATGGCCTCGGCCAGAACCTCCCAGTTCGCGTCGAGATCCTGCGCCAGACGCTGCGGATTGAGGGCGATCTCCCCCAGCCCGCGCTGGATGTTGTCGAGGGCGAGCACAGAATGTCCGAACCCGACTCCGATATTGCGCTGGGCGCTGGAGTCGGTCAGGTCGCGCTGCAGCCGCGAGGTGACGAGCGTGGCCACAAGCGAGTCGAGAACGGCGCTCGACAGCTCGAGATTGGCCTCCGCGTTCTCGAAGCGGATCGGGTTGACCTTGTGGGGCATGGTCGACGACCCGGTGGCGCCGGCGACCGGGACCTGGGTGATGTACCCCATCGAGATGTACGCCCAGATGTCGGTGCAGAGGTTGTGCAGGACGCGGTTCGCGTGGCTCATCCTCGAGTACAGCTCCGCCTGCCAGTCGTGGGACTCGATCTGGGTCGTCAGCGGGTTCCATGCGAGGCCGAGCGACTCCACGAAGGAGCGGGACATTGCCGGCCAGTCGGCATCCGGTGCCGCGGCGAGGTGGGCGGCGTACGTGCCCGTCGCACCGCTGAATTTCGCAAGCGACTCCGTCGCGTCGATCTGGCGCGCGAGCCGGTCGAGACGGTGCACGAACACCGCGAATTCCTTCCCCACGGTCGTCGGAGTCGCCGGCTGGCCGTGGGTGTGGGCGAGCATCGGCAGCGACCGGTTCTCGAGCGCGAGGGTACGGAGCGTCCGGATGACGCCGCGGAACTTCGGCAGCCACACCGAGCGCAGCGCCGAATCGATGCACAGCGCGTAGGCGATGTTGTTGATGTCCTCGCTCGTGGCGGCGAAGTGCACGAGCTCGGACACGCCCCTGATCCCGAGTGAGTCCAGGCGCCGACGGAGGAGGTATTCGACCGCCTTGACATCGTGGCGTGTCGTCGCCTCGAGTTCGGCGAGTTCGCGGATGTCCGCGTCTCCGAATTCGCCGACGATGCGGCGAAGCTCGGTCTTCCGGACATCCGTGAGCGGGGTCGTTCCGAACATCCGCCGATCGGTGAGGAAGAGGAGCCACTCGATCTCGACGTTGACGCGCGCACGGTTCAGCGCGGCCTCGGAGAGGTGCTCGCCGAGTTCGGCGACGGCTTCCCGGTAGCGCCCGTCGAGGGGGCTCAGGGGCTGGTTCGACAGGGTGGTCATGAGGCGCTCCGTCGGATTCCCGGTTCGATCTGGTGGAAGAGTGCGGTGCAGGCGTGCTCGATCATTCCGAGGACGGAGTCGAACATCGCCGCATCCGAATAGTACGGGTCCGGAACCTCCAGGGACCCCGACGGGTCCGGATCGAAGCCCAGGAGGAGCTGAACCTTTCCGCGGTCCTGGTCGGTCGTCGCCCAGGACTTGAGGATGCGCTCCTGACTGCGGTCGAAGACGACGACGAGGTCGAGATGGTCGAACCACTCGGGGTCGAACTGCTTGGCGCGGTGACCTGCGCCGTTGTATCCCCGGGCGGCGAGAGCGGCGAGGGTCCTCGTGTCGGAATTCTCCCCCACGTGCCAGTCGCCGGTGCCCGCCGAGAGCACGACGATCGAGCCGGAGAAGCCCGACCGCCTGATGAGTTGCTGGAAGACCGCCTCAGCCATCGGGGACCGGCAGATGTTGCCGGTGCAGACGAAGCAGATGCGGAAGAGAGCGGATTCGTCGAGGGTGCGATCGAAGCTCATGGCTCCATTCTCCCGCAGATTCGCCGAAGCCGGGCGGTGCCTGTCCTCCACAACCGCATCCGGAGGGTTCGATCTCGCCGAAATCCTCGTCCGGGCACCGCATGAAGCGAACCGGAGGGAGCATGGGACGGTCAGCACGGGAACCCGTGGTGGAAGGGAGCACTGGCGTGGAGGCGAACGATCCCCTCACGACCGAATGCCTGCGGCAGCTTCTCGAGCAGCAGGGCGCCGGGCTCCGGCGGATTGCCGCGCGGCTGGATGGTGCACGCCACCGGTCCCGGCGTGAGACCGCGCCGGTGTCGTGGTCCGGCCGCGCGCGCGATGCCCACGACGCGCTCGCAGAGCGGATGCAGCAGGCGTTGACCGGCGCCCGCGACGCTCTCGAACTGGCCGAGCACTGCAGCGCGCGGGCAGCAGCGACACTGGCCGGTCGTGTCGGATGACCTCGCCGTCGGCGGGCCGGGGACCACCTCGGTGCTCACGACAGAGCTTCGCGACGAAGCCGGCTATGTCGCGCTGCTGGGGATCGAGCTCGACGCGTGCCGCAGTGGACTGGTCTGGCTCGACCGGATCATCGGGAACGGCATCCTCGGTGCCGCCGATGCTCCGCTCAGCGCCCTCCAGGCGGAGGAGGCGATCGATGACGCCGTGAGGGCACTGGCCGCGGCGCGAGAGGACGCCGATCGCCTCGCCATGGGGCTTCGCGGCGCAGCGGGGGGCTACGAGCTCGCCGACCGGGTCGTCGACGGCCTCGGCCAGCAACTCGCGGCCACACTCGGCTACTTCGTGGGATCCATTGCCCCGCTTCTCGCGGCCGTGTTCCTTCCGGGAGCGGTCATCGCCGGCGCGGGGGTCGCCGCGTTCCTCGCGACCCTGCCGCAGGGATCCCGCGACGCCGTCTTCGGGATGGCCGGCGGATGGCTGCGCAGCAACAGCTCCGCGCTGTCCGATCCGGCATTCGTGACGGCGGTCCGATACGGCGTCATGAGCGCGGACGACGCAGGGGCCGGGATGCTGCACCTTCCTCCGCAGGTCGCCCAGCTTCTGGGCGATGAGGGGCTCGGTATTCTCGGCGTCGACACGTCCGCCGCCGTCGTGGCGGGAGGTCTCGCCGGGCTCGGCCTCGCGCGCGAGAGCGCGGTGGCGGTCCGCCCGTCCGCGACGCAGGAGGTGCGCGGCGCCGACGGCATCCGGGACCGGATCGAGCGGATTCCCGCGGAGCCGGAGCAGATCCGCATCGACCGGTATTCGACGCCCGGGCAGGCCGATCGCTTCGAGGTGTACGTGGCCGGGACGGCGGAGCTCGCCCTCGACGGCGACGCGAACCCCTGGGACATGACGAGCAACCTCGCCGCGATGGCGGGCGGATCAGACGGGAGCGGGGCGGGCTCATACCGGGCCGTCGTCGCTGCCATGGCGAGCGCGGGGATCGATTCCACGTCGCCCGTGACCCTGACCGGGTATTCGCAGGGTGGGCTCATCGCCGCGCAGCTGGCGGCATCCGGGCAGTATTCGATCGAGGGGCTCGTGACGGTCGGTGCGCCGGCCGGGCAGGTGGAGGTGCCGCACGACATCCCGTACCTCGCGATCGAGCACACGAACGACCTCGTCCCGGCGCTCGGCGGGACGTTCGCGTCATCCGAACCACTCGTGGTCCGGCGGCAACTGTTCGACGGGCCGCCTCCGGAGACGAGCGTCATGCTGCCGGCCCACCAGCTCTCGAACTACATCGAGACCGCGGGCATCGTGGATCGGTCGACCAACCTCAGGATCGCCGACCTGCTCGCACGCCTCGGGCAACCCCATGCCGGCAGCGTCTCCTCGACGATCTACCTCGCGCAGCGGCTGGACCGCTGATGGCGACTCAGCGGCTCTTGACGAACGGTCGCAGGATGATGCCGATGAGCCAGCTGAGGAGCGCCAGCACGAGCGCACCGAGCACGCCGGCCCACAGGAAGTTGTCGACGTGGAGCCCGAAGCCGAGGAGACCGGAGATCCAGCTCACGAGAAGCAGGAGGAGCGCGTTCACGACGAGTGCGATGAGGCCGAGGGTCAGGATGTAGATCGGGAACGCCACAATGCGGATGAAGTTGCCGATCACGCCGTTCACGACACCGAAGATGAGAGCCACGAGGAGGTAGGTCAGGACCACCGCGAGCGTGTCACCGGGCGGGAACGCCGTGACGGTGACACCCGGAACGATGAGGGTCGTCAGCCAGAGCGCGAGAGCATTGATGATGAGGCGGATCAGGAGTCGTGACATTCCACCACTATGCCCGCCGTCAGGGGTCGTGCGCAATGAACACCTCGGTGGTGCGGGCGTCGGCGCACTAGGTTGGAATCCGTGACAGATTCCGCAGAAGCCCCCTCCGTCCGACTCCGCCCCGAGATCCTGGCGACGGCGCCCTATCGGCAGGGTCGACCTGCACCCGCGGAGTCGTTCAAGCTCTCCTCGAACGAGAACCCGTTCGACCCCCTGCCGGAGATCGTCGACGCGATCGCGGCAGCTGCCGTGAACCGGTATCCGGATGCCGCCGCGACAGCACTCAGCGAGCGTCTCGCCACGCGGTTCGGCGTTGAGCGAGGCAACGTGCACGTCGGGTCGGGGTCCGTGTCGATCCTCGCCCAGCTGATCCAGGCGGCAGCCGGCCCCGGCGACGAGGCGCTCTACTCGTGGCGCTCCTTCGAGGCATACCCGGGTCTCGTGACAGTCGCGGGGGCGTCGAGTGTCGCCGTGCCGAACCTGCCGGACCAGCGGCATGATCTCCCCGCCATGGCTGCCGCCGTCACCGACCGGACTCGCGTGGCGATCGTCTGCACGCCGAACAACCCCACCGGCACGATCGTGACGGCGGAGGAGTTCGCCGCGTTCATGGCCGCGGTCCCGAGCGACCTGCTCGTCCTGCTCGACGAGGCGTACGTCGAGTTCGTGACCGACCCGGCCGCGGTCGACGGACGCGACCTGATCGGCCGCTACCCGAATCTCGTGGTGCTGCGCACGTTCTCGAAGGCGTTCGGCCTCGCAGGGTTGCGCGTCGGATACGCGGTCGGTCCGGAGCGCATCCTCGACGCCGCAAGGGCCACCGCGATCCCGCTGTCGGTCACGGAGCCGGCACAGCGGGCGGCGATTGCGGCGCTGGATCATGAAGAGGCGCTCCTGCAGAGGGTCGCGGTGATAACCCGGCGTCGAGACGAGGTCCTCGGCGCCGTCCTCGCGCAGGGCCTCGCGGTCCCGCGGTCCCAGGCGAACTTCCTGTGGCTCGCGACGGGCGCCGACACGAGCGAGGCGAACGACATCCTGCTCGCCCACGGAATCGTGGCGCGCGCCCTGCTTCCGGATGGCATCCGCGTCTCGATCGGCGAGGCGGAGTCGGTGGCGGGGCTCCTCGCCGCGACGGAGGAGCTCGCGGAGCGGTTCCCGTCGCTCAGGGCCTCCTGACTTCGCGGCGGTAGCGGTGCGCATCCTCGCTACCGAGTGATGATGTTGACAATCATTATCAATAAGGATTAGTGTGGGGCGATCGCGCGCGACACCGCGTGCGCCGGGCCCGTCGTGGGTCGCTCGTCAATCACAGTCAGGTTGGTTTCGTGACGTCTCGCGCTCCCCGTCCCCGCCGGAGCCTTCGGCCCAAGGCCGGGTTCCGCCTCGGCCTCGTACTCGTCGTCGCCTCTCTGGCTCTCGCAGCGTGCTCGACGACGACGGAGAACCCCGACCGCCTGAGCATCGTCGCCTCGACGAACGTCTATGGGAGCATCGCCGCGGAGGTCGCCGGGGATCATGCCGACGTGACGAGCATCATCGAGAGCCCGGAGCAGGACCCCCACTCCTTCGAGGCCAGCGCCCGCGTGCAACTCGAACTCTCCCGCGCGGATGTCGTGGTCGACAACGGCGGCGGATACGACGACTTCATGGGCCGGTTGCTCACCGGAACGGGCAATGACGGCGCCGTGGTCATCTCCGCCGTGGACGTATCGGGCCTCGCCCCCGACCAGGTCGCCGCGAATGAACACGTCTGGTACGACCTGGATGTCGTACGCCGCGTGGCATCCTCGCTCGCCGACGCGCTCGAGCGTCTGGATCCGCCTCACGCGAGCGACTACCGCAGCAATCTCGAGCGGTTCGACGCGTCGATCACCCGCTTGCAGGGCGAGGTCTCGACGATCGCCGATGACCACGCGGGCGAGTCCGTCATGGTGACGGAACCCGTTCCTCTTTACCTGCTCGAATCCGCCGGGTTCGTGAATGCAACCCCGGACGAACTGAGCACAGCGGTCGAGAACGGAAACGGCGTGCCTCCCGCGGTCCTCGAACGCGCCCTCGCCCTCCTCGAGGATCATTCCGTCTCCCTCTTCGTCTACAACGAGCAGACAGCGGGCCCCGAGACGACGCAGCTTCGTGCGGCGGCGAAACTGGCCGGAGTGCCGACCGTCGGAGTCACCGAGACCATCACCGACGGGCAGGGCTACGTGGAGTGGATGGGATCCGTCATCCGCGCGATCGGGCAGGCGCTCTCGTGACCGGTGGCCGGAACTCGACCCCGGTCCTCAGCCTCAGCGCGGCGTCGCTGTCGTTCGGGGAGCGCCAGCTGTGGCACAACCTCAACCTCGAGGTGCAGCCGGGCGAGTTCCTGGCCGTCCTCGGGCCGAACGGCACGGGGAAGACCAGCCTCATCAAGGCGATCCTCGGGCAACAGCAGCTGACCGGGGGGACCGTCGAGTTCCTCGGAAGACCTGTGGCGCGGGGGAGCAGGCAGATCGGTTACATTCCGCAGCAGAAGCTGCTCGACCGGAGTACACCGTTGCGCGCGCGCGATGTCGTCGCTCTCGGTGTCGACGGCCACCGGTGGGGGCTGCCGGTGTCCTCCCGCGCGGTGAAGGCGAGGGTGGATGAGGTGCTCGAATCGGTGGGTGCCACCGACTACGGGAACGTGCCGGTCGCGATGCTGTCCGGCGGAGAGCAGCAGCGCATCCGGGTGGGCCAGTCGATCGCAGCCAGGCCGAGACTGCTGTTGTGCGATGAGCCGCTGCTCTCCCTCGACCTGCACCACCAACGCAGTGTGAGCGAGCTCATCGACGAGCAGCGGACGGCACTCGGCACGGCGGTCGTGTTCGTGACGCACGACGTGAATCCGATCCTCCCCTTCGTCGATCGCGTGCTGTATCTGGCGGGCGGCCGCTTCAGGGTGGGAACGCCCGACGAGGTGCTGCGCTCCGAGGTGCTCTCCTACATGTACGACACGCCGGTCGAGGTCATCCGGTCGCGCGGACGGGTCGCGGTGCTCGGCGCGCCGGAGGGCTACGGCGTCCACGATCATCTCGAACACCACGAACGGCCTTCGGGGGTGCTGGGCTGATGGGCGGCGACTTCTGGTCCCAGATCTTCGGGTTCGCCGACTACGGCGAGTTGTTGTGGCTCGTGAAGAACTCGATCCTGGCGGGGGCGCTGCTCGGGGTGGTCGGCGGTCTCATCGGACCATTCGTCATGACCCGGGACCTCGCCTTCGCGGTGCACGGAGTGAGTGAGCTCTCGTTCGCCGGGGCATCGGCAGCGTTGCTGTTCGGCGTCAATGTCGTCGCTGGGTCCATCGCGGGGTCGCTGGCGGCGGCGATCCTCATCGGCATCCTCGGAGCGAAGGCGCGAGAGCGCAACTCGATCATCGCCGTGCTCATGCCGTTCGGACTCGGCCTCGGCATCCTGTTCCTCTCGCTCTACGGTGGGCGCAGCGTGAACAAGTTCGGTCTGCTGACCGGCCAGATCGTGTCGGTCGACAACCCGCAGCTGTTGTGGCTCGTGGTGGTGTCCATCGTGGTGATCGCCGGGCTCCTCGTCATCTGGAGACCGCTCACCTTCGCGAGCGTCGACGAGGATGTCGCTACCGCCAGGGGTGTTCCCGTGCGCACGCTTTCGCTCGTCTTCATGGTGCTTCTCGGCCTCGCGACGGCGGTCTCGATCCAGATCGTGGGGGCGCTGCTCGTGCTCGCACTCCTCGTCACACCGGCGGCGGCAGCGATGCGGGTCACCTCCTCACCCCTACTGACGCCGGTCCTGAGTGTCGTCTTCGCCGTCGTGTCGGTTGTCGGCGGCATCCTGCTCGCGCTCGGCGGCGGGCTGCCGATCAGCCCGTACGTCACGACGATCTCCTTCCTCATCTATCTCGTCTGCCGGCTTGTCGGATGGCGCAGGGAGAAGTCCGGCCCCGGTCCTCGGGCCCGCCTCTCGAAAGCGGCGGCTTAGGATGCTGGCATGAAGCGGAACACCTGGCAGCGCGAAGCGGTCAAGTCCGCGCTCGACACGCAGGATGCGTTCGTGAGCGCCCAGCAGTTGCACTCCGCACTCCGCGACGACGGCACCGGCATCGGCCTCGCGACCGTGTATCGTGCGCTCGCCGATCTCGCGGAGAGCGGCCAGGCCGACTCGCTTCAGTCGACCGAGGGCGAGGCGCTCTACCGCGCGTGCACGCCCGGCCAGCACCACCATCACCTCATCTGCCGCAATTGCGGTCTCACGGTCGAGATCGAGGCGGATGCCGTGGAGCAGTGGGCGCGGAAGGTGGCCGCCGAGAATGGCTTCACCCAGCCGGAGCACGTCGTCGACGTCTTCGGGCTGTGCGCAGACTGCTCGAAGCCCGCTCCCTGAGGAACCGCCAACGGTGGTGTCTCGAAGGTGGCCTCGCGGTCAGCTACGGGTCGAGCGAGCGAACATCCGCGCCGCCATTCGCGCGTAGGCGAGCGAGCCCGTGCCCGTGACGACATCCCGGATGGCGCGCAGGGCGAACGCCGGCCCCTGCACGAGCATCGTCGTCACGACCGACTCCTCCCATGCTGTGAGCTCGTCGCGGATCTTCTCGGGCGGGCCGATGAGTGCGACTTCTTCGACCAGTGCGGTCGGCACCGCGGCGATGGCCTCCTTCTTGTGGCCGGCGAGGTAGAGCTCCTGGATACGGTCGCAGGCATCCAAGTATCCGAGACGGTCGATCACATTGCGGTGGAAGTTCGCGCTCTTCGCGCCCATTCCGCCCACGTACAGCGCGATCGTCGGGCGGACGAGGTCTGCTGCGGCCTCGACATCCGGATGCGGGATGACGGCCAGTTGCACGGCCACCTCGAACTCCTCCCGCGGCCGCAGGGAAGGGTCGCGCAGGGCGAAGCCCTCGGCGAGGTAGCCGGCGAACTCGGCGTTCGCGCTCGGCGAGAACAGGAACGGCAGCCATCCGTCGGCGATCTCGGCGGCGAGCGCGACATTCTTCGGGCCCTCCGCCGCGAGGTAGATCGGCAGGTCGGGGCGCAGCGGATGCACTGTCGAGCGCAGCGGCTTGCCGAGCCCGGTGGCAGCCGGACCGCCACTCGCCGGCGGCGCATACGGCAGCGGATAGTGCGGGCCGGTCGCGGTGACCGGTTCGTCCCGCGCGAGCACCTTCCGTACGATGTCGACGTATTCGCGCGTGCGGGCGAGCGGCTTCGGGAACGGCTGCCCGTACCAGCCCTCGACAACCTGGGGTCCGGATGCTCCGAGCCCGAGAATGGCCCGGCCGCCCGAGAGGTGGTCGAGCGTGAGCGCCGCCATCGCTGTGGCGGTCGGGGTGCGGGCGGAGAGCTGGGCGATACCGGTGCCGAGCTTGACGCGCTTGGTGCGGGATCCCCACCAGGCCAGCGGAGTGAAGGCATCCGAACCGTAGGCCTCCGCCGTCCACACCGATTCGTAACCGAGACGCTCCGCCGCCCGGATCGCCTTCAGGGCGCCTGGCGGCGGACCCTGCTTCCAGTACCCGGTCGCGTATCCGATGCGCATGCACCGAGCGTAGTCAGCCCGCGGCCGGCTTGCCGCACTCGGTAACTCCACGTACACTTGACCGGTTGAGCATTTCCGCTCCGCATGTGCGCACCTCCACCACCAGAACTTTCGGTGGATGCGTGCGCGCCGACAAGTGACCTTGGGTAGGGCGACGTCCCTACGGTATTGGAGGAAGAACCATGGCCGCAGTGTGCCAGGTGACCGGAGCCGTTCCAGGCTTCGGACACAACATCTCACACTCGCACCGTCGCACGAAGCGGCGGTTCGATCCGAACATCCAGAAGAAGACGTACTACGTGCCGTCCCTGCGCCGTAACGTCACGCTCACCCTGAGCGCCAAGGGCATCAAGGTCATCGACGCCCGCGGCATCGAATCCGTGGTCAAGGATCTCCTGGCCCGTGGGGAGAAGATCTGATGGCAAAGCAGCAGGACGTTCGTCCGATCATCAAACTCCGTTCAACGGCCGGCACCGGGTACACCTACGTGACCCGCAAGAACCGCCGCAACAATCCTGACCGCCTCGTGCTGAAGAAGTACGACCCGGTCGTACGCAAGCACGTCGAATTCCGCGAGGAGCGCTAAAGCATGGCCAAGAAGAGCAAGATTGCCAAGAACGAGCAGCGGAAGGTCATCGTCGAGCGCTACGCGGCGAAGCGCCTCGAGCTGAAGAAGGCGCTCGTCGACCCTGCGTCGACCGACGAGCAGCGCGAAGCCGCCCGGCTGGGCCTGCAGAAGCTTCCGCGCGATGCTTCGCCGGTGCGCGTGCGCGGACGCGACGCGATCGACGGCCGTCCCCGTGGTTTCCTGAAGCAGTTCGGCGTTTCGCGCGTTCGATTCCGGGATATGGCGCACCGAGGCGAATTGCCCGGAATCACCAAGTCAAGCTGGTAAATTCGGCGTTATTGCAAGAACGATGTCCGAGGAGGACCCCCAATGGCTGACAAGTCACTAAACCGTACCGAACTCGTCGCGGCCATTGCCGCGCACTCCGGGCAGACCCAGGCAACTGTCAACGGTGTGCTCGAGGCGATGTTCGACACGCTCGCCACGTCGGTGGGCAATGGCACCAAGGTTTCGATCCCGGGCTGGCTCTCCGTCGAGCGCACGCACCGGGCAGCACGCATGGGCCGCAACCCCTCCACGGGTGCTGCGATCCAGATCGCTGCGGGCTACGGCGTCAAGGTGAGCGCGGGCAGCAAGCTCAAGGCTGCCGCCAAGGGCTGAACCAACCGGTAGTCGACCAAGGGTGCGGTGCTTCGGCACTGCACCCTTCGTCGTCCCATGGCCGCTCGCCGGAGCATAGGCTGGAGGGGTGCCGAGGCTCGTGAGGATCGCCGGGCCAGCCCTCCTGCTGGTCGTCGCACTGCTCTCTCTGCTGGCGGCCTTGAGCTTCGGCGGCGGAGCGGATGCCCCTCAGCTCGCCGACCCGGGCACCGTCGTGCGCTTCGGGCTCCCGATCGCACAGTTGCTCTTCAACATCGGGGCGGCGGGCACGATCGGCGCGCTCGTTCTCGTGTGCTTCGCCATGGATGCCGGCCGGCCCGAGTTCAACGCGAGCCTGGACTTCGCGGCCGGGGCAGCAGCGTTCTGGACGATCTGCGCTGCAGCCACCGGGTTCCTGACGTTCATGAGCGTCTACCTGCAGCCGGTGACGTTCGACGACAACTTCGGCCAGCTGTTCGGAAGCTACCTGACCAACATCCCGATCGGTCAGGCTGCGCTCGTCTCCACACTCATTCCCGCGATCACGACGGTGCTGTGCTTCGCGGTGCGCAACCGCACCGCCCTCGTGTTCGTCACGATCTTCGCCGCCGTCGGGCTCGTCCCGATGGCGCTCGAGGGTCACGCGGCGGGGACATCGGGTCACGACGAGGCGGTGAGCAGTTTCGGCCTCCACATCGTGTTCGCGGCGATCTGGCTCGGGGGTCTTCTCACGATCGTCGCCACTCGTCGCACACTCGAGGGCGGTCGGGTCGGGCCCGTGCTGAGCCGTTACTCCTCGCTCGCGATCATGTGCTTCGTCATCGTCGCAGCGTCGGGGATCGTGAATGCCGCGCTGCGGGTGGGAACGCTGGAGAACCTCGTCACGACGCCGTACGGCATCCTCGTGGTCGTCAAGGTGCTGGCGCTCGGCGCACTCGGCACGTTCGGTGCCGTGCAACGCCGATTCCTGATTCGGCGGATGCAACAGAAGGAGAACGCCGGATCCGGGTTCTTCTGGTGGTTCGTCTCCGCGGAACTCGCCTTCATGGGGATCGCGTCCGGGGTCGCCGCCGCGCTCGCCCGCACGAGGACCCCGATCCCGCAGGAACGCGTCACGACGACACCGGCGTACATCCTCACCGGCGAATCGCTCCCGCCCGAGCTCACCCCCATCCGGTTCATCACCGAGTGGAAGTTCGACATCCTCTGGATCGTCATCATCGGATTCGCGGCGTTCTTCTATCTTGCCGGAGTGTGGCGGCTGCATCGGCGCGGTGACCGCTGGCCGATTCTTCGCACGATCTCGTTCCTGGCGGGGCTCCTCGGCCTCTTCTACATCACGAACGGTGGGGTGAACGAGTACCACAAGTACCTGTTCAGCGTGCACATGCTCGCGCACATGACCCTCGGGATGGCGATTCCCGTTCTCCTCGTGCCAGGCGCCCCTGTGACGCTCGCCATGAGGGCGATCCGCAAGAGAACGGATGGCAGCCGTGGAGCGCGAGAGTGGATTCTCCTCGCCGTCCACTCCCGGATCGCGTCGGTCTTCGCGAGACCGGTCGTGGCAGCGGTCGTCTTCGTCGGTTCGCTGTGGATCTTCTACTACACCCCGCTGTTCCGGTTCGCCGTCGAGGACCACATCGGGCACACCCTCATGATCGTGCACTTCCTGATCACCGGATACCTGCTGGTCCAGACGCTCATCGGGGTCGACCCGATGCCGTATCGCTCGCCGTACCCGATGCGGCTCCTGGCGCTCCTCGCCACGATGGCCTTCCACGCGTTCTTCGGCGTTTCGCTCATGATGGGAACCGGACTCCTGGCCGCGGACTGGTACGGCGCGATGGGGCGGACCTGGGGACCGAGCGCCATCGTCGACCAGCAGACCGGCGGCGGCATCGCGTGGAGCATCGGTGAGATCCCGACGCTGGTCCTTGCGCTCGCCGTCGTCGTGATGTGGGCGAGGAGCGACACGGCCCTGGCGAAGCGGCTCGATCGCAAGGCCGACCGGGACGGCGACGCCGAACTGAGCGACTACAACGACATGCTCGCGAAGTTGCAGAAGCAGCCCTGACAAGCCAGTCGCATCCTGGGTAGCGGCCGCGTTGCCCACCGCGTCAGGCCCGGTAGTCGCGTTACCCTGAGGACTGTGACGACGGCAAGTAGTTACACCTACGACACCGCGGGCAACCGCGCATCCAAGAGCGCGGCGGGCGCGATAGCAGATTATTCGTGGGATGCCGAGGGTTTGTTGTCCGCGGTGACGGGGGACCCGGACCAGAACGGTGAGTACGTTTATGATGCGTCCGGCCAGCGTCTGGTTCGCACGGACGCGGCCGGGACGAGGGTGTTTCTGCCGGGTGGTCAGGAGATTCTGATTGTGGGCACGTCGGTGTCGGCGATGCGGTATTACTCGTTCGGGGGCACCAGTGTTGCGGTGCGCACTGGCCCGGGGATGGGCGGGGTGTCTTCTCTGGTGTGTGACGCGCACGGGTCGGTGGTCGCGTCGGTGCCGAACACGGTGTGGACTGCGGGTAGTGTGAAGCGGGTGTTCTCGGATCCGTTTGGGGCGGTGCGTGAGGGTTCGGATGCGACCGGGTCTGGTGGTCACCAGTTCCTGGGTGCGGTGCGTGATACCAGTTCTGGCCTGACCTTGTTGGGTGCTCGCTACTATGACGAATCGGTGGGTCGGTTCATTTCAGTGGATCCGGTGTTGGATCCGGGGTTGCCGGCCCAATTCAATGCGTACGTGTATTCGGGTAACAACCCGGCGACGTGGTCGGATCCGTCGGGGACATTGTGGCAGGGCGGGCAGTGGCGGAGTGATGCGCCAGCGGCTTCGTCAAGTTCTGGGGTGAAGAAGAAGACGGGTACCACCGTGCCGGCGTCGACATCTCCGGCAGCGTTGCAGCAGTGCCCGGACGTGTCGTGTCGGGCGTCGTGGTTGGTGGGTTTCCAGGTTCAAATGTTTGGTGGTATCGCTGAGGGTATCGGGGCGCTTCTGTGGATGACGTGTGTGCTGTGCACGACGGTGCAGTCGACGGTGGAGAACTTCGACATGTTCACCGACTGGGACGGCTTCACGGCGAGGAAGATGGCGGAGGCTCAGGCGCAGCAGGCGTTGTTTGCCGCTGGTCCGGGGGCGGTGTGGGATGCGATCACGAAACCAATTGTTGATGACTGGGCAAATAATCCTGGTCATGCCCTCGGTGGCACTCTGGTCACGGTAGGAACTTTCGCGATCCCCGGTGGTGGGGTGTTGAAAGGTGTCCGCGGGGTGAAGGCCGCCGAAGAAGCAGTCACCGTCGCCGCAAACGCTGGAGGCGACTTCAGTCGGATAATTATGACCTCGCCGAGACAGTTGCAGTCGAAGTTCAAGCATGCGAGCGACTTCGGTGTCGCGGGGAACTACAGCAAGGCGAATGCGGCTGAGTTTAGCGCTGCGCTCAATCAGCACATCAACTCTGCTGGGACGCGCGCGATCCAAGGCACCTATCGAGGCCAGTCGGTCACGCACTATCTGGACTCGTCGACTAGACTCAACGTCATCTTACGCAATGGTGAGTTCGTCAGCGGCTGGAAGTTGAGTCCTGATCAACTCGCCAACGTGCTCAGGAACGGGAGCCTTGGCGGTGGTTGACGAGATTTCGATCGGGTTATCGCGCGAGCAGGCTTTGGTGTTGTTCGAGTGGTTGGCGCGGACGGGCGCTGGTGAGCAGCCGGCGGTGTTCGAGGATCAGGCTGAGCAGCGGGTGCTGTGGAACTTGGAGTCGGCTCTGGAGTCGGTGTTGACCGAGCCTCTGCGTGAGGATTATCGCCAGCTCGTGGCGGCCGCCAGAGCGCGAATCCGAGACGTTGACTGATACCGGCGAGCCGCTGAAGGTTGGGGCAAGTGGTCTCATAACGTCAAAGGGAGAAGCTAACGTTTTCTTCGGGCCCGGTGCTCCTCGCCCTGGCTCGGTCTTTGCGCGAATTGAGGGGCCAATCTTATATCGCCAAGGCAACCCAATCGTCCAGCACTTTTTGGACGCGCCATGAGTGAGACATTTACCAAGTCGTGGCGCGGGTGGGTTAAATCTTCCGACGGCTATGCGGAGCGGATGCTCGGGCGCACGGGTGTCGATTATCGCGATGAACACGGCCATATTCGGATCGATGCTGAAGCCATGTCGTCGCCCTGGAACGAAGTAGTCGTCTACCTTCGCTCGTTGCCCGACACTCCCGAGCGGCCGCATGCGGAGGTCCTAGATCGGCTTCGGCGTGCGTTCGATTTCGCCGGGTGGCAGTTCGCGTTGGACTGTAGCGAATAGTAGTGGTGGCCGTTAGATCGGGGCCAAGGCAGTGCGTCGATCGAGGATCGCCATGCTCGCTTTCGCGATGCTGTCGACATTCAGTATGTAGCAACTGACGCAGACGTCACAGGTGTTGGTGGATAGTGCTTACGAGGCCGTGAGTGCGATCGCCGGTTGGGACGGCTATAACGCACGGAAGTACGCGATGAATCGCCCCGGGTTTAGTGGAGTGACGTGTCCCGGGTTTTGTGGGGTCCTAGGATTCGGCGGCGCGAAGAAGGCCAACCACGCCTTTCTTTAGTCCCGAGCGGCCTGGCGAATCTATTTCTATCGAGGGTGGGTGGCCAGGGCAGGTTGATCCTCTTCACGCTGGTCCATATGTCAAGATCGTTCGTGATGGCAAAGTTGAGCGCATTCCTCTCCACGGCAGCCCGACTTTAGGAGGCTGACAATGAGTGAAGAACGTCAGCCACCTGAACTACACGAGCCAATTGCGCGATTTCGCGGCTTGCGCTCGCCAGGAGGGTTTGACTTTCACGCTGTACACCGGGGCTCGACGACGTTCTCCAGCACCCTGCAGGTTGAGATCAACGCCGGGCGGATCGTCCTCGAATCGATCAGGGTGGGGCCATGATGGGTGCAGCTCCGGCGCCCGGCGAGAGCGAGATCATGCGGGAGCTCGCCGAGGTGGGATACGAGGTCGAGTCCGTGGCCGATCTGCGAACTTCGGGCGTCAGGTATCGAGACGCCATCCCGGCGCTGCTCTCGGGCCTGCAGCGCACACAGGACCCGAAGGTCAAAGGCGAGATCGTGAGGGCGTTGAGTGTTCCGTGGGCCAAGCCAGCAGCCACGGGACCGCTCATCGAGGAGTTCAAACAGGTTGAGGACGAGACCGGCATGGGGCTGCGCTGGACGGTCGGGAACGCCCTCGAGGTCTTGTGGGATGACGCGAGGTTCGAGGAGCTGGTGGCGCTGGTTCTCGATGAGTCGTTCGGCAAGGCGCGCGAGATGGTCGTGCTTGGTCTAGGGCGCTCGAAGAAGCCGGAAGCTGGCAGCGTGGCCATTGAACTGCTCGACGACCCCGTGGTGAGCGGCCACGCCGTCAAGGCGTTGCGAAAGCTCAAGGACCCACGGGCACGAAAGGGGCTGGAGCGGATGCTCGACGATGACCGGGCTTGGGTGCGCAAGGAGGCACAGCGAGCGTTGACGGCGCTGGGTTAGTCAGTCGGCCAGATGAAGGCGGCTGCTTCGCCGGCCTGGAGGTCGCCGTAGTCGATTGCGCGGCCGAGCCGCCGACGTCGGTAGGGCAACATTACTGAGAGCGCGACCTGCGATGAGAGTCATGACAAAGCAGTATCCGAGTGAGTTGAAGGAGCGAGCCGGTGAATCACGCCGGCCTTTCTAGAGCCATGACGCCAGGGGTAGATCGGCGCCCCCAAGCTTGACCTGGGGCAGAAGTCGATGGAAAAGGTTCTGGTCTACCGAGCACCGCGGCAGCCGACGTCATCAGCAGTGTCCAGTTGCAACCCCGTGGGGTCCCAACTACTGGGCCTGGATGTCGATACGATCGCCGCTCAGAGTCATCACCCAGGTGAGAGCGAACTGGACGTCCTCGTCGAAGGTGGAGAGAGTTCCGTCGAACAGGGAACGCACATCGACCTTGAGGTGCGCCGCGCCCTGTGCCTTCGGCACGACCCACGTTCCGAGATCGCTGCCGGGCTCGATCGTGACCTCCGGATATCGGGACATCGACCAGGCGGGCACGCTCTCGACCCGGTTGGAGAGCTCCTGCCCGAACGGGCATCCGGTCGGGAACAGGACCTGCTGCTTCGTGCAGTCGTCGAGGAAGGCATCCACCTCCTTCTGCACTTCGGACACGAAGCGGGGCGAAGCCTGGATGTCCAGCGACGCCGCAACCGTGCTGCCGGGTGCGGTCACGACCGCCGTCGTCGGCGTCGCCGTGAGGTAGCCCGAGTCGTGCGTGAGGGTGAAGACTCCGGGTGTCAGCACCTGGTACGCCGCGGCAATGCTGGGGCCGCTCTTCGCCGTGACCTCGACACCGTTGGCCGCGAAGTTCGCATCGTGCAGCGGCGTGATGCGCAGGACGCTCATCGGGCTCTGGATGAACGACCAGGTGGAGAAGACACCGAACCGGTTGGCCCCCTGCTGCACCTGGAACGTGCCGCCGCCCGGTGAACCGTCGAGGGTTGCCGTGTAGCTGACGTAGTGGAGCCCACCGCCCTGATCGACATCGGATGTGATGCTCACGTCGTCGATCTCCCCGAGCGCCGCCGGCGTCAGCAGTTCGCTGCTCGCGGTCGTCGTGCCGAGAACGCCGGGCGTCGCGAGCGCGCCCGCCAGGTCGTGTCGTTGCAGTGCGACGAGGTACGAGTTGACGAAGCCGCCGGCACTGTAGACGCTCGAGTTGAGGGCGATGACGGTCGTCGCGAAGGCGCCGATGATCAGGCCGAGCAGGACGACCCAGATGACGACAGTGTGCCGGACAGCGGTCGAAGAGGGGTCATCGTCGCTCGGCACCATGCCACAATCCTAGGCTCGAGGTCCTGCCACAACGCGCCGAAGCGACGGGCGGGAGGCGATAGATTGGACATTCCATCGACACGCCTGGGCCGGCATCCGATACGCAAAGGATCTTCGTGACTGCGCACGAGCTCTCCGCCGAACAGGCCGCCGTCTACGCGACGATCGAGGGCACGCGCGAGAACATCTTTGTGACCGGCCGCGCGGGCACCGGCAAGTCGACGCTCCTCAATCACCTCTCCTGGAACACCTCGAAGCAGCTCGTGATCGCCGCCCCGACCGGGGTCGCCGCGCTCAACGTGGGCGGGCAGACGATCCACTCCCTGTTCCGCCTGCCGATCGGCGTGATCGCCGACCACGACATCGAGCAGAACGCCGAACTGCGCAAGCTCCTGAACACGATCGACACGCTCGTGATCGATGAGGTGTCGATGGTCAACGCCGACCTGCTGGATGCCGTGGACCGCAGCCTGCGCCAGGCGAGGCAGCGGAAGGACGAGGCGTTCGGGGGCGTCCAGGTCGTCTTGTTCGGCGATCCGTACCAACTCGCGCCGGTGCCGGGAGATGCGGACGAGCGCGCATACTTCGACGACCAGTACCGTTCGATGTGGTTCTTCGACGCGAAGGTGTGGAACGACACGGATCTGCGCATCTTCGAGCTCAACACGATCCACCGTCAACACGAGGAGGAGTTCAAGGCGATGCTGAACGCCGTTCGCCACGGGACGGTGACGGCGGAGATCGCTGAGAGGCTGAACGGAGTCGGAGCGCGTCCGGCGCCGGGGTCGGATGCGATCACCCTCGCCACGCGAAACGACACCGTGAACCGCATCAACGCTGCGGAGTTGGCGAAGCTCCCCGGCCGCGCGCTCACCGCCCGAGCGGAGATCACCGGCGATTTCGGCGGACGGGCGTATCCGGCAGACGAATCCCTCGAACTCAAGGTCGGAGCGCGGGTCATGTTCCTGCGCAACGACAGCGACCAGCGCTGGGTCAATGGAACGGTCGGCACGGTGCGCAAGATCACCTCGACCGTGTTCGTGGACGTCGACGGCGAGACGCACGAGGTGGAGCCCGCGGTGTGGGAGAAGTACAAGTACTCCTACTCAGCGGCGACGAAGCAGTTGCGCCGGGACATAGTCGCCGAGTTCACCCAATTCCCGTTGCGGCTCGCCTGGGCGGTGACGATCCACAAATCTCAGGGGAAGACCTACGACCGTGCGATCGTCGACCTCGGGCAGCGTTCGTTCGCCCCTGGGCAGACCTATGTCGCGCTCAGCCGCATCACCGAACTCGAGGGGCTCTACCTCACGAGGCCGCTGCGGCCATCCGACATCATCGTCGACGAGAACGTGCGCCGCTTCATGGCGAACGTGGCGCCGATCCCGGGTATTCAGGCGTCCTGATCCGAGGAGTATTGCCACGGACTACGCGACGGCGAGCTTCGCTTCGCTGAGATCCTCGAAGACCTCGGTGTTGAGGCGGTAGGCGATCATGACCTCGTCGATGACGCGCTCGCGTTCCACTTCATCCCACCCGGTGGCATCGAGTTGGTCGCGGTAGACGTTCTTGAAGTCCTTCGGGTCGGCGATCTGATCGAAGAGGTAGAAGCCGATTCCGTTCGTGTCGAACCCGAACCGCTTCTGCATGACCTTGTAGATGTGCTGTCCCCCCGACAGGTCGCCGAGGTATCGCGTGTAGTGGTGAGCGATGAAGCCACCGGCCCAGCCGGAGACTGCCGTGATCCGGTCGACGTAGCGGATGGTGGATGGCAGGGGGGATGACTCGGCCTCCCAGTCGGGGCCGATCAGGAATTCGAGGTCGGCGCGCAAGGCAGGCAGCCGGGTGAGCTGAGGCGTGATGAACGGGCGGGCCACAGGGTCGCCGGCCATGGTCGCCTCGACCGCCTCAAGTGCCTCGTAGATGTAGAAGTGCTGCGCGACGAGCGCGATGTAATCGTCACGGGAGCCCTTGCCGCTCATGAGGTCGTGCATGAACGTTGCGCCCTCGGCCCGGCCGTGAATCGACCGGGTGCGCTCGCGCAGAGCATCGGAGAACGGGACGACGGTCATCAGGCTCATCTCAGAAGTCAGGTAAGGATTACCTAACTTTACAGCACGGGGCCCTCGGGCGCGAGGGCTGCGTGAGCCCGCGCATGCTGCGCCCGTGGTCAGTGCGGGCGCGGCTCCACGCCGAGTCGAGCGCACGCGGCGTCGTACACGACGACGACCTCTCTGCGGATCTCCGCGCGCTCGCTGATCCTCACCGACCATGGCACGTCGAGCCGCCTGACCACACCGTCGAGCGTGTAGTTCCAGAAGCCTGCCGTGTCGTCGAGACCGGTCATGACGGCGTCCACCGCATCCGGATGCCCGAACGCGCGGGCGATGAGCTGGTTGTCGGCGGCGTGGTCATCGTTCATGTGACGGAGCACGGCGGCGATGACATCGGAGGAGAAGGTCGGCACGGCATCCACGGTAGCGCGTCAGATCCAGCGGGGGGCGACGGGGACCGGCTCCCCGGACTCGGACAGGACTCCGAGGAAGCCGCGGCCGGTGGCCCACCTGGTCAGATCGACGGCAGAACCGTGCAGGACGACGGCATCCGCGTCGTCGGCGGCACCGACGCCCCTCGGGATGCCCCGGTCGGTGGGAGACAGGATGAAGTTCGGGATGTTCTCCGCCTCGCGGCGGCCGCGCCAGGACGACAGCACGTTCGCCAGCAGGTGGTCGACGAGGCCGGCGGGGAAGTCGTCGTAACTCGCGCCGCTGTCGAGATCGACGGCGTGCAGCCAGACCTCGCGCGTGCGCAGCCAGATCGTGGATGTCGCAGGGATGAGCGGGCCATCGGTCATCCGGACCTGGGCGTGCCACGCCGGGTCCGCCAAGTCCCGCCAGGACGCGTCCAGCTCTGCAGCCGATCGGCGGTGAAGGGCTCTCAACTCACTCGCCGGCAGCCGGGCACCGTCTTCGATCTGCGCGTCACGAGCTTCGGTGGATTCGTACATGCGCGACTCGATACCGGTGGCAGCCCAGTTCACGAGCCTGCGGAGGGCCTGAGCGTTGAAGGCGACGTGCGAGACCACGTGTCGGCGGCTCCAGCCGGGGAGGATCGACGGAGCATCCAGTTCGTCATCGCGCAGCGCGTCGAGAGTCCTGTCGTAGTAGGCGGCACCCTCCCGCTCCAGCTCGATCGCCGTGCGGATCTCCGGGTCGCGGGTCAGGTACGCATCCGGTTTCATGGTTCCTCCAAACCTCCATTGTGGCTCACGCCGGCTGCGCGCGCCGGGCCGCGTTGTCGGTAGCGGTTGCCTAGACTCGGCAGACAGGGCCGGCTGTGATCGCGAATTCTGGTTGCACCGAGGAGGAACGGGTGGATGTCACCGCGCTGGACCAGCGGTTCTGGCAAGTGAAGGTGGACGGCGAGGTTGCCGGCTACGTCGACGAGATCAAGGTCGCCGGGGAGACCCGCTACCGTGCCCGCCGGCTGAAATACCCGGACGGGCGGTGGTTGCTCATCGGCGAATGGTGGGAACTCGACCCTGCGCTCGCCGCGTGTGCGGACGTGCCGCGCGGCAAGGTTCGCGTACGCAAGCTCGTGGTGCCTCCGCAGAATCGGTGGTTCTAGCGCGACGCTACCCGACCGCTTTGTGCGACTTGCCTGCGAGGTGGGGTCCGGCGAGCACGGGTTCGTACCTCGGGGTCTCGCCCGCGGCGAGGGCCGACGGCAGGCATTCGACGAGCGTCGAATAGTTCGCGTTGTGGAAGAACGGCATGCTCTGGCGACGGGTGGATACGGCCGAACCGGCATCCGGGTTCACGACGCGGTGAAGCGTCGACGTCCAGCGGTCGTTCGTCCAGCGGGCCATGAGGTCGCCGATGTTGATGACGAAGGCGCCGGCGGTCGGCGGGATGTCGACCCAGGAATCCGAGTGGTCGTCGCGCACCTGCAGCCCGGCTCGGCCCAGCTCCTGGCGCAGGATCGTGAGCGTGCCGTAGTCGGTGTGGGCGCCGGCGCGCAGCTGCCCGTCGGCCGGTGGCGCATCCTGCTCCGGGTAGTTGATGGCGCGCAGGGCGCTCGGGCTGCGGTCGATCTTGTCCGCGAAGAAGTCGCCGGGAAGGTCGAGACCGTGTGCGAACATCGCCATGAGTCGGTTCGCGAGGGCCGACATCTCCCGGTAGTAGTCCTCCCAGGACGGCTTGAGTTCCGGCATGGCGGCCGGCCAGCGGTTGGGTGAGAACAGGCCGGCCTCCGTCTCGTCGACGGGCGTGTGGCCGGTGACGACTCCCGGCCCCATGTTGAAGGACTCCTTGAGGTCGCCGGGGGCCATGCCGTCTCGGGACTGCGCGAGGGATTCCGCGAGCATGGGGAAGTACCCGTACAGTCCACCCTGTGGTCGTTCGACGCTGAGCTTCGCCTCCAGGGGCAGGTCGAAGAAGGAGTGCGAGACGTTCCAGCAGCGGTCGGCCACGTCATCCGGAACCCCGTGGTCGATGATCTGGAAGAATCCGACGTTGCGCAGGACCTCATCGAACTCGCGGCCGACGACCGCCGGATCGCGATCGATGCTGATGGTGGGAACGGTGAGGGGTGTCGTCATGGTGGTGTCCTGTTCTGGTGCTGATGTCATCCCAGCCTAGGTGCGCGCGATGGTGGCGATGGCGGAGCCTTCCTCGGCATATCGTGGAACCGTGGAGCGCGACGATTCGGATGAGCAGCGTCGACGACGACGCAGGCGTGCGTGGATCGCGGTGGGGGCCATCGCGCTCGTCATCGCCGTCGCTCTCGGGTCATACATCGGGGTGGTGCTCAACGCTCCACTGCCGAAGGCCGCAGCGGTCATGGTCCCCATCGTTCCCCCGGCGACGCCTCCCGTCGCCATCACGCTTCCTGAGACCGGCGCGAGCGCGGTGAGCGTGAGCGGAGCCGACGAGTTCGCCGGCACGAAGGGCAAGGACGGAGTCCTCGCTTCCAGCGGCGGGAACGCGGCGAGGCCGATCGCGAGCATCAGCAAAGTCATCACGACGCTCGTCATTCTCGACCGGAAGCCCCTCGCAGCCGACGAACCCGGACCGATCATCACGTTCACGAAGGCCGACCACAAGCTGTACGACAGCTACTACGTGCGCGGGGCGACCATCCAGCCGATGGACACCGGGTCCACGATGTCGCTGCACGATGCACTCGAACTCATGCTCGTCGTTTCGGCGAGCAACTACGCCGAGGCGGTCTCCACGTGGGCGTTCGGTTCCCAGGCGAACTTCCTCGCTGCGGCCCACAGTTGGCTTGCGAAGAACGGCATGAAGGGCACGACGTTCGTCGACCCGTCGGGCATCGACCCGCGCAACACGAGCACCCCGACGGATCTTCTGACGCTCGGCCGGCTGGCGATGGCGAACCCGCTGGTCGCCTCACTCGTGGGGCTCCAGACGACCGATGTGCCGGGGTTCTCCGGGATGCCGAACACCAACACGCTGCTCGGCTCGTCCGACGTCGACGGAATCAAGACCGGGACCCTCGACGAGGCAGGCTCATGCCTGCTCTACTCCGCAACCTTCGGCGTGGGTGCGACACAGCCCATCACCGTGACGGGGATCATCCTCGGCGGCCTCCATCATTCGGCGGTGGCTGCCGACGCGGCGACCGTCATCAACGACATCCGGGAAGGATTTCACGCTGTGACGCTCGTGAAGGCGGATGACGTGCTCGGCCACTACACAACGGTGTGGGGCGAGAGGGCGGACATCGTCGCCGAGCGGAGCGCGAGTCTCCTCACCTGGTCCGATTCGCCCATCACCGTGACGTCCCACGCCAAGGTTGTCGGTCCGGGCAAGGCTCGAATGTCGGTCGGCAGTGCGACGTTCACCGGCGAAGGCGGCACCCAGACCGTGCTCCTCGTGTTGGCGGGCACGCTCGAGGAGCCGGACGCGTGGTGGCGGATCACACATCCCGCCGAACTCTTCGGGGGTTGATCCGCGGGAGGATGCTGTGCGGCCCGAGTACTGTGGGATGACTGGTCGAGCGCGAAACGGAGAGCGCATGGTGCAGAAGAAGCCGCTGCCGTGGGATCCGATCGCCGAGGCGCATCGCCAGTGGACCCAGCACGGGTGGGGTGCGGAGGCCGATGGCATGGCGGTCGTGACGTCGATCATGCGGGCGCAGCAGCTCATGCTCGCGCGGGTGGAGGCACTGCTGAAGCCGTTCAAGCTGACGTTCGCGCGCTATGAGATGCTGCGGCTGCTGAGCTTCACGCGGGATGGCGCCCTGCCGATGGCGTCAGCGAGCGCGCGCCTGCAGGTGCATCCGACGAGTGTGACGAACACGACCGATCGGCTGGAGGCGGCCGGCCTGCTCCTTCGAACCGCGCATCCGACGGATGGCAGGGCGACGCTCATCCGGATCACGCCGGCCGGTCGCGCGGTCGTCGACGCGGCGACCGAGGTCATCAACCGCGAATTCTTCGGCGATGTCGGCCTGGAAGCGGATGACCGCACCGCCCTCGTGGACATCCTCGCGCGGTTCCGCCTCGGTGCCGGTGACTTCGCCGAGCCTGCCGGCCGCTAGGTGAAGCAGCGCCGCCGATGATTGTGCGTCAAACGGACGAGTGATGGCGCCCAGACGGGCACACCCGTCCGAATCCGGCACAATCGACGGGACAGGCGTGGAGCGAGTGACGGGAACGGAACAGGCGTGGAGCGAGTGACGGGAATCGAACCCGCGCTACCAGCTTGGGAAGCTGGAGTTCTGCCATTGAACTACACTCGCGCATTCGGTGAGGCGATGAACGTCTCAGTCGGTATCGGCAATCCTAGCAAGACCGAGGTATCCCGAGACCGCGCCGAAAGAGTTCTGCTCGAACTAGTGACACGGATGCTTCCCGCTCAATACAGTTGGCTATCGCACTCCAAGGGCGGGGTGCAACCACCTGCTTGTCAGGGCGCTGCAGCCGACCCATTACCCGGAGTGCCTACCCTGAAAGGTTGTCATGGCTACAGAATCTTCGCCGCGTACGTCATCGCTGGAAGACGATGCTCATCTGAAGAAGCTCGGATACGACGGCCACTTCGACCGCTCGCTGTCGGTGTGGGGTACCTTCGCCCTCGGATTCACCTACCTCTCCCCCCTCGTCGGCGTCTACTCGCTCTTTGCTTTCGGAATCGCGGCGGGCGGGCCTCCATCGATCTGGTGGCTCGTGATCGTCGGTGCCGGCCAGCTCCTCGTCGCTCTCGTCTTCGGTGAGGTGGTCTCCCAGTACCCGATCTCCGGAGGCATCTATCCATGGGTCCGCCGGCTGTCGAGCGCACGGTTCGCCTGGATGGCCGCCTGGGTCTACATCTGGGCCGTCATCGTCACCGTCACCTCGGTTGCCGAGTACGGGACCAGCTTCCTCGCGAGCCTGTTCGATCTTGCGCCCACGAAGGAGCTCACGCTCATCCTCGCCGTCGCGTTCCTCGTCGTCGCCCTGGTGGTGAACCTGAGTGGTACCAAGAATCTTGCACGGGTCGCCAAGATCGGGCTTGCCGCTGAGCTCATCGGCGTCATCGGCGTCGGACTCTTCCTCATGATCTTCGAGCGGAAGAACGACTTCTCGGTCCTCTTCGACTCGTTCGGAACACAGGGCGATGGCAGCTACTTCGCGGTCTTCATCGGGGCCGCGCTGACCGGGCTGTTCCTGTTCTACGGATTCGAGGCATGCGGTGAGGTCGCCGAAGAGGTCTCCGACCCGGCGAGGGCCATCCCACGAGCGATGATCATGACCATCCTCGTTGGTGGTGTTTCGGGCATCATCGCGTTCCTCGGGTACGTGCTCGCCGCCCCGGATCTGGCGGACATTGTGAGCGGAAAGGATGCCGACCCGATCGCCGGCATCCTGGAATCGTCGCTCGGCACGGTGGGGTCGAAGATCTTCCTCGTCGTCGCACTCACCGCGTTCCTCTCCTGCGTGCTCAGCCTGCAGGCAGCGGGAAGTCGGCTCCTGTACTCCTTCGGGCGTGACGGGATGATGCCGGGCCACAGGTGGCTGTCGAAGCTGTCCGGGAAGAAGGTTCCACGGAATGCGCTCATCGTCGCCTGCGTCGTGCCGATCCTGATCTGCGTCCTGGTCTACGTCGGACAGGAAGGGTTGATCAACCAGATCACGGCCTTCGCGGTTCTCGGGATCTACATCGCGTTCCAGTCGGTCGTCTTCGCTTCACTGCTTGCGCGGTTCAAGGGGTGGAAGCCGGCTGGTCCGTTCAGTCTCGGTGCGTGGGGTCTCATCGTGAACATCGTCGCGCTCGTCTATGGCGTGCTCGCGATGTTGCTGCTGGCGTGGCCGGGATCGAGCGGTGTGTTCCTCACCGACTGGATCGTGCTCATCGGACTGTTCCTCGTGCTCGTCACCGGAGTCATCTACATGATGATCGCCCGACCTGGACGCAATTCGACAGTACCTGAGGGAGACGCGGTGGAGATCGCCGCCCTGCTCCGGAAGGGCTGAATCGTCGCGAAGTGAACCGAGCCCGGCCGTCGTTCTCCAGCGGCGGTCGGGCTCGGCTAGTCTCGTTCCATGCTGCTCTCCGACCGCGACATCAAGGCGGAACTCGCGGCGGGCAGGGTCGGCCTCGACCCGCTCGACCTGTCGATGATCCAGCCGTCCAGCATCGACGTGCGCCTCGATCGCTTCTTCCGCCTCTTCGACAACCACAAGTACCCGTTCATCGACCCGGCGGAGGACCAGCCGGAGCTCACGCACCTCGTCGAGTCTCAGGACGATGCGCCGTTCATCCTGCATCCCGGCGAGTTCGTGCTCGGCTCCACCTTCGAATTCGTGACGCTTCCGGATGATGTGGCCGCCCGCCTCGAGGGCAAGAGCTCTCTCGGTCGGCTCGGCCTTCTCACCCATTCGACCGCCGGATTCATCGACCCGGGTTTCACGGGGCACGTCACCCTCGAACTGAGCAACGTCGCAACCCTGCCGATCAAACTCTGGCCCGGCATGAAGATCGGGCAGCTGTGCTTCTTCCGGCTGTCGTCACCGGCCGAGAGGCCGTACGGGTCGAGCGAGTACAGCTCCCGCTACCAGGGGCAGCGCGGGCCGACCGCGAGCCGGTCGTTCCAGAACTTCCACCGCACGAGCACGCAGCGGGACTAGCGGTCGGATCAGGCGATCGCCGGCACGCTGCCTTCCACCGCGGAGGGCGTACCGAGAAACGATGAGACCTCATCGAGCACGGCATCCGCGCTGAGGATCCGGTAGTGCCCCAGCCCCTCGGTCACGACCGACCGAGTGAGCGGGCCGTGGGTGTCGGCGAGCAGTGACGCATCGGCGAAGGGGACCACGCGGTCGGCTCGATCATGGATCACGAGAAGCGGATCCGAGGCGGGGAGGGGGCTCGCGGCGGCCGAGTACCGGGTCCACACCTCCCTGTCCCCGCTGAAGACGCGGTTCTCGATCAGGGTCCGAACCCGCTCGACAGTGGATGGGCGCACCCCGAGGGCCTGGCAGAACGTCGGCACGAGCCTGCCCAGATCCGCGACCCCGCCGAGCGAGACGAAGCGGTCGGCCTGCAACCCGTGGCGGGTAGCCGCGGCGACGGAGGGCGTCCCCAGCGAGTGTGAGACGACGGCTTCGAGCCGACCGTGCCGGCGTGCCACCTCTGCGAGAATCTCGGCGTAGTCGATGACCGTGGTCCGTCTGCCGGACGAGTCGCCGTGCCCGGGCGCATCGATCGCGAGAATGGTTCGTTCCCGCGAGCGCAGTTCTCGCACGATCGGTGCGAAATCGGCGGCGCGCCCCTCCCAGCCGTGCACCAGCAGGATGACTCGGGAGCCGGAGCCCCACCGGTAGGTCGCAATACGCCTCCCGGCGATGGACGCCATCGCGTGGACGGCCAGATCCATGACAGGAGTGGCTTCCGCGGTGAGCGGTCGCGGCTTTCGGGGCGTGCGCCACAGTCGCCAGACGATCTCGGCGGCCAGTCGGGGCGCGACCTGGTCCAGAACGTGAAGGGACTTGAGCCGAGCCGGCATGTCGTTTCTCCAGGGTTGAAAAACAATACGGACGATCGTACAATTAATTCTGTGAGGTGACAATGGCTGCGGTTCTGACGGATGGACGCCGACGGCGCGGCGAGCGCTCGCGCCGCGCGGTCCTGGGCGAGGCCGTCAATCTCGCCTCGGTCGAGGGGCTGGACGGCGTGTCGATCGGCACCCTCGCCGAGCGCACCGGAACGAGCAAGAGTGGCGTCGCCGCGCTCTTCGGGAGCAAACTCGACCTGCAGCTGGCGACCATCCGTGCTGCCCGCGAGATCTACATCGCGAGCATCATCGAACCGACGCTCCGCGCGCCGAGAGGGATCGCGCGCCTGTGGAACCTGTGCCTCACCTGGCTCGAGTACTCACGAGGCCGGACTTTCGAGGGCGGATGCTTCTTCCGGGCCGCCGCGGCGGAGGCGGATTCCAAGAGCGGGCCGGTGCACGACGCGCTCGTCGCCGTGGATGAGGAATGGATAGCCTTCGTGGAACGGTGCGTCATGCTCGCGGCGGACGACCTGCCCGCGCTGCGCGACCCGAGGCTTCTTGCCTTCGAATTGATCGCCCTCATGGATGCCGCCAACAGCGGATCGCTGCTGCACGGAACCGATCGCGCATACGAGCTGGCGGAAGCGGCCATGCGCGGCCGGCTCCTCGCGGCGGGCGCCGATCCGGATGCGCTGAGCGCGGTCGAGCCCTGAACGTCAGCGGCCGAGCTCGGCCAGCTGCAACACGATCCACGGGCTGAATGCGTAGGGGGCGGCAGCGACGGCCGCGATCAGGGATGCGGGGTCGACCCACGCCCACTCGGCCACCTCCCCGGGGTTGGCGGCCACGGCATCCGTCGTCACGGCGCGGAACACCGGGCAGATCTCGTTCTCGACGATGCCGCTCGCATCGACCGCGCGGTAACGGAAGTCGGGCAGGAGCGGTGTGATCTGCGAGATCGAGATGCCGAGCTCGAGCCTTGCGCGCCTGGACAGGGCGTCATCCATCGACTCTCCGGGAGCCGGATGCCCGCAGAAGGAGTTCGTCCAGACGCCGGGCCAGGTGAGTTTTCCGAGCGCGCGTCGCGTGGCGAGAACCTGGCCGGCTTCGTTGTAGACGTGGCAGGAGAAGGCGAGGTGCAGCGGGGTGTCGGTCGTGTGGACCGCGAACTTCTCCACCGATCCGGTGGGAACACCGTCCTCGTCGACGAGGACCACGAGTTCCGGTTCGGTGGTCATGCTTGAACCCTACCCGTCGTTAGTACGAGAAGCCGAGCTCCGGCGGGTAGTCGCCGCGGGAGGTCAGCACCGCGGCCGCATCCTGCAGGTGGGACAGGACCAGTCCCAGCGGCCGGGGGCCGAAACTCACCCGGCTCACACCGAGTTCTGCGAGGCGCTTGAGGGGAACGGATGTCGGCCCGGAGATGACCGAGAGCCTCCCGTCGAGCGCGTCGATCGCACCCTGGACGAGTTCTTCCGTGGCGAGCCCGAGCATGAAGATCACGTCGGCGCCTGCGGCGAGGTAGCGGTTCCCGCGGAGGATCGCGTCGTCGAATTCGCCGCCGCGGGCGAGCGCGTCCACGCGGGCATTGATGACGATCGGGACGCCGGCGGTGTCGGCGGCCGTGCGGGCCGCTGCGACCCGCTCCGCCGCGTCATCGATGTCGAACAGCTCGCCGGCACCGGTGCCGTAGCTGTCCTCGAGGTTCATGCCTGCAGCCCCCACCTCGATGAGGCGGCCGACGTTGACGCCGACGCCTGCGGCATCCGGCGAGTAGCCGCGTTCGAAGTCGACCGAGACCGGCAGGTCGACCGCATCGATGACGACCTTCGCGGCCGCGAGCGCCTCGTCGACGGAGAGCCCTTCGCCGTCGGGAACGCCGTGCGCGAAGCTGATCGAATGGCTCGCGGTCGCGAGCGCCCGCACGCCGGGAACCGCTGCGACAGTGCGCGCCGTGATGGCATCCCACACGTTGACGACGATGAGCGGATCGCCCGGCACGTGGAGAGAGCGGAGCGCTTCGGCCTTGTCGGCGGTCGTTGTCATGAGCGCACCGTCCGTCCGCCATCCTTCACGAAGTACATGAGCACGAAGCCGACGGCGAGGATGAGCACGATGCCGAGGATGCCCCACGCCGTCGAGTGGAAGATCGCGATGCCCGCCGCCCAGGCGAGCGGCGAGAGGAAGCTCGCCGCGCGACCCGTCGTCGCGTAGAGGCCGAAGATCTCTCCTTCGCGTCCGGCCGGTGTGACGCGGGCGAGGAAGGAACGGCTGGCCGCCTGCGCCGGACCGACGAAGAGGCAGAGGATGAGTCCGAAGATCCAGAACACGGTCGTACCGAGGTCGCGGGCGAAGAACACCACGAGCCCGGCCACGACGAGGCCGCCAAGGGCCCACAGGATGACGGCGCGCGCGCCCAGCCGGTCGTCCAGCCGGCCGGCCAGGATGGTGCTCACGCCGGCGACGAGATTCGCAGCGATCCCGAAGATGATGACCTGCATGGGGCTGAACCCGAAGACGGTCGCCGCGATGATCGCCCCGAACGTGAAGACGCCGGCGAGGCCGTCGCGGAACACGGCGCTCGCGAGCAGGAACCAGAATGTCGGACGCGATTCGCGGAACAGCCGGGCGATGTCCTTGCCGAGCTCGCCGTAACTCGCGAAGAAGCCCACGCGCGCGCGGCCGGCACCCGGGGGCGCCTCCGGCACGTTGAGGAAGATGGGGATGGCGAAGATGATCGTCCAGACCGCGCAGCCGAGAGCGACGACGCGGATGTTGAGCCCGCTCTCGGTGGGGATGCCGAACCATCCGTTCTGCTGCATGACGATGACGATCGCGAGGGCGACGATCCCGCCGAGGTAGCCGAAACCCCAGCCGAGTCCGCTGATGCGTCCCACCGTCTTCGGCGTCGAGACCTGCACGAGCATCGCGTTGTAGTTGACGCCGGCGAGCTCGCTGAACACGCTGCCGATGGCGATGAGCGCCGCACCGAACCAGAAGAACGAGTAGTCGGCCTCGACGAAGAACATGAGCGCCGTCGTGATGACGAGGGCTCCGGTCGCGAGGCCGAGCCAGAGTTTGCGACGGCCGGCGGCATCCGCGCGCTGGCCCATGACGGGTGCGAGTACGGCGATGAGGATGCCGGCGGCGCCGACCGCCCAGCCGAGCCCGGACGTGAGGATGGCGTTCTCGCCGCTCTCATCCGGCGTCACCCCGGCGGGCAGGAAGAGTGAACTGGTCAGATAGACCGAGAAGACGAACGTGATGATGACCGAGTTGAACGGCTGGGTCGCCCAGTCCCACAGCGCCCAGGAGAACACCTGCTTGCGCGGGATGACCTTGCCCTCCTGGAGGTCCAGGCCGACGGCGGCCACGGCCCCCGTGTTCGCGGCGACCGGAATCTTCTTGGAGGTGGTGACTGCGACGTCGTTGTCGGGTGTCTCATTCGTCATGCAGTCAGGCTACTGGGCATCCGGGCCTGCGCGCATCGGCAATACTTGAGTCACTCACACTCAACTTTCAGGCTCCGGGCTTGACAAAGTTATCCACAGGCACAAAACTTGAGTAGTCCTGACTCAAGTCCAGGATTCTGACTTTCGGAAAAAGGGGAAAAGAGCGCATGGCTCGAGCAGTAGGAATCGACCTCGGAACGACCAACTCAGTCGTCTCGGTCCTGGAGGGTGGAGAACCCACCGTCATCGCGAACGCTGAGGGCTTCCGGACGACACCGTCCGTCGTCGCCTTCACCAAGGACGGCGAGGTACTCGTCGGAGAGACCGCCAAGCGGCAGGCCGTCACGAACGTCGACCGCACCATCGCGAGCGTCAAGCGCCACATGGGCACCGACTGGAAGACGGAGATCGACGGCAAGAAGTACACGCCGCAGGAGATCTCCGCCCGCATCCTCGGCAAGCTCAAGCGCGACGCGGAGCAGTACCTCGGCGAGCCGGTCACGGATGCCGTCATCACGGTTCCCGCGTACTTCAACGACGCAGAGCGCCAGGCCACGAAGGAGGCAGGCGAGATCGCAGGCCTCAACGTGTTGCGCATCATCAACGAGCCGACGGCCGCCGCGCTCGCCTACGGCCTCGACAAGGGCAAGGAGGACGAGCTCATTCTCGTCTTCGACCTCGGTGGTGGCACGTTCGACGTCTCCCTCCTCGAGGTGGGCAAGGACGACGACTTTTCGACCATCCAGGTCCGTTCCACCTCCGGCGACAACCGCCTCGGCGGCGACGACTGGGACCAGCGCATCGTCGACCACCTCATCAAGCAGTTCAAGGCGACGACCGGTGTGGATGTGTCCAACGACAAGATCGCCAAGCAGCGCCTCAAGGAGGCGGCGGAGCAGGCCAAGAAGGAGCTCAGCTCTTCAATGAGCACGAGCATCCAGCTGCCATACCTCTCCCTCACGGAGAGCGGCCCGGCGAACCTCGACGAGACGCTCACCCGCGCGCAGTTCGAGAAGATGACCTCCGACCTGCTCGACCGCACGAAGAAGCCGTTCGCGGACGTCATCAAGGAGGCCGGTATCAAGGTCGGCGACGTGGCGCACGTCGTCCTCGTCGGTGGTTCGACCCGCATGCCCGCCGTCGTCGAGCTCATCAAGAAGGAGACCGGCGGCAAGGAGCCCAACAAGGGCGTGAACCCGGATGAGGTGGTCGCCGTGGGCGCCGCCCTCCAGGCCGGCGTCCTCAAGGGCGAGCGCAAGGATGTCCTCCTCATCGACGTGACCCCGCTGAGCCTCGGAATCGAGACCAAGGGCGGCATCATGACGAAGCTCATCGAGCGCAACACCGCCATCCCGACTAAGCGCAGCGAGACGTTCACGACGGCAGACGACAACCAGCCGTCCGTGGCGATCCAGGTGTTCCAGGGCGAGCGGGAGTTCACCAAGGACAACAAGCCGCTCGGCACCTTCGAGCTCACCGGAATCGCTCCGGCCCCGCGCGGAGTGCCGCAGGTCGAGGTCACCTTCGACATCGACGCGAACGGCATCGTGCACGTGTCCGCCAAGGACAAGGGCACCGGCAAGGAGCAGTCGATGACCATCACCGGCGGCTCTTCGCTCGCCAAGGAGGACATCGACCGGATGATCCGCGAAGCGGAGGAGCACGCCGCGGAGGACAAGGCGCGCCGCGAGACCGCGGAGATGCGCAACACCGCAGAGCAGCTCGTCTTCTCCACGGAGGCTCTGCTGAAGGACAACGACGACAAGCTGCCGGAGGACGTCAAGTCCGACATCCAGTCCGATGTCGACGCACTGAAGACGGCTCTCGCCGGCGAGGACGACGACGCGGTGAGCGCCGCGTTCGACAAGCTCAACGAGAGCCAGCAGAAGATCGGCGAGGCGCTGTACCAGCAGAGCCAGACGGCCGAGGCGACCGCTGCGGAGTCCGAGACGGGCGAAGCCGCATCCTCCGACGACGAGGACATCGTGGATGCCGAAGTGGTCGAGGACGAGCCAGAGGGTGGCAGTAAGTAGCAATGGCCGCCGATAAGGACAAGGACAAGAAGCGCCGCGACGCGACAGACGGATCCGGCTCAGAGGACACTCCGGAGCCGGTCGTGAGGGACAAGCGGCGGATCGATCCGAAGACCGGAGAGCGTCGTGACGACGTCGACCAGGGCGAGGAGACGCTGACCGATGAGGACCTCGCGAAGCTTCTCGAGGAGCCCCCGGCCGACGACAGTTCGTCAGAACACCTCAACGACCTGAAGCGCGTGCAGGCCGAATACGCCAACTACCGCAAACGGGTCGACCGGGACCGGTATGTCGCGCGAGAGCTTGCCATCGCCGAGCTCATGACGGGACTGCTTCCCGTGCTCGACGACCTCGACCTCGCGCACGCGCACGGCGACCTCGAGGGCAGCCCCCTCGAGATCGTCGGGCAGAAGCTCCGCGCGGGCTTCGAGCGCTACGGGCTCGTCAAGCTGGGAGCGGTCGGCGAACCGTTCGATCCGAAGCTGCATGAGGCCATCGCTCAGCTGCCGAGCAAGGATGTCACGGTCGATACGATCGCGGATGTCGTCCAGCCGGGCTACCAGCTCGGCGAGCGCCTTCTGCGGCCGGCCAAGGTCGCCGTCGCTGTTCCTGAGGCCTGACGGTGGCGAGTCAGGACTGGTTCGACAAGGACTTCTACAAGGTCCTCGGAGTCTCCAAGGATGTCTCCCAGGCCGATTTGAAGAAGACCTATCGGAAGCTTGCGCGCAAGTACCATCCCGACTCCAACCCCGGCGACGCGAAGGCGGAGGCGAAATTCAAGGAGATCAGCGAGGCGAACGCCGTTCTCTCCGACCCGGAGCAGCGCAAAGAGTACGACCAGATGCGGGCGATGGGCTCCGGGATGCCGAGGTTCGCGGCCGGCGGCCAGAGTGGCGGCTTCGAGGACGTCTTCGGCGGGATGTTCGGCGCCGGCAACCAGCGGACCAGCTACCAGTCGAGCGGCTTCGAGGACATTTTCGGGAGCATGTTCGGCGGTGGTGGCTTCGGCCAGTCCTCCGGCGGTTTTCGCGGATCGGGCGGGCCGACGAAGGGCAGGGACATCACGGCATCCACGACCCTGGATTTCACCACCGCGATCAAGGGGGACACCGCTCGGCTCCAGTCCTCCGGCGGCAAGCCGATCAGCGTGCGCATCCCGGCCGGAGTGGCGGACGGCCAGAAGATCAGGCTCAAGGGCAAGGGCGAACCGAGTCTGGACGGCGGCGCACCCGGCGATCTCACCCTCACGGTGACCGTGCGGAAGCATCCGGTGTTCGAGCGCGACGGATTGAACCTCCGAGTGGACGTTCCCGTGACGTTCGCCGAGGCGACCCTGGGCGCGACGATCGAGGTCCCGACGCTCGACGGCGACCCGGTGAAACTGCGCATCGCCCCCGGCACTCCGAGCGGCCGCGTGCTGCGCGTCAAAGGGAGGGGCGTCACGACGGCGAAGGCATCCGGTGACCTCCTGGCCGAAGTCGTCGTCGCCGTGCCTGCACACCTCACCGCGGAGGCGAAGGAGCACCTGGAGAAGTTCGACAAGGCCATGCCGGCGGAGAATCCCCGCGCCGACCTGATCGCCAGAGCGAGGGGATGATGGACGAGAACTCGCCACTGTTCGCCATCGCGATGGCGGCCGAACTCACGGGCCTCCACCCGCAGACGCTACGGCAGTACGACCGGCTCGGCCTCGTGCGTCCGACGCGGACGGTCGGCCAGTCCCGTCGCTACTCGATGCGGGATGTCGCTCAGTTGCGTGAGATCGCCCGCCTCGGCGCAGAGGGTGTGAGCCTGGAGGGGATCCGACGCGTCCTCGAGCTGGAGAATCGCATCGCCGAACTCGAACTGAGGGTTCGGGAACTCGAGACCGCGCTCGCCGACGAACTGCTGACCCGCCCGGGGAGACGCGTGTTCGCGGCAGGGGAATCCGGCGATGTCGTCTCGCTTCGCGCGGGAACGCGCGCCCAGCGCAACAACCAGGTCGTCGTGTGGCGACCGTTCAAGAACTGATCCCGTAGCGACGGCGAACGGGAAATACGGACACTCGCAGGAAGTGCAGGGGTAGGACGATGGCAAACATGCAGGGAGCGCCGGCGAGCGGCGAGGAGCAGAAGACCGCGCTCGAACAGTACGGGGTGGACCTCACGGCGATCGCGGGCACGGGAAAACTCGACCCCGTCATCGGACGTGACGCGGAGATCCGGCGCGTGAGCCAGGTGCTGACCCGCCGGACGAAGAACAATCCGGTCCTCATCGGAGAGCCGGGCGTCGGGAAGACCGCTGTCGTCGAGGGCCTCGCCCAGCGCATCGTCGCCGGGGATGTCGCAGACTCGCTCAAGGGCAAGCGGCTCGTCTCCCTCGACCTGGCGGCCCTCGTCGCAGGCGCGAAGTATCGCGGCGAGTTCGAGGAGCGGCTCAAGGCCGTGCTCAAGGAGATCAACGACGCGGATGGCCAGATCATCACGTTCGTCGACGAGCTGCACACGCTCATGGGCGCCGGCGGAGGGGAAGGCTCTGTGGCCGCCGCGAACATGCTCAAGCCCATGCTCGCCCGTGGGGAACTGCGCCTCATCGGCGCGACGACGCTCGACGAGTACCGCGAATTCATCGAAAAGGATGCCGCGCTCGAGCGTCGGTTCCAGCAGGTCTACGTCGGCGAGCCGAGCGTCGAGGACACGATCGCCATCCTGCGCGGCCTCAAGGAACGGTACGAGGCGCATCACAAGGTGGCCATCGCCGACACGGCGCTCGTCGCGGCCGCCGCGCTCAGCAACCGCTACATCTCCGGTCGGCAACTCCCGGACAAGGCCATCGACCTCATCGACGAGGCCGCGAGCCGGTTGCGCATGGAGATCGACTCCGCGCCCGTGGAGATCGATGAACTCCGGAGGAGCGTCGACCGCCTGAAACTCGAAGAGCTCGCTCTCAAGAAGGAGAAGGATGACGCGAGCAAGGCACGGCTGCAGAAGCTGCGCGACGACCTCAAGGAGAAGAGCGCGTCCCTCGCCGACCTGCAGAATCGCTGGGAGCACGAGCGCGCATCCCTCAACCGCGTCGGTGAGCTGAAGGAGAAACTCGACACGCTGCGCATGCAGGCCGACCGGGCCCAGCGCGAAGGCAACCTCGAACTCGCCTCCCGGCTCCTCTACGGCGAGATCCCGGTCATCGAGCGGGAGCTCGCGGACGCTGAGAAGTCCGAGGAGGAGACCCCCCTCATGGTCAATGACCAGGTGAGCGCGGAGGATATCGCCGCGGTCATCGCCGCCTGGACCGGCATCCCGGTGGGAAGGCTGCTGCAGGGCGAGACCGAGAAGCTGCTCCACCTCGAGTCGGAACTCGCGAAACGCCTCGTCGGGCAGAAGCCGGCCGTGCGTGCCGTGGCGGATGCCGTCCGCCGCAGTCGTGCCGGCATCGCGGATCCTGCGCGGCCGACAGGGTCGTTCCTGTTCCTCGGGCCGACCGGCGTGGGCAAGACGGAACTCGCGAAGGCGCTCGCCGAGTTCCTGTTCGACGACGAGAAGGCCATGATCCGCATCGACATGAGCGAGTACGGAGAACGCCACTCCGTCGCGAGACTGCTCGGAGCTCCCCCCGGCTACATCGGTTTCGAGCAGGGAGGGCAACTCACCGAGGCCGTTCGACGGCGCCCATACTCTGTCGTGCTCATGGACGAGGTCGAGAAGGCGCATCCGGATGTCTTCGACGTGCTCCTGCAGGTTCTCGACGACGGCAGGCTCACGGACGGCCAGGGCCGCACCGTGGACTTCCGGAACGTCATCCTCATCCTCACCTCGAACCTCGGCAGCCAGTTCCTCGTGGACCCCGAGCTGGACTGGGAGCAGAAGGAGGAGGCCGTGCGCGGCATGGTCCGCCAGGCGTTCAAGCCGGAGTTCGTGAATCGGCTCGACGACATCGTGATCTTCTCGCCGCTCTCCGTCGACGACCTCAGCCAGATCGTGGAACTGTACGTCGACCGGCTGGAGAAGCGGCTGGCGGAGCGCAGGCTCGGCCTCGCGGTGACGCCGAATGCCAGGGCATGGCTGGCGGAGCGGGGATATGACCCGATCTACGGCGCCCGCCCGCTTCGGCGACTCATGCAGCACGAGATCGACGACCGGCTGGCGAACGCCCTCCTGGCCGGCACGATCCGGGACGGGGACACGGTACTCGTCGACCTGGATGCTGGCGCGGATGAATTGACAGTGCGGAGTAGTTGATAGCCTGAACGGCGATGACCGGTAACCGCCTTCGACAGCGCCCCCCGAAGGCGACCCACTTCCTGCCCCATGTGCAGGGGCTCCGCGCCATCGCGGTCATGCTGGTCGTGCTCTACCACGTCTGGCCCGGCCGTCTCTCCGGCGGCTACATCGGCGTCGACATCTTCTTCGTCATCTCCGGGTTCCTGATCACCGGCCAGCTTGCGCGCGAACTCGACCGTACCGGCCGGATTGCGCTGCCATCCTTCTGGGCGAAGCGCGCGCGGCGGCTCCTGCCTGCTGCGATCACGGTCCTCGTGTTCTGCTCGCTCGCCGTGCTCTTCCTCCTGCCGCTGTCGAGTCTCGTCTCCGAGGCGAGAGAGATTCTCGCGAGCACGTTCTACGTCGAGAACTGGCAGCTCGCCTTCAGCTCGGTCGACTACCTGGCCTCCCACGATGCGACGACGGTGCAGCACTACTGGTCGCTGTCGCTCGAGGAGCAGTTCTACATCGTGTGGCCGCTGCTCCTGCTGGGGGCGACCTGGCTCGGGGTCAGGTTCTTCGCGGCGAAGCGGTGGCTGCCGATGGTGGGTGTCGTCGTCGCGGTGAGCGTGGCGTCGCTCGCCGCATCCATCCTCTACACGGCCTCCAACCCCGCTGAGGCGTACTTCGTCACCTGGACGAGGTTCTGGGAGTTCGGTGCCGGAGCGATCCTGGCCCTGCTTCCGAAACTGAGGCCCAGGGGAGCATGGTGGCCGAACCTCATCGGCTATGCGGGCCTCGCGATGATCCTCGGCGCGGGCTGGTTCTTCAACCGGGACACGCCGTTCCCCGGCTACACCGCGCTGCTTCCCGTCATCGGGACCGCCATGGTCATCACGACCGATCGCGCGAAACACTGGTGGGATGTCGGCAGCGTCCTCGGAGGGCCGCCCCAGCGTTTCGTCGGCGACATCTCGTACTCGCTGTACCTGTGGCACTGGCCGCTCATCATCATCGCGCCGTACATTCCCGGCTGGGGACTCTCCGGTCTCAACCGCGTCGCCCTCATCGTCGTGTGCTTCCTGCTCGCCTGGCTCACGAAGAAGTACATCGAGGACCCGGTGCGGACCTGGAAGTTCTTCACCGTGCGGAAACCGCGGATCACCTATGCCGGGGTCATCGGGCTCATGGCGGTGTCGAGTCTCGTCATCGGGGCGGCCTGGGTCGTCAACCATCCGCGGTACGAGGCTGCTGCTGCGGAGCTTCAGCAGATCCGGGAGAACCCTCCGGAGTGCTTCGGTGCGCTGGCGGGCCCGGACTGTCAGAATCCCGAGCTCGCGGGCGCCATCATCCCGAGCCCCGGCTTCGGGAACGCGGACTCCCCCGGCCATACCGAGTGCTTCGTCCAGCTCAATGAATCGGCCGTGAAGTCCTGCCACTTCGGGTCGTCGTCGCCGGATGCGCCGCGCATCGCCCTTATCGGCGACAGCCACGCGTACCAGTACATCGAGACGCTCATCGCGCTGGCGGACCAGCGCGGGTGGTCGCTCACCACCTACCTCAAGGGTGCATGCCCGTGGACGACGGCGCCGGTGAGCGGTCCGAGCCCTGCCTTCACGGCATCCTGCACGGCGTGGCGGGCCAACCTTGCCGACGAGCTCGCGTCCGTGCCCGGATACGACGTCGTGTTCACGGCTGCGCTCGCGCACACGCCGTACACGGTGAGCGCAGCGAACCGCGACGCCGCACTGCGGGACGGGTTCGTCGACGCCTGGAAGCAGGCCGCCGGTGCCG
Organism: Terrimesophilobacter mesophilus; assembly: GCF_014200375.1. GTDB lineage: Bacteria > Actinomycetota > Actinomycetes > Actinomycetales > Microbacteriaceae > Terrimesophilobacter > Terrimesophilobacter mesophilus. Next base: position 1,299,618 of record NZ_JACHBP010000001.1, on the reverse strand, counting down.
CGATCGTGACGATCGTCGACAATCCGGACTTCGAGGAGGATCCGAACAAGTGCCTGCGCAACGCGCCGGCATCCTCGTGCACGGAGCCGAGGGCGAGCGTGCTGGATGCCGTCGACCCGCTCGCGCTCGCCGGCGCGGAGGGCGGGGCGACGGTGCTCGACTTCACCGACAAGTACTGTGACGAGACGGTGTGCTTCAGCGTCATCGGCGGGGCGAACGTCTACCGCGACCAGGACCACCTGACCCGCACCTTCGCCCTGACCCTCGGCTCCGCGATCGGCGATGCGATCGAGTCGCAGCTGCCCTGACCCGCCGCCCCGCCCCTTGCCTCCGTTGACTCGGGTCATTCTGCTGGTTGGGCGGCGTCCGCACCCACGAAATGACCCGAGTCAACGAGAGTGGCGCACGGTCGTGGGGCGCCGCCAGGTCGATCAGGCGGCGAGTTCGCGGCCGATGGCGTCGACGAATGCGTCGATGTCGGCCTCTGTCGTGTCGAAGGAGCACATCCAGCGCACCTCGCCCGTTGCCGCGCTCCAGTCGTAGAACCGGAACGACTCCCGCAGTCGGTCCGCAGCGCCCGGCGGCAGCACGGCGAACACCGCGTTCGACTCCGTGGCCTGGGAGAAAGACAGTCCGGTGACCGAGCCATCGGCGATGCGGTCCTCGAGGGAGCGGCGCAGGTGCGCGGCCATCGCATTGGAGTGGCTCGCGGAGCGCAGCCACAGGTCGTCCTCGAGCAGAGCGAGGAACTGGGCGGAGATGAACCGCATCTTGGAGGCCAGCTGCATGTTGAACTTGCGGAGGTAGATCAGGCCATCCACGGCATCCGGGTTCAGCACGACGATCGCCTCGCCGTAGAGCATGCCGTTCTTCGTGCCGCCGAAGCTCACGACGTCGATGCCGGCATCCGTCGTGAACTCCCGCAGGTCTGCGCCGAGCGCGGCGGCGGCGTTGGCGATGCGAGCGCCATCCATGTGCACGGTCATGCCCTTGCCGTGTGCGTGAGCGGTGATGGCCTTGAGTTCGTCGATCGAGTAGAGCGTTCCGAGTTCGGTCGTCTGCGTGATGCTCACCGCGAGCGGTTGGGCCCGGTGCTCGTCTCCCCACCCCCAGGCCTCCCGGTCGATGAGCTCTGGCGTGAGCTTGCCGTCTGGTGTCTCGACGGTGAGTAGTTTCAGCCCGCTCACCCGCTCTGGCGCACCGCCTTCATCCGAGTGGATGTGCGCCGTCTTCGACGAGACGACTGCACCCCAACGCGGCAGCATCGCGGTCAGTGCGGTGACATTCGCCCCCGTGCCGTTGAAGACCGGGAACACCTCTGAACGCTCACCGAAGAGCTCACGGATGCGCTCGTGCAGCCGCTCGGTGTAGACGTCTTCACCGTACGAGATCTGGTGCCCATCGTTCGCCTCGGCGATCGCCGCGAGGACCTCTGGGTGCGCGCCGGCGTAATTGTCGCTCGCGAATCCGCGGAGCTCGGGATCATGAAGTCGAGTCACTGACCCATTCTTGCACCGAGAGTCAGCGGGCGAGCGCCTCGGAGAGCTTCACGCGGGCGCCGGTGCGCAACAGAGCATTCGAGTAGATGCGCGCACCGATCGCGATGACGATGGCCGTTGACGCAAGCAGGATGACGAGGGAGAGGAGCGGCTCCCACCATGCGGCCGCGCCGAGGAAGATGCGCATCGGCATGCCGACCGGGGCGGAGAACGGCACGTAGGACATGATCGACAGCACAACGGGGTTGTCGTTGAAGGCGATCACGAGGATGTACGGGAGCATGACGAGCATCATGACCGGCGACGTGACGCTGCCGACATCCTCCTGGCGGGAGACGAGCGAGGCCGTCGCCGCATAGAGCGCCGCGATCATCACGAAACCGAACACGAAGAACACCACGAACCAGGCGATCGACGGACCGAAGCTCGCGAGCAGCTCTCCCTGGCCGGTCACGCTGAGGCCGAGCGCGGCAAGGGCGGCGATCGCGGCGATCTGTGCGAAGGCGAGCAGGCTGTTTCCGAGCACTTTGCCTGCCATGAGCGCGCGCACCGAGATCGTCGACATGAGAATTTCGACGATGCGCGTCTGCTTCTCCTCGACGACGCTCTGGGCGATGGTCGTTCCGAAGGTCATGGCGGACATGAAGAACACGATCCCGAATGCGATCGCCGCGAAATAGGCGAGGAGCGGATTCATCGCGTTCGGGTCGAGAAGATGTACGGTCGGGGGTGAGCTCAACGCGACTACGAGCTCCTGCGGCACAGAGTCCAGGGCGAGGATCTCGACGCCAGTCGGCGCATCGTCGGAGGGTACGAGTGCCGCTTCGACCGTTCCGTCATTCACCAGCTTCTTCGCAGCGTCGACGGAGTCGACCTTCGTGATCTTGAGATCGGGAAGCTGCTGGGCGACGGAGATCGCCGCGCCCGTGGCCGCCACGTTCATCTTCGGCGAGGCGCTGCTGAAGATTCCACCGGCAAGGACAGAGCCCAGCACGGCGAGCATGAGGATGCCGGTCGAGATGAGGAACGCCTTGCTGCGCAGCTTCATCCTGATCTCACGCTCCGCGACGAGCCAGGCGCTCGCAGCGAAACCGGGATTGTTGTAGCCGTTCACTGGATGACCTCCCGGAAGATCTGGGCGAGCGAGGGTTCCTGCGGTGCGAACCGGACGACCGGACCGCGATCGAGAGCGGCGCGCAGAACCGCCTGGGCGGCATCCGGCGCGGCGCTGAAGACGGTCCGGCCGCCGTCGATGCTCACGACCTCGACGGCTGCCGCGCCGCGAACCCACTCCGCGGAGCCCGACACGTGGAGCTCGTACCGCGATCCGCCGAACTCGGCTCGGAGCCTCTCGCGGGAACCGGATGCCCGGATGTCGCCGTCGGCGATGACGATGAGGTCGTCGCACAGCCGTTCCACGATGTCGAGCTGGTGCGAGGAGAACAGCACGGGGACACCGGCAGCCGCACGCTCCTTGAGAACGCCCTGGACGGTTTCGACCGCGATGGGATCGAGGCCGGAGAACGGCTCATCGAGGACGAGGATCTCCGGATCGTGCACGAGGGCCGCCGCGATCTGCGCGCGCTGCTGGTTGCCGAGCGAGAGCGCCTCGACCGCGGTGTCGGCGCGCTCCTCCAGGCCGAGTCGTTCGAGCAGCTGCATGGTGTTCTTCTGCGCAGCGGCGGGCGCGAGCCCGTGAAGACGGGCGAGGTAGATGATCTGCTCTGCGACCTTCATCTTGGGGTACAGCCCGCGCTCCTCCGGCATGTATCCGAACCGTCGGCGGTCGGCGTCGCCGAGGTCGGAGCCGTTGAGTGCGACACGACCGGAATCCGCGGAGAGCACCCCGAGGATGATCCGCATGGTCGTGGTCTTGCCCGCTCCGTTCGCGCCGACGAAGCCGGTCATCCGGCCCCCATCGACGGTGAAACTGACGTCGCGAAGCACCCTCTTCGCCCCGAAGGACCGGTTGACCTGTTCTACCTCAAGCACCCGTCAACCCTAAGCCACCGCGTTGACGGAGGTTGGGCCGGTCAGACGGAGGTGCCCGTGATGCCTGCCGTCGACTCGATGACCGCGGTCATCTTGCGGGAGAGCGCCTCGTAGAACATCGAGAGCGGGAACTCGTCGTCCATGACCGCGTTCGTGAGGTCCTTCGGGAGCCCGTCGAGCGGCAGGTCGCGCCTCGCCCACTTCGACGCCGGATGCGGTGCGAGCGTCGCGGAGACGAGGTCGTATGCTGCAAGCCAGTGCGCGACTTTCGGCCGGTCGATCGAGCGCCAGTACAGGTCGCCGATCGCGTCGCCGAGAGCGTTGACGACATCCGGAACCTCGTCCCAGTCGATGCTGAGGGTCGTGTCGGTCCAGTGCAGCACGTGGTGCTGGTGCATCCACGCGAAGAGCAGCTGCCCGCCGAGCCCGTCGTAGTTGCGCACCCGGCTGCCGGTGAGGGCGAACCGGAAGATGCGGTCGAAAATGACCGTGTACTGCACGAGCTGCGCGTGCTTGCGGGTCACGGCATCTGTGTCGTCGGAGCGCACGAGCTTCACCGATTCGCGGAACGCGGTCAGGTCGCAGCGCAGCTCCTCGAGCGAGTAGAGGAAGTACGGCATCCGCTGTTTGATCATGAACGGATCGAAAGGCAGGTCGCCACGCATGTGGGTTCGGTCGTGGATGAGGTCCCACATCACGAAGGTCTCCTCCGCGAGGTGCTGGTCCTCGAGGAGCTCTGCGGCATCGGCGGGCAGGTCGAGCCCGGTGATCTCGGATGCGGCCTTCACGACCCGGCGGAAGCGCGCGGCCTCCCGGTCGGCGAAGATCGCACCCCAGGTGAACTTGGGTGTTTCGCGCACCGCAACCGTCTCCGGGAAGAGCACTGCGGCGTTCGTGTCGTAGCCGGCCGTGAAGTCGAGGAAGCGGATCGGGACGAAGAGCTTGTTCGAGTACTCCCCCGCTTCGAGCTCCGCGACGAACTCGGGCCAGACGACCTCGATGAGCACGGCCTCGACGAGCCGGTCGTTGCTGCCGTTCTGCGTGTACATCGGGAAGACGACGAGGTGCCGGAGCCCGTTGACGCGGCTGCGCTCGGGGTGGAATGCGACGAGCGAGTCGTAGAAGTCCGGTACGCCGAAGCCCTCGCTCGCCCAGCGGTCGAAGTCGGCCACGAGCGCCACGAGGTACTCGTCGTCGTGCGGGAACAGCGGAGCGAGCTCGGCGATGGCCGACGTGATCGCGGCGACGAGTCTGCGAGCCTTCGCATGGTCGGCGGCCTTCGGGATGCTGCCATCCTGAACCTGCAGCGGGCGGATGTCGGTGGCCGCCGCCTTGAGGGCGAGCCAGGTTGCGCTCGTGGCGACGTCCGCCACGTCTTCGACGACCTCGGGCTCCCCAATGATGGACTTCTCGTTCGTGATCTGTGACATGGTTCAACCTCCTGTCGTCGTCGTGGTCGGATGATGCGGCACCTCAAGGTTAACGGAGGGATCGTGAGGTTTGGTTGTGAGATCCTGCGGAAAGTTGCGCGCCAGCCGGCTGTTCAGAGATTGTGCTCGTCGAGCCACGCCAGGAGCACCCGCTCGAACTCGGCCGGCTGCTCGACGCTCGGGAGGTGCGCGGAGTCGGGGAACCGGCATCCGTCGGCGCCCGGGATCGTGGACAGCAGGTACTCGTACTGGGCGAGCGTCGGTGACAGGTCGTGGTCGCCCACCATCACGAGCGCGGGGACCGCGATGTCGACGACGCGATCGTACGCTGGCGGCTCGAGCGGGATCGTGGTCGGTTTCTCGGTCGTGTGCCGCACATTGGCGGCATTCAGCTCGTACGCGGTGGCCACGAAGCTCGGGTCGAGGTCCTGCGCCGACCGCAGGGGGCCGAAATCCCAGAGCTCGGCCTCGCGACGAGCGAGCTGTTCCCAGTCCTTCGCTTCGAACAGGGCGTCGAGCTCGTCGAACAATTCGTCTTCGCGCTCGGTGAGCTCGACTTCGGGGAAACCGCTCGGGCCGGACCCGATCGTCACGATCCCGGCGACGCGATCCGGATGCTCGATCGCGAGATCGATCCCGATGGACCCGCCGCGCGAGCACCCGATCACCGTCGCCCGGGCGACTCCGAGATGGTCGAGCAGCGCGATGGCGTCCTCACGGTTCGAGAAGGGGACGTCCTCGGTCTCGGTCTCACCGTAACCGCGCGTGTCGAAGCGGATCACGAGGTGTCGTGAGGCGAGCGCCGGCACCTGCGGGTCCCACATCCGGAGGTTGGCTATCCCCGCGTGGATGAGGAGCACCGCCGGGGAGGAGATGTGGCCGTCGGTCTCGTAGTAGAGCCGTGCGCCGGAGACCTCGAGATGCGGCATGACCCCAAGCTACTCGTGGTCGAGGGGAATCCGGATGCTTCGAATCGCCTGCATGGCATCGTGCGCGAGGGCGGTGTCCCGCGTGCGTGCCGCGTTGAGGAGTGTGGACTGGGCCCGACTGAGCGCCTCGAAGTCGATGGATTCCGGCAGGTGCAGGCTGCCGAGGCGAACGATGTGAACGACGGAGGTGATGGCGCGGCGAAGCGCATCATTGCTCGTGAGTGCCGTGAGCCGGCTGAAGAATGTGAAGTTCGTCGTCGCGATGTCCTGCATGCGCAGTTTCGCGACCGCCTCCTGGAAGTCCTCATGGTCCTTCGTCATCGCGTCGACGACATCCGGCGTGACGAGCGGTATCGCCTCATCGAGAAGGGCACCGAACAGCGCGCCCCACACGACCATCGCCTCCGCGGTCTCGCGGGGGCTCACGACGGCAACCCGTGTGAACCGACTCGCCGATGCCTCGACGACTCCGATTTCCCTCAGCCGCTGGAGCGCCTCCCGTACCGGCGTGCGGGAGACGCCGAACTCCTCAGCGAGGGACGTGTCGCTGATGCGCTCTCCCGGCAGCAGCCGACCCTGGTGGATGGAGTCCAGGATGCGTTCGAAGACGGTGGTGACGACTTTGCTCGTCGCGATCCCGGCGTCGAACCTGGCGTGGATGGGACGAATCGGACGGTCGGGCTCTGGCATCCCAGCCATTGTACGGAACGAAGGGTCGGAATCTCAGAAGATCATCGGTCTGTCGAGATCGTCGTCGTCTCCCGCGGCGAGGTCGACGCTGACCGGCACGTGGTCGCTCGGTGCGTCGCCCTTGCGCTCGTCGCGGTGGATGTGCGCGGCCGTGACGGAATCGGCGAACGTCGGGCTGCCGAGGATGAAGTCGATCCGCATGCCCTCATTCCGCGGGAATCGCAGCTGCTTGTAGTCCCAGAACGTGTATCCGGTGGGGACGAGCGGGCGCACGACGTCGATCAGTCCGGCGTCGAGGAACGCGGAGAACGCGGCGCGCTCGGGCGGCGAGATGTGGGTGGAGAGGCCGGGCACGAAGCTCGGATCGCCCATGTCCTCGTCGGTCGGCGCGACGTTCCAGTCGCCCATGAGGGCCAGAGGGGATCCCGGGTTCGCCGCCATCCATCGCGTGGTCTCCTCTCGCAGGCGAGCGAGCCAGTCCAGTTTGTAGGCGAGGTGGGGGTCGTCGAGCCCACGGCCGTTCGGCACGTAGAGGCTCCACATCCGGATGCCGTCCACGGTGATGCCGAGCGCGCGCGCTTCGAGCGGCTGGTCCGGCCCCTCAGCACCTTTCAGGAAGCCGGGTTGCCCCGCAAAGGCGGTTTCGACATCCGTCATGGGGAGGCGACTCGCGAACGCGACGCCGTTCCACTGGTTCAGGCCGTGTGCGATGACGTCGTACCCGGCCGCCTCGAACTCGTCGAGAGGAAACTGTTCCGGCTTGCACTTGATCTCCTGCATGCCGAGCACGTCGACGTCCTCGCGCACGAGCCAGTCGACGACGCGGCCGGCCCGCGCCCGAATCGAGTTCACATTCCAGGTCGCGAGGCGCATACTCAAACGCTACCCGTTCCGGTCACACCACCTTCGGAATGATGAATAGAGTTGACTGCGTGAACGACGCCCGCCGCCAGCTCATCGACTTCATCGTGTCGGATGCCGTGTTTCGGGGCGACTTCACACTCGCGAGCGGCCTCAAGGCGAACTTCTATGTCGACCTGCGGAGGGTGAGCCTGGATCACCGCGTCGCCCCCCTCATCGGCTCCGTCATGCTCGACCTCATCGCTCCCGTCGGCGACGTGTCGGCCGTCGGCGGCATGACGATGGGCGCGGATCCGATCGCCGCCGCCATCCTGCACCAGGGCGCTGCCAGAGGGCGTGCGTACGACGCGTTCGTCGTGCGCAAGGAGCCGAAAGATCACGGCAGGGGCCGCCAGGTCGAGGGTCCGGATGTCGCGGGCAGGCGCGTCATCGTCGTGGAGGACACGTCCACGACAGGAGGGTCACCGCTTTCCGCGATCGCCGCCCTCGAGAAGGTCGGTGCCGAGATCGCCGCCGTCGCCGTCGTGGTGGATCGAGACACGGGGGCGAAGGAGAAGATCGAGGCTGCCGGATACCCGTACCTGGCGGCTTTGGGCCTGGCCGACCTCGGTCTGGCCGATGCGAGCAGCGCTGACCGGAGCGCAGGATCATGACCGACGAGCGCGACAACCCTGGTACCGACGACGACGGGCTGGATGCCTGGCTCGCCGCGAACTTTCCGCCCAGGCGGGAGGAGCCGCCTGCGCCCCCACCGCCGACCACCCCGCTGCCGCCGGAACCGACCGTGCCGGAACCGACCGTGCCGGAACCGACCGTGCCCTATGTCCCCGGCCACGCGATCCCTGACGGACCGGTGTTTCCGCCGATGGCGGAGGAGCTCGGCGGAATGCCGCCGGCACCGGAGTTCCCGCCTCCCCCGACCGAGGCGTTCGCAGCGGACGCCGGCACATCCGGCATCGATTCGCTGTTCGGCGAGAACCGGTTCATCGATTACGAGGAGGAGCCGGGGAACTCCGAGAATCCGTTCCTGCGGGCACGGACAACCGTTGCGGCGGATGTCGACGTCGCATCGAGCGCCGACGGGATACCGAAGTCCCAGAAAGTCCTGATCTGGATCGCGGGTTCGCTCGTGGCGGTGCTCGCACTGCTCGCGCTCTTCCTGGTCGGGACGAAACTGCCCGACCTGCTCGGACCGGCGCCGGCCGTCGTCGAGACGCCATCGACGACGCCGACACCGACCGCGACCGCCACGCCGGTCGGCCCGGTGGCCGTCGGAGTGCACCGATGGAACGAGCTCCTGGGCGGCGAATGCCTGAGCCCCTACGTCGGACCGTGGGAGAACGAGTACACGGTCGTCGACTGCGAGGCTCCGCATCCGGCGCAACTCGTCACTCGAGGGACTTTCGACACAGAGGACGGCGTCGTGCTGGCCTACCCCGGGATGGACGCGCTCCAGTCACAGGTCAACCTCCTGTGCACGTCGCCCAAGGTGGTCGACTACAAGGCGGCGGGCAAGTACACCGACATCCAGTTCGATGCGAGCTATGCGGTTTCGGCCGAAGAGTGGAACACCGGCAACCGCGACTACTACTGCTTCATCTCCCGCTCGACGGGTGGAGACATCGAGGGGTCCCTTGCGGTGCCGCCGCCCGCTTCGACCCCTGCGCCGTCCCCGAGTCCCTAGCGAGACGGAAGACTCCTCAGCGCGGACGCTGCGAACTCGATCGCCTCCGGCATCGGCATTCCGAGCTCCCCGATACGCGCGGCGTATTCCGCCGCCGCCTCCTGAGCCTGCCGCCGGGTCGGGTCTCCGTGGCTCGAGACGAACGATCCGTGGCGTCCCCGGGTTTCGATGACGCCGCCGGCCTCGAGTTCACGGTATGCGCGGGCGACAGTGTTCGGTGCGAGGCTCAGTTCCTCGGCGAGGCGACGGACCGTCGGAAGACGGGTGCCCGGTGCGAGCTCGCCACTCGAGACGAGTGAGCGGAGCTGGCCGCGCAGCTGCTCGAACAGGGGGACGGCCGAATTCAGATCGATGGAGATGTTCATGGTGATGTGCCGGGAGCGATGGGCTGGTTCGAGAACTCGAACATGTCACCATTGTAGCAATACAAGCCGGGTCGATCAACACGGTGTCCGACATCCGGATGGGCAGCTCGCCGGTGCCCACGGCCACGCTGATTTCCCCTAGGGTGGTCCGAGATCACACCACACTGCTTCCCAGGGGAACCAGTCGACCCCAGGGAGAGACATGGCCGCATCGACAACGCGCAAGCGCATCCTCATCGGAGTCATTTCCGCAGCGGTCGCCCTCGCGACCGCATTCGGCGTCTATCTTGCGCTCGGCGCCTTCCTCCCCAACAACTCGACGGACGACCTCATCGCGAAGACGGTGCAGGAGATGAAGGACACGAACCAGTTCCCCGCGCAGATCGACGAGATCACGAGACTCGATGACGTGACCGCCGAACCGTCAGCAGTCCACTACCACTACACGATCACCGATACCGACCCCGCGGATGTGTCGGAGCAGGCGCTCAAGGACTCCGTTCTGCTCCAGCTGTGCTCCACGGAGGAGACCAGGCGGATCCTCGACCGCGACATCCAGATGAAGTACTCCTACGACTTCGACGGGTTCGACGACAGCTACCACCTCGAGTTCTCCAAGTCCGACTGCTAGGACAGAACCGAGCGCGCGTTAGTCGGAGTACACCCGCCGGCCGCCGACGAACGTCTGGAGTACGCGCGTCTCACCGATCTCGTCCACCGGATGCACGAACGGATCGCGATCGAGCACGGCGAGATCCGCCAGTCTGCCGACCGCGATCGTCCCGCACTCGTCGAGATGGTTGACGTAGGCCGAGCCGGCCGTGTACGCGGCGATGGATGTCCCCAGGTCGATCGCCTGCTCGGGAAGGAACTCCTCGTATTCGCCCTCGGAGTATGCCGGAGCCGACTTCCGATTGACGGCCACGTGGATGGCGGCGAGCGGATCGGGGGTGCTCACCGACCAGTCGCTTCCGGCCGCGAGAGTGGCGCCGCTGCGCAACAGGTCGCCGAACGGGTACTGCCACGAGCTGCGCGGTTCGCCCAGGAACGGGAGCGTGAGTTCCACCATCTGCGGTTCGAGGGCTGCCCACAGCGACTGCATGTTCGCCGTGACACCCAGTTCGCGGAACCGGTGGATGTCCTCCGGGTGAACGACCTGGATGTGGGCGATGTGGTGGCGGTGGTCGTTGCGGCCGTTCGCGGCGATCGCGGCCTGGACCGCATCCAGGCTCTCCCGCACGGCACGGTCCCCGATCGCGTGGAAGTGCAGCTGGAATCCGAGCGCGTCGAGTGCGGGCGCAGCTTCGGCCAGCACTTCCGGTGGCACGAAGGAGATGCCGTCGTTGATCGTCGGATGCCCGTGCCCGTCGAGATACGGATCGATCATGGCGGCCGTGAAGTTCTCGGCTACGCCGTCCTGCATGATCTTGATGCTCGTCGCCGCGAAACCGCCGTGGCTGTACGCCTCGCGCTTGGCGACGAGCTCGGGGATCTGTTCGACCCCGCGAGCGCGATCCCACCAGATCGCGCCGACCACGCGGCCGGTGAGCAGCCCCTGTTCGCTCGCGGTGCGGTAGGCGGGGCCGGCGTCTCCGGCGTCCCCGTAGAAACCGATGATGGCATCCTGCCACCCGGTGATGCCGAACGAGTGGAGGTAGGACTGGCCCACCTGCAGCGCCTCGACGAGCGTGGCGTCCTCCGTGCGCGGAAGGAGGTGGTTGACGAGCGCCATCGCGCCTTCGTGAAGTGTCCCGGACGGGTTGCCGTCGGCGTCCCTCTCGATGCGGCCATCGGCCGGATCCGGCGTGTCCTTCGTGACACCGGCGAGCTCGAGCGCACGCGAGTTCACCCAGGCGCCATGCCCATCCCGGTTCGGCAGGAAGGCCGGACGATCGGGTACGACGGTGTCGAGGTCGCGCGCGAGCGGAGTGCCCCCGGGGAACCCGCTCATCGACCAGCCGCCGCCGAGAACCCACTCGAGTTCCGGATGCGCGGCAGCGTACTCGCCGATGCGGGCCAGGTAGTCCGTGCGCGTGAGCAGACTGCCGAGGTCGCAGCGCAACATGTCGAGCCCGCCCCAGACCGGATGAACGTGGACGTCCTGGAAGCCGGGGACGAGCATCCGCCCGCCCAGGTCGACGACCTCCGTCTTCGGCCCGATGAGCTCGCGGACCTCGTCGTGTCCGACCGCGACGATCCGTTCCCCGCTCACGGCGACGGCGGTCGCGGTCGATCGGACGGCATCCGACGTGAACACTGTTCCGCCGGCGAGGACCGTGTCAGCGTATGTCATGTTTCATCCCTTGTGTGATGGTCCCGGTCAGGACCCGGCCATGGTTCTGGCGATCTGGGTCGCGGAGTCTCCCGAACGCTTCAGCACCCACGCGACAAGCACGAGCGCGAGAAGCGTGAGGATGAGCATGAGCGTCGACACGGAGGCGATCTCCGGTCTCAGCCCGCTGCGCACAGCGCTCAGGACATAGACGGGCCACGGCGTCGTGCCCGACACGGACACGAACGACGAGATGATCGTGTTGTCGAGACTGAGCGTGAACGAGAGCAGTCCGCCGGCGAGCACGGCCGGCATCGCGAGCGGAAGAGTGATGCGCCAGAACGTCCGCAGAGGCGGCGCGTAGAGGTCCGCGGATGCCTCCTCGAGGCTCTCGCTGATCCCCACGAGCCTGGCCCGCACGATGTAACTGACGACGGCGATCGAGAAGAGCGAGTTGCCGACGATGAGGCGGAAGATCCCGTCGTTGAAGATCGTCAACCCGAGGTCCTGTCCGAGGAACACCACCCAGGGCAGGAGGGACACGGCATCCACGATCTCGGGGGTGACCGTGACGAGCACGAGCACGGCGAGGAACCAGCCGACCCACTTCCCCGGCCGCCGTGCCATGGCCACACCGGCGAGCGTTCCGATCGCCGTGGCGAAGAGCGCCGAGAGCACGCCGGAACGGATCGACACCGAGACGGCGTTCTGGATGGCGGGCTTGTTCAGGATGGTGAGGAACGGGTCGAGGCCGAATCCGTCGAACGCGATGAGGAGGCGCCCGGTGTTGAACGAGTACACGAGGATGACGAGGATCGGCGCGAACAGGAACAGAAGGACAGCGATGCCCCAGATCATGAACAGTCGGTCGGAGACCGAGCGTCGCGCCTTTGCCGGCACCGCGGGGGACGACGGGTCCTGAGCCGTCCTCTCGAGCGCGATGCGCCGCGTTTCGGTGTCGCTCACGCGTCGGCCCCCAGTCTCAGTCGGTAGTGGGATCGGAACGGCAGCGACGCGAGCCAGATCACGAGTCCGAGGATCGCGGCGCTGAGCAGAATCGTGAGGATGAGAACGACGGCCATGGCGGATCCAAGCGCCCAGTTCTGCGCGGTCTGGAACTGCGCGGCCACCATCTGTCCCGCCATGTTGCCCTTCGCACCGCCCAGCACGGTCGCGGTGATGTAGTCGCCCATGAGTGGGATGTAGACGAGGAGCAGCCCAGCGATGATGCCGGGCCTCGCGAGCGGGATCGTCACCCTGAGGAAGGTCTGCAGGCGTCCGGCCCCGAGATCCTTGGACGCTTCGCGCAGCGGCTCGCCGACGCGGTCGAACGCCACGAACAGCGGCAGGATCATGAGCGGCAGGTAGTTGTAGACCACGCCGATGAGGACGGCCGTGCGGGAATAGAGGATCTCGAGCGGTCCGTCGATGAGCCCCAGCCCCTGGAGGCCCTGCGACAGCCATCCCTGCGGCGACAGGATGATCTGCCAGCCGATCGTGCGGACGAGGAAGTTCGTCCAGAACGGGATCATGATCGCGGCGATGAGGAGGCCGCGCCGCGCCACCGGAACCTTGACGGCCATCCAATATGCGACCGGCATCCCGATGATGAGGCACAGCACCGTGCCGGCGACACCCACCCACAGCGTGTTCGCGAAGGTCGTGAAGAACGTCGGGGAGAGGGCCTCCGCGTAGCGGTCGAGCGAGAGGATGTCGTTGGCGTGCGTGCCGAAGATCCCCGGTTTGTATCCGAAGCTGTACCAGATGATGAGCGCGACGGGTGCCGCGAAGAATGCCAAAAGCCACACCCACGCAGGGAGCGCGAGTGTGGCTTTCGGCAGACGCAGTCTAGGCACCCGCAGCGGCCTTCATCTTGTTCCAGATCTCGACGACACGGTCCTGGTTCTCGTTCAGCTCGCCGTTCTTCATGGTCGCGAGCTGGTCGGGGGTGAAGAACACCATGTCGAGCATCTCGAGACCCTCGGCCTCCGCGGCCTTCTCGATTCCGGCGGCACCCGTGTGGTAGCCGATGTAGTCGAGCTGGACGAGCTGGGTCTCCGGCACCATCGTGTAGTTGATGAACGCGTGGGCCGCCTCAGGGTTCTTGGCGCCCATCGCGATCGACCAGTTGTCCATCCAGAGCTCGGTTGCCGGTGCGCCCAGACGCCAGGCCCAACGATCCGGCTCTCCGCCGTTCATGATTCCGAGGCGCGCGTCCCCATTCCACACCTGCATGAGCACCTGGGTGCCTTCGGGGATCGCGGTACCGCCCGGGTAGGAGTCGAACGCGGCGATGTGCGGGGACAGCGTGTTGACGAGGTAGTCCTCCGCCGCGTCCAGGTCTTCCTTCTTCGTGGTGTTCCAGTCGATGCCGTTCGCCCAGAAGTACATGCCGGTGAGTTCCGCAGGGTCGTCGAGCACGGAGGTCTTGCCGCTCGCCTCGTTCTGGGCTGCATCCAGGAAGTCGTTCCAGGTCGTCAGGTCCCGCGTGATGATGTTCTTGTCGTAGACGAAGCCGGTCGTTCCCCACGCCTTGCAGACCGAGTACTTGTTCTCCGGGTCCCACTCCTGCTTGAGGAAGGCGGGGTCCATGTACTTGAGGTTCGGCAGCAGGTCGTGATTGAGCTCGACGACGAGGCCGTTCTTCGCCAGCTGCGGCACGAACACGCCGGTCGGGACGACGATGTCATACCCGCTCGTGCCCTTCGCGGCGATGAGCTTGGAGATCATCTCCTCGTTGGAGCCGTACGAACCGAAGGTGACCTTCGGGCCGAGGGTGTCCGTGAAGCTCTCCACGACGCCCGGGTCGTCGTAGTCGCCCCACGAGTAGATGTTCAGGTTGGCTTCGAGCGGTCCACCCGATGCGACGAGGCCGGCACCGGGCTGGGCGCCGCCGCCGGGGGTGCAGGCGGCGAGGGTGGCGACGGATGCTGCTGCGGCGGAGAAGGCGAGGAAGTTCCTGCGGGAGAGCTCCCGCTTGATGGTGGGGATCGCCTGCCTCGGTGCAAGGATCCGGATCGGCTCGTCAGTCATGATGTCACTCCTTCTGGTTGGCTGTGCTCTGGTGCGGTCGAATCGGCGGGAAAGAACTGGACGCTGTCCGGCGAGAACGACACGGTCGCCCGGTCGCCTTCGAACAGTCGCGGTGCACTCGGCGTCGGCAGCCGGGACTGGATGGAGATGTCGTTCCCCAGGTCGACCAGGAACTGCACGGTCTCCCCGAGGTGGGAGGTGCTGAGCACCGTCCCGTCGAAACGATTCGCGGTCCTCGCTGATGTCGTTTCCGCCGCCGTGAGCTCGACGAACTCCGGCCGCACTGCGGCGACGATCGCGTCACCGCGGGAGACAGCCGGGTTCGTGCTCGATGTCGACACCGTCCCGATCGCCGCGTCAGCGGTCGCCGCGGTCGCTGCGGTCGCGTGGATGAAGTTCTGCTGGCCGATGAAGCCGGCGACGTAGGAGTTCACGGGGGCGCCGTAGATGGTGTCGGCATCCGCGAGCTGTTCGATGCGGCCGTCGCGCATGATCGCGATCCGGTCGCTCATCGAGAGTGCTTCGTGCTGGTCGTGGGTGACGAAGATGAACGAGATGCCGACGCGGGACTGGAGCAGCTTGAGCTCGAGCTGCATCTCCTCGCGCAGCTGTCGGTCGAGCGCGCCGAGCGGCTCGTCGAGCAGAAGCACTGACGGCCGGTTCACGAGCGCTCGCGCGAGCGCGATGCGCTGCTGTTGCCCTCCCGAGAGCTGCTGCGGCTTGCGGTCGGCGAAGCTGCGCATCCGCACCATGTCGAGTGCGTCGGCGACCCGCGTGCGAATCTCCGACTTGGGCGTCTTCGTCTGCTGCAGGCCGTATGCGACGTTTTCGGCGATCGTGAGGTGCGGGAACAGCGCGTAGGCCTGGAAGACGGTGTTCACGTTGCGCTTGTACGGCGGAATGCCGAGGACGTCCTGGCCGGAGATGCGGATGGAGCCGGCATCCGGTTGTTCGAAACCGGCGAGCATCCTCAGGGTCGTCGTCTTGCCGCAGCCGGACGGACCCAGCAGGGAGAGGAACTCTCCCGGTTCGACCCGGAGGTCGATGGAGTCGACCGCGATCGCCGTGCCGAAGCGCTTGGTGACGGACTCGAGGACGACCGTTCCCTTTGGCTCATCCCGGTCTCGCGTGCTCGCCGCAGAGTTCGATCCGGTCCGGTCATCGGTCACAGTGGTCACGTCGTAGTGTCCCTTTCGGCTCAACTCCCCGAAGTACGAGTCCTTGGCAGTCAATCGGATATTCGTCCTGATCGCAACGATATTCGCCGAGAACGGGACCAATTCGATACGGAATCAGCGGTCGATAGAGGATTTCACCATTCATTTCGCTGTGGACAGCGGTTCACGAATTCCGAGGTGCCGGCGGTAGTCTGCCGTGGTGAACCTGTGGTGGCGGACCCTGCTGAGCTTCCTGACTCCCGTACGGAAGGATGCAAGGCCCTTCGACGTCATCTCGACGCGTTTCCGGGTCCTTCCGACCGATCTGGATTTCTACGGCCACATGAACAACGGCCGGTATCTCTCCATCTCCGACATCGGTCGATTCGACCTGCTGCAGCGGAGCGGCCTCTGGCCGGAGCTCCGCAAACGAGGGTGGTATCCGGTGGTCGCGAGTTCCACCATCTCCTATCGGACGTCGCTGCAGCCGTGGCAGAGGTTCACACTCGAGAGTCGCTTCCTGGGCGTGGACGGCCGCGACGTCTATCTGGAACAACGATTCGTCGCGAAGGGTGAGATCGCCGCGCGATTGTACGTTCGCGGACGCTTTCTGGCGAAGTCGGGCGGCCACGCCCCCATGGATGGGCTCGTGGCACTGCTCGGCGACGCTCCTCTGCCGAATGCGCTTCCAGCGTGGTTGCTCCAGTGGGGAGCGGATTCCGCTCTGCCGTCGTCGAAGTCGCCCGCGCCGAGCGTGTGGGATTGACGGTCCCCCGCTCGGGCCGGGGTCACTCTTCCGGTGCGTGCTGCTCGAGGAACGCGTAGACCTCGGTGCGGTCCACTCCGGTGAACGACTCGGATGGTACCGCGGCGAGCAGTGAGGACTGCAGCCGCGGGCTCGGGAATGTCTGCCCGGCCCAGCGGTCGGCGAGGCCCTGCGGCGGGCGGCGGCAGCACGCGGGATCCGGGCATCCGGATGTCTTACGGTGCGCCGTATCGCGACCGCGGAACCACTTGACATGGGCGAACGGGGTTCCGACGCTCACCGAGTAGTCGCCGCGCGAGGTCGACTGGATGCTCGACGAGCACCAGTAGGTGCCGTTCGGCTTGTCGGTGTACTGGTTGTACGGGCTGAACCGGTCGGCGATGTCGAACACCTGTCGTGCGCTCCACTGCCGGCAGACGAGCTGTCCCTCGACGGCGCCGAGCACATCCGTTGGGAACTGAGCATCGTCGTTCTCGTAGGCCTTGAGGATCGTGCCGGTCTCGTGTGTCTTGAGGAAGTGCACCGGGATGCCGAGGTGCTGCGTCGCGAGATTCGTGAAGCGGTGGCCGGCCGTCTCGTAGGTGACGGCGTAGGCGTCCCGCAGGTCTTCGACCGAGAGCTCACGTCGGTCGCGCGCCTGGAGAAGGAACGGGACCGCGTCGTCCTCGGGGATCATGAGCGCGGCGGCGAGGTAGTTCGTCTCGACACGCTGCAGCAGGAACTGGTCGTAGTCCGCCGGCTCCTTCGCTCCGAGCACCTGGCCGGCGAGCGCGCGCAGGAGTGCGCCACGCGGGTCGCCGCCGCGGCTCACCGGCAGGTAGATGCGGTGGTGGGCGAGATCGCTCACCGATCTGGTCGAATCGGGCAGGTCGGGAACATAGTGCAGCGTGAAACCGAGGTGGGCGGCGAGATCGGATGCGGTGCGCTGGGAGAGCGGCCCCCCGGCGTGCCCGACCGCAGCCAGCAGCCTGCGCGCTTCGGCCTCGAGCTCGGGGAAGTAGTTGTTCTGTCGCCGCATCCGCCTGCGTAGTTCGGTGTTCGCGCGACGGGCGTCCTCCGGCGTCGCCGCGCGCTCGCGGTGCAGGCGCTCGAGCTCGGAGTGCAACGCGAGGATGACGTCGATCGCCTCGTCGCCGAGACTCTTGCGCACCGGCACCGGAGCGATGTCGAGCGCGGAGAACAGCGGGCCGGACTGTGCGCGCGTGAGTGCGATCTCGCGCGCTGCCCGCGGAGAGGGCGGCTCGGCGCTCAGGAGCTCGGCAAGGGGCACGGAGAGCGCCTTCGCCACGGTCTGCAGGTCGCTCACCCTGGGCTCGCGCTTGCCGTTCTCGAGCACGCTCACCTGGGATGCCGCGCGGCCGATCGCGGCACCGAGGTCGTCGAGGGTCATCCCGCGCTGGTTGCGCAGGCTCCGGATGCGCCTGCCGATCGTGAGTGCGTCGAGCATCTCCTCATCGTGGGGGATCGGCGGGTGCTGCAGTGTCATCCGACCAGCCTCGCAGAAGTGGTTCTTCTGCGAAAGAGAAGAACGGCAAAACTTCTGTGCTTCCATCTGCGGAAGACGGGTTGATGTTGCCCGAGAGTGGGATCCACAGAGGCACAGTGCGGGCGCACAGTGCAGAAACACAGGAGGCATCCATGAGCACCCACACCGACAGCGACGAACGGCGACCCGGCGACCAGAGCCAGACCGCGGCGCAGCTCGAGACCGAGTGGAAGACGAACGCGCGGTGGAGCGGCATCGCCCGCGACTACTCAGCCGAGGACGTCATCGAACTTCGTGGCTCGGTGCGCGAGGAGCGCACACTGGCCCGCCGCGGTGCCGAGAACCTGTGGCGGCTCATCAACGAGGACGGCGAGTGGGTGCGAGCCCTCGGCGCGCTCACCGGCAACCAGGCGGTGCAGCAGGTTCGGGCGGGGCTGAAGGCCATCTACCTGTCCGGCTGGCAGGTCGCCGCCGACGCGAACCTGGCCGGCCAGACCTACCCCGACCAGAGCCTGTATCCGGCGAACTCGGTCCCGGCCGTCGTGCGCCGCATCAACAACGCGCTCCTGCGCGCGAGCCAGGTCGAGGGTACACCGCTCCCTGAAACCGAAGGCATCGACTGGCTCGCCCCCATCGTCGCGGATGCCGAGGCCGGCTTCGGCGGCCCGCTCAACGCCTACGAACTCATGCACTCGATGATCGAGGCCGGAGCCGCGGGTGTGCACTGGGAGGACCAGCTGGCTTCCGAGAAGAAGTGCGGGCACATGGGAGGCAAGGTGCTCGTGCCGACCGGCCAGCACATCCGCACCCTCAATGCCGCCCGTCTCGCGGCCGACGTCGCCGGCGTGCCGACGATCGTCATCGCCCGGACCGACGCGCTCGCCGCGACCCTCATCACGAGCGACATCGACGAGCGCGACCGCCCGTTCATCGACGGCGAGCGCACGGCGGAGGGCTTCTACCAGACCGCGCCCGGCATCGAGACGGTGCTCGCCCGCGGCCACGCCTACGCTCCGTACGCGGACCTGCTCTGGGTGGAGTCGTCCGAGCCGGACCTCGCGCTCGCGCGCACCTTCGCCGAGAGCATCCACCGCGAGTTCCCCGGCAAGAAGCTCGCCTACAACTGCTCGCCGTCCTTCAACTGGAAGAGCCACCTCGACGACGACACGATCGCCAGGTTCCAGCGTGAGCTCGCCGCCATGGGCTACGCGTTCCAGTTCATCACCCTCGCCGGATTCCACGCGCTCAACCACTCGATGTTCGAGCTCGCACGCGGCTACCAGGACCGCCAGATGAGCGCCTACGTCGAACTCCAGGAGGCCGAGTTCGCCTCCGAGGCGAACGGATACACCGCCACCCGCCACCAGCGCGAGGTCGGTACCGGCTACTTCGATCGCGTGGCGACGGTACTCAACCCCGGCAGCCAGACGCTCGCCCTCGTCGGCTCCACCGAGACCGCCCAGTTCTGAAGTCAGGAGAGAAGACCATCATGACCGGCATCCGCATCGACGGCCCGATCCGGGACCGCTACGACGACATCCTCACGCTCGAGGCGCTCGCCTTTCTCACCGAGCTGCACGACCGCTTCGCCGGTCGACGCCACGACGCACTCGCGGCGCGCATGCGCGTGCGCTACGACCTCGGCAACGGCCGCAACCTGCGTTTTCTGCCGGAGACCGCGGATGTCCGGGCCGACCCGGACTGGCGCGTCGCGGGAGCGGGCCCCGGCCTGGCCGACCGCAGGGTCGAGATCACCGGTCCGACCGACCGCAAGATGGCGATCAACGCGCTCAACTCCGGGGCGAACGTGTGGCTCGCCGACCAGGAGGACGCGACGAGCCCCACCTGGGCGAACGTCATCGAGGGGCAGCTCACACTGTTCGACGCGATCCGCGGACGGCTCGAGTACACGAGCGAGGACGGCCGCGAGTACCGCGTCACCGGCGAGACGCCGACGATCGTGCTGCGCCCCCGCGGCTGGCACCTCGTCGAGAAGCACCTGAGCCACATCGATCGGGCCGGCCGCAGCATGCCGGCATCCGGTTCGCTCGTGGATTTCGGCCTGTACGTCTTCCACAACGCCGCCGAGCTCATCGCGCAGGGTCGCGGCCCGTACTTCTACCTGCCGAAGATCGAGAGCCACGGCGAGGCGAGACTCTGGGACGACGTGTTCTCCTTCTCCGAGGAACGGCTCGGCCTCCCGCACGGCACGATCCGCACGACGGTGCTCATCGAGACGATCGGCGCGGCCTTCGAGATGGAGGAGATCCTCTACGAACTGCGTGACCACTGCGCGGGGCTCAACGCCGGTCGCTGGGACTACATCTTCAGCATCATCAAGAACTACCGCGGTCGCGGGCAGAGCTTCGTTCTGCCCGACCGCAACGAGATCACGATGACGGTGCCGTTCATGCGCGCATACACGGACCTGCTCGTGAGCACCTGCCACCGCCGCGGCGCCCACGCGATCGGCGGCATGAGCGCGTTCATCCCGAACCGCCGAAACCCGGGAGTGACGACGAGGGCGATCGAGAAGGTGACCGCGGACAAACGCCGGGAGGCCGCCGATGGATTCGATGGCACCTGGGTCGCGCATCCGGATCTCATCGACACGGCCCGCGCCGAGTTCGACGCGGTGCTGGGCGGCGGGCCGAACCAGCTCGGCCGACTCCGCGACGACGTGCGCGTCACGGCGGACCAGCTGTTGGACATCCGCTCGGTCAACGGCGCCATCACTTACGCAGGAGTGTGCGGGAACGTCTCGGTGGCGGTGCGCTACATCGAGTCGTGGTTGCGGGGCGTCGGCGCGGCGGCCATCGACGATCTCATGGAGGACGCCGCGACCGCCGAGATCAGCCGGTCGCAGGTGTGGCAGTGGATCCACCAGGACGTCGTGACGCAGGAGGGCACGCAGGTCACGCGCGAGTTCGTCGAGGGGCTCCTGGACGACCTGCTTCTCCGGCTGCCGCGCACGACGGACGACCGTTTCGACGACGCGGCAGAGGTCTTCCGCGAGGTCGCGCTGCGGGAGGAGTACCCGACCTTCCTCACGCTGTGCGCCTACTCGCGCTACCTCGTCGAGCAGCCGGAGGCCGTCGTCGCCTGACGGCAAACGCTCAGGAGGCCTCGTCGCACAGGGGCGGGTTGATCGCACCGAGCACGCGATCGGAGACGGCCCGCAGTGATGCGAGCTCGTCGGGCGTGAGGACGTCGAAGAACAGGTTCCGGATGGCCGTGGTGTGCTCGCGCATCGCCCCGAGCACGGCACGGCGGCCCTCGGTGGTCAGGCCGATCCAGGTGCCGCGCAGGTCGTCCTCGCACTCGCTGCGCTCGACGAGGCCCCGGTTCTCCATGCGGGTGACCTGGTGCGAGATGCGGCTCTTCTCCCAGCCGATGCGCGCGGAGAGGTCGCGACTGCGCATCCGTCTCTGAGGAGACTCGAACAGGGAGAGCAGGATCTCGTAGTCGGGGCCGGAGATTCCGGCGTCCCGTTGAAGCTGGTCTTCGAGGGCGCGGTCGAGCTGCCGTCGCATGGCGTAGAAGGTGCGCCAGACGGCCCATTCCGCTTCGCTGACCTCGGAGACTTCGGACATCCTGTGAACATCCTACTAGATAGTTGACACATCAACCAGTGGTGAATTATGGTGATGTGTCACCAAGTTTTGGCGGCGTCGGAAATGCAGCGAAAGGGCACCAGTGTCACACCTCAGGATCGGAATCATCGTCGGCAGTACCCGTCCGGGCCGCAAGGGCCTCGCCGTGGGCGAATGGGTCAAGGCGAACGCGAAGGCCGATGGCGTCGAGTTCGAACTGGTCGACCTCGCCGACTACGCGCTGCCGATTCTCGACGAGGCGCTTCCTGCCGGCATGGGCCAGTACCAGCACGCGCACACCAGGGCGTGGGCGAACCGGATCGACGAGTTCGACGGATACATCTTCGTCACGCCCGAGTACAACCACTCGCTGCCCGGCTCGCTCAAGAATGCGCTCGACTTCGTCGCCGCCGAGTGGCACAACAAGGCCGCGGGCATCGTGAGCTACGGCAGCATGGGCGGTGTGCGCGCGAACGAGCACCTCCGCCAGATCCTCGCCGAACTCGAGATCGCCGACGTGCGCCAGAACGTCATGCTCTCGATCTTCACCGACTGGAAGAACTTCTCGGAGTTCGCGCCGGCCGACCTGCACCTAGAGGAGTTGCAGAAGCAGGTCGACCAGATCGCCGCGTGGGCCGGAGCGCTCAAGCCGCTGCGCGCCGAGGACGAGTCGCTCGCCGCCTGATCGTCACTCCTGGGTTCGGTGGATGAGCTTGGACAGGACGATCGCTGATCGCGTGTGATCGACGTTGGGCGCAAGCCTGACCCGCTCGAGGGCGACCTCGAGACTCGCGATGTCTCGCGAACGCATGTGGACGATCGCATCCGCGCTGCCCGTGACCGTCCCCGCGTCGACGACCTCGGGCACGGCGGCGAGGATGCGGCGGAGGTCCTCAGGGGCGACCGTGCCGCGGCAGAACAGTTCGACGTAGGCCTCAGTCGCCAGGCCGTCGACGTTCGGGTCGACCTGGATCGTGAACCCACGAATCACCTTGTCGGCGACGAGTCGGTCCACGCGGCGCTTGACGGCGGATGCCGACAGCCCGATCACCTCCCCGATGTCGCCGTACCCGGCACGAGCGTTCTGGCGGAGAAGGTCGATGATGCCGTAATCGAGGCTGTCCATGTGCAGATCCTATGGTGAATCGTTGTGCCGAGGGGAGTCACCACGCAGGATCAATGCGCCCTTCGGCGTGAAGCGTCAGATACCGCCGTGACAGACTTGAACCGGCGTCCCGGGACGGGGCTCGAGGGAGTGACGTAGTCCGCCGAAGGAATGGAGCAGGCCATGACCGAGACTCTCGCCCGGAATCGAGCCGAGACCCCTGAACGCACGGTGTCGAAGAGGTCGGTGCTCATGTGCCGACCCGATTATTTCACCGTGAGCTATCAGATCAACCCGTGGATGCATCCGGAGAACCCGACCGACACGTCGCTCGCGGTGACGCAGTGGAATGAGCTCTACCGCACCTATCTCGAGCTCGGATTCGACGTTCAGCTCGTCGACCCGATCGACGGGCTTCCCGACATGGTGTACGCGGCCAACGGAGGTTTCGTCCTCGACAACATCGCATACGGTGCGAACTTCACCTACCCCGAGCGGCAGCCTGAGGGCCCCGCATACATGGATTGGTTCCGCGCGAACGGATACGACGTGCGCGTGCCGAAGGAGGTCAACGAGGGCGAGGGGGACTTCCTGCTCGTCGGCGACACGATCCTGGCCGGAACCGGGTTCCGCACTGATCGTGCCAGCCATCGCGAAGTGGCCGAGATCTTCGGCCGTGACGTCATCTCGCTCGAGCTCGTGAACCCGAGCTTCTACCACGTCGACACGGCCATCGCGGTCCTCGATCCTGCCCCGGCCCCCGGCGAAGCGGCGAACATCGCCTACCTGCCGTCGGCGTTCAATGATGCCGGTCTCTCCGTCCTGCGCGAGAGATACCCGGATGCGATCATCGTCACGGAGGAGGACGCCTCCGTGCTCGGGCTCAATTCGTACTCCGACGGGTACAACGTGGTGATCGCCTCACGGGCGAAGGACTTCGAACGGCAGCTGCGGGAGCACGGCTACAACCCGATCGGCGTCGACCTCTCCGAGCTGCTGCTCGGTGGCGGTGGCGTCAAGTGCTGCACCCTGGAGCTCCGGCGCTAGCGCTCGACACGGCGGGCTGGCCGCAGGTACGGATTCCCGCGTTCGGGATTAGCGTGGTGGCATGTCCATCCACGACGGAGAGAACCAGGCACCACCGCGTGTCGACGTGGACGAGTTCGGTGCCAACCGACCGCTCGTGGATGCGGTGGCCCGGTTCGGCGCCGAGTGGGCGCTCGGTGAGCTGCGCGAGGTGGGGAAGCTCGTCGGGAGTGCCGCCTTTCAGCACGATGCCGAAGTCGCCAACACTCAGGTTCCGGTACTGCGTACCCATGACCGTTACGGGAACCGGATCGACGAGGTCGATTACGACGAGTCGTACCACCGCATCCTGACGGCCGCTGTCGCGCATGGGGCCCACACGAGTGCGTGGGCGGATCCGCGACCGGGGGCGAATGTCGCGCGAGCGGCGACGTTCATGCTCTTCGCGCAGGTCGAGCCGGGTCACGCCTGCCCGGTCTCGATGACGCACGCCGCGGTGCCCGCGCTCGCGGCATCCGAAGCGTTGACCGCACGCTGGCTTCCGCGGCTCCTGAGCCGCGACTACGACGGAACCCTCTCCTCGGGCAAACCGTCAGCGCTGTTCGGCATGGCGATGACCGAGAAGCAGGGTGGCTCCGACGTGCGGGCGAACACGACGGTCGCCGTGGATGCCGGCGACGGAAGCCATCGCCTCACCGGGCACAAGTGGTTCTGCAGCGCACCCATGTCGGATGCGTTCCTCGTCCTCGCGCAGGCACCGGCTGGACTCAGTTGCTTCCTGCTCCCCCGGATGCTCGAGGACGGCACCCGGAATGCCTTCGCCATCCAACGCCTGAAGAACAAGCTCGGCAACCGTTCGAACGCCTCGTGCGAGGTCGAGTTCGACGGCACGGTCGCCCACCTTCTGGGCGAGGAGGGCCGCGGCGTCGCCACGATCATCGAGATGGTCGCGCGCACCCGCCTCGACTGCGTGCTGGGAACGGCGGCAGGGATGCGCCAATCGGTCGCCGAGGCCCTGTGGCTGGTGCGGCACCGGTCGGCGTTCGGGGCGAAGCTCGTCGACCAGCCGGCGATGACCGCGGTGGTCGCCGACCTGGCGCTCGAATCCGAGGCGGCGACCGTGACGGGCCTGCGTCTCGCCCGCGCGCACGACGACGATGCGGACGATCAGGAGCAGGCATTCCGCCGCCTGGCGACCGCCGTGGCGAAGTACTGGATCTGCAAGCGCGGGCCGGAGCACGCCTACGAGTCGATGGAGTGCCTCGGCGGCAACGGCTACATCGAGGACTTCCCGCTTGCTCGACGGTATCGGGAGCAGCCGGTCATGGCGATCTGGGAGGGATCCGGCAACGTCATCGCACTCGATGTGCTGCGGGCGATGGCCCGCGAGCCGGGCACCGTGGATGCGTTCCTCGCCGAGGTCTCCCTCGCCGACGGCATCCACCCCCTGTTCGACACCTACCTGGCTGACACCCGCCGGGAGCTCGCTGTGGCTCCGGAACCGTCGCAGGCCCGTCGCATCACCGAGCGCCTGGCATTGACCCTGCAGGCATCGCTCATGCTGCGCTTCGCACCAGCGGCGGCTGCCCACGCATTCGTGCAGTCGCGGTTGGGCGAGGATCGCGGCCGACTCTACGGTGTGCTCCCGCGGGGCGTCGATCTCAAGGCGATACTCGACCGGCACTGACTCGAACATTCCGTGAGCAGCATGGCCGGTACTGCAGTGGTACCGAATGGTACCGTGATGAAATGGCCATGAATCTGAGACTGCGCCCTGAGGTGGCGGTCGCCCTGCGTGAGGAGGCCGAGCGCACGGGCCGCTCGCAGCAGGCACTCATCCGGGAGGCGCTCGAGAGTTTCCTCGGCCTTTCGCCGAACAAGCCGACCGGCCGAACCCTGGAAGAGCTCATCGCCGCAGGCATCGTGAAACCGCCGCGTGAGCCGTTCCGCCGGGCGCCGCGACTACTCCGGTTGCCAGAGGGTGTCACCACAGCGGATCTGCTCGACCGAGAAGACAGGTTCTGAGTGCTCATCTACGTCGACAGCAGTGCGCTGGTGAAGCGCGCATTGCAGGAGGTGGAGTCTGAGCCACTCGTCGACACGCTGGCGAAGCACGTCGAGTTGGGGGCGAGGTTGTTCTCTTCGGCGCTCGGAACGATCGAGACGACGCGGATCATCCGCCAGCGTCTCGACGAGATGGATCCCTTCACAGTCGTGGATCTCATCGGGACCGCGTTGTCCGGCGTCATCGAGTACCCCATCACCGACCAGGTCGCCAGTATCGCCACCCGGCTCGGGCCCTTCTCCCTCCGCAGCCTGGACGCCATCCATCTCGCGACGGCAACCCTCGTGAACGCCGACCTCGTCTGCGCCTACGACCAGCGGCTGCTCCTGTCCGCAAGTGAGCTCGGGTTCCGCACGGTCTCCCCAGGGATCCTCTGATCCTCGAGCCGGTGTTCGCGACAGTCTCCTCCATCGGCTACCGTCGCCACTATGGCACCAGACGATGAACACGAATAGGGACATACGTCGGGCGCTCGACACCGACCGAACGATCGACATCACGACAACGGGTCGGATCTCGGGCGAGCCACGACGGATCGAGATCTGGTTCTTCACGGTGGCGGGGAAGATCTACCTGACCGGCACCCCTGGGAGGCGTAGCTGGTACGCGAATCTTCAGAGCTCGCCGAACTTCGTCTTCCACATGAAGGGTTCGACCGTCGCTGACCTGGCCGCCGTCGCTCGGCCGATTGTCGACGACGTCGAACGACAGATGGTCCTCTCAGCGATCGTGACGAGACTTCGCGACGGCGGGGAGGCAGTTGAGGGAACTCTCGAGGACTGGCTCTCCGGTAGCCCACTCGTGGAGGTGAACTTCAGCGATGCCTGACCCGGTCGAGGCGCACGTCTCGGAATCGATTCCGGGTGAGCCAGGCATCAACCCGTGACACCGGTGAGGTTGATTCCCTCCACGAACACCCTTTGGGCGAAGAAGAAGACAATGACGACGGGGAGGGTGACCAGCATCGTCACGGCCATGGTCATGCCCCAGTCGGTGCCGTGTGAGCCGTGGAAGGTTGCGAGCCCGTAGGCGACGGGCCAGGCCTGCTGGTTCTCCGACGTGTAGAGCAGCGGGCCGAAGAAGTCGTTCCAGGAATAGAAGAACTGGAAGATTGCGGCGGCCGCGATGCCGGATCGGGTCATCGGGACCATCACCTTGAGGAGAACGCCCACCTCTCCCGCTCCGTCCACTCGAGCTGCGTCAGCGTATGCGCTCGGAATCGTGAGAAAGAACTGTCGGAGCAGGAAGATCGAGAAGGCGCTTCCCAGGAGATTGGGCAGAATGAGTGGCCACAACGTGCCGGTGAGTCCGATCTTCGCCCACATGACATAGATGGGCACGATCGTGACCTGCGGCGGCAGGAGCATCGCGACGATGATGGCGAGAAAGATGACGTTGGAGAAGCGGAACTTGATCTTGGCAAGCACGTAGGCCGCCGGCACCGACGAGACGATCATGAACACCGTGCTCAAGACGGCGTACATCGTCGAATTGGCGAACCAACTGGCGAGCGGCACCTCGGTGAAGGCTTTGACGTAGTTGTCCCACTCCCAGGGATCGGGCCACCATGAGGCCGTCAGCGTTTGTCGACCGGACATGAACGACGTCAGCAGGACGAGGACGATGGGGGCGATGAACAGGGCCCCGAGGACAGCCAGGATCGTGTTGTCGGCAATGAAGTTGAGAACCCTGTGACGGCTCTGGGTGTTGTGGTTCATGATCTTCCATCCGGGTTGAATGCGTCGAATCTCCGCAACAGCAATCCCATGAAGACAGCGGTCACGACGAAGAGGACCACGGCGAGCGCGGCAGCGTAACCCAGCTGGAAGCTCCCGAATCCACGTGCGTACAGCCATTCCGTGTACGTCAGCAGGGAGTCGGCGGGATAGCCCATGACATCCGAGAGCTTGGTGTACACGCCGGACTTTCCACTGGCCACCCCGGATGCGACTGCCGCCTCCGTGAAGTACTGCAACGCTGCTATCGCGCCCGTCACGGCCGCAAACAGGATCACGGGAGCGATGGCCGGCAGCGTCACGTAGACGATTCTTTGTGCGGCATTGGCACCGTCCAGAGCGGCGGCCTCGTGCTGCTCCCGGGGCACATTGAGAAGCGAAGCAAGAAAGATGATCATGACGTCGCCCATGACCCAGATGGCGAGCACGACCAGTGTCGGCTTCGACCATTGGGGGTCGTTGAACCAGAGCGGCCCGGCGATGCCCACCGAGCGCAAAGCCGCGTTGACGGGTCCACTGCCGGGGTTGAAGAGAAAGACGAAAGCGACCACGGACGCAACCGGCGGGACCAGCGCCGGAAGGTAGAACACGGTGCGCCAGAATCCGGACACTCGCCTGGCCTTCATCAGGAGGCCCGCGACTCCCAGCGACGCCAGGATCTTTATCGGGACCATGATGAGGACGAGCCAGAGGGTGTTGAGCGCGGCAGCTGCCACTCTCGGATCCTGCGTGAACAGGTAGGTGTAATTGCGCAGGCCGATCCATCGGGGAGGCGACAGCAGGTCGTAGCTGGTGAACGAGTAGTACAGGTTCGCGACCAGGGGGTAGACGAAGAACACGAGTAGCCCGAGGATCGCCGGAGTGAGCATGGCCCA
The DNA here is from genome assembly GCF_014200375.1 of Terrimesophilobacter mesophilus. Classification (GTDB taxonomy): domain Bacteria; phylum Actinomycetota; class Actinomycetes; order Actinomycetales; family Microbacteriaceae; genus Terrimesophilobacter; species Terrimesophilobacter mesophilus. The sequence continues at coordinate 1,271,054 of NZ_JACHBP010000001.1, read as the reverse complement.
AATGACCAGGTGCCGATTTCGGCGATATCGGGAGACTCTTCGGCGTGCGGGCCGAGCACCGTGAAGCGCTCGGCCCTCAACGATCGTGCCGGTCAAGATCGATCCCCTACTTGCTGAGCTCGATCGCGTTCATGATGTCGGAGTCCAACTTCGTGAGCCCCTCCTGCAGATTGGAGACATCACCCGCCTGGAACTGCTGCATGAACTTGAGCACACTCTCACCGACTGCGCTCCCGGACAATGCCGGCGTCACCGTCACAGAATACGGATTGCTCACAATGTGAAGGAACGTGTCCGATGCTTCAGGAAGCGTCAGATCGGGTGAAGTACGTGAGGCTTCCGTGCTGGGCATGTTCTTCAGCAGGTTGGCTGCCGTGACGAGCGCCTGCGTGTCCATGGTCGCGTACTTCAGGAACGCCCAGGCGGCCTCGGGGTTCCTGGAAGCCCGAGTGAGGCCTGCGGTACTCCCGGAGACGTAGCCGGCGCCATAGGCGTCGGCGTTGTCATCGGCAGTCGGCATCGGCGCGGTCTTGAAAGCGATGCCCGGAGCCTGGTCCTGGATGAAGGCCACCCGCCATTCCCCGTCGAGGACCATCGCGATCTGTCCGGTTTCGAAGGCCTGATCGGCAGACCACTCATCGCCCAGGCCAGCCGTGAAGGCCTGGAGCTTGTCGTAACCGATCTTGTCGATGAAGTCCTTCTGCCAGGTCATGAGCTTGGCCCATGCGGGATCCGTGGAGAACGATGCTTCGCCCTTGGGCATCCACGATGCGTTGACGGTGCCCATCCACTGCGGCGGCAGGCTCTCGTAGAACCCCATGAGCGGGTTGAATCCGAGGGTCTTGATCGACCCGTCGGCGTTGTACGTGGTGAGCTTGAGCGCGAGATCCTCGAGTTCGCTGAAGGTCTTCGGGGGCTCAGTGACCCCTGCCGACGCCAGCAGATCAGTGTTGTAATACAGGCCGTAGGCATTGTTCAGCCACGGAAGGCTGCACTGTTCACCGTTGAGCTGCGTGTACTCCTTGGCCGCGCCGGAGAACACTGACATGTCCACCTTGTCGCGCTTCATGTACGGAGCGAGATCGACGAACGCGCCGGATGTGCAGAACGTCCCCAGGCTGTCCGGCCCACTCGAGATCGCGATGTCGATGTCGGCGTTGGTCGCGATGGCCTTCGCTATCTGCTCGTCCGACTGGCCGTCGTGATAGGTGACCTTGACGTTCGGGTAGAGCGCTTTGAAGCCTTCGAGCGCCGTTCGGGCTTCGTCTGCTTCCCGGTCGCTCTGGCTCCACCACACGGAGATGTTTCCGGAGAGATCCTTCGGGGCGTCCTTCTCCGGCTGGGGACCAGAATCGGATGCGGTCGAGCATCCGGCCAAGACGACCATGACAGCGGTCGCTGCGATGGAGGCCTTGAGCATGTTGTTCGTTCGAGTTTTCACTTCCTTTACCTTTCAGTTCGTTTGTTAGACACAGGCAGAAGTCATCGGGTCGGACTCTGCGCTTCGAGACAAGCGGCCACCAGCCGTTCCGCGGTTCCCGGTGCGACGGTGGAGCATCCGACTTCGTAGCCCGAGTGGGCATAGGCGGCCCGGTAGGGGATGTAGCCGGGGGAGCCGTTGGAATAGCCGACCGTGAGCACCTGTCTTCCGGGCAGGCCGGCAATGATCTGGCGACGGACCTCGCCCAGCGGCTCTCCGGGGAAGGCGATGATGAGCAGCTCGTCCCCCAGCGCAATCGACTGGACCTCCAGCTGCAGGTCACCGCGATATTCGGCAAGCATGTCCATCGAGTTGAAGATCGGATCCTGCACCCGGTAGAGCGCGGTGATCCACTCCTCGATGCGCCTGGCCTCGTCGGCGGCCTCAGGTCGCTCCGGTCTGTCGAGGGAGCGCTGGGCTGCCGTCACGAGCACACTCGAACACCTGATGGGACCGGTGTGGATCGTCCCCGAAGGCTGGGCGACGGCCACCTCTCTGCCGAGGCTGAGGTTGTAGACCGTCGGGTTCCGATCAGTCGCCAGCAATTCGGCGAAGCCGGCCAGGATCGGAGCTGCGGCGCGGGCACCGACGCGCCGGGTTTCGCGGATCGTGTGCTCGGTCACGATCGGGTTCGTGTCGCCGGCGAAGCCCTGCAGGAACAGGCAGGTGCCACCGTATGCCTGTTCGACGAGCGAGCGGAGAGTGCCCACGAAGTCGGGGTGATAGACGGTCGTCTCGTCATCCAGCACGACGGGGTGGCAGGCGAGGTTGACCACCGTCGCCGCAACCGATCCGTCGAGGCGCTGCAACACGACCAGCTGTGCCGAGTCGTCGACCGCGCCGTCTGGCTCGCGGCGGTTCTGTCCGATCCCGATGCCGTGTGCGGCACCGGACACCACTCGGACCGGCGCGAGCGATGCGAGAGCGGCCGTGACCGCCTCGAGCCCGCTCGCCGCCAGACTGGACACCAGTTCGGGATTGACGCGAGCGGTGGTGTCCCGTGGCGAGCAGTGGGTGTGTGTGCCGTTGACCAGCACCCCGGTCCCGTCGATTCCATGAGCGACCCGGATGAGTTCGCGCAGTTGCGTCGTCAGGCTTTCGCTGCCGTACAGCAGGTCGTAGCTGACGATCACCGTGGTGCCTCCACCGCTCTCGATGACGAGGGCACGCACATCCAGGATTTCGTTAGGATCTTCGGCATTGCGATGCTCGACCACGTAACCCGACAGCGGCAGGCCCGCATCGAGGTGCAGTACCCGCGAGGCGGCACCGGCGTGGACGGCGGTCATCGCGTATCCTCCTTCACTGTCGCGAGGAGATCGGTGAGGGTCATCTCGAGCGCGGCTCCGAACACGCTCGGCCGCAGTTCACGAAGCCTGGCGAGGCTCGCCTCCATTCGCTCGCGCCCGAGCGAGGCCAGGGTGCCCTCGACCGCGAGACTCGCGAGGTCGAGCATGATGTCGGCTCCCAGCGAGAACTTCTCGACCCATGGTCGCGCCTCGGCGAGGAGAGCGCGGTTCCGAACCCCGCCCTCAAGAAGGTGCCGTGCGGCGCCGGACAGACGCTCGGCGAACTCTCGCAGTTCTTCACCCGCGGCAACCGCTTCGCCCTGCTGCAACCGGAACGCGAATCGGGCGAGCGCTGCGGACACCATCGGAGCCTCTTCCTCCGACAGGCAGGAGGTACGTACGTTGTCCGCGAACAGGGTGAAGGCGCTGCTGTCGGCCTCGCCGACGACCAGGTCGATCGCTCGAACCCAGCTCTCCTGCGGGTCGTAGGACTGCGGATCCGCCAGGTAGTCGGCGATGGTCGCAAACGCGATCTTGGAGGACTCGAAGAGCTCCATTCCGTTTGCGATGACCCCGGTGGCGAATCGGAACAGGTGACGATCGCGACCCTGGTACGGACCGACGTGCAGCTCGTGCGTCATCGCCACATCATTGACGGGGTAGTTGTCCCAGTAGGTCGCTGGGCGAGAGGTGGACCGCGCGAATGTCGCAGCATCGGCGAGGTCGATGGTGGCGGAGCAGATCGCACGACCGGTCCAGAACAGGTCGATCCGCGGGTCGATCGCGCGACCCAAGCGGGTGACGTACTCCTCGTCCCCGTACCCGCAGTAGACGGTGGGGCACACCACGAGAGAGTCGCCGGCAGGCAACGAGTCGTACAGCCTCGACACGAGATCGATGTGGGCGTCGACGAGGTCGACATACTGAACACGATCGGCCTCGTGTTGGAGCTGCGGCGGGATGTCGTCGAGCAGCAGACCGAAGTCTGTGACGCCGATGGAGGCGACACTGTCGAACTTCGCAGAGAGCGAGTCGAGATCGGATGGATTCGAATACTCGATCGACAGGCCGGGCGAGAGGCAGTAGATGAATCGGATGTGGCGGCCGGCGCACGCGTCGACGAGCTCCGCGAGCCGCTCGAGAGCTGCGCCGCTGTAGGCCACACGCCAGTCGCGCCGGACGAGCGGATCGTCCTTCGGCGAGTACACGAAGGTGTTCATTCCCCTGTCCGCGATGAACGAAACGATGTCCAGCCGCTGGTCATGCGACCACGGCTTTCCGTAGTGGCCCTCGATGATCCCTCGCACGGCGAACGGCGACTTCGAGGCGGTCATCTGGCCAACCCCTTCGCCACGTAGTTGGCGTTGGCCTTGTCGCCGCCGTCGAGGTTGCTGCTGCTGTAGACCTCGGGCCGGACGCCGCGCTCGATGAGGAGCTGCACTGCTTCCGCGACGATGGTGTTGAGGATCGCCGCCCCGACGATCGTGGAGGTCGGTGCGATCCGCTTGTCGAAACCGTCGACGGCGATGGCCGCATCGCCGACGGCACCGCCGTTGTCGATCACGATGTCAGCGAGTTCGTGAAGCCGAGGGAGCTTCGTCGATCGAGCAGACGTGGACATCGCGTGGTGCAGGCTCGTGAGTGCGATCGATGTCACGCCCAGCTCCTTGACGAGTTGCACGAGTTCGGAGGTCACGGCATTGCTCCCGGAGTTGGATGCGACGATCAACACGTCGCCGAGAGCGATCGGGTGGTCCTTCAGGAGTGCCGCGGCGAGCCCGTCAAGGCGCTCGAGCGATGTGCTCAGCGGGGCGCTGGCGTGCAGCATGAGTCCCTCGAACAGGATCGGCTTCACCTGGACGAGCCCTCCGGCCCGATAGAAGAGTTCCTCGGCGAGCATGTGCGAGTGCCCGGTGCCGAACGCGTGGATGGAGTGGCCGCCCTCCAGGGCGTCGGCGACGCAGACGGCTGCAGCGCTGATGTTCTCCCACTCCTCCAACTCCAGCCGCTCGATCAGCTGCCGGGCGATGGCGAGAAACTCGCGCCCGGAACTCCTGGCGTCACGACTCATTCGTGTACTCCTTCTTTCCTTATATCCACGAGATCGCTGAAGGGTCCTGCACCGGACAGGCCGAGCGCCATGGCGCCGTCGAGTGCTGTCCCGTCTGCACTGCGTGCGAGCAGCCACTCCGGCTCCGAAGCCAGCAGCTCATCGAGCCTGGCGCGGAGCGGAGTTCCCGGCTGCAACATCCGGCCGCCGAGGGCTACGGCGACGGCGCGTGATCCGGACCAGCGAGCGGCGGCGACAGTGGTGTCGAACAGGAGGTCGGCCGCGTCGTTCACTATCTCGCGGGCGACCGCGTCGTCTCCCGCGGCAAGGCGCAGGACCTCCCGGGCGAACTGGGCGATGTCGTTGACCGGCCTGGCGGAATCGTGAAGCCTCACGTGCAGGTCCTGAATCGCGCCGAATCGCTCGATCGTCGCTTCCACCAGAGAGGTGGCATCACCTCGACCGGCGTGTGCGTCGAGCGCGGCCCGCACCCCGGCCCTGCCGATCCACCACGCACCGCCGTCGTCGCCCAGCAGGTATCCGTAACCATCGAAGATGCGCGGCTTGCCGTCCGCCGACCGAGAGAGGCATGCGACTCCCGTGCCGACGACGAGGGACACGCCGGGTTCGCCCGACAGCGCCCCGACGTGGGAGGTCACCGCGTCATCCGCGATCCAGACCTCGCTCGCCACCCGGCTCTCGGCGAGAGCGCCGGAAAGCCGAGCCCTGTCCCGCGAATCCGAGGGAGCGGTGGTCAGCCCGAGTACGGCGATGTCCGCCGTGGGGAATCCTGCGGCTCCGACGGCGTCGATGATGAGGGACCCCACTCGTTCCACCGGATCGCCTTCGAGACGGCTGACGCCCTCGAGTTCGACCACCTCCCGACTCTGACTGTGCCTGAGCCGGATGCCCGACTGGCCGCCGTCCACGGCGAGAACCCCGCTCATCCTGCCCGCCGGACCGCCGCCGACAGGAACGCCGCCCCTGTGATGTCGGCCGACAGTTGGTAGCGGTCGCCGCGATACACGCAGTTGGCGATCATGATGACCTGCCCGCGGGTGTCCGAGTCCACCATGCGAATGCGCAGGCAGGCCTGGTCCTCGTCAAGCGTGAGCAGCTCTCGTACGCGGGGCTCCGGCAGGACCGGTTCGATCGACACCTTCGCCGCGCCGGTGGTGATCCGATAGCGCTCGGCAAGGAGTTCGTAGAGGGATCCGCCCAGGTCGCTTCCGCCGAGGCCGGGGACGAACTTCTGCGGGATCCACACGGACTCGACCGCCATGGCGTCGCCGCTTGCCGTGCGAAGCCGGGTGAAGCTCAGGACGGGGTCGCCGATCGGGATCCTGAGCTGGCCGGCGAGGGTCCCGTCGGCCGGAATGACGCGGAACGCGAGCAGGCGGCTGGACGGAATGAGACCGCGGTCGCGCATGTCCTGGGAGAAGGAGGTGAGCCCGAGCATGCGGACGAAAGGCTGCGGGGTCACGTAGGTGCCGGAACCGTGTCGGCGTTCGACGATCCCTTCGGCGACGAGCGTGTCGACGGCTCGCCGCAGCGTCATCCGGGCGACTCCCCAGCGCACGCTGAGGTCGCGTTCGCTCGGCAGTCGATCTCCGACGTTCGCGGCGGCGACGAGTTCACGCAGTCGGGCGCGGACGGAATGTCGCGTAGAGGCTTCCACGATGGGCACCCGGCAATTAGAGCGCGGATGTTCGCAGTGCGCAAGGGAACTATGAGACCACTTTTCAGCTGACTGCATCCGCGAGCGAGACCGCTTGCTGTGAACTTTTCCCCCATGAATCAGGCGATCCGGGCGACATCCGGCTCGGTGGGTAGACCACTCGAAGGACGGGCTTCCAAACTTCGGTAGACCACTTGATCGGGGCAGTAATCTTGGCTGCGTGACCGTGATTCGACGAGCGACTCTCCAGGATCTGCCGGGCGTGTATCGTGTCTGCCTGCAGACCGGAGACTCGGGCAATGATGCCAGCGAGCTGTTTCGGAACCCCGACCTGCTGGGGCACGTCTACGTCGGACCGTACCTCGTCGGGCAGCCGGCGCACTCCTTCGCCGCGGCGGACTCGCAGGGGATTGCCGGATACAGCTTCGCCGCCGCGGACACGCGCGCCTTCGAGGCGTGGGAGGAGGCCGAATGGTGGCCCGCGCTGCGCGAGCAGTACCCGATTACGGAGGGCTCCACACCCGACGACGACGCCATCCGTCTCCTTCACTTCCCGGAGACGGCACCGGATGATGTGGTCGCCGAGTATGCGTCCCACCTTCATATCGACCTCCTTCCTCGCATCCAGGGCCACGGGCTCGGCCGGGGGCTCATCGAAGCCGTCCTCGGGAGCCTGCGTGAGCAGGGCGCGCGCGGCGTGCATCTCGGCGTGGCGGAGGAGAACGAGAACGCGACGCAGTTCTACCGGCACATCGGATTCCAGGTGTTGGACGAGCGGCCCGGGGTCCGTTTCATGGGAATGAAGCTGTGAGGTTTCCCGACCCCAGGGTCACGCCGTTGAGAGGCGGCCCGATTCTGCGGTGGGGCATCCTCGGCCCGGGAGAGATCGCCGGCGACTTCACGGCGACTCTCCACGCGAACACCGATCAGCGGGTTCACGCGGTCGCATCGAGATCGCTCGAGCGAGCAGAACGCTTTGCTGCGGCCAACGGGGTGCCGCGAAGCTATGGCGACTATCGGCAACTGGTCGCCGACCCAGGGGTAGACATCGTCTACGTGTCCTCGGTCAACAGTGAGCATCGCGCTCTCGCCGAGCTCGCGATCGCCGCCGGCAAGCACGTGCTCATCGAGAAGCCGATCGGCGTGGACGCGGAGGACGCCCGCGCGATCGCGAGCGCTGCGCGTGCCGTCGGGGTTTTCGCGACGGAGGCGATGTGGAGCCGCTACCTTCCCCAGACTGATGTGCTCCGCCAGCTTCTCGACGCGGGGGAGTTCGGCGACGTCAAGGTCGTGACCGCCGACTTCGGCGCTGACTTCGGGACCGACCACGCCGCACCGGTGTTCCGCCCGGAACTCGGCGGGGGCTCCCTTCGCGACATCGGCATCTACCCCGTCTGGTTCGCTCGGTTCGTTCTCGGGGACCCCGTGGCAATCACTGCGCGAGGTTCCTGGCTGGAGACCGGCGTCGACGCGCAGGTGGCGATGATCCTGGAGACGGCCGATGGCGCGCAGGCGATCCTCGGGACCACGATGCTCGCCGAGACTGCCGTCGAGGCGACGATCAGCGGAACCCTCGCCCGTGCCGAGGTGCGCAGCCCGTTCCTCATGCCTGATGGCTTCGACTTCGTGAGAGCCAGCGAGCGCAGCACCTGGACGGATGATTCCGGCCTGCGCCTTCGAGAGGGACTGTGTTGGCAGGCCACCGCCATCGCTCGTCATGTCACCGAAGGATTGACGGATTCACCCGTCCACTCCCTTGACGATTCGATCGCTATCATGGGGATTCTCGACACGCTCCGCGAGCGGATCTGACCGCGAAAGGCGCCACGATCTCCGCAGCATCCGGCGCACGCCGTCATCTCATCGATCTGTCGCCGCTGCGCGAGAGCCCAGCCTTCGCGCGCCTCTGGGCCGGGAACGCGATCGCCGGGGTCGGCAACCAGATGACGGTCGTCGCGGTCGGCCTGCATATCTACGAACTCACCGGGTCGACATTCGCGGTCGCGATGGTCGGTGGGGTGGCACTCGTGCCGATGATCATCGCCGGACTGTACGGCGGGATGCTCGCGGATGCCTTCGACCGTCGCCTCGTCGCGATGGTGTCTGCGCTCATCGCGTGGGGCTCGATCGCGGGGATCGCCGCCGTCGCCTGGTTCGGCATCGACCTGCTCTGGCCGCTCTACGTGCTCACCTGCATCAACACGATCGCCTCGACCATCATCGGAACCTCCCGTCAGGCGATCCTGCCGCGGCTGCTTCCTGCGCGGCTCCTGCCGGCGGCGGGTGCCCTGAGCGGGATGAGCGTCGGGATCATGGTGACGGTGGGGCCGGCGCTCGCCGGCGTGCTCGTGGCGTTCGTCGGCATCCCGTGGACATACACCGTCGACGTCATCCTGTTCACGGCTGCCTTTCTCGGCATCGCGACCCTGCCCGCCATCCGGCCGGAGGGGGAGACGCACCGACCCGGGTTGCGGTCGCTCATCTCCGGACTCTCGTTCCTCCGCCGCGCCCCCAACATCCGCGCCTCGTATCTGATCGACATCATCGCGATGACTTTCGGTCGACCGCATTCTCTTTTTCCCGCGGTGGCGGCCGTACTGCTCGGCGGCGGCGCGATCACGGTCGGCATCCTGACCGCTGCGGTCGCCGTGGGGACCATGATCAGCAGCCTGTTCTCCGGCAGCATTGGAGCGGTGCGCCGTCATGGGCTCGCAATCGGATACGCGGTCATCACGTACGGCGCCTCTATCCTCGCGTTCGGGATCGTGCTCGTCGTCTCGCTCGGGCAGCCGGTGACGGCGGAACTGTCGGGTGCGAACTGGCTCGCGATCGGGGGTGCGACCCTCGCGCTCCTCGGAGCCGGGGCCGCAGACAACGTCTCGATGATCTACCGGAACACCATGCTGCTCGTCGCGGTGCCCGACAACATGCGAGGGCGGATGCAGGGCATCTTCACCGTCGTCGTCTCCGGCGGACCGCGGGTCGGCGACCTCTACATCGGGCTCGCTGCGCTGGGCGCGGTGCTGTGGTTCCCGCCCGTTCTCGGCGGACTCCTGATCATCGCGCTCGCCGCGGTGCTCCTGCGGTTCCAGCCGACCTTCCGCCACTACGACGCGCTCGAGCCGACCCCGTAGCGGCGGCCGTCGACTCCCGCCCTCAGCCCTTCTGCGCCTCCGCCTCGATGATGGCGATCTCCTGGGTGGCGAGCGCATGGACGTTCGGGTTGGCTGCATAGCCGAGACTCAATTGCGGCCACGACCGTGAATAGCGCACTCGCACCTGCTTGTATCGCATGAGCCAGTAGAGGCACACCGCGGCGGCGAGAATGCCCGAGATCGCCGCGACGCCGAGCCCCCAACGTGGACCGAACTGGTTCACGATCCAGCCGACGAACGGTGCACCGATGGGCGTGCCGCCCACGAAGATCGCCATGTAGAGCGCCATCACCCGGCCGCGCATGCTCGGTTTCACCGTCGTCTGCACCATCGAGTTCGCCGTCGTCATGAACATGAGCGCGGCAAATCCGATGAGGGTGAGTGACACGGCAAAGGACTCGAAGGTGGGCATGATGGCCGAGATCGCGCTCGCGACGCCGAACAGGGCGGATGCCATGAAGATCGTGCGCATCCGTGGCCGTTCCTGGCGGGCGGAGATGAGCGCGCCCGTGATCGATCCGATGGCCGTGACGGAACTGAGCATGCCGAACTCCGCCGCTCCCTTGTGGAAGGCGATCGTGGCCATCGTGGACGTGTAGATCGCGAAGTTCATGCCGAAGGTCCCGACGATGCCGACCATGATGAGAATCACGATGATGGCCGGCTTCTTCCGCACGTAGCGGAATCCAGCGATGATCTGGCCGCGGGCGCGAGGAGCGCGAGGCTGGGCGCGAAGCTCGCCCACGCGGATCGCAACGAGCGCGATGATCGTGGCCGCAAAGGTCGTGGCGTTGATCACGAAGACCCAACCGGCTCCGACGACGGCGGTCAGCACGCCGGCGACGGCGGGGCCGAGGAGGCGTGCTGCATTGAACGACACCGAGTTGAGCGACACGGCGTTCGTGAGGTCCTTCACCTCCACGAGCTCGGCGACGAAGGTCTGGCGGATCGGCGAATCGATGGCCGAGACGACTCCGAGGAGCAGGGCGAAGAGATAGACGTGCCACAACTGGGCGACCCCGGTTACCACGATGACGCCAAGCCCGAGCGCGAGACAGCCCATCGCGGCCTGCGTGACCATGAGCATCCGGCGAACGTTGACGCGATCGGCGATGAGACCCGCCCACGGCATGAGGACGAGCACGGGACCGAGCTGCAGCGCCATCGTGATTCCCACCGCGGCGGCGTCGTGATCGCTGAGCTCGGTGAGCACGATCCAGTCCTGGGCCGTGCGCTGCATCCAGGTGCCGATATTGGACGTCAGGGCGCCCAGGAACCAGAGCAGGTAGTTGTGGACGCGGAGCGAACGGAAGGTGGAGTTCACTGCTCTGCGAGCACCTTGAGAACGGGGGTCGCCTTGTCCAGGATGCGGCGCTGCGACTCGGTGAGCGCGTCGAGCCGCATCGAGAACCACGCGTCGCGCCGACGCCTCGTCTCGTCGACGTAGGTGTGGCCGGTCGGTGAGAGGTCGATCTCGATCCTCCGGGCATCGTCCTGGGCGGTCACGCGGGTGACGAGCCCGGACTCGACGAGCGCGTTGACCGTGCGATTCATGCTGGGCGGCGTCACGCGCTCGTGGTCGCTCAGGGAGCCGAGCGACTGCGGACCGTGATTGTGCAGCGTGAACAACACCGAGCGCTGGCTCTCGGGGATGTCATCGTCTGCCGCATTCGACCGGATGCGTCTCGCCAGTCGTTGGATGGCGAGCCTCAGTTGCTGGTTGCCGTCATTCTCCATAACTACTTAGCATAGCAAATTAGTGTCGCTAACTAATTGTCTCGGTCGGGGCGCAGTGGGATCCGGTCGGCGGAGTCCCGAGGGGCGTGACCTGCCGGTTCGAGCGGCCATACACTGGGGCTCAGGAGGCACCATGACCACGTCATCGGTCCGGCAGGACCGCACCTACGTCGACGCCCAGGGCGTGACCATCCACTACTACGTCTGGGCGGCGGACGAGCCGCGGGCGATCATCCAACTGGCACACGGACTCGGCGAGTACGCGGCCCGCTACGAATGGCTCGCGGGCGAACTCGTCGCGGCCGGGTACACGGTGTACGCCGACGATCACCGCGGCCACGGCCGGACCGGACTCGGCCAGTACGGCGGAGACCACGCGAAGCTCGGCCGGCTCGGCCCGGGCGGGATGCCCGCCACGGTGGAGGCCGTTCGCAGGCTCACCGGGATGATCCGCGAAGAGAACCCCGGGCTCGAGGTCGTGCTGCTCGGGCACAGCTGGGGCAACATCATCGCGCAGATCCTCGTCAACGAGCACTCCGCCGACTTTGATGCCGTCATCCTGAGCGGTGCCGCGTTCCGCACCCTCCGTCACATGAACGGCGGCGACCTCAACGCGAAGCACAAACACCTGGGCACGACCGGCTACGAATGGCTGAGCCGTGACCAGCAGGTGGTCGCCACCGCGGCCGCCGATCCGCTCATGTTCAGCGCGAAGGCGCTCAAGCTCTTCGGTCTCGCCGACAGTCTCCGGCTGCTGGGCAAACCCGCGAAGGGGATCGAGCACGACCTGCCGCTGCTCATCCTGGCCGGAAGCGACGACTCCTTCGGCGGGACGAAGAGCGCCGAGCTCCTCGCCGAGAGCTACCTCAACCGCGGCGGGCTCACGGATGTCGAGCTCATCGTCTACACGGATGCCCGTCACGAGGTCTTCAATGAGACGAACAAGGACGAGGTCGTCGCCGACACGCTCGCCTGGCTGGCCGATCGCATTGGATAGTCCCCCGGCAGCCCGCATCTCCCGCGTCGAGCCCGTCGGGGTCCTCCGGCCATGACCACGCTCTTCACGAAGATCATCCGCGGTGAGGAGCCTGCGCGATTCGTCTGGAAGGACGACAGGTGCGTCGCCTTCCTGACGATCGAACCGCGCCAGCCGGGGCACGTGCTCGTCGTTCCGCGACTCGAGGTGGACCGGTGGCTCGACGCGCCCGACACCCTCATCGCCGAACTCATGGTCGTCGCCCACCGGATCGGTTCCGCCCAGCGCGAGGAGTGGGACTCCGACCGCGCGGGCCTCATGATCGAGGGCTACATGGTTCCGCACCTGCACATCCACGTCTGGCCGTCCTGGTCGCCGCGCGAGTTCCATCCATCGGGTATCGACCGCTCGGCCGAGCCCGCAGACCTGGATGCCGCCGCCATCCGTCTCCGCGCCCGCCTGCGCACTAACGGGTACGGCGAGTTCGTTCCTGCCGACGATTAAGCTGGGGGTACCGAGGAGACGGGATGGCGAACATGCACGGCGAATACAAGGTCCCCGGCGGCAAGCTCGTCGTCGTCGATCTCGACATCGTCGACGACCGGATCGAGAACTTCCGACTCGCCGGCGATTTCTTCCTCGAGCCGGACGGTGCGCTCGAGGACATCAACGACGCGGTCAACGGCCTGCCGGCGGACAGCGACTCCGCCTGGATCGCCGCAGCGGTCAGGGGTGCGCTTCCGGATGATGCGCTCCTGCTCGGATTCACCCCCGAGGCGGTCGCCGTGGCCATCCGGCGCTCGCTGTCCCGCGCGAGCAGCTGGACCGACTACGACTGGCAGTTGATCCACGGCACCGCATACCCGCCCGTGCTGCAGATGGCGCTCGACCAGGTGCTCGCCGAAGAGGTCGGAGCCGGGCGTCGCAAGCCGACTCTGCGCATCTGGGAGTGGAACGAGCCCGGCGTCGTCATCGGCAGTTTCCAGTCGGTGAAGAACGAGGTCGACCTCGAGAACGCCGAGAAGTACGGCATGCAGGTCGTCCGGCGCGTGAGCGGCGGGGGGGCGATGTTCATGGAGGCCGGTTCGGTCATCACCTATTCCATCTACGCACCGAGCGACCTCGTGCAGGGGATGTCGTTCGCCGACTCCTACGCGTTCCTCGATGAGTGGGTCATCACGGCGCTCAAGGGACTCGGAATCGACGCGTTCTACCAGCCGCTCAACGACATCACGAGCGCGAAGGGCAAGATCGGCGGCGCTGCCCAGAAACGCCTTGGTACCGGGGCAGTGCTGCACCACGTCACGATGAGCTACGACATGGACGGCGAGCGCATGGTCGAGGTGCTGCGCATCGGCCGGGAGAAGCTGAGCGACAAGGGCACGAAGAGCGCCGCCAAGCGCGTCGACCCGCTGCGCAGCCAGACCGGACTCTCCCGTGCTGAGATCATCGCGAAGATGGAGGCGACATTCCGCGGCTTGTACGGGCTCAGCGAGAGCGACGTCACGGAGGAGGAACTCGCTCGCGCAGAGCAGCTCGTCGCCGAGAAGTTCTCCACCCACGAGTGGCTCTATCGTGTTCCTTGAGTGGGCGCGCAAGCGCCACGGGGGCAGGGGGATCTCCGGCGATCGAATCGTCATCTCCGTTCCCGGCCCGCGGGGCGCGGAGGAATGACCTGGGCACCGGATGGTGCGAATCTCGTCATCCATGGCGATAACCTCGCCGCCGCCAGCGCCCTCCCGGATGGCGTGTTCACCCTCGTGTACCTCGACCCGCCGTTCAACACCGGGCGCTCGCAGACGCGCCAGTCGACGACGAGCGTGCGAAGCGCATCCGGCTCGGTCGTCGGATTCAAGGGGCAGCGGTACGAGCGCATCCGTGGCGACCTCATGGCGTACGACGACGAGTTCGAGGACTACTGGTCGTTCCTCGAGCCGCGGCTCGCCGAGGCGTGGCGCCTTCTCGCCGACGACGGCACGCTCTACCTGCACCTCGACTACCGCGAGGCGCACTACGCGAAGGTGCTCCTGGATGCCCTGTTCGGGCGGGACTGCTTTCTCAACGAGATCATCTGGGCCTACGACTACGGGGGCAAGTCGCGCCGACGCTGGCCGACGAAGCACGACACGATCCTCGTCTACGTGAAGGATCCGGGCGGCTACTTCTTCGACTCGGATTCCGTCGACCGCGAGCCGTACATGGCGCCCGGCCTCGTCACGCCGGAGAAGGCCGCCCGCGGCAAGCTCCCGACGGACGTCTGGTGGCACACGATCGTCTCGCCGACCGGTAAGGAGAAGACGGGCTACCCGACGCAGAAACCGGAGGGCATCCTGCGGCGCATCGTCCAGGCGTCCAGCCGCGAGGGGGACTGGGTGCTCGACCTCTTCGCCGGGAGCGGCACGACGGGGGCGGTCGCCGCCTCCCTCGGCCGACGCTTCGTGCTCGTCGATGAGAGCGCGGATGCCGTGGCCGTCATCCGGGAGCGGCTCGCCGCGGCCCGCGTGCCCACCGAATTCCGAGCGCCCGACTCTCGGGATCGGGCCTAGACGCTCGCGCGCTCGATGAGGTGCGTTGGCATGATCGTGAGGGTGTCGACGTCCTCGCCGTCGATCATCCGCACGAGAACCTCCGCCATCTTCGCGCCCTGCTGCATCGACGGTTGGTCGACGGTCGTGAGCGGAGGGTTCGCGTTCTTCGCGTAGTAGTCGTTGTCGATCGTGGTCACCCCGACATCACCGGGGACGGCCAGACCGTGTTCCCGCAGGACCCCCAGCGCGCCGGAGGCCATCTGCGCGCTCGCCGCGAAGAGCCCGTCGAAGCGCTCGCCGCGGTCGAGGAGCCGCTTCATGGCGGACGCGCCGCCCGCGGGCGTGAAGTCGGCCGCTTCGAACAGGGTCGCAGGGAGCCCGGCGGTCTCGAGCGTCGTGCGCCAGCCTTCGAGCCGGTCCAGCCCGGCCGCCATGTCCTGCGGGCCGGCGATCGTCGCGATGTTCGTCTTGCCGTGGTCGATGAGGCACTGCACGGCCGTCGCCGCGGCCGCGACGTTGTCGACGTCGACGACGAAGTTCCTGCCGCCCTGCGACATCGGACGGCCGCCGAACACGATGGGGAAGTTCTGCCCGAGCTCGACGTAGGAGCGGTCGTCGCTGTGGTGGGAGAGCACGAGTGCACCGTCCACATTCCCGCCGCGCAGGTAGCGCTGGGTCTTCTGGGCATCCGTCTCCGACGCGATGAGGAGGGTGAGCGTGTAGTCCGTCTTGGACAGGAACATCGCCGCACCCTGGATGACAGAGGCGAAGAAGGGGTCTGCGAAGAACTTGGCGGTGTTCTCCGGGATGACGAGGGCGATCGAATCGGTCTTGCGGCTCGCGAGGGTCCTGGCGGCACGATTGGGAACATAGCCGAGAGTGACGATCGCCGCGTTGACGATCTCGACGACCTCAGGGGTGACCTTGGGCGATGCGTTGACCACGCGGGAGACGGTCGAGCGTGAGACGCCGGCGAGCGCGGCGACCATCTCGAGTGTCGGGGCCGATCCGGATGTCGGCAGAAGTGAAGTCATGTCCAGCCGAATTCTAGTCAACCACCGCGTGCAGCCCGGTCAGAGCGCCCGGTCGGCGATGATGCTGCGGTACTCGATCGCGCTCGTCTTCGGAGAGCGGAACTGCGTCTTGTAGTCCACACGGACGAGCCCGAAGCGCTTGTCGTAACCCCAGGCCCATTCGAAATTGTCCAGAAGCGACCAGTAGAAATAGCCGGCGACCGGCACGCCATCAGCAATCGCGTCGAGGATGGCGTCGAGGTGCAGACGGAGGAACTCCGCGCGGTCCACGTCGTTGACTCCCCCGTCGGACTCGACGACGTCGTCGTAGGCCGCGCCGTTCTCCGTGACGGCGATGGAGACGCCGGCCGGCGCGGTGTACTCGTCGTGGATTCTCCGCAGTAGTCGGGTGAGCCCCTCGGGTTGCACCTCCCAGCCCATTCCCGTCTCCGGGAGTCCGCGCGGATGCCAGTACACGCCATCCGCTGCGGGGAAAGGCGAGCGCTTCGGCCGCTCGGAGGGGGCAGCAGTGGTCGTTTGCACGTCGGTCGGCCGGGCGCTGACGAAGTCGCCGTGGTAGTAGTTGATCCCCAGCGCGTCGATGGGTGCCGAGATGACCTCGAGGTCCCCAGGCTGGATGACCGCATCCAGGCCGAGACCGCCGAGATCGCGCAGGATGTCATCCGGGTACTCACCGCGGAAGATCGGGTCGAGGAAGAAGCGGTTGAACTGGCCGTCGATGCGGCGAGCAGCATCGAGATCGCCGGAGTCTGTGGGGTCGACCGGATCGGCGACCGTGAGGTTGAGGGTGATTCCCAGCTGGAGGGACTCGTCCCGGGATCGAAGCTCCCGCGTGGCGAGGCCGTGGGCGAGGAGTAGGTGGTGGCCCGCGGCCAGGCCGGCCGCGACATCGTGCCGCCCCGGTGCGTGCTCCCCGCCGATGTAGCTCAGGAAGGACGCACACCACGGTTCGTTGAGCGAGGTCCAGGCGGTGACCCTGTCCCCGAGCGCGTCGTGCACGACTCCCGCGTAATCGGCGAAGCGGTGAGCGGTGTCGCGGTTCGCCCAGCCGCCCTTGTCCTCGAGCGTCTGAGGAAGATCCCAGTGGTAGAGCGTGAGCCACGGCCGGATGTTCTTCGCGAGCAATTCGTCGACGAGCCGCGAATAGAAGTCGATGCCCTTCGGGTTGAGTGCTCCGCCGTCCGGGCAGACGCGCGCCCAGGAGGTGGAGAACCGGTAGGTCTGGATGCCGAGGTCGGCCATGAGGGCCACATCCGTCGTGTAGCGGTGGTAGTGGTCGCACGCGACGTCGCCGTTGTCGCCGCCGACGACGGCGCCGGGTTCGCGGCAGAATACATCCCAGATGGAATCGGTCCTGCCGTCCTCGTGCGCCGCGCCCTCGATCTGGTAGGCGGCAGTCGCTACTCCGAAGAGGAAATCGGAGGGGAATTCGCGTGGAACTCCCGCTGCTTTCGGCCGGTTCATCGTGTCATTCACCCCTTGACCGCTCCCTGCATGATGCCCGCGATGAGCTGTTTGCCCGCTGCAACGAAGAGTATCAAGAGCGGAATGGTCGCGAGCACGGCGCCGGCGAGCACGATCGTGTAGTCGACGTATCGCGCGGACTGCAGCTGGCTCAATGCGACCTGGAGCGTCGGGTTCTGTGGAACGACCAGCAGTGGCCAGAGGTAGTCCGTCCACGCCGTCATGAACGTGAAGAGGCCGAGAATGGCCATCGCCGGTCTCGCGGCGGGCACCGCCACGTGCCAGAACGTGCCGATCATGCTCGCACCGTCGACGCGAGCCGCCTCGATGAGCTCATCCGGGATCACGTCGACGAGATACTGCCGCATGAAGAACACACCGAAGGCCGTGACGAGCGTGGGGATGATGACCGCGCCGAGCGTCCCCGTCCAACCGAACTGCTTCATGAGGATGAACAGCGGGATGATTCCGAGCTGGGTCGGGACGGCGAGCGTCGCGACGACGAAGACCATGAGCCCCTCGCGGCCCCGGAAGCGCAACTTGGCGAACGCGTATCCGGCGAGCGTGGAGAACGTGATCACGGAGACCGTGATGACGGAGGACACGATGATGCTGTTGCCGAGTGCCAGCCAGAACGGGACCGTGTTGAGGACCTCGCCGACGTTGATCCAGAACCGGCCGCCGGGAAGCAGGGGCGGCCAGGTGCTCGTGAGCGCCGTCGTGTCGCTGCTGCCGACGACGAACGACCACCACAGCGGGTATGCGCCCGCGACGAAGAACGCGGTGAGCAGCCCGTAGGTGAGGAATCCCGGTCGGCGGGAGAACGGAGTGGTTCGACCGTGAGGCGCGCGCGAGCTCATCGCTGCCCCCTCGACGACCGCAGTGCGCGGCGGGCTGGCCTGGTGCTCTCCGAGGAGGCGATGCGCCTCGACAGCACGAAGTTGACGACGCCGATGAGGACGATGATGAGGAACAGGATCCAGGCGATGGCAGCGGCTTTGCCGAAGTTGCCGCGGTTGAACGCCATGTCCCACAGGTAGAGCACGGTGGTCTGGTACTGGCGGAAGACGCCGCCGGGGATCGAACTCGACGCGTCGAAGAGCTTCGGCTCCGTGAAGATCTGCAGTCCTCCGATCGTCGCGGTGATGATGACGAAGATGAAAGTCGGCCGGATGCTCGGCACCGTTATCGAGAAGAAGCGGCGCATCGCCCCCGCGCCGTCGATCGCGGCGGACTCGTAGATGTCGCGCGGCACGGCCTGCATGGCGGCGAGGAGGATGAGGGCGTTGTACCCGGTCCAGCGCCAGTTCACCATGGTCGCGATCGCGAGGTGGCCGGGGATGGTCTCCGTCTTCCAGAGGACGGGGTCGAGCCCGATCCCCTGGAGCATGTTGTTGATGAGCCCGTACTTCTCGCCGAACAGGTTGCTGAAGATGAGTGCGACCGCGACAGGGGTCACGACGTACGGCAGGATGACGCTCATCCGCCAGAACGTCTTGGCCCGAAGATTCTGGTCGAGGACGGCGGCGATGATGAGCGCGACGATGAGCTGCGGGACGGCTGACAGCAGGAAGATGCTGAACGTGTTCGCGATCGAGTTCCACAGGAGCGGGTCTGCGAGCTCCGCAGCGAAGTTGTCGAAGCCGATCCACTCGCCGGGGCCCCGGAGGAGGTCCCACTTGTTGAGCGAGACGACGAACGTGTATGCGAGGGGGAAGAGACCGACGAGGCCGAACAGGATGAAGAACGGCGCGACGTAGAGGTACGGGGAGTAACGCACATCCCAGCGACCCAGCTTCTGGCGCAGCGTGAGCCGGGTGCCACCCGGTGCGACGGCGCGGCCGGTCATCGTGGACATTGTCGATCTCCTGGTCGGGATGGTGCGGTGTGGGGGTGGTGTCAGGGTGGGGGCCCCTCGGAACCGGTCCGAAGGGCCCCGTTTCGCTGGGATTACTTGTTGACGACGAGCTGGTCGAGCAGCTTCATCGCGTCGTTCCAGGCGGTCGTCCCGTCGGTGCCGGAATCGATCTCCTTGACCGAGGGACCGAACACCTGCTCCTGGATGATCGAGTCGTCCGGGCCCTTGAACTGGGCGACGACCCCGGTGGCACGGGATCCGAGGATCTGGCCGACGGGCGCATCGTTGAAGAACTTCGTCAGGTCGCTCGACCCGGTCACTCCGGCATCCGACTGCGCCTTGACGACGCTCGGGAACGTACCTGCCGCCTGGAAGGCCGCGACCTCCTGCGGGACGTCGGTGAGCCAGGCGGCGAGCTCCGCTGCCGCCTTCTGGTGCTTCGATGTCGTCGGAACGGTCAGGAACGAACCGCCCCAGTTTGCCGCGCCGCCGGGGAAGACGTCAGCGAAGTCCCACCCCGAGGAGCCGTCTCCACCGGCCGCTTCGACCTGACCCTTGACGACACCGAGCATCCAGCCCGGGCACATGAACGTGGCGAAGGAGCCATCGGTGAAGGCCTTGCCCCCGCCCCAGTCCCACTGCGACTGGTTCGACGACAGGCCGGACTTCGCACCATCCGCGAGCTGGGCCCAGAGGCCCTGGAGCGTTGCGTTGTCCTTGACGTTCAGTTCGCCGGACTTCGTGTAGTAGCCCTCGGTCTGCTGGTTCACCATGGCGTTCCAGACGAATCCACTCTGGTCGTACCATGCCTTGCCCGTGGCGGCGTGGTACTGCTTGCCCACCTCGAAGAACTTCTCCCAGGTCGCGCCGGAGCCACCGAGAAGCTCAGCGACCGCTGCGCGGTCTCCCGGGAGGCCCGCTGCTTCGAAGAGCTTGCTGTTGTAGCAGAGGCCTTCAGGGCCGATGTCGGTTCCGTAGCCGATGATGCGGCCCTTCGGGTCCGTGGCCTGTCCGAGCTTCCACGGAACCCAGCGGTCCTTGATGTCGTTCGCTCCGAAGTCGCGCAGGTCGACGAACGAGTCGGAGACGCCCATGACCTGGCCGAGCCAGCCCTCTTCGACGGCCTGGATGTCCGGCAGCCCATTGCCTGCCGCCTGCTTGGTCTTCCAGTCGGTGAGCGCGTTGCCGCCGGTGTCGATGTTGGTCGCCTTGATGGTGATGTTCGGGTGATCCTTCTCGTACTGGGCGTAGAGCCCGTCGAGTCCCATGGTGCCGAACGTCGTCACGGTGAGTGTGATGGGCCCGTCGTCGTCTGCCGCGGGGGATTGCGAGCATCCCGTTGCGACCAGTGCAAGCGCCGCGGCCGCAGCGACTGCGGCTCCGGCTTTGGTGCGTCGTGAAAGTTTCACGGTCACTCCTTTGTGTGCGTGGATAGGGTGTCGATCTGTGGGAGCGCTCTCATTTCGAGTCGTGGGAGCGCTCTCACGTAATCGCGACCACCATATGCAGTGCCGGCCGTCGCTGTCAACAGTTTCGGGAAACTCGTGTTCTCGATGACAGAGGATGCTCGGGACCGGCGGCTAGGATCGAGGTCATGCCCGCCGCCTTCTCCCGCAGGATTCTCGCGTGGACGCTCGCGGCATCCGTGGCCATGGGCCTCGCGGCGTGTGCACCGGAACGAGCCGTGGAACCGAGCACGACGCCGTCCGCGAGCGCCCCCGCGTCACTGCCCGCCCCGGTCGAGAAGGTGAAGTCGTTCTTCGACAAGAACCGATACTCGATCGACGACCCGCTGAGCATCTGGGCCGTCAACGACAAGATCCGCCCGTTCGACCCGCTCGACTACATTCCGCCGGACCTCGTGACGCCGGACGTCCACTACATCTCGAGCCCGCTCATGCGCAAGGAAGCCGCTGCCGCGATCAAACAGCTGTTCGCCGCTTCGGCGGCCGAAGGCGCAGGAGAGCTCCAGATCCAGAACGCCTACCGGTCGTTCGCGGTGCAGACGAGCATCCACAATCGTCTCGTCGCCCAGCTGGGCAAGGAGAAGGCCCAGGCGCAGAGCGCGCGCCCGGGGTACAGCGAACACCAGGCGGGATTGTCGGCGGATGTCGTGGGCCGCCCGGCCGTGTGCGCCATCCAGCAGTGCTTCGGCAAGACGCCGCAGGGCGTGTGGCTCGCGAAGAACGCCTGGCGGTTCGGTTTCGTCATCCGCTACCCGGAGGGCAAGCAGGCGGTGACGGGGTACATCTACGAGCCCTGGCACATCCGCTACGTCGGCGTATACCTGTCGACGGAGTTGCACAACACCGGGATCCAGACCCTGGAGGAGTTCTTCGACCTGCCTCCGGCGCCCGACTACGTCGACTGAGTCTCAGGCTTCGGAACTCAGGCCTCGGGCTCCCCGCTGAGCGCCGCATCCACGATGTGCTGCGCGTCGGCTTGCACCGTCCGCAGGTGCTCGCGGCCCTGGAACGATTCCGCATAGATCTTGTAGACGTCCTCCGTACCGCTCGGGCGAGCGGCGAACCACGAGGAGGCGGTCGACACCTTCACCCCGCCGAGCGGTGCACCATTGCCGGGGGCGTCGCTCAGGATGCCCGTGATCGCATCGCCGGCGAGCGTCGACGCGGTCACGTCGCTCGGGGCGAGCCTCGCGAGAGCTGCCTTCTGGGCCGGCGTCGCCCTCGCGTCGATCCGCTCGAAGGCGGGGTCGCCGAACTCCTCTGCGAGTTCCGAATAGAGCTCGCTCGGGGATCTCCCGGTGACGGCGCGGATCTCGCTCGCGAGAAGAGCGAGCAGGATGCCATCCTTGTCGGTCGTCCAGGCCGACCCGTTCATCCTGAGGAAGCTCGCTCCGGCGCTCTCCTCACCCCCGAAGGCGACCGATCCGTCGACGAGGCCGGGCACGAACCACTTGAACCCGACCGGGACCTCCCAGAGCCTTCGCCCGAGCGAGGTCGCCACCCGGTCGATCATCGAACTGGAGACGAGCGTCTTGCCGATCGCGGCATCCGCCCGCCAGCCCGGCCGGTGCGTGAACAGGTAGCGGATCGCGACGGCGAGGTAGTGGTTCGGGCTCATGAGCCCGCCATCCGGTGTGACGATCCCGTGGCGGTCGGCATCCGCGTCATTGCCGGTCAGGATGTCGAAATCGCCACGATGCTCGAGCACGGATGCCATGGCCGACGGCGAGGACGGGTCCATGCGGATCTTCCCGTCCCAGTCGAGCGTCATGAATGCCCAGCGCGGGTCGACCAGGGGGTTCACGACGGTGATCGGAAGGCGGTGACGCTCCGCGATCGCGGCCCAGTAGTTGACGCTCGCACCGCCGAGCGGGTCCGCGCCGATCCGCAGCCCTGCGCGGCGGATCGCCTCGATGTCGATGACGTTCGGCAGGTCGTCGACGTAGTGCCCGCGGAAGTCGTACGTGCCGACCGCCGAGGGTTCTGCCCTGAGCACGCCGCGGTTTCCGTCCGTGAGGAGGGCGTTCGCGCGGGCGGCGATCCAACCCGTCGCGTCGCTGTCGGCCGGACCGCCATGAGGAGGGTTGTACTTGAAGCCGCCGTCGCGAGGCGGGTTGTGGCTCGGTGTGATGACGATGCCGTCGCCCGTGCTGCCGGCTCGGGCGAGGGAGGTGTTGTGCGCGATGATCGCGTGCGACAGGGCGGGCGTCGGAACCCAGTCGCCGAATTCGTCGACGAGCACGTCGACCCGATTGCCGACGAGCACCTCGAGCGCAGTCGTCTGTGCCGGCGCGCTGAGCGCGTGCGTGTCGGACCCGATGAACAGCGGGCCGTCGATGCCCTGTTGCGTTCGGTATTCGACGATCGCCTGCGTGATGGCCGCGATGTGGTCGTCATTGAAGGCCATGTCGAGCGACGACCCGCGATGACCGCTCGTGCCGAATACCACCCTCTGGGATGCGATGGAGACATCCGGATGACGGTGATGGTAGGCGTCGATCAACTCTGCGACGTCGATGAGATCGGACTCCTGGGCGCCGGTTCCCGCGCGATCGTTCATCTGCTTACTCTCCCGCATCAATAGACTCACTTCCATGCCTGGTGAGAATTCCGACGAGACGTACAGCTATCTGGGGCCGGCCGGAACGTTCACAGAAGCGGCACTCGAGCAGGTGGCCGAGGCCGCCGGGAAGCCGTGGCGCGCCGTGAACAACGTCGGGGAGGCGCTCGACGACGTCGTGTCAGGGCGCAGCTTCGCCGCCATGATCGCGATCGAGAACTCCGTCGAGGGTGGGGTCAGCGCAACGCAGGATGCACTCGCGAACATCCAGGGGCTGAGGATCATCGGCGAGTACCTCGTCCCGGTGAACTTCGTTCTCGTCGGACGGCGGGGCACGACCCTCGCGGATGTCACGGTCGTCAACGCGCATCCCGTCGCCTATGCACAGTGCCACCGGTGGCTCGAGCGCAACCTGCCGCATCACGGGCACATCCCCGCGACCTCCAACGTCACTGCCGCGGCGAACCTTCTCGATGACAGTGCGGGCTATGCGGATGCCGCGATCGCGCCACCGGGGATCACAGCGCACCACGACCTCGACATCCTCGCATCCGGGATCGGCGACAACCCGAACGCCGTGACCCGTTTCGTGCTCGTGGGCCGCACCGCGGCGACGCCGCCGGCCACGGGAGCGGACAAGACGAGCATCATCGTCGAGCTCTCGTCGGATGAGCCCGGCTCCCTGCTCGACATGCTCGAACAGTTCGCCACCCGGGGGGTCAACCTGAGCCTCATCGAATCCCGACCGATCGGCGACACCCTCGGCCGCTATCGGTTCGTCATCGACCTCGACGGCCACATCCGCGACGAACGGGTTGCGGACGCGCTTCTGGGCCTCAAGCGATTCAGCCCGAACGTGATCTTCCTCGGCTCGTACCCGCGAGCCGATCGCGTGACGACGAAGGTCGGCGGCCGTTACGACAACGCGGTGTTCGTCGACGCGCGAGACTGGCTTCGGGGTCTCATCGGAGGCGAACCGGACCATGGCTGACAGCGCCACCGGAGGGAGATTCGATCCCCGGTTCGACCCGCGGTTCCAGCCGGGTTACACGCCCGGACCGAAAGAGTCGACACCGGATGCCGCGGCTCCACCCGGCAGCGTTCCTCAGCATCGCGAAGCCGAGGCTGCACCTCCCGACGAGGTCCGCGGCGACGCCTCCGCGGTCGAAACCGCGCCGGAACAACGAGACACCCCGCTCGAGTCGGATCCGCCAGAGCCGAATCCGCCAGAGCCGGATCCGCCAGAGCCGAATCCGCTTGAGCGTACTCTGCTCGTCGCCGGGGCCGTCCTGGTCTTCGGTGGCATCGCGATAGCGTTCTGGGCGAACAGCGTGAATTACCAGTACAACTCGTTCGGCAACGGATTGTCATGGCAGCAGCTCCTGCTGGCGGCTGCGTGGTCGCTTACTGCGCCTATGGTGACGGTCGGCCTCGCGATCGGCGTGGGCGTCATGTTCCGCAGAGCCATCGCCTGGAAGCCGCCGGAATGAGGAAACGCAACCCGTGGATCGGAGCACTGTGGTTCTGCGCCGTCGTGCTCGTCCTCGGTGCGTTCGCTGCGCAGGTCTGGCAGGCCTCGTTTTGGTATCCGTCCGCCACTGATGTGAGCCCAGGCCCGGTCGTGAGATTCCTGCAGCAGATCGCGGATGCTCTCGTCTCGCCGGCCCTCTATGTCGGATTCGGAACGATCGGCGGGCTCCTGTTCCTGCATGCGCGGAACCGTGCGCGCAGGAAGTCCTAGGCCGGGATCTTCACTCTGAGTCCGCCGGCGTCCGTCGTGCAGTCGATGGCCGTGACCGTGCCGAACTCGTCGCCGTCGAGCTGGAACTCCTGGGGGCTTTCGAGAGTGGCCCTCAGTCGTCGCCCGCGGAAGTAGGCGACGTCGCGCACGTCGGCCGTGAGGTCGATGATCCGGCGCCCTGCAGCGCTCTTGCGCAGCACGCCGTTCTCCCAGGCGATCTTGTTCCACACGCGGACCCAGCCGAAGCGCCCACGCGGCTTGAGGGCCGCGATATCGAGGATGCCGTCATCCGGTTTCGCATCGGGGAGGAGCAGGATGCCCCCGGGCAGCGATCCGCAATTGCCCACGATGAGCGTGTGGGCGGTGAGCGGCCGTTCGCCCCCGTCATCGAGCCGGTAGCGAAGGCGGACCGGACTGAGCTCCGGGATCGCCCGCATCCCCGCGTCGACGTAGGCGAGCCAGCCGACGGCCTTCTTGAGCTTCGGGTTGGTCTTCGCGATCATCTTCGCGTCGAGGCCGAGACCGGCCATGACCAGGAACACGTGCTCCTCGGCGGAGTGGTCTTCGCGGGTGATCTCCGCAATACCGACGTCGACGGTTCGTTCGTCGCCGGTGAAGGCGGCGGCGATGCAGGCGTCGAGATTCGCCAGGTCGATGTCGAGGTTGCGGGCGAGAAGATTCCCGGTTCCCGCCGGAAGCAGGGTGATGGGCACGGAAGTATCGCGAAGTCCCTGGGCGACGGCGCGCACGGTGCCGTCGCCGCCCGCCGCGATGACCACGGCGGCGCCCTTCTCGACGGCCTCCCTCGTCACCGCCTGGCCGGCATCCGTTTCGCTCGTCGCCAGCCAGCGTGTGCGGCCCCAGCCCGCGTCGGCCTCCGCCTTCTCCACCGCCTTGCGCAGCTTGCGCAGATCGACCTTGGTGGGGTTGTAGACGACGGCCGCGTGACGCGAGCGAGTCGATGCGCGCCCCGACCTGGATCCGTCCCCGACCACCCGTCAACCGTACGTCACTTCACCGTTCAATAGACTGGTCGGGTGATCGATCCCCAATTGCTGCGCGAGAATCCGGATGTCGTGCGGCAATCCCAGCGCGCGCGCGGCGACTCCGTCGACCTCGTCGATGCCGCGCTCGACGCCGACCGGCAGCGCCGCTCGGCCATCAGCGACTTCGAGTCCCTGCGCGCGGAGCAGAACGCGTTCGGCAAGACCGTCGCGACCGCCTCGAAGGACGCCAAGCCGGCACTCGTCGCCGAGGCGCAGGACCTCGCCGCTCGGGTGAAGGCCGCGGGCCAGGCTGTGACGGAGGCGGAGACCGCGTTCGACCGGATCGTCGGATCCATCGCCAACCCGATCATCGATGGTGTTCCGTCCGGCGGCGAGGAGAACTTCACGACGCTGCGCGAGGTGGGCGGGAAGGCGGCGTTCGACTTCGAACCCCGTGACCACGTCGAGCTGGGCGAGCTCCTGAAGGCCATCGACGTGACGCGCGGTGCGAAGGTTTCCGGCAGCCGCTTCTACTTCCTCTCCGGCATGGGGGCGCGGCTGGAGATCGCGCTCATGTCGATGGCGCTCGACACGGCGCTCGCCGAAGGATTCACCCCCCTCATCACGCCGACGCTCGTGCGCCCGGAGATCATGAAGGGCACCGGGTTCCTCGGTGAGCACGCGGACGAGGTGTACTACCTGCCCGCAGACGACCTCTACCTCACCGGGACGAGCGAGGTGGCGCTCGCCGGATTCCATGCCGACGAGATCCTCGATCTGACGGATGGACCGCTCCGCTATGCCGGATGGTCGACCTGCTATCGCCGGGAGGCGGGATCGGCGGGCAAGGACAACCGCGGAATCCTGCGCGTGCACCAGTTCAACAAGCTCGAGATGTTCAGCTACGTGCTGCCAGAGGAGGCGGAAGCCGAGCATGACCGTCTCGTCGCACTGCAGGAGCGGATGCTGCAGGCCTGTGAGCTCGGATACCGCGTCATCGACGTCGCGGCAGGCGACCTCGGCTCCAGTGCCGCCCGCAAGTTCGACATCGAGGCCTGGGTGCCGACCCAGGGCACGTACCGCGAACTGACGAGCACGAGCAATTGCACGACGTACCAGGCCAGGCGTCTCGACATCCGGTATCGCACGGAGTCGGGGAAGACCGCGCCGGTCGCAACGCTCAACGGAACGCTGGCGACGACGCGATGGCTCGTCGCCATTCTCGAAACACACCAACAGAAAGACGGTTCAGTGCTTATCCCGGATGCCCTTCGGCCCTACCTCGGCGGACTCGAGATCATGGAGCCCGTGCTGTGAGCAGCTCGTCACCCGTTGTGCAGGACTCCGCCGAATTCGAGCCCTGGCTGGTCGCGCTCGACATCGACGGCACCGTCATCCACGAGGACGAGACGCTCACCGACGTCGTCACGCAGGCGGTGCGGAGCGCCCGCGACGCGGGGCACATTGTGACGCTCGCGACGGGACGATCCTGGGAGATGACGAAGCCGATTCTCGACGTGCTGGAACTGACGCCGGAATATGTCGTGTGCGCGAACGGCGCGATCACCCTGAAGCGGGACTCCGAGGTGGAGACCGGGTATCGCCGGGAACTCGTCGAGACCTTCGACCCGGGGCCGGTTCTCGGGCGGATCCGCGATGGGCTCCCCGGCGGTCGTTTCCTCGTCGAGGATGCGACCGGTCACCGCTACTTCACCGAGGGCATGCAGGAGTGGAACCTCGACACCGCAACCCAGGTGGAGTTCGACCGCCTGGCCGATCGGCCGGTCACACGCGTCGTCGTCGTGTCGCCGGGGCAGGAGCCGGAGCAGTTCCTCTCCCTCATCGATTCGCTCGGTCTGCACCAGGTCAGCTACGCGATCGGGTGGACGGCCTGGCTCGACATCGCTCCCGACGGAGTCAACAAGGGCACGGCACTCGAGCGCGTTCGCGGTATTCTCGGCGTTCCGAAGCAACGCGTGTTCGTCGCGGGCGACGGGAGCAACGACATCGAGATGTTCCAGTGGGCCGGTGACGGAGGACGCGCAATCGCCATGGGACAGGCCGCGGATGACCTCAAGGCCGTTGCCACCGAGGTGACGGGCACCGTGCTGGAGGACGGCCTCGTGACCGCCCTGGAATCTCTTCCCGGGTTCGTACACAGCATCGGGGCGACATCCGTCGGTTAGAATCTCAGCGGCGTGAGAACGCCCAGGAGGGCTGTCCGAGTGGCCGATGGAGCCAGTCTTGAAAACTGGTGGGCAGAAATGTCTCGTGGGTTCGAATCCCACGCCCTCCGCCCAGAGTGAACCGATCGATACCGGGAGAGTGCCTGATGAGTGACCTGCGACCGCGCGGACATCGCGTTGCCGGCCCATCACCGGTGGCGCGTCACGGGCGTCTGCGTCGGACAAACCCGTGGCTCCTCGTCCTGAGGTGGACCGCAGCGGCCATGGCCGTCGTTCTGGTGAGTGCGGCCTGTGTGGGCGGTTACGCGTTGTGGAAGCTTCAGGATTCCATCAAGACGGTGACTCTCGTCGGAGAGACGGTCGGGCCGCCGCCGGAACTCGGTGCGCTCGAAGGGGGATTCAACGTCCTCATCGTGGGCAGCGACCGGTGTGAGGACCCCAAGGGCTGCAAGGACCGTTCGACCAACCTCAACGACGTGACGATGCTCCTGCACGTGTCGCACGACCAGACGAATGCGGTCGCGGTGAGCTTCCCGCGCGACCTCGTCGTGCCCATCCCGTCGTGCCCCAACCCGAAGGGCGGCAGCTATTCGGGGATGTCCGCGCAGCCGATCAACGTCACCCTGTTCTATGGTGGCCTGCCGTGCACCGTGTTGACGGTCGAGGCGCTCACGGGCCTCAAGGTCCAATTCGCTGCCGAAGTGTCGTTCTCCGGTGTCGCCCGCCTGTCCTCTGCGATCGGTGGCGTTCCCGTCTGCATCAACGGGCCGGTGATCGACCACTACTCCGGCCTGTATCTTCCGAAGGCCGGCGAATACACGCTGTCCGGAACGAAGGCCCTTGCCTTCCTGCGCACGCGCCACGGTGTGGGTGACGGGAGCGACCTCGGCCGCATCAGCTCCCAGCAGGTGTTCCTCTCGTCGCTCGTGCGGACCGTCAAGTCGGACGGCGTGCTCAACGATTTCGGGAAGCTCTACAACATCGCGACGGTCGCGAGCCAGTCCATGACCCTCTCGAACAGCCTCAAGAACCTCAACACCATGGTGTCGATGGCGCAGGTGCTCAAGAACCTTCCGCTCGAGCGGGTGATGTTCGTGCAGTACCCCGGCGTCACCGGCCAGCCGGGTGTCTACGCGGGGAAGGTCGCCCCGGTGACAGCACTCGCGGAGGCTCTGTTCGCGAAGATCAAAGCGGACAAACCCTTCACGCTCGAGGCGGGCAACACCGGGCTCGGCTCGGTGGAGAACCCGGACAAGCCGAGCGCGTCGCCGGATCCGACGGCATCCGAGACCCCGGCGCCCTCGCTGCCACCCGCGTCGCTGCTGCCGGGCATCAAGGGCCAGAGCGCGGCCGACTACACCTGCTCGAAGGCGTTCGGCTGACGACATCCGGCCGGCGGAAAGCCGTTATGATTGTGCGAGCAACTGGAGACGTCGCATAGTCCGGCCTAGTGCACCACCCTGCTAAGGTGGAGTTCCCGTAAGGGAACCGAGGGTTCAAATCCCTCCGTCTCCGCCAGAATCCCTGATCAGGGGTCATTTCAGCCGCCCTCGCACTGTCGAGTGTTCCGGGTCGTCCGCTGCGGGCCGTCACCGCCAGGGCATCGCACGCCCTCGAACCCCGAGGGAAGATCCACCAACGCCGGAGACCTGCACACCGGCATTCTCGGACGCGGTGGGGCCTCAGCCCCGGCGCTTCTCCGCGAGTGCGGCGGCACGCTCCGCCAGGCGGCGCTGGACCGCATCCTGCGCCTCGTCGATGACCGCCTCGTCCAGGGGCGCATTCAGATGGTCATTGTGTCCGTGGTATTTCTCGATGTACGCATCGAGTGCCGGCCCTGACTCCCACGAGGTGATGAGGTTGTAGCGCGGGCTCTCGCTGTTGTGCCAGGTCGCGTGCCAGAAGCGCTGCGTGTCCACGATGACCTGCGTGCCGGCGGCGAGCGGAAGCCGGATCTCGGTCGTCGGGTCGTAGCGCTCCTCCCGAAGGACGAGGTAGGAGTCCGGGTCGTCCGTGAGGTTGAAGAACGCGCGCACGATCCACCCCGTCTCGTCGGGGTTGAGTCGGTTGTTGTCGTCCTGGTGCAGGTTGTACAAGGCGTCGACATAGGTCGTGGGCTGCAGCTCGATCACGCGGCAGCGGCCGACGTTCGCACCCGGCTCCTTCGCCCGCCTGGCCAGGATCGGCGCCTTCGCGACCTGCGATTCGATCCAGACGCCGTCCTTGTCGGTACGCGGGGGCTGATGGTTCCAGAAGCCGTTGACCTCGATCTCACCGCGGGCGCTCGCGAGGGGCGCGAAGCGGGTGTCGCCGGATGACTTCCACTCGACGTAGTCAAGATCCAGCCACTCCTGCGGGTCGGCCGTCTGATCGTAGCGATCGAGGACGACGAATCCCTTCTCGTCCAGGAGTGACGACTTGATGTAGCTCATCCGAGCCCTTTCCTTCCGAGCCGACGCGTTCTCACCGGCTCACCTCAGCCAACAGTAACAGGGCGAGGAGAGGGCAACGCGGGTGGGGGCGGGCGCGAAATGAGCGTCCCGGCCACCCGTGAAGTGCGGTCAACACGAGCCCCACTGGCCGCGGTCGGCAGCGCGTGCCGCACGCTCCGCCGCCTCGAACTCGCCGTGGTAGGAGTCGTTCGGCGGGATCGTGAGGGCACTCGCGTAACCCTTCTCCACGAGGTCGAGATTCACGGATGTTCCATCCTGCTTCCAGAGGTAGAGCAGGGTGCGTCCGTACCGGTCGAGCCTCTCACGGTCGGATTCGACCCACACCTCAGTGCCCTCCGGCAGTTGCTGGCGGAGGTAGTCGCGAGCCTTGACGGCGTAGCACTGCACCTCGGGGCGCAGTTCCGGGGTGTCGATCCCGATCAAACGCACCGTGATCTCATCCGCCCGGGAGGTGGTCCCGTCCGGCTGCAGGTAGAGGGTGTCCCCGTCGTGCACGTAGGCGATGTGGGACAGCGTCGCCCCCGCCGGCCGGGCGATCTCGACGGCGGCCGGGTCGCCTCCGGTGGGCGGCCCACCGGTCGTCTGCTCCGGAAGGTTCGCCACGACGACGGCGATCACGATAACGAGTACGAGGATCAGGAGAATGGTCGTCGACATCCTCTTCATAGCGACACTGTATCGAGGGGCGCCGCACCCCATCGATAGACTCGACGCGAGGAGGGCGACATGACGGATTCTGGCGGGGTGAGCAAGCAATTCGACCCGCGGTTCAGTCCGGCATTCCAGCCGGGCTACGACCCGCGAGTGCACCGCGAGGAGCCTCCGCGCGGACCCCTGCGGGAGGAGTCGGCGATCCCGAGCACGGGCATCGCTCCCGGAGTCCCGGACTTCGCCGTTCCGGAACCGGAGGTCGAACCGGTCACGGGCCCTGCATCCGTCGCCCCCGCCGTCGCGGAGGGCGAAACGCACGCCCGCGCCTGGTGGCAGCGCCTGAACCCGTGGATCATCGTGCTCTGGGCACTCGGCGTCGTCTTCATCGCAGCGGGAATCGGCTTCCTCTTCCTCGTGGCGGAATGGCAGCGCACCTCCGGTTTCGGCGGTGTCGACGGCTACCTCGTGTCGCTCCTGGCCCAGCTGACGTTCTTCGGCTCCCCGATGCTCGTCGTGCTCGGCCTCGCGACGCTGACCTCGACGGTCGTCATCCTCGCGTTCCGCTGGAGGCGCTGAAACCGGCTAGAGGTGCTCGCGGATGAAGGCGCTCACCTCGCCGAGTTCCGCATCCGACACCGCGTGCCCGAGCCCTTCGTAGATCCTGCCGGTGAGGGCCGAGTGCCGCTGCAGCCAGTCGCCGGTGTGGTCGATGAGCGAGGTCGGAATCGTCTCGTCGCTGGTTCCCCTGCCCCAGAACACCGGGGGCCTGCGTTCCGCGAGCAGGGCATCGCCCGCGTTGTCCGACGGCAGGACGAACCCGCTCAGATTCACGACACAGGCGAACCGATCGGGACTGGTGCGCAGCATCTCGAGTGCCATCGTGCCGCCCTGCGACAATCCGATGATGCCGACACCCGTCGAGGTCGTCGAGTCGACCCAGTCCAGAAGCGCGGCGGTGACGTCCGCGATGGAGTCCAGCCGCTCTTCCGAACTGGCATCGTCCGAAGGGAACCATGTGTAGCCGCTGCCGGCCGACAGGGGTGCGCGCACCGACGCGATGACCGGGGCGAGGGGCAGGTGCCGGGAGAACGCGAACATGTCGCCCTCCGTCGCACCGAAACCGTGAAGCAGAACGAGAAGCGGGCGGCCGGCGCGCTCACGCTCCGGTGCGGACCACATGACGGCATCCGAGTCGATTCGCATGGAGGCCCCCGTTCGTTTCCCCAATCCTCGCACCGGGTCGCGCATGGGCGACAATGGAGCATGAGCTCCGTCGGCACGCCAGACCCCAATTCCGGATGGCTGTCGGACGACGAGCTCACGAGCATCCGGATGCGCCTTCCGCTGCTCTACGTCGAAGCCGTTCCCGTGCGCATCGACGGGCTCGGCCGGGTCGTCGAGGTAGGGGTGCTGCTGCGGGCATCGCACACGGGGGAGATGACCCGCACGCTCGTCTCCGGGCGCGTCATGTACGGCGAGACCCTGCGCGAGGCGCTGTTCCGCCATCTTGAGAAGGACCTCGGACCGATGGCCTTCCCGCAGCTGCCGCCGAGCCCGGTGCCGTTCTCCGTGGCGGAGTACTTCCCGATGCCGGGGCTCAGCGCGTTCACCGACGATCGCCAGCACGCGGTCTCTCTCGCCTATGTCGTACCGGTGACCGGAACGTGCGAGCCTCGGCAGGACGCGCTCGAGGTCACCTGGCTCGCACCGGATGAGGCCGCGAGCGACGGGATCGCGCGCGAGATGGAGGGTGGCCGCGGCGTTCTCATCCGGGCTGCTCTCGCCTCGGTGGGGTGTCTGCCGTAAGGATCGTGCGTCTCGTCCGACCAGGTCAGCTGCTCGGGTTCACGGTGGTCCAGGGCACCTCGGCGAGCGTCAGCTCGGGGTCGCCTGTCCACAGCGGAAACTCGAGACGCACGGCGGTAGCCGCGGCGAAGGCGTCGGCGTACGACATCCGGTACCTTGCCTTGATGGCGGCGGCCTCCAGGATCGTGGCACGATCCGGGAGTGTTGCGTCGAGCTGTTTCTCAAGGTCGTTGACGGTGGCGTTCGCCGCGTCGGACCCGACGGAACGGATGAGTACGTACAAGACCTCGCCGAGGTTGATCCAGCTCATGGTCGCCGTCCCGGAGTCGAGTTGCTCCTGCACGCGGCTCGCGGCGGGCTCAGCCCCTTCGAGTAGTCGCATGATGGCCCAGGAGTCGAGTACGACTGACATCAGTTGTCGGTACCCTCGGCCAAACGGTCCTCACGGCGGGCATCGAGCAGCGCTTCGGTGAGCGCGCTGCCACGAAAGCGCCCCTTGAGGGGCGTGGTCGGCGTCGCCGTCGGAGCCTTGCGCAGGAGAACATCGTCGCCGCGCCGCTCGAAGACGACCTCCTGGCCGGGCTGGATCTTCAGGTCGTCACGGAGTTGCTTCGGGATGACGACCTGTCCCTTGGCGCCAATCGTGTGAGTCATACCCTCAAGTATAACTGTCATACCCGAAGTATAACTACGGTGGATCAGGCGATGAGGGGCTCAGGTGAATCTGTGGACAACGGCTCGCGAGCGCCGACTCTACTGCTCAGCGCTGGTTCTACTGCTTAGGGCTGGCTCGACTGCTTAGGGCCGGCTCTACTACTCAGCGGGTCATG
The DNA here is from genome assembly GCF_014200375.1 of Terrimesophilobacter mesophilus. Lineage (GTDB taxonomy): Bacteria > Actinomycetota > Actinomycetes > Actinomycetales > Microbacteriaceae > Terrimesophilobacter > Terrimesophilobacter mesophilus. The sequence continues at coordinate 1,237,126 of NZ_JACHBP010000001.1, read as the reverse complement.
CGCAACTCGGGGATGTTCTCCCAGAAGGCGAGGACGTCGCGCGCACCATCGGCGAAAAAACCCAGGGCGCGATAGAAGTGCTGCGCGGGCCGGTTCGCCGCTACTACCCACACGGATGCCGGCGCATCACCGAGTGCCGCCTGGACGAGCGCGGTGCCGATCCCGGCGCGACTGTTCTCTCGCAGGAGGTGAATCGACCAGAGCTCCAGGGGTCGAATCGGTTCGGCATCCCGCGGCGGCCCGGATGCGGCGAAGCCGACGATCATCCCGTCGACTTCTGCGACCCATTGGCGGGCTGGGTTCAGCTCGCCCAAGATGAGCCGCCACCGCGTGACGCGCTCCTCTTCTGACACATTGGCGATCCATTGGTCGGAGAGAATGCCGCGATAAGTTTCCCGCCACACCTGGGCGTGCACGGGGCCGATGTGTTCTGCATCGGCGAGTACCGCTCGGCGAATCTTCGTCGTCACGGTCCGAGAGTACCTAAAAGGGCCCCACAGTTCCCTTCCTTGTGATGGGGAGGATCACTATGGGACCCCTTTGACGCGGTCAGCCCTGGGCGCGGCGGCCGGTGCGGCGTGCGCCGCCGGTAGGCGTCGAGGTGCTATAGCTCGTGAAGCTGCGCTGCGAACCACCGGGGTTGCGGCCGGTGCGGGCCTGGCCCGACCGTGCCTGGCCGGCGCGTGCCTGGCCGGCGCGGGCGCCCTGTCCGGAACCGGATGCGGCGGGTCGGCCGGAGCGGTCCCGGCGCGGTGCGTCCGAAACCTGAGAGCCGGCGCTGCGACCGTCGGCGACACGCCCACCACTGTGTCCATTGCCGAGCTCGCGGTTCGCGCGCTTGCGCTGAGCGTTCGCGCCCTGGGAACGGCCGCCCTGCGGCTGCCCGCCCTGTCCCTTGTGGCGCAGCGGCTTCGCCTCTCGCGGCGCGGGCTTGACGTAGACCGCGACCTCGCCGATGAGCTCGGTGACGGCAGGGGAGGTCGAGGTGACCCGCTGGGGTGCAACCGCGATGGCCGCCTTGCGCAGCAGCGCCGCGACATCCGCCCTCTGGGCCGGAAGCACGACGGTGACCACATCGCCCGAGCTGCCCGCGCGCGCGGTGCGGCCGCTGCGGTGCAGGTACGCCTTGTGCTCCGCAGGCGGGTCGACGTGCACGACGAGTTCGACCTCGCCGATGTCGATGCCGCGCGCGGCGACATCCGTCGCGACGAGAACGCGGGCCTCACCGGACGCGAACGTCGCGAGGTTGCGGTCTCGCTGCGGCTGGGAGAGGTTGCCGTGCAGGTCGACGCTCGGGATGCCGGCCTCCGTCAGGTGCTTCGCGAGTTTCTTCGCGTGGTGCTTGGTGCGCATGAACAGGATGCGGCGGCCGGTTCCGGAGGCGAGCGCCTGCACGAGGTCCTTCTTCGCGTCGACGCCGTCCACCTCGAAGACGTGGTGCGTCATGGCCTCGACGTGGCTCGTCGCGTCGTCCACCGAATGCAGGATCTCGTTGTGCAGGTAACGGTTCACGAGCTTGTCGACGCCGTTGTCCAGGGTGGCGGAGAAGAGCATCCGCTGGCCGCCGTCCGGCGTCTTGTTGAGGATGCGTGTCACGACCGGCAGGAATCCGAGGTCGGCCATGTGGTCGGCCTCGTCGAGCACGGTGATCTCGATCGCATCGAGGGTCACGAACTTCTGCTGCATGAGATCCTCGAGGCGGCCGGGGCAGGCGACGACGATGTCGACGCCCGCCTTGAGGGCTGCGACCTGGCGTTGCTGGGAGACGCCGCCGAAGATCGTGGTGACGGACATGCCGTACGCCGAGGCGAGAGGTGCGAGTGTCGCGGTGATCTGCGTGGCGAGCTCGCGGGTGGGCGCGAGGATGAGGCCGCGCGGGCGTCCGGACTGCGGGCGACCGCCATCCTTGAGCCTCGCGACCATCGGAAGGGAGAAGGCGAGCGTCTTGCCGCTGCCGGTCTTGCCGCGTCCGAGCACGTCGCGTCCGCGGAGCGTGTCGGGGAGGGTGTCCTCCTGGATCGGGAAGGGGCTCTCGATGCCGGCCTTCGTGAGGACGGCGACGAGGGGAGTGGGCACGCCGAGCGCGCCGAAAGTTGATTCAGTCATGGTTGTTTCTGTACTAGGTGGCAAACGTGGCGATGGCCAGATTTGTTCGCCGCAGCAAAAGATCAGCCCGATGATGGGCGGTGATGCGTTCTACGACGCAGGGAGCACGCGAATTGTGCTCGCAAGTGCTCTCAGTGTAGCAGGAGCGCCGGCTCAACCCCTCCGATAGACCTCCGCGGCCACGACAAGGTCCTCCCACGGCATCCCGGAGCTCTTGAAGACGCGGGTGCGCGAGGGGTCGACGTCGACTGCGCCCGTCACGAGGTCGCGCAGCGTCGAGACGTGATCGAGCGTGATGGCGCCCTCGCCCACCGGGATCATGATGTCGCCGCCCTCGAGCTGGACATGCCCCAGGTCCTCGACGAACACCTGCGAGCGCTTGATCAGGCCGGTGTCGAGTTCGCGGGCATCGAGTTCATGGCTGCCGACCGCGATCACGCACGAGTCGATCGGTGCGAGCGATCCGTCGAAGACGGGCTCGCGCGCCGTCGTGGCGCAGACGATGAGCTGCGCATCCGCCACGTCGGCCGAGGTCCCGACGCGGGCGTCGATCCCGGATGCGGTGACCTGGTCCGCGAGGACCTGTGCGCTGTCGCGGTTGCGCGCCACGAGAGTCACCCGAGTGATGTTCCGGATGCTCCGCAGCGCCTCGACGTGCCCCCACGCCTGCGGACCGTATCCGAAGATGAGCAGGTGCTCGCACTCGTCCGGGGCGAGCAGGTCGGCCGCGGCGGCGGACACGGCGGGCGTGCGCAGCGTCGTGAGCGCGACGCCATCCATGATCGCCAGCGGGGTGAGCGTCGGTGTGTCGAACAGCAGGTAGTGGCCCTGGATGCGCTCGAGGCCCCTGTGCGGATTGCCCGGTGCGACCGTGACGACCTTCACGCCGAGGAACTCCTCGCTCTGCGTCGGCATCTGCAGCACCTGACCGTTGCGCAGGTCGTCGATGTGCTTCGGAAGGTCGTGAGCGGGGTCGACCCCGGCACGAAGGTCGCGGTGGTACGCCGCGACGGCGTCGCCGAAGCTCACGCGGCGATACACCTCGTCGGCGGAGATCCAGGGGATGGTGGGGCTGGTCATCGGAGCACGAATCCTGTTCCGACCGGGTCGGTCTGATCGAGGGTGAAGGAGTGGGTGCCCGTGGCGAAGGCCATGCCCTCCACCTCCGGCAGGATGGTGCCAGGGGTCGAACCTGCACGGTAGCGCCCGAGGAACCGGGTGTCGACGATCGAGTCGTGGATGAGGGTCTGCCCTGCTGCGAGCCGCCCGGATTCGGCGAGAATGGCCAATCTGGCCCCCGTTCCCGAACCGCACGGGGAGCGGTCGACCTCGCCGTCGGCGAACACCGTCACATTGCGCTGGTGCACGCCATCCGGGGTGTCACCGAGGTCGTCGAACAGGATGGTCCCGTACACGCCGCTCAGTCGATCGTCTGCGGCATGCCGTGCGAGCGGATGCGCGTTCAGCGCCCACTTGATCTCCCGCCCGATCGCGATGAGCTCTGCATAGTCCTCCGGCCGCACGCGAAGTCCGACGGATGCGGCAGGGACCGACGCGTAGATCGCTCCGCTGTAGCTGAGGTCGACGCTCACCGGGCCGCGAGCGGTGTCAACCGTGATCGCGGTGCCGACGACGTGGCTCTCGACGTTCTCGAACACCACGTTCGTGATGTCGCCGGCCGTGCTGTGCACGCGCGCCGTGACCCGGCCGGAGGGAACGTCGATCGTGACGGTGGTCACGCCGTCTCTGGCCTGCTGCACCCGTCCCGATTGCACTGCCCACACGCCGAGCGCGATCGTGCCGTGGCCGCACGCGGTCGAGTAGCCGTCCTTGTGCCAGAACAGCACGCCGAAGTCGGCGCCGTCGTCATCCGGCGGCACGATGAAGCCGCCGTACATGTCGGCGTGCCCGCGCGGCTCATGGCACAGCAGGCTGCGCAACTGCTCGGCGTCATCCGAGCGGGCTGCTGCGATGCGGCGTTCTGCGACCGTCCGGCCGGCGAGCGGAGGAATTCCGTCGGTGACGATCCGGAACGGTTCCCCGCCGGTGTGGTAGTCGGTCGCCTGCACCGGCGTTGTAATATGCCACATATTGGAATGGTATCCGACCACTCATCGGGCGGCGAGGCCGCCGGCGAAAGGACGATCGATGAAGATCACGGCCATCGACTGCTTCGGCTATGACCTCCGTTACGCCCATGGCGAGTACGTCATGTCCGGGAGCCGCGCTGCGACGACCGAGGTCGGAACGCTCGTGCGCATCCGAACCGACGAAGGCCTCGAGGGGTGGGGAGAGGTCACACCGCTCGGCAACCGCTATCTCCCCACGCACTGGGCGGAGGTACGGGCGGCGCTGCGCACGCTCGCGCCGGAGCTGATCGGAAGCGATCCCACGAACCTGTCCGCCATCAGACGGACGATGGACCACGCGCTCCTCGGCGGCGGATACGCCAAGGCCGCGCTCGATGTCGCGTGCTGGGACATCCTCGGCAAGGCCGCCGACCTGCCGATAGCCGCACTCCTCGGCGGCGTGCTCCAGGCGGACTTCCCGCTCTATGAAGCAGTACCGCTGCGAAGCCCGGAGGAGATGGCCGACTTCGTCGTCGAGCGGCAGGATGCCGGCATCCACCGCTTCCAGCTGAAGGTCGGCAACGATCCGCACGACGATGCGGCCAGGACGCGGGCGGTCGTGGAGGTCGCGGACAGGGACAGCATCATCGTCGCGGACTCGAACGGAGGCTGGAACCTCCGGGCGGCGCAGGTCGCGCTGGGGGAGATGGCCGGGTTGCCGGTGTTCATCGAACAGCCCTGCCGCGAGACCGACGACTGCGCGTTCGTCATGAGGCACTCCGACCTTCCGCTCGTGCTCGACGAGTCGATCCTGACGCAGCGCGACGTGTTCGAGGCGAAGAATGTGGCGGGAGCCGTGTCGATCAACATCAAGATCAGCCGGGTCGGCGGGCTCACGCAGGCGGCCAGGATGCGGGACCTCATGCAGGATCTCGACCTCATGGTCTCCGTCGAGGACACCTGGGGCGGCGACATCGTCACGGCCGCGGTCAGCCACATCGCCGCCAGCACGCGTCCGGAGAACTTCCAGAACGCATCCTTCATGAACGACTGGACCGACGGCCATGTCGCCGGATACGCACCGAGATCCGTGAACGGCCGGGGCAGCGCACCATCCGGCCCGGGGCTCGGAATCGAGGTGTCCGCGGACGGTCTCGAGCAGGTTTTCAGCGTCGACACGAGCGATCCGCATCGACCATGACGGCGGACGATCGGGCGGAATGAACCGCTTACGATAGTGCAACTACGATCCGAAACGGGAAGGCAGGACCATGGCGAGTATTGGCAAAGTGGACAAGGTCGCGAGCCTTCGCGAGCGCATCCGCGAGTCGCTCGCAGCCGCGATCATCTCCGGTGAACTGGCGCCGGGAGCAATGGTCACGGTCCCCCTTCTCGCAGCGGAATTCGAGGTGTCGGCGACTCCGGTGCGCGAGGCGATGCTCGACCTCGAGCAGCGCGGTTTCGTCCAGTCGGTCGCCAACAAGGGGTTCCGCGTCACCCAGGTGAGCCAGCGCGACCTGCAGGAGATCATCGAGATCCGCACGATGCTCGAAGCTCCGATCATGGCCGACCTCTCGCAGACGATCACGGCGGACGAGATGCCCAGGTGGCGTCATCTCGCCGACCTCATCAGCGAGCACGCGGATGCCGGGAATCTCACCGAGTTCCTGGAGACGGATCGCGAGTTCCACCTCGGCCTCATCGGCCTCCACGGGAACCGGCGACTCGTCGAGATGGTCAAGGAGCTTCGATCGCAGACCAGGATGGTCGGCCTCGCGAAGATGACGAACACGCCCGAGCTCAGCAAGTCCGGCCGCGAGCACCACGAGATGCTCGACCTCATCGAGCGCGGTGAGAGCGACGCGCTGCGCAGCCTCATGGCAACGCATTTCGCCCACGTTCTCGCCTGGTGGGGGCCCGGGCCGGCCGCGGAGGTTGACCCGTCTCTGTAACATGTCATATTGTACTCGAAGCGAAGTGCACTCGATCGAGTACGTCCTGACTGCACGTCGGCACATTTTCACCATCAAAGGAGAGGCAGAGAATGAATTCCCGAAAGCGCACCCTAGGCATGCTGGGCGTTGCCACAGCGGTCCTGCTGGCGACATCCGCGTGTAGCGGAGGACTTCTTGGCGGCGGTGGCGGTGACAAGACCGACTCCGGCCCCATCATCATCGGCATGATCGTCCCCACATCGGGCAGCAGTGCCCCGACCGGCGCGAGCATGGCGAACGGCGCGAAGATGGCCGTCGACGAGATCAACAAGGCCGGCGGAATCCTCGACGGTCGCAAGCTCGAACTGCAGATCGCCGACGGAGCGTGCGACGCACAGCAGGCCGTCGCGAGTGCGAACAAGCTCGTCTCGAGCGGTGTCGTCATCTCCGTGGGAGGCTACTGCTCCGGCGCGACCCTCCCGACCCTCCCGATCTTCGACAAGGCCGGCATCCCGATGATCATCCCGGCCGCCAACTCGCAGGACCTCGTGAAAGAGGGACTGAAGAGCGTGTTCCTCATCAACGGAACCGGCCTCCAGCAGTCCACCGCGGCGCTCACCTTCATCAAGAAGCAGGGCTACAAGGCGGTTGCGCTCGTCGATGACAACACCAGCTACTCGGTGGACATCACGACGGAGACCAAGAAGCAGATCGAGGCGGATGGCACGTCGAAGGTCGTGCTCAAGACCTCGGTGAACGCCGGAGAGAGCGACTACTCCTCCGCCGTGCGCGACATCATGGGCTCCGGCGCCGACCTGCTCTACTGGACCGGGTACTACCAGGAGGGTGGACTCATCATCGACCAGCTCCGCAAGGCCGGTTACACGGGAGACATCATGGTCGCCGACGGCAGTGCAGACCCGACGCTCGCGACCATCGCGGGCCCGGCCGCTGAAGGCGTGTACGCGACGATGACGCCGACCCCCAACACCATCAAGGGTGCAGAGGGCTGGATCGCCGACTACAAGGCGGCGTTCGGTGACGACCCGAAGCCGTACTCGACGCAGTCCTACGACGCCGTTCGCCTTGCCGCCGCCGCGTTCACGGCCGCGGGCAACACGAAGACGGACGACGTGATCAAGGCGCTCGAGGGCATCAAGGACTTCGACGCCTTCTCCGGTCCGCTCTCGTTCACTCCGGAGCACACCCTGGCCAACGGTGGCTTCGTGATCCTGGTCATGAAGGACGGCGACTTCCAGCTGTTCGACAACCTCCAGTAAAACGAACGGCGGATGCCGTGGTCGGCAAGAGCGCCGGTCACGGCATCCGTCGCCTCAACTGCAACGGAGCAGGTTCACATGGCACAGTTCATCTCTGATATTCCGCAGGTCTTCTGGGACGGGTTGTTCGTCGGTTCCTTCTATGCCCTGATCGCGCTGGGGTACAGCATGGTCTACGGCATCATCAAACTTCTGAACTTCGCGCACGGCGACATCTACATGGTCGGCGCGTTCATCGGCTACACGATCCTCACGGCCATCGGCGGCACGTTCCACATGCTGGGCCTGTTCGCGCTCATCATCGTCATGATGATCAGCATGCTCATCACGGGCGTCATCGGCGTCGTGGTCGAGAAGCTGGCCTACCAGCCCCTCCGGGGCGCACCGCGACTCGCCGTGCTCATCACGGCCGTCGGCGCATCCTTCGCCCTGGAGTACGGGGTCGCCGCCATCGCCAGCCCGAACCCTCGCGGGTTCCCGGTCCGTCTGGACGGCGACTTCGTGCTCGTCCTCGGTGCGCGCGTCACGATCCCCCAGATCATCCTCATGCTCATCGCCGGCGCGCTCATGATCGCCCTCGACACCTATATCCGGCGTACGTCGACCGGCCGGGCGATGCGAGCGATCTCGCTCGACATGAAGGGCTCCCTGCTCATGGGGGTCAAGGTGAACGCCGTGATCAGCCGGACGTTCTTCATCGGTTCCGCGCTCGCGGGGGCTGCCGGCGTCATGGCCGGCGCGTATTACGGCAAGATCGACTTCCTCATGGGGTTCATCATCGGTCTCAAGGCGTTCACGGCCGCGGTCATCGGTGGGATCGGAAACATTCGCGGGGCCATGCTCGGCGGGCTGGTCCTCGGCCTCGTCGAGTCCTTCGGTTCCGAACTCGTGGGAGGGCAGTGGCGCGACGCGTTCGCGTTCGCCGTCCTCATCCTCTTCCTTACCCTGAGGCCGACGGGCATCCTCGGCGAGCGTGTCACGGAGCGTGTGTGATGACCATCGACAACAGCACCGAGAGCATCCACACGGTGGAGGGCGGCGGCAAGAAGCGAGGCGCCGCTGCCTGGATCAGCAGCGTCTTCGAGAACAAGTACATCGGGCTGGTGGCGCTCGCCATCGCGCTGCTCATGCCCTTCCTCATCGCCACGCCGTACGCGATCAACATCATGACCACGGCGGCCATCTTCGTGGTGCTCGCAGCCGGCCTGAACATCGTCGTCGGCTACTGCGGACTTCTCGACCTCGGCTACATCGCGTTCCTCGCGGTGGGCGCGTACACGGCGGGGATCATCGCGAAGGCGTTCGAGCTGCCCGTCCTGTTCACGCTTCCGGCCGTGGTCATCATGTGCATCCTCGCGGGGCTCATCATCGGTGCGCCCACTCTGCGGCTGCGCAGCGACTATCTCGCGATCGTGACGCTCGGGTTCGGTGAGATCACGAGGATCACCGCGAACAACCTCACGATCACGGGTGGACCGTCGGGCATCTACAACATCCCCGGTTTCCTCTCCATCGGGGGAATCGACTTCCAGAACCCGATCATCTTCTACTACCTCACGGTGCTCATCGTCGCCGGGCTCGTGCTCGCGGCCGCGAGGCTCGGGAAGTCCCGGCTCGGGCGCGCCTGGAAGTTCGTGAAGGAGGACGAGGACGCCGCGGAGGCGATGGGCATCCACACCTACAAGGTCAAGCTGCTCGCGTACATCTTCGGCGCGGTCTGGGGCGGATTCGGCGGCATGCTGTTCGCCTCCCACCTGACCGCGATCTCACCCATGAGCTTCGTGTTCCTGCAGTCCGCGCTGGTCCTCATGGCCGTGGTGCTCGGCGGAATGGGGAACATGAAGGGTGTCGTGCTCGGCGCGCTCGCCATCAGCCTTCTGCCCGAGCTCCTGCGGGACTTCGCCGCGTACCGGTACCTGCTCTTCGGCCTGCTGCTCGTCGTCGTCATGGTGTTCCGGCCGCAGGGCCTGTGGCCACCGCGGGGGGCAGAGGCCGAACGGACCAAAGCCCAGCGGGAAGCCGCAGCCTTCGCGAACGGATTGAAGAAGTGAGCGCGGTGCTGGAGGTCAAGGACCTCGAGATCTCGTTCGGAGGTGTCAAGGCGGTGGACGGCCTGAGCTTCAGCGCGAACGCGAAGGAGATCATCGCGGTCATCGGGCCCAACGGGGCCGGCAAGACCTCGGCGTTCAACTGCATCACCGGGTTCTACAAGCCGACCGGCGGATCCGTGAAGCTCAATGGCGCCGATGTCACGGGCCAGCGGCCGGCCGACATCGCGCACGCCGGCGTTTCGAGGACCTTCCAGAACCTGAGGCTCTTCCACGACATGACCGTGCTCGACAATGTTCGGGCGGGAATGCACCTCTACGGCGGCCAGAACTTCTTCGACGCGATCTTCCACACGCCCCGGTTCAAGCACAGTGAGGCGCACTACACCGAGGAAGCCCACTACTGGCTCGACTTCGTCGGCTATCGGGGACGCAGGGGCGTGCCGATCCGCAACCTCTCCTACGGGCAGCAGAAGCAGGTGGAGATCTCGAGGGCGCTCGCCCGCAAGTCCGATCTGCTCCTGCTCGACGAGCCAGCCGCCGGCCTCAACCACTCCGAGAAGCAGTCGCTTCTCGAACTGGTTCGCCGCATCCGGGACCTGGGCACAGCCGTCGTGCTGATCGAGCACGATATGGGGCTCGTCATGGAGGTGTCGGAGCGGATCGTGGTCATGAACTTCGGCAGGGAGATCGCCGACGGGACGCCGGCGGAGGTCAAGGCGAATCCGGCCGTCATCGAGGCGTATCTCGGCAGGGATGACGACGCCGACGACCAGGACCAGGAGGTGGCGGCTCATGGCGATGCTTGAGTTCGACGACGTCGATGTCTTCTACGGCAAGGTGCAGGCCCTGCGCGGGCTCAGCCTGCAGGTCGAGGAGGGTGAGATCGTCGCGCTGCTCGGGAACAACGGAGCGGGCAAGACGACGACGCTCTCGACCGCGTCGGCGCTCATGAATCCGAGTTCCGGCAGCGTGCAGTTCAATGGGACGGACATCTCGAAGGGCAAGCCGTGGGATGTCGTGGGGGCAGGGCTCATCCACGTCCCGGAGGGCCGTCGGATCTTCAGCACCCTCTCCGTGCACGAGAACCTGCTACTCGGCGGGTATCTCGTGAAGAACCGCGCACTCGTCGCCTCCCGGCTGAAGCATGTCTACGAGTTATTGCCGCTCCTGGAGCAGCGTCGGTCCCAACAGGGCGGCACCCTGTCGGGCGGGGAGCAGCAGATGCTCGCGATCGGCCGCGCGCTCATCGCGGGACCGAAGATGCTCATGCTCGATGAGCCGTCGATGGGGCTGGCACCGCTCATCGTGGCGCAGGTCATGCAGGTGATCAGCGACATCCGCGACCAGGGGACGACTGTTCTCCTGGTGGAGCAGAATGCGCGCGCCGCCCTGAAGGTCACCGACCGCGCGTACGTCATCGAAGAGGGCGCGACGACGCTCGAAGGCAGGGCGAAGGACATGATCGCCGATCCGAGGATCATCGACGCCTATCTCGGCGCCTGACGCGCTCGAGGGTCTGGCGACCACGGGGCGGTTCTTAGTAGTATGTAACATATTATGCGCGCGGAAGGGCCGGGAATATGAGGCAACGAGCTGTGGTGATCGGCGCCGGCATCGTCGGTTCCGCCGCCGCGCGCAGCCTTGCCAAGGCCGGCCTGGATGTCGTCGTCGTCGACAGGTCCGCCCCGGCATCCGGCACCACCGCCCACGGTGAGGGGAACCTCCTGGTGTCGGACAAGGCGCCGGGACCCGAGCTCGTCATGGCGCTCGCGGCCGCCGCGGCCTGGCCGGGCCTCGTGCGCGAGCTGGAGGACGAACTCGGCGAGGAGTTCCCCCCGCTCGAATTCGAGGCGAAGGGCGGGCTCGTCGTCGCGACGACCGAGCAGGGCGCAGGGCCGTTGCTGGCGTTCGCATCGCGGCAGCGTGCGGCAGGGGTCGACGCTCGGGAGATCACGGTGGAGGATGCGCTGCGCCTCGAGCCGGACCTCAATCCCGCCATCACCGCGGCTGTCCACTATCCGCAGGACTCGCAGGTGCAGCCCGTCGCCGTCTCCGAGGCGCTGCTGGCCTCCGCGCGGCGGCACGGTGCGACGGTCATGGCCACGACCGGCATCGTCGGCCCGATTCTCGGGGGTTCGGGAGAACTCGTCGGTGTGCGCACCGATCGCGGGGAGCTGAGGGCAGACGCCGTGGTCGTCGCGGCCGGCCCATGGTCGGGTGAGGTGGCGAGGACCCTCGGCGTCTCGGTTCCCGTTCGGCCTCGTCGGGGCATGGTCCTCGTGACCTCCAGGATGCCGAGACGAATCTTCCACAAGGTCTACGACGCGGACTACGTGGGCGCTGTCGGATCCGACGACGCGTCCCTGCAGACCTCGAGCGTCGTGGAGGCCACCGAGTCCGGAAACGTGCTCATCGGCTCCTCCCGCCAGCAGCTCGGGTTCGACGACCGGCTGCGTGTGGACACGATCTCGGCGATCGCCACCAAGGCGCTTCGCCTCTTCCCGTTCCTGTCCGAGCAGCCCGTCATCCGCACCTATGGCGGCTTCCGGCCGTACATGCCAGACCATCTCCCCCTGGTCGGACCGGATCACCGGCTCGCCGGCCTGTGGCATGCCACGGGACACGAGGGTGCGGGGATCGGCCTTGCCCCGGTGACGGGAGACCTGCTGGCCGCCATGATCACCGGCACGGAACCGCTGTTCGATCCCGCGCCGTATGCACCGTCCCGGCCGAGTCTCGCCCCCTACCTCGAGGCGGTCGCCTAGTGGGCGCGCGAGCGGTGCCGGCCGGTGAGGACCCCATCCGGCCCGACGCGGCGGGTACCGTCACCATCCGCGTCGACGGCCTGGAGGTCAGTGGAATCGATGGTCAGAGCATCGCTGGAGTGCTCATGGCGTCCGACCGCCTGGAGTTGAGGAGAACGGCACGCGGCGACCGGCCGCGCGGGGTGTTCTGCGGAATCGGTGTGTGCTTCGACTGCATCGTGGAGGTCAATGGCGTGCACGACGTCCGCGCGTGCCAGCGCAGGGCTCACGACGGAGACACGGTCATCACCACCGGTGACGGCGCGCGACGAAGCGGAGCAGTCTCGTGAGGCAGGTCGTCATCGTGGGGGCAGGGCCGGCCGGGCTCGCCGCGGCAAGAGCTGCGCGCGGTGCCGGCGCCGACGTTGTCCTCCTCGACTCGTCGGATGCCCTCGGTGGGCAGTTCTGGCGCCATCTTCCGGAGTCGCGGCCCTCACAGCACGAGAAGCGCCTCCACCACGGGTGGGATCGATTCCGCGAACTCCGCGATTCCCTCGAGGCGGACCCGAGGGTGCGCATCGTCCGCGGTGGACAGGTGTGGGCCATCGAGACCTTCGCCGGTGTCGCCGTGCACGTCGTCGTCGGCGAATCCGACGGAGCCCTGCGCGACCGCGAGGTGTTCGCCCCGGATGCCCTCGTACTGGCGACGGGTGCCCACGACCGCACCCTTCCGTTCCCGGGGTGGGACCTGCCAGGGGTCTTCACGGGCGGCGCAGCGCAGGCACTCGCCAAGGGCGAACGCATCGCGGTGGGGCAGCGAGTGATCGTGGCCGGAGCGGGCCCGTTCCTGCTGCCCGTCGCGCAGTCGCTCGCGTCGACGGGTTCCACCGTGCTCGCCGTGCTCGAGGCGAACAGCGCGGGGAGCATCATCCGGGGATGGTCCCGCCGGCCCTGGGAACTGATCCCCGCCTCGGGCAAGGGCATGGAACTCGTCGGCTACGCCGCCGGGCAACTGAGACATCGCATTCCGTACCGCACCGGGCGCGCGGTCGTCGCCGCCCACGGGACGGACCGAGTCGAGTCGGTCACGGTCGCCGCCCTCAACGCGGACTGGTCGCCCATCCCAGGGTCCGAACAGCGGGTCGAGGTCGACGCGGTGTGCGTGAGCCACGGTTTCACGCCCAGGCTCGAGCTCGCCGTGGCTGCGGGATGCGACCTGTCGGGCGAGGGGTTCGTCGTCGTCGACGACGACCAGCTCACGAGCACGCCGGGCGTGTACGCTGCGGGCGAGATCACCGGGATCGGCGGGGTCGACCTCGCCATCGCCGAGGGGGAGATCGCGGGCCGTCATGCGGGCGGGGCGCTCGGGGGTGCGGCATCCGCCCGTCGTCGTCGCCGGGTCTTCACGGGCTTCGCGAAACGCATCGAAGCGGCGCACGGCATCAAACCGGGCTGGACGGGCTGGCTCACCGAGCCGACCATCGTCTGCCGCTGCGAGGAGGTCACCTGCGGCGCCATCCGCCAGGCCGCGCGCACCACCCGATCCGAGTCGCTGAGGTCTCTGAAACTGACGACGCGCGCGGGCCTCGGCATCTGCCAGGGGCGGATGTGCGGCAGAACCGTCGAGGACCTCCTGGGCGCGGCGTCGACCGAGGGTTCCCTCCAGGACGATGCGAGCCCCCACCGCAGACCCATTGCCTTCCCACTCCGGCTCGGCGAACTCGCCGATCCAACACGTCAGCTCGAACACGAAACATCGAAAGGAACACAGTGAGCAGCCAGAACTTTGATCTCGGAGGCGTCGTCGTCGCGACCACGCTGCCCTTCAAGGAGGATTCGTCGGCCCCGGCCGGTCTCGCCGTCGACTGGGACCGGTTCGCCGAGCACTGCGACTTCCTCATGAACAACGGGTGCCGCGGCGTCGGCCCGAACGGCTCGCTCGGCGAATACGAGGCCCTCACGGACGAGGAGCGTCGCAGGGTCATCCAGGTCGCCGTCGAGGCGGTAGACGGACGCGGCATCGTGATCGCGGGCGTCCACGGCACCGGATGGCACACGGCGAAGAAGTGGGCGGAGTACGCGAAGGAAGACGGCGCGGACGGCCTCCTGCTCCTGCCGCCGACGATCTACAAGGCGACGGACGACGAGGTCGTGGAGCACTTCACGAGGGTGGCCGAGGTCGGCCTGCCGATCATGGCGTACAACAACCCGTTCTCCACGAAGATCGACCTCATGCCGGGGCTCGTCGCCAGGCTCGCGGAGATCCCCGAGGTCGTGGCGGTCAAGGAGTTCTCCGGCGACATCCGGCGCATCCTGGCGATCAGGGAACTGTGCGACATCGACATCATCTGCGGCACGGACGACCTGCTGTTCGAGTCCCTCGTCGTCGGGGCGGATGGCTGGTTCGCCGGCTATCCGAACGCGTTCCCCAAGGAGGCGGTGGAGATCTACGACCTCGTCAAGGCGGGCGACATCCCCAGCGCGTTGAAGATCTATGAGCAGCTCGTGACGGTGTTCCGGTGGGACACGACGATCGAGTTCGTGCAGGCCATCAAGCTCTCCATGGACATCCACGGCGAGACCTACGGCGGCCCGTGCCGTCCTCCGCGTGGCCCGCTGTCCGCGGAGCAGCATGCGAAGGTCACAGCGGACACCAAGAAGGCACTCGACTTCATCGCGAGCCGTAAGGTCTGAGTATGCGTTCGAAGCGGATGTTCACGGCGGTCGACTCCCACACCGAGGGGATGCCCACGAGGGTGGTCACCGGCGGTGTGGGCGTCATCCCCGGCTCGACCATGAACGAGAAGCGGCTGTATTTCATGGAGCACCTGGACGACATCCGGCTGCTCCTCATGAACGAGCCGCGCGGGCATTCGGCGATGAGCGGTGCGATCCTCCAGGCCCCGACCCGGCCGGACGCCGACTGGGGCGTCGTCTACATCGAGGTCTCCGGATGCCTGCCCATGTGCGGCCATGGCACGATCGGCGTCGCGACGGTGCTCGTGGAGACGGGCATGGTGGAGGTCACGGAGCCCGTGACGACCATCCGGCTCGACACCCCCGCCGGACTCGTCATCGCGAGGGTGGATGTGAGCGACGGGCACGCGGATTCCGTGACGATCGAGAACGTTCCCTCCTACACCGTGCGGCTGGATGCCACGGTGGAGGTTCCCGGATACGGGACAGTGCCGTACAGCCTCGCCTTCGGCGGCAACTTCTACGCCATGGTCGACCTCGATGCGGTCGGACTCGAGTTCGATCGCGCCGACCAGGAGGAGATCATGGCGGCCGGCCTCGCGATCATGACCGCGATCAACGAGACCGACCCGCCGAGCCATCCGGAGATCGAGGGAGTCGATCACTGCCACCACGTGGAGTTCATCGCGCCGGGTTCGGATGCGAAGCACTCGCGGCACGCGATGGCGATCTACCCCGGGTGGTTCGATCGCTCCCCTTGCGGCACCGGAACGTCGGCCCGCATGGCCGAGTTGTACTCGCGGGGTCAGCTCGGATTGAACCAGGACTTCCTCAACGAGTCGTTCATCGGCTCCTGCTTCACCGGCCGACTCATCTCGGAGACCACCGTCGCGGGGATGCCGGCTGTCATCCCGACGATCACCGGCCGGGCATGGGTCACCGGCATCGGGCAGTACCTTCTCGACCCGAGCGATCCGTTCCCCACCGGCTTCCAGTTCTGACCCAGGAGACACACGACCATGACCACGCAGGATCTCGACGCCATCGCCGCGCGGGCGGCCGAAGCCGCACCGCTGTGGGCCGCCACCCCTCCGCGACAGCGCGCGAAGGCGCTCGTGGCGGCGGCCGATGCCCTGCTCGCCGCGCAGGCCGAACTCGTCGCGACGGCGATGGAGGAGACCGGGCTCTCCGAGGCCCGGCTATCCGGAGAACTGAAGCGCACGGCGGTGCAGCTCAAACTCTTTGCGGATGTCGTCGTCGACGGCGGCTATCTCGACGTGCGCATCGACGATGCGGATCCCGACTTCGTGCTCGGGGTGCGGCCTGACGTGCGCCGGTACCGTGTTGCGGTCGGGCCGGTGCTCAACTTCGCCGCGAGCAACTTCCCGTTCGCGTTCTCCGTCGCCGGTGGCGACTCCGCGGCTGCTCTGGCGGCGGGGTGCCCGGTCATCGTCAAGGCCCACTCCGGGCATCCGAGGCTCTCCGTGCAGACAGCGGAGATCGTGTCCGCTGCGCTCAAGTCCGAGGGCGCTCCGACGGGCGTGTTCCAGTTGATCTCCGGCCAGCAGGCCGGCGTCGACATGCTCAAGGATCCGCGCATCAAGGCGGGCAGCTTCACCGGTTCGATCCGGGTGGGGCGGATGCTCGCCGACATCGCGGCGGCCCGGCCGACTCCCATCCCCTTCTATGGGGAACTCGGGAGCGTGAACCCGGTGTTCGTCACGGGCGCCGCGCTCGCGGAGAACGCCGACGGCATCCTCGACGGTTTCATCACGAGTGTGTCCGGATCGGCCGGTCAACTGTGCACGAAGCCCGGGTTCCTGTTCGCTCCTGCGGGGAACACGATCGGCGAGGGGATCGCCTCGCGCACCGCGGGGATCCCAGAGCATCGACTCCTGAACCCCGCCATCACGGCCGGATACCGGGCTCGGCGCGACGCCGTCCTCGGCACGCCGGGTGTGAGGGTTCTCGCAGAGGGCAGCCTTCGGATCGACGAGGACGGCCAGGGATGGGCGACACCGACGATCGTCTCCGCCCCGGTGAGCGTGCTCGAGGGCAACCGGGCGGAGCTTCTCGAGGAGTCCTTCGGGCCGCTCTCGGTCATCGCAGAGTACGACAGCGTCGACGAGCTCGCCTCGATCGCGGAAGACCTGTTCGAGGGGAACCTCACCGGTACGGTGCACGCGGCGAAGGGCGAGGACACGCCGGCCCTCCACGCCCTGGTCGCCTGGCTCACCCGCAGCACCGGGCGCGTCCTCTTCGGCGGATGGCCGACCGGCGTCGCCGTCACCCCTGCCATGCAGCACGGTGGCCCGTGGCCTGCGACGACGAACGACTCGAGCACCTCGGTGGGAACCGCCGCGATCGCGCGATTCACCCGCCCGGTCGCCTTCCAGAACGCACCGCAGGCGATGCTGCCCGAGCCGCTCCGCGACGACAATCCGTGGGGCGTGCCGCAGCACCGCGCCCCGGCCGGCGAATCGTCGGCGTGGGGAGATCTGGCGTAATCCCGGGGCCGGCGCCCCGCGTCGCCATAGCATTGCAGCATGAACCATCCGCACGACCAGAGCCAGTACCAGGTCCGTTTCGACTGGGGCTTGGCCGGCGCTGAGACGGTCGCCGCGGGTGTGGACGTGATCGTCGTGGTCGACGTGCTGTCGTCCCCGTCGGGCTCCGGCGTGGCACTCGGGTCACGGCCGGCTCAGAAGCCGGCGGCACCGGGCGCCGCCATCGTCGCCGGGTCGCTGCGGAACCGCACGGCGGTGGCCGAATGGGTGCTCGCGCGGCAGTCGGAGAAGGGAGACCGGTTTGCGGTGGCGATCATCGCATCCGGTGAGGCGCGCGCGGATGGCAGCGTCCGTTTCGCCGTCGAAGACCAGCTCGCCGCCGGCGCGATCATCGACGCGCTTGCCGCAGTGGGGATCGACTACTGCTCCCCAGAGGCGGCGGCCGCGTGCGCGGCCTTCACCGGTCTGCGCGGCGCGATCGGTCACCTCGTGAGCGCTTCGGCGAGCGGCAAAGAGTTGATCGAGCAGGGGTTCGCGGTAGACATCGAACGCGCCTCGGAGGTCGATTCCTCGACGGCGGTGCCGGTACTGAAGGAATACGCCTTCGGTGGATGACGTTGCTTCAGGTGAACCTGAGGAGTCACCATGAAGGCAGTATTGAACGGCACAGTGATCGCTGAGGCGTCGAAGGACGACCTCGTCTCCATCGAGGGCAACTGGTATTTCCCACCGTCGAGCGTGAAGCCGGGGCACCTCACTGAGAGCCCGACCCCCTACACCTGTCCATGGAAGGGCGTGTGCCAGTACTTCACCGTCTCCGATGGCACGGTGTCCCTGCAGGATCGCGCCTGGAGCTACCCGAACCCGATGCCGAGTTCCTTCGAGCGAGTCGGTCAGGACTACAGCAACTACGTCGCGTTCTGGAAAGAGGTCCAGGTCGTCGACTGATGCCCGTTGCGGAGTGCCCGTTTCCGCGTGTATAAAGTGAAGTGATCAATAACTTCCGGGGGGAATGATGAAGATCACGGGGAAACTTCAGAGGCTTGCCCTCGCGGCGACGGTTGCCGTTGTGACGGCAGTCGGCACGGTGGGCATCGGCGCAGCATCGGCGCAGGCCGCCGGCGTCGACGACGTCGCGTCGTGGATCACGGATGCCACGCTGGATCGGCTCGGTGTCACCGTGGCGGACCCTGCGCTCTCCGAAGCTCTTCGAGGCGCCGTGCAGTCCGCCGTCGACTCCGGGCTGATCACGACCACGGTCGAGGATCTTGCGGAGCAGGCCGTCGAGGACCCTGACTCGGTCAGTGACGAGGACGTCGATGGCACTCTCGACGGCGAACTCGAGGAGCAGACGGGTGTCTGGCAGGACATCGCCCTCGCCTGGCACACGGCCTTCGATGAGATCAAGGCCGACTTCGCGGAGTGCCGCGCAGCGACGAAGGACGGCGCCACCGAGGGTGACACGACTGAGGGTGACACCACCGAGGGTGACACCACCGAGGGTGACACCACCGAGGGTGACACGACCGAGGGTGACACGACCGACGACAGCACGGTGACGCACGGCGTATCCGAGTGCGCACACGAGTTCCGCTACGCGATGCAACTCAATCACCTCGAAGCGTGGCAGGCACGGCATGACGCCAAGCTCGCCAGGATCGCCGCGTTGCCTGACGGGCAACGTGAGAAGGCGATGGCCATCTTCGAGGCTCAGGGTGAGAGGGCCGCACAGCGACTCGAGAAGGCGGCTGCCCTGCTGGAGAGGCAGACCGGGGACAAGACCCACGGTCCCAAGTCGGACGACCAGCGCGGCAACAAGGGACACAACAAGTCCGACCGCGGCAACTCGCAGCGCGGCAACTCTGGCAAGTGACGTGAGGCGCGGGCCGGCGGTCGCGGTCGCTCTCGCGCTGCTCTCCGGTGTTCTGATCGGGGTCGGAGTGACCGGGTGCACCCCGGTCCCGGCATCAGAATCGGCCATCCTCAGCGGTCCATTGCCGGCGGACGTCTCGGCTCAGAACGTCGTGTTGGCGGCGATACTTCTGAGGACGTCGGATATCGATGCAGCGGTCGCCGACGGGCTGGTCACCCCGGCAGAGGTCGACGCGGCGAAACTCGCGATCGAGCAGGGAACCGTCGACCTGTGGCGCCAGCGCGCAGAGAGTGACCGCAACCGCTGACAGCCGTTCAGGCGGTGCGCGTAGCGGTCCTGGACCGGTGCGCGCGCACCTTCGCCCGGTTGCCGCAGCGCTGCATCGAGCACCACCGGCGGTTGCCGCTGCGCGAGGTGTCGAGATAGAGGTAGCGGCAGTCCTCGGCGGCGCACTCCCGGATGCGCCCGCCGGCTTCCGCTGCGAAGATCCGCACGGCGTCGCGCGCGATCGCCGACAGCGCCTGGGTCGCCCGCACGGCACCGGCACCGGCCTGGCGTGAACCGCGAGCCAGCACGGGCGGGATGTCGGGCGTCGCCGCGAACAGGTTGACGATGTCGACGTCGGATGCCGCGGCCTGTTCGCCGGCGATCGCTCCGGACGCGAGCCCGACGATCGCCGCGCGCAGCATGAGGGCGTCGCTCAGTTCGCGCTCGCCGATGGACGAGTCGGCGCGCGGAAACCGCTCGAGCAGCCAGGCGCCGAGGTCGGCTGGGGCGTACAGGGTTTCGCGATGCTCGCCGTTGACGGCGCCCGTCCAGGCGAAGTCGAGCGCGAGCGCTCCGGCATCGAACCACCAGCGCACGCCGTCCACCGGCTCGAGCCACTGGCCGGTCGCGGTCTCCATGTAACCAGTATCGACAGTTACCGCCATCGCGCGGGGAGGCCGGCCGCGCGCCTCACGGGCCGAGCGCGCCGAACCCCGTCACAGCATCCATCCGAGCCAGAGTCCGAGCCCGGCGACGATGACCGCGAGGGCGAGCATCCCGAACGAGTTCGCTACAGCGGCCCACCAGCGCTTCTCCTGCACGAGTCGGAGCGTGTGAAAGCTCGTCGTGCTGAAGGCGGTGAACCCGCCCACGAGTCCCGCGCCGAGGGCGATCGCCCACGGCTGGGGCAGCATCCGCCCTTCGAGGAGGCCGGTGAGGAATCCGAGCGCAAAAGATCCGCTGACGTTGATGATCGTCATGGCGATCGGGTACTCGGGTCTCACCCGCCGGTGAATGACCCCGTTGAGCGCGAGTCGGAGCGCAGCGCCGATCCCGCCGGCCGCGGCGACCAGGAGCGGGAACAGGGTCATTCCGGCACCTCGGGATGACGTTCCGCGTGGCGCTGCCAGCGCGCGGCGGCGAAGATGCCCAGCCACGTCGCGAGCGCTCCGAGCGCGATCGTGGCCACCCCGTATGTCACAGCCAGAACCACCTCGCCGCGCTCGGCGACGTTCACGATGTCCAGAGCGAGCTCCGCGTAACTCGTGAGCGCACCGAGGAACCCGACCCCGACCACGATCCGGAGCGCACGCCTGCGGCTCGTCTCCGTACCGACCGACAGCGACTGCAGGAGCGCCCCCAGCAGGAACGGCCCGAGGAGGTTCACGAGCATCGTTCCCGTGTTCAATGTCGCCCAGGTCGGTGCCACGAGGGTCAGTCCGAAGCGGACGAGCGTCCCGAACGCTCCGCCGAGCAGGGCCATGCCGAGATAGCCCGGTCGGATGCGCACGGCGATCGGTACGCCGACGATCGTGCGCGCAACCTCGATGTCGCTGTTCATCGGGAGCCTGTTGCGGGAGCGGCGCCACAGCCGATTCATGCGGCGCCAGCCCGATGGTTCGGATGCCGATTTCTCAGGTTCGCCCACCGGTCGATTATCGCCCCGTTCGCCGCACATGCAGTGCCGCGCACCAGCGAGGCCCGCGCTCTAACCCGCGGCGGCCCGCCGCCTGGCCGCCGCCGTCACGATCCGGTGCGACCAGGAGATGAGGTTGCGCTCGTCGAACCGCTTCGAGCACCTCCCGCACGACATGGGCCGAGTCGGGCGTCGGTAGCGGTACAGTTCATGACCGGCAGGGCAGATGCCGCGCCAGGGTGCGAGTTCGTCGGCGACCGTCCCATCGTGCGTGCGCTTGCCGACATAGCCGAGTTCCCGGGCGGTCGATCGCCAGAGGGGCCCATGGCCGGCGTGCTTGCCGGCCAGCGCGTGGGCCGTCTCGTGCAGCAGCACCTGGTGGATCTCGTCGTCGTCGAAGCGCGTGGCGAGATAGCGGGACACCGTGATCCGCTTCGCCCGGTAATCGCACAGGCCGGCCCGCGTCTTGGCGGAGTCGAAGCCGAACGACCACTCCGCGGGGTCGAGGTGCAGGGCGATGAGGGCATCCGCCCATCGCCTTACCCGCACCAGATCCGCCACGGTTCGACGATAACCCGAACGTCCGTCGAAACGCGGACCGCGATCGAGCCTGTCCGGAACTCCTCACTGCGGTGGCCTGTGGAGGGGAGCCGGTCACCCTTCCGTGAGCGGCACGAGCCGCACCTGGAGGAGCTTGTCGTCCCCGGACCGGGGTGATCCGCGACCGTCCGTGTTGTTGGTGAGGATCCACAGCGACCCGTCCGGACCGGGCACGACATCCCGCAGCCGTCCGTATTCGCCGGTGAACCACGCCGTCGCGTCCGGTACGAGCGGGTAGACCGCCCACAGCCGCTGGCCGCGCAACGACGCCATGAAGAACGTGTTGTCGACGAAGGCCAGGCCGCTCGGGCTCGCATCGGAGGTCGGCCACTGGAGTACCGGGTCGACGAAGCCGGCCCTGCCGCCCTTGCCCTCCACGATCGGCCAGCCGTAGTTCTTCCCCGGTTCGATCCGGTTGAACTCATCCCAGGTGTTCTGCCCGAACTCGGATGACCACAGCTGTCCGCTCGCATCCCACGCGAGACCCTGCGGGTTGCGGTGCCCCATCGAGTACACGAGAGAGCCGGGGAACGGGTTGTCGCCGGGCACGCTTCCGTCGAGGTTCATGCGCAGGATCTTGCCGTTGAGCGAGTTCTCATCCTGTGCGCGACCGGGCTGCCCCGCGTCGCCGACTGTCGCGTAGAGCAGGCCATCCGGTCCGATCGCGATGCGTCCGCCGTTGTGGTTGCCCGCCTTCGCGAGGCCGGTCAGAATCGGCTGCTGGTCACCCAGCGCGTATGCGCCCGCCGCGCCGAGAAGAGGCATCCGCACGATCCGGTTGTCGGTTGCGCTCGTGTAATAGGCATAGAGATTGAACGTCCCGTCGATGGTGAGCGCGGCGAGACCCAGCAGGCCGCCTTCACCGCCATGGTCCACACCGGCGACCGTTCCGACGGTGCGAACCGTGCCGTCTGCGGTGTACTCGAGCACCCTTCCGGAGTCGCGCTCGCTGATGAGCGCGGACCCGCTCGAGAGCCGAACGATCGACCAGGGGGCGGACAGCCCGGTCGCGAGCACGGTGGGCGTGCCCGCCGGTGACACCCCCGGGCCGCGTGACCCCGAGGGCCCCGGCGACACCGACGGTGCACGCGGACTCGGCGACTCGGATGTCGGCGGCGTACAACCCACCAGCAGCAGGGCGATGGCCCCTGCGACCACTCCGTTCAATATCCTCCTGCGCATGCTTCCATCATTCAGGAGTCGACGGAACCGGTGGGGAGAACGTTATCCAACCGTGCGCGCGTCAGCGCTGGCGGAAGATGCTCGCCGAGGGCAGCGGGGAGGCGATCGCCGTCGTATCCGTCACGACGAGCGCCCCGGCGATCCAGTCGGTGAGTTCGCGGCCGGTGACGACCTTCGCGGGATGCGGTCCGCCGGCGAGCAGGCGCGGCATCCACTCGAGGGGGAGCGGCCGAGCCGAGCCGGCGAGCACGACGTTGCCGAACCGGCGTCCCTTGAGGATCTGCGGCTCGGCGAGTGCCGCAACGTGCCCGATCGTCGACGACAGCGTGGCGGCCTGCCCGCGCGCGAAGGCGAGCCCGGGCCCATCCGCCACGTTCACGAGCACGATTCCGTCCGGCGCGAGCAGGCTCACCGCGTCACGGTAGAACTCCGCGCTCGTCACGTGGGCCGGCGTGCGGGCCCCGCCGAACACATCCACGATGAGCAGATCGACCTGGCCGCGAAGTCCCTCCGGCAACCGACCGATGACCTCGCGCGCATCGCCGTAGCGCACCCTGATGGATGCCTGCTTCGACCACGGAATCACCCGCCGGACAAGGTCGACGAGGTCCGGCTCGAGCTCGATGACCTGCTGGCGCGATCCGGGGCGGGTCGCCTCGATGTAGCGAGGCAGTGTGAGCGCGCCGGCCCCGAGGTGCACCGCGGTGATGGGCGCTCCCGGCAGTTTCAGCAGATCGATGACGTGGCCCATCCGCTGGATGTACTCGAAGAAGAGCTGCGACGGGTCCTCGATGTTCACGTGCGATTGGGGCGTCCCGTCGACGACGAGCGTGTACGAGCCCGGCACCCAGCGGTCGGGCTCGATGACCGCGCGGAATCCGCTCAGCTGCAGGACCACCGACGGATTCGCCTTCACTCCTTCACCTTCGCACACGGCGGGACCTCTCCCTCGCAGGATCCGGATGCCGGAGTTGCTCGCCGTTGCCGCCGGCGTGAGGGGTACCCCGGCAACCGCTGGCATTCTCGGGAAGGCAAGGCGAGAATAGGAGAGTGATCCCGTTGACCGAACCGCAGGTGTGGACGATGATCGGCGTCTTCACGGCCCTCATGTTCGGCATGCTCACAACGGTCTCGACGCTCTTCGTGCGGGTCGTGCGCAGCGAGGTCAGTGGCTTGCGTGGTGAACTCGGGGGCAAGATCGACGGCATCGGTCGCGACGTCCAACTGCTCATGCGCCGGGAGTTCGGCATTGATCGCGAGTGATCGAAGCCTGCGAAGGGCGCTAGTGTCGAGGCCATGAGCCTCGCAGCACAGAAGCCCGAACCGAAGCGCGTCCTGCCGCCGGGGATGCGCACCCAGCTCGACGCGTCCTCGTTCCAGGGGCCGGCGACCTTCGGCATGCGCCCGCTGCTCACCGAGCCGGAGCAGCTCGATGAGTGGCAACCGGATGTCGCGATCGTCGGCGCGCCGTGGGACGACAACACCACGAACCGGCCCGGTGCCCGTTTCGGACCGAGGGCCATGCGCGCGAACGCCTACGACCCCGGCACCTACCACCTCGACCTGCAGGTCGAGATGTTCGACCACCTCGAGGTCATCGACTACGGCGACGCCATCATGAGCCACGGCATGTGGGAGCCGTCGAAGGAGGCCATCCACCAGCGGGTCGGGGAGATCGCCAGTCGCGGCATCATCCCCATCATTCTCGGCGGCGACCATTCGATCACCTGGCCCGCAGCCACCGCCGTCGCGGAGCATCACGGGTTCGGCAACGTGGGCATGATCCACTTCGATGCACACGCCGACACCGCTGAGCACATCGACGGAAACCTGGCGAGCCACGGCTCTCCCATGCGCCGGCTCATCGAGTCCGGCGCGATCCCCGGGCACAACTTCATCCAGGTCGGCCTGCGCGGGTACTGGCCGGGCGAAGAGGACCAGAAGTGGATGCGCGACAACGGCCTGCGGCACCACCCCATGCAGGAGGTCTGGGAGCGCGGAGCGAAGGACGTCATGAAGGATGTCATCGCCGAGGCGCTCGACGGAACCGACGCGATCTACCTCTCGATCGACATCGATGTCCTCGACCCCGGCTTCGCACCCGCGACCGGCACGCCGGCGCCCGGCGGCTTCGCGCCCATCGACCTGCTGCGCATCGTGCGTCAGATCGTGCTCGACACGAACGTCGTGGCGATGGATGTCATGGAGGTCGCCCCCGCCTACGACCACGCCGACATCACGATCAACAACGCGCACGGACTCATCTGGGAGGCCCTCGCCGCCATGGCATACAAGAACAAGGGCGCCTTATAGCGCAGATTTCAGAGCCGGTCAAGATTTAACTGGACACGCCGGAAAATCCGGCCTATAGTTGTTCCTTGCGCTCCCAGATAATCTCTGCCTTCATATTGCGGTCGGCCGCGCATGCCCGGACAGTTCAGCCCAGCGGCATATTCCCATGGGCTCCGGCCAATGGGATCTGGCGAGTCGTGAAGCCCACACATCACCGACTGTAACCGGCCCATGAAGGCCACCGGAGGTTATTTCCTTGGCTGCTGCGCGCAACGCATCCACCTCGAATTCATCCAAGAAGTCCCTCAAGAACGGTCGCTCTGCAGAGCGTCTCTCGTTCGCGAAGATCACTGACACCCTGACGGTCCCCGACCTTCTGGCTCTGCAGACCGAGAGCTTCGATTGGCTCGTGGGCAACGACCTGTGGAAGGAACGCGCTGCCGCGGCGAAGGCCGCCGGTCGCCAGGACCTCCCGTCGCTCACCGGGCTCGAGGAGATCTTCGAAGAGATCTCGCCCATCGAGGACCTCGGTGAGACGATGCAGCTCTCCTTCACGAACCCGTTCCTCGAGGAGAAGAAGTACACGATCGACGAGTGCAAGGAGAAGGGCAAGACCTACTCCGCTCCGCTCTACGTCGAGGCCGAGTTCATGAACCACCTCACCGGTGAGATCAAGACGCAGACGGTCTTCATGGGCGACTTCCCGCTCATGACCCCGAAGGGCACCTTCGTCATCAACGGCACGGAGCGCGTCGTCGTCTCCCAGCTGGTCCGGTCGCCCGGCGTCTACTTCGACCGAGTGCAGGAGAAGACGTCGGACAAGGACATCTACTCCGCCCGCATCATCCCGAGCCGTGGCGCATGGCTCGAGTTCGAGATCGACAAGCGCGACCAGGTCGGCGTGCGCATCGACCGCAAGCGCAAGCAGTCCGTGACGGTCTTCCTCAAGGCGCTCGGCATGACGAGCGAGGAGATCCTCGAAGCCTTCAAGGGATACGCGTCGATCGAGGCGACACTCGAGAAGGACACCATCCTCACGAAGGAGGAGGCGCTCAAGGACATCTACCGCAAGCTGCGCCCGGGCGAGCAGGTGGCCGCGGAGGCCGCTCGCGCACTCCTCGACAACTTCTACTTCAACTCGAAGCGCTACGACCTCGCGAAGGTCGGCCGCTACAAGATCAACCGCAAGCTGGGCCTCGAGGCTCCGCTGTCCAACTCGGTGCTGAGCCAGGAAGACATCATCGCGACGATCAAGTATCTTGTCGCGCTGCACGAAGAGCAGAAGACGATCCCCGGCACGCGCGAGGGCAAGAAGGTGGACATCCGCCTCGACGTGGACGACATCGACCACTTCGGCAACCGCCGCATCCGCGCGGTCGGCGAGCTCATTCAGAACCAGGTGCGCACGGGTCTGTCCCGCATGGAGCGCGTCGTGCGCGAGCGGATGACGACGCAGGACATCGAGGCGATCACCCCGCAGACCCTGATCAACGTGCGCCCTGTCGTCGCCGCGATCAAGGAGTTCTTCGGAACGTCCCAGCTCTCGCAGTTCATGGACCAGAACAACCCGCTCGCGGGCCTGACCCACAAGCGCCGCCTGTCCGCGCTCGGCCCCGGCGGCCTCTCCCGTGAGCGCGCCGGCGTCGAGGTCCGTGACGTCCACCCGTCCCACTACGGCCGCATGTGCCCGATCGAGACTCCCGAAGGCCCGAACATCGGCCTGATCGGATCTCTCGCATCGTTCGCCCGGATCAACTCGTTCGGGTTCATCGAGACCCCGTACCGCCGCGTGGTCAAGGGCAAGGTCACCGAGACGATCGACTATCTCACCGCGAGTGAGGAAGACGAGTTCGTCGTCGCTCAGGCCAACGCGCCGCTCACGAGCGACTCGCGCTTCGCCGAGGACCGCGTCCTCGCCCGCTCGAAGGGCGGAGAGGTCGACCTCTTCCCGGTGGAGGAGATCGGCTACATGGATGTCTCCCCGCGCCAGATGGTGTCGGTCGCGACCTCCCTCATCCCGTTCCTCGAGCACGACGATGCGAACCGCGCCCTCATGGGCGCGAACATGCAGCGCCAGGCCGTTCCGCTCCTCATGAGTGAGAGCCCCCTCGTCGGTACCGGCATGGAGGGCTATGCGGCCATCGACGCCGGAGACGTTCTCACGGCGGATGCCGCCGGTGTCGTCGCCGAGGTCTCCGCGGATGTCGTGACGGTGCAGCTGGACGCGGGCGGAACGCAGGACTACTACCTGCGCAAGTTCGACCGCTCCAACCAGGGCACGAGCTACAACCACCGTGTGATCGTGAACGCGGGCGACCGCGTCGAGGCCGGCGAGGTCATCGCCGACGGCCCCGCGACCGAGAAGGGCGAGCTCGCGCTCGGCAAGAACCTCCTCGTCGCGTTCATGCCGTGGGAGGGCCACAACTTCGAGGACGCCATCATCCTCAGCCAGAACCTCGTGAAGGACGACGTGCTCTCCTCGATCCACATCGAGGAGTACGAGGTCGACGCCCGCGACACGAAGCTCGGCAAGGAGGAGATCACCCGTGACCTCCCCAATGTCAGCCCGGAGCTGCTGGCCGATCTCGACGAGCGCGGCATCATCCGCATCGGCGCCGAGGTCCGCCCGGGCGACATCCTCGTCGGAAAGGTCACGCCGAAGGGCGAGACCGAGCTCTCCGCGGAGGAGCGCCTGCTGCGCGCGATCTTCAACGAGAAGAGCCGCGAGGTCCGTGACACGAGCCTCAAGGTTCCGCACGGTGAGGAGGGAACGATCATCGGCGTCAAGGTCTTCGACGCGACGGATGGCGATGACGAGCTCGGCTCCGGCGTCAACCAGCGCGTGGTCGTGTTCATCGCCCAGAAGCGCAAGATCACCGAGGGCGACAAGCTCGCCGGCCGCCACGGCAACAAGGGCGTCATCTCGAAGATCCTGCCGGTGGAGGACATGCCGTTCCTCGCCGACGGAACCCCGGTGGACATCATCCTGAACCCGCTCGGCATCCCCGGCCGGATGAACTTCGGCCAGGTGCTCGAGACCCACCTCGGATGGGTGGCGAAGCAGGGCTGGGAGATCGAGGGCAAGCCGAAGTGGGCCGCGAAGATCCCGGAGTCCGCGTACAAGGCTGCGCCGGGCACCAAGGTCGCGACGCCGGTGTTCGACGGTGCGCTCGAGTCCGAGATCGAGGGTCTGCTCGACTCCACGACGAAGACGCGCGACGGAGACCGCCTCATCGACTCGACCGGTAAGACCCGGTTGTTCGATGGTCGTAGCGGCGAGCCGTTCCCGGAGCCGGTGTCGGTCGGATACATGTACATCCTGAAGCTGCACCACCTTGTCGACGACAAGATCCACGCACGCTCGACGGGTCCGTACTCGATGATCACCCAGCAGCCGCTCGGCGGTAAGGCCCAGTTCGGCGGCCAGCGCTTCGGCGAGATGGAGGTGTGGGCGCTCGAGGCCTACGGCGCCGCATATGCGCTGCAGGAGCTGCTCACGATCAAGTCCGACGACATCCTCGGCCGCGTCAAGGTGTACGAGGCGATCGTCAAGGGCGAGAACATCCAGGAGCCGGGTATCCCCGAGAGCTTCAAGGTGCTCATCAAGGAGATGCAGTCGCTGTGCCTCAACGTCGAAGTGCTTTCGGCGGACGGCACGGCGGTGAGCCTCAAGGACACGGATGACGAGGTCTTCCGTGCTGCTGAGGAGCTCGGCATCAACATCTCCGCCCGGTTCGAGAACTCGTCGATCGACGAGATCTAGCCCGCGGCCCATCAACTTCTCAACGAATTAGGCATTAGGAGAAACATTGCTCGACGTCACTACGTTTGATGAGCTTCGTATCGGACTCGCTACGGCGGAGGACATCCGCAAGTGGTCCCACGGCGAGGTGAAGAAGCCGGAAACGATCAACTACCGCACGCTCAAGCCGGAGAAGGACGGCCTGTTCGGCGAGCAGATCTTCGGTCCGAGCCGCGACTGGGAGTGCTCGTGCGGCAAGTACAAGCGCGTGCGCTTCAAGGGCATCGTGTGCGAGCGCTGTGGGGTGGAGGTCACCAAGTCCAGCGTGCGCCGCGAGCGCATGGGCCACATCGAGCTCGCAGCACCGGTCACCCACATCTGGTACTTCAAGGGCGTCCCGAGCCGTCTCGGTTACCTGCTCGACATGGCGCCGAAGGACCTCGAGAAGGTCATCTACTTCGCCGCATACATGGTCATCTCGGTGGATGAGGAAGGCCGTCACGCCGACCTGCCCGGTCTCGAGAACGAGATCCGCCTCGAGATGAAGGAGCTGGAGAACCAGCGCGACGCCCGCGTCGCCGATCGCCTCCAGCGCCTGGAGACCGACCTCGCCGCCCTGGAGGAAGAGGGCGCCAAGGCCGACCAGAAGCGCCGCACGAAGGATGCTGCCGAGAAGGAGATGGGCCAGACCCGTAAGTCCTTCGACGAGCAGATCAACCAGCTCGAGCGCGTGTGGGAGGACTTCCGCAACCTGAAGGTCGGCGACCTGAAGCCGGAGGATTCCGTCTTCCACGAACTCCAGGATCGGTTCGGCATCTACTTCGAGGCGTTCATGGGCGCCGAGGCCATCCAGAAGCGCCTGCAGGCGTTCGACCTCCGGGCCGAGTCCGACAACCTCCACGACGAGATCGCCAACGGCAAGGGCCAGAAGAAGATCCGCGCGATCAAGCGTCTGCGCGTCGTCAACTCGTTCCTGCAGACCGGCAACTCGCCGGCCGCCATGGTGCTCGAGGTCGTCCCGGTCATCCCGCCGGAGCTCCGCCCCATGGTGCAGCTCGACGGTGGCCGTTTCGCGACCTCCGACCTCAACGACCTGTACCGCCGTGTGATCAACCGCAACAACCGCCTCCGCCGCCTGCTCGACCTCGGCGCACCGGAGATCATCGTGAACAACGAAAAGCGGATGCTGCAGGAGGCCGTCGACGCCCTGTTCGACAACGGCCGCCGTGGCCGCCCGGTCACGGGCACCGGCAACCGTGCGCTCAAGTCCCTGAGCGACATGCTCAAGGGCAAGCAGGGCCGGTTCCGCCAGAACCTGCTCGGCAAGCGCGTCGACTACTCCGGTCGTTCGGTCATCGTCGTCGGCCCGCAGCTCAAGCTTCACCAGTGCGGTCTTCCGAAGCAGATGGCGCTCGAGCTGTTCAAGCCGTTCGTCATCAAGCGCCTCATCGACCTGAGCCACGCGCAGAACATCAAGAGCGCGAAGCGCATGGTCGAGCGGAGCCGCCCGCAGGTGTGGGACGTGCTCGAGGAGATCATCCGCGAGCGCCCCGTGCTGCTGAACCGCGCACCGACCCTTCACCGTCTGGGTATCCAGGCGTTCGAGCCGCAGCTCGTGGAGGGCAAGGCCATTCAGCTCCACCCGCTCGTGTGCGCCGCGTTCAACGCCGACTTCGACGGCGACCAGATGGCGGTTCATCTGCCGCTGTCGGTCGAGGCTCAGGCCGAGGCGCGCATCCTGATGCTCGCGTCGAGCAACATCCTGAAGCCGTCGGATGGCCGTCCAGTGACCCTGCCCACGCAGGACATGATCATCGGCCTGCACCACCTGACAACGCTCAAGGAGGGTGTCGTCGGCGAAGGCCGCGCATTCTCGAGCGTCGCGGAGGCCGTGCTCGCGATGGACCAGGGCACGCTCGACCTCAACGCGAAGGTCCGCATCCGCCTCACGGATGTCGTGTTCCCCGCCGGGCAGACCCCCGAGGGCTACACGGGCGGGCCGGTGCTCAAGGAGACGACCCTCGGTCGCGCGCTCTTCAATGAGACGCTTCCCGCGGACTACCCGTACGTCGAAGCCGTCGCCGACAAGGGCGCACTCTCCGGGATCGTCAACGATCTCGCGGAGCGCTACCCCAAGGTGGAGGTCGCCGCGACTCTCGACCGTGTGAAGGATGCCGGATTCCACTGGGCGACCCGCTCGGGCGTCACCGTCGCGCTGTCCGACATCCTCACGCCGCCGAACAAGCGGCAGATCATCGAGGGCTACGAGAAGCAGGCCTCGAAGGTCCAGTCCCAGTTCGAGAAGGGTCTCACGACCGACGCCGAGCGTCGCCAGGAACTCATCGAGATCTGGAACAAGGCAACCGCTGAAGTCGCGAAGGCGATGGAAGACAACATGCCGGATGACAACACCATCAACCGGATGGTCACCTCCGGTGCTCGTGGTAACTGGATGCAGGTCCGCCAGATCGCCGGTATGCGCGGTCTCGTGTCGAACCCGAAGGGTGAGATCATCCCGCGTCCGATCATCTCGAGCTACCGTGAGGGCCTCTCGGTCGCCGAGTACTTCATCGCCACGCACGGTGCCCGCAAGGGACTGGCGGACACGGCGCTGCGCACGGCCGACTCGGGCTACCTCACGCGTCGTCTCGTCGACGTCTCCCAGGATGTCATCATCCGCGAGGACGACTGCGGCACGACGAAGGGTCTCGACCTGCTCGTCGCATCGGTGAACTCGGAGGGTGTGCTCGTCGCAGACCCGAACATCGAGAACTCGCTCTACGCGCGCAGCCTCGCCGAGGATGCGACGGATGCCAAGGGCAACGTGGTGGCCGAGGCCGGAGACGACGTCGGCGACGTGCTCATCGCCAAGCTCATCGCAGCGGGGATCACCCACGCGAAGGTCCGCTCCGTGCTGACCTGCGAGTCGGCTGTCGGTGTGTGCGCCGCGTGCTACGGACGGTCGCTCGCCACCGGCAAGCTCGTCGACATCGGCGAAGCGGTGGGCATCATCGCCGCCCAGTCGATCGGTGAGCCCGGAACGCAGCTCACGATGCGTACCTTCCACACCGGTGGTGTTGCGTCGGCGGATGACATCACGCAGGGTCTTCCCCGTGTGACCGAGCTGTTCGAGGCCCGCACCCCGAAGGGCGCGAGCCCGATCGCGGAGGCCGCCGGTCGTATCACGATCGAGGACACCGACCGCAGCCGCAAGCTGATCCTCACGCCGGACAACGGCGACGAGGAGATCGCGTACCCCGTGCTCAAGCGCGCGACGCTCCTCGTCGAGGACGGCGAGCACGTCGAGCTCGGCCAGCAGCTGCACGTCGGCGCGGTCGACCCCAAGGAGGTTCTGCGGGTTCGCGGTGTGCGTGCGGTGCAGGAGCACCTCGTCGGTGGCGTCCAGGGCGTCTACCGGTCGCAGGGTGTTCCGATCCACGACAAGCACATCGAGGTCATCGTCCGCCAGATGCTCCGCAAGGTCACGGTCGTCGACCACGGCGACACTGGCCTTCTGCCCGGCGAGCTCGTCGACCGTTCGCGGTACAACGAGTTGAACCGTGCCGCGCTCACCGAGGGCAAGAAGACGGCATCCGCCCGCCAGGAGGTCATGGGCATCACCAAGGCGAGCCTCGCGACGGAGTCGTGGCTGTCCGCAGCGTCGTTCCAGGAGACCACGCGTGTTCTCACGCAGGCCGCCATGGAGGGCAAGTCGGATCCGCTCATGGGACTCAAGGAGAACGTCATCATCGGAAAGCTCATCCCCGCGGGGACAGGACTGCCGGTGTACCGGAACATCTCCGTGGACGCGACGGAGGAGGCGAAGGCGGAGCGGTATCCGAACCGGATCTACTCCGACGAGTCATCGTTCACCGAGTCCGACCTGTCGTTCGTCGACTTCGACACGTTCAGCAGCGACGACTTCACGCCCGGCACTTACTCCTAGATCACTGGAGTGGCGCGGATGGGATAGTCGATCTGCGAGCGAGTTGTGAAGGCCTGGCCTGACCCGGAAAGGGTTGGACCAGGCCTTCACTGTTTGAGCGGAGGATCGACTATCCCATCCGCGACGCGACACCACGAATTGACACCCGCAATGCTGCGCAGCCGCGTATACCCCCCGATAGCGGGTATGGCGTGCAACGACACGGTCGAGTTAGATTTGCTATTCGACGAGGTATCTTCGCACCACCCGATGCGAGGTCCTCGTCTTCGGGGGAACAATTTTAGGGGAGAGTTCCGTGGCTTCGTTGACTGAGATTCTGATTCTTCGTGGCGTTATGCCGATTGAGAGTCTCGACAGCATTCCTGGCGGTTGGGGCGAGGAAGAACTTTCCGTTCGCGCCCTCGTCGAACAGGGTGTGCTCACTGAAGCCCAGGTGGCTTCCGCGCGTGCGGCCCAGGCGGGCCTGCCTTTCGTGGAGCTGCTGGAATACCCGGTCGATCGCACTGCAGTATCTCTCGTCGCAGCTTCGCTGTGCCGTCGTCACGAAGTGTTGCCGATCGCCATGAGTGAGGACTCCCTAACTCTCGCCATGGTAGACCCCGGGAATGTCTTCGCCATTGATGACGTGCGCGCGGCGACTCGGCTTCAGATCCATCTTGTCGTCGCGGAACGCAACGACCTGATCAGTGCGATCGACCGTTTCCATCGTGCCGACGGTGAGCTCAGCGATCTGACGACCGAGCTCGAGGAGGAGAGCGCCGGCACTGATCTTGCGCTCGCCGGCCAACAGGAGGCCCAGCAGGACGACGCGCCGATCGTGCGCTTCGTGAACCTGCTCATCAGCCAGGCCATCCAGGACCGTGCGTCCGACATCCACATCGAACCCGCCGAGCGCCAACTGAACGTCCGCTACCGCATCGACGGCGTGCTGCATGAGATGCAGCAGGCTCCGAAGTCCATCCAGAACGGTGTCATCTCCCGTCTGAAGATCATGAGCGACATCGACATCGCGGAGCGCCGCAAGCCGCAGGACGGCCGCATGTCGGTCAGCCATGGCGGCCGCAAGATCGACCTCCGCGTCGCAACCCTGCCGACCGTGTGGGGTGAGAAGGTCGTCATGCGTATTCTCGACAACGCAGAGTCGACGATGTCGCTCAACGACCTGGCGATGCTCGACGAGAACATGACGGCCTACCGGTCATCGTTCACGAAGCCGTACGGCATGATCCTGGTGACCGGCCCGACCGGTTCCGGTAAGTCGACGACCCTGTACACGACGCTGCATGCGGTGGCTCGTCCGGAGATCAACGTCATCACCGTCGAGGACCCGGTGGAGTACCGGATGCCCGGCATCAACCAGGTGCAGGTGAACCCGAAGGCGGGGCTGACGTTCGCGAGCGCGCTGCGCAGCATCCTGCGTTCCGACCCGGATGTCGTGCTCCTCGGTGAGATCCGCGACCACGAGACCGCCCAGATCGCCATCGAGGCAGCCCTCACCGGCCACCTCGTGCTCTCCACGCTGCACACCAACGACGCCCCGAGCGCCGTGACGAGGCTCACGGAGATGGAGATCGAACCGTTCCTCGTCGGCTCCGCACTCGACTGCGTCGTGGCCCAGCGTCTTGCGCGCCGCCTGTGCGACAGGTGCAAGGAGGCCTACCAGCCGAATCCGAACGAGTTGGTGAACCTGCGGGTTGGGTTCGAGCCGACCCAGCCGCTTCCCACGCTGTTCCGTCCGGTCGGATGCCAGACGTGCTCCGGGACCGGTTATCGTGGCCGCATCGCCGTGCACGAGGTCATGCTGGTGACGGAGGAGATCGAACGTCTCGCCGTCGACCGCGCCTCCGCCGCCGACATTGCACGCACCGCGCGGTCGCAGGGGATGATCCCGCTGCGGATGGATGGCTGGATGAAGGCCCAGATGGGTCTCACCTCGGTCGAAGAGATTTTGAGAGTCGTCGCCTGAGTTCGGGCGTAAAAGGACCTTAGGGGGGTACCTGATGAGCAAGCAGATTCACGAGATTCCGGTTTACGACGATAACGACGGGCTGCGCCCGCGCACCCACGCGGCGCAGCCGAACTCCGTGCCCGCCGTCACTCCACCGGTTGCGCCGAGTCCGTACCAGACGGCGCCGCCTCCGGCGATGCCGGGTATGCCGAGCCCGCAGGTGGTTCAGCCGGCGGCACCGCAGCAGGCGGGTCCGCCGATCATGCCTCCACCGGTGTCGGCGCCGTTGCCTCCCATGGCTCCGCCGCAGGTCGTACCGCAGTCCGCAGCACTTCCCGTCACCTTGGCTCCGCCGGTCGTTCCGCCTGCCGCGCCAGTCATGGCGCAGCAGCAGCCGCCGGCGGGCCAGGCCCCTGTGCCGGTACCCGCAGGCCAGGCCGCTGTGCCGGCACCCGCCGCCCAGTCCGCGCCGCCCGCGGCACCGGTACCCGCATCCGTTTCGGCCCTGGCTCCTCCGGTCATGGACACGCTGCTCGAGGACATCGATCCTCTTGGGCGCGTCGAGACCGGCTTCAGTCCGCACCCCGGTGCCGACCCGGACCTCATCGCGGCACTTCAGGAGGTCGTCCGGCTCACGGCATCCGACCTTCACGTCACATCCAACGCGCCACCCATGCTCCGCGTCGATGGTTCGCTGACCCCGGTCGAGGGGGCGGACGTATGGGGTCGCGAGCGCGTGACCGATGCGCTCCACAGCATCCTGACCAAGGCCCAGAGGGAGACGTTCGAGCAGGAGCTGGAACTCGACTTCGCGTTCGCGGTATCGGAGAACGCTCGGTTCCGGGTCAACTTCTACCAGCAGCGGGATTCCGTCGGCGGGGCGTTCCGTCTCATCCCGACGGAGATCAAGCCGCTGGAGCAGTTGGGTGTTCCGGATACGGTGGCGCGGTTCGCCGAGCTCGCTCGCGGCCTCGTGCTCGTGACCGGCCCTACCGGTTCTGGTAAGTCGACGACGCTCGCCGCGCTCATCGACCTGGTGAACCGCACCCGCACGGACCACATCGTGACGGTCGAGGACCCGATCGAGTTCATGCACGGCAACAAGCGTTCGCTCATCAACCAGCGCGAGGTGGGCAGTGACACCCACAGCTTCGCCCAGGCGCTCAAGCACGTTCTGCGCCAGGACCCCGACGTCATCCTCATCGGTGAGCTTCGAGACCTCGAGACGATTTCCGTCGCGCTCACGGCGGCGGAGACCGGGCACCTCGTCTTCGCGACGCTGCACACGCAGGATGCCGCGCAGACGATCGACCGCGTCATCGACGTGTTCCCACCTCACGCCCAGGAGCAGGTGCGTGCGCAGCTCGCCGCGACGCTCCAGGGTGTCGTCTGCCAGACCCTGGTCAAGGTCGCGAGCGGCAAGGGACGCGTCGTCGCCACCGAGGTCATGGTCATCACTCCGGCCATCGCGAACCTCATCCGCGAGGGCAAGACGTACCAGATCCAGACCGCACTGCAAGCCGGTCGCGAACTGGGCATGTTCACGATGGACCAGCACCTCGCCGAGCTCGTCGACAAGGGAAAGATCACGCACGCCGCCGCGATCGAGAAGGCGCACGACATCGAAGGGCTGAAGGCGCTCATCCACCGCGCTGACCCTGGCGGCGGGGACATCGCGCAGCAGATGGCCTCGGCGGCGTCCAACTTCGGCGACGGATTCGCGCGGAAGGCCAACTGACATGGCCTCCGTAGCCACCTTCGCCTATAAGGGCCGCGACACCGAGGGCAAGATGGTGAAGGGCCGCATCGATGCCGCGACCGAGGGCGCGGTGGCGAACCGCCTGCGCACCATGGGCATCTCACCACTGTCGATCCAGGAGGCCTCGGGAGGAAGCGGTCTCCAGATGGAGATCAACCTGGGGTCCTTCGGCGCGAAGGTCAAGCTCAAGGATCTCGCCGTCATGAGCCGTCAGATGGCGACCATGATCACCTCGGGTCTCTCGCTCCTGCGTACGCTCACGATCATCACCGATCAGACGGAGAACAAGGAACTCAAGAAGATCCTGACCTCGATCACCCGCGAGGTCGAGTCGGGTTCGTCTCTCTCCGATGCGACCGCACGCCACAGCCGGGTGTTCCCGCCGATCATGATCAGCCTCATCCGCGCGGGTGAGACCGGCGGGTTCCTCGACAACGCGCTGCTCTCGGTGGCGAAGAACTTCGAGTCCGAGGTCAAGCTGCGCGGCACGATCAAGTCGGCCATGACCTACCCGGTGATCGTGTTCTTCATGGCGATCCTCGCGGTGATCGCGATGCTCGTGTTCATCGTGCCGGTGTTCAAGAACCTGTTCGAGGGGTTCGGCGGTCAGCTTCCGCTCCCCACGCAGATTCTCGTCTGGCTGTCGAGCATCATGTGGTGGTTCCTGCCGCTGCTCATCGTCGCCATTCTCGTGTTCTCGGTCTGGTGGCAGAAGAACAAGAACACCATCGCGGTGCGCAAGGTCGTCGATCCGATCAAGCTGAAGCTTCCGGTCTTCGGCAACCTGTTCAAGAAGATCGCGATCGCGCGCTTCAGTCGCAACTTCTCGGCCATGATGGCGGCCGGCGTCCCGATCCTGCAGGTGCTCAACATCGTGGGCGAGACGTCGGGGAACTGGGTCATGGAGGAGGCCCTGCGCAAGGTCGCGGAGTCTGTGCGCCAGGGCAAGACCGTGGCGGAGCCGCTCAGCCAGGAGAAGGTGTTCCCGCCCATGGTCACGCAGATGATCTCGGTCGGTGAGGATGCCGGCGCCCTCGAGCAGATGCTCGCGAAAGTCGCCGACTTCTACGACGAAGAGGTGCAGTCGGCGACGGAGTCGCTCACGGCGAGCATCGAGCCGCTCATGATCGCGTTCCTCGGCGTCGTCGTCGGTGGCATGATCGTGGCGCTCTACCTGCCGATCTTCAACATCTTCACCCTGCTCAACAAATAACGCCGTCGAGCGGGGCGGTTCCCGAGAATACAACTGAATACCGGGCCTCGTTGCCCCCACCACTGGGGGTGTGGAAATGCCGGATGTCCCCCCTTTGTGGGATTACATGCGGCGGGAACCGGGGCCAGCATGAGTGGTGGGGGTCATTTGGGGGCCCTGTCCATGTTCCTTAAACAAGACAGGAAATGAAAAAATGTTGCTCAAAGCTAACAAGGCGCTGAACGACCGGCGCAAAGGTATCAAGCGCGAAGAGGGCTTCACCCTCATCGAGCTGCTCGTCGTCGTCATCATCATCGGCATTCTCGCCGCGATCGCGATCCCGATCTACATCGGGGTTCAGAACAGCTCCAAGGACAGTGCGGTGAAGACCGACCTCGCGAACGCGAAGATCGCCGTCATCGCCTGGGCCACGGACAACCCGGCAAGCGCGACCGCGCCGACGCTCGACAAGGCGACGCTCGGTGGCACTGCGGCGGGAACGAACTACGGCTTCACCCAGAGCGAGTTCACCGACAACGGTGGCGCAACCACACTGACGTACGGAACTACGGCTACCTGGCCGGCCTTCTGCATCCAGGCGCCGAAGGTGAGCGACCCGGGAACGAGCTTCCACGTCACTGACGCCGATGGCGTCCAGGACGGTGGCTGCTAAGAAGAACCAGTGATGATGGGGCGCTGCCATGCGGGTGGCGCCCCATCGTCAGCAGTTAACTCCGATACCGACCACCCGACGGTGTCGTAGCGAACACTCCATCACGAAACCTTGGGGGGAGGGAACGTGAACACCAATCGCAGGCGGCTCGCCGCTCGATCGTCCGAGTCGAACCCGACCCGCAACGAGGCGGGTGTCGGGCTGATCGAGATCGTGATCTCCATGATGCTCCTGGCGATTCTCGCCACCGCCCTCGTCCCCGTCCTGGTGCAGGGCCTCAAGCAGGCGGCGTCGAACGCCACCCTGGCCACGGCGACCCAGCTCGCGAACGACGAGCTCGAGCACGTGCGAACCTGGACCACGTGCAGCGAACTGACTCCGGCGACCGTCAACGTCACGGACGCCAGAGGGGTCGTGCTCACGGTCGCCACCACGGTGAGCTCGTGCACCGCCACTCCGGAGAACCCGGCCTCGGTCCCGATCACGGTCACCGTGACACGGCACGACACCGGCGTCACCGTCACGTCGACCACGACCTACCTCTTCATCACGGGGTCGTGACATGATCGACTCCATGATCGAGCGCAGTACGGATGCGGCCCATCTCGGCTCGGGCAGGCCGCAGGCGTCCGAACGCGGCTTCACCCTCATCGAACTGCTCGTCTACTCTCTGCTCCTCTCGCTCGTCATCATGATCGTCGGGGGCATGATCTTCAGCTCCGTCACGGCGGCAAGGTCCGTCGTCAACACGACCGAGACTTCCACCTCGGCCCAGCTCGTGGCCAAGTCCGTGGTGACCGGCATCCGGAACTCCTCG
Organism: Terrimesophilobacter mesophilus; assembly: GCF_014200375.1. Taxonomy (GTDB): domain Bacteria; phylum Actinomycetota; class Actinomycetes; order Actinomycetales; family Microbacteriaceae; genus Terrimesophilobacter; species Terrimesophilobacter mesophilus. Next base: position 1,197,811 of record NZ_JACHBP010000001.1, on the reverse strand, counting down.
GACTTCAGGCTGTCCAATCCGGTGGGCAACGACCAGCTCCTCGTCGCCAGAAGGGCGAGTTCCGGAGCAACCCTGAGCTGGATCTGCACGGCGTGGTACTACACGGATGCCGACGGCGGATCGATTCGGTTCAAGTCCTCGGCCTTGCCGATCACGGCACCGACGCCCGCGGAGCTCTCCACCTGGACACTGCTTGCCACCGGCGTCACGCCGGTCTCGGGGACGGGAATCTTCAGCGCGCTCAATGAGCGGCTGTCTCTCTCCATTCACGGCCTGGACGGCCTGCATCCACCGACAGACATCACGACCTCGGCAACCAGCCGGGCGGGAGCATCAGGGAGTCTGACATGTTTCTGAAGAAGCTCGTTCCCACACCGTCGGACCGCGGCTCCGCACTGGTCGCCGTTATCGGAGTGTTCGCCATCGGCATCATTCTGACCACGCTCATCGCCGCCGCAGTGGTCCACGGATTGGGCTGGAGCACCTACTCTCGGGCCTCGGTCCAATCGCACGCCGCTGCTGATGCCGGCATCGTCGCGGCACGAGCCGGTCTCTATCAGCCGGGCAATTGCACGAGTCAGCCCACGTCGGGAGTGTACGTCTCCGCCGGATCGCCCCAGTACCGCGCCGTCGTCGAACACAACGACGGAGCCGGCTGGGTGGCCGGATGCCCCACCGCGTCCACCTCACAGGTGCGCATCACCTCGTTGGGCACGGCGGAGTCGCCGGCGGTCGCCGGGATCTCGGCGGGCGACACGAGCACGGTCGAGGCTGTGTTCCAGTTCCTCGTACCCGGTATCAACCCGACCGGCGTCGCACTCTACGTCTACGACGGGCTCGAGATCGAAGCGAACTCTGCGCTGGATCTGTCTGAGGGCGGTTCGACGGGGCTCATCGTCAAGAATGGCGACCTGCTGTGCTCCAAGAACAACACGGTCATCAACGGCAGCATCGTGGTCCTGGGCAACATGACATTCGCCAACAAGTGCACCGTGAGCGGGAGCGCGCAGGTGGAGGACCTTGCCACCATGTCATCCGGTCGAGTCGACGGGGACCTCATCGCGGGTTCGGTCGACCCGAATCCACCCGGGGTACACGTCGGTGGTACCTACACGCAGAGCTCCGTCGTTCCCTCTGCACCGGACTGGACGAATCTGACCTACAAGCCGAGTGACTGGGTGACGAGCGACGGCACCCCCTTCGAAGTGCAGACCTTCCCCGTGTCCTGCAAGTTCAGCTCGGGCAATCTCGGCGGGACCGTCGCGGGCTTCCCGCTTATCCTGAATGCGCTGAGTACGTGCCCGAGCGGGATCACCGCGAACAACAACACGACCGTGAGCCTCACGAGTGACGTGGTCGTCTTCGGCAACATGTTCAACTTCGCCGCGACCAACTCTCTGACATTCAAGTCCTCGACGACTGCTGCGCATCGACTGTGGTTCATCACGCCGGACAATGGCCCCGCCGACGACAAGGCGCCGACCTGTGCGGCGAACCAGGGCTCCTTCAGCGTCAATAACAGCTTTGCGATCCAGGAGCCCATCTCGTCCCTGCTCTATACGCCATGCTCGTTCGACGGTAAGAACGGGTTCGCCTGGAACGGGCAGATCTATGCCGGAGGCGAGAGTTACGCGAAGAACAACCCGAGCTTCTCGTTCGTGCCCGTCGGTGCGGCAGGCGTGGACTTCGACAACGCCATTGTGACCCCGGTCATCTCCAAGCCGCAGCCGGGCAGCCTGCTCTCCATGAGAGACCGGAATGCTGGCTAGCGTCGTCGTTCCGCTGGTCGGTGTATTCGGACTGCTTATCGGATCCTTTCTCAATGTCGTGGTCTACCGGGTCCCGGCGAAGCGGTCGATCGTGTCGCCTCCCAGCGCGTGTCCGCACTGCGGCGCGCCGATCCGTCCCGGCGATAACATCCCGGTGGTGTCCTGGATCGTCTTGAGGGGGAAGTGCCGCGATTGCAAGGCCCCGATCTCCATCCGGTATCCGCTCGTCGAGTTCGGAACGGGCGTGGCCTTCGCCGGGGTCGCACTGTGGTTCTTCCTCACCCAGCTCCCCGGCGGGTCGTCGCCAAGCGCCTCCGACACCGCCGCCTCTGCTCTGGCGCTCGTCGCCTATCTCTACCTCGCGGCGATCTCCATCGCACTCGCCCTCATCGACATCGACACCCACACACTTCCCAACCGGATCGTGCTCCCCGCGTACCTGGTCGGCGCGGTGCTTCTCGGAGTGTCGGGTCTCCTCGCGGGAGACTTCGCCGCGTTGGCGACCGCCGCCATCGGCGCAGCGGCACTGTTCCTGTTCTACTTCCTGCTCGTCATCGCCTACCCTCGGGGCATGGGGATGGGGGACGTCAAACTCGCCGGCGTGCTCGGCCTGTTCCTCGGGTTCGTGGGCTGGCAATCGATCGTCGTCGGAGCCTTCGGCGCGTTCCTGCTCGGCGGGGTCTTCTCGCTCGTGCTCGTGGCGTTACGACGGGCGTCGCGCAAGACCGCCGTGCCATTCGGACCGTGGATGCTTCTGGGCGCCTGGCTCGGAATCCTGTTCGGAAATGACATCATGAGCACGTATCTCGGCCTGTTCGGAATCAGTTAGGGGATGTGATGGCCAGCACGCAGATCGTCGGAGTCGATATCGGGTCCGGCACCATTCGAGCGGTAGAGGTGACCGGGGTGGGAACGAAACGGCCGTCGGTCGTGCGATTCTTCTCCATGCCGTTGCCGGAAGGCGCCGTGAAGAACGGCGAAGTCCTCGAGGTGAACACCGTTGCCGCCGCATTGCGGCAGTTGTGGGCTGCAGCGAAGTTCAGCTCCAAAGAGGTCGTGCTGGGCGTCGGCAACGCGAAAGTGCTCGTGCGCGATCTCACGGTGCCCAAGTTGAGCCATCGGGAGATCCGGGAGTCGCTGCCGACGCACGTGCAGGAGATGCTTCCGGTCCCCGTGGTCGACGCGCTCCTCGACTTCTACCCGGTGGCCGAAGCAGCATCGGAGACCGGGCCGGTGGTCAGCGGTCTCCTCGTCGCGGCGATCAAGGATGCTGTGCTGACGAACGTCAGGGCTGTGCAACTGGCGGGGCTCACTCCCGTCGGTGTCGATCTCATCCCGTTCGCCCTCACGAGGCTCACCTCCCCGGCCAGGATGATGGGCAACGTCGCCCACATCGACATCGGCGCACGGACCACCAACGTCATCGTCACGATCGCCGGGGTTCCGCACTTCGTGCGCATCCTCGCGAATGGTGGACAGGATCTCACCTCTGCCCTCGCCGACCGGCTCGACATCTCCGGCATCGAGGCGGAGAACCTGAAACGATCGATCGGGCTGGGCGGAGTCAACGTGACCGCCGAGGAGGCGCCGACGGTCGCCATCGTGCGGGAGGTCACCGGCACCCTGCTGGCCAGCCTGCGGAACACCCTCAGCTACTTCGCGAACACGCGGCAGAACGAGCCGTACTCTGGCATCGTGCTCACCGGAGGCGGCGCCCAACTGCTCGGTCTCGCCGACGCGCTCTCGGAGATGACCAGGATTCCGGTCGTCATGGGTGACACGTTCGGGAGCATCGACGTCGCAAAAGACGCATCCAAGGGCGGCCAGAGCCAACTCGGCCTGAACGTGGCGCTCGGGCTGGCATTAGGGGGAGCTGCAGCATGAAAACCACCAGCAGGGAAGGTGGGAGCCTCATCCTCGGGGGCCCACCGAAAGCCAACCTCCTCCCACCCGAGGTGGGCATCGCCGCGAGAGGCCGGGTTCTGCGTCGCAACGCGGTCGCGCTCATCGTGCTCGCGATTCTCATCGTCGTGGCGGCCTACGCTGGCGTGTCGTTCCTGGCAGCGGGGGCTCAGGCACAACTCGACGCCTCGAATGCCAAAACCCACGAGCTGCTCACCGAGCAGGGCAAGTACTCCGAAGTCAAGCAGGTCACCTCGATGCTCGAGAAGGCGACGGTCGCCCAGCGGGTCGGAACGTCGACCGAGATCGACTGGAAGGCCTATCTCACGGCCATCCAGAAGAGCCTTCCGACCGGTACGCTCGTCACGAACGTCGTCGCGGAGACGGCGACGCCCGTCACCGCGTTCGCGCCGCCATCCGTCCCGCTTCAGGGGGACCGCATCGGCGAGCTCCGCTTCACGGCGACGAGCACCTCGCTTCCCAATGTTCAGAAGTGGCTGGACGCGCTCGCAACCCTCGACGGATTCGTCGATGCGTCTCCGGGCTCCGTCACGCTCAACGACAAGGCCAAGACCTACGAGGTCACCATCACCATGCACGTGAACAAGTACGCACTCCTGCTTCGTTTCGACGAGGCTGCGGCCGCCGAGCGTGACAAGGCGCTGGCGGACAAGGCGCAGGCGGCACAGGATGCGGCCGACGCCGACTCAGGAGACTCCGACTCGAGCACGGATGGGGGCAAGTGACGATGAACAACAAACTGTGGATGGTCATCGCCGGTATCGCCGGTATCGCCGTTCTCGCCCTTGGCTGGTTCCTCGGCATCTCGCCGAAACTCGACGAGATGAGTGCGTCGAACGAACAAAAGGCCTCCGTCGACGCCCAGAACGTCCTGCACCAGAAGAAGCTGGACTCCCTCAAGGCGGAGTTCGCGCAACTCGACACGCTCAAGGAGCAACTGGTGGGGGCTCAGGCGTCGCTGCCACCGGGAGACGACCTTTCGACCTTCCTGGGGGAGCTCCACGCCCTGGAAGGGTCGAGCGGGGTGGTGCTCACGAGTTTCAGCGCCGGAGACGGCATGAACTATGTCGCGGCGCCTGGGGAGACCACGGATCCGCTCATCACGGCGGACAACTTCATCGCGATTCCGATCAACCTGGCCGTGCAGGGCACGCGCCCCCAGGTCATCGATTTCCTCAGCGACCTGCAGTACGGCAAGCGGCTCTTCCTGGTCATCAAGCTCTCGGTGGCGGAGTCGAAGAAGGCGGTCGCCACCGACCCCGGGACGACAGACCCCGGCTCGGCCACCACGCCGGATAAGAGTGTGTATGAGGGAAACATCTCCGGATTCGTGTACGTGCTCGTGGATCCATCGGCTCCGCCGCCCACTCCGACGCCCGTCGGCTCCCTCAATACAACTCCGAGCCCGAGCCCGGCACCGTAGGCATTCACCTGTCGCGACCACGGCATCCGTTGCTAGAGTGACCCTGACCGGACCACACGGTTCGGGCATGTGGAGGTACGGATGAACGCCCAGGTAGCAACACCCGACGAGAACGCGCGGGAGGATGCGGCGAGCCCGGAGGAGACTCCCGAAACCGTGGACGTCGTCGAGACGCCCGCCGACGCCGTCGAGCCCGCCGGAACGGGCGAGGTGACTCCCGCCACTGAGGCGACGGCAGACATGTCCGGAGACCGATCGTCGACCGGCGAAGTCGCAGCGGCTCCGGTGCAGACGGTGTATGTCACGGCACCGACTCCTCCGAGGCCGAAAGGCAACCGGGGCATGGGGACCATGCTCGCCGTGGTCGCGGCGATCGTGTTCGCCGCTGTCTATGCCGGGGTGGTGGCCGCGCTCATCCTGATCATGAGCCCCGACCAGTTCTCGGGCGCGATCGGGCAGTTCATCTCCGGCCCGCAGTTCTACGTCCCGGCGCTGGTGTTCCTGGTGCTCATGGTCCTCTGGGCGCTCCTCGCCAACCGCGCCAGCTGGTGGTCCTGGGTGATCGGTTCGTTCGTGATCGCCGTACTGACCTACTTCGTGTCCATTGGGATCTGGATTCTCCTGCAGGGTGGATTCGGTCTCACCGGGAGCGAGGCGGCCGCCGCCTTCGTGGCATCCGCCATCAACCCGGCTCTGATCGCCGCAGCACTCGTCGCGCGCGAGTGCGCCATCTGGTTCGGGGCGGCCATCGCCAAGCGGGGCCGCAGGGTTCGCGAACGCAACTACGAGGCGTGGCAGCAGTTCGAACGCGACGAGGCGCAGAAGAGAGCAGACCTTGGCGGAGTCGCGGCCGCCTGATCCTGCCGCTCGCGGCTCGTTCTCGCGAGCACTGCTCGTCGCCGTCATGGTGGCGGTCCTGTACGGCGCGATCCTGCTGGCCGTCGACGGCTTCGTGAGCCTGCTCGCGGACCGGGACGTCATCTCCGAAGCGGATGCCGGGCCGCTCGTCGGACCGGTCATGGCCGTCGCGGCGCTCGCGATCGTGTTCATGGCCGTGCTCGGCGGGCTCCGTCCGACATCCGGACCGCCCCGCGTCCCCGTCGGACGTGCGCTCACGGCTGCCATCCTCGTCTACGCACTGAGCCCCCTCGCCGGCGCGATCGTGTTCGTGCTCGGCAGGGGCAATGCGGCGACGGCGGCCGTCTTCTACGGGAGCTGCCTGACGAGTCCGTTCGTGATCGGCGCCGCGGTGCTTGCGCTCGTGACGGTATTGCTGCTGCCTGCGATCTCCCTCGCCAGGTCGCGTGCGCGCTGAGCGAACTCATTTGACCGGGGAAGTGCCGAGCGACTACTATTTCTGAGGTGTGCGCTTTGCCGCGCGTCGTCCTGTGCCCAAAACACCAGGGGGACGAGCACTGAGTCACCATAAAGAATTGGGCTCGACGGACGGGTTTCATCACTCGCCCAGCGCCCCCACGGCATACCCACCAACCACGCCAGGAACTGATGTTCCGCGGTGGGTCACGTCACTCGGCACAGCGGATTTCAACGTGCTGGATGACAGAAAAAGCACCAACTGTCACCGTGCAGTCAATTCAAGGAGTTACATCAGTGCCAACCATTCAGCAGTTGGTCCGTAAGGGCCGGACGCCGAAGGTCGCCAAGACCAAGACGCCCGCGCTCAAGGCCAACCCCCAGCAGCGCGGTGTGTGCACCCGCGTCTACACGACCACACCGAAGAAGCCGAACTCGGCTCTGCGCAAGGTCGCCCGCGTCAAGCTTTCCAACGGCACGGAGGTCACCGCCTACATCCCGGGCGAGGGCCACAACCTGCAGGAGCACTCGATGGTGCTCGTGCGCGGTGGTCGTGTCAAGGACCTCCCCGGCGTTCGGTACAAGATCGTCCGCGGCGCACTGGACACCCAGGCCGTGAAGAACCGCAAGCAGGCTCGCAGCCGCTATGGAGCGAAGATGGACAAGAAGTAATGCCTCGCAAAGGACCAGCACCCAAGCGCCCCGTGGTCAACGACCCCGTCTACGGCGCCCCGATCGTCAGCCAGCTCGTCAACAAGATTCTTCTTGACGGCAAGAAGGCTCTCGCCGAGCGCATCGTCTACGACGCCCTCGCCGGCGTCTCCTCGAAGAACGGTGCGGATGCCGTCGTCACGCTCAAGAAGGCGCTCGACAACGTCCGTCCCACGATCGAGGTCAAGAGCCGCCGCGTCGGTGGATCGACGTACCAGGTGCCCGTCGAGGTCAAGCCGCACCGTGCGAACACTCTCGCGCTGCGCTGGCTCACGACTTACGCGAAGGCTCGCCGCGAGAAGACCATGACCGAGCGTCTCACCAACGAGATCCTGGATGCATCCAACGGTCTCGGCGCCGCGGTGAAGCGTCGCGAGGACACTCACAAGATGGCCGAGTCGAACCGCGCCTTCGCGCACTATCGGTGGTAGCGCGGCGCGCTGTAGCTGAGAGCGAGAGCGCTTTCGCGCTCGCGCCGCGACGCCGGCGCCGAGGTCCGTCTCGGGCCTCGGTCAACACTCATGACTTCGAATAGATAGGAAACCAAGTGGCACAGGAAGTGCTCACCGACCTGAACAAGGTCCGGAACATCGGCATCATGGCGCACATCGATGCCGGTAAGACGACGACGACCGAGCGCATCCTGTTCTACACGGGTATGAACCACAAGATCGGTGAAACCCACGACGGCGCGTCGACCACGGACTGGATGGAGCAGGAGCAGGAGCGCGGCATCACGATCACGTCCGCCGCGGTGACCTGTTTCTGGAACAAGAACCAGATCAACATCATCGACACCCCCGGTCACGTCGACTTCACCGTCGAGGTGGAGCGGTCGCTGCGCGTGCTCGATGGCGCCGTCGCGGTCTTCGACGGCAAGGAGGGCGTCGAGCCCCAGTCCGAGACCGTGTGGCGCCAGGCCGACAAGTACGACGTCCCGCGCATCTGCTTCGTCAACAAGATGGACAAGCTCGGCGCCGACTTCTACTTCACCGTCGACACGATCGTGAAGCGTCTCGGCGCCAAGCCGCTCGTCATCCAGTTGCCGATCGGCTCGGAGAGCGACTTCATCGGAGTCGTCGACCTGGTCGAGATGCGTGCGCTCGTGTGGCCCGCGGATGCCAAGGGCGACACCACGCTCGGCGCCAAGTACGAGGTCCAGGAGATCCCGGAGAACCTCAAAGAGAAGGCGGCCCAGTACCACCAGGAGCTGCTCGAGGCGGTCGCAGAGACCGACGACGCGCTCCTCGAGAAGTTCTTCGCGGGCGAAGAGCTCACGGTCGCCGAGATCAAGTCCGGCATCCGCAAGCTCACCGTCTCCAGCTCGATGTACCCCGTCATGTGCGGTTCCGCGTTCAAGAACCGCGGCGTGCAGCCGATGCTCGATGCGGTCGTCGACTACCTGCCGAACCCGCTCGACGTCGGCGCGATCGAAGCGCGCGACCCGCGCGACGAGGACAAGATCATCGAGCGCCACCCCGACCCGAAGGACCCGTTCGCCGCCCTCGCGTTCAAGGTGGCCGTGCACCCGTTCTTCGGACGGCTCACCTACATCCGCGTATACTCCGGACACCTCGACAGCGGCGGCCAGGTCGCCAACTCGACGAAGGGCAAGAAGGAGCGCATCGGGAAGATCTTCCAGATGTACGCGAACAAGGAGAACCCGGTTCCGTCGGTCACCGCCGGCCACATCTACGCGGTCATCGGCCTCAAGGACACGACGACCGGTGACACGCTGAGCGATCCGAACAACCAGGTGGTGCTGGAGTCCATGACGTTCCCGGAGCCGGTCATCGAGGTCGCCATCGAGCCGAAGACCAAGGCCGACCAGGAGAAGCTGGGTGTCGCCATCCAGAAGCTCGCTGAAGAGGACCCGACGTTCCGCACCGAGCAGAACCAGGACACCGGCCAGACGGTCATCAAGGGCATGGGCGAGCTTCACCTCGACATCCTCGTCGACCGGATGAAGCGCGAGTTCAACGTCGAGGCGAACGTGGGCAAGCCCCAGGTCGCGTACCGCGAGACGATCAAGCGCATCGTGGACAAGCACGACTACACCCACAAGAAGCAGACGGGTGGATCCGGCCAGTTCGCGAAGGTGCAGATCTCGCTCGAGCCGCTCGACCTCGCCGCCGAGCACCCCTACGAGTTCGAGAGCAAGGTCACCGGTGGTCGTGTTCCTCGGGAATACATCCCGTCGGTCGATGCCGGAATGAAGGATGCCATGCAGGTCGGCGTGCTCGCCGGCTACCCCATGGTGGGCGTGAAGGCCATCCTTCTGGATGGTGCGGCCCACGACGTCGACTCCTCGGAGATGGCGTTCAAGATCGCCGGGTCGATGGCCTTCAAGGAGGCCGCTCGCAAGGCGAACCCCGTGCTGCTCGAGCCGCTCATGGCCGTCGAGGTGCGCACCCCTGAGGAATACATGGGTGACGTCATCGGCGACTTGAACTCGCGTCGTGGCCAGATCCAGTCGATGGAGGACGCCACAGGTGTGAAGGTCATCCGAGCGCTCGTCCCGCTGTCCGAGATGTTCGGATACGTCGGCGACCTGAGGTCGAAGACCTCCGGCCGTGCCGTGTACTCGATGAGTTTCGACAGTTATTCGGAGGTGCCGCGCGCGGTCGCCGATGAAATCATCCAGAAGAACAAGGGTGAGTAGTACTAAGCAGTATCCCGTAACATAAGACAACATCCCGTAGGAACCCCGGGCGCAAACCCGCGTCCGGTGCTTCTACTTGAGAAGTCCTGAGGAGGACCACAGTGGCTAAGGCCAAGTTCGAGCGGACTAAGCCGCACGTCAACATCGGAACGATCGGACACGTTGACCACGGAAAGACCACGCTCACCGCAGCAATTTCCAAGGTGCTTGCTGACAAGTACCCGTCAGCAGTCAACGTCCAGCGTGACTTCGCGTCGATCGACTCGGCGCCGGAAGAGCGCCAGCGCGGCATCACGATCAACATCTCGCACGTCGAGTACGAGACCCCGAAGCGCCACTACGCGCACGTCGACGCCCCAGGGCACGCTGACTACATCAAGAACATGATCACGGGTGCTGCCCAGATGGACGGTGCGATCCTCGTGGTTGCCGCCACGGACGGCCCGATGGCGCAGACCCGTGAGCACGTGCTGCTCGCCAAGCAGGTCGGCGTTCCGTACCTCATGGTCGCACTCAACAAGTCCGACATGGTCGACGACCCGGAGATCATGGAGCTCGTCGAGCTCGAGGTCCGCGAGCTGCTCTCCAGCCAGGGCTTCGATGGCGACAACGCCCCCGTCGTCCAGGTCTCGGCGCTCAAAGCGCTCGAGGGCGAAGAGAAGTGGGTCCAGTCTGTTCTGGATCTCGTCCAGGCCGCGGATGACAACATCCCGGACCCGGTGCGCGACAAGGACAAGCCGTTCCTCATGCCGATCGAGGACGTCTTCACGATCACCGGTCGTGGAACCGTCGTCACCGGCCGTGCAGAGCGCGGTACTCTCGCGATCAACTCCGAGGTCGAGATCGTCGGCATCCGCCCCACGCAGAAGACCATCGTCACGGGTATCGAGATGTTCCACAAGCAGCTCGACGAGGCCTGGGCCGGCGAGAACTGCGGTCTGCTCCTTCGTGGCACGAAGCGCGAGGATGTCGAGCGCGGCCAGGTCGTCGTCAAGCCGGGCTCGGTGACCCCTCACACGCAGTTCGAGGGTACGGCCTACATCCTCTCGAAGGATGAGGGCGGCCGTCACAACCCGTTCTACGCGAACTACCGTCCGCAGTTCTACTTCCGCACCACGGACGTCACCGGCGTCATCACGCTGCCCGAGGGCACCGAGATGGTCATGCCCGGCGACACCACGGAGATGACGGTCGAGCTGATCCAGCCGATCGCCATGGAAGAGGGACTCGGATTCGCGATCCGCGAGGGTGGCCGCACGGTCGGCGCCGGCAAGGTCGTCAAGGTTCTGAAGTAACACCACTCGCTCCCCGAGGTTCACGAGGGGGTCGAGTCTGCACGAAGGGCCGTATCTTCGGATGCGGCCCTTCGTCGTGTCGTCGATCATTCAGTTCCGGTGGCTAGGATGACTGCCTCAACGAACGAAGGAGAGTCTCATGGCTGGATTGGGTGATTTCGCGGACAGCGCCAAGGATGCGCTGAAGAGCGAGCAGGCCGAGGACATCAGTGACAAGGTGCTGGACGGCGCTGAGGACCTCGCGAACAAGGTCACAGGCGGAAAGTTCGCCGACCAGGTCGACGGCTTTCGCGACGAGGCCGACAAGCACATCGGCAACGAGTAGTCGCTTGCGTGGTGGTGAAGGGCCGGGGCGCACGCCCCGGCCCTTCATCGTTGCGGCCCGCCGCGCCCCCTCCCCGCTCCCGTCGCCCCCTCCCCGCTCCCGTCGCCCCCACCCCGCTCCCGTCGCCCCCACCCCGATCCCGTCGTTTGCGCCCGCGTGACGCGGTTGCGCCCGTGCGTGCAGGCGCAAACGCGTCGCGCCGGCGCAGACACCGCGGGCCGCATCCGCCGTGCCTGGCACACTCCTCGCCTCCACAGTGATGTCAGCGAGCCGAGACTCACAGAACATCAGCGTTGCACGGGCCAAGTGCTGTCGCGAGAGCAGTCTCTGGGGATGCCAGACATCGACACCCGACTTCGTTACGCGCGTGACCTTGGTGATTCCTTTCGACGGCGAGAGGATCTCGCACGGTCTGCGACATCCGGCCGCCTGCACCGCGTCGCCAGGGGTGCGTACCTCCCGGCGGATGTCTGGACCGAGTTGGACGATCGAAAGAAGTATTTGACTCTCATCCGTGCTGTGGCCACGACGCGGCAATTTCGACCGGTGCTCTCCCACTTCTCTGCCGCTGCCATCCACGGACTTCCCATGGTCGGAGCATGGCCATCCACTGTGCACACGATCGTCGGGCCGACGACGGGTGGCCGGTCGCGCAACTCGGTCGTGAAACACTCGCTTCGGCTCGACGATTCTGACGTCGTGGAGATCGGTGGACTGTTTGTCACGTCAGTGGCCCGCACCGTTCTGGATGTCGCGACCCTGGCATCTCCTCTGGTCGCCGTGACGATGGCAGATCGCGCCGTGCACGTAGACCGCCGCGGGCGAATCCCGCCCATGACGACGAAGGCCGCACTCTTCGACGTCTGGGAGCGTTCGCTGCCGGCCCGTGCCCACGCTCGCACGAAGGAGGTCATCGAGTTTTCAACGGAACTCGCCGACTCTCCGCTGGAATCGGTGAGTCGCGTGAATATGCGCGTGATCGGATGTCCACTCCCACGACTGCAGTTCCCGTTTTCGGACTACCGCGGATTCATTGGCGAGACCGATTTCGACTGGCCCTCGTTCAACCTGATTGGTGAAGCGGATGGCGACATCAAGTACCTGGATGAGCTCTACCGCGGCGGGCGCAGCGCCGAGCAGGTCATGCGCGACGAGCGAGTTCGTGAAAATCGGCTTCGCGCTCTGAAACTGGAGGTTTCACGGTGGAACTGGAGCACCGCCATCCGGCCGGCAGCACTCCGGGCACACCTGCGGGACGCGGGGCTTCCGATCCGATAGTGAACACGCACGGATGCGATTGCGCCCGCACGACACTTTTGCCCCCGCGCGTCAAGGAGCAAAAGTGGCGTGCGGGCGCAATCAGGGACCGGCGGGGCGACATCCTCGCCCGGGACGGGCTCCGGGCGTGTCGCGCGGCGGCCCGAAAGAGCCGCCGCTCCCAGCGACACGCCCGGGTTGCAGCAAATGCCCGGGTGTGGCAGACTCTTCTAGTTCAATACTTCGCCGCTGTGCCAGCGGGCGGATCACTTCCAGGCAGTGCATAGGGCTGAATCTCCGGGTTCGCACCTAGGCCGCGGGTAGCAGAACACGCGCCATCCGGGCGAAAGCCCATTGCCGGGGCGCACACTGAAAACCGACACTGAGATGACCGTGGCGACACGTGTGTCTCGGGCGGGCTGCATGCCCTCGCGCGGAGACCGGTGAGGCACGGTACAAAAACGTAGTGCCGGCAGGGAGACCTGCTGACACGTGAAACAACAACAGTGGTGCGAAAGCGACAGTGCTTTCACGAGCAGTGTTCATCGCAGAGTGTGGGGCCGCCAGGTTCCACCATGTACTACAGAGAGAGAGTCAGGCTATGGCGGGACAGAAGATCCGCATCCGACTTAAGTCGTATGACCACGAGGTCATCGACAGCTCGGCACGCAAGATCGTGGATACGGTCACTCGCGCTGGTGCGACAGTGGTCGGCCCCGTGCCGCTCCCGACGGAGAAGAACGTGATCGCCGTGATCCGTTCCCCGCACAAGTACAAGGACAGCCGCGAGCACTTCGAAAAGCGCACCCACAAACGACTGATCGACATCATCGACCCGACTCCGAAGGCCGTTGACTCGCTCATGCGACTCGACCTGCCCGCCGACGTCAACATCGAGATCAAACTCTGAGTTGTGACGACACCGAGCTGCGAATAAGGACTATTGGACATCATGGCAACAGAGACAACGCGAACCACGAAGGGACTGCTGGGCACGAAGCTCGGCATGACCCAGGTGTGGGACGCCAATAACAAGCTCATCCCGGTCACGGTGATCGAGATCTCGCCGAACGTCGTGACGCAACTGCGCACGCCGGAGATCGACGGCTACAGCGCCGTGCAGATCGCCTACGGCCAGATCGACCCGCGCAAGGCGAACAAGCCGGCGACCGGACACTTCGCCAAGGCCGGCGTCACGCCGCGCCGCCACCTCACCGAGGTGCGCACGGCGGATGCCGCTGACTACTCGCTCGGCCAGGAGCTCGGCGTCGACACCTTCGAGGCCGGCAAGCGCGTTGATGTCGTCGGCACGAGCAAGGGCAAGGGCTTCGCCGGCGTCATGAAGCGCCACAACTTCCAGGGCGTCAGCTCGAGTCACGGTTCGCACCGCAACCACCGCAAGCCCGGCTCGATCGGCGCATCCTCGACCCCGAGCCGCGTGTTCAAGGGCATGCGGATGGCCGGCCGGATGGGCGGGGACCGCGTCTCCGTGCTCGGCCTCACGGTTCACGCCGTGGACCTGGAGAAGAACCTGCTGCTCGTCAAGGGCGCCGTCCCGGGAGCCCGTGGCCGCATCGTCTTCGTCCGCACTTCAGTGAAGGAGGCGTAGGACCATGGCCGACGCTATGACACTCGACGTGATCGACACGAAGGGCAAGAAGGTGAGCTCGGTCGAGCTCCCGTCCGACGTGTTCGACGTCCAGACCAACATCCCGCTCATCCACCAGGTCGTCGTCGCCCAGCGCGCGGCGGCTCGCCAGGGCACGCACAACACGTTGCGTCGTGGCGAGGTCTCCGGTGCTGGTCGCAAGCCGTTCAAGCAGAAGGGGACCGGTCGCGCCCGCCAGGGCTCGATCCGCGCACCCCAGATGACCGGCGGTGGCATCGTCCACGGGCCGCACCCGCGCGACTACTCGCAGCGCACCCCGAAGAAGATGATCGCCGCTGCACTGCTCGGAGCACTGTCCGATCGCGCTCGCGGGGGCAGAATCCACGTCATCGACTCGCTGTCGGTGGGAGACGCCCCTTCGACGAAGGCCGTCGTGTCGCTCCTCTCGGATATCGCCTCGAGCAAGAACGTGCTCATCGTCCTGGAGCGCAGCGACGAGCTGAGCTACAAGAGCGTGCGCAACATCCCGACCGTCCACGTGCTGCCAGTCGACCAGCTGAACGCCTATGACGTTCTCGTGAGCGACGACATCATCTTCACGAAGGGCGCGTTCGACTCCTTCGTCTCTGCCAAGAAAGAGACTGGCAGGACCGAGACCGAGAAGGCGAGTGCGACCGTCAACAGCAAGAACACCGAGGAGGCCAGCGCATGAGCTCCACATACAAGGACCCGCGCGACGTGATCCTGTCGCCGGTCGTCTCCGAGAAGAGCTACGGCCTCATCGACCAGGGCAAGTACACGTTCGAGGTCGACCCTCGTTCGAACAAGACCGAGATCAAGCTCGCGGTCGAGAAGATCTTCAACGTGAAGGTCGCCTCGATCAACACGCTGAACAAGAAGGGCAAGACGCGCCGTACGCGCTTCGGCACCGGCAAGCGCAAAGACACCAAGCGCGCCATCGTCACGCTCAAGTCCGGCTCCATCGATATCTTCACGGCTGTCGGCTAGGGCGCGGAGGAAAGAACCCATGTCAATTCGTAAATACAAGCCAACGACTCCTGGTCGTCGCGGATCGTCGGTCGCGGATTTCGCCGAGATCACCCGCTCGACCCCGGAGAAGTCCCTGCTGCGTCCGCTGCCGAAGACGGGTGGCCGTAACAACGCCGGCCGCATCACGACCCGCCACATCGGCGGAGGTCACAAGCGCCAGTACCGCGTCATCGACTTCAAGCGCAACGACAAGGACGGCGTCAACGCGAAGGTCGCGCACATCGAGTACGACCCGAACCGTACGGCGCGCATCGCGCTCCTGCACTTCGTGGACGGATCCAAGCGCTACATCATCGCTCCCGACAAGCTCAAGCAGGGTGACATCGTCGAGTCGGGCGCATCCGCTGACATCAAGCCCGGCAACAACCTGCCGCTGCGCAACATCCCGGTCGGTACCGTGATCCACGCGATCGAGCTCAAGCCGGGCGGCGGTGCCAAGCTGGCGCGTTCGGCCGGTTCGAGCGTTCGACTCGTCGCGAAGGATGGCCCGTACGCCCAGCTGCGTCTCCCCTCGGGCGAGATCCGCAACGTGGATGCGCGCTGCCGCGCCACGATCGGCGAGGTCGGCAACGCCGAGCAGTCGAACATCAACTGGGGCAAGGCAGGCCGGATGCGGTGGAAGGGTGTTCGCCCGACCGTCCGCGGTGTCGCCATGAACCCGGTCGACCACCCGCACGGTGGTGGTGAGGGCAAGACCTCCGGTGGACGTCATCCGGTGAGCCCATGGGGCCAGAAGGAAGGCCGCACCCGCAAGCCCAACCTCGAGAGCGACAAGCTCATCGTTCGCCGCCGCACCGTCGGCAAGAAGCGTAAGTAGGAGACAGGAAGATGCCACGCAGTCTTAAGAAGGGCCCCTTCGTCGACGATCACCTGCTTCGCAAGGTGATCACGCAGAATACGGCCAAGAGCAAGAACGTGATCAAGACCTGGTCACGCCGCTCGATGATCGTTCCGGCGATGCTCGGCCACACGATCGCCGTCCACGACGGGCGCAAGCACATCCCGGTGTTCGTCACCGAGACGATGGTCGGCCACAAACTTGGGGAATTCGCCCCGACCCGCACCTTCCGCGGCCACGAGAAGGACGACAAGAAGGGCCGCCGCCGCTGACGCGGGGGCGTGAAGGAGGAAGAGAAATGGTGGAGTCGATCGCACGCGTGCGACACATCCGCGTTACCCCTCAGAAGGCTCGTCGTGTCGTCAACATGATTCGCGGCAAGCAGGCTGCAGAGGCCCTGGCCATCCTGAAGTTCGCCCCACAGGGTGCGAGCGAGCCGGTGTACAAGCTCGTGGCATCCGCCATGGCGAACGCGAGGGTCAAGGCCGACAACGAGAACAGCTACCTCGACGAGCAGGACCTGTTCGTCGCGCAGGCGTTCGTCGACGACGGTGCGACGCTCAAGCGTTTCCAGCCGCGCGCGCAGGGCCGGGCATTCCAGATCCTGAAGCGCACGAGCCACATCACCATCGTGCTGTCGACACCAACCGATGCCCACGTCGAGCAGGCCTCGAAGAAGGCAGGGAAGAAGTAATGGGACAGAAAGTCAATCCGTACGGATTCCGTCTCGGGATCACGACCGATCACGTGTCGCGTTGGTTCTCCGACTCGACGAAGGCCGGGCAGCGTTACAGCGACTTCGTCGCAGAGGACGTGAAGATCCGCAACCTGCTCAAGACGAGCCTCGACCGCGCCGGCGTCGCCCGTATCGAGATCGAGCGCACCCGTGACCGTGTCCGCGTGGACATCCACACGGCGCGCCCCGGCATCGTGATCGGACGTCGTGGAGCAGAGGCAGAGCGCATCCGCGCCGACCTCGAGAAGCTCACGGCCAAGCAGATCCAGCTGAACATCCTCGAGGTCAAGAACCCCGAGGCGGAGGCACAGCTCGTCGCCCAGGGCATCGCGGAGCAGCTGAGCGCGCGTGTCGCGTTCCGCCGCGCGATGCGCAAGGGGCTGCAGGGCGCCCAGCGCGCGGGAGCGAAGGGTGTTCGCATCCAGGTCTCCGGTCGACTCGGCGGCGCTGAAATGAGCCGCTCCGAGTTCTACCGCGAGGGCCGTGTGCCGCTGCACACGCTCCGTGCCAACATCGACTACGGCTTCTACGAGGCCCGGACGACGTTCGGCCGCATCGGAGTGAAGGTCTGGATCTACAAGGGCGACATCACGAACCGTGAGCTCGCCCGCGAGCAGGCCACCCAGAAGTCCCAGCGCCCTGAGCGTCGCGACGGCGCAGACCGTCCCCGCCGTGGCGCTCGCACGGATGCCGCCCCGGCGGCCGTAGGAGCAGAGGCCTGACATGTTGATTCCCCGTAAGGTCAAGCACCGCAAGCAGCACCACCCCGGCCGAAGCGGCCAGGCGACCGGTGGCACGAAGGTGTCGTTCGGCGAATTCGGCATCCAGGCCATCACGCCTGCGTACGTCACGAACCGCCAGATCGAGGCCGCCCGTATCGCGATGACCCGTCACATCAAGCGTGGCGGCAAGGTCTGGATCAACGTCTTCCCCGACCGCCCGATCACGAAGAAGCCCGCCGAGACCCGCATGGGTTCCGGTAAGGGTTCCCCCGAGTGGTGGGTCGCGAACATCAAGCCGGGTCGCGTGCTGTTCGAGCTGAGCGGTGTCAATGAGACCATCGCGCGCGAAGCACTCACGCGTGCCATCCACAAGCTGCCGCTCAAGGCACGCATCATCAAGCGCGAGGAGGGCGACGCATAATGGCGATCGGATCCAAAGAGCTTCGCCCAGACGAGCTCGACACCTTCGAAGACGAGAAGCTCGTCGACGAACTCAAGAAGGCCAAGGAAGAGCTGTTCAACCTGCGATTCCAGTCGGCGACCGGCCAGCTCGAGAGCCACGGCCGTCTCCGTGCGGTGAAGCGCGACATCGCGCGCATCTACACGGTGATTCGTGAGCGCGAGCTCGGCATCCGCGCGACCCCCGTCGGGGTCGAGCTGCCGGCGAAGGGCGAGCCGAAGCCGAAGAAGAAGGCGACGAAGAAGGATGACGCACCCGCGACATCCGAGACCGCAGAGTCGGCAGATGCACAGACGACAGGGGAGGACAGCTGATGGCCAAGACCACAGAGAAGGTCGACGCTGAGGCAACCCTCGAGCGCGGCTACCGCAAGACCAGGCGTGGGTACGTCTCGAGCGACAAGATGGACAAGACCATCGTCGTCGAGGTCGAGGACCGCGTGAAGCACCCGCTGTACGGCAAGGTCATCCGCCGTACGTCCAAGGTGAAGGTCCACGACGAGACCAACTCCGCCGGTATCGGCGACCTCGTCGTGATCAGTGAGACCCGTCCGCTGAGCGCCACCAAGCGCTGGCGACTGGTCGAGATCGTCGAGAAGGCCAAGTAAGCCCCCGGGCTTGCTCGTGAAGAGGAACAGACAATGCTTCAGCAGGAATCCAGAGTAAAGGTCGCCGATAACACCGGCGCCAAGGAGTTGCTCACGATTCGCGTTCTCGGCGGCTCGGGGCGGCGCTACGCCGGCCTCGGCGATGTGATCGTGGCGACCGTCAAGGACGCGATCCCGGGCGGAAACGTGAAGAAGGGCGAGGTCGTCAAGGCCGTCATCGTCCGCACCAAGAAGGAGACCCGTCGCCCGGACGGCTCCTACATCAAGTTCGATGAGAATGCCGCAGTGCTGTTGAAGGCGGATGGTGACCCTCGTGGCACCCGCATCTTCGGGCCGGTCGGTCGTGAACTTCGCGACAAGAAGTTCATGAAGATCATCTCGCTGGCACCGGAGGTCATTTAGTCATGGCGAAGATCAAGAAGGGCGACCTCGTGCAGGTCATCAGCGGGCCGAGCCAGGCCCGTGGTGGCGACCGTGGCAAGCAGGGCCGCGTCAAGGAGGTCCTCGTCGAGAGGAACCGTGTGATCGTCGAGGGCATCAACTTCGTCACGAAGCACACCCGCGTCGGCCAGACCCAGCGCGGCACGAAGACCGGCGGTCTCGAGACGTTCGAGTCCCCCATCCACATTTCCAACGTCGCCCTTGTCGACCCGAAGACGAAGAAGCCGACGCGAGTCGGCTACCGCGTCGAGAAGAACGCCGAGGGCAAGACCGTGCGCGTGCGCATTTCGAAGAGCTCAGGTGAGGACCTGTAATGACTGACACGACTACTGCCGCGCCGGCTGTCAAGGTGCAGCCGCGCCTCAAGCAGAAGTACCAGGCCGAGATCTCGGCCCAGCTGAAGAAGGACTTCGGCTTCACGAACGTGCACCAGGTGCCCGGGCTCGTGAAGATCGTGGTCAACACCGGGGTCGGGGAGGCCGCCCGCGATGGAAAGATCATCGACGGCGCCGTCAAGGACCTCGCTGCCATCACCGGCCAGAAGCCCCAGGTCACGGCCGCTCGCAAGTCGATCGCGCAGTTCAAGCTGCGCGAGGGTCAGCCGATCGGCGCCCACGTCACCCTTCGTGGCGACCGTGCATGGGAGTTCCTCGACCGTCTGCTGACGCTCGCGCTTCCCCGCATCCGTGACTTCCGCGGCCTGTCCGACCGGCAGTTCGACGGCAACGGCAACTACACCTTCGGTCTCAACGAGCAGGCGATGTTCCACGAGATCGATCAGGACAAGATCGACCGCGTTCGCGGGTTCGACATCACCGTCGTGACGACGGCGAAGAACGACGACGAGGGTCGTGCGCTTCTCAAGGCGCTCGGCTTCCCGTTCCGCAGCAACGAGACAACCGACCAGCAGTAAACGATCGACTCAGGTCGGCATTCGCGTAACGGATGTCGAAACCAGGACGAGAAACAGGAACACCATCATGACAATGACAGATCCGGTAGCAGACCTGCTCACCAGACTGCGTAACGCCAATTCCGCGTACCACGAGACCGTGTCGATGCCGAGCAGCAAGCTCAAGACGCACATCTCGGAGATCCTCAAGACCGAGGGTTACATCACCGCGTGGAAGGTCGAGCCGGCTCGCGTCGGTTCGACGCTCACCATCGACCTCAAGTACGGGCCCAACCGCGAACGCTCCATTGCGGGCATCAAGCGCGTGTCCAAGCCCGGATTGCGCGTCTACGCCAAGTCGACCGAGATCCCCCGTGTTCTCGGTGGCCTCGGTGTGGCGATCCTGTCCACCTCCTCCGGCCTCCTCACGGACCGCCAGGCGACAGAGAAGGGCGTGGGTGGGGAAGTCCTCGCCTACGTGTGGTAGCCGACAATGTCACGAATCGGAAGACTTCCCATCGACGTGCCGTCCGGCGTCAATGTCACTGTCGACGGCTCGGCCGTCACGGTCAAGGGCCCGAAGGGCGAGCTCAGCCTCACCGTCGCCAGCCCCATCGAGGTCAAGCTCGAGGATGGCCAGGTCCTGGTCAGCCGTCCGGATGACGAGCGCGAGTCGCGTTCGCTCCACGGCCTCACGCGGACCCTCATCCACAACCAGATCATCGGCGTCACCGAGGGATACACCAAGGGGCTCGAGATCGTGGGGACCGGTTACCGGGTCGCCCAGAAGGGCAACGGGCTCGAGTTCGCGCTCGGCTTCTCACACTCCATCACCGTCGAACCGCCGGCCGGCATCACCTTCTCCGTGGAGGGCAACACGAAGCTCGCCGTCCACGGGATCGACAAGCAGCAGGTCGGCGAAGTCGCGGCCAACATCCGCAAGCTGCGCAAGCCCGAGCCCTACAAGGGCAAAGGCGTGCGGTATGCGGGCGAGGTTGTCCGCCGCAAGGCCGGAAAGGCTGGTAAGTAAACCATGGCTACAGGTACACGAGGAAAGAGCAAGTCGGCTGCACGCGACCGGCGTCACGCACGCCTTCGCAAGAAGGTCGTCGGCACCGAGTCGCGTCCGCGTCTGGTCGTCACCCGTTCCGCCCGCCACGTCTTCGTCCAGGTCGTCGATGACAGCAAGGGTCGTACCCTCGCCTCGGCGTCGACCATGGAAACCGAATTGCGCGGACTCTCCGCCGACAAGACCGCCAAGGCGCGGAAGGTCGGAGAGCTCGTCGCGGAGCGTGCCAAGAAAGCCGGCATCGACGCGGTCGTCTTCGACCGTGGCGGAAGCCGCTACGCCGGTCGCGTCGCCGCGATCGCCGAGGGAGCTCGAGAGGGTGGATTGAACCTGTGAGCACGGAGAGTACTAATGAGAAGGAGCAGACAGTGACTGCAGAAGCGACCGAGGTCGACACGACCGCTCAGGCCGCCGCTGTGACTGCCGAGACGCCGGAAGCGGATGTCGCGAACGAGCCCCGTGAGGCGCGTCGCGGTGGCCGCGAACGCAACCCGAACCAGCAGCGCGGAAGCCGCGACTCCGAGAAGAGCCAGTTCCTCGAGCGCGTCGTCACGATCAACCGCGTGTCGAAGGTCGTCAAGGGCGGTCGTCGCTTCAGCTTCACCGCACTCGTCGTCGTCGGCGACGGAAACGGTCTCGTCGGGGTCGGCTACGGCAAGGCCCGCGAGGTTCCCACCGCGATCTCTAAGGGCGTCGAGGAGGCGAAGAAGAACTTCTTCCGCGTCCCGCGCGTCGGCAACAGCATCCCGCACCCGGTTCAGGGCGAGGCGGCCGCAGGGGTCGTCCTCCTGCGTCCGGCCGCCGCAGGTACCGGTGTCATCGCCGGCGGCCCGGTGCGCGCCGTTCTCGAGTGTGCGGGCATCCACGACGTCCTGAGCAAGTCGCTCGGTTCGTCGAACACCATCAACATCGTCCACGCGACCGTCGCAGCACTGCAGCAGCTCGAAGAGCCGAGTGCGGTCGCCGGGCGTCGCGGACTTTCGATCGAGCACGTCGTCCCTGCGCAGATCCTGCGGATCCAGGCGGAGACGTCCAAGGCGAAAGCCACGTCAGAGAAGGCAGGTGTCTGATGGCTCGCCTCAAAGTGACGCAGATCAAGTCCAGGATCAGTGAAAAGCAGAACCAGCGCGACACCCTGCGGAGCCTCGGGCTCAAGCGCATCGGCGATGTCGTGGTGCGCGAGGACAACTCGCAGAACCGCGGATACGTCCGTACCGTGGCGCACCTGGTCAAAGTCGAGGAGATTGACTAATGGCTGACGAAGCCGAGAAGAAGAAGCCCGCCGCCAAGGCCGCGCCGAAGACGGCAGCCTCGAAGGATGCAGCGCCCAAGGCCGCCGCATCCAAGGCTGCTGCGCCCAAGGCTGCCGCGAAGCCGGCCGCCGCCAAGAGCACGACGGCGAAGGATGCCGCTGCAAAGCCGGCCGCCAAGGCCGCCGCGTCGAAGACTGCTGCCGCCAAGGCCGAGCCCAAGGCCGCTGCCTCGAAGAGTGCTGCAGGCAAGGCGCCCGCCGCCAAGGCCGCTGCTGCCAAGGCTCCGGCCGCGAAGGCGGCCTCGAAGGATGTCGTGTCCCGCCCGCAGGTGCTGAAGATGCACCACCTCCGCCCCGCTCCAGGAGCGAAGACGGCGAAGACCCGAGTCGGTCGTGGTGAAGCGTCCAAGGGTAAGACCGCGGGGCGTGGTACCAAGGGCACGAAGGCCCGCTACCAGGTTCGTGTTGGACTCGAGGGTGGAAACCTGAACAGTGTCATGCGCACCCCGAAGCTGCGCGGGTTCAAGAACCCGTTCCGCGTCGAGTACCAGGTCGTGAACCTCGAACGCCTCGCCGAGCTGTACCCCAAGGGTGGCGACGTGACCGTGAGCGACCTCGTCGCGAAGGGCGCTGTCCGCAAGAACGAGAAGGTCAAGGTTCTCGGGGCGGGTGAGATTGACGTTAAGCTGAATGTTGCGGTCGACAAGATCTCCGGCTCAGCCGAGCAGAAGATCCTGGCCGCAGGCGGCTCCGTCAAGTGAGCTGGACGGATGGCTCGCCATCCGGACATGCCCACGTATGAGCTGTAGCCGCCACGGTTCCCATCAGGGGACCGCGGCACTGCACTACCCGTAAATTCAGGAGGCCTCGTGTTCGGCGCAATCATGCGGATCTTCCGCACGCCCGATCTTCGCAGGAAGATCGGTTTCACGCTGGGCATCATCGCGCTGTTCCGGCTCGGGTCGTTCATCCCGACCCCGTTCATCGACTATGTGAACGTGCAGACGTGTCTTGGACAGAACTCCGGTACGACCGGGCTCTACGACCTCGTCAACCTGTTCAGTGGCGGGGCGCTCCTGCAGCTCTCGATCTTCGCGCTCGGCATCATGCCGTACATCACCGCGTCGATCATCGTGCAGCTCCTGCGCGTCGTCATCCCACACTTCGACACCCTGTACAAGGAGGGCCAGGCCGGCCAGGCCAAGCTCACACAGTACACGCGGTACCTCACGATCGGCCTCGCGATCCTGCAGTCGACGACACTCATCACGGTCGCCCGCAGCGGAGCGCTCTTCCCGAGCTCGACCGGCACCCCCGAGTGCAGCCAACTCATCAGCAACGACTCCTGGTACGCCATCCTGCTCATGGTCATCACCATGACGGCAGGTACGGGCCTCATCATGTGGATGGGCGAGCTCATCACCGAGCGCGGCATCGGCAACGGGATGTCGCTCCTCATCTTCATCTCGATCGCCGCCCAGTTCCCGACCGCCCTGTGGGGCATCCAGGTCGCGAAGGGCTTCGAGGCGTTCCTGCTGGTCCTCGTGATCGGGTTGATCATCATGACGCTCGTCGTGTTCGTCGAGCAGTCGCAGAGACGTGTGCCGGTGCAGTACGCGAAACGGATGGTCGGGCGCCGCACCTACGGCGGCAACAACACCTACATTCCGATCAAGGTCAACATGGCGGGCGTGATCCCGGTGATCTTCGCCTCGAGCCTGCTGTACCTTCCCGCACTCGTCGCGCAGTTCAACCAGCCGCAGCCGGGAGAGGCGCCGGCAGCGTGGGTGTCGTGGATCACGGACAACCTGCGCTCCGGTGACAGCGCGCTCTACATGCTCGTGTACTTCCTGCTCAACATCGGCTTCACCTACTTCTACGTCGCGATCACCTTCAACCCCGAAGAGGTCGCCGACAACATGAAGAAGTACGGCGGATTCATCCCCGGCATCCGGGCAGGTCGGCCGACGGCCGAGTACCTCGACTATGTGCTGACGAGGATCACCCTCCCCGGGTCGCTCTATCTCGGCATCGTCGCGCTCATACCGCTGTTCGCCCTGAGTTGGTTCGGGGCGAACCAGAACTTCCCGTTCGGCGGCGCGAGCATCCTCATCATCGTGGGCGTCGGCCTCGAAACGGTGAAGCAGATCGACGCGCAGCTGCAGCAGCGACACTATGAGGGCCTGCTGCGATGACCGGCCGCTTTCTCATCATCGGACCTCCGGGGGCGGGGAAGGGAACGCAGGCGGCACGGTTGTCCGAGCTGTTCGGCATCCCTGCCATCGCCACGGGCGACATCTTCCGCTACAACATCAAGAACGAGACGCCGCTCGGCATCGAGGTCAAGAGCATCGTGGATGCCGGCGACTACGTTCCCGACTCGCTCACCAACGAGCTCGTCCGCTCCCGTCTCGAGGAGCCGGATGCCGCCAATGGATTCCTGCTCGACGGCTATCCGCGCACGACATCCCAGGTGCAGTTCCTGGATGAGATCCTCGCCGAGAAGCATCAGGGACTGGATGCCGTGATCCGGCTGGTCGCGGATGTCGAGGTCGTCGTGGCGCGGCTGCGCAAGCGCGCGATCGAGCAGGGGCGGGTCGACGACTCCGAGGATGCCATCCGGCACCGCCAGGACGTGTTCCGTCGTGAGACGGCTCCGCTCATCGAAACCTACGGCGAGCGCGGGATGCTCGTCACGGTCGATGGCATCGGCGATGTGGATGCGGTCGCCGAGCGGATCATCACCGGTCTCGCCGAGCGGGGGATCGAGATCCCCGACGACGAACCGGATGTCGCCGTCCGCTGAATCCTCGCTCCGCCCGGGTTGGCGCGGCGGGCAGAATTAACATAAGATTGATCCTTGGTGTCTGGGGGCTGCGTTTCCGCATGCCCACGCCACCGACAATCATCCGCACGACCAGCATCCAGTACTACTCACGTTAGCGAGTTATGGCAAAAAAAGACGGCGTCATCGAGATCGAGGGCTCAGTAGTCGAGGCTCTTCCCAACGCGATGTTTCGCGTTGAGTTGACCAACGGCCATCGCGTTCTCGCGCACATCTCAGGCAAGATGCGCCAGCACTACATCCGAATCCTCCCGGAGGACAAGGTGATCGTAGAGCTCAGCCCATACGACCTGACGCGGGGACGTATCGTCTACCGCTACAAGTAGAACCGGCTGCTGGAAAGTAACGGCCCGCGGCACTCCGCGAGCACGACGACAGCGAAAAGGCAACACTCATGAAGGTCAACCCCAGCGTCAAGAAGATCTGTGACAAGTGCAAGGTGATCCGCCGTAATGGCCGGGTCATGGTCATTTGCGAGAACCCGCGTCACAAGCAGCGTCAGGGCTGACAGCGAAGGTCATTTCTGACCTTCGCAGCCTCGATGCTGGCGAGCGTCCCGCTCGCACGGTCCCGTGGACTACATAACTGAAAACACCACATCGTGGCGTAAGAAGCTCCTCTCGGAGCCGACACCACCGGTTGGAGGCCGGTGTACTTCGCTTCGTCAGACCTCCACACACTCACAGGAGTAGCCAGAATGGCTCGTTTAGCAGGAGTCGACATCCCGCGCGACAAGCGCGTGGAGGTCGCATTGACCTACATCTACGGAGTCGGCCGTACGAGTGCCCTCAAGGCCCTCGCCGCCACCGACATCAGCGGAGAGATCCGCGTCAAGGACCTCAGCGATGACCAGCTCATCGCGCTCCGCGACTACATCGAAGGAAACTTCAAGGTAGAGGGCGACCTCCGCCGTGAGGTCGCAGCCGACATCCGCCGCAAGGTCGAGATCGGAAGCTACCAGGGTATCCGTCACCGCAAGGGCCTTCCGGTCCACGGACAGCGCACCAAGACCAACGCCCGTACCCGCAAGGGCCCGAAGCGCACCGTCGCCGGTAAGAAGAAGGCCCGCTAAGCGCGGCCGCCCAGAGATTTCGACAGGAGACCACACATGGCTACACCGAAGACCGCGGCACGCAAGCCGCGTCGCAAGGAAAAGAAGAACGTCGCCGTGGGCCAGGCCCACATCAAGTCGACCTTCAACAACACGATCGTCACGATCACGGACCCCAGCGGGGCCGTGCTCAGCTGGTCCTCGTCTGGCGTCGTCGGATTCAAGGGCTCGCGCAAGTCGACCCCGTACGCCGCACAGATGTCGGCAGAGTCGGCTGCGCGCCAGGCGCAGGAGCACGGTGTCAAGAAGGTCGATGTCTTCGTGAAGGGCCCGGGTTCGGGTCGCGAGACGGCGATCCGTTCGCTTCAGGCCGCCGGCCTCGAGGTGGGCTCGATCAATGACGTCACTCCGCAGGCGCACAACGGATGCCGCCCGCCCAAACGGCGCCGTGTCTAACCAGAACTAAGCGTCAGATCCGACGGGCAGAGCCGGTCGGTGCTGGCGTCGCCGCGAAGGCCGGAAATGGCCTTCGCTCCAAGCTCCAGCGCACAACTCAACAGACCGACGGGCCAGCCACCTCGTCGAAAGCACAAGTGTCAAATAGCGGACACTTCGCCGAAAGGAATCAACCGTGCTCATTGCACAGCGACCGACCCTCACCGAAGAGAACATCTCCGAGTTCCGTTCGCGGTTCATCATCGAACCGCTCGAACCCGGCTTCGGCTACACCCTGGGGAACTCACTCCGTCGTACCCTCCTGTCATCCATCCCGGGGGCAGCGGTCACGAGCATCCGTCTCGACGGTGTGCTCCACGAGTTCAGCACCATCCCCGGCGTGAAGGAAGACGTCACCGAGATCATCCTGAACATCAAGGGGCTCGTCGTCTCGAGCGAGCACGATGAGCCCATCACCGCGTACCTGCGCAAGCAGGGTTCTGGGGAGGTCACGGCGGCGGACATCTCCGCGCCGGCCGGTGTCGAGATCCACAACCCGGAACTCGTCATCGCCACCCTCAACGACAAGGCGCGGTTCGAACTCGAGCTGACGATCGAGCGCGGCCGCGGATACGTGTCCGCGACGCAGAACCGCAACGAGTTCAGCGAGGCGGGCCAGATCCCGATCGACTCGATCTACTCTCCCGTTCTCAAGGTCACCTACCGCGTCGAGGCGACGCGTGCCGGTGAGCGCACCGACTTCGACCGGTTGGTCGTGGATGTCGAGACCAAGAATGCGATCACCCCTCGCGACGCGATCGCGTCGGCCGGTCGCACGCTGACCGAGCTGTTCGGACTCGCGCGCGAACTGAACTCCGCCGCAGAGGGCATCGAGATCGGCCCGGCGCCGGTGGATGCCGTCCTGTCGAGCGAGCTGAGCATGCCGATCGAGGACCTCGACCTGTCCGTGCGCAGCTACAACTGCCTGAAGCGCGAGGGCATCAACTCGGTGAGCGAGCTCGTCGCGCTCTCGGAGACGCAGCTCATGAACATCCGGAACTTCGGTTCGAAGTCCGTCGAGGAGGTCAAGGACAAGCTCGTCGAACTCGGCCTCTCCCTCAAGGACACGGTTCCCGGATTCGACGGCGCCCACTTCTACAGCGGGTACGACGACGACGAGAGCAACTGAGCTCGGCCCTGACCAATCTGATCCTGGAGAAAACCAACAATGCCTAAGCCAACCAAGGGCCCGCGTCTCGGCGGCGGACCGGCTCACGAGCGACTCCTGCTTGCGAACCTCGCCGCCGCGCTGTTCACCCACAAGAGCATCAAGACCACCGAGACGAAGGCGAAGCGCCTTCGCCCGGTTGCCGAGCGCCTCATCACGTTCGCGAAGCGGGGCGACCTGCACGCGCGTCGCCGCGTCCTCGCGGTGATCGGTGACAAGGGAGTCGTCCACGAGCTGTTCACCCAGATCGCACCACTCGTCGCGGAGCGCGATGGCGGCTACACGCGCATCACGAAGCTGGGTTTCCGCAAGGGCGACAACGCACCGATGGTACAGATCGAGCTCGTTCTCGAGCCGGTCAACGCCAAGCCCCGCGCCAAGGCGGAGACGAAGAAGCCGAAGGCTGCTCCGGTCGAGGATGTCGTCGAGGAGTCCGCGGAGGTGCCTGCCGAGGACGCGCCCGCCGAGGACGTGCCCGTGGCAGATGCCGCTGCTGAGGCTTCTGCAGAGGCGGTCGAGACCGAAGAGGCGCCCGTCGAGGCGGATGTCGTCGAGATCGAGCGCGCAGAGGAGGCGGAGGCCGCCGACGAGGCCGCCGACGCCGACTCTGAGGTAGCCGGCGACTCGGACAAGTAGTCCCGACAACATCGACAACCCGTTCGAAGGGGGGTCGGGCTCGAAAGAGCCCGGCCCCCCTTTCGTTTGGCGAACGGCTGGTCTGGCCGTAGTGTCGTCATCCATGAAGAGCATGACCCGGCTTCGAGACCGCGTCGAGGCGCCCCGCGTCCTCCCGGTCCCTGAATCCACGGACGACATCAGGTGGCGGCCGGCGACCGCTGACGACGTCGACGCGCTCCTGGACTGCGCGCGGGCCATCGATGCCGTCGATCATCCGCACTTCGTGACGACGAGGGAGGAGATCGAGGAGGAGCTCGGCCACTCCTACGTCTCCCTGGAGCATGACTCCCTCCTCGCG
The DNA here is from genome assembly GCF_014200375.1 of Terrimesophilobacter mesophilus. Lineage (GTDB taxonomy): Bacteria > Actinomycetota > Actinomycetes > Actinomycetales > Microbacteriaceae > Terrimesophilobacter > Terrimesophilobacter mesophilus. Next base: position 1,168,921 of record NZ_JACHBP010000001.1, on the reverse strand, counting down.
GTCAGTCGCACCGGCGGGGTGCTCGCCTTCGGTATGGCGGTGCTCGGCCCCGGCCAGGAAACCCTCGTGCGCTCGATCCTGGAGGGCGGCGTGCGGCCGTCGGAACGCGGCAAAGGCATCGGCCGGAAGATGCTGGCCTGGCAGGAGGCCCGCGCACTGCAGCAGTTCGCAGGTTCGGACAAGGAACTGCCCGGCTGGATGATCGTGTGGACCGACGAGAGGGCCAGCGCGACGATCCATCTCGCCGAGCGCGCAGGGTTTCGGATTGCCCGATACTTCCTCGAACTGCGGCGGGATCTCTCGGAACCCATCCGCACTCGACCGCTTGACGGGTTCGAGATCGTGCCGTTCGACGCTGCAGGATCTGAGGCAGCACGACTCGCGCGGAACGACTCCTTCCGAGACCACTGGGGCAGCCAGCCGACCTCGGAGGAGAACTGGAACGAGATGGTCGCGCGCTCGGTGTTCCGCCCCGACCTCTCCTTCCTCGCCATCGCGCCGGATGGCGAGGTCGCCGGGTTCGTGATCAGCGAGGTCAACCAGGAGGACTTCGCGCCGCAGGGGTTCAGTTCGGCCTACATCAACCTCGTGGGCGTGCGCCGCGCACACCGCGGACGAGGCATCGCCCCTGCCCTTCTCACCCGCACGCTCGAAGCGGTCGCCGCCGCAGGACTCGAGATGGCCGTGCTCGACGTCGATGCCGAGAATCCGACCGGCGCTCTCGGCCTTTACACCGGGGTGGGTTTCACCGAAGCCAACCGCAGTCTGCAGCTCAACAAGGAGTTCTGAACCGAGCCTCAGGACGGTCGCGGCGCGAGGCCGTAGTCGTTGGCGCTCAGGAGCGGTGGCAGTTCCGCCAACCGTTGCAGGGCATCCTTCACCGTCTTGGCGTAGAGGGCGCCTCCACTGGGACCGGGATGGATCTGGTCGCGAGCGAGCAGACTGAGCTTCCCCGCGATGGCATTGTGCCAATTGGCCAGTTCGACGTTGCGATACCGGAGCGCGAAGGCCGCGAGCGCGGCGTTCACCCCCGGGGTCCACCCGCGAGGTGCCTGGACGTTCACGACGACGATGTGGTGATCCGTGCCGGCGAGCATTCGAATCTGGTCGAGGACCTTGGGCTCGATCGGGCCGTTGGTGCCGAGCCCGAGGAGGATGGTCGGTCGCAGCTTTCCCTTCTTCTTGAGCGAAGAAAGGATCGCCGGCGCCTGAACCAGTTGGCGTGAGACGACGGCGTTGATCGAGATGCCGGGGAATGCCTGGGCCAACTCCGGCGCGGAGGCGAGCATGACAGAGTCCCCGATCGCGGTGATCTGGTCCCCGGCCGGAATCGCGACGGGGGCGGATTCGATCGGCGTGGCAGGCGTCGGAATGGGGGCCGGGGGCGAGGCGATCGCACTGCCGGCGTCGATGATCGTCTCGGCATCCGTTTCACCCGGGTCGAGCGTGATGGCCATCACGGATGCGGCACCCGCCAGCAGCACGAGGCAGGCAGCCAGGGCGCTCGCGACGACGCGTGTCACCGTGGCGCGCCAGCCGGGCGCGGGAGCTCTCGCTTCCCGCCGGCGTGACCAGAACCAGTGGCGCAGGGTGTGCCGGAATCCATTCCTCCGGATCGGCTGCTCGATGTAGCGGTAGGACAGGGTCGCCGCGAGCAGGGTCGCGATAAGAGCGATTCCGCCGAGAATCCACCCCCCGCCCCCATCGAGTGAGAGGGAGGGAAGGAATGCCGCCGCGAGGACGAACGCGGGCCAGTGCCACAGGTACAGGCCGTAGGAGCGCTCGCCCACCCACCTCAGGGGCGCGACATCCAGGACCCTCCCCAGCGCGGACGCCGGCATCGTCGCCCCGCCGATCGCGACGGCCGTGAGCAGCGCGACGACTGCGAGCCCGCCCTGGTAGGTCACGTCGGCATCGGCGGGCAGGATGACGGAGGCCACGAGGAGACCCGCCACCGCGATCGCGCCCACGGTGGGCAGCGCGATTCTCGACCAGCGCGGCCAGGCGAGCGGCCACGGCCACCAGCGGGCGTTGGCGAACGCGAGGATGGCGCCGATCGCGAGGCCGAAACTGTGCGTGTCGGTGCCGTAATACACGCGCGTGGCGTCGCCGCCCGGCGAGTAGAGGAACCACATGGCGGCGATCGAGACTGCGGCGAGCACCCCGAGCACGGCGCAGCGGATGGCCGTGCTGCGGACGAGCAGCAGGGCGAGAAGCGCGAGCGGCCACACGAGGTAGAACTGCTCCTCGACCGCGAGCGACCACAGGTTGCGGAACAGTTCGGGATTCGCCTCCGTGAAGTAGCTCGAACCGCTCGCGATGGACAGCCAGTTGCTGCTGAAGGTCGCGGCGCCGAGCACCTGGCGTCCCAGGCCGACGAGGACATTGCCCCCCGCCACGAGGGCGAGTGAGCAGCACGCGAGAACGAGGACGACGAGCGCGGGAAGCAGCCGCCGCGCCCGACGGCGCCAGAAGTCGGCAAGACGGATCCTCCCGTTCTTGTCGTGCTCCCTGATGAGCAGGGCCGTGATCAGGAACCCGCTGATGACGAAGAAGATGTCGACGCCGAGGTAGCCCCCCGGCAGCGCACCAGGGGTGAGGTGGAACAGGATCACGGTGGTGACCGCGATGGCGCGCAGGCCGTCGAGTCCCGCGAATCGCGCGGGCGGGGAAGGCCGGCTCTTCGTGGCGGGCTGCGTCTTCTGTGGCATCTCCGTCCAAGCTTCCCCCGCGCGGCGGCGAGGGTCAATTGCTGGAAGAGGCATGCCCCGCCCTCAGTAGACTCGGCGTGTGGCATTGGCATCCGAACGCGGGCATGACGGCCAGGATGACGGGTCGATCCGCCTGAGGCTCGACATCGCATACGACGGCACCGCATTCAGGGGCTGGGGTCGCCAGCCGGGTTTACGCACGGTGCAGGGCGTGCTCGAAGATACTCTCGCCACCGTGTTCGGGCGCCTGGGAGAACCGCCAACGCTCACTGTCGCCGGACGTACGGATGCCGGGGTGCACGCTCTCGGGCAGGTTGCGCACCTCGATCTCTCGCCGGACCAGCGCGCAGGACTCAGCCGCAGTCGACCGCGAAGCGGCGCATCCGCCCTCGCAGATCGCCTCAACGGCATCGCAGGCCTCGACACCGACGTGTGGGTCGCGAGCTCGAGCATCGCCCCGCCCGGTTTCGACGCCCGATTCTCAGCCGTCTGGCGCCGATACGAGTACCGGATTGCGGACGCCGACGCTCCCCGCAACCCGCTCGAGCGGGCGGGAACGCTCTGGTTCCCCGGCCGACTGGATGTCGGGGCCATGGACGAGGCGGCAGGCGGGCTCCTCGGCCTCCACGACTGGGCATCCTTCTGCAAGTCCAGGGAGGGATCGACGAGCATCCGAACCCTCCAGGAGTTCTCGTGGTCCCGGAACGACGCCGGTGTCCTGGTGGCCAGGGTGAAAGCCGACGCGTTCTGTCACAGCATGGTCCGCGCGCTGGTCGGCGCGACGATCGCCGTCGGGCAGGGACGACTGACCGCGACGAGGCTCCTCGAGCTCCGCGAGGCGCTCGCCAGGACGAGTGAGTTCAAGGTCGTGCCGGCGAAAGGCCTGACGCTCATGGAGGTCGGGTATCCGGATGACGAGGACCTCGCCGCGCGAGCGGAGCAGACCCGCGCGAAGAGGGACCCGATCGGCGAGCGGAGCTGACCTCCTCGTTTGACCGGGCCCGTCGCGTCGGCTATTCTTGATCCTTGGTGTCCGCGCCAGCGGGCGCCCGAAGTTGAGCCCTCCACCGGATTCGTTCACGACGTGTCTTCGCCGTCAACGGCCACGGAGTGGGATTCACGAACAACTCCCTTCGAACAGAGAGCAGTACCGAATCATGCGTACATACACGCCGAAGCCCGACACCGTCACTCGCGAGTGGCTCGTGATCGATGCCACGGATGTCGTGCTCGGCCGACTCGCCAGCCACGTCGCCGTCCTCCTCCGCGGCAAGCACAAGCCGACCTTCGCCCCGCACGTCGACACGGGGGATTTCGTCATCGTCATCAATGCGGACAAGGTCGCGCTCACCGGCGCGAAGCTGGAGCAGAAGAAGTCGTACACGCACTCCGGTTATCCGGGCGGACTGTCCGCCACCACGTACTCGCAGATGCTCGCGAAGCACCCCACCCGCGCCGTCGAGAAGGCCGTCCGCGGCATGCTCCCGAAGAACTCGATCGGTCGCGCCCAGCTCAGCAAGCTCAAGGTCTACGCCGGTGCTGAGCACCCCCACGCTGCACAGCAGCCCAAGCCCTACTCACTGACCCAGGTCGCGCAGTAGCGCCGGCTGAATAGCAAAGGACCTTTTCATGGCGAAGATTTCAGACTCCATCGACACCGAGGCCGCTGAGGCAGCGGTGGACGGTGTCATCGACGATGCACCGGAGAGCTTCACGACCGAGACCCCGGCGGCGTCGGCACCGCGCGCGCCGCGCGCGGTCCTCAACGTCCCCGGCGCAGCGGTCGGCCGTCGCAAGCAGGCGATCGCCCGCGTGCGCCTCGTCCCCGGCACCGGCACGATCACGGTGAACGGTCGCGAGCTCGCGAACTACTTCCCCAACAAGCTGCACCAGCAGCTCATCAATGACCCGTTCAAGGTTCTCGACCTGATCGGCAGCTACGACGTCATCGCGCGCATCACGGGCGGTGGCCCCTCCGGCCAGGCCGGTGCGCTGCGCCTCGGTATCGCCCGCGCGCTCAACGAGATCGACCGTGAGAACAACCGCCCGGAGCTCAAGAAGGCCGGATTCCTCAGTCGCGATGCTCGCGTGATCGAGCGGAAGAAGGCTGGACTCAAGAAGGCCCGCAAGGCCCCTCAGTTCTCGAAGCGCTAGTCGGTACGGGCCGCACGGTCATGCCCCGGCTTTTCGGCACGGATGGAGTCCGGGGTCTCGCCAACGAGACCCTGACGGTGGAGTTGTCGCTCCGACTCGCCCAGGCCGCCGCGGTGGTTCTCGGCAAAGGTCGTTACGCTGACGGACGTCGCGCCTCCGGCAGGAGGCCGGTCGCCGTCCTCGCGCGAGACCCGCGCATCTCTGGGGAGTTCATCTCCGCATCGGTTGCGGCGGGCCTCGCGAGTTCGGGAGTGGACGTCTACGACGCAGGGGTCATCCCGACGCCGGCGCTCGCGTTCCTGGTCGCCGACTTCAACGCCGACTTCGGCGTCATGGTGTCCGCATCGCACAACCCTGCGCCGGACAACGGGATCAAGTTCTTCGCCTCCGGTGGGACAAAGCTCCCCGATGAGGTCGAGGACCGCATCGAGGCCGCTCTCGCCGAGCCGCCCATCGCGCCGAAGGGCGCGGAGGTCGGGCGCATCCGCCGGTTCGCCGACGCGGAGGACCGCTACCTCGTCCACCTGCTCGGCACGCTTCCGTCGCGCCTCGACGGCCTGCACGTCGTGCTCGACTGCGCGAACGGTGCGGCGTCGGGAGTGTCTCCGGATGCGTTCCGCGGTGCGGGCGCGACGCTCACCCTCATCGGTGCGGACCCGGACGGCGTCAACATCAACGACGGCGTCGGCTCGACCCACCTCGAGCAGCTCGCCCGGGCCGTTGTCGAACACGGAGCGGACATCGGCATCGCGCACGATGGCGACGCCGACCGGTGCCTTGCGGTGGACGCCGACGGCAATATCGTCGACGGCGACCAGATCATGGCGATCCTTGCCGTGTCGCTCAAGGAGCGCGGCATGCTCGCACAGGACACCCTCGTCGCCACCGTCATGAGCAACCTGGGGCTTCGCCTGGCGATGGAGGAATCCGGAATCGCCATGATCGAGACGAAGGTCGGCGACCGGTACGTGCTCGAGGCGCTCAACGAGCACCGGTTGAGCCTCGGCGGCGAACAGTCCGGCCACGTCATCATGACCGCCCATGCGACGACCGGCGATGGCATACTGACCGGCCTGCACCTCGTCGCCGAGATGGCACGCACCGGAAAGTCCCTCGCCGAACTGGCCGCGATCATGACCGTGTACCCGCAGATCATGGTCAACGTGAAGGATGTCGACCACGAGTCTCTCGGTGATGACGACACGATTGCGGCGGCCGTCGTCGTCGCACAGCAGAAGCTCGGCGACCGCGGACGCGTGCTGCTGCGCCCTTCAGGGACGGAGCCTCTCGTGCGCGTCATGGTGGAGGCATCCGACCAGGCGCTCGCCGACGAGATCGCACACTCCCTCGCCACGGTGGTGCGCAAGCGTCTCTCCCGCTGACCGTTCCCGCAGCGCGCCGGGCTACGTCTTGCGGAGAAGCACGGTGCTGACCGCGTGCTGCGTCTCCTTCCGTAGCACGAGCGTCGCACGCCCGCGCGTCGGCAGGATGTTCTGCACGAGGTTCGGCTCGTTGATACGGCTCCAGATGTCCCTGGCCTTCGCCCGCGCCTCCGCCTCGCTCAGATTCGCGAATCGGTGGAAGAACGACTGGGGGTCGGCGAAGGCGCCCTGTTGCAGCTTGAGGAACCGCTCCTCGTACCAGCGTGCGATGTCCGCGGTGCGGGCATCCACGTAGATCGTGAAATCGAAGAGGTCGCTCACGGCGAGTTTGCGGCCGGGTGCGGGGGGCTGCAGCACGTTGAGGCCCTCGACGATGAGGATGTCGGGGCGGTGGACGATGACCTCCTCGTCCCGCACGATGTCGTAGGTGAGATGAGAGTAGAGAGGAGCGCGCACCTCGTCCGCACCACTTTTGACCATCGTGACGAAGCGCAAGAGCGCCCGTCGGTCGTAGGCCTCCGGGAAGCCCTTGCGCTCCATGAGTCCGCGGCGTTCGAGTTCTGCATTGGGCCAGAGGAAGCCGTCTGTCGTCACGAGTTCGACGCGGGGTGTGTCCTCCCAGCGGGCAAGCAGTTCGCGCAGCACCCGCGCGATCGTCGACTTTCCCACCGCGACCGACCCGGCGATGCCGATCACGAACGGTGTGCTCTGGCTGCGTTGGCGAAGGAAGCTGCTCGTCGCGGCGTGCAGTCGTTTCGCGCCCACCGCGTAGAGGCTCACGAGCTTGCTGAGCGGAAGGTAGACCTCGGCGACCTCGTTGAGGTTGAGGACATCGCCGAGGCCCTGGAGTTCGACCAGTTCCTGTGCGGTGAGAGGCTGCTGCGTTGTGGGGGCGAGTTCCGCCCAGGCCGAGCGATCGATCTCGAGGAACGGACTCAGGTGTCCGTTTGCGGCGGCGGGCTCAGGCATCCAGAACAGACTACCCGTGCCGGGAAGGATCGGCCGCGGCGCGATCTTCCAACCGGGTGCCCTAAAATTCAGATCATGTGTGGAATTGTGGGCTACGTCGGAGGCAACCGCAGCGTGGAGGTGCTGCTGGGCGGCCTTCGTCGCCTCGAGTATCGCGGTTATGACTCCGCCGGCATCGCTGTGATCGGGGCGGACGGCGACCTCGGACTTCGCAAGCACGCCGGAAAGCTGCAGGTTCTCGTCGACGACGTCGAGGCGAACCCCGTCCAGGATGGCCCTACCGGCATCGGGCACACGCGCTGGGCGACGCACGGCGGCCCGACCGACGCGAACGCTCATCCGCATCTCGGCGATGACGGCAGGCTCGCTCTCATCCACAACGGCATCATCGAGAACTTCGCCGAACTCAAGGCCGAGCTGCTCACCGCGCATCCGGAGACCGTCTTCACGAGCGAGACCGACAGCGAGGTCGCGGCGCATCTCGTCGGTTATGCGTTCCGCGAGACGGGGGATGTCACCGAGGCGCTGCGCCGCGTGGTCGCCCAGCTGCACGGCGCATTCACCCTCCTCGTGTTGCACCGGGACCAGCCTGGCGTGGTCGTCGGCGCGCGCCGCAACTCGCCGCTCGTCATCGGGCTCGGCGATGGCGAGAACTTCCTCGGATCGGATGTCGCGGCCTTCGTCGAGTACACCCGAAGGGCGCTCGCGATCGGCCAGGACCAGGTGGTGACGATCACCGCGGAATCCGTGTCGGTGACCGACTTCGAAGGCAACCCGGTCGAGACCGAGGAGTTCGAGGTCACCTGGGATGCCTCCGCGGCCGAGAAGGGTGGCTGGTCGAGCTTCATGGCGAAGGAGATCAGCGAACAGCCGGAGGCGGTCGCGAACACGCTCCTCGGGCGCGTGGCCGACGGTGCAGTTCACATTCCAGAGCTCGACGGCTTCGACAACACCCTGCGCGGCGTCGAGCGCGTCGTCATCCTCGGCTGCGGAACGGCGGCCTACGCGGGCATGATCGGCAAGTACGCGATCGAGAAGTGGGCGAAGATCCCGGTTGAGGTCGACCTGTCGCACGAGTTCCGGTACCGGGAACCGGTCATCGACGACCGGACCCTCGTCATCTCGATCAGCCAGTCGGGCGAGACCATGGACACCCTCATGGCAGTCAAGTACGCGATCGAGGCCGGCGCGAAGACGATTTCGATCTGCAACACCCAGGGCGCCACGATCGCCCGAGAGTCGGATGCCGTGATCTACACGCACGCCGGCCCCGAGGTCGCCGTCGCCTCGACGAAGGCGCTCGTGGCGCAGGTCACTGCCATCTACCTGTTCGGACTGCACCTCGCGGGACTGCGGGGAACACTCAGTGCGGAGGAGGCATTCGTTCTTCTCACCGAGCTGCAGGCGGTGCCGGAAAAGCTTGCGACGGTCCTCGAACAGCACGCTGAGATCCGCGAGCTGGCCCACTGGATGTCGGACACCCGTTCCGTGCTGTTCCTCGGGCGACATGTCGGCTACCCGGTCGCGCTCGAAGGAGCCCTCAAACTCAAGGAGCTCGCCTACATCCATGCGGAGGGTTTCGCGGCGGGCGAACTCAAGCACGGGCCGATCGCGCTCATCGAGCCGGGCCAACCGGTGTTCGTGATCGTGCCGAGCCCTCGGGGCAAGGAGTCGCTTCACCCCAAAGTCGTGTCGAACATCCAGGAGATCCGAGCGCGCGGCGCCCGCGTTCTCGCGATCGCCGAAGCCGGTGACGCCGCCGTGCTGCCGTACGCGGACAAGGTGTTCACGATCCCGCTCGCCTCGACATTCTTCGAGCCGCTCCTGGCCTTCGCGCCGCTGCAGATCTTCGCGATGGAGCTCGCCGCCGCGAAGGGGCTCGATGTGGACCAGCCGCGCAACCTCGCCAAATCGGTGACGGTCGAGTAGCGCGGGTCGCTCATGGACCTCGGCGAAGGCACGTCCACATGATCATCGGAATCGGCGTCGACGTCGTGGACCTCGCACGTTTCGAGCGCGCGACCGCCCGCACGCCGAGACTCCTCGCGCGACTGTTCGCCGAGAGCGAACAGGTGCAGGGTCCCCGAAGGCTTGCCCTCTCGTCCCTCGCGGCGCGGTTCGCGGCGAAGGAGGCGCTCATCAAGGCTCTCGGCGACTCCACCGGCGTCCGCTGGCACGACATGTCCGTCGTCTCCGACGGGGAGCGGAATCCGGCCTTCTCGCTTCGCGGAGGCGTTGCGGCGATCGCGCAGGAGCGGGGCATCACGGACATCCACCTCTCCATGACCCATGACGCGGGGGTCGCCATCGCCTACGTCATCGCCGAGGCGCGATGACCTCCCGGCCACTGCGTGAGGCGACGATCGATCTCGACGCCATCTCCTCCAACGTCGAAACCCTGCGTCGTTCGGCCGGCACAGCGCACTTCCTCGCCGTCGTGAAGGCGGACGGGTACGGGCACGGAGCCGTGCCCGCCGCCCGTGCCGCGGTGGAAGGGGGTGCGGACTGGCTCGGCGTGATCGACTCCGCGGAGGCGCGAGTGCTTCGCTCTGCCGGGATCGGTTCGCCGATCCTGACCTGGCTTCACGGCCCCCTCGAGGATTTCGCGACTGCAGTGGAGGACGGGATCGACGTCGGAGTGAATTCACTCGCAGAACTCGAGCGCGCCGTGAGCGCGGGCGTGCGCAACATCCAGGTGAAGGTCGACACCGGACTGAGTCGCAATGGGGCGGTAGAGGGAACCTGGGAGGAACTCTTCTCGCGGGCGAGAAGTCTCGAACGCACGGCGGGTGCGCACATCCGGGGTATTTTCAGCCACCTCGCGAATGCCGGCACCGAATCGGATGATGCCCAGCGTTCAGCGTTCGACCGTGCGGTCACGATCGCCGCATCCGTCGGCATCGCGCCGGAGGTCGTGCACCTGTCGGCGACACTCGGCGCTCTCGCCGGCCCCGACGCCCGCTGCAACCTCGTGCGCGTCGGGCTCGGGTGTTACGGCCTGTCGCCGCTGGACGGCGTCTCAGCGCACTCGCTCGGTCTCACGCCGGCGATGGAACTGAGTGCCGAGGTCGTCTCCGTGAAGCGGGTCCCGGCCGGAGCGGGCGTCTCCTACGGCCACCGCTACCGGACGGACCGGGACACCACTCTCGCGCTCATCCCGCTCGGCTACGCGGATGGGATCCCGCGCCAGGCATCCGGGATGGGCCCTGTAACGATCAACCAGAGCCGATTCACCGTCGCGGGGGTCGTCGCGATGGACCAGATCATCGTCGACGTCGGCGACGCTGACGTGTCTGCAGGCGATCGCGCGGTCGTCTTCGGGGACCCCGAGCTCGGCGCACCGTCGGCCGACGAGTGGGCGGGGGCCGCGGGAACCATCAACTATGAGATCGTCTCCCGACTGGGGCACCGGGTCGAACGCCGATACGTCGGCGGTGTCGCGTGAGGATCTCCGTCGCCACCCCCGAGGAGATGGAGAAGCTCGGTGCTGCCATCGCAGGGCGACTGCGACCAGGCGACCTCGTGGCGCTCAACGGCGAACTCGGGGCGGGCAAGACGACGCTCGTCCGAGGTCTCGGCGCGGCACTGGGCGTCGCCGGGACCGTCGCGAGCCCCACCTTCGTGATCGCGCGAACGCATGCGAGAGGCACGGATGCTCCGCTCGTCCACGTCGACGCATACCGGCTGTCGAATCCGGCGGAGCTCGACGACCTCGACCTCGACTTCGAGGGTTCGATCGTCGTCGTCGAATGGGCTGCAGGAATGGTCGACGGCATGACCGACTCGTGGCTGGAAGTCGAGATCGTGCGACCCGCCATGGGAGGCACGGACGAGGCCGAGCCTCGCAGGGTCACCATCACGGGGCACGGCCCGCGATTCGCAGACTTTAAGCTGTAACCATGCTTCTCGCGATCGACACGTCGGCCGGGACGAGCGTGGCCGTCGTCGACCGGGACCGCGGTGTTCTCGCCGAGCGCTCGGTGGAGGACACCCGTCGCCACGCCGAGGTCATCGGAACGCTCATCCTCGAGTGCCTGGAGGCGTCCAGTGTCGCGGTCGAGACGCTCTCCGGCATCGCCGTCGGCATGGGACCGGGCCCATTCACCGGCCTGAGAGTGGGGATCGCAGCGGCGAATGCGTTCGCCTTCGGCGCCGGCAAGCCGGTCGTTCGCGTGGTGAGCCACGACGCTGTCGCATACGCCCACTACGTCGCGGCTGCCGCGAGCGCCTCCGGCATCGTGACGGGTGGCGGTGCCGACGCCACCCCGCTGCTCGTGACGACGGATGCGCGCCGCCATGAGCGCTACTGGAGCGCGTACAGCGGCGCCGACGAGTTCGCCCTGCCGATCCGAGTCCAGGGGCCGGGACTCCAGCGACCGGACGAGTTGCCCGAGGTGGTAACCGGCTATGACGGTTATCAGCGGTGGGATGCCGACTGGGTCTCCGCGGCATCCGTCGGCCTGCTCGCCGAGAGCCTGTACCTGCACCGCCGCGCGTTCGCCGGCGCCGAACCGCTCTACCTCCGCTCGCCCGACGTGACACCCTCCTCCGGTCCGAGGAGGGTGACGGCGTGACCTGGCAACTGCGTCACGCGGACGCTGGGGACCTCGAGGCGATCATGCAGCTGGAGACCTCCATCTTCGCGAACGACGCATGGTCGAGGGCGATCATGCGCGAGGAGCTGTCGAACCCGAACGCGTGGTACCTCGTCGCCTTCCGGCCGGAGACTCCGGGAGGCATCGACGCCTACGCCGGGGTGCTCGCGCCGCGTGGAGCGAAGGAGGCCGACATCCAGACCATCGCCGTCGCGGAGGCGGCCAGGCGCGGCGGGCTCGGTCGAACCGTCATGCTCACGCTCATCAACGAGGCGGTGAAGCGCGGTGCTGACGAGGTCTTCCTCGAGGTGCGCGCGGACAACCCCGGAGCTCGGGCCCTCTACCAGTCGCTCGGCTTCGAGGAACTGGCCGTGCGGGCGCGGTACTACCAGCCGGATGGCGTCGACGCGATCGTCATGCGCCTCGCGCCCGTTCCGCGCGGCGCAACGCTCGCCGCGCCAGAAGTCGGATCGCCGCATCCGGAACAACCGGAGCCGGGAGACGGGAACCGGGGAGGGGAGCGATCATGACAGCACCCCTCGTGCTCGGAATCGAGACCAGCTGCGACGAGACCGGCATCGGCATCGTGCGCGGGGATACCCTGCTGGCCAATGTCATCGCATCGTCGATGGACGAGCATGCGCGATACGGAGGGGTCGTCCCGGAGATCGCCGCGCGCGCCCACCTCGAAGCGTTCCAGCCCGCTCTTGCCGCGGCGCTCGCGGAGGCGGGCGTCACGCTCGAGGAGCTCGACGCGATCGCCGTCACGAGCGGCCCCGGCCTCTCCGGTGCGCTCATGGTCGGAATCGCTGCGGCGAAGGCCCTCGCGATCTCGCTCGACAAGCCGCTCTACGCCGTGAACCACCTCGTCGGCCACGTGGGGGCGGATGTCCTGCGAAGTCCCGTCGGCGACGCTCCCGTCACGCTGCAACCCTCAGCGCTCCCGGTCGCGACGTCCGGCCCACTCGAGTACCCCACCATCGCCCTCCTCGTGTCCGGCGGTCACACCTCACTCCTCCTCGTGCGCGACCTGGTCTCGGATGTCGAACTGCTCGGCGAGACGATCGACGACGCGGCGGGCGAGGCCTTCGACAAGGTCGCGCGACTACTCGGACTCCCGTATCCCGGTGGGCCCGAGATCGACCGTGCAGCGGCCGGTGGCGACCCGAACGCCATCCGGTTCCCGCGAGGGCTCAGCCTTCCCAAGGATCTCGAGAAGCACCGTTACGACTTCTCCTTCTCCGGGCTCAAGACCGCCGTCGCCCGGCACGTCGAACGGTTGCGCGACGCGGGCGAGGACGTACCGACCCCGGACATCGCCGCGAGTTTCCGCGAAGCGGTCGTCGACGTTCTGCTCAGGAAAGCACTCGCGGCATGCGGCGATCTCGGCGTGCCCAGACTGCTCCTCGGCGGGGGAGTGGTCGCCAATGCGCGGCTGCGCCAGGTCGCGACAGAGCGGTGCGCCGAGGAGGGCATCGAGCTGCGCATCCCGCCCCTCTCGCTGTGCACGGACAACGGCGCGATGATCGCCGCGCTCGGCTCCCAGTTGATCCTGGCAGGGCATGCGCCATCCGGCATGGACTTCGGGGCTGACTCCACGATGCCGGTCACCGAGATCCAGGTCTGACCCGCAACGGTCGGCCACGTATCTGAGGTGAGCACAGGGTTCTCGCGTTGACACGACCCATACTCAATGCCACTATGGGCACGTTCGGAACTACGACCGGACGGCGAATCGCGCCACAACTCGAGATTTCGGGAGAATCATGACCGACCCCACAGTGCCAGACCAGACTCCGGTTCCGCCTACGCCGCCGGCTGCTCCTTACAACGCGGGCCCAGCGAAGCCTTCGACGATCCTCAGCCTCCTGTCGATGATCGGCGGCATCGTCGGTCTCGTACTGTCCTGCTGCTTCGGGGCCGGATTCCTCTTCGCCGTCGCCGGCATCGTCCTCGGGCACATCGGCAAGAAGAAGGAGAACGCCAAGGGCATGGCGACGACCGGTATGATCACCGGCTACATCGGCGCCGCGCTCGCGATCCTCATGTGGATCCTGCTGCTCGCCGCGCCGGCGATGCTGTCCTTCCTCCCGTGGACCTCCTACACGAGCTCACTCACCTACCCGTAATCGACTACGCGTCCGCGCGCATCCCGTCGCCACTCGGTTGACGGGATGCGCGCGTTGCCAACGCGCCAGACCTCCGGCCGGATGCGCCGCACAACACCCAGAGAGCCATGCCGACAGATCCAGAAAGCGACGTGCCGGTTCCGCCCACGCCGTACACTCCCGTCCCGCCGGCCGCAACCCCGCCGCCACCTCCTGCCCCGACGCCATACGCCGCGGTCCCGTATCCCATGGGAGCCCAGAAGCCGCCGACCATCCTGAGCCTCCTGGCGATGATCTTCGGGATCGTGGGGGTCGTGCTGTCGTGTTGCTACGGTGCGGGGTTCCTGTTCTCGGTCGCAGGGATCGTGCTCGGGCACCTCGGCCTCAAGCGCGAGTCCGCCCGGGGGATGGCCCTCGCAGGAACGATCACCGGCTATGTGGGGGCGGGCGCATCCATCATCTTCTGGATTCTGCTCTTCGCCCTCGCGCTGTCGCCGCTGCTGGCCCTGCCGTTCATCGCGAGCTCGGGGAGCTGACTCTTCGGGCCCGCCTGACCGGGCCCGTCCTGCAGGGTCGGCGCAGCCGGCTCAGTGCGGCAGGAGCAGGTTCCGGATGACCGCGCTCCACAGGGTCGCACCGATCGCGATCGCCGCGGCAGCCCAGTACAGCCAGCGGGAGGTCCGCTCGGCTCCCCGCTTTCCGATCAGGATGCCGACGAGGGCTATCGCGACCGAAAGGTAGCCCGCGACGACGAGCGGGTTCATCGCGATGGACGTGGCTATATCGCCGTGGAGGAGCGAGTACATGGCGCGGGTCCCGCCGCAGCCGGGGCACTGGATGCCGAAATAGTGGAGCAGCGGGCAGGCCGGGAAGATCGTCTGGCTGTACGGGTCGCGACCGGCGAAGAACGCATACGCACCCGCGTGCAGGGCGACGACGCCGGCCCCGACACTCAGAGAGACGACGTGACGTCGCGTCCAATCCACTGCACCGTGCAACCGCATGGGAGCCAACCTACGCCGGAATTCCCGCGCCGGAAAGTCCACTCGGCATCCCGATCGGCCTCAGCGCGCAGGCCCGGCGCCGCCCCCGGGGATGCCGGGCCGTCATGACCGCTCGGCCAGGAGCGCCATGCGCTTCCCGGCCACCCGCGTGAGGATGAGTGTCGCGGCATTCGGCCCCTTCGGCGACAGCGTCTTTCGCAGGGCTGCCGGGTCTACATCCACCCCCCGCTTCTTGATCTCCAGGGTTCCGATGCGCCGCGCCGCCACGAGCTTCGCAAGCCTCTTCACATCGAAGGGCAGGGAGTCGGTGACTCGGAAGCACGTCGCGAACGGGGTGGCGGACGCGGTGTCGGCCGTGAACCAGGCGATGCCGTCGCTCGCCATCCGTCCGCCGAGGTCCCGCACGAGCTGCCCGATGAGTCGCGCGCGGATGACGGCCCCGTCCGGTTCGTAGAGGTACTCCCCGAGCGGGCCCACGTCGGCATCCACGCTGTCCTCGGCCGCGGCGAGCTCGGCGCGCGTGGTCCCCGCGATGACGGTCGCCACCCTCCGGATGCCGGGCCGGGCGAGTGCGCCGAACCAGAGGACGAGCTCGACGACGTCTCCGTCGACGGAGATCCACTGCGCCTCACAGCCTGCCGGAATGAGATCACGGTCGATGCCCGGCCCGAGCTTGATGCCGGTCGGAACACGGCCCGCGATCGCGAAGGCGTCATCGAGGGACGGGGACCAGTCCTCCGGATTCCGCGACCTCCGGATGGTGTGCCCGCTCGCGGTCACCCTCCTGGCCGGGTCGAGCCACGCCCCGTCGTATTCCTCGACGCGGATCGAGTCGGCGCTCGCGTTGACGACCTCGGCGTTCGCCCATGGTGCGAGGTTGTATGCGGCGAGCGCCGCCGTGACCTCGTCGCGCTCGACCCCGGTGACCTCGAGATCGAGGGCCGCCATGGCGAGCGCGTCCCCGCCGATTCCGCAGCCGAGGTCCACGATGCGCCGGAGGCCGTTGGAGCGGAACCGCTGGGCGTGCAGCGCGGCGACCGAGAGCCGGGTGGCCTGTTCGAGGCCCGCCTCGGTGAACAGCATCCGGTCGGCGAAGTCATCGAACTTGGTCGCTGCGCGTCGCCTCAGACGAGACTGGGTGAGAACAGCGGCGACGAGCTCGGGAGAGTGCCCTGCGGCGCGGAGGACGCTCACCGTGTGCACGACATCCGCGGTGGAGTCGTAGTGCGGGAGCGAGTCGAGCAGGCGGAGCCCCTCCGGGGAGAGGAGCGTGACGAGCTCTGCGGCGTCCATCGCCCCATTCTCGCATCGCGGTCGAATTGGCACTCACGTTGCATGAGTGCCAGCGTCACGAGTACAGTTGTTCTGGCACACTCGCAGTGAGAGTGCTAACCCACGAATTTTTCACGTGTAAGAAAGAAGAGGTCAACCGTGTCGGTGTCCATCAAGCCGCTCGAGGATCGCATTGTCATCAAGCAGGTCGATGCAGAACAGGTCACAGCATCCGGTCTCGTCATTCCTGACACCGCGAAAGAGAAGCCGCAGGAGGGCGAGGTCATCGCCGTCGGTCCCGGACGCATCGATGACAACGGCAACCGCGTCCCGCTCGACATCGCTGTGGGTGACAAGGTCATCTACTCGAAGTACGGCGGCACCGAGGTCAAGTTCGGTGGAGACGACCTTCTCGTCCTCTCCGCGCGCGACGTCCTCGCGGTGGTCGTCCGCTAGCCAAACGCTCCAACGAAGGCCCGTCGACTGGTTCGGCGGGCCTTCGTCATGGCCGTAGAGTGAACCCGATGTCCCAATCACAGCCCACGACGGCCCCTGCCTTCGAGCAGCGAGGCGGCATGCTGTTCGCATTCGCCGCATACGGGTTCTGGGGCTTCATGCCCATCTACTTCCTCGTGCTGGCGCCCGCGGGTCCGTTCGAGATCGTCGCCTGGCGGGTGCTGTTCTCGGTCATCTTCTGCGCACTCATCATCCTGGTGATGCGAAGCTGGGGGGCGCTGCGCAGGCTCCTGCGCGATCGCAGGACCATGCTGACTCTCGGTCTGGCCGGCGTGCTCGTGTTCATCAACTGGCAGGTGTACGTCATCGCGGTCGTGTCGGGGCGGGTGAACGAGGCGGCGCTCGGATACTTCATCAACCCGATCGTGACCGTCCTGCTCGGAGTGATCGTGCTGCACGAGAGGCTGCGGGTGACCCAGTGGGTCGCCGTCGGTGTGAGTGGAGTCGCGGTCATCGTCCTCGCCGTGAACTACGGCTCGTTCCCCTGGATCTCACTCGCCCTGGCGTTCTCCTTCGGCCTGTACGGCCTCGCGAAGAAGCGGGTCGGCCCGAGAGTGGATGCCGTGACCGGCCTCGCCGTCGAGACCGCCTGGCTTACTCCCATAGCCATCGTGCAACTCGTCTTCGTCGGGGCGACGACCGGAGTCGTGTTCGGAACCGCGGGGGTGGCGAACACCGTCCTCCTGGCGGCTGCAGGCATTGTCACCTCGGTTCCGCTCCTGCTCTTCGCGGCGGCGGCCAGACGTCTTCCGCTCATCGTCATCGGTTTCGTCCAGTACCTCACGCCGATACTCCAGTTCCTCATCGGGACGTTCATCCTGCACGAGGCGATGCCGCTCGAGCGGTGGATCGGATTCTCGCTCGTGTGGCTGGCCCTCGTCATCCTGAGCACCGATATGGTCCACCACACCCGCTCGGTCCGACGCGCCTCACCGCTGCCGGGCTGATGCTTCGGTAGTCTTCACGCGTGCCGCACCGTACTTCCGCCTCCACCCTGCGGATGCGCGCGCTCATCGCGGTCGCCATCGGCTCGCTGTGCGCGGGACTTGCGGCGTGCGCGCCTGAGCCCATGCCGGTTCCGACCACGGCCAGCCCGAGCCCGTCCGCGACGCCCCGCGGCGACGGGGTTCTCAGGATCGGCACGCTGTTTCCCACGACCGGGAGTACGAGTTTCCTCGCCCGCGCCCAGGACGCGGGCGTCGAACTGGCCGTCCGGGAGATCAACGAAGCGGGTGGGGTCAACGGGAAGCCGGTCGTGGCCTATCACCGCGACTCCGGCGACGCATCCTCCACGAAGGCGGAGAAGTCCTTCGACGATCTCATGGCCAAGAAGGCCGACGTCATCATCGGCCCATCGTCATCCGTGCTCGCGGAGAGGCTGCTGCCCAGGGCGGTGGCCGCCGGGGTCGCGATGATCTCCCCGTCGGCGACGAGTCCGGCCCTCACCGGGCTGCAGGACAACGGGCTGCTGTTCCGCACGATCCCCTCCGAAGCCCTCGAGGGGGCCGCCCTTGCCGAGGTGGCGGGGAAGGATCACAAGGTCGCGATCATCTACTACACGGATGACGTCGGTCGCGCCGTCCGCGACCAGCTCGCGCAGGGTCTCACCGAAGTCGGCGGCACGCTCGTGGCCAAGGTCGGGTTCTCCGAGACGACGAACGACGCGGACAAGATCATCTCGGTGGTCAACGCGGCCGAGCCGGATGTCATCGTGCTCGTCAGTCCGTTCAGTGCCATGACCAAGAACAAGGCGATCCTTCTGGCATTGACCAAGGCGGAACTGGGTGGAGCGAAGCTGTGGCTGACGAGCCAGAATCTGGCCGACTACTCCCAGGCGCTGCCGAAGGGGACGCTCGAGAACGTCAACGGGATCCTGGAGGGTGCCATCCCGGATGCCGCGTTCCAGAAGCGGGTGAAGAGCGCAGACCCCGCGGTGAAGGACTTCCGCTACGCCGCGGAGGCGTATGACGCCACGATCCTCGCCGCGCTCGCTGCGACCGTGGCCGGCGACGACAGCGGGCGATCCGTCGCCGCCGCGCTGACCGCGGTGTCGTCCGGCGGGATCAAGTGCACGAGTTACGGTGAGTGCCTCGACGTCCTCAAGACGAGAACCGACATCGACTACGACGGCATTTCGGGACCGATCGGTTTCGACACGGCCGGCGACCCGCATCCGGCGACCTACGGGATCTACCGCTACGGATCGAACAACAAGTTCTCGTTCGTCTCGACCGTCATCGCCGGTTGAATCGCGCGATCGTCGACTGATTGCTCTACCCCCGGTCGGGGGTGATTCAGGTCACGAAAGGTAACGATTCGGCTGTGTTACCCGCCTGTAACCCCCAGTGGTGGAGTTGGACTCCGATAGTCAATACCCTTACAGGAACGCCAGAGAGATTCTGTCGTGTCAGCACATTCGAAACGCAAGGAGCAACATGAGCGTATTCGCGAAGGCCTCGGCCTCCCGCCCGAAGGGACTGAAGTCGGTTCTCGGAAGCATCGCTGTTGTCGGAGTTGGAGCACTGGTTCTCAGTGGCTGCACGCCGGCAGACACCGGTGGAGACAAGGGCCCCACGCAGGACCTCACTCTGAAGATCGGCACCCTGCTTCCGCAGACCGGTAACCTCGCATTCCTCGGCCCGCCCGAGGAAGGTGGCGTCGCCCTCGCCGTCAAGGAGATCAACGAGGCGAAGATGGGTATCACCATCGACGTCACGTATGGTGACTCGGGCGACCCCGACAACAAGGCATATGCCACGACGGTTCCGAACCTCCTCAGCGAGGGTGTTTCGGCCATCGTCGGCGCAGCGGCATCCGGTGTGTCCAAGCTCGTGATCGACCAGATCACCGGTGCGGGCGTCATCGAGTTCTCGCCGGCCAACACATCCCCGGACTTCACGACGTGGGATGACAACAACCTGTACTGGCGTACAGCTCCGTCCGACCTCCTCCAGGGTGAGGTTCTGGGTAACCTGATTGCTGCCGACGGCGCCAGCACGCTGGGCATCCTCGCCATCAACGACGCCTACGGCACCGGCCTCCAGAAGGTCACCGACAAGACGTTCACGGAAGCGGGCGGCAAGGTTGTGGCCACCGAGTTCTACAACACGGGTGACACCACCTTCACGTCGCAGATCTCGACGATCATGGCGCAGAAGCCGGACGCGATCGCTCTCATCACCTTCGATGAGGCGCTCACGATCATCCCCGCGCTGAAGGATGCCGGATTCGACACCAGCAAGCTGTACCTGGTTGATGGAAACCTCAAGCAGTACGGCGACCAGCTCCCGGCAGGCGTCATGACCGGTGCCAAGGGTACGACCCCTGGTCCCGTGCTGACTGACGACTTCCAGCAGCGCGTCAAGGCTGCGTACTCCGAGGCCAACAACGGCAAGGACATGGGCGATGACTTCAGCTATGCAGCTGAGTCGTACGACGCCGTCGTGCTCCTCGCACTGGCTGCTCTCGCGGCCAAGTCGGTCAAGGGTGCAGACATCGCGACCAAGCTGCAGGAAGTCTCCGGCGGCTCGGGCAACGGTGAGAAGGCGACCGACTTCAAGTCGGCGGCCACGATCATCAACGGTGGCGGAGTCGTGGACTACGACGGCTACTCCGGTGGCGTCAAGTTCGACGACGCCGGCGACCCGACGGAAGCGACCATTGGTATCTTCCAGTACGACGCAACCAACCACCACAAGCGCATCAACTGAGTTGACGCACTGAAGTGAGGAAGGCCCCGACCGCAAGGTCGGGGCCTTTCGACTGTTCAGGTCCGGTTACGCGGCGTCCTCGCCGAGCGTACCGAGGTAGAGGCTGATGACCTTCGGATCGTGCAGCAGATCGCGCCCCGTGCCCGTGTAGGCATCCGTGCCCTGGTCGAGGACGTACGCGCGGTCGCAGAGCTGCAGGCAGCGCCGTGCGTTCTGCTCGACCATGATCGTGGTCACTCCAGCCTTGTTGATGTCGGAGACGCGGATGAAGGCCTCGTCCTGGCGCACGGGTGACAGGCCGGCAGACGGCTCGTCGAGGAGCAGCACGTGCGGTTCCATCATGAGAGCGCGCGACATCGCCACCATCTGGCGCTCACCGCCGGAGAGCGAGCCTGCACGCTGCTTCAGGCGGGTGGTGAGCTCCGAGAAGATCGAGCTGACGAACTCGAGGCGCTCGTCGTAGATCTTCGGGTTCTGATAGAGCCCCATCTGAAGGTTCTCTTCGATCGTGAGGCTCGGGAACACGTTGTCGTTCTGCGGGACATAGCCCACTCCGCGCGCGACGAGCTTGTTCGCCCGCAGGCCGGTGATGTCCTCGCCGTTCAGGACGATTCGTCCTCCGCGGATCTTCACCTGGCCGAAGATCGCCTTGAGCAGCGTCGACTTTCCGGCGCCGTTCGGTCCGATGATGCCGATGAGTTCGCCCTGCTTCGCGGTGAGCGAGCAGTTGTTCAGGATGTTGACCCCCGGGAGGTAGCCCGCGGTCAGATCCTCGACGCTGACGACGAGTTGGGCGTTGTCCGCTGCGTTCACTTCTTCTTCTCCTTGACGACCCCTACGCGGCCCGTGACGACTCCGATGTCGCTGTCGAGGTGGCTGCCCAGGTAGGCATCGATGACGGCGGGGTTCTTCATGACGACATCCGGTGGCCCCTCGGCGACGACCCGACCCTCGGCCATCACGATGACCCAGTCCGAGATGTGGCGCACCATGTGCATGTCGTGTTCGACGAAGAGCACGGTCATGCCCTCCGCCTTGAGTCCGAGGATGTGGTCCAGGAGCGACTGCGTGAGCGCGGGGTTGACACCGGCCATGGGCTCGTCGAGCATGACGAGCGTCGGATCGCTCATGAGCGCGCGGGCCATCTCCAGGAGTTTCCGCTGGCCGCCGGAGAGCTCCGCCGCGAAGTCATCCTGTTTCGCGTCGAGCTTGAACCGCTCGAGGAGCTTCAGCGCCTTCTGCTCGATCTCGTCATCCTGTTTGCGCCACAGCCACGGCAGGAGCGACACCCAGAAGTTCTCGCCGGCCTGGCCCTTCGCGCCGAGCTTCATGTTCTCGAGCACCGTGAGCATCGCGAGGGCCTTCGTGAGCTGGAATGTGCGCACCTGGCCCATGCGGCTCGTCTTGAAGGCCGGCACGCCGGCCAGCGCCTTCCCGTCGAAGCTCCAGCTGCCCGTGTCCGGCTTGTCGAAGCCGGTGAGCAGGTTGAACAGCGTCGTCTTGCCTGCGCCGTTCGGGCCGATGAGGGCAGTGATCGCGTTGCGCGGGATCTCGAGGTGTTCGACGTCGACGGCCTTCAGGCCACCGAAACTGCGGGTGATGTTGTCGGCGACGATGATCGGATCCACCTTGGGGACACCGGGTCGGATCTCTCCGACGTGGAGCCCTGTCGATCGCGTGGTGTTGGTGTCAGCGGGCATTGAAGGTCAACTCCTTCTTGTTGCCGAGGATTCCCTGCGGTCTGAATACCACGATGAGCATGAGTGCGATGCCCACGAGGATGTAGCGCGCGATGCTCGCCTGCGCGTTCGTCATGAACGGCAGCCAGCCGGCGTCCGCCATGCGGGGGAGCACGTTCGCGAGGAACGACATGATGATCCAGAACAGGACGGACCCGACGACCGGCCCGAAGATCGTCGCGGCGCCGCCGAGGAGGAGCACCGTCCAGAGGAAGAACGTGAGCGACGGCACGTAGGCTCCGGGGACGACCGCGGAGGGGAGCGCGAAGACGACACCGCCCAGGGAGCCGAACACGCCACCGAGGATGAGCGCCTGCATCTTGTAGGAGAAGACGTTCTTGCCGAGCGCGCGCACGGCATCCTCGTCCTCACGGATTCCCTTGACGACGCGGCCCCACGGGCTGCGCATGAGAAGCCAGGTGAGCAGGATGACGACGGCCAGCAGCAGGATACCGAAGATCCGTACCCACCAGTCGGTCTCGTTGTAGGTGAACGGGCCGAAGCCGTAGACCCCCTTGGGGATCGGGTTCGCCGCGCGGAAGCCCTCGTGGTAGCCGCCGAGGCCATCCGCGGAGTTCGTGAACGCATCGAACACCGTTGTCTGGAACAGCAGACGGACGACTTCCGCTGCCGCGATCGTCGCGATGGCGAGATAGTCGGCGCGGAGACGAAGCGTCGGGATACCGAGGATCAATGCGAAGACGACCGAGGCGGCCATCCCGACGAGGATGCCTGCCCACCAGGGGAAGCCGAAGCTCAGGATCGAGATGGCGTAGCCGTAGGCGCCGAGAGCCATGAACCCGGCCTGCCCGAAGTTGAGGAGTCCGGCGTAGCCGAAATGCACCGCGAGGCCGACCGTTGCCAGCGCATAGGCGATGGTCTCCGGGCTGATGATCCAGACGACGGTGTTGGAGAAGATTGCGCCCCAGTCCATGAAAACTCCTAACCTATTCTCTCGCGTCGACCGAGGAGACCCTGCGGTCGGAACAGCAGGACCACGATGAGAACGACGAACGCTCCGACGTACTTGAGGTCGGAGGGGATCCACAGCGTGGAGAGCTCGACGAGGAGTCCGACGATGATCGAACCGACGAGTGCCCCGTAGGCGGTGCCGAGTCCGCCGAGCACGACCGCCGCGAAGATCAGGAGCAGGATCTGCCATCCCATGTCCCACTTGATCCCTGGACGGAAGTACGCCCACAGGATGCCGGAGAGGCCGGCGAGAGCCGAACCGAAGATCCAGACGAACCGGACGACGCGGTCGACGTCGATGCCGGATGCGGATGCGAGGGTCGCGTTGTCCGCGATCGCCCTGGTCGCCTTGCCGGTCTTCGTCTTCTGCAGCCAGTACGCGACGCCGACGAGCACCACGATGCTGATCGCCATGCTGACCATGTCGGTGGCCGACAGGGCAATCGGCCCGAGGAGAGTGATCTTGGTGGATCCGGAGTCCGGCAGCTGGTAGGTCTTGCCGCCATAGAAGTACTGGAAGATGTAGCGAAGGCCGAGCGACAACCCGATGCTCACGATCATGAGCTGGACTGTGCTCAAGCCCTTTATTCGCAATGGTTTCCAGAGTCCGACGTCCTGCGCCCAGCCGAGTGCTCCGGTGAGAACCACCGCCAGCGGGAAGGCGATCCAGAGCGGCCAGCTCAGGACGACACCGAACGTGAGTGCCATGAGCGCCCCGAATGTCACCATTTCGGCGTGCGCGAAGTTGGCGATGCCGGTCGTTCCGAACACGAGGGTCAGGCCGATCGAGGCGAGGGCGAGCATGAGCCCGAAGTTCAACCCGCTCATGACGCGGCTGACGAACTGGTCGAAGAAGCTCACGGTCTGGCGGACGCCTTCGCCGAGGAAGAAGTTGACCGTCTTGTTGTTCGTCAGTCCGAACTCGGCCTCGATCGTGTTGCCCTCGGTGACGATGACACCCTTGGGAAGGGTCGACTCGTCGAGCGTGATGTCGTACTTCTTCTTGTCGGGGACGCCGACCTTCCACTGGCCCTTCTCATCGGTGAGGACGTCGGCGGAGTATCCGCCCCCGGACACCGTGATCTTGACCGCGTCCAGCGGCTTGTCGTTGTACTTGACGTTGCCACTGAAGATGTATTGGTACTTGTCGGTGTTCGTCTCATCGGCGTGGGCCGGAACAACCGCCGTCATGGAGAAGGCGAGGGCCGCGAAGAGCGCTGCGAACAGGAGGACTATGGGTCGCTTCGACAGGGAGCGAGACCGGTGAGCAGGAACCACGAGACCTCCAAGACGGACCAGGTGGAGAATGGGAGGCTCTCGGGTTCTGGCTGCCGTCATCGTTGACAGTACTTGCCGATTATGTCGTAATCGGGGGCTCAGTTCCACACAGGCCCCTGAGGACGGGCGAACCGGAGCCACAAACGCTACGATTAATTACCGGAATCAGCGTCGCGCCCGGCCTCCCCATTACGGCGAATAACGATTCGGAGATTCATGGAGCAGCCAGACCCGTTCGGTTTCATCGGACTCACCTATGACGACGTCATGCTCCTGCCCGGGCATACGGATGTCATCCCGAGCGAAGCCGACACGTCGTCGAGGCTCACGCGCAACATCCGGGTGGCGACCCCACTCATCTCCGCGGCGATGGACACGGTCACCGAGGCGCGGATGGCCATCTCGATGGCGCGCCACGGCGGCCTCGGCATCCTGCACAGGAACCTGTCGATCGAAGACCAGGCGACATTCGTCGACAAGGTCAAACGCAGTGAATCCGGCATGATCACGAACCCCGTGACGACCACCCCGGACGCGACTGTCGCCGAAGTGGATGCGCTGTGCGGGCAGTTCCGCGTCTCCGGCCTTCCCGTCGTCGAAGGCGACGGCAGACTCGTCGGCATCATCACCAACCGTGACATGAGGTTCGTCTCGCAGTTCGAGAAGCAGACCACCCTCGTGCGCGACGTCATGACGAAGATGCCGCTCATCACCGCACCGACGGGCATCGACCCGGATGCCGCCATCGCGATCTTCGCGCAGCACAAGATCGAGAAGCTGCCGCTCGTCGACGCGAACGGCAGGCTGACCGGACTCATCACGGTCAAGGACTTCGACAAGACGGAGAAGTACCCGAACGCCACGAAGGATGACGAGGGCAGGCTGCGGGTGGGAGCCGCGATCGGATTCTTCGGTGACGCCTGGCAGCGTGCGGGGGCCCTCGCGGACGCCGGTGTGGACCTCATCGTGGTCGACACCGCGAACGGGGAGTCCGAGGGCGAGATCGGCATCATCCGCAGGCTCAAGGCCGATGCGGCCTTTGCGAACGTCGACATCATCGGCGGCAACGTCGCCACGCGCTCCGGCGCTCAGGCGCTCATCGACGCAGGGGCGGATGCCGTCAAGGTGGGCGTCGGGCCAGGATCGATCTGCACGACCCGTGTCGTCGCCGGCGTCGGGGTGCCGCAGGTGACCGCGGTGTACGAGGCCTCCCTCGCCGCGCGCGAGGCGAACATCCCGGTCATCGCGGACGGCGGCCTGCAGTATTCGGGCGACATCGCGAAGGCGCTTGTCGCCGGTGCGGAGTCGGTCATGCTCGGGTCGCTGCTCGCCGGAACCGATGAAAGTCCGGGCGACATGCTCTTCATCAACGGCAAGCAGTTCAAGTCGTACCGAGGAATGGGTTCGCTCGGCGCGATGCAGACCCGCGGCAAGCGCACCTCCTATTCGCGCGACCGGTACTTCCAGGCCGACGTGCCGAACGACGACGAACTCATCGCCGAAGGCATCGAGGGCAAGGTCGCGTACCGCGGGCCGGTCTCCTCCGTCGTGTACCAGCTGCTCGGCGGCCTGCGGCAGTCCATGTTCTACACCGGGGCGCACACGATCGATGAGCTTCGCGCGAAAGGCAGGTTCGTGCGGATCACGGCCGCGGGCCTCAAGGAGTCGCACCCGCACGACATCCAGATGGTGGTGGAGGCGCCGAACTACCGGCACTAGTTCTGCGGGGTGCGTCCGCAATTCCTGTAGTCTGGTCGGCTCGCCTGTGGTGGGCCTCCGGCATCCGGAGTCGCAAACCGAGGACCACACACATGGGCTACATCGACGTCAACAGCGTCTCGCTGTCGCTGCCCGACGGCCGCCCCCTTCTCGACGACGTGAGCTTCCGCGTCGGCGAGGGCACGACGAGCGCACTCATCGGCGCGAACGGCGCGGGAAAGTCGACGCTGCTGCGCATCATCCGGGGCGAGCAGAAGGCGGATGCGGGGGCCGTCTCGATCGACGGGGCGCTCGGCATCATGGACCAGTTCGTCGGTCACCTGCGGGACGCCTCCACGGTGCGCGACCTGCTCGTGTCGGTGGCGCCGGCGCGCATCCGCGCGGCTGCGATCGCACTCGACCGCAGCGAGCTCGCGATCATCGAGAACGACGCGCTCGAGACGCAGATGGCCTACGCGAGCGCGCTCGCCGAGTACGCGGAGGCGGGCGGCTACGAGCAGGAGACGGTGTGGGACGAGTGCACGACCGCGGCGCTCGGCATCCCGTTCGAGCGGGCCCAGTACCGCGAGGTCACGACACTCTCCGGCGGGGAGCAGAAGCGGCTCGTTCTGGAGGCGCTGTTCCGCGGGCCGGATGACCTGCTCCTCCTCGACGAGCCGGACAACTACCTGGACGTGCCGGCGAAGCGCTGGCTCGAGGAGACGCTGCGTGCGTCGAAGAAGACCGTGCTGCTCGTGAGCCACGACCGCGAACTCCTCGCGCGCGCGGCCGACCGCATCATCACCCTCGAGCTGGGCGGCGCCGGGGCGACGACGTGGACGCACGGCGGCGGATTCGGGACCTACCACGATGCGCGAAAGGCGCGCATGGACCGACTCGACGAGCTGCGACGCCGCTGGGACGAGCAGCAGGCGAAGCTGCGCCAGCTCGTGCAGGCGATGAAAGTCAAGGCGGCGGCGAGCGACGAGTTCGCCTCCCGCTATCACGCGGCCGTGACGCGGCTGCGGAAGTTCGAGGAGGCCGGACCTCCGCTCGAACGACCGGCGGACCAGGATCTCTCGATGCGACTGCGCGGGGATCGCACCGGCAAACGAGCCGTGGTGTGCGAGCAGCTCGAGCTCACGGGGCTCATGGCGCCGTTCGATCTCGAGGTGTGGTTCGGCGACCGGGTGGCTGCGCTCGGGTCGAACGGCTCCGGGAAGTCGCACTTCCTCCGACTGCTCGCGCTCGGCGGGACCGATCCCGACCCGCGCGCCGGGCACCTCACCTCGGTCGGCGCGACGCTCTCACCGGTCGCCCATACGGGCGTCGCGAAGCTCGGAGCGCGCGTCGTGCCCGGATGGTTCGCGCAGGTGCACGAGCATCCGTCGCTCCACGGGCGCACGCTTCTCGACATCCTGCACCGCGGTGACGACAATCGCAGCGGGATGGCGCGGGAGGCGGCATCCCGTGCCCTCGACCGCTACGGGCTGGCGGGGGCTGCAGAGCAGGTATTCGAGTCGCTGTCCGGTGGGCAGCAGGCGCGGTTGCAGATCCTGCTGCTCGAGCTCTCCGGCGCGACGCTGCTGCTGCTGGATGAGCCGACCGACAACCTCGACCTCGTGTCGGCAGAGGCGCTGCAGGACGCCCTCGAACGGTTCGAGGGGACGGTCATCGCGGTCACGCACGACCGGTGGTTCGCGCGCTCGTTCGACCGGTTCCTCGTCTTCGGTGCAGATGGCAGGGTCTACGAGTCGGATGCGCCGGTCTGGGACGAGGGCAGGGTCGCCCGGCCGCGGTAGCTCGTCGGTTCCCTTCGCCGCTATGTGCGGCGCGCTCCTCGGGGAACGGTCAGCGGATGCGCGCCAGGCGAGTGACAGCCTCGGTGAGCGTTTCGGGCGAGCAGGCCAAGTTGAGCCGCGCGAAGCCGACGCCGGGCGTCCCGAACGGCGGCCCATTGCTCAGGGCGACCTTCGCGTGTTCGAGCGCGTGGGCGGCGGGATCGTCGCCCCAGCCGAGCCCGCGGAAGTCGAGCCACGCCAGGTAGGTGGCCTCCGGCATCCGGTACTTCACGGTGGGCAGGTGTTCAGCCAGCAGAGTCGACATCAGGCGGCGGTTCGCGTCGAGCGAGGTGAGGATGCCGTCCAGCCAACCCGCGCCCTCCCGATACCCGACCGTGCTCGCCTTGAGTCCGAGGATGCTCGTGCGCCAGTACACCTCGTCCGGCATCGTCCCGATGATCGGCTGGTTCGGACCGCCGGCCGTCACCATGATCGCGCACTTGAGACCCGCGAGGTTCCACGCCTTGCTCGCGGCGGTGACGCACACGCCGACCTCGCGGGCGGCGTCCGATACGGAGAGGAACGGGGTGAACACGGCATCCGGGTAGGTGAGCGGCCCGTGGATCTCATCGCTCACGACCGTGGCACCGTACTTCGCCGCGAGGTCCGCGACAGCGCGCAGCTCGTCGGCGGAGTGCGCGCGGCCGACCGGGTTGTGCGGGTTGCAGAGCAGGTAGGCGGTGGCGCCGTCCCGGAATGCGCGCTCGATGCCCTCAAGGTCGAGCGACCAGCCGTCGTCGATGCCGCCGGCGAGCGGCACCTCGACGACGCGCGCGCCGGACTCGGCGACGAGGTCGAAGAACGGGAAGTACACGGGCGGGTTGATGATGACGCCCTCGCCCGGCTTCGTGACACGCCGCAGCGTTTCGACGATGGCGACACCGACATCCGTCGTCGTCCAGACCTGGGCGGGGTCGACGGTCCAGCCCCAGCGGGAGGCGGCGAAGGTCGCGAACGCCTCCGGCAGTTCGGATGTCGGCGGGGCATAGCCCGTGTCCGAATTCCGGATGGCCGAGACGACCGCCTCCGCAATGGGCGGGGCCAGCGGGTAGTCGGTCTCGGCCACGAAGAGGGGGAGCACGTCATCCGGGAACGCACGCCACTTCATGCTCGTGCGCTGCCGGAGCCTGTCGATCGGATCTGCCGTCACGTCCATGACCCCAGCATGCCATCTCTGCCGAGCCCAGCGTGAGGGTGAAGCTAGGCTTGAGGGCGTGAGCGACATCGAGATCGGCCGGTCGAAGCGCGGACGCCGCGTCTACGCATTCGACGACATCGCCATCGTCCCGAACCGGCGAACGCGCGACCCGGAAGACGTCTCCGTGAGCTGGACGATCGACGCGTACCAGTTCGACATCCCTGTGCTGGCCGCACCCATGGATTCGGTCGTCTCGCCGGCGACCGCGATCCGCATCGGCCAGCTCGGCGGCCTCGGTGTTCTGAACCTCGAGGGCCTGTGGACGCGCTACGACGACCCGGAACCGCTCCTTAAGGAAATCAGCGAACTGCCGGCGGATGAGGCGACGAAGCGGATGCAGGCGATCTACGCCGAGCCGATCAAGCCGGAACTCGTCACGAGCAGGCTCGCGGAGATCCGCGCGGCCGGCGTGACCGTCGCCGGCGCCCTCTCCCCGCAGCGCACCCAGCAGCTCTACAAGACCGTCGTCGAGGCCGGCGTCGACCTGTTCGTCATCCGCGGCACGACCGTGAGCGCAGAACACGTGTCGAAGAACCAGGAGCCGCTCAACCTCAAGGAGTTCATCTACGAACTCGATGTTCCGGTGATCGTGGGCGGGGCGGCCGGATACACGCCGGCGCTTCATCTCATGCGTACGGGCGCGGCGGGGGTCCTTGTCGGGTTCGGCGGCGGGGCAGCGTCGACGACGCGCGCGAGCCTCGGTATCCACGCTCCCATGGCCACGGCGGTGGCGGATGTCGCCGGCGCTCGCCGCGACTACCTCGATGAGTCCGGTGGCCGGTACGTCCACGTCATCGCCGACGGAGGACTCGGCAATTCGGGCGACATCGTGAAGGCGTTCTCGGTGGGGGCGGATGCCGTCATGCTGGGCAGCGCGCTCGCTCGCGCCACTGATGCGCCCGGCCGCGGCATGCACTGGGGCGCTGAGGCGCACCATCCGGAACTGCCGCGCGGAAACCGTGTGGAGGTCGGATCCGTCGCGCCGCTCGAGCAGATATTGTTCGGCCCCTCCAGCGTGCCCGGCGCCACCGTGAACCTCATCGGCGCACTCAAGCGCGCGATGGCGACGACCGGCTATTCGGACCTCAAGGAATTCCAGCGGGTCGAGGTCGTCCTCGCTCCGTACCACGCCTAGGGGAAGACCATGGCAAAGAAGACAGTCACCCGTTCAGCCAAGCTCGGCATGGAGGAACGGGCGGCCGCGATCGCGGCGCTCAAGGAGAAGGAACTCGACATTCTCGTGGTCGGTGGCGGCATCGTCGGTACCGGCAGCGCCATGGATGCGGTCACCCGCGGCCTGCGCGTCGGGATGGTGGAAGCACGCGACTGGGGCAGCGGCACGTCGAGCCGGTCGTCGAAGCTCGTGCACGGCGGCATCCGCTATCTCGAGCAATTGAACTTCCGCCTCGTGCGGGAGGCGCTCATCGAGCGCGGACTGCTGCTGCAGCGTCTCGCGCCGCACCTCGTGAAGCCGGTTCGGTTCCTGTACCCGCTCACGACGCCGATCATCGAACGCCTCTACATCGGAGCGGGGATGCTGCTCTACGACCTGTTCAGCTACAGCGGTGGCAGACCGCCCGGCGTCCCGCACCACCGTCACCTCACCAAGCGGCAGGTGCACAAGATCATGCCGAGCCTGCGCGATGACGCGCTCGTGGGCGGGATCACCTACTATGACGCCCAGGTGGACGATGCCAGGTACGTGTCGAGCCTCGCCCGTACGGCATCCTTCTACGGTGCGCACGTCGCGAGCCGGGTGCGGGTGGAGGGCTTCCTCAAGGTGGGCGAACGCGTCGTCGGAGTGCAGGCTCACGACCTGCTGACCGGCGAGCGGTTCGACATCCGGGCTCGCCAGGTCGTGAACGCGACGGGCGTGTGGACGGATGACACGCAGTCGATGGTCGGAGAACGCGGCCAATTCAAGGTGCGCGCGTCGAAGGGCATCCACCTCGTCGTTCCGCGAGACCGGTTCCAGTCCAAGATCGGGTTGCTGCTGCGCACGGAGAAGAGCGTGCTCTTCGTCATACCGTGGGGCCGGCACTGGCTCATCGGCACGACGGACACCGACTGGAACCTCGACAAGGCCCATCCCGCTGCCACGGCGGCCGACATCGACTATCTGCTCGGGCACGTCAACAAGGTCATCAACGTTCCGCTGACGCGGGAGGATGTCGAGGGCGTCTACGCCGGACTGCGCCCGTTGCTCGCGGGTGAGAGCGACGAGACGTCGAAGCTGTCACGCGAGCACATCGTCGCGCACAGCGTTCCGGGGCTCGTGGTCGTCGCCGGTGGCAAATGGACGACGTACCGCATCATGGCGAAGGACGCCATCGACGAGGCCGTCGCCGCCCTGGACGGGAAGGTGCCGCCGAGCACGACGGAGGATGTCGCGCTGCTGGGGGCGGAGGGCTACCAGGCGGCGTGGAACAAGCGGTCGAAGATCGCGAGGGCGTTCGGCGTGCACAGGGTGCGCATCGAACACCTGCTGAATCGCTACGGGACGCTCACCGACGAACTGCTCGATCTCATCCGGGAACGGCCGGAGCTGAACCACCCCCTGCCCGGAGCCGACGACTATCTCGAGGCGGAGGTCGTCTACGCGGCAACGCACGAGGGCGCGCTTCACCTGGATGACGTGCTCGCCCGGCGCACCCGAATCTCGATCGAGGCGTGGGATCGCGGTGTATCCGCTGCGCCCGTTGCCGCGCGCCTCATGGGTGACGTCCTCGGCTGGGACGATGCGCGGGTGAAGCAGGAGGTGCGGTTCTACCTCAAGCGGGTCGCCGCGGAACGCGCGAGCCAGGAGCAGCCGGATGACGCGTCGGCCGACCGGGTGCGCCTCGAAGCGCCCGACATCACCGTCGCGAAGTAGTCATCCACAGACTCGTTGTTTGACCCCAGTTCGGGGGGTGGGCGGGTGCGAGACCCCGATTTACCGGGGAAAACTCAACGCCCCCGTCGAGATGCCCCCTTATCCGCCGTCGCGTCCTGAGGTTATAGTGAGCGGCAAGTGGAGGTATGAAAATGCCTCGACTCCCGTCTTGCGCCGGATTTCCGGTGCGGTCGCTTACCTAGGAGGACACTCTTGTCCGTTTCAATCTCTCCGTCGACCCGTTTTGTCAGCGCGATCGCGACCGCGACACTCGTGCTCAGCGGTGTCTCTCTCGTCATGGTCGCGCCGGCGAATGCCACTGTGGCGCCGATGACGGTTACCGGGAACGACATCCGGAACAGCGAAGCCGTGTACGAAGGCTGGCATGAGGGCTATAACAACACCACCCGCCAGTACTACGTTGCAGGCGACGGCTTGCACTTCGGGACGAACAGCCCGTCGCAGATCCTGAACGGAACTGCACCGGTTTCGGCCACGGCGGCAGAACTTCAGGCGATCATCGAAGCGTCATCGGTTGACGTCGTGTCCGGAACACCGACATTCCAGATTCCGTTGTGGTTCGGGGCGGGGAACCCGCAGGATTACACGACGCTGCGGTCGCAGGATGTGGTCACGGGGACCAACACCTGGACGACGAGCAGCAACTGGGTGTCGAGTGCGAACATCCCGAACACGGGAACGCCGGTCATCGCCAAGAACGTAGCGACCCCGCTCTCGGACATCATTGCGGCACTCAATACGCAGGGCAGTTTGAGGCTGCTCGGCTTCGGCGTGCAGGCGAGTGCAGCTGCAGTCGTCTCGGGCCTCACCTACAACGGAACCCCGTACGTGTTCGAGCCGTACGTTGCGGCTGCGCCGACCACCACGATCCCCGTGCGTCAGGTCGATGTCTACCCGACTTCTGCCGACTACACGGAATGGCACGAGGGGTACAACAACGCGACGCCGTCCTACTTTGTTGGGGCAGACGGCCTTCACTTCGGCAGCCCATCGCAGTCGCAGATAACACTGGGACTGGTTCCTCCGATCGCCACGACCGACATAATTGGACTGATCACGTCGGCGAGCATGGATGTGACCGGCGCGGATCTGACCATGCAGGTTCCTGTGACGTTCGGGGTCGGAAACACCTTCGCGACACTCAAGTCGGATTTCCTTACGACGGGCGTTTACTCACCGTCACTCAATGACCCCTGGCAGTCGTCCAAGTTTATTTATGATGACGGTACTGCCAGTAACTCCACGCAAATCGGCAAGACTCTGTTGATTGGGAAAAACATTCCCATCAAACTCGGTGACCTTCTCGACATCATCAACGGGTTCGGGAACGTTCAAGTTCTCGGCTACGGCATGCAGGCAGAGACTTCCGCAGCACAGAAGATCGTTCACACGTTTACGTGGGGTGCCACAGAGTACGTGTTTGCGCAGCCGGTCCTGCAGGCGTGCACGTCGACTTCGGCGGCTGCAGTACCGACCAATCAGGACTCGCAGGGCTGGACGTTCGGTGAGACCCGTGCGACCGGTCACAACGAGTTTGTCGACGGTGGCCTGCACGTCTGGACCGAAGGCAGCACCTCAACCGACAAGGCCGCCGGCTACAAGGCTGCGTCATTCAATCTGGCTGATCTCGGTCAAGGTTTCGGCATCACGCAGACGGGCGGACCCGGCTTTGGGCCGTCTCTGCAACTCATGGTCGACCTGAACAACGACGGAAACCCCGAGGGCTACCTCGTCTACGAAGAGGCCGCTTATGGCGTGAACAATGTGTGGCTGTCCAGCAACTGGTCGCATCTCGACATTTCCGCAGCGCCGACGACGATCAACGGCGGCGGCACGGGCAAGGGCGGGTCCGTCGATGCCTGGCTTGAGGCCTGGCCGGATGCGAAGATCATGGCGGTCGGTTACTCGCTCGGCTCGGGCGTCCTCGGCGACTGGACGATCACCGGAATCACTGCCGGATGCACGACCTACGGCTTCACCTCCGACGACACCTACGCGACTCCGACGAGCACGGTGAACGTCAACGACACCGAGATCTTCCCCATCGAGGACTACGTCGGCTGGGGCGACGGTTACGGCTACACACCGCGGTCATACTCGACCCAGTCTGATGGTGCTCACATCGGAAACGGGCACGCGACGCAGATTATCAACACGTATCCCACACCCATGACGACGACGGATCTTGAGTCGCTCATCACCGGTGCGAGTGTGGATGTCAGCAGCGGAAGCGTCACCTACCAACTGGCAATGCGCTACGGCGACGGCAACACTTTCACGACGCTGCGCTCGCAGAGCCTGACCGGTTCGGATAACCACTTCTCGGTCGCCGACAACTGGGTTTCGACCAGGGCGCTCGTGGATAACGTCGACGGGACTGTCACGACGACCAACTACACGGCCCCGATTGCAGACCTTGTCGCGTTCCTGAACGCACAGGGAAACGTGAAGGTGCAGGGATTCGGAATCCAAGCCGATTCCCCGGCAGTGTTCCAAAACCTCATCTTCAACGGAACGAAGTACGTCTTCGTCCCGACCGGGGTAACTGCGCCGACCAACGAGGTTCGTGTGACGCAGCCTGAGATCGCGCTCGATGAGTCGACCTACGAGGGCTGGCACCAGGGGTACCCGAACCAGACGGGAGTCAACCAGACCTTCGCGGTCGGGGATGACGGGCTGATCCTCACGCCCGGTAACGACCCGGTAACGCCGCGGACGCAGATTCTCAACGGCCTGACGACTCCCGTCGCCGGAGCTGACCTGTACGCATTGCTCACCTCACAGGCCGGAATCACCACCGGCGCCGGCGGTGACGTGACCTACCAGGTTCCGGTGAGCTGGACCGGTGGCTGGAGTACGCTGCGGTCGGCGAGCCTGTCCACGGGTTCCCACACGTTCACGCTCAGCAGCCCCTGGCTCTCAAGCAACGCGATCGGTAGCACGATCCTGGCCGGCACTCAGTATCCGCTCGGGGTCATCCTCGACGCGTTGAACGCGCAGGCGGATGCTGTGGCGATCGGCTTCGGTGTTCAGACGACGGTTGACGCACTCGTCACCGACATCACCTGGGGTGACACGCGCTACTACTTCGACGGTGCGATCACGTCATCGTTCCCGACGATCACCGGCGGCTCGACCTTCGGCGACACCCTCACCGCTCACGCGGGAACCTGGGTGCCGTCGAACGTGACCTTCGCCTACCAGTGGAAGGACAACGGATCCCCGATCTCCGCTGCGAACAGCGACACCTACGCGCCGACGGCCGACCAGGTCGGAAGCACGATCACAGTGACCGTGACCGGCTCTGCCGATCACTACGCGGATGTGTCCTCCACCTCGCTCGGTGTGACGATCGCCGCAGGCACGATCACGACGGCGGTGCCCACCATTTCGGGTAACGCAGTGGTGGGAGAGGTGCTGACAGGAAATGCGGGTACCTGGGCTCCTGGGACAGCGGCGCTGACCTACCAGTGGTACGCGGATGATGTCGCGATCGTGGGTGCGACCGGTTCGACCTACACGCTTGCGGCAGCCGATCTCGGTGCCATCATCACCGTGAAGGTGACCGGTACCCAGACGGGCTACACCACCGCATCGGCGACCTCGCTCGGTACCGCGCCGGTGGCGAACGGCACGCTCGTAGTCACTCGCATCGCAGGCCAGAACCGCTATGAGACCGCCGTGGCGATCTCGCAGCAGTGGACTACCGCGACAAAGGTCTACATCGCGAACGGCCTCGGATATGCCGACGCGTTGAGTGCGGGCCCAGCCGCTGCTCACTTCAATGCGCCGTTGCTGTTGACCGCACCGGATTCGCTTCCCGCGGTCGTCGTCACCGAGCTCAACCGGTTGCACCCGAGCGAGATCGTGATCGTCGGTGGCACCGGAGCGGTGAGCGCGGCGGTTGAAAACGCACTGAACAGCTTGACGTTCACCCCGACGGTGAAGCGAGTAGCCGGTGGAGATCGGTACGCAACGTCTCGGGCGATCGCGCTCGACACGTGGGGTGCCAGTTCGCTTGGAACCGCCTATTTGGCAACCGGAACCAATTTCCCGGATGCTCTGTCTGCGGCGCCCGCAGCGGCTCACTTCGATGGTCCGGTGATCCTGATCCCGGGAATGGCGAGTTCGATCGACGCGACAACACAGGCACTGTTCACCTCGCTGGGGGTTGACAAGGTCAAGATTGCCGGTGGTACCGGGGTTGTCAGCACTGCGATTGAAGCGCAGGCGAAGACGATCTTCGGACCGACCAACGTCACCCGCACCGGTGGTGCTGACCGCTACGCAACCTCGGTGGCGATCAACGCCGACGAGTTCAGCTCGGCCTCCACCGTCTACCTTGCACAGGGCACCGGGTTCCCGGATGCGCTGGCTGGTGCGGCCCTCGCCGGAAATAACGGGGCTCCGTTGTTCGTGAGCATGACGACCTGCATCCCGCAGTCGGTCATGGACGCGATCATCAGCCTGGGGGCGACGAGCCTGGTGCCGCTCGGCGGAACCGGCGTCCTCAGCTCGGCGGTAGAGAGCCTCACCGTCTGCGACTGAGACACCCGAATAGATAACTGAGTGGGGCCCGCCGGAAGGCGGGCCCCACTCAGACGTTAACGCCTGGTTGGTAGACTGGCGACGCCACCAGCCTGAAGAATGTGAACCCCGACCCCATGTGGAAGATCGCCCTGCGCCCACGGTGGATCGCCGCCCTCATCCTCGCGCTCGCCGTCGCCGCCGGATTTGCCCTTCTGAGCCAGTGGCAGCTTTCCCGGAGTGTCAGCACGGGCACCGTCGTCGAGCGCCCGACGGAGACCGTTCTTCCGCTCACTGAGGTGGCCACACCGCAGGCACCGCTCCCGGCGGCGGCCGACGGCCAACGGGTCGCGGCGGCCGGACGGTTCCTTCCCGCGGACACACTCGTCCTGAGCGATCGGCTCAATGAGGGCAAGTCCGGGTACTGGGTCGTCGCCCACCTGCAGACCGACGGGGCCGGCGTCGCCGTCGCGCTCGGCTGGACGGCATCCCAAAACACGGCCGAATCGGCCGCATCCTCCTTCGATGGCGGGGATGCGACAGTCACCGGTCGTCTCGTCGCCGATGAAGGTCCGCAGACCGGGGACTTCCAGTCCGGAGAGCTCAGCACGCTGTCAGCCGGCGCCATGGTCAACCTCTGGTCCACAACGGATGCCCGGGGCGTCTACAACGGCTACATCGTCTCCGCCGACCCGCCAACCGGCCTCGAGGCGATCCACGCCCCCAGGCCGGTCACCGACGTGGAACTCAATTGGCTGAACCTCTTCTACGCCGCGGAGTGGGTCATCTTCGCCGGGTTCGCGGTCTTCCTCTGGTGGCGACTGGTTCGCGACGTCTGGGAGCGCGAGCGTCGCGCCTAAACTGGTGGCATGCCCTTGTTGCCCCGATCGGCCGACGTCCCCCGCATCCGCACCACCCTTTCGCTGTACAAGGTGTCCGCCATCGTCACCGGTTCCTTTCTCCTGCTGCTGTGCGTCATGATGGTGCTCCGCTACGGATTCGGCGTGGACATCGAGCTAGGCGGCCCCTTCGGCTTCCTCACGCTCACCCCGAAGGAGTCGATCACCGCGGTCAACCTCTCCACGATCATCCTCATCGTGCACGGCTGGCTCTACGTCTTCTACCTCGGATGCGATTTCGTGCTCTGGCGGCTGATGGGGTGGTCCTTCGGACGATTCCTCCTCATCGCGCTCGGCGGTGTCGTTCCGCTGCTCTCGTTCTTCTACGAGCGCACGGTCCCGACCCGCGTCAACGCGCAGCTCGCGACGCTGGAGGTTCCTGCGTGAGCGGACTCGGCCCGGTTCTCGTCGTCGACTTCGGCGCACAATACGCCCAGCTCATCGCGCGCCGCGTGCGCGAAGCGAACGTGTACTCCGAGATCGTGCCACACACCATCACGGCCGCCGAGGTCGCCGAACGCGCTCCATCTGCGGTCATCCTGAGCGGCGGCCCCTCGAGCGTCTACGAGGCCGGATCGCCAGAGCTCGACCGCGGCATCCTGGAACTCGGCGTTCCCGTGCTCGGGATCTGCTACGGGTTTCAGGTCATGGCCGCTCAGCTCGGCGGAGAGGTCGCCCACACGGGGCGCCGCGAGTACGGGGCGACGACGGTGACTCTCACGACGGAGGGCGGCCCACTCCTGGCCGGCCAGCCGGCGGGGCAGACCGTGTGGATGAGCCATGGTGACTCGGTGTCCGCAGCCCCGGCCGGATTCACCGTGCTCGCGTCGAGCCCGTCGACGCCCGTCGCCGCGTTCGGCGATGATGCACGCCGCCTCTACGGCATGCAGTGGCACCCTGAGGTGAAGCACTCCGAATTCGGGCAGCGCGTGCTCGAGAACTTCCTGCACGACGCGGCAGGCATTCCCGCGGACTGGACGAGCGACAGTGTGATCGCGGACCAGGTCGCCCGCATTCGGGAACAGGTGGGGACGAGCCGCGTCATCTGCGGGCTCTCCGGTGGCGTCGACTCCGCCGTCGCTGCGGCGATCGTCCACGAAGCCGTCGCCGACCAGCTCACCTGCATCTTCGTCGACCACGGCCTTCTTCGGCAGGATGAGCGTCGCCAGGTCGAAGAGGACTTCGTCGCCTCCACCGGCGTGCGGCTCGTCACCGTCGACGCGGTGGACCAGTTCCTCGACGCCCTGACCGGGGTGAGCGACCCGGAGACCAAGCGCAAGATCATCGGGCGGGAATTCATCCGGTGCTTCGAGAGCGCTGCGGATGCGCTCGTGCGGGAGGCGCAGGCCGATGGCGAGGCGATCCGCTTCCTCGTGCAGGGGACCCTGTACCCGGATGTCGTCGAGTCCGGCGGCGGTAGCGGCACAGCGAACATCAAGAGCCACCACAACGTGGGAGGGCTCCCGGAGGACCTGCAGTTCGAACTCGTCGAACCGCTTCGGGCGCTCTTCAAGGACGAGGTGCGGGCGATCGGGCGCGAACTGGGGCTTCCCGAGGCGATCGTGGGACGCCAGCCGTTCCCCGGCCCGGGCCTCGGCATCCGGATCGTCGGCGAGGTCACGCGCGAGCGTCTCGCTCTCCTGCGGGAGGCGGATGCCATCGCGCGTGCCGAGCTGACCGCAGCCGGCCTGGACGCCGAGATCTGGCAGTGCCCCGTCGTGCTGCTGGCCGATGTGCGTTCGGTGGGCGTGCAGGGCGACGGGAGGACCTACGGGCACCCGATCGTGCTGCGGCCGGTGTCCTCCGAGGATGCCATGACCGCCGACTGGTCGAGGCTGCCGTACGACGTGCTGGCGCGCATCTCGAACCGGATCACCAACGAGGTGCCCGGCGTGAACCGGGTCGTGCTCGACGTCACGTCGAAGCCGCCGGGGACGATCGAGTGGGAGTGACCCATTGACCGCTGAGGGGCTCTGCCTGCTCATGACGGATGCGAGCGGCGGTTCGGACGGATCCGCCTGCCTCTCGAGGGATCAGTTCGTCGATCGCGGCCTCACCGCCCCGCGGCGCTACTGGCGCAGGATGGCCAGCAGGCGAAGGATCTCCAGATACAGCCAGACGACTGTCACCATGATGCCGAACGCCGCGGTCCAACCGTAGATGCGGGGTGCGCCCCGCTCGACACCGGTCTTGATGTTGTCGAAATCGAGGACGAGCGAGTACGCCGCCATCAGGATGACGAGGACACCGAGGATCAGGCCGAGCGGAATGCCGAAGATTTCCGCACTGCGCAGTCCGAACGGCTGGTTGTTGACGCCGGTCCACATGAGGACGAGGTTGAGCACCGAGAAGCCGAGGTAGCCGACCATGGCGATCAGGAAGACCTTGGTGGCCCGCTTCGACGCCCGCACCTTGCCGCTCGCGAAGAGGGCCAGCGTGACGCCGATGACGGCGAGCGTGCCCATGACCGCCTGGACGGCGATCCCCGGGAACATCGTCTCGAAGAAGTTGGTCACGCCGCCGACGAACACACCCTCGACCGCCGCGTAGACGAGCACGAGTGCGGGAGACGGCTTCTTCTTGAAGATGTTGACGAGGGCGAGGACGAAACCGACGATCATCGCGGGCAGGAACAGCACCGGCATGACCCATCCGACGACCGCGCCGCCGAGCAGGATGGCGAAGCTGATGACGATCTTGACGATCGTGTCCTCATAACCCATGCGATCGGTGTCGGCCGATGTCGCCGACGGCCGGGAGTACAGCTCGGTGAGTTGCTCCGCCGTGAGATCCTGCGGTGTCGGACGCGTGAGCTGGGCAGCCTTCGCCGCGTTCGCCGTGAAGGCGGGCGAGTTCGTGAATGCCGGGTTCGATGACGCCATGGGTTCCTCTGCTTTCTGGGGAATCGCTCTTCAGGCAAACCTATCGTGCAATTGCTGTGGATTTCCCGCCGATCGCAACGAGCGAACGGGCGACCCAGGCCGAGCCGACGACGACCGTTCCCGCGATCGACACCACGACGATTCCCCATCCGTAGTCCGGGAACGCCTGGGCGAGAAGCAGGGCAGCCACCGGGATGATGACGAGTGCCGCGTAACTGAGGAGAGGGCGCTGCCGGGTGAACAGCCAGCAGGCGAGCGGCAGCACGAGGAAGACCGTCGATGGGGCCCCGTTGAGCATGACGACCATGGTGAGTGCGCTCACGGCGGCGCCGACGACCCTCCGCCATCCGATGCCCGGCAGGATGCACCAGCCGACGATGTGCGCGAACAGGCCGAGGGGCAGGACGTAGAGCGAGTAGGCCGAGGTCAACTGGATGAGTACGCCACCGACGAACATCAGCGCGATGCCCGACATCAGCCGGCCGCGATACGAACCCCAACGCAGCCGAAGCGACTTCGTCGGTTCACGCCAGGGGGAGTTCGGGTCGGGCATCAGGATCCGTAGATGATCACGGCGGCGTAGATGATGAGCGTGAGGCCGAGAATGCCCATGCCGACGCCGACCCAGAACGGGGCGTCGTACTTGCGGGTCTGCGGCTCGTCGACATCCGGGCGGAACGCGGACGGGATCACCTCTTGTTCCGCTCCGGAACGGGTGGGGGCCGCCCGGGGGACGACGGTGGTTCTGGCGGCATCGACTCGGGAGAGCGCACTGCGCGAAATCGGTCGCCCGCAGTATATGCAGTACTTCCATTCTGCAGAGAGTTCGCGACCGCAACTCTCGCATCGCTCCATATCCAGCAGGTTATCAACAGCGGGCATCGCGTACCGTTGCACTGTGAAAAACTCCGCGAGTGCGAGACCCCTGGTCATCGCGCACCGTGGAGCGAGCGGATACCGGCCGGAGCACAGCCTGGCCGCGTATGACCTCGCGCTCGACCTCGGGGCGGATGCCGTCGAGCCCGACATCGTCGCGACGAAGGACGGCATCCTCGTGCTTCGCCACGAGAACGAGATCTCCGGCACGACGGATGTGGCGGCGCATCCGGAATTCGCGGACCGCAGGACGTCGAAGGTCATCGACGGACAGAAACTCACCGGCTGGTTCACCGAGGACTTCACCTGGCAGGAACTGAGGACCCTGCGCGTGCGCGAGAGGCTGCCGAAACTGCGGAGCCGTGCATTCGACGGGGAAGAGGGGATCCTCCGCCTCACCGACCTGCTCGACCTGCTCGACGACCGCGGCGGAGCGGGGATGGTCGCGGAGATCAAGCATGCGACCTATTTCGAATCCATCGGCCTTCCGCTGGACGAGTTGTTCGCCGCCGAACTGAGCTCCGCCGGATGGAGCAGCGACCCCAGGCTCACCGTCGAGTGCTTCGAGACCACGGTGCTCGGGCGGATTCGCAATCGCGGCGTGCAGGCGAAGTACGTGTTCCTGCTCGAAGCCGCGGGGGCTCCAGCCGACCAGGTGGCCGCGCACGGGTCCGCAGCACAACCGTTCTCCGCGTACCTCACCGATGGCGGGCTCGTGGCGCTGGCGGCATCCGGGCTCCAGGGCATCAGCGTCGACAAGCGGATGCTGCTGGAGCTCGACAAGGCCGGCAATGCGACGGGTACGACCGACCTCGTGCAGCGCGCGCACGCCGCGGGCCTCGACGTGTACTGCTGGACGCTGCGCGCAGAGAACCAGTTCCTCGCGAAGAACCTCCGGCGCGGGGTGAACGCGCGCGACTACGGCGACTGGCTCGGCGAGTTCCAGTTGCTCATGCGCACGGGCCTCGACGGCGTGTTCTCCGACCAGGCGGATCTCGCGATCGAGGCGCGCGCGGCGCTCTGACTCCGGCGGCCCGGCATGGCCCCGTCGGCGCCCGCGCCTAGAATTGACGGGTCATGACGTTCATCCCCGAGCTGCCGGATCCCGCCCTCGAGTCGCGGCTGCTCGAGGGGCTCAACCCGCAGCAGCGCGAGGCCGTCGTCCATCGTGGTGAGGCGCTGCTCATCGTCGCGGGCGCCGGCTCGGGCAAGACGAGCGTGCTCACCCGCCGCATCGCACACCTCATCGAGACGAAGGATGCCTGGCCGAGCCAGATCCTCGCGATTACGTTCACGAACAAGGCGGCTGCCGAGATGCG
Source organism: Terrimesophilobacter mesophilus (assembly GCF_014200375.1). GTDB lineage: Bacteria > Actinomycetota > Actinomycetes > Actinomycetales > Microbacteriaceae > Terrimesophilobacter > Terrimesophilobacter mesophilus. Next base: position 1,126,378 of record NZ_JACHBP010000001.1, on the reverse strand, counting down.
CGAGCGCGTCGAGACGCTCATCGGGCAGGCAGCGGAGGGCATGTGGATCTCGACGTTCCACTCGGCCTGTGTGCGCATCCTGCGCCGCGAGGCCGAGACCTTCGGCTACACGAAGAGCTTCACGATCTACGACTCCGCGGACTCGCGAGCCCTCATCAAGCGCATCATCAAGGACCTCGACGCCGACACGTTCGGGTTCACCGTGAGCAAGGTGGCCGGGCGCATCTCGAAGGCCAAGAACGAACTGCAGGAGGTCGAGAGCTACTCCCGCAACGCGAACTTCGCCGACCCGGCGGAAGCCGTCTTCGTGGAGATGTTCCGCCGGTACTCGAGCGAGCTCACCCGGGCGAACGCGTTCGACTTCGACGACCTCATCGCGCAGACCGTGTACCTGTTCCGGGCGTTCCCGAAGGTGGCAGCGCTGTACCAGCGGAGGTTCCGGCACATCCTCGTCGACGAGTACCAGGACACGAACCACGCGCAGTATTCGCTCATCCGCGAGCTCACCCGCGCGCCGAAGCCCGAGCATCTCAAGGGCGCTGTCGGATTCGACGGCATGCCGTTGAAGGAATACGATCGCCCTCTTCCGCCCGCATCGCTGACCGTCGTGGGTGACTCGGACCAGTCGATCTACGCGTTCCGCGGGGCGGACATCCGGAACATCGTCGAGTTCGAGCGCGACTTCCCGAACTCGAAGGTCATCCTGCTCGAGCAGAACTACCGTTCGACGCAGAACATCCTGAGCGCGGCGAACTCGGTCATCGCGAACAACTTCGATCGCAAGGACAAGAAGCTCTTCACGACGATCGGCGACGGCGAGAAGATCGTCGGCTTCACCGGTTACAGTCAGCACGACGAGGCGCAGTTCATCGCCGACGAGATCGTGGAGCTCCGCGAGGCGGGCATGGACTACCGCGACGTGGCGGTCTTCTACCGCACGAACGCGCAGACGCGGGCGCTCGAGGACGTCTTCATCCGCTCTGCGCTGCCCTACCGCGTGATCGGCGGCACGAAGTTCTACGAGCGTGCCGAGATCAAGGATGCGATGGCCTACCTCATCGCCGTCGCGAACCCCGCAGACCCGCTCGCCCTGCGCCGCATCATGAACGTGCCGAAGCGCGGGATCGGGCCGGCCACCGAAGCCGCGCTGCAGAATCACGCGGACAAGGACGGGCGCACGCTGCGCGATGCCCTGCGCGAGTCGGACCAACTCGGGCTCGGACCCAAGGTCACGGCGGCGATCGAGGGGCTCGCGACGATCCTGGACGAGGTGGGGGCGACGGCAGACACGGCGGCTCCTGCGGACATCCTGGCCGCCCTCCTCGAGCGCACCGGCTTCATCGAGGCGCTGCGGGCGAGCCGAGACCCGCAAGATGAGGCGCGGGCCGAGAACGTCGAGGAGCTCCTCGCGGTCACGCGCGAGTTCCGCCGGAACAATCCGACCGGCACCCTGCTCGACTTCCTCACCGAGGTCTCGCTCGTGGCGGCGGCGGATGAGCTCGACGACTCGAGCGGTACGGTCTCGCTCATGACGCTCCACACGGCGAAGGGGCTCGAGTTCGAGGCCGTCTTCCTGACCGGCGTGGAGGAGGGGCTGCTGCCCCACCAGATGTCGGCGGGCGAGCCGGGCGGCCCGGCCGAGGAACGCCGGCTGTTCTATGTCGGCATCACGCGTGCCCGGCGGCGGCTGTACCTCTCGCTCGCGATGACGCGCGCCCAGTTCGGCGACGTCACGGTCGCGATGCCCAGCCGATACCTGCAGGAGATCCCGACCGAGCTCATCGACTGGCGACAGTCGCCGGGAATGGCCAACTCGCGCGGCGGCACCGAGCCGAGGGCCCTCAATGCCCGGCGCGGAGGGTTCGGGGCCGAGAACTCCCTTGCGGGCAGCTCACTCGGAGGGCCTGGCGGATACGCGATCGAGTCCGGCGGTCCAGGTGCGACTGCGAGGGCTCGCGCGGCGGCCAGGGCTGCCGAGCGCCCCAAGACCGAGTGGACGAGTCGGGTGACGAGCACGGTGCGCGACAACGGCGATCTCACGCTCGCGGCGGGCGACCGCATCCGGCACGTCGACTTCGGCGACGGCAAGGTGACGGCGGTGACGGGGACGGGGCCGAAAGCGGTCGCCGAAGTGCAGTTCGAGACGGCCGGGCGGAAGCGCCTCCTCATCAAGATCTCACCGATCGAGAAGCTCGCATGAGCTTCTCGAACCCACCTGATGCACGTTCGCTGTTCGCGACCGTGCCGATCGAGAAGCTCGCATGAGCTTCTCGAACCCACCTGATGCACGTTCGCTGTTCGCGACCGTGCCGATCGAGAAGCTCTGATGCCCCTCACCACCGTGCGGCTCGGCGACGCCGATGGCGAGCTCGCAGCAGCCCTCGCCGCCCTGCGGGCCGAGCTCGATGTGACGGCCGCGTTCCCCGCAGAGGTGGAGGCCGAGGCCAGGACCGCTGCGGCGGACGCGACCCTCCCCGACGCCGACCTGCTCGACGTGCCGTTCTTCACGATCGACCCGGCCGGCTCCCTCGACCTCGACCAGGCGATGCATCTGGAGCGCACGGATGACGGCTATCGAGTGCGCTATGCGATCGCCGACGTGCCCGCGTTCGTGAGGCCGGGCGGGGCGATCGACGCGGAGGCGCGCTCGAGGGGGCAGACCCTGTACCTCCCGGATGGCCGGATTCCGCTGCATCCGCTCGTCATCAGCGAGGAGGCGGCGTCACTGTTGCCCGGCCAGGTGCGCGGTGCATACGTCTGGACCTTCGAACTCGACCGTGAAGGGCGACAGACGGCCATCAGCCTCGGCCGCGCCCGCATTCGGAGCACGGAACGCCTCGACTACGAGACGGTGCAGTCGTCGATCGACGCCGGCACCGCTCCCGAGTCGCTCGCGCTGCTCAAGGAGATCGGGCTCGTGCTCATCCAGCGGGAACGCGACCGCGGCGGCGCGAGCCTCGGGAGGCCGGAGCAGGAGGTTCGCGACGTCGGCGGTCGCTATGAGCTCATCCGTCGGCATCCGCTTCCCGCGGAGGACTGGAACGCCCAGATCTCCGTCCTCACCGGCATGGCGGCCGCGCGCATCATGATCGAGGGGAGGGTGGGCATCCTGCGCACCATGCCGCCGCCGAGCGAAGAGTCGATCTCCTGGTTCCGGAGGCGTGCGGCAGCACTCGGAACGCCGTGGCCGGCCACCGTCGAGTATGGCGAATACCTCCGCACGCTCGACCCCGATGACCCGAGGCAGCTCGCCATCATGCATGCGGCCGCGTCCCTCTTCCGAGGCGCCGGTTACACCGTATTCGAGGGTGACGTGCCCGAGAACTCGGTCCAGTCGGCCGTCGGCGCCCCGTACGCGCATACGACCGCGCCGCTGCGCAGGCTCGTGGATCGCTTCGTACTCGTCGTCTGCGATGCGCTCGCGAACGGGCGCAGCATCCCCGCCTGGGCGCGCACCGCCCTCCCAGAGCTCCCCCCGATCATGGCGGCGTCGGATGCCGTGGCCGGCCGGGCGGACCACGCGGCGGTGAGCGCCGTGGAGGCTGCAGTGCTGAGCTCGCGCGTCGGCGAGGAGTTCGACGCGACGGTCATCGCCGCCTCGAACGGCACGGCCCAGATCCAGCTCGTCGACCCGGCGGTGACGGCATCCTGCGACGGCGACCTCGAAGCTGGAGCGGTCATCACCGCACGGCTCGTCACGGCGGACATCGCGACGGGGACGGTTCGCTTCACCGCGAAGAAGTCATAGGTGCGCCATAGGGAGAACCGCCGCGGACTCGGTAGCGTTCTTCCATGCGAAGAATGATCGTGACCGCGGCGGTCGCCGTGACGGCGCTCGTCCTTGCCGGGTGCGCACCCGTCACCACCACATCCGCCAGCGGAGATGCGGTCGTTTCAGGTGCGTGGTTGCCTGCCGCCACTGAGATCCACCGCGATGTCGCCTACGGCTCCGATCCGCTTCAGGTGTTGGACGTGTATGCGCCAGGGGGCGTCAGCGGCGCGCCCGTCATTCTCATGGTCCACGGCGGCAGCTGGGTTCGGGGCGACAAGGCGGCCGCCGGTGTCGTCGACAACAAGGTCGCGCACTACCTGCCGATGGGTTTCGTGTTCGTCTCGATGAACTATCGACTCTCGCCAGCGGTGACTCCCGTCGACGAAGCCGGCGATGTGGCTGCTGCGCTCGCCTTCGTGCAGAAGCACGCTGCAGAATGGGGAGGATCCGGCGAGGACGTGGTCCTCATGGGCCACTCTGCCGGCGGGAATCTGGTATCCCTCGTCGCGGCCGACCCGAGCTTTGCGGCGAACGCGGGAGCCGGCGCATGGCGTGGCACCGTCTCCCTCGACGGCGCGGGTTTCGACATCGTCTCGATCATGGAGAAGCCGCACTTTGCCCTCTACGATCCGGTCTTCGGCAATGACGAGCAGCTGTGGAAGGACTCCTCACCGACGCTTCGCCTGAGCGGCGTTCCAGCGCCCATGCTTCTCGTCTGCGGCAGCGCGCGGGCGGATGCCTGTCCGCAGGCGCAAGGCTTCGAGAATGCCGTGCGGAAGCAGGCGGCCGCAGGCAGCGATGTGGGCATTCAGGTGTTTCCGGTTGCCATGAGTCACGGCAAGATCAGCTCCGAACTGGGAAAGCCGATCCCCCTCACCCACACGGTGGACGACTTCCTCGCATCCCTTGGCCTGAAAGTCGGTGCCAGCGCAAGCGGGTAGGATCTTCTGTGGCAGTTTTGCTCAGCAACGCGATTGGAAATGCAGCGTGGATCTATTCGAGTACCAGGCCAGGGATCTCTTCGAATCCTACGGAGTGCCGGTACTTGCCGGCATCGTCGCGGACACCCCCGAGGAGGCCCGCGCGGCCGCAGAGAAGCTCGGCGGCACCGTCGTCGTCAAGGCGCAGGTCAAGGTGGGCGGTCGCGGCAAGGCGGGCGGCGTCAAGGTCGTGCACAGTCCGGATGAGGCATTCGCCGCGGCAGAGCAGATCCTCGGCCTCGACATCAAGGGCCACGTCGTCCGCAGGGTGATGGTCGCGGCCGGCGCGAGCATCGAGCGCGAGTTCTACTTCTCCGTACTGCTGGACCGGGCCAACCGCTCCTACCTCTCCCTCTGCAGCGTCGAGGGCGGCATGGAGATCGAGGTGCTCGCGGTCGAGCGCCCGGATGCCCTCGCCCGCGTCGAAGTGGACCCCGCGACCGGGATCGACGAGGAGAAGGCGGCCGAGATCGCGCGTGCAGGTCACTTCCCCGAAGAGCTCATCGCGAAGGTCGCGCCCGTCATCGTCAAGCTCTATGAGGTCTACACGGGCGAGGATGCCACTCTTGTCGAGGTCAACCCGCTCGTGCTCACGGCCGAGGGCGACATTCTGGCCCTCGACGGCAAGGTCACACTCGACGGCAATGCGGACTTCCGCCATCCGGGCCACGCCGCGCTCGAGGATGCGGCATCCACCGACCCGCTCGAGGCCAAGGCGAAGGCGGCTGACCTCAACTACGTGAAGCTCGACGGCGAGGTCGGCGTCATCGGCAACGGAGCGGGACTCGTCATGAGCACGCTGGATGTCGTCGCATACGCAGGCGAGAAGTACGGCGGCGTGAAGCCGGCCAACTTCCTCGACATCGGCGGTGGGGCGAGCGCAGAGGTCATGGCCGCAGGGCTCGACGTCATTCTCGGCGACGCGCAGGTCAAGAGCGTGTTCGTGAACGTCTTCGGCGGGATCACGGCGTGCGATGCGGTCGCGAACGGCATCGTCGGTGCGCTCGCGAAGCTCGGGGACGGCGCGAACAAGCCGCTCGTCGTGCGGCTCGACGGCAACAAGGTCGAGGAGGGACGGCGCATCCTGAACGAGGCCGCGCATCCGCTCGTCACGCTCGCCGACACCATGGACGAGGGGGCCGACAAGGCCTCCCAGCTGGCTTCGAAGTAAGGATCGGGACATGTCAATCTTCCTCACCAGGGACTCGAAGGTCATCGTCCAGGGCATCACCGGCGGCGAGGGCACCAAGCACACTGCGCTCATGCTCAAGGCCGGGACGCAGGTCGTCGGGGGTGTGAACGCGCGGAAGGCGGGCACGACCGTCGCGCACACCACGGCATCCGGGGATGCCGTCGAACTTCCGGTGTTCGGCACCGTCGTCGAGGCCATGGAGAAGACCGGGGCGGATGTCTCGATCATCTTCGTCCCGCCGGCGCACGCCAAGGACGCCATGATCGAGGCGATCGACGCAGCCATCCCGCTGCTCGTCGTCATCACCGAAGGCATCCCCGTGCAGGACTCGGCCGAGGCGTGGGCGCACGCCAAGGCGAAGGGCGGCGCGACGCGCATCATCGGCCCGAACTGCCCGGGCATCATCACCCCCGACGAGGCTCTCGTCGGCATCACACCCGCGAACATCACCCACAAGGGTCCGATCGGTCTCGTCTCGAAGTCGGGAACCCTCACCTACCAGATGATGTACGAGCTGCGGGATCTCGGCTTCTCGACGGCGATCGGAATCGGCGGCGACCCCGTCATCGGAACGACCCACATCGACGCGCTCGCCGCGTTCGAGGCCGACCCGGAGACGAAGGCCATCGTCATGATCGGTGAGATCGGCGGCGACGCCGAGGAGCGCGCGGCCGACTTCATCAAGGCGAACGTCACGAAGCCCGTCGTCGGCTACGTCGCAGGGTTCACCGCGCCGGAGGGCAAGACCATGGGTCACGCCGGCGCGATCGTCTCCGGCTCCGCCGGCACGGCGCAGGCGAAGAAGGAAGCGCTCGAGGCTGCGGGCGTCAAGGTCGGCAAGACGCCGTCCGAGACCGCCCAGCTCATGCGCGACATCCTCGCCGCCCTGTAGCGTCCACACCTCGCGCGGGGTCGGTTGTTGCCCTTCGTGACGCTCACGAAGAACAGTAACGACCCTTCGCGGTCGGGAGTGGCACCGGGGTGAGCGGCGGATGCGGCGGTAGGCTCCGACGGGTATGAACCGTCCGATCACCGCCCTCTTCGCCGCGCTCGAGGCGCTGCTCGTCGTCGGCATCGGTATCGGCATCCCTCTCGTCCCTCTCACCTTCCTGTGGGCGTTCCAGTACGGCCTCCAGCTCGACTGGACGGTCTTCTGGCGCGCCTCGGTCGACACCTGGCTCATCGGCCACGGTGCCGATGTGACCCTCACCCTCGACCCCGTGACCGCGCACATCGTGGGCTTCCCTGACGCCGGCGCGCCCTTCGTCCTATCGATCGCGGCCCTCGGCATCGCACTGCTGACCGCCCTGCTCGCGGTGCGGGCGGGAAGGCGCATCGCTGAGACTCCGTATGTGCGCCTCGGCACGATCATCGCCATCCTCGTCTTCGCCGGGCTCGCCGTCGGCGCCACGGTGAGCGCCGTGCACCGTTTCGCCCGGCCGTCGCTCTGGCAGGGGGCGCTGCTTCCGACACTCGTCTTCGCTGTCGGTCTCCTGATCGGTGTGGGTATCGCGAGGCGGCGTCTCGACCGGATGCCCGGTCGGGTACCGGGCCGATCGCCTGTGCGCGAGTGGTGGGCGTCGCGACCGGATGCCGTGCGCGCGGTCGTCGGCCAATCCCTGCGCGGGGGAGTGGCCGCGGTGGCCATGGTCCTCATGGTGTCCGGACTTCTCCTCGCGGTCATGATCCTCGTCGACTACGGGCGCATCATCGCGCTGTACGAGGGAATCCACTCCGGGGTGCTCGGCGGCATCGCCGTGACCCTCGCTGAATTCGCGTTCCTCCCGAACCTCGTCGTCTGGTGCGCCGCGTGGCTCGTCGGCCCCGGGTTCGCGATCGGGGCCGGCTCGTCGGTCGGCCCGCTCGGCACGAGCCTCGGCCCATTGCCCGCGATTCCGATCTTCGGCGCCATACCGACGGGTGACTTCGCGTTCGGATTCCTGGGACTTCTCGTGCCCGTGGTCGCCGGGTTCCTTGTCGGCGTTTTCGTGCGCCCGGCAGTGCTGCGCGTCGTCGGTGAGCGCGCTTCGCTGCTCGCACTCACGGGGCTCGGCGTCGGCATCGCCGGCGGCATCCTGCTCGGGCTCCTTGCCTGGTTCTCCGGTGGGGCGGCCGGCCCTGGGCGGCTGGCCGATGTCGGCCCGGATGCGTTCCAGGTCGGCCTGTGGGCAGCGCTCGAGTTCGCGGTCCCCGCGATCATCGGACTCATGGTGGGGCGCCCTCCGCGCAGCAAATAGGCTGAGTGCATGCTCTCGGTCGTCGTCCTCATCTCCGGGGCCGGCTCGAATCTCCGTGCACTGCTCGAGGCGACCGCTGGTGCGGATTTCCCCGCGCGGATCGTCGCCGTCGGCACCGATCGCGACGCAGCGGGGCTCGCTCACGCTGAGGCGTTCGGCGTCCCGACCTTCGCTGTCTCATGGTCGAACTTTCCCGATCGCGCGGCGTGGGGTGCGGCGCTCCTCGAACAGATCGAGGAATGGAACCCTGGGCTCGTCATCCTGAGCGGCTTCATGCGTCTCCTGCCTCCCGATGTCGTGGCGGCCCTGTCCCCGCGGCTCATCAATACGCATCCGGCGTTCCTGCCAGAGTTCCCCGGCGCTCACGGCGTACGGGACGCGCTGGCATCCGGGGCGGCACTGACGGGCGCGAGCATCATCGTCGTCGACGACGGTGTCGACAGCGGCCCCGTGATCGCCCAGGAGCGCGTGCCGATCGTCGCGGGCGACACCGAAGACTCTCTTCACGACCGCATCAAGCTCGTCGAACGCCGGCTGCTCGTGCAGGCAGTACTGGATATCGCCCGGGGAGTCATCGACCTGAAGGAGTTCGCATGAGCGCGACCACACCGCCCACCGGTTCCCGGGATGCCTCGGAACGCGACGTCATCCCGATTCGAAGGGCGCTCGTGTCGGTGAGCGACAAGACGGGGCTGCTCGAGCTCGCCGCCGCGCTCGCGAACGCCGGCGTCGACATCGTTTCGACGGGGTCGACCGCCAGACAGATCGCTGCAGCCGGGCATCCGGTCACCGAGGTGAGCGAGGTGACGGGGTTCCCCGAGTCCCTCGACGGGCGCGTCAAGACCCTCCACCCTGCCGTGCACGCCGGGATCCTCGCCGATCTGCGTCTGCCGGGCCACGAGGCGGAACTCGCCGCGCTCGGCTTCGCGGCCTTCCAACTCGTCGTCGTCAATCTCTACCCCTTCGTCGAGACGGTCGCGAGCGGTGCAGGGCCGGATGCGGTGATCGAGCAGATCGACATCGGCGGCCCGGCCATGGTGCGCTCCGCCGCGAAGAACCACGCGAACGTCGCGGTCGTCGTCTCGCCGACCAGCTACGCGCAGGTCATCAAGGCACTGACGCTCGGAGGAACGACCCTTGCCCAGCGGCAGCGACTGGCCGGTGAGGCGTTCGCGCACACTGCCGCCTACGACACCGCCGTCGCAGAGTATTTCACCGCAAGCGTCGGCATCCGCGCAGATCGTGAGCGCAACCAGGCCGATGATCGCGGCCTGACCCTGGCGTTCGAGGCCGGTACCGCACTGCGTTACGGCGAGAACTCACACCAGTCCGCAATCCTGTACCCGGCGGCCGACGGGCGCGGAATCGCGCAGGCGCAGCAGCTGCACGGCAAGGAGATGTCGTACAACAACTATGTCGATGCCGACGCAGCACTGCGCGCCGCCCACGACTTCTCCGAGCCCGCCGTCGCGATCATCAAGCATGCGAACCCGTGCGGCATCGCCGTCGGTCCGGACATCGCCACCGCCCATCGCCTCGCCCACGAGTGCGATCCGGTCTCGGCCTTCGGCGGGGTGATCGCGGCGAACCGCACGATCGACCGCGCGGCGGCCGAATCGATCAAGGACATCTTCACGGAGGTCCTCGTCGCTCCGGACTTCACCGAGGATGCGCTCGAGGTGCTCACGGCGAAGAAGAACCTGAGACTGCTCCGTCTCCCGCTGGACTACTCGCGCGAAACCCTCGAGTGGAGGCAGGTGTCCGGCGGCCTTCTCGTCCAGACTCCCGACACGCACTTCGCGCCCTTCGACGAGTGGAGACTCGTGTCGGGCGAACCGGCGCACGCCGTGACCAGCGCGGACCTGGAGTTCGCCTGGCGAGCAGTGCGCGCGGTGAAGTCGAACGCGATCCTCCTCGCACGGGATGGAGCGTCCGTCGGCGTGGGCATGGGCCAGGTCAACCGAGTCGACTCGTGCAGGCTCGCGGTCGAACGGGCGGGCGACCGCGCGCGCGGAAGCGTCGCGGCATCCGATGCGTTCTTCCCGTTCGCCGACGGCCTGCAGGTGTTGCTGGATGCCGGGGTCACCGCGGTCGTCCAGCCCGGCGGCTCTGTGCGCGACGACGAGGTCATCGCCGCGGCGCGCGACGCAGGGGTCACGATGTACTTCACGGGCGAGCGACACTTCTTCCACTGAGTGCCGGAGAACGCAGGTGTGTATCTGGACCGTGCTTATCCAATAGTCTCGCAGCATGACTTCTTCCACCGGACCGCTGGCCATGGTCCGCCGCATCGCCGGCGCCGTCACGGCCTCCCTCGCATCCGCGGTCATCGCGCACCTCGCGAGCGTGCTGGTGTTCTTCTCGGCGTCCGGCGCGGATCCGTCGTCGCTGCAGCAGCTGAGCGGCTACTTCCTGGCGTCGAGTCTCATCCTCTTCCTCATCATCGCGATCGTGGCGGGACTGGACGGCCTGCGGCGCTGGTACGTCGCCGTGCCGCTGGCCATCGTCGCCGCCCTCCTCTCGAGCCTCTTCGGCAGCCTCGCGACGATCCTCGGCAGTGGGGCGACCATCGACGGGAGCGCGATCGCGTTCCTGTTCGGCACGCTCGTCGGACCGAAACTGGTCTTCGCGATCGCCGCCGTCCTGGCCGCCGCCACGGTGGGTCGCCGGCTGTGGGCCTATATCACCCAGTCGACGCTGGATGCCCCGCCCGCCCTCGACCGGAGGGTCGCCCTCGTTCGACTTCCGGCTGCGAACCTCGCCGAGGGCCAGGTGACGCACATCGCCCGCTCGGTCGTGGACGCCGAGAAGGCGGATGAACAGTGGGACGCCTACGTCGCCGCCCTCATCGACAATGGCTGGGACACGATCGAGGTGCCCGTCGCGGCCGATGCCCCCGACTCCGTCTTCGTCGAGGATGCCGTGGTCATCTTCGGGGAGACGGCGGTCATCACGAGCCCGGGCCACGAGTCGCGCAGGTCGGAGATCGCCGGCGTCGAGGACACGGTGCGGGAACTCGGCCTCCACATCGCCCGCATCGAACTGCCGGGCACCCTGGACGGCGGAGACGTTCTCAAGGTCGGCAAGACCGCATACGTCGGACGCGGCGGGAGGACGAATGCCGAGGGCATCCGACAGCTGCGCGCGATCGTCGGCCCGCTGGGCTACACGGTCGTGGCGGTTCCCGTGGCGAGCGTGCTGCACCTCAAGAGCGGGGTCACCGCCCTCCCGGACGGCACGATCCTCGGATACCCGCCGCTCGTCGACAACCCCGGGATGTTCGATCGATTCCTCGCAGTGCCGGAGGAGACGGGCGTCGCCGTCGTGGTGCTGAGCGACGACACCGTGCTCATGGCCGCCTCAGCGCCGAAGAGCGCCGAGCTCGTCACCGAACTCGGCTATCGCGTCGTCACCGTCGACATCAGCGAGTTCGAGAAGCTCGAGGGCTGCGTGACCTGCCTGTCGGTGCGCATCCGGTAGTTCGAGTCGCTCGACTCACTCTGCGGCGGCGGCCTGCTCGTGCCGGGTGGCGCGCCAGGTGCGGATGCCGGCGATGATCGACAGGGCGATGACGACACCGGCGATGACGTACGAGGCGCTCTTCACTCCGGGGATCGTAGCGGTGAAGTAGCCGACGAGGGAGATCCCGACTCCCCAGGCGAGCGCTCCGACGAGGTTGCTGGACACGAACCGGTAATAGTTCATCCGGCCGACCCCGGCGATGACCGGGATGAACACCCTGCCCCACGGGACGAAGCGGGCGACGACGATCGACCACCATCCGTAGCGCTGGTAGAAGGTCTCGGCGACGAAGATCGCCTTCTGGGTGCGCCTGCCGCCGTGGCGATCGAGGTAGCCGCGCCCGTAGTGGCGCCCGAGGAGGAAGCCGACCTGGTCCCCGAGGAACGCGGCGATCCCCACACCGACGGCGAGGATGACGATGTTGAGGCTCGCGGCGGATGCGGTGATGAGCCCCGCGGCGAACAGCAGGGAGTCACCGGTGATGAACGGGATGAACAGCCCGAGGAAGATCGCCGTGCCCGCGAAGACGAGCCCCCAGACGATGACGTAGAAGATGATCGGCCCGGCCGCCGAGAGGAGGTCGCCCATCTCGTCGCCGAGGTTCGAGGTCGCCAGGGGAATCATGGTCGCACCGCACGGGCGGTCTGGCGGTCAATACGGGTCACGGGAATCCGATCATGAAGGTAAGGCAATCCTAACCAATGGCTTGGGGGATTGCCACAGCGGGCGCGTCCGCCTGCAGCGGGCGCCCCGACCATGGCCATTTGCGGCGCGGATGACCATGGCATATTCTGGAAGGCTGCGCTGACGGAGTGGGGCGAACGCGGCGCCCCGCCGTCGGCATCGCGGAGGCCCAGACGGTCTCCCCTCACTAGTGTCGGCATTGCCGTCCCCTGACCAATGCAAGGAAAACTGTTGTCCTCTGACGTCCACGAGAAGCGACCGGGAACCTTCGCCGCCATCATGCGCGTGTACCCGTTCGCAAAACCCGCCATGCCGCGCATCTACCTCGGCATGGGTGCCGCCATGCTCGCGGCCCTCGTCGCACTCGCCATCCCGCAGGTGCTGCGATCCCTCGTCGACGGTCCGCTGAAGGATGGCGACTCGAGCGAGATCTGGTGGCCCGTGGGCATCGTGCTCATCCTCGGCGTCATCGAGGCGATCATGATCTGGTTCCGCCGCTGGTTCGTCCTGCAGCCCGGCACCCACATCGAGGCGCGCATGCGCAACGGACTGTACAACCAGCTCCAGGAGCTTCCGGTCAACTTCCACGACCGCTGGCCGAGTGGACAGCTCCTGTCGCGCGCCATCAGCGACCTCAACCTCATCCGCCGCTGGTTCTCCTTCGGCCTCGTGTTGTTCGTCGTGAACACCATCACGATCGTCGTCGGCATCGTGGTGCTCGCGAGCATCAACTGGATCCTCGGCGTGATCTTCCTGGTGTGCTCCGTCCCGCTCGTCATCTACGGGTACCTCTTCGAGAACAAGTACTCGGTCGTCGCCCGGCGCAGCCAGGACCAGGCAGGAGACCTCGCCACGACGGTCGAGGAATCGGTCCACGGCATCCGGGTGCTCAAGGCGTTCGGTCGGGGAGCCCACGCCCTGCGCAACTTCGAGTCGCAGGCGGAACTTCTGCGTGGCACCGAGATCGAGAAGGCGAAGGCGATCGCCGGCATCTGGTTGTGGCTCCTCCTCGTCCCGGATGTCACGTTCGCACTGTGCCTCGGCGGCGGCGTCTGGTTGGCGAGCGTCGGCCAGATCACGCCTGGAGGACTCGTCGCGTTCTTCGCGACAGCGACAGTGCTTCGCTTCCCGGTCGAGTCGATCGGTTTCCTCCTGTCGATGACGTTCGACACGCGCACCGCTGCCGACCGGTTCTTCGAGGTCATGGACGAGAAGAACACGATCGTCGACCCGGAGTCGCCTCGTACGATCGAGAAGCCCAAGGGGCGCCTCGTCTTCCACGACGTTCACTTCCGCTATGCGGACTCGCCCGAACGGTTCCCGGACCTCGTGGACGGCATCGACCTCGAGCTCGAGCCCGGCGAGACCATGGCGCTCGTCGGCCTCACCGGCAGTGGCAAGTCCACCGTCACCGCGCTCGCGACGAGGCTCTACGACGTCACGAGCGGGTCGATCACCCTCGACGGGGTCGACATCCGGGAGCTCAGCCTCGAAGAGCTGCGCTCGCACGTCGCGATGGCGTTCGAGGATGCGACCCTGTTCTCGGCATCCGTGCGGGACAACGTGCTGCTCGGCCGTCCGGAGTCGAGCGACGCCGAACTCGACGAGGCGCTCGACATCGCGCAGGCCGACTTCGCCCGCGAATTGCCGGAGGGTCTCGACACGAAGGTCGGTGAAGAGGGCATGAGCCTCTCCGGTGGGCAGCGGCAACGACTCGCACTCGCGCGCGCCGTCGCCGCGAAGCCGGACGTGCTCGTGCTCGATGACCCGCTCTCCGCGCTCGACGTCGACACCGAGGCGCTCGTCGAGGCCGCCCTGCGGAGGGTGCTCGCCTCGACGACGGCGCTCATCGTCGCCCATCGCCCGTCGACGGTCATGCTCGCCGACCGCGTCGCGCTGCTCGAAAAGGGCAGGATCACGGCCGTCGGGCGCCACTCGGAGCTGCTCGCCTCGAGCGAGCACTACCGGTTCGTGATCTCGAGCCTCGAAGACGAAGGCGATGGGCCCGGATACACCCCGTCGCCGCCGACGACACCCATCCCCATCGTCACCAGCGGCGTGAGCCGCCCCAGCACAGAGGTCGGATCATGAGCGTCACGGGAGTAGAGGGCGAAGAGCGCCACGACTTCACCAAGGAGGAGAGCAGGCAGATCCGTGCCAGGTCGCTCACACTCCTCGGATCGCTCGTTCGGCCGCTGTGGGGCCGCATCATCCTGACGATCGTCGTCGTGGTCGTCAGCACGGCCGCCCAGGTGGCCGGCCCTGCGTTCATCGCGTTCGGAATCGACAACGGACTTCCGGCGATGCTCGAACAGGACTGGATGCCGCTCGGCGTCGCCGTCGGCGCGTTCCTGTTCACCGGGATCATCGGTGCGGTGCTCATCGCGTGGTACACGGTGCTCACCGCGAGGATCAGCCAGGCCATCCTGATCGAACTGCGCAAGCGCGTGTTCCTGCACACGCAGAGGCTGAGCCTCGAATTCCACGAGAGTTACACCTCCGGGCGCATCATCGCGCGCCAGACGAGCGACCTCGACGCGATCCGTGAGCTTCTCGACTCCGGGATCAGCCAGCTCGTGCAGGGTGGCCTCTACATGGCGTTCATCGCGATCGCTCTGTTCGGGCTTGACTGGGTCAGCGGGCTCGTGCTGTTCGGGTCGCTCATCCCGCTGTGGTTCCTCACGCGCTGGTTCCAGCTCGCATCGCAGAAGGTGTTCCGGCAGACCCGAACGGCATCCGCTCGCGTGATCGTGCACTTCGTGGAGACCATGACCGGCATCCGTGCCGTGAAGGCGTTCCGCAAGGAGAAGCGCAATGCGAAGGAGTTCGGCGGACTCGTCGAGGACTACCGCTACGCGAACGAGCGGGCGATCAACCTGTTCGGGATCTTCGACCCTGGGCTCGTGCTCATCGGCAACGTGACGCTCGCGGTCGTGCTGCTCGTCGGCGGCCTTCGCGTCGCGGGTGGCAGCCTCGCCATCGGAGCGCTCCTGGCGACGCTCCTGTACACGCGATCCTTCTTCGCGCCCGCGCAGGAGATCGCGATGTTCTACAACTCGTACCAGTCCGCTGCTGCGGCGCTCGAGAAGATCTCCGGCGTCCTCGAGGAGCAGCCGAGCGTTCCGGATCCGACCGGCCCGATCGACCTGTGGAAGGCGAAGGGCGCCGTGCGCTTCGACGATGTCGAGTTCTCCTACAAGGAGGGACGCGTCGTCCTGCCGCACTTCACCCTCGACATTCCCGCGGGCCAGACCATCGCCCTGGTCGGGTCGACAGGGGCGGGCAAGTCGACGCTCGCGAAACTGATCTCGCGCTTCTACGACCCGACGTCCGGCTCGGTCACGCTCGACGGCGTCGACTTGCGCCAGCTGCACCCGAAGGACCTCCGCCGCGCGATCGTCATGGTCACGCAGGAGGCGTACCTCTTCTCCGGCACCGTCGCCGACAACATCGCGCTCGGCAAACCGGAGGCGACGCGCGAGGAGGTCATCGCAGCTGCCAGGGCGGTCGGCGCCCACGAGTTCATCGAGGGGCTGCCGAACGGCTACGACACGGATGTGAATAAGCGCGGAGGACGGGTATCCGCCGGCCAGCGGCAGCTCATCTCCTTCGCGCGAGCATTCATCGCCGACCCCGTCGTGCTCATCCTGGACGAAGCGACCGCCTCGCTCGACATCCCGAGCGAGCGGCTCGTGCAGGAGGGCTTGCAGACGCTGCTCGCGGACCGGACCGCGGTCATCATCGCGCACCGGCTGTCGACCGTCGCGATCGCCGACCGGGTGCTGGTGATGGAGCACGGCCGCATCATCGAGGATGGAACTCCCGCAGCGCTCATCTCGGGCACCGGCAAGTTCTCGAGGATGCACGCCGCCTGGCGCGACTCGCTCGTCTGATCCGCCGGCCGCGTCACGGGCGGTAGCGGGCCACCCGCAGGTCGATGCGGTAGCCGGATGCCGTGGGCACGATCGGCGTGCCCTCCGCTTCGTAGTGGGGCAGCGCCTCGTCGTCGTGGCACAGCGGCGGATGCCCGCTCGCACGGATCACACGCCACCACGGGACGTCGCTGCCGTAGTACGCCATGACCTTGCCTACTGCTCGCGGCGCACGCGATCCGACGGCCGCCGCGATGTCTCCGTAGGCCATGACGTGTCCGGGCGGGATCGCCTCGACGACGCTCAGCACCCGGGAGACGAAGTCCTCCCCCGGGTCTGTCACAGCGCCAGGACGCCGAACTTCTCGCCGTACTGCGTCTCCCGCTCGACCGCGAAGCCCATGTTCGTGAAGAAGGCCTCCGGCCCGTCGTCGCCGGGCTCCCACAAGGCGGAGAGTCTCGTGAACCCGCGGAGGCGGGCCTCCTCGGCGAGTGCGAGCACGGCGAACGTGCCGACACCCTGCCCCTGCTGGTTCGCGGCGACGTGGACGCGCCAGACGCAACTGCGGAACTCCTCCTCCGCGGCATCCTCGTCGAAATTGCCCCGGATGAACCCGACTACGACGTCATCCTTGAGGACGACGCGCGGCCAACTCGTCGTCGCATCGAGGTAGGCATCGGCGATCGCGTAGGTCGGCGGGATCACGAATTGTTCCTGCCCGCGCCGCAGTGTGAGCTTGTTCGCGGCGAGCGCGTTGCTCCCGGACAACTCTTCCAGTCTCAGGTTGGCCATGATGACAGGCTAACCACACGAAGCGACGCAAACCTAGAGATATCTCGATGTCGAGATACTTACGCGGTGCCTGTAAGCTGGTTCTCGGCCGAAATGGGCCCAGCGCGAAGCACCCAAGGAGAGACCCCGTGTCGAAGATCAAGGTTGAAGGGACCGTCGTCGAACTCGACGGCGATGAGATGACCCGGATCATCTGGCAGGCCATCAAAGACACCCTGATCCACCCCTATCTCGACGTGAACCTCGAGTACTACGACCTCGGCATCCAGAAGCGCGACGAGACGGACGACCAGATCACGATCGACGCGGCCCACGCCATCCAGAAGCACGGCGTCGGCGTCAAGTGCGCGACCATCACGCCGGACGAGGCTCGCGTCGAGGAGTTCGGCCTCAAGAAGATGTGGAAGAGTCCGAACGGCACGATTCGCAACATCCTGGGCGGCACGATCTTCCGCGAGCCGATCATCATCTCCAACATCCCGCGCCTCGTTCCCGGCTGGAACAAGCCGATCATCATCGGCCGCCACGCGTTCGGAGACCAGTACCGCGCGACCGACTTCCGCTTCGAGGGCGAAGGCACGCTCACGATGACCTTCACGCCGAAGGACGGCGGCGAACCGCAGTCGTTCGAGGTCTTCCAGGCGCCGGGCTCCGGCGTCGCGATGGGGATGTACAACCTCGACGACTCGATCCGCGACTTCGCGCGCGCCTCGCTCAGCTACGGACTCGACCGCGGCTACCCGGTCTACCTTTCGACCAAGAACACGATCCTGAAGGCCTACGACGGCCGGTTCAAGGACCTCTTCGCCGAGGTCTTCGAGGACGAGTTCAAGGCGAAGTTCGACGCCGCGGGCCTCACCTACGAGCACCGGCTCATCGACGACATGGTCGCTGCGAGCCTGAAGTGGGAGGGCGGCTACATCTGGGCGTGCAAGAACTACGACGGGGATGTGCAGTCCGACACCGTCGCGCAGGGCTTCGGATCGCTCGGTCTCATGACGAGCGTGCTCACGACCCCCGACGGGAAGATCGTCGAGGCGGAGGCGGCCCACGGCACCGTGACCCGCCACTACCGCCAGCACCAGGCGGGCAAGCCGACCTCGACGAACCCGGTCGCCTCCATCTACGCGTGGACGCGTGCGCTCGCCCACCGCGGCAAGCTCGATGGAAACCAGGAGCTCATCGATTTCTCTCACACCCTCGAGGATGTCGTGGTGAAGACGGTCGAGTCCGGCAGGATGACGAAGGACCTCGCCCTCCTCGTCGGCCCCGATCAGGGTTATCTGACGACGGAGGAGTTCCTCGGGGCTCTCGCCGACAACCTCAAGGCACGACTCGGCTGACCCGCGCATCCGGGCTTCAACGGGTGCGCCCCGATGGGACACGGTACCCCCGGAAAGGTCAGGCTCACCTTGCTGGAAACCGTGACCGGTTGCGGGTAGTACTGAGGCCATGACCTGGTTCGTGGCCGCCGTCCGGCGTTACCCGATCGTGGCGATCACGGTGGTGGTCGGACTCGTCGGCCTCGGCCTCGCCGCGACGGGCAACGGTGCCGTCGCGCAGTGGGTCATCAGCGCATTCGCGCTCATCGTCGCTGCGATGCAGGCCTGGTCCATGGTGCGTCGGCTCATGCGCGGACAGTTCGGGCTCGACGTGCTCGCCGTCATCGCCATCGTGTCGACGGTCATCGTCGGAGAGTACTGGGCGAGCCTCATCATCGTGTTGATGATCTCCGGCGGGGAGGCGCTGGAGGACTACGCCGCCGGCCGTGCAGAACGCGACCTGCGATCGCTCTTCGACCGGGCTCCCGTGCGAGCGCACCGATACACCGCATCCGGGGGGATCGAGGACGTCCCCGTCGATGAGGTGGCCGTCGGTGACCGGCTCCTGCTGCGTCCATCGGAGATCGTCCCCGTGGATGCCGTGCTGGAGGGGCGGGAGGCCTCCCTCGACGAGTCCTCGCTGACGGGCGAGGGCATGCCCGTGGACAAGGTGCGGGGCGACCAGCTCTGGAGCGGTTCTGTCAACGGGTCGGGTGCCGTCGACATCCGGGCCACGACGCTCGCGAGTGCGAGCCAGTACCAGCTCATTGTCAAGCTCGTGGCCGAAGCGTCTGCGAGCAAGGCGCCCATGGTTCGGCTCGCCGACCGTTACTCGATCCCATTCACGATCATCGCGCTCGTCATCGGGGCGATCGCGTGGGCGATCTCCGGCGACCCTGTGCGGTTCGCGGAGGTGCTCGTCGTCGCCACGCCGTGCCCGCTGCTGCTCGCCGCGCCGATCGCGTTCATGGCCGGTATGAGCCGCTCATCGAAGTCCGGCGTCGTCGTCAAGGGCGCCTCCGCCCTCGAGCAGCTCGCCGCGGCGCGCACCGTCGCCTTCGACAAGACGGGCACGCTCACGAACGGCGTGCCGGAGGTCGTCGCGTTGTATCCGGAGCCGGGTTTCGGTCCTGATTTCGGTCCTGATGAGCTGCTCGGCGTCGTCGCGTCGGCTGAGCAGTACTCATCACACGTGCTCGCGGCGGCGCTCCGCCAGGCCGCGACGGATCGCGGGATCGCACTGCGGGAGGCGAGCAGGGCGGGGGAGGTGGCGACGCACGGAGTCGAGGCGACGATCGACGGACGCGAGATCATCGTGGGCAAGCCGAGCTTCGTCGCCGATCGGGCGACCGGCGTTCAGCGTCGGACGCTCGCCAGCGGCGAAGCAGCCGTGTACGTCGCCCTGGACGGCCGATTCGCCGGGACAGTGGTGCTGCGCGACGAAATGCGGGAGGAGGCGCCGGCGACCCTGGAGCGTCTGCGCCGCAGCGGCATCCGACATGTCATCCTCCTCACCGGGGATGTGGAGCAGACGGCGAGGCCGATAGCGGAACGGCTGGGGATCGACGACGTGCACGCCGAGTGCCTCCCGCAGGACAAGGTGGAACTGGTTCGGTCCGCGAGACCGCGGCCGGTCATCATGGTGGGTGATGGCGTCAACGATGCACCGGTCCTCGCTGTCGCGGATGTCGGAATCGCACTCGGTGCGCGGGGTTCGACGGCGGCGAGTGAGTCCGCCGACGTCGTGATCCTCGTCGACGATGTGTCGAGGGTGGCGGATGCGGTGGAGATCGGGCACCGCACGGTGCACATCGCCCTTCAGAGCATCTGGCTGGGCATCGCGATCAGCGTCGCACTCATGCTCACGGCGGCGTTCGGGTGGTTGCCCGCGATCGTGGGAGCGGCTCTTCAGGAGGTCGTCGACCTCATCACGATCCTGAACGCGTTGCGGGCGCTCCTGCCGGGCAGGACAGTCGCTCTCCGGAAGACGACGATGCGGCGCCCCGTCGGCGATGCGGTCGTGTGAAGACCCGCATCACCGACGAAACGCCGCATCGTGATGGTCAGGCTGCGGCGACCTCGACGGGGGTCGACGCGGCGCCGGACTGCACCGCGACCTTGCGCGGCTTCGCCTTCTCGCTCACCGGGATCATGACGCTCAGCACGCCGTTGTCGTAGGCGGCGCTGATGTGCTCGGTGTCGATTCCGTCGCCGAGGTTCAGCCGGCGCAGGAACGAGCCGCTCGGACGCTCATGGGCAAGCCATGTGACGTCTTCGCTGCGGGCGGTGCGCTCCGCGCGAATGGTGAGCAGCTGGCCGTCGACATCCACGTCCACCGAGCCGGGGTCGATCCCGGGGAGGTCGGCGTTCAGGACGTACAGGTCGCCGTCCTTGTGCAGATCGATCGGCATGAGGCGGGGCCGCCGCGAGTCCAGCCGGTTCGAGGCGACGCGGTCCAGTTCACGGAACGGGTCGAAGTACAGGGCCATATTCTTCACTCCTTCAGTACTTGAGTCGAGTCGGCTCAACTATTAAGAAATTAGCACTCTATCCATGAGAGTGCCAGTGAATGGCGTTCGCCCTCCGCGAATCAGGAGAGCGGAGGGAAAGTTGATAACGGATTGGTAACAAAGTACCCCCTACGGGGGTAGACCGGGTCTAGCGTAAAGCCCAACGCAGATCCCGACTGCGGCATCCACCCACTCCGTTGCTCAGAAGGGATACACCGTGGGCTACCGAAAAATCCTTGCGGCAGTCGCTACCAGCGCACTGCTCGCATCGGGCCTCGTCGCGGGAACCGCGCTAGGGGCCGCCGCCGCACCGACCGCGATCGGCGGTCACGGCCAGTCGACATTCGCGCCTGGCCACTACATCGTGACTCTCGTGGACGCGGCTGCCGCGACCTACACCGGGGGAACGAACGGTTTCACTCCCACCAGGCCGAGCAAGGGAAAGCAGCTGAACGCGAAGAGCCGTTCCGTTGAGAACTATTCCCATTACCTCAAAGCTCAGCAGAAGGATGTCGCCGCCTCCGTCGGCGCCAGGATCGACTACTCCTACACCCTGACGCTCAACGGCTTCTCCGCCACACTCTCCACCAAGCAGGCCGTCGCACTCTCGATGAACAAAGACGTCGCGAGCATCGTTCCCGACGAGTTGCAGCATGTGACGGCGGTCCCCTCCACTACTTTCCTCGGCCTCGATGGTCCGAGTGGCGTCTGGGCGTCACTGGGGGGTGTGGGCAATGCCGGCGCCGGAGTCGTCGTCGGCATGCTCGACACCGGCATCGCGCCGGAGAACCCGTCCTTCGCCGGCGACTCGCTCGGCACGGCGGCGGGTGCCGACCCGTACCTGGACGGCAGCACGATCACCTTCGCAAAGGGCGATGGGAACACCTTCACGGGAACATGCCAGACCGGCGTCCAGTTCACCGCGGCCGACTGCAGCACGAAGATCGTCGGCGCACGCTACTTCGTCAACGGGTTCGGGGCGGGCAACATCGGCGGGACCGACCTCGGCGAGTACCTCTCGCCGCGCGACGGTGACGGCCACGGCTCTCACACCTCGAGCACGGCGGCCGGCAACCCGGATGTCGCCGCTTCGATCAACGGCGTGAGCTTCGGGACCATCACGGGTGTCGCACCGGCGGCGAAGATCGCGGCATACAAGGTGTGCTGGACCGGTCAGGATCCGACGGTGACGACGGACGACGGATGCGCGACATCCGACCTCGTCGCCGCGATCGACGCCGCGGTGAGCGACGGCGTCGACGTCATCAACTTCTCCATCGGCGGCGGCGCGGCCCAGACCACGGTCTCCGCGACCGACCAGGCCTTCCTCGGTGCGGCAGCTGCCGGCGTCTTCGTCTCGGCTTCCGCCGGGAACGACGGGCCGGCCTCGTCGACGCTCGACAACGCGTCACCGTGGATCACCACGGTCGCCGCGAGCACGATCCCGAGCTATGAGGCGACGGCCACGCTCGGCGATGGACAGGCGATGGCAGGGGCATCCGTGACCCTCGACATGACGCCGGGCGCGCCTCCGCTCGAGGGAGACCTCGTACTGGCGTCGGCCGTGGCCCTCTCCGGTGCGGTGAATGCGAACCTGTGCTTCGCCGACACGCTCGACCCGGCGCTCGCAGCCGGCAAGATCGTGGTGTGTGAGCGAGGGCTCAACGACCGGGTGGCCAAGTCTGCCGAGGTCGCCAGGGTCGGCGGCATCGGCATGATCCTGATCAACGTCGTCGCTGGGTCGACGGACCTCGACAACCACTCTGTACCGACCATCCACCTCGACGTGCAGTTCCATGACGCGCTCATGGCGTACGCGGCGACGGCGGGGGCGACGGTCAGCATGGCCGCGGGCAACTCGACGGGCATCGAACCGGCTACTCCGCAGGTCGCCGGGTTCTCCTCGCGGGGACCGGTGCTGGCCGACGGCAGCGACATCCTGAAGCCGGACATCACGGCTCCGGGTGTGGCGATCATCGCCGACGGTGCGAATGCCGAGGGTGGCGATCCGACCTTCCAGTTCCTCTCCGGAACCTCGATGGCCGCGCCGCACATCACCGGCCTCGCAGCGCTGTACCTCGGCAAGTCGCCGAACGCGAGCCCGTCCGAGATCAAGTCGGCCATGATGACGAGCGCGTACAACACGCTCGACAGTGCAGGCAAACCGGTCACGAACCCGTTCGTGCAGGGCGCAGGCCATGTCGATCCGACGAAGTACTTCGAGCCGGGACTGCTGTACCTGAATGACGTGGGCGACTGGCTCTCGTACATCCAGGGCATCGGTTACGACGTCGGGGCCGATCCCATCGATCCGAGCAACCTCAACCTGGCATCGATCGCCATCGGGGCCCTCACGGCTCCGGAGACGATCACTCGCACGGTGACGGCGACGCAGGCGGGAACCTTCACCGCGGCGGCCTCGATCCCCGGGATCGACGTGGTCGTCTCGCCGTCGACGCTCAGTTTCGCGAGCCCCGGTGACACGGCCAGCTTCTCGGTGACGTTCAGTCGGACGAATGCTCCACTCGACAAGTTCGCCACCGGCGCGCTGACGTGGACGAGTGGTTCGACGGTCGTCCGGTCACCCATCGCGGTGCAGCCGGTCACGATCGTCGCGCCCGCCGAGGCGAGTGGTACCGGTCTCACCGGTTCCGTGGACGTGACGGTGACTCCTGGCGGTGATGGAGTGATTCCGCTCAGCACGACCGGGCTGACCCCCGGAACGCTGCAGCGCGATCCGACCAATACGGTCAAGGACCACTCGGGATCCGGGGAGACCGGGGACTCGTTCCAGTACACGGTCAAGGTTGCGAAGGGCACGGTGCTGGCCAGGTTCGACCTGAACTCGATCGATGACACGGCCGACCTCGACCTCACGGTGTACGAGCTCGACAGCAAGGGCACTCCGATCGCGGGTTGGCAGTCGGCGAGCGGTTCCGCGGATGAGCGGGTGGACCTCTACTCGCCGGATGCGGCCAAGTACCTCGTGTACGTCGACGTGTACTCTGCGAACCCGGCGACGGCGTTCGACCTGACCACGTTCTCGGTGCTGCCGGGCGGGTCACCGCTCACGCTCGATCCGTCGGAGCTGTCCGGCCAGGCGGGAGTGCAGACGACCTACACGGCATCGTGGTCGAAGCTCAAGGCGTCGACGAGTTACCTCGGCCTCGTGTACTACGGGGACAGCGGGGCATCGACGGTGGTGTCGGTCGCGACCGGACAGCGGAAGTTACCGGTCACCGTCAACTGACGGAGGTGCAGCACGGGGTGGCGGGGGTCAGAAATGGCCCTCGCTACTCTGTGTCGCTCGCATGCCGGCCGCGGCGGGTCTCCTGCTCGACCAGTCGTCCGTCGTGCAGGTCGACGACGTTGTGGGCGCGCGCAACGAGAAGGGGGTCATGGGTGGAGACGACCGCCGCGATTCCCTTCGCCTTCACCAACTCTTCGATGAGGTCCATCATGGTCGCGGCCGTGCGGGAGTCCAGCTGTCCGGTGGGTTCGTCGGCGAGAAGGATGTCGGGCTCGCCGACGAGCGCCCTGGCGAGTCCGACGCGTTGCTGCTGGCCGCCGGAGAGTTCGTAGGGCCGCTGGGCGGCGTGGTCGGCGAGCCCGACGAGGTCGAGCATCTCCGCCACCATGGTCTCGCGCTCTGCGGGGTCGGTGCCGCGGATCCGCAACGGCACCTCGATGTTCTCCGCCGCGGAGAGCACGGGGATGAGCCCGAAGGTCTGGAAGACGTACCCGATCCTTCCGCGTCGTACTTCGGCGAGTTTGTTGTCGTTGAGGGCGGTCAGGTCCTGGTCGCCGATCCAGACGCCGCCCGAGGTGGGTCGATCGAGACCGCCGAGGATGTTGAGGAGCGTCGTCTTGCCGCTGCCGCTCTTGCCCCGGACGACGAGCAGTTCGCCCGCGTGCACCTGGATGCTGATGTCGGTGCAGGCATTCACGTCGCCCGCGCCGGTCGTGAAGGTCCGGCTGACGTTCTCCGCGCGCAGAGCCGGCCGAAGGTCTTCCATCATGATCGGTCCTCTGGGGGGTCGAGGGGCGCACTGTCCCGGGTGGCGGCATCCGGCGGGGTCGGGTCGGCCACGGCATCCGGGGCAGACCTCGCGGGGCGATGCCCCGGCCATACGCCGACGTGGTCGGGCTCGAGGGCGAGGCGAACGCGCTCGCGCAGCTCGAGCGCCTTCGTGAAGTCATCCGGGAGCTGAAGGCGCCCGACGCGGTCGAGCACCGCGAACTCCTCGGCGATGTGCTGTTCCTGCCCGTGCTCATCGACTTCGCGGCGCCGCAGAACCTCGGTGGATGTGCGGCCGTCGCGGATCTGGATCGTGCGGTTCACGTGCTCGGAGACCGCCGGATCGTGCGTGACGATGAGGGTCGTGATCCCCAGCCCTTCGTTCACGCCGCGCATCGCCTCGAGCACGTCGGAGGATGTGGCCTCATCGAGTTCGCCTGTCGGTTCGTCGGCGAGCAGGACCTGCGGGTCGTTCGCGAGCGCCACCGCGATCGCGCTGCGCTGCTGTTCGCCGCCGGACATCTCCGTGGGCTTGCGGTCCGCGCAGTATCCGACCTCGAGCAGGTCGAGCAGCTCCCGGATGCGCGCCCGGCGATCCTTCGTCGGGTTGCCTGCGACCACCATGGCCATCGCGACGTTCTCCGCCGCGGTGAGGTAGGGCAGGAGGTTCCGCGAGGTCTGCTGCCAGACGAACCCGACGCTGTGCCGCTGGTACTGCACGCGCTCCTTACGCCCCATCGTGAGCAGGTCGCTGCCAGCGCATCGTGCGACGCCAGCCGTCGGGGTGTCGAGGCCCGAGAGGATCGTGAGGAGCGTCGACTTGCCGGATCCGGATGCGCCGACGAGCGCGACCATCTCTCCGCGGTCGACGCTCAGATTGAGACCCTGGAGGGCCTGCACTTCGACGCCCTCCGCCGCGAAAATGCGCACGAGATCCGAGCACAGGATGTGCGGCTCGGTGTCGCCGGTCGCCGCGCGTGGCGACCCGGGAGGTGCTGTATCGGTCGTCATGGTTCTATCCTTCCTCGGACGTTCTGAGGGTTTTGGCAAGACTCACCCTGCGAGCGGTCGCGATGGCGACCATGGTGGCGATCACGACGAGCAGGGCGAATCCGCCGATGATGAGCGACAGGAGTACGGGGTCGAGAATGACGGCGGGCTGAAGCACGCCGCCCGTGAACGGGCGGAGATCGACACCGGCCAGCACGATGAGGGGGAGCACGGCACCGAGCACGAGGCCGACCACTATCGCGACGAGCGCGGTCGGGCCGATCTCCCATCCCGTGATTCCCTGGGCCTGCGACCGGGTGAGACCGAGCGTGCGCAGGAGCGCGAGAAGGCGCTCCCTGGCCGGACCGCTGATCATGAGTGCGAGCACGACGGTCGCGGCGCACAGGAGCGCCACGACGATGATGAGCGCGAGGAGAGCGAGCTGCAGACCGCCGGACACGGGGGAGCCGTCGAGCAGCGCCGAGGCATCCGCGGGGCTCTCGATCGTCGCGTCCGAACCCACGATCTTCGCGAGGTCTGCGGTGACCGCGCCGGCGTCTGCGCCGTCGTCGAGCGTGATCAGGGTGATGCGGGGGAGGAACTTGTCGATGTCGAACGCCGCACTGTTCGCGCGATCGATGAGCACCCAGTCCTGAACACCGCTGAGCGACGGTGACGTGCCTGGATCGCCGCCGTCGACGATGTCTTCGGGGCCGAGCGTGGAATCCTTCCCCACGGTGTACTGCGCGGCGAGATCCGGGGAGAGGAGTACGGGGATGCGTTCGCCGACCTTCCCGGACATGTCGCCGTCGAAGTGCGCAGCGCCAGGCACATTCGCCTGCACTCGCTCGAGGGCAGCGGTGTCGACCACGAGGATGGGTACGGCGATGTTGGCCTCGACGGACAGGTTCAGGAGCTTGTTGTTCTGGTAGATCGCGACGGAGTCCGCGACGCCGGGCACCGCCGCGATCTCGTCGAGCTGCTCCTGGGTGAGAATCGGCGAGTCGATGCGGAGGTCCGCGCCGACGCTCGAGTGCGCTGCGGAGTCGACCCCGCCGTAGACGGTTCCGAGGAGTACCCCGGAGAAGACCGCGACGGCGAGGCCGACGACCATGGCGAGCACGGGCGCGAGGCCGGCAGCGGGGTCGCGGATGCTGCGGTTCGCTCCGAGGAATCCGACGATCCCCTTCCGCTTCTTCGCCGCGCGCGCGAACCCCATGAGCGGGATCGGGTACACGCGCAGGACGATGAGTCCCGCGGAGAGCGCGAGGAGGAGCGGAGTCGAGGCCAGGAGCGGGTCGACCGTGACGCTTCCATTGCTGGACGCGAGTCCTCGCTGGAGGAGCAGGAACACCGCGAGTGCGGTCATCGCGAGCACGATCACCTCGAGCACCCACCGGTAGCGTCCCCGGACCCGCGGGTCGATGTCGCCACGCGCGCTCCTCAGGCTGCGCGGAGAGGTCGCTATCGCGGTGAGGACGGGCGGCACGAGGGCGACGACGCCCGCGAGGATCACCGAGACATCCGACCACGCTGACGGGAAGAGCAGGTACGCGATGACAGCGCCGATCGCGGCCCCCGGAACGGAGAGTGCGAGGATCTCGAGGGCCTGGGCCGTGCGCAGCTGCACTCCGCTCGCGCCGCGCGCCGAGGCGAGCGTGAGCGCATCCCTGCGCCGCAACAGGATGAGCCGTGACAGCAGCCACAGGGCGGCGATGGCGACCCCGATCGGCCCCGACGCCACCATGACGAGCACCGAGATGGCGGTGGACGCGCGGGAGAGGGCGGTCTCGAGGGTGGAGTCGGCATCCGAGGTGAAGATGAGCGAGGAGACGGTGGTCGAGTTCGCGACCTTGGCGACCTGCTGCGGCTGGCTGAGGTAGTGCCGCAGCTGGGGCAGCAGTTCCTCATCCTCGTCGACCGTGAGTCCGTCGGTGAAGAGCGGGATGCCCACGGATGTCGTCGCTGACAGGCGCGTCTCGTCGATCAACGTGGCCCACGATCCGGGGTCGATGAAGGCGGCGCTCGTCACGATCCGGGTGTTGGAACCGGAGAACGAGGTATGGGAGATGCCTGGCTGGAGTGCCGAGCGGGCCGCTGCCCAGAAACCATCCGCCTCGTCGAGGGCGTCGAACGTCCCGCTGAGCTTTGCGTAGAAGCCATCATCCTGGCTGACCCGCACGAGCCGTTCCTCGCCGACCTTCCATCCGGCCTGGTCGGCGCTCGCCGTGGACAGAAGGATGTCGATGCTCGGGTCGACAGGATCGCGTGTGAACTGGTTGATGGGGAATCGGGTGGGGTCCTGGGGTGCGAGCACCTGATCGAACGGGGCAGGCATCGCCCCTGCCGTGAGTGTGATGTTGTCCTCGAGCGCCGGAGCGACGTTGAGCGTGATCGGCGTGATCGGATCGTTCCACTCCACCCCGAGCCGTGCGACCTGAAGGCTGTCGGTGGAGACGACGAAGTTCGCCTCCCCGAGCGCCTTCCGCAGGGGATTCGGAGCGCTCTCCGTCGCAGCCTTCAACGCGCCCTCGAACTGGACGAACGGTGCCGTCCCCGGCGTGATCGTCGGGTTTCCTGCTGCGCGGCTCAGCAGGTCGCGACGGACCGCCGGGAGGTTATCCATCTGGTACGCCACCTCGGCGGAGGTCATGGAGCGCAGCGCGAGGGGAGCCGTCGCGGCGAGCGTCGCGACGACGAGAACGATGACCGCCAGCGCGAGCAACGGGCCGAGGTCCGACCGGAACTGGCGGGCCAGCAGTCCGAAGAGCGACATGCGGGATCTCCGGCTCATCGGGTCTCCAGCCTTTCGCTCGTGTCGAGCGCCTGGCGTCGTACCCGGGCGGCGGAGAATCCGGCGATCCCGAGCATGACGATGAGAGCCACCGCGAGAAGTGCACCGCCGAGGGCGAGGGCGAACGTCAGCGTCGCGGGGAGGGCATCCGGAACGCTCTGGATCGCAGAGCGCGCCAGGTTCGGCAGGGTGAGCGCTGAGACCGCGACCCCGGCCAGCACGCCGAAGACGACCGAGACCAGGATGACGACCGCGAGTTCCATGAAGCGGGAGCGTGACTGCTGCCGGGCGGAGACGCCCACCGCGCGCAGTACTGCGACCTCGCCGCGGCGTGCCCGGGCGAGGGTGAGTGCGACGGCGCCGAGCGAGATCGCTGCAAGGAGCAGGCATCCGATCGCCGCGATCCACAGGGCGAGTTCTGCCGGCGCGGCGAACGCGGAATCGACCGCGTCGTTCGCGGTGACGACGGTCGCGTCATTCGGAACGGCGCTTCCCAGGTCGACCGCTCCATCGGTCGCGAGCCAGACCTGGTTGGCGCGGGGTACGACATTGCTCGAGGCCATGATGTATTCGGTGAGGGCGTTCAGGTCGACGACTATCGCATGCGGGGACTGGACGCCCGGCAGCAGGCTCGCGACGGCGGCGATCCTGCCGTTGATGCTCAGACCGGTTCCCGCGAAACGGAGGGTGAAGGGGTCGCCGGGGCCGACGTCGTAGTGGCTCGCGAGCTCCTTGCTCACCACGAGAGGGAGCGGCGGCGACTCGAAGTAGCTGTTGATGCCGGCGCCGGGCGCGACCGAGGACTCCGGGTCATCGCCCTGCACGGCGAAGCGCAGGCTATACGGCCGACCTTGATCGCCGGGTATGCCAAGGGTCAGCCCGTCGGCGGCAGGTACCGTGCTGGACCCGAACGCGAACAGGAGCGGCATCCCCCAGCTTCTCGTGTCGAGGGCGACGTGCTGAGGGCCGGATGCGGTGGTCGCCTCGAGATCGCTGAACGTCGTGTTAAGGAAACCCTGGTACGCACTCACGTAATAGTCGATGGCGACGAGCCGCCACGGGTCGCGACTCGTCGGAAGATCGACGGTCGCGGTCGTCACGACCGTATCCTCGGAGCTCAGCGGCGCGATGTCGATCTGGGGGAGCTTCATCGTGATGACGGCACCCGCTGCATCCCGGAGCCAGACGACTCCCTGCACCCAGCCGCTGTTGGGAATGTGAGAGGAGGACTCGGAATCGAAGCCCTGGCGGACCGTCATCGTGAGGGAGAAGGCGGTGGCATCCTGGGGCAACTCGATGCCGTTGACCTTGGAGTCGCCGACTTCGCGCGCGAGCCTTGCCGGATCGAGAGAACCGCCGGCGTGCGTCACGACCTTCTCGATCTCGTCGTGAGGAATAGCGGTGAGCTGGCCGTCGTCGCCATCGCCGATCGAGATCGTGGTGGAGAGCACGGGAGCGGCGGCCGTCACTCCCGGCACGTCGAGGAACTCTGCGCCGGTCACCGGTGTGGCATCCGCCTGCGGGAAGGCAGACGTGGTGAGGGCGACCTTGGCATCCGCGCCCGTGACGAGCTCTGCATTGCGCTGGGTGAGCGAATGCCAGGAGCCGGAGTACCCGGATGCGATGACGACGCCGCCGACGGCCAGCGCAACCACCAGCACGGCGACCGCATAGCTGCCGAGCCCCCTCGCCACCTGCCGCGCGGAGTAGGACGGCTGCAACCGCGGTCGCGCGGAGGCGATCCGCTGCCAGGCGGAGGCGAGCGGGCCGAACACCACGAGCAGGACGAGGGCGATGGCGATGAGGGCGAGCGTGGGGGCGATAACGGCGAGCGGATTCACGGTCGTGCGGCCGGCGGCATTCGTGATGAGCGGCGAACCGTACAGTAGCGACTGCCAGACGGCGACCCCTGCTGCGGCGAGAGCGAGCACGGCCGTACCGATGGTCGCTGCCGCCTGCGTCCGGCCGGAGTCGTCGATCGCATCGCGCTTGGCGAGCCGGATCGAGTCGAGGAACGCCGTGAGGCCGAAGATCACGAGCACGGCGACAGCGTTGACGAGGGCGAACTCCCAGGGTGCGAAGGCCGCGGCATCCGCACCGAACAGTGCGAGGAGTGCGCCGGCCGCGGCAGCGAACCCTGCTGCACATCCGAGGGCGGCCACGACCGCCGATTCGATGAGCCCGGCCGTCGTCAGCCACTGCGCAGAGGCGCCGCGCGACCTCAGGAGGGCGTTCTCCGGCCTCCGCGCGAGCGACAGCAGCCGGGCCAACTGGATGAGGGCGATGAGGCCGATGAGGGCCACGAGCAGGATGCCGACGGGCGTGACCCCGCGCACGGACTCGAGGTTCCGCTGGACCGTCGAGGCGGTCTGCGCGAGGGTGCCGTCTACGAGGGCGCCGCCGGCGTCGAACTTCTCGTCGGCGGCGATGGAGTCCCGAAGTGTCGTGGCGATCGTGCCCAGGCGGTCGAGCTCGGAGGGGGTGATGACGTGCGAGTCGGCGGCGATCGTCCAGTGGACGGAGGGGATCGGGCCGAGCGTCGCGATCGCCGCTTCGTCGACGATGAGCGGGCCGAAGCTCGGCGTGCCGTCCCCGGCAGGGATCGCCGTTCCGGTCGCGACGCCGGGGTCGGAGAACCAGTGCTGGTCGAGTGCGTTATTCGGCAGCCAGGTCGCGACGATCTCGACATCCTTCGCCTCTGAGCCGCTTCCGACCGACAGGACGTCGCCGACGGAGAGGCCGAGCCGCTTCGCCGCCTCGGCCTGGAGCGCTCCCTGCAGCGGGTCGCTCGTGGTGGTCGTCGTCGGCCACGTGCCAGCGACGAGATTGGCAAAGTCGGCGAGAGAGGCATCCGACCACGGCGTGATGCGCGCTTCACTTCCATCGTCCAGGGTGAGCTGCTTGCCATCCTTCGCCGCGGACAGGGGGAAGTCGATGAGCGTCCGATCGATCGTGACCGGGATGCCCGCGAAGGTGCGCGCGAAGAACGCGTCTGCGGCGGATGTCTGCGCCGCGGGGTCGCTGCCGAGCTTCGCCTCCACGCGGAGGCTGCTCGCCGTCGGAGCGGCATCCGCGAGGAAGTGCCGGGTGTTGATGGTGGCGGAGAAGTCGAGGTAGCCGAACAGTCCGACGACGAGCGCCGTCAGGACGAGTGCGACGGCACCGACCGTGGAGAGGAGTCCGGACTGGGACGTGGACCTGCGGAAGACAAGGCCCACAGTCCGCATGAGAAGTCCCTTCTACCCCCGTCGACAGTATCAATCGAATCGCGCTCACTAAGGAGGTCGCGCGTCTCGACATGAAAAAGTTGCCGAAACACTGGACAGGAGTTTGTTTGTACGGTTTACTAACAAAATGACTGCAGCGGGAGCGCAGCGAAGCCTCTCCCCGACGTCCGCCACGGCGGCTCGCGGACCCGGTATCGCCGACCACACGACCCAGGGATTCAGCTCGGGTCGCGCGCTGCGCCCGAGCGCGAAGATCCTGCCGGAGCACGCGCGCAGCCACAACCGCTCTCTCGTCCTCCAGACCCTCTACCGTGCCGGCCAGCAGAGCCGCGCGGACATCGCGCGCAGCACCGGGCTCACGCGGGTGACAATCTCCGACCTCGTCGGCGAGTTCATCTCCGAGGGCCTCATCGTCGAGACCGGCCAGCGCGAGGATGCTCGCCCCGGCAAGCCGGCGACCCTCCTGGACATCAACCGAAGCGCTTTCCAGATCGTCGGGATCGACCTGAGCGACTACGCGATGTTCCGCGGTGCGCTGCTCGACCTGGACGGCGGGATCCTCGAACACCGTGAGGTGACACTGGCCGGGAGCACGGGGGCGGATGCCGCGGCGAAGGTCGTCGGGCTCGTCGGGGAACTTCTCGCGCTCGCCACCAGCCCGATCCTCGGCATCGGAGTCGGTTCCCCCGGCGTCGTCGACTTCACCGGTACAGTGCTCTCCGCACCGAATCTCGGCTGGACAGACGTCCCGCTGCAGCGCATCCTCCTCCAGGAGTTCTCGCTCCCCGTCGTCGTCGGCAACGACGCGAACGCCGCCGTGCTCGCCGAGCACAGCTTCGGCGGAGCCGACCGCGACATGATGCTCGTCAAGGTCGGGCACGGTGTCGGCGCGGGCCTCCTGGTCGGCGGAACCCCACTGTATGGCAGCCGGTTCGCGGCGGGCGAGATCGGCCACGTCGTCGTCGGAACCGATGGCGGCCTTCCGTGCGTGTGCGGCAAGAACGGATGCCTCGAGACCTGGCTCGCGGCTCCCCGCCTCGAAGCGGCGCTCGCCGCCGCCCGCGCGAACAGCGCATCCACCGACGACGTGCTGGCAGAAGCGGGCCGGCACCTCGGCATCTCCCTCGCCGCGATCGTCGGAGCGCTCAATCTGGCCGAGATCGTCCTGAGCGGTCCGACCCACCTGCTTGATGGCCCGCTCGCCGCGGCGACCATCGAAACACTCCGCAACCGCACGATGGCCCAGTTCCACGGCGATCTCACGTTACGGATGACAACGCTCGGAGAGGACATCGTCGTGCGCGGCGCTGCCGTGATGGTGCTCTCCGCGCAACTCGGGGTCTCCTGACTCCGCGCACCACGGGGTGTCCGGCACCGCGCTGACACCATCGCCCTAGGAAAGGAAAACACCATGAGGAAGCTCAGCTTTGTGGCTCTTGCCGCTGCTGCTGCGATCACCCTCGCGGGTTGCGCCGGAGGTGGGACGAAGACTCCCGCCGCCGACGACGGACCCGCGGACATCCGCGTCTGGCTTGTGGGCACCGATACGCCACAGGACGCTCGCGACTATCTGAAGACGACGTTCGAGAAGGAGAACCCCGGGTCGACGCTCACGATCGAGGAGCAGTCCTGGACCGGCCTCGTCGACAAGCTCACGACGAGCCTGTCGGGAAGCGACAGCCCGGATGTCGTCGAGGTCGGCAACACGCAGGCGGCGGCCTTCACGTCGTCCGGCGCGTTCCTCGACCTCACCGACCAGTACAAGGCACTCGGCGGCGACGACCTTCTACCCGGGTTCGTCGAGGCCGGAAGCTATGACGGCAAGTTCTACGCCGCACCGCTCTACTCCGGATCGCGACTCGTCTTCTACAAGAAGGATGCGCTCGCAGCATCCGGACTGACGGTGCCGACGACGCTCGCCCAGTACATCTCCAACGCGGAGAAGCTCGCCGCGGACAACCCCGGAAAGTCCGGCCTGTGGTGGCCCGGGCAGGACTGGTACAACGCGCTCCCCTTCATCTGGGAGAACGGTGGAGAGATCGCAACGTTCAAGGACGGCACGTGGGCGTCGCAGTTCTCCTCGGCGGGATCCATCAAGGGTCTCGAGCAGGTGCAGGAGCTCATGACGAAGGCGTCGACCGCTCCGAAGGACGGCAACGAGACGAACCCGCAGGTCGGATTCTGTGAGGGGACGACCCTGCAGCTCTCCGCCCCGAGCTGGGTGAAGTGGTCGATCCTGGCCGCAGCGGATGCCGAAACTCCCGGTTGCCCGGACCAGGAGTCGAACCTCGGCGTCTACGCCCTCCCCGGAGCCGACGGAGGCGCCGGCCAGGTGTTCGCCGGTGGATCGAACATCGCCGTCTCGGCGAAGTCCGCTCACCCCGGGCTCGCCGTCAAGGCGCTGAAGATCATCCTGAGCGATGGTTTCCAGACGATCTACGGCAAGAACGGTCTCGTGCCGGCCAAGGTGTCGCTCGCGAGCACCCTCGGAACGGATGAGGTCGCCAAGGCGATCTCCTCCGCCGCCGGGAACGCCCGTCTCACCCCGGCGTCGCCCAAGTGGGCAGACGTCGAGGCGTCAGGAGCGCTCACCGACTTCTTCGTGCAGATCGCCCAGGGCGGGGACATCCCCTCCCTCGCCAAGGCGCTCGACGCGAAGATCGACGGGATCCTGAACGGCTAGTCTGCTCGCCCCATGGAGGATGCTCGGCGTGACCGTGCATGTCGCGCCGAGCATCCCTTCGTACTGCCCATCGCCCTAGGAAAGGTCGGGGCACGGCCTATCTTAAGCGCGACAGACTCACGAAGGAGGGTTGGACCTTGTCGACACTGGTGAACCGGCGTGCGCGCTTCACGCCGTACATGCTGCTCATCCCTGCGACGGCCGTTCTGCTCGTCGTGATCGGCTGGCCGCTCATCCAGCTGTTCATCATCTCGTTCCAGGAGTTCGGCCGCGCACAGGTGTTCGGAGCGCCGGCGCCCTTCATCGGCTTCGAGAACTACACGAAGGTTCTCGGCGACCCGGCGTTCTGGAACGTCATGGTGCGCAGCATCCTGTTCTGCCTCGTCAACGTCGTCGTCACGATGGTCGGCGGAACGCTCATCGCGCTGCTCATGACGAAGGTGAACCGCTTCTTCCGACTGCTCCTGTCCGTCGGCCTCCTGCTCGCCTGGGCGATGCCCGCGCTCACCGCGACGATCGTCTGGGGCTGGATGTTCGACACCTCGTACGGCGTCGTCAACTACGCGCTCACGAACTTCTTCGGGCTCGACTTCCACGCGCACTCCTGGCTCATCAACCCGCTGAGCTTCTTCTTCGTCGCGACGGTCATCGTCGTGTGGGGAGCCATCCCGTTCGTCGCCTTCACGGTCTACGCAGGGCTCACCCAGATACCCGACGAGGTCATGGAGGCCGCGCAACTCGACGGTGCGCGCAGCACGCAGCGGTTCCGTCTCATCGTGTTCCCGTATCTCAAGTCGATCTTCCTCGTCGTCACGATCCTCCAGGTCATCTGGGACCTTCGCGTGTTCACGCAGATCTACGCGCTGCAGGGGATCGGCGGCATCCGGGAGCAGACCTCGACGCTCGGCGTCTACATCTACCAGGTGGCACTCGGCTCGGGTGAGTACGGCATCGGCGGCGCCATTGCCGTCATCACGGTGTTCTTCATGATGGCGATCTCCCTCTATTACGTTCGCCAGAGCCTCAAGG
The DNA here is from genome assembly GCF_014200375.1 of Terrimesophilobacter mesophilus. Classification (GTDB taxonomy): domain Bacteria; phylum Actinomycetota; class Actinomycetes; order Actinomycetales; family Microbacteriaceae; genus Terrimesophilobacter; species Terrimesophilobacter mesophilus. The sequence goes on along the minus strand of NZ_JACHBP010000001.1, from coordinate 1,090,754 downwards.
AGGAGCAACTGTGACCACCGCGACAGTGCGGGCAAGGATTCCGCACCGCAAACGCAGCGTGCGCAGGCGCGTGAGTTCGATCGTGCTCAGCGTCATCGCGGTCATCGTGTTCGTGTGCGCCGCCTTCCCCGTGTACTGGATGCTGCAGACCTCCTTCCAGCCGAACAACGAGATCATCGGATCCCAGGTGAACTTCTGGCCGAAGACCTTCACGTTCCGCAATTACGAGACCGTGCTGTTCGCGACCGATCGGGCGCAGTTCCTGCCGGCCCTCGGCAACTCCGTCATCGTCACGGTCCTGACCGTCGTGATCGCCCTCATCTTCGCGTTCCTCGCATCCCTGGCCGTCACGCGTTTCCGGTTCCGTTCGCGCAAGTCCTTCATCCTGACGATCCTCATCGTGCAGATGATCCCCGGCGAGGCGATGATCGTGTCCACCTACCGCGTCCTGGACGACTGGGCGCTGCTCAACACGATCGCCGGCCTCACGCTCGTCTACGTCGCGACCGTCCTGCCGTTCACGATCTGGACGTTGCGCGGATTCGTGAACGGCGTGCCCGTCGACCTCGAAGAGGCGGGCATGATCGACGGGCTCTCCCGCACGGGAGCGTTCTGGAAGATCACGTTCCCGCTCCTGGCGCCCGGCCTCGTCGCGACGGGCGTGTTCGGATTCATCCAGGCCTGGAACGAGTTCCTCCTCGCCCTCGTCGTGATGTCGCGGCCGGAGATGATGACGCTGCCGGTGTGGCTGCGCACCTTCCAGGTCGCGCACGGGACGACGAACTGGGCGGCGATCATGGCCGGATCCACCCTCATGTCGATCCCGGTCATCATCTTCTTCCTCGTCATCCAGGGTCGGATGACGCAGGGGCTCGTGAGCGGGGCGGTCAAGGGATGACCGGGAATGGATCAGGCGTGCGCATCGGCGTGGACATCGGCGGGACGAAGACGGATGCCGTGGCGATCGACGCTGACGGCGGGATCCTCCACCAGGTGAGGCTCGGGACGGGGTACGGCGCCGACGCGGTGCTGAACACCGCCGTCGATGCGGTGAACCGCGTCGCCGCGCTGGCCGGAATTCCCGTGAGGGAAGCGGATTCGGTGGGCGTCGGTGTGCCGGGCCGGGTGGACACGGTTCACGGAACGGTGACCCACGCGGTCAACCTCGGAGTGCAGGGCCTCGACCTCGGCGACCTGCTCTCGTCGAGGCTCGGTGTCCACGTGCACATCGAGAACGACGTGAACGCCGCAGCCCTCGGCGTGTACCACCTGCTCGAGACCGAGGGCTGGCCTGACGCGAACGACCATTCGATGGCGTATCTGAATCTCGGCACGGGCCTCGCCGCCGGCATCGTCGTGGCAGGGGGGCTCTGGCGCGGCTCGAGGGGGACCGCCGGGGAGATCGGCCACATTCCGGTCGATCCGGCCGGCCCGCTGTGCCCGTGCGGCCAGCGCGGCTGCCTCGAACTCATGGCGTCGGGCTCCGCGATCACCCGGCAGTGGCCGACGGATCACCCGATGCCCGCGCAGCACCTGTTCGAAGCCGCGGAGGCCGGTGACGAGTCCGCCATTCTCGTGCGGAGCCGGCTCCTCGACAACGTGGCATCGGCCGTGCGGGTTTTGGTGTTGACTGTCGATGTGGATCTTGTGGTCATCGGTGGAGGCATCTCGTCCCTCGGGGCGCCTCTGATCGATGGCATTCGGTCTGTTCTCGCGGAGCGGGCGACCGAGTCCCCGTTCCTCGCGTCCCTCGAACTCGCCGATCGCGTGCGGCTCGTTCCCGGCGGTTTTCCTTCGGCGGCGATCGGCGCCGCATACGCCGGCGTGCGCGCACAGGGCTCCGTGACGGTGGCCTGATGGCTGAGGTCGTCATCGTCCCCGACGCCGCCGCAGCGGGTGAGATCGCGGCGCACGAGATCGAGAAGCTGGTCAGACGGAAGCCGGATGCCGTGCTCGGCCTCGCGACGGGATCGACTCCGCTCACCACCTGGGCGGCGCTGGCGGCTCGCCACCTCGACCTCACCGGCGTCCGCGGCTTCGCGCTCGACGAATACGTCGGACTCCCCGTGGGGCATCCGGAGTCGTATCGTGCGGTGATCGACCGGGAGGTCGTCGGTCCGCTCGGGCTCACCCCGTCGCTCGTTCACGTCCCGGCGGACAGCGGCCGGATCGAGACGGCGGGCGATGACTACGAGGTCGCGATAGATGCCGCGGGAGGCATCGATCTTCAGGTGCTGGGGATCGGGCGCACAGGGCACGTCGGATTCAACGAGCCCGGCTCATCGTTCGCGTCGCTCACGCGTGTGAAGACTCTCGCGCAGCAGACCAGGATCGACAATGCCCGCTTCTTCGATTCGCTCGAGGCGGTCCCGACGCACTGCGTCACGCAGGGGCTCGGAACGATCCTGCGAGCTCGTCGACTCGTCCTGCTCGCGTTCGGGGAGGCGAAGGCCGGCATCGTCGCCGACGCGCTCGAGGGCCCGTTGACTGCGAGCGTGCCCGCCTCCGTCATCCAGCTCCACCCGCGCGTGATGGTCATCGTGGATGATGCTGCGGCCTCCGGGCTCGCGAATGCCGAGTACTACCGGTACGCCTGGGCGAATCGCCTGGAGTGGGAGAAGGACTAGACGGGAGAACCGTTCGCCCAGACCGCGGCGACCGAGAGGTCGTGGTCGAGAATCACGGCATCCGCAGCGAAGCCGGCACGAAGTCTGCCGAGGCGGTGGTCGAGTCCGAGTGCCTTCGCGGGCGTCGACGTGAGAGCGGCGACGGCATCCCTTGCCGGGATTCCCGCGCGCGACACGGCGAGCCGGAGCGCGGCGTCCTGCGTGAGGGTCGACCCTGCGATCGTGGTGGTTCCGGCGAGCACGGCAAGACCGTCGCGCACCGTCACGTCGAGAGAGCCGACCCGATACTCTCCGCCATCCACCGAGGTTCCGGCCGCTGCCATGGCGTCGGTGACGAGCGCGATGCGGCCGGGGGCCGAGTGGAACGCCATGCGCGCGACATCCGGATGAACGTGGTGGCCGTCGAGGACGAGTTCGAGGGTGACCCGGTCGTCCTCGAAAGCCGCGACGACGGGTCCGGGGGCGCGGTGATGTATGCCTTCCATGGCATTGAACGCGTGCGTGAGGATACGGGCGCCTCGATCGAACGCCTCGCGTGCGAGGTCGAAGTCCGCCTCCGAGTGGCCGATCGCGACGACGACGGATGCCTCGACGAGAACGTCGATCGCCTCGAAGGCCCCCGCGAGCTCCGGGGCGATCGTGAGCTGGCGGAGCGTGCCGCGGCTCGCGCCGAGGAGTTCCTCGAGCTCGTACGCCGACGGCGGACGGAGATGGTCGGGATTGTGCGCGCCCTTCCTCGCCTCGGAGAGGAAGGGGCCCTCGAGATGGGAGCCCAGGATGGTGGGGTCCTCGCTACACAGGTCCGCGACGGTCGACAGGCTCCGGCGCAGGTCGTCGAGCGGGTTCGTGACGAGACTCACCACGGTGCGGGTCGTTCCGTGAGCGCGATGGGCCGCGATCCCCTCGCGGATCTCGTTCGCGTCCCCGTCGTAGGAGTGGCCGCCACCGCCGTGGCCGTGAAGGTCGATGAAGCCCGGCACGAGCCGGCGACCGGCGACGTCGACCCGCGTTGTCCCGTCATCGACATCCGGGTGCCGTCCGCTCCCGGTCGCCGTGATCGTGTCGCCGTTTGCGATCATCCAGAACTCATCGACCTCGCCGTCCACGTCGAGTTTGCGCGCATCGTGGAACAGGATGCTCACGATGCCGCCTCCCTCGCCGACTCCGTGCGCAGGTTGATGATTCCGCTCACGAGTGCGATCACGCCGAAGACGACAGCGACGATCGGATGCCCGAGCATCGCCCAGGCGATCGTCGCTGAGCCCATGACCGCGATCTCCACGATGCCTCGCCCGACGATGTCCACTCGCACGATGGCCTTGGGCGAGCGGAACAGTCCCCAGACGACGATGGCGAAGAGGGGCGCGCCGATCATGAACAGGATGCCCGGCCAGGGGAACGGCCAGGCGAGGTAGCCCCAATAGCCGAGCGAGAAGAAGGCGAACAGCTCCAGCAGGAACCGCACGACGTCGTTGGGTCCGATGCGGACCTTCTCGGCGGTGTTCGACACGCCTTCAGCCTACCGAGCGGTCAGCGGAAGATGATGGTGCGCTGGCCGTCGAGCAGCACACGGTGCTCTGCGAACCAGGTGACCGCCTGGGTGAGGGTGCGGGACTCTTCGTCCTGGCCGATCGCCATGAGCTCCGCCGGCGTTCGCGAGTGGTCGACCCGCACGACGTTCTGCTCGATGATCGGACCTTCGTCGAGTTCACCCGTGACGAAGTGCGCCGTCGCGCCGATGAGCTTGACGCCCCTGGCGTGGGCCTGGCGGTAGGGGTTCGCTCCCTTGAAACCGGGCAGGAAGGAATGGTGGATGTTGATGATCCGTCCCTGCAGCCGCTCGCACAGCTCAGGGGAGAGCACCTGCATGTAGCGGGCGAGCACGACGAGTTCGATGTCGTGCTCGTCGATGGTCTCGATGATGCGTCGTTCGAACGCCAGCTTCTGCTCGGGCGAGACGACGGAGTGCGCCTCGAATCCGACACCGTAGAACTCGGCGAGACCCGCGAGATCCGGATGATTGCTGAGCACGAGCGGAAGGTCGACCCTGAGCTGCCCCGCACGCTGGCGGAACAGGAGATCCGCGAGGCAGTGGCCGGCCTTCGACACGAGAACGAGGGTGCGCAGGGGACGGCCGACGACATCCAGCGTCCAGGTCATTCCGTAGCGGTCGGTGACCGGGGCGAGTTTCGCCTGGAAGGTCTCTCGGTCCGTTGCCGCCTCCACCTGAAGCCGCATGAAGAACATCCCGGTGTCGAGGCTCGCGAACTGCTGCGACTCCGTGATGTTGCCACCGGCGTCGACGATCGCACCGCTCACGGCGTGCACGATGCCCGGCCGGTCGGTGCAGACGAGCGTGAGAACCCAGTGCCCCGCGCGGTTCGCGCCATCCGGCATCGTCTCGCTCATAGCCCCCAAGCGTATTGGATCGGTGCGGGTAGGCTGGAACGGATGACGCTCTCGTGCGGCATCCAGCGGGCGGCTTCGCGCACCACACCACACCATTCGAAGGGTTTCCGGCCATGCGCGCGCGTCGTACAGATACCCCGTTCCCGTGGGTCGGCCTGCTGACGCTCGCCGGCGCCATCTTCATCGCCGTGACGAGCGAGTTCCTGCCGACCGGTCTCCTGCCCGAGATGGCGGACGGGCTCGGCGTGCCGCAGACGAGCGTCGGCCTGCTGATCACGGTGTTCGCGGCGACCGTCGTCCTGAGTGCAGCACCCCTCGCTGCGATCACCCGGCGCCTCCCGCGCAAGCCGCTCGTGATCGTCGTGCTCATCACCTTCGCCGCGTCCAACTTCCTGAGCGCCGTCGCACCGACCTACGAGGTCATGGTCTTCTCGAGGATCCTCGGAGGCCTCGCGCACGGACTGTTCTGGGCCGTCGTCGGTGCGTATCCGGGGCACCTCGTGGAGAAGCGACACCTCGCCCGCGCCGTGGCGATCACCTCGGCGGGCGGGTCGGCGGCGTTCGTTCTCGGAGTGCCGGCCGGTACCGCACTGGGTCACCTGCTCGACTGGCGCGTCGCGTTCGTCGTCGTCGGGGTCGCGGTGCTCGTGCTCGCCGCACTCGTGTGGGTGTTCCTGCCGCCGGTCAACCACATCCAGCCTCTCGCGACGGGCGAGATCGCCCTCCCCCTGCGCAGGGATCGCACCCTCAGGGGAGTGATCCTGGTGTGCGTCATCACGACGCTCATCATGATCGGGCACAACCTCTACTACACGTACATCGTCCCCTTCTTTACGGATGTCAATGGCTTCTCCGGCGAATCGGTGAGCATCCTGCTGCTCGTCTACGGCGCGTCCGGAGCCGTCGGCCTCGTTCTCGTCGGCGTGTTCGGCGGGCGGTTCCCGAGGGCAGGACTGATCGCGAGCGTCGGGTTCGTCGGCCTCGCAGTACTCACGACGGCCCTGTTCCCGAACGAGCAGGTCGTCGTCGTCATTGCGCTCGTGGTGTGGGGGATCGCGTTCGGCGGGGCGCCTGCTCTGCTCCAGACACGGGTGCTGCAGATCGCGTCCCCGCAGATCCGGGACGTGTCCGCGGCCCTCGTGACGACCTCCTTCAACGTCGGGATCGGCGGAGGCGCGCTCGTCGGGTCGATTCTGCTCACCGGCTTCAGCCTCACCGTGCTCCCGTTCGCGGATGTCGCCGTCGTCGCGTTCGTCGTCGTCCTCATCCTGGTCAGCGATCGGGTCATCGCTGTCAGGCGTTCCCGTGACGGCGGGGCGGCCGCATAGTGAGGACCGCCGGTTCGGTCGGTTTCGGGAACCGACGCGTGCGTCGCGTTCGCCAGCTCCCGTGAGTGGTCAGCCGGGCAAGTCGCCAGGCAGCTCCGCGGTGGGGGTGAGGCGGAAGAGGCGCACCGTCCGTCCCGATTCGCGTTCGTAGTGACGGTATCCGGGCCACTGCGCCTCGATGAGGACCCAGGCGGCATCGCGCTCGGTGTCGCCGATGGCGTCGGCGTGCACGGCAAGGCGACGATGGCGCACGGTGATCACGGCATCCGGGTTCGCGAGGAGGTTGTACGTCCAGCCCGGATGGCGTTCCCGGGCGAAGCTCGTCCCGGCGACGATGGCGCGGCCACGGCCATCCGGCGTGTACATCAGCTCGGTGACACGCGACTGTCCCGAGTGCGCGCCAGTGGTGTACAGGGTGAGGGAGTGTACGAGCAGGCCGCTGATCTGGACTCGACCGCCGCTCAGACCCTTCGCGAGGAACTCCAGCGGCGGGAGCGCCCGAGGACCCAGCCAGCGGAAGGCGCGCGTCCGCGTCAGGGGAGCGAGCAGAGACCGCACAACGTGCACGACGGCGGTCATGGGCGTATCCCTTCGCGGCGTCGGGCGATGTCGGCCGCCCGGACGATGCTCAGTGCCACGGTACTCCCGGGGTGCGTTTGTAGTTGATTCCGAGTGCCTGGAGGTAGTTCGCGAACGACGCCAGCCTCGACGCGAAGTCCTTGAAGTGGCGATCCTTCTGCGGGGTCCATCCCACCTCGGCGATCGCGACGATGCGCGGGAACGCGAGGTATTCGAGCTGGCTGAGCGTCGAGAAGGTCTCTGACCAGAGGGGCGCTTCGACGCCGAGGATCTGCTCCTCTCCCACCCCGCTCACGACCGTCGCGGGGTCCCATCCGTACGATTCCTGGATCGTGAGCGGCGCCTGGGCCCACTGGGTGCCGATGTTCTCGCCCAGGGCATACTTCTGGTCGAGGTATGCGACGTTCGCGGGGGCCATGATGAGTTTTCCGCCGCGTTTCACGAGACTGCGTGACAGGGCGCCGGAGCCCGGCCGCGGGGTTGTGAAGTCCCAGTATTCGCCGATCGTTCCCTTGGGAAGGCTCAGGCTCCGGCCGATGTCGTGCCATCCGATCATCGTCTTGCCTGTGCCGGCGACGATCGTTCCGACGCGGGCGACGAAGCGGTAGTAGTCGTTCAGCGGCGTCGCGGCCGACTCGTCCCCACCCACGTGGAGCCATGGGCCCGGCGTGAGCGCGGCGAGCTGGGTGAGGACATCCGTCAGGAAGGTCCAGGTGATGGATTTGTCGACGCACAGCGACGAGAACCCGACGCTCGTGCCGTGGTACAGCGGAGGTGCCACCCCGCTGCAGTTGAGGGCCGGATAGGAGGCGAGGGCAGCATTCGTATGCCCGGGCATGTCGATTTCGGGGACGATCGTGATGTACCGGGATGCCGCGTACGCGACGATGTCGCGGTACTGCGCCTGGGTGTAGAAGCCGCCGGTGCCGCCGCCCACCTCGCTCGAGCCGCCGATCGAGGTGAGGCGCGGCCATCCGTCGATCGCGATGCGCCAGCCCTGGTCGTCTGCGAGGTGCAGGTGCAGCACGTTGAGTTTCAACAACGCTATGTCGTCGATGTACCGCTTGACGACGGAGACAGGGAAGAAATGCCGCGCGACATCCAGCATGGCCCCGCGGTAGGAGAACCGCGGCTGGTCGGAGATGGTCGTCGAGGCGACGCCGAACCGGGTGGTGCCGGTCGACGCGGGCGGAAGCAGCTGTCGCAGCGTCTGGACACCGAGGAACAGGCCGGCCGCGTCATCGGCGGCGATCCAGATGCCGGATGGCGAGACGCGCAGGTCGTAGCCGCCTGGCGGGTGGCCAGGCTCAACGACGAGCTCGATGTCGCCGACCCCCGACATCGGGAGCGGAAGTCCGGTCGCGGGACGGAGGAGGTTCACGAGGTATTCGCCGACGGGAGCCGCCTCATCCCGTGCGTCGACGGCGGTGCTCTTGTCGAGGGTGAACGAGCCGGTGCCCTGGACTCGAAACACGGGGGCCGGAACGACCGTCCGTGCCGCCATGGGTGCGAGAGCCTGCGCCGCGACGTTCTCGTCGAACCCGGAGATGGTCGCGCCCGCGACGGGGACCGCCGTGGCCAGGACGACCGCAAGCGGCACGTACCAGCCGACGCGATGCTTGAAGGCCATGACCGTCCTCATCTCGACGTGCGGTTGCGATGAGACTATCCCCAATTGCTGTCGGTGGAGGCGGGCGGTTTCGGGTGGTGAGAGCTCTGGCGACCGCCGGCGCCGAGCGTGCTGCGGGGTGTGGCTGGGCGCAGGGCCGCACTCCTCCTCCACAGGGTGCCCCGGGAACGACTTCTCCGGAGATCTGGACCATCGCTGGAAATTGATATTCGATTCCCGAAGACTGTATGCATGTCAACATCCGCAAATATCTTCACATCTTCACTCGAGGTGTTGGCGGATGCTGCCGCCCGCGCGGGCGAGAACGCACCGGGTTCGCGCGCACTCGATGACGCCGGGCTCCTGGCTGCCCAGCGCGCGCTCGCCGAGGTGAAGCGGCACGTGGACGCGTGCGCGGCAGTGCTGGCGGGGGAGACCGTCCGGCGCTCCTGCGCCGAGGCGGGGTTGGACGGGCTGGCTCGCAAGCAGGGGTTTCGCACGCCTGAGGCGCTCATCCGCGGTATCACCGGGTCGTCGTCGCGCGAGGCCGGCACTCTCGTGCGCGTCGGGAGCATGCTGAACGATGCCGACCTGCTGGGGCAGGCACGGGCCAACGGGGTCGATGACCCTGAGGAGGCGTTCCGGATCGCGTCGAAGCCGTGGCTGGCCGTCGTGGGCGCCGCCGTCGCCTCCGGGAGCCTCAGCATTGCGGCGGCCGAGGCCCTGCGCAATGGCCTCGGCGAGCCCGGACCCGGCATCGACCGGGAGGTGCTCGCCGCAGCGGCCGCGAGGCTCGTCGACATGATCGCGAGCTGGACCTCTTCGGCTGGGGCGGGTGCGGCACTCAGCCGGGTGACCATCGACGCCGATCGCGTGCTGCGGCTCGCGCGGGATGCCCGCGACGAACTGGATGCCGCGGGAATCGCCGAGCGAGAGCGGCAGCGCCGTTCGCTGCGCGCGTTCCGTCGGTGGCGTCGTCCGGACGGCATGACCCGCTACACCTGGGACCTCGACCCTGAGGGTGCTGCGCTCATCGATGACGTCTACGACAAGATCACCTCCCCCCGCCGCCGCGGGCCACGATTCATCGCCGAGGGCGAACGAGAGCGCGCGGAGGCGATCGAACGCGACGAGCGCACCATGGAGCAACTCGCATCCGACAGCCTGCTCGAACTCGTCCAGCTTGCCCTCGACACCGACCCGACAACGATCGTCGGGCTGAACCGCCCCGCCGTGCGCATACTCGTGGCGGCGAAAGACCTCGAGAGTGGCAGCGGCCGCGGGTGGATCGAAGGCCAGGACCTTCCCGTCTCCATCGCCACCGTTGAGCGCCACCTGTGCTCCGCCGGAAGCGAGACCATCGCCTTCGACGACCGGATGCAGCCGGCCAACCTCGGCCGCACCGCGCGATACTTCAACCGGGTCCAACGCCGGCTGCTCTCCGCGCGCGACGGCGGATGCCGGTGGCCCGGCTGCGAGCGGCCGCCGGAGTGGACCGAGGCGCATCACGTTCGCTGGTGGGACCGCGACCACGGGCCGACTGACGTCGACAACGGCATCCTTCTCTGCCGACACCACCACCTGCTCCTGCACGACAATCACTGGGAGATCGAGCTCACGACGCGCGGCGGGCCACCGGGGATTGCTGGCGCGGGCGAGTGCGAGTACTGGCTCATTCCGCCATCGGATGTCGACCCCGCCCGAACGCGCAGGTCCATGCCGACCAAGTCGCCTGCGCTGCGGGATGCACTGGGTGGTGCGCTGCGGACCCCCACGCTTCTCCCCGCCTGACGTGCTCTCGGATGCCCTCTCGGATGCATTCCGGAACCGCCAGCTCGTTCCGCAACGGATTGCCGCGGGATCCGGCTACCGCCAGGGCACTCCGGGCGCGCGGTGAAAGGCGATGCCGAGCGCGGCGAGGTGCGCGCCGAACGCCGCCAGACGCGAGGCGAACTCGGTGAAGTCGCGAGTGCGACGCGGCGACCAGGCAAGCTCGGCGATCGCGGCGATCCTGGGAAACGCCATCGACTCGATGTCGGTCATCGTGACGATCGTCTCCGTCCACAGCGGCGCCTCGACCCCAAGCAGCTGCGCATCGCCGACACCGGGGATGACCTCGGCGGGATCCCAACCGTACGCATCCTCGATGCTCGTCGGCCCCTTCGCCCAGACCAGCCCGAGCGCACTCGACTCGTCGTACTTCATGTCCAGGTAGGCGACATCCGCGGGCGCGAGAATGAGCCGTCCGCCACGGTCGACGAACCTCCGGGATACCTCGGCCGCATCGCCCTCCGGCGTCGTGAAGCTCCAGTATTCGCCGACCGTCCCCGCCGGCAGGTCCGGGCTCCGCCCCATCTCGTGCCAGCCGATCACGGTCTTGCCGGTTGCGGCGGCGATCCCGGATGCCCGCTCGATGAACCGCAGATAGTCCGCGTCAGGAGTCGACAGGGCCTCGTCGCCCCCGATGTGGATCCACGGGCCGGGGGTGAGTGCGGCGACCTGGCCGAGGACATCCGCCACGAACTCGTAGGTGTGCGCGTTGTCGATGCACAGCGACGAGAACCCGACCTCGATGCCCTCGTAGAGCTTGGGGGCATGGCCGTCGCAGGTCAGCTCGGGGTAGGAGGAGAGGGCAGCGTTGGTGTGACCGGGCAGGTCGATCTCGGGAACGATCGTGATGAAGCGCGAAGTGGCGTAGGCGACGATCTCGCGAAAATCGTCCTGGGTGTAGAAGCCGCCGCCTGCGCCACCGACCTGCGTCGAGCCGCCATGCTGTGTGAGCCGCGGCCACCCCTCGATCTCGAGCCGCCAGCCTTGATCGTCCGTGAGGTGCAGGTGCAGCACATTGAGCTTGAGCAGCGCAATGTCGTCGATGTAGCGCTTGACCTCGTCGACGCCGAAGAAGTGGCGGGCGACATCCAGCATCGCGCCGCGGTAGGCGAAGCGCGGATGGTCGGAGATCGTGGTCGCGGCGATCTCCGGGGGTACCAGGGATGCCGGGGAATCGGCGGATGACGGCGGCAATAGCTGTCGCAAAGTCTGCACCCCCAGGAAGAGCCCTGCGGCATCGTTCGCGGCGAGACGGATGCCGTCCGGCGCCACCGCCAGGTCATACCCGCCCTCCGGATGTCCCGGCTCGATCGTGAGGACCACGTTGCCGTCGCGGCCGACCGGAAGGTACAGCCCGGTCGCCGTGCGAAGCAGGGAGGCCAGATATTCGCCGACGGGCGCGGCATCGGCGGTCGCGGCGATCGCCGTCGCCCGGCCGAGATCGAAAGCGCCATCGCCCGCGGTCTGCGAGGCGGGAGCCGGAATGACGGTGTCTGCAGTGTTGCCCACGGTTGCTCCGTTCACGTCGAGGTTCACGATAGCCGCGATCGCGATGCCCCGTGGCGATGCCGCCTGGCCGTGCCGCCTGGCCGTGCCGCGCGGTGTTGCGTGGACGCAATAAAGGTGGGGTGCAGCGATGGTGCGACGCAGCGAGCGCTACGAGCCAGACGGCTCCGAAGGCGGTGAAGGACGCTGCTCCTGGCCGGAGTCGGCTTCACCCGTCCCCGTCGCCGTCGCGCCCTCCGTCGTTCCCTCGGCCGGGGCAGCCGCCACGGCACCGCTCGCCGGGCCCGACGCGACCGCCTTCGTGGAGCGGCTGAGCTGGCGGAGCGTCCAGAAGCATCCGAGGAAGCCGAAGCCGAGCGCCAGGATGAGCGTGAGCAGGTTCGAAGGATCGAACATCCAGCCGAACGTGTCCTGCCAGAACTCGGGCATCCCGATGGCGGTCGTCCACGGCACACCGAACTCCTGCTCCACCGCGACGGCGACATCCCACGCGAATCCGGCGACGAGGGCCAGAAGCAGGGTGCCGACGGTCACGGCCACGACGACGATCACACCGGTTCGCCCGATGCGCCCGGCGCCCCGCCGGTAGAGCCATGAAGCCAGGAATGCGATCCCCCACGCGACGACCGAGGCGATGAAGCCGAAGTTCCAGAGGATCAGCCAGGCGATGATGCCGAGCGGGATCACGACGAGCGAGAAAAGCAGCCCCCGTGTCACCACCTCCGGTCCGAGCTGATGGGGTGTGGTCACGCGGCGATGCTATCGGGTGCCGTGACCCTTCAGCAAGGGTTCCTCGCGTTGGACATCGTGGCGGCGGTCGGCCTCGCCTGAGCGCACCGTGTGATCTATTATGATCGATAATCCGGATTCACAATCAAGAACTTGCGAATTGGAGTGACGACAGGCAAGGATCGAATCATGACCCTCGCGCGAACCTCTGAACTCGTCGAGCGTGCACGGCGCGCGGGAACCGCGGTGCCGGCGTTCAACGTCATCACCATCGAGCACGCGGAGGGCGTCCTCGCCGGCGCCGAGCGGACGGGTTGCCCCGTCATCCTGCAGGTGAGCGAGAATGCCGTGCGCTACCACAACGGGCGCTTGCGTCCGATCCTCGCAGCATGCCGCGAGCTCGCCATCGCATCCGAGGTCGCCATCGCACTCCACCTGGACCATCTCGAGGACGAGGACCTCGTGCTCGCCGGAATCGTGCAATCCGGCGAACTCGGGGTGAGCTCCCTCATGGTCGACGCCTCCCGGATGCCGTATGACGACAACGTCCTGGCGACGGCGCTCCTGGCCGCGCGCGCACGCGAGGCCGGGCTGTGGGTCGAGGCGGAGTTGGGCGAGATCGGCGGGAAGGACGGCGCGCACGCGCCAGGCGTCCGCACCGATCCGGAGGAGGCCGCAGGATTCGTCCGCGCGACCGGCGTCGACGGCCTCGCGGTCGCGGTCGGCAGTTCGCACGCGATGACCTCGCGCGACGCCGTGCTCGATGTCGATCTCATCAGCCGCCTCGCCCGTCGCCTCACGATCCCGCTCGTGCTTCACGGGTCCTCCGGCGTACCGAACGCAGTCCTCCGGGATGCGGTGAAAGCCGGGATCCGCAAGGTCAACATCGGCACCGCCCTCAACGTCGGGTTCACCGGGAGGATCAGAGAATTTCTGGCGTCGGACCCCGCCGCGACGGATCCGCGCTCGTACCTCCGGTCAGCGCGGGAGGCGGTCGCCATCGAGGTGGCCGAACTCTGCGCGGTCGTGGGCGGCTGACCACCGCAAGCGGGCTCAGCTGCGGCCCAACTGCGGTCCCAGCTGCGGTCCCGACCGGGCCGGTCTGGGCCGGGGCTGGTTGGGACCCGCACGCGCCAGTGCTGCCCCGCGCCGCGTCACGGCCGCGTCGGTGCTGCCCGGCGCCGCGTCACTACCGCGTCGGTGTCGCGCCCAGCCACTCGCCGCGCCTCATCACCGCAGAAACGGTCAGGCCATCCAGCACGACGAGGTCGGCGAATCCGCCTGCTCGGATGCTTCCCACAGCCGAGAGGCCGAGCGCCCCGGCCGGCACCGTGGCCGTCGCCAGGACAGCCTCGAGGAGCGAGAATCCCTGCCGCTCGACGAGCGCGCGGAATGCCGACGCGAGTGTCATCGTGCTTCCCGCGAGAGAGCCGCCTCCCGCGACCCGCGCGACGCCGTCGCGCACCGAGACGGCTGTTCCGGCGAGTGTGTATTCGCCGTCCGGTTGTCCGGTCGCCGCGATCGAATCCGAGACGGCGACGAGGCGATCGCCCAGGAGACGCGCGGCGATGGCGACCGTCCCGTCCGCGAGATGATGGCCGTCGAGGATGAGCTCCGCAACGACACGATCGTCCAGGAGCGCGGCCCCGACCGGTCCCGGCATCCGGTGGTGCAGGGCAGGCATGCCGTTGAAGAGGTGGGTGGCGACGGTCGCGCCGTGATCGAATGCGGCCGTCGCCGTCGCGAAATCGCACGAGGTGTGCCCGATCGCGGCGATAGCGCCGGCCGCAACGATGGAGTCGATCGCCTCCAACCCGCCCGGCAGTTCGGGTGCGACCGTGACCATCCTGACCGCCGGGTCCGCCAGCAGCCGTCGGACCTCGTCGGTGGCCGGTGGATGCAGCAGGGTCGCCTCATGGGCTCCGCGGTGCTCCGGCGACAACCACGGGCCCTCGAGGTGGATGCCGCCAAGCGCGCCGTCACGTACGAGCGGTGCGAGGGCGGCGACCTGCTCCTCCATCCGGGGGAAGGCATCCGTCGCCAGAGACGCGACGAGCGTCGTCGTGCCCCGCCGAGCGTGCCAGTCGATCGCAGGCTCGATCTCGCGATCGACGGCCTCGGCGAAATGGAGGCCGGCCGCGCCGTGGGCATGGATGTCGACGAACCCCGGAACGACCGTGCCGCGGAGTGCGATCGGAGCGGATGTGACGGGAACTGTCCCTGGAGCCGAACCACGCCCGACCTCGAGGATGCGGGCTCCCTCCACCCGGATCCAGCCTGGGCTGAGGATGAGACTTCCGGTCACGATGGCGTCCGCGGTGTAGACGGACACCGGCTCCGCGCTCATCGCAGGAGGTCGTGCGCGATCAACCCCGCGCCCACCATCGTGGACAGGTCGGCGAAAGCCGCTCCCGCCACGACCGGCGGACGCAGTGTCGAGAGTCGCGCACTCAGTCCGGCCTCGAGGGGGTCGAGCAGCAGTCGCCCCGCCGAGCCCAGCCCACCGCCCACCACGACGATTCCTGCGCCGGTCACGGCGACCGTCCAGGCGAGCGCGTCGGCGAGCGCGTCGATGGCTTCCGTCCACACGCGAACGGCGAGCGGGTCGCCCTGGCGGACCTTCTCGGCCGCATCGAGCGCAGTCCGGGAGCCCGTGCGGGCCGCGATCGCGGAGGCGGAGGCCAGGGACTCGATCGACACGCGGTCGGCCTCGCCTGGTCGCCCGATCGGCAACTGTCCGAGCTCGCCCGCCCAGCCGCCGCCAGCGAGCGGAACGCCGTCGATCACGGTGGCGATCGACACACCGGTGCCGATGGGGAGGAACACGGAGACCGGATACCCACGCGCCGCCCCAAGCCTCGCCTCGGCGAGTGCGCCCGTACGAACGTCCTGGCCGAACGCGACCGGAATGTTCACCGAACGCTCGATGAGAGCGCGAAATCCGACATCCTTCCAGCCGAGGTTCACAGCGCTCACCACGGTGCCGGATGCCTCATCGACGATCCCGGGCACGGCGAGACCGATCGCCGCGATGTCGTGGGCGGCCCGCACGCGCTCGATGAGCCCTCTGACCGCGGATGCGGTGCGCGCGCCGTCGGTGTCATCCTGGGGAGTGGGCATCCGGAGGACATCTCGCGACTCGCCGGACGGGTCGATCGCCGAGCATTTGATGCTCGTCCCACCGACATCGATGCCCAGGGTGAGTGGTTGGCTCATTCGGTTGTCAGGATAACCGAACGGCTGAGGTTGCGGGGGTGGTCGGGGTCCAGTCCTCTGCGTTCGGCCTGGGCGACGGCGAACCGCTGGGCGATGACGAGCGCGGCCTGCGCGTCGAGCTCGAACTCGACGAAGCGCCCCCCCGTCGCCTCGACGTCGCCGCGAAGGCCCTCCGGCGATGGGCCGAGGCACCAGACGAGTCGCCCTGGCTCGGCGATGGAGATCGGGCCGTGGCGGTAATCCATGGCCGGATAGGCCTCCGTCCAGAGCTGGGCGGCCTCGCGAGACTTCAGCGCGGCCTCATGAGCGAGACCGACGGCTGCTCCGCGCCCCACGAAAGTCACCTGCTCGGCATCCAGCAGGTCGTCGATCGGCTCGACGAGTGCCGCCTCGGCGTCGCGGGCGAGCGCGGCGACATCATCGCCCAGCAGGGCACGGAAGAGCGAGAGGACCGTCGTCGCGAATCGGGTCTGCACCACCGACTTCTCGTCGGCGAACGCGAGCGGGATGACGTTGCCTGCCAACTGCGCAGCCGGGGAGTCTGTGACGGCCGTCAGGAGTGTCGTCGTGTGCTTCGGCAGGCGGGTGAGCAGTTCGATGATCTCGGTGGTCGTCCCGGAACGGGAGATCGCGACGACCCGGTCGTACCTCCGGTTGGCAGGGAACTCCGAACCGGCGAACGCGTCGGTCTCGCCGTGCCCGGCCTGTTCGCGCCTCGCGGCGCAGCTCATCGCGATGAACCATGATGTGCCGCAGCCCACGATCGCCACTCGTTCACCTCGAGAAGGGAGCGACGTGCGCACCGTGTCGACGAGGGCCGCCGCCGTGCGCCAGGACTCCGGCTGTGCAGCGATCTCTTCCGCGACGAATGTGTGGTTCATGAGCTGCTTCCTGTCGATGAGAGCGTCGAATTCGCGAACACTCTTGATTGATACTAGCGAAAACGGGCAATTTCAATCAAGCCGTCCGCAATCGGCGCGCCTGTGCTTTGATGGTGCGGGCGGCGGACAAGTCCGCCCGAGAAGAGTGGAAGGCACGAGCGATGTCTCAGCAGCAGCGATTGAACGCACTGCTCGAGCTCATCATCCTGCGCGGATCCGTCTCCATCCAGGACATCGTCGACGAGCTCAAAGTCTCGGCCGCTACCGCTCGCCGCGACCTCAACAGCCTCGCAGAGCAGCGCCTCGTCACGCGGACCCACGGCGGCGGTATGGCGCTCGGGTCCGGCTACGAACTGCCGCTCCAGTACAAGATCCCCCGCAACGCGGAGGCGAAGGTCGCGATCGCGGAGGCGGTCGTCGGCCTGGTGAACTTCGGCGATGTCATCGGGCTCAACGGTGGCACGACGACGAGCGAGGTGTCTCGCGTGCTCGGCAGGAGCGAGCACCTCATCGGACACGGTGACGAGCCGGGGGTCACGATCGTCACGAATGCCCTCAACATCGCGTTCGAACTCTCCATTCGCCCTCAGGTGAAGATCGTCGTGACGGGAGGCGTCGCGCGCAGGCAGTCCTACGAACTCGTCGGCCCTCTCGTCGGTGAGACCATCAACGAACTGACCCTCGACGTCGCGATCCTCGGTGTCGACGGACTGAGTGCGGAGTTCGGTGCGACGACGATCCACGAGGGAGAGGCCGAGGTGAGCAGGCAGCTCGCGGATGTCGCCAAGCGGGTCGTCGTCGTCGCGGATGCCTCGAAGCTCGGCAGGTCGACCTTCGCGCGGATCTGCCCGCTCGAGAAGATCGACACCCTTGTCACGGACGCGGCCGTGTCCGACGACATGGCGCGAGCGCTCGAGAATGCCGCGGTCGACGTGATCGTCGCCACCCGGGCGTAGTCGGCTCGCTCGTTGCGATCGGGAACCGGTCTGCCCGGAAGGGTTGACAAATCATGATCGATATGGGGCATAATCGTTCAAGATCACGCAAACAAGGATGTTGCTTCGATGAATTCGACTCACCGGGAACCATCGTCAGCCGATGCGCTGCGGCTGGCCGTCGTGGGCGTCGGGCAGCGGGCGGACATCCTCCGGCACGCGATCGCGGCCGGTGAGAAGGTCGTCGCCGCGGTCGACCCGAGCGAGGAGGGTCGCGCGAAAGCCCTCGAGCTCTTCGGCTCGGACGTGGCGCTCCTCGAGAGCCACGAGCAACTGACCACGGCGAACAACCTCGATGCGGCCTTCGTGCTCACCCCCGACTGGACTCACGCACGGATCGCCATCGACCTGCTCGAGGCCGGCATCCCGGTCTATCTCGAGAAGCCGCTCGCCATCAGCATCACCGGGGCCGACGAGACGCTCGCCGCCGCGAGGTCGACCGGAACCGCCCTCTACATCGGCCACAACTTCCGGCATTCTCCCGTCGTCGTGCTCATGCGCGACATCATCGAACGCGGTGAGATCGGCGAGGTCAAGGCGGTCTGGTGCCGACACTTCGTCGGTAACGGCGCCGACTACTACTTCAAGGACTGGCACGCCGACCGCAGCAAGACCAACTCGCTCCTGCTGCAGAAGGCCAGCCACGACATCGACGTCATCCACTACCTCTCCGGAGGATACGCCAGGCGGGTCGTCGGCATGGGCGGCCTCGTCGTCTACGGCTCCATCGACGATCGTGCCGACCGCACGGGACAGCGGATGACGGAGTGGTTCTCTATGGACAACTGGCCGCCGCTGTCGAACACCGGTCTCAATCCCGTCGTCGACGTCGAGGACCTCTCGATGCTCATGATGGAGCTCGACAACGGCGTGCAGGCGAGTTACCAGCAGGCCCACTTCACCCCGGACTACTGGCGCAACTACACCGTCATCGGCACCGAGGGCCGTCTCGAGAACTTCGGCGACACCTCCGGCGGGGTCGTGAAGGTCTGGAACCGTCGTCACGAGTACGCGGCAGACGGCGACGCCGAGTACCCGATCGCGGGCGAGCACGGAGGCCATGTCGACGCCGACGCCGCGACGGTCGGGGAGTTCCTGTTGCACCTCCGGACAGGCGCCCCGACACAGACCTCACCGGTCGCCGCGCGCTACGCCGTCGCGGTCGGCGACCTCGCCGCGCAGTCGCTGCGCAACGGGTCGGTGCCCGTCGACATCCCGCCCCTCGACCCCGAACTCGCACACTACTTCGAACAGACCACCGTCTCATCCTCGACGCCCGACCACCACCAAGGAGAAAGGCACCACCCATGATGAATCGCATATCCCCCCATGCCCGTTTGCGGCGCCGTGGCTGGCTCACCGGTATCGCGGCGCTCGGCCTCGCCGGGCTCCTCGCCGGATGCGCCGGCGGCGGAAGCCCCGCGGAACCCAGCGGCGACGGCTACACCCCTCCGGCCAAGGACTTCGCGGCCGAGATCACCTATGGCGTCTGGGACCAGACCCAGGTGGATGCCATCAACGCCAACATCGAGGGCTTCAACAAGGAGTACCCGAACATCAAGGTCAATGTGAACGTCACCCCGTGGGGCGACTACTGGACGAAGCTCCAGACGCAGGGGTCGAGTTCGACCCTCCCCGACATCTTCTGGATGAACGGACCGAACTTCCAGCTCTATGCATCCAACGGGATGTTCGAGCCGATCACGTCCATCGTCGATGGCGGATACATCAAGCCGGCCGACTACCCGAAGGCACTCATCGACCTCTACACCCTCGACGGCGTGAGCTATGGGGTGCCGAAGGACTTCGACACGATCGCGGTCTGGTACAACAAGGCGCTGTTCGCGAAGGCCGGAGTCGAGGTGCCGAAGGCGGGCTGGACCTGGGACGACATCCAGACGAAGGCCAAGGCCATCTCCACCGCGCTCTCCGGAGACGGCATCTACGGCATCGCCGCAGCGACGGACGGCCAGTCGGGTTACTACGACACCATCCTGCAGGCGGGCGGTGACGTGATCTCCGCCGACGGCAAGAAGACGGGGTACGGCACCCCGGAGGCCGCGGCCGGCATCCAGTTCTGGACCGACCTCATCACGAGCGGCGCGTCGCCGAACATCCAGCAGCTCAGCGACACCCCGGCCCTCACCTGGTTCACCTCCGGCAAGGCCGCGATGTTCCAGGGCGGAAGCTGGCAGCGCAACGCCATGGTGCAGTCCGACATCAAGGATGACGTCCAGGTCGTCGAATTGCCCAAGGGCGAGCGGCAGGCCACCGTCATCCACGGTGTGGCCAACGTCGTCTCGGCGAAGAGTGCGAACAAGCAGGCCGCGCAGGCCCTGCAGGTCTACCTCGCGAGCAAGGCCGCGCAGGAGCAGCAGGGCGAGATGGGCGCGGTGATCCCCGCGTTCAACGGAACCCAGCAGGCCTTCGTCGACTCGATCCCGCAGTACGATCTGCAGGTCTTCCTCGACGCGATCGCGTACTCATTCCCGTACCCGGTCTCGAAGAACACCTCGGCGTGGGCCGGATTGGAAGCGGAGATCCTCCTCCCCGCCTTCAACGGCGACGTTTCGGTCGACAAGGCCAATGCGGAACTCGCGACGAAGGTGCAAGCGGCGCTGGACGCCGAGTGACGTTGTCCCTCCGCACCGTTCGGACGCCGGTGGTCAGCACTCCTGACCGCCGGCGTTCGGCGGGCCCGGCCAGGACCGACGGATGGTGGCCCTGGGCGTTCGTCGCGCCCCTGTTCCTCGGTGTGTGCGTCTTCTATCTCTGGCCCATCCTGCAGACGGTCTATTTCTCGTTCACCAAGTTCGGGGTCTTCGGAGGGCAGACCTGGATCGGCGCAGCCAACTGGGCCCGCCTGGTCCAGGACCCCGACTTCTATCGGGCCATCCTGAACACTCTCATCTACTCCGCGATCGTGCTCCTCGGCATCCCGGTCGCCGTGTTCCTGGCAAGCCTCATCAATCGCCCCGGCCTGCGTTTCGCGTCCCTCTACCGGGTGCTGTTCTTCCTGCCGTACATCGCCATGCCGGTCGCCATCTCCCTCGTCTGGCGGATGATGTTCAACGGCGACTTCGGCATCATCAACTACGCACTGTCGCTCGTCGGCATCGATGGGCCGCACTGGCTCTCGACGCCGGGGCTCGCGCTCATCTCCGTGTCGCTCGTCGGGTTCTGGGGCTCGTTCGGACTGGCCATCCTCATTCTCGGCGCGGGCCTGAAGAACATCCCGGTGGAGCTCTACGAGGCCGCGGAGCTCGACGGCGCCACCCCGTGGCGTCGCTTCCGTTCCGTGACGGTGCCGTTGCTGTCGCCGAGCGTCTTCTTCGTGACGATCATCACCATCATCGGCAGTTTCCAGCTGTTCGACGCGCTCTACGCCATGCTCGGGCCGAACAATCCGGTCATGCCGGCGACCCAGTCGCTCGTCTTCTACTTCTACGAGAACGGGTTCATCAGGAACGACAAGGGCTTCGCCGCGGCGATCGCGCTCGCGATCCTCGTCATCATCGGGATCGTGACCGTCATCCAGTTCCGCCTGCAGAAGAGGTGGGTGAACTATGACTAGTCCGGCGGTTCGGATGTCCGGGTCGCGTCGAGCGCACGGGCGCGGTTCCGAAGCGAAGCGCTACGGCTCGCACCTGTTCGCCCACATCGTGCTCGTGCTCGGCGGATTCGCGATGGCCCTGCCGTTCCTCTGGCAGATCATCATGTCGCTCTCCTCGAACGCCGAGGTCACGAGCGTGCCGCCGACGTTCTTCCCGCGCGAACTGCGCTTCGACAACTATCTCGCGGTGTTCGACGTCATGCCGTTCTTCTCGCAGCTGGGCGTCTCGATCTGGATCACCGTCATCCGGGTTGTCGTCCAGATCATCCTGTGCACGTTCGCCGGCTACGCGTTCGCCCGCATGCGGTTCCGGGGCAGGGGGCTCATGCTCGCGCTCGTCCTCGCGATCCTCATGGTCCCGTCGCAGGTCTATCTGCTCTCGCAGTACCAGATCGTGCAGAACCTCGGCCTGCTGGACACGGTCGCAGGCATCGTCGCGCCCGGCCTGTTCAGCGCGTTCGGAACGTTCCTCATGCGGCAGTTCTTCCTGGGCCTGCCCGTCGAACTCGAGGAGGCGGCGCGGCTCGACGGCGCGAACCCGTTCCAGATCTTCTGGAAGATCATGCTTCCGCTCACCGGCCCGGCCGTGAGCGCGCTCGCGATCCTCGTCGTGCTGTTCTCGTGGAACGAGTTGCTCTGGCCGCTCGTCGTTTCCACGAGGTCGGATGCCGCCCCGCTTTCGGTCGGTCTCGCCGCGCTCGCCGGCGTGCCCACGGTGAACTATCCGGTGCTCATGGCGGCGAGCGTGCTCACGATGGCGCCCATCCTCATCCTGTTCATCATTCTCCAGCGGCGTGTGATCGAGGGCCTCGCCTTCACCGGGATCAAGTGAGTAGCGGTTGCTGGTCTTCATCGCCCCGAGTCCGTCCGTCGACGTGACCTACGTCGTCGACGAGTACCTTCCCGGCGGGGCTCACCGGCCCGTCTCCGTGCACCGGCGGGCGGGCGGCAAAGCACTCAACGCGGCCAGGTCCGCTGCCACGATGGGCGCGGACGTGCGGGCCGTTGCGGTGCTCGGCGGGTACTCCGGAGAGTTCATCTCCGCTCAGCTTCCGAGGGAGGGCGTCGGTCTGCGCGCCATCCGAGGGGGAGAAGAGACCCGCAGTTGCATCTCGATCGCTTCGGTTGCCGGCGGAGGGCTGACGGAGGTGTACGAACTTGCGACACCGGTGAGCGCGGGGGAGTGGGGGGACGTTCTTGCCGAGGTTCACGCGCTGCTGCTGCAGCAGCCCGGCTGGGTGGCGTCGTCCGGGAGCCTGCCGGCGAGTCTCGATCCCGCGGTGCTCGCCGGTCTTGCGCGCGCCAGCGCGGACGGCGACGTACCGTTCGCGGTCGACACCCACGGGCCCGCTCTCACCGAGGCAGTGGCAGTGTCGCCCGCACTCGTGAAGGTGAACCGTGCGGAGGCGATCGAACTGCTCGGCACGGCCGATGGCACCGCCGCGATCGAGCTTGCGACGGCGATCCAGACCAGGAGCGCTGGCCTCGTCGTCGTGACCGACGGCACGGCGGGAGCCGTCGCGACGGATGGCGACCGGCGCTGGAGAATTCCGCCCCCAGAGCGCACCGGGGCATTCCCGGTGGGCAGTGGCGACGCCTTCTTCGGCGGGCTGCTCGCGGCTCTGGATGCAGGGTCCGATTTTTCGGAAGCCCTCAAGCAGGCATCCGGCTGTTCGATCGCGAACGCGCTGGAGCCCGGCGCAGGCTCGTTCGATCGCGACACAGCGCTCGATATCGCCGCCGGCATCCGCCTCGTGGATTGCTAGACTGACTCCATCGCGACTGGCGTTCGGGTGGGCCACCACCGGGGAGCGATAACAAGCGATTCGGCCGTTCGCCTGGGCCGAAGCGGATACCGTTATAACCATCCGATGAGCTTGCAGAGGAGCCAGCCCGTGTCCGATCGCCTCCCATCCACCTTCACCGACCCGCTCTCGAGCGTCGACCCCGAGATCGCCGCCGTACTGCAGCAGGAACTCGGTCGACAGCGCGACTACCTCGAGATGATCGCGAGCGAGAACTTCGTGCCGCGCGCCGTGCTCGAATCCGCCGGCTCCGTCCTCACCAACAAGTACGCCGAGGGCTACCCCGGCCGTCGTTATTACGGCGGATGCGAGTTCGTCGACATCGCGGAGCAGCTCGCGATCGACCGCGCGAAAGCGCTCTTCGGTGCCGAGTACGCCAACGTGCAGCCGCACTCCGGTGCGACGGCGAACGCCGCCGTGCTCTCCGCGATCGCGGGGCCCGGCGACACCATCCTCGGCCTCGAGCTCGCCCACGGCGGCCACCTCACCCACGGCATGAAGCTCAACTTCTCCGGCAAGCTCTACAACGCCACCGCGTACGGCGTCGACCCGAAGACCTTCCTCGTGGACATGGATGTCGTCCGCGACAAGGCGCTCGAGCACAAACCCGCCGTCATCATCGCCGGCTGGTCCGCATACCCCCGGCAACTCGACTTCGCTGCTTTCCGTGCCATCGCGGATGAGGTGGGTGCGAAACTCTGGGTCGACATGGCGCACTTCGCCGGCCTCGTCGCGGCCGGGCTGCACCCGAGCCCCGTTCCCCACGCGGATGTCGTGTCGAGCACCGTGCACAAGACCCTCGCCGGGCCGCGGTCGGGCTTCATCCTCAGCCGGGACCAGGAGCTCGCGAAGAAACTCAACTCGAACGTGTTTCCCGGCCAGCAGGGCGGACCGCTCATGCACATCATCGCCGCGAAGGCGACCGCATTCCTTCTCGCGGGCAGCGACGAGTTCAAGGATCGCCAGGAGCGCACCGTCCGGGGGGCGAAGATCCTCGCCGACCGGCTCATGGCGGATGACGCGAAGGCGAACGGTGTCGACGTGCTGACCGGCGGCACGGACGTCCACCTCGTGCTCGCGGATCTGCGCGAGTCCCCGCTCGACGGCAAGCAGGCAGAGGATGTGCTGCACGAGGTCGGCATCACCGTCAACCGCAATGCCGTGCCCTTCGACCCGAGGCCGCCCATGGTGACCTCGGGCCTTCGGATCGGCACCCCCGCCCTCGCGACGCGTGGCTTCGGCGACGAGGAGTTCACGGAGGTCGCGGATGTCATCGCCACAGCGCTGCACCCGGACCCCGACCTCGGCGCGCTCCGCGCCCGCGTGAAGAAGCTCACGGATGCCCTCCCGCTCTACCCGGGCCTGGAGCAGTGGTAGGCGGGCGGCGCCGATGACCGCACGGATTCTCGACGGACGCGCCACGGCATCCGCGATCAAGGCTGGGCTCACTGAGCGCGTCGCTGTGCTGCGCGCATCCGGGATCACGCCGGGGCTCGGCACCGTGCTCGTGGGAGACGACCCGGCCTCCCGCCAGTACGTCGCCGGCAAGCACCGCGACTGCGCAGAGGTCGGTATCGCCTCGATCCGGCGTGACCTTCCCGCCGAGACGACGCAGGCCGAACTCGAAGCCGTCATCGACGAGCTGAACGCCGACACCGGCGTCACCGGTTACCTCGTCCAGCTGCCGCTCCCTCCGCACCTGGACACGGATGCGATCCTCGAGCGCGTAGCGCCGGGCAAGGACGCCGACGGCCTCCACCCGATGAATCTGGGCCGCCTGCTGCTCAACGTGAGTCGGCCGATCGATTCGCCGTTACCGTGCACACCGCGCGGCATCATCGAACTCGTCGAACGGCATGGCATCAGCTGGTCCGGCCGCAACGTCGTCGTGGTGGGGCGCGGGGTCACGGTCGGCCGCGCGATCGGCCCGCTGCTGACCCGGCGCGAGTACAACGCCACCGTGACCCTCACGCACACGGGCACGGCCGACCTGGCCGGGCACCTCAAGCGTGCCGATGTCATCGTCGCAGCCGCCGGGGTCGCCGGAATCGTCACCGCCGAGAACGTGAAGCCGGGAGCGATCGTCCTGGATGTCGGCGTCAGCCGGGTCATCGACGGCGATCAGAGCCGCATCGCCGGTGATGTCGCCCCGGATGTCGCGGAGGTCGCCGGCTGGATCTCGCCGAATCCCGGTGGCGTCGGCCCCATGACGAGGGCGATGCTGCTGACGAACGTCGTCGATCTAGCGGAACGCGCAGGGGCGTAGGCAGAGGGCCTCCCCGGCACCATCCCGGCCGGCGAGCTACTCGCCGACGTAACCGATCATGCAGGAGATCCCGTCGCCGGCACCGCTCGGGTCCCATCCGGGCGAATCATCGATGCTGTTCTTCATCCCGACCTCCGTGATCGTCACGGAGCACGCCTCGATCGTGGAGCCGGAGTTGGGGTCCACCGAGAAGCCGTAGCGGCCGAACTTCCACTGGTTCAGGTCGGGAACGCCGTCCGAGTTCTCGAAATCCGCGACCCCGTGCACCTCGCCGGACTTCGCCCACGAGAATCCGTAGAAGCAAGGCTGGCCGACCGGTTCCGGAGTGACGGAGTTGCCGATGGCGGCCTGCGCGAAATAGGGGCTCCCGAAATACAGGCCGACCGGCGTCGCAAAGGCGAGGTCCGGAGCCGTGGACGTGATCGTGATGGGAAGAAGGGTGCTGCCGTTGTCCGCGAGGTACTGCTCCGTGATCGGCTGCGCGCCCGTCCCCGCACTGCACACGCTCAGGAACTGGGCGCGATAGGCGGATGCCGCGTCATCGACGCTGGCGACCGGAGCGTGCGCGGCCATGGAGATTCCCACCGTGCGACCGTCGACGGCGCGCACGTTCGCGGTGATGGTGAAGAGGATGTCCGCCGTGGGGTCGGCACTCGGCTCCGCAGACGGAGTGGGCGATTCGCTGACCTGTGTCGGCCCGGTCGGTTCAGGGGCAGGAGCTGCACCGCATCCGGCCAACGTGCCGACGAGGACCATGGCGGCGAGGGCACTCCCCGCAACCCTGAACAGTGGGGCCCCCATGAACAGCTCCATTCGATGATGGTGCACCGAGGTGAATCACGCGTCCCGTCGCGCACCGATCGATGCGGCCACTCTGAAAATATCAGGTTGCTCAAGCCCATGTTCCGCGAAGGCCCCATCGATAGCAACTCGTAACAGTGACGTGAGCTCTTCCGGCACGAGCGCGATCGCTGCACCGCCGAATCCGCCTCCCGTCATGCGCGCTCCGATCGCCCCGTTTCCGACCGCGGTCTCCACGGCGAGGTCCAGTTGCGGGGTCGAGACGTCGAAATCATTGCGAAGAGACCGATGTGACGCATCAAGGAGTTCGCCGATGGAAGCCGGCCCATCAGTGGCGAGCAGCCGGACCACGTCCAGGACACGCTGGTTCTCGGTGACGACGTGGCGGAGGCGACGGAACGTCGTGTCATCCAGCAGCCCCCTGGCCCGATCGAGGTCGTCAACGCGGACATCGCGCAGTGCGGCCACGCCGAGTGCCTTCGCCGCTCGCTCGCAGGATGCGCGTCGTTCACCGTATCCGCCAGTGGCCAGGTCGTGCGCCGCGCCCGTGTCGATCACGACGATCGCGAGTCCCGCTTCGGCCAGACGAAGGTCCACCAGCCTGGACTCGAGCGAACGGCAGTCGAGAAAGACCGCGGCTCCGTCCTCTCCGAACAGGGAAGCCGCCTGGTCCATGATTCCGGTCGGCGCCCCGACGGCGGTGTTCTCGGCGAGCTGCCCCGCCCGGGCGAGGACCGCCCTGTCCAGCCCGAGGTGCCACACATCGTCGAGGGCGATCGCGACCGCGCATTCGATGGCGGCGGAGGAGGACAGACCGGCACCGACAGGGACATCCGAGTCGATGTAGATGTCCGCGCCGGGGACGGCGTGCAGGTCTGCGCCGTGTTCACCGAGCGCCCACGCGACGCCGAAGGGATACGCGGACCAGCCGTGCAGGACGTCCGGGCTCACCTGGGTCAGATCGTGTTCGACGAGTTCGTCGGTGAATGCGCTCGCGATGCGCAGCATGCGGTCATCGCGCACGGCGAGGGCGGCGATCGTGCGTCGGTCGATGGCGAACGGAAGCACGAAGCCCTCGTTGTAGTCGGTGTGCTCGCCGATGAGGTTGACTCGGCCCGGCGCTGACCACAGCCCGTCCGAGGCGCGGCCGAAGATCTCCTGGAACGCGGTGGCCGCCTCGTCTCGAAGGTCGGTCACGAGTCGGCCCTGGCCGCCGCGATCCCGGCGCGCACGAGTTCTGCCGCGTGCTCCGGAGTCACGTCGCTCACCCATGCCCCCATCGCCGCCTCCGAGCCGGCGAGGTACTTGAGCTTGTCTGCGGCGCGGCGGGGCGACGTCACCTGCAGCATGAGGCGGATGTCGTTCCGATGCGATGCGACGGGAGCCTGGTGCCAGGCTGCGATGTACGGCGTCGTGCTGTCGGGTGTCTGCGAGTCGTAGATCCGGTCGATGCCGCGCAGGATCATGCGGTACAGGATGGCGAGCTCGTCGCGTTCTGCGTCGCTCGTGGCCGCGAGATCCGGAACCTGCCGGTGCGGCAGCATGTGGACCTCAAGCGGCCAGCGTGCCGCGAACGGGACGAACGCGCTCCAGTGCTCACCGCGGAGCACGACCCGTTCCGACTCCAGTTCGAACGCGAGCAGCTGCGAGAAGAGCTCCGGCATCCTCTCGACGGACGCGATCAGCTGGCGGGTCCTGGGCGTGATGTACGGGTACGCGTAGATCTGGCCGTGCGGATGATGCAGGGTGACGCCGATCGCCTCTCCGCGATTCTCGAACGGGAACACCTGCTGGATGCCGGGAAGCGCCGAGAGCGCTTCGGTGCGATCCGCCCACGCCTCGATGACCGTGCGGGCGCGCGAGACGGACTGGCTGCCGAACGACCCGACCGTCTCGGGGCTGAAACAGACCACTTCGCAGCGTCCGATCGCCGTCCTCATCCGGCCGATGCCGAGCTCGTCGAGGTCGGCGAGACCCAGGGGGGAATTCGCACCATCCAGCGCGGGGCCGAACGACGGTGACCGGTTCTCGAACACCGCGACGTCGTAGTCGTCGGGTATCTCGGATGGGTTCGACGGCGACGCCGGGGCGAGCGGATCATGGTCCGCCGGCGGGAGGAAGGCGCGGTTCTGACGGTCCGCAGCGATCGACACCCACTCGCCGGTCAGCGGATCCTGGCGCATCGTCGGGGTGTGGGGCCGAGCATCGAGGATGCGTCCGTCGATCGCGCGATCCGGGCCGAGTCTCGTATCGGCGTCGTCGAAGTAGATCAGTTCACGGCCGTCGGCAAGAGTGGTCGCATGTTTGTTGATCGAGGCCATGGGTCCCTCTGCGTCTAGGCTGAACGAATGCGTGCACCCACCGGCGAACACTTCACCCTCGCACTCGGGAACGACGCATCACAGTCACGCGCAATCATAACCGAGGTGGCCGCGTCCCTTCGTGCGCTCGAGGTCGATGGGGTCGAGGTCATCGACCATTACCCGGCGTCGTCGATGCCGCCGTACGGATCGGGTACCGTCCTCGCACCGTGGCCGAACCGCATCCGTGACGGCGTGTGGGTGCACGACGGCGTGACGAGGCAACTCGACATCACCGAGGTGGAGAACGGCAACGCCATCCACGGCCTGCTGCGCAACAGGCCGTATCGGGTCGCGGAACGCAGCGAGCACGCCATCACGCTCGAGGCGACGATCTTTCCGCAGCACGGCTACCCGTTCCTCGTCGACACGAGCGTGCGGTACGAGCTCGTCGGCGATGGGATCGTCGTGACGCACCGGATCGCGAACGGGTCGGATGCCGCCGCCCCGGTCGCTGTCGGCGCTCATCCGTTCCTTCGGGTGGGCGACACGGCGATCGCCGACCTCGTCCTGACCATTCCGGCGTCGACCCGCTTCGAGGTGGATGACAGGCTGAACCCGGTGGCCGAAGTGCCGGTGGAGGCGACCGGCTTCGATCTCCGCGCTGGTCGTCGCGTCGGCGACCTCGACCTCGACACGGCGTTCGGCGGAGTCCAGCACGGCGGTGACGGCATCGCCCGGCATCGGCTGAGCGCACCGGATGGCCGGTACACCGAGGTGTGGCAGGGTGCGGACTTCGGTTTCGTCCAGGCATTCACTCCGCACACCTACCCTCGTCCGGCGCCGGATGCTCCGGGAGCACTGGGTCAGGCGGTCGCGATCGAGCCGATGACGGCCCCCCCGAACGCGTTCAACAGCGGCCTCGGGCTTCGCTGGCTCGAACCGGGGCAGGAGTGGTCGGGAAGTTGGGGTGTGAACTATGGCCGCGGGTAGCCCGACCAGCCGGGAGGTCAGGCGCTGGCGGCGATACCTCGCGAACGAGCGGGCGGAGGCGGCGACCTACCGAGACCTCGCGTCGCGCCGCGAAGGCGAGGAGCGGGACATCCTTCTCGCGCTCGCGGATGCGGAGGGCAGGCACGAGGAACATTGGTTGACCCTCCTCGGCGATCGGGTCGGACCTCCGCTGGCCGGGCAGTGGCGCACCCGGGTCCTGGGCTGGCTGGCTCGACGCTTCGGCTCCGTCTTCGTGCTGGCGCTCGCCCAGCGCGCAGAGGCGAGGTCACCGTATGAATCGGATGACGATGCGACGCGCACGATGGCGGCGGACGAGCGCATCCATGAGGAGGTCATCCGTGGTCTCGCCGCGCGCGGAAGGGCACGGGTCTCCGGCTCGTTCCGGGCCGCGGTGTTCGGGGCGAACGACGGGCTCGTCAGCAACTTCGCCCTCGTCCTGGGCGTGGGGGCGACCGGCGTGTCCAACCAGTTCATCGTGATCACGGGACTGGCCGGGCTGCTCGCGGGTGCGCTGTCGATGGCGGCGGGCGAGTACGTGTCGATCAGCTCACAGCGCGAACTGCTCGAATCGAGCGCTCCCAGCCCCGGTCGCGGCGGCGCGCTCGGCCACCTCGATGTGAATGCCAACGAACTCGCCCTCGTCTACCGCGCACGCGGTGTCTCCGAAGACGAAGCGAGCGCCATGGCGGATGCCGTGCTCAAGGATCACCAGCTCGATTCCGGTCTGGGAACCGACGAACACGAGGAGGTCGGATCGGCACGCGGTGCAGCACTGTCGAGTTTCGCGTTCTTCGCGTTCGGCGCACTTGTCCCGGTTCTGCCGCACATCTTCGGGGCGACCGGGTTCGAGGCGCTCGCCATCTCCGCGGCCCTCGTCGGAGTGATCCTGCTCTCGACGGGCGCCATCGTCGGGCTCGTGTCCGGCGGGTCGCCGTGGAAGCGCGCCATCCGCCAGCTGCTGATCGGCTACGGTGCCGCTGCCGTGACCTACGTGCTCGGCTCGCTCGTCGGAATCTGGCTCGCCTGACCTTCCCGGGCTGAACCTCGGACCACGAGGCGACGGAACCACTCGGCCTCCGGGAAGCGGGAGACGATCGAGCCGATGACGATCGTGAGCAGCACGTAGGCCGTCGCGAGCGGCGCGAGCGCCGGCTGGATGCCTGCCCCTACGGCCAGTCCCGCGATGACGATGGAGAACTCTCCGCGCGGTATGAGCGCGAGTCCTGTCCGCCATCGGCCGAGTTTTCCGATCCCGGCTCGACGTGCGGCGATGTATCCGCTCATGGTCTTGGTCAGGACCGTCGCGAGCGCGAGGAGCAGTGCTGGAACGAGCACGGGCCAGATCTGTGCCGGGTCCGTTGCGAGCCCGAAGAAGACGAAGAAGATCGTCGCGAACAGGTCGCGCAGCGGCGTGAGAAGCTGCACGGCGTTGTGGGCGACGGGGCCGGAGAGCGCGATTCCCACGAGGAACGCGCCCACTGCCGCCGAGACGTTCACCTGGTCGGCGAGGCCCGCGACGAGCATCGTGAGCCCGAGAACGCCGAGCAGGAGCGGTTCCGCGTTCTCGGCGGGGAAGAGCTTCGACAGCAGCCGCCCCCAGCGCAGAGCCACGAGCAGGATGAGCAGGACGACGAGCACGGCGATCGCGAGGGTGATCTCGCCCTCGATGAGTCCCAACCCGATGACGAACGCGGAGAGCACCGGAAGGTAGAACGCCATGGCGAGGTCCTCGATCACGAGGATCGAGAGGATGGTCGGCGTCTCCCGGTTACCGATCCGACCGAGATCCCGCAGGAGCTTCGCGACGACACCGGAGGAGGACACCCAGGTGATTCCGGCGAGTGCGAGAGCGGCGATGGGCCCCCAGCCCAGGATCAGGGCGAACGCGGCCCCCGGGATGGCGTTGAACGCGAAATCCAGGATGCCGGCGACCTTGGAGTTCCGGAGCCCTCCGACGAGCTCGGTCGCCGAGTATTCGAGTCCGAGCATGACGAGCAGGAGGATGACGCCGATCTCGGACCCGACCTCGAAGAACTCGGCGCTCGCCGACAATGGCAGCCAGCCCCCAGCCCCGAACGCGAGGCCGACGAGGAGGTACAGCGGTATCGGGGAGATGCCGAAGCGCATCCCGAGGCGGCCGAGCAGGCTGAGCCCCAGCAGGAGCGCACCGACTTCGACGAGGAGAATTGCCGTCTGGTGCGCTTGTTCGCCCATGCGATCAGCCGGTACTGGATGCGATGAGGTCGGCCAGGGAGTCGAGACCCTTTCGAGTTCCCACGGCGATGAGGGCATCGCCTGCCGAGAGCGGGAAATCCGGGGTCGGGGACGGCATGACCTTCTTGTCGCGCACGATGGCGACGATGGACACCCCTGTGCGGGTGCGTGCCTTCGTGTCGCCGAGCGGGCGGCCGGCATAGACGGAGTCGTTCGGGATCAGCAGGTGTTCCGTGAACAGGCCGGCCGCCTCATCCGTGAGCTCCGAGAGCTTGCTCAGGACGACGGATGCGCCGAGCAGTTCTGCGAGCGTCGACGCCTCGGGGTCGGAGATCGGAATCGACACCCGGCAGGAGTCCGGGTCGTCGAGGTCGAAGATGGCCAGTTCGCGTCGTCCATCGCGGAATGTGATGACGCCGATGCGCCGACCGCGGGCCGTCACGAGGTCGTGCCTCACCCCGAGACCGGGAAGATCGGATTTCTCCACGCGTACGCCCACCGCTCAACGGTACCAGCGTGGCCGGGATGCCGCTGGCCCTGTGGCGTTCAGAGCGCGTGCTCCGCGATAGGGTTGCGCCGTGCGGTGGAGGCGCCGCGGAGACCGAGTTCGGAGGACCCGTGGTGCCTGTGATCCTGAGTGCAGCGGATGCGCCCATCGACGGGTTCGGGTGGACGGACGCGATCACGGGCCCGGCGATCGTCGCCGCGGTGATCGCGTTCCTGAGCTTCTTCATCACTCACTGGATCCGCAGCCGCGTCGTTCGGAGGAACGCCGGCAATGCCGCAGGCGCTCGTGCCGAGTGGGAGAAACCCGAGCGCAGGCCGGGAACGCCGGAGCCGCTCGTCTTCCCCATCGGCCCGTTTCCGCGCACGGTGAAGTCGATCGCTGGACTCCGCTCGGCGTTCAGCCAGCCCTATCCGGCACCGCGGTACTCCGTGAGGAGGCCACCCGCCGTCGTCGTCGATCTCGAGGCCGTGACCATCCACGACGGACTGGTCGGCACCATCCTGCGCATTCCGGCCGGCCGCATCGTGTCTCTCGACGTTCGGAAGCGCTGGATCTGGCCGCGGTTCTCGATCATTCCGATCCGCCCGTGGTCGCTCGTGCTCCAGGTGGTCTCCGGCGGCGATGAGCAGGCTCTGGTGCTGACGCCGGTGCCGTCCGGGGAGCAGGAGATCGGCCGCGGGGAGACGGAGCGCATCGCCGCCGGCATGATCGAGCGTCTGCGCATCGTGCGCGGCGCATCCTGAGCAGCGTGCAGCGGGCAGCGTGCAGCGAGCAGCGGGCAGCGCTGGAAGCACCGGCACGAGGAGCTCGGCTTCCACGACGGCTGGGGAACGGTCATCCGCCAACTCGCCGAACTCGTCGAGTAGAAGCAAGACGCAGGTGTGCCGGCGTGCCTCTTGATCCTGTGCCGGATGCGGTGGGCCCCGTGGGGCTCGAACCCACGACCCAAGGATTAAAAGTCCTTTGCTCTACCAACTGAGCTAGAGGCCCGCGGAACAAATCTACCTGCGGCGCGAGCACAGACGGAACTGGCCCGCCCATCAGGAGGCGGACCAGTTCCGATTCTTGTGCGATCAGCCCTTGGCCGGCGGCATGAGCACGGTGTCGATCAGGTACACCGTGGCGTTGGCCGTGTGCACTCCTCCGCAGATGACCTTCGCGTCGTTGACCATGATGTTGTCGCCGCTGCCGGTCACGTCGACCGTCGCCCCATTGACCGTGGTCTGCATTCCGTCGATCTGGTCGGGCGCGATCTGTCCGGGTACGACGTGGTAGGTCAGGATGCTCGTCAGCAGGGCGGCATTGGCCGGATCCTTGAGAGACTCGACTGTGGCGGCCGGGAGCTTCGCGAACGCGTCATCGACGGGCGCGAAGACGGTGAATTCGGCACCGTTCAGCGTGTCCACGAGATTCACCTGCGGGTTCAGTTTGCCCGACACCGCGGCGACGAGTGTCGTCAGCAGCGGGTTGTTCGACGCCGCCTGGGCCACGAGATCCTGGCTCATCCCGACGATCGATCCGCCACCGCTCGGGTTTGCCGTCGCGTAAGCGGCACAACCGGATCCCACGAGGTCAGCCCCGGGGTCCATGGCCGGTGTCGACGGTGAGGCGGAGGTGTCAGGCTTGGTGATCTCCGCGGTGGGAGTGGCGGAACAGGCCGATAGGCCGAATGCAGCCACCGACGCCAGAGCGAGTGCGGCGACAGCGGTGCGATTGAAAACGCGCATCAGAATACTCCTTTGTGATTGTCAGGCCGATCAGCCGACCTTGTGCCGGTCTTCCTCCGGCATCACACGGTCATTCGGAGCCCAACGGGTTGCAGTTTGGAAAGTCGTCTGAACCTGAACTTTCGCTGGGAACCCAAACCCGTTGCGCGCTCGTTCCGAATCATTCGCACGTCGCTCTCCGAGTCGACCGTGTCACCGAGCCCCTCTGGAAGGCCATCATGCTCACCCTCGCTCTCATCGGATTCGTCGGCGGCCTGATCACGGGGATCTCACCGTGCATTCTTCCCGTGCTGCCCGTCATCTTCTTCTCCGGGGGCGCGCAGGGCGCGCGGGAAAGCGGAAGCGATATCGTCACGGTCTCTCGGTGGAGGCCTTACCTCGTCATTGCGGGCCTTGTGGTCAGCTTCAGTGTGTTCACCCTCGTGGGGTCGCTGCTTCTGGCGCTTCTGCACCTGCCACAGGACTTCATCCGCTGGGCCGGACTCATCGTGCTCGTGCTCATCGGCATCGGGCTCATCGTGCCGAAGTTC
Organism: Terrimesophilobacter mesophilus; assembly: GCF_014200375.1. Lineage (GTDB taxonomy): Bacteria > Actinomycetota > Actinomycetes > Actinomycetales > Microbacteriaceae > Terrimesophilobacter > Terrimesophilobacter mesophilus. Next base: position 1,056,267 of record NZ_JACHBP010000001.1, on the reverse strand, counting down.
GAGCACATCCTGGAAAAGCCGTTCTCCTGGATTCCGCAACGCAGCGTGAGCACGGAGCGCGGTGGTTTCTTCCTCGGGATCGCGTTGGGTGCGGTCTACGTGCCGTGTGCGGGGCCGGTACTTGCGGCGATCACGGTTGCAGGCTCGACGGGAAGGATCGGCGTCGAAACGATCGTCCTGACGGTGACGTTCGCCGTAGGCGCTGCACTTCCGCTGCTCGCCTTCGCCCTCGCCGGCCGCCGGGTTGCCGAACGCGTCAGATCGTTTCGGAAACATCAGCGCGGCATTCGGATGACCGGGGGCATAGTCATGATCGCGCTGGCGATAGGGCTCGTCTTCAACGTGCCTCAGTTGCTGCAGCGCGTGATCCCGGATTACACGAGCGCGCTGCAGGACGCCTTCGGCGGCACATCGCAAGTGGAGGAATCGCTCAACCTCGGTGGATTGGTCAACGACCAGAACAAGGACCTGGACCAGTGCCACAACAACGCGACAGTGCTGGAGAGCTGTGGTACGGCGCCGGATATCACTGGCATCCAGGAGTGGTTCAACACCCCTGAGAACGCGCCCATTGCGCTCGACCAGCTCAAGGGCAAGGTCGTGCTCATCGATTTCTGGGCCTACTCGTGCATCAACTGCCAGCGCTCGGTCCCGCACGTGACGGCGTGGTACGAGCGGTACAAGGACAGCGGCCTCGAGGTCATCGGTATCCACTCGCCTGAGTACGCTTTCGAGAAGGAGCCGCGCAACGTGAGAGCGGGTGCAGAGGCGCTCGGCATCGACTATCCGGTCGCGCTCGACAACACGCTGTCGACGTGGACGAACTACCGCAACCGGTATTGGCCGGCGCACTATCTGATCGACGCGAACGGCGTCGTGCGGAACGTGCAGTTCGGCGAGGGCAACTACGAGGCGACCGAAGGTTTCATTCGGCAGCTTCTGCAGGATGCCAACCCGGGCGAAACACTCCCGGCCCGCACCGATGTTCCCGATACGACTCCCACCGGGTCGATCACTCCTGAGACCTTCTTCAGCCCGAACAAGGCGACCAACTTCGGGGGTGACGAAAAGTACTCGGCGCTCACCACATCGTTTACCTATCCGACAACGTTGCGCGCGGACTCATTCGCCCTCGATGGCGACTGGAAGCTGGATGGTCAATTCATCACACCGCGCTCTCACGATGCCGGCATCAAAATCGAATACCACGCCCGAGAGGTGCGCATCGTCCTGGCCGGATCGGGAACCGTCACCGTGACCGAGGCCGGCAGGACGCGCACGCTGGAGGTGAGCGGAACACCACGGTCGTATCGGCTTGTGTCGACCAAAGGCACGAGTGCGGGGGAACTCGAGGTGCGTTTCGGAGACGGCATTCAGGCCTACTCCTTCACATTCGGATAGGGCCCGCCTCGCCTAGTGTGGAAAGGGTGACGGAGGAATTCCACAAGCCGACCCTGTTCTCGAGCCCGAAATTCGAGGCCTTCGAGGGGGGTACCGATCCTGCTCAGATCAGCAGGGTCGCTCATGAGACGGCCGAAGCGCTCCTGGCCAGAGTGCGGGGAAATCCGGATGCCGAGGTTGTCGAGAGGCTTGTAGCGTTCACCGACGAGCACGGAATCGACGCCATTGCCGAGCTCTGGGCGCGCTCGAGTCCGCGCAGTCTGCCCGGTGCACTGTGGCGTATTTACCTCATTCGCGCACTCATCCGGCAGGACCCCGAGTCCATCAGCTTCTTGTTTCAACGCGGAAGCGAAATGGTGCCCACTATCGATCACGTGGTCGCCGGCGCATCGACACCGACCGGTCCTACCGAGATCACGACGCTCGCCGACGAGATCCTGCGCGGTTTGTTTCAGGGCGACTTCGCGATTGCTCTCGATCGGGCGGCAGCATTCTGCAGGCTGACGGCATCGGGGGCGACATCACTTGCCGATGACCTCGAAGTGATCAATCCGGAGCGGGCCACCACCCTGACCAAGCAAGCTTTGAGGCTGTCGCAGACCGCATCCGAACTCGCGGCGTGTTCTTTGCTGTGGCGCTCGGGCAGCCTCGACTGAGCATTGCGCATCCAGTCCACTCCCACGTCGGACCGGTTAGAATCGAGTCGCCCGAGAGGGTAGCGCCGGGCCGCAGTAACCCCGGGCTCCAATATTCGCCGCTTCGAGCGGCCTCGCGCCGAGAGGCGTTCTGCGGCCCGGCCAACACGGCAATCCGTTTACGCGACGGCACCGAATCATCTACATGCTCACCGCGATGAGGGAGCTGGATGTCGACGTTGTCGACCAACCCGCCCAAATGTTTGAGAAGCTTAGGTTCGTGTCACGCCTCCCCGACAAGTCCAGCGGCAACGTCAACGACGCTGGCCCGTCGATCGACGAGCTGCTGGGCAGAGTAGCGACGGGCGATCAGGCCGCATTCAGCGAACTGTATGACATCGTCGCACCACGACTGCTCGGGTTGGTCAAGCGAACTCTGATCGATCATGCGCAATCGGAGGAGGTGGCCCAAGAAGTCTTTCTGGAGATCTGGCAGACGGCAGCCAGGTTCGATCGGGCGAAAGGTTCAGGCCTGTCCTGGATGCTCACCATGGCCCATCGCCGGGCGATCGACCGGGTTCGGTCGGCCCAGGCAGGACGCGACCGGGATGTCAGGATCGGCATCCGGGACTACGGAACCGAATTCGACCATGTGGCCGAGTCGGTGGAAGTGCGAATTGAGAGCGAAAGGGTGAAGTCGGCAATGGCGAGTTTGACTGAACTGCAGCGTCAGGCCGTCTCGCTCGCCTATTACGGCGGGTACACCCACACCGAAGTGGCAGAACTGCTCAGCGTGCCATTGGGAACCGTGAAAACCCGATTGCGGGACGGAATGATCAAACTGAGGGATGAATTGGGGGTGGCATCATGAGCCTCACACCGCGTGAACAAGCGGAGGTGGAGGCGGCGCTTGGCCTTGCCGTGCCCCCCGTCGCACCATCGCCAGAGCTCAAGGCGAGCATCATGGCGAAAATCGCCGTCACTCCGCAGCTTCCCGTGCTCGACGAGAGTGAGACCGTGCCGGCACGGACCGGCCCGGCTGCGACGAGAGCGCAATCACGCTGGTTTTCCCGCCCCATCAACATTTTCGTGGCCGCCGCGGCGGCAGTGATACTTTTCGCCGGTGGAACACTCCTCGGCGTAGGACTCACGGGTAATCGCACGGTGGATGTCCAAGCGCAGAGTCTTGCGGCGTTGACCTCGGCGAGCGACCTCCAGCGGGCATCCGCAACGGTAGCCGGCGGCGGAGAGGCGACGCTCATCTGGTCTCTCGACCAGAGGAAGTCAGCGATTCTCGTGGCGGATCTCCCTGCACTCTCCGCAGGTAAGACCTACCAATTGTGGTACATCGGGGGAAACGGCCCGGTGTCCGCCGGCACGTTCGAATCGAGTACGTCGGCGACGACCTGGCGAGTACTCGACGGTTCGATGAGCGCTGGAGACACCGTGGGTGTCACCATCGAACCCTCGGGAGGTTCGACGAAGCCGACGACGGATCCGATCGTGGCGATCGCCAGTTCCTGAGCAGGGCAATCCGTTTTCACGACGGCGCCGAATGACCTGTGTCCGCGACATCCGCGGTACACAGATTAGGAGGAACATCGTGAGAACCTCACCAAACCGCCTTGTGGGGGTTGTATTCGGGGCTGTCTACATTTTGGTCGGACTGCTCGGATTCACCGTGACGGGAGGATTCGGCTTCTTCTCAACGAGTGGCGGACTGCTTCTCGGTATCTTCGAGGTGAATGCGTTTCACAACGTCGCCCATCTGCTCATCGGTGCAGCACTGCTCATCGGTGGACTCGTGAGCACCCGCGCAGCGAAGGGCGTCAACGGCACGGTGGGCGCCGCCTACCTGTTGCTCGGTATCGCTGGACTCTTCCTGGTGGGGACGCCGCTCAACGTGCTGGCGCTGAACTCTGCGGACCACGTGCTGCACTTTGCGAGCGCGATTGTCCTCCTGGGCGCCGCACTCGGAACCGACAAGCGCACGCACACGGCGATCGCGTAACGACCCATGTCACAGATCACGCGGAGTTGGTTGGCTTTTGCCGCCATGGGGGCCGGCGTGATTCATCTGGGGGTGGCACCGGGTACCGCGATTCCCGCCGCCGTCGCCCTGGCTGGACTCGGTGTCGCCGAGTTCGGCTGGGGCGTCGGTGTTCTCGCGCTCAACCGCTTCCCACTGCCGAAAGCGGCAGGCGTGATGGCGTTCGTACCCTCCATCGGCTGGGTTCTCGTGCTCCTTGCTTCCGTGGCGTTCGACACTCCGGATGTTGCCGCGACATTCCCTGCTTTCCCCATGTCGGTTGCGACCCTGTTCACTCTTCTCCTTGCCGGAGTTCTTGCCGGTGACCGACGGCGCCGTGCCAACGCAGAAGAGGAGGCCGCATCCAGTACTCCTCGCAAGTTCCAGCGCCCCGGCCGCTATCTCGGCGGACTCCTGGCTGGAGCGCTCGCGGTATCGGCTCTGACCACTCCCGCGCTCGCGGCGACCGGCGCCGGCGTGGACAATCCGCATGCACATCACGGCGAACTCAACATCCCCGACCACCATCACTGACCGGTTGCGAATCACACCGCCGATGGATAGCCCGAAGCGCTACCCGAACTTGCCCGAGACGTAGTCCTCCGTGGACTGCTCCGAGGGGTTGGAGAAGATCGTGCTCGTGTCGTCGTACTCGATGAGCTTGCCCGGCTGGCCGGTGCCGGCGATGTTGAAGAACGCGGTGCGGTCGGAGACGCGGCTCGCCTGCTGCATGTTGTGGGTCACGATGACGATCGTGTACTCGGTCTTGAGCTCCTCGATGAGATCCTCGATCGCGAGGGTCGAGATGGGATCGAGTGCGGAGCACGGCTCGTCCATGAGCAGGACGTCGGGCTGCACGGCGATCGCCCGCGCGATGCACAGTCGCTGCTGCTGCCCGCCGGAGATTCCCGACCCGGGCTTCTCGAGGCGGTCCTTCACTTCGTTCCACAGGTTCGCGCCCTTGAGCGAGCGCTCGACGAGGTCGTCGGCATCCGACTTGCTGAGCCTCTTGTTGTTGAGCTTCACGCCGGCGAGCACGTTCTCCCTGATCGACATGGTCGGGAAGGGGTTCGGCCGCTGGAACACCATGCCCACCTGGCGGCGTACGAGGACGGGGTCCACTCCGGCCTCGTACAGGTTGCTCCCGTCGATGAGCACCTCACCGTCGACCCAGGCGCCCGGGATGACCTCGTGCATCCGGTTGAGCGTGCGGATGAACGTCGACTTGCCGCATCCGGACGGCCCGATGAACGCGGTCACGCTGCGCGGCTCGATGTTGAGGGTGATGCCCTCCACGGCCTTGAACTTGCCGTAGTAGACGTCGAGGTCGCGAACTTCAATTCTCTTGGACATGGTTCCTTCTGGACATGGTTCTTTCTATCGACCCGACTTCGGGGCGAAGTAGCGGGCGATGAGCCTGGCGATGATATTGAGGAGCATGACGATGAGGATGAGGGTGAGGGCTCCGGCCCACGCACGGTCGAGGTAGGCCTGCACATCGACGCCGGGGCTGACGTACTGGTAGTAGACCGCGACCGGCAGCGACTGCATCCTGCCATTGAGCATGTCGTAGTTGAGGTTGTTCGTGAAGCCCGCAGCGACGAGCAGCGGCGCGGTCTCGCCGATGATCCTGGCGATCGCGAGGATCACGCCGGTCATGATCCCCGCGATGGATGTCGGCAGCACGACCTTCAGGATGGTCAGCCACTTCGGCACGCCGAGCGCGTAGGAGGCCTCGCGCAGTTCATTGGGGACGAGCTTCAGCATGTCCTCGCTCGAGCGCACCACGACCGGGATCATGAGCACGGTGAGGGAGATGGCGCCGGCGATGCCGAGCTTGGTCCCCGGCCCGAAGAGGAGGGCGAAGATCGAGTAGGCGAAGAGGCCGGCGACGATCGACGGGATGCCGGTCATGACGTCGACGAAGAAGGTGATCGCCCTGGCGAGCGGCCCGCGACCGTACTCCACGAGGTAGACCGAGGTCATGAGTCCGATCGGAACCGAGATCACGGTCGCCGTGAGGGTCATGAGCAGTGTGCCGACCATGGCGTGCACGAAACCGCCGCCCGCCCCGACGATGCTGCGCATCGAGTACGTGAAGAACTCGAGGTCGAACCGTGCGAGCCCGTTGGCCACAACAGTGGAGAGCAGGGTGATGAGCGGGGCAAGGGCGAGGAGGAAGGCTCCGTAGACGAGCGCCGTGACGAGGCGGTCCTTCGCCTTGCGCGCGCCCTCCACGAGGAGCGAGATCGTGTAGATCGCGAGGGGATAGAAGATCGCACCGACGATGATCGCGCCGGCGACATTGAGGGTCGCACCGGGCGTCCCGGCCTGCAACAGCCAGAACAGGACGAAGGACGCCGCGAGGCATCCGGCCAGAACGAACCAGGGCGTGCGCTTTCCGAGGAGCCCCGCCGCGTAGATGTTGGTGCCGGATGCGGCACTCGTCGATGCCGCCACTAGTTCGCCCCCGAGAATTCCCGGCGTCGTCCGATGATCCACCTGGCGATCATGTTGACGACGAGCGTGATCGCGAACAGGATGAGGCCCGTCGCGATGAGCAGGTTGATGTTGGTCCCGAACGCCTCGGCGAAACGCAGCGCGATGTTCGCCGCGATCGTGCCGGGGTTGGACGAGGTCAGCAGCGCGAGCGTGATGCCTCCGGACGAGGAGAGCACCATCGCGACGGCCATCGTCTCACCGAGGGCGCGGCCGAGGCCGAGCATGGATGCCGAGATGATCCCGGGGCGGCCGAAGGGGAGCACGGCCGTGCGAATCATCTCCCAGCGCGTGGCACCGAGCGCGAGCGCCGCCTCCTCGTGGAGGACGGGAGTCTGCAGGAACACCTCGCGGCAGAGCGCGGTGATGATCGGCAGGACCATGACGGCGAGCACGATCGAGGCGGTGAGGATGGTGCGGCCGGTTCCCGAGGCCGGGCCCGCGAACAGCGGAATCCAGCCGAGGTGCTCGGTGAGCCAGGAGTAGAGGGGCTGGATGGCCGGTGCGAGGACGTTGCCGCCCCACAGACCGAACACGACGGAGGGCACGGCCGCAAGCAGGTCGATGATGTACCCGAGTCCCTGGGCAAGCCTGCGCGGCGCGTAGTGGGAGATGAACAGGGCGATGCCGATCGACACCGGCACCGCCATGAGCAGCGCGATGGCGGACGACCAGAGGGTGCCGAAGACGAGCGGAGCGACGTACGACCAGAACGGCTGCCCGTCGAGGATGTTGATGTCTTTCGGATCCGTCGTGACGACGGGAACGCTCTCGATGATGAGGAACGCGGCGACTCCGGCCAGGATCGCCAGGATGAGGGTTCCCGCGGCGAGTGCCGATCCGGAGAACACCCGGTCGCCGGGGCGCAGCCTGGGCTTCGCCCGCGCGGGGGCCGCGGTGTCCGGCATCGTCATCTGCTCGAGTTTCCCTGATCGGTCGTAGCGCTGGTGTGGTCGGGCGAGGATGTGAACTCGGTCACAACCTCAGTCTGCCCGGTGCCAAGTCCTCGCACAATGTGAGGGGGCACCGGGCAGACCGGGAAGGGTTCTTACCGGATGCTGTCGACCGCGGCCTTGGCCTTGTCGAACAGCGTGGCGGAGATGGGCGCGATGCCTGCAGCCTTGACGCCGACCGCCTGGCCCTCGTCGCTGATGATGTAGCCGAGGTAGGCCTTCACAAGCGGGACGATCGCGTCATCCTGGTAGTCGGAGCAGGCGATCAGGTAGCTGACCAGCACGATCGGGTAGACGCCCGCCGCATCCGAGGTACGGTCGAGCTCGATCGCGAGGTCGACCGCGTTGCGACCCGGAGCTGCGGGGGACTCGTCGACGATCGCCGCGGCAGCGGCTGCGGAGTACTCGACGTAGTCGCCGCCGACCTTGACCGCGACGGTGCCGAGTCCACCGGCGCGAGATGCGTCGGCGTAGCCGATGGTTCCCGTGCCATTGCTGACCGCATCCACGACACCGGAGGTGCCGTTGGCGGCCTCTCCACCCTCGTAGGGCCAGTTGCCGCTCGCGTCGGCATCCCACACCGGGGTGTTCGCGTGCAGGTAGTCGGTGAAGTTCTCGGTCGTGCCCGACTCGTCGGAGCGGTGCACGGCCGTGATCGCGAGGTCGGGGAGCGTGACCCCGGCGTTCTGGGAGGCGATCTTCTGGTCGTTCCACTTCGTGATGTCACCCTTGAAGATGCCGGCGATGGTGGCCGCATCGAGGTTCAGCGAGGTGATGCCGTCGAGCTTGAAGATGATCGCGATCGGTGAGATGTAGTTCGGGATCTCCACGATCGGAGTGCCGGCGACGCATGCTGTGAAGTTGTCCTTCGCCAGCTCATCGTCCTTGAACGCGCGGTCGGAGCCGGTGAAGTTGTTGGCGCCGGCGATGAAGTTGTCGCGTCCGGCGCCGGAACCGGTGGGCTCGTACTCGACAGTCGCGCCCGTGTTCGCCGTCTGGAATGCTGCGACCCAGGCCTGCTGGGCGGCATCCTGCGACGAGGCGCCGCCGCCGACGAGGGTTCCGCTCAGGCCGCTGGGGCTCTCGCCCCCGGGGGCGGGCTCATTGGCCGCACACGAGGCCAGCAGGAGACTGCCCGCTACCGCGATGGCGGCGATACCGCTGAGGCGCCAGGGGCGCCGACCTGTGGAGCTCAGTCGCATGGACTTCAAAGGCATGGAGTTCACTGTGTGTTCCCTTTCAGGGCTCTGTCGCGGGGCCGGTGCTGACCCCACAGGACGACCCTAGGAATCAGGGTTGACCGAACGGCCGCCGCCCGGTGAACGCAGGGTTAACGACCGGTGAAGGTCGGGCGATCCGGTCAGCGGATGCCGGCGACCACTGCCCTGGCCTGTGCGGCGAATGCAGGGGGGAGCGGCGCAGAGCCGGCCGATTCCTCCGCCGTCTTCTGCGCCGTATCGCTCACGATCCAGTCGAAGTATTCGCGCACGAGCTTTCCCTGCACCGGGTCGGCATAGTGTTCGCAGCCGATCAGGTAGCTCACGAGTACAACCGGGTACGTGCCGGAACCGGCGCCTTTGCGGTCGATGGCGATCACGAGGTCGCCGGCCGTGCGGCCGGTTTCGAGTGGAGAGGCGTCGACAACGGCTGCGGCTGCTGCTGAGGAGTACGGCACGTAGCCGTCCTCGACCTTCACGGCGACGGAGGGGCGTCCCCTGGCCTGGGAGCCGTCGACGTATCCGATGGTTCCGTGGCCGTTGGCGACGGCCGTCGCGACTCCGGCGGTGCCCTGCGCGGCCTCGCCTCCTGGGATCGGCCACGTTCCGGCCGGCTCCCACGACCATTCATTCGGCGCCGCCTCATGCAGGTATTGGGTGAAGTTCTCGGTGACCCCCGAGTCGTCGGAGCGGTGCACCGCGGAGATGAGGATCGACGGGAGCGTCACACCGGGGTTCTGGTCCGCGATCTCGGGATCGTCCCAGCGCTGGACCTGCCCGTTGAAGATGCGCGCGATCGTGGTCGCATCGAGGTTCAGGCGGTCTATGCCGTCGAGGTGGAACACGATCGCTATCGGGGAGACGTATGCCGGCAGCTCGATGATGGGGCTGCCGCTGCGGCACGAGGCGAATGTGCCGGATGCCAGCTCCTCGATGGTGAACGGCCGGTCGGATCCGGTGAAGTCGATGGCTCCGGCCTGGAACGCGTCACGACCCGAACCGGAACCCACCGGGTCGTACTCGACCGTCGCACGAGGGTGCGCGATCTGGAACGCGGCGATCCAGGCATCCTGCGCAGCGCGTTGCGATGATGCGCCGTCTCCGAAGATCGTGCCGCTGAGCTTCGAATTGCTCGTGACGGCGAGCTCGTTGACCGCGCAGCCCGACAGGATCGTCGTGACGGCGACACCGGCCGCCACGGCACCGATGACGGCTCGGGCGACGGCGAGTCGGGGGCGGTTCACTCCACCAGCGTATCTGCGCTCAGCCGAGCAGTGGCGCGTGGGTCTCGATGGCCACGATGCCGCCATCCGGATGCTCCGCCGAGACGTGGAAGACGCTGTACTCGCCCGTCGACAGCCTGGCCGCGTTGCGCAGCGCGGAACCGGACGACCCGGTCTCCTGTGCGATCGCGTGGACGATCTCCGGGATCACCGGGCCATGACTGCACAGGACGGCGGTGACCTTCTTCGCAAGGCGTCGACGCACGACCTTCTCGACGCGCGCATCGTGGTGTTCGAATGCATCCTGGCTGATGTCGTCGGTGACGGCGAGCGGCAGTGCGATGAGCGTCGCGAGCGGGTCGAGCGTGGACTGGCAGCGCGCTGCGGAGCTGCTGACGAGCTTCTCAGGGCGGAAGGCCGCGATCGCCGGCGCGATCGTCGCGGCCTGCTCGAGCCCACGGTGGAGCAGGGGACGGGTGCTGTCCGGCCCGTCCCAGCTCGTCGGCGGCACGGCCTTTCCACGCCGCACGACGATGAGCGCGAACGTCCGGAGGCGGCCGGAATCCAGGAGTGCGGAGAACCGATCGAGCACCTCCTTGTCGCGCTCATAGCTGAGTGCCTTTTTCGCCCTGTCGAGCGGAAGCCATTCGACGGCGGCGATCTCACTGTTCGGTGCGAAGGTCGAGTTCGCCCTCGCCGTCGACGTCACCTCGGCCGCCCAGTAGTGGACGATCTTCTGCCGCCCGCCGCCGAGCGAGTACTCGATCGACCCGAGCGGAGCCCCGAGTGCCACCCGCAGTCCCGTCTCCTCCTCGATTTCGCGCACAGCGGTCTGTGGCAGGGTCTCGCCCGGATCGACTTTGCCCTTGGGGAGCGAGACGTCTGCCCGATCGTCCCGGTGCACGAGGAGCACCTTGACCGTGCCCTTGACGATCCGCCAGCACACTGCGCCCGCCGCGAGCACGACATCCGGATTCGACGAGCTCATCGGGTTCCTCCCCGTTTGCGTGCAGAGATCCGCCCCATGAGCACATTCTGGAGGTCGACCAGATGACTGCCGTTGTCGGCGAGGTGGTGACGGGTCCACTCTCCGGAGGCGTCGAGCCACCACGACGCCGTGCGGTCCGACATCGCGAGGTCGAACATCGCCTCGATCTCCTCGAGTTGATCCGGCGCGATGAGCTTGACGAGCGTCTCGATCCGACGATCCAGGTTGCGGTGCATCATGTCCGCGCTGCCGATGAACACCTGGGTATCGCCGCCGTTCGAGAACGAGAAGACGCGGGAGTGCTCGAGGTACCTGCCGACGATCGAGCGCACCCGGATGTTCTCGCTCAACCCAGGAACCCCCGGGCGCACGCTGCAGATTCCACGCACCCACAGGTCGATCGGCACGCCCGCCTGACTGGCCTTGTACAGCGCGTCGATGATCGCCTCGTCGACGATCGAGTTCACCTTGATCCGGATGCCGCTCGGATTGCCGTCCATTGCATTCTGAGTTTCGGTGCGGATGCGCTTGAGCAGTCCCTTGCGAAGGTGCAGCGGAGCGACGAGCAGCCGCTTGAACTTCTTCTCGATCGCGTAGCCGGAGAGTTCGTTGAACAGTCGGGTGAGGTCTTTTCCGACCTGGTCATCCGCCGTGAGGAGCCCCAGGTCTTCGTAGACGCGACTCGTCTTGGGGTCGTAGTTGCCGGTGCCGATGTGGCTGTAGTGAGTGAGCCTTCCCGACTCCTGGCGCACGACGAGGGCGAGCTTGCAGTGGGTCTTGAGCCCGACCATGCCGTAGACGACGTGCACACCCGCCTTCTCCAGCTGGCGGGCCCAGTTGATGTTGGCGAGCTCGTCGAAGCGGGCCTTGACCTCGACGAGGGCGAGCACAGCCTTGCCGGCGTCTGCCGCGGCGATGAGGGCTTCGACGATGGGGCTGTCCCCGCTCGTGCGGTACAGGGTCTGCTTGATCGCGAGCACGTTGGGGTCCCTCGCCGCCTGTTCGAGGAACGCCTGCACACTCGTCGCGAACGATTCATACGGGTGGTGGAGCAGGATGTCCTGGCGGGCGATCGACGCGAAGACGTCCGGCTCCGCCTGCGGTTCGCTCGGCAGGAGCGCAGCGCTCGTGGTCGGAACGTGTTTGCGGTACTTGAGGCTCGGTCGCTCGATCCGGAACACCTCGAGGAGGCCGCCGAGGTCGAGGGGGGCGGGGAGACGGTAGACCTCCTGCTCGGTGATGCCCAGTTCGCGCACGAGCAGTTCGAGCGTGCGGTCATCCATGTCATCCGTGATCTCGAGACGGATCGGCGGGCCGAAGCGCCGGCGCAACAGTTCCCGCTCGAGGGACTGGATGAGGTTCTCGGATTCGTCCTCCTCGATCTCGAAGTCCTCATTGCGAGTCACCCGGAACTCCTGATGCTCGAGGATCTCCATCCCGGGGAACAGTTCATCGAGGTGGTTGGAGACGAGATCCTCAAGGGGGATGAAGCGCAGGAGTCCGCGCTCATCGTCCGGCAGCTGCACGAACCGGGGCAGCACAGGCGGCACCTTGAGCCGCGCGAACTCCTCCTTCCCGGTCTTCGGATTGCGGACCCGGATGGACAGGTTGAGCGAGAGTCCCGAGATGTAGGGGAACGGGTGCGCAGGGTCGACGGCAAGCGGCGTGAGAACGGGGAAGATCTGGTTCGAGAAGATCTCGTCGATGCGCTCGCGGTCCTCGTCGTCGAGGTCGGCCCAGGTCTCGATGTGGATCCCGGCGTTGTCGAGCGCCGGCTTCACGGAGTCGCGGAAGACCGCAGCGTGGCGATCCTGGAGCTCGTGAACCTGGGCGCTGATCGCCTCGAGCGCATCAAGCGGCTCCGTGCCCACGTTCGTCGGCACCGCCAGGCCGGTCATGATCCTGCGCTTGAGGCCGGCGACCCGCACCATGAAGAACTCGTCGAGGTTGTTCGCGAAGATGGCGAGGAAGTTGACCCGTTCAAGCAATGGGACGGATTCGTCCTCGGCGAGCTCGAGCACGCGCTGGTTGAAGGCGAGCCAGCTCAGCTCTCGGTCGAGGAAGCGGTCGCGCGGCAGGGTGCCGTCATCGACCCACGTCGAGTCGTAGTCGTCGTCGAGACTGTCTGTCGCGAGCCCCGTGTCATCGAGGTAGCCCTCCGCTTCCATCCCTCGATCATTGCACTCGTGAGAGTCCGAGGGGTTAACGCGCGATGAGGCGATACCGGATGTCGATCGTGTGCTGTGTGAAGCCGTACCGACTGTAGAGCGCGAGCGCCGGCGCATTGTCCGCCTCGACGTACAGTACGGCGGTGCGGATGCCGCGCGCGGCCAGGCGCGCGATTCCGGCGTCCATGAGCACGCGGCCGAGCCCCTCGCCCTGCCGTGCAGGGTCGACGCCGACCGCATAGAACTCGCCGATCGTTCCCTCGACCTTGAGCCAGCAGAACCCGATCATGGCGTCGCCGTCGCGCAGGATGAGGAAGTCGCCGGCATCGAACCAGGCTTCCGCCGTGCGGTCGTCGAGGTCGCGCAGCGTGAGCCTGCCCTGCTCGGGGTGATCGGCGAACGCGCGCGCGTTGAGGGCGAGCCACTGCTCGTCGTCGATGCCGGGGCGGAAGTCGGTGACCCGGAGGTGGTCTCGATCCTCGCGCCGCGGGTCGAGTGCCGCCGCAGACGGCGAATCGAGATCCGCATGCAACTGCAACAGGGTGCGCACCGGCTCGAATCCGAACCTGGCCGCGAGGGCGCGGGACGCCGGGTGGTCGCCGTGCGCCCACGCGTGGGTCGCGGCGGGATGCTCTGCCAGCACCCTGCGCACCAGATCGGTACCGACCCCGGCGCCCCTGGCATCCGGGTGCACGACGAGTTCGAACTCGTCGGTTCCGACGACGGCAGCCCCGATGAGAGCAGCGCCCTCTGCGTCCGAACCACGCTCGCTCGTCACGAGGGTGCGCTCACCGCGTTCGAGCTCGACGAGACTCTGGTCGGAGAACGGCGGCTGCCCGTCGACCGCCCTCGCGGCGGCGATGAGCGCACCCAGGCGCTCAGGAGCGGACGGTGTCTGCAACGCGCTCACTGTCATCCTCGTCGTAGACCTTGAACAGGTAGCCGACGTTCCGCACGGTTCCGATCACCGACTCCTGGTCGCCGAGCTTCGCCCGCAACCTGCGGACGTGCACGTCGACCGTTCTGGTACCTCCGAAATAGTCGTATCCCCACACCTCGCTCAGGAGTTGTTCGCGGGTGAACACGCGGCTCGGGTGCATCGCGAGGAAACGCAGGAGCTCGAACTCCTTGTAGGTGAGGTCGAGCGCGCGGCCGCGCACCTTCGCCGAGTAGCTCGCCTCGTCGATGACGATCCCGCTCGCGCTGATGCGGCTCGCCGCCTCGCCTTCCTCCTTCCGGCCGAGCACGAGCCGGATACGCGCATCCACTTCGGCCGGCCCGGCGGACGACAGCACGACATCATCCGCCCCCCACTCCGCGTTCACGGCGGCGAGCCCGCCCTCCGTGACGATGAGGATGAGCGGCACCGTCAGCCCAGTCGCCTGCAGGATCCTGCACAGAGACTTCGCGCTCACCAGATCGGTCCGCGCGTCGAGCAGGATGACGTCGCAGCCGGGTGCATTGACGAGGTGTGCGGGGTCTGCGGGAATGGTCCTCACCCGGTGTCCGAGCAGGGAGAGGGAGGGCAACACGTCGTTCTCCCCCGAGGGGGTGAGAATCAACAGCTGCGCCACAGGACCCTCCGGCTTCGACAGGTCAATAGTCTACGGGGGCGCGGATGGGGCAGGATGGTCGTGTGACATCGGCCGACCGTTCGAGAGATCTCCGGGTGGGAACCGTCGTGCCGGTGTGGATCCTCACCCTCATCGGCGCCGTGGTGATCGGCGTCGTCAACATCGGCGACAGCTACCTCATCTGGCTTCCCATCGCACTGGCTGCAGCAGTGCTCCTGACGTTCATCATCCAGCTCTCGACACTCACACGAGAAGGATTCGTGGACCGGATCATGGCGTCGGTCGGCGGCGCCGTGCTCATCCTGGCGGTCGCGACCGGCGTCCTCGCGCTGCTCCAGCTGGTGAACGGCTAGAATCGAATCATGCTTCTCGCGCTTGAGCTCACGTTCGTCGGACTCCTCGGTCTCGCGTCGCTCGCCATCGCATACGTCTCTGTCGTCGTTCTGTACAACCTGTTCCGCGGCCAGCGCTAGGTCGCCGGCGTGCTGCAGTTGCCGGATGGTCTGCCCGCCGAACTCGCTCCTCTCGCGTGGCTGATCGGCGTGTGGGAGGGGACCGGCGTGCTGAATTACCCGGTCGGAGACGACGTGCGCGACTACGAGTTCGGACAGCGGCTGAGCTTCAGCCACGACGGGTTGCCGCACCTCAACTACAACTCGTACACCTGGCTCCTCGACTCGAAAGACGAGCAGTCGTTTCCCACGCCGCTCGCCACCGAGACCGGATACTGGCGGCTTGCCCGCGCCGCCACGGATGCCGACCCCGGTCCCGGTCTTCTCGCCGGGGAGGGCGAGCCGGAGTTCGTGACGGCTGAGCAGGTCGAGACACTGCGCAATGCGGACGACGGCTTCGACCTGGAGGTATCGATCCTGCACCCCGGCGGGGTGAGCGAGTTGTACCTGGGGCAGGTGAAGTCCGCGCGAATCGACCTCGCGACGGATGCCGTCCTGCGCTCGGCGAGCGCGAAGCCGCACACTGCATCCACCAGGATGTACGGCCTCGTGGAAGGCCACCTGCTGTGGGCGTGGGACATCGCTGCGCTCGGCCGGCCCCTCACTTCGCACGCGTCGGGGAGGCTCGCCCGTGTCGACTGAGTTCCTCGCCCTCGAGGGCGCCGTGGAGGCATCCGGAGCGGATGCCGGCATCGCCGCGCACTACGGCAACCCGATGGTCGAGCAGCGGTCGCTCGTCGCCGGCACGGCCATCGTCGACCTGTCGAACCGCGGCGTCCTGACGGTCACGGGCCCGGACCGGCTCACCTGGCTGGACTCCATGTCCAGCCAGAGCGTCAGGGGCATGCGCCCTGGCGACTCTGCGGAGACCCTCCTGCTCGGGCAGACGGGCAGGATCGAGCACGACATCCGGATCCTGGACGACGGTGTGATCGCGTGGCTGCTCGTCGACGGTGCCGATGCTGAACCCCTTCGGGCGTGGCTCGACTCGATGCGGTTCATGCTGCGCGTCGAGGTCGCCGATCGCACGGCCGATTTCGCGACGGTCGGAACGCTCGGAGCGCGCGTGCCGTCCGCTGCCGAGTCGAACGGCGTCGTACTCGCCTGGCGCGATCCGTGGCCTGCAGTGCCGCGCGGAGGTCATCAGTACGCGGTGCCGGAGGAGCATCCGGCATCCGCCTGGACGTACTCGGAGGTTCTCGTCGAGCGATCGGCGATGGCATCGGTCGCGGACGAGCTGGTCTCGGCGGGGATCGTCCCTGCCGGCGTGCTCGCGCTCGAGGCCCTGCGCATCGCGGCCTGGCGGCCGAGCTTCACGGCGGAGGTCGACGAGAAGACGATTCCGCACGAACTCGACTGGCTGCGCAGCGCCGTGCACCTCACGAAGGGCTGCTACCGCGGGCAGGAGACGGTCGCGAAGGTGCACAACCTCGGGCATCCGCCGCGCCGACTCGTCATGCTGCACCTCGACGGTTCGGATGCGGTCCTCCCGCTGGAGGGCGGCGACGTCGTGCTGGGTGACACGGTCGTCGGCCGGATCACGAGCGTCGCGCGCCACTTCGAACTCGGCCCGGTCGCGCTCGCCGTGGTGAAGCGGTCGACCGATCCGGACGCGGTGCTCTCGATCCCCGTCGGCGACACGATCGTGGCCGCTGCCCAGGAGGTCATCGTGCCGCCGACCGCAGGGGCGGTCGCCGACGTCCCGCGCATTCCGCGGCTGCGGTAGGGCTGCCGGGCCCTCGGTAAACTGGGCGCATGACCCACACGCTCATCCTGCTCCGTCATGGCCAGTCCGACTGGAACGAGAAGAACCTCTTCACCGGATGGGTGGATGTCCCGCTGACCGGGCTCGGCCGGCAGGAGGCGACGAATGCCGGAAGGCTCATCGCCGACGCCGGACTGCTCCCGGACATCCAGTTCACGAGCGTGCTCAAGCGCGCCATCCACACCGCGAACGCGGCGATGGCGGCGGCGGATCGCGACTGGATCCCCGTGGAGCGGAGCTGGCGGCTCAACGAGCGCCACTACGGCGCGCTGCAGGGCAAGGACAAGGCGCAGACGCTCGCCGAGTTCGGCGAGGAGCAGTTCATGACCTGGCGTCGGTCATTCGACGTTCCGCCGCCGCCCATCGCTGACGATTCCGAGTTCTCCCAGGCTCACGACCCGCGCTACGCGGGCCTCGGCGATGACCTGCCCCGCACGGAATGCCTGAAGGATGTCATCGAGCGGATGCTGCCGTACTGGCGCTCGGACATCATCCCCGCCCTCGGCGCGGGCAAGAGGGTCCTCGTCACGGCGCACGGCAACTCGCTGCGGGCCCTCGTGAAACACCTCGACGGCATATCGGATGACGAGATCGCCGGTCTCAACATCCCCACCGGCATCCCGCTCGTCTACGAGCTCGGGGACGACTTCATGCCGGCGGCACCGTCGCGCTACCTGGACCCTGAGGCCGCTGCGGCAGGCGCTGCGGCCGTCGCCGCGCAGGGCAAGAAGTAACCCGGCCGGCGGGCAGCTCAGGACGCAGGGGTGCTGCTGACCTGCCAGTCGCCCGTCGCGAGGTACTGCACCTTCTTCGCGATGGAGACGGCGTGGTCGGCGAACCGCTCGTGATACCGGGACGCGAGGGTCGCATCCACGGTGTCCTCAGCCCCGCCCTTCCAGGTCTCTCCGAGCACCTTGTCGAAAACGCTCAGGTGCAATTCGTCGATCCTGTCGTCGTCGTTGCGGATCTGCTCCGCGATCGCGACATCCTCGGTGCGCAGGAGCTCCGTGAGTTTCCTCGCGACCTCGACATCGAGCCGCCCCATCTCGGCGAACGTCGAGCGAAGCGTCTTCGGGACGACCTTTTCCGGGAACCGGTAGCGGGCGAGCTGGGCGATGTGTTCGCTCATGTCGCCCATCCGCTCGAGCGAGGACGAGATGCGCAGGGCGCTCACGACGATCCGCAGGTCGCGGGCGACCGGCTGCTGTCTCGCGAGGATGTTGATGGCGAGCTCGTCGAGGCTCACGGTCAGTGCGTCGATCTTGTCGTCGTTGGCGATGACCGTCTCGGCGAGGGAGACGTTGGATTCGTTGAATGCGCTCGTCGCGTTCTCGATCGAGACCTCGACGAGCGTCGCGATCTCGACGAGGCGCTCCTGCACCTCGCGCAGCTCCTGCTGGAACACCTCGCGCATCGCGCATCCCTCCACACCGTGCATCGTTCGACGCGGTCATCCTGTCGGGCCGAGGTTAACGATCGGTGGCCACCGACTGAACAACGCCCCTCATCGTGCCGCCGAATCCGCACGTCGGCGGGGCAGCACGATCGAAGTAACTAATCTAGTCGCTATGGACCCCACCTGGCTGGTGCTCGCGTCGATCGCGTTCGGCATCGTGCTCGGCTCAGGCGTCGTGCTCATCGTCACCCTCGCGGCGAGGAGGGGCAGGAGGGCCGCGGATGTCGTGAGCCCCTCGGTTCCGGATGGTGTCGACCAGGTGATCGACGCCCTCGAATCCGGTGGCATCGTGCTCGATCCCTCCAACAACGTCATCAAGTCCAGCCCCGGGGCGCTGGCACTCGGCCTCGTCTGGAACGACGCGCTCGTGCATCAGGAGCTCGTCGCGATCGTCGACGACGTCCGCCGCTACGGCGAACCGATCGTTCGCGAGCTCGAGCTGCAGCGGGGCAGGATCGGCGACACCAACATCTTCCTGCTCGTCCGGGTGGCCCGGCTCGGCGCTCGATACGTGCTGCTGCTCGCCGAGGACCGCACGGAGAGCGTCAAGCTGGACGCCGTCCGCCGAGACTTCATCGCCAACATCAGCCACGAACTGAAGACCCCGATCGGCGCCGTGGGGCTGCTGGCCGAGGCGCTCCAGGCCGCGGCCAAGGAACCGGACCAGGTCAAGCGGTTCGCCAAGCGGCTCACCAAGGAGTCCGAAAGGCTCGCGCGGATCACGCAGGAGATCATCGAGCTCTCCCGACTTCAGGCCGCGGATGCGCTCGCCAGGCCGGAGACCGTCGAGATCGATCACGTCGTCGCGGCCGCGATCGACCACAACCGTGTCGCCGCGGAGGCGCGCGACGTGACGATGGCCAGCGGCGGAGACGCGGGTGCCGAGGTCTTCGGGGACGACGCGCTGCTCACCGTGGCCCTGCAGAACCTCATCTCCAACGCGATCATCTACTCGCCGAAGGGTTCGCGGGTCGGCATCGGCGTGCGCAACGCGGACGGCATCGTGGAGATCGCCGTGACCGACCAGGGGATCGGCATAGCCGCGGAGGAGCAGGATCGCGTGTTCGAGCGCTTCTACCGCATCGACCCCGCGCGTTCCCGCCACACGGGAGGATCGGGGCTCGGCCTGAGCATCGTCAAACACGTCGTGCAGAACCACGGCGGGGACATCAGGGTGTGGTCGCAGCCGGGCTACGGCTCGACGTTCACCATCCGACTGCCCGAAGCGTCGCACGCGACGGCGGTCTCACTGGTCGACTCACAGGGAGAGAGCGCGTGAACCACATCCTGATCGTCGAGGACGAGCGTTCGCTGAGCGAACCTCTCGCGTTCCTGCTCGAACGCGAGGGCTACCGCACGACGATCGCGGCCGATGGGCCCTCGGCTGTCGCCGCGTTCGAGCGCGAAGGGGCGGACCTCATTCTGCTCGACCTGATGCTTCCCGGATTCCCGGGTACGGAGGTGTGCCGGCAGATTCGGGCGGTATCCACTGTGCCGATCATCATGCTGACCGCGAAGGACAGCGAGGTGGACATCGTCGTCGGACTCGAGCTCGGCGCCGACGACTACGTGACCAAGCCGTACTCGACCCGGGAGCTGCTCGCGCGCATCCGGGCCGTCCAGCGGCGCAGGCTCGACCTGGACGATGCTCCGGACGCGGTGCTCACCGCGGCTGACGTACGGATGGATCTGGAGCGCCACACCGTCGAGGTCAGGGGCCAGGAGATCACGATGCCGCTCAAGGAGTTCGAGCTCCTCGAGGTGCTGCTGCGCAATGCCGGCCGGGTGCTCACCCGCGGGCAGCTCATCGACCGCGTGTGGGGCTCGGACTACTTCGGCGACACCAAGACCCTCGACGTGCACGTCAAGCGCATCCGGAACCGCATCGAGCGCGACCCGTCGAAGCCGGTCATGGTCGTCACGGTTCGCGGACTCGGCTACCGCTTCGACGGCTGAGTCACGGGGTCGGCGTCGCGGTGGGTTCGAGCCCCGCGTACTCGCCGTTCGGCGCGAGCACGGGCAGGTAGAGCTGTTTGCCGGTCACGTCGCCGTACTGGAGGAAGACCGGGAAGAGGCTGCCGGCGGGCGCATCGATCCCGCTGAGGACGAGCTTCGTGGCATCCGGCCCGCCCACGTGGGCGACCGAGTCGCCGTTCACGTAGATGCTCTCGTTGACTTTCTGCTTCTGGGTGTTCTCGTACTGGATCGAGACCTGCACGCCGAACGCGGAGGTGTTGTCGAGGTTGATGAGGAGGCTCGCGTTCTGGCCGTCCTCCGTCACGAGGAGCGCGTTGTTGACGCGGATGTCGCCCAGGGTCGTTCCGATTCCGTCGCTCGCGTCGTACATGTGCGAGGTCGCCTGCGGGGTGAGGAATGTGCATCCGGTCGTTCCGCCCACCAGTAGCGCGACGAGAACGGCGCTCGCAGCAAGACGTGCTTTCACAGAATCCTCCGAGGGTTGACCGGTGTCGCTCCCGGGCGATGGACCACAGGAACTCAATTGCGAGTTTAGCCTAGCGCCGGCGGGCCGCGAGAGGGCGCTGGCGCACCTGACGTCGAGGCTGTCGCAGGTCCTGGCGGCCACCGCCGCGCGACCGCTCACGGCCCATTTCGACCCCTGGGGTCGTCGGTGGCCCTGTGGTAAACTGTTGGTCGCGGAATGGAGCCCAATCAATGCTTTTCGAAGTCGGCGAGACTGTCGTTTACCCCCATCACGGGGCTGCCACCATCACTGAGGTCAAGAAGAGGACCGTTCGAGGTGAAGAAAAGCTCTACCTGAAACTCAACGTCACCCAGGGCGATCTCACGATCGAGGTTCCGGCCGACAATGTCGACCTCGTCGGCGTTCGTGACGTCATCGGCCGCGAAGGTCTCGACAAGGTCTTCGAGGTGCTTCGCGCACCGTTCACCGAGGAGCCGACCAACTGGTCGCGCCGCTACAAGGCGAACCTCGAGAAGCTCGCGTCGGGCGACGTCATCAAGGTGTCCGAAGTGGTGCGCGACCTGTGGCGTCGCGATCAGGACCGCGGTCTCTCGGCCGGCGAGAAGCGGATGCTCGCGAAAGCACGCCAGATTCTCATCTCCGAGCTCGCGCTGGCGGAGAAGACCGACGAAGAGAAGGCATCCACCGTTCTCGACGAGGTTCTCGCTTCCTGATCATTGCCGGTCCAGTTCTCCCGACCGTCCGTTCGGGAGTGTTGACGCACGCCCATGAGCCGTGGGGAGCGTCACCGCTCTGATCGCCCACGGCCTCGTGTGTGTCACACTTATGCAAGTAGCACTGTAAAAGGTGACGATCATCGGAGTGGGTCGACCGGGCAACCATCCGGGGACATGACTGGTCCGTGACCGGTCGGTCGCGGCGATCCATGCGTCTTTCCACGATGAACCGCACCGGAAAGGCCACATGGGCAAGGGAGCGCACGCGCAGCTGTCGGGCATGGGAATCGGCAATGGTACGGCCATGGGCGTCGTCCGGCGGATGCCGGACCCGCTGCCGGAACCGGTGGACATCCCCAGCGCTCGGACTGCCGCGGAGGAGTTGTCCTGTGCCGTCGGCGCGCTCGAGGAGACGGCAGCGTTCATCCGCTCACGCGGTGAGCAGGCCGTCGGTGCTGCGCGCGAGATCCTGGATGCCCAGTCGCTCATGGCGGAGGACCCATCCGTGCACGAAGACGTGTCCAGACTGGTCATGGCCGGTAAGACGGCCGCCCGGGCGATCTTCGAGAGCTTCTCGTCCTTCCGCGCGATCGTGGCCGGACTGGACTCCTATCTCGCGGAGCGGGTCAGCGATATCGACGACGTGATGCAGAGAACGATCGCGTACGCGCGGGGGGTCGCGGCGCCAGGGATCCCGGAGTCCGAGACGCCGTTCGTCCTGGTCGCACGAGACCTGGCCCCCGCCGACACCGTCACCCTCGACCTCACCACGGTGTTGGCCTTCGTGACGACGGAGGGCGGCCCGACATCGCACACGGCCATCCTTGCCCGCGAGAAGGGCATCGTCGCGCTCGTGGCGGTCGCGGACGCCCAGTCGATCGCTGACGGCGACCTGGTCATCGTCGACGCGGCCAAGGGCGCCGTCACGGTGTCTCCGTCCGAGTCGGAGCAGAAGGCGGCAACCGCGGCGATGGAGGAGCGTGCGGCGCAGCGAGCGCGGCCGGCGACTCCTGGCGCCCTTGCGGATGCGACGCCGATCTCACTTCTCGCCAACATCGGTTCGGTGGACGGCGTGGACGAGGCTGTGAAGTACGGAGCGGAAGGGGTGGGCCTGTTCCGCACGGAGTTCCTCTTCTTCGGGGCCACGGCCGCGCCGTCAGTGGAGGAGCAGCAAGCCGCCTATACGAAGGTCCTCACAGCGTTCCCGGGCCAGAAGGTGGTCATCCGCCTGTTGGACGCCGGCGCAGACAAACCGCTCGAGTTCCTGAACAGCGAGGCGGAACAGAACCCGGCATTGGGTCAACGCGGGATCAGGGCGCTTCTGGCCAATGAGGGGATCCTGCGCAGCCAGCTGCAGGCGATCGCCGGAGCTGCCGGCCAGACCGAGGCGGACGCCTGGGTCATGGCGCCCATGGTCGCGACGGTCGAGGAGGCCAGGTCGTTCAGCGCCATCGCGCGGGAGTTCGACCTGAAGTCGGTCGGCATCATGGTCGAGGTGCCCTCGAGCGCGATCCTGGCGGATCGAATCCTTGCGGTCAGCGACTTCGCGAGCATCGGCACGAATGACCTGACGCAGTACACGCTCGCGGCCGACCGTCTCCAGGGCTCGCTCGCGTCGTTCCAGAGCGCATGGCATCCTGCGGTGCTCCGCCTCATCGCGGAGGTCGGTTCTGCCGGAGCCGCCCTGCACAAACCGGTGGGAGTGTGCGGTGAAGCGGCTGCGGAGCCGCTCCTGGCCGTCGTCCTCGTCGGTCTCGGCGTGACCTCGCTGTCGATGTCCGCTGCAGCGCTCGCGGACGTCAGGGACGAGTTGTCCCGGCACACCCTTGCGCAGGCGAAGGAATTCGCCCGGCTGGCGCTTGCGGCCGACAATGCCGAGGATGCGCTCGCGGCAGTCCTGGGCGCCGCCCGCTGAGCTCACCCCGCTGAGCTCACCCCGCTGAGCTCACCCCGGCGAGCTCACCCGCCGAGTTCAGACCGCTCGGCACACCAGGCGGAAGACGACCGCCGTGTCTATTGCGCCGCGCCGCGATCACTGGTAGACATTCAACACACTAGTGTGCCGAAGATGTGCACATAGGTGCAGATTAGTCCTCATAGCGGTTGGCAAAGGTGCCGCGGTTCGGTGCTGATGCTGGTCGACTTGGCGCGGGTCATGGTGCCCAGACGAGAAAGGTGTCCGATGAACAGCACGCTGGCCATATTCGTACATATGGCTGATTCACCCCCCGTACCAGCGGGGGACAACCCGATCATGCAGGGCCTGGTCTGGGTCTCGACCCACTTCATTGGCCTCTTCACTGCCTCCGGTAACGCACTCATGGGCTTGATCACCGGGATCCTCCCGCTCCTGATCGTGCTGCTGACGCTCATGTATGCGATCACCACGTGGGTCGGCGAGGAGCGCATGACCGGGGCGATCCAGTGGTCCGCACGATACGCGATCACCCGGTACACGATCATGCCGATCATTGCGGTCATCATGCTCACGAACCCGGCATGCTACGCGTTCGGGATCTACCTCCCGGAGCGGCAGAAGCCGGCCTTCTACGACTCGGCTGTATCGTTCGTCCACCCGGTCACCGCGTTCTTCCCTCACGCCAACGCGGGAGAGATCTTCGTGTGGGCGGGGGTTGCTGCCGGTGTCCTCAAGGCGGGAACGGAGAAGCAGTACGCGACTCTGGCACTCCTGTACTTCATCGTCGGCATCGTCGTGATCTTCATCCGCGGGATGGTGACCGAGTGGATCACCCGGTTGATGATTCGTCGTGGTGGCCTCACCGAGGTCTTCGACGAGTACGACAAGGCGTTCGCGAAGGCGAATGTCCGCACACCCAAGAAGAAGACCGTTGCTACTGCAGAAGGGATGGCGTAGATCATGGCTGACGACAAGTACAAGAGCGTCTTTGTCAGCGCCGGCAGTGGCGGCTGGGGCCCAGGACTGCTCCTGGAGCCCTCCGATGAGAAGAACGTGGTCCTCTCGGTGACCGGTGGCGGAATCCACCCGGTTGCGGCGAAGATCGCCGAGCTCACCGGTGTCCAGGCGGTGGACGGGTTCACGACGAGTGTCCCGGAGGAGAACGTGCTCGCCGTGGTCATCAACTGCGGTGGCACGGCGCGCATCGGCGTGTATCCCCGCAAGCGGATGCTCACGATCGATGTGTTCCCCGGTGAGCCCTCGGGCCCGCTGGCCAAGTACATCACCGAGGATGTGTTCGTCTCCGCCGTCAAGCCGGCCAATGTCGTTCTCGCGGACGCCGTCATGGCCGACGCGATGGCAGGCAACGCCGCGATGGCTGCCGGCAGCGGTGGACCGAAGCTTCCGGGTTCCGGGGGCGAGAAACTGCACGGCATGAGCACGAGTGCTCAGTCCGGACAGCCGAAGCAGGGCGGCGTGATGGGATTCTTCTCCCGGGTCACCGTCTCGTTCGGTGCGGTCGTCGGAAACATCATCAACACGCTGTTGTCCTCAGGGCGGCAGGCCATCCAGTTGACGCTGCAGACCATCCTTCCGTTCATGGCGTATGTGAGCCTTCTGATCGGATTCGTGACCTACACGGGTCTGTCCAACTGGATCGCCACCGTCGTCACGCCGCTGGCGTCCTCGCCGTGGGGCCTGATCCTGCTCGGGGTCATCACCGGATTGCCGTTCCTGTCGCCTATTCTGGGACCAGGAGCAGCCATCGCGCAGGTCATCGGTGTGCTCATGGGTACGCAGATCGCGATCGGTGCACTGCCGATCCCGTATGCGCTCCCCACGCTGTTCGCCATCGACGGCCAGGTCGGCTGTGACTTCGTCCCGGTCGGACTGGCGCTCGGTGAAGCGAAGCCGGAAACGGTTGCCGTCGGTGTGCCGGCTGTGCTGTTCTCGCGGATGATCACCTCGCCCATGGCGGTTGTGATCGCCTGGGTGGCCAGCTTCCTGCTCATCGTCTGACGCACGGCTGAAGAAAAGGACTGAAGTTCCCCATGAATCCATACTTTCGCAGCGAAGTCGTCTCGATCGGAGTCGACGTCGCGGAGATGCTGGAAGGCGGTGTCGCGATCTTCTTCGCGGAGCCGTGCCCTGACGAACTGGCGGAAGTCAGCATCGTGCACAGGGTGATGGATTCTGACCCGCAGCGCGACCCTGCACCAGGGGACGTGCTGCGGGTGGGGGCTTCAACCGTCACTCTCGATGCGGTTGGCGCGATCGCGGGCGAGAATCTGCGTAGCCTTGGGCACATGGTGGTCTACGTCAATCCGGAGGAGGGGCAGGATCCGCTGCCCGGCGCCGTCCTGGCGACGGGTGCGCTCACTGTCCCCACCATCGGGGAGACCATCGAGATCCGGTCGGGAGGTCGGTAAGTGGACAATGGATTCGCACTTCTTCTACTCGGGGCGCTGCTGCTGGGCGGCCTGCTGAGCTACATCCAGCACCGCAACTACGCTGCGGCGACCCGGCGATTGACCGCCAGGTATGAGAGTCGCCAGGACCTGGTCCTGGTGTCCGGTCGAGGCAAGGGCTGGACTCGTGGGGCCGTCGTGCTCCTGGTCGTCGATTCGATCACCAAGCGCATTGTCGCGGCTGAGGCGATGGTCGGTGTCACGATCTTCGCCAGGTTCCACGCCAGGGACGAACTGTTGGGCCCCATCTCTTCTGCACCCAAGCGGGCGAACGAGAAGAAGCTCGCCGAGGCCATCGAGTACGCCCTGAAGCAGTACCGCACGGTGGCGGCGCGCCAGTCATCCAGATCCGCATCCTGAGCGATTCAGTGCGCGCGGGTCGCCCTGATCCGGTCCGTGGACGATGAACTCGGGGTCCGAGACTTGGCTTACCCGGAATTTGAGTGCATACTTGGATCACAAACGTGATCAATGATACTCACAAATGTGCACAGTGGTGGAAGATCGACGATTGATGAGGATGTCATGGAATACACTCAACGGCTTCTGGCCCGGCAGAAGGACACCGGGCGCCCCGTACGCGTCGGCCTCGTGGGCGCGGGCCAGATGGGTTCGGGATTCATAGTTCAGATCGCACGGCTGCCCGGCGTGCACATGACCGCGGTGGCGGATGTCGCAGTGGACCGGGCGATCGCCGCCCTGGGCAACGCGGGCATCCACGATGTCGTCAAGAATGACGACATCGACGCGCTGAGCGAGGCGATAGCCCGTGGCGAACACGTCGTCGTCGATGACGCGCTCACACTGCCCAAACTGCCTCTCGACCTCATCATCGAGTGTTCCGGCGTCCCGGAAGTGGCCGCAGCGGTGGCGTTCTCGTCGCTGCTGGCCGGAAAGCACGTCGCGCTCATGACGGTGGAGGCGGATGTCACGGTGGGCCTCGTGCTCGCATCCATCGCGGCCCAGACCGGCAGCATCTACACGGTATGCCGGGGAGACGAGCCCGTCGAGTGCCTGAAGCTGGTCGAATACGTTCGGGACATCGGCCTCGAACTGGTGTGCGCGGGCAAGGGCAAGAACAATCCGCTGAACCCCGAGGCCACGCCGACGATGCTGGCGGAGGAGGCGAAGGCCAAGGGGATGAACCCCCGGATGCTGTGCAGCTTCGTGGACGGCACCAAGACGATGATCGAGATGGCGGCGCTCGCGAACGCGGCCGACCTCCAGTTGAGCACCCGTTCGATGAACGGTCCGGCATCCACCGTCCCCACCCTCCACGAGACGTTCATCCCGATCGAAGACGGAGGCGTGCTCGGCGGCGTAGGCGTCGTCGACTACGCGACCGGTCCGGTTGCGCCGGGCGTCTTCGTCACGGCGAAGGCGAATGACCCGGTGGTCCAGGCCGAACTCAGCTACCTGAAGCTCGGCGCAGGACCGTACTTCTCCTTCTACCGTCCGTACCACCTGGCCAGTATCGAGGCGATCCTGACGATCGGAGAGATCATCATCGACGGCCAGCGCTCGCTCGCACCGGTCGCGTGGAACGCGGACGTCACGGCCCGGGCCAAGCGCGACCTGGGTGTTGGGGACCGCATCGATGGAATCGGAGGAGAGCACGTCTACGGGGACGCGGTCTCCTCGGTGACGGCTGCGGCCGGCAAGGAACTGCCCATCGGTCTGACCTATGGCGCCACGCTGGTGAGAGAGGTCAAGAAGGGCACACCGTTGACGTACGACGATGTGCAACTGGACGAAACGAAGACCATTGTCATCCTTCGCCGGCTGCAGGATCGCCTGCTTGCCGACGGAGTGCTCGGATCCAAAGTGTGAAAGCTGTGTCATGAACCCCTTAGCGCAAGACGCGGAAGCCGCGAAATCCGTCCTGAAGACCATGTGGATGATCCGTCGATTCGAGGAGGCCGTCGAGGACCTCTACGGCCGCGGAATGATGCACGGGACGATGCACCTGTCCATCGGACAGGAGGCGGTTCCCACCGGGGCGTGTCTGGCCCTCAACAAGGACGACTACATCACCTCGACGCACCGCGGCCATGGCCACTGCATCGCGAAGGGCGCCGACATCGAGCGGATGATGGCCGAGCTCCTGGCGAAGGAGAGCGGCTACTGCCGCGGCCGGGGCGGTTCGATGCACATCGCGGACACGACGACCGGAAACCTCGGTGCGAACGGCATCGTCGCCGGCGGCGTTCCCATCGCGACCGGCGCTGCGCTGTCCGCACACATGCGCGGCACGAAGCAGGTGGCGGTGTGCTTCCACGGGGACGGGGCCATGGGCGAGGGCGCATGGCACGAGGGTGTCGTGCTTGCCGCGATGTGGCAGCTTCCGGTGGTCTTCCTGTGCGAGAACAACCACTACGGGATGTCGATGGCATCCGAGAAGGCGTTCAATCTGGAGAAGCTCTCCGATCGCGCGAAGGGTTACGGTATCCCCGGAGTCACGGTCGATGGCAACGATGTCCAGGCCGTGCGGGATGCCGTCCAGGAGGCGGTGGATCGCGCACGCTCCGGCGGCGGACCGACGTTCATCGAGGCCCTCACCTACCGGTGGAGGGGCCACTCCAAGTCGGACAAGAACCTGTACCGCACTCGCGAGGAGATCGAGGAGTGGCGCACCCACGACCCGATCCCCGCGTTCGAGGCGAGGGTGCTGCAGGCCGGAACGCTGACCGAGACGGACCTGGAAGAGATCCGCAACCAGGTGCGGGACGAGCTGCGCTCCGCGGTACAGCGCGCCAATGCCGCACCGGATGCGACAGCAGACGGTCTTCTCGAAGCGGTCTACGCGAGTTGACGATCGGGGCTGGGGAAAGGTGATGGTGGACGAAGTGGTCGAGGGCACCGAGACGAAGGTCATGACCTACGCAGAGGCCATCAGGGATGCGCTGCGGGTCGCCATCGCAGAGGACGATCGCGTCTTCATGATGGGCGAGGATGTGGGGATCTACGGAGGTGCTTTCGGAGTCACCGGGGAACTGATCAACGAGGTGGGTACTGAGCGCCTGCGCGACACGACGATCAGCGAGCTGGGAATCGTCGGGGCCGGCGTCGGGGCTGCGATCACCGGCATGCGGCCGATCGTGGAACTCCAGTTCTCCGACTTCAGTGCGCAGGCGATGGATCAGATCGCGAATCAGGCCGCGAAGATCCACTTCATGCTCGGCGGCGCCGTCAATGTTCCGCTCGTGATTCGTGCGCCGGGTGGATCCGGCACGGGGGCCGCCGCCCAGCACTCGCAGAGCCTGGAGACCTGGTTCGTGCACATCCCCGGCCTCAAGGTCGTGATGCCGGCCACACCGGATGACGCCAAGGGACTGCTCCTCGCCGCACTGGACGACCCGAACCCGGTCGTCGTCCTCGAGCACAAGTTGCTCTACAAGACGTCGGGAGACGTCCGAGTGGGTGACGCCCGCACGCCGCTCGGGGTCGCTGCCATCCGGAGGGAGGGCAAGGATCTCACCATCGTCGCCACCGGTGTCATGGTGAGCAGGGCCATGGAGGCCGCAGAACAACTGGCGGCCGCAGGGGTGGATGCGACGGTGATCGACCCGCGCACGCTCAAGCCGCTCGACTCCAAGACGATCCTCGCGTCGGTGACGGCGACCGGAAGGGTGCTTCTGGTTCAGGAGGCGGCGGGCACGCTGGGGTTCATGTCCGAGGTCGCGGCGATCATCGCTGAGTCGGAGACCTTCGCCCATCTGCGCGCACCGGTACGGCGGCTCTCCGGACTGGACATCCCCATCCCGTACGCTCCGAAGCTGGAGCGCGCGGCGGTGCCCCAGGTCGAGGACATCGTTGCCGCCGCCACCGCACTCGTGACGGAGTGGTGAGATGGCGGAGCTCTCGCTGACAATGCCCAAGATGTCGATGACCATGGAAGAGGGAACCATGGTCGCGTGGCTCAAGAGCGTGGGTGACCCGGTGAAGTCCGGTGAGCCGGTCGCCGAGGTCGCCACCGACAAGGTGGACATGGAGGTGGAGTCTCCCTACGACGGCGTTCTCTCCCGAATCGTGGCCGATATCGACGACGTGATCAAGGTGGGCGAGCCGATCGGCTACATCACGTCCGATTCCGACGATCTGCTCGGTGGCCTGTTCGACGGTGCGGACAGCGGTCAGACGCCCGGTGGTCAGGCGCCCGCCGCGGCCGGGCCAGGTGCGGCCGGAGGTGGCGCGGTCGGCGACGGTGGCGCGGCCTCGACTCCGGGCCAGGATCCTGTCGGCGGCGATGGATCGACCGCGTCCTCGACCGCCTCCGACTGGCCGGCAGCGGTCCCACTCGCCCGGAGCATCGCATCCGATCGCGGCGTCGAGTTGTCCTCCGTGGCGCCCACCGGCCCCGGCGGCATCATCAGGGTGCAGGATGTCGAGAGCGCGGGAGCCGTGCCATCGCGGGCGGAACCGGCCGCATCGGCGCAACCGTCCGCGCCGTCACAACCGTCCGCCCGATCGCAACAGTCGGCACCGTCACGCGCGCCCAAGGCGGCCGGCGCAACAGACCCGGTCGCCGCACGGCGGGCGAGGACGAGACTCCTCGTGGCGCGCACGATGACGGTATCGGCGAGCATTCCGCAGTTCACCGCGTATCGCCAGTTCGATCTGAGCGTGCTCGCGGGAGTCCGGAAGAGTGGACTCGGCGGGGCGAGCTGGACCGCGATCCTCGTGAAGGCCCAGGCGATCGCGCTGAGCAGGCATCCGGAGTTGAATGCGGTGTGGACGGAGGACGGCCCCGAGCGCATGGAGGAGATCGGCATAGCCCTTGCCGTGGATTCCCCGTCCGGGCTGCTGGCTCCGGTCATCCGAAACCCGCAGAGTGAGACACTTCCGAACCTGTCGGCGGGGATCGCCCAGCTCGTCGACAGCGCACTCTCCGGCTCGATCACCGCGGGCCAGCTGAGCGGAGGGACGAGCGTCTTCTCCAACCTCGGCGGCATGGGAGTCGACCACTTCAATGCGCTGCTGACACCGCCCCATGCAACGGCACTGTCGGCGGGGTCCGTCGCCCAGCGGGTGGTGGCCACGGCGGACGGGGCGTTCGGCCCGCGTCTGACCTGCACCGTCGGTCTCACGATGGACCACCGGGTCGCCGACGGGGCGGATGCGGCACGCTACCTGCAGACCATCAGCGACCTGGTCGCCAGTCCGGACAGCATCCTTGCCGTCTGAGGCCGCCGACCTCACCTCACACCGAAAGCGAGTAGATCATGGCTGAGCGTACCGTCCAGATAGCGTCCCGGCACGGTCTGCACGCCCGTCCGGCGTCCCTGTTCACGAAGGCCGCGCGGGACAGCGGCATGGTGGTGACAGTGACGAAGGGGGAGAAGAGCGGAAACGCGGCCAGCATCCTGGCGGTGCTCTCGCTGGGCGCCAATTGCGGCGACACCGTGGTCCTCCGTACCGAGGGCGAAGGCGGCGAGGACGTGCTCGAACGGCTGGCGGAACTGCTGTCAACGCCTGACGAGGAGCTTGCCGAGTAGGGTGCGGCGCATACCCCTAGGGCATGCTCGCGGCCAGGAGCGCCTCTGCCAGCGATGAGTCGATGATGAGCACGTCGAGCAGTCCGCCCAGCAGCGCACCATGCACGCCGGGGGCCTTGGCCGGCCCTACCGCGACGCCGACGATCGTGGGGATGCGTCGCAGAGTCTCGAGGTCGATGCCCACGACACGGTCGCTCGTCGGAGAGCCGACCGGGGTTCCGCTCTTGTCGAAGTAGCGCGTACAGCAGTCGCCGACCGGTTCGGCCTGCAGGAACCGATCCTCATCGTCCGGGCTGAGCGACATGGCTTTGAGGATCGTCTGGGAGGCGCCGCTTCCGACGCTCCCGATACCCACGATGGCCAGCCGTGCGGTGCTGGCGGCGGTCAGGACGGAACTGATCGACGGCTCTGCCATGAACGCATCCCGAGTCGTCATGGATTCGACGATCGCCGGTGCATGGAGAGCGCGGTGCTTCGCCCCGAGCTTGAGGGCGAGGGAGCGTACGAGCACATTGCCGTCGCGGGCGGAGTCCACGATGGAGAGACCGCCGATGAGGGGAAGGACCTCGAGGTCGCTGTGGATCGGGTCTGGCACGAGCCGGTCCACGACGGATTGGACCGCGGAGCCCCAGGACAGTGCCAGGGACCCCTTGGATGGCAGGTTCTCCATGAGCCAGGCGGCGCCCAGCTCACCGACGCGTGCGAGATTGTCGGTGCGGGGCCCGGTGTTGGCGACCCGGCAGTCGGCGAGGTTGAACCGGGAGATGAGCTGGTGCTCCAGGTCACCGGCGCGACCGAAAGGGTCGTTGATCCGGATGTCGACGATACCCTGCGTTCGTGCGGCGGCGAGAACTCGGGAGACGTTGGATCGGGAGACCCCGATCTCCGCCGCAACTTCGGCCTGGGACTTGCCCTCGAGGTAATAGAGCGTTGCCGCCTTCACCAGGACAGACTGATCCCGCGCTAAGGCCATGCGGCGGTCCTTCCTTCGGATCAGTGACACCGGGAGACTTCGGTACGATCCTCAGAATTCTAACGAAGTTCGTCGATGGTGATCCCCACGCCGAGCAGCTCCGGGCGGATTCATCCCCCGGCCAGGCGACGCGGTGGCCTCAGCGATCGCGAATCCGGGCGAGGTGCAGGTCGGTCTGCGAGAGCGCGGAGAGCAACGCCAGTCCCCGGAGATTCTGCCATCCGGCGGTCCAGGTGAGGACGCTCGCAAGGTCCCACACCGTCTGACCGGGCGCGATGGCGGATGCGACCTGTTCCGTACGGCGCCCATGGTGCGCTGCGGTCTCCTCACTCCGCGCGGCGATGCCGGTGAATCGGTACCCGTGGCCCGGCAGTGCTTCGAACCGGTCGAGCGCCGCGACCGTCGCGAGGGATGCGAGGTAGTCGTCGATCGGGTTCGCGACCGGCGTCCCGCCCAGCCCGATGCCGGGGAACTGGTTCGGAAGCAGGAGATCGCCGAGGAAGAGGAGCTCGTTCGCATCGTCGACGAACGCGAGGTGACCCGTGGTGTGCCCCGGCGTATGCAGGGCGCGGACCGAGCGGCCCGGGATCTCCAGCGACTCCCCGTCGTCGAGGAGCCGGTCGGCCGTGAACGCGGTCCAGCCGCTTCGCCCGCGGAACGCCTCGAGGAGCTCCGGCCTGCGATCGGTGGGGACACCCCACGACTCGAGCCGCGCCTCGACCTCGGACTCGACGACGGGGGCCGCGAGTTCGCGGATGCCGTCCTGCTCCGCCCGGTGAAGGGCGACCGAGGCCCCGGATGCCGCCCTGATTCGCGCGGCCATGCCGAGGTGATCGGGGTGCAGGTGCGTGACCGTGACGGTGGCGACATCCTTCTCGCTGCGGCCGAGACCGGACAGGACCCGGGTGAACCGCTGCCAGTTCTCATCCGAGTCCCAGCCGGCGTCGATGACGTGCACCGCGCCACCCGAGTCGAGCAGCAGGTAGCTGAACGCGTAGTGGGGGAGCGTTCCGGGCTGCGGGAGGCCGTAACAGTAGAGGCCATCGCGCACGAGTTCGAGGCCGGGAACGCCGTGCCCTCCTGCGGCGTCGAACTGGGTGGAACTCGTGGCGTGCATTGCTTCGATGGTAGTTGACTCGCAGAGGCCTCCCGAAGCCGCGACAAGTAGGCTTTGCCTGTGACAGTGCGCCTCTATGACTCCCGGACCCGGTCCGTGGTCGATTTCGTTCCCCTCGTTCCGGGCGAGGTCGGCATCTACGTGTGCGGTCCCACCGTGCAGTCGAGTCCGCACATCGGGCACCTGCGCTCAGCACTCGTCTACGACCTGTGGAGGCGTTGGCTGAACTATCGCGGCTACCGGGTGACGCTCGTGCGCAACGTCACCGACATCGACGACAAGATCCTTGCGAGCGCTGTGGCCGAGGGCAACGCAGAACAATGGTGGGCACTCGCCTACCGGTTCGAACTGGAGTTCACCGCAGGGTACGCCGCCCTCGGCATCCAGGCACCGACCTACGAGCCGCGGGCGACGGCCAGCATCGGCCAGATGCACGAGCTCATCCGGCGACTCATCGATGCCGGCCACGCCTACCCCGCCGCCGACGGCTCCGGAGACGTGTACTTCGACACCGCATCGTGGCCGACGTACGGCGAACTCACGAGGCAGAAGCCGGAGGACATGGCCCCGGCCGCGGATGCCGACCCTCGGGGCAAGCGCGACCCGCGCGACTTCGCGCTGTGGAAGGGCCACAAGCCGGACGAACCGGAGTCGGCGAACTGGCCGTCACCGTGGGGAGACGGCAGGCCGGGATGGCACCTCGAGTGCTCGGCGATGTCGTCGCGGTATCTCGGCGCCCGGTTCGACATCCACGGCGGAGGGCTCGATCTCCGCTTCCCGCACCATGAGAACGAACTCGCGCAGTCGACTGCTGCCGGCGACGACTTCGCGAACCACTGGGTGCACAACGGCCTCGTGAACATCGGCGGGCAGAAGATGTCGAAGTCTCTCGGGAACTCGATCTACGCGGCCGACTTCCTCGGCCAGGCCCGGCCGCTCGTCGTACGCTACTACCTCGGTTCCGCGCACTACCGATCGACGATCGACTACCACGACGGAGCGCTCGTCGAGGCGGAGGCCGCTCTCGAACGCATCGAGGGCTTCCTTTCACGCGTCGACCGCAGACTCGACGGAACACCGTTCGCCGGAAGCGGCGTGCCCGTGGTCCCGGATGCGTTCGCCGCGGCGATGGACGACGACCTGGCCGTCCCCCAGGCGCTCGCCGTACTGCACGAGCGCCTTCGCGAAGGCAACGCCGCTCTCGACGCAGACGACATCGAGACGGCCGCCCGCGTGCGCGGGGAGGTCTTCGCCATGACGAATGTCCTCGGGATCAATCCGCTCGAGGAGCCCTGGAACACCGCGTCGGCGGATGCGGCGGCTCCGGCACTCTCCCGCCTCGTCGAACGGCTGATCGACGACCGCGAGTCGGCACGCGCCGCGAAGGACTTCGCCGCGGCCGACCGCATCCGGGACGAATTGACCGGTGCCGGCATCCAGCTGGAAGACACCCCCAACGGAACACAGTGGAGCCTCGCGTGAAGAATCCAGCACCGAAGCACGGACGACCCGGCGCCGTCCGCAAGAAGAGCCGCGGGCCGCAGGTCGGATCGGGCGGCCAGGGACGACAGGCGCTGGAGGGCAAGAAGCCGACGCCGAAAGCCGAGGACCGCCCGTACCATCCGGCGGGGAAACGGAAGGCTGCAGCCGACCGATTCGAGGCCGCAGGGGGGAAGCGACCGCCGTCGGCATCCGGCGAACGCCAGCGGCAGCAGCGACGCCCGAAGACATCCGACGAGTCGGAGTTCGTGACCGGCAGGAACTCTGTGCTCGAGGCCCTGCGCGCGTCGATCCCCGCGACGACGCTCTACATCGCCTCGCGGATCGAATACGACGACCGGGTGAAGGAGGTCATGGGCATCGCCACCAAGCGCGGCCTTCCGATCCTCGAGGTCATGCGCCCGGAGCTCGATCGCATGGCGGGCTTCGACTCCGTGCAC
The DNA here is from genome assembly GCF_014200375.1 of Terrimesophilobacter mesophilus. Taxonomy (GTDB): domain Bacteria; phylum Actinomycetota; class Actinomycetes; order Actinomycetales; family Microbacteriaceae; genus Terrimesophilobacter; species Terrimesophilobacter mesophilus. The sequence continues at coordinate 1,020,837 of NZ_JACHBP010000001.1, read as the reverse complement.
CAGGGGCTCGCGCTCAAGGTGCCGCCCTACGAGTACGCCCACCCGCTCGAGCTGCTCGACCGCGTCGTCTCGCAGGGTAAGGTGCCGCTGCTCGTCGCCCTCGACGGCGTGACCGACCCGCGGAACCTCGGGGCGATCATCCGGTCGGTCGCCGCGTTCGGCGGCCAGGGCGTCATCGTGCCGCAGCGCCGGTCGGTCGGGATGACGGCGGCGGCGTGGAAGACGTCGGCGGGGGCTGCAGCGCGCACGCCGGTCGCCATGGCGAGCAACCTCACGCAGACGCTCAAGGCACTCAAAGAGCGCGGCGTGTTCGTTCTCGGACTGGACGGTGGCGGCGAGGTGTCCCTTCCCGGACTCAGCTGGGCGAAGTCGCCGATCGTCGTCGTGGTCGGCAGCGAGGGCAAGGGCCTCTCCCGCCTCGTCACCGAGACCTGCGACGCGGTCGTGTCAATCCCGATCTCCTCGTCGACGGAGTCGCTCAATGCGGGAATCGCGGCGAGCGTCACGCTCTACGAGATCGCGAAGCAGCGCGCTGGAGCTTAGAGCGGAGGCCACTTCTGGCCCTCGCCGCAGGCGGGGCCCCGCCGGCGCCGAAGCCCGTCTCGGGAGTCGGTCTGCCCAGCGATCAGCCGGCAGCGGCCTCGAGCGCCTGCGCGATGTCCTCGTAGAGGTCATCGACGTGTTCGAGGCCGACCGAGATCCGCACGATCCCACCGCCCGGCTTCGCCTCCGCAGCCACCGGACGGTGGGTGAGCGACGCCGGATGCTGGGCGAGCGTGTCGACTCCGCCGAGTGATACCGCGTGGCCGACGAGTTTCAGCGACTCGATGAACTTCGTCGCCGCGTGGTACCCGCCGGCGATGTCGAGAGCAAGCATGGAACCGGGCCCCTCGGATTGCGTTCCGATGAGACCTTCGGGGTCGCAGCCGGGCAGTGAGGGGAAGATGACCCTGGCGAGGGCCGCGTGCCCGTTCAGCCGCTCAGCGAGCTCCTGGGCGGTGGCCTGCTGGGCGCGCACGCGGAGGGGCATCGTGCGGAGACCCCGGTGCAGGAGGTACGCCGCGAAGGCGTGCAGCAGCCCGCCGGTGAGAGCGCGGACCGAGCGGATGCGGGCGGCCCACTCGTCGTTCGTCGCGACGATGCCGCCCATGGCATCCCCGTGGCCGCCGATGTACTTGGTGGCGCTGTGCAGGACCAGCGTCGCGCCGTGCTCGATCGGTCGCTGCAGCACCGGGGTCGCGAACGTGTTGTCGACGAGGACGGGCACATCGCCCGCTGCGGCGACGGCGCGTGCGATGTTCACGAGTTCGAGTGTGGGGTTCGCGGGGGTCTCGATGATGACGAGTCCGGTGTCCGGTTGGATCGCCGCGGCGATCTCGTCGACGCTGTGCGCCCAGGTCACGGATGTCCCCATCATGCCGTGGTCGAGCACGTGGTCCGTGCCGCCGTAGAGCGGGCGGAGCGCGACGACGTGCGGCTTTCCGGCGTTGACCGTGGCGAGGAGGCACGCCGCGAGGGCGGCCATCCCGGTCGAGAATGCGACGGCGGATTCCGCCCCCTCGAGGTCGGCGAGCGACTCCTCGAACCGTGCGACCCCTGGCTGCCACAGGCGCTGGTACACGGCGGACTGGCCCGGCTGGAGGGTTCCACCGGTCGCGAGATTCTCATAGGAGTCGCCGCCCAGTTCGACGCTCGGGAGCGGGTTCGTGGTGGAGAGGTCGATGGTGGGTACGTGGGAGCCGGACTCCACCAGCCCTTCCATACCTCCGTGGACGGCGCGGGTTTCCAGGTGGGGCTTCGATGGCTGCATGACTCGACTGAAACAGAATCCGCGACCGACTGCAAGGTGAGAGCAAGATTCTGTGGTCTGGTGCCATGCTGGGAACACTCTCTGCGAGAATCGATGCCATGGACGATACCGATCGCAGAATCCTCCGTGTCCTCTCCTCGAACGCCCGGATGTCCGGGGCGGCTCTCGCGGCGGTGCTCGGCGTCGGGGAGTCCACCGTGTCCCTTCGCCTGAGGCGACTGCAGCAGGACGGGTTCCTGCGCGGAGCGCACGCGGACATCGATCTCGCGGCGCTGGGCATCACCGTCCAGGCCCTCATCTCCATCCGACTGGTGTCGATCATCCGTGAGGATGTGGAGAGCTTCCGCGATGAGGCGCCGAACTGGCCGGGGGTGCTCGGTCTCTTCCACATGGCCGGCGTCGACGACTTCCTGCTGCACGTGGCCGCGCGCGACGCGTCAGAGCTGCGCGACTTCGTGCTCGAACATCTCGCCGGACATCCGGCGGTCGCGCACACCGAGACGAATCTCATTTTCGACCATGTGGCGGGGCGCGGGATCGAGCAGCTGCTCGCCTGATCTATGAGCCGGAGGTCGCCGCACCGTCCGCAGGTTCTCCGGGCAACGGGTCGTTCGGATGCCTGGCCAAGGGGTACACCTTCGCACTGATGTAGGGAAACATGGGCAGGGAGGTCAGGGATTCGTGAAGCGCCGTGGCGTCTGCGGCGGCCCAGATCCCCCAGTTTGCACTTTCACCGGGTACCCGCCACAGGCGGACGAGAACGCCCACCGAAGCCAACTCCGAGGCTCGTTCGGCTTCCCGTTTTCTCAACTCTGCTCGGTCGGACTCGGGCATTTCCCCGGGAAACGCGACCTTCATGCGCACCAGGAATTCCATGGGCTCATCGTGAGGCATCTGTGCCTCGCGATCCTCGTGTAATCTCCGCGGCGGCATCGATGACGGCGGATTTGAAGACATCTTCACTCGAAATCAGTCGTGCGGAGGGAGCCGAGATACCGACCGCTCCCTGGACGCTCCCGTCCGCCGAGAAGTACGGTGCAGCGACGCAAGTCACTCCGGCCTGGTACTCCTCCTGGTCCATCGCCCAACCCTGCCCTCTGATTGCTTCGAGTTCTCGCATCAATTGCGCCCGGAAGCGAGGGTTGTCATTGGCGGGGTCGGACCGAAAAACCAGGTCGAAGAGGGCATCGCGATGGTCGGCATCCATGAAGGCCAGGACGGCCTTGCCCGATGCACGGATGTGCTCCTTGCCAACAAATCCAATGCCGAGCCCGCTCACCCTCAACGGCTGGGGGCTCTCGATTTGAATCTCGACCAGTACACCGTTTGTCACCAGGCGGCCGAGGTACGCCGTCTCATTCGTCTGGTTGGACAGTCGCTCTACCCGTGAGTAGAGCTCCTTCGCCATCGGGAACTGGTTCTGGAACGCATAGTAGAGCGTGAGCACCTGCGGGCCGAGGGACAATGTGCCGTCACCGTTTCGCGAGACGTAGTCCCTGCTCTGAAGTGTGTTCAGCAGGTGGTAGGCCGTTGTCAGATTGACACCGAGCTGGGCAGACACATCCTTGACGCGCAGGGGCTCCCCTGCATTCGCCAATGCCTCAAGAAACCCGAGTGCGCGCTCAGCCGTCTGAAGCGTCACCCGTTTTGGGATGCTCATCGTCATCCGCAAACAATAACAGACTCTGTGTTCGATTGTCGATAAATTAAATGATTCACAGATATTGACAAAACTTGGCGGGCCCTCTCAGACTGGGCGGACGAACAACCTTGACGGATTGAGAGCCACATGCCTGAGGCAGTCGACTACTACGTGCACATGCGCTGGATACGCGAGTTCGAAGCAAAGTGCCTCGAGCTCAGTCGTGAAGGCGTGATCGAAGGTTCGATTCACCTGTGTGCCGGCCAGGAGGCGATCCCCGTTGGCTTCGCAGGTGTCCTGCAGGACCACGATTCGGTCTTTGCCACGTATCGCGGTCACGGCTGGGCCATGGCGGCCGGAGTTTCGCCGACCTCGCTTTTGGCTGAGATCTGTCACCGGGGGTCAGGCACGAATGCCGGCCGTGCAGGTTCGGCATTCCTCTCGCCGTCTTCGGGAAAGTTCAAAGGCGAGAATTCGATTGTCGGTGCAGCCGTTTCGATCGCGGCTGGTGCGGCGCTGGCGGCGGTCAGCAAGTCGACTGGTGGTGTGGCGGTCGTCTCGATCGGTGACGGGGCCATGAATCAAGGCTCGGTGACCGAGGCGCTCGTCTTTGCTTCCACACGGAACCTGCCTCTCGTGGTCGTGTGCGAGAACAACGGCTGGGCTGAGATGACTCCGACGTCGACCATGATGCGTGGTGAGAACCTCGTCGATCGCGCCGCGGGCCTCGGAATCACCCACCGGATCGTCGATGGGCGGGATCCGCATGATGTCGCCACGAACGCCGCGTGGGCTCTGGAAGTGGCGCGAAGCGGAGGCGGACCGGTATTCCTGGAATGCAAGGTGTCCCGGCTGTGGGGTCACTATAACAAGGACATCGAGCACTACCGTCCGAGCGGGGACAAGGAGCTTGCCGATGCGAACGATCCGCTGAACGTAGAACTTCAGAAACTGGTCGACTCTGGCAGTACCGATGTCGCAGCTCTCGAGGCAATCGACGAATCGGTTCGAGCCCAGATCGAGGAGATTGCCGCGCAGGTCATGCTGATGCCCACGCCAGATGCGCGATCCGCAACGACGCATGTGGTCTCGACGGCGGTACCGACTCCAACTCAAGACGCAGACATGGCGATCGGGGTGTCTACGCGATTGACGTATCAGCGTGCCGCCAACGCAGCCCTGGCGAAGGAGCTTGAGAACCGTCCGAACCTTCTCGTCTACGGGGAAGACATCGCTCAGCCCGGTGGAGTGTTTGGTGTGACGCGGGGACTTCAGAAGCGGTTCGGGGATCAAAGAGTGTTCGACACTCCCATTGCGGAAAACGCCATCCTGGGCTCCGCCTTTGGTGCGGCGATATCCGGTATGCGACCGGTCGTGGAGATCATGTGGGCGGACTTCCTTCTTGTTGCGCTCGACCAGCTGATCAATCAGGCGGCCAACGCGCGATACGTGAGTTCAGGGATGACGTCGGCGCCGATGGTGGTCAGGACGCAACAAGGTGCCACCCCGGGGTCAAGTCCGCAACACAGCCAGAGCCTCGAAGCGCTGCTCGCGCACATCCCGGGTCTCAAGGTGGGAATGGTGGCGAACGCAACGGACGCCTATTCGATGTTGCGAGCTGCGATAGCCGACGACGATCCGTGCATCCTGTTCGAATCACGTGCGCAGTACCAGGAAGAGGGTGACGTATTCCTCGACGGTCCGCTGGAGCCGGCGGCCGGCGGTCGAACCGTCAGACAGGGAGATGGCCCAGCAATCATTTCGTGGGGAAGCATGGTCGGCACGGCGCTCGAAGCTGCAAGCAGACTCGCTCAAGAAGGGATCGAGGTCTCCGTGCACAACCTACGCTGGGTCAGTCCGATCGATGATGCGCTTCTCGCAGAAGCAGTGAAGGTCAGCGGAGGAAGAGTCCTGGTGGCTCACGAAGCGAATGTCACGGGAGGTGTGGGCGGAGAGGTCGCCGCTCGAATCCAGTCCGCGCACTTCACCGAGCTGGCGATGCCGGTCAAGCGGCTGGGGGCCCTGGACTCGCGAATTCCGGCCTCCCCAGCTCTGCAGGCGGCCATCGTACCAACAGCGGATGCCATAGTCCGGTCGATCCGACAGATGCTCGGCTGGGCATCCGAACCTGTTCGTTCGTGACGGCGGGAGTTGATGATGCGTCGCGTCGACGAGGTGAAACGAACTCCGCACCTGGGCTTTGGTGGTTCCTTCGGACCGCCGAAGTGCTTGGACAACCTGTGTTCAAGCACGCAACTCTCACTGATCCAGAGGGTAGCAATCACAACCGAAATCAAAGAGGGAGAAAGATGAACGCCAAGAACACCACGCGTCAAAAAAAGTGGCGCACTCGAAGCCTGCCACTGCTCGCAGTGTCGCTGGTTGTCCCGCTTGTCATGGGCGGATGCGCCAGTTCCCCTTCAACAGGGAGCGACGGTGCGCCTCAAGACACGCTCGCAAAGATTCAGAAGGCCGATTACGCGACATTGGGTTCGTACAACCAGCTCGCCCACGGTTGGTTCGAGGGCGGCAAGTGGCACGGGATGGACGTCGACATCATCGAGGCCATTCTTCCCGAGATCGGTGTCCACACCTGGGACTACACCGTCGCGGACTGGAGCGCACTCATCCCGGGACTGGTCGCCAAGCGCTGGGACCTCATGTCGATCGGAATGAACATCCGGCCCGACCGGGCAAAGGTCGTCCTGTTCTCCGACCCCGTGTACCGTGCAGGTTCTGTTCTGATCGTCAAGGACGGAAGCGACATCAAGGGACACGCTCAGTTCTCCGGGAAGCGGATCGGAGCGGTGCTCGGTGGTTCCGAGGTCGATGACATCAAGTCCGTCCCCGGAGCAGAGGCAGTGGTCTACAAGACCGCCGGCGATATGTACGCAGACCTCAAGGCAGACCGCATCGACGCGATTGAGATGGATGAGGGCGAAGCGTCCTACTCGTTCAAGTTGAATCCGATCCCCGGCTTCACGGTCCTTCACGACTGGGAGGGGAAGATCTGGTTCAACAACGGCGTGGTGATGCGGCTGGAGGACACTCGTCTGAAAGAACAGATCGACAAGTACATCGCTGAACTCAAGAGCTCAGGGAAGATGCTTGAGATCCTCGAGGCTTATGGCTTCGGAGAATCCAACATGGTGGAGGCCGACGGCTAGTCGCTCCGCTGCAGGAGTTTGCCCCCTCTGAGGTGCCGTATGCGGGCCGATGAGGGGGCGAACTCCACCATTTCGCGTACTACTCAACAATCGAGTCGATGGGGTCAAGATGGAACAGGCAATCGAGTATCTCCCTCAGCTACTGCAGGGTCTGGTGCTTACCGTAGTGGTGACGTTGATCGTCATGGTGCTTGCCACGGCCCTCGGCCTGCTCGTCGCCATTGGCAGGATGTCGCGATTCGCCTTGGTGAGGGGACCGCTCACGGCCTATGTCGAGTTCGTTCGCGGCACTCCGACACTGGTTCACCTCTACTACGTGTTCTACGTCCTGCCTCTGGTCGGTGTCACGCTTCCCGCCGTGTTGGCCGGAGTCATCGGGCTGACGATCGGATACGCCGCTTACCTTAGCGAGGTGTTCCGCGCTGCCATCGGCTCTGTTCCGCTCGTTCAGCAGGAGGCGGCAGACAGTCTCGGACTCTCCAAGGTCCAGTCGTTCCGACTGGTCATCATGCCTCAGGCGACGCGAGTGGCATTGCCGCCGACCGTGAACTACCTCCTGAGTCTGTTCAAGGACACCTCGCTCCTGTCGATCATCACGATTCAGGAACTCATGTTCACGGGCCTCCTGATCGGGTCGATGACCTTCCAATACTTCATCATCTTCACGGAAGTCGCCATCCTCTACTTCTGTGTCTGCTATCCCTGGGCCTGGCTCGCCAGACGGTTGGAGAAGCGTCTGTCGCCCGATGGAGGGCAGTCCACGTCGAAACGGCTGGCGAAGACACGTAGGCAACTATTCATGTCGGACGGAATGGCGGGACAGAAATAATGGCGAAGAAGGATGTGTCCCAGGTAAGCGAAATGCCGGCAGACTCCGTGATGCATGTCAGGAATCTGACGAAGACGTTTAACGAGACGCCTGTTCTCGACGACGTCGACCTTTCCGTTGAGAAGGGAGAGGTTCTTGTGCTCCTCGGGCAGAGTGGGTCGGGAAAGACGACTCTCCTGCGCTGCCTCGCTCTGGCAGAAGGCATCACATCCGGGGAGATCGGCTTCCGCGGTCAACTCATTCACAGACGATCGATGCCGGACCAGCCGAACTTCTCGATCTCGGCGTCGGAGAAGCAGAAACTGCGCACACAGATCGGAATCGTGTTCCAGCAGTACAACCTCTTCCCCCACCTGACCGCAATTCAAAATGTCGCGCTCGCTCCCGTCCACGTCCTGAAGGTGGATCGGGATGTGGCGAATGCCCGAGCGAAAGAGCTTCTGGAGATGGTCGGCCTTGGAAGCCGCGTCGACTTCAAGTCCCACGAGTTGTCCGGAGGCCAGCAACAGCGCGTCGCGATTGCCAGGACCCTCGCGATGTCTCCTCAGCTGCTTCTCTTCGACGAGGTCACTTCCGCGCTGGATCCTCAGATGACGGCGGAGGTGCTCGCCGTCATGAAGGACATCGCGCTCAATGGCACGACGATGGTGGTCGTCACCCACGAGATGGGGTTTGCCAAGCACGTGGGGACGCGCATCGTCTTCATGGCGGATGGCCGGGTTGTCGAAAGCGGTACGCCTACTTCGCTCTTCGAGAACCCGAAGGATGATCGCACGAAGGAATTCTTGAATGCGGTGCTTCACGCGAATTGACAAGGAATCGGTGAATGACGATGAACTCCATGAATGACCGCGTCGCGTTGGTCACGGGCGCTGCTCAAGGGCTTGGGCTCTCCATCGCGAACAGTTTTGCTGAAGCCGGCTTTCGGGTCGCCTACGCGGACATCAATGAGGCGGCATTGGCGTCCGTCGACAGGAGCGGAGGTGGACAGAGCGCGACGTATGGTCTCGACGTGTCGAGCAGTTCCAGCTTCGACTCGGTGGTGGCCTCTGTCGTTCGCGATTTCGGCCGTATCGATGTCCTCGTGAACAACGCGGGGCTCTCCACACTGGGCCCGATGATCGTGGACACCTCGGACGAGGATTGGCACCGCGGAATATCGGTGATGCAGTCGGGAGTCTTCTATGGCATGCGCGCGGCGGGGCGTCACTTCCTGAGACAGGGTTCTGGCGCCTGTGTCAACGTGTCTTCCATCCGGGGCCTGAGTTCGCGACCCGGTCGGATCGCGTATTGTGCTTCGAAATCCGCGGTCATCATGATGACGCGGGTCGCAGCCGCTGAGTGGGCTCCATATGGTGTGAGATGCAACGCGATTGCGCCCGGCCCCCTGCGGACGCCCATGTGGGATCAGGATGTGGCGGCCGGGTTGGTCGACCACGAGATGACGGTAGCGTCCATTCCGGCGGGACGGCTCGGAGAACCTGACGAGGTCGGCGCACTCGCGGTCTATCTGTGTTCGGATGCGGCGGCGTATATCAACGGCACGGTCGTCACGATCGACGGTGGGCTGACCAGCCAACCGGTCGATGGCGAACCACCTCAGCGGTCGAGTTCGCTCCGCGCCATTGACGATGTATGAAGAGAGGCGGGACCTTGTCCAGTATCAGTGGTGTCCATCACGTGGGCCTGACCGTTCGAAACCTCGAGGCATCGATCGCCTTCTATGAGCGAATCCTCGGCTGTCACGTCATCTGGGAACGCGAAAACGAGTCGTCGTACCTCGCCGATATCGTCGGGTACCCGAGCGTCCGCATCCTGCAGGCGCAACTCCGGGCACCGAACAGCGAACTCGTGATCGAGCTCTTTCAGTACCTGGAACCGCATCCGCTCGAAGTCTCCCTCGAGCCGCGAATGATAGGAAACCCTCACATCTGTTTTGTGGTCGTCGGGCTCCAGGGCATCTTCGACGCGATCGTCGGAAGCGGCTTTGACCCGGTCAGCCGTCCGATTCTCATTGACAGTGGCGTGAACGCCGGTGGGCTGAGCGCATACGTTCGCGATCCGAGTGGCATCATCATCGAACTGTTCGAACCGGCGGGGGACGTGTCGGCGTGACGCGAATCCCTACGCGAGTGGGCAGCGGCAGTTCGTTCTCCTGGCTCAGACCCTGTCGCGCCAGTCGTCCTCGTCGACGATCGCGATCGGCAGGGTGAACGCGCCGGTGGGCGGGTCGATCACGGTCGCCTCGTCCCGGCGGTGTCGGAGCACCGTGTCGATGTAGGAGCTCACGGCCTCCGCGAGAGGGACATCCCGACTCTCGTTCTGAGACAGGAACCAGCGATGCTCGAGCATCTGGTGGAACACCTCTGCCGGCTCGAGCTTGCCCTTCAGTTCGCGCGGGATGGCCCGAACGACCGGCTCGAACACGGTCGCCAGCCACTCGTGCGCCGCGAGCTCCTCATCGACCTCGCCGTCGACGTGGGTCGACCGGTATGCGTCGAGGTCGTTGAGCAGGCGGCGGGCCTGGTTCTCCTCCGCGTCGAGGCCGGTGAGCCGCAGCAGCCGGCGCTGGTGGTGACCGGCGTCCACCACCTTCGGCTGGATGCGCACCTGGCTTCCGCCGTCATCCGTCTTGATCGCGAGCTCTTCGATGTCGAAACCCAGCTCGTTGAGACGTTCGACGCGTTCGGCGATGCGCCACCGCTCTGTGGACGCGAACGACTGGGACCCGGTGAGTTCGGTCCACAGCGTGCGATACGCGGCGATGATGCCGTTGCTCACATCGATCGGGTCGGTGTCCTCGTCGAGGCGTCCACCGGCGGCGAGGTCGAGGAGCTCACCGGCGATGTTGACCCGCGCGATCTCCAGGTCGTGTTCGCGCTGCCCGTCGGAGAGGGTCTCGTAGATGCTCCCGGTCTCGGCGTCAACGAGGTATGCGGCGAACGCCCCCGCATCCCGCCGGAACAGCGTGTTGGACAGGGAGACGTCTCCCCAGAAGAAGCCGACGATGTGGAGGCGGACGAGAAGCACCGCCAGCGCGTCGACGAGCCTCGTCGCCGTGTCGGGGCGGAGAGTCTGCGAATACAGTGCCCGGTAGGGGAGCGAGAACTTCAGGTGGCGGGTGACGAGAACCGAGTCGAGCCCGTTGCCGTCGTCATCGGTTCGATTCGTGATGACGGCGACGGGCTCGACGCAGGGCACGTCGATGCGCTGAAGCGTGCGCAGCAGCTCGTACTCCCTGCGCGCGATATCGGCCGAGGTCTCCTTGATCGCGACGACGTAACCGCCCAGGTGCGCGAACCTCACGAGGTGTCGCGAGATCCCCTTCGGCAGGGTGGCGATCGAGTCGTCCGGCCAGGTGTCGAGCGGCAGGTTCCACGGCAGGTCGAGTAGTGCAGGATCGACTATCGCCGAGGTGATGTTGAGGGAGCCGCTCCCGGTCACTTGCTCGTCTCGACGGCCTTCTTGCTCAGTCGCTCGCCCGACTCGAGGTCGAACACGTGGATGTGGTCCGGCTGGGGCGTGATGACGACCTTGTCGCCGGCGTTCGGGTGAACGCGGCCGTCGACGCGCACGACGATGTCGACGCGGTTGCCGTCCACATCGGTGTGGCCGTAGAGATAGCCGTCTGCGCCGAGCTCCTCGACGATGTCGACGTCGACCGGGAGGCCCTCTCCGCTCTTGGCGACCACGACATCCTCTGGACGAACCCCGATGGTGACCTTCTTGCCCGAGGCTCCCGCGAGAGTCTCGCGATCGACCTTGGCGGTGGCGGTTCCGAACTTGAGGCCGCCGTCGACGATGTCGGCGTCGAACAGGTTCATGGCAGGCGAGCCGATGAACCCGGCCACGAAGACGTTCTCCGGCTTCGCATACAGGTCACGCGGGGTTCCCACCTGCTGGAGGATGCCGTCCTTGAGCACCGCGATCCGGTCGCCCATCGTGAGCGCCTCGGTCTGGTCGTGGGTGACATAGACCGTGGTGACGCCGAGGCGGCGGGTGAGGGATGCGATCTGGGTACGCGTCTGCACGCGCAGCTTCGCGTCGAGGTTGGAGAGCGGCTCATCCATGAGGAAGACCTGGGGGCTGCGGACGATCGCGCGGCCCATGGCGACGCGCTGACGCTGGCCGCCGGAGAGCGCCTTCGGCTTGCGGCCGAGGTAGTCCTCGAGGTCGAGGAGTTTCGCGGCCTCGAGCACGCGGGAGGCGCGCTCCTCCTTGTTGACGCCGGCGATCTTGAGCGCGAAGCCCATGTTCTCCGCGACCGTCATGTGCGGGTAGAGCGCGTAGTTCTGGAAGACCATGGCGATGTCGCGGTCCTTCGGCGGAACGTCGGTGACGTCGCGGTCGCCGATGCGGATGCTGCCCTCGTTGACCTCTTCGAGGCCGGCGAGCATGCGGAGCGACGTGGACTTCCCGCATCCGGATGGCCCGACGAGAACGAGGAACTCGCCATCGGCGACATCCAGGTCGAGCTTGTCGACCGCTGGTCGCGCCTGGCCCGGATAGATTCGGCTTGCCTTGTCAAAGGTGACTGATGCCATGGTCGTGCTTCTCCTTCACCGGCAGGTACGTGCCGGACGATCCGTAGTGAATGGAATCGGCGGGTTCCGAGTCGAAGCCCGCGCATCGCCATTATGCCACCCGTTCTGGGCGCACGCGAACCTCAGGGTCCGTGATCTGATTAGGCTGTACAGGGATCATGCTGACAGTTCCCAGAGAACGGGGTCTAGCATGTCCCGGTATGGCCGAGCGGCCACCACGACTTCCCTGGTGAGTAAGAGGTTGATGTGAGTATGGGAACCGGCGATTCGCGACCGAGCAAGAACCAGCGGCGGGATGCCGCGCGGGAGAAGGCGCGGGCGCTGCGCGAGGAGCAGAAGAAGAAGGAGCGCAGGAACAAGTTCATCCTGCAGGGAAGCCTCATCGTCGTCATCCTGGCGATCGTCGCCGCGGTGATCTTCGTCATCACGAGCACGATTCGACCGCCGGCGCCCGGGCCGCTCAACATGATCAGCGACGGTATCAAGATCGGCGAGGGCTTCCACGCCGAGAGGACCCCGTCCCTGCTTCCCAATGACGACCCGGTGCCCTCCGCGTCCAACAGCCCGTCCTCTGTGCTCGACATCCGGGTCTACGTCGACTACCTGTGCCCGATCTGCGGGAACTTCGAGAAGGCGAACGCCGACCAGATCAAGAAGCTCGTTCAGGATGGCGCTGCGACGCTCGAGATCCACCCGGTGGCGATTCTCGACCGTGCGTCGATGGGGACCAAGTATTCGACGAGGGCGGCGAACGCCGCGGCGTGCGTCGCGAACTTCGCACCCGACAACTTCTTCGACTTCAGTGCACTGCTGTTCAAGAACCAGCCGGAGGAGAACTCGACCGGGCTCGACGATGACACGATCATCGGGCTCGCCAAGGAGGCCGGCGTTTCCAAGTTCACGAACGTCTCGAGCTGTATCAAGGACCAGACGTTCAAGAACTGGGTGGCATCGGCGACCGACCGGTTCAACACGAACCCGTTCCCGAACGTTGCGACGCAGCCGCAGCAGCACGGTACGCCGACGATCTTCGTGAACGGCCAGCTGTACCAGTACACGTTCGACAGCACGACCGGGGCGTTCGACCCGGCCGAGTTCGCCGCGTTCCTGACGAAGGTCCTCGGCGCGAACTTCTCCGACAACTCGACGCCGTCGCCGAGCCCGTCCGCGTCGCCGTCGAAGTAGGGTGCTGGAGCCCCCTGTCGGATTCGAACCGACGACCCCCGCTTTACAAGAGCGGTGCTCTGGCCAACTGAGCTAAGGAGGCGAATGACCTCCCCAATAGTAGTGGGGAGGCCACGCGTCAGTTGTTCGTCGGCTCGAAGCTGAGCGAGACGGAGTTCATGCAGAACCGGTCACCCGTCGGGGTCTGCGGCGCATCGTCGAAGACGTGGCCGAGGTGGGATCCGCAGTTCGCGCAGCGAACCTCGACGCGCTCCATACCCAGACTCTTGTCCTTCAGGAGCACAACGGCGTCCTTCTCGGTCGGGATGTAGAAGCTCGGCCATCCGCAGTGCGAATCGAACTTCGCATCGCTTCGGAACAGTTCGGCACCGCACGCCTTGCAGCGGAACACGCCTTCGCGCTTCTCATCGAGAAGCTCGCCCGTCCATGGCCGCTCGGTGGCCGCCTGGCGCAACACGGCGAACTCCTCCGGGCTCAACTGCTGGCGCCACTCCTCGTCGCTCTTCGTCACCTTGTAGTTCATGGTCATCCTTCCGGGAGCCGTGTGGGGCTCCTCCACCATTATTCAACCGAGTGACGCACTCCCTTGTTCCGGATGGTGGTGCGAGGATGCTGGAATGGCGATCGAACGTTCGACGGCACAGAGATACCGCGATTTCGGAGTGATCGAGGCCCGTGGCCAGTCACCCGTCTTCGAGGAGTGGGCTCTCGGCGTCGCCGGCGATCCGGGGATCGTCGCACTCATCGACGAGCTCCCACTGCAGAAGCGCCAGCCGAACCTCGTGTTCGCGGCTGCGCGTCTGCTCGGATCCCCGATCGGCGGATACCCGGCATTCCGCGCCTGGCTCTCAGCCAACTGGCCCGCGGTCGCGTTCGAGGCAGAGCGCCGGATGACGCAGACCAACGAACCCCGCCGGTGCGCCGCCCTGCTCCCCGCCCTGGCGCGCCTCGACGGGCCCCTCGCGCTCCTCGAACTCGGCGCGAGCGCCGGGCTCTGCCTCTACCCGGACCGATACAGCTACCGTTACGGAGACGGGGACTGGCTGCACCCGGCCTCCGGGCCGTCCACCGTCACGATCGAGACGGCTCTCAGCGGCTCAACCGGCGAAACGCTGGAGCGGGCCGACACGGCGCACTGGATTCCCCATGAGCTGCCTGGCATCGCGTGGCGCGCCGGCATCGACCTGCACCCGCTCGACGTGCGCGACGACGAGGATGTGTGCTGGCTCGAGACCCTCGTCTGGCCGGAACAGGAGGAGCGGCTGGCGCGCATCCGGGCGGCCATCGCCATCGTGCGTGAGAATCCGCCCACACTCTTCCGCGGGGATGCACTCGACCGGCTCGAGGATGTCGCAGCGACCCGTCCCACCGGCACGACCCTCGTCGTCGTGACGAGCGCGATGCTCGTCTACGTCCCGTACCTCCAGCGCATGCGACTCGTCGACGCCATTCGCCGCCTGGACGCCCACTGGGTCTCTCTCGATGGCGTCGGAGTTCTTCCCGACGTCGACGCCCGGCATCCGTCGCCGCAACGCGGACGGTTCACGCTCTCGATCGACGGCGAACCCCTCGCCGACGTCGGCCCTCACGGACAGTTCGTCGAGTGGATCGGCCCGGCATCCGCGAACCGGGCGCCCTGAAGTCCGTCGTGGCCCCACGCAGGCCGAATCACGGCCGCGGAGCGCCTCAGGAAACATGCGGACGGCACAAACTACGATGTCAATCACACAAGCGGAGCGGAGTACGAGTGGTGTCAACGCGCGGCCTTGCGGCGGGCGACTCCGCGGCCGACGACCCCGCAGCCTCGCCCGCGCCTCTCTCGATGCGCGATCGCCGCATCCTCGACTTCGAACGGGAGTGGACTCGCCACGCGGGAGCGAAGGAGGAAGCCGTGCGCGCGGAGTTCAACCTCTCGGCCGCCCGGTATTATCAAGTCCTGAACGCTGTCATCGACTCTCCGGCCGCAATCGTCTACGACCCCATGCTGGTGCGACGACTTCAGCGAATGAGGGATGCCAGAACCAGTGCGCGCACTCTGCTGCGGCATGGGACCGACTTGTCCAGCACCAGTTGATCCGAACAACCGAGAGACCACATGGCCAACTTTCCGAAGGATCGTTTTGACGACCTGCCCTCAGACCTGCAACGGGTCGGAGCCCACCGTGGGCCGAAGCGGAAGGGTCGCGGCTGGATCGGGTTCGCATGGGCCGTCGTCGCCACGGTCATCCTGACCACGGGCGGTCTGTTCGGACTCGCCGCGATCAACAACAACATCAACTTCGACTTCTTCCCGAACGCGGCGAACGATGACGTTGAGACCCCCACCCAGACGCCGACCGCGGAGCCCACGCTCGACCCCAAGGTGCCCCTCACGATTCTGAACGGCACGCCGACGGTCGGGCTTGCGAACCAGGTCGGGGATGCCCTCGTCAAGCAGGGCTGGAACGGCGCGAAGCAGGGGGTCGGGAGCAGGGCGAACTCGTCGTCGCGGGACATCGACGAGACCGTCGTGTACTACGCGACACCGGAGCTGGAGGGTGCAGCCCGGGCGCTGGTCCTCGCGCTCGGAGTCGGCGAGATCCGACTCTCAACCGACTTCCCCGGATCGGAGATCACGATCGTGATCGGATCGGATTACAAGCCCGTCGAGTAGTTGGCCGCCAGGACAAGAATCTCATTTGCATAACGTACGGCGGAGATTCTGGCGTTCTGGGGCCGTCAGGGCGCCGAATCTGCAAATTGCACTCCCGCATCCGGCGGCGAATCATTACTATCTGGTTGTGATCCGGCTCAGGCACCTCGCACGCGCCGAAAGGAACACACAGGGAGTACCGCATGGCGAACGGAACCGTGAAGTGGTTCAACGCTGAAAAGGGCTACGGCTTCATCACGATGGATGATGGTGGACAGGATGTCTTCGTCCACTACTCTGCCATCGACATGGGAGGCTACAAGGTCCTCGAAGAAGGCCAGCACGTGGTCTTCGACGTGGGAACCGGGACGAAGGGACCGCAGGCGGAGTCGGTTCGTCTCGTCACG
The DNA here is from genome assembly GCF_014200375.1 of Terrimesophilobacter mesophilus. Taxonomy (GTDB): domain Bacteria; phylum Actinomycetota; class Actinomycetes; order Actinomycetales; family Microbacteriaceae; genus Terrimesophilobacter; species Terrimesophilobacter mesophilus. The sequence goes on along the minus strand of NZ_JACHBP010000001.1, from coordinate 1,004,621 downwards.
ACGTGAGCCGACGCTGAATTGTCGGGCTCGCCCTGGCTAACGCCGTCCGTCGAAGCGGGCGGCGCTAGTCTGTGGCAGTGACGTTCCATCGGTTCCTCGGACGCCGCGGGACGATCGCGGTCCCGGCCATCGCTGTGATGACGATGCTCGCGCTCGTCGGCTGCGCTCCGGAGGCTGACCGCACACCGACGGGGTCCCCGTCGCCGCCCTACGTCTCCACCTATCAGACGCCCGAGCCGACGGCCATCGCACCGCTTCGAGGGACGACCGTTCCGGCCGGCTCTCTCGACCACGCATCCATCGCCGCGAAGATCGACAACCACTGGGATGCCCGGCCGCAGGTTGGTCTCGAGACCACCGACATCGTGTTCGAGGAACTGGTCGAGGGCGGGATCACGCGCTACGTCGCCATCTGGCAGTCCGAGATCCCTGAGCTGCTCGGGCCGGTGCGGTCGATCCGGCCGATGGACCCTGACATCGTTTCACCGTTCGGCGGGATCATCTGCTACTCGGGCGGACAGCAGCGCTTCGTGAACCTCATGCGTCAGACACCCGTTTACAACGCGATCCACGGGCAGGCCGACACCGAGTCCACCTTCTTCCGGACGAACACGAAGTCAGCGCCCCACAACGTGCTCGTGCGGGCGCAGAAGTTGTTGGGGCAGCACACCACGATCGCTGCACCCCAGCAGCAGTTCGCCTACTCGCTCGATGGCGAATCCTCCTCGGCGGCGAAGGACGGCGTGACCGTCACGACGATGAAGTATCGCTTCTCCTCGTCGTACTGGGGGAGCTGGAAGTGGGATGCTGCGCGCCAGTTGTGGCTGCGCATCCAGCAGGACAAGGTCGACAAGGACAGCACGGGGAAGCAGCTCACCGCGGCGAACGTGGTCGCGCTGCGCGTCAACGTCGTCAACGATCGTGGAGTGCCGAAAACGCTCCTCTCGGGCAAGGGCAAGGCCTGGATCTCCAGCGGCGGCGCCATGATCGAGGGCACCTGGTCGAAGTCGTCCCCGACCTCACCCATCCGGCTGGTCGACACGAACGGCGTCACGATCCGCCTCGCAGCGGGCAACACCTGGTTCGAGTTGATTCCGCCGGCGGGCTCCGTGTCGTTCACCACCCCATCCGGGCCGTGAGCCCGCTTGCACTCTCTGCCATGGAGTGCCAGAATCATTTAGCACTCTCTTAGTCCGAGTGCCAAAGGTGTTGCACTTTTCACGACGTCCGGGAGGGACGAGAAACACACATGGCAAAGATCATTGCTTTCAACGAAGAGGCCCGTCGCGGCCTTGAGCGCGGCCTCAACATTCTGGCCGACGCCGTCAAGGTGACGCTGGGCCCGCGCGGCCGCAACGTCGTCCTCGAGAAGAAGTGGGGCGCGCCCACCATCACGAACGACGGTGTTTCGATCGCCAAGGAGATCGAGCTCGACGACCCGTACGAGAAGATCGGCGCGGAGCTCGTCAAAGAGGTCGCCAAGAAGACGGATGACGTTGCCGGCGACGGCACGACCACCTCGGTCGTTCTCGCCCAGGCCCTCGTCCGCGAAGGACTTCGCAACGTCGCCGCGGGTGCCGACCCGATCAGCCTGAAGCGCGGAATCGAGAAGGCCGTGGCCGAGGTCATCGCCGCGCTCGTCGCGGGTGCCAAGGAGATCGAGACCAAGGAAGAGATCGCGGCCACCGCATCCATCTCCGCCGGAGACACCGAGATCGGTGCGCTCATCGCCGAGGCCATCGACAAGGTGGGCAAGGAAGGCGTCGTCACGGTCGAGGAGTCGAACACGTTCGGCACCGAACTCGAGCTGACCGAGGGCATGCGCTTCGACAAGGGCTTCCTGTCGGCGTACTTCGTCACGGACCCGGAGCGCCAGGAGACGGTGTTCGAGGACGCCTACATCCTCATCGTCAACTCCAAGATCTCCAACATCAAGGACCTTCTCCCCATCGTCGACAAGGTGATCCAGAGCGGCAAGCAGCTGCTCATCATCGCCGAGGATGTCGACGGGGAGGCGCTCGCGACGCTCGTCGTGAACAAGATCCGCGGAATCTTCAAGTCGGTTGCCGTCAAGGCTCCCGGCTTCGGCGACCGCCGCAAGGCCCAGCTGCAGGACATCGCGATCCTCACCGGCGGCCAGGTCATCAGCGAGGAGGTCGGACTCAAGCTCGAGAACGCCACCCTCGACCTGCTCGGTCAGGCACGCAAGGTCATCGTCACGAAGGATGAGACCACGATCGTCGAAGGCGCAGGCGAGGCGGATGCCATTGCCGGCCGCGTGAAGCAGATCCGTTCCGAGATCGAGAACACGGACAGCGACTACGACCGTGAGAAGCTGCAGGAGCGTCTGGCGAAGCTCGCCGGCGGAGTTGCGGTCATCAAGGCAGGTGCCGCCACCGAGGTCGAGCTCAAGGAGCGCAAGCACCGCATCGAGGACGCCGTCCGCAACGCGAAGGCCGCCGTCGAAGAGGGCATCGTCGCCGGTGGTGGCGTCGCGCTCATCCAGGCCGGTGCGACCGCATTCGAGACGAAGGCGCTCAAGGCGCTCAAGGGCGACGAGGCGACCGGCGCGAACATCGTGCGCGTGGCTGTCGACGCCCCGCTCAAGCAGATCGCGCTCAACGCGGGCCTGGAGCCCGGCGTGGTCGCCGAGAAGGTGCGGAGCCTGCCGACCGGACACGGTCTCAACGCCGCGTCGGGCGAGTACGGCGACATGCTCGCCGCGGGCATCAACGACCCGGTGAAGGTCACGCGTTCCGCGCTGCAGAACGCGGCGTCCATCGCCGGCCTGTTCCTCACCACGGAGGCCGTCGTCGCCGACAAGCCGGAGAAGGCCTCTGCTGCTCCGATGGGTGACCCGTCGGGCGGAATGGACTTCTAAGTCCGACCAGCACGCAGAAGGGCGGTCCCGAAAGGGGCCGCCCTTCGTGCATGTGCACCGGTCTGTCGATGAACGTTATCCGGTGAACATGCGCGCATTGGCGAGCTCGACATCCGCATACTGGCGACCGGCCTGCCCGAGAGCCTGGGCGATCGCGCCGAGGCTCTGTTCGACGCGCAGCTGGGTGGCCGTCCAATCGCCGACTACCGACTGGAAGGCCATCGCCGCCTGGCCGCTCCACGCGCCCTGAAGGGCGACGAGCTGGGACTTGAGGCTCGCCGCTTCCGATTCGATCCTCGACATCGTGTTCTGGATGGCACCATGCGCATTGAGCACTGCTTCACTGTCCACGCGGAAACTGGTCATGCGTCCTCCTCGGTGTACGGGGCGAATCCCCGTTGCGAGCAGGTTAGGTGTGCCGGCGAGCGCAGAGCACGAATGGCCGTCAGGCTGACGAAGACGTCGCCGTGTACCCGATGGGGAGGAGTGGAAGGGCGACGCGGAACGTCGCCCCGCCGCCCGGGGTCTCGAGCACATCGACTGACCCCTTGTGCGCGGCGATGATGCCCGACACGATCGCGAGCCCCAGACCGCTGCCGCCTGTCGCCCGCGTCCGCGAGGTGTCTGCACGCCAGAAGCGCTGGAAGATCTTGTCCCGGATCTGGGGCGGGATGCCGTCGCCATGGTCGACGATGTCGAGCATGCCGACCTTGCGCGCGGGGTCGACGTGCACGACGAGTTCGAGCGGGCTTCCGTTCGGCGTGAACCGCATGGCGTTGCCGAGAAGGTTCGTGATCACCTGGCGGATCTTGTTCTCCTCAGCGAGCACGACCGCAGGCAACTCGAGCTCCACCGCCTCGTTGTAGCCGGATGCCATCGCCGTGGGCATCGCGCGCGCGCGGCGCGAGCGCAATCGGGCGATCGTGGCACCCGCGAACGCGATCGGGCCGGTCGCCGTCGAGACCTGACGGCTTGCCACGGGACCCGGGCGGCGGCGCGGACGCGACGGCGCCGCCGGGGGCTCTTCGACCGGTGCCGCGGCATCCGGCTCAGCGACGATCACCGTGACCGTGCGATCCGGCGCCGATGCCATCGCGTCCAGTGCAGCATCACGCGCGAGCGGGATCAGGTCGACGGGTGCGAGTTGCAACGGCTTCGCCTCGTCGAGCCTGGCGAGTTCGAGGAGGTCCTCGACGAGTCCGCCCATGCGCACCGCCTCCTTCTCGATGCGGTCCATCGCCTGGCCGACCTCTTCGGGGGTCTGGAGTGCGCCCATGCGATAGAGCTCCGCGTACCCGCGCACCGTGACGAGCGGGGTGCGGAGCTCGTGGCTCGCATCGCCGACGAACCGCCTCATCTGGTCGATCGTCTGCGCACGGTCGGCGAAGGCGCGGTCGATGCGGTTGAGCATGGTGTTGAGCGAGCGGTTGAGGCGGCCGACCTCGGTGTTGGGGGTCGCTCCGGGAAGGCGCTGGCTGAAGTCCCCGTTCGCGATCGCTGCGGCCGTCGCCTCCACTTCCCGTAAGGGGGTGAACGTCGCGGTGACGAGAAGCCTCGTGATCGCTCCCCCGAGGACGACGACGGACAGGCCGAATCCGAGGAACACGGCAGTGTATTGGGAGATCGTGGCATTGATGTCCGCGAGGCTCGCGCCGACGGCGAGAGTCACGAAGGCACCGGTCGAATCGTCCTGGTACGGGGCGGAGACGACACGCCACTGGCCGGTACGATCCGCGTTCCACACGGTGAGCGGCACTCCCTGCTGCTGCTTCACGAGGTCGAAATCGAGGCCCTGGATGACCGGTCGGGCCTGGCCGGCGTCGCGATTCTGGCACAGGAGCGTGCCATCCTGTGTGAGGATCGCGACGAAGAACTGGCTCGGCCCTGCGGCCCGGTCACAGGTGTCCTGGATGCTGAGATCGAGTGCGCGGAGATCGAGCGCTGTCGCCGAGACCTTCCGATCGACCTCGCCGACGAGGTAGTTGCGCAGCACGGTCATGGTGCCGACGCCCGCGACGAGCAGGCCGACCGTGAGCAGCAGGACGGTGACCGCCGTTGTCTTCGTGCGCAGAGAGACTCTGCCCCACCACTGGGAAAGCTGATCGTGCATCAGGAGATCAGGCTAACCGGTATCACCGCGAAGCGCCCGTGAGGGCAGGTCAGGCCTTCGTCGCTTTGAGCATGTATCCGAAGCCGCGCTTCGTCTGGATGACCGGCTCGTCAGAGTACTGGTCGAGCTTGCGGCGAAGGTAGGAGATGTAGGACTCGACGATCCCCGCATCCCCGTTGAAGTCGTACTCCCACACGTGATCGAGGATCTGCGCCTTGCTGAGGACCCGGTTGGGGTTCAGCATGAGGTACCGCAGCAGTTTGAACTCGGTCGGGCTGAGCTCCACCTGGGTGTCGCCGATCGTGACCTCGTGCGTGTCCTGGTCCATCGTGAGATCGCCGGAGCGGATGATCGCGTCCTCTTCGTCCGCCATCGTGCGGCGCAGGATCGCCTTGATGCGGGCGACGATCTCGTCGAGGCTGAACGGCTTCGTCACGTAGTCGTCACCGCCGACGGTGAGGCCGGTGATCTTGTCCTCCGTGTCATCCTTCGCGGTGAGGAACAGGATGGGGGCGGTGTACCCGCTTGCGCGCAACCTTTTGGTGACGCCGAATCCGTTCATGTCCGGAAGCATGACGTCGAGGATGATGAGATCCGGCTCCTCCTCCAGCACGGCGGAGATCGCCTGGGCACCGTTACCGACAGCCCGCACCGCGAACTTCGCGAAGCGCAGGCTCGTGGTCAGCAGGTCCCGGATGTTGGGCTCGTCATCGACAATGAGAATCTTCGGTCCGTCGCTCATGCCCTACAGTATCTGCGCGTTCGCTGAATGATTCCTGAGTGCCTGGTCCGGCGGGCCGGGTGCACAATGGAGTCATGGATGGCGAGGAATTCACGTCCACCGGCGACCCGGTCTGCTGGCTCGAGCACGTGTGCGACGAGTGCGGAGCGCTCATCGATGGCGCGTTGCCGGCCACCTGCTGGCGCTGCGGCGCGGCGGTGGTGGCCGCCTAGGGGGCCGTGATGCGCACGCAGCAGCATCCGTTGCTGGGTTGGACGAATTCGACGGAGCGCTCGCCTTCAGCGGCGCCATCGGCGACTCCCTGGAGCAACGCCACGTTCGCGCTGCAGATGACGTCGGTGTGGTTGGTGGCGAGCTTGTGGAAAGGGCAGTTCGTGAGTACGAGGCCGCCTTCGCCGTCGTCGCGCGGTTCGTAGCCGCAGGACTCGAGCGCAGCATCCAGGGACCCGGCCGCAGCGCCGATCTCCCGTCCTGTCGCCGAGGAGATCGTCGCGAGGACCGTGCGCACCGGCGCGCCCGTGCGGTCGGACTCCTCGACAGCCGCAGCGAGCATGTCGCCGGCGAGCTCGTACCGGCGAGCGGGAATGGAGACGTTGATCTCTCCTCCCGCTCGCCGGTAGAGCTTCGAGGGTCGACCGGACCCCGGACCGGTCTTGCCGCTGAGACGCTTGAAGTCGGCCTCCAGCACACCCTCGCTCACGAGCCGGTCGAGGTGGAATGCGGCGGTGCTGCGCGGCATCCCGGTAGCAGTGGCTGCTTCATCCCTCGTGACGGCGTCGCCGTTTCGGCTGACGAATTCGAGCAGGGCGCGGCGTTGCGGATCGCTGATCGCGGCGACGGCGGAGATCTGCTCGGTTCTCGAATCGTTCATGCCACCATCATACTTCTAAAACAGTAAAACTTGACAAAAGAATTCGCCGGGTCGTAATCTCAGAGACAGAGGCGAAGAAGAGGAGCGGTCATGAGCCAGGCGACGTTGCACGAGGCGAACGACGACGAGCGGATGCCGGCGCCGCTCCACGCGATCGACATCAACGATCAGCAGGTGCGGGCTGAGAACGCCGTCGCAGAACTGCTCTCCGCCCTCGGGCGGGACGTGACGAGCGCGCACCTCGTCGAGACGCCTCGCCGTGTCGCTGCGAGCCTCCTGGAGATGCTCACGCCCCGCGACTTCACCATGACGACTTTCCCGAACGACGAAGGCTACGAGGAGCTCGTGATCGTTCGGGATATCCCCTTCCACTCGCTGTGCGAGCACCACCTGCTGCCGTTCCGCGGCGTCGCCCACATCGGATACGTCCCAGGCGATCGCATCGTCGGGCTCTCCAAGCTCGCGCGCGTCGTCGAACTGTTCTCGCGCGACCTGCAGGTGCAGGAGAGGCTCACGCAGCAGATCTCGGCATACCTCACCGAACAACTCGCCCCGCGCGGCGTCGGGGTCGTGCTGGAGGCCGAGCACCTGTGCATGACCATGCGCGGCGCGCAGGCTGCGGGGGCCATGACGACGACCACATCATTCACCGGCGTACTGTCGAAGGACAACCCGATGCGACGCCAGTTCAGGCTCGCCGGGGACCTCACGGCGTGAGTACGACATCCATCACTGAGAGAAGATGACGACAGGCATGACGAACACGGATACGACGTCGGACACGAAGAACTTCATCATCATCGGCGGCGGTCTCGCCGGTGTCTCCGCTGCTGAGGAGCTGCGGAAGCAGGGGTTCACCGGGACGATCCAGCTCATCGCGAAGGAGGCTCACGCACCCTACATCCGGCCACCGCTGTCCAAGGGTTACCTGAACGGCTCCGACGGGCTGGATGCCGTCTACGTGCACCCCGAGGAGTGGTACGCGGAGAACAACATCGACTTGATGACGGGCACGAAGGCCTACGGCGTGAACTCCCTGGCCCACGAGGTCACGATCTCCGGCGGCAAGCCGCTTCACTACGACAAGCTCCTGCTGGCGACCGGTTCCTCGCCGCGGTTGCTCACAATCGATGGCGCAGAGCTGGGCGGCGTGCACTACCTTCGCACGCTCGATGATTCGAGGGCACTCCACAAGGAGCTCGCCGGCGGCGGGCGGAACCTCGTGCTCATCGGCTCCGGGTGGATCGGCATGGAGGTCGGCGCCACGGCGCGCACGCTCGGAAACGAGGTGACGATCCTCGAGCAGGTTCCCATCCCGCTCGCGGGCGCACTGGGCGACGAGCTGGGCACGATGTTCGCCGAGCTGCACAAGGAGCACGGCGTGAACCTGCGGATGTCCGTCGTCGTCGACAAGATCCTCGGCAGCCACGGGAAGGTCTCCGGTGTGCAGCTCAACACCGGCGAGGTCATCCCGGGGGACATCGTCCTCATCGGCGTCGGCGCGGTGCCGAACGTCGCGCTCGCGGACGACGCGGGGATCATGACGGAGAACGGCATCGTCGTCGACCAGTCGATGCAGACCAGCAACCCCGACATCTACGCTGCGGGGGATGTCGCGAACGCGTTCCATCCGCTCGCCAACATGCGGCTGCGCAGCGAGCACTGGGCGAACGCCCTCAACGAGGGGCCGGCCGCCGCGCGGGGGATGCTCGGACAGGACGAGAGCTTCGAGGACATCCCGTACTTCTACACCGACCAGTACGACCTGGGCATGGAGTATTCGGGCTACGGCCCGATGACCAGGGGAGCGAAGATCGTCTACCGCGGCGACCGCGACAAGCGCGAGTTCGTGGCGTTCTGGCTCAAGGACGACCGCGTCGTCGCCGGCATGAACGTGAACGTCTGGGATGTCAACGAGCAGGTGCAGCGGATCATCCGCGAGGGCAAGGTCATGGACGAGGCGCGCCTCGCCGACGAGTCGGTTCCTCTCGAGACACTGTGAACGTCAGCGCGATGAGCTGACTAGCACTGCGGTTTCCCGTCCACGATCCGACACAGGGTGAGCGTCCAGTTGTAGTACACCTGGTCGAGCTGCCCCGGGTCATTTCGAATGCAGCTGTAGGAGCCGGTGATCGTGAACTTCGTCTTCGATGGATCGAAGAGGTCGTCGATCGATGGAACCTTCCCACCCTTGGATTGTGGGGCGGCGCACGATTGCATGCTGGGCGCTACGGTCGGGTCGTTGGGGACGAGGCCGTCTCCGCAGTTCTTCCACAGGCCGTGTTCGTCGGACTGTTGACCCGAGACGAAAAGGTGGCGCGGGGAGGGCATGGTGACGTTGAGGTCCATCGCATAGGTGCGGACACCGCAGTCCTGCGGTTCCGGATCGGAGTGCTGGCCACCGCCGCCACCGGCACCGTCACAGTCTTCCAATTTCCGCTCCGGCTGATCTCCCGTGGCCGGCGCGGCAGTGGTCTTGTTGGTCGAGTACTCGGCCAGCAGGCCGAACATCTGCAACCCGTCCCCATTCCCGAAGTCGAACGCTGAAAAGCTCGCGCCCTTTGGGTAGAACACGAACGCCTGGTCGCCGTAGTCCCCGAAGTCGTTGCTGAGTAGTGCTGCCGTAACCGCCGTCTCCGGCGTCGTGAACGTCGACGTGGCGTCGGTCGAACGGTTGATGAGCGAATATCCACCACATCCCTGCCAGTCCACGTTGCTCGCACGATGGACGGTGATCTTGCCCTTCGCCGACGCCTGGAATTGGGCGATGAGGTCCCAATCCTGAACCGGGATCGACTCCGTGAAGGTGATGAACTTCGTGCGACCGAGCATCTCGGGAATCAGGCTGAGCCCGCCGGTGCCGAACGCGTCCACGGCATCCCAGGGAACCGACGTGACGTCCTTGAAGAAATCGCTCGACTTGAGATCCGACAGGGCATGGACGTCGATCGAGAGGTTCTTCGGCTTCGCCCGGTCCGGGATGCGGTCCTTCTGCGGCGCACCGGAGAGCTTGAACCGGGCGACACCATTGCTGTCCGTCTCATCGGCGTTGACAGGTTTGTTCCCACCCTTTCCGTCGCCGACCCGCAGCACGGAGGGGTCCGTCGTGGAGAGCTGCACGTCGATACCGGAGGGTGCATCGAGGGGTTTACCTGGAATCTCCAGCCCCGCATACTTCAAGGAGCTGTTGATGCATTCGCGAATCTTGCCCCAACTGTCGTCGTCATAGCTGTACGTGATCGTGAGATCGCTGATCTCTCCCGGAACCATCTCCTTGGTGCGAACGAGCGGCGGGTCGGAGAGCGAGAACCTGGCGTGGATCGAGGACATCTTGGCGAGCAGGTTCGCGTACGAGGTCAGAGTGCGGACGATGTTGAGCGTCTTGCCAAGGATCTCCGCTCCGGTGGCGGCGGCGGAATCCTCCCACTTGCTCACGGTTTCCAGGATCTGGTCGAAACCGAAATTCACTTCCTTGATCTTTTGATTCAGGACCTCCTGCTTCATCGGGTCATCCGTGTTCTCGCACGGCCGGTGTGAGACCGCCGCCGGGAGGGAATGGTGGAACGACGCAGTGTCCACCTGTAGAACTGCGGCATCCGCGCTGGGGATTGATTCGTCACCGGCGGCGCCCGCGGTGATGACCGTGGACATGAGGATCTCATCTGCCAACCGGTGCACGATCAATCCCACCTGCGCCCAGGACAACTCGACCTGGTCGACGGGAAGGAACTTATTTCCATCGATCAGCCCGGGCCCGACGGACCAGAGGACAAGGCGGAAGCCGAGATCGGGGATGTTGTTGAGCTCCGTGTAGAGGATCGGCGTCAGGTCTGCTCCGGTCATGCCGAAGGCGACGCTCAGGGTGTCGGCGAGGTCGGTGAGCCTGAGTCCGCCTGGAGTGGCGGCCAGGAGCGCCTGCAACCGGAGGTCGGCGTCCGTCATGGGCGAGCCCATCCCCGTCTGGCCGCCCACTGTCAGCGGCTTCCCGTCGCCGCCGAGCACGGAGATTCCTGCCGTCACGAGGAGGGACTCCCAGGCGGCGACACCTTTCTCGCCTCCCGCCATGGCCGTCTTCGCAAGTTTCGTGACGGCGGCCTTCTGGGCATCCGCCTTGGCCTGGTTCGCCTGGAACGCCTTTTGGTAATCGTCCATCGCCTTGTTGTAGGCGGTCATCGCCTTGGTGTTGGAGGTGTTCTCCGGCTGGGTTGGGAACGGTGGGATGTCGGGCGCATCCGGAAGGGTAGCGGGAGCAGGGAGGGACCCGAGGAACAGGCTGGTGTCGGAGTGGACGTCGTTGGCGTTCGGCCCTGGCACACATCCGGTGAGCAGGAGCGCGGCGATGACGGCGAGGGCAGCGAAACGTCCGCCCATGTTGATTCGACGGATCATGAGACGGTCGGCCCCCGTGAATTGTCGGCAGAGGAGAAGAAAAGTTCAGTTCTGAACCTTGTGGAGCGTAGACCCGCTCCACATTTGACGTCAAGAAGTTTCGGGAAAGTCGCGATAGATTCGGCCCATGGGCTTTGCAGATTCGGCCATGGCGACACCGGCCAGAGAAAACCAGGTGCGCCGCATCGGCGCCCGGACCTTCGACTTCGACCGTGAGGTCGCCGTCATGGCGGTCATCAACCGCACACCGGACTCGTTCTTCGACAAAGGCTCGACGTTCGCGCTCGACAAGGCGGTGGCGGCGTCCCTGCAGGCGGTGAAGGATGGCGCGGACTGGGTCGACGTGGGCGGGGTCCCGTTCGGGCGCGGCCCTGTCGTCTCCCGCGACGAGGAGCTCGAGAGGGTCGTGCCCGTCGTCGCGGCAATCGCCGCGGCCTCGGATGTCGTGATCTCGGTCGACACCTTCAGCGCGGCGGTGGCATCGGCGGCGATCGCGGCCGGGGCGGCCGTCATCAACGACACGAGCGGCCTGTACGACCCGGACATGGCATCCGCCGTCGCCGCGACCGGCGCGACGCTCGTGCTCACCCACAGCATGTCGCCTCCGCGGGCGGAGCCGCCGAAGCCCGAATACGTCGATGTCGTTCACGACGTCATCGCGTTTCTGCGCGACCGCATCGAACGTGCGCAGGCGGCCGGCATCCCGGACGAACGCATCATCGTCGATCCGGGGCACGACCTCAACAAGAACACGTACCACTCGCTCGAGCTGACGCGGCGTCTCCACGAGATCGTCGCGCTCGGCTATCCGACGCTCGCCGCCGTGTCCAACAAGGATTTCATCGGGGAGACGATCGACCGCGAACAGGGCGCACGACTCGAGGGTTCGCTCGCGGCGGCGGTGTTCTGCATCGTCGAGGGCGCGCGCATCATCCGGATGCACGATGTGCCGGCGAGCGTTGCCGCCGTGCGTATGACGGAGGCGATTCTCGGTTGGCGGGAGCCGGCCTGGACGCTGCACAATATGGGATGAGATCCACAGAGAAGTCCACAGAAGAGACGATCGACCCGTTGTCCGTCGCCGTCATCGGCGGCGGCATCATGGGGCGGGGCATTGCACTCGCCCTCGCGACCGCCGGCCATGCGGTGTCCGTCGTCGAGTCGGATACCGCGGCGGCGGACGCCCTCGCGGAGCGGATCGAGGCCGCGGCGCTGGCCACGCCGGAGCTGTCCCCGGAGTCGCGTCTGGCCGCCCTGTCGCGGGTGGTGCTTGCACCCGAACTCGAGGCGGCGGTCGCATCCGCGGACCTGGTCATCGAGGCGGTGCCGGAACAGCTGGCCATCAAGGAGCCGATCTGGACCAGGCTCGGGCAATCGAGCAGCCCGACGGCGATACTCGCGACGAACACCTCCGCCCTCGACATCGACGCCATCGCCGCTCGAGTACCGCACCGCGAACGGGTGATCGGGACGCACTGGTTCAATCCTGCGAACGTCATCCCGTGCGTCGAGGTCGTGCGGGGCGCGGAGACATCCCAGACGGTCGTGGACGCCGTGGTGGAGCTTTTGGCGCGGGCGGGGAAGCAGCCGGTCGTCGTGAAGAATTCTCCGGGGTTCGTCGCCAACCGCATCCAGTTCGCTCTCGTGCGCGAAGCGCTGCTCTGCCTCGAGGAGGGGCTCGCAACGGCCGAGGACATCGATGCCATCGTGAGTTCGTCGTTCGGGATGCGCCTGGCCGTGCTCGGGCCCCTGGCCCATGCGGACTTCGGCGGCCTCGGCACCTACCGCTCGATCCTCGACTTCCTCACCGGGCAGCTCGGCGAACGATTCTCGACGCCGGCCATCCTGGATCGTCTCGTCTCCGAGGGCAGGCTCGGTGTGAGCACCGGCGCCGGGATCAGCGAGTACGACGCGGTGCGCGCGCGCGAGCTCACGGCATACCGCGACAGCACGCTTCGGCGTGTCCTTGCGGCCGTGCAGGCGGAGGACAAGCCTGCCCCGTAGCGACAAGGTTCGTGAATCGGGGCGGATCATTGCACAATGAAGCATGGGTTCTTCCTCGGCCGGGTCGATGCGCAGGCTGTGGCCTGAGCAATCCGGAGAACTGAGCGACGACGACATCGTCGCCTCACTCGCCACCGACACCCCCGTTCTGCGGGTGAACTTCGTCTCGAGCGTCGACGGTGCCGTATCGCACGACGGCCGCTCCGGCGGGCTTTCGGATGATGCCGACAAGCGGCACTTCGAACTGCTGCGCCGCGTGTGCGACGTCGTGCTCGTCGGGGCAGGCACGGTGCGCGACGAGGGCTATGGCGCGATGCGCGTGAGCGGGGAGTCTGCACAGTGGCGCCTGGCGAACGGGCTCACCGAACATCCGGTGTTCGCGATCGTGTCCGGATCCCTGGACCTCGATCCCGCCTCCGAGATCTTCACGGACGCGCCGGTGCGCCCCATCCTGTTCACCTCCTCGCGGGGTGCGCGGCGAGCAACCCTGTTCGAGTCGGCGGCGGATGTCGTGGTCGCGACGCGGCAGGCGACGGATGGAACGGATCCTGGCGCGCCCGCGACCGACGATCCCGCGATCGGGGACGCCGACACCGGCGATGCCGCGCTGACGGTTCACGGGCCGACCATCGTCGCGGCCCTGCGACAGCGCGGTTTGACCTCGATCCTGTGCGAGGGCGGCCCGCACCTGTTCGGCACACTGCTCGCGGACCGCGCCGTCGACGAGCTCTTCCTCACGGTGAGTCCCAGCCTCGAGGCGGGCGACGCCATACGCATCACGGCCGGAGACCTCGTCGAGCCGGCGCGAATGACCCTGGTCGGCATCCTCTCGTCCGGTTCGACCCTGCTGCTGCGCTACCGCCTCGCCTGACTCCTCGCGCCCTCCAGCTCATCCCGCCTGCGCATCGAGGATCGTGTAGCTGTAGCCCTGCTCCGCGAGGAACCGCTGTCGGTTCTGGGCGAAGTCCTGGTCGACCGTGTCGCGCGCCACGAGCGTGTAGAAGTTCGCGGGCAGGCCGGACTCCTTGGGTCGCAGCAGCCGACCGAGACGCTGGGCCTCCTCCTGGCGCGAACCGAACGAGCCGGACACCTGGATCGCGACCGTCGCCTCCGGCAGGTCGACCGAGAAGTTCGCGACCTTCGACACCACGAGCACCTTCGTCACCCCGTCCCGAAACTCCTGGTAGAGCCGCTCGCGCTCGTCCACCGGGGTGGCGCCGGTCAGCTTCGGGGCGTTCAGGGCATCCGCGAGCTGGTCGATCTGGTCGAGGTACTGGCCGATGACGAGGATGCGCTCGCCATCGTGCTGCTTCACGAGTCGGCGCACGACCCGCAGCTTCTCCGGCGCGGTCGCCGCCAGCCGGTACCGTTCGTCGTCTGCGCTCGCCGCGTACTCGAGACGCTCCTGCTGCGGCAGGTCGATGCGCACCTCGAAACAGGATGCCGGGGAGATGAATCCCTGCGCCTCGATCTCCTTCCACGGGGCGTCGAATCGCTTGGGGCCGATGAGGCTGAAGACGTCGCCCTCGCGGCCGTCCTCGCGCACGAGCGTCGCGGTGAGGCCGAGTCGCCGGCGCGCCTGCAGCTCCGCGGTGAGTTTGAAGACGGGTGCGGGCAGCAGGTGCACCTCGTCGTAGATGACGAGACCCCAGTCCATGGCGTCCAGCAGGGAGAGGTGGCCGTACTCGCCCTTCCGCTTCGCGGTAAGGATCTGGTACGTGGCGATCGTCACGGGCCGGATCTCCTTCACCTGGCCCGAATACTCTCCGATCTCCTCCTCGGTGAGGGAGGTGCGTCGCAGCAGCTCGCTGCGCCACTGGCGTGCGGAGACCGTGTTGGTGACGAGCACGAGTGTCGTCGTCTTCGCCTCGGCCATCGCCCCCGCGCCGACGAGGGTCTTACCGGCGCCGCAGGGCAGCACGACGACGCCGGAGCCTCCGGTGAAGAAGTTGTCGATCGCCTGGGTCTGGTACGGGCGCAGGTGCCAGTCCGCGGTGTCGAGGTCGATCTCGTGCGGGGTGCCGGGGGTGTAGCCGGCGAGGTCCTCGGCCGGCCAGCCGAGTTTCACGAGCTCCTGTTTGAGCTGGCCGCGTGCCCAGGGCAGCACGCCGAACCGGGCGCTGCCATCCGGGTGCGGGGAGAGCGGCGCGGTGAGCAAGGGCGCGATGCGCTTGGCGCGGGCGACCTCGGCGAGAACCGCGGCATCCGTCGAACGCAGTTCGAGCTCGCCGGTATCCGTGCGATCGATCACGAGCCGCCCGTAACGGCCGACGGTCTCGCGCAGGTCGACCGCGACGGATTGCGGCACGGGGAACTTGGAGTACTGCTCGAGCGTCGCGAGCATGCTCTCGGCGTCGTGGCCGGCCGCGCGGGCGTTCCACAGTCCGAGCCGCGTGATGCGGTAGGTGTGGATGTGCTCCGGCGCCCGCTCGAGCTCCGCGAACACGGCGAGGTCGTGGCGCGCATCCTCGGCGTCCGGATGCGCGACCTCGAGCAGCACGGTGCGGTCGCTCTGGACGATGAGTGGGCCATCAGACATAACGTTCCAGTCTAGGCGGGCACGGGCCCGGCGCGAAGGCCCCCGTCGCCGTTCAGTCGGTCGTGACGGCGGTGATGCTCGAGAGAGGTAGGGTGCGCTCGATCTCCGACAGGGGGTCACGGGCTCTCAGGCGGCCACCGGCGACGCTCGCCGGCTCGAGCCGGTAGTCGACGATCGAACCATTCGGCATCCGCACGCTCACGGTGACAGCACGGCGATTCCGGATGGCGGCATCCAGTTGCCGGGCGAGCCAGGCCTGGCCGGAATCCTCCGCGCGCCCGGCGTCGGCGAGTCTCAGCCGTTCGACGAGTGCCCGGTGAGGTTGCGGTGCCGGCTCCACGACGGATCGCGCCGACGACGGCCTGCGCAATTCGACGATGCGTCCTCGGGAGTCCTCCGCCGCAATGGGATAGCGTGCGTCGTGGAGCATCCAGTAGACCTGCCCGCGGTCGCGTCTGCTGACCAGCTGTCCCGCGTCCGTCGGGCGCAGGCCGAGGGCGATGAGTGCCCGGTCCACGAGCACGGTGCTGAGCAGCGCGCGGTCAGTGGAGCTGAGGTAGCTGACCGCTTCGGGGTCGCCGGAGGGAAGAGCCCCCACCCGCAGGAGTCCGTGTCGAGCGGCCGCCTCCGTCACGAGATACTCGAGGGGCTGCGGAATGCCGCTGAGGGAGATCCCGGCCAGGAACGCGAGGATCGTCGCCGCAGACTCGCCACCGGCAACGGCGCGGCCGACGCTCGCGGTGGTGAACCGGTAGCGGGACGCGATCGCGCGACCGTCGGCATCCGCCATGGTGCGAAGCCGCGCGTCGATCGCGGGAGCGAGCGGGCCGGGTGCGACGGCCGTGAGGTCCTGTTGCAGGTAGAGGCGCTCGACGGGGGTGGGCAGGAGCGAATCGAATGCGGCGAGGGCGCGTTCTCGGTCGCCGGCCAGAAGTGCGGCGCCCGCGGTCCCGACCACCTCGCCGGCAGTGATGCCGAGGCGTTCCGCTTCACCCAGCCGGGCATCCACTCGCTCGGCGAGCCATTCGCGGCCTCCGGGGTACTGCCAGGCGAGCCACGCGCGCAGTCCTGACCCCCAGAGGGTGTCGGCATGCTCGGCGAGATGATGGCGCAGTTCCGGCGGGAGCGCAACCGACCACGCATCGGAGATGGTCGCCCAGCGTTCCGCCATCGGACGGCCGAGCCAGTCGGCGTGCTCGTCGGATGCCACGAGTGTCGAACCGATCCTGGTGAGGAGCCCCGCGTCTTCCGCGGCGTCGACGAGTACCGGGACCGACGGCTCCTCGACACCCATCGCCTCCGCCAGCCTGCGGGTCTCCGGGTTTCCGATCGTCCCGCGGGCCAGCAGTCGCAGTGGTTCCCGTTCCACCTCGAAGAGCAGTTCTGCCGTCGCCGTGACCGCAGTGAACGCGCGTTCGGCCGCGGCGCGGTCGGCGTGTTCGCGGCCGGATGCGGTGACGCGATGGGTCGGCGGCTCTGGGGCGTCCTCGCGCGGGTCGGGGAGGCCGAGCGACGGCCACGTGTCGAGCTGCGCGATGACCTCGGGCCAGGGCTCCGGGCCGTCAGGGCGATCGCGGATCAGGAGCAGAGCCCGCAACCGTGGAAGGGCCGCATCGACATCCGGTCCTCGTCGTGGCGTCTGTCCGGCTTCGAGCGCGTAGAGCGCGGCGAGCGCATCACGATCGAGCCTGGCGAGACAGGGCTGGAGGGAGTCGGCATCCAGCAGTGCGTCGGCGAGGTCGAAGAAGTCCCGGATGCCGGCGGTGGCGAGTTCTCGCCGATCCAGCGCAGCGACGAGGTCGGCATCGTCTGCCGCCTTCAGTTGGGCTGCGAGTTCCGCCGTTCTGCTCATGCGCTCCCGTGTCCGCGCCCATTCGCCGCGCGCGAGCGCCGGACGGCGTTGGAGACGAGGAGAGCGATGATGAGGAGGAAGGCGAGAGGCAGCCCGTAGTACTGGATGAAGAACACCGACGGCCAGATCCCGTGGCCGAATCCGTCGTTCGCTCCCGCACCGAGCGAGGTGGCGACGATCACCGCGATGAAGCAGGCGAGGGCGAGCGCTACGAGCGTAACGACCGCGAGGGCGAGGATGCGTTCGGTACGATTGATTCGCACGGGCGGGGGCGCTTTCTTGGTCACCCTTCCAAGGATACGCGTGGCGGGTTTGCCCGTAGGCTTGACGGGACAGATCGCACGTGCGTCCAGTGCGCAGCGACCGAGGAAGAGGTAGTGCCATGCCCACCGGCAAGGTCAAGTTCTACGACGACGACAAAGGCTTCGGCTTCATCAGTTCCGATGACGGCCAGGAGGTGTTCCTGCATGCCTCCGCACTCCCGGCGGGAGTGACGGTGAAGGCGGGGACGAAGCTCGAGTTCGGGATCGCCGACGGCAAGCGAGGCGCCCAGGCGCTCTCGGTGCGCGTGCTCGAGGCTCCGCCGAGCCTCGTGCGGATGGGGCGCAAGCCCGCCGATGACATGGCGGTGATCGTCGAGGACCTCGTGAAGGTACTCGACGGGATCGGGTCGAACCTGAAGCGGGGCCGCTACCCCGAGGCCAGCCACTCGCGCAAGATCGCGGCGATGTTGCGCAAGGTTGCGGACGAACTGGATGCCTGACGCCGCCGACAGGACGCCGACCGAGGAAGACCTCACACTCGCCAGGGCCGCCCTGCTGGACATCACGCCCGCGGGCACGATCGGGGCGCCGGCGGGGTCGGCTGTCGAAGAGGATGGGTCGCTCACGATCTACTTCGACACCACCATGGCCGGTTACCCCGGGTGGAAGTGGACGGTGAGCCTTGCCCACGTGGAGGGTTTCGGGGCGTCGGTCCTCGAGACGGAGCTCACGCCGGGGGACGGCGCCCTGCTGTCGCCGGACTGGGTGCCGTGGTCGGAGAGACTCGCCGACTACAAGGAGGCGCAGGCTGAGCTGGCGGCGCACCAACGGGACGGCGCGGACGACGAGGATGACTCTGACGACGGTGCCGACGACGACGGCTCCGACGACGACAGCGACTTCGACGACGACGATGATGACGACGATGACGTTGACGCCCACGACGACATGGACGGCATCGACATCGATGCGCTCGACGACTCGGTCAATTCCCCAGGCGCAGAGTCAGCGTTGCCGGCGGTGGGTGACGATGAGTCCGAGGAGCCCGAGAGCCAGTCCGACGACGCAGGTCCACAGCCACCAGTGAAGCCCCGCCGCAACCAGCGGGCCAAGAAACAGCAGCAGCACGACGAGGGCGAGTAGCCACAGACCGAGGCCGACGAGCATGGCCTTGCGGTCATCCGTCTTCACCGGTTCGGGATCCGGGCGCCGCTCCGAATCCTTGAGCCACAATCGCATTGCTACAGGTTACTCACCACGTACTCGATGCACGAGACGAGCGCGCGCACGTCATCCGGCTCGATCGCCGTGAAGGTGGCGACACGCAACTGATTGCGGCCGAGCTTGCGGTATGGCTCGGTGTCGACGATGCCGTTCGCACGCAGTGCTGAGGCGACCGCCGCCGCGTCGACCGCATCGTCGAAGTCGATGGTGACGACGACCTGTGAGCGATGAGCCGGCTCTTCGACGAACGGATGCGCGTACTCCGTGCGCTCCGCCCACTCATAGAGCACGCTGCTGGATTCGGCGGTGCGGGCATCCGCCCAGGCGAGGCCGCCGTTGCCGTTGATCCAGTCGAGCTGGCTTTCGAGCAGCAGGAGGGTCGTGATGGCGGGCGTGTTGAGGGTCTGGTTCAGGCGAGAGTTGTCGACCGCATTCTTGATGCTCAGGAATTCGGGGATGTAGCGGTCGCTCGCGGCGATCGCCTCGACGCGTTCGATCGCGGCGGGGGAGAAGAGGGCGAACCACAGGCCGCCGTCGGAGCCGAGGTTCTTCTGCGGGGCGAAGTAGTAGACGTCGGCCTGGCCGGCGTCGAAGGCGACGCCGCCCGCCGCGCTCGTCGCGTCGATGACGGTGAGGGCGCCCGGATCCCCAGCGACCCGGGAGACCGGGGCCATGACGCCGGTGGAGGTCTCGTTGTGCGTCCACGCGTACACGTCGATACCGGCTTCGGGGGAGAACTCGCCGCGGGATCCCGGAGCGGCGGTGCGGACATCCGGCGCTTCGAGCCATGGTGCGGCGGATGCGGCGGCGAACTTGCCGCCGAATTCGCCGAACACGAGGTTCTGGCTTCGCCGCTGGATGAGCCCGAATGCGGCGGCGTCCCAGAACGCGGTGGAGCCGCCGTTGCCGAACACAACCTCGTAACCGTCCGGGATCGAGAACAGGTCCGCGATGCCGTTGCGCACCCGGCCGACGAGGTCCTTCACGGGTGCCTGGCGGTGCGACGTGCCGATGAGCGCCGCGCCCTCCCCGGCCACGTGGGCGAGCTGCTCAGGGCGGACCTTCGAGGGACCGCATCCGAATCGTCCGTCGACGGGAAGCAGGTGTGAGGGGATGGTCGGCTCCGGCATGCTGCAATCCTAGAGCGGCCCGCAGCGCAGCCCGCGGCGCCGGAACGGGCCGGCGTTCACGGTTAGGCTAACCTTTACGGATTATTGCGGGAGGAGGCTCGGATGGCTGATCTGATCGACACCACCGAGATGTACCTCCGCACGATCTACGAGCTCGAGGAGGAGAACATCATCCCCCTGCGGGCGCGCATCAGCGAGCGCCTCGGGCACTCAGGGCCGACCGTGTCGCAGACCATCGGGCGGATGGAGCGCGACGGTCTCGTGGTCGTCGAGGACGATCGCCACCTGCGGCTGACCCCCGCCGGACGGAGCAAGGCCGTCAACGTCATGCGCAAACATCGGCTCGCCGAGCGGTTGCTGTCGGATGTCATCGGGCTCGACTGGGCGCTCGTCCACGACGAGGCGTGCCGGTGGGAGCACGTGATGAGCGAGCAGGTGGAGCGGCGCCTGCTCGAGTTGCTCGAGCATCCGACCCATTCGCCGTACGGCAACCCGATCCCCGGTCTCGATGGACTGGGAGAGCATCCGGCGACGGCGAAGTTCTCGGATGGCGTCGTGAACCTCGTGAACCTCGTGCTCGGCGCGGTCGGCCCGGTGCAGGGTGTGATCCGGAGGCTCGGGGAGCCGGTGCAGTACGAGCCCGAGTTGCTCGAGCAGTTGCAGGGTGCAGGCCTCGTGCCCGGCGCAGCGGGAAGCTTCGCGTCTCGGGGCGACTACGTGCTCGCGAGCGTCGACGGGCGTGACGGCGAGGGCCTCGAGCTGCCGGTCGAGGTCGCTCAGCACATCTACGTCGGCACGAGCCGCTTCGCCGACTGACCGGTGGCCGCGGCAACGTGCCGCGCGCCTCTCCAGCGCCGCAGCCGCATCCTGGGTTACTCTGAATCGTCCTTGCAGTTCCGCAGAGAAGCTCGGGAGAGTCTGATGACGAGCGGTCGCACCATCCAAACCGTGGATGAGCGCGCGCTGCTTTTCGTACGACGGTTCTCGATACGGACGAGCAGCGGGTACGCCTGTCGGCCTACCCTGAACGCCTGAGCACTGCCGCGCCTCGCGGCGGTGCTTTTTTGTTCTCCTCGCCCCCTCTCGCCGGCCTGCAGGGTGGGTCGAATTCCTGGAAGCCGTCCAGGACCCTTCGGAAGGATGAACATGCGCACACTGGTCCTCAACGCAGGCTTCGAGCCTCTCGCCGTCGTGTCGTTCAAACGAGCGGTCGTGCTGGTGATGAACGAGAAGGCGACGATCCTGTCGGCGGATGACGAGCATCCGGTGTATACGGCATTCGGCGCATACGATCGGCCGTCGGTCATCCTGTTGACCAGGTACGTGAAGATCCCGACCGGTCGATCGATTCCGGTGAGCCGGCGCGGGGTGCTGCGGCGTGATGCCCAGCGCTGCGGATACTGTGGCGGCTCTGCGTCGACGATCGACCACGTGCTGCCCAAGTCGCGTGGAGGCAAGGACACCTGGGAGAACCTGATCGCGTGCTGCCTGCGCTGCAACAATGCGAAGGGCGACCGCACTCCCGGCGAGATGCATTGGACACTTCGTTTCCACCCTCAGCCGCCGCACGGCACGAACTGGATGGTGCGCGGCGTCGAGCGTGCAGAACCCGAGTGGGAAGAGTTCCTGGCGCCCGTCGCGGCGTAGCTTCACTCCGTGCTACCGTGACCTACCCGCGATTCAGCGAGCTTTCCGTTCGGAAGGGTTCAACTCATGACTGATTCCAACTACACGGCACTTCTCATCATCCTCGACCGGTCCGGTTCCATGAGCGACATCCGCGACGACATGGTCGGCGGACTCGAGCAGCTGATCGCCGATCAGGCGCAGCAACCGGGAATGCTCACCATCGACATCGTCACCTTCGATGAGCTGATCGAGCACACCCACGCGTTCGCCCAGCCGCAGGATGTGAAGGTCGAACTGGTTCCCCGGGGCTCGACCGCGCTGTATGACGCGGTCGGCTGGTCGTTCAACACCTTCGGCAAGGCCCTCGCGGATCTGCCCGAGCACGCACGCCCCGGCACGGTGCTCGTCGCGATCGTCACCGACGGGCACGAGAACGCCTCGCACGAGTACACGGCGGACACCATCAAGACGATGATCACCCACCAGCGGGAGAAGTTCGGTTGGGACATCACCTTCCTCGGCGCGAACCAGGATGCCGTGCTCGAGGCGCAGAAGATCGGCATCGCCCCCGGCGACGCCCTGACTTACGCGGCGAGCGCGGCCGGCGTGAGCGCATCGCGTGCCGCGATGAGCCGCAAGATGGCGGACAGTCGCCAGGGCGTGAGGACCGAGTTCACCCAGGAAGAGCGGGGTAACGCCGCGGGTGGTGCGAGCCCCACGCCCTGAAGAGTCCGAAGGCCGTCTCGAAGAGAACTCCCGCGCGCCATCTTCGCTAAACTCAGGGGGCCAGCCTCTGTAGCTCAATGGAAGAGCAGTTCCGTCCTAAGGAAACGGTTGGGGGTTCGAGTCCCTCCAGGGGCACTGCGACATCGTGGGCCGGTTCTCGGGGCCGCCGTAACCTTCAGCGCGAAACGTCTCCACCTGTGAAGATTGAAGGGTGCTAGATTCCCTTCCCATCCTCGACATGTCCCAGCTCGACCAGAGTGAGGAGGCGGCCGAGCGATTCCGCCAGGAACTGCGCCGTGCGACCCATGAGGTCGGGTTCTTCTACCTCGTCGGCCACGGCATCGACCCTGCGCTGATCGACGACATCCTGGAGGTCTCCCGCCGTTTCTTCGACCTTCCAGAAGAGGAGAAGCTCGCGATCGAGAACATCCACAGCCCGCAGTTCCGCGGTTATACCCGGATCGGCCGCGAGCTCACCCACGGGGACGTGGACTGGCGGGAACAGATCGACATCGGCGAAGAGCGCGACGCCGTCGAACGCGGCGATGGCGTGCCCGACTACTGGCGCCTCGAGGGCCCCAACCTGTGGCCGGCGAACTTTCCGGAACTCCAGCTCGTCGTGGCCCGTTGGACGGCCGAGCTCAATGCCCTGGCCCTCCGCCTCCTGCGCACCTGGGCATTCGCACTCGGCGCCGGCGAGCACGTCTTCGACGCCGCGTTCGCCGACCATCCGTTCTCACTTCTCAAAATCGTGCGCTACCCGGGCGAGTCGGCGGATGTCGCCAAGCAGGGCGTCGGCGCTCATCGCGACGGCGGCGTGCTCACCCTGCTCCTCGTCGAACCGGACAAGGGCGGACTCCAGGTCGAGCACGATGGGGACTGGATCGATGCGCCATCCATCCCCGGCGCTTTCATCGTCAACATCGGCGAGATGCTCGAGCTGGCGACGGACGGCTACCTCAAGGCCACGCTGCACCGCGTCGTGTCGCCGCAGGTCGGCACCGACCGCATCTCCATCCCGTTCTTCTTCAATCCGGCCCTCGATGCCACCATGCCGCAGCTGGATCTCGACCCTGCACTGCGGGCGGAGGCCCGCGGGCTGTCCGTCGACCCGACCGACAGCCCCATCCTGGAGACCTACGGCGACAACGCCTTGCGGTACCGGCTGCGGGCCCACCCGAACGTCGCCGAGATCCACCACGCCGACCTGCTGAAGTAGTGAGACCTCTGCTCGACGACCAGTCGGTGCCGGCGCGGGCGAACTAGGCTTGCTGCCGAGCGCAGGGGAGCAACCATGGCGGATGATTCGGTGTCGGTCACGAAACAACTCACGGTGGCGGAATGCTGGAGCCTCCTCGAGAAGGATGGCGTCGGCCGCCTCGCCACCGCGACCGTCGACCCGGTCACGGGCGACGTGACGCCCGACATCTTCCCGATCAACTTCCACGTGTTCCAGGAGCGCATCCTGTTTCGAACCGCACCCGGCAGCAAACTCATCGACCTCACCGAACAGCCGACCGTGGCGTTCCAGACGGATGGCCATCGCGGGCGAATCCACTGGAGCGTCGTCGCCCGCGGCGTCGCGCGCCGCATGATGTTCGACGCCGACATCCTGGAGTCCGGCATCCTCGACCTGCAGTCGACGCTGCCCACCGAGAAGTGGAACTACGTGCGCATCGAGGTCGAGACCATCACCGGCATCCGCTTCGACGCGGCAAGGTGACCGTGCTCACCCGTTCATACTCGCGATCTGGATGAGGTTGCCCACGGTGTCGTCGAACACCGCTGTTGTGACCGGTCCGCCGACGACGGGCGGCTGGGAGAACTCGACGCCCAGAGCGAGCAGGCGCTCGTACTCCGCCACGGCATCCGCGACCCCGAACGAGGTGAAGGGGATGCCGTCGGCGACGAGTGCGGCCTTGAAGGGAGCGACTGCAGGGTGGTCGGAGGGTTCGAGGATGAGCTGTGTGCCATCCGGGTCCTCGGGGGAGACGAGCGCCAGCCAGCGGTGCTCGCCCATCGGGATGTCGTGCACGATGACGAAGCCGAGCTTCTCGGTGTAGAAGGCGAGCGCTCGATCCTGGTCGTCGACCAGCACGCTCGTCACAGTGATTCTCATGGGATGTCCTCTCGTGGCGGCCGCACGGGCCACCGGTCTGCGATCTGCGCGAGTGGGCGCGTATCGATGGTGTGGATCTTGTAGCGGCCCCGGCGCTCGCTGTGGACGAGCCCGGCATCCTCGAGCACCTCGAGGTGCTGGGACACCGCCTGCCGCGTCGAGCTCAGGCCATGCTTCATCGTGAGGCGGGTGCACAGCTCGAACAGGGTCTGCTCGTCGCGTTCGAGCAGTTCGTCGAGGATGATGCGGCGGGTCTCATCCGCCACAGCTTTGTACACGTCGCCCATGGACACACCGTAGGCAAGTAGTCACTTGCCTGTCAAGTGTGCTGGGGGTAACGGGTTTCCGGCATTACGACCCGTCCGGACCTGTGCGCCGAATGATGCCGGCCGACACGAATGCGCCCGCCCGCACGGGCGCATTCGTCGTGAGCGGCAGCATTCGCCAGGATCCAGGCGACCGGGTAGCCGGCCACGAACCCCGCTAGGCCAGCTGCACGGGCAGCAGCGTGGGCCGCTTCGGTTCCCGTCCGTCGCCCGACGACCTCCCCGTGAGCCGCCGGCCGATCCACGGCAGCACGAATCCGCGCCAATACTCGATCGTTCCCGGGCGTTTCAGCTCCAGCTGCTCGTCGCCCCAGTCCGGCACGGGCGCGCCGAGGCCGGTCAGAACGTTGCCGGCGACCCGCCGGTGTCCAAGCGAGTTCAGGTGCAGCTTGTCGACCGACCAGTAGCGCAGGTCGGTGAGCTCGGCATCCGCCCAGTTGTCGACGAACGTGATGGTCCCGGATGCCGGCACCCGTGCCCGCACCGCGGCCGCCAGCTGCTCGCCGCGCACTTCGATACGTGCCCCGAGTGGAATATGTTTCGTCGGGTTGCCGCCACTCAGCAGCAGCACGTGGATGCCGGCCGCCATGGCCTTCTCGGCTGCCGCCGCCAACCGGTCGGCGACCGACTCAACCGACACCTTCGGACGCATGATGTCGTTGCCACCGCCGTTGAGACTCAGCAGGTCGGGGCGGAGCGCGATCGCCGCATCCAGCTGCTCGTCGATGATCGGTCCGAGCAGGCGACCCCGGATCGCGAGGTTCGCGTATCCGAACGGAGTAGCGCCCCCCGCAGAAGCCGCGCCGTCGCCGTCGCGCGCGGCAAGCGCGAGCCCGAGCGCCACGAGGTCCGCCCAGCCACGCGCGACGCCATCCGGCAACTCGTCGCCGACACCCTCGGTGAAACTGTCGCCGATCGCGGCGTAACTGCGAAACTGCATGAATTCAGTCCACCACATGTACCAACCGCGACGGGAATCGGGCGCATGATGGAGTTCGCAGACATCGACGGGAGAAATGCATGAGCGGCGAGCGGGTTCTGGTCACCGGCGGTTCCGGATTTGTGGGGGTGCACTGCATCCAGGCGCTCCTGAACGCCGGATATCGCGTGCGCACGACGGTGCGGTCGCTCGACCGCGATCACGAGGTGCGCGCGATGCTCGCGAAGGCCGGCGCCGCCATGAACGATGCGCCGGGCGAGGCGCTCGAGTTCCGGGTCGCCGACCTGCTGAGCGACGCCGGTTGGGCGGACGCCGCAGACGGCTGCACCTACGTGCTGCACGTCGCGTCCCCGTTCCCCGGTCGCGATCCGAAAGACGAGGACGACCTCATCCGCCCGGCCAGGGAGGGGGCCCTGCGCGTGCTGAAGGCCGCACGGGATGCCGGCGTGAAGCGCGTCGTCCTCACGTCCTCGTTCGCGGCGATCGGCTACGGGACGAAGGAACTCACACGCCCGTACACCGAAGACGACTGGACGGATGCGACGGCGAACGTGAGCGCCTACGTGAAGTCGAAGACTCTCGCGGAGCGCGCCGCGTGGGACTTCATGGACCGCGAGGGCGGATCGATGGAGTTGAGCGTCGTGAACCCGACCGCCATCCTGGGGCCGGTGTACGGCACCGACCTCTCGACATCCATTGAACTCGTCCGCAGGCTGCTGAACGGTGCCACCCCCGGACTGCCGAAGGTGACCTTCGCGTTCGTGGACGTACGGGATGTCGCCGACCTCCATGTGCGCGCGATGACGAATCCGGCGGCGGCGGGCGAGAGGTTCCTCGCGACATCCGACGGGGTGCTCACGGTGCCGCAGCTGGCGCAGATCCTCCGCGACCAACTGGGGGAGGCGGCCCGCAAGGTGTCGACATTCGTCCTGCCGAACTGGATGGTCAGGACTGCCGCGCTGTTTGACCCGTCGCTTCGCGAGATCGCCCGCAGGCTCGGCAACCACCGCGAGGTGTCGAATGCGAAGGCGAAGTCGCTCCTCGGATGGGAACCGCACTCCAACGCCGAGCTTCTCAAGGCCACGGCGGAGAGCCTCGCCGACCTCGGGCTCGCCCCCGGCAACGCTTGAGCCGTCAGCGGGAAATCGACCGCCCAATCCGGAGGTTTGTGGCTCATAATGTTGGGATCGACGGACGGAGGAATCCACCATGACCACGCTTCTGAACCCCTACCTCAGCTTCCGAGACAATGCTCGCGAGGCGATGGAGTTCTATAAATCCGTTTTCGGAGGCGAGCTCAGCGTCAGCACATTCGGCGACTTCCACGCGAGTGAGGATGTCGATGAGCAGGATCTCGTGATGCACAGCCAGCTCGACACCTCGAACGGCCTGACGATCATGGCCTCGGACTCCACGAAGACGATGAACTACCAGCCGGGCAGCACGATCTCGATCTCGCTCAGCGGACGAAGCACTGACGACGCCGAGCTTCGCGGCTACTGGGAGCGGCTTCAGGATGGCGCAGACATCACCATGCCGCTGGACACGGCCCCCTGGGGCGACCAGTTTGGGATGCTCACCGACCGGTTCGGCACGCACTGGATGGTGAGCATCGGTACCGCGGGAAGCACTGCGGGCTGATCGGCGCGGCGGCTGCACCGCCGACGCGAAAAGCGAGCGCGACTACCGCCGCACCTTTCCGCTGAGCCCCGCGATCATGGCGAGGATCGAGGGCTTCGCGGCGACCCATGCGACAGCCATGACCACGAGCGACGCCACGAAGATGCCGAAGCCCCACCACGACTGGTCGTCGCGCACGGCGTACATGTGGTTGAGGTTGTTGAGCGCTCCTGTCGTGAGCACGAGGAACACGTGTACGACGATGAAGAGCACGAAGTAGATCATGATCGGGAAGTGGAGGAGTCGCGCGAGCCGGACGGGGTAGACCCGCTCGAACGGCTTCCAGCGCGCGGCGAGCCCCGGCGTCATCCGCAAACCGGTGATCACGGCGAGCGGCGCTGCGATGAACACGGTCACGAAGTAGGTGAGCACCTGAAGCGCGTTGTAGTTGACCCAGCCCATCTCGAGTGGCCAGTTCAGTGACGCGTACTGGATCCCCGCGGAGAGCGCGTTCGGGAAGATGTCCCAGCTCGTCGGAACGATGCGCGCCCACTGCCCCGTGACGAAGATGAGCACGTAGAACACGATGCCGTTGACGAGCCACAGCGCGTCGACGCTGATGTGGAACCACTGGTGGATGCTGATCCGCTGCGGTTCGCCCTTCGTGCGCAGGATCCCCGTGTTATTGCGGGTCCAATAGGCGGCCGGCCGCTTCGTCGTGCGGATGAGCCATCCGGAGCGGATCACGAACAGGATGAAGAACGCGTTGAAGAAGTGCTGCCAGGCGAGCCAGGCCGGGAAGCCCACCGGCGTCCCCTCCGGCAGGTCGCTGCGCCCCGGATAGGTGGTCATGAAGGACTGCATGCCGGACAGGCTCCGAAGCCACATCGCGATGCCGACGACGATCGCCGCCAGGACGATGAGTACCGGGATGATCCAGACCAGCCGGAACCAGCGGCTCTCGCGGAAGGCAGCCAGCGTCATCCGTTCTTCCTTGCCTTGACCGCATCCATGAACTGCGGGACAACCGTGAACAGGTCGCCGACGATGCCGAAGTCGGCGATGTCGAAGATGGGAGAATTCTCGTCCTTGTTGATCGCCACGATCGTCTTCGAGCTCTGCATGCCGGCGAGGTGCTGGATGGCGCCGGAGATCCCCACCGCGATGTAGAGGTTCGGTGAGACGGTCGTTCCGGTCTGGCCGACCTGCAGGTTGTGCTCGCAGTAGCCGGCATCCACAGCGGCGCGCGAGGCGCCGAGCGCCGCGCCCAGCAGGTCCGCGAGCTCTTCGACGAGCACGAACTTCTCCTTCGAGCCGAGACCGCGACCACCGGAGACGACGATGTTCGCGGCCTTCAGGCTCGGCCGCTCCGACGCGGCCGTCTGCTGGTGCCGCGAGACGATCTCCGTCGTGGGCGCCGTGTCGCCGGACACATCCAGTTGCACGAGGGTTCCGGATGCCGCCGCGGCAGCGCCGTCGATCGAGTTCGACCGCAGCGAGATCACCGGGATGCCCTTCGCCGCGCTCGCGGTGATGTTGAACGCACCGCCGAACGCCTGCTGCGCGACGGTGCCATCCGCTTCGAGCCCGATGACATCGCTCTGATATGCGCCGCCGACGCGCACAGCGAGGCGGGCTCCTGCCTCCCGGGAATCCGGGCTCGATCCCACGATCACGGCGGACGGCTGTGCGGCCTCGACCGCGGCCGCGAGTGCGGCGACCTGAGGGGTCACCAGGAGCGAGTCTGCCCCCTCGGCGGATGATGCGTAGACGGTTTCGGCTCCGAGCCTGCCGAGCTCTGCGGCGAGCTCCTTGGCAGAGCCTGACGCGACGACAGCGGCCGGCTCGCCGAGAACCGCGGCCGCCGCGAGCAGTTCGCGAGTGGATTCGGCCGGCTTTCCCCCGGCCAGTTCGACGAGAACGAGTACCTGTGACATGTCAGTTCCCCTAGATCAGTTTCGCCGAGGCGAGGTAGTCGGCGAGTTTCTGGCCCGCAGTGCCGTCGTCCTTGATGATCGTTCCGCCCTCGCGAGGCGGTTTCGCGGCCACCGTCTCCACGACGGACCACGAGTTCGCACCGCCCGCGTCACCGGCAGCGATCCCCAGCTCCGCAAGTCCGAGTGTCTCGACCGGCTTCTTCTTCGCGGCCATGATGCCCTTGAAGTTGGGGAACCGCGCTTCGGCGATCTGCTCGGTCACCGAGACGAGGGCAGGAAGCGAGGCGCGGACCTCCACGTGGCCGTCATCGGTCATCCGCTCGCCCGTCACCGTTCCATCCTTCACCGTGAGCGTGCGCAGGAATGTCGCCTGGGAGAGCCCGAGGCGTTCGGCGAGCATGGCGGGGACGGCGGCGGTGCGGCCGTCTGTCGACTCGTTGCCGGCGATGACGAGGTCGAAGCCGCGGGATCCGAGTGCAGCGGCCAGCGCGGCGGAGGTCTGGAGGGCATCCGAACCCCCGAGGGCTTCGTCGATGATGTGGATGCCCGCATCAGCGCCCATCGCGAGGGCCTTGCGCACGGCATCCAGGGCGTTCTTCGGACCCATCGTGACCGCCGTCACCTCGCCACCGCCGGACTCCTTGACCTGGAGCGCCGCCTCGACCGCCTTCTCGTTGATCTCATCGATCACGACGTCGCCGTCACGGTCCACGCGCTTCGTCCCCGGATCGATCCGCCGGTCGCTCCACGTGTCGGGCACTTCCTTCACGAGCACTGCGATCTTGATCATGCCTACCATTCCACCATTGTTTGCACTGGAGCTGCGATTCTCTTGACGGTATCCACAAGGCGATATAGTTGGATGTCCTACTAAATTGTACGATGCCGGAAGCGTGCTCTCCGCATCCCGGCGACGAGAGGTTTCTGCGTGTACCCCATCAGCGAAGACCAACAGGCCCTGGTCGACATGGTTCGGCAGTTCTCGACCGAGTCCCTCGCCCCGAAGGCCGCGGAGTGGGACGAGACCCATCACTTCCCCGTCGAGGTGCTGAGGAAGGCCGGCGAACTCGGCATGGGTGCGATGTACTCGCGCGAGGAGTTCGGCGGTGCCGGTCTCAGCCGAGCCGACGCCATTCTCATCTTCGAGGAGCTCGCGAAGGGCGACCCGACGATCGCCGCGTACATCTCCATCCACAACATGGTCGCCTGGATGATCGACGCCTACGGCACCCCAGCCCAGCGCGAGGAATGGATTCCCTCCCTCGCCACGATGGAACGGCTAGGCAGCTACTGCCTCACCGAGCCCGGCGCAGGGTCGGATGCCGCTGCGCTCAGCACGCGCGCCGTACGCGATGGTGACGACTACGTCATCAACGGCACGAAACAGTTCATCTCCGGCGCGGGCACGTCGGCCATCTACGTCGTCATGACGCGCACAGCCGACACCGGAAGCGGCGGGGTGACGGCCATCCTCGTCCCGGATGGCACGCCGGGCCTCTCCTTCGGCCCACCGGAGAAGAAGATGGGCTGGCACGCGCAGCCGACGCGCGCCGTGGTGTTCGAGGATGTCCGGGTTCCCGTCGCGAACCGACTCGCCGAAGAGGGCGACGGCTTCGGCATCGCGATGAACGGGCTCAACGGCGGCCGCCTGAACATCGGAGCATGCTCGATCGGCGGTGGCCAGGCCGCGCTCGACCAGGCCGTCGAGTATGTGAAGACCAGGGTCGCGTTCGGCAAACCGCTCGTCGCCCAGCAGTCGATCCTCTTCGAGCTCGCCGACATGGACACGCAGCTCGAGTCGGCGCGCACACTGCTGGCGCGCGCGGCGAACGCTCTCGACAGCGACGATGCCGACAAGGTTCGCCTCTGCGCGATGGCCAAGCGGGTGGCGACCGACGCGGGCTTCGCGGTCGCCAACAGTGCCATCCAATTGCACGGGGGATACGGTTATCTCACGGAGTACGGCCTCGAACGCATCGTTCGCGACCTTCGGGTGCACCAGATCCTGGAGGGGACGAACGAGATCATGCGGCTCATCGTGGGTCGCAGTCTCGTCGGCCGCTGACTCGTTGGGCGCTGGCGAAGCGGACCAACGGATGTCTCCCATGAGTTGACCGGAGGAGTGATGGAGCACGCGGACGACGAAGTCCTTGTCGAGGTTCGAGGCGCACTCGGACACCTCGTGCTCAATCGACCGCAGGTGATGAACGCCCTCACCCGGACCATGGTCCTGACGATCTCGCGTGCGCTGGACGAATGGGAGCACGACGACTCCGTGGAGACGGTGCTTCTCACGGGCGCAGGGGAGCGCGGCCTGTGCGCAGGCGGCGACATCGTCGGCATGTACCACGACGCGCTCGCCGGGGGAGATGGCAGCCGAGCGTTCTGGCGGGACGAATACCGGCTCAACGCCCGCATCGCGCGCTATCCGAAGCCCTACGTCGCGGTCATGGACGGGGTCGTGCTGGGTGGCGGCATCGGCGTGTCCGCGCACGGCAACGCCCGCATCGTCACCGAGCGCACGCGCTTCGGAATGCCGGAGGTCGGCATCGGATTCGCCCCGGATGTCGGCGGCGCATGGCTCCTTTCCCGCGCGCCGGGAGAACTCGGTACTCACCTGGGGCTCACCGGCGGGATGGGCTCAGGGGCGGATGCCGTCGCGCTCGGGTTCGCCGATCATTACGTTCCCTCCGACTGGCTCCCGGCACTCGCGACGGCGCTCGAGACCACGCCCGCGGCGAGTGCGATCGCGGCGGTCGCAACGGAGCCCCCGGCATCCGCCCTTCTCGCGCAGCGACAGTGGATCGACGACTGCTACTCGGCGGACGACCCGGTGTCGATCGTCGAGCGGTTGTCGGCGTCGACGAACCCGGATGCGCGCGCAGCGGCATCCGTCATCCTCACGAAGTCGCCGACCGGCGTGAGCGTGACCCTCGAGGCGGTGAGGCGCGCGGGCCGGATGTCATCGCTCGAGAACGTGCTCGACCAGGACTACCGCGTCTCTACGACGTTCCTGGCCGGCACAGAGCTCATCGAGGGCATCCGGGCGCAGGTCATCGACAAGGATCGGATGCCGCGCTGGAATCCTGCGAGCCTCTCCGAGGTGTCGCGTTCCGACATCGACGTCTACTTCGCAGACCGCGGAGCAGAAGAACTCGGGCTCTCGGCCCGCGCAGGACAGGAGTAGATCATGACGACAGTCGCCTTCATCGGCCTCGGACACATGGGCGGCCCGATGGCCGCGAACCTCGTGAAGGCCGGGCACACGGTCATCGGTTTCGATGTCGCGCCGCCGGCGCTGGATGCCGCCCGCGGCAACGGGGTCACCGTCGCGGCGAGCGGGCCTGCGGCGGCGGCGGACGCGGACATCGTCATCACGATGCTCCTGCACGGCCAGCAGGTCATCGACGTCTACGGCGGGGGGCTTCTCGCCGCCGCGAAACCGGGAACCCTCTTCATCGACTCGTCGACGATCGATGTGGACAGCGCGCGTGCGGCCCGAGAACTCGCACTCGCCGCCGGGCACAGGGGCATGGACGCCCCCGTCTCCGGCGGGGTCATGGGTGCGGAGGCCGGAACGCTCACCTTCATGGTCGGTGCGGAGGACTCCGACTTCGCCGAGGCCGAGCCGCTCCTGCAGGTCATGGGCGGCAGGGTCGTGCACTGCGGCGGGTCCGGCGCAGGCCAGGCGGCGAAGATCTGCAACAACATGATCCTCGGCGTCTCGATGATTGCGGTGAGCGAGGCGTTCGTGCTCGGTGAGAAGCTGGGCCTCAGCAACCAGGCGCTCTTCGACGTATCGTCCACGGCATCCGGCCAGTGCTGGGCGCTCACCACGAACTGCCCTGTGCCCGGCCCGGTTCCGAACAGCCCGGCAAACCGCGACTACCAGCCCGGATTCGCGGGCCAGCTCATGGCGAAGGATCTCGGCCTCGCCCTCGCGGCCCTCGAGTCGACGGGTACGGATGCGCGCATGGGAACGCTCGCCGCCGACCTCTACCGCCACTTCGCGGACGAGGGGGGCGCTGGTCTCGACTTCTCAGCCATCATCAACACCATCCGCGAGCGCTCGGCAAACGTGAAGGAGGGGGCATCCGCATGACCGACTGGAAGACCATCACCGTGGAACGCCGTGATCGGGTCGGGCTCATCACGCTCAACCGGCCGGATGCGCTCAACGCCCTGAATCTCGAGCTCATGCGGGAACTCGTGGCCGCAGCATCCGACCTGGATGCGGACACCGGAATCGGCGCGATCGTCATCACCGGCGCCGGCAAGGCGTTCGCGGCCGGGGCGGACATCAAGGAAATGGTCGACAACGACTACGTGGAGATGTACGCGGCGGACTGGTTCTCCGGCTGGAGCAGGTTCACCGCCGTGCGCACCCCGATCATCGCCGCCGTCTCCGGCTACGCACTCGGGGGAGGATGTGAGCTCGCGATGATGTGCGACATCATCATCGCCGGAGACACCGCGAAGTTCGGCCAGCCGGAGATCAAGCTGGGCGTGATCCCGGGAATGGGAGGCTCGCAGCGCCTCACCCGGGCGATCGGGAAGGCCAGGGCGATGGACCTCATCCTGACCGGCCGCACCATGGATGCCGTGGAGGCGGAGCGCGCAGGACTCGTCTCCCGCGTCGTGCCCGCCGACGCCGTGCTCGATGAGGCGATGTCCACCGCGGCTACGATTGGATCACTGTCACTTCCGATCACGATGATGGCGAAAGAAGTCGTGAACGCGGCGTACGAGACGATGCTGGAGAGCGGCATCCGGTTCGAGCGGCGCGTCTTCCATGCGACCTTCGCGACGGAGGACCAGAAAGAGGGGATGAGCGCGTTCGTCGAGAAGCGCGATCCCGAATTCAAGAATCGATAGGACGACGATGGCAAAGGAAGTGGCGCACAGCATGGAATTCGTGCAGAGCGGCGCCGTTGACACTCACTCAACCTTCACGGGCCCCGACCAGCCCATGTGGATCAACGGAGAACCGGTCGCGTCGGTCACGGGCGAGTGGCGTGACGTGCAGAACCCTGCGCGTCGAGGGACGGTCATCACGCGCGTTCCCGCATCCGGCGTGGAGGATGTCAACCTCGCGGTCGCCGCAGCGAAGGCGGCGTTCCCGGCCTGGCGGTCGACGCACTTCTCCGAGAGGGCCCGCGCCCTCCTTCAGATCGCCGATGAGATCGAGGCGCGCGCGGACGATTTCGCGCGACTCACCTCGCTCGACACCGGCAACGCGCTGCGCACGCAGGCGCGGCCGGAGGTCACATCGCTCGTCTCACTGTTCCGCTACTTCGCCGGAGTCGCGGGCGAGGTCAAGGGTGTCACGCTGCCGGCCGGCGACAACCAGCTGCAATACACGCGCCGTGAGCCCCTCGGCGTCGTCGCCGCGATCCTCCCGTGGAACTCCCCGCTCATGATCGCCGGGTTCAAGGTCCCAGCAGCGCTCGCCGCGGGGAACACCGTCGTGCTGAAGGCGGCGGATGACGCTCCGCTCACGATCCTCCTGCTCGCCGCCGTCTGCAACCAGTTCCTGCCGAAGGGCGTCCTGAACGCCCTCACCGGGCGCGGGAGCCTCATCGGATCGGCCCTCGCCGACCATCCGGACGTCGACAAGGTCTCCTTCACCGGGTCGACGGAGGTCGGCCGTACGGTTGCGCGGCAGGCCGGGCAGCGCCTCGCCCACATGTCGCTCGAGCTCGGCGGCAAGAACCCGAACATCGTGTTCCCGGACGGCGTGGACGACCAGCTCCTCGACGGCCTGCTGCTCGCGAGCCGGTTCACCCGTCAGGGCCAGAGCTGCACTGCAGGGTCCCGTCTGTTCCTGCACGAGGACATCTACGACGAGGTTCTCGGCTCTCTCGTCGACAAGCTCGGATCGCTCACGGTGGGCGACCCGCTGGATGAGGCATCCGACATGGGCGCCGTCATCAACCAGAAGCAGTTCGATGCCATCGACGGGTACCTCGTCGAGGGCCGCGAGAACAAGGAGATGACCGTTGCGCTCGGAGGCACTGCCCCCAGCGACGGCCCGCTCACCGAGGGGTACTACCACCTGCCCACGATCTTCTCGGGCGGCAGGAACGATTTCCGCCTCGCGCGCGAGGAGATCTTCGGCCCGGTGCTCGTCGCCATCCCGTGGAAGGATGTCGACGACGTCGTGCGCATGGCCAACGATTCCCACTACGGTCTCGCCGCGTTCGTCTGGAGCCACAACCTCGACAACGCGCTCAATACCGCCCACCGTCTCGAAGCCGGTTGGGTGCAGGTGAACCAGGGTGGAGGACAGGTCGCCGGACAGTCGTACGGCGGCTACAAGCAGTCCGGTATGGGGCGCGAGGCATCCCTCGAGGGGATGCTCGAGGGCTTCACCCAGATCAAGCAGGTCAACGTGCGGCTGCGGGCCTGACCGTGCCCCACGACGCGACAGAGTCGGCGCTTCCCCTCGCCGGGATCACCGTGCTCGATCTGACCCGCGCTCTCGCGGGGCCGTATGCGACCGCGATCCTCTCCGACCTCGGGGCGACGATCACGAAGGTCGAGTCGATCAAGGGCGGTGACTCCACGCGCGGATGGCCGCCGTTCGACGGCGACCACAGCCTGTACTACGACTCCACGAACCGCGGGAAGTCCTCGATCGCCGTCGACTTCTACAGCGAGGAGGGTCGGGCGCTGCTGAAGCGCATGGCGCTCGCCTCGGATGTCGTGATCGAGAACTTCCGCCCCGGCGTCATGGCCGACCTCGGGCTCGACCCGGATGCCCTGCTCGCCGAGAAGCCGGGACTCGTCGTCGCCTCGGTGAGCGGCTTCGGAGCGACCGGGCCGCTCAGCCAGACCGCCGGGCTCGACCAGGTGGCGCAGGGGATGTCGGGCCTCATGTCGGTGACCGGCAAGGATGCGGACAACCTGTATCGCGTCGGCATCCCGGTGATCGACATCTTTTCCGGTCTGTTCACCACGGTCGGCATCCTCGCATCCCTCCTCGACCGGGAGCGCACCGGCCGCGGGCACACGGTCGCCACGTCGCTGCTCGAGGCCGCGCTCGCGATCTCGGTGTTCCAGGGGCAGCGCTTCCTCAGCACGGGTGTCGTGCCGGAGCCGCAGGGCAACGATCACCCGGTGCTCGCACCATACGGGGTGTTCGCGACCGCGGACATCCCGATCATCATCGCGGTCGGCAATGAGAAGCAGTGGCGCGACCTCTGCGGGCTCGTCGGCGACGCGTCGCTCGCCGAGGATCCGCAGCTGGCCACCGGCAAGCTCCGCACGGCGCACCGCGGACAACTGAAGGATCGGCTGGAGGCGCTGCTGGTGGCACGGCAGGGCATCGAGTGGGTCGAGTTGTTCCGCGCGGCGCGCATCCCGACCGGCCCGATCTACACCTTCGGGCAGGTGTTCGAGGATGCCCAGGTCAAGCACCTCGACATGGTCCAGCATGTGACCCGCGCGGATGGCAGCGACCTGCCGCTGCTGCGGGGACCCATCTCGATCGACGGCGCCGCACCGCGCATCCGCAAGGCACCGCCCGCTCTCGGCGAGGACACGCGCGCCGTCCTCGAGGAGCTCGGACTCACCGATGCCCAGGTGCAGGGCCTCGTGGATGCAGGTGTGGTCTCCGCCCGCGAAGACTCGGGGGCGTGACGTGGTTGCCGCGAACACCGAACCGGACCAGAAGGCGGACAGTGCGGGCGGCAGGCTCACGGTCTCACGGTCGGGCGATATCGCGACGATCACGATCGACCACGCAGGCAAGCGCAATGCGCTCACGGCCGCGATGTGGGCGCAGTTCGCACCGGTTCTCGCCGAGCTCGCCGACGACCCCGGGGTGACCGTGCTCGTCGTACGCGGTGCGGGCGCGGACTTCTCCGCGGGGGCCGACATCGGCGACCTCGACGCGATCCTCACGGGCGAGTCCGACGGCGGAGTGATGACGGAGGCCGAGGATGCCCTCGCCGCGTTCCCGAAGCCTACGATCGCCGCGATCGACGGGCACTGCGTCGGGGGCGGATGGGAGCTCGCAGGGGCGTGCGACCTGCGCATCTGCTCCGATCGCTCGACGTTCGGTGTCACACCATCCCGCCTCGGCATCGTCTACCCGCGTTCCGGGATCGAGCGGCTCGTCGCGATCGCCGGCCCGGCGGTCGCGAAGCACCTCCTGTTCTCCGGCGAACTCGTCTCGCCGCAGACCGCGGCGGCCTGGGGGCTCGTGACGAAGGTCCTGCCGGCTGAGGGGTTCTGGGATGCGGTGGGTGCGTTCGCCTCCCTCATCGTGAGCCGGTCCCAGTTCTCGATCCGGGCGACGAAAGAGATCGTGGATGCCGTCGCGGCGGGCGGGGACGGTGTCGCCGAGGCCGTCGCGCGCTGGCTGGCCACGCCATCCGGGGACAGGGCGATCGGCGTCGCGGCGTTCCTCGGCAA
The DNA here is from genome assembly GCF_014200375.1 of Terrimesophilobacter mesophilus. Taxonomy (GTDB): domain Bacteria; phylum Actinomycetota; class Actinomycetes; order Actinomycetales; family Microbacteriaceae; genus Terrimesophilobacter; species Terrimesophilobacter mesophilus. The sequence goes on along the minus strand of NZ_JACHBP010000001.1, from coordinate 966,901 downwards.
GCGGCCGCCGGAGTTCACCTGGGGTTCCGGCACGCCTTGATCGCGGGCCTCGCGCGCCGGTCAGGCCTGGGCGGTGCGCATCGTCAGGACCGGTGTCCCATCGACATCGTCGAGGGTGAGCGTCGCCCGCAGCGACTTCAGCTCGCCGAGCCGCGTGGCATGGGTGCCGCCGCAGGAAATGCGCGCTTCACCGTCGGCAAGGTCGCACACCCAGGACCGGCGGTCGGTGAGCCTCTCGCCGTCGCAGTCGATGCGAACGGGCGCATCCTCCGAGATCCAGGCGTCGAGTTCGCCGTTGACGGCATCCTCGATCCCCGGGAGGTCGTCCCCGAGGCCATCCGCGCGGAAGCCCTTCTTGCGCAGGGACTTGCCGAGCCGATAGGTGTCGAGGGAACCGCGTTCGAGGATGCGCGACGCGTCGTTGGCCTCCGCGTCGAAGTTCGGCGAGCCGAGAGCGTCGAGGGAGACCTCCTTCGACCAGCGCTCGGCCATGGCCCGGTTCAGGGCGAGGGACGCGAGGTGGCATCCGGTGTGGCCGAGCGAGATCGCCTTGCGGTACTTCTCGTCCACCTCCACCGTGACGACGATGCCGACCGGAGGGGCTTCGGTGACGAGGTGGGCGACGACGAAGGTCCACCCCTCGGTCCCCTTGCGCACCGGGATGTCGCGGCCGAGGTGAAGCGCTGAGCCGTCGGTCGCCGCCACGACACAGTCCACGACCTCCGCGGAACCGCCGTTCCAGGTGAGCGTCGCGCGGTCGGCGCCCTGGTCAGGCCACCCCGCATCGACCGGGTGGCACGGTGTGACATCCAGCAGCACGGCGAATCGCTCGCCGACGGGCTCGACGTGCAGGACTGTTCCGGTGCCCTCTGTCGAGCCGGTCGGGTAACTGACGACGGTGCCTGTGGTGGGAAGAACCATGTCACCATTCTCTCCTGCCGGAGGATCGGGACCGCGCTACGGCTTGTCCTTGCCGGGAGGGCCCTTCTTCGGCCCGGGATCCGTTTTGCCCGGCTTGTCCGGCGTGGGGCTGGGTTGCGGCTCAGCGGCGGCCAGGTCCGCCCGCACGAGGTCGATCGACGCCTGGATGCGTGCGCTGCGGCCTGAGTCGATGGCACCGGATGCCGTCCCCTCCGTCAACTGCTCCTCGAGCGTATCGAGAGCGGCGATCGCCTCGGAGTAGTCCCCTGCGGCGGCTGCTGTCGTTACGGCGAGTACGGAGGCCTGTAACTGCCTTGCGGAACCCGCGTCGAGCTGCTGGCCGGAAGGGGCGCACCCGCTGAGCGCACCGGCAAGGAGCAGCAGGGCTGCACCTGCGGCGGTCGCCCGTCTCATCCACCCTCCTCTCAGGCACCCTCGTCCCAGGCACCCTCGACTCAGGCACCCTCGTCCCATGGACCCCCGTCTCATGGCGCCACGCTGTCCTGGAGCTGCTGGAGATGTTCGCCCAGGACTCCCTCGACGGGTGGGTAGGAGGGCGTCGACGTCGGTGGCTCTGCGGTCGCCATGAGCATCCCCGCGACGCCGGCGCCGACGCCGGCGACGACCGCGACTGCCACGGTGACGCCGATGAGCCGGTTCCGCGCGCCCCGCCGCGATGCGGCCCGGATCGGGGAATCCTTCTTACTCCCCGGCGGCACGGCTGTGCTTTCGCGTGCCGGTCCGACGTCAATCGGAGGTTCGGTGACGGCTGGTCTGCCGATCACCTCGGTTGTCGCGGTGAGGCTCACCGGGTACACCAGGGTGCGATCCAGCATCGCCTCCGCAGGGTCATCGGCTTTCGCGTCAGCGATGCTCCTCGCGGCGAGGGCGACCTCGAGCGCGTCTGCCCGCTCCTCGGGATCGAGCGCGGTCATCCTCATGAGCAGGGTGGTCCAGGCAGTCCCGAGCGAATCGGGAACAGTCGGCTGGGTGACGAGGCGCGCGCCCAACGTCTCAGCGGTCGTCCCGGGAAACGCCTTTTCGCCGGTCAGCGTTTCCAGCAGCACGAGGCCGAGGGAATAGATGTCGGATGCCGCACCGGCGGTGGCGCCGCTCGCCTGCTCAGGGCTGAGGTAGTCGGCCGTTCCGACGACGAGGCCCGTCGATGTCAGGGAATTGCCGTCCAGCAGTTTCGCGATCCCGAGATCCGTGAGCTTGGCATGGAACCGCCGATGCGGAACCCCTGAGGGTGCCAGGAGAATGTTTGCCGGCTTGATGTCGCGATGCACGATACCTCTTGCGTGCATGTAGTGCAGGGTTTCCGCGATGTCGGCGCCGATATGCGCCACCTGCTCCTGCGTAAGGTTCTCTGCGACGGCCTCTCGCAGGTTCGGGCCGTCGACGAGTTCCATCACGATGAACGCCCGATCCCCGGCCGGCGTCTGTTCGACACCCGCGTCGAGCAGGGTGACAAGCGCGGGGTGGTTGAGCGAGGCGAGCGTGTCGATCTCGTTGCGCTGGCGACCCAGTTCTTCCGGGTCGGCGGTGCCGGGAAACATGAGCTTGACGGCGACCTCGCGCGGGAGCTGTTCGTCGGCTGCGCGATACACGGGCGCCATTCCGCCACGCCCGATCAGGGCGGTGACCCGGTAGCGGCCGCCGAGCACCCTGCCGATGACCGCATCCTCTGGCACCGTCGGTGAAACCTTCCGAACCTTCGGAGCTCCACGTTCCGGCATGGGAACCTCCCTCGCCTTGGCATGATAACCACAGCGACTGAGGGTCAGCCCAGCAGCGGTCTCACAGCTGCGTCGAGGGCGTCGACGGCCGTCTGGGCGGCGGCGATCCGTTCGACTGCGGTTCCGTCGGTGCTCGAGGCGTCCAGATAGACCTTGACTTTGGGCTCGGTACCACTCGGACGCACGATAACCCGCGAGCCGTCCTCGAGATGGATGCGCAGGATGTCGCTCGGCGGGAAGCTGCCGAAGCCCTCCGCGAAGTCGTCGATCGCGGTCACGGCGACAGTGCCGAGATGGGTCGGCGGGTGCTCACGCAACCGTGCCATGATCCGGGGGATATCGGCGAGCTCCATCACGCGCACCGACACCTGGCCCGAGGCGAACGCGCCGAAACGCGCGGCGAAGTCGAGCTCGTGGTCGTCGATCGTGCGGCCGGCCGCTTTCAGTTCGGCGACGATGGAGAGGAACTCCACGGCGGCCGAGATGCCGTCCTTGTCGCGGACCTTCCGCGGGTCGACGAGGTAGCCGAGCGCCTCCTCATAGCCGAAGGCGAGGTCGGGCACGCGCGAGATCCACTTGAATCCGGTGAGGGTGTCCGCGTAGTCGAGGTGGTACTGGTGCGCGATCTCGGCGAGTGCGGGAGAGCTGACGATGGACGCTGCGAGCGCCCCGTTCACGCAACTCGCCGCGTCGCCGCCGACGGCCGCGACCGATTCGCCGGCCGACTGAAGCCTCTCGGCGGCCCGCCAGCCGAGAAGCCAGCCGACCTCGTTTCCGGAGAGGCGGCGCCACCCACCTGACCCATCGGGTACGGCGACTGCGAGACGGTCGGCATCCGGGTCGTTCGCGACGATGAGGTCGACGCCGGCTTCCGTCGCTGTGCGGAAGGCGAGGTCGAGAGCGCCGGGCTCCTCGGGGTTCGGGAACGCGACGGTGGGGAACGCGGCATCCGGTTCGATCTGCTCTGGAACGACTACCGGTACTCCGAATCCGGAGTCGGCGAACACGCGCCGTGCGGTTTCCCAGCCGACCCCGTGCATGGCCGTGTAGACGAATCGCGGGGCAGCTGCCGGCGCGCTCACGAGCGACGCCGTCTGCCGCACGTATTCGTCGAGCACGTCTTCGCCTGCCGTCTCGTAGTCGGTCGACCGCGGCAGGTCGGGCACCCGCCGGGTTTCGGCGACCCGGACGATCTGCGCCTCGATCTCGGCATCCGACGGCGGGACGATCTGGGAGCCGTTGTCCGTACCGCCCAGGTACACCTTGTAGCCGTTGTCGTTCGGCGGATTGTGGCTCGCCGTGACCATCACCCCGGCGCTCACGTCGAGGTGCCGCACCGCGAAGGCGAGCACGGGGGTCGGCAGGAGGCGAGGCAGGATGATCGCGCGAACGCCGGCGCCGGCCATGAGCTCGGCCGTGTCGGTCGCGAAGATGTGCGAGTTCTTGCGTCCGTCGTAACCGATCACGACGCTCGGGCTCGACTCGCGCGCCAGGAGGAACGCGGCGAGCCCTGCGGCCGCCTGCGCGACCAGGACCCGGTTCATCCGGTTGGGGCCGGCTGCGAGCTCTCCCCGCAGTCCGGCGGTGCCGAATTCGAGCCGGAGATCGAAGCGCGAGTGCAGGTCCGCCAGGGCGGATGCCGAGCCGGTCTCGGCCTCGGAGATGATGGCGTCGAGTTCAGTGCGCGTCTCGTCGTCCGGATCCTGGTCGCGCCAGGTCTTCGCGGCATCCAGAACGCTCGTGTCGGTGCTTCCGATTTCTGGGCCGCCCACTTCTGGCTCGCCCACTAGAGCTCCGCAACGATCTTCGCGAGCAGCGCACTGATCACCGGTTCGGCCGCCTTGCCCGCGTCGATGACTTCCTCGTGGCTGAGCGGGGTCTTCTGGATGCCGGCGGCGAGGTTCGTGATGAGCGACATCCCGAGAATCTCCATGCCGGACTGGCGCGCGGCGATCGCCTCGAGTGCCGTGGACATCCCGACGATGTGGCCGCCCATGGCCTTCGCCATCTGCACCTCCGCCGGCGTCTCATAGTTCGGACCGCGGAACTGGCAGTAGACGCCGTCGTCGAGGCTCGCATCGATCGTGCGGGCGAGGTCGCGCAGGCGGCGGGAGTACAGGTCGGTCAGGTCGACGAAGGTCGCGCCCTCGAGCGGGGAGGTGGCCGTGAGGTTGATGTGGTCGCTGATGAGCACGGGGGTGCCCGGGTTCCAGGTCTCCCGGATGCCGCCGGCACCGTTCGTGAGGATCATGATCTTCGCGCCCGTGGCGGCCGCGGTGCGCACGCTGTGCACGACCCTGCGGACGCCGTGGCCCTCGTAATAGTGGGTGCGCGCGCCGATCACGAGGGCGCGCTTTCCGTTCGGCAGCAGGATCGAGCGCAGCGACCCGGTGTGTCCCTCCAGCGCCGGCTTGCTGAAGCCGTCGATCTCCGTCGCGGGAATCGTCGCCGTCGTCTCACCGATGAGGTCGGCCGCCTTCGCCCAGCCGCTTCCGAGCGTGAGGGCGATGTCGTGGCGCTGGACGCCGGTCTTCTCGGCGATCTGTACTGCGGCGTTCGCCGCAACGGCGAACGGGTCGGCCGCGGGGTCGTCGAGCGGGTTGGTGTGGTTCGTCATGCCACCACTCTAATTTGCACTGGCCGCACCCGCGCTGGGGGAGAATGGGCGGATGTCTTACAAGTTCGAGCGCAAGCAGCGCATCGCCATCATCGGCGGCGGCCCAGGCGGGTACGAGGCGGCATTGACCGGTGCGCAACTGGGTGCAGAGGTGACCCTCGTCGAGCGCACAGGAGTCGGCGGCTCCGCCGTGCTGACCGATGTGGTCCCGTCCAAGACGCTCATCGCGACGGCGGAGGCGGCGAACGCGATCGTGGACGCGGCAGACCTCGGCGTGCAGTTCTTCGCCCGGGATGGCGGTCGCGCCACGAAGCCGGAGGTGGCGGTCAACCTCGCCGCCGTCAACAAGAGGCTTCTCGGGCTCGCGCGCGACCAGTCGGAGGACATGAAATCGGCGCTCAAGCGCGCGGGGGTCACGATCCTCCAGGGGGATGGACGCCTCGACGGGCCGCAGCGCGTCGTCGTGTCCACCGGATCGGGGAAGAAGCGCACCGACTTCGAGTCGATCGACGCGGACACGATCGTCGTATCGGTGGGGGCGAGCCCCCGCATCCTGCCGACCGCGAAGCCGGACGGGGAGCGCATCCTCACCTGGACGCAGCTGTACAGCCTGGACTCCGTGCCCGATCATCTCATCGTCGTCGGTTCCGGGGTCACCGGGGCGGAGTTCGCTTCGGCCTACACCGCGCTCGGCGCGAAGGTCACACTCATCTCCAGCCGCGACACCGTCCTCCCTGGGGAGGATGTCGACGCCGCCAGGGTCATCGAGACGGTGTTCAAGCGCAACGGGATGACTGTGCTCTCGAAGTCGCGCGCGGAATCGATCGAGCGCACCGCGGATGGCGTTCTCGCGACGCTCACCGACGGCCGCATGGTCGAGGGCAGCCACTGCCTCATGGCTGTCGGGTCGGTGCCGAACACCGTGGGCATCGGGCTCGAGGATGCCGGGGTTCAGCTCACCGAATCCGGTCACATTCGCGTCAACCGGGTCGCCCGCACGTCGATGCCGTCGATCTACGCGGCAGGCGACTGCTCCGACTTCCTGCCGCTCGCATCCGTCGCGTCGATGCAGGGGCGCACGGCGGTGTTCCACGCGATGGGCGACGAGGTGAACCCGACAGAGCTGCGCAACGTGACGTCGAACATCTTCACGCAGCCGGAGATCGCGACCGTCGGCTGGTCGCAGAAGCAGATCGAGGACGGCGTCGTTCCCGGGCGGATCCACAAACTGCCCCTCTCGCAGAATCCGCGCGCGAAGATGCTCGGCATCCGGGATGGCTTCGTGAAGCTCGTCGCGAGCGTGAGCAGCGGGACGGTCATCGGCGGCGTCGTCGTGTCGCCGAAGGCATCCGAGCTCATCCTGCCGATCGCGCTCGCGATCGAGCACCGACTGACGGTCGATGAACTCGCGGAGGCCTTCAGCGTCTACCCCTCGCTCTCCGGCAGCATCACGGATGCCGCCCGCGCGATGCACATCGTGCGCTGACCGGCCTCGCCGCGCGATGCGGTGTCGTGTCTGCGATGCACCGTTTCACACAACCGGATCGCGGACAGACCACCGCATCGTCGCGGGCCGGAGCGGGAGCCGGTGCCGGCTAGCGGAACGGCCGCGTCAGTCGACGATGTTCAGCAGAAGGTGACCGGATGACACGGTCGCCCCGACGACGGCGTTGATGTCGGAGATCACCCCGTCTTTGTGCGCGGTGAGCGGCTGCTCCATCTTCATCGCCTCCAGGACGAGCACGAGGTCGCCCTTCACGACGCGGTCGCCGTCGTTCACGGCGAGCTTCACGACGGTCGCCTGCATGGGTGCCTTCACGGAGTCGCCCGTCGCGGTGGCGACCACGCTCCCGGCACTCCGGCGCGGAGGCACGGCGGCCGGCGCCGATGCCGCTGCGCCCAGCATCGGGCTCGGCAACGACACCTCGATGCGCTTGCCGCCGACCTCGACGACGACGTTCTGTCGCGAGGCGGGCGGAGTCGCCTCCACGAGCGACCCGCTCCACGGTTCGATGTCGTTGTCGAAGTCGGTCTCGATCCACCGCGTGTAGACGGAGAAGGGCGCGGATGTGAACGCGGGGTCGCGCACGATCTTCCGGTGGAACGGCAGCACGGTCGGCAGGCCGGCGACTTCGAACTCGTCGAGCGCACGACGCGAACGCTCCAGCGCGTCCTCCCGGCTCGAACCCGTCACGATGAGCTTGGCGAGCAGGGAGTCGAACGCGCCGCCGATGACATCGCCGGTCGTGACACCGCTGTCGACGCGCACCCCGGGGCCGCCGGGGAACCGCAGCACGCTCACCGGACCGGGCGTCGGCATGAAGTTCAGCCCTGGGTCCTCGCCGTTGATGCGGAATTCGAACGAGTGTCCCTGCGGCGCGGGGTCCTCGTAGTCGATGAGTCCGCCCTCGGCGATCCGGAACTGCTCGCGCACGAGGTCGATCCCGGTGACCTCCTCCGACACCGGATGCTCGACCTGCAGCCGCGTGTTCACCTCGAGGAACGAGATGGTCCCGTCCGAGGCGACGAGGAACTCGCACGTGCCGGCACCGACATATCCGACCTCGCGCAGGATCGCCTTCGAGGAGGTGTAGAGCTGCTCGGTCTGCGCCTCGGTGAGGAATGGTGCCGGCGCCTCCTCCACGAGCTTCTGGTGCCGGCGCTGGAGGGAACAGTCGCGGGTCGAGATGACGACGACGTTGCCTGCCGCATCGGCGAGGCACTGCGTCTCGACGTGGCGCGGCTTGTCGAGGTACTTCTCGACGAAGCATTCCCCTCGGCCGAACGCCGCCACGGCCTCGCGGGTGGCCGACTCGAAGAGCTCGGGGATCTCCTCGCGCGTGCGCGCCACCTTGAGCCCGCGTCCGCCGCCTCCGAACGCGGCCTTGATCGCCACGGGGAGTCCGTGCGTGTCGACGAAGTCGAGCACCTCGGCGGCGTCCGCCACCGGATTGAGCGTCCCCGGTGCGAGCGGCGCACCGACCTTCTCGGCGATGTGCCGGGCGGAGACCTTGTCTCCGAGCTGTTCGATCGCGGACGGCGACGGTCCGATCCAGATGAGTCCTGCGTCGATGACGGCCTGGGCGAACTGCGCGTTCTCGGCGAGGAACCCGTATCCGGGGTGCACGGCATCCGCCCCTGAGCGCCGCGCGATGGAGAGGATCTTGTCGATGGAGAGGTAGGTCTCGGCGCTCGTCGACCCCTCGAGCGCATACGCCTCATCCGCGAGCTTCACGTGCCGGGCATCCCGGTCCTGGTCCGCATACACCGCGACCGAAGCGATTCCGCTGTCCTTCGCCGCCCGGATGACGCGGACCGCGATCTCTCCGCGATTGGCAATCAGAACTGTGGAGATACGGGGCATAGTTGTTTAGCCTATTGCGCTTCGCGCATCGATCATTGGCCAGGATTGACAAAAAGAGTTGGACGTCCTTGTATTTCGGGTTGCATGCCGGAGAAGACGTGCCATTCGACGCCGAAGCCGCGCAGAAGACCGCGCAGTGTGGACAGCGAGAGTCCGACGACCGCGTGGGGATCGCCATCGACACGCGTGATGAACGGAGCGCCAAGGGAGTCGATGGTGAACGCCCCCGCGACGTGGAGCGGTTCGCCCGTCGCGACGTACGCGTCGAGCTCCGCGTCGGTGATGTCCTCGGCGAAGGTCACCCCCGCACTCGACACGGCTCCCGCTGCGCCGTTCACCCGCCCGCCGCGGTGGTCGATGAGCCAGTGCCCCGAGTGCAGGATGCCGGTGCGCCCCCGCTGAAGCACCCACCGCTCGCGGGCCACGGATGCCGTGTGCGGCTTCCCGTACACGACGCCGGCGAGTTCGAAGACGGAGTCGCCGCCGAGGATGAAGCCGTCCGGGGTGATGCCACCCGCCCCGGACTCGGCCACCGCCTCCGCCTTCAGCCGGGCGAGCAGCAGCACCGTCTCGACGGGGGAGATCGCGCCGGCAGCGGCCACCGCGGCATCCTCGTCGACATGGGACGGCGCAACGACCGGTTCGATTCCCGCGGCGCGCAGGGTCGCCAGTCGCGCCGGAGAGGTCGAGGCGAGATAGAGCCGCACACCGGCTTCCGACACGACCGCTCCTAAGCTGGGGGGATGGGCGAAAATCTGGGCCAACTCGTGGAGTTGGAGATTTCCAACGTAGCCCACGGCGGTGCGATGGTCGCGCGTCACGAAGGACGCGTCGTCTTCGTCTCGGACGCGATACCGGGGGAGACCGTCCGCGCCGTCATCACGGATGACGCGAAGTCCGCGTTCTGGCGCGCGGATGCCGTGGAGATCCTCGACGCATCCCCGCACCGGCAGGACCATGTCTGGTCTGCCGCGTCGATCGCGAGGGCGCCGCTGGAGCGGGTGGGCGGCGCAGAGTTCGGTCACATCGCGATCGAGCACCAGCGTGAACTCAAGCGGCGGGTGCTCGCCGACGCTGTGAGCCGGATGGCCGGCGTCGACTCGCCCGTCGTCGTCGAGCCTGTGCCCGGCGCGGTCGACGGCACCGGATGGCGCACCCGCGTCCGACTGCACGTGGCCGACGACGGGACCGTCGGCGGGTTCGCCGCGCGTTCGCACCGCGTCATCCCGGTCACCGACCTGCCTCTGGCGACCCCGGCCATCGCGGCGGCCGCGCCCCTCGGACGACGCGCGCGGCACAACGCTGGCGGACACATCGACATCGTCGCTCCGTCGCGAGGCGACACCCTCGTGCTGGACGGGAACCAGGGCGACTCGATCACGGAGGTGGTCGGCGATCGCGAGTTCCATCTGGCCGCGGGCGGATTCTGGCAGGTTCACACCCACGCTGCGGCAACACTCACGGGCGCCGTGCAGGAGGCGATCGACGCCGACCTCTTCGATCCGCTCGCCGAGAACCTCGACCTCTACGGCGGGGTCGGACTCCTCGCTGCAGCAGTCGGGGACCGGTTCGGCCCTGAGACGCGCATCACGACCGTCGAGAGCGACGCGAGGGCGACGGAGTTCGCGACGGCCAACCTCGCGGAGTGGGCCGCGGCGGGAGCGGTCACGGCGAGAGCGGATCGATTCCTCGCCCGCGCAACCGCAGACGGCAGGCGACTGGATGGGGCGACGGTCATCCTGGATCCGCCGCGATCCGGGGCCGGAAAAGGCGTCGTCGGCCAGCTCGCAGCCCTGCACCCGACGCAGATCGTCTACGTCGCGTGCGACCCGGTCGCGCTCGCGAGGGACCTCGCGCTCTTCGCGAGCAGTGGCTACCGGCTCAACCCGAACCAGGACGACACGACGGGGGCCGGCGGCATCCGGGCGTTCGATCTGTTTCCGAACACGCACCACGTCGAAGCTGTGGCACGCCTCGTTCGGGAGTAGGTCGGGCCCGCGGGAGCAGATCGGGTTCGGGGCCTCGAAACACCCTGCTGCGCCCGGCATTCGACCAGCGAGGGGCTACCAGCTCCCGCCGCCTCCACCGCCGCCTCCGCCGCCGCCGCCGCCCCCTCCCCCGGATCCACCGCTGGAGCCGGGAGTGGACGTGAAGGAGGTCGTCGCCATGCTCGTGAAGGTGTTGACGGCCGACCCGATCGAGGAGATCGAGGCGACGGTGCTCGACAGGTATCCGGCCCGGAAGCCCGCATTGCCCACGTACCAGTCCGGTGTCGCCTGCACTTTGCCCTGCGCGACGAGCTCGGCGAACACCTTGGCCCAGCGCTCCGCCTCACCGAACACCATGGCCCACGGCATGTATCGGCTGAACACGTCCTCGTCCTCGTCGAAGCGGATGCGGTCGGCCTCTGCGGTCGCGATGTACTCCTTGAATCCGGCGAGTTGCACGAAGACGGCGTGCCCGAGCGCGCTGCGCCTGGCGGCCTTCGACGCGGCACCGAGGGTCACGAGGGAGCCGGCGGCGAGGCCGATCGGGATGAGGAACCACGCACCGTTGACGAAGGTCATGATGAAGAACCCGACCGCTCCGAGGGTGAGCCCCCAGCTGATGAGCGGATGGCTTCCGTTCACCTTGTCGATGAAGTACGCCTGGTGCTCGATCCAGGTGTCCAGCGACTTGATGATCGCCCGCATGTCGGAGGCAAAGGTGTTGGTCAGCTTGGAGAGCGTCACGCTCGTCCGGGAACGACCGAACAGCCTCCCGAGAAGGAGCGTCTCGTGCGGAAGCAGCTCTGCGGCATCCGGACCGCCTGGGCGGGATGCCGCCCTCTTCTGCGCTGCACGCTCCGGCGTCGAGACGAGGGTGTAGTCCTTCGCCTTGCGGCGATTGCCGCCCTCGACCTCTTCGATGCGCAGGTAGCCCCTCACGGCGAGGTCGACGAGGGTGGCGGTGATGTCGGAGTTCTTCCGCTTCTTGTTGAGGACGGTGCCCGCAGCCCCCACCGGGAGTCCCGCCGGCGGCTGGTACTGCACGACGATCGTCTCGTCCTTCGGCGCGGGGCCGACCTCGGCGCTCGACGGGTTGTCCGGGACCTGGCCGGGGGTGACGCCCAGGAAGGAGCGGTCGCGCCTTCTCGCCACGACGAGCAGCTGGAAGGCGAGCGGTACGCCGACGAGCAGGCCGAGACCCGTTCCCCAGTTCCACGGGTTCCAGAACGGGTCAGGTCCGTCGTTCGAACCGGTGCGGATCGGCTCGGAGTATGCAGGGAGACTCGCCGCGGTGATCGGCTCGGTGTTGGCGAATGTCCCGTCCGGCCACGCCACGTCGATCGTCATGCCCTGCCTGCTCGTGAGGTCCGCCGTGGAGAACGTCGCCGATGCGCCGCTCTTCGTCGCGCTGTCGCACGTGTCCTGCGTTCCGTCGTAGCCCGCGAAGCAGGTCACCCACTCCACAGGCGCCGGGCCATCCACCGTCACCGTCGTCTTCACGATCGTCGGATCCCAGTAGCTTCCGGTCGCGTTCCAGTAGAACTCGTCGAGGAAGCTGCCATCCGGCTGCTGGGCACGGTTCAGGGCCCCGTCGATGTCGTAGGACACGACATAGGTCTGCTTGCCGCTGACGTTCGCATTCTTGTTTCCGACCCGGATCTGAAGCGCGTTGTCGAGCGCCGTCGAGAAGAGTGCGCTCGCCCCGGTCGGGCTCGTCACGTCGATGTTGGAGTACTGGTAGACGCGATCCGTTCCCGGCGTCGCGGTGGAGAACCGTGAGATGAGGTATCGATCGATCCCGTGGCGGTCTTCCGACGAGCCGAAGTCGTAGTCGATCGTCTCGACGACGTGCACGCTGCCGTCCGGCTCGATCGTGTAGCGGATGTCGAAATGGCTGAGTTCCTCCGGCCCGCTCCACGGCCCGGAGCATCCCGCGAGTGACAGGGCGACGACCCCGATCGCCAGCGCAGACTTCACCACTCGAGAAATCATGTCCAGACTCTATCGTCTGGCTTCGCGGCGGTGGCATTAAGCTGGCAGAAGTACCCGCGAGAACAGGAACCTGACCATGCAACTCACGGTGGAGAACGAAACCGTTGTGGACGCGTCACGCCGGGGGGTGAGGGTCGGCGTCGTCGATGATCATGAATCGGTGCGGCTCGGACTCAAGGCGGCATTCATCGACGCCGGGTTCGATTTCGTCCTGGCCGCGGCATCCGTCAAGGAGTTCGTCGCGAACCTCGGTGGTCGCGAGTGCGACGTCGTCGTGCTCGACCTCTCGCTCGGCGACGGTTCGACGGTGACCGAGAACGTGAAGTCGGTGCAGGCGACCGGCTGTGCCGTCCTCATTCACAGCATTGCCGATCGGGTCGCCCTCGTCCGCGAGGCTCTTGCGGCCGGCGCTGCCGGCGTCATCCCGAAGTCGTCCGCGACGAAGACGGTCATGTCGGCGGTGGCGACGGTGGCGCGCGGCGACGTTCTCAACAACCTCGAGTGGGCGACCGCGATCGACGCGGACCGTGACTTCTCGAAGGCCCAGCTCGGCAGGCGCGAGCGTGAAATCCTCCACCTGTACGCGTCGGGGCTCCCGCTCAAGCTCGCGGCCGAGAAGCTCGGCATCGGGTACGCGACGGCGCGCGAATACCTCGACCGCATCCGTGTGAAATATGTCGAGGTCGGCAGGCCGGCTCCGACCAAGGTCGACCTGCTGCGCCGCGCGGTGGAGGATGGCATTCTCCCGGGGCTCGACCCGGATGGCGGAGATGACGACTGAGCTGACTGCGTCTCCGCCTCGACAGCAGAGGCGGCCGATCAGCCGCTCCCAGATGGAGGTCGTCGCCTCCCGCTCCGTCGCGTTCTTCGGGCTGCTGTTCGGCGCGCAGACCTTCCCCGTGATGCTCGGCCAGGTGGTCCAGCTTCAGCCGGTGTGGTTCTGGGGGTACAACATCGCCATTCTCGGCGGCCTGCTGGTCAGCGTCGTCGCGGCGATGCTCCGCCGGTTCGTTCGATCCGTCAACACCTGGGTCGCCCTGTCCTACCTCGTCGCCATGGCCACGTGGCCGCTCGCCGTCCTCGACACCGACACCGTGGCGAAGGAACGCCCGTGGCTCTGGTTCATGTGCACCGTCGCGACCGCGGCCGCCGCGATCGCCTTCTCGACCTGGAGCGCCGCCCTCTACCTCGTCCTGGCGCCGAGCGTCTATGGAGTCATTCGCCTGACGCCATCCGGCGGTGGAGCGCACTGGGATCTCGCCGCCCTCGACACGATCTACGCGATCCTGCTCGGCGGGGCGGTGCTCATGATCATCACCCTCTTGCGCGGGGCCGCGGCATCCGTCGACTCGGCGCAGGCGACAGCGCTCGCACGCTACTCCCACGCCATCCGCCAGCATGCGACGGAGGTCGAGCGCGTCCAGGTGGATTCGATCGTGCACGACAGTGTCCTGACGACGCTCATCTCGGCGGCGCGCGCATACTCTCCGGATGCCATGGCGCTGTCGGCGACGATGGCGAGCAATGCGATCGGCCATCTCAAGGAGGCGGCGGCCGCATCCCCCGACGACGAGTCGATGGTGGCGGTGGAGCAGGTGGCCGAACGCATCGCGGAGGCGACGAACACGCTCTCGGCGCCGTTCACCGTGCGGGTGCTCGACATCGGAGCGGGCACCGTCTCGGTGCAGGTCGCCGACGCCCTGTACTCCGCAGCGGTGCAGGCGATGGTCAACAGCCTGCAGCATGCCGGGCACGCGAATGACATCGACAGGTGGGTGCGCATCACCGGCGTCGGGGCGGATGGGCTCGAGGTCGAGATCGGGGACACCGGTGTCGGATTCTCCATCGCGGAGGTGCCCAACGAGCGTCTGGGCCTGCGCGTCTCGATCGTCGAGCGCGTGGCGAACGCCGGCGGCCGGGCAGAGATCGCGTCCAGCCCAGGCGACGGCACGGTCGTCAGCATCCGCTGGCCGGACCCCGAGCAGGAGGAGAGGGGCACGTCATGGTGATCTCCATTCCGCGTTTCATCATCGTCGCGCTCGCGGCGGTCTTCTCCGGATACCACTTGTTGCTCGCGGTCTACTCGATCAACGTTCCGCGCGACAAGGTCCCGTTCATCGCGGCGATGATCATGTACGCGATCGCGACGGCGATCAGCCTGTGGCCGTCGAAGGACATCCGGATGCCGCTCTGGATGGCGATCATGAACGTTGCCGTGTGCATCGCACTCCCGATCCTCGTGACCGCACAGCTCGACGTCCACGGGTCGGTCGGCTCCGACTATTCGACCTGGTATCCGGCGGCGATCGGAACGCTCATGGTCATCACGTCGACGCGAAAACAGCACTTCCTGGCCTGGGTCGGTGTGCTGTCCCTCGCCGTGCAGACGACGATCTGGGCCGGTGTAGGGGCTCTCGCAACGCTCGGGGTGGTCGGCAGCATCGTCTGGGTGGCGGTGTCGCACGTGCTCTCCCGCTCCCTCGCGAAGATCGGCAAGGACGCGCAGCAATACGTCGTCGCGGAGCGGGAGGCCGCGGACTGGCAGGCGGCCCAGGAGGCGCACCTGTTCGAACGGCAATTCCGCCTTCGCCAGACCAACCGGATGGCGCTGCCGATGCTCCGGCAGATCGTCGCACGCAAGGGGGACCTCACCGACGCCCAGCGCTCGGAATGCGTCTACCTGGAGGCCGCCATCCGGGACGAGATCCGTGGACGCAAGCTCCTCAACAACCGCGTTCGGGACCAGGTGATGCGCGCGCGCAGGAGGGGCGCGATCGTGACGCTCCTCGATGAGGGCGGGATCGACGAGCTCTCCGACGCGGAACTGGAGCGCGTTCTGAACAGCCTCGCCGACGCGTTGAAGAGTTCGAACACGGACCGGCTCATCGCGCGGACCGTCCCCGAGGGCTCGGATGTCGCGGTGACGGTGGTCGGGCTGAATTCGTCGGACGGCGGGAACGCGAGCGCACTCGGTCACGCCGAGGAGGACGACGAGGACGACCAGGTCGACCTGTGGCTGGAGATCCCCCGCGCGCTGGAGCGTTGAGCGGAGGCCATTTCTGGCCCTCGCAGCAGGCGAAGCCGTGCCGGCGCCGAGCGCCGTCCCGGCGCTCGGTCGGTGAAGCCATGAGCAGAGGAAAGGGCCGGAGGAGATTCCTCCGGCCCTTTCTCAAGATTCGAGTCAGGGCGATAACCCGAATATCGCCCTGACTCGCCCCCAAGTCATTAGCCCGCTTACCCTAGTCGGCCAATGATTGGTGATGTTGCTCTGAAGAGAGGAACACCTAGCACTTTCTATTCTGGGGTGCCTTCACCATAACTCATAGTCGTCATTTTGGGGGACAATCGGGGGACATTTTTTGACGATGTACACTGATTTTAGCCGGTATATCGGCATTCCGGTAGGGTATACCCGTAGTCAGCGGGGTACAGGGTGGGGATTTCCTGCGTCTCCGACGGATCCGCAGTCGAATTGGCGCAGAATCGACCGGAATCGCAACGGATTTCGTGGTCCCCGGAATGCATCGAAAGGCAGATGCGAGTTCGCCCCCAAAACGGGGGCGAATCAGGAAAAACCCCGCCAGCGGGTGATTCCCGGGATGATCGGGGTACGGATCGGACGCTGGCTGAGCCGCCATCCGCTCGCCGCTCGTGCTTCCGACTGCGCCCGCGTTCCCTCGAGTTCTGCGGTCATGGCCTTGATCACGGAGACGACGGCGGCAAGCTCATCCGCGGTGGGGTTTCCGCGGACGACCCTGATCTCGTCGTCGCCGATCACAGCGGGATGTTCCCGTGCTTCTTCGGTGGCAGGCTCGCGCGCTTCGTGCGGAGGGCGCGGAGCCCCTTGATGACGGCGACGCGGGTTGCAGCGGGCTCGATGATCCCGTCCAGTTCTCCGCGCTCCGCAGCGAGGAACGGGCTCGCCACGTTGTAGGTGTACTCGTTCGCGAGCTTCGTTCGCACGGCGGCGACATCCTCGCCGGCATCCTCTGCGGCCTTGATCTCACCGCGGAACAGGATGTTGACGGCGCCCTGGCCGCCCATGACGGCGATCTCGGCGGTGGGCCACGCGTAGTTGAGGTCCGCGCCGAGCTGCTTGGAGCCCATCACGATGTAGGCGCCGCCATAGGCCTTGCGCGTGATGACCGTCACGAGCGGCACCGTGGCCTCGGCGTAGGCGTAGAGCAGCTTCGCCCCGCGGCGGATGACGCCGGTCCACTCCTGGTCGGTGCCCGGAAGATAGCCGGGGACGTCGACGAGGGTGAGGATAGGGATCGAGAACGCGTCGCAGAAGCGCACGAACCGGCTTGCCTTCTCGCCGGCCTCGATGTTGAGCGTGCCGGCCATCGCGTTCGGCTGGTTCGCGATGACGCCGACGGACCTGCCCTCTACGCGGCCGAAGCCGACGACGATGTTCGGTGCGAAGAGCGGCTGCGTCTCGAGGAAGTCGCCGTTGTCGACGACGTGCTCGATCACGGTCTTGACGTCGTAGGGCTGGTTCGGAGAGTCGGGGATGAGGGTGTTGAGCCGTCGGTCCTCGTCGGTGATCTCGAGCTCGACCTCGCTCTCGTAGATGGGCACGTCGGCGAGGTTGTTGTCCGGAAGGAAACTGAGGAGCGTGCGTGCGTAGTCGAGGGCGTCGTCCTCGTCGCTCGCGAGGTAGTGCGCGACGCCGGACTTCTGGTTGTGGGTGAGGGCTCCGCCGAGCTCTTCCATGCCGACGTCTTCGCCAGTGACGGTCTTGATGACATCCGGGCCGGTGACGAACATCTGACTCGTCTTGTCGACCATGATCACGAAGTCGGTGAGGGCCGGTGAGTACACGGCCCCGCCTGCTGCCGGGCCCATGATGATGGAGATCTGCGGGATGACCCCGGATGCGCGGGTGTTGAGTCGAAAGATCTCGCCGTACTTCCCGAGCGCGACGACGCCCTCCTGGATGCGGGCTCCGCCGGAGTCGAGCATCCCGATGATCGGCACGCCCGTCTTCATCGCGAGTTCCATGACCTTGATGATCTTCTCGCCGGCGACCTCGCCCAGGGAGCCGCCGAAGATGGTGAAGTCCTGCGCGTAGACGGCGACCTGGCGGCCGTGGATCATGCCGGTGCCGGTGACGACCGAGTCGCCGTAGGGGCGGGACTTGTCCATGCCGAACGCGTGGGTGCGGTGGCGGACGAACTCGTCGAGCTCCACGAACGACCCGTGGTCGAGGAGTTGCTCGATGCGCTCGCGCGCGGTCTTCTTGCCGCGCTTGTGCTGCTTGTCGATCGCGGACTCACCGCTCGCGGTCACCGCCTCGTGGTAGCGGCGCTTCAGGTCGGCGAGCTTGCCAGCTGTCGTGTACAGGTCGGGATCGGTCGTCTCGTCGGTCACGCCTGTCACTTTACCGTCAGGTGGCCGCGGCGATGGCGGCGACGCCGACGAAAACGGCAATCACCCCGAGGACCTGCACGCGCTGAAGGTGCTCGCCGAGGATGCGCCAGCCGAGCAGAACCGTGATGACGGGGTAGAGCGATGCGAGCACCGCGACCACGGTGAGCGGAGCCGTCGTGCTGGCCAGCGCGAAACACAGGTTCGCGGCGAAGCCGAGGAATCCGATGGCGGCGATGCCGACGAGGCCCTTCGCTGGGGCGCGCGGGACCTGCCGCAGGATGAGCGCGCCGACTCCGTAGATCAGGAGCACGACGACGCTGTTGGAGACGAGGGTCGTCGTGACGTTCGAGGCGCTCCCGAGCGCGACGGAGAGGTTCGCGACACCGAACCCGATGGCGGCGATGATCGCGAGGACGATGGGCTTCGACCCGTGGCCGGGGGTGTGGGTGCGCACCTCGGGACCGCTTGCGAGCACCGTGCCGATGATCGCGACGAGGAGCCCACCCCCGAGGATCCAGGTGAGCTGGTCACCCGTCGCCAGGCCGACGATGACGGGCACGAGGACACTCAGGGACGTGATCGGTGCGACGACACCCATCGTGCCGATCGCGAGCGCCTTGAACAGGCTCGAGACGGCGACCGCCGTCGCCACGCCGCCGACGACGCCCCAGAACAATGCCGGCTCCCAGTTGGTCGCGGGGGATTCCAGCAGCATCCTGGGCAGGATGGCGAGCGTTGCGACGACCTGCGAGAGCAGCAGAACGGTGATGAGCGGAATCCTGCGCGAGAGAGTCCCACCGAGGAAGTCGGACACCCCGAGCAGCACGCTGGCCACGAGGGCCAGCACTGCGCCGCCCATCATGCTCCGGAGCGGGGAAGCTGTTCGACGAAGGCGTCGACGGTGAGCGGTCGGCGATCCCAGTGGAGTGCGTCGGCGAGGCGAGCCAGCTGCGGCGCCTCGACGCGCGCCTCCGTGAGCACATCATCCTTCGCGAAGACCTCCGTCGGCGTACCGTCGGCGAGCACCTCGCCGTGAGCCATGGCCACGACGCGGTCGAAGTTTTCTGCGCAGAAGTCCATGTCGTGGGTGATCGCGATGACTGTGCGCCCCTGTTCCTGCAGGCTCGCGACGATGGAGGCGATCATCCGCACCCCGTGCTCGTCCTGGCCGGTCGTCGGTTCGTCGAGCACCACGACCGGCGTGTCCATGGCGAGCACGGCCGCCAGGGCGACGCGCTTGCGTTCCGACAGTGACAGGTGATGCGGGTGGGACTCCGCCTCCGCACTCAGCCCGGTCTGTTCGAGCGCTGCCGCGACGAGCGCGGCCGCGCGCTCATCGTCGAACCCGAGGTTCTTCGGCCCGAACGCGACGTCGTCGATCACCTTGCGGGCGAACAGCTGTTCGTCCGGGTTCTGGAACACGTAGCCGACGCGTGCCGAGAGTTCTGCGATCGTGTGTCCTGTCGTCGCCCAGTCGCCCACGTGGACCGTGCCGACCGTGGGCTGGAAGATCCCGTTGAGGTGGCGGACGAGAGTCGTCTTGCCGGCCCCGTTCTGGCCGACGATCGCGAAACGCTGGCCGGAGGGCACGTCCAGGGTGATTCCCTTGACCGCTTCGACACCCGAGGGGTAGGTGTAGCCGACCCCGCTGAAACTCACGTCCATGTCAGGCTCCCTTCGAGCTCGCGAAGGAGGCGAAGACCGTCGCCGCGTCCTCGATGGAGACCGGCAGTTCGACATCCGCCGGCAGGAGCTTCTTGGTTCGCGCCTCGGATGCCGCAGCGGTGAATCGCGTGGAGCCGATGCCCCACTCCTCCATCCGCGGATCGGCGAGCATGGCGCGCGACGGCCCGTGCGCGATGAGCTGGTGGTCGGCGAGAACGTGCACGACATCCGCGTGCTCCCGAAGGAGTTCGAGTTTGTGCTCGAAGATGACGAGCGTGATGCCGGAGTCGCGGAGGCTCGACATGACATCGAAGACCATTCGCGTGCCGCCAGGGTCGAGCTGCGATGTCGGTTCGTCCATGACGAGCACGGGGGTGCGCATGATGATCATCGAGGCGATGGCGACGAGCTGCTGCTGGCCGCCGGAGAGCGCGTAGGGCGAGCGGTCGAGAAGCCCGGTGATGCCGAGCAGGTCGGCGACCTCTGCGACCCGCACCGCCATCTCGTCGCGGGGCACCCCGAGGTTCTCGAGGCCGAACGCGAGCTCTTCGCGCACCGTGAACTTCGCGCCCGAGATCTGGTTGAACGGGCTCTGGATGACGAGGCCCACGTGCGAGACGGCGTCGGCGAGCGACGCCTCCGCGATCGTCACACCGTCGACGACGACCGTGCCGCTCAGTTCCCCGCCGTCGACGTGCGGGATGAACCCCGAGAGGATCTTGGCGAGCGTTGTCTTCCCTGCGCCGGATGCTCCGACGATGCCGGTGACCGACCCCGCGGGGATCGACAGGTTCATGTGCGACAGGACGAAATGGTCCGTGTCGGGGTAGGCGTACGAGACGTCGTCGAGCTGAATCACAGGAGTCCTAACAGGATCGGGGTGGCGACGGCCGCGAGAGCCAGGACGATGAACAGCCACCGGGCGATCCGCTGGACCATGCTGTCGGCGACGGGGATGAGTGATGTGCGCCGGGCGGTCGAGCCGAACGCGCGCGCCTCCATGGCGGTCGAACGCTCCTCCACGTCGGTGAACATCCCGAGCACGAGGGGGCTGAGCAGCGGAAGCATGATCTTGATCCTGCGCAGCGGGTTGCCCTTGAGGCTGAGACCTCGCGCCTGCTGGGCGAGCAGGATGCTGTCGGCGCGATCCTTGAATGCCGGGATGAGCTGCAGCGTCGAACTGATGATGTACGCGAACTTCGGCGACATCCCGCGCTCGGTCAGGGCGCTCATGAGGTCTCCGGGGTGCGTGGTGAGCACGAGCAGGATCGAGGCGAGGACCAGGACGATGATGCGTGAGCCGATCCCGAGGGCGAACAGGAGCCCCTCGGAGGTCACGTCGATGATGCCCCACTGCCAGATGATCGTCTTGCCGCCGGGGAACGTGAGCCCCTGGACGATGAACAGGACGAGCATGATCGGCAGGAGGATTCTGAGGCTGAGGCTGAGGAGCCTGCCGCCGGATCCGGAGATCACGGCGGCAGGCACGACGACGAGCACGATGATCAACCCCGCCACCCACCAGAGCGGGATGGCGAACACCGTGACGATGATCGCGAGCAGTGCGATGAGTTTCGTCACCGGGTTCAGTCGGTGGATGACCGACTTGCGGTTGTCAAAGAGCGTCGACGACATCGGTTCCTAGTTGTCTGGCGTCGCGTCGGTGACATCCGCTGCCGGGACTGCGGATGCGGCCGGTGCCGCGGGAGCAGCGGTCTGGTGCTGCAGCGCGGGCGCCTTGCGACCGAACACGTTGTACTGGCGCACGAACGGGAAGCGCTGACGGAACCGGCTCGGCAGTGCTGCGAGGATGAGCACGACGATCGTGAACGAGATCGCCTTGTCGAGCGGGTCGGACAACAGACCCTGCAGCGTTGTCGCACCAAGGAGCGATTGCCCCATGGCCTGGAATGCCCCGACGATCGCGCCCGTGCCACCACCCGTCGCTCCACCGAAGACGAAGGCGGAGATGGGGGCGGAGACGATGGCGCAGACGATTCCGGTGATCGCACCGGCCACGGGGGCCAGGTAGAACAGGCGGAACATGCCGAGCCGGGCCGCGTATCCGGCCATGACGCCGATGATGACCTGGACGACCGCGTACGGAAGCGCGATCGGGCTCAGAGTGAGACCCCAGATCACGTTCGTGAGGATACCGGTGACGACACCGGCGGCGGGGCCGGCAAGGGCCGAGACGAGCACAGTACCGATCGAGTCGAGGTAGACCGGCAGGCCGATGACCGAGACGATCTGCCCAACGACGATGTTGAGCGCGATCGCCACCGGAACCATCGCGACGGTGGCGGTGGGGAGGCGGTGGATGGCGCCGATGGCGAGCAGGATGGCGCCCACCACGTAGCCGGCGATCGCGATGAGGCCCGACTGGCTGAACGAGCTCTGTGCGATGTCGGTCGGCTGGCCGACGACGAGGTACAGGTACGTCGCGATGATGATGATCGTGCCGACCGCGATGAAGATCCGGTTTCGGACCTTCTTCGAGTCGGCAGGAGTTGCTGCGGTGCTACTCATGACTTTCTCCTTCATTGGCGTTGGTACTACTGCGTTTACCTGGGGTGGTGCGGGTCAGCCGACTCGACGGGCGAATTCGCTGACCCTTTCGACGAGGTGGTCGAAGAATCGGGGCGGATCGACGGCGACCACGATGTCGGCGTTGGGCTCCCGCCCCCACATGCCCGCCCAGTCCGCGACCGTCTGCCCGCGGGTGAGAGAGCCCGCGAGCTCGACGTCTACCGTGGCCGCCCGCGTCGTGCCGAGTTCCGGGTGCAGGGCCATGGCCGCCGCGAACGGATCGTGCATGTGAGCGAGGAAGCCCTGGTTGTGGGCGATGTGGAATTCCATGTAGAAGCGCACGGCATCCGTGAGGTACCGCACGACGCTGTTGGATGCCGTGGAGAGCGTGCCGTCGACATCCGCCTCGGCGATGATCTCATCCGGCGTGCTCCCGGCGCGGCGACCGATCTCCGCGATGTGCTCCGGCTTCATCTCTATCTGCTCCGTGACATCGAGTGCGCAGATGATCGGCCGACGGTCAGCGGGCAGGCCGGAGAACGCGTCGAAGACCATCTTGGCCGACTCGGGGTCGACGGCGATGTTCCACTCCGTGGTCGGAAGCGTGTTGCCGGCGTGGTTGAACGCGCCGCCCATGACGACGAGGCGCTTGAGCAGGCGCGGCAGCTCTGGTTCGATCCGGAGGGCGAGGGCGAGGTTCGTGAGCGGGCCGGTGACGAGACCGACGATCTCGCCGGGGCGGCTTCGTGCGAGCTCGATCCACACTTCGGTGGCGTGACGCGCGGAGACGGTCCGCGTGGGGGCGGGCAGTTCCGCGTAGCCGATGCCCTGCGGGCCGTGGGTCTCCTCCGTCGTCATGAGCGGCGCGAGGACGGGCACCTCAGAGCCGAGCGCCACTTCGATGTCGGGCGAACCGCACAACTCGAGCCAGGCGAGATTGTTGATGGCCACCTGTTTCGCGGGGACGTTCCCGCTCGTGCAGGTGATCGCGAGGATCTCGGCTTCGGGGCTTGCGAGGAGGTAGAGAAGGGCGAGGGAATCATCGATGCCGGTGTCGACGTCCATGATGATCGCTTGGGTCATGAAGTTTTCCTTGTCGGTGGCGGCGGGCCGAACATCGTCACGGACTGTGGACGGGTTCAACTCCACCAGTGGTGACCGGACGGGTTCGTCGGTCTGGCGGGGGTGAAGGGTCTCGGCCACGGAGTCGAGTTGCGCAACCTGCGTATCGCAGGGCGCCGCTCGGGCGGCGTCGACCTATCCAGGCAATCCGGCTCCGTTTCGTCATGACACCGTGGACGCGATGGGCGCCCGTGGGACACAGGCTAGCGGGTTTCGACGGCGGCCGTCTATGACCGTGTCGCGACGCGCCGTAGCCTTGGGACATGGACCTTCCCCTCGCGCAGGATCGGGTGGCGCTGCTGGTCGTTCTCGACGAGGTGCCCTCGACGAACGATGAGCTCGTCGCCCGTGCGGCGACACAGACACTCGACGAGTTCACGGTCATCGCATCGCTCAACCAGACGGCGGGGAGAGGTCGTCTGGGACGCACCTGGGCGGCCCCGCCCGGGACATCCCTGGCCGTGTCCGTTCTGCTTCGGCCCCGGGAGCGCGCCGTGCCGCTCGAGCGCTACGGCTGGATTCCGCTCCTGGCCGGGCGCGCCATGGCGACGGCGGTCGGGAGACTCGTCCCTTCTGGCGACGTCGCCCTCAAGTGGCCCAACGACGTCCTCATCGGGGGCAGGAAGGTCGCCGGTGTGCTCTCCGAGCTGCTTCCGGATGCCAGGTCGGTCGTGGTCGGCGCGGGCGTGAACCTCACGATCCCCACCGAGTCACTGCCGGTTCCGACGGCGACATCGCTCCTTCTCAACGGCGCCACGGCATCCGCGGAAGAGCTCGCCGACCTCGCGCTCGTCGGCTATCTCGACGAACTGAAACGCGGATGGCAGGAGTTCACGAGCGCGACGTCGGATGCCGACTTCGCCCGGTTCCGCGCCGGCCTCGGCGCCGCCTGCAGCAGCCTCGGGCGTTCCGTGCAGGTCAGTCTGCCGGATGGCAGCCACCTCGTCGGGACCGCTGTCGACCTCGACGACGCCGGCCGGCTTCGCCTGAGGGTCCATTCCGATGGCAGCATGCAGACTGTCGCCGCCGGTGACGTGACGCATCTGCGGTATGAATGATTCATGTCCACCACGGGTCAGACGGGCGCGGCGCAGGAGGCAGAGTATCGGGTCGCCACCCTGCGCTCGCACGGACGTGCTCTCTTCTGGCCGACGATCGTCCTCATCGCCGCGGTGGGGGGTTCGGCCTATTTCTATGGCCATTTCGAAGAGGCCTGGCAGAACAACACGGTGCTCGTCGTCGGTGTACTCGCGATCATCCTGCTGTGGTTGCTGCCGCTCCTGAACTGGCTCGGACGCCGCTACACGATCACGACGAGGCGGCTGGTCCTGAGGCGGGGATTCTTCATCCGGGTGCGACAGGAACTCCTCCACAGCCGGGGCTACGACATCACGGTGCGCAAGAACGCGCTGCAGAGCATGTTCGGGAGCGGCGACGTGCGCATCAACACCGGCCTCGACCATCCGGTCGTGCTCAAGGATGTGCCGAACGCGGACCTCGTGCAGGGCACGCTCCACGACCTCATGGAGCGCAGCATCAATCCGATTGCGGCACGACGGCAGGCGGCGGCGTCGAGTCCACCGGACGAGACGATCGTGTGGGGGGAGCGCTGACGCGCGGCCTGAAGACCCAGGTGCGATAGAGCCAGAAGCGGAAGGCTGTACCGAGGGCAAGCCCAATGACGTTGGAGGACACGTTGTCGGCGAGCAGCGAGGTGAATCCGAGCACGTAGTGCGATATCCACAGGCAGGCGAGACCTATCAGCATGCCTCCGATGCTTACGAGCGCGAATTCCATGCCCTCGCGGAACGCTCGCGGGCGACGGTGCGGCCCGAACGTCCAATAGCGATTTCCCAGCCAGTTCACGGCGATCGCAACGGACGTCGAGATGACCTTCGCAACGACGGGTCCCTCATGCAGGTGCTCGGGGGAGAGAACCGTGACACGCAACAGATTGAAGATCCCGACATCCACCACGAGCCCGACGCCGCCCACCGCTGCGAAACGCAGGAGCTGATGGATCAGGGCTTTCACGAGACCTCCGCCTGGCGTACGGAAGATACGCAAAGATGGACACGGGCGGTACGAATTCTAACCGTCCGAATCAGTGGCGTTGCTGGGAATGGCTGAGGGAGACTCAATGAGGGTGGCCGTCATCGGTGGTGGGCAGCTGGCGCGCATGATGGTCCCGGCGGCGATCAATCTCGGCATCGACCTTCGCGTTCTGGCCGAAAGCGAAGGAATGTCCGCCGACCTGGCGGCAACCGATGTCGGCGACTACCGGAATGTGGACAAAGTCCTTCAATTCTGTTCAACAGCGGATGTGGTGACCTTCGATCACGAGCATGTACCGCAGGCTGTCCTGCACGCGCTCGTCGACGCGGGGCTCGCTGTCCACCCCGGCCCGGATGCGCTTCTCGCCGCCCAGGACAAGCTGCACATGCGCGCTGCCCTCACCGGGCTCGGAATTCCGGTACCCCGCTGGGCCGCCGTCGCGGACTCCGCTGAACTCGCGACATTCCTCGAGCAGAACAACGGTGCCGCCGTCGTGAAGACGGCGCGTGGCGGCTACGACGGCAAGGGCGTCAGGATCGTTCGCGCGGCAACCGAGGCCGACGACTGGTTCGCCGCGCTCGCCGAAGATGGGAATGGCGGGTCCCTTCTCGCCGAGGAGCTCGTGGACTTTCGGCGCGAACTCGCGCAATCGGTCGCGCGAAGGCCGTCGGGGCAGGTCGCCGCCTGGTCTGCGGTTGAGAGCATCCAGCGTGACGGCGTGTGCGCGGAGGTGATCGCACCGGCACCTGGGCTCGACCCGGAGCTCGCGCGCGTCGCCGCCGACATCGCGACGGCGATTGCGGAAGCGCTCAACGTCACCGGCGTGCTCGCCGTCGAACTGTTCGAGACGGCGGATGGCCGCATCCTGGTCAATGAGCTCGCTATGCGCCCTCACAATTCTGGTCACTGGAGTATTGAGGGGTCGGTCACAAGCCAGTTCGAGCAACACCTGAGGGCAGTCCTCGACCTTCCGCTCGGAGACACCGCTCCCGTCGCGGGGTGGACCGTCATGGTGAACATCCTCGGCGGCCCGACCACTGGCACGATGGCGGACCGGTACCAGAACGCTTTCGCCGCGTTCCCCGGCGTCAAGATTCACAACTACGGCAAGGATCCGCGGCCCGGTCGGAAGGTCGGGCACGTCACGGCCATGGGGGATGATCTGGACACCGTCCTGCACGAGGCGCGCGCCATGGCGGCCCTCTTCGGAGACTAGCCTTTAGCATTGTCACCATGCCCCCACCCCTCGTTGCCGTCGTCATGGGCTCCGATTCCGACTGGTCGGTCATGGCTCACGCTTCAGCGGTGCTCAAAGAGTTCGGCGTCGAGCACGAGGTGCAAGTGGTCTCAGCACACCGAACCCCGGAGCGGATGATCGCCTACGGCAAGGAAGCGGCTGGACGCGGCATCCGATGCATCATCGCGGGGGCGGGAGGTGCCGCCCACCTACCGGGGATGCTGGCCGCGGTCACAACATTGCCAGTGATCGGCGTGCCCGTTCCGCTGGCGAACCTCGACGGGCTCGACTCACTGCTGTCGATCGTGCAGATGCCCGCCGGTGTCCCAGTGGCGACCGTGTCGATTGGCGGTGGCCGCAATGCTGGGATCCTCGCGGTGAGGATGCTCGCTATGACCGACCCGGAACTCGCGTCCAGGCTCACCGACTTCGCGGCATCCCTCGAAGCCTCGGTCGCAGCGAAGAACGCTGCACTCTCCTCTGCGCAGTGAGATCAGCCCAGTGAATGCCTTCCAGTGAGCGCCGCCCAGTGAGTGCAGTCAGCCCGGTTCGATTTCCGGATAGTTCGTCCCCCGACGTGATGAGACGGCGAGCGTGGTGGCTTGTCGCCCTGAACCTCCTCATCCCCGGGTCAGCGCAATTGATCGCGGGAAACCGCCGGCTGGGTAAGGTCGGCGTCAGTTGCACTTTCATCGTGTGGGGACTCATCGTGGTCGGCCTGCTGCTCTACTGGCTCTGGCCGGTTGCCGTGTACACGCTGGCAGCGAATCCGACGGTGCTCGCGGTCATTCAGGTCGTGCTGGTGGTCCTCGTCGTCATCTGGATCATCTTCACGCTCGACACGCTGAGGCTCGTCCGGCTCGTGAAGGTGCGCCCGACTGCCCGCGCCTTCGTGGCCGCTCTGGCAGTGGTCGGGTTGGTGGGAACTGCGGGCGTTGCGAGTTACGGTGCCGTCGTCGCCGGGTCGGCACGGTCGGCGATCACGACGATCTTCGACAGCGGAGAGTACACGCCACCGGTCGACGGCCGGTACAACATCCTGCTGCTGGGCGGTGACGCGGGGCCAGATCGCGTCGGGCTGCGCCCCGACAGCATCTCGGTGGCCAGCGTCGACGCCCAAACCGGCGCGACGGTGCTCATCGGCATCCCGCGCAACTCCGAGCAGATCCGTTTCGTGAAGGGCTCTCCGCTCTATGGCCCGTTCCCTCAGGGATACAACTGCGGCGATCCGTGTCTCATCAACTACCTGTACACCTATGGCGAGGAACATCCGGACCTCTACCCGGATGCCGAGAAGCACGGCAGCCTGCCCGGAATTGAGGCCATGCGGGACGCCGCAGAGGGGGTTCTCGGCCTGAAGGTTCAGTACTTCGTGCTCATCGACATGAAGGGTTTCTCCGACCTCATCGACGCGCTCGGCGGGATCACGATCGACGTGCCGGAGCGGACACCGCTTGCAGCAGAGGTACCGGGGGCCAAGCCGTTCGCCTGGGTGGAGGCGGGAAAGCAGCATCTCGGCGGAAACACCGCGTTGTGGTACGCGCGTTCGCGCTTCAACACGACTGATTATTCGCGGATGTCCCGCCAACGTGACGTGCAGGAGGCGATCCTGCGCGAATTCACGCCCGCGAACGTCCTGCTGAAATTCCAGGGTGTTGCGGAGGCGGGAAAGCAGGTGGTCAAGACCGATATTCCCTCCGTGATGCTTGGGCTTTTCGTCGACCTGGCCTCCAAGTCGCGGAAACTGCCGGTGACGCGACTGGAACTCGTCCCGCCGGACTTCAACCCGGCGCACCCGGACTACGACAAGATCGCCCAGGCCGTCGCGGCGGCAATAGCGAAGAGCACGCCGACCCCACAGCCCTGACCACTACAGGTCGGCGTGAAGTTGCCAAACCCTCTCCGCCGCGTCGCGCCAGCTGAACGCGCCGGCCCTGTCCAGCCCCTTGTAGTGGAGGCGTTCGGCCAGCGAAGGATCGTTCACGACGGAGGCGATCGCTTCGGCGAGGCGTCGAGGGTAACCTTCGGCGTCCTCGAGGGCGACGGCGATGCCGGCATCGGCAGCGACTTCGACCACGGCGGGGTCGTCCGAGTGGACGACGGGGGTACCGAAGTGAAGCGCTTCGACAACGGGAAGGCCGAACCCTTCGGCAATGCTCGGGAAGACGAAAACCGTGGCACGGTCGAGCGCAACGGCGAGGTCGGCATCCGGGAGGAAACCGAGAGTTCGCACCCTGCCCTCCGGCAGCCCGGCCTCAGCGGCGATGGCATTGACGTCGACGCCGCCCCATCCGTCTGGGCCGACGATGAGAAGCGGAAGGTCGACGGCATCCGGCTCGGCAAGCGATCGGATGAGCGCCGTCAACCCCTTGCGCGGCTCGAGGGTTCCCACGCTCAGCAGGTATTTCTCGGGCAGGCCGAGCCGCTGTGCGCGAGTCTCGGCGTCGACGGGGACCTGAAGCTTTGGGCTCACCGCTCCGCCGATCACCCGGATGCGGTCGCCGAAGTCGTAGAGCTCACCGAGACGGGCGGCGACGGCGTGGCTCGGAACGACCACCGCATCCGCGAACCGGTGAGCGCGTCGGGTCATCGCCTTATGCAAAGACACGCGATTGCGGCTGAGAGTTTCGGGGTTCGTCCAGGGGATCACGTCGTGGATCGTCACGACGATCTGGTCTGACTCGTAGTTCATCCGGTCATGGCGACTCAGGGGGGCGACAAGACTCGTTGAGTGCACCATTCCTCTGCCGTTGATCCCGCCGAGGCCGAATCGCCAGGCTGAGGTGAGTGCCGTGCGGGACCACCTGCTGGGTCGGATTTCCGCGAGCCCGGGCAGAAGCAGGCGGAGCTGCTCATCCTGCTCAGGCGTCATGGCTGCTACGAGCCCGACCACGTCGCAATTCGGCGGCGCGACGTGGATGAGCTCGCGGGTGAGTTCTTCGGTATAGCGGCGGATGCCCGAGGACGCCGGATCAACAATCGGATCGACGATCACGCTCAGTGTCGTCATGTGTTCTCCAGGACTCCCTGATCTGCTGCCTCGGCGAGTGCGATCCGCCAGTCGCGGATCGGATCCAGTCCGAACCGCTTCCATTGCTCGTGTCCGAGCACCGAGAACACTGGCCTGGGGGCAGGCCGCAGGAACTGGCCGCTCGAGATCGGCTTGACACTATCAGGGTCGAATCCGGAGAGGCTGAACACCTCCCTCGCGAAGTCGAACCAGCTTGCCTCGCCGCTGCTGGTGGCGTGGTACACGCCGGCCGGCAACTCGTTGTCGAGCATGGTGAGAAGCTGGTGCGCGACGTCGACGGTCCAGGTTGGCTGGCCCAGCTGATCGCTGACCACGTTCGCGGTTCCGTGTTCCCTCGCGAGGCGCACCATCGTCTTCGCGAAGTTCGGCCCATGGGCACCGTAGAGCCACGCCGTTCGCAGGATGTAGGTCGCACCGGGATTGAGTTCGAGGGCCAGTCGCTCGCCTTCGGCTTTCGTTCGACCATAGGCGGACATCGGATGACGCAGGGCATCCTCGGCGTAGGGGGTCGTCGCGCTGCCATCGAACACGTAGTCGGTGGAGAGCTGGACGAGTGTGGCGCCGTGGATGGCGGCAGCACGCGCGAGGTTGCCTGCGCCGGTCGCGTTGATGGCGAAGGCGGCATCCTCGTCGGTCTCCGCATCATCCACCCGGGTGTAGGCGGCGCAGTTGATGACCACGCTGTGGCCGGCGACCGCATCGAGCACGGCATCCTCGTCGGTCACATCGAGGTCGCTGCGGCCGAGCGCGGTCGCGGGCCGACCGGCGAGCGCCTGCTGGAGGTCTTGCCCGAGCATGCCGCCCGCTCCGGTGATGAGATAGGTCATTGTCGTTCTCCTAGACCATGATCACATCGGGGCCGCCGAGGTCGCTCAGGATGGTGAAGTCCTCATCCTGGGTGATGACCGGCATGCCGTGCGCAAGGGCGACGGCGGCAATCCACAGGTCGTTGACGTTGATACGCCGCCCTTCCTCTTTCAGCCGGAGCCGCAAGCGGCCCCAGTGCGCGGCAGCGGCGGCGTTGACGGGGAGTGCGGTAAGCGAGGCGATGGATTCGAGTGTGCCGATTCTCGCCGCGCGGGTTTCCGCAGTCGGCGCGGAGTGGACACCGAAGTACAACTCACCCAGTGAGATTGCGCACACGAACTGCTGGAGGGGAACTGCTCCGTAGTCGACGGATCGCCCCGTCTCGACGGCGATCATGACGCTCGTGTCGAGCAGTCCGCGTTCCGGGGTCATTCGATGGAGTCGAGGTCGTCGGTGGTATCGCCGTCAAGCTCGTGGTCCCAGAACTCCGGCGCGGTGCGTCCCGGCTGCGGCGCCATGGCCTTGAGATCCGCGATCGTCAGGAACTCGCGCTGAAGCGGTGGGACAGCGACGAGTCTCGCCGCCGCGACCCCGTTGACGGTGATCGTGACGTCTTCACCGCGTCGTGCACGCTCGATGACGGCGGCGGTGTTGTTGCGCAGTTCGCGCACAGGGACGAGGGACATGTCACCAGTGTAGCAGTGTGTAGCAGTATGGCTACAGCGCAGCCCGATGCTTCAACGGCTCCCACCAGGCGCGGTTGTCGCGGTACCACTGCACGACATCCGCGAGCCCCTGCTCGAAGGGAACCTGCGGCGCGTAGCCGAGCTCTGCCGAGATCTTCCCGATGTCGACCGAGTACCGCAGGTCGTGGCCCTTGCGGTCCTCGACCGGATCGACGTACGACCAGTCGTGGCCGGTCGCGTCCAGCAGCATCTGGGTGAGCTCACGGTTGGTCAGTTCTGTCCCGCCACCGATGTTGTAGATCTCGCCGGGCCTTCCTCCGGTGAGGACGAGCGCGATCCCTCGGCAGTGGTCGTCGACATGGAGCCAGTCGCGGATGTTCTTGCCGTCACCGTAGAGCGGGACGTGCCGATCGTCGATGAGGTTCGTGACGAAGAGCGGTATGACCTTCTCCGGAAAATGGTATGGGCCGTAATTGTTGGAGCAACGGGTGACCGAGACATTGAGGCCGTGCGTGCGGAAATAGCTTCGGGCGAGCAGGTCGCTGCCGGCTTTCGAGGCGGAGTATGGTGAGTTCGGCTCCAGCGGCCGGGACTCGTCCCACGAGCCGTGTGCTATCGACCCGTAGACCTCATCCGTCGAAACGTGCACGAAGCGATTCAGGTTAGCGCGAAGCGCTGCGTCGAGGAGTCGCTGGGTTCCGAGAACGTTCGTCTCGACGAATACCGATGCATCCCGCACCGAGCGGTCGACGTGAGACTCTGCCGCGAAATGCACGACGGCGTCGACGTCCGGAAGGAGTGTGTCGAGAAGGCCGGAATCCCGGATGTCGCCGTGCACGAAGCGGTAGTGCGGCGACGCGGCGATAGGGGCGAGGTTCGCGAGATTGCCGGAGTAAGTAAGTGCGTCGAGCACGATGACCTCGGCCCCTTCGAGGCCAGGCAGTCGGTCTTCGATCGTACGGCGAACAAAATTGGAGCCGATGAAACCGGCGCCCCCGGTGACGAGGATCTTCATGGGTCAGTGTCCTTGCTGTGTAACGCGTCTCGCTGCGAGAGCGGAGCGAATGTTGAGGCCGACGGTGAGCATCGCGCGCAACGGCCACAGCGCGACGCCGGAATACTTCTTCGCCAGGAACTTTCGTGCACTCTCGTGATGGGCCGCGATCATCTTCACCGAGTCGGTGGTGGTCGCGTGGGCACCAGCGTGTGCTGCGCGCGCGGCCGGCTCGTAGACGTTGCGATAGCCCTTCTTTCCGAGGCGATAGCCCAGGTCCACGTCTTCGAAGTACATGAAGAACGATTCGTCGAAGCCGCCCACGTCATCGAATGCACTCCGCCGCACGAGCAGGCATGCCCCGGAGAGCCATCCGGCGTCTCGTCCGCGCCCCGGCACGGTGGAGTCGTTGCGGTAGCGCTGGCTCCACGGGTTGCTCGGCCACAGGTTGGCGAACATGGCGTGCCCGATTCCGGTGCGCAGGGACGGCACGGCACGCGCTGAAGGGTACACGCTTCCATCGGAATTGAGGATGGCCGGGCCGACGGATCCGATGCGGGAGTCGGCCTCGCCCGCGGCAACCAGGCGGTCGAGAGCACCGGGGGCGAGCACGACATCCGGATTGCTGAGCAGCACCCACTCGACCGTTGCGGGGAGCACAGCGACACCGGCGTTCATCGCCGAACCGTAACCGAGGTTGCGGGGCATTGCGAGGTATTGGGCGCCAGCGCTCGCGGCGATCTGCGCAACAGTGCCCGATTCTGGTCGGTTGTCCGCGATGACGACGGAGATGGGGGAGCTGCTCGATGCCGGCACCGACGCCAAAAACGGGGGCAGCACCCGTTCGGAGCCATAACTGACCGTCACGGCCGCGACGCGCGGCGAGCCGGGAGTAGATTGCCGAGGACCCATAGGCCCCCAATCCTAGTTTGCCCGGTTGAGGCAAGGGTCGGTATACCTACACTGGAGGGGTGCCAGCGCCCACCGTCTCCGTTGCTCTCTGCACGCACAATGGGATGCCGTTCGTTCGCGAGCAACTTCGCAGCATCCTTCACCAGTCGCAGCCGCCCGCGCAGCTCGTGGTGTCGGATGACGCGTCTAGCGATGGAACTGTCTCAGCGGTGAAAGACATCATGTCGCGATTCAGGGCAGAACGACCAACAGAAGGGGTCGCATTGACCCTGTTGGAGAACGCTGCTCCCCTCGGCGTGACTGCCAATTTCGAGCAAGCAGTTCTGGCCTGCACTGGAGAATTCATCGCTCTGTGCGATCAGGACGACTCATGGGTGCCTGAGCGGCTCGCGGCAGCCACCGCACGATTCATGGCCGAACCCGGCCTCCTGTTGCTGTTCAGCGACGCCCGCCTCGTGAATGCCGAGGGTGAACCGCTCGGCGAGAACCTGTTCGAGGCCATCGGGTTCAGCGCTCGCGAGAAACGGGAAGTGCACGGGGGCCGGGCCCTGGACACGCTGTTGAGGCGGAACGTGGTCACCGGGGCGACGACAGTATTCCGCCGGTCTCTCCTGGAGAGTGCAGTACCTTTTCCCGCGGAGTGGGTGCACGACGAGTGGCTTGCGATCATGGCGGCCGTTGTGGGACGCATCGATTTCCTCCCTGACGCGCTCGTGGACTACCGGCAGCACGGGAAGAATCACATCGGTGCCGGCAGCCCGAGCGGCGCGGAGCTGGTCGGGCGATTGCGGGAGCCGGGGACGGCGCGTAACAAGCGGTTGCTGGGGCGTGCGCGCGCGTTCGCCGGGCGGCTGGCAGCCATGGGCGGGGTGGATCGTGAACTTGTCAGGGGCGCCGAGGCGAAGCTCGCGCACGAGTACGCGCGCAGCGGTTATCCGCGATCCCGATTTCTGAGGCTTGGCCCAGTCGTTCTCGAGGCGGCAACGGGCAGGTACGGGAGGTATGGCAGAGCCCGATACGACATTCCGCGGGACCTGTTCCAGCCGCGGTGACGCCGGGCGGCTGACGCTCGGGGCTTCCGCTGGGGGCCAAGAGCGCGACGGTAGGATGGGGCGGTGCAGATCCGCGAACTTTCGGTCCCCGGCTCCTTTGAGGTGACGCCTGTTGTGCGCTCTGACGACCGAGGACGATTCCTCGAGTGGTACCGATTCGATGCGCTCGAAGAGACCGTCGGTCATCCGCTCGTGCTGCGCCAGGCAAATCTTTCCGTGTCGAAGCGTGGAGTCCTGAGGGGAATCCACTTTGCGGATGTCCCGCTCGGGCAGGCGAAATACGTCACGGCGGCGAGCGGCGCAGTCCTCGACTTCGTCGTCGACATCCGTACCGGGTCACCGACATTCGGCGAGTGGGACAGCGTGCTGCTGGATGCGACTGATCACCGCGCCATCTACCTCTCAGAGGGCCTCGGACACGCGTTTCTTGCGCTCACCCTCGACGCGACGGTGAGCTACCTCGTGTCGGACATTTATCGCCCGGGCAGCGAGCACGGGATCACCCCGCTCGACCCCGCGATCGGCTTGGTATTTCCCGAAGGGACCCCAGAACCGATCCTCTCGGACAAGGATGCTGTAGCACCGACGTTGGCCGAGGCGATGGAGCAAGGGCTGCTCCCGTCATACGAGGACTGCCTCGCGTTCACTGCGACGCTCGACGCGGTCTCGGGGTCACGGTGAAGGGCATTGTCCTGGCCGGGGGCACCGGCACGCGGCTCTGGCCCATCACCAAGGGCGTCTCCAAGCAACTCATGCCTGTCTACGACAAGCCCATGATCTATTACCCCCTGTCGACGCTCATGCGCGCCGGCATCCGGCAGATTCTCATCATCACGACCCCCGACGACCAGGCGCAGTTCCAGCGACTGCTGGGCGACGGGAGCACACTGGGGATCGAGTTGCAGTATGCGGTTCAGCCGCACCCGGAGGGGCTCGCCCAGGCATTCCTCATCGGCGAAGAGTTTCTCGCCGGTGACAGCGTCGCTCTTGTGCTCGGGGACAACATTTTTTACGGGACCGGGCTCGGTGCGAGCCTGCGCCGGTTGCACGACATCGATGGCGCACTGATTTTCGCGTATCAGGTGGCCGACCCGGCTGCGTACGGGGTCGTCGAGTTCGATTCCGAGTTCCGCGCAATCTCCATTGAGGAGAAGCCGGCGGAGCCGAAGAGCAGGTATGCCGTGCCGGGGCTGTATTTCTACGACAACTCGGTCGTCGAAGTGGCGAAATCGATCCGGCCGAGTGCGCGCGGCGAACTGGAGATCTCGGCCGTCAATGAGCACTACCTCGCTGAAAGACGATTGCAAGTGCAGGTGCTCGACCGTGGCACGGCGTGGCTCGACACGGGAACGTTCAATTCGATGATGCAAGCGACCGAGTTCGTTCGAGTCGTCGAGGATCGACAGGGTTTCAAGATCGGCTGCATCGAGGAGGTCGCGTGGCGCGCGGGCTGGATCGATGACGCGCAACTCGCCGCCGTTGCCGAGCCGCTGCTGAAGAGCGGATACGGCACCTACCTTCTCGGGCTACTGGAGGATCGCGTGTGACGCGCGTCCTCATCATTACCGGCGACCCGATCGGTGCGCGCATGGCTGGGCCGGCCATCCGGGCCTGGAACATGGCGCTTCACCTCGCCACCGACAATGACGTCGTTCTCCTGACGACAACGAACCTCGAGTCGGTGGAGGCTCCGTTTCAGGTGCGCCGTGTCGCACCGGGCGATAACGCCCAGTTCAACGAACTCGAGCGGTGGGCCGAGGTCATTGTGTTCCAGGGCCACGCGATGGACCAATTCGAGGTCCTGCGCACCACGAGCACCATCATCGTTGCCGATATCTACGACCCGATGCACCTCGAGATGCTCGAGCAGGGGCGAGAGCTGCCTCGCGCCACGTGGCAGATGCGAGTGTCCACTGCAACGCGCGTGCTCAACCAGCAATTGGCTTTCGCCGACTTCTTCCTGTGCGCCTCGGAGCGGCAGCGGATGTTCTATCTCGGGCAACTCGCTTCCCTCGGCCGAATCAACCCGAGCACGTACGACACCGATCCTGATTTGGAGCGGTTGATCGCCGTTGCGCCGTTCGGCCTGAATGCTGTGGCCCCCGAGCACCGTCACCCGGCGCTCAAAGGTGTAGTCCCGGGTGTTGCAGTCACAGACAAGGTCATTCTGTGGGGCGGCGGGCTCTACAACTGGTTCGACCCGAAGACTCTCATCCGGGCTGTCGCGGATCTTGTGAAGCGCAGGGATGGTGTGCGCCTCTACTTCCTTGGAACCAGGCACCCGGGGGTCGACACAATGGGTATCGTCGGCGAATCGGTTGCCCTCGCGCGGGATGAGGGGGTTCTCGACTCAGCCGTGTTCTTCAATGCGGACTGGGTGGACTACGCGGACCGCGAGAACTTCCTCGTTGAAGCGGATGCGGGAGTGAGCACGCATTTCGCGCACATTGAGACGACGTTCTCATTTCGCACCCGCATCCTCGACTACCTCTGGGCGCACTTGCCGATGGTCGTCACCGATGGCGACAGCTTCGCCGAACTGGTGGCGAGAGAGAATCTCGGGGTTGTCGTGCCGGCCGGCGACGTCGTGGCCCTGTCCGAGGCGTTGGAACGCGTGCTGTTCGATGAAAGTTTCGCCGAGTCGGCGCGGAAGAATCTGGCACGGGTGGCCGAGACATTCACGTGGGCAAGAACGCTCGCGCCGCTCGCTGAGTTCGTCCGCGATCCGCACCACGCCGCGGATTACCCGGCCAACCGGAAGAACACCGGCTCGCTCAACACGCGCTCGCTCACCGGCGGATCGAAACCATACGGATTTCGGCACGACCTCTCGATGGCGTGGCACCACCTCCGGCACTCAGGGCCGCGCGCAACCATGGCAAAACTCGCTCGCCGACTGTTTCGTCGCCGCTGAGCGAGAGAGGGCCGAGAGGATACTCTGGACGAATGCTAGCCGCCGCACGACAGTCGCTGTCGTTCCTGTCGAAGCGCGAACGGGTGGTCTATTTCTCCCTCGTCGCGTTGCGGTCGTTGATCGGCATCCTCGACGTCTTTGGCATCATCCTCGTCGGCCTGATTGCGAGCATCGGGGCGACTCAGCTGAACCCCGACGGTGGGGACACCGTTCTCCTCGGATTCACGATCCCTCGACTGGACTCAACCGGGCTGTTGATCCTCGTCTCCGGCGTGCTCGCAGTCTTCGTCGTCAAGGCAGTTCTGGCCATCCTCCTCAGCTGGTCGATTGCGAAGTTCATTTCGCGCGTTGAGGCGAGGAACGCGGACCGGCTCATCGACTACCTCCTGCGCGGGTCGCTCGCGAATGCGAAACGCTACTCGAAAGCGGAGTTTCAGTACGCGATCACCGCGGGCTCGAACTGGGCGTTCACCGGCATCCTGAACAACGTTGCGGCAATCATCACCGAGTCCTTCCTGCTTCTTGTCGTCGCGATCGCGTTTCTTGTCGTCGACCCCATCGCTGCGCTGTTTGCTCTCGCCTATTTCGGCATCACCGTCGTTGGGATGCAGTACTTCATCGGCCGAAGCCTCAAGCGCGCTGGAAACGATGCGGCAGATGGCACGATCGATGCGACGAATGCGATCAGCGACACGCTCGACACGTTTCGCGAGATCTCGGTCCTCGGCCGGCAAGAACTGTTCCTGAACCGCATTCACCTGTCGCGGCGGCGCATTGCAAAAAGTGGCGCAGTTCTTCAGTTCCTTGGTGGGATGCCACGCTACGTCGTGGAGACTGCTCTGATCCTTGGGGTCGTCGTCTTCGTCGGGCTGCAGCTGTTAAGCGGCGACCTCGCTTCAGGGCTCGCAACGCTGGGAATTTTTCTTGCCGGCGGCGTGCGAATCATGGGATCACTCCTCCCGCTCCAGACCGCGGTGGCCGCGCTCAAGATCAACGCGGAGAGATCCCGCTCTGCACTCGACCTCCTGGCCGAATTACCGGCGCGGCTTCCGCACGAAATGGAGCCAGCCACCGACACCGTGGATCGCGTGACGGATGGCGGCCTGGGGGTCGTCATCAGCGATGCGCGGTACCGGTATTCGTCCGACTCGAACGACACGATCGATGACATCAGCCTGCAGTTCTCCCCCGGGGGATACAGCGCGATCATCGGCCCATCCGGTTCGGGGAAGACGACGCTCGTCGACTTGATCCTTGGGCTCATCCGGCCCGACTCCGGTCGGGTGCGGATCGGAGGAGTTGAACCCAACGACCTACGTACGATCGCCCCGGGCATGGTGTCCTACGTCCCGCAGAAGCCCGGCATGGTGTCCGGAACGATTGCTGAAAACATCGCGCTCGGCGTCGAACCGGAGAACATCGACCAAGTCCGCCTCGCCGAGGTCATCAAGTCTGCCTACCTCACCGACTTCATCGAAACCCTCCCCGACGGAGTCGACACCTCAGTGGGCAAGCAAGTGGATGCCCTGAGCGGAGGGCAAGTGCAGCGCATCGGTCTTGCGCGGGCACTGTATGTGCGGCCGAGGCTTCTCATCCTCGATGAGGCGACGAGCGGGCTCGATGCAAGCTCCGAGGCGATCATCGGGGACAGTCTCCGGGCGCTCGCGGGCACCGTAACAGTCATCGTCATCGCCCACCGGCTTTCCACCGTGCAGCATGCCGATGTCGTCCACGTCATCGAGGCCGGGCGCGTCATCGCCTCCGGAGACTTCAAGGCGGTGCAAAAGAGCGTTCCGATGGTCGCCGAATACGTGAAGCTCATGTCGTTCGACGAGGAGCCGGCTATATCCGATCAAACATCGGTGGGCGAGGGATAGTGCGCAAGCTCAGAGCCATCCATTTCGCACCGGCGTTTGCGATCGTCGCGCTGCTCGCCTGGGCGTTCGCGTCGCCCATCGGCGCAGCACCGGATGACGATTACCACCTCGTGAGCACGTGGTGCGCTGTGGTGGACGGAACGGAATGCGCAGCTGGCACGTCGGCGGCAACCCGAAGCGTTCCAGAAGCGCTCGTCGATTCGATCTGTTACGCGCAGAAACCGGAGGTGAGCGCATCCTGCCAGGACGGCATCGACTTCACCGGGACCGCCAACACCGTCACAAAGCGCGGAAACTTCAGCGGCGGCTACCCACCGGTGTACTACGCCGTCATGCACACGTTCGTGGGGCACGACGTTGAGGTGTCTGCGCTCGTGATGCGCTTCGTCAACATCCTGATCTTCGTGGGACTGATCACCGGGCTGTTCCTTCTTCTTCCTCCCGAACGACGCCCAACACTCATCTGGCCGTGGGTGATCGGCTCGGTTCCGATGGGCATGTTCCTCCTCGCGTCGAATAATCCGAGCGCCTGGGCGATCATGGGCGTTGGCACCGGCTGGCTCGCTTTGCTCGGCTACCTCGAGACATCCGGATGGCGAAAATGGAGCCTCGGCGGCGTGGCGGCTATCGCCACCGTGCTTGCCGCGGGCTCACGCGGGGATGCGGCAGTGTACGCGATCATGGGGATCGGGGCGGTCTTCCTCCTGACTGTTCCGCGGGGCAGGCGAGGCTGGAAGAGGTATGCGCTGGACGCCATCCTCCCTGTTGTCCTCGTGATCGCTGCTGCCCTGCTCTTCCTCACGGCACGGCAGACGGCAGCCGGGTTGGGCGGATTCTCGGGAGGCACCGGCGGTTCGCTCGCGCCGGGGGCTGCGACAGCCGATCTCAACGGGTTCGGTCGCTTCGCCTACAACTTCCTGAATATCCCGTTCCTCTGGGCCGGCAATTTTGGCCAGTGGGGGCTCGGTTGGCTCGACACGTCGATGCCGGCCATCGTGTCGTACGGAACGATCGCGAGTCTTGTCGCGGTGGGATTCGTTGCCCTGCGCAGCATGTGGGGAAGGAAGCTCGTCGTCGTGCTGGCCGCAGGGGCGACGCTCTGGATTCTCCCCGTCTACGTGCTCACGGCAGGAGGCGACATTGTCGGCGAGCAGGTGCAGCCGCGGTACATGCTGCCGCTCATCCTCCTTCTGATCGGGCTCGTCATGCTCACGCGGAAGGATCGTGGCTATTCGCTGAGCCGGCCGCAACTCATTCTCGTCATCGCCACCCTGTCGATCGCGAACCTGATTGCGCTGCACATGAACATCCGGCGCTACGTCACCGGTATCGACGCGGCCGGATGGAACCTGGACGCCGGTGCCGAGTGGTGGTGGCACATCCCGTTCTCGCCCATGACAGTGTGGGCGATCGGCTCGCTCGCGTTTGCCGCAACGGTCTACATCGTTGTGAGGGAAGTCTCCTGGCCCGGCCGTCAGGTGAGCTCCGCGTAGTGCGCGAGGAGTTCCCGACAGCTGCGATCGAGGCTGCGATGCTCGTGAGCGAATTCTCGTGCTGCATGGCGCATTCGCAGATAGTCCTCGCTACCGAGTGCGAGTACATCGCGGATCGCTGAGGTGAGTGCTGCGACATCCTTCTCCGCTACGAGCAGGCCGCTGCGATTTTCATCGACCATTTCAGGCGTTCCACCGCTGCGGTAGGCGACGACCGGTGTACCGCAGGCCTGCGCCTCGACCAGGACGAGCCCTGCAGCCTCGCGCCAGCCGTCGTGCTCTTGAGTGGGCAGGGCCATGAGAGTGGCGCGTCTCAACTGCGCGCGGATCTCGGCGCGCGGCAGTGTTCCGAGCACGTCGATGTGAGACGTTCGGGCGGCTTCAGCCTGAATCGCTGAGGCAAGTGGCCCGCCGCCCATGATGACGAGGCGGTGGTCGACGGCACCGATGAGCGCGTTCGAAGCGGCG
This sequence comes from Terrimesophilobacter mesophilus, assembly GCF_014200375.1. GTDB lineage: Bacteria > Actinomycetota > Actinomycetes > Actinomycetales > Microbacteriaceae > Terrimesophilobacter > Terrimesophilobacter mesophilus. The sequence goes on along the minus strand of NZ_JACHBP010000001.1, from coordinate 926,065 downwards.
ATCAGATCCATGATCCCCTTGCGCTCGGCAAGGGCCCCGACGAATGCGACGACCGGGACGGAATCCGCATGCTGGGTACCGGGCAGAGGAGTGAAGTACTCGGTGTCCACCCCCTGGTAATGAACCTCGAGTCGGGTCGGGTCGAATCCGGCCGCAACGGCTTCGCCAGCGAGGAACTCGCTGACCGCGAGCACCCGGTTGCTGTGGTCCCGAGCATTCGCGACGTTTGCGAGGTTCCACCGATCGCGAAGGCTCCGGTTGTTGCGCCGAGCCAGCAGGATGTCGTAGCCATGCACCGTCGTCAAGATGGGCTTCGCTCCCTTCCTGCCCGCGCTGATCGCCGGGCCGGACCAGGTGGCGAAGTGCTGATGGATAAGGTCGGGCTGAAAGCGCCGAATCCTGCCCCCGAGGAGGGGAATCCCGAGCGGCGCGGCCGGCATCCGTCGTTCGAACGAAGCGCCGCGCAGCGGGACGACGCCGTGTACCGGAATGGTGATCGCCGGATCGGATACATCCGCGACGAGGGCGAAGACCTCGAACTCGTGCTCGGTGCGAAGCCTCTGGGCGTGATCGACCACGAAATAAGTCGGCGGCACCTTGAGAGCTCCTGTCGTGACTGCGATTCTCACCGTTGCGCTCAGTCCCATCGGCCGTTGTTACGGGGATCAGTAGTCTATCGGCGTTCCGGAAATCTCCGAGGATAGGAGAGACTGGTCAGGTGGCGACGGTCGTGACGCGGTGAGGCTGGTGCGATGGCTTTGCGGGCGGATCATGAGGCTCGTTCCTGAGCGACTCCTCGGCCAGGTGCTGCCGCGTGCGTACCGGTTCGATCCGAGGGAACTGCCTCCCGCACCGCAGGCCCCCGCGGCACCTCGAAGGCTTTACATCACTCCGGCGAACTTCGCCGGACAGGGTTGGCAATGGGCTCACGCGATCACCGAGCATGTGCCGGATGCCGCGGCCGTCAATATGGCGGTGCGTTCGGGCGACGGCTTCGCGCACCCGACCGACTACTCGGTCCCGCTCGGGTTCTACACGGCCTCCCGCCGGTGGCAGCGGCGCGAGCGAGACATCGTCTCGCGGGGCTTCACGCACGTTCTCGTCGAGGCCGAACGGCATCCGTTCGGTGCCGTCCTGGACGAGACAGTGTCGTCCCAGGTGCGGCGCTTGATTCGTCATGGCGTGGGGGTCGTCATGCTGTGTCACGGAACCGACATCCGCCTTCCGAGCCGGCATGCGGCGGCGAACCCTGACTCACCGTTCCTGGGCTCGCTGGCCGAGGCGGCGCCGTCACTCGAACGGGTCGCCGCACGCAATCGGAGGCTTCTCGACGAACTCGGGCTTCCCGTGCTTGTCACGACGCCCGACCTCATCCTCGATGTGCCGTACGCGCACTGGCTTCCGTCGATCATCGAGCCGGAGCGCTGGGCGACCGCGTCAGGAGTGTTGCAGCGGACCCGTCCCGTCGTCGTTCACGCCCCCAGCTCAGCGGCGACGAAAGGTTCCCAACAGATCGATCCGATCCTTTCGAGGCTGGATGCCGAAGGAGTGATCAGCTATCGTCGCGTCTTCGGTGTGCCATTCTCCGAGATGCCCGGTTTGTACGCCGACTCCGACATCGTCGTCGACCAGATCAGTTTCGGCGACTACGGCGTCGTTGCGCTCGAAGCGATGGCAGCGGGGCGCGTTGTCGTGAGCCATGTGAGTCCACATGCACGCTCTCAGGTTCTCGGAGCCACCGGGTTCGAGGTGCCGGTCGTCGAAGCGACAGCGGCTCGGCTCGACGAGGTCGTTCGCGGTATTGTGACGGATCGGCAGCGGTACCGCGAGGTCGCGAGACAGGCTGTCGACTTCGTGACCGAGATACACGACGGCCGCCGGTCGGCTGGAATTCTCGCGGAATACCTGCGCTGAGTCAGTTCCTGGCCGTCGGAATCCCGAAGGTGATCCCCAACGACGTGGCGCGATGGTCGTAATAGGCCTCCGTCACTCTCTGGGCACGGAGCGCCTTCCAGGCCGTCCTCACCGCCGGCATGTCGGCGGCGATCGCGATGTCGGCTGCAGCCAGTGCTTCCATTGCGTCCCGGCTACCCCGCACCGTGCGCCAGAAGACTCGTCCGGCATCCACGGGCCCCATCGAGTTGAGGAGCCGCCCGATCGGGAAGGTCGCGAGTCGCCGAAACAGCGCCGTGGCCCCGAGGCGACTCAGGACTCGGTCGATCGCACTTGGCTGCGTCGCTGCCAGGTTGACGTGGGCGGCCAGTCCGGGGATCGGACGGTCGAGGCCGTTCGAGATGAGCGTGACCGAGACACCGTCGGTTGACGACTCGATGAGTTGCTGAAGCCGGGACGGTTCGCCGGCGAGCGCCGAGAGCTGAGAGGCGTCGTGACGCGAACCGATGATGACAACGATCGACCTGATCATGCTCCAACTCCGTTCCCGATGAGCTCGCTCAGCGCCGTGATTCTCGGTAGGAGCTGCTCATCGCGGGCCAGGTGCTGCGCCCACTCCTGGGCCGCCAGGATCTCGTGGTTCGTCATGGTGGCTGCGAATTCGGACGCCGCGACGATCGCGTGCGCGAACGCCTCAGCGGATACCTCGTCGGCGGCAAAGAGTGACGGGTAACCGTCGAGCACGCTCGTCGCCGCGGAAATGGGGTCATGCAGGGCCGCGATCGGAAGACCGGTGGCCGCATACTCGAACACCTTTCCGCTCGTCACGTAGCGACTCCTGCTGATGATGAGGAGGAGAAGATCGAATTCGCTGTAGACCGCCGACACCTGGGTCTTGGAGACCGGGCCGGCATAGATCACCCGATCGTCCCGGAACTCATCCAGCAGGGCGGCCGCCTCTGGATCCGGTTCAGCGAAGTGGCCGAGTCGGCCGCGGAAGACGAGGGAAGCCGAGGCGAGCACCGACGACCGCTGCCTCGCGAGCCGCCACCCTTCGAGCGTTTCTCGGAGGGGTATCGGGCCGTAGATTGTCCCCAGGTAGCCGACGGTGAGGTCGGCAGGTCGCGTGCGCTTCTCGATCTTCGAACGATCGAGGAATGCCGGGTCGAATCCGTTCGCCACCACGTGGAAGCGATTCGCACGCTCCGGATGATTCTGGGCGTGCCAGTCGCGGATCGGCGCGTTGACGAACCAGGCCTCGATCGCATGATCGAGCATCCGTCGTTCCAGTCGATTGGAGCGACTCCGCCGTGACCCGACCCGCTTCCCGGTGTAGACGTTCAAATGCCATGCGTCGCGGTGATCCATCACGTAGGGCACGCCGAACCGGCGATAGAGGTGATCGCCGGGCACAAAGTCCACGTTTGGATTGGCCGTTCCGACCACGAGCGACACGGGATCGGCTTCGTGGATCGACTGGGCGGCGGCGGCGAGTGGTCTCCGCCATGACCCGTACGCGACCTCGGGAAAGCCTGCGAGCGCGCGCAGCCAGCGCAACCCGTTCCACAGCAACGGCGAGAAGATTCGCAGCCGGGACCACTTCGCGAGGTCGCCCTCGCCGCGGTCGGGGTCGAACGGGATGCGAACAACCTTGATGTCCGGATGAATGGAGGTCTCCGCCTCCGGATCGGTGCCGTTGAGGCGCTCGAAGGTCTCCCGCGTGGCCGTGAGAACGGTCACCCGCCAGCCTTCCCGCGCGAAGCCGTTCGCGGTCGCGAGAGCGCGATACATTCCGGCGCCGCGCGAGGGCGGATAGCCCCAAGCGACGTAGAGAACGTGCGGGCGGGCGTCCGGCAGGCCGGCCGCAACGGGAAGATCGGTCATCGCTTTCAGTTTAGGCGACGCCATCCGGGATTCCGGCCGGGGGAGATCGGCAGCCACCTAGGATTGCAGCATGCTGGTATTGAGTGTCGTGGGCGCGCGCCCGCAGTTCGTGAAGCTGGCTCCGATCTCGACGGCGATGAGCGGTCGCATCGATCACGTGGTGGTGCATACGGGCCAGCACTACGACGAGCTCATGTCGGACGTGTTCTTTCGCGATCTGGGCATCCCCGATCCCGACGCCAACCTCGCCATCGGCTCGGGCAAGCATGGGCAGCAAACCGGCGCGATGCTTGCCGGACTGGAGCCGTTGATCGAGCAGTACCAGCCGGACTGGGTGCTCGTCTACGGCGACACCAACTCGACGCTCGCCGCCGCCATCGCCGCCGTCAAACTTCACGTCCCGGTGGCACACCTCGAGGCGGGTCTGCGCTCGTTCAATCGACGGATGCCTGAAGAACACAATCGGGTGCTCACAGACCATGCTGCAGACCTGCTCCTTGCCCCGACGAAAGTCGCCATGGATCACCTCGCAACCGAGGGACTCGCCGAGCGAAGTGTGCTCGTCGGCGATGTCATGACGGATGTCCTCTATCGCGTTCGCGGGCGCGTGCTCGCCGATCCGCCGCCGCTCCCCGCTGGTGTCGAACGCGGTCGATTCCACGTCGCGACCCTGCACCGCCCAGACAACACCGATGACCCAAAGCGGCTCTCTGAGATCCTCGAACAACTCGCCGCACTCGAGATGCCCGTGCTGCTCGCTGCGCATCCGCGTCTCGTGCACCTCGCGGCCGAGTACGGCATCCCCCTGGAGTCCGGATCGATCCGGCCGATCCCGCCGCTCGCCTATCCCGACCTGGTGTCGGCGGTGCTGCAGAGCGCAGGCGTCGTGACCGACTCGGGGGGGCTCCAGAAGGAGGCGTTCCTGCTCCGGGTTCCCTGCACGACGATTCGGCCGGAGACCGAGTGGGTGGAGACGGTCGAACTCGGGTGGAATCGCCTCGTGAGCGAGGATCTCAGCGTGCTGCGAGAGACCGCCGAGCGCTCAACCCCCGCACCGACCGATGCGGCGCCGTATGGGGACGGCCACGCGGCGGAGCAGGTCGTCGACGCTCTGCTGGCCCACGCGCCCTGAGTCAGTCGCCCGCGAGGCCGGCTAGTTTCGCCTGGTTGGCAAAGTCGGGAACCGTCTTGATCAGTTCCTCGAAGGTGCCCGACGCCGCGATCTCGGCGTCGCGCATGAAGAAGATCTGATCCGACGCCTTCACGGTGGCGAGGCGATGCGCCACCGTCACGATTGTCATCGAACCGCGAAGGTGGCGGATGGCGTCGGTGACGGCGGCTTCGGTTGCCGTGTCGAGCGCACTTGTCGCCTCATCCATGACGAGTACGAGAGGCTCCGCGTAGAGGGCGCGCGCGATTCCGAGTCGTTGGCGCTGCCCGCCGGAAAGGGACAGGCCGCGCTCGCCGATGGGGGAGTTGATTCCACCCTCGCGCGCCTCGATGATGTCGAGGAGCTGAGCCTTGTCAAGTGCCCGCCGTACGCGATCGGGATCGAAGCCGTCGGCCCAGGTGAGCGCGACGTTCTGCGCGACGGATGCATCGAAAAGCGAAACGTCCTGGGGCACATAGGCGACGCGGGAACGCCACGCTCGCGAGACATCGGCGAGCGGCACCCCGTCGATCTCGATCGTTCCCTCGGTGGGCTCGACGAGACCGAGGAGGATGTCGACCATGGTCGACTTCCCGGCACCGGAGACGCCCACGAACGAGACTGTCGACCCGAACTCGATCGAGAGATTCACCCCTCGAACGGCGTCGGGAGCGTCAGGCCGGTAACGGAAGCAGAGGTTCTCGGCCGTGATCCGGCGCGGGTTCTCGGGTAGCGGGTGCTGCACGCGAGCGACGCTTTCTGCGCTCGACTCCTCTGATCGCCGGATTTCATCGAGGACCCTGCGCACGTCGGGCGTACTCACAGCGACCTGAGAGGCAATTGACTGCATCCGTACGACAGAGGGCGCCATCCGGAAGCCCGCGAGGCCGAACAGGGCTACGGCGGTCGCGGCACCGGCGAAGCTGCCAACCAGGTACCCCGTGATGCCGACGAGGATGAAGCCGCCGACGAGCCCCGATTCGAGGACGTATCGGGGCACTTGATTGAGGAACTGCGCGTTGGATCGAGCCCGCGTCGTGTGCGTTCGATTCCGGCGGACGACGGCGGCCGCCTCCCCGGCCTTGTTTCGGAGAGTGACTTCCTTCAGTGCGCCGACCATCTCGGTGATGAGCCGGGAGCTTCGCAGCGAGTAACGAAGCGCCACCCGCCCGGCCTCTCGCGATCGCCGGGTGATCCAGAAGAACATGACGGCGCCGAGCAGCCCCAGGTAGACGACCGTCATGAGCGCTACGAGCGGTTGTACTACCGCGAGAACGGCGACGACGGTGACGAAGCTGAAGATCTCGCCGGGCAGCGTCGTGAGGGGGCGGAGGAAACTCGACACTGTTGCTGAGACGCTGCTGTCGGTGAGACGCACGACATCCGCAGAGTTGCGTTTGAGCCGTTCCACCCAGCTCGAGGCGATGTACGAGTCGAAGAGGCGCGATCCGATCTCGAGTTCGAACCTCGCGAAGGTACGCGTCGCCCTCCAGATGACTGCGACGGAGAGCACTCCCTTGACGATGATGAGCAGGCAGACGAGCCCGAGCATGATGATGAGGCCGAGGTCGGAGATTCGGCCGAAGACGGGAAGGACGAGCGGCGCCCCACTGATGATCGGGGTGATGACGACGGCGAGCAGTCCGAGCGCGGATGCGTCGAGGATCGAGAGCAACGACAGCGACATCGAGTAGATGACGAGGAAGCGCTGTGAGGCCGGTGGTAGGAGAGTCAGGACGTCGCGGTAGAGCTTCAACATGGCGTTCACCGGTCGTCTCCGTTTGGTCGAGAAATCTCGTAGCAGTCTAGTTGTCGCTCGGCACCGTCGATCGGAGGCCGACCACTGCGTCCACCGCTGCAGCCCCGCGATCGGCAGCGCCGCGCAAAGAATAATTCGCGTCGAGCCAGTCGAGGGTGGAGCGGCCGAGCCTGCGGCGGGGCGCCCGCAACGCGTCGAGCATGGCCCCGGCAACCTGCCGGGCATCCCAATCTACCGACCAGCCGAGATTGTGATCCGTGACGAGTTCGCGCAGAGGCCCTACTCCGGCGAACACGACAGGAGTCCCGCAGCTGACACTGGCGAGGGTCTTGGTGGGGAACGCGAAGTCATATCCCTGCCCCGGACGCACCGAGGCCAGGCTCGCGGTCGCGCCCCGAGTCCATCGTGCGACCACCTCGGCGTCGACAAAGCCGGGAAAGGCCACCCGGTTGCCAAGAGGGGCGGCTTTGGCCGTGAGTAAGTCGATGTCGACACCGCCGCCGAACATGACGAGTCGGGCATCCGGATGCTCCGCCGCCACGAGTTCGAACGCGTCGACGAACACCGCGGCACCCTGAAATTCCGACATCGTCCCGGCGTAGAGGAAGTACGGCGGCTCGGCGTCTTCGGCCTCGCCGTCCGGACTGAACAGTGCGGTATCGATGCCAGTGCCGATGACCGAGATCTTTGCCGGGTCGGTTCCGAGCTGTTCGAGTTCGTTCCGCACTCCGTCGGAGATGGCGAGAATCTCGGCGGCACCCCGCAGGGCCCATCGCTCCATCGCCGTGACCGCGCGCCGCACGATGCCGCTGACCTTGACCGCCGTGAGCGCCGAGGACATGACGTCGGCCGAGAAATAGACGTAGGGCACACGGCGCATCGCGCAGGCTATGCGGGTGACGACGCCCGTGGTCGGCGGCGGCTCGGCGACGACTACATCGGCGCGGGGGCCGAAGAGAAGCCGGAACAGGAGTGGGACGTCAAAACTCAGGTATTGCAGGTAGCCGCGCACAGCGCCGGACCGATCACGCAGAACCGGCCAGCGGCGAACCCGGGTCGAACTGCGTCGAGCACCTGGTGACTTCGTTGTGAGCACCGTCACGCGGTAGCCGAGGCGCTCGAGGGCGCGGGTGAGATTACCGAGCCGATAAGCGGCAGCCGCGGCCTCTGGTTCGTATACACGAGTCGCGATGGTCGCCCGGCGGGGAGTCGTCGCGCCGGTCAGGGTGCGGTCGTTCACAGTGGACCGGTTCGCCTGGCCGCCGAGATTGCAGCCAGAAAGATCGAGCCCTCCGCTTCGGCATTGAGGTCATGCGCTGCCCGGTCCGAGGCCTGCTTGAAACGCGTGACGTCCTCAACGGTGAGGTCGCCGATCGTTCGCGCCAGGTCCTGGGCACTCCACCCCTCGATCACGACCCCGTTACCATACTCGCGCACGATCTCGGCCATCATGGGACTGTCGCCGATGACCAGTCCGAGCCGCCCCTGTATCGCCTCGAACAACTTGTTGGGCAACGCGAACCGGAGATTCGGCGTCGTCGGTGGGAAGAACATGACCTCGAGGTCGTATTCGTTGATCGTCGCGCTGATCTCCGTCATCGGAATGGCCGGAAGGATCTGCACACGCCCCTCCAACGGCGCGGTCAGGGCGGTGAGCTCGGCGACGACGTGGGGGACGTCCGTGAGAATGAAGGTCATCGTGAATCGATCGTCGATGGAAGGCAGGGCATCCACGATCTGGCGTAAACCACGGCTCCAGCTGGCCATGCCGTGGTAGACCAGACGAATCCGATCCGGCTCGACGGGACGAGGATTCTGCGCGATGAACGGAGGGATGTTGCGCACGATGACGGGAAGCGTGAAGCCGAAATCTCGGGCGTACATGTCCGCGAGCCGTGTCGCGACGGTGGTCCTCGAATCGATCGTGGGATGTCCGATCAGCGAACGCCGCCAGCGATAGTAACGGTCGCCGAGAACGCGGCGAATCGACACGAGGGGGAGTCGCGGGTCTCGGTACTCATGCAAGTCGAGATGAATCCGACCGCGCCGGGCCGTGGGCGGAAAAATGTGGCTCATCGTGAGCAGCGGGAGGAAATCGTAGTCCTCGAAAACAATCAAGTCGTACTCCGACGAGCCAACGCGATCGAGGACTTCGCGCGGAATCCGTTCGGCCATGAGGTGCCGAAAACGGGCGGCCCGGGGTAGGACTCCGTAGGTGATCAGTCGGCCCCACAGGCTTTTCGTCCAGGAGGCGAGAGGGCCGAGTGCGAAGTGTTCCCTGACGGATGGAGATGGATGCCGACCCAATCCGAGCGTGTCGACGGCCCACCCGTCGGACGCGAGCCATTCGATCTGCAGCCGTACACGCGGATCGCTGAACAGATCGGAATAACTGATCAATAGCGCGGTCTTGGATTGGCTGGACATGGCGAGTCAAGCCTAGCCGGGCACTCCCGCCATCACGCCCGCGGCTGCTCGGGGGAAAATTACTTGCCGCCGTGAGAAACTATGGGTCATGGGCCGGACCTGGGTAATTGTCCCGATGTACAACGAGGGCAGCATGATCGGCTCGGTCGTCTCCGAGCTTCGCGAGCACTTCGAGTTCGTCGTGTGCGTCGACGACGGTTCCGCCGACGACTCGGTCGCCGCAGCCAGGGCCGCCGGCGCGGTTGTGGTCACCCATCCGATCAACCTCGGCCAGGGGGCGAGCCTGCAGACCGGTTTCGACTACGCACTCCTCGATCCGCTCATGACCGACGTGGTCACTTTCGATGCCGACGGGCAGCACCAGGTGGCGGATGCCGTCGGCATGGTTGCACAGCTGCGGTCGGATGGCCTCGACGTGGTCATCGGGTCGCGATTCCTCGACGGCCGTACCCAGATGACGCGGCTCAAGCGTGGAACACTTCGACTGGCTGCCTGGTACACGCGCGCCACGACCGGCGTCGCACTCACGGATGCGCACAACGGCTTGCGCGTCCTGGGTCGCGACCTCCTGACCCGCATCCACTTGCATCAGAACCGGATGGCGCACGCTTCGGAGCTGATCGACCAGATCGGCGGCAGCAATGCGCGCTGGGCGGAGTATCCCACCCACATTGTCTACAGTGAATACTCCAAAGCGAAAGGCCAATCCGTGCTGAACTCGATCAACATCCTCGTCGAGCTTCTCTTCAGGTGATCACCGTGACGCTCATATTCCAAATCCTCGCCGTCGTGGTCATCCTCATCGCAGCTTTCTTCATGTTGCGGGGAGGCGGGGCCAGGCACCAGGCCATCCGACGCATCCTGATGCTGCTGTTCATCGTGGCGGCGGCATCGTCGGTATTTTTCCCGCAGGTGTGGACCTGGGCCGCGCACCTGATCGGCATCGGGCGCGGTGCGGACCTGCTTCTGTACTTCCTTGTGCTCACCTTCCTCGGGTTCGTCGCGTCGACCTACCGGCGCTTCCGCAACCTCGAGCACGACGTCACGGAGCTGTCGCGACAAGTTGCCCTGGTCACGGCTCCGCAACCAACAACCCATCAGGATGAGTCCAGTTGACCTCACTGGCGGCTGCGGCGAAGGCCACGGCAAAGCGAGTTGTCCGCCCGCTGTATGCAGCGCTTCCCGAAGAGATCGCAAGGCGTATCGTCCCGCGGTCGGAACGATATGAACGCGGGAGCGTTCCTCGCAACCCATCTCCACCGTCGACACCGGTGCGCCTGTTCATCGGCCCTGGCAATCTGGCGGGACAAGGTTTTCGCTGGGCTCGCGCAGCGGAGCGATTTTTGGTGGGCGTCGGCGCAGTGTCGATGTCCGGCCCACGCGCCACTGGGTTCGCCTTCGAGGTCGACCAGCGCGTTCCGTTCTACGTGTACCGATGGTCTACCGGCTGGCGGCGCGCCCAGCTTTCGGCCGTGCTCGACAACTACACTCACGTGATCGTGGAATCTGGAACCCCTCTCTTCGGCGACGCTCTCGGCCGTTCGGCCGCGGACGACATCCGACTCTGCCAGCGACGCGGACTCGGAGTGGCGCTGCTGTTCCACGGCAGCGACATCCGTCTTCCCAGCCGCCACGCCGAGCGAGTCGCGTGGTCACCGTTCGTCGCCGGGCTCGACTCTTCGACGACGGTGCTTGAGGCCAGAGCACTCGTCAACGCGACGTTGGTAGAGAAGCTCAAGGTTCCCGTGTTCGTGTCGACTCCCGATCTGCTCGTCGACCTGCCGGAGGCTCAATGGCTTCCCGTCGTCGTCGAAGTCGCGGCGTGGCGTGCCCCGACCCAGCCATTTGCCCACGACGGTCCGCCCGTCGTCGCTCATGCACCGAGTCGCGCCAGCCTCAAAGGCTCCGATCTCATTGACCCGGTTCTCGAGGCGCTCGAGAACGAAGGCCTTGTGCGCTACCGCCGCATCCAGGGTGTGGCGTCACGCGACATGCCGGATGTCTATCGCAATGCAGACATCGTGATTGACCAATTGCGACTGGGCATTTACGGCGTCGCCGCATGCGAAGCGATGGCGGCGGGCCGCATCGTCGTCTCCCACGTGAGTGAGCAGGTTCGCGAGTACGTCGCCAGAGCGATGGGAGCTGATCTGCCCGTTGTCGAGGCAACGGCGGACAGTCTCGAGTCGGTCCTCCGAGACATCGTCGCGGCTCCCGCGCCCTATCTCGAGACGGCTGCGGCGGGTATTCGTTTCGTGGAAGCCGTTCATGATGGACGCGTCTCGGCGCAGGTGCTCGGTTGGTTCCTGGGGGCGCCGCCGGCTGATGTCTAGGCCATGGGATCAGCCACGAGTTCGGGAGCGTGCGATGCCTACGGCGGTGCGGACTCGTGGGACCACCATCGCACGGGCCCACTTCCGCACTGACATCCAGGGCCTGCGTGCCGTTGCGGTGCTTCTCGTGCTCGTCTACCACGCAGGTTTCGCCGTGCCAGGAGGGTTCGTCGGCGTCGACGTGTTCTTCGTGATCTCCGGCTTCCTCATCACCAACCACCTTCTCGCAGAGATCTCCGCAACCGGTCGCCTCGACTTCGCGAGGTTCTATGCGCGCCGTGCCCGCCGGATCCTTCCGGCGTCATTCCTGGTGTTGATCCTGACGGTCATCGTCGCGCATTTTCTGCTTCCTCCCGCACTCGTCGCAGGGATGGTCCGGGACGCCATCGCCACTGCACTGTACTTTCCGAACATCCTCTTCGCGATCGACGGAACGAACTATCTCGCCGAGACGGCACCGTCGCTGTTCCAGCACTATTGGTCGCTCGGGGTCGAGGAGCAGTTCTACCTCCTCTGGCCGCTCGCTCTCGTCGCACTGTGGCTGCTCACCCGCCGATCGAAGAAGGTTCTCGTCGGGTGCGTTTCCGTTCTCGTCGTGGCGTCGTTGGTGCTGGGCGTCATTCTCACCTACCAATCCCAACCGTGGGCATTCTTCTCCCTGCCCTCCCGTGCCTGGGAGCTCGGGACGGGAGCACTCGTCGCCATCGTGGGACCGCGACTCCTTGCGCGGCTGGGCGGGATGCCGGCGGCGATACTGGGTTGGATTGGACTCGCGGCGATTGTCGGGAGCGGATTCATTCTGAACTCCACGACGGCGTTCCCAGGATTCGCGGCGATCCTTCCCGTCGCGGGTGCTGGGCTCGCCGTCTTGTGCGGCGAGCAGGCTGGTAGACAGGGCCCGGGCGTCCTCCTGAGCACTCGTCCCATGCAGTTCCTTGGGACGATCTCCTATTCCCTGTATCTGGTGCACTGGCCGTTGCTCATCCTTCCCACTCAGCTGGGCGGACAGTCAGTAACGCTTCCGTGGTTTGTGACCGGGTTCCTCGCGGTACTGGCCGTCGTGCTCGCCTGGGCGATGTACCGATGGGTGGAGAATCCGTTCCGCCAATCGAAGGCGCTCACGAAACGCAGACCTCGAGTCACTCTCTTCGCGGCAGCCAGTGTCTCGCTGTTTGCGGTCGTGCTCGCTTTGGGTGTCGGCGCGGCGGCGCGGAATGCCCCGTCGAGCTCCGATCAGAAAGCTCAGGATCCAACCTCGCTCATCGCGAATCCGACATTCACGGATTTCGTACCGACGAACATGGTGCCGTCAATCGCCGCGGCGAGCACCGACATCCCGCTCATCTACGGCGACGGCTGTCACTACGACGTCTCGAAGACCACCGTTCAGAATTGCGTGTACGGGGACTCTCAGTCGACTACGACAGTTGCACTGTTCGGGGACTCCCACGCCGCACAATGGTTTCCCGCATTGCTCGAGCTCGCCCAGCAACACAGTTTCCGACTTGAGGTCTATACCAAATCATCCTGCCCATCGTTCACCGTCGAAATTCTCGAGAATGGGGTTCCCTACAGTGCCTGCGACCAGTGGCGCGCCGCCGTTATCGACCACCTCAAGGTTGAACAGCCGGACGTGATCGTGTTGTCGAACCTCGGTGATTATCCGGACCAGGGACCCGGCGGCATTGCCACCGAACTCTGGACGTCGGGGTTGACCACGACCGTCCGCACATTGCCGCCGAGTTCGCACATTCTCGTGATCTCGGATACGCCGGCCTTCACCGGAACGCCAGCCCTGTGCTTGTCCGTGCACTTGAATGACGCCGACGCCTGTTCCAGACCGCGCGCGGACGCACTCGATGAGAATCGTGCTGCGGCCGAGAAAGCTGCGTCGGAAAGCGCTGGTGCCACCGTGCTCGATGTGAACGACTTTCTGTGCACGCAACAACAGTGTGGCGTGATCATCGGATCGACACTCGTCTATCGGGACTCCCACCACTTGACCGCCACTTTTGCGAAGGAGCTGGCGCCGGAGGTGTGGACCGGTTTGGGGCCCCTTCTCCCGCAGTAGGGGTGTCGGTCGGTTCACGGTAGCCGGGATCCCCCGTTGGGGGATCGCGATCCGGGCACAGATCCGCTAAGAATGATGTGGGCGTTCGGGGGAACTCATGATGATGAAACAGGCGACAGCGCGGACGCGCCGCGCACACCTTGGGGTATTGGCGTTACTCGCGAGCTTCTCGGTCGTTCTCGGGGGACTGCAGTCGGCGAATGCACTGGACGTTCCCGCGCCATGGGCCGCACAGTCCCCGCAGGTCATCCACATCGGCAATCCGGCGCTCGCAGACCAGCCACAGCTCAGTATCGAAGGGACGGTGCTGGTTGTCGCAATCGACAGCGGGACCGACTCGCGCACCGAATACTCAGTCGCCACCGAATCGGGCACCGTCCGCATCGGCGGCGATGTGGACGTGCTCACCGGTGGTAGCACCTTCACCGGTACTGTCGCGCTTCCAGCCTCGCTCACCGACCGGGCATCCGGGTGGATGAAATCGCGTATCAAGGGCTCGGCCCTCGCGCCGATCAGCGCCACCGCCGTCGAGGGATCACAGCTTCTCGTGCTCGCCCAGACCGAGACCGAACCGCTTCAGGTCGTGACGGCGAGCATCACACTGGCGAGTATTTCGATCGGTACGGCGGCGCACACCGTGGATGTCGCCGTCCTCAATGGCGCAGCCTTCAGCGACACCGATGTCGACACGAACGTCGCAGGACTCAATACGTTCTGGACGGGGCAGTCGAGCGGTGCGATCACGAGTGTGACCCGGCCGGGCGCAGTGCAGCGCTATACCTCCCCATTCCTCGACGCATGCCAGTCCGACTCGCAGTGGCAGAACGACGTTTGGGCCGAGGCTGCCGCCAAGTTCGGGAAGACGATCGGCGACTACTTCAGTGCGTCGGGTCGTCACCTGATCGTGCTCGCCAACGTCCCTCCCTCGTCGTCCACCAACTATTGCAGTGAGGGCATCGGCAGTGTCGGCGGTGGCGTCAACGGCGGTGGCATCGTCATCGCCAATATCGCGCATTCCATCGACCTTCAGACGATCGCCCACGAGTTCGGACACAATCTGGGTCTCGGCCACGCGGACGTGCACGAGTGCGCGAACGACCTGCTCGTCGAGGGGACGTCAGCGCAGGGTTGCAAGGATTACGAGTACGAGGATCTGTACGACGTCATGTCCATGGGATTCGAGTACCCGGGCATCGGCAACACGAACCAGCTTGCAGCGCTCAACGTGACAGACAAGGTGAAGTTGGGTTTCCTTCCCTCCGGCGACCTCAGCGTCGTCACGGCGCACAGCACGTCCGTGGCGCTGGCACCGGCATCCGCCTCTAGCGGCATTCGCGGAGTGCAGGTGGCAGACCCCACCACGGGCGACACCTACTTCGTCGAATATCGCGCCGGTACGGGAATGGATTCGGGGGCGTTCTACACGAAGTCCTTCCCCGCTGGAGCTCCACCGATTGTCGCGAGCCTGCGCCCCGGCGTTCGCATTCTGAAGCTGCGCGGGACATTGCCGGGGAACCACACGGTCGCACTCGCCCTGCTGAAGCAGCCGGGTGACCCGGTCAAAATGCTCGCCATGAAGGCAGGCGACGTGTTCCACACGCCGAGTGGCGGTCTCTCCGTGAACTTCACGGGAGTGTCAGGGGGAGGTGCCGTTCTCACCGTCACGCGAAACAGCCTGCCGGACACGCAGCGGATCGCCGGAGCCGACCGGTACGCCACCGCTGTCGAGGTCTCGAAGAAGGCGTTTCCGACGCCCGGCGCCGGAATCCCTGTGGTCTATGTGGCGCAGGGCGCCAACTATCCCGACGCCCTCGCTGCTGCTCCAGCGGCCGTCGAGGAGGGCGGCCCACTGCTGCTGACCGACAGCAACGTACTGACCCCCATCGTCACGGCCGAGATTCAGCGGCTGAACCCGGCCAAGATCGTCGTCGTCGGGGGCACCGGCGTCATCAAGCCGGCCGTGTTCACCGCGCTTTCCGCTCTCGTGCCGCCGGGCAAGACGATCCGGCTGGGCGGGGCGGACAGGTATGAGACCGCCCGTCTGGTCGTGAGATACGCATTCCTGGACAACGGCGGGACCGGCGCTGCAACAGCCTACGTCGCGACGGGGACAGGATTCCCGGACGCCCTCTCCGCTTCGGCGGCGGCCGGAGCGGTCGGAAGTCCTGTCGTCCTCATCAACGGTTCCCTGAATTCAGTGGACGCGGCGACGAAGGCGCTGCTGCAGGATCTCGGGGTCACCCAGGTGCGGATCGCCGGTGGCAC
This sequence comes from Terrimesophilobacter mesophilus, assembly GCF_014200375.1. Taxonomy (GTDB): domain Bacteria; phylum Actinomycetota; class Actinomycetes; order Actinomycetales; family Microbacteriaceae; genus Terrimesophilobacter; species Terrimesophilobacter mesophilus. Next base: position 910,283 of record NZ_JACHBP010000001.1, on the reverse strand, counting down.
CGGTGTAGTGACTTCCGGTGCTGCGACCTCGCTCGCAACGGTGGCGACAGTGACTCGATTCGCCGGCAACGACCGGTTCGACACGAATCACCGTGTGAACTCCGCGATCTTCTCAAGTGCAGACACGGTCTATCTCGCCACCGGCTTGCAGTTTCCGGATGCCCTCGCGGGCGCTGCGCTCGCAGGTGCGAGGGGGGCGCCGCTCTATCTCGTGCAGACGCAGTGCATTCCCGCGACGATCAGGTCGGACATCATCGCGGGGGGCGCTTCGACCGCTTGGCTCATCGGTGGCACCGGCGTGCTCACCGCCAGGGTCGCGTCGTTCGCGTCGTGCTGAGGCACGGGTCACTCACGGCGAACAGGCCGCCAGGTCGTTCACGCGGGAAGTCAGGACCCCGGTTCCACCGAGAAGTGTGATGCGTTCGATTCGGAAGGGTGCGAGTTCGTCGAGGACAACGGGGGGCACGCAGTTCGGACGGACCAGGTAGAGCGGCGCGGAGTTGAAGGCGGCAAGCGGGGCACCGGACAACGCATCCGCGAATCCGGTCCCGGTCGCGAAGAAGGCCTGCGAGGGACCGCCGAAGAACGCGTGGGCGATGAGTGCTGAGGTTTCATAGCGGTCGGCACCTCCTAGCCGGGCGGTTGGCTTCGGAATTCCCAGAGAGTCGATGTCTCGCTGAATTCCTGCGGAAACGACTCCGGTACCCCCGGCGATGTAGACCTTGTCGAGATACGGGAAGGAAAGAAGCAGGGACTTCGTGGAGTCATCAAGGTGATCGAGCCCGCCATCGACAAGGATCACCGGGGCGTGAATCTGGTTCGCAGCGCTCGCTGCAGACAGCGCATCCGGGAACGAACGGCCGGTTGCGATGATCACGTACGCGTTGCCCAGAGAGAGAAATGCGTCCTCCGCGATGGCACGCGATGTTGCGAATCGATCGGGGCCGGCAATGCGTTCGGGCGGATTCGCGCTCAACGCTGAGAGCTCATTGAACACTGCAGTGGAGACGACTCCCGTTCCACCGACGACGACAATGCGGCTGGGCTTCAGGCGGAGCAACTGCGTGCGCACGGGACTGGGCAGGTAATCCCGCGCCGTCAGTAGCAAGGGGGCATTCCAGCGGGCTGCAGCTGCAGCGGCACTCAGGGCGTCAGGGTAACCGCCACCGTTAGCCACGTACACCACCCCGCCAGTCGCGGTGAACGATTGCGCAATCTTCGCCGAAGTCTCGAAGCGATCCATTCCGGCGATGCGATTCATCGACGGCGGTGGACCATCGGCGGAGAGGCTCGCGTCGATGTGTTCCACGATCTGGTTGGTTTCGAGAATCACGCGGGCCGCGTCTGCGCGAGTCCACGCATCGACCCACCACTCGTTCGCGTACCCGACCGTGGTGGTGGAGAACTGCACTCGGTAATCTCCGGAGGGAAGACCGGTGATGAGATAATTCCCGCTGTTCGGGTCGACCGTCGTCTCGCCCTCAAGGCTGCCGCTGAGACCGTCCGGACTGTCGAGATAGGCACCGACGGTGACGCTTGCCGGACCGGACATCAGCGCCACGTGCCCGCTGATGCTGCCGAGATCGTTGACCGACGTCGGCACATCGACACTGTCGAGATGACTCGCGCCCTCAAGGAGCGTGAACGCCGGTGTCAGGGTCTCCTGGTAGCGAGCGTTGTCGACCTTCAATCGAAGTCGATAGGTGCCGGGGTACAGGTTGCGAAATTGTCCATACACCGTCGGCAGATAGGTCTGTTGTGTGGAGATCGTGGACCACTGCTCCGGAGCAGTTTGCCGCTCGAGCCGAGAGTAGACCGGGGTGTTCCAGGCGAGCTGCGCATCACAGTAGAGACAACTGATGCGATATTCTTCCAGCCCCGGTCGGACCATGCCGATATCGACGTCGGTGACGGATTGGCCCGTGGCGATCGTCATGGGGGGCGCGCCGGATAGGTTCATGGCGTTGCTCTGCCACCACTGGTCAAAGAACTTCTGAGAGTCGGGCCCGGTGCCTGCCATCCGGTCGTCCCGGAACTGCACGCGGTAATCTCCGGCCGGCAGACCGGTGATCGTGTAGTTGCCTGCCGCATCGCTGTTGGCGCTGTATGGCCGCTCGCCACTGATGCTCCCGGACCGGACGGCGACAGCCGTCACGTCGAGTTGGGGGACACCTGCACTGTCGGTGATGTTCCCGCTGATGGATGCGCCGGGCAGCAGAGTGATGTCGATCCCGGTTGTGTCGACAGAATAGTTGAGTGCGGGGTCGGAGGGGTCGAGCGACGAGGACGTGGTGCCATCGACGAAATTCCCGGAGCCCAGGTAGTCGAAATTGAGGGCGAGAATCGCCGGGGCGGACACCGTGATGTGGAAATCCCCGCTGGTATCGGTCTTGACCAGGTCGCTCGAGGTGAACCACTGGGGCTGCCATACGCGGTAGGCGACACCGACCTCATTGAGGCCTGCGCTGACGCCGGGGCTGCCTAGAGAGATGTGGCCACTGAGCGTGATGGTGGATGTCGTGTCCGCGATGCTCACCGTCGGCGCGCCGCCCAGGATGATCGTCCCGGCGGCCACGAGAGCCAAACCCGCGCGTCTCCAGGTCATCCGGCCGCACCGCCCCGGGGCGGAATCGAACCCATGGGCAGATTATAAGGGAACCTCAGAAGGGCGCGGGTAACGATTTCTGCGTCATACCGACGCCGAACCGATCACGTACGTCGAGATCGCAGCGCGCAGTTCGGGGCTCGTGACACGTCGGCCATCGATGATGGTGCGGGCTCCGGGAACGTCCGCCGCGCGTACGGACTCGTACTCCCTGTGGTTCGCCTGCACGATCACGGCGTCCACCTGCCGGCCGAATTCGTAGTCCTCGAAACCGAGCCTCTCGAGTTCTTCCTTCGTGTACATCGGGTCGTTGACGACCGGGATTGCTCCCGCCTTCTTCAGTTCGTCGACGACGTCGAAGACTCCGGAGAACGCCGTCTCCTTCACGCCGCCGCGGTAGCTCGCGCCGAGAACAGCGACGCGCTGGCCCGTCAACGGTCCGTGGTGCTTCTCCAGCAGGGCGACCGCGTAGTTCGGCATCCCGCGATTCGCCGCCCGAGCTGCACGCACGATTGTCGCATCCGGATCATTCCACAGGTACATCTGCGGGTAGATCGGAATGCAGTGCCCACCGACCGCGATGCCCGGCAAATGGATGTGGCTGTACGGCTGGCTGTTGGACGCGTCGATCACGCCGTACACGTCGATGTTCTGGCTGTCGGCGAACCGTGCGAACTGGTTCGCGAGGCCGATGTTCACGTCGCGGTAGGTCGTCTCGGCAAGCTTGGCGAATTCGCTCGCCTCCGACGAACCGAGGTTCCACACGCCGTTACCCTGGGGCAGGTCCGGCCTCTCATCGAAGTCGATAACGTTCTCGTAGAACTCGATGCCGCGCTGGGTTGACGCCGTATCGATACCGCCGACCAGTTTCGGATACTGGCGAAGGTCGGCGAACACCCGCCCAGTGAGCACTCGTTCTGGGCTGAACACGAGGTGAAAGTCGACCCCAGCGCTAAGGCCGGACAACTCTTCGAGCATGGGTGCGAATCGATTCCTGGTGGTCCCCACCGGCAAGGTCGTCTCATAGGAGACAAGGGTTCCCGGCTTCAGGCCGCGACCGACAGACTGGGTGGCGTTATCCATCCAGCCGAAATCCGGAATTCCGTCGATGTCGACGAAGAGCGGGACAACTATCACGACCGCGTCACTGTGGGAAACGGCATCCGTCGTGTCGAGGGTCGCCGTCAGGGCCCCGGATGCGACAGCCTCCGCTAGTTTCTCCTGGAGAAACGCCTCGCCCGGGAACGGTTCTGTGCCGCCGTTGATGAGTTCGACGGTGTGCTGGTTCACGTCCGCGCCGAACACCGTGTGGCCCTTGCTCGCGAATTGCACGGCAAGCGGCAGGCCGATCTTGCCCATACCGACGACAGTGATGTTCATGGTGTTCCCTCTAGTTCAATCGGTGCGTGAGGCCGTCGGCCACCAGCTTCTCGGCGATGTCAACGACATTCGCGCCCTGCTCTAGCGTGACGATCTGGCTCGTGTCGCCGGTGAGAACGGCGTCACGGAATGCTTCGTGCTCAGCGAGGAGCGGCTCCTTCTTGTTGAGTGCGAAGCGGATGACGTCGCCCTCACTCACTCCACGAAACGCCGAGACTCCGGTCCACGTGCTCGTGCCGATTCCGTTCTCGAAGTAGGTGAGGTCTGCCGTGAGGGTATCGGCGACAAGTGCGCCCTTCTCTCCCGTCACGATCGTCGTGCGCTCCTTGAACGGAGTGAGCCAGTTCACGGTGTGGCTCACGATCGTCCCCTTGCTGAGCGTGCCGATCGCGACGAGCATGTCCTCGTGCGGTCGACCACTGCGATGCGTCGTCCGCGCGTTCACGCTCACATAACTTTGCTGGCTCACCCACGCAGTGAGGTCGATGTCGTGAGTGGCGAGGTCCTTGATCACGCCGACATCGGCGATCCTGCCCGGGAACGGCCCCTGCCGGCGCGTGGCGATCTGGTAGATGTCCCCGAGAAGGCCGTCTTCGATCCTCGAGCGCATGGACTGCAGGGCAGGGTTGAAGCGTTCGATGTGGCCGACGCCACCGACGAGATTCGCCGAGCGGAAGAGTTCCACGAGCGCGCGGGATGCCTCCGTCGTGTGTGCGACGGGCTTCTCGATGAGCGCGTGGACGCCGTGCTCGGCCAGCGCGCGGCCCATGTCGAGGTGGTACACGGTCGGAGTGGCGATCACGGCGTAGTCGACTCCAGAAAGGAATGCCTCGAGGTCCTTCGTGACCGGCCTGCCCTCGACGAACGGCGGGACGCTCTCTGCTGGATCATAGACGCCCTTGAAGTCGACGCCGTCGAGCGAATTAAGCACGCGACAGTGGTGACGCCCCATCATGCCCAGGCCGAGCACTCCCGCGCGCAGTGCTGCGGCCATCAGCTTCCTGCCTTCGCTACCTCATTCACGGCGGAGGCGATCGTCTCCAGTTCGGCGTCGCTCAGCGTCGGGTAGATCGGCAGTGATAATACCTGGCTCGCAGCGAGCTCTGTGCCCGGCAGTTCGAGGTCCAGTCCGAACGAGGGGAGTCGGTGAATCGGCGTGGGGTAGTAGACGCCGCTGCCGACGCCCCTGGCCGCAAGTTCTTCGGCGAAGCGGTCCCGGTCGTGGTCGACCACGCGGATCGTGTACTGGTGGAAGACGTGAGTCGCCCACGGCGCGATCGGCGGTGTGATGGCCCCTTCGATGCTTTCGCTCAGGAATGCGGCATTCGCCTGCCGCTTCGCCGTCCAGCCAGCGAGCTTCGTGAGCTGAACCCTGCCGATGGCGGCGTGGATATCGGTCATCCGGGTGTTGAATCCGAAGATCTCGTTCGCATAGCGCTTCTCCATACCCTGGTTGCGAAGCAGACGCATCTGCCGCGCCACTTCGTCGGAGGCTGTCGTCACCATGCCGCCCTCGCCGGACGTCATGTTCTTCGTCGGATAGAAGGAGAACGAAGCAGCGTCGCTCCACGTCCCGACGGGCTTCCCGTTCACCGCCGCAGCGTGGGCCTGGGCGGCGTCCTCGATCAGGAGGAGTCCGTGGCGCTTCGCTATTTCTTCGAGGGCCACGAGATCGGCAGGGTGCCCATACAGGTGCACCGGCATGATCGCCTTCGTGCGTGGTGTGATCGCCGCCTCAACGGCGGCGGGGTCGAGGGAGAAGTAGTCGGTCTCGATGTCGGCGAACACCGCCGTTGCCCCGGCCAGCTGCACGGCGTTCGCGGTTGCCGCAAAGCTGAACGAGGGAACGATGACTTCGTCACCCGCTCCGATGCCGACGGCGAGCATCGACATGTGCAGCGCGGACGTCCCCGAGTTCACGGCAATACAGTGACGACCATCGACGAGCGCGGAGAACTCCTGTTCGAACGCGGCGACCTCCGGGCCCTGGGCCAGCATCCCGGAGCGCATGACTCGATCGACTGCCGCCCTCTCCTCGTCGCCGATGAGCGGCCGTGCTGCGGGAATCATGAGTTCTCCACTTCGATCAATGTGTTGCTGTCGACTTGACGATATTTCTGCCCGGTGCGCGGGCAGGCCCACATGCCATCCGCCTGTTTCTCGAGCGGATGGCCCGCGCGGCCGACCCAGCCCACGCGCCGGGCGGGGTTGCCGACCACGAGCGCGAAGTCCGGGACATCCTTGACAACGGTCGATCCCGAGCCGACGAGCGCCCAAGCGCCGATAGTGAGCGGCGCTATACATACGCTCTTCGCCCCGATCGACGCGCCCTCGTGCACGGTCACGCCGACGGCTTCCCAGTCCGAAGCCGACTTCGGAGAGCCGTCCGGGTTGACGGCGCGGGGGAACTGGTCATTCGTGAACACGACTGCCGGGCCGACGAAGACCCCTGGCGAGAGTTTCGCGGGCTCGTAGACGAGCGCATAGTTCTGGATTTTGCAGTTGTCGCCCACCTCCACCCCCGTGCCGATGTATGCGCCGCGGCCGACGATGCAATTCTCACCGATATCGGCTTCTTCACGCACCTGGGCGTAATGCCACACTCGGGCTGATGCTGCGACCCGCGCGGAATCGGCGACATCGGCGGTGCTGTGGATGTTGGCGCTGATGGCGGCCATGCACGCTCCAGGAAGCTCGATGAGTGGGGTGAGTCAATCTTATTGGCTCAATTCTGTGCGGCAGGTTCTAACCCCAAATGGGGCCACTGTTATCAACGTGAAAGTTGTCAACTCTCTTGATTTTCACGCCAATTCCCCTAGTCTGAAGGGACGGGGAGTCGTGGGGTGGGGTATTCATGCGTGCTATCAAGAATGAACGACGCAGAAAGCACGCTGTCTCACGCCGACTTCTGGCAGTGATCTCCGCGAGCTTCATGATCGCCGCGGGCCTCGTCGCGGTGTCTCCGGCAACCACGGCACAGGCTTTCAGCGCCGACGAGTTCGACCGCGGCAACATCATCAGCGACGCGAATTTCTACGACGCGAATGCGATGACGGAAGCCGAAATCCAGTCGTTCCTCGACACAAAAATTGGAACCTGTGCGAACGGGAAGTGTCTCAACGTCCTGACCCAAACGACGTACAGTCGCCCCGCAGACCGGACGGTGTGTGCCGCGTATGCGGGTGCAGTCAATGAGCCGGCCTCTCGAGTGATCTTCAAGGTGCAGCAAGCCTGTGGGATCAGCGCCAAGGTATTGCTCGTCACTCTCCAGAAGGAGATGGGGCTCGTCACCTCGAAGTCGCCGACTGACTGGTCCCTCGCCCATGCCCTGGGCTATGCCTGCCCAGACTCCGCGCCGTGTGATTCGAGCAAGTCGGGTTTCTACAATCAGGTGTATCTGGGAGCGTGGCAGTTCAAGCGCTACAGCACACCGGATGTGTGGGGTGGCTTTTGGGCTGGGCAGTCCCGCACCATCCTGTATAGCCCCAGTTCCCTCTGTAGCCCCAACGGCAAATGGGTCACCATCAAGAACAAGGCGACGGCCGCCTTGTACAACTACACTCCGTACACTCCATCCGCGGCGGCGCTGGCTGCCTACCCCTATGCCGCAAGTGGTGCCGATGCGGCGTGCGGCTCCTATGGAAACCGCAACTTCTGGTTCTTCTACTACAACTGGTTCGGAAGCCCGACGGACATCCACCCTCAGGGGATCACGATCGAGCGTCAGGGTGGCGCGGATCGATTCGAAACCGCCGTTCAGATCTCCGAAGCGGCGTTCCCCGGGGACAATCCGAACGTACCCGTCGTCTACATCACCGACGGGATGAACTTCCCGGACGCGTTGAGCGCGGCGCCGGCAGCAGCGCGAGACCGCGGGCCGCTGCTCCTCGTCACATCGACCGAGCTTCCTGCTGAGGTGAAGGCGGAGATCGTCCGACTCCATCCTCAGAAGATCATCGTGACCGGGCAAGAAGGTTCGATATCGGATGCTGTCTTCACCGAGTTGAGTGCGCTGGCACCGACGACGCGGATCGGAGGAATCGATCGATTCGATACCTCGCGGCAGATCGCTGCAACATTCCCGGCTGGCACGACAAAAACGGCGTTCATCGCCACCGCAGCAATGTTCCCGGATGCACTCTCGGCGAGCGCGGTCGCCGGGGCGCTGGGGGCCCCGGTCATCCTGGTGCGCGGTACGGACACGACGGTCGACCAGCCGACGATCGACCTTCTGCAAAGCCTTGGCGTCACGAAGCTCCTCATCACCGGCGGTCCGGCAGCGGTCACGCCAGAGCTCGAGGCTTCACTTGCCCTCGTCCCCGGCGTCACGAGCGTGATCAGGTACGGTGGCGCCAACCGCTACATCGTGTCGGCCGCGACGAACCGGGCGAATTTCACGGCGAGCGATCAGATCTATGTTGCGTCCGGATACCAATTCCCGGATGCGCTCGCCGGCGCTGCCGTTGCCGGAATGAATAAGGTGCCGCTATACCTCACTCCGTCGGACTGCATATACACGAGAGTTCTCGAGGACATGGACAATTTTGGTACGACGAAGATGACTATTCTGGGCGGAACGGGGGTCATCGGTTCTGGCGTTTCCGGCTTCGCGAACTGTCACTGATGCTTTCTTCCTAGACTGGGCGAGTGAACGTTCTCGTCACCGGCGGTGCCGGATACATCGGTGCGCACCTTGTGAAGCTCCTCGTCGAGCGCAACGACACGGTGGTCGTCGCCGACGACTTCGCCACCGGTTCGGCGGCGCGCATCGGTGGGATTCCCATCTTCAAACTCAACCTTTCTTCTGACGGGGCGCCATTGGAAATAGCGGCGGCGCTTCGCGAACATCGCATCGACACTGTTGTGCATTTCGCTGCGCGCAAACAGGTCGGAGAATCTGTCGCTCGGCCGGCTTGGTACTACCGGGAGAACCTTGGCGGTCTCGCGAACGTGCTGCTCGCAATGGAGCAGGAAAACGTGCGACACCTTGTCTTTTCATCGTCGGCGTCCGTGTACGCGGCCTCAGACCTGCCGCTCGAAGAAGACTCGGTCACCGGTCCGCAGAATCCGTATGGAGAAACCAAGCTGGTCGGAGAGTGGCTCGTGAAAGACGCCACTGTCGCATGGGGACTCGACGCTGTGAACCTTCGGTACTTCAACGTCGCTGGAGCAGGTTCCCCAGAGCTCGGAGACACGGCTGCCCTGAACCTCGTGCCGATGGTGCTGAAGAAACTCGATGACGGCGAGGCGCCCGTCGTCTTCGGCGACGACTACGCGACGCCCGATGGAACGTGTGTGCGCGACTACGTTCACGTCCAGGATGTCGCGGAGGCGCATCTTGCGGCTATGGACGGGCGCGAAACACTCGGGACCGGCCATCATCTGTTCAATATCGGTACAGGAACCGGGGCGAGTGTGCGGGAGATCATCGACGCGGTCATGGGGGTGGCCGGGGTCGACATTGCGCCGGTCATTGCGGCACGCCGCGCAGGGGACCCAGCGACGGTCGTCGCCTCGGTGGAACGCATCCGTGAGAAACTCGGCTGGGTTGCTCGCTTCGGACTCGACGACATCATCACTTCGGCGTGGAACTCCCACGAATACTTCAAGAAAGCGGGACGACCATGAAACGCGCCCTCATCACCGGCATCACCGGCCAGGACGGCATGTACCTCGGCGAGCTGCTCGATCGCAAAGGCTACGAGGTCTTCGGGCTCGTGCGCGGGCAGAACAACCCGAAGGTCGCCACGGTCCGGGAAGTGCTGCCGAATGCGAAACTGCTGTTCGGCGACCTCACCGACCTGGGGTCGCTTCTTCGGGTCATCGAAACCGCAGACCCCGAAGAGGTTTACAACCTCGGCGCGATCTCGTTCGTCGCCCACTCCTGGGAGAACGCGGGAATGACGACGGATGTCACGGGCAAGGGCGTGCTCAACATGCTCGAGGCGGTGCGCATCCACGCGGGGGATGACCCAGCGAGCATCCGTTTCTATCAGGCGTCCAGTTCGGAGATGTTCGGCAAGGTGCAGGAGGTTCCCCAACGGGAGAGCACGCTCCTCTGGCCGCGCTCGCCGTACGGTGTCGCCAAGGTCTTCGGCCACTACATGACCATCAACTACCGGGAGTCGTACGGGATGCACGCCTCGAGCGGCATCCTCTTCAACCATGAGTCGCCGCGCCGTGGCATCGAGTTCGTCACCCGGAAAGTGTCCACGGCTGTGGCGAGAATTTCACTGGGATTGCAGGATTCCCTCACCATGGGCAACCTCGACGCGAGCCGCGACTGGGGCTACGCCGGCGACTACGTGGAAGCGATGTGGCGGATGCTGCAGCAGCCCGTCGCAGACGACTACGTCATCGCCACAGGCAAGACTCACACCATCCGCGACCTTCTCGACGTCGCCTTCAACCGCATCGGAATCGACGACTGGTCGACGCTGGTCAGCTACGACAAACAGTACGAGCGCCCCGCAGAGGTCGACCTCCTCATCGGTGACGCGAGCAAAGCCAGGGATGTGCTCGGCTGGGAGCCGAGCGTCGACTTCCGCGAGCTCATCGAGATGATGGTCGATTCGGACATCGCCGACCAGAAGAGTGCCAAGCCGCCGGCATTGGGTTGACATGCCCGTCGCATTCATTACCGGAGTAACCGGCCAGGACGGAACATACCTGGCGCGGGCACTCCTTGAAGAAGGCATCGACGTTCATGGCCTTGTGCGCCCGGGGTCCACCGCACCGGTGGAAGCCGGTGTGACCGTTCACGTGGCGGATGTGCGGGATGCGAAATCGCTCACCGGGATCATCGCCGAACTTCAACCGCAGGTGCTCTACCATTTGGCCGGCCAAACATCCGTTGGAGCATCCTGGAACGGCGTCCTCGACACGGTTCAGAACACGGGCGAACCGGTCGCGACAATCCTTGCCGCACTGGCCTCCAGCAGCCCGGACACCAGACTGATCAATGCGTCCAGTGCGGAAATCTTCGGGCTGGCTGGCGCCCCGCAGGACGAGTCCACCCCGGTGTCGCCGGTGTCGCCCTACGGGGCAGCGAAGGCACTCGGACACTTTCTTGTCGCCGGCTTCAGAGCCCGCGGGTTGCACGCCTCGTCCGTGATTCTCTACAACCACGAGTCGCCATTGCGCAGCGAGCGATTCGTCACCGGGAAAATCGCGGCCTCTGTTGCTCGAATTCACGCGGGACGTCAGGAGGAGCTTCTGCTGGGGGACCTCAGCAGCGAACGAGACTGGGGTTGGGCACCCGACTACGTCGACGCCATGCGGTTGGCGGCGCGCCAGGACCAACCACAGGATTTCGTGATCGGAACCGGGGTGTCCCACAGCATCCGTGATTTCGTCGTCGCCGCCTTCGCCGAAATCGGGGTAGACGACTGGGAAGCCCTCGTGCGGACCGATACGAGCCTCCTTCGCCCGGCTGACCCGGCTACCCAACGCGCCAACAACACCAAAGCCCGCGAGGTGCTCGGGTGGGCGCCAACGATGCAATTCCAGGAGATCGTGGCGGCGATGGTGCGACACCACCTCGCAACTCTGAATCGCTCGTCCTGATCACCCGAAACACTGGTGACGAACGACGGCCGGTCTGCTAGGAAGGGGGGATGCCATCAGGGCGTTCGAAGACGTATTGGAATGATGCCGCCCGCCACAATGCGGCGTGGCATGTCGCCACCGGCCACGAGAGCGAGAGTCCGGAGTTCTTCGCCAGCGGCACTTCCGAAGTCGACGAGTTCCTGGCTTTCGGGAAGATAGAACTCGGAGCGACTGACGTGCTGTTGGAGATCGGCAGCGGGGTCGGGCGGATGACACGCAGGCTCGCAGAGATCACCGGCAGCGTGACTGCGAGCGATGTCAGCGGTGAGATGCTCTCGAAGGCGCAAACCAACCTCGCCGATCTCGACAACATCCAGTACCTTGAGGTCGACGGCGACGGGACCCTCGCCTTGCCCGACGGTTCGGTGAATGTGGTGTTCTCGTACATCACCATGCAGCACGTGCCGACCGCGGCGGCACAACGACGCTACTTCTCCGAAAGCCTCCGACTTCTCGCCCCGAAGGGACGAGTTCTCATCCAGTTCCGGCGTTCCGGAATTCTTCCGCGACTACTGGATTGGGCCGGCCATCTGGGCCACCTGGTGCAAGGGCGACGTACCCTCCACAAGGCGTGGCGTGGAGCGCGAATCAACGAGAGAACGCTGCGAGCATTCGCGTCGGAGCACGTCACGGTAGATATCCTGCCGTTCAATCGCCGTCACATTTGGGTGGTCGCCAGAAAGTCCTAGGGAGCCCTGTGTTCCGATGGCAATTCTGGTCGACCGGGTTCCGTCGCGAACGCCTGGCGCCAACTGAGTTCTCTGGATGCCTTCACCGTGCAGACGACGAGGGTGAGCCATCCGAACGACACGAGGATGGCACTCTCGGCGAGCGAGGTCGTGATCATGGCCAGGAGAACGAGCGCGGGCCACGCGAACACGATGCTTCGGCGAGCGACCGCGAGCAACCAGGATCGGACGAACGCCAGGGAGACGAGAATCAGGAAGAGCGCGAGTCCTGCCACGCCCAACTGCAGGAGAACGTCGAAGAATGCGTTGGCGGCCGAATCGGGGGCGCCTCCCGGCAGCTTCTGGAACGCGACGAAGGGAACGAGGTCGCCTCGCCATGCACCGATCCAGCCCCAGCCCTGAACGGAGTGCCCGGAGACCAGGCTCATGACTCGCCGCCACAGGTTGAGCCGGTAGTCGAGATCCTTCGTCGCATCCAGAACCCCGATGATCGGCGAGCGGAACACCCACGCGAGTACGAGAACGATGACGCTCGAGCCGAGCAGTCCGAACTGCCAGAATCGGCGGTACTCCGGTGCGGCCCTGCGCAGGCCATAGAGTGCGAGGGCCGCAGCGCCGACGACGGCCGTCGCGCCGATCGCCACGGGCGACTGCGACAGCACGAGGGTGACGCCGGCGCTCACGATCGAGCCGATGCCCGTGCCTCGCCGCACCGAACGGGTCGTCCACTCGGCCCAGAACGTCACGAGAGCCACGAGGGCGATCATCCCGAGCTGATTACGCGAACCGACGATGCCCTGGATCGGACCCAGCCGGTCGAGGTCCCCGGTGATGTCGAGGAACCGAATGGGCATGTCGATGAGAAGCCCGGAGAAGATCTCCACGATGAGTGAGATTGCGATCGTCAGACGCAGGACGTCGCCGAAGGCGCGAACGATCTGGATGGTGTCCCTCAGGAGCGCTACGGATACGGCCAGGAAGCTGAAGGCGAACAAGTAGGCGAGACCACCGAGCGTCACCCACTGGTAACCGCTCCAGAACACGGAGGCGAAGGCCCAGCCGAAGAAGACCAGGAGAGAGATGGGCAGAAGGCCGTTCCACTCGATCTCGCCGCGCTTGACGATGAGAATCGCCGCCCACAACGCCAGAAGCCCGCCGAGAACGCCGAAAAATCCCGCCCATCCGATGATTTGGGTCACGGAGTATGACAGTGCAGCAACCCCGATCGTCGCCGTCGTGAGGACGGTCACGAACCGGGCGGATGAGAGGAAAGCGACGAATACGTCGAAGCGCTGGCCGGTCTTCACAACAGTTCCCGGCGTTTGGTCTTGACCGCGACGACGATGAGCAGTGCGAAGCCGTATTCGGTGATGAGCCGGCTCTCCGCGAAGGACTGTACGACGAGAGCCACGAGGACGAGCAGGGGCAGCAGGGTGATGGCGCTGTGCCGCAGTGGAGCTCCGGGCGCCTTCTGCGGGCGATCGACGGCATGCTGCCAGGCCTTGATGAGGGCCGCGCCCACGAGGGCGATGAAAACGATGAGGCCGACGAGCCCCAGCTGGAACGCGACATCCAGCCAGGTGTTGTGGGCCTGCAGCTGCCGGACGCCGGAGCGGAACACGAGATTGTGGAACGGGTCCGCCCAGGGCACCCAGTAACTCACCCAACCCCATCCGAACGCCGGGCGCTGCTGGGCGAGGTCGATGACCTTCTGCCAGATGCCGAGGCGGCCGGTGAGATCGGAACTCTTTCCGAGCAGCTCGAAGACGCGTGAGCGCAGGAGGAAGGCGATCACGACCACCGCGGCGAGCGCGGCCGTGCTCGCCGCGTAGGTGATCATCCTCCCGCGGTCGGTCTTCGCATGCCGGACGAGGAGTGCGATCACGAGCACGACGGCGACCCCGGCCAGGGCGAGCGTCACGGTCGCCGACTTCGTCATCAGGATCGTCGCGGCCGCCAGCACGATCCAGAGGATGCCCCAGCTCCGCTGCACCGTGCGGGCGGCGAGCTGGATGCCGAACACGATGAGTGCGAGCAGGGCGAGAAACCCGAGGCTGTTCGCATTGCCGAGGATGCCCTGGATGCGGCCGTCCCCGAACACGTCGAACAGCTGGTTCCGCGACCACATGAGCATGCCGGGGATCTTGTCGTACGAGTCGTAGTTGACCCCGGGCTGCCCGAAGAACGGCAGCAGCCGTTCCCGCAGGACCAGCGACACGAAGAGCTCGAACAGCAGCGAGACCCCGATCACGAAACGCAGCACGAGGCCGAGAGCGCGAAGCAGCTCAGCCCATGTGAACGTCACCGCGAGCGCGACGGCGTTGACGACGATGATCCAGGTCGTGAACAGACCGAGCGCAGTGGCGCCCGGGTAATGCGACCAGAAGATCGACACGGTCGCGAGCGCGAGGAAGGTCAGGAGCGGCAGCGGCATCCCTCCGACGCTCCACCGCGCGCGCTGCAGCCACAGCAGCCACCCGGCGAAGAACGTCAGGCCGATCGTGAGGACGCCGAAGAACCACCAGCCGAGGGTGAAGCGCACGGCGTCCCCCGCGAGCAGGGCGAAGAGGACGAGCGTGGAGAAAGCCAGGCGGATGCGCGCGTTCTCCAGCATGATCGCAAGCCTATTTGCTCGGGCATGGCCGGCCTAGTTGATAGCGTGAAGCCCACGGTCCGTCATCCCGGAAGGAGCCCCATGTTCGTGGCCATCGCCAACACCCCTCGCGACTACGCATGGGGGTCGGCGTCGGCGATCGCGGAACTGCTGGGGACGGTACCCTCCGGCGGGCCGGAGGCCGAGCTGTGGCTGGGCGATCATCCCGGTTCGCCTGCGCGCATCGTCGATCCGAATGCCGTCGGCGGCTCTGCCGACCTCGCCGCGTGGATCGCATCCGACCCCCGCAGCGCCCTCGGAGACCGCACTCGGCTTCCGTTCCTCATGAAGGTCCTCGCCGCTTCTGCTCCGCTGTCGCTCCAGGCCCATCCGACCGCCGAACAGGCGCGGGAGGGTTTCGAGCGGGAGAACGTCCTGGGAATCCCGCTCGATGCGCCGCACCGGAACTACCGGGACGCCCATCCGAAGCCCGAAGTCATCTACGCGCTCAGCGAGTCGTTCGACGCGTTGTGCGGCTTCCGCCCTCTCGACGAAGCGCGGCTCGTGCTGGTGGCGCTCGGACTCGACGAGCTGGTCCCGCGGCTGTCGGACCTCTCCGGCCTCTTCGCCTGGCTCATGGGAGGCGGCGCGGACGTCGACGATCTCGTCGCTCGCGTGTCCGACTTCGCGGCCGCCCGGTCCTCCGGCATCCGGTTGTCAGAGGACGAGGCCGGCGCCCTGGCCATCTCCGGCGCCATCGAGACCGTCCGCACGCTGAGCGCCGCGTACCCCGGCGACGCGGGAATCCTGAGCGCCCTTCTGCTCAACCGGGTCACCATGCGGCGGGGCGAGGCGTTGTACCTACCGGCCGGCAACATCCACACGTACCTCAGCGGCCTGGGCATCGAAGTGATGACGGCATCCGACAACGTGCTGCGCGGGGGACTGACCCCCAAGCACGTCGACGTCGGCGAGTTGCTGGCCGTAGTGGATTTCACGCCCGGCCCGCCGCCCTGGCTCCGGCCGAACGAGGTTTCGCCGCAACTCGGTGTCTTCCGGCCCGGTAACCCCGACTTCGTCCTCGCCCACGTGGCGGGGGACGCGGAGCTCGACCTCAGCGGCCCGGCCATCGCCTTGTGCGTTGCGGGCTCGATGACCATCCGGGGTGCGCGCTCCGAGTCGACGATCATGCGCGGCGAGGCGGTTTATGTGACGCCGGACGAACGCCGGATGACCTTTTTCGGACGCGGTGAGGTTCTTCTCGCCACGACACCCTGAGCGCGTGGCGGTGTCACGGCGCGTCGCAAACCCTCAAGTTGATGTAGAAGGTTTACGATCTGCGACTTGACCTGACCGAACTACACGAGTGTAATTAGGTAAGCAACTCGCGCTCGTCGAAGCGGCCGGACAGGGGAGGATGTGCTATGGCGCTCACAGACCATCGCAGCGGGGTCCCCGACAACTGGTATGTCGATCCGGTACTCCTCGGTGTTCCGGGGGTACGGCAGACGCCGTCGGAGGACGACAACGCGCTCGCCTGGCAGTCGGACGCACTGTGCGCTCAGACCGACCCGGAGGCCTTCTTCCCCGAGAAAGGCGGCTCGACGCGCGACGCGAAGAAGATCTGCGGGAGCTGCGAAGTGCGGGCAGAGTGCCTGGAGTACGCGTTGCAGAACGATGAGCGCTTCGGTATTTGGGGCGGACTCTCCGAGAGGGAACGCCGCAAGCTGCGCAAGCACGCGTAATTTGGTGTCGGTGCAATCAACGGCGGTGCAATCAACAGCGGTGCAGCCGAGGTCAGTGCAACCCAGGATCATCGCGGTCGTCGTCGCACGCTCGGGGGCCGACAGGCTCCAGCGGACTCTTGCCGCCATCGCCGCGCAGACACGCGCACCGGACATCCTCATCGCCGTCGACGGTTCGTCGAAGGATGGCTCCGAGGCACTGCTCTCCACCGCGGGAGCGACCCACGTTCTCACGGTCCGCGACGGGACGTCCTTCGGAAGCTCGGTCGCGCACGCCGTGAGCTTCGCGCCCCCGGTCGAGTCGGACGGAGAGTGGTTGTGGCTGCTCGGGCACGACAACGCCCCCGATCCGGATGCGCTCTCCCGCCTGCTCGGCGCCGTCGAGATCGCGCCGTCCGTCGGCATCGCGGGTCCCAAGCTCATGAGCACGGAGAACCCGGCCGTCATCTCGGAGTTCGGTCAGACCATCAGCCGATTCGGCGCGACGGTCTCGCTCGTGGACGACGAACTCGACCAGGCCCAGCACGACACGCGCGACGATGTGCTCGGGGTTTCCGCGGCAGGCATGCTCGTGCGCCGGTCGCTCTGGAGCGCTCTCGGCGGCTTCGACCCCGGACTGCCGAGCATCGACGCCTCCCTCGACTTCTCGATCCGCGCGAGGCTCGCCGGGTACCGCGTGATCCTCGTGCCGGCGGCACGAGTCGCCAGCGACGGGGGCCCGGAACTGTTCGGCCGCGGACAGTCCTCCGCCGCGCGCACATTCCGGATCGCCCGCGCCGCTCAGCTGCACAGGCGGCTCGTCTACTCGCCTGCCTGGGCGGTCGTCCTCCACTGGCTCTCCCTCGTTCCCCTCGGGGTGGTACGTGC
Source organism: Terrimesophilobacter mesophilus (assembly GCF_014200375.1). Taxonomy (GTDB): domain Bacteria; phylum Actinomycetota; class Actinomycetes; order Actinomycetales; family Microbacteriaceae; genus Terrimesophilobacter; species Terrimesophilobacter mesophilus. Next base: position 892,796 of record NZ_JACHBP010000001.1, on the reverse strand, counting down.
GCTCGGCGACCTTGTCGGTAAACGCCCCAGTGCCATCGGCGGAGAACTGGGGGCAGCGTTCAGCACGGCGTTCAGTGCCGGGATAGGGGTCGCGCGACGGAACCTGAAGCGCTCGCGCACGGTCGGCTGGAGCGCGATCGCGCCACTTCGGATGCCGACATCCGAGGTCAGAGAGCGCCGCGCACAGGCACGGGAGGCCGCGCTCCTCGAGTCCGACCCCTCGAATGCGCGTGCCCTCGCGCGCACAGAGCCCCGCGCGGGTTTCGTCTCCAACGGCGGATTCTGGGTCGTCGTCCTCGTCGGCATCGTCGGTGTGCTCGCGTACGGAACCTTTCTCGGGGCGACGGCGATCAGCGGGGGAGCTTTGCGGCCGCTCTCGGCGTCGGTTCCGGCGCTCTGGGGAAACATCGGCATCGGATGGCGCGAGGTCGGATCGGGCGTATTCGGGGCGGCAGACCCGTTCGCGGCCGTGCTCGCCGTACTCGGGTCGCTCACGTTCTGGGCGCCCAGCTTCTCGGTCGTACTCGTGTACTTCCTCGCCATGCCGCTCTCGGCGCTCGGCGCGTGGTTCGCCGCGCGGCGCATCACCCGGTCGCTCTGGATGCCGGCGCTGGCCGGCATCGTGTGGGCGTTCGCGCCGCCGCTGCTCGCCGCGCTCGCATCCGGCCGGCTGGGCGCGATCGTCGCGCACATCCTGCTTCCGTGGCTCGTCCTCGCCTCCCTCGGTGCGGCGCGATCGTGGGCATCCGGCGCTGCGGCAGCCCTGCTGTTCGCGGCGGTCGCGGCGGGTGCGCCGTCGATCGTGCCCGCATTGCTCGTCCTGTTCGTCGTTCTCCTCGTCACGCATCCGACGAGGATCCACCGCACGATCGGAATCCCGATTCCCGCGATCGTGCTCTTCGGCCCGCTCGTCGTCCAGCAGATGCTCGCCGGGAACCCCCTCGGACTTCTCGCGGACCCCGGCGTTCCCCTCGCATCGGGCTCGGCGTCCGGCTGGCAGCTCGCGCTCGGTGACGCGACGGGAACGCTCCTCGGCTGGCCGGCAGCGCTCAGCAGTCTCGGCATCCCAGGCGGAGTCGCCCCCGTCCTCGTGATCGGGCTGTGTGCGCCGCTCGTCATCCTCGCGCTCCTGGCCCTCTTCCTTCCCGGAGCGCGTCGGGCGATCTTCGCCCTGTTCGTGGCGTTCCTCGGCTATGCGACGGCCGTCCTCGCCGGCCTGGTGCAGGTGGGTGCCGTGGGATCGGAACCCATGACGGTGTGGGCCGGATCGGGTCTCAGCGTGTTCTGGATGGGTCTGACGGCCGCAGCGATACTCGCCATCGGATCGCTCGGAAGAGCCGTCGTCCCGGTCTCGACGCTCGCGGGACTCGCCGCTGTCGCCCTGGCCATACCTCTGCTCGGCGCGATGTTCGTCGGGACGGCGCTCATCCATCCGTCGAACGGCCGGATCCTCCCCGCGCTGGTGTCGGCGCAGGCGGCATCGTCCCCCTCCGTCGGAACGCTCGTCGTCTCCTCGCTCGGCGAGACCGGGGTGGCTGTCCGACTGGAGCGCGGTCTCGGCGCGAGCCTCGACGACCAGTCGACGCTCGTGAGCACGAAGCGGGCACCGGACGCTCTGGACAGGAGGCTCGCCGTGCTCGCAGGCAACCTCTCCGCACGCAGCGGCTTCGACTACTCCGGCGAGCTCACCTCGCTCGGGGTCTCCTTCATCCTCGTCCCCGGCGCCCCGGATGACGACGAGACGCATCGCAGCCTTGTGGACGCACTCGACGGGAATGAGAGCCTGACCCCCGTCGGCACGACCACGACGGGCCTGCTGTGGCGATTCGAGGCATCGACGACGCCGCCATCCGTGCACCCGACCAACACGGGAACGAGCCTCGGGTCCTGGTACCTGGTGGCGCTCGGAATCGTCTTCGGGGTGACGGTGCTGCTCGCGATCCCGATCGGCGGGCGCCCCCGCGCCCACCGCAACCCGGCGCCGACGGACGAGCGCGCTGAGACATTCGACGAGGAAGAGCATGGCTGAGCGCGAATCGAAGGCACTATCGGGGCGGAGCATCGCGATCGCCGGCGCTCGCGGAGTCGTCGGGCTCATCGGGGTGGGGATCGCGGTGGCCAGCGTGGCTGCGGCGTCGCTGCTTCCGCTTCCGACCGTCGGGACAGGCCCGGGATCGGTCGTCGTGACGCCCGTCGCGGCGACACAGCAGAGGATCTGCGCCGGACCGGTCCTGCGGCTGGGAAGCGACACGGGACAACAGGCGACGACGGCCAACTCGATCGGACGGGCCGAAGTGACCCGCGCGGCGACCGTGGGGACGCCGAGCCTCGAGAACCTGGATGCGACCCAGAACGAGAAGAACGTTCCTCCCCAACGCCTGCTGCTCGAGCCTGGGGAGACCGGGGAGGAGCCCGGGATCCTGGCCGGAAGCCAGTCGCAGTTCGTGAGTGCGGACGAGTTCGTCGGCTTCGCGGCGAGCGAGTGCGCTGCACCGAGCTCCGACAGCTGGCTCGTCGGCGGGTCGACGCTCACCGGGCGCACGACGCTTCTCGCACTCACGAACCCGAGCAAGGTCAGCTCGACGGTGAATCTCACCGTGTATTCGGAGAAGGGCACGGTGGCGGCATCCGGAACCGACGGGATCATCGTTCCCCCGGGCGGGCAGCGCGTGTTCTCGCTCGCCGCGTTCGCGCCGGATATCGCGAGTCCCGTCGTGCACGTCGTGAGCACGGGTGGACAGGTCACGGCGACCCTGCAGCAGTCCATCCTCCGCACGCTCACGCCGGGTGGCGTCGACGTCTTCGGGGTCGGAACCCGTCCGTCGAGGCTCACGGTGATCCCCGGAGTGGTGACCGTCGGGCACCAGTCAGTCGAAGCGGCCTCGAGTCTCGGCGGGTACGGCGACCTCGTCGGAACGCTCCGGGTCCTCGTTCCCGGGACCGGATCGACGGATGTCACCGTGTCAGCGATCCCCGAGGGGGCATCCGGCGCTGCGAGCAGCTCCACCCTCACGCTCGAGGGCGGCATCGTGACCGACTTCCCGCTCGGCGACTTCCCCGACGGGACCTGGACGCTCACAGTGGCGAGTGAACGGCCGGCCGTCGTCGGTGCGAGGTCGTCGACCGTGACGCTCGCAGGGGATCCGGAGAAGAGCCTGGCTTCCGGAGCCCCGCCTGTCGTCGTGTCCACCGACTTCGCCTGGTTCGTCGGAGCACCGGAGCTCGACGGGCGGGCTCTCGTGAGCATTGCGCCCGGCCCATCCCCCCGACTCCACCTCGTGAACACCGGCACGGAATCGACGTCGGTCGCCATCGATCCGCTCTCGGGCGGTGGGACGACCGTGACGATCGACGCTGGGGCGGCCGTCGCCGTCCCCGTCGCCCCGGCGACCAGCTACACCCTCAGCGGGATGACGTCGGTGAGGGCGTCCGTGAGCTATCTGGGCGATGGAAGGCTCGCCGGGTTCGTCGTGAGTCCGCCAGGTCGCGCATCGCAGCCGGTGACGGTCTTCCACCAGTACGGCTAGAAGTGGCGGAAGCGCTCCGGCGCGAGATCCCACGGGTCCTTGCCGAGCAGCTCGGCGACCGCCCGGAAGACGCAACTCTCCACCATCATCCGGCGGTGCAGGTCATCGTTGCGGTGAAGCCTCGCGAGTCGCTCGATCGGCAGGCGATACAGGATGATGCGCCGCTCGCGCGGTACCACGAGCCACCGACGGATGCGCCGGGAACCGGATTCCGACGACGGCACGGCAGCGATCTCGACACGCACGTCTGCGAGCTCCGCCGGCCACAGGTCCTTCAGGTACTCCGCCGTCGCCGCGACGGTCGCCTCGAAGATGTTCGCCCTCGTATGCAGCAATGGCAGCCTCGGGCCGGTGACCGATGCGCGGATGCCGCGCCCGTGACGGTCGCGCGAGCCGGTTCGCGACGACCGGCCGGACACGGTGCGGCGAGCGTGGACCATGACGCCATTCTACGGCGGGCGCGGTGAGGCGGTATTTCGCGCGGCGGGGTTCCATCGCGTGTCGCTCCGCGGTCGCTAGGGTGGGATCACAATGGACGATCGGCTGTGCAGCAAGGTCGCGTGCGGACGCGTGGCAGTATCGACCCTCACCTACGTCTACGCGGATTCGATGGCCGTGCTCGGCCCCCTGAGCCAGAGGCCGGAACCGCACACCTATGACCTGTGCGCGAAGCACTCCGAGCGGCTCTCCCCACCGCGTGGTTGGCAGGTTTTGCGTCACGTAGCATTGGGGAATGAGTTCTAGCCCTGACTTGGATGCCTTCGTCAAGACGTACGACGTTCGGGGACTCGTCGGATCGCAACTCACCGACGAGGTCGTCTCGGCCATCGGCGCCGCATTCGTCGACGAGATCGGCGCCAGCGGCAAGGACGTCGTCGTCGGGCACGATATGCGCGACTCGTCGCCGGGCTTCGCGCGCGCATTCGCGGAGGGCGCCCGGGCACGCGGTGCCGACGTCGTCGCCATCGGGCTGTGCTCGACGGATGAGAGCTATTTCGCCTCCGGGAGCATGAACGCCGCGGCCGCGATGTTCACCGCGAGCCACAATCCGGCCACCTACAACGGGATCAAGCTCAGTCGAGCCGGCGCGCGGGGCATCAGCCTCGACACCGGGCTCGCGGCCATCCGCGACCGGGCGAAGGAGTACCTCGCCTCCGGCATCCCGCCGCTGGCCACGCAGGGTTCGTACCGCGAGGCCGACGTTCTCGCCGACTATGCGTCCTACCTCCGCGGGCTCGTCGACCTGTCCGGCATCCGGCCGCTGCGCGTCGTGGTGGATGCCGGAAACGGAATGGGCGGGATGACCGTGCCCGCAGTGCTCGGCACCGCCGCCGGCCTGCCTGCGCTTCCCCTCGACCTGATCCCGCTGTACTTCGACCTCGACGGCACCTTCCCGAACCATGAGGCGAACCCGCTCGAGCCGGCGAATCTCGTCGACCTGCAGAAGGCGGTCGTCGAACACCGCGCAGACCTCGGGCTCGCCTTCGACGGGGATGCAGACCGCTGTTTCGTGATCGATGAGCGCGGCGAGCCGATGAACCCGTCCGCCGTCGCCGCCGTGGTCGCTGTGCGCGAGATCGCGCGAGCGCGAAGTCTCGGCGAGGACGGCGAGCTGTACATCATCCACAACCTCATCACGTCCCGGATCGTGCCGGAGACGATTCTCGCGGCCGGGGCGGTTCCCGTGCGCACGCGTGTCGGACACTCGCTCATCAAGGACGAGATGGCGGCGACGGGAGCCGTGTTCGGCGGGGAACACTCCGCCCACTACTACTTCCGGGATTTCTGGGGGGCGGACAACGGCATGCTCGCGGCCATGCACCTTCTCGCGGAGTTCGGCGCCCAGGACGGGCCGCTCTCGGCGATGTCGCGCGATTTCACCCCGTACTCGATGAGCGGGGAGTTGAACTCGGTGGTCACGGATGTCCCGGCGGCATACGAGCGCATCGTCACCGCTTACTCCGACTCGGACTTCGACGAGCTGGACGGTCTCACCGTGAGCGGGAACTCCGAGGGCGCGTTCTGGTGGTTCAACGTTCGCCCATCGAATACGGAACCGCTCTTGCGGCTCAATGTCGAGGCGGAGACCGTTCCGCTCATGGAGCGCGTGCGGGACTCCGTGCTGTCGCTCATCCGATCCGTGCACTAGGGGCCCACACGTTGGAGAATGACCTCATGACCGTGACAACCGCGCTCCCGTTCAAAGTCGCCGACCTTTCGCTCGCGGAGGCGGGCAGACACCAGTTGCGTCTCGCCGAGCACGAGATGCCCGGGCTCATGGCTCTGCGCGAGGAGTTCGGTCCGAGCCGCCCGCTCGCCGGTGCCCGCATCGCCGGAAGCCTGCACATGACGGTGCAGACGGCCGTGCTCATCGAAACTCTCGTGGCCCTCGGCGCCCAGGTGCGCTGGGCGAGCTGCAACATCTTCTCGACGCAGAATGAGGCCGCAGCGGCCGTCGCGGTCGGGCCGACCGGAACGCCGGGCGCGCCAGCGGGAGTGCCGGTCTTCGCATGGAAGGGCGAGACCCTCGAGGATTACTGGTGGTGCACCACGCAGATCTTCGACTGGAGCGTTGAAGCCGCTGCCGCGGGCGCCGACTGGACCGGGCCCAACATGATCCTCGACGACGGCGGCGATGCGACGCTGCTCGTGCACAAGGGCCGCGAGTTCGAGCTCGTGGGCGCGGTTCCGGATGCCGAGCCGGGCGACAGCCACGAATGGCGGGTCATTCTCGACACGCTTCGTGCATCGCTGGCGACGGATCCCGGACGCTGGACGCGCATCGCGGAGGACATCCGGGGCGTCACGGAGGAGACGACGACGGGCGTTCACCGCCTGTACGAACTCGAGAAGTCCGGCGACCTGCTCTTCCCTGCGATCAACGTCAACGACTCGGTGACGAAGTCGAAGTTCGACAACAAGTACGGCATCCGGCATTCTCTGCCCGACGGGCTGAACCGGGCCACCGACGTGCTCATCGGCGGCAAGGTCGCGTTCGTGGCCGGCTACGGTGATGTCGGCAAGGGCGCCGCGGAGGCGCTGCGCGGCCAGGGTGCGCGCGTGATCGTGAGCGAGATCGACCCGATCAACGCGCTGCAGGCGGCCATGGACGGATTCCAGGTCGCGCGCATCGAGAGCGTGCTCGATGAGGCCGACATCTTCGTGAGCGGCACGGGCAACCAGAACGTGATCACGGTCGAGCACCTGCTGGGCATGAAGCACCTGGCGATCGTCGCGAACGTGGGTCATTTCGACGATGAGATCGACATGGCGGGACTCGAAGCGCTCTCCGGGGCGGAGAAGGTCGAGATCAAGCCCCAGGTTCACGAATGGCGGATGCCGAACGGGCGCAGCGTGCTCATCCTCTCCGAGGGGCGCCTCATGAACCTCGGAAACGCGACGGGACATCCGTCGTTCGTCATGAGCAACTCGTTCACGAACCAGGTGCTCGCCCAGCTGGAGCTTTTCGCAGAGGACTACCCGCTCGGCGTGCACGTCCTGCCGAAACTGCTGGACGAGAAGGTGGCACGGCTCCACCTCGATGCCCTCGGTGTCGAGTTGACGACCCTCACCCCTGAGCAGTCCGCCTACCTCGGCGTCCCGGTGAACGGACCCTTCAAGTCCGACCACTACCGCTACTAGGAACTAACGTTCCGGAAACTCCCGCGGCCGACGACTGAGAGCGGGAGCAAGCACTGCCAGGCGCTGCCGTTCCTGCTGGAGCGCGGCGAACTCCCGCTCGCGTCGCACGGCCGCGATCGCGGCCAGGAACAGCTCCGGATCCGCATTCGGCAAGGGGGAGACGAACGGCGCCGCCTCGTTCGCGAGTCCGGCGGCGATGGAGGTGCGCGATGCGGGTGTGAACCCGCTGGCGGATGCGAGGAACTGGGAGATGCGGCGGGCGGTCCGGTCCGGCATCCTGGCGACATCCGCCGTGCGCGCCCAGTCGGTCAACTCGAGGGGAACGCCGTACACCGGCGGAGTGTAGCGGCTGATGCGTTCGTTCTGGCTGTACGTGCCCGCCACGAGATCGCCGAGGCGCTTTGCCTTCGCGTTGAGCAGGGCGACGAGCGCGGCGAACCCACCGAGCGTTCCGAAGATCTCGAGCACACCGATGAGCGCGCGGGTGAAGGCGTGACGGAATCCGATCGCGCCACCGTCGTCTCGAACGATCCTGGCGCCGACGGCGAGCTTTCCGAGCGAACGCCCTCTGCTCAGCAACTCGACGGAGGTGGGAATGACGACGATGCACAGGACGAGGGCGACGACGACGATCGCCTGCAGCATCGCACTGCTGAACAGAGCGCTGACGAGCGGGGAGGTCACCGCGATCACGATGACGATCCAGAGTCCGAAATAGGCGATGAAATCGATGGCTGCCCCCGCCGCGCGCAGCACGAACCCGGTGGGGCGCACGTCGAGCGCGACGGCCTCGCCGGTCATCAATTCGTCGTCGGGCACCGCGGCGACCACGATGCTGGACTCTGGGCCGGATGCCATGTCTAGTATTTAAGCAGATGGACCTCGACGCCTACTCCGCCGCCCACCGCGAAGAATGGGACGAACTCGCCCGCCTTGCCTCCCGCAGGCGGTTGAGCGGCGCCGACGCGGACCGACTCATCGATCGCTACCAGTCGGGAGCGAGCCAGCTTTCCGCGATGAAGGCGACGGCGGGGAGCTCGGTTCAGGGCGACCGGTTGTCACTCGGGTTGTCGAGAGCACGCGTGCAATTCACGGGCGCCGGCAGGAACGTGTTGAGTCGGCTGCCCGCCTTCTTCGCGAACCAGCTGCCTGCCGCGCTGTACCGCATCCGCTGGCTGAGCCTTGCCGTAGCGGTCGTGACGGCCATCGTGGCGGTGCTGTACGCGTGGTGGGCGCTCTCGACCCCCGGCGTTCTGCAGAACTTCGGCACGGAGGAGCTGCGTCGCAAGTTCGCCGAGGAGGACTTCGTCAACTACTACTCGGAGAACGGCATGGGATCGTTCACCGCGCTCGTCTGGACGAACAACGCCTGGCTCGCCGCGCAGTGCGTCGCATTCGGGATCGTCGGCGTCTACGCGCCGTACCTGTTGTTCTCGAACGCCCAGAACCTGGGGCTGTCCGCCGCGCTCATGGGCGCCCACGACCGGCTCGACGTGTTCTTCCTGTACATCGCACCGCACGGGCAGCTCGAGTTGTACTCCATCTTCGTCGCCGGCGCCGCCGGGATCATGATCTTCTGGTCCTGGATCGCCCCTGGCCACCGAACGCGCGTCCAGGCCCTCGCCGAGGATGGTCGTGCGCTCATCACGGTGGCGATCGGTCTCGCGATCGCCCTCTTCGTCTCCGGCATCATCGAGGGCTTCGTGACACGGCAGGACTGGCCGTGGGTCATCAAGATCGGCATCGGCACCATCGCGCTCGCAGCATTCCTCTGCTACCAGTGGATCGTCGGCCGGCACGCGGTCCGCGCGGGGGAGACGGGCGACCTCGACGAGTTCGAATCCGGGGCGCGCACCATCGTCGCCGGCTAGCGCCCCGGTTCGGCATTATTTTGAGTCATTCACGATAGTGACTATGCTGGGTGGCGTGAACACCCCCATTGCCCACGAACTCCGGGATGCCGGATTGCGGGTCACTGGCGGTCGTGTCGCTCTGCTCGAGGCGCTCGAGAAGCTGCCGCACAGTGATGCCGAATCACTTCTCCGGGTGCTCACGGCGGCCAACCCGCAGCTCACAGTGCAGTCCGTGCACAACATGCTTCACGACCTCAGCGCCGCGGGCCTCCTGCGACGAATCGAACCGGCCGGTTCGTCTTCGCGCTATGAAAGGCGCACGGGCGACAATCACCACCACCTGGTCTGCACATCCTGCGGGGCCATCGCGGATGTCGACTGCGTCCACGGCGAGGCACCGTGCCTCACCCCATCCGACGCCGCGGGCTACGCCGTCACGTCGGCCGAGGTCACCTTCTGGGGACTGTGCAACCGTTGCCAGGGCGCGCCCGCGAATGCAGACCACCCGTCCACCACGACAGATCAGAACCACCGATGAGCAAGGAGCGATCATGACCGAGAACACCACCACCCAGACCGGGGCGCCCGTCGCCAGCGACGCGCACTCGCTCACGACCGGGCCGGATGGCGTGACGGCGCTCCACGACCGCTACCTGGTCGAGAAGCTTGCCGCGTTCCATCGCGAACGCGTGCCGGAGCGAAACCCGCACGCGAAGGGCGGCGGCGCATTCGGCGAACTCGTCATCACGGAGGACGTCTCCCAGTACACCCGCGCGGCAGTGTTCCAGAAGGGGACGAAGACCGAGATGCTGGCCCGGTTCTCCTCCGTCGCGGGCGAGCAGGGTTCACCGGACACCTGGCGCGACGTGCGCGGCTTCGCCCTCAAGTTCTACACGACAGAGGGCAACTACGACATCGTCGGCAACAACACCCCGGTGTTCTTCATCCGCGACGGGATCAAGTTCCCCGACTTCATCCACTCGCAGAAGCGACTCGGCTCCTCCGGCCTTCGCGACGCAGACATGCAGTGGGACTTCTGGTCACTGTCACCGGAGTCCGCCCACCAGGTCACCTACCTCATGGGCGACCGCGGGCTGCCGAAGTCCTGGCGCCACATGAATGGATACGGGTCGCACACCTACCAGTGGATCAACGCCGACGGCGAGCGATTCTGGGTCAAGTACCATTTCCTCACCCGACAGGGTGTCGAGGGGATGAGCAACGAGGAGGCCGAGAAGCTGGCCGGCTCGGATGCGGACCACTACCGTCGCGACCTCTACGAAGCCATCGAGCGCGGGGAGAACCCGGTGTGGGACGTCGACGTCCAGGTCATCCCCTACGAGGAGGGCAAGACCTACCGGTTCAACCCCTTCGACCTCACGAAGACCATCGCGAAGGCCGACTACCCGCGCATCAAGGTGGGGCACTTCACCCTCAACCGCAACCCGCAGAACTTCTTCGCCGACATCGAGCAGGCGGCGTTCTCGCCGGCGAACCTCGTCCCCGGTGTCGACATCAGCCCGGACAAGATGCTCATGGCCCGCGTGTTCTCCTACCCGGACGCCCAGCGCTACCGCATCGGCACGAACTACAACCAGCTGCCGGTGAACGCTCCGCACGCGGCGGAGGTGCACACCTACGGCCATGAGGGCAGCATGCGCTTCCACGCGGCCCCGGCGGGCGCTCCGACCTACGCACCGAACTCGTTCGGCGGCCCCGAGGCAGATGCACAGCGTGCGAGCGAGGGCAGCTGGGAGACGGATGGCGAACTCGTCCGCACCGCCGCGACGCTGCGCGCAGACGACAGCGACTTCGGCCAGGCCGGAACCCTTTACCGAGACGTGTACGACGACGCGGCGAAGGAGCGATTCCTCGCCACGATCACCGGCGGTGTCGGCGCGGTCAGGAGCGACGTCATCCGGGAAAGGGCCGTCGTCTACTGGACGAACGTGGATGCCGACCTCGGCGCGAAGCTCCGCGCGAACCTGGGGATGTAGCGCAGTCACCCTACGGCGCTGCGCTATTGCTCAAAGCCTCCCTGCGGCTTGCTGCGCTATCGCTCAAAGCCTCCCTGCGGCTTTGAGTGCAATGTAGCGGTCCGCGAGGGCAGGGGGCAGGTCGGCGGGGGAACCCGTCACGACCTCGCCCCCGAGTTGGCGGATGGCTGCGGCGACCCTCGACTGGTCGAGCAGCGCCCTCTCCGCAGCGGAGGCGAGGTACACCTCGTCGCGACGCGACCGGTCGCGGGATGCCTCGAGGACATCCGGGTCCGTCACCGACGACACGACGACCGTGTGACGTCTCGTGAGCTGGGGCAGGACGCTGAGCAGCCCGCGCGAAGAGCCGGGCGACTCGATCGAGGTCGCGATGACGACGAGGGCATGCTGGCTCGTGACAGAGCGCACGACCCCGGGGACGGCGGCCCAGTCCGGCTCGATGAGCTCGGCGTCCACCGGCGCCATCGCATCGACCATGCGCGACAGCAGCTCCGGACCGCTCGCACCCTGCACACGGGCCCGGATGCGGCGATCGAAGATCACGAGGTCGACCCGGTCCCCTGCTCGCGTTGCGAGGGCGGCGAGCAGAAGCGCCGACTCGAATGCGGTGTCGATGCGCGGTTCGCCTGCGATCCGGGCGGCGGAGGTCCGTCCGCTGTCGATGACGATGACGACCCTGCGGTCCCGCTCCGGGCGCCAGGTGCGCACCATGAGCCTGTGGCCTCCCTGCGGGTCGTTTCGACGCGCTGTCGCCCTCCAGTCGATCGAACGCACGTCATCGCCGCGCACATACTCGCGCAGGCTGTCGAACTCCGTCCCCTGGCCGCGAATGAGCACACTCGTCCGCCCGTCGAGTTCCCGCAGTCTCGCAAGCCTCGACGGCAGGTGCTTGCGGGAGTTGAACGGTGGGAGCACCCGAATGGCGCTCGGTGCGGCGATCGTCGCCTGTCGCGCTGCGAGGCGAAACGGTCCGTAGGCGCGCACGGTCACGTGGGCAGAGCGGCGCTCCCCTCGCCGTGTCGGCGTGAGTGCCGTGCGGATCGCGACGCGTTCCCCGGCCGGGATCACGACCGGCGCACGCGTCGGGCTCGCCCCCGCCGAGGGCTGCCACGCGTCACGGACGACGCCGCGGATCGTGCGTCGCCCCGTGTTCTCCACGACGAGCGTCGCCGCGGTCGTCTCGCCGAGCCTGACCCTCACCGGAACGTCCCGCGAGAGCCTCACGCGACGCGGAGAGGCGGCGAACAGCAGGTCGACGATCGTGACGACGATGACGAACGCGAGCCAGTATCCGAGCCACGCCGGATCGTTCGTGAGCACGATGGGGACGCCCCCCGCGAGAAGCAGGACCACGAACCATCCGGAGATCACCATGATGCTGGCACGTCAGATCGGCACCTGCACCTGCTGCATGATCGAGCGCAGGATCGTGTCGGCGGACACTCCTTCGAGCTCGGCCTCCGGTCGCAGCTGGATGCGATGCCTCCACACCGGCAGCGCCATGGCCTGCACGTGGTCGGGAGTGACACCGGTCGATCCGTTCAGCCACGCCCAGGCGCGTGCGGCGGCGAGCAGGGCGTTGGTCCCTCGTGGGCTCACACCGAGTTTCACCGACGGGCTCTGGCGGGTGGCGCGCGCGAGATCGACGATGTAGCCGATGACATCCGGGCTGACCGTGACGGTCGCGACATCGGTGCGCGCTGCGGCCAGCTGTGCGGCATCCAGCACCGCGGTCACCCCGGCGGCCGCGAGGTCGCGGGGGTTGAACCCGGCTGCGCTGCGCTCGAGGATGCTGAGTTCGTCGACGCGCTCCGGCAGGTCGAGGACGAGCTTCATGAGGAACCGGTCGAGTTGCGCCTCCGGGAGCTGGTAGGTGCCCTCGTACTCGATCGGGTTCATGGTCGCTGCAACGATGAAGGGGTCGGGAAGCGGCCTCGTCTCTCCGTCGACGGAGACCTGCCGTTCCTCCATGGCCTCGAGGAGCGCCGACTGCGTCTTCGGCGGCGTGCGGTTGATCTCGTCGGCGAGCAGGATGTTCGTGAACACCGGCCCCGCCCGGAACTCGAACTCCCCGGCTTTCGCGTCATAGACGAGCGAACCGGTCACATCTCCCGGCATGAGGTCCGGGGTGAACTGGATGCGCTTCGTGTCGAGGTGCAGCGCCATGCTCAGGGTGCGCACGAGGAGGGTCTTCGCAACGCCCGGCACACCCTCAAGCACGACGTGACCTCCGGCCAGGAGCGCGATCATGAGCCCGGTGACGGCGCCGTCCTGGCCCACGACGGCCTTCCCCACTTCGGTGCGTACGCGGGCGAACTGTGCTCGGAGATCGTCGGTCATCTGGTCATTCTCCCTGTTTCGTGTTCGTTGCGGTCGGGGGTGGCTGGTGCGCGTGAGTCGTCGAGTCCATTGTTCCGCCCGCCGCGGCCCGCGAAGGGCGGGTGGCAGCGGCGGTCGCCCTCTCGAGGTCGAGAAGGGCATCCGACAGGGCGATGAAATCGCGTTCGCCTCCCGGTTCCGCGTCGCGGAGGAGGCTCGCGATGTCGGGCACCTGGCGTCCGGTGTCACGTGAGACGGCGCGGATGACGTCATCAACACTCGCCACCGTCGGCAGCCCGCACAGGGCGCCGAGTCGGTCGATCGTCCCCATGCGGAGCGCGTCCAGGGCGTGGAGTCTCGCCGACGCCTTCTCGTAGAGCCGGGCGCGTCCATGCATCGTCTCGCTCGCCCTGACCACGACCGGAAGGTTCTCGACGACGAGCGGCCCGAACCGCCGTCCGCGCCAGAACCCGGCCGCGATGACGGCGATGACGAGGAGCGCCATGAGAGTGCTCACCCAGCCGGGGGTGAGCTCCGCGATCGACGGGTACCCCTCCGCAGCCGCCTCGTCGATCGACGGCAGCATCCAGACGAGGTTCCGGGTCTGGCCGAGCAGGCCGAGCGCGAGCGCCGCGTTCCCGCGGTCCTGCACGAACTGGTTAGTGAACGCGTCGCGAGTGCCCACGACGGTGACGTGCTTCCCGTCACGTGCGAGCTGGATGATCGAGTGGATGTCGTTTCCGCTCGACAGGCACTGCGTCGCGTCGGCATCGGTTCCAATGAGCCGGAAGCCGCTGCCGGTGCCCGTCACCTGCCCTGCCTGCTGAACCGGACGAAGGCCGCAGTCCGCGGAGAGCAGCCCTGAGACGTTCCCGGCGAGGGCGATCTCCGGGGCCAGGGTGTCGAGCGTGTCGAAATCCGGAGTCATGACCACGAGGTTGTCGGTGAGCCGAGCGAGCTCCCGCAGGCTCGACGAGCCGAGGTAGCCGTCGTCGTCGACCAGAAAGATGGTCGTGGATGCCGGATCCGCCGCGGCGTCCCGGGCCGAGCGCACCGTGTCGACCGACGTGACGGTGACCCCCTGCGCCCGCAGCACCTGGGCGATCGCCTTGCTCCCCGTGGGGTGGGGGTCCGTGGGTGAAAGCGGTCGGCCGGCGGCACCCGCGATGCCGGTGATCGCGATGGCGATGACGGCGATGATGAGCGCCGTGCCGCCCGAGATGATCCAGAAGCGCACTGCCCTTCCCGCCTTGCGGATCGTGGGCGTGACGACCGTGGTGTCGAGGTCGCTTCTCATCGTGAGCGTCATCGGGTCGCACCCGTCGCCGTGTCGACCACGGCGCCGGCGCCGGCGTGACCGCCACCGCCCTCGGCGTGGGCCGGATGCGCCGTGCGCAGGGTGCGTTCGAGGGCGACGAGTGCCTCGTAGGCCGGCTCCGTTCCATCACGCCCCAGGTAGCGGACGGCGTCGAAGGCATCCGCCCCCTCGTCCAGTTGCGTGGCGGAGTCCGGGAACACGGCGCTCGCCCGCGCGGCGAAGCCGTGCGCGGTCGTTCCGGGATCCGTCGTCACGAGCACCCGCTCCGCGAGCATCCTCGCGAGGGCGCGGAACAGCTCCTCGATCGCCAGGGTCCAGTTGCGCTCGGCTGCGGCCGCGCTCGCGGCACGGCGCAGTGCGGCTGCATCGCGATTCTCGTCCTGGCCGAACAGCGAGCCGATGATCGCGCTGCGACGATTGCGGCGCGGCCGCCCGAAGATGATGAACGCGGTGATGATCGCCGCCGCGACGACCACGATGAGGGCGGTCAGGAGTGGCGTCTGAAGTGCGCCGCCGCCGGTGAGGTCGAGGGAGGTGAACCAGTCCCAGAACGACGTGAAGAGCAGGTCCCACCAGGTGGGCTTGGCGGCCTGGTACTCGGGCTTCGAGAGCTCGTCGATGATCCACTGCCGTGCCTGGTCGCCATCCGGGTCGACCGGGACATCCAGGGCGAGACCGGGCAGCAGCGGGAGGAACGGCAGGATCATGCGACCGCAACTGGCCGAAGGTACGGGTTCTCCGTTGAGGCGGAGCCGGCCTGGCGCGCCTCGACGAACTTCACGAGTTCGAGCTCCAGGCCCTCTTTTCGCATCCGGAGATCGAGGTAGATCAGGGCAGAGGTCGCGGTCGAGATGATCGAGGTGATGGCGCTCAGGACCACCGTCACCACGAGCTGGAGGATATAGACCCCCACCGTCGCGACGACCGCGACGGACGATCCCGTCCCGTTCGGATCGAGGAGGACGAGCAGGATGGGGGCCAGCAGCGAGAACGGGGTGAGTGCGATGTTGGAGGCGATCCACAGGATCACCATCACGAGGAGCTGGATGCCGAACACCTTCCAGAAGAACCCGCGCGTGAGCGTCCAGGAACGGACGATGGCCGCGCGCAGGGGGAGGCGTTCGAGGATGAGAGCGCTCGGAACGAGCGAGACCCTCGTACCGATCCAGCAACCGAGTACGACGAGACCGAGACCGCCGATGACCCCGAACATGACGCTCAGGAGGATCCCGAGGCCACCGAGCGTGACGGACAGGAGCACGATGATCCCGACGAAGATCAGGATCACCACGAGGAACGCGGCGGCGACGAGAGCCGCCCACCCGACGAGCGCCCAGATCCGCCCCCTGGCGAAGCCCCACAGCTGGCGGAGCCGAAGCTTCTCGCCGAGCGCGCCGCGGGCGACCTCGACGACGATGATGCCCTGCAGGAGGGCGGAGGCGATGAGGCTGAGGATGACGGACAGCAGCGCGGATATCACGGCGAACGCCACCGTGCCCGCCACGATCGCGCCGGCGTCGTCCGGTGCAGCGGAGTCGAGACGTGAGAGCGACGCGAAGGTCGCGCCGCCGACGGCGAGAGTGGTGATGATCGTCACCACGCCCTGAATCAGCAGCGCCGCGCCGAACGTGGGGCGAGGATTGCGACGCAGCACGCGGAACGAAGCGCCGAGCATCGTGCCGAGGTCGAGGGGCCGCAGGGGGATGAGCCCCGGCTTCGGCGGCGGCGCCCACGCGGTTCCTGCGGCGCCGAGCGCGGGGTCGGGAAGGGGTGGGCCGTACCCCGGGGGACCCGGTACCGGCGGGCTGCTCGGAGGGGGGAGCGGCGATGATGGCGGCGCGGGGTTCGCGCGGGGCGCATCCGGCGCCTGCCACGGGCGTTCGTCACTCACGATTCACTCATGGAATTCTGGCTCCCGGATGCGATACTCACCCTCGCCGGTATGCGGACGAGCGGCCTCACCGCATTATCGTTTCACACTCGACTACTCTTGTGCGAGAGCAGGATCGAAGCCCGGCGGACTCGACGGGCCCACGAAGAGCAGGAATGATGACCGCACGAATTCTCGTCGTCGACGACGACACCGCACTCGCGGAGATGATCGGCATTGTGCTGCGCACCGAGGGTTTCGAGCCGGTCTTCTGCGCGGACGGCACCGATGCGCTCGCCGTCTTCCAGTCATCTCGCCCCGATCTGGTGCTCCTTGACCTCATGCTGCCGGGCAAGAACGGCATCGAGGTGTGCGCGGAGATCCGCACGGAGTCCGGCGTTCCGATCATCATGCTCACCGCCAAGTCGGACACGACCGACGTCGTCCGCGGCCTGGAGAGCGGTGCAGACGACTACGTCGTGAAGCCGTTCAATCCGAAGGAGCTCGTCGCGCGCATCCGCACCCGCCTGCGTCCGACCCCGGTCGGGAGCACGGACACGCTGCGCATCGGCGACCTCGTGCTCGACGTCGCAGGGCATGAAGTGCGCCGCGGCGAGGAGCGCATCAACCTCACCCCCCTCGAATTCGAGTTGCTGCTCGCTCTCGCATCCCGGCCCCAGCAGGTGTTCACGCGGGAGATGCTGCTCGAGCAGGTGTGGGGTTACCACTACAAGGCAGACACGCGACTCGTGAACGTCCACGTGCAGCGACTGAGGGCGAAGATCGAAGACGATCCCGACAACCCGAAGATCGTGATGACCGTGCGCGGGGTCGGCTATCGTGCCGGCGCAACCGGATAGTTCGCCGCAGGCGCCCCGGATGCCGGCGGTCCGGATGCCGGACTGGCGGTCGTTCCCGGCGAGGATCCTCCACGTCTGGCGGGCCAGCCTGCAGTTCCGGACGGTCGCCATCACGGTGGTCCTCTCGGCGCTGGCGGTGGCAATCCTCGGCACGTACATGTCGATCAGCATCGGCGGGAACCTCTTCGACTCCCGGTTGAAGCAGGTGCTTGCGGAGTCGAGCAGGGCGACGGAGCAGGCGCAGAACGTCTTCGACAGCGACCTCGCGACGGCCGACCCATCCCGCACGGACCTCGAGTACCTGAGCGCGAGCGTCCAGAGCACCATCCGCAGTTCGACGACGAGCCCCGGCGGACTCGGTGTCGCGATCTACCGCACGCCTGGGCAGCAGACCCCCGTCACGATGCAGCCAGGGCAGAGCCGAGGGTTCCCCGATTACGTCCTGAGCAGTGAGCTCCAGGCGGCGGTGGAGGGCAACCGGGGAGCAGAGCGCGTCTGGTGGCAGTCGGTGGAACTCAATGACGGTCGCCCTGCGATCGCCGTCGGTTCCCTTCTCACAGTTCCGAACGCGGGGTTCTACGAGCTCTACCTCGTCTACGACCTCGGCGACGCCCAGCAGACCCTCTCGTTCGTGCAGCAGACGCTCCTGCTCGGCGGGCTCGCCCTCGTCCTCCTCATCGGCGCGGTCACCTATATCGTCGTGAGGCTCGTCGTCGGCCCCGTGCGCGTCGCAGCAGAGGTGAGCGAGAAACTCGCCGCCGGCCAGCTGGAACAACGGATCCCCGAAAAGGGAGAGGATGTCATCGCGACCCTCGCCCGCTCGTTCAATGGGATGGCCGACAGCCTCCAGGAGCAGATCACGAAGCTCGGAGAGCTCTCACGTCTTCAGCAGCGCTTCGTCGCGGATGTCTCGCACGAACTGCGCACACCACTCACGACCATCCGGCTCGCGGGAGACGTGCTCTACGACCAGCGGGAGACGTTCCCCGCGGCGACGGCGCGCACGGCGGAGTTGCTCCACACGCAGGTGCAGCGATTCGAGATCCTGCTCGCGGACCTCTTGGAGGTCAGCCGGTTCGATGCCGGGGCTGTCGAGCTCGAGGTCGAGCCGACGAACCTCGTCCGGCTCGTCGAGGACGCGGCGGACTCGATGCGCCTCGTCGCGAGCGAGAGGGGCTCCGACATCCGCGTGGTCGCGGCCGGCGGCTATTTCGACGTCGAGGTCGACGCGCGCCGCATCCGCCGCATCCTGCGCAACATTCTCGGGAACGCGATCGAGCACGGCGAGGGCAAACCCATCGTCGTCTCCGTCGACAGCAACGAGGATGCCGTCGCGCTCGCCGTGCGGGACCATGGGATCGGCATCGCCACCGACGATCTCACACGGGTCTTCGATCGGTTCTGGCGGGCGGACCCGTCGCGGCAGCGGACCATCGGCGGAACGGGCCTCGGCCTCGCGATCTCGCTCGAGGACACTTCGCTGCACCGCGGCTACCTCGACGTGTGGTCGGAGCCCGGCAACGGCACGTGCTTCCGGCTCACCCTGCCGCGCGACCTCGAGCGGTCGATCCGGGTGTCGCCGATCGATCTTCCACCCGCGGAGCCGACCGACGATTTGGGGGTGAACGATGACTGGACGAACAAGTGGGAGGCGTGACAGGGGCGCGCGACTCGTAGCGGCAGGGGTCATCGCGGTCCTGTCGTTCGCGCTCGCGGCCTGCGGTGGGATTCCGACATCCGGCGGGGTGCAGGCCGGCGACCCGTTCACCGATGAACCGACGGGCGACTTCATCTTCAATCCGCTCGGTCCTGCGAAGGATGCCGACCAGCGCGCGATCCTCGAGGGGTTCGTGGCGGCGTTCACCGGCCCGCAGGGAGACTACGACGTCGCCCGCAAGTTCCTGAGCTCGGACTTCAAGAAGGAGTGGGACCCCCGCCAGAGCGTGTTCATCCGCACCGGAAGCCCGACGATCTCGACGGTGGACTCGAAGACGATGGACTACACGTTCACGACCTCGGCGCAACTCGACGAGTTCGGCGCGTATTCGTCCGCGAGCCTGGCGACCCAGACGCTCCAGTTCCAGTTCGTGAAGGAGAAGGACCAGTGGCGGATCAGCCAGGCTCCTCCGGGAATCGTGCTCCCGCTCAGCACCTTCCTCACGATCTTCAGCAAGCACGCGCTGTACTTCTACGACCTGAGCCTGCGATACCTCGTCCCGGATGAGAGATGGTTTCCGGGCGGTACCACCGCGACGCGCATCGTGAGCGCGCTGCTGGCCGGGCCACCCGAGTGGCTGAAGGGCGCCGTCGTCTCGCAGTTCCCGGACGGAAGCCAGCTGACCCCTGGCACGACAGTCTCGATCGACTCCACCGTCGCCCAGGTGGATCTCACGACGGAGGCGGCGGGAGCGGACACGCGTCAACGCCAGCTCATGCAGCTCCAGCTCTCGGAGAGTCTGGCCTCTGTGCCGGGCATCGCGAGCGTGGAGATCTCGGTCGCCGATTCGATCCTCGCCATCCGACCGCTCGGCTCCGACAGCCCGGTCGTGCAGCGTTCGGTCGACCAGCGGCCGCTCGTCCTGGCCGAGGGAGCGTTCGGGTATCTCGCGGCGGGCGAGGTGAGCCAGATCTCCGGTGTCAGCAGCAAGATCGTCGCGCTGTCGCCGCTGGCCGTCTCGACGGGAGTCGGCGTCGCTGCGGCGGCCGTCCTCAACGCAGACGGTGTGTTCCTCGTGCGGGCGGGGGATTCAGATCCGAAGAAGCTCGACGATCGGGGCGGTCTGATCGCTCCGTCGATCGACGACTTCGGATTCGTCTGGTCCGTTCAGAAGTCCTCACCCCATTCGATCGTCGCGTTCGATTTCAACGGCGACGCTCATCCGGTCGCCGCCAGCCTGCCCGCAGGAGCCCGCATCGTGTCGCTCGACATTGCGCAGGACAACTCCCGCGTGGCGATCCTGCTCGACACTCCGGCCGGCCCGAGGCTCATCGTTTCCGCGATCATTCGCGACGCCTCCCATGGGTACATTCCGACGAGCATCGGACCCTCCGTCCTCGACGCCCACATCGATTCGGATGACGCCATCGATGCCGCCTGGATCGACCAGTCATCGATCGCGACTCTCACGGCGTCGGACGGCGTCGCGCTCGTGACGGCCTTCGAGGTCGGCGGTCAGCAGACGTCGCTCGGCCGCCCGTCTCCTTCTGTGGCGATCGTCGGGGGTAACGGCAAGACGGGGCTGCGCGTCCTCAGCGCGGACAAGCATCTGCAATCGCCGCGCGGAAGCGGTTGGCAATCGGCGACGCCGAAAGTGGACCTCATCGCCACCCAGCGCTGACGCTCCTTCTCACGACGCGTCGCCACATGGTGCTCCTCCACACAGGGTCGCGTATGCGGGAACTCACCGCGGGACTCGATCAGCCACGGCGTGATCGCCGCCGCTGGCAGGCTGGCCGGATGCTCCACGCGGTCAGGGAGGCAGCCCTCGACGCCGTCGCCGTCCTCTTTCCCGTCTCCTGCGCAGGATGCGGTGCGCCGGATCGCGTGCTGTGCGGCGTGTGCAGGGTGGGCGTCGCGGGCGAGGCGACGCGCAGCATCCTGGACTGCGGCGTGGCGGTCACGAGTGCGACGCGCTACGAGGAGATCGCCCGCACGGTCATCCTGCAGCTCAAGGAGCACGGGAGGACGGATGTCGCCCGCCCGCTCGGCCCGCTCCTTCGCACCGCCATGGAGCTCGCGGTCGCCGATGCCCCCTCGGGTTCCCCCGGCATCGAGGTGTGCGCCGTGCCCGCCGGCTTCGCCGCGAGAAGGAGACGCGGCTACTCACCCGTGGAGACCCTGCTCCGGTCGGCGGGATTTCGAGGGTCGCGCGTGCTCGTGCACACCGGAGCGGTCGCCCAGCAGAAGCTGCTCGACCGCTCCCATCGCGAGACCAACCTGCGCGGGTCGATGTCCGCGAGAGTCTCGCTCTCCGGGCGCAGGTTCCTGATCGTCGACGATGTCGTCACGACCGGCGCGACGATCTCAGAGGCCGCGCGGGCGATTCGCGCAGCGGGCGGCGATGTCGTCGCGGCCGCAACACTCGCCTCGACTCCGCGCAGGAATGGCGTCGCCGGAGACAGCGCGGAATCCGCACGTGACATCCACAGGAACGGCGGCTACGGTGGCTGAAAGAGGCGCGATCCAACCGCCTGGTTTCGCTGGGCAGGCGCGCAGCAGAAGACTGGGAGGACGACATGGAAGTTTCCATCAACGGTCTGGGGCTCGGGATCACCGATCGGTTCCGCGATTATGCGGAAGAGAAATCCGAGAAGGTCGCCCATCTCGCGGACAAGGCGCTCGCGTTCGAAGTGAAGGTCTCCCGCCACAACGAGAAGAACGGGTCCTCCGGCGACGATCGGGTGGAGTTGACCCTCATCGGACCGGGTCCGCTCGTGCGGTCGGAGGCCGTCGGCTCGGACAAGTACGCCGCGTTCGACCTCGCATTCGACAAGTTGATGGAGCGGATTCGCCGGGCGAAGGACCGCACAAAGCTGCACAAGAGCGGCAAGCGCCGTCCGGTGTCTCTGAGGGAGGCGAGCGGCGACGGATTCAAGGTCGTCGACATCACACCGGTCGACCCGGAAGTCCTGGAACGCGTGTCGACCGGCGCGATCCCCATCATCGCCGAGGAGGAGACGGAGGAGGAGTGGAGCCCTGTCGTCATCCGGAAGAAGGTGTTCCCCGCCACCCCCATGACGGTCGACGATGCGCTGTACCGGATGGAGCTGGTGGGCCACGACTTCTACCTCTTCATCGATGCCGAGACGGACCGGCCGAGCGTCGTCTACCGTCGCAAGGGCTGGGATTACGGTGTCATCGGCCTCGACCTCGAGCACAACGAGGAACAGGGGAAGCGCCGCGGGCGACGGTGACGGTTGCGCGAGCCCCCAGCGTCGCAGGTTAGGCTGTGTTGTTGGCTGAACAGCGGCGTGAGCCTGCCGCGATCAGCCCGGAAATCGTAATGGGAGTTATCCGTGGCCAATGTGCTTGAACGAGTTCTTCGCGTCGGGGAAGGACGAACCCTTCGTCGCCTCGAACGTTTCGCGAACGCCATCAACCAGCTCGAAGACGACTTCAAGGAGCTCACCGACGAGGAGCTGAAGAACGAGACGCACGAGCTCCGCGAGCGCTACTCCGCGGGCGAGTCCCTCGATGACCTCCTCCCCGAGGCTTTCGCCGCGGTTCGGGAAGCCGCCGTGCGCACGCTCGGGATGCGTCCGTTCGATGTCCAGCTCATGGGCGGTGCCGCCTTGCACCTCGGAAACATCGCGGAGATGAAGACCGGTGAGGGCAAGACGCTCGTCGCCACCATGCCCGCATACCTCAACGCGATCGCCTCCCGCGGCGTGCACGTGGTGACCGTCAACGACTACCTGGCGAGCTACCAGTCCGAACTCATGGGCCGCATCTTCCGCGCGCTCGGGATGACGACCGGATGCATCGTGTCCGGCCAGACGCCTCTCGAACGCCGCGAACAGTACGCGGCCGACATCACCTACGGAACGAACAACGAGTTCGGCTTCGACTACCTGCGCGACAACATGGCGTGGAGCGCCGGCGATATGGTGCAGCGCGGCCACCACTTCGCGATCGTCGACGAGGTGGACTCGATCCTGATCGACGAGGCGAGGACGCCGCTCATCATCTCGGGGCCGTCATCGGGCGAGGCAAACCGGTGGTTCAACGAGTTCGCGCAGGTGGCGAAGAAGCTCGTGGCAGAGGTCGACTACGAGGTGGACGAGAAGAAGCGCACGGTCGGTGTGCTCGAGCCCGGCATCGAGAAGGTCGAGGACTACCTCGGCATCGACAACCTGTACGAGTCGGCGAACACGCCACTCATCTCCTTCCTCAACAACGCGATCAAGGCATCCGCCCTCTTCAAGCGCGACAAGGACTACGTCGTCATGAACGGGGAGGTGCTCATCGTCGACGAGCACACCGGCCGCATCCTGGTCGGTCGTCGTTACAACGAGGGCATCCACCAGGCGATCGAGGCGAAGGAGGGCGTGGCGGTCAAGGCCGAGAACCAGACCCTCGCGACGGTGACCCTGCAGAACTACTTCCGCCTCTACAAGAAGCTCGCCGGCATGACCGGTACCGCCGAGACCGAGGCTGCGGAGTTCATGAGCACGTACAAGCTCGGCGTCGTGGCCATCCCGACGAACAAGCCGATGGTGCGGATGGACAAGTCGGATCTCGTGTACAAGAACGAGCAGTCGAAGTTCGGCCAGGTCGTCGAGGACATCGCGGCCCGCCACCAGTCCGGTCAGCCCGTTCTCGTCGGCACGACGAGCGTGGAGAAGAGCGAATACCTCTCCAAGCTGCTCGCAAAGCGCGGGATCAAGCACGAGGTGCTCAACGCGAAGAACCACGCGCGCGAGGCCGCGATCGTCGCGCAGGCCGGTCGTCTGGGGTCGGTGACGGTGGCCACCAACATGGCCGGTCGAGGCACCGACGTCATGCTGGGCGGCAACGCCGAGTTCCTCGCCGTGGCGGAGATGAACGCGAAGGGCCTCAGCCCGGTCGAGACGCCGGAGGAGTACGAGGCCGCCTGGGATGGCGTGTACGAGGCTGTGAAGGCCACGGTGAGCACGGAGGCGGCGAAGGTCGTCGAGGTCGGTGGACTGTATGTGCTCGGCACTGAACGTCACGAATCGCGCCGCATCGACAACCAGCTGCGAGGCCGGTCCGGCCGTCAGGGCGACCCGGGGGAGAGCCGGTTCTACCTGTCGCTCACCGACGACCTCATGCGCCTGTTCAATTCGGCGGCGGCGGAGTCCCTCATGGGCCGCGGCAATGTTCCGGATGATCTCGCGATCGAGTCGAAGGTCGTGAGCCGTGCCATCCGCAGCGCGCAGGGCCAGGTCGAGGCGCGCAACGCGGAGATCCGCAAGAACGTTCTCAAGTACGACGACGTGCTCAACCGCCAGCGCGAGGCCATCTACGGTGACCGCCGCCACATCCTCGAGGGCGACGACCTTCAGGATCGGGTGGCGCGCTTCCTCGAGGATGTCGTCAACGAGATCATCGACGACCACACCGGCGAGGGCCACTCGGATGACTGGAACCTCGACGCCCTGTGGCGCGAGTTGAAGCAGGTCTACCCGATCTCGATCACGATCGACGAGTTGTTCACGGAGGCCGGTTCGCGCGGTCGTGTGACCCGCCAGTTCCTCGGGGAGGAGATCCTCTCGGATGCGAAGCTCGCCTACGAGCGCCGCACGGACGAGCTCGGCGAGCCGGCGATGCGCGAGCTCGAGCGCCGCGTGGTGCTCTCGGTCATCGACCGCCGCTGGAGAGACCACCTCTACGAGATGGACTACCTCAAGGACGGCATCGGACTCCGGGCGATGGCCCAGCGCGATCCGCTCGTCGAATACCAGCGTGAAGGCTTCACCCTGTTCCAGAACATGATGGGGCAGATCCGCGAGGAGTCGGTGAGCTTCCTGTTCAACCTCGAAGTCGAGGTGACGAGTGGCGGCGCGACCGCGCAGTTGCCGAACGTGGCCGCGAAGGGACTCGAGCCGGGAGCCCAGGCGAACGAGCGGTTGAGCTACTCCGCGCCCTCCGACAGCGGAGGGGTCGAGGTGCGCAACCAGCGCGGCCAGCTCGAGCAGGCCGCGACGGCGAAGGCGCAGCAGGCGGCAGCGGCCCAGGCCAACCAGGTCAGTGCGGCGTTCGGCGGCGGGCAGCAGGGCCAGAACCAGCAGGCCGGCCAGAACCAGCAGCCGGGCCAGAACCAGCAGAGCGGCCAGCGCGGCGCGTTCGGCCAGCGCGCGGACGGGCCGCCGTCGAACCAGCCGCCGCCGCAGAACCGCGCCCAGCGCCGAGCGCAGGAGAAGAACAAGGGGCGGTAGGGGTTCGTCGCGTTCGCTCCCATCGCGCAGCCACACTCGAGAATGCGACGGTACTAAACTAACGCGCATGACGAGTCCGTCGCGTCGATCCGCAGCCATCCAGGCAGAGGACCGTACAGTGCGAGGACCTGCCCGTGCCCGCACACTCAAGGTTTTCGACCGTGCTGGAATTGCCCTGATGGCCGTCCTGGCTTTGGTGATCACCGTTGGCATTGTGGTCGCGCGCGATGATGCCGTTGCGCGATCGGGACCAACGAACACACACATTCCTGTCACCTGCTCAGTCGGCTTCAGCGGAACGTGTATGAACGACGATCTCCAGTGGCCGACGGCGTGGTCCGCCACCATCAGCACCACAACCGGAAGCGTGACGCCCAGTGCTCACGCCACCAAATCGGTAACGACGCTGCCAGCGTTGCCGTCACCCTCGGCTAAAGCACCAGTCGTCAACACTTCGCCGCCGAAGCCGGATCCGCAGCCCACGATTCCCGTGTACGACATGGAGGCGCCGGTCATTACTTCGCGGTACTTCATTTCCGGCGGATGCCAGATGACGATTCAAGTGACTGCTTCCGACAATGTCGCCGTGACTGCGGTGTATGCCTACGTTGGTGGATACGGAAAACTTGCACTGACCGACAGGGGCGGTGCTTGGGCTGTCTCCTTCACCATGTCACCAAGTCTGGGTAATCTTCTCACCGTCAACATGGTTGCCGTTGACGCAATGGGAAACGGGAACCTTCAGCCGAATTGGTTGATGCCGACAGATTGCAAATGAGGTTCACAGCACGTTGATGGCTGTCGCGCGCCAGCGGCTGTCGAGCCCCTCGAGCCGGATGGCGACGGCACGGGCGCGAGCGCGCCCGAGCACGATGACGACGGATTCGATGACGCCATCCCTCGGCTCGAAGATCGAGATCGACCCGATCGAGAACGCGGGGCGCGCGGGAGCCCGGCCCTTGACCTGCCGCGCCCGTGCGGAGAGCACGACGCGCTTGAGCAGATGGCGGTAGACGTCGTCCGTCACCCAGCGGGAGATCTGTTCGAGATCGCGGGCGCCGGCGAGGATCTCGATCACGCATCGCGTGAGGTTCTCGAGCAGCGGGCGAGGGCCGGGAAGCGCTGCCCTCGACGACGGCTGGTGCGCGAAGAACTCATCGGACTCGAGGTCGGTGTCGGCGACAGAGGTCGGGCTGTGCCTCACAATTCGCAGGTCCTGCGGGAGGGGTACGGCATTGCTCATCGGGGCTCCGAACTGTGAGACGAAGTGGTGCTCGGATGGGCCTGGCGCTGTCTACCCGCATCCGGGGGACATGCCCGGGAATACTCAAGCAGGTCTCGACTACTCTGTCTACCCTTGTGACGAAAGGTTGTGGATAACCTCACGCCCGTGACGGTGCGGATGGCTAACGTCTCACCATGCGCTGGAACAACCTCTTCGATGACCTCGAAAGTCAGCTCGAACACGAGCTCGGGGCTGAGGACAGCGACCTTCAGGCGGAGGAGGAGAGGCTGCGCATCGGGCGCATGAGCATCCGCGACCGGCTGTGGGCACTTCACGAGCACTCTGCGGGTGCCCGGTACCTCGTGCGACTGGACGTGGGCGGCTCGCTGATCAGAATCGCCCCGTCCGGACTGGGAAAGGACTGGCTGTCCGGTTCGGTCGTGGGCGAGGCCGAGCACCGCATTCAGGTCATCGTGCCGCTCCGTTCGATCCGCGGGATCATCCTGGATCGGGACCAGACGTCGAACAGCGTTGCCGTCCCGTCGCGCGCCGGACACACCGGCCTTTCGGTGCGGCTCGGGATGGCGTTCGTGCTTCGGGACCTGTGTCGTCGGCGATGCGAACTCGACCTGGTTCTGGTTGGTGCCACCGTTCACGGGACGATCGATCGGGTGGGAAGGGACCACGTCGACATCGCCGTCCACGAAGCGGGTACCCCTCGCCGCTCGAGCGCGGTCGCCCAGTACCGCATCGTCCCGATCGATCAGGTGCTCCTGGTGCGGTGGTGACTCTCGCCGAAGGCGAATTCGGCGACGTTGCCGAAATCCGACTGGTTCCAGAGGCTCGACCGCCTGGATTCCTCGTACTTCGCCTCGATGTAGGACTCGAGCACATCCCTCTCCACCCGCCACTGCCCCTTGCTGCCGATCCTGATGGCCGGAAGCTCGCCAGACCGGACCAACGAGTACGCCTGGCCGGCCGAGATGTTGAGCACGTCGGCCGTATCGGTGATCGTGAGGAACCGTGCGAGGGGGTGGGGGCTGGGATCGTTCATGCCTCGATTATCGGCGGGATCACCGGCGCAGGACCGGGCTGTGGATAACTTTCGATGGTCTGCGCCCGGGAACACCACCATAGTGGCGGGCACACCAGCCCATCGACATCCGGGGAGGACGCCATGGCCGGCTCGCGTGACACCGTTCGGAAGGGCCGCTCCGCGCGGTTCCGGATCGATCCTCGCCTCGTTATCGGGCTCCTGCTCGTGGTCGCATCGGTGACCGGCGTGTACACGATCGTCTCGGCGGCGGACCGCTCCGCGCTCGTGTATTCGGCGACCGCAGCGCTCACGCCGGGGGAGCGCGTGTATCCGGCGGATCTCGCACTGTCGACCGTGCGTCTCGGCGACACGATCGACCACTATCTGGCCGCAGGCGATCTCTCAAGCGATGGCGTCCTCATCACCCGCGCGGTCGCGGCCGGTGAGCTCATCCCCGCGTCCGCGGTGGGGTCGCCGGCGAGCCTTCGCCTGGCATCCGTCGTCGTGGGCGTCAGCGGCCAGTTGTCGAGGTCCATCGCACCGGGAGCGGTCGTCGACGTGTGGGCCTCCGCGGTGTTGGATGACCGGATGTTCGGCCCGCCCACCGTCCTCGTCGGATCCGCCACGGTCGTCAGGGTGCTCGACTCGAGCGGGATCATCGCCAACGACAGGGCGCGCGCGGTCGAACTGCTCATACCCCGCGACCGGATCGCCAGGGTGCTCGAGGCGATCGCCGACGAGAGCGCCGTGTCGCTGGTGCCCGTGAGCATCCCGATGACGAGGTGATGGTGCACTCCCTCGCCGTGTTCGTGCCCGGAAGCGAGGGCCGCAGGCTCGCGCACGAACTCGAACGAAACGGTCATCGCGTCATCGCACAGGCGAAGCGGATCGACGAGATCGTCGACCTTCTGCCGAACGGCGAGCTCGATGCGATAGTGGTCACCGCGCGAGGAGACATCCTGTCGTCACAGCTTCTTGCCTTGTGCGACACCGCCGGCGTGAGGACCGTAGCGCTCGCGGCGAGCGACGGCGAGCGGCGCTACGCGGCGGACCTCGGGCTTCGCGAAGTGCTCGACGCGACGGCATCCGTCACGGAGATCGAAGCACTTCTCGACGACGGCCCCGGCATCGGCGACGCCGTTCGCTCTGCGGCGGGCCACGTCGACGACGACACTGAGCCCGCTCCCGCGCGCGGGGAGGTCATCGCCGTGTGGGGTCCGGCCGGCGCACCCGGACGCACCACGGTCGCCATCTCGATCGCCGCAGAACTCGCGGCAGAGGGTTTCTCCGTGGCGCTCGCGGACGCCGACACCCACAGCGGCTCGATCGCGCCGACCCTCGGCCTGCTCGATGAGGCCCCCGGATTCGCAGCGGCGTGCAGGCTCGCGGCGACAGACAGCCTGGCGACATCCGAGTTGGAGCGGGTTGCAGAGCGGTACTCGACCCCGCACGGCAGTTTCTGGGTTCTGACCGGCATCGGCCGCCCACACCGCTGGCCGGAGCTGTCAGGAGACCGCGTGTCCGCCACGCTCGCCGCGTGCCGGGTTTGGGTGGACTACACCGTCGTCGACACCGGGTTCAGCCTCGAGAACGATGAGGAGATCTCCAGCGACCTGTTCGCTCCTCGGCGGAATGCCGCGACGATCTCGGCGCTGAGGGACGCCGACCGCGTGGTCGCCGTCGGCGCAGGGGATCCGGTCGGGCTGTCACGATTCCTTCGCGCGCACGTCGACCTCGTGGACATCGTCGAGGCCGAGCGCGTGCTCACGGTCATGAACCGCATCCGGGGCAGTGTGATCGGAGCGAATCCCTCAGCTCAGGTCGAGCAGACGCTGCGTCGGTTCGGCGGCATCGTCGAGCCGACCATGGTGCCGCACGACCAGGGCGCACTGGATGCGGCGATCCTCGCCGGAAAGACGCTCAGGGATGTCGCTCCGAAATCCGGCCCTCGAATCGCGATCAACCGCTTCGTGTCGACGCGGATCATTCCGTCTCGTGACGTGCCGGCACGATCCCCATCGGCTCGGATGGTCTCGAAACGGATCAGTCGCCGAGCCGGATGACCTCCACGGCGGACTTCGCGCCCGCCACGACGAGCACGTGGCCGGCCTCGACACCGTCGAGGGCCTTCGCAAGAGCGGCGCCGTCCGCTTCGCCGTGCACGGCATCCGCTCGTCGTAACACCGTCACGCGCGCGCCGGTCGCCGCACGGATCGCGTCGGCCGCATCGGTTCCGCCCGATGCCGTCACGAGCGTCACGCGGTCGATCCTGCGAACCTGCTCATGCCCGATGGAGTTGCTGCGATCGCTCCGCCAGATGGCGAAGTGGTACGCGGCCACGAGCACCGTCGCCGCGAGGAGGCCGATCGCCTGCCGCGAGCGGTCGATGAAGCTTCCGCCGTTCGCACTGTCGAGCAGGAATGAGAACAGCTGGAACCCGATGACGAGCAGCGTGATGAGCGCCACGAGAGCGCTCAACCCGAAGATCACCACGAGGTAGACGCGCCGACCGGGCGTTGCCACGCGTCCCGGCGATGACGCAGAAACCGGCCGCCAGGTCACCCACCACAGCGCACCGCCGACGAGCAGGGCGCTGATGCCGCCGAGCAGGAGATTGCGGATGTTGTCGGCGACGAGCGTCGAGGCGAACGTCGCGAGGAGTGCGTTCACGGTGACACCGACACCGGTCGCGGCGAAGGCGAGGGCCACGCCGGAGGTCACGAGTCGGGTCGCGGACGCGATCACCGGCGGATGCGCCGCGACGACGCGCACGTGGTACACGAGGGTGAGCGCACCGAACGCTGCGCAGGCGATGGCGATCCCGAGCGGGTCGAGCAGGACAGCGAGCGGGTCCGTGGAGCCGGTCACGAGTTCGAGGATCGTGGCGAGTGTGAGCGTGACGCCGAACGCGAACACGGCGAAGGCCGCGAAGCCCGTGATGAAGACGAGCAGCACATTCGCGAAGCCGGTCGTCTGCTTGCACACGCCGACCCGGAACCAGTGCCACCACCAGAGGATGCCGCCACCGACCGCCCAGACGAGAGGCTGCACGATCGGCTCCCAGGTGGAACCGCTCACGACGAGCTGGCCGAAGGCATCCACGGTGGAGTCGATGAGGCCGGAGAGTGAGAACACGAGCCCGCCCACTCCGTAGGTGAGCCCGACAAGCGACGCGATCGCCGGGGCGACCCCGACGAGCCTCGTCGGACCCTTCGCCGGGTGGCGCCACATCCAGTAATGCCAGAGCCACACGAGACCCCAGACGATGCCCGTCGCGAGTCCTCCCGGCTGCCAGTCGCCGGCGAGCGCCTGTGCTGCCCAGCCGAAGAGCGACGTCGTGAAGGTGATGAGCGCGATGGTCGATGTGATGACGAGATAGACCGGCCAGGCGACGGATGCCCGATCGCGCGCACTCGCGCTTGTGCGCCAGACGAGCCACCACAGCAACGCGGCGAGCGGACCGGCGATGAGCGAGAACGCGAGATTTTGGGCCAGACCGTAGTTGTCGTAGGAGACGATGCTCCGGTCGGGCCCGAGGGCACGTTCGAGAAGTCCACTCAGGCCCATCGCGGCGATGATGACCATGACGAGCAGGAGCAGGTAGGTGATCACCCTGCGGACGGTCTGCACGCCGCCGACGGCGGGTGCGGGAGCGGCAGGCGGTGCCTGCGCTGCCGAAGCCAGCGGCGATGCCGGTGCGGAGTCTGGCGCGCTCACTGGTTGCCCTCCATTTTGTAGCAGATCATGAGTTGCCACGGGGTGGAGTCGATCTTCCAGTTCGACCCGCCCTCCCGCACGAGCGTGAACGACTCTTCCGACTCATAGGATGCGCCGCCGAACACACCGCTGTTCGGGTCGTTCGCGATCGTCACGCGCACCGTGGCGGTGTCACCGAAGACCTTCGTGGAGACGAGCGTGACGCGTACGCTCGACAGGATGCCGACATCCGACGTGTCGCAGTTGTCGCGAAGCTCGCTCGACAGGAGCTTCATGGCGGCGTCGCGGTCGCCGGAGACGACCGTGTTCGTGTAGGTCTGCACGACGCCCTCCGGCGTCGACGGATCGAGCACGGCAGGACCGCCCCGCGTGAATACCACCACGAGAGCGAGAATCACCACCGCTGCGATGATCGAGAGAATGACGATGAGCGTCCGGTCAGGCCTGCCAGAGGGGGTCTGCATAAGGCCAGCATGCCGTATCGGGGTACGCCTAGGCTAGTCGCGTGTCGACACTTTCTGATCTCGTCCAGGCGCACGGTCGGGCGACCGATGAAGACATCGATTGGCTGCACCTCCTGGTGAGTGATCTGCAGCTTCTGGCGGACCTCGCCTTCGCCGATATCGTCCTCTGGGTGCCGACCAGGGAGGGCGGATTCGTCGCGGTCACCCACGCTCGCCCATCGTCGTCTGCGACGCTGTTCTACCGGGATTTCGTGGGCCAGGAGATCAAACCGGAGTGGAGCGGACTCGTCTCGGCGGCGTATGACTCGGCGGCCATCACAGACTCGTCGGCGCCCGACTGGTACGAGGAGACGCCGACCAGAGTGCGGGCGGTGCCGGTCATGCGCAGGCTCGTCCCCGGCGCACCTGAGCTCACGGAGCATCCGATCGCCATCCTCACCCGGCACACGAACCTGAGCGAGGCGCGCACGCCGAGCCGGCAGGAGCTCACATTCAACGAGTGCGCGAACGAGCTGTTCGCGATGGTGGCCGCAGGCGTGTTCCCGGATCTCGTGGCGCCGACCGGGCCGAGGCGCGGCGCGCCCCGCGCATCCGATGGCCTCCTGACGCTCGACGTCGACGGCATCGTGACCTTTGCGAGCCCCAACGGGCTCTCCGCATTCAACCGCATGGGATTCGTCGGCGAGCTCGAGGGGGAGTCTCTCGCGGAGGTCACCTCGGATCTGCTCGAGAACGCGATCGCCATCGACGAGTCTCTGCCCCTCGTCGTCACGGGGCGCGCGCCGTGGCGCACCGACCTCGAGGCGCGGGGGGTTTCGGTGTCGCTTCGAGCGATCCCGCTTCGGGAGAACGGCGAGCGGGTCGGCGCGATCGTGCTGAGCCGGGATGTCACGGAGTTGCGGCACCAGGAGCAGGAACTCCTGACCAAGGATGCGACGATCCGCGAGATCCACCATCGGGTGAAGAACAACCTTCAGACCGTCGCCTCGCTTCTGCGGATCCAGGCGCGGAGGTCGCACTCGGAGGATGCCCGCGACTCGCTCAATCACGCCATGCGCCGGGTGGGCGCCATCGCGGTCGTGCATGACACCCTGAGCGAGGGACTCAGCCAGAACGTGGACTTCGACGCCGTGTTCGAGCGTGTGCTCCTGCTCATCGCCGAGGTCGCGTCCCCGCACCAGACGAAGGCGCACCCGGTTTCCACCGGGAGTTTCGGCGAGTTGCCGAGTGCTTATGCGACGCCGCTCGCTCTCGCGCTCACCGAACTCGTCACGAACGCTGTCGAACACGGTCTTGCCGGGCGCGAAGGCGAGGTGGAGATCAACGCGCATCGCACGAGCGAGACGCTGAGCGTGAAGGTGCGCGACAACGGAGTTGGACTCGCCGAAGGAAAGGTCGGTACGGGGCTCGGTACGCAGATCGTGCGCACGCTCATCCAGGGCGA
This sequence comes from Terrimesophilobacter mesophilus, assembly GCF_014200375.1. Classification (GTDB taxonomy): domain Bacteria; phylum Actinomycetota; class Actinomycetes; order Actinomycetales; family Microbacteriaceae; genus Terrimesophilobacter; species Terrimesophilobacter mesophilus. Next base: position 859,625 of record NZ_JACHBP010000001.1, on the reverse strand, counting down.
GCTCGGAGGCACGATCGACTGGCACACCATCATGGGCAGCGGCACGGAGGTCACGATCGAAGTGCCGATGACGTGGTTGAGGAAGACGTAACCCGACGCGTTGGTTTCGATGCGCCCGAAGGGCTGCGCGGCCGATGCTTTCGTGGCCCGCTGAGTACCGAGGTTGTCAGGAGGCGCGACGTGCGCGGGCGGCGCGGCGCTTGAGGGCGCGGCGCTCATCCTCGCTCAATCCGCCCCAGACTCCGGAGTCCTGGTTGGTCTCCAGCGCGTACTGGAGGCACATCTCGCTCACGGTGCAGCGCGCGCAGACGGCCTTCGCCTTCTCGATCTGATCGACGGCGGGGCCGGTGTTCCCCACGGGGAAGAACAGCTCGGGGTCGGCAGTGAGGCAAGCGGCTTTGTCGCGCCAGTCCATGATGATTTCGCTCCTAATTCGTACGCGTGAGTGCACAGCTCAAGAACCCTGATTCGGGTGAGAACGATGCTTTGGGATATGCCCACGCCACTGTGAGCGGCAAATCAACCTCAACTAGACTCTCATACCGGTTGGAGCAAATCAATAGGTTTGGATGGGATGTCGCTGTGAGTGACGACAACGCGGAAGCGGGTGGTGCACCGTCACGCCGTCCGCGGACGCTCACCCTGCTGGCCGCACTCCTGTTCCTCGAGGCCGCATTCCTGGCCGCCCTCGCCGCGTTTCTCGTGTTCGAACTCGTCACAGAGGTGCCGACATCGTTGGCGAGCGCTCTCAGCATCCTCGTGCTCGTCGTCCTTGCCGCGGCGTGGCTCGTGTTCGTCGGGGTAGGAGCTCTTCGCGCCCGACCCTGGGTGCGGGCGGCGGCGCTCACCTGGCAGGTGCTCCAGCTCGCGGTCGCGATCGGGAGTTTTCAGGGCCTGTTCGCGAGGGATGACATCGCCTGGTACCTGCTCGTGCCGGCTGTGCTGGTGATCGGTCTGCTCTTCACGCGATCGGTCATGACTGCGACGCGGCGTCCATAGGGCGGCCTCAGGCGTCGAGGCCCAGGCGCTTGCGGAGCATGGCGACGTGGCCCGTCGCCTTCACGTTGTAGAGGGCGAGTTCGATCCTGCCCGCCTCGTCGACGACGAAGGTGGAGCGCAGCGTGCCGGTCACCAGGTTCCCATACAGGGACTTCTCCCCCCACGCCCCGTAGGCCTTGTGCGTCTCGAGGCCGGGATCGCTGAGAAGCGGGAACGTCAGCCCCTCCTCGTCTTTGAACTTCACGAGGGCGGGGAGCTCGTCCTTGGAGAGCCCGAGGACCTGATACCCGGCCGAACCGAGGGAGTTGAGATTGTCGCGGAAGTCGCAGGCCTCCGTGGTGCATCCGGGCGTGGATGCCGCGGGGTAGAAGTACACGATGACCTTCTTCCCCCGGTAATCGGAGAGCGAAACCGATGCTCCGTTCTCATCGCTGAGAGTGAACGACGGGGCGGTATCGCCCGGCTGAAGTGTCACGGTTTCCGACATGGTGCCTCCGATGGCTGAATTGCTGGGCGACTTTCCGGCCCCTGCCTCTCATGCTAATCTTGTTCGTCGGCCCGGGTTTCACGACCGGGCCTGCGCACCTCTAGCTCAATTGGCAGAGCAACTGACTCTTAATCAGTGGGTTCCGGGTTCAAGTCCCGGGGGGTGTACCAGAGAAGCTGTTCTGGCCACGACGTCGCGCACGGTGGATGCCGTACTCGCGCCAGGTGAGGACGACCATGACGATGTCGAACACGGTGAGCAGCAGCAACCACCAGGAGAAGTCGAGTACGAGCTGGTAGGCCTGATACCCGACAAAGACGACGAGGAACCCGATCATCCATGGGTAGGCCCACAGCCTGTCCCGGAGAACCGCCCAGACCAATACGACCTTGACGAGACCGTGAAGCAGCAGATAGGCCGCGCCGAACAGCGTCGCGGAGGCGCCCAACCCGTTCGTGAGGCGCAACAGGTTCGTCGCGATGAGGTCATTCGGGTCCTCGGAGAGCTCGTGCTGGGTCAGGATGCGCGCGATCGCGCTGATCCGCTCGGGTGAGACGGCGAGCAGAAGGATGCCGCCGACGAGTTCGAGGACTCCGTCGAGACCCTTCAGGACCAGGACCGCCCAGAAGATCCTGTCCAGCCACGTCGTAGTCGAGAGCTCCGGTCGATCCCCTGCGCGGTTCACGCGACCATCGTTGCATTCAAGCCTGTGACGCGGAGGAACACACCGACGCTCGCCCACCGTGTGCGGGCGGATTCGTCAGCGCCGTCGGTGCGCACGGTGTCGCGGTCGGGCTGACGATCACCGCTCTCGGTGCTCTGCGCCCGGCTCCACGGGGTGGTTCTGCGAGTCAGGTCAGCGGTCGATGCGGTGCATGATGTGCACGGGGATGAACACTCCGGCGCACACAGCGAGCAGGCCGCCGGCGAATGTCACGAGACCGAGGTTCTCCGCGACGTCGAACGCGCTTCCCATGAGGAAGAGGCCCAGGGCGAAGAGCGCGAAGGAGACGACGAAACCGATACCGTTCATGACCCCATCTTAGGATGCCGATGGCTTCTTCGGGGCCGATCGGGGAGCAGCCTTCGTCGACGGCTTCGGAGTGCGGGGAACGCTCGGCGCCGGCTTCGTGGGAGCCTTGGCCGACGTCGATGGCGTGGTCCGCGCCGGCGCCGCGGGAGCGGCTGCCGCTGCGGTTTCCACCGCGGCCGTGGTCGGCGCCGTCGCCGCGCTCGTCTTCGCGGTCGCCGCGGGAGCCGCATCCGGCGCGGTCTTGGCCGAGGCGGAGGCATCCGGTGCAGCAGGGGCGGTGGGCGCAGCAGGCGGCGTCACGGGGCGGGGCGGCTCGTTCTTGGCGATGTAGATCTGCGCGGCCCGCGTGCCGACGAGCAGGAACCGCACCAGGAGGAAGATGACCGCGACGGTGATGGCGAAGCAGATGAGCCAGACTACTCCGAAGAACACGCTTCCGATGATGGACAGGAAGCCGTGGCCGAAGCCCCAGCCGAAGTCGGGCATGAACATTGCTACTCCTCGAGTTCGTCGATGTCGCGTTCCTTGAGGACTGTCCCGACCGCAACCGCGATCGTCAGGCCCCAGATGATCCACATGAGGCCGAGTCGCCAGTCGCGTGGCCCCTTACGGGTCGCCTGCACGGTGCTCCAGCCGCCGAAAACGGCGCTCAGCATCGTGCCGCTGAAAATGAACTTCCTCATTCCTCAACGCTACCGTGCCCGTTCAGGCCGAGGGAATTCACAGATGCGATACACAGGTCGCGCATAGGCTGGCGACATGCCCAGGCGGTATGTCGACCGGTATGGCGATCGGTCAACTGACCGGTTCGTCGATCGCCAGGATGCCGGCCGGGCGCTCGCTGCCCGCCTCACGGATGCCGACGGGACGAGAGCGATCGTGCTCGCCCTTCCACGCGGCGGGGTTCCGGTCGCTGCGGTCGTGGCCAGTGCACTCGGCGCGCCGCTCGACGTCATCGTGGTACGAAAGGTCGGTGTGCCCGGCCAGTCCGAGCTCGCGATGGGCGCACTCGCCTCGATTGCCGGATCGGTCGTCGAGGTGCGCAACGATTCGGTGCTGCGTTCGGTGGGGCCGGATGCTCTGCGCCGGTTCGATGAGGTCGCCGCCGTCGAGCGGGCGGAGCTCGAGCGGCGGCAGGAGTCGTATCGTGCCGGGCTTGCGCCGCTGACTGTCCGCGGGAGCGATGTCATCCTGGTGGACGACGGTATCGCGACGGGGGCAACCATGCGCGCGGCGATCATGGCGCTCGCGACGAGTGGGCCGGCATCCGTGACGGTCGCGGTTCCCGTGGCGCCGGCCGACACCGTGGCGGAACTCGAGGCGCTCGTCGACCGGGTCGTCTGCGTGAGGGTGCCGGAACCGTTCTGGGCGGTCGGGCAGGCCTATCTCGACTTCACGCAGACCACGGATGCCGAGGTGCGGCGGTTGCTGCGAGCGTGACGGGGGTTCGGGGGCTCGGTGCGCTCGGTCGGACTCGGCGCGGCCGCTCTGCCCGCTCGGTTTGGGCCGAGTCCGGCTCGGCGAAACTCCCCTCCCTGACAGGCCTGTGGAAAATAACTTCTCCACCAATGTTGAAAATCACTGGAATACATATCTCCGAGTCGGAGAGAATCATTGCATGTCCACATTCGAACAATCGCTCGTCGAATCCGCAGCAGCGGTCGCGACGTTCGGTGCGAGTTCCGCGGACTACGACGCCCTCACGGATGAGCGGGTCATCGAACTGGGGGTGGCCATCGCGGCTCTCGAGCGCGCCTTCGGGCTCGTCAAGACGCAGCACGCCGCCCAGATCGCCCGCAGGTCCCGACGGGAGTTCGGGCACACCGGATTGGCTGCACGAAACGGGTTCGCCTCTCCCCAGAAGCTGCTTCAGGAGGTCACCAAGGTGACGGCCCGGGAGGCGGGGCAACTCGTCGCGCTGGGTAATGCCATGGGGGAGGCCGAAGCCGCACGCGAACTCATCGACACCGGTGTGACGGAACTCGGCGGGGTTCCGGTGGAACCGGCGTGGGACGAACCCATCTGCCAGGCGATCACCACCGGTACCCTCACCGTCGACTGCGCAGACGCACTTCGTCGCGGGCTCGGGCAACCGACCGTCACCGTCACCGGCGGCATGCTCAGCGACGTGGCCGAGCGGCTCATCCGGGAGAAGTCGAATCTCAGCGCCGACCGGATATTGAAGGCTGCGCGCCTGGAGCGGGACCTCATCGACCTCGACGGCATCCAGGCCAGGCAGCAGGAACTCTACGAACGCGGCGGAGTGAGACTGTCGTCGCAACCGGACGGGATGTGGCGCCTGACCGGGCAGCTCGACCCGGAGTCGGCGGCCATCCTGACAACTGCTCTCGACCCCTATACGAGCCCCCGGCGTGGTGGTCCGCGATTCACGCGGCCCGACGATGCCGCCAGGGCGCAGGCCATCATCGATGACCCGCGCACGACGGAGCGGCTCACGCTCGACGGCCTGCTTGAACTCGTGACGCTCGGTGCGTCGGTCGATCCGCAGAAGATGCAGCCGAAACGGCGAACGCTCGTCAAGATCGTGACGACGGTCGACACCGTCGTGGAGGTTCCGCGAAACGGGGCCGAGGCCGATGCGGGAGCCCAGAAAGGACGCGGCTTCGGCGTGCTCGAGGACAATGGGGAGGTCGTATCGGCGGCGACGGTCCAGCTCAGTGTGTGCGACGGGGACACGCTCGAACTGACCATCGATCGGAACGGAAGGCCGCTCGATCTCGGGCGAACCAGCCGGCTCTACGACCGCCGCCAGCGCGAAGCGCTCGCCGCTCGAGACGGCGGATGTCTCTGGCCCGATTGCGATCGGCCTCCCGCGTTCACCGAGGCGCACCATACGAGACAGTGGAAGCGCGACCGAGGTCGAACGGATGTCGACGACGGCGTGCTGCTGTGCCGATTCCATCACCTCCAGTTGCACAACAATCACTGGGAGATCGAGCGGCGAGACGCCGAGTTCTGGCTCATTCCACCGCCCACGGTCGACGCCGCCAGGGTGCCCGTGAAGCTGTGCTCCAAGAATCCGCTCCTGGAGCACCTGCGGAGAGCCGCGACGGGTTGACCGTCGCACGGTCGCTGAACCGGTTGACGAGCGGCATGGTCCCGCACGACGCCGCACGGTCGGCACTGGCTGAGAGTTCGCTCCGAAACTGACCGATCGGACAGGATCTGACCGATCGGTCAGCTATTGTGAAATCCATGTCCACGAGTGCCGAAGACCTGCGTGCCATCGCGCTCACGGAGTTCGCGACATCCGGATACGCCGGCACGTCGATACACCGCATCGCCGACCTCGCCGGCCTCTCCAAATCGAGCGTCCTGTACCACTTCGCGTCGAAGGACGCCCTCCTGGAAGCGGTCGTCACACCCGCGATCGAGCGTATGCAGCAGATCCTCGAATCAATGGCGAGTCGACCGGTCACGAAGGCGAGCCGTCGCGAGTTCATCGCCGACTTCGTCGACTTCCTGCTGCAACACCGTCTCGAGGTGCACCTGTTCATCAACCAGGGCCCATCCCTGATCGACGTCCCCGTCGTCGACAGGGCCAACGAACTCGTCCAGCACCTCGCCGATTTCTTCGCGTCGACAGCGATGAGCACCGAGCACCGGATGCGGTTCGGAGTCGCACTCGGCGGCGCGGCGTACATGCTCGTCACCCAGCAGACTGTCGGTGCGGTCGACGCGCCCGACGAGGAGATCCGCTCGTCACTCATCACCATCATCACCGAACTGCTGGCGCCCGTGCCGGTCTCGACCCACCAGGAGTAACCGCGTGGCAACCCTGCTCTATCGGCTCGGCCGGTACTCATTCCGGCGCCCGTGGCGCGTCATCGGCGTCTGGCTCGTCCTCCTCGTCGCGATCCTCGGCGGTGGCATCGCGCTCGGCGGCCAATCACAGGAAGCGTTCGCCATCCCCGGCACCGAATCCCAGAACGCGCTCGACCGTCTCGAGGCCGTGTTCCCGCAGGTCGCGGGGGCGAGCGCGGAGGCGGTCTACGTCGCACCGGACGGTGCGAGTGTCAGCAGTCCGGCGTTCACCGCGTCGATCTCGCAGATGGCCACTGCGATGGAGGACATCCCCGGCATCAACTCGGTCACGACGCCGTTCGACGAATACGCCGGGAAGCAGCTCAGCGACGACGGCACGATGGCGATCACGCGCATCCAGTTCGACGAGGTGTCCTCGTCGGTGACGGATGCGACGCTCACCGCACTCAAGAAGACCGCGTCGATCGCCGAAGACGCCGGACTGACAGTCGAATTCGGCGGTCAGGTGTTCCAGGACACCACCTTCGGCATCACGATCACCGAGGTGTTCGGCCTCGTGTTCGCGGCCATCGTCCTGCTCGTCACCTTCGGTTCCCTCCTCGCCGCCGGGATGCCCCTTCTGACTGCGCTCCTCGGCGTGGGAATAGTCATCGGCGGGATCACGACGGCGTCCGCATTCACGACCATCTCCAGCTCGGCCCCGCTGCTCGCACTCATGATCGGCCTCGCGGTGGGGATCGACTACACGCTCTTCATCCTCTCGAGGCACCGCAATCAGCTCGCAACGGGCGACGACCCGCAAGAGTCCGCGGCGACAGCCGTCGGGACAGCGGGAAGTGCTGTCGTCTTCGCCGGAGTGACCGTCATCATCGCACTGCTCGGGCTACTCGTCGTGGGGATACCGTTCCTGAGCGTCATGGGCATCGGTGCCGCGTTCGCCGTACTCATCGCGATCGGCGTCGCGACGACGCTCCTCCCCGCCATGCTCGGGCTCGCCGGTGTGCGGCTGCGCCCCAGGGCGGGGTCGCGGGCCGAGAAGCGCGCGCTCGCGCACGCTGCGGAGCACGCTGCGGCGCACGCCTCGGCGAACGTCTCAGGGCACGATCCAGCCGGGCGCAGCATGGGGCTGCGCTGGGTGACCGGCGTCATGCGGCATCCGATCGTCGCCTCGGTGGCCGTCGTCGGTCTGCTCGGTGCGCTCGCCGTGCCGGCGCTCAGCCTGCAACTGAGCCTTCCGGATGGCGGTGCAGAGCCGGCGGGGTCCACCCAGCGGCTCGCGTACGACCACGTGACCGAGGGGTTCGGTGCCGGCTACAACGGCCCGCTCGTCGTCGCCGTCGACATCACCCAGACGACCGACATCATGAACGACCTCGAGCGGATCGGTCATGACCTCCGACAACTCGACGGCGTGGAGTGGGTGAGCCAGGGGCTTCCGGATGCCGGCCTCGACACCGCGATCATCCAGGTCGTTCCCTCCAGCGCGCCCGACGCGGAGGCGACCAAGAGGCTCGTGCAGTCCATCCGGGACCTCGCACCGACGATCGACGCGGAGTACGACACGAAGATCTTCGTGACCGGCACGACAGCCGTCGGCATCGACATCTCGAACCGGCTCTCCGCCGCGCTCGTGCCCTTCGGGCTCATCGTCGTCGGACTCTCGATCGTGTTGCTCATGATGGTGTTCCGCTCCGTCCTGATCCCCATCAAGGCCGCGCTCGGGTTCCTGCTGTCCGTCGTCGCAGCGTTCGGCGTGACCGTCGCGGTCTTCCAGTGGGGATGGCTCGGCGACCTGCTGCAGCTGACATCGACGGGACCCATCCTGAGCTTCATGCCCATCATCCTCATGGCGGTGCTGTTCGGGCTCGCCATGGACTACGAGGTGTTCCTCGTGTCGGGGATGCGCGAAGAGTTCGTGAAGACCGGCAGCTCGAGAACGGCGATCTCGCGCGGGTTCGCCAACGGTTCGCGCGTCGTCACGGCGGCAGCGCTCATCATGTTCTTCGTCTTCTTCGCCTTCGTCCCCGAAGGCTCCGGCATGATCAAACCGATCGCGCTGGGCCTCGCGACCGGGATCGCCTTCGACGCATTCCTCGTGCGGATGACGCTCGGCCCCGCCATCATGGCCCTCCTCGGACGCGCGGCCTGGTGGATGCCCGGATGGCTGTCCCGCCTCCTTCCCAACATGGACATCGAGGGTGAGCACCTTCGCGGTCACCTCGACGAGGTGGCGTGGACCGAGAACCAGCGTGGCGACGCCATCACCGCGGAGCGACTCGTGGTCGCGGTGAGCGGAACATCGCCGACACCCGAAGTCGTCGGACCGTTCGACCTGCGGGTGCCCACCGGGGCGATCCTGACCGTCACAGGGTCTGCACTCGACCGACGCCTCATCGCGGCGACGCTCGCCGGCCGGGTGCCCGTCCTGTCCGGGCGTGTCCAGGTGGGAGGGCATCCGCTGCCGTCCGAGGTCGCGCGCGTCGCAAGACGGGTCGCGATGATGGATATCGGCATCCTCGATCGCGGGGACGCCGACCCCGCTCTCGGTGAGCTGTTCGAGGAACGACTGCGCGTCACGCTTCCCTGGTACCGCGCCTGGCCGAGTGGCAGGATCGCCGCCCAGTGGATCGGCAGGCTGGGCCAGGTGCTCGATCGACCGCTCACCGTACGGTCACGTCTCGGGGCGTTGCCCGTACTCGACCGTGCGATTGCACTCTCCGCTGTGGCCCTGGCCGAACGTCCGACCATGATCGTGCTCGAGTTCTCGGGATACGAACTCACCGTCGACGAGCGCGACGACGTGCTGGCCGCCGTCGGCACGCTCGCGCCGGCGACCACGGCGATCGTGCTCAGCGCATCCGTGGCGGGCGACCGACCGCGTGCGACGTCGATCGGGCGCGCAGTAGTCGACCTCGACCTGCGCGCCCGAAACGACGACTCGGGCGACGACTCGGGCGACCACGCCGGCGACCAGTCAGACGACCGCTCAGATCACCATGCGATCCACCTCGCAGCCGAGCCCCTCGCGGGTCCGGCGGGCCACCGGGAAGGTACGACACCGTGAGCACATCGACCACTATGACACCGCGCTCTGGCGAACGGGCACGCTGGATCCGTCGCGCGACTATCGGCGCGATCATCCTCGTCCCGCTCGCGTTCGCCGGCCTCTTCATCGGCGCACTCTCGAAGGCCGACACCTCGCTCGATCGCATCCCGGCCGCGATCGTGAACAATGACACGCTCGTCTACACGACCGATTCGGGAACGAGGACACCGGTGTTCGCCGGGCGGCAACTCGTGACGGAGCTCACGGGCGACACGACGGGTGTGAACTGGACCGTCACGAACGACGAAGACGCGAAGAAGGCACTCGCCGCGGGGAAGGTCTACGCGATCCTCACGATCCCGAAGGACTTCTCCCCCTCGATCCTGTCGCTCTCGTCCTCGAAACCCCAGCGTGCAGACCTCGCCATCACGACCGACGACGCCCACAGCTATCTCTCCGGCGCGGTGGCGCAGTCCGTGGGGGAGGGCATGGCCTCCACCTTCGGCAAGGCCATCACCGCGCAGTACATCGCCGGCATCTATTCGAGCATGGGCGAACTGGGCACATCGCTCAGTTCGGCGGCGGATGGCGCCGGGTCCCTGTCGAGCGGAGCGAGCGACCTCGAGGCGGGGCTGTCGACCCTCGCCGACGGCGTCGCGACGGCGAGCGGAGGGGCCACAGGACTGGCCGGCGGGGTCCGCAGTTACACGGGTGGCGTCGATTCGTTGAGCAAGGGGCTTTTGCAACTGCGCTCGGGTGCCGCAGGGCTCACGGGTGTGAGCGACGGAGTCGAAGGGTTCACGGATTCGGTGACGGCCCTCGCACACGCGCTCGCGACCGCGAACGCGACCCTGCAGGCGAACCCGGGCGACCCCGTCGCGCTGGCCACCGTCAACACCCTGAGCGCACAGCTGACTGCCGCAGCAGCAGGCGGATCGACGCTGGCCGCACAGACGCAGGGAGCCGTGACGGGCATCCAGAGCGGCATCGCGTCCAGTGCCTCTGGCGCCGCCAGGCTGTCCGCCGGATCATCGGGGCTGAGAGACGGGGCATCCTCGCTCGCGAGCGGCCTGTCGAGCCTGTCGACCGGTGCGGCATCCGCATCGAGCGGTGCAGGCGAACTGGCCACGGGAGCGACGAGCCTGTCCGACGGGCTTTCGGCGGGGGCTGCCCGACTGCCGATCGGTGACACGGGCTCCTCGGCCGCGAACGCCGAGGTCGTCGCCGACCCGGTGTCGGTCACGGTGACGCGGGACAACGAGGTCGCCGGCATCGGCCAGGGGATCGCCACCTTCTTCGTGCCACTCGGCCTCTGGATCGGCGCGCTCGCCATCTTCCTGGTGATGCGTCCCGTGAACCCGCGTTCGCTGGGTTCGACCGCGGGCAACGGCCGACTCGTGGCGCATTCGCTCGCGAAGGCGTCGGCGATCAGTGCGGCGCAGGCCGTCCTGCTCGTCGCACTGCTCCATCTCGTGGTCGGCGTGACGTGGGCGGCGCTTCCGGCGACGCTCGGATTCTCACTGCTCATGGCGTTCGCGTTCACGGCGTTCCACTACCTGTTGACCGTCGGTCTCGGCAGGGCCGGTCTCGTCGTGTCGCTCTTCGTGCTGGCTGTCCAGGTCACGGCGACGGGCGGGCTGTATCCCGTGCAACTCCTCGCGACCCCGTTCCAGTGGGTGAGCCCGCTGCTCCCGCTCACCTACGGGGTGAGCGGAATGCAAGGGATCATCGCCCGGGCATCCGCCGGTCCGATCGTCGGCGCCGCGTTCGTGCTCGCCCTGTTCGCCGTGGGAAGCATCCTGCTGTCCCTGCTCGCGATCCGGAGGGTGAGGACGGCGCGATCGCTCGGTCTGGTGCCGGTGCGCACCGCCTGAGGAGGGCTACCGCGAGCTCCTCGGCCGACTCAGTTCGACGAGCGCAGCGCCGTGAGTGCGCGTCGCCCTGCCCTGCGGAAGATGCCGAGCGCATCGGCCGGGCGGGGATGCCAGCCGAACTGCCTGCGCGGGGCGACGTGAAGCCGGTTCTGCGCGAAATTCAGCGTCTCGGTCAGCAGGTCCAGCCGCTCCTGTTCCGTCTTCGCCTTACGCGTGTTGACCTCCGCGACCACGGATCCGTCCCAGCCCCGGGCGAGGAGATAGTCCAGGACCTCACCGACCGGTTCGCTGCCTCGGCCGGGCAGCAGGTGCTCGTCGAAGATCCTGCCCTCGTCCATCGAACCGGAACCGTCGCACAGGTGCACGTGCCGGAGCCGGGTGCCCATCGACATGGCGAGTTCGAGAGAATCGCGTCCGGACAGCGAAGCGTGCGAGAAGTCGAGCGTCATGTGGTCGCAGTCCATGGCGGTCGGGTCCGAGCCGGGGGAATACGCCTTGAGGTTTCTCCCCGCGACCTTCCACGGGAACATGTTCTCGACGGCGATCTCGACGCCGGATGCCGCGGATGTCGCCCGCACGATGCGCAGAAAGTCTCGCGCGTACTGCGCCTGCCAGCGGAACGGCGGGTGGACCACGACGGTCGTCGCACCGACCGCCCGTGCGAGCTCGGCGGACCGTTCCAGTTTCACTCGCGGGTCGCGGCCCCAGACGAAGTGGGTGAGCAGGAGCACGGGAGCGTGGATGGACAGGATGGGGAGCTCGTAACGCTCTGAGAGCTCGAGGAGCGCACCGGCTTCCTGGGTGACCTCATCGTTCGTCACCATGACCTCGATGCCGTCGAAACCGGCCAACCGCGCGAGCCGGAATGCGTGCTCCGGCGGTAGCGGGTACACCGCCGACGTGCTCATTCCGATGCGAATCATGGACTTTCAGTCTAAGCAGACATCCTGAACGCTGCTGCACCGGGCTCAGGAACGGCTGGTAGCGTTGGCCTGACGGGCGGCCGGTGACATCCGTCGGCGTCGAAGGAGGGATCGGCAGGGCAATGAGCACGACTGCCCCCTCAGCGAGACTCTTCGATTTCATCGTCGCGTCCAATCGGCTCCCGGTCGACAGCGTGGTGAATGCCGACGGTGGCCAGGGCTGGTCGAGATCCCCCGGTGGGCTCGTCGCGGCCCTCGAGCCGGTCATGCACAGCCACGACGGTGCGTGGGTCGGCTGGGCAGGCGAAGCCGACCTCGAACTCGACCCGTTCGACATCGACGGCCTGCATCTGGTCCCGGTGAGGTTGTCCGCTGCGGAGGTCAGGGAATACTACGAGGGGTTCTCCAACGACACGCTCTGGCCCCTCTATCACGACGTCATCGCCGCCCCGTCGTTCCACCGCGAATGGTGGGATGCCTACCGCGCCGTGAACCAGCGATTCGCCGACATCGTCGCAGCGGTTTCGGCGAAGGGCGCCGTCGTCTGGGTGCAGGACTACCAGCTCCAGCTCGTGCCGAAAATGCTCCGCGAACTCCGGCCGGACCTGACGATCGGATTCTTCGACCACATCCCGTTCCCCCCGTACGGCCTGTTCTCCCAGTTGCCGTGGCGCACGCACGTCATCGAGGGGTTGCTGGGGGCGGATGTCGTGGGCTTTCAACGCGATGCCGACGCGGGCAACTTCGCCCAGGCGGTGCGCAGGCTCAAGGGCTACGCGACGACGGGGTCGCGGATCGAAGTGCCCATCGTCGACGAGTCGCCCGGCGTGAGGGTGTTCTCGCCCATCAAACGCGGCGCGCCCTCCCGCACGGTGATCGCGAAGAAGTTCCCGATCTCGATCGACGCCGATATCTACCGCGCTGCCGCGAAGGATCCCGGCATCCGAGCACGCGCGCGGCAGATCCGCGCAGACCTCGGGAACCCGGCCATGATCATGCTGGGCGTCGACCGGCTCGACTACACGAAGGGCATCCGGCACCGGCTGCAGGCCTACGGCGAACTGCTCGCAGAGGGCCGGATCAACCCGACCGAGGTCATCCTCGTTCAGGTCGCGAGCCCGAGTCGTGAACGCGTCAAGAGCTACATCGACCTGCGCGACGAGATCGAGCTCACCGTCGGAAGGATCAACGGCGAATACTCCGAGCTCGGCCACCAGGCGATCAGCTATCACCATCACAGTTATCCCCGCGAGGAGATGGTCGCGCTGTATCTCGCGGCGGACATCATGCTCGTCACGGCGCTTCGCGACGGGATGAACCTCGTGGCGAAGGAGTACGTCGCATCGCGCTTCGACGATGACGGGGTCCTCGTGCTCTCGGAGTTCGCCGGCGCATCCGATGAGCTCACCCGCGCCATCCGGGTGAACCCCCACGACATCGACGGGCTCAAGGATGCGTTCATGCGCGCCGTCGAGATGCCGCACGACGAGCGGCGGTCCCGGATGCGGTACCTGCGCAAGCGGGTCTTCGACAACGATGTCGAGAAGTGGTCGAACGGCTTCCTCGAGGTGCTCGCGCACCACCGGCACGAGAAGGACACGAGGTCTCGATGAGTGCGCTGCCCCCGGCGCTCGTCGCCGCGATCGAGCGGATCGCGGACGTCGACGAGCTTCTCGTCGCGCTCGACTTCGACGGCACCCTCGCCCCGACCGTCGACGACCCTGCGAGTGCTCGCTCTCATCCGGATGCCATGGCCGCGATCCTCGCGCTCGAGGACTTGGAGAAGACGCGGATCGCCCTCGTGTCCGGGCGATCGATCGGCAACCTGGCGTCGGTGGCCAGGCTTCCGGACTCGACCATCCTCGTCGGGTCGCACGGGGCGGAATTCCGATTCGGCGGCGCCGTCTCCGGCCCTGAACTGGACGGCGACGAGCGGAAGATGCTCGATCGGCTGTACGCGGCGGTCGAAACCGTCGCAGCCCGATATCCGGGTGCCAGGACCGAGAGGAAACCGGCCGGGTCAGGACTTCACACGCGGATGTCGTCGCCGGCAGACGCGGACGCGGCCAGGGCCGACGCGCTCGCCGCGGTCGCCGCACTCGGACCGTCGAGCGGGATCACGGAGCGCTACGGCAAGGACATCCTCGAGTTCACGGTGCGCGAAGCGGACAAGGGGACTGCTCTCGACGTGATCAGGCACCGCACCGCCGCCTCCGCCGTCCTGTTCGTGGGCGACGACGTGACGGACGAGGACGGCTTCGCCGTGCTGTCCGGACACGACGTCGGCGTCAAGGTCGGACCGGGGGAGACCGCGGCCTCGCATCGCGTCGCCGACCCTCAAGCAGTGGCGGAACTGCTCGCGCTGCTCGCCGGACTCCGGGAGCGAAAGGCCGCTTCGCCCCGGTAGAATCGATGTGCGGATGATCACAACTTCGGGGTAATTCCATGCGCCGAGCGCCTGCCGCACTGACGCTCTGGGAGGAATCGTGCTCGCATTCCTCGTGGTGTTCGCCCTGGTTCCCCTCGTCGTACCCGCACTGACGCGCCGGCTCGGACGGCGGGTGTTCCCGGTCATCGCACTCATTCCCGCTGCGGCATTCGTCTTCACGCTCACGCAGACGCCCAAGATCCTGGCCGGGTCCGCGCCCACCGAGGTGATCCCCTGGATCCCCCAGCTCGAGATGAGCTTCGCGGTGCGCGTCGACACGCTCTCCTGGCTCCTGGCGCTCATCGTCACCGGCATCGGTGCGCTCGTGCTCGTGTACTGCGCGTGGTATTTCACCGACGCCGAGGAGGGCCTCGGCCGTTTCGCCTCCGTCCTGCTCGCCTTCACCGGAACGATGTACGGGCTCGTGATCGCGGACGACGTGTTCCTGCTGTTCATCTTCTGGGAGGCGACGAGCGTCTTCTCCTATCTTCTCATCGGTCACTACACCGGTCGCCGGGCGAGCCGCGTCGCCGCGTTACAGGCGCTCATCGTCACGACGGCGGGCGGGCTCGTCATGCTCGTCGGGCTCGTCATGCTCGCCGTACCGGCTGGAACATCCCGCCTGTCCGATCTCGTCGCAATGGCGCAGGATGGGCGGCTCGACCTCGCGGCGCCGCTCGTGACGACCGCGGTCATCCTCGTGCTCGTCGGGGCCCTCAGCAAGTCGGCGATCATCCCGTTCCATTTCTGGCTGCCTGCCGCGATGGCGGCACCGACCCCGGTGAGCGCCTACCTGCACGCCGCGGCCATGGTGCAGGCCGGGATCTACCTCGTCGCGCGCCTCGCGCCGGGCTTCTCCGCGACGCCGGGATGGCATCCGCTGCTCCTGGGGCTCGGCCTTGCGACGATGCTCGTGGGCGGGTGGCGCGCCCTCCGCCAGAACGACCTCAAACTCCTGCTCGCGTACGGAACGGTGAGCCAGCTCGGCTTCCTCATCGTCGTGACCGGTTTCGGCACGCGCACTGCCGCACTCGCCGGGGTGGCCCTCCTGCTCGCACACGCGCTGTTCAAGGCTGCGCTCTTTCTCGTCGTGGGAATCATCGACCATCGTGCCGGAACGAGAGACCTCCGCAAACTCTCCGGTCTCGGGCGTGAAGCACCCGTGCTCGCGATCGTCGGGATGCTCTCGGTGCTCTCGATGGCGGGGGTGCCGTTCACCGCAGGATTCGTCGCGAAGGAGGCTGTGCTGGCCGGGTTCCTCGGTGCGGCACAGGGTGCGGGAGGGGCTGGGCCGGGATCCGCGGCGGGATGGATCGCGCTCGTCGGCGTCGCGTTGGGTTCGACGCTCACCGTCGCGTACAGTGCTCGCTTCCTGTGGGGTGCGTTCGCCCGCAAGAAGGGGGTCGAGAAGGTCCGCCCTGTGCACGAGAGCGTGTCGTTCCTCGCCGCTCCCGCGATACTCGCGGTCTCCGGGATCGTGCTCGCGCCCCTGTTCCGACTCGTCGGGGACCTTCTCGCCGGCTATCCGAACCGCTTCCCGCCGGATGCGCACGACTACCACCTCGGCCTCTGGCACGGTTTCGACGGCGCTCTCCTCGTCTCGACCTTCACGCTCCTGGCGGGGCTCACCCTGTTCTGGGCCCGCACATCCGTCTCCACGGCGCAGGCGAAACTGCCGCCGATCGTGAACACGAGCGAGCTGTACGGCAGGACGATGACCGGCCTCGACCGTCTCGCCGCGCGGGTCACCTCTGCGACGCAGCGCGGTTCGCTCCCGTTCTATCTCAGCATCATCCTCCTCACGCTCGTGGGCACGGTGGGCGCAACGCTCGTGATGAACCGCACCTGGCCGGCAGAGTGGCGGCTGTGGGACAGCCCGGCGCAGCTCGTCATCGGCGGGATCATGGCCGTCGCCGCGGTCGCGCTCACGAGGGCGGACAAGCGGTTCGCAGCCGCTCTGCTCGTCGGCGTCACGGGGTACGGGATGGCTGCGCTCTTCGCCTTCCATGGCGCCCCGGATCTCGCTCTCACCCAGGTGCTCGTCGAGACCGTCACGCTCATCGCCTTCGTGCTCGTGCTGCGCAGGCTGCCGGCGCGGCTCGGCCAGACCCACGGTTCCGCGCACAGGGGAGTGCGCGCGGTCGTGAGCGTGAGCGTCGGGCTCATGATGGCGGCCGTGGCGATCGTGGCGCTCGGCGCCAGAACCCACCTGCCCATCTCCCTGGCCCTTCCCGACCTCGCCCACGACGTGGGGCACGGGAGCAACGTCGTCAACGTCGTGCTCGTGGATGTCCGCGGCTGGGACACCCTCGGAGAGCTCTCCGTGCTCATCGCGGCGGCGACGGGCGTCGCGAGCCTCGTGTTCCTGCGGAGCCGCACGGACAACCTGCCGCGGGTTCCGGATGCTGTTCGCCGCAGCCTCCGTTCCCGCCTTCGCCCCGTGCGCGAGACGGTCTCCGCGGAGTATGTGCCCGGAGTGAAGGACCCCTCGACGCGCAACGCCTGGCTGCTCGCCGGGCTCAAGCTCGCGCCGGAGAACCGGTCCATCCTGCTTGAAGTCGTCATCCGTCTGCTGTTCCATGCCGTCGTGGTCGTCTCCGTGTTCATCCTGTTCGCCGGGCACAATTCGCCGGGTGGCGGGTTCGCCGGCGGCCTCGTGGCAGGCCTCGCGCTCGCAGGGCGCTACCTGGCCGGCGGGCGATACGAGCTCGGGGCTGCGGCACCGGTCGACGCCGGTCGACTCCTCGGAGTCGGTCTTCTGCTCGCAGCAGGCACGGCGGTCACGCCCCTGTTCTTCGGCGCGCACGCCCTGACATCCGCCTGGTTCGACGCCACCATCCCCGTGCTCGGACACATCGAGTTCACCACGTCGACGATCTTCGACGTCGGCGTCTACCTCGTCGTCATCGGCATGGTGCTCGACGTGCTGAGGAGTCTCGGAGCAGAGGTCGACCGCCAGCAGGAGGAAGCGAGCGACGAACTCGAGGAGGGGAGCACGATATGAGCGTCTCCCTCGTCCTCGTCGCCGTCATGGCGGTGCTCTACTCCTGCGGCGTGTACCTCCTCCTCGAGCGGAGCATGACGCGTGTGCTTCTCGGCTTCCTGCTCGTCGGGAATGCGACCAACCTGCTCATCCTCGTCGTCTCCGGCCGGGCGGGCGCAGCACCGTTCTACGGAGAGTCGGATCCGCTTGCAGACCCCCTCCCTCAGGCCTTCGTGCTGACGTCGATCGTCATCACGTTCGGGGTGTCGGCGTTCCTCATGGCGCTCATCTACCGGTCCTGGCGGCTCGCCCACGCGGATGTCGTCGAGGACGACACAGAGGACGTGGCCGTCGGCCGTCGGGATGTCTCCGTCGCAGCGGAGCCCGAGATCGCGAGCGACGACACCGAGTTCGGGACGAGGGCGACCGCCGCGGTGTCCACCGCGGTCGACCTCGCGGAGCAGGAGCGGCTGGAGGAGGCGGAGCGCCTCGAAATGCTGCACCGGTTCGAGGAGCAGCTCCGGCGTGAAGTCGAGCCCCTCGATACCGCATCGCTGGACGCCGAGCCGCTGGATGCCGAGCGGCTGGATCCGGATCACACCGAGAGCACGGACGGTGATCGGCCATGACCGTCCTCGTCCCGCTCGTCGTCCTGCTGCCGCTGCTCGGCGCGGCCGTCGCGCTCACCCAGGCGAAGCATCCGAGACTCCAGACCTTCATCGCCGTCGGCGTGCTCGGGGTCGTGCTCATCATCGGTGTGATCCTCTTGTTCGCGGTGGACGACCACGGAGCGATCGCCGTCGCGATCGGTGGGTGGGATGCTCCGGTCGGCATCGTGCTCGTCGTCGACCGCCTGGCGGCGCTGCTGCTCGTCATCTCGGCAGCGGTGCTGCTCTCGGTGCTCGTGTTCTCGGTGGGGCAGGGCCTCGCGGACGGGGACCGGGAGACCCCGGTGTCGATCTACTACCCGACCTACCTCATCCTCGCGACCGGCGTCTTCAACGCCTTCCTCGCCGGCGACCTGTTCAACCTGTACGTGAGTTTCGAGATCCTGCTCGTCGCGAGCTACGTGCTCATCACCGTCGGCGGCACAGAACTGCGGATCCGGGCGGGTGTCACCTACATCGTCGTGAGCCTCGTCTCCTCGGTCATCTTCCTGGCGGCGATCGCCATGATCTACGCCTCCGTCGGTACGGTCAACATCGCCCAGCTCGCCGTGCGGATCGGGGAGCTGCCGCACGACATCCAACTCGTCCTGCACGTCATGCTGCTCGTGGCCTTCGGCATCAAGGCGGCAGTCTTCCCGCTGTCCTTCTGGTTGCCGGATTCGTACCCGACAGCCCCGGCGCCGGTCACAGCGGTCTTCGCCGGCCTCCTCACGAAGGTCGGCGTGTACGCGATCATGCGCACGGAGATGATCATGTTCCCGGGCAACGAACTCAACACCCCGATCATGATCGTCGCAGCACTCACGATGATCGTCGGCATCCTCGGTGCGGTGGCGCAGGCCGACATCAAGAGGCTCCTCTCGTTCACCCTCGTGAGCCACATCGGCTACATGCTGTTCGGCATCGGGCTCGGGACGGCAGCGGGGCTCGCCGCAGCCACCTACTACGTCGTGCACCACATCACCGTCCAGACGACCCTCTTCCTCGCGGCGGGGCTCGTCGAACGCCAGGGCGGGACCACGTCCATCAACCGCCTCGGCGGGATGCTCAAAGCGTCCCCGATGATCGGCGTACTGTTCTTCATCCCCCTGCTGAGCCTCGGCGGCATCCCGCCGTTCTCCGGATTCCTCGGAAAGCTCGCGCTCTTCGAGGCGGGCGCGCAGGACGGCTCCGTCCTCGCCTGGGTGCTCATCGCATCCGGTGCGCTCGTCTCGCTTCTCACGCTGTACGCCCTCGCGCGAGCATGGAGCATGACGTTCTGGCGCGATGCGGATGAGGTGGCCGACTACGACAATCCGCTGCCGGTTCTCAGCCAGGTCGGGGTCGTGACCGAGGTCAAGTCGACCAGGAGCATCCCGCGGATCATGGTCGGGGCGACGGCGGCCATGGTCGCGCTGAGCATCTCGCTCACCGTGTTCGCGGGTCCGCTCTACAACGTGAGCTCGCGTGCAGGCGACAACATCGACGGTCCCGAGTACTACATCACCCTCGTCGTGACGGGGGAGTCCGAATGAGCGCGGGGCTGAACGCGGATCCCGTGGCGAAGGACGTCGCGGAGCCGGACCGGCGCGAGGTGCGCCAGCGCCTGTGGCAGCAGTTGCCACTACTCATCGCGCTCGTCGTGCTCTGGATGGTGCTCTGGGGACAGTTCACCGCGTTGAGCCTCGTGACCGGCGTGATCGTCGCGATCGTCGTCACGCGCGTCTTCTACCTGCCGCCGGTCGAGCTCTCCGGACGGATCAACCCCTGGTACCTGCTCGTGTTCCTGTCGCACTTCTTCCTGGACGTCGCGGTCGCATCCTTCCAGGTCGCGTTCCAGGCGGTGTGGCCGAAACCCGTTCCGCACTCCTCCGTCATCGGCATCCAGCTGCGCACGCGGTCGGACCTGATCATGACGCTCGATGCGATAGCGATGTCCCTCGTCCCCGGCTCGCTCGTCGTGGAGGCCGATCGCGAGCGCTCGACCCTGTATCTGCACACCTTCGCGACGGAGTCGCTGGAGGATGTGGAGGCGATGCGGAGAAAGGTGCTCGTCGTCGAGGCGCGCATCGTGAGGGCGATCGGGTCGAAGGCGGATCTCGAGCGCATCCGTTCCAACGGACCGCGTGCCGCAGAGGCGCATTCCGGCGAGCGGGAGGCCAGGTCATGAGCGAGTGGGTGTTCATCGTCGTCGGCGTGCTGCTGACCGCGGCCGCTGTCATGGCGCTGTATCGCATCGCGCGCGGCCCGTCGATCCTCGATCGGATGATCGCCTCCGACATGCTGCTCACGACGATCATCTGCGCGATGGGTGCCGAGATGGTCTACAACGGCCATACCCGCAACCTCACGGCGATGCTCGTCCTCGCCGCGACGGCGTTCCTTGCGGCCGTCGTCGTCGCGCGATACGTCTCGAGGAGGGGGAGCAGGTGAACCTCGACCTCGTTCTCGACATCCTCACCGGGAGCTGCCTCGTCCTCGGAGCATTCCTCTCGCTCGCTGCGGGTGTCGGTCTCCTCCGGTTCCCGGATGCCATCGCGCGCATGCACGCGACGACGAAACCGCAGATCCTCGGACTCCTCTTCATCCTGGCCGCGATCGCGCTGCAGGATCGGCGCTGGACGACGGTGCTCGTACTCCTCACGATCCTGGTGTTCCAGATGCTGACGGCACCGATCTCGGCCCACATGGTCGGGCGTGCCGGATACCGCACGGGCGTGGTGGCTCCCGGCTCTCTTCTCGTCGACGAGCTCGAGCGTGCGATCGAGGAGGCGCAGCGCGACGTCGTCGAGGAGTCACCCGACGACTCCAACCCGCCGCCGCGGTGACCTGCCCGTCGCACGATGCGCAGGTCTGTCTGCGATGCGGTGCTTCGAACATCCGCATCGCAGACGAACCGCAGCACCGCGGCCGCACCGGGTGGCACCGGTTATCACCGGGCAGCGCCGAGTAGTAGGACGCCCAACCATCGAAGTCGGTCTCCGATGGGAAGTTCTAGACTCGGGAACATGCCTGAGCACGATCTGAAGCCCCGCTCGCGTGTCGTCACCGACGGGATCGAAGCCATGACCTCGCGCGGGATGCTCCGGGCGGTCGGCATGGGCGACGCGGACTGGGACAAGCCGCAGATCGGCATCGCGAGCTCCTGGAACGAGATCACGCCATGCAACCTCAGCCTCGACCGGCTCGCCCAGGCGTCGAAGGAGGGCGTGCACTCCGGCGGAGGATACCCGCTTCAGTTCGGCACGATCTCGGTCTCCGACGGCATCTCGATGGGCCACGAGGGCATGCACTTCTCGCTCGTCTCCCGCGAGGTCATCGCCGACTCCGTGGAGACCGTCATGATGGCCGAGCGCCTCGACGGCTCCGTTCTGCTGGCCGGATGCGACAAATCGCTCCCCGGGATGCTCATGGCCGCCGCCCGCCTCGACCTCGCCTCCGTCTTCCTCTACGCGGGGTCGATCGCGCCAGGCTGGGTCAAGCTCTCCGACGGTACCGAGAAGGATGTCACGATCATCGACTCCTTCGAGGCCGTCGGGGCTGTGAAGGCCGGAACGATGTCGGCGATCGACGCCCACCGCATCGAGTGCGCGATCGCGCCCGGCGAAGGTGCCTGCGGCGGCATGTACACCGCGAACACCATGGCGAGCGTCGCGGAGGCCCTCGGGATGAGCCTTCCCGGGTCCGCAGCCCCGCCTGCCGCCGACCGCCGCCGCGATTACTTCGCGCACCGCTCAGGGGAGGCCGTGGTCAACATGCTGCGCCTCGGCATCACGGCCCGCGACATCCTCACCAAGAAGGCGTTCGAGAACGCGATCGCCGTCGCCATGGCCTTCGGCGGCTCGACCAACGTCGTGCTGCACCTGCTCGCGATCGCCCGCGAGGCGGATGTCGAACTCACGCTCGCCGACTTCAACCGCATCGGGGACAAGACGCCGCACATCGGCGACCTCAAGCCATTCGGCAAATACGTCATGAACGACGTGGACCGGCACGGCGGGGTGCCCGTCGTCATGAAGGCGCTCCTGGACGCGGGCCTCCTCCACGGCGACGCGCTCACCGTGACGGGCAAGACCGTCGCGGAGAACCTCGCGGAGATCAATCCGCAGCCGCTCGACGGAGAGGTCATCCGCACGCTCGACAACCCCATCCACGCGACGGGTGGCCTCACGATCCTGCACGGGTCGTTCGCACCGGATGGCGCGGTTGTCAAGACGGCCGGCTTCGACCTCGACGTGTTCGAAGGTCCAGCCCGCGTGTTCGAGCGCGAGCGCGCGGCCATGGACGCCCTCACCGAGGGGCGCATCACCAAGGGCGACGTCGTCATCATCCGCTACGAGGGCCCGAAGGGCGGGCCGGGGATGCGCGAGATGCTCGCGATCACCGCCGCCATCAAGGGAGCAGGGCTCGGGAAAGATGTATTACTCTTGACGGACGGCAGATTCTCAGGCGGCACAACCGGCCTGTGCATCGGCCATATAGCTCCCGAAGCGGTGGACGCAGGTCCCATCGCCTTCGTGCGCGATGGTGATCTGATACGGGTCGATATCGCAGCTCGCTCGCTCGATCTACTGGTCGAGCCTGAAGAGCTCGAAGCTCGCCGCCAAGGCTGGGCTCCACTTCCTCCGCGCTACACCCGTGGCGTTCTCGCGAAATATTCGAAGCTCGTGCACTCAGCAGCTGAGGGCGCGATCACCGGATAGTCGCGCGCCCACGACGACCACCATCGTCACCACGACGGACAACCACTAAGGACACGCACCTCATGCCCACGGAATCGAGACCCGTGCCAACGCCGGCGAAGCGAGACGCCTCGCTCGTGCCACCGAGGAAGGCGGCGAGCGCCGCGAAGGAGGAGATCCTCACCGGTTCCGGCGCGATCCTCCGCTCACTGGAGAAACTCGGCGTCAAGGATGTCTTCGGCCTCCCCGGCGGCGCCATCATGCCGTTCTACGACGAGTTGATGTCTTCGACGACCATCCGCCACATCCTCGTACGCCACGAACAGGGAGCCGGACACGCGGCGGAGGGCTACGCGTCTTCGACCGGGAGGATCGGTGTCGCGATCGCCACGAGCGGACCGGGTGCGACGAACCTCGTCACGGCCATCGCGGATGCCCACATGGACTCCGTGCCACTCCTGGCGATCACCGGCCAGGTCTTCTCGACCTCGATGGGGACCGACGCGTTCCAGGAGGTCGACATCGTCGGCATCGCGATGCCGATCACGAAGCACTCCTTCCTCGTGACGCGTCCTGAGGACGTCCCGGCCACGATCGCCGCGGCCTACCTCATCGCGACGACCGGTCGCCCTGGCCCCGTGCTCGTCGATGTGACGAAGGATGCACAGCAGAACAGTGCCCCCTTCATCTGGCCGCCGAAGGTCGACCTTCCCGGCTACCGACCGGTCACGAAGGCGCACGGCAAGCAGGTGCAGGCCGCTGCGCGACTCATCGCGGAGGCGAAGCGCCCCGTCTTCTACGTCGGCGGAGGCGTCGTGCGCGCGAAGGCGTCGGAGGAACTGTTCGCGCTCGCCGAGAAGACCGGTGTCCCCGTCGTGACGACCCTGATGGCCCGCGGCGCATTCCCCGATTCGCATAGACAACACCTGGGTATGCCCGGGATGCACGGAACGGTGCCGGCCGTGCTCGCGCTCCAGGAGGCCGATGTGCTCGTCGCACTCGGCGCGCGCTTCGACGACAGGGTGACCGGAAAGCCGAGCGAGTTCGCTCCGGATGCGACGGTCGTGCACGTGGATGTCGACCCGGCCGAGATCTCGAAGATCCGGATCGCGGACGTCCCGATCGTCGGCGATGCCAAGGAGGTCATCGCCGACCTGACCGATGCGTACGCGGAGGTCGTCAAGAAGACGAAGCCGGACATCTCGGCATGGTGGGCGCGACTGGGAGAGCTCAAGACGCGCTTTCCCCTCGGTTATGACGAGCCGGAGGACGGCCTGCTGTCCCCGCAGTACGTGATCGAACGCATCGGCGCCATCACCGGCCCGGAGGCGATCTACGCCGCCGGTGTCGGCCAGCACCAGATGTGGGCTGCCCAGTACATCAAGTACGAGCGGCCGAACGCCTGGCTCAACTCCGGCGGCGCGGGGACGATGGGGTACGGAGTGCCCGCGGCGATGGGTGCGAAGGTGGCCAATCCCGACCGCACCGTGTGGGCGATCGACGGCGATGGTTGTTTCCAGATGACGAACCAGGAGCTCGCCACCTGCACGATCAACAACATCCCGATCAAGGTCGCGATCATCAACAACTCGTCGCTCGGGATGGTCCGGCAGTGGCAGACGCTGTTCTACAACGGGCGTCACTCGTTCACCGACCTCAACACCGGGCATGACACCGTCATGGTCCCCGACTTCGTGAAGCTCGCGGAGGCGTACGGCGCACTCGGCATCCGCGTCACGACGAAGGACGAGGTGGATGCCGCCATCAAGCTCGCCAATGAGACGAACGACCGTCCGGTCGTCATCGACTTCATTGTGAGCGCGGATGCCATGGTGTGGCCGATGGTGCCCCAGGGCGTCGGGAATTCGAGCGTGCAGTACGCGCGGGAGAAAGCGCCGGAATGGGAGGAGGACTAGCCATGACGCACGTACTCTCCATGCTCGTCGAGGACAAGCCGGGCCTTCTCACCCGCGTCGCGGGTCTCTTCGCCCGACGGGGATTCAACATCGAGTCCCTCGCGGTCGGCAAGAGCGAGATCGCGGGTCTCTCCAGGATCACGGTCGTCGTCGATGTCGAGCAGGGGCCGCTCGAGCAGGTCACCAAGCAGCTCAACAAGCTCATCAACGTCATCAAGATCGTCGAACTCGATCCGACCCAGACGGTCGAGCGCGAGCACCTCCTGATCAAGGTCAAGGTCGACAACACGACGCGAAGCCAGATCCTGGAGGCGACGAACCTGTTCCGCGCCCGCATCGTCGATGTCTCGACGGATGCCCTCGTGATCGAGGTCACCGGCGACACGGCCAAGACGCAGGCGCTCCTGCGCGTGCTCGAGCCCTACGGCATCAAGGAGATCGCACAGTCCGGGCTTCTCGCCATGGGCCGCGGATCGAAGAGCATCACCGAACGCGTCTACAAGAACTGACACCGAACCAACCGAAGGAGCACACCCCATGGCCGAGATCTTCTACGACAAGGACGCCGACCTCTCCATCATCCAGGGCCGTAAGGTCGCCGTGATCGGATACGGCTCGCAGGGTCATGCCCACGCACAAAACCTGCGGGACTCGGGCGTCGAGGTCGTCATCGGCCTCAAGCCGGACTCGAAGTCCAGGCAGAAGGCCGAGGAGGCAGGATTCACCGTGCTGCCCTCCGCCGAGGCCGCGAAATGGGCAGACGTCATCGTCATCCTCGCCCCCGACCAGCACCAGCGCGGCCTCTACGCCGCCGACATCAAGGACAACCTCGCACCCGGGGACGCGCTCGTCTTCGGACACGGGTTCAACATCCGGTTCGGCTACATCGAGGCGCCGGATGGCGTCGACGTCATCATGGTCGCCCCCAAGGGGCCAGGGCATGTCGTGCGCCGCGAGTTCGAGGCCGGCCGTGGTGTTCCGGTCATCGTCGCCGTCGAGAACGATGCGACGGGCAACGCCTGGCCGCTCGTGCTCAGCTATGCGAAGGGGATCGGCGGCCTGCGCGCGGGCGGGATCAAGACCACCTTCACGGAGGAGACCGAGACCGATCTGTTCGGAGAGCAGTCCGTGCTGTGCGGTGGCGTTTCGCAGCTCATCCAGTACGGATTCGAGACCCTCACGGAAGCCGGATACCAGCCGGAGGTCGCCTACTTCGAGGTGCTGCACGAGCTCAAGCTCATCGTCGACCTCATCAACGAGGGCGGGATCGCGAAGCAGCGTTGGAGCGTCTCCGACACCGCAGAATACGGCGACTACGTGTCGGGGCCGCGCGTCATCGACCCGCACGTCAAGGAGAACATGAAGGGCGTGCTGGCCGACATCCAGTCCGGGGCGTTCGCGAAGCGATTCATCGCCGATCAGGATGCTGGCGCACCGGAGTTCAACGCGCTGCGCAAGAAAGGCGAGGGGCACCCGATCGAGGCGACCGGACGCGAGCTGCGGAAACTCTTTGCGTGGGCGCAGACGGACGACGACTACACGGAGGGTACTGCTGCGCGGTAGGTAGCGGGCAGGTCACCTATCTCGTCGGATCGGGAGCGAGGACGACGAGCGGGATCTCGCGGTCCGTGCGCTCCTGGTAGCCGGCGTAGTGCGGGTGGCGGGCCGTGACGCGCGGCCACAGGTCTGCGCGCTCGGCAGGCGTGGCGATGTGCGCGTGCATGGGCCGGGCGGCGTGCCCCTGCACGGCAACCATGACCTCCGGGTCGTCCCGCAGGTTCAGGAACCACGCCGGATGCACGTCGTCACCGCCGCGGGATGCGACGACGATGAAGCCGTCATCCACCTGGAGCGGCGAGGTCAACAGGGTCGTCCGCCGCTGGCCGGACTTCCGCCCGGTCGTGGTCACCTCGAGCACGGGCATGCCGCGCAGCTCCCAGCCGAAGCGTCCGCGACTCAGCCGCTGCGCCATCCGGTTCACCGTGTTCATGACCTTGAGCGCTCTGTCGCTGGGCATCCCCTCACGATACGCCGCCGGGGCGGTAGGGTTTCTGCATGGCCGCTGATCCGGACGAGGAAGCCCTGAGCTGGTCGGGCGAGACCGATCCGACCCACGTCGGTGCGCCATCGGCCGCGAACGCGACCGCCGCTCCCGCGCTCGGGGGCGAAGCACGACCCGGTTCGAGTTCGCTGCTGCTCGTCGTGTTCGGCATCCTCGCGGGGATCTACCTCCTCTACGCGATCGGATGGGGCATCCACGCGTTTGCCCACTCGGTGCCTGTCGCCGGGATCTTTCCCGTGATCATGTACCAACTGGGCGAGTTCTTCTCGATCGCGAGCCCGTTCCTCTGGGCCGGCGCCGTGTGGCTGCTCGTGAAGCGGCCCGCGTGGCGATTGCTGTGGCTGTTCGTCGGCGTGCTGCTTCTGGCGCCATGGCCGTTCATCGTGGGCGGATAGGGGAGACCGGATGTCGACTGACGACAAGACTGCCTCGCCTGCCGATGCGAAGGGCGCGCCCGCCGCGGCGAAGGGCAGGCCCGCCGATGTGAGCGGCAAGCCCGGCGACGCGAAGACGAAACCCGCAGTGCGTAAGACACCGTGGTTCAGGCTCACGGTCATCGTCCTGTTCGCCCTGCTCTACGCGTACGACCTTTTCGAGGCATTGTCGGACACGTTCGGCGTCGCGGCTCAGATCACCAAATACAACGAGAACGCGACCCTCATCGGTTTGAACACCGTGGCGATCCCCTGGGGTGTTCTCATCGCGAACCTGCTCCTGCCGGTCGTCGTGTTCGGCCTGTGCATACTCGTCGCGCGCAAGCGCAACGTGGGCATTCTCGTGATCACCCTCCTGGCCGGGCTCGGGGTCGTCGGAGCGCTCAGCCTCAGCTTCTCCGTCCTCGCCGGCGCGCTCGCCTGAACGCCGTCGTGGCGCAACAATGGCGGTTGCGCCGCGGAGCAGCCAGTAGAGTGGTGACCCTACAGCGCCCCACGGTCGCGGCGCATCCGCCCATTGCCGCAATCGAAGGACTGTCGCCGTGCCTAAGCCCGTCGTACTGATCGCTGAAGAACTCTCGCCGGCAACCGTCGACGCGCTCGGCCCGGACTTCGACATCCGGAACGTCGACGGTACGGACCGCGAGGCGCTGCTCGCCGCGCTCCCGGAGGCGAGTGCGATCCTCATCCGCTCTGCGACCCATCTCGACGCGGAGGCGATCGCGGCGGGCACGTCGCTCAAGGTCATCGCGCGTGCCGGTGTCGGCCTCGACAACGTCGACGTCAAGGCGGCGACGGAGGCGGGCGTGATGGTCGTCAACGCGCCGACATCGAATGTGGTCTCGGCCGCCGAGCTCGCCATTGGCCACCTGCTGTCGCTCGCGCGATTCATCCCGGATGCCAACCGGTCCGCCAAGGCGGGCGAGTGGAAGCGCTCCGCGTTCACCGGTACCGAGCTGTTCGAGAAGACGATCGGCATCATCGGGCTCGGCCGCATCGGTACCCTTGTCGCCCAGCGTCTCGCCGGGTTCGACGCGGCCATCATCGCCTACGACCCCTACGTGACCCCGACTCGCGCGCAGCAGCTCGGCGTGCAACTGGCGAGCCTCGACGAGGTGATGGAGCGCTCGGACTTCATCACGATCCACATCCCGCGCACGGTGGAGACGACCGGCATGATCGGCGCGGCGCAGTTCGCGAAGGCCAGGCCGTCATTGCGCATCGTCAACTGCAGCAGGGGCGGGATCATCGACGAGGACGCGCTCGTCGACGCGATCCGGTCGAAGCGGATCGCCGGCGCGGGCCTGGACGTCTTCGTCAACGAACCACCGACCGGCTCGGCGCTTCTCGGCCTCGACAACATCATCCTCACACCGCACCTCGGCGCGTCGACCGCTGAAGCCCAGGAGAAGGCCGGCGTTGCCGTCGCCCGCTCCGTGCGGCTCGCGCTCGACGGCGAGTTGGTTCCGGATGCCGTGAACGTCGCGGGCGGAGTCATCGACCCGACGGTGCGGCCCGGCATCCCGCTCATGGAGAAGCTCGGCCAGGTGTTCAGCGGCCTCGCGGACAGCCCCGTGACGAGCATCGACGTCGAGGTGCGCGGCGAGATCGTCGAGTTCGACGTCAACGTGCTGAAGCTCGCCGCCCTCAAGGGCTACTTCACGAACATCGTGAGCGAGTCCGTCTCCTATGTGAACGCGCCGCTCCTGGCCGAACAGCGCGGCATCCCCGTGCGCCTCGTGAAGGAACCGGTGAGCGACGAGTATCGCAACCTTCTGACGATTCGCGGCGGCCTCGCGGACGGCATGGAGATCTCCGTGTCGGGGACGCTCACCGGCACCAAGCAGGTCGAGAAGATCGTCGAGATCAACGGATACGACGTCGAGGTACCCGTCGCCGACCACCTCATCGTCATGGTGTACACCGACCGCCCGGGCATCGTGGCGATCTTCGGAAGCGAATTCGGCGACGCCGGCATCAACATCGCCGGGATGCAGGTGAGCCGCAAGGTCGCCGGCGGCCAGGCGCTCAGCGTTCTCACGGTCGATTCCCCCGTACCGGATGGCCTGCTCGATAAGGTGCGCACGGCCATCGACGCCGAACTGCTTCGCGAGATCGACATCACCGCCTAGATCGGCGTCATCGACGACAACGGCCCGGAGGCACATTTCTCCGGGCCGTCATTCATGTCGGGATCCGACGGGTCATAAGAGGGGGTCCGAGTTGCTCCCGTCTGAGCGGGTTTCATGCTCGGTGAGGCGCTCGCCTGCACTGTCGACGTGGCGAACCGTCTCCACGCTCGACCGCTTGCGCAGCACGAGGATCAGCGAGATGACGAAGATGACGAAGCCCGCGCCCATCAGGATGTATCCGATCAGGTCGAGGTTCGCCCAGGTCACATCCACATTGATCGCGAACGTCAGGATCGCGCCGATGACGAACAGGGCTATTCCGCTTCCGATTCCCATAATCTCGATTCCTTTCCTTGAGCAACCCACTGTTTCGGGGTTTCATGTACATGGGCTGGGGAACACCTGAGTGCAGGCTGGGTCAGTCCCGCCGATAGGCTCGCATCGTGAAGCGATCGTCGACTGCCCTCGCCATTCTCGTCTTCGGCTTCCTTTTCGGTGCGCCGTTGGCAGCGTCGGCGGCAGCGGTCCCGTCCACGGTGGAGACCGGGGTGCAGGACTTCACCTTCGACTCCTACTCCGCCGACTACTACCTCGATCGCGATGCGCAGAATCACTCGACGTTGACGACGGTCGAGACCTTCGTCGCCAGGTTCCCGGATTTCGACCAGAACCGCGGCATCATCCGCGCCATCCCGAACGATTACGACGGTGTTCCACTCCGAACGAACGTGCAGTCGGTCGTCGATGAGAACGGCGAGGATGTGCCGTTCGAGAAGGCCGACAGCGGCGGCTTCACAGAGCTCGCGCTCGGCACCGACGACTACGTGCACGGTCGAACGACCTACACGATCACCTACACCCAGCAGAACGTCGTGCGCGCGTTCACGGACACGAACGACGACGAGCTCTACTGGGACACGAACGGGACCGGATTCGCCCAGCCGTTCGCCTCGGTGAGCGCGCGTGTACACGTCGCGTCAGCGCTGAAGGACTTCCTCACGGGAAACAACGCATGCTATCAGGGGCCCCAGGGTTCGACCGATGCCTGCGGGATGACGCAGGAGACCCAGCCCGACGGCGACGTGGTGTTCTCGGCATCCGCTCGCAACCTCGGGCCGGGGGAGACCGTGACGGTCGCCATCGGATTCACCCTCGGCACGTTCGCCCAGGTGCCTGCGGAGCAGCAGGATCCGGGGACCGATCCGGGTCACCCGTTCCAGCTGGGACAGACGGAGACGCCATGGTGGGTGCACGCGGGGTCGATCGTCGTCGCCGCCCTGGCCGTACTCGGGTCGGCGTTCACCATCGTCTGGCGCTTCATCGTCCCCGCCGCATCCAAGGGGTCGGGGATCATCATTCCCCAGTACACCGTTCCGAAGGACCTGAACCTGCTGGAGTCGGCGGATGTCGTCGGGCGGTCATGGACGGGTGTGCCTGCGCAGCTCGTGAGCTTCGCCGTGCGGGGCAGGATCCGCATCCTCGACTACCCGGTGACGGCGAGCGGCGCCCAGTACACCCTGCAGTTGCTGAACCCGACCGGGGTCGATGACGAAGAACTGGAGCTGCTGACCGCAGTCTTCGGCGGGACGACAGCCGGCGCCGTGCGCGAGGTCGGCGTGATCGACGACACCGCCGCTCGCGCTGTCGCGGGGGTGTCGGGCGGTGTCCGCAGGCGAATGCTGGATCGCGGCTTCAAGAAGAAGCGATCGTCTCTTGCCGGCCTGCTCATCGCCCTGGGCATGTTCATCCTGATCTTCGTCGCCGTCGGATTCGTCATCCTGTCCGGGCTCTTCCAGTGGTTCAGCGGCTGGGGGATCCTGTCGATAGTTCTCGCGTTCTTCGCGGTGTTCGTCTGCGTTGGCTTCGCCTTCCGGCCCGCGGCGCTCACCGCGGAGGGCGCTGAACGACGCGACTACCTCCTGGGCATGCGGGACTACCTGCAGCTCGCGGAGGCCGACCGGTTCCGGATGCTGCAGAGTCCGGAGGGCGCCGAACGCGTTCGCGTCGAGGGCCTCGACCCGTCGAGACCCGCGGACAAGGTCAAGCTCTACGAGAAACTGTTGCCCTTCGCCGTGCTCTGGGGCATCGAGAGGGAGTGGGCGAAGGAACTCACGCTCTCCTATGGCGATGCCGCACCGGACTGGTTCGTGTCGTCCGGCGGCTTCGACGCCGTGATGTTCTCGAACGCACTCAGCACACTCTCGAGCACCTCGGTCGCACGATCGACCCCGACGGCATCCTCCGGATCCTCGTGGTCGGGCAGCAGCGGGGGCAGCTTCTCCGGCGGCTCGTTCGGCGGAGGGTTCTCCGGCGGCGGTGGAGGAGGCGGGGGCGGTGGCGGCCGCTGAGCGAAGCGCAGGCGAACCGCGCGGTACGCTGGAAACCCAGCAATTCTCGGAGGATCCATGTCGCGCACGCTCGATGTCGCCGTCATCGCGGGCGACGGAATCGGCCCCGAGGTCATCGCCGAGGCGGTGACCGTACTGCGTGCGGCCGTCCCGGCGGACACGACCGTCACGACGACGGAGTATCCGTTCGGCGCCGGTCACTTCCTTGCGACGGGAACGATCCTCGGCGACGATGACCTCGCCGCGCTCCGCCGACACGACGTGATCCTCCTGGGCGCCGTCGGCGGCGATCCACGCGATCCGAGGCTCGCCGGAGGGATCATCGAACGTGGCCTCCTGCTCAGACTCCGCTTCGCATTCGACCACTACGTGAACCTGCGTCCCACCGTCATCCTGCCCGGTGTCGAGAGCCCGCTGAGGGATCCGGGCATCGTCGACTTCGTGGTCGTGCGCGAAGGCACGGAGGGACCGTACGCCGGAACCGGCGGCAGCATCCGCACCGGGACGCCGCAGGAGATCGCGAGCGAGGTGAGCGTCAACACGGCATACGGCGTCGAGCGCGTCGTGAGGTACGCGTTCACCCTCGCGGAGACCAGGCGCAAGCAACTGACCCTCGTGCACAAGACGAATGTGATGAGCTATGCGGGATCCCTCTGGCAACGTACGGTCGACGCCGTGGCGGCCGAGCATCCGGATGTCGAGGTCGGCTATCAGCACGTCGACGCGGCGACGATCCACCTCGTCACGAATCCGAGTAGATTTGACGTGATCGTCACCGACAACCTCTTCGGCGACATCATCACCGACCTGGCCGGCGCAATCAGCGGCGGCATCGGATTGGCGGCATCCGGCAACATCAACCCGGACGGCACCTACCCCAGCATGTTCGAACCGGTACACGGTTCCGCACCGGACATCGCGGGCAAGAACGTGGCCGACCCCACCGCCGCGATCCTCTCGGTCGCACTCCTGCTGGAACAGCAGGGCTATCCGGAGGCCGCAGCGAGCATCACCGCCGCCGTGACAGCCGACCTGGCGGAGCGCGGAACCACGACGCGCAGCACCCACGAGGTGGGCTCGGCGATCGCCGGCCGGCTCACCCACCACTGACTGACACATCACGAAGGACCGATCATGACCATTGCCGCCGACGCACCAGCCGCGACCGACCTGACCTGGCAGGTCACCAGGAACCTCGCGGGAAAGAGTCCGCAGGACCGCGCGAAGATCCTCGCCGACCCCGGATTCGGCACATTCTTCACCGACCACATGGTCGACATCTGCTGGTCGGGCAAGGGCGGATGGCACCGGCCGCGCGTTCAGCCCTACGGGCCGATCAGCCTCGACCCTGCTGCCGCGGTGCTGCACTACGGGCAGGAGATCTTCGAGGGACTCAAGGCGTACCGTCACGCCGACGGTTCGATCTGGTCGTTCCGGCCCGACGCCAACGCACGCAGGATGCAGCGCTCGGCTCACCGGCTCGCCCTGCCGGAGCTGCCGGTCGAGTACTTCATCGACTCCCTCCGTCAGCTCATCGCCGTGGATGGGGACTGGGTACCGTCCGCCCCCGAGACGAGCCTGTACCTGCGCCCGTACATGTTCGCGAAGGAGGCGTTCCTCGGTGTGCGCCCCGCGGACAAGGTCGCCTTCTACGTCATCGCGAGCCCCGCGGGGGCGTACTTCCACGGCGGGGTCGCACCGGTGTCGATCTGGTTGTCGACCGACTACGCGCGCGCGGGCCGTGGGGGCACCGGCGCGGCGAAGACGGGCGGCAACTACGCGTCGTCCCTCATCGCCCAGGCCGAGGCATCCGCGCAGGGGTGTGCCCAGGTCATGTTCCTGGATTCTGCGGAGGGCACGTACCTCGAGGAACTCGGCGGCATGAACATCGTGCTCGTCTACAGGGACGGTTCGCTCGTCACGCCGAAGTCGGACAGCATCCTCGAGGGAATCACGCGCGACTCGATCCTGCAGTTGGCGCGCGACCGCGGCCACACGGTGGAGGAGCGGCCCGTCACGATCGACGAGTGGCGCGAGGGGGCGGAATCCGGCGACATCGTGGAGGTCTTCGCGTGCGGTACAGCCGCCGTCGTCACGCCCATCGCCCAGTTGAAGGCCGCGAACTTCACGATCGGTTCGGCGGATGCGGCGGCCGGCGAGATCACGATGTCGCTGCGCAAGGAGCTCACTGACATCCAGTACGGCCGCGAGGAAGATCGCCACGGCTGGCTCACGCGACTCGATGCCGGCGGCGGCGACGGCGCACGCCCCGCAGGCGATGCGGGCCGCGGCTAGGCTCGAATCCGTGAGAATCGCGCGTTTCAGTACGACCAACGACGACCCCCGCTACGGAATCGTCGACGACGACGAACTCGTCGTGCTCAGCGGGGACCCCATGTTCAGCGGGTTCGGAACGACGGGGGAGCGGGTTGCGCTCGCGGACGCGAAACTGCTCGCGCCGGTCATCCCGCGTTCGAAGGTCGTGTGCGTCGGCATGAACTACGCGGCGCACAAGGCGGAACTGCACGCCGACACTCCGAACAACCCGCTCATCTTCCTGAAGCCCAACACCGCGGTGATCGGCCCGGGAGACACGATCCAGATCCCACCGGTGGATGGCCGGATCGTGCACGAGGGCGAACTCGCGATCGTCATCGGCAAGATCGCCAAGCTCGTCTCCGCCGCGAACTGGGCCGACTACGTGTTCGGTTACACGATCGCGAACGACATCTCCGCGCGGGACGTCATGTTCGCGGACGGTCAGTGGGCCAGAGCGAAGGGTTACGACACGTTCTGCCCGCTCGGCCCGTGGATCGAGACCGAACTCGACCCGGGAGACCTCGAGATCCAGACCTACGTGGATGGTGAGCCGCGACGGCACGGCAACACGAGCGACATGCTCTACAAGATCCCGGAGATCATCGAATTCGCATCGAGTGTGTGGACCCTGCTTCCCGGTGACGTCATCTGCACCGGCACACCCGCCGGGCTCGGCGGGTTCACCGACGGCCAGACCGTCGACATCACGATCACCGGGATCGGAACGCTCTCGAATCCTGCGCGCAACCGCGCCTGACACCGCGCTGCGGGTCTTTGTCTGCGATGCGGAGGTGTGAATCCGCGCATCGCAGACAAGTCACCGCATCGCCCAGGTGGCACGGCCGGCGCCGAGCGACGGCGGCAGCGAGAGCGCAGCCTCGACTCGCCTAGAATTGCAGCGATGACTGACGCCACCTTTACGACCGCGACCGGTTCCGACATCCGGGTGCGATTCTGCCCATCACCGACGGGAACGCCGCACGTCGGCCTCATCCGCACGGCGCTGTTCAACTGGGCCTATGCGCGGCACACGGGCGGCAAGCTCATCTTCCGCATCGAGGACACGGATGCAGCTCGCGACAGCGAGGAAAGCTATGAGCAACTCCTCGACGGTTTGTCCTGGCTCAACATCACCTGGGATGAGGGCGAGGGCGTCGGCGGACCGCACGGACCATACCGCCAGTCGCAGCGAGGTGACATCTACCAGGGTGTCATCGAGCGGTTGCGTCGGTCCGGTCATCTCTACGAGAGTTTTGCGACCGGCGAGGAGATCGAGGCTCGCAACGTGGAGAACGGCCGCGACCCCAAGCAGGGTTACGACAACTTCGAGCGCGACCTCACCGAGGACGAGTGCGCCGCGTACCGTGCAGAGGGCCGTGAGCCGGCGCTGCGCCTGCGCGTGCCGGACTCCGACCTGAGCTTCACGGACCTCGTCCGGGGGGACATCACGTTCCCCGCCGGAAGTTTCACCGACTTCGTCGTCGTGCGCCCCAACGGCATCCCGCTCTACACCTTCGTGAACCCTGTGGATGACGCGCTCATGGGCGTCACCCACGTGCTGCGCGGCGAGGACCTGCTCTCGAGCACGCCGCGGCAGATCGCGCTGTACCACGCGCTCATCGAGATCGGACTGGCCACCGCCATCCCGCGATTCGGACATCTGCCCTACGTCATGGGCGAGGGGAACAAGAAGCTCTCCAAGCGCGACCCGGAGTCGAGCCTGTTCCACCACCGCGACCGCGGGTTCATCCCGGAGGGGCTCATCAACTACCTCGCGCTCCTCGGCTGGTCGCTCGCTCCCGACCGGGACGTCTTCTCGATCGATGAGATGGTCGCCGCATTCGACGTCGCAGACGTTAATCCGAACCCGGCCCGGTTCGACGTGAAGAAGGCCGAGTCGATCAACGGCGACCACATCCGGCTCCTCGAAGTCGAGGACTTCGCCGATCGGATGCTGCCCTACCTCGGCGACCTCGTTCAGACGGATGCCGATCGCACCCTGCTGCATCGCGCCGCGCCGCTCGTGCAGGAGCGCATGCAGCTTCTCGGTGAGGCGCCCGGTCTGCTCGCGTTCCTCTTCACGCGCGATGACGAACTCGAGTTCGAGGCGGATGC
Organism: Terrimesophilobacter mesophilus; assembly: GCF_014200375.1. Classification (GTDB taxonomy): domain Bacteria; phylum Actinomycetota; class Actinomycetes; order Actinomycetales; family Microbacteriaceae; genus Terrimesophilobacter; species Terrimesophilobacter mesophilus. Next base: position 823,411 of record NZ_JACHBP010000001.1, on the reverse strand, counting down.
CCTGCCGGGCGATGGCGGCCCCGAGGTGCTCGCCGTGGCGAGCACGGCCCTGTCGCGGCTCGGCGACTGGACCACATCGGCGATCGAGGCGACCCTGCGCGGCGCCCTCATCGACGAATTGGGACTCAAGCCCCGCGTCGCCTTCGGACCGTTGCGCACGGCGATCTCCGGTCGGCGGATCAGCCCGCCGCTCTTCGAGTCGATGGAGCTGCTCGGCAAGGAGTCGACACTCGCGCGGATCGCGGGCCTGGCGGAACGGTTGTGATCGGATCGGGCGAGCCATGCTGTCGGTCGCGTTCTTCCGCAATCTGAATCAGGGGCAGCGGCGCAGCCCGTCGTCGGTGATCCTGGAGCGCGCGTTCGTCAACGAGGGTGCGACCGATGTCCTTCTCGTTCAGGGCAACGGCACCGTCGTGTTCTCCGCGGAGGACGTCGCCGTGTGCATCCGGGATGCGGCGATGACGGTGCGTGCGGCGTCCGACTGGGACGACGTGGTCTTCGTCCGTCCGGTCGACTGGCTCGCCGAACTGGTTCGCGGACTGGACTCCGACGTGCCGATCTCGGCGAATACCGAGCTGTCGCTCTTCGACGAGGCGGTGGCGGTGGCAGGGAGTATTCCCCTGCCGGGCCGGCGCTGCACCATTATTCGCGGAGGGCCAGGCTATGCGGTCTGCCTGAACGACCGAGAGCGGGAGAGCAATGGAACACCGACGCTCGAGCGGATGCTGGATGTCAGGGTCACCTCGCGCGGCCTGCCGACACTGAGGCGCCTCATCAGGCGGTTGCAGCCACCCCGGGCCTGAACCGCCTCGCCGCGTCGTCGGATACGCTAAAGTAGACAGTCGGCCCGGCTTCGGTCACGGCCATTGGGGTATGGTGTAATTGGCAACACGGAAGATTCTGATTCTTTTGTTCTTGGTTCGAGTCCAGGTACCCCAGCTCATTCGCCTCCATCAGCAGTAGGCATCCTTCGCTTCAGGCGAGCGCGACCGGCTTCATCCTGACCGGGGCAAGCCACGCCGTCACGACGACGGCGGTGATGGCGCCCGCCGCCATGATCGACGCGAGGACGACGACCTGGAAGCGGCCCGCCTCGAGCGGTGAGACTCCGCCGAAGATCGCGCCGACAAAGGCTCCGGGCAGCGTCACGAGTCCCGTCGTCTTCGTCTGGTCGATCGACGGGACGAGCGCGTTGTAGACGGCATGCCTCGCCAGGTGGAGCGTGGACTGGCGCGGAGTCGCCCCGATCGCCATCCACCCCTCGACATCGTCCCAGTGGTCGATGATCGCCTCGGTCGTGTTTCGCCCGGCGAGCGTCGCGATGCTCATCGCGTTGCCGATCACGATGCCGCCGATGGCGAGCGCATACCGGGCGGAGAACTCGATGGCACCGGTCGCGAACACGATGGCGAGCGTCACCGAGATCCCGAGCGCCATCGCCGAACCGATGAGGCCCGCATGCTCCCAGGACCAGCCGATCCGACGCGTGGCGGTGAACGCTGCGATGCCGAACATGACGAGCAACGCGACTCCCACCCAGAAGCCGTTCGTGATGATGCCGGCGAGGATGACGCTGATGATCGCGAGCTGGAGAACGCCGCGAAGGATCGCCAGCAGCGGTGACCAGCGGTGCGGGACGCCGCACCAGGCGAGTACCGCAGTGCCCAGAGCGGCGAGAGCGATGACCCCGACGAGGGTGGGTAACAGGTTGGGGACGTCTGGCATGCCATCGAGACTACGCACTGCGGATGTCGGTGCGCTCGGCTATTCTGATGCCACGTTCCAGAGTTGCGTCCGTAGGTACCTGGCCGGCCGCACGACAACCCGAATCCATCGATTCCCGGGTGTCCCAGGGGAAGAACGGGCCCACGAGACCTCGTGGTGCAAGTGTCGATGGGGGTCATCCCCGGAGAAGGGGAAACCCCATGTCCACGAAAGAGATCTACGAACCGGTCGAGCGCGAGTGGTGGGCGCGACTCGGGCTGAGCGCCGGCGACGAAGGCGCGGGCAGTGTCAATGATCGACGGCGCCAGGAGGCGAGGGTCAGGGTATTGCGTCTGCACGAGCCGTCGCTGTTCGCGGCCGTGACGAATGGCGCCCCGACCGTGCCGAAATCCCTGGAGCAGGTTGCCGCCGAGCTTGATCGGGCCGAGGCGGAAGTCGAGGCCGCGATCCAGGATGCCGCCCGCCAGCGGGAGCAGCGCGGCCGGGAGGCCGTGGCATCCGCCTTCGCGGCCCCGGATGCCGATGAACTCGTCACCGAGGGCGACTGGGTCGGGTTCACCAGAGCACGCGCGGTCTCCTGGTGCTGGGACCTCTACCAGTACGAGCCGCAGGGCTTCGTGTCGCCGGGGTCGATGCTGCGCGAGCAGAGGACCCGCGAGCTGGAGGCCGGCGGCATCCCGAACGGGTTCGGCTACGCCGATCGCGCGCGACAGTTGGAAGCCTCCGGCGTGACCCCGTCGCACTACCGTGCAGCGCGGGAGATGCTCGGGTCCTCGACCTTCAGTGCGGCGGACATACAGTTCGATCGCGGGTGACCCGGAGCTGGTGCTGATGCCGGCGTGACAGCAGGCCGGACCGGTAGTGAGTGCTACCGACCCAGCCTCACGGAGACGGCTCCCTAGAACCGGTCCGGGAACTGGGCGACGATGCCCGCGGAAAGGGCATCCGCCATGTCCATCATGTGGTGGAAGGCGATGTCGTAGTCCGCGATCGACTTCTTGTAATCGCCTGTGAGCAGGTCGACCGAGTAGGCCACCGTCGTGTCGATGTGGGCCTTCATCATCTCGCTCGTGGTTCCTGCCGGCCACGACTGGGGGTTCGCTGCCGTGAGGAAGTCGGCGATGGCCTGGGCGTTGGCGTACCAGTCGTCGAGCCCGGCCTTCAGGCCCGCGTCGTCGCCCGCCTTGGCGGCGGTCAGGACCGGCACGGCGAGCTGGATGTGCTCGGTCAGGAGCTTGGTGAGGGCGTGTCCGGCGTCGTCACCGTAGTACGTGCCGATCGCGTCCCCCAGGAAGACCTGATTCTGCAGGAGCCGGTTGAGAGTGTCGGGCAGCGCTTCCTGATTGTGGAAGAAGTCCTTCACGGTCGCGTAGGTCCACTGCATGTGATCGGCCCACAACTCGCGCATCTCGCCGTACAGCGCGGACTGCGCGCTCTGGCTCGCCGGCGACTCCATGTGCATCGCTGAGTGGTCCTGCATGATGGGCGCGGGACCTGAGCCCGGGCCGGATGGGGAGCAGGCGGTCAGCAGTCCGCCGCTGAGGATGAGGGCCCCCGCGAGTGCGATGGCCGATAGGCGAGTACGTGACGTCAACATGAGATTTCTCCTCCTGGGTTACGGCGGTGTGCCGTGCGGTCGATCGCGACTCCCGGTTCGTGTGGATCGGGAGGCCCGTTTCGTGGCCGTGTCGAACCGTCTGCCCCATGAGTGCCGACCCGCTGCCGGAGTCTTACCGAAATGCGAAGAATTCACCGCTCGAAAGTTTTTTTGGGGGAGAACGGTAAGGAACGGCATCCGCGCGGACACTCACGAAGTATGACCAGTTCGCCCGCCCGCCACTTCGGCATCCCGAAGGCCGCTCCAGGGATCCTGACCGGGCAGGAGATCCGCTTCCGGCGCGACGAACTCCTTCGCGCGCGGTTCGACGAGATCACGGCGGGCCGGTACGCGAAGGACCCCGTCTTCGACATTCACGCGCTCATCGAGGATGCCGAGGCCCGGGCGTGCGTTGCGACTCAGTACTCTGAGAATCACCGCACGGAGAGAGGGGCCAGGTCATGAACGAGACCCTTGCCCTGCCTGTCGACGACGAGTGCGACGGGGTCCTTCGCGCAGCCGACGACGATCGGCCGTCGCAACAACCGCGCGGCGCATCGATCAGCAATGACGAATGGATGCGACGACTCACGACCACCGGCCGAGTACGGGACGACGCCATCCTGAGCCTCCGGGAGTTGATGCTGAAGGCTGCCGGGCACCAGGTGCATCGCATGCACGGTGCGGACCGGATCGGCGCTGCCAGGGTCGATGAAGTCGTGCACTCTGCCGCGAACGAGGCGACCCTGGTGGTTCTCTCCCGGCTCGATACGTTCGAGGGGCGAAGCCGTTTCACGACGTGGGCGTTCAAATTCGGGGTCCTGCACGCGAAGGTCGAAATGCGGCGACTGGTGTGGCGCGACCGTGAGATCCAGCTGGACGACTCCTTCGACATCCCGAATCCGGTCGACAACGCACCAGAGGCGACCGCCGAAGTGAACGACCTGCACCAGGCCGTGCGGCGCGGCCTCGCCGAGGCGCTCACGCAGCATCAGCGCCGCATCGCCACCGCACTGCTGATCGACGAGGTCCCCATCGATGTGCTGGCTGAGCGTTTGGGAACGAGTCGCGGGGCGCTCTACAAGACTGTGCATGAATCGCGGAAGAAGCTGCGCCTCTACCTTGAAGCACGCGGCCTCGTCGACACCGATTCGCGCACGGAGAATCACACCACACCGGTCTGGGAGACACGATGACGCAAGAACAACACCATCCCGACGCGAGTACCACGCCACCCCTGAGCGACGCGGCTATCACAGAACTCGTGCTGGACACCGACCCGTATCTGTCGTGCGATGACTGCTTCGACCAGGCGGATGAGATGATCGAGGCCTTCCTCGCCGAGACGAGCACCCTCTCTGAGGCGTTCCGGGTGCATCTCCGCGGATGCCAGGCATGCTGCGAGGAGGCACTGTCGCTGGCCGAGATCGTTGCGCCGGAGTACGGCATGAACCCCGACGCGGTGAGCGCGCAGCTCCAGCAACTGGTACGTGGCTAGGCCGCGCACTCCGGCAGCCGACCGCTACATCGCGTCGCCGATGTAGGAGTACTTGATGAAGACCTCGGCGGCGAGGCCGGCCTCCTCGAGCACGCCCTGCACCGCGGTCATCATGTAGCGCGAGTCCCAGCCGAGGTAGAGGTGGTGGGTGTCATCGAACGCTTCCCACTCGCCGTTCCAGGCCTGCGATTCGAAGAGCGGGCCGCCGCGGCGATCGCTGAACCGCACGACATCCGCCCGCGCATCCGCCCAGAGCCGCAGGAACACCCGGTGGAACAGGTGCTTGACGTCGTGCACCTCCCAGTGCTCCCCGCGGTACTCCACGTAGTCGAACTCGCGCTGCCAGCCATGCGGCCAGCCGCGCCGTGAGTGGGCGTCGAGGATGGGCGTGAGCCCGTCGTCATCGATCTCGAGCGCGCCCGGCCGCTTCCAGAGAGTGAGGAACTGCTCGGTCACCTGGGCCGAACGCTCGGCGATCGCCGCAGTGCTCCAGGCCGACACCTCGGCGAGAGACCGCGTCGCCGGGATCGCGCTCGAGGCGTAGAACCGGTCCCGCTTCACCGGGAAGGATGCCCCCAGCGCGCGCTCGAGAAGCGGCTCCTCCAGCAGGGCGAGGTTGCCGAGGGTCGGGGCGAGGGCGCGGTGACTGTTCTGCTCGTCCTCGCTGTAGTCCGCCCACTCCCGCACGCCGTCGCCGCTCCACGTGTCGGAGGGGGCCAGCGGCACGATGTGGTCGACCTCGACATCGATGCTGTCGACCCCGGCGAGCCGCCCGAGCACGTATCCGGGGTAGGGAAGCTCCGCGTACTTGAGGGCGACGCGCACGCGCTCGTCGGAGGGGGTGATGCGGGCGATCGCGCGTTCGAGACTCTCTGCTCCGGCTTCGCGTGCGCGGCACATCCGTGCCACGAGCCGATCGGTGCTCACGCCGACGACGGCCCGGCGCAGGAGCAGCGACTGGACCTGCTCGAGCGTCTCGACGAGGGCCGCCTTCTCGATGACCCCGCGCGCGTGGTCGTGGTACGCGCGGAGGACGAGTGGGTACATCCCACGGCCGAAGGCGTTGACCCAGGCGAGCTGGCGGCCGATCTCGGCATCCTGCTCGAGCGATGGGTCCAGCAGGATGCGGTAGATCTCCGAGAACTCCCGCCACTCGGCCGCGTGCTGGCGCAGCGTTCCGAGGCCCAGCCTCGGGAACCGCTGTCGGAAGGCGTCGTACACCCCGCGTTCGCCGGCGACAGCGACCTCGCGCCCGGTCGTCATGACGAGGTAATGGCGCCAGAAGCTGCCGATCGACTCGCCGGTGTTCTGCTCGATGGGCACCCAGAAGGAGTCCTCGATCTCGAGCTGCTCCTCGTGCGAGAGGCCCATGAGCAGGTAGTTGTGGATGAGCTCGTGATCGCGCAGCGGCGCTCCCGTCGAGTTGAGGCTCTCGAAGATCTGCTGGGCGTTCGCATCGGTGCCGAGCGAGATCGCCACGTGCTCGAGCTTCTGCAGGCCACGCCAGATCCTCGGCACCTCCTGACCGCGCACCTGGCTGCGGAAGAAGGCGTAATTGTCGTCGAACCTCGAGTCGCGGGCATCGTGCTCGGAGAGTCGGCGATCGAGCACGACACTGTCGAAGATCTCGGCCCAGGCGCGGTGCGGGCGCAGGCGGGTCCGTGTCGGGTCATCGGCGTGCACGAGCACGGCCGACAGTTCGGCCGCCAGCCCGGGATCGTCGTCCTTGACCGTGTGGTGCAGGGCGGCGATGAGCAGCATGAGCGTCGTGATGCGCTGTTGCCCGTCGATGAGCACGAGCTCGCCGGATCCATCGCCGGCGTTCGCCGAGGACAGGATCGAACCGAGGAAGTGCCGGTGGCCGGGGCCGGCATCCGAGACGGCGCGGATGTCGGCGAGCAGCCGCTCGCATCCGCCGATATCCCAGCGGTACTGCCGCTGGTACACCGGGACGACGATCGTGGCCTCGGAGGTCGAAAGCCAGCCGATGGTGCTGACTGCCGTGGCGTCGACGTTGGTGGCGGTGACCATCTTCGAGGTCTGCTCCTTGAGGGGTTCAGCGGTATTGCTGGACCCGGGCTCTCCGCACAATGCCAGCCAGTACGCAGCCTACCCGATGTTAGGCTTACCTAAGTTGGGCTTGTTAAAACGTGCTGGCCCCGAAGAAAGGTACCAATCCACCTCATGGGTTACATCAAATCCGCCGCGCTCGAAGAGACCGGCTATGTGGTTCTCGACCGCTACAACCAGGAGCTCGACCCGAAGGAATGGCTCGACATCGAGTTCGTCGACTGGAAGTCGTCGGGCGAGACGCGCTTCGCGCCGCTGGCCTCCAAAGAGGGCGAGATCGAGTGCAATGGCTTCTGGCACGGGCAGAACCCGCGCACCGACAAGGACGGCGTCTGGATCCCGTCCCAGGTCGAGAAGGCCCCGAACCTGACCCGTCGCGCACAGGAGCCGGGCGCCAACGTCGGCCGCTGTCGCGTCATCGAGCTGCAGCCCACCGACTACGCCGACTGCCTCTACAACCTCCACCAGGACGACAACAACCGCCTCAACCCGGATGGCACCGGCTGGGTCGTGCGCGGCTTCTTCAACCTCACCGACGACAAGGAGAGCTATTTCGTTCTCCGCGAGAACCGCACCGACCCGAGCATCGAGCACCGCATCGCGCTCCCGGCCGGCGCCCAGCTGATCGTCGACACGCAGCGCCTCTGGCATGCCACGACTCACAACAGTGAGACGGCTCGCTACTGCCTCATCACCTCGTGGGAGTCCGGCCCCGAGCTGGATGCCTACATCGCGAAGTACAACGGCAAGGCCCGCGTTCCGAACGTCGAGGTCTCGCAGGACATCCTGGATGCCGGACAGGCCGAGCAGGCGCGCCGGATCGCCGAGCGTGCCGCCTACTACGCCGCCAAGGGCAAGGCCGAGGTCACCGCGATGAGCGAGGCCTGATCCTCGTTTGAGCCATCGGAAGGCCCGGTCGTCCGACCGGGCCTTCCGTCTACTCGACCGTCCAGGGCTCCGGCTGGCGAACTCGCGGGTGCCTTCACGCGGACTCGCGTCTCACTCCTCGAGAAGCACCTGGGCGAGCGCATGGTTCGCGAACGCAATCATGGGTGAATCATGGGCGGACCCGTGCAGGATTGCCGACGCGAGCACGAGCGCCCAGCCTCTGGCGCGCTGCCATGTGTGCTCGTCGTATCCGGCATCCGTGTCGACCAGGGCTCGAAAGGCGAGTCGTTCCGCCGGGTCGAACGCCAACCAGGCGACGGCGAGGTCCGTCGCGGGATCCCCGCCGCAGACGTCCCCGAAGTCGATGACGGCGCTCAGGCGTCCCGTGGTGTCGAGCACCAGATTCATGGGGTGCAGGTCACCGTGCAGCCAGAGCGGCGGCCCGGACCACGCGGGAGTGGCGACCAGGCGCGACCACAACGCGGCGAGCTCCGCGGATCGGGGGAGACTCCCGCGATCGAACCGTGCCTGCATCGACTCATCTCGTCGAGACAGGGGAACGCCTCGCACCGGACTGATCGGGGCGTCAGTGGGTGCCGGCGTGTGCAGTTGGCCGACGAAGCGGGCGAGGTCAGAGGCCAGACGTCCGAGATCGCTGCGGCTCGCGCTCGCGGCCGTCGTCCCGTCGAACCAGGGCACGATGCTCCAGTGCCAGGGGAATCCGATATCCGGATGTCCCACGCGTTTCGGTACCGGCACGGCGACATCGAGTCGTTGAGCGATCTCGGGAAGCCAGCGCTGCTCATGCATGGCGAGTTCTGCCGCCGCCTCACGCCGGGGCAAGCGCACGAGAAGCGTGTCGCCGAGTCGGAAGAGCGCGTTGTCCCAGCCGTTGTCGAAGAACCTTATGGTGCCCAACAGGTCAGGATGCTGGGCGGATACCAGCCGCCGGACCAGCGAGACATCGATGTCGGTTTCCGCGTCCACGGCGCGGTTACAGGTCGATCGACTCGCCGGGTTCGAGTGGGAAGAACTCGCCGCCGCCGACCTCGGTCGCGGCCTGGATGCGCGCGTTGGACATGGCCTTTCCCGCGACCGACAGCACCATCTCGTGCACCGGGAAACTGCGCCTGGGTGCCACGGCCGTCACATAGTCCATGACCTCGCCGATCTTCAGCCAGGGTGCTCCGGCGGGCACCGCGAGAGTCGGGACCTCGACGCCCTCCGGGATCGTGAACGAGTCGCCGGCGTAGTAGAGCTCGTCATCGATCAGCACTCCGACGTTGTCGACGACGGGGATCGACGAGTGGATGACGGCGTGCCGTCCGCCGAAGAACCGGAGGGTGAACGGTTCGATCTGGACCGTGTCACCACCCTTCACGACATCCACCGCGAAACCGGATGCCGCAGCCGCGACGCCGGCGGGGCCGAAGATGCGTGCATCCGGGTTGCGGTCGAGGATGCGCTCGAGCTGGTCAGCGGTCCAGTGGTCCTGGTGCTCGTGGGTGATGACGATCGCGACGACGTCACTCATGCCGACGAGCAGCGTCGTGAACGACCCTGGGTCGACGATGAGCGTCTTGCCCGCGCTCTCGATGATGAGGCAGGAGTGTTCCTGTTTGGTGACCTTCATGGGGGAATCTTATTGCGGGCGCGCGCAATTGATACCCCTAGGGGGTATAGTGGCGGCATGATCTCAGATTTGAAGAAGCGTGCACTGCACCGCGCCAGGATTCTCGAAGGCCAGATGCGCGGCCTCGAGAAGATGATCGACAACGAGGACTACTGCATGGACATCATCACGCAGTCCCTCGCCATCCAGAAGGGGCTCCGAAGCCTCAATAAGCTGCTCGTGGAGAACCACCTGCGCACGCACGTGAGCGACATGTTCGCCGAAGGCGGCGACAGCAGGGAGCATGCGGTGGACGAACTTCTCAAAGTCTACGAGCTGGCGAATGTGAGGGGGGAGTGAGCGTGCACGAGCACCACCACACGGATTCTCCGGTCGAGCCTGCCGAGACCCATCACGATCATTCAAGTCATGACCACCACGACCACAGCGGCCATGGCGACCACAGCCATCACGACCCCACGCAGTTCCGCCGCAAGTTCTGGCTGAGCCTCGTCCTCACGATTCCGACGCTCGTGTTCTCGCACGGCCTCCAGGACATCCTGGGTCTCACCGGCCCCCGGTTCCCCGGCAGCCAGTACATTCCCGCGGTGTTCGGCCTGGCCATCTTCGTCTACGGCGGATGGGTGTTCATCGCCGGAGCCATCGCGGAGCTCCGGGTGCGCCAACCGGGCATGATGACGCTCATCTCGCTCGCGATCGTCGTCGCCCTCGGCTACTCCCTCGCGGTGACCCTCGGGCTGGCCGGAATGGACTTCTGGTGGGAGCTCGCCACCCTCATCACGATCATGCTCCTCGGTCACTGGATCGAGATGTCCGCCGTCATGGGCGCTCAGGACGCGCTCGGTGAGCTCGCGAAGCTCATCCCGGACGAGGCGGACCTCGTGCACGGCGACCACGTCATGACCGTGGCGGTCTCGAGCCTGTCCCTCGGCGACCACGTGGTCGTGAGGCCGGGTGCGCGCATCCCCGTCGACGGCGTCGTCGTCGACGGCGAATCCGACGTGGACGAAGCCCTCCTCACCGGGGAGTCGACCGCCGTGGAGAAGGCGGAAGGGGCATCCGTCGTCGCCGGCAGCATCAACGGCACCGGTTCACTCACGGTGCGCGTCGACAAGGTCGGCGACGACACGGCGCTCGCGGGTGTCATGCGGATGGTCGCGGACGCCCAGGCGAGCAAGTCCGGCGTGCAGGTGCTCGCCGATCGCGCGGCGGCCTGGCTCTTCTACATCGCGATCGCTGCCGCGCTCATCACCCTCGTGGCGTGGATGCTGCTGCGCGCGGACGACCCCGGCTTCGTGCTCGAGCGGGTCGTCACCGTGCTCATCATCGCGTGCCCTCACGCACTGGGGCTCGCGATCCCCCTCGTCGCCCAGATCTCTACGGCGATCGGTGCGAAGAACGGCCTGCTCGTGCGCAATCGCCGCGCGCTCGAAGAGGCCCGCCGAGTCGACGTCGTGCTCTTCGACAAGACCGGGACGCTCACCCGCGGGGAGCAGGGCGTCACGGATGTCGCGGTCGCGGCCGACGGGGACGGCAAGTCCGCCGACCCCGACGCGGCCAACCGCATGCTCGCCCTCGCCGCGGCCGTCGAGACGAAGGCCGAGCACCCGATCGGTCGTGCGATCGTCGCGGAGGCGAAGTCCAGGAAGCTCAAGATCGAGCGCGCCACGAAGTTCGAGGGGCTCGCAGGGCGAGGCGCGCAGGCACTGGTCGCGGGGCGCACCGTCACGGTGGCGAGCCGCCGCGTCGTCAACGAGCGAGGGCTGCTCCTGGCTGCGTCCCTCGTGCATGCTTCGGGGGAGGCCGCGGATGCCGGGAAGTCGATCGTCTACGTCGTGGACGGCGACGACGTGCTCGGCATGATCGCGCTCGCCGACGTCGTGCGGGAGGAATCGGCCGAGGCGGTGTCCGCGTTGCGCAAGCGCGGCATCCGGGTGGCCATGCTGACCGGTGATTCACGTGAGGTGGGCAACTCGGTTGCGGCGCAGCTCGGCATCGAGGAGGTCTTCGCCGAGGTGCTCCCAGGGCAGAAGGCGGAGGTCGTGAGGAATCTGCAGGCAGGAGGCACCGTCGTGGCCATGGTCGGGGACGGCGTGAACGATGCGCCGGCGCTCGCCCAGGCCGACATCGGCATCGCGATCGGCGCTGGCACGGATGTCGCGATCGAGTCGGCGGGGATCGTGCTCGCCTCGAGCGACCCGCGCGGCGTCGCGAAGGCACTCATGCTCTCGAGGGCGACCTACCGGAAGATGGAGCAGAACCTGTTCTGGGCGACCGGATACAACGTCGTCGCGATCCCCCTTGCGGCCGGCGTGCTCGCCGGGGCGGGCATCCTGTTATCGCCCGCGGTGGGTGCCGTGCTCATGTCGGTGTCGACGATCGTCGTCGCCCTCAACGCGCAACTGCTGCGCCGGCTGCGTCTGCGCTGAACCGAGACCGATCTTCGTTCACCACCGGGGAGGCGAACCCGCCATAATCGGGGGATGACGACGACCCGAGGCAGGCGCATCGTCGTCGCCATCAATCCGCAGGCCTCGTTCGGCAGGAGTCGCGCGGTCGGTCCCGCGGTCGTCCACACGCTGCGCGCGGCCGGGCACGATGTGACGAGCCTCACCGAGCCGGACTTCGAGCAGTTGCGCGCCGCTGCGGCCGCCGCGCTCGCGAAGAAACCGGATGCCCTGGTCGTCGTCGGCGGAGACGGGATGGTCAATCTCGGGGTCAACCTGGTCGCGGGCACCGGCATCCCGCTCGGCATCGTCCCCTCCGGGACGGGCAATGACATGTCGCGCGGCTTACGAATCCCGGTCGGCAACACGGAGGGCGCCATCGATGCACTGCTCGCCGCGCTCGGCCGGCCGCCGCGCACGATCGATGCCGGCCGGGTCACCCACGGCGACGGCTCGACGAGCTGGTACGCCTGCGTCCTCTCCGCCGGATTCGACGCGATCGTCAACGAGCGCGCGAACCTCATGCGCTGGCCGCGCGGCCGTCAACGCTACAACCTCGCGCTCCTGCGCGAGCTCGCGATGCTGAAGCCCATTCGCTACCGGCTGGAGCTCGACGGTGTCGCGAGCGAGACGGATGCCGTGCTCGTCGCGGTCGCCAACAATACGTCGCTCGGGGGTGGCATGCTCGTGACCCCGGATGCGCAGGTCGACGACGGTCTCCTGGACGTGCTGGTGGTCCAGCCGCTTTCGCGCACCGCGTTCCTTCGGATCTTCCCGCGCGTGTTCAAGGGCACCCACGTGACCGACGCGAGGGTGTCGATCAGCCGGGCGCGCCGCATCCGGATCGATGCGGACGGGATCGTCGCCTACGCCGATGGCGAGCGGGTCTCCGCGCTGCCGATAGAGGTCGAGGTGGTGCCGGGTTCGCTCAGGGTGCTGGCGTCGTCTCCGACGGCGACGGCTCTACGGGTGCCGACGCCGTAGCGGTTTGGTCGGGGTCCGTCGAGATGCAGGAGTAGAGCTGATCGGAGTCTGCCTTGTCCGACTCCGGGAAGACGAGGAACTGCTGCTTGGGCTTCGCCGTCGCCTTCACCGCGGCCTTGAACGTGTCGAAGATGGGGGCGCAGGCGGCGGAGACGGCGTTTTGCAGGGAACCGGCGCTCGCCACCTCAGCTGTCGTGAGCGTTCCCTGTCCGATCGAGATGTAATCGTGTTCGAGGGTGCACGGCATGACCGTCACCTGGTCGACGATCCCGCCGTCTGCGGAGTTGAAGGTGAAGCAATCGCCCTCGGTCAGGTCGCGAGCCGAGATCGTGGCACTCTCCGTGACGCGACCGGCACTGTCCCGGGCGGGACCAGGATTGAAGAGAGAGCATCCGCTCAACAGAAGCGCGATGCTCATGACCGACACGACCCCGAACAACCGCTTGCCCATGCACGTTCCTTGTCTGCTCGCCGCGAACCATTTTTGTCGGCCCGCACCTCTATGGCATACTCTATGAGTCCGTCCACTACGGCCCCATCGTATAGTGGCCTAGTACGCCGCCCTCTCACGGCGGTAACACCGGTTCGAATCCGGTTGGGGTCACAGTAAAGACAGCGTTGTCTCCGACCGTCAGGCCCGCACCGGCCGATAGGTCACGTGCGTGACGAGCGACGTCGCGCGCACCGAGACACGCTCAAGCGCCTGCATCGGCACGCCGTCGAACACTCGCTCGCCTGCGCCGAGGATGCACGGCGTGATGTGGAGGCGCAGCTCCTCGAGCAGCCCCGCCGCGAGGTACTGGTTGACCGTCGACGCTCCGCCCGCGATCGAGATGTTCCGGTCGCCCGCAGCCGCGCGTGCCCGTTCGAAGGCAGCATGGATGCCGTCGGTGACGAAATGGAATGTCGTGCCACCCTCCATCTCGATGGGGTCGTGCGCGAAATGGGTGAGGACGAAGACGGGCCCGTGGTACGGCGGGTCATCGCCCCACCAGCCGCGCCAGTCGCGGTCCCACTCCCCCCGCACTGGGCCGAACATGTTGCGTCCCATGATGGTCGCACCGGAGTCGACGATCGCATCCACCTCGGCCTTGTTCTCCTCGTAGGCGTCGAACATCCACCCGTGCAGCCAGTTCTCCGGGAACTCGCCGAGCGGCGCATCCTCACTCTGATGGGGTCCCGCCGCGTACCCGTCCGCGGATATCGCGATGTCGCTGTAGACCGTGCTCATGATGTGACTCCTCACCGAGACCGTGAACTGATTCGACGATTATCGACCTTTCGGCCGACAGTGCCCAGTGCGGGTGAAACCCACTCCATCCGATAGCATGGCGGGAGCGAAGGGGAGTATCCCGATTCGCCGCAATCGTCAAGACGGCCGGCAATGACGCTGACCCGGATGCGGTGGTGTCGTGCGCGAACGGCACGGGAGAGACTTTCGAACCTGTCCCGACCCCTTCACGATCGGAAATCCCGTGGATCCAGTCATCCCCATGTGGTTCGAACTCGGCGCGCTCATCGTTCTGAGCGTCATCATCATCGCCGATCTGGTGATCGCCTACCGGCGACCGCACATCCCGAGCGTGCGCGAATCCAGCCTGTGGGTCGGCTTCTATGTCGCTCTCGCTCTCGTGTTCGCCGGGCTCCTCGTCTGGCTCGGCGATGTCGAGCACGCCGGCCAGTTCGTGGCAGGCTGGCTCACCGAGTACAGCCTGAGTATCGACAACCTCTTCGTATTCCTGCTCATCATGGGCCAGTTCAAGGTGCCGAGGAAGTACCAGCAGGAGATCCTGATGGTCGGAATCCTCATCGCCCTCATCCTGCGGGCGATCTTCATCCTCATCGGTGCACAACTCATCGAGAGCTTCAGCTGGATCTTCTACCTCTTCGGCGCATTCCTGCTGTACACGGCGTGGCGGCAGGCGTTCACCGGCTATGAGGATGACGAACAGACCGAGAACCGCATGATCCGGTTCCTGCGCAGGCACGTCGCCATCACCGACCAGTTCGATGAAGGGAAACTGCGCACCACGGTGGACGGCACGCGGATGTTCACTCCCGTTCTTGTCGTGATCGTCGCGCTCGGTGCGACCGACCTCGTCTTCGCGCTCGACTCGATCCCCGCGATCTTCGGCATCACGCAGAATGCGTTCCTCGTGTTCGCAGCGAACGTGTTCGCGCTCATGGGGCTTCGGCAGCTCTACTTCCTGCTCGGCGACCTCATCGATCGCCTCGTTTACCTGCACTACGGGATCGCGTTCATCCTGGCGTTCATCGGGGTCAAGCTGGTCCTGCACGCCCTGCATTCGAACGAGTTGCCGTTCGTCAATGGCGGCAAGCCGATCGAGTGGGCTCCGGATATCAGCACCTGGGTGTCGCTCGGCGTCATCGTCGGAGCGATGGCGATCGCGACGATCGCGAGCCTCGTGAAACTGCGCGTCGATCGGGCGCGCGGGGCGTAGTCCCGCGGATCAGGCTGCGTCGAGGCGCGCGGCCGCGAGCTGCTCGGCGGCCGCGAGCGTCGTGATGCCCTTGGCGGCGGAGTCGCGGAAGATCGTGGCGACCACGTCGCCGATCTCGGTCACGCGCGCGGCGATCGCCGCGGCATCCGCCCCCGGCCGCATGGCCATGTCGAGGTAGATGACACCGCCGCCATTGACGACGAAGTCAGGAGCCCAGAGGATGCCGCGGGCTGCGAGCTCCGCCGCACCGTCGTGGCTCGCGAGCTGGTTGTTCGCCGCACCGACGACGCCCTTGACGCGCAGGTCCGCGATGGCCTGGGAGGTGAGCACACCGCCGAGGCCGCACGGCACGAAGAGGTCCGCCTCGACGGTGAGGGCATCCGCAGCGTCGACCCAGGTGGCGCCCAGCGAATCGGCGAGTTCCTTCTTCCCGAGGTTCACATCCGTCACGGTGAGGGCGGCTCCCTCCGCGGCGAGGCGCCTGGCGAGGCGGCCGCCGACCTGGCCGAGGCCGGAGATGACGATACGACGACCTGAGACGTCCTTGCTGCCGAACAGTGCGTCGAGGGTCGCGAGAATGCTCGAGTGCACCCCCTCCGAGGTCGCATCCGCGGGCTCGCCGACTCCGCCCTGCTCCGCCGGGAGGCCGCAGACGTGCTTCGTGCGCTCGGAGACGATCGCCATGAGTTCAGCGCTCGAGCCGACGTCCTCGGCCGTCATATAGGCGCCTCCGAGGCTCTCGACGACGTCGCCGAGGTCGAGCATCGCATCGCGCTTCTGCTCGTCGGTGAGCGCGGCTCGCATCGGCAGGCAGATGACCGACTTGCCGCCTCCTCGGTTCAGCCCGGCCGCCGCATTCTTGAGCGTCATCCCCTCGGAGAGGCGCAGGGCGTCTGCGAGCGCATCCGTCCAGTGCGGGTATGCCCACAGGCGGGCGCCGCCGAGAGCCTGGCCGAGCACCGTGGAGTGCACCGCAACGATGATGGGCAGACGGCTTCGAGAACCGGTGACCATCACCACCCTCTCGTGGTCGAAGGGAATCGATTCGAGCTGAACGGCTGTCGTGGGCATGGGTCACTCCGGTGTGCTGGCCTTATGGGCACGGAAACAGGCCGACGAAACCGGATGCGGCTCGCTCGGCTACAGCCAGCATAGTCCCGCGTCGATTGGGCATCTTCGCTCCTGAGGTGGTTGTAAATCTTTGCTCATGTCCGGTATCGTTGAGCGACCACGCAAGAATGCCGTGTACGCGCCCGCGCCGAAAGTTGGGGAACCTCATGAAGAGCTCGAAAACCGTAGCAGTGTCACTCGCTGCGCTCCTGGCCGCTGCGGGCGCCCTGATGACGGCCGCTCCGGCCATGGCGTCCACCGTGGTGGGAGATGGCACCTTCTATGGCGCATCCGACTTCGGTGTCGAGACTTCGAGCTACCCGAGCGGTGTCGATTGGTTCTTCGGCGATGCGGCCGGTACAGACGGCCCGCACGCGTTCACGATCGACGGGCTCGAACTCAATGGTGACGCGAGCGGCGACGTCCAGATTCTCAACCAGAACGTCGGTCCGCAGCCCGCCGACGCCGTCGAGTTCATCGGCCTCGTGGGAACCCTGGCCGTCGCATCGGACGACGCCACGAAGTGGACGTACCAGATCCCCATGTTCGCGGAAGGCACGACGGACTCGGACTTCACGACTCTTCGCCCGAACTTCACGGGCAACATCGACAGTGGCAATCCTGGGGCCGAGACCTGGGTGACGAGCCAGGCATTCGGCTCCTACGCGGCCGGCGCCACTGACACACTCGCGAATTTCGCAACGGCGATCTTCGCTGGCGAGGCACCGCGGCTGCTCGGATACGGCCTCTGGGTGGGAGCCGCGGACACCGCGGTCATCCAGGCCATCCACTGGGGTGACGCCGCGAACTACTTCCTGCCGGCGCCGACCCGTGCGATCTCCGCGACCACTCTCACGGTGGACGAGGCCGCAGCGACCGGCATCACCCTGACCGGGACCAACTGGATCCCGAACAGTAACGTCTACGTGCACATCGAAGACCCCGATGGCGACTCTATTCTGATCCCCGCCACCGGCACTGCGGACGCCGCAGGGAACGTCTCGGTGACCGTCATCCTCGCGGAGCCGGTGAAAATCGGCACCTACACCGTCACATTCGATGACGACGACTTCTATTTCGATTCCGACGTGTTCGGCGACCCCTTCACCACGTTCGAGGTCACTGCCCCGGAGCTGGCGGAAACGGGGGCGCCGGAAGCGGGCGCACTCCTGGGTCTCGCTGGGTTGCTGGCCATCATCGGTGCGGCCCTCGTCATCGGGACTCGAATTCGTCTGTCGCGCTCCTGAACGACCGCGGGACCGGCCGCTGCAGCGCCGGTCACGCGGGTGGTAGCCTGAATTCCATGCTCGATCGAAGCCTGCTCCTTCGTCGCCGCGACGAGGCCTGACCTACTCGGCCTTCTCGTCGCGGAGTCTGTCGTCGGCCGAGGATGATCGAAGCTACAGGTAAGGATCGACAGCAATCATGGGCAAGACTCTGGCGGAGAAGGTGTGGGACGACCATGTCGTCGCCAAAGGCAGCGATGGCGCCCCCGACCTCCTCTACATCGACCTCCACCTCGTCCACGAGGTGACGTCGCCTCAGGCGTTCGACGGTCTGCGGATGGCCGGCCGGCCGGTCCGCCGCCCGGACCTCACCATCGCGACGGAAGACCACAACACTCCGACCCTCAACATCACCCAGCAGATCGCCGATCCGGTCAGCCGCACCCAGATCGAGACGCTGCGGAAGAACTGCGCCGAATTCGGCATCCGGCTGCACCCACTCGGCGACAAGGACCAGGGCATCGTCCATGTCGTCGGCCCGCAGCTCGGCCTCACGATGCCGGGGATCACCGTTGTCTGCGGTGACAGCCACACCTCCACGCACGGTGCGTTCGGCGCCATGGCGTTCGGGATCGGCACGAGCGAGGTCGAGCACGTGCTCGCCACCCAGACCCTCCCGCTCAAACCGTTCAAGACGATGGCGATCACCGTCGAAGGGGAGTTGCGCGACGGCGTGACGGCGAAGGACGTCATCCTCGCCGTGATCGCGAAGATCGGCACCGGTGGTGGCCAGGGCTACGTGCTCGAGTACCGCGGCAGCACCATCCGCTCGCTCTCCATGGAGGGCAGGATGACGATCTGCAACATGTCGATCGAGGCCGGGGCCCGCGCAGGTATGGTCGCACCGGACCAGACCACCTATGACTACCTCGAGGGACGCCCGCACGCGCCCAAGGGTGTCGACTGGGACGCCGCGGTCGCCTACTGGAACACGCTCGCGACCGACGACGATGCGGTCTTCGACGCGGAGGTCTTCCTCGACGCGGGCGAGCTCGAGCCCTTCGTCACGTGGGGCACGAACCCCGGACAGGGCGTGCTGCTCTCCGATTCGATCCCGGATCCGGCCAGCTTCGCGGATCCGAACGAGGAGGCATCCGCCCGCAGGGCACTCGAATACATGGATCTCGCCGCCGGCACCCGCATGAAGGACATCCGGGTCGACGCGGTCTTCATGGGGTCGTGCACGAACAGCCGCATCGAGGACCTGCGCGCCTTCGCGTCCGTCATCAAGGGCAAGAAGAAGGCGGATGGCGTTCGCGTCATGGTCGTGCCGGGCTCCGCTCGTGTGCGACTGGAGGCCGAAGCGGAGGGCATCGACAAGATCGTCGAGGAGTTCGGCGCGGAGTGGCGGTTCGCCGGATGCTCGATGTGCCTCGGCATGAACCCGGACCAGCTGGCACCCGGCGAGCGCTGCGCCTCGACCTCGAACCGCAACTTCGAAGGCAGGCAGGGCAAGGGGGGACGAACCCACCTCGTGTCGCCGCTCGTCGCGGCCGCGACCGCCGTGCGCGGCACGTTGTCCGGGCCGTGGGACCTCGACTCTTCCGCCGATCTCGTGGCCGAGGGGGCGTGACCATGGAGAAACTCACCGTCGTCGAGGGCGTCGCCGTTCCGCTCGAGCGCGCGAACGTCGACACCGACCAGATCATCCCCGCCGAGTTCCTGAAGCGCGTCACGAAGACCGGATTCGACGACGCGCTCTTCTTCGCGTGGCGGCAGGACCCGGACTTCGTGCTCAACGACCCCGCGTTCCAGAACCCGGCGGTGCTCATCGCCGGCCCGGACTTCGGTACGGGGTCGAGCCGCGAGCACGCGGTCTGGGCGTTGAGGGACTACGGGTTCCGCGCCGTCGTGAGCCCGCGGTTCGGGGACATCTTCCGGGGGAATTCGGGAAAGCAGGGTCTTCTCACCGCGCAGGTCGAAGAGGCGGATGTCGAGGCGATGTGGGCTCTCATCCGCGCAGAACCCGGCGTCTCGGCATCCGTGGACCTCATCGAGAAGACCGTGACCGTCGGAACTCTCACAGTTGATTTCGAGATCGATGATTACACTAGGTGGCGGCTGCTCGAAGGCCTCGACGATATCGGCCTCACGCTGCGCGACGAACCGAGAATCACCGAATTCGAAACGAGCAGGGAAACGTGGCGCCCCCGCACTCTCCCCGCACAATAGTCAGCAGGTAACCAATGGACATGGATCTCAAGGATTCCCCGAAAGCAGGTGGCACCGTGACCATACCCGGTGACACGATCGTCATTCGCGGTGGCAATCCGCTTCGCGGGAGGGTGGATGTCCGCGGGGCGAAGAACCTCGCAACGAAGGCGATGGTCGCCGCGCTGCTCGGTGAGACGCCGAGCGTGCTGCGCGAGGTGCCGGACATCAGCGATGTCGGTGTCGTTCGCGGGCTGCTGGAGGTCCACGGCGTCCTCGTGACGGAGAGCGAGACGCCGGGGGAGCTGCTGCTCGACCCGAGCAATGTCGAAACCGCCCACTTCGCCCAGGTGGACGCGCTGGCCAGCTCCAGCCGGATCCCGATCCTGTTCTGCGGGCCGCTCCTGCACCGCCTCGGCGAGGCGTTCATCCCGGATCTCGGTGGCTGCCGGATCGGTGACCGGCCGATCGACTACCACCTGGACGCACTCAGGGCGTTCGGCGCGATCGTCGACAAGAGTTACGAGGGCATCCACCTGACGGCGCCGAACGGGCTGCACGGGGCAGATATCCAGTTGCCCTACCCGAGCGTCGGTGCGACCGAGCAGGTCCTCCTCACGGCCGTCCGCGCGACCGGGACCACGGAGCTGCGCAACGCGGCCATCGAACCGGAGATCATGGACCTCGTCGCGATCCTGCAGAAGATGGGCGCCATCATCACGGTCGAACCGAACCGCGTCATCTTCATCGAGGGCGTCGACCGGCTCACCGGGTACACGCATCGTTCGCTGTTCGACCGGAACGAGGCGGCGAGCTGGGCGGCAGCGGCGCTCGTCACGCACGGCGACATCTTCGTCGCAGGGGCCAGGCAGGCGCAGCTCATGACCTTCCTCAACGTGTTCCGCA
Source organism: Terrimesophilobacter mesophilus (assembly GCF_014200375.1). Taxonomy (GTDB): domain Bacteria; phylum Actinomycetota; class Actinomycetes; order Actinomycetales; family Microbacteriaceae; genus Terrimesophilobacter; species Terrimesophilobacter mesophilus. Next base: position 802,654 of record NZ_JACHBP010000001.1, on the reverse strand, counting down.
AGGTCGGCGGCGGCTTCGACATCGACGAGGACGGCATCCGCTTCTACCACCCCGGTGGCGAGTTGAAGCCCGTCACGATCGAGACGGATGTCCACCCCGGGTTCATGACGGACTGGCAGCAGCCTCTCGTGGTCGCGCTGACCCAGGCGAACGGTGTGTCCGTCGTCCACGAGACGGTGTACGAGAACCGTTTCGGATTCACGGAGGCGCTCAACGAGATGGGCGCGAACATCGTCGTTCATCCTCGTGGACTTCCCGACTACCCGCGCCGCGTGGCTCGTCGCGACTTCGAGCAGGCCGCCGTGATCACCGGGCCGACCCCGCTTCACGGCGCCGACATCCGCGTGCCGGACCTGCGCGGCGGATTCAGCCACGTGATCGCTGCACTGAGCGCCGAGGGGACCTCGAGGGTGAGCAATGTCGACCTCATCCGCCGCGGCTACGAGCACTTCTTCGACAAGCTCGCCGACCTCGGCGCCGACTTCGACGTCGAGGGATGACGCGTGACGGCGGAGGGGCGAGGGGCGGACAAGAGTTCCGACAGACCGCGCTCGGAGAAGATCGCCATCTTCCGGCTTCTGGCGGCACTCGTGCTCCCGCCCATGAACCTCCTCGGGCGATACCGCGTCATCGACGGCCACTACCTTCCTCGCACCGGCCCGGTCGTCGTGGCACCGAACCATTTCAGCGAAATAGATCCGTTCGTCATCGGTGTCGCGATCTGGAAGCTGGGTCGCGCGCCGCGCTATCTCGGTAAGGCCTCGTTGTTCAAGGTTCCGGTGCTCGGATGGCTGCTGCGCAAGTCGGAGCAGATCCCCGTCGAGCGGGCGGGGACCCGTGGCGTCGACCCGTTGGCGATGGCGAACCAGCTCGTCGACCGGGAGCTCGTCGTCGTGGTGTACCCGGAGGGTACGCTCACGCGCGACCCCGACCTGTGGCCGATGCGGGGCAAGACCGGCGCCGTGCGTCTCGCGTTGACCGCGGACGTGCCGCTGATTCCGGTTGCGCACTGGGGAACTCAGAAGATCATGCCGAGGTACGGCAAGGGCGTGAGCCTGTTCCCGCGCAAGAAGGTCGACATCCGGTTCGGTCCACCCGTGGACCTCTCCGCGTATCGGGGCCGCCCGCTCGACTCCCGGATGCTGGCGGAGGCCACCGACCTCCTGATGGTCGCGATCACCGCCCTCGTTGCCGAGATGCGCGGCGAGACGCCGCCCGCCGAACGCTGGGATCCGGCCCAGAAGGGCCAGGCGGAGACCGGACGATTCGAGGACAGGCGATGAGCAACACGATGCCGATCCGCCTGTCGCAGCCTGGCGCTCGCCGGGTTGCGGTGCTCGGCGCGGGCAGCTGGGGCACGACGTTCTCGAAGGTGCTGGCGGATGGCGGGTCCGATGTCGCGATCTGGGCGCGCCGCACGGAGCTGGCCCGCGAGATCGCGCAGGGCAAGCGCAACAGCGACTACCTGCCCGGAATCAACCTGCCCAGGACGTTGTGGGCCAGTCCGAACATCGCCGAAGTGCTCGATGGCGCCGAAATGGTGTTCGTCTCCGTGCCGAGCCAGTCCCTGCGCGAGAATCTCGTGGCCGTGCGGGACATCATCCCGCGCGAGGCCATCGTCGTGAGCCTCATGAAGGGCGTCGAGCGCGGCACCGCCCGCCGGATGAGCCAGGTGATCCAGGAGGAGCTCAACGCAGACCCCGCGCAGGTGGCTGTCATCTCCGGCCCGAACCTGGCGCTCGAGATCGCCAGGGAGGAGCCGACGGCATCCGTGGTCTCCTCGGAGAACCTGCAGACCGCGACGCTCGTGGCGATGGCGGCGCGCACCGACTACCTGCGCTCCTTCGTGAACACCGACGTCATCGGCACCGAGTTCGGTGGAGTGCTCAAGAACCTCATCGCCGTGGCCATCGGCATCGTCGACGGGGTCGGGTACGGCGAGAACACGAAGGCATCGATCATCACGCGCGGGCTCGTGGAGATGACCGAGTTCGCTGTCGCATACGGAGGCAAGGCGGAGACGCTCGCCGGGCTCGCCGGTCTCGGCGACCTCATCGCGACGTGCGAGTCGCCGCTCTCCCGCAACAACACCGCTGGTCGCCTTCTCGGGCAGGGGTACAGCTTCACGGATGTCGTCGCCCAGATGAACCAGACGGCGGAAGGCCTCGCCTCCGTGGCGCCGATCCTGGAACTCGCCATGGCGAAGGGGGTGGAGATGCCGATCGTCTCGCAGGTCGCCGAGGTGCTCGCCGGCACCATGAACCCCAGGGACATCGCACCCCACCTGACCTCGGCCGGCGACGAACCCCAGCCGGAGCGCTGAGCCGTGCCCGGCCGGATCACCGTCGCGCTCCTGTTCGGAGGTCGCTCGAGCGAGCACTCCATCAGCTGTGCGACGGCGAGCGGAGTGCTCTCGGCGATCGACCGCGAACGATTCGACGTGATCCCGATCGGCGTCACGCGCGATGGTGCGTTCGTGCTCGAGACCGACGACGCAGAGCGCTTCCGGCTCAATCCGGATGCCCTCCCCAGCGTCGAGGACAACGGCTCGCGCGTCCACTTCCCCGTGAGTGCCGCATCGAGGGAGTTCACCATCACGCGGGACGGGGTTACCCGCAGCCTGGGCGATGTCGACATCGCATTCCCCATCCTGCACGGCCCGTTCGGTGAGGACGGCACGATCCAGGGCCTCTTCGAGCTGACCGGCCTGCCGTACGTCGGCAACGGCGTCCTGGCATCCGCCCTGGGCATGGACAAGCACTTCACGAAGACCGTGGCGGAGGCCGCAGGCATCGCCGTCGCCCCGTGGGTGACGATCACCAGGACAGGGTGGAGCGACGACCGCGACGGCTGGCGTTCGCGCGCGGGAGTCATCGGCCTCCCCGCGTTCGTGAAGCCGGCGAGAGCAGGATCCTCGGTCGGCGTGAGCCGCATCGACACCTGGGACGAGCTCGACGCCGCACTCGAGGTCGCCTTCGCCGAAGACGACAAGGCGCTCGTCGAGACCGGCATCTCTGGCCGGGAGATCGAGTGCGGGATTCTCGGCGGTCGCCGCGGCGGCGTGCCGAGAGTGTCTGTGGCCGGTGAGGTCGTCGTGTCGAACGGCGGCTTCTACGACTTCGCCGCGAAGTACCTGAACACTCCGGGCGTCGACCTCGTGTGCCCGGCCGACCTCGACGACGACGTGTTGGCCGAGATGCGCCGGCTCGCCGCGCTCGCGTTCGAGGCCATCGGCGGGTCCGGTCTCGCGAGGGTCGACTTCTTCCTCACGCCAACGGGGTTCGTTCTCAACGAGATCAACACGATGCCGGGGTTCACCCCGATCTCGATGTTCCCGAGTTGCTGGCTGGCGAGCGGGGTCAGCTATCCGGAGCTCATCACGGAACTCATCGAACTCGGCCTGGAGGCATCCCGCTAGGGTCGCCGTCGACCGACCGTGGCGACTACGGCGTCGGCGACGGCGACGGCGTCGGCTCCGGGATGCCGAGCACGTCATCCGGGTTCGTGCACGCCCTGGTTGCCGGGATCGACCCGACGGCGTTGCTGAGCGCGATGAGCGCGTTGGTGCCGGAGGCGATGTCGCCGTCGATGATCACCTCGACGGCGGGGTCACGGCCGAAGGTGGTGAACACGTAGTTGGGCGCACCGCTGTCGTCCCGCAGCCAGTCGATGCCCTTGAGCGTGACGCACAGGAGCGTGGAAGGACCCGGGACCGGAACCCCGCAGCGCAGCAGGATCGCGGCCGGGCTGCCCCACGCGCCGGTCGCCTGGGCATCGGTCTGTCGCTTGACGTTGTTGTCGATGGCGTCGGGCAGACGCACGATCACGTCGGCGCACTCCGGGTTCGTCGCGTCGGGTGCGGGAGTCATCGGCACGGTCGGCGCGCACGCGACGAGGCCGAGCAGGATCGCGGGCGCGAAGGCCATGGCGAGGGCTTTGCGCGTGAACGTGGACATCGCTTTCAGGCTACCGTGTGAGCATGCCGAAGGAATCCGATGACCTCAGCACGCTCGGCGAACTCGGAGAGTCCGCGGTGCTCGGTCGCATCTTCCCGAGACTTCCGGCCGCCTCCGCCCAGCTCCTCGGCCCCGGGGATGACGCCGCGGTCGTCGCCGCCGCTGACGGCCGTTTCGTCGTCACGACCGACCTCATGGTGCACGGTCCCGACTTCCGGCTCGCCTGGTCGCTGCCCCACGATCTCGGCTGGAAAGCTGCAGCATCGAACCTCTCGGATGTCGCAGCGATGGGTGCTGTGCCGACCGCTCTCGTCGTGGCGATCGCCGCACCGGCCGATTCACCCATCTCACTCCTCGAAGGCATTGCGGACGGTTTCCGCGATGCGTGCGGAGCGCTCGCACCCGGCTGTGGAATCGTCGGCGGCGACCTGTCCGTCTCCGACACCCTCACGATCGCCGTCACCGCGTTCGGCGACCTCGCGGGGCGCCCGCCCGTGCTGCGCAGCGGCGCGAGGCCAGGCGATGTCGTCGCCGTGTCGGGTGCGCTCGGGGAGGCCGCAGCCGGCCTGCGCGTCCTGTTCGCCGAGGCTCTGGACGCGAACGGTGCCCCGGATGCCGTGCTCGCCTCCCTCGTGCGCGACCGGACGACCGCCCAGCTGACCCCGTCGCCGCCGATCGCGGACGGGCCGCTCGCTGCGTCAGCGGGTGCCACCTCGATGGTGGACCTGAGCGACGGGCTCGCCATCGATGCCTCGCGCGTCGCCCGCGCGAGCGGCGTGCGCATCGACTTCGATCGTGGCGCGCTCGGGGCCGATCCCGATCTCGCTCTCGGCGGCGGGGAGGACCACTCCCTGCTGGCCACATTCCCGCCAGGGGCGAGACTGCCCGGCGGCTTCCGACCCATCGGCACGGTCGTCGCTCCGGCGGACGATGAGGGCAACGTCTCCGTCATCCTGCTCGATGGGAAGCCGTACACGGTGTCGGGATGGGATCCGTACACGGGGTGGAAGGATTCCGGAGTGGCGGGCGGATCAGCCGGCTGAGGCCCACCACAGCGTCGTGTCGCCGTACTTGCGACTCCGATCGAGCGACAGGCCGTCCGGCCAGACGGGGTCCGGGGATTTCGAGGCCCGTTCGAGCACCACGATCGCATCCGGTGCGAGCCGGGGGACGAGGCTGCCGAGTACGCGAGAGAGTTCAACTCCTCCCACCTCGTAGGGCGGGTCGATGAACGCGATGTCCCACACCGCGGTGCTCGAGTCGAGGAACGGCTGCACGCTGTGCGATGCGACCGAGATCGTCGGTTGGGCATTCTTCGGCGCGTTCCGGAGCACGCGCGCGACATTGTCGCGGCACGCGCGAACCGCCGCCGGGGCGCGCTCGACGAGGGTGACGGATGCGGCGCCGCGCGAGGCGGCCTCGAGGCCGAGCGCGCCGGATCCCGCGTAGAGGTCGACGACGCGCGAACCGCGAACCGCATCCCGTGATTCGAGCGCGGAGAAGACGGCTTCACGCACGCGGTCGCTCGTCGGCCGGGTGCCTGCGCCGGGCACGAGCAACGGGAGCGATCCGGCGAAACCGGCGATGATTCGTGTCACCCTGCAAAGGTACCCTCGGAGTGTGCCTTCACCTCTCGACGCGAAACTGAGCGGGGTGCTCGGCGGCCGTACGGCGTCCGCCCTCGCCAAGGGTTTCGGCGTCGAGACGGTCAGGGACCTTCTCACCCACTACCCGCGGCGGTACGCGCGGCGCGGCGAGCTCACCGAACTCGTGCACCTGCCGCTCGACGAGAACGTCACGATCGTCGCGGATGTCATCGAGGTTCGCGAGCGTCCGATGCGCGCCCGCAAGGGGTCCATCCTCGAGGTGACGATCACGGATGGCAAGGGTGTGCTGACCCTCACCTTCTTCAACCAAGCGTGGCGGGCGAAGGAGCTCCGCCCGGGGGCGCGCGGGATCTTCGCCGGCAAGGTCGGCGACTATCGCGGCAGCCGCCAGCTCGCGCATCCGGACTACGAGCTCTTCGACGACGAGAATGCGGGCGACGGCGATGCCGCTGAGGCGTGGGCGCTCACGCCGATCCCGATCTACCCGGCCACGGCATCCGTCGCGAGTTGGCAGGTGCAGAAGGCGATCGGCGTCGTGCTGGATACGCTCCCGGAGCTGCCGGACCCCGTGCCGGATGACGTGCGGGCCTCGCGAAAGCTGCTTCCGTTTCGGCGGGCCATCGAGCTCATCCATCGCCCGACGGTGGATGCCGAGTGGGGCGCGGCGAGGAAGTCGCTGCGATTCCAGGAGGCCTTCGTACTCCAGCTCGCCCTGCTGGAGCAGCGCCAGAGGCTCAGGGAGCAGGCGGCGACGCCTCGGACGCCCGTCGCGGGCGGATTCCTGGAGGGGTTCGATGAGAGGCTTCCGTTCACCCTCACGGCGGATCAGCAGGTCGTCGGCTCGGCGATCGCCGAGGACATGGTGACGACCCGGCCGATGAACCGGCTGCTGCAGGGCGAGGTGGGTTCCGGCAAGACCGTCGTCGCGCTTCGCGCCATGCTCGCCGTCGCCGATTCCGGTGGGCAGTCCGCGCTGCTCGCCCCGACCGAGGTGCTCGCGGGCCAGCACCTCCGCTCGATCGTCGCGGCGCTCGGGCCGGAACTGGCGGCGCGGCTGCGCCCGACGCTCATCACGGGCGGCATGCCGACCGCCGACCGGCGACGCGCGCTGCTCGCGGCGGTGACCGGCCAGGCTCACATCGTCATCGGCACCCATGCGCTCATGAGCGAGTCGGTGGGGTTCTTCGATCTCGGTCTCGTGGTCGTCGACGAGCAGCATCGATTCGGGGTCGACCAGCGTGAGGCCCTGCGGCGCAAGGGCGCGACACCGCCGCACGTCCTCGTCCTCACCGCGACGCCCATCCCGCGTACCGTCGCGATGACGGTGTTCGGCGACCTCGAAATCTCCACGATCGCCGAGCTGCCGTCCGGACGCCAGCCCATCGAGACCTTCGTCGTTCCCCTGTCGGATCGCCCCGGATGGATGAACCGGGTGTGGGAGCGCCTCGCCGAAGAGCTCGCGCAGGGCAGGCAGGCGTTCGTCGTGTGCCCCGCGATCGACCCAGGTCGTCCGGAGTCGGACGACGTTCCGCCCGATGTGAGCGACGACGCCGCTTCGCAACGCCCGATGGCGAGTGTCACCGATGTTCTCGCGATGCTCCGGGCGGATCCGCGGTTCGCGTCACGGACCGTCGAAGCACTGCACGGGCGCCTGTCGAGCGAGGAGAAGGACTCGCGCATGCGTGCGTTCGCCGCCGGTGAGCTCGACGTGCTCGTGGCCACAACGGTCATCGAGGTGGGTGTGGATGTCCCGAACGCGTCGGCGATGATCGTGCTGGATGCCGACCGCTTCGGCGTCTCCCAACTGCATCAGCTGCGTGGCCGGGTGGGTCGCGGCCCGGTGCCTGGGCTCTGCCTGCTCGTGACGGCGGCCGAGGAGGGAAGCATCTCCCGCGACCGGGTCGAGGCAGTCGCGTCGACCCTCGACGGGTTCGAGCTCGCGCAGAAGGATCTCGAGCTTCGCCAGGAGGGCGACGTGCTCGGCAGCATCCAGTCGGGCGGCCGCTCGAGCCTTCGGCTGCTTCGGGTCGTGAAGGACGGCGACCTCATCCTCGAGGCGAGGGCGATCGCGGAACGGGTGCTCGCCGACGACCCGACGCTCGCACGGCATCCGGCGCTGCGCGAAGCCCTCGACGCCCGGCTCGACGAGACGGAGAGGGATTTCCTCGCCAAGTCGTGAGCGCTGCGTCGGACGATAGGGTTGGGGTATGCACAGGATCGCCGTCGTTCCGGGGTCTTTCGACCCGATCACCCTCGGGCACCTCGACGTGATCGACCGTGCGGCAGGGCTGTTCGACGAGCTGCACGTGCTCGTCGTGCACAACCCGGACAAGACGGCGCTCCTGCCGGTCGCGCAGCGCGTCTCCCTCATCGAGAAGGCGATCGCGGATGCCGGACTGAAGGGCGACATCCGGGTCATGTCCTGGAGCGTCGGCCTGCTCGTCGATTACTGCACGGATGTCGGCGCGAGCGTGCTCGTCAAGGGAGTGCGGTCGCAGCTCGACGTCGCGTACGAGACGCCGATGGCGATCGTCAACCGCAACCTCGCCGGCGTGGAGACGGTCTTCCTCCTGCCGGATCCCGCCCACGCCCACGTCTCGAGCTCGCTCGTCCGCCAGGTCGCCGCGCTCGGCGGTGACGTGACCCCTTACGTGCCGCCGGCCGTCGCCGATTACCTCCGAATTCCGACCGCAGAAAGTTGACGATGCTCCCGTTGAAGCTTGGCTACAAAGCCTCCGCAGAACAGTTCTCCCCCCGCGACCTCGTCGAGTACGCGGTCGCGGCCGAGGCTCACGGCTTCCAGTCGGTGACCGTGAGCGACCACTTCCAACCGTGGCGGCACGCGGGCGGCCACGCGCCGTTCTCGCTCGCCTGGATGGCGGCGGTCGGGGAGCGCACGAGCACGATCACGATCGGCACGTCGGTCATGACTCCGACGTTCCGTTACAACCCCGCCGTCATCGCGCAGGCGTTCGCGACGATGGGCTGCCTCTACCCGGGGCGCATCCTGCTCGGGGTCGGAACGGGTGAGGCCCTCAACGAGATCGCGACCGGATTCCGGGGCGCCGGCGAGCAGGACTGGCCGGAGTTCAAGGAGCGGTTCGCACGGCTGCGTGAAGCCATCCGACTCATGCGACAGCTCTGGACCGAGGACCGCGTCGACTTCGACGGCGAGTACTACTCGACGCACGGCGCCTCGATCTACGATCGGCCGGAGGTTCCCATTCCCGTCTACATCGCCGCGGGCGGCCCGATGGTGGCGCGCTATGCCGGCCGCGAGGGCGACGGGTTCATCTGCACTTCCGGAAAGGGGATGGGCCTCTACACGGACGAGTTGCTTCCCGCGGTGGCCGAGGGCGCGGCGGCGAATGGGCGGGACCCGGAGCAGGTCGACCACATGATCGAGATCAAGCTGTCCTACGACCCCGATCCGGATGCCGCGCTCCAGAACACTCGCTTCTGGGCGCCGCTGGCGCTCAGCAAGGAGCAGAAGCACGACATCGACGACCCGATCGAGATGGAGAAGGCGGCGGATGCGCTGCCGATCGAGCAGATCGCCTCGCGCTGGATCGTCGGGTCCGACCCGGATGCGGTTGTCGCCGATATCCGCAAATACATCGACGCGGGCCTAAACCACCTGGTGTTCCACGATCCGCGGGATGACCAGGGCCGTTTCCTCGAGTTGTTCGAGCGCGACATCGCGCCACGGCTTCGCGCCTGACGCGGGCGGCGCGTCGAAAGTCGCTGCGGGTCGTCAACGACAGAAGGCCGCCACGGGAGAATGGTCTCCCGTGGCGGCCTCGCTCTCGTGGTCGTATGGCGGCCCGCGCTGGGCACGCTTCACGATCGTGGAGCGTTCAGGTGGTGCATCCGCTCGGCTGCGAGCTCGCGCTCGAGCGTTGCGAGGTGCTGTTCGACCCGGTTCGCCCGTCGTTCGCGGGACTCGACCAGGATCGGCCGACGGCCCCACGTGATGAGCGCGACGCCGACGTGCAGCGCGACGCGATCGACGAGTCCGACGCGGCGCGCCGGTGCGGTGTGCTGGGTGATCGCGGTGTGCGATCGATGTTGCTGACGGGGCTGCTCCTGGCTGGAGCGCTGCGTCGTCACGACGGTATGCATGATGGTCTTCCTTCACTGATGAGGTCACTGGTGAGTGATGAGAGTGACGCGGTGCATGCGCTCGACGAGCGACGCGGCTTCACCGCGGGCGGGGTTGTCGACCAGCGAGCATCGGGGCGCGAAAATCACGCCGAACGATTCGCGTCCGCCGGTCGGGGCTTCGAGAGCACCACCACCGACGGGATCGGGGGTGAGTCGATCAGGCGGTGAAGGAGCGCACGAAGCCGGCAGTGTCACGGGAGATTCCCGGAATGAATTTTGTGAACACGCTGGCCTCCTTTCGTCTGTTGCGCGGCTATCACCGTACTGCCATGCGGCGCGGTGATGCAACAGCGCGGCGCGTTTCGGGGGCGGGAGTTACGCATCCGTTATTCCCTAGACTCGCTGTATGTACTTCCTGCTCTCGATCTTGCCGTTGCTCCTCATGATCGGTGCGCTCGTGGACCTCATCACGATCGACCCGTCGCGGGTGAAGCATCTGCCGAAGTTCGGGTGGATCATCATCGCCATCCTCCTGCCCCTCATCGGCTCGATCCTGTGGTTCGTGATCGGACGCGAGTACGTGCAGGTGGTGGACCGCGGCGGATTCGGGGATCCTCGGCGCCGCGAGCAGTCGACGGCGCCGACCATGGATTTCGGTCGTGCGGCGCGTGCCGATCGGATGGCCGACAGCGGGGACACGGAGGCGCAGCTGGCGGCGCTCAATCGCGAGATCGCCGCCCACGAGCGGGCGGAGCGCATCCGTCACCTCGAGGAGGAGCTCGAGGCGAAGCGCAGGGAGAAGGGGTCGGAGTCCTGATCGGCGCCAACGCCCACGCCGACAATCCGGGACAATAGACCCGTGTCCGTCACACCCGCCCACATCGGTCTCGCCGCCGCGCTCGACCGGTTCGCGCCGGCCGAGGTGATCGAGCATGCCGCGCTCGCCGAGAAGGCGGGCTTCCGCGGTGTCATGGCGGCCGACCGCTTCCAGCCCTGGGTGCCGAAGCAGGGCAACGCCGCCTTCGCGTGGACGGTGCTCGGCGCGCTCGGGCAGGCGACTGCGGGAGATCTGGGAACCGGGATGACCGTGCCCGGCTACCGCTGGCATCCGGCGATGGTCGCGCAGGCGAGTGCGACGCTCGCCGCCCTCTACCCCGGGCGTCACTGGCTCGGTATCGGTTCGGGGGAGGCGATCGACGAGCACGTCACCGGGTCGTACTGGCCGGAGACGGCGGAGCGCATCAACCGGATGTTCGAGGCCGTCGACGTCATCCACAAGCTGTTCGCGGGTTCGATCGCCGGCCGCGACACGAAGCACACCGGCCAGCATTTCACCCTCGAGTCGACGAGGCTGTGGACGATGCCGGCGGTCGCGCCGGAGATCCTCGTTGCGACGTCCGGCCCGGTGACCGCGAAACGGGCGGGGCGCACGGTGGACGGGATCATCGTGGACGGGGCGCCGATCGACAAGATCGCGAACCTGTTCTCCCGGTTCGATGAGGGGGCGAGGGAGGTCGGTCGCGGGCGCGGTACGCGCGTGCTGCGGCTCCACCTGAGTTGGGCGCTGACCGATGAGGAGGCGATGGCGAACGCGGTGCGGGAATGGCCGAATGGCGGCCTGCGGTTCCCGCGCTCCGACATCCGCTCGCCGTTCGAATTCGAGCAGCTCGCGCGACTCGTGAGGCCAGAGGATTTCGAGGGGCGCATGATGGTGTCCGCCGACCCCGACGTGCACCGCGCGGGCATCCAGCGGTATCTGGATCTCGGTTTCGACCGGATCTACCTGCACAATGTCGGCAGGAACCAGGCCGAGTGGATCGAGGTCTTCGCGCGCGAGGTTCTGCCGGGGTTGCGGTCATGACGCCGCTCGCCGTATGGGCCGTCGAGGGCATCCCGGAGATCGTGGCGGGCGATGATCTCCCGTCGATCGTCACGAGCGCGGTGGGTGTGCTCGAGGACGGCGACATCGTGGTGGTGACGAGCAAGATCGTTTCGAAGGCGGAGGGGCGCCAGATTCCGGCCGACGACCGCGAGGATGCCATCACCGCGGAGACCGTGCGGGTGGTCGCGACGAAGGCTCATGCGGGTGGTGTGACACGCATCGTCGAGAACAGGTTGGGGCTCGTTCTGGCCGCTGCCGGGGTCGATTCGAGCAACACACCGCAAGGCACGATTCTTCTTCTGCCGGTGGATCCGGATGCGTCCGCGCGGGCGATCTGCACGGCGTTGCGCCTGCAGAACGGTGTGCGGGTGGGGGTGGTCATCTCCGACACGCTGGGTCGCGCGTGGCGGCTCGGCCAGACCGACATCGCCATCGGTGCTGCGGGGTTGCGGGTTCTGGACGATCTTCGAGGGACGACGGATGCCGGTGGCCGCCGCCTGGATGCCACGATCATCGCGGTGGCGGACGAGCTGGCAGGGGCCGCGGACCTGGTCAAGGGGAAGGCGACCGGGATGCCCGTCGCCGTCATCCGCGGGCGCGGGGACCTCGTGGGTGATCTGGACGAGCCTGGAGCCCGATCGATCGTCCGCCTGAGTGGGGACGACCTGTTCCGGCTCGGTGCCGACGAGGCGTATGCCGAGGGCTTGCGTGATGGCCGCGCTGATCCGAACGGCGGTGCGCAGGACTAGAATGGTATGCGCGGAATTGGTTGCGTGAGTGCGTTGACTGTTGGATGATCGGAGCCTCTACGACGCCTCGGGGAGCAACACTCGTGGAGCACCCCTCTACCAGCCGCCCCCTCCGCCTCCACCGCCGCCTCCGCCGGAGAAGCCTCCACCGCTGGAGCCGCCGGAGAAGCTGCTGCCGCCGGATGAGCCCCAGGACGAGCTGCTCGATGGTGGTGGTGGCGTCGTGGCGAAATGAGTACTCGCGAGACTGTTCGTGAAGACGCTGACGGCGGCCAGGTCCGTGCTGCCCGAGTACCAACTCGGCTGCTCGGTCACGTCGTAGTGGCGCCCGAGTTCAGCGATCCACTCGCGCTCCAGCCCGAAGATCATGGCGTACGGCAGCAGCTTCTCGTAGAGCTTGATGACCGCGGACTCGTCGGTCACATCCACGCGCTCGGCGGTCCCCGGCGCCTGCAGCACCCGGATGCGGTCGGCTTCCGCGAGGGAGATGTAGTCCCGCATGCCGAAGAAGTGGTCGCGCACCACGGCGCCCTTGTCGGTGATCAGGTAGGGGCGTGAGGCGAGCGAAGCGACCACGACCCACCCGACGACGCAGACGACGGCCGCGGGACCGAGTCCGGGTGCTTCGACATCCAGCCCGATCGACACGAACCACAGAGCGACTGCGGCGCCGGCAAGACCGAACGTGGACCAGCGTACGATGCGCGGAATGCGAGACTTCGGCTGCGCCCGCCACCGGCGGGTTCGCACCTCCGTCAACATGTCGAGCGTGTGAGAGGCGAAGCGGTCGCCGATCGCCGTGTCGCTGGAGTTGAGCGTGACGCGCTTCCCCACCGCGAGTTTGCCGAAAAGGACCTTCAGAACCCAGCGTTCATCATGCGACACCGTGGGCCACCCGGCCAGCAGTTCCAGCTCGTAGCGGGCATCCGTGGGTCTGGCAGGGTGCTCCCTGATCGCGAGGATGCGCGCGACCGCGAAACGGACGATCTGGGCCGGAAGCGCGGCGTTCGTCTTCCCCAGAAGTTCCGCGGCCAGCATGGGGTACACATCCGGCAGCGAGGAGTATTCGGGGATGATGATGCCCCTGCCTCGCGCATCGCGCCAGAGGAACACCCGCACCCCGATGATGAACAGGAAGGCCGCCACCGTGAGCGCGATGAGCACCCACGGAAGCACAGCGAAGAGCCAGTTGTTCTTGAGCAGTGGCGGGTCGACGAACGTCGCCCGGTCGAATCCGATTGCGATCGTCATGGTCTGGTACGGCGCGAGGTCGCTCACGGAGGCGCGGATCGTGTCGCCGGTGCGGGTGATGTCGCAGGTGTCCGTGCTGCCCTCGTAGCCCTGGTAGCAGGCCAGATTTCCGGTGAGGGAGCCCGCGATCCCATTCTCGAGGTGCACCGTCGCCGAGACCGAACCGAACGGCTGGCCCCACCCGGTGCCGTTGACGTCCCAATAGAACTCGTCCGCGTCGGTGTCGGCGAAGGAACCGACGACGTTCCGCTGCGTGTACTCGATGCGGTAGGTGACCGTCCCGTGCACGAAGGCGTCGGCGCTTCCGATGCGCAGCACGGTGAACCCGTCCTCGTGGCTCGTCGAATATTCGACGGCGTTCCCCGCGGCATCCGTCACGCTCACGATCGCGAGCTCGAGGCGGGCCTCACCGTACCGATCGGGGATCGCGCGCTCGATGCCGTGGTTCTGGTCGAAGTCCGGGAACTCTGCGACGAGCGTCTCCACGGTGCGGAGCGTGGCGTTCCCGCCGGCATCCCGGCCGAGAAAGAAATCGGACGACATCGACGTGAACGAGAAATCCTGGGTCGACGCGGCAGCGTTGGAGGCGAGCCCGCCAATGGCGAGAGGAACGAGCAACACCAGGGCGGAGACGGCGGATGCTGCAGCTCGGCGCAGGCGCATGCAGTCAGGGTATCGGAGAACTCCCTGCCCAATGTCGACGGAAACTGTAAGACTTGACGCACGGGATCGTCGCGTTCCCCGATGGAGTGGCTATGGACACAGCAGTTCGCCGCCGCGTGATCACCCTGACCCTGCGCGGGGGCACGCTCCTCGGCGCTGCGGTCGTATCGTTCAGCGCCGCCTACATCGCCGGCTGGCCGGAGCTGCTGGTCCTCGCGTCGTTCTGCGCCATCCCGCCGCTGCTCGCCCTGTGGCTCGTCGCCAGGATGCGCCCACGGCTGAGCGTCGCGCGATTCGCCGCCCCGGCGATCGTCAGTGCCGGTGCAACCGGTTCCGCAAGCCTGCGACTCGGCAACCTGGCGAACTCGAAGACCCCGGCATCCCAATGGAGCGACACGCTCCCGTGGGGGACGGGTCGCACCAGGTCGCTCGAGCTCGCCGCAGTGAGTCCGGGCGGAAGCCTCACCCTCCGCTACGCCTTCGTACCGCCGCGACGGGGAGTCTCCGAACTCGGACCGCTCGTCATCAGCCTCGGCGACCCGTTCGGACTCGCGCGAGGCGAGTTCCCGGTGGGGGACCGCAACCGCGTGATCGTCGCTCCCGAAACCGTCGACCTCGATCAGGGGTCCGTCGACATCGCCTCCGACAGTGGATCGGCGCGACTGTTCCAGCACCGCGCCCTCGCCGGCGAACACGACATCATGACGCGCGACTATCGCCCGGGGGACGCGCTCCGCAAAGTGCACTGGAAGGCATCCGCCCATCACGGCGAGCTCATGGTGCGAGAGGACGAGAAACGCAGCCACGCCGAGGCACTCCTGCTCGTCGACACCCGGCGCGGCAACTGGCGCGACGTTTCGCGGTCACCGTCGCCCGACCGGCCGGAGAGCGACCGCTTCGAATGGGCGCTCAGCATGATCGCCTCCCTGCGCGACTACCTCATCCGGGGCGGCCTGCGCGTCGACGTCGTCGAAACGGCGGTGCGCCAGCTCGCGGATGCCGGGCACGCCGACGACTTCGTGGAGAGCCTCGCGCGCGTTCGGCTCAGCTACCAGGACGGACCGAAACTGCGGCTCGCCGAACCTCGCGCGGACAGCGTCGGTTCCCTTTTCACGGTTCTCGACGCGCCGGATGCCGAAACCATCGACGCGCTCGTCGAACAGCGCGCCGGATTCGACCTCGCCGTCGCCTTCCTGCTCGGGCCGGCGTCCTCCGGCGCGACACACGGTGCTGCTCGCGGCGCCGCGCGGGGAGCGTCGGAGGAACGGCTCGTGGCCGCGGGGTGGAGCGTCCTGCGCGTGCCCGACGGCGATACCGTGTTGAGCGCCTGGCAGTCGCTCGGGGCCGCGAGCCCGGCGCAGCCCGCGACGGAACGCGATGCGGAGGTCAGCAGTGCCTGATCGGAAGCCGGCTCGCGCCGCGTCGCGTCTGGATCGAACGGACCTCCGGCGGTCGGCCCTCATCCTGCTCGCCTTCGCGGTGACGCTCGGCGGTCTGCACACGATCCTCGACGGCGTCGCGTGGTGGATCCTCTGCACGGTGTTGTGCCTCGCCGTGTTCGGGGCGGGCACGATCGTACGGACGGTGCTGGCGGCCGGGAGTATCCTGGCCCGCATTCTCGCGCCCGTCGCCGGACTGCTCGTCGCCGCGGTCGTGGTCATGGTGCGATTCGGATCCGGATCGGGCATCGCCGGCGTCCTTCCCACGTCGGACACCGTCGAGGTGTTCCGCAAACTCATCCGGGATGCCGGGTACTCCATCACCTGGCAGAACGTTCCCGCGAACGCCGACGATGCCATCTCCTTCGTGCTCGCACTCGGGGTCATCGCACTCGCGGTCGTCGCGGAGATCGCGGCGTTCTCGCTCCGGCTTCCCGCACTCGTCGGAATTCCGCTCGCCGTGATCTTCCTCGTCCCCGGCATGACACCGGAGGGGAAGACCGACGGCTGGTTCTTCGCGGCGAGCGCTCTCGCCTACCTCTCCCTGCTCATTGCCGGGCGACCACGACACGTCATCCCCGCTGTCGCCGTGGGGGCGATCGCCGTCGTGAGCGGGCTCATCCTGCCTGGCGCGCTGCCCAGCACGGACATCACCGCCACGAGCAACGGGCTCGGCCCGAGCGTGTCGACCGGGGTCAACCCCGTGCTGCATCTCGGCGATGACCTGCGGCAGGGCGACAAGCACATCGCCCTCACCTACAGCACCGTCTCCGGGGAACCGGAGTACCTGCGGCTCGCAGAGATCTCGGACTTCTTCAGCAAGGACTGGGGGCCGAGCCAGCCGAACCTGGACCCCCGGAACCGTCCGGTCGAGTTCCCGCGCCCGCCTGGGCTTGACGTGGGCGTGACGACGGATCGCGAAGTGAGCTACATCCACGTGGCGAACCTCGTGAGCCCGTGGCTGCCGGTGCCGTATCCGGCATCGAGTGTCACGGGGCTCACCGGCTCGTGGCAGTACCTGCCGGAGTCGTTCACGGTAGCCAGCAACCTCACTCTCGCGCGAGGGGAGAACTACACGGTGGCGAGCGTGAAGCTCGAACCGACTCCGCAGCAGCTTCTCGCGGCGGGCACGCGCGTGCCGGCCGACCTCGCGAACTACCTGGTGCTTCCCCCCGACACTCCGGAGATCATCGCGTCGACCGCGACGAAGGTCACCACAGGGGACTCGAGCAACTACCAGAAGGCGCTCGCGCTCCAGGAGTACCTCAGGTCCGCGCCGTTCCACTACTCGGAGACCGCGCCCGTCACGGACGGATACGACGGCACGGGGGTCGAATACGTCGCTGCCTTCCTCAAGGAGCAGAGCGGATACTGCATCCACTTCGCCTCCGCGATGGCGGTCATGGCGCGAGAGCTCGGCATCCCCAGCCGGATCATCGTCGGATTCCAGCCGGGGAGCCTCCAGAACGGCGAAGACCGGGGCCGGAAGATCTACGCGGTGACCACGCACGACCTTCATGCCTGGCCGGAACTGTACTTCAGCGGGATCGGCTGGGTTCGATTCGAACCGACCCCGAGCCGCGGGTCCGTGCCCGACTACGCGAACCAGACCACCGCGGGTGTGCCTCCGGTGACCGTCGGCGGATCGGGGCCGTCATCCCCGTCGAAGGGCGACCACTCCGGCGCACCGCAGATCGACGAGGGCCCGACCGTCACGCGGTGGCTGACGAGCGGGGACTGGTCGGCGTGGTTCGCGATCGCCGGCATCCTCGCCCTCCTCGTGTTCCTGATCTTCCTTCCCGCCCTCGTGCGCTCGCTGCGACGTCGTCGCCGGCTCTCTCGCCTCGCCAGCGGCCGGGGAACCGTCGCCTCCGCCTGGCGCGAGATCATCGAGACGGCGGAGGACATCGGCATCGTCATCCCGCCGACCCTCACCCCACGGGAGGCGGTCGCGAGACTGGACCGGGTGCGCGGGATGTCCGGGGGAGCAGGCGAGTCCCTCGCCCGCGTCGGACTCGCCCTCGAACGTGAAGGCTATGGCCCCGGGGGCGGTGTGAGCGCCCGGTCCGCCGAAGAGCGTCGGGCGCTCGCCGCGGACGTGACCGCGGTACTGTCTTGCCTGTCCGCGAGCGTGGATGCGAACGCGCGCGCGAAGGCGACCATGCTTCCCCGCTCCCTCGTGAGCCGCATTTCGACCTCCGTCGCACGGTTCGGGTGACGCAGGATAGATTCGAACGAACAACATCGGGGCATCCGCCCGAGCAACGATTCAACAGTGAGGTGAACGGTGGCCGCAGCAACTGACACGCAGCTCGGAGATTTCCATGCGCTGAGCAGGGAGATCGTGCGAAGCGTCGAAACCGTCATCGACGGCAAGCGCGAGGCGGTCGAGCTCGCGCTCACGACGGTGCTCGCCGAAGGTCACCTGCTCATCGAGGACGTTCCGGGGGTCGGCAAGACCATGCTCGCGCGGGCCCTCGCCCGCTCGATCGACTGCACCGTCAACCGCATCCAGTTCACCCCGGACCTGCTCCCTTCGGACATCACGGGCGTGTCCGTGTTCAACCAGGGCGAGAGGGTGTTCGAGTTCAAGCCCGGACCCGTGTTCGCGAACATCGTGATCGGCGACGAGATCAACCGGGCGAGCCCGAAGACCCAGTCCGCGCTCCTGGAGAGCATGGAGGAGGGCCAGGTGAGCGTCGACGGGACGACGTATCCGCTCGCCAGGCCGTTCACTGTCGTCGCCACCCAGAACCCCGTCGAGATGGAGGGAACGTACCCTCTCCCCGAGGCGCAGCGCGACCGGTTCATGGTGCGGATCTCGATGGGTTATCCGGATGACGCGGCCGAACTGGCCATGCTGCAGACCCGCGAGCTCTCGAGCCCGCTCGATGCCCTGACCCCTGTCGTCTCGCTCGAACAGCTCACCGGGATGATCGCCATGGTGCGCGGAATCTTCGTCTCGCAGGCGGTCGAGCAGTACGCCGTGAGCATCGCACAGGACACCCGCCGCGACCGCGAGCTCCGCCTCGGCGCGAGTCCGCGGGCGACGCTGCACCTCGTGCGCGCCGCAAAAGCCCGCGCAGCCCTCGACGGGCGGGAGTTCGTGCTGCCGGACGACATCGACGCGCTCGCCGTGCCCGTGCTCGGCCACCGGCTCATCGCGGCCGCACGTGTCGCCGGGGCCGGTTCTGCGTTCCAGTCGAACAGTGTCGCGGACATCATCCACCGCATCGTCGCGGCGACCCCCGTGCCCCTTGGCGCCGGCGATCGGGCCTGATCTCCGGCATGCGGCGGTCACAGGGTCCACGGGGTCGCTGGCACGCGCGACCGGGGACGAGGAGGCGTCTGCGCGTCACACTCGACCGCCGCGGGCTCGCGCTCGTGATCATCGGCGTCGTTCTCCTGATCGCGGCCTATTCCGTGCCGCGCAGCGAACTCCTCTACGCCGGGTCGCTTCTCATCGGGCTTCCTCTCCTCGCGTTCGCCTTCATCCGATTCCGTCGGCGAAGTTGGGGTGTCGCGAGACGGTTCAGCCCGCCGGTCGCCGAGGCCGGCTCTCCGGTGGCGGTGACCGTCGAAGTTCGCAACCTCGCGTCCACGCCCACGGGGGAGTCGACGTGGCGTGACGAGTGGCCTTGGGCGCCGCACGGTACGCCGTCGGCCAGGCTCGCCCCCCTTCAACGAAACCGAGGCGTGCTGGGGGCTTCGAGCGCGACGACCGTCGACTACGTGCTTCAGCCGCCGATGCGCGGAGTGTTCGACGTCGGGCCGCTCGTCGTCGAGGTGTCGGATCCGTTCGCCCTCGCGCGCGGCGAGATCGTCGTCGGGGCCACCCAGAAGCTCGTCGTCACGCCCCGAGTCGTCGCGCTTCCCATCGTCGGCCAGTCCATGCCGGCGGATGACGGGACGGCGCGGGCATTGCAGCGACGCAACGTCGGCGGTGGCGACGACCTCATGACGCGCGAGTACCGGCACGGCGATCCGCTCCGTCGCGTCCACTGGAAGGCCACGGCGCGGCAGGGCGAGCTCATGGTGCGCCAGGAGGAGCAGCGCAGCCACGCGCAGGCGCGCATCGTGCTGGACACCCGCAAGACCGGCTACCACGACGCGGTGCCGAAGTCGGTCGACGAACCGGAGAGCGACAGCTTCGAGTGGGCGATCGCGTTCACCGCATCGCTGACGTTCCACCTGCAGCGGATCGGCTATACGGTTGAGGTGATCGAGACCGGGGATCGACAACTCACGCTTCCCGATCATCCCGAGGAGTTCCTCGAATCGCTCGCCGCAGCGTCCCTCGTGGACGGACCGCCCCGACGCATGGTCGTTTCCCTTCCGAATCAGGGATCGCTCGGCTCGATCTTCGCGGTCGTGGCGGATGCCGAGCCGCACACGGTCGAGCGGCTCGTCGCCCAGCGCCCGCAGTTCGACAGTGCGATCGCCTTCGTCGTCAACCCGCACAGCGACCTCGTGATCGCGCCGCTGCGCGCCTCAGGCTGGACGTGCGTCGCCGTCCGCCCGACCGATGACCTCGCTGCGGTGTGGCTCGCGGCCATCGAACTGAGGGAGGCGAACCGTGCGCGCGCCTGAACGCCGCCGGGATCGGCTGGATCACCGCCGCGCATGGCGCGTGAGCGTCGCGCTGCTGTTCTGCCTTTCCATTTCCGCTGCGGCGCTCCACACCGTGCTGCAGGGCTTCGGATGGTGGTTCCAGATCACGGGAATCGTGTTCGCCGTTCTCGCCGCCGCCGGCATCACGCGCGCACTGGGTGCACGGTCGCAGGGGACGAGGTCGCCCGGCCGCCGCGCCTGGTTGCCGACGCTCGTGGCATCCGCCGTTCTCGTCACGCTCATCACGGTGTTCTTCGCCTCCCGGTCGGCGTTCCTGTTCGTGATTCCGACGTTCGAGTCCTTCGCCGTGTTCGGTGATCTCGCGCAGGCCGGATCCCTCGCCATCGCGAATCAGGCGGTGCCGGCCGACGTCACCCTCGGGATCTCCTTCCTCCTGGCGGTGGGCGCCGGGTCGCTTGCGATCCTGGCGGACCTCCTTGCGGTCACGTGGCGCAGGCCGGCCCTCGCCGCCATCCCCATCGCCGTTCTCCTCGGCATCCCGACCTTCGTCGGCATCCAGCTCGCCGACGTGTTCGTCTTCGTTCTCTCGGCCGTGGCCTGGCTCGTACTGCTGCGTGCCGGAGAGCCTTTCCCGCAGACCTCCCGGGCAGTCGGCATCGGCGCGGTGTCCGTCGTTGTCGCGCTTCTCGTTCCGCTCGCGCTTCCGACGGTCGACGAATCGACGGCGAGCGGCGACGCGTTCGGCGGATACCTCGCGAGCGTCAACCCTGTGCTGTCGCTCGGCGACGAACTGCGGCGAGAGCTCCCGCGCACGATCCTCACCTACAGCACGCTGTCGGACCAGCCCACCTACCTGCGACTCGTGAGCCTCCAGAACTTCCTCGCGGAGACCTGGGAACCCGATCCGCCGACCATCGACCGCGACAACACACCCGCCGCCGTCGGGCCGCCTCCCGGGCTGGAGGCGGACATCCCGGTCGAGAACGAGACCACGTGGGTGGATGTCAACAATCTCGGGAGCCCGTGGCTGCCGGTACCGTACCCGGCGACCGACGTGAGCGGCCTGCGCGGGAACTGGTTCTGGGATGCGGATGACCTCACCTTCACGAGCCCGGACCGGGTGGCGCGCGGCGAGGAGTACCGGGTGTCGAGCCTTCTCGTGCAACCGACGCCCGCACAGTTGGATGTGGCGAACAGCACCCTGCCGAACCCGGATGACAACTACCTCGACCTTCCGGCCGACCTGCCCGGCATCATCCGCAGCACCGCGCAGCGAGTCACATCGTCTGCCACGAGCAACTACGGGAGGGCGGTGGCGCTGCAGGAGTACTTCCGCGACGGCACCTTCGACTATTCGGAAACGGCGCCGGCCGACTTCGGTTACGACTCGAACGGGATGAAGGCGATCGCGCAGTTCCTCGAGGCGAAGAGCGGCTACTGCATCCACTTCTCCTCGGCCATGGCGATCATGGCGCGCACGCTCGGCATCCCCTCCCGCGTCGCGGTGGGCTTCCTTCCCGGCGAGAAGCAGGCGGAGACGGTCGAGGGGCGCACGTCGTACCGCGTGACGACGCAGGACGTGCACGCCTGGCCCGAGCTGTACTTCGACGGGATCGGCTGGACCCGGTTCGAGCCCACTCCCGGCAGAGGTTTCGTTCCGACCTATGCGGATGAGGCCACGCCCGGCGTCCCCGTCCCGCCGGTCACCACCCCGACCGCGACGCCCACTCCGACGCCGGAACCGACCAATTCGGCGACCGCGGCCCCGATCGATCCGAACGACCCTGCGGCGAACTCCAGCACCGCGGCGGTGTCGCTCGGCTGGCTGTGGACGGGGCTCAGCCTCCTCGGCGTGATCCTGCTGCTGCTTCTCCCCGCGTTCATTCGCGGGATACAGCGCGCGCTTCGGCTGCGCCGGCTCGCGAGAGGTTTCCCGGCTGCGCAGACCGGCTGGAAGGAAGTGCTGCAGAGCATGCACGACCTCGGGGTGGACATCAGTCCGACCGCGACCCCGCGCGAGGCCGCGGCCGCCATCGCGGACTCGGCCCGCCTCGGCGAGACGGACAGGGTGGGCCTCGATTCGCTGCGCGCCCTCGTCGAGCGGCAGAGCTTCTCGAGGAGGCGGGCGGAATCGGGGCTCGCGCACGGAGCAGTACCGGGCGGCGCGGATGATCGCGTGTCCGACATCCTCGACCGAGTGCGGAGAGCATTCGGATGGCGTCGTCGAATCGTCGCCGCGCTCGCGCCGCGTTCGATCTGGTCCCGACTGTCCCTCAGTCGCGCGGACTGAACGCGATCGTCGGCCGGTGTCCCTGCCGCTCGATGATCTCGGCGTGCACGCCGTACACGTCCTCGATGAGTCGCGGAGTGAGGGTCGCGCCGGTCGGCCCCGACGCCACGACGTGGCCTCCGGACAGCACGATCACGTGGTCGCTCCAGCCGGTCGCGAGGGTGAGGTCGTGCAGTGCTGCCATGACGGTGACGCCGCCGGCGGCGAGGTCGTGCAGGAGCGCGAGTGTCGACAGCTGCGCCGAGATGTCGAGATGGTTCGTCGGCTCGTCGAGGAGGAGGAGTCGGGGTTCCTGGGCCAGTGCCCGCGCGAGGAGCACCCGCTGGCGCTCCCCTCCGGAGAGCTCGGTGACATCCCGCTCGGCGAACGCGCTCATCCCGACCGTGTCGAGAGCGTTCCGGGCGATCGCGCGGTCGTGTACCGATTCGTCGGAGAACATCCCCTGGTACGGGATGCGACCGAGGGAGACGACATCCGCCACCGAGAGGGAAAGCTCGGTGGTCGCATCCTGTTCGACGAGCGCGATCGTGCGCGCCCTCGTCCGACGTTTCATGGCCAGGAGGTCGTCGTCGCCGAACCGGATGACCCCGGCCTCGGTGGGCAGGATCGTGGCGAGGGCGTGGAGGAGCGTCGACTTGCCCGCGCCGTTCGGGCCGATGAGGGCCGTGACGGCGCCGGATGGGGCGGAACAGTCGATGCCGTCGATGATGAGCCTGCCGTCGAGCCGGACCGTGACCCGCTGCGCGTCGAGGCCGTTCATTGCGGGGACGCTCACGAGTTGACCCTCCTGCGCGCCAGGAGTGCGGCGAACACGGGGGCGCCGATGATCGCCGTGACGATGCCGACGGGAAGCTCCCTCGGGTCGAACAGCGACCTGGCGGCGGTGTCCGCCCAGATGAGGAAGCTCGCCCCGACGAGGGCGGAAAGCGGGAGCAGGAGCCGGTGTCTCGGCCCGACGAGCAGCCGGACGGCGTGGGGCAGGATGAGGCCGACGAAGCCGATCGCGCCGCTCACCGACACCATGGCTCCGGTGAGCACCGCCGCGCCGGTGAGCATGATCCAGCGGGTCGCCTGCACGTTGATGCCGAGCGTCGCGGCGGAGGTGTCGCCGAACGCGAACGCATCCAGAACCCGTCCGCTCAGCGTGATCGGCACCCCCGCGACGAGGATGGCGACCGCGGCGATCCCGACGGCGGGCCAGCGCGCCCCCGCGAGGGAGCCGAGAAGCCAGCCCAGGATCTCGCGATACGAGTCGCCGGTGACCGTCCAGAAGATGAT
This sequence comes from Terrimesophilobacter mesophilus, assembly GCF_014200375.1. Classification (GTDB taxonomy): domain Bacteria; phylum Actinomycetota; class Actinomycetes; order Actinomycetales; family Microbacteriaceae; genus Terrimesophilobacter; species Terrimesophilobacter mesophilus. Next base: position 778,863 of record NZ_JACHBP010000001.1, on the reverse strand, counting down.
GAGGCTCGTCACTGCGCCGGCGAGAGCGGAGACGGCGATGCCGGCGAGGATGGTGCGGCCGGGGGTGATCCGCCCGAACGCCCCGGCGAGTACGAGCGTCGCCGCGAGGGCGATCATGGCGCCGAGGAAGGCCGCGAACGGCAGGAGCAGCGCACTGCCGAGGAGGAGCACGGCGACCGCTCCGAGGGACGCCCCCGACGACAGGCCGAGCAGGTAGGGGTCGGCGAGCGGGTTGCGGGTGATCGCCTGCATGACGACGCCGGCGATGGCGAGGCCCGCGCCGACCGCTCCGGCGGTGAGGATCCGTGGAAGGCGAAGGTCCCAGACGATGCTGTCACGCAGCGGTTCAAGCGGCGAGGGGCCGAGCCCGAGGTGGTGCAGGATCGAGCCCCAGACATCCACCGGGGTGATGTTCGCGGGGCCGAAAGTGACGGCGAACGTGATCGACGCGAGGACCGCCGCAGTGAGCACGACGGTCCACACGATGGCGTTGGCTGACCTAGCCAAGATTCAGCGCTGCGAGTTGCTGCGCGAGGTCCGCCGCGGCATCCACCGTCCTCACGCCGGCCTCGCTCGCCGCGAACGGCACGATGAGGTAGCGATGGTTCTTCACCGCGTTGAGCTTCGCGGTCGCCGGGTTGCCCTCGAGCACGGCGATCTTCTTCTCCTTCGTGCTCCAGCTGGCGTCCACGAGCACGATCACGTCGGGGTTCGCCGCGATCACGCTCTCCCAGTTGTAGCTGGCCCAGGTGTCCTTGACGTCGGCGGCGATGTTGCGAAGGCCGACCGTGTCGAGGATGAGCTGAGGTGCCCCGATGCCGGCACCCACGTAGGGGATGTCGGACCCGGAGGAGAACCAGAGCGCGCTCAGGCCGCGGGTGTCCTTCGTGATCGAGGCGAGGGTGGCGTGCTGCTCGACGATGAGGTCGGCGTCGTTGACCCCGAAGATGTCGGCGACCTCGCCGATCTCCTCGTCGATGTCGCCGAAGGTCAACCGTGCTGGCTTGTACGCGGACTCCTTGCAGGCGGCAGGGGAGACGTAGGTGCGGATGCCGAGCGCGGCGAGGTCGGGGCGGGTGCCTGCGCCGTCCGCGGAGAAGTTCGACTCCCATCCGGCGTAGATGAAGTCGGGGTTCGCGGCGAGGACGACCTCCTGGGATGGCACCTTGTCGGCGAGCACGGGAAGGCCGGCCGCGGCATCCGCCCACTTCGCCGGCACCGGTCCGTCCTGGAACGCGGTACCGACGATGCGGTCGCCGAGGCCGAGCGCGAGGAGCATCTCCGTGGAGGTGGACTTGATGGTGATCACGCGTTTCGGCGGGGCAGTGACCGGAACCCGCACTCCGCAATTGTCGATCGGCACCGCATTCGTGGTGGACGGTGATGGCGCACCCGCCGCAGTGGCGCAGCCGGTGAGCAGCAGAGCGGCGCTGGCGAGCAGGGAAAGAGTCAGCAGTGGACGGGGCACGAAATCTCCGGATGTGGTCGAGTGTGGTCAAGGGAGCCGAAGCGAGCATTCGGCGAGGCAACCACGCAGCCCAGATCACGGGCACGCACACCACACCACATCCGGTGAGGGGGTCAGGGTTCCACTGTAGTCGCAGCGCACGGCGACATCGTGCGGGCGCGGTGGCGGGGTCGCCCTCCGCGTGTGCCCTATTTGGGGGTAGTCGGAGTGGGTGTCTGCCGCTGTCCTCTCATGTGCATCTGGCGCGTGTGGTGCAGGTTGAAAGGACTGAGCGGCCGTAAGTGCTCAGTGAGCCGAGAGGTCCGCTTGTGAAGGCTGGGATTGCGACCCATGGGGGTGTTGTAGTTGCCGGGGCCCTGGCTTTAGTTCTTGGGGCGTCGGTCGGCACATGGTGGGCTATCCAGCCGAGCGCTCTGTCGCAGAAGCCCTCGATTGATTGTGTGCTGTGCACGACGGTGGAGTCGACGGTGGAGAACATCGACATGTTCACCGACTGGGACGGTTACAACGCACGGAAGTACGCGGAGGCTCAGGCGCAGCAGGCGTTGTTTGCCGCTGGTCCGGGAGCGGTGTGGGATGCGATCACGAAACCGATCGTCGATGACTGGGCGAACAATCCTGGTCATGCCCTCGGTGGGAGTGTGGTCACGGTAGGAGCTTTCGCGATCCCCGGTGGCGGGGTGTTGAAAGGTGTCCGCGGGGTTAAAGCCGCCGAAGAGGCAGTCAGCACAGCGGCAAAGGCAGCAGACAACCTGCTTCCGGGTTTGCCGGCGTCGGCACCGAAGCCATTGGGACTTGGGTCTACGGGTAGGACGGCGCCTCAGAATCTGACTGAGCAGTTGGCGATGACCGAGGTCCGCTCGGCGCCAGGTGGGCGGGTGCTCTCAAAGGTCACGATGACCGATCCGCGGTGGCCTGCGTCGACGGCTGGGTCAAGATGCAGCAGATCGTCAACGGCGTGAACGTCCACTACGTCCGCAACACGGCGACTGGTGCGGTTGACGACTTCAGGTTCGTGATGCGTCGATGAGAGCCGTCTGCGTCTCCAACGACCCGAAGCGGCTGGCTGACCACCAGCGGGGTCGAGCTGCGGAGTTCGAAAGCGAATACCCGCTGACGGTGGGCAAGACCTACGTCGTGCTGGGCATGAGCATCTGGGAGAACGTCTTCGAGTTTCTCGTTCGTGATGACTGGGATGGCCCGTGCTTCGCTCCGGCAGGGTTCTTTGAGCTGCTCACGGCGCCGATTCCCGAGGGCTGGCTGTTCGGCCTGAGGGCCGGCGTCCATGCATCGGGTCGAGATCTTTGGACGTCACCCGGCGTTGCGGTCTGGGGCTATCCGGAACTTGTCGAAGAGCACGGACACGCTGGCGCGCTCCAGGAGCTGGAGCCTGAAGCGCTCTCTGTGTTCGATCGTTACTACGAGATTGCCGAGAAGGCTGACGAGGCCTGATCAGTTGGCCTGGCCGCTGAATGCTTGGCGGGCGTGGTGACGCAGGAGTGCGCCTTCGATGAACGCGGCGACGTGAAGCATCCCGGGCTGTGTGGAGGGTCTGATTCCCCGAAGGATGATGATCATGCCAGCATTACGGAAGTATCCGCAGGAGTTGCGGGATCGGGCTGTTCGGCTCGTTTATGAGGCTCGGAAGGAAGATCCGGAGCTGTCGTTGAACGCGGCAGTGGTTCGGATCGGGCAGCGTGTCGGAGTCAACTCGGACACGCTGCGGGGGTGGATGAAGCGGGCGCAGATCGACTCGGGTGAACGGCCTGGTGAACCGTCCCCGGTTTGATGCCGTTTCCTTTCGAGTTTGAAAGGACAATGTTGATCATGCCGAAGAGGATTCCTGAGGAGACAAAGCAGCGCGCAGCGCGCTTGGTGTTGGAGCATGTCCGCCCGACTCAACACCGTGATGACGATGCCAACTCGTGAGCGGTGGCCAAGCAGCGAACGATTCACACGCGCGCACTTTGACGCGATCCCCGGTGGTGGTGGTGAAAGGTGTCTGTTGCGCCCCGGGTTTGGTGGAGGCTCTTTGTCCCCGAGAGGATGAGAGTTTTGACGAAGCATTGTCCGAGTGAGTTGAAGGAGCGGGCTGTTCGCCTGGTGTTGGATTCCGAGGGAGAGCCCGGCGGTCGCCGGAGCGCATGCGCCCTCCACTCCTCCACAGGCCCCGTAGAAAGGACTTCTCCACAGATTTTGGCAAACAGTTGTAGACATGCATTCGGGTTTGAAAGAATCTATACATGTCATTCCTCGCACAAACACTCGAAGGGTCCGCGGCCGCGGTCTCGGCCTTTGGTGTGAGCACGCGGGACTATGACGCGCTCCCGGATGACCGGGTGCTCGAGCTCGGCGTGGCGATCGCCGCCCACGAGCGAGCCTTCGGCCTGGTGAAGGCCCAGCACGCCGCTCAGGTGGCGAGGCGCTCGCGCCGCGAGTTCGGGCACACCGGGTTGGCCGCCCGCAATGGGTTCGCCTCCCCGCAGAAACTCCTGCAGCAGGTCACCAAGGTGACAGCGCGGGAGGCTGGCCAGCTCGTCAATCTCGGCAATGCCATCGGTGAGGCCGAGGCCGCGCGCGAACTCCTCGACAACGGAGTGACCGAGATCGGCGGGGTACCGGTTGAGACGGCGTGGGATGAGCCGATCTGCCGTGCTGTGACGACGGGGGCGCTCAGCGTCGAGTGCGCTGACGCACTCCGGCGCGGACTCGGCAAGCCCGACGGCGACATCACGGCGGAGAGGCTGCGCGAGCTCGCGACCGAGCTTCTTCGCGGATACGGGGAGCTTCCGGCGGATGCGCTGTTCCAGCGAGCGAGGGCCGAGCGGGACCTGAACGACCTCGACGGCATCGCCGCGCGACAGCAGGAGCAGTACCTGCAGGGTGGATTCCGCCTGTTCCGTAAAGCCAATGGCATGTTTGGGTATGCCGGGCAGGCCGACCCCGAGTCCGCTGCCGTGCTCATGGGAGCGCTTGATCCGTTGACGAGTCCGCGCCGAGGAGGGCCCCGCTTCACCCGGCCGGAGGACATTGCCCGGGCCAAAGCCATCGTCGACGACCCGCGCACGACAGAGCGGATCACGCTCGATGGTCTCGTCGCCCTTGTGAAGGCCGCCGGCGGACTCGACCCGCAGACGATACCCTCCGGCGATCACACGCTCGTGAAGGTGCTCGTGCCGGCGGCGTCGGTGGAGCACGCCGAGGCGGACGAGGCTGAACTGCCGCCACAGGGATTCGGGGTCATCGAGTCGACCGGCACGACCATTGCGGTCGGCACCGCCGAAGCCGGTCTGTGCGATTCACGGTGGCAGGAGATCACGATCGACACATGCGGGAATCCGCTCGATGTCGGCCGGACCCGCCGACTGTTCGACCGGAGGCAGCGTGAGGCTCTCGCGGTACGTGACGGCGGATGCATGTGGCCGGAGTGCCTGCAGCCGCCCTCCTTCACCGAAGCGCACCACATCGAACAGTGGAAACGTGACCGAGGGCGGACGGATCTCGAGAACGGCATCCTGTTGTGCCGGTTCCACCACCTGCTCCTGCACAACAACCACTGGGAACTCCACCGCGATGCCGAGGGAAGATACTGGCTGACGCCGCCCGCCGCCGTCGACTCCGATCGGGTTGCCGTACAGCTCGAAAGCAAGAACCTCCTCACCCGAGCGCGACAACGAAGTCGACAGCGACCCGGCTCACCCCCATCGGGTGCACCGTTGCCAGAACTGATCGCCACCTGAGCGAGCAGTCTCCTGAACCAGCTGCCTCCCGACCAAAGCGCCGGCACACCACATCGAGCGCTACTGGTTCTGCGGGAAGCCCAGGTTGATCCCACCGTGGCTCGGATCCAGCCAACGGCTCGTCACAACCTTCTCGCGCGTATAGAACGCGATTCCCGCCGGGCCATACGCCTTCGCGTCGCCGAACGCCGAATCCTTCCAGCCACCGAACGAGTGATACGCGACCGGCACCGGGATCGGCACATTCACACCCACCATCCCGGCCTCCACCTCGTGCTGGTAACGCCGAGCAGCACCACCATCGTTCGTGAAGATCGCCGTCCCATTGCCATACGGGCTGCGGTTGATGAGCGCGACACCCTCCTCGAAGGAAGGCACCCGGATGATGGCGAGAATCGGCCCGAAAATCTCATCCTTGTAGACGGCCGAATCGGTACTGACCTTGTCGAGCAACGTCGGGCCCAGCCAGAAACCACTCGCCTCCCCATCGACAGCGATCCCGCGCCCATCGACAACGACATCCGCACCATCGGTGTGCGCGAGATCGATGTACGACGCGACCTTGTCCCTGTGAGCCTCGGTGATGAGAGGCCCCATGTCGCAGTTGCGCATACCGTCACCGACCTTGAGGCCCCTCATCCGCTCGGTGATCTTCGCGATGAGGTCGTCGGCCACCGGCTCGACGGCCACGACGACACTGATCGCCATGCACCGCTCACCGGCCGAACCGAAACCGGCATTGACCGCAGCATCCGCGGTCAGATCGAGGTCCGCATCCGGCAACACGAGCATGTGATTCTTCGCGCCACCGAGCGCCTGCACACGCTTGCCGTGCTTCGACGCCGTCTCGTAGATGTACTTGGCGATCGGAGTCGAACCGACGAACGAAACCGCCTTGACGTCCCGGTGCTCCAGGAGCGCGTCGACCGACTCCTTATCCCCATGCACGACATTGAAGACACCCTTCGGGAGCCCCGCCTCCGTGAACAGTTCAGCCATCCAGTTCGCCGCCGACGGGTCCTTCTCCGACGGCTTCAGCACCACGGTGTTACCCGCCGCGATAGCGATCGGGAAAAACCACATCGGCACCATCGCCGGGAAATTGAACGGGCTGATGATCGCGACAGCACCAAGCGGCTGGCGCAGCGTGTAGACGTCGACACCGGTCGACACGTTCTCCGAGAAATCGCCCTTCACGAGGTGAGGCATACCGAGCGCGAACTCGACGACCTCGATCCCGCGCGCGACCTCGCCCCTCGCATCCGACGTCACCTTGCCGTGCTCGGCAGTGAGGATGTCGGCCAGGTCGTTGCGGCGCGCATTCAAGAGCTCGCGATAGCGGTACAGGATCGCCTGCCGGTGGGCCTGCGACGTGTCTCGCCAGGCCGGAAATGCTGCCGTCGCGGCGGCAACCGCCGTGTCGACATCCGCGACACTCGCAAGCCGCACATTCTTGGCGACCGCACCCGTGGCCGGGTTGAACACCGGCGAGGTGCGGGTCGAGTCACCAGTGTGCGATGCCCCATCGATGTAGTGGTTGAGTGTGTCAGTCATGACGTATCGATTCGATTCTGTGAGTGCTCGTGAAGATTCGGTATGAAAGGTTGATGTGATGTCTCCGTGTGAAGCGTGGAGACGCGGAAGCGTTCAGGACAGCAGGTCGAGCGAGAGCACCTCGTCGTAGATCGCCATCGCCTCAGCGACCTCGGCATCGGTGACAACGCACGGCGGAACGACATGGATGCGGTTCTCAGACAGGAAGGGAAGAAGATTCCGCGCCAGAAGCTCGGACTTCACCCTCGCCATGACCGCGGCACTCACCGGAGTACGGCTCGCCTGGTCGGAAACCAGCTCGACCGCCCAGAAGACACCCACCCCGCGCACATCACCGACGATCGGATGGTCCGCCTTGAGCTTCGCCAGCGCCGGCGCGAGGACATCCCGCCCGATCCTCGCCGCATTCTCGACGATGCCCTCCGACTCCATGGCGTCGAGAGTCGCCACGATCGACGCCATCGCGAGCGGATGTCCGCTGTAAGTCAGTCCACCCGGGAAGACGACCTCGTCGAAGTCGTGCGCGATCGCATCCGAGATGATGACACCACCGGCGGGAACATAACCGGAGTTGACCCCCTTCGCGAACGTGATGAGATCGGGGACCACGTCGTAGCCGTCGAACGCGAACCAGTTCCCGGTGCGGCCGAAACCGGCCATGACCTCGTCGAAGATGAGTACGAGGTCATACTTGTCGCAGAGCGCACGCACACCCTCGAGATAGCCGGGCGGTGGCATCAGCACTCCGGCGGTTCCCGGGATCGTCTCGAGGAGGATCGCGGCGATACCCGAAGGACCCTCGCTCTGGATGACGCGCTCCAGGTGGTGGAGCGCGCGCTCCGACTCCTCCTCAGGGGTCTGCGCCCAGAACTCGCTGCGGTACAGGTACGGGCCGAAGAAGTGCGCGTGACCGCGGGCGTACTCGTTCGCCACACGACGCCAGTCGCCGGTCGACACGATCGCAGCACCGGTGTTGCCGTGATACGAGCGGTAGGTGGAGAGGATCTTGTCCCGACCGGTGTGCAGGCGGGCCATGCGGATGGCGTTCTCATTCGCATCCGCGCCGCCGTTCGTGAAGAAGACCTTGTTGAATCCGTCCGGAGCGCGATCGACGATGCGCTTGGCGGCCTCACCGCGCTGCAGGTTCGCGGTCGGAGGGGAGATCGTCGCCAGGATTCCGGCCTGCTCCTGGATGGCGGCCACGACCGCAGGATGCTGGTGCCCGATGTTCACGTTCACGAGCTGGCTGGAGAAGTCCAGATAGGTGCGCCCGGAGTTGTCCCACACGCGACATCCGAGACCGCCCGAGATGACGAACGGATTCAGTTTCGCCTGCGCGGACCAGGAATGGAAGACGTAGGCGTCGAGTTCGAGAGCCCTGGCATCGAGGTCGATGCCTGCCTTGCCGGGGTCGTTCCGGGTGGTGGTGTCGGTCACGGGATATCGTGCTTCTTTCTTGTTTCAACTGTTGATCAGCACCCCCCTGTTGTGCAACACAGGGTGCCGGGTGGTGGTCGGGCGGCCACTCGAATGGCCGCCCGACCGGGGTGGTACTACTTGCCGCCCTCCTTGAGGGTGACCGTGATGGGCTGGTAGTTCGCTCCCATCACGTCGACTCCTTCGGCCTTCAACTCGTCGAGGGCCTGCTGGATGTACTTGTTGGTGTGGGCGTCGGCCGGCGGGTCCTTCGTGAGGATGGTCGCACCGGTCTCGTTCTTCGTCGTCTTGGCGATACCGACGGTGCGGTTCCAGGCCGCCTCATCGATGAAGCCGATGCCGTTCGTGGAGGGCCAGATGAGCTTGTTGACCTCGTTGGCCATCCACAGCTGGTGGCTGGTACCCAGGGTCGAACCCGCCGCCGTGACGATGTCCGCAGCCTTCTGCGGGTCGTTCATGGCGAAGATCCAGCCCTTGATGGACGCCTTCAGGAACTTGACGGTGGTCTCCTCGTACTTGGGGTCACTCGCCAGTCGGTCGGCATCCGCCCAGATGGAGTCCTGGAGCATACCGACACCGACCTTGTTGTAGTCGATGACGTTGATCTCATCCGGCTGGTAGAGCTTGCCGGTCGCAGGGTTGACGCTCTCCAGCACCTGCGCGTACTCGTTGTAGGTCATCGCCTGTGCTGCGTCGATGTCCCCCTGGAGCATGCCGAGCATGTCGAAGGCCTGCGTGACGAGAGTGATGTCATCCACCGACAGGCCCGCCTTCTGCAGGCCCGCGAAGATCTCCCACTCGTTGCCGTAACCCCAGCTTCCGACCGTGTGGCCCTTGAGGTCCTCGATCGAGTTGATGTTCTTGTCCTTGAACGAGATCTGCGTCGTCGCAGATCGCTCGAAGATCTGGGCGACGTTCGTGATGTGGGCGCCCTGCTCGATCGAGCCGAGCACCTTCGGCACCCAGGAGATCGCGTAGTCAGCCTCGCCGGAGGTGAGGGCATCCTGCGGCACGATGTCCGCGCCACCCTCCTTGAGCGTGACGTCGAGACCCTCATCCTTGTAGAAACCCTGGTCCAGTGCGGCGTAGTAACCGCTGAACTGTGCCTGGGCGAACCACTGGAGCTGGAGCGTGACCGGCGTCAGCGCGCCGTCGCCCTTGTCGGTGTCCCCTGAACCGGGCGGTGTGCAGCCGGTAAGGGCGAGTGCTGCAGTCGCCAGGACCGCGGCGCCCGTCAGTAATCTCTTGCGATGGTGCATTGCTTCCTCCTTGTTGGTGATTCATCGGACGGTGCAGGGTGGAACGTCGTGGCGGATGCGCTTCGGGATCAGGTGCCGCGATCGCGCAGCACCCACCGCTCGATCCCGAGCACGGCCAGGTAGAACACGAGGCCGAGCAGGATGGATCCGAGCACGTAGGCCCAGGCGAGTGGGTAGTTGCTGCCGGCCGCAGCGGTCGTGATGGACTTGCCGAGACCGCCGATGGGTCCACCGAAATACTCGGCGATGACGGCGGCGATGACGGCGAGCGAAGACGCAATCCGCACACCGGTGAAGATGAACGGCAGCGCCGTCGGGAGCGTGACCACGCGGATCGTCTGCCCGGTCGACGCCGCATGCGCGCGCAGGAGATCGCGGTGCACCGGCCGCACCTGCCGGAGACCCTTCAGGGTGTTGACATACACCGGCACGAAGACGGCGAGCGAGGCGACGAGCTGGCGAGCGGTCTGCTGGCTCGCGCTGAACATGCTGTACAGCACGGGTGCGAGCGCAACGATCGGCAGGACCATCGCCGCTGCGACGACCGCGGAACTCAATTCGTCGATGACGCGCACGAGCGAGGCGAGAATCGCGAGCAGGATGCCGAGCACCGCGCCGATGAGGAGGCCGACGAGCGAGTTGAACCCGGTCACGAGCGAGTTCGACCACACCGTCGGAAGGTTGTTCACGAACTGGTCACCGATGGCGGTCGGGCTCGGCAGGACGAACGGCTTGATGTCGAAGGCCGCGACGGCGAGCTGCCAGAGCAGCAGCGTGACGACGCCGAGCAGCAGGGGAGGGATGACCCCCCTCGTCGCGCCGAATGCCGCCTTCATCGGTTGTCGACCCCCATCGGCACGGCATCCGGCGACCCGTGCAGGTGCTCGCGCACCTCACTGACCGCCGCGAAGAACGTCTCGCTCTCGCGGAGGTGGTCGGTGCGCTCGCTCGAGGTTCCGAGTCCGACGTCCACGATCGCACGGATGCGTCCAGGCCGCGGCGACAGCACGACGACCCGGTGGGAGAGGAATACCGCCTCAGGGATCGAGTGCGTCACGAAGACGACTGCGGCGTTCGTCTCCGCGCAGATGTGGGCGAGTTCGCCCTGCATGTGTTCGCGCGTCATCTCGTCGAGCGCGCCGAACGGCTCGTCCATGAGCAGGAGGTTGGGGCTCTCGGCGAGGGACCGGGCGATCGCCACCCGCTGCTGCATGCCGCCGGAGAGCTGGTCGGGGAAGTTGTCGCCGAAGTCGGTGAGGCCGACGAGGGAGAGCAGCTCCTTCGAACGTTTCGCACGCTCCGCCTTGCCCACCTTGTGCAGCTCGAGCGGCAGCTCGATGTTGCGGCGCACGGTGCGCCACGGCAGGAGGCCCGCCTGCTGGAACGCGATCCCGTACTCCTGGTCGAGCCGTGCCTGCTTCGCCGACTTTCCGAATACGGACAGCGAACCGCTCGTCGGCTGGTCGAGATCCGCGATCAACCGCATGAGCGTGCTCTTGCCGCATCCGGACGGGCCGATGAGCGACACGAACTCCCCGCGCGCGACCGTGAGGTCGATGTCCTCGAGCGCCGTGACCTGTGCGCCCTTCTTGCCGGGGAACACCTTGCCGACGTTCTCGGCGATGACCGCGGGTGTCGTCGTCGGTTCTGAAGCCATGTCCTTGTCATCCTCACGTGTCATGCGTTCGTCTCCCCGCGCCGGTAACGCCGGACGAAGAGTCCGAGAACTGCCACGACGCCCGCCGCGATCAGGCCGATCGCCACAGCGCCGAAGATGGGTGCCCACGGCTTCCCCGGGTCACCGCCCGCCGCTCCGGCGAACTCGATGACCATGCGGCCGATGCCGCCCTTGAGGCCGATCGACACCTCGGCCACGATCGTGCCGATCACGGCGTTGGCCGCGGCGAGCTGGAGGGCCGGCATGAGGTAGGGGACGCTCGCGGGGATGCGGAGTTTGACGAGGGTCTTCCACCATCCGACGCCGAACGACCGGAACAGTTCCACGTGGTTCGTGTCGGGGGAGTTCAGCCCCTTGAGGGCGCCGATCGACACGGGGAAGAACGCGAGATAGCTTGCGATGAGCGCGACCGACATCCAGTTCTCCCAGACGAAGTCGCCGAACTGGATCTGCGCGCCCCAGCGGCGAACGAGCGGCGCGATGGCGATGAGCGGTACGGTCTGGCTCAGGATGATCCACGGCAGCACAGCCGACTGCGCGGTGCGGAAGCGCTGCATCACGAGCGCGAGGAGCAGGCCGACGCTCACGCCGATGATCCAGCCGACGGCGGCGACATAGAGCGAGAACTCGGATGCCTCGACGACCGCCTGCCACATGAAGATCGAGTTCGAGGCGCCGGTGAGCGGTTCGGAGAGCCGCTCGAACATCGTCGCGATGTGCGGCATCGACAGGTCGTTCGTCCTCGGAAGGAGGATGAGCTCTCCGACCGTGAAACCCTTCTCCGGACCGACGAGTTTGTAGACCTCCCAGGCCACCCCGACGAAGACGATCCCGAGGGCGCCGAGGATCCACCTCCGCCAGGCGACAGCCCGGCCGGACTTCGACGCGGCCGCACCCTTTGCCCGGGTGGCGGGTACGGCGTCGAACTGCCGGGTGGCGGTCTCGGTCATGTCAGGCCTTGGCGACGATGTGCTCGGAGAGGGCGGGGATGACGGTTTCGCCGTACACGCGAAGGGTCTCTTCCTTGTTGTCGTGCTGCAGGTATCCGGCGAACTGGTCGACCCCCATGTCCTTCAGGGCCTTCAGTTTCTCGATGTGGTCCGCTGCGGTGCCGAGGACGCAGAACCGGTCGACGATCTCATCCGGTACGAAGTCGGCGTGCGTGTTCCCGGCCTGGCCGTGCTGGTTGTAGTCGTAGCCCTCGCGGCCCTTGATGTAATCGGTGAGGGCCTTCGGGACCGCCGAGCCCTCCCCGTACTTGGCGACGATGTCGGCGACGTGGTTGCCGACCATCCCGCCGAACCAGCGGCACTGGTCGCGCATGTGGGCGACCGCATCGTCTGTGGTGTCGCCGATGTACATCGGGGCGGCGACACAGAACTTGACCGACCGGGGGTCGCGACCGACCGCCTCCGCCGCGTTCCGCACGGTCGTGATCATCCACTCCGCGACGTCGAGATCCGCCATCTGCAGGATGAACCCGTCCCCGACCTCGCCGGCGAGCTTGAGCGCGAGCGGGCCGTAGGCGGCGACCCAGACCTCGAGCGAGGATCCGGTGCTCCAGGGGAACTGCAGCGTCGCGCCGTTGTATTCGACCGACCGGGAGTTCGCGAGCTCCCGGATGACGTGAATCGACTCCCGCAGTGTCGTCAGGTTGGTGGGCGCCCCGTTCGTCACGCGCACGGCGGAGTCGCCGCGCCCGATGCCGCAGATGGTGCGATTGCCGTACATCTCGTTGAGGGTCGCGTAGACGGATGCCGTGACCGTCCAGTCGCGCGTCGCAGGGTTCGTGACCATCGGTCCGACGATGATCCGGTTCGTCTCGGCCAGGATCTTGCTGTAGATCACGTACGGCTCCTGCCAGAGCAGGTGGGAGTCGAACGTCCACACGTGGCTGAAACCGTGCGCCTCGGCCAGCTTGGCCAGTTGCACCGTGCGCGCCGACGGCGGGTTGGTCTGAAGTACTGCTCCGAAATCCATGGGTTCCGTTCCGTGTCGGGGTCAGGTCAGGTACTGGGAGAGGCCGCGCTTGAAGAACTTTCCATCGCCTGCCTTCCCGAGGTACTGGTTGTCGTCGACGATGACCTTGCCGCGCGAGAGCACGGTGTCGACGTGACCGTCGATCTCGAACCCTTCCCACGCGGAGTAGTCCATGTTCATGTGGTGGGTCTTGCCGACACCGATCGAGGTGTGGCCCTTCGGGTCGTACACGACGATGTCGCCGTCGGCGCCCGGCTGGATGACGCCCTTCCTGCCGCACATTCCGAACATCCGGGCCGGCGTGGTGGAGGTCACCTCCACCCAGCGCTCGAGCGTGATGTGCCCGTCGACGACACCCTGGTAGAGCAGGTCCATGCGGTGTTCGACGGACCCGATGCCGTTCGGGATCTTCGAGAAGTTGCCGATCCCCATGTCCTTCTGGTCCTTCATGCAGAACGGGCAGTGATCGGTGGAGACCATCTGGATGTCGTTCGTGCGCAGGCTCTGCCACATGTGGTGCTGGTGGCCTTCTTCACGGGACCGCAGCGGCGTGGAGCACACCCACTTCGCGCCCTCGAAGTCTCCCCACTGCTCACTCGAAGCGCCGAGCTGCTCCTCGAGCGAGAGGTAGAGGTACTGCGGGCAGGTCTCGCCGAACACGTTCTGGCCGTTGTCGCGGGCGGCGGTGATCTGCTCGACCGCCTGCTTCGCGCTCACGTGGACGACGTAGAGCGGTGCTCCGGTGAGGTTCGCGAGCATGATGGCGCGGTGGGTGGCCTCCTCCTCCGCCTGCCACGGGCGGGTGAGTCCGTGGTAGTAGGGGGAGGTGTTGCCTGCTGCGAGCGCCTGCTGCACGAGCACGTCGATGACGGCGCCGTTCTCGGCGTGCATCATCATCATGGCGCCGAGCTCTGCGCCCTTCTGGAATGCCCGCAGGATCTGTCCGTCATCCGAGAGGAAGACGCCCTTGTAGGCCATGAAGAGCTTGAAGCTCGACACGCCCTCGTTGATGAGTTCGTCCATCGCGGTGAGCGAGGAGTCCTGGACGTCGGAGAGGATCTGGTGGAATCCGTAGTCGATCGCGCAGTTCCCGTCGGCCTTCTCGTGCCAGGCCTTGTACTGGTCGAGCACGTTCTCGCCCGCATACTGCACGACGAAGTCGACGATGCTCGTCGTTCCGCCCCACGCGGCCGCCCGCGTGCCGGTCTCGAAGGTGTCGCTGGCGAAGGTGCCGCCGAAGGGCATCTCCATGTGCGTGTGGGCGTCGATCCCACCCGGGATCACATATTTGCCCTTGGCGTCGATGACCGTGTCGACGTTCTGCTCGAGGTCGAAGCCGAGCAGGGTCGACCCGGGCGCGAGCACTGCGGCGATGGTCTCGCCGTCGATGAGGACATCGGCCTGGGCCGTACCCGTGGAGTTGACGACCGTACCGTTCTTGATGAGGGTCTTCATGATGGTCCTCCTCGTGGTTATGGCTTGGGGATCGAGGTGTAGGAGTCGGGGCGGCGGTCGCGGTAGAACTGCCAGTCGTCGCGCATCTGGCGAACCATGTCCATGTCGAGGTCTCGGATCATGACCTCCTCGTCAGTGCCGGATCCCCGTTCGCCGACGAAGTTGCCGCGCGGGTCGATGACCTGGCTCGTCCCGTAGAAGTCGACGGCGAGCTCTCCGTACTCGTTGTCCTCGCGTCCGACGCGGTTCGGCTGGAGCACGTAGTAGCCGTTCGCGACAGCTGCGGCCGGCCCCTCGACCTCCCACAGCCGGTTGGACAGTCCCGGCTTCGTCGCGTTCGGGTTGAAGACGATCTCCGCGCCGTTCAGGCCGAGCTCACGCCATCCTTCCGGGAAGTGGCGGTCGTAGCAGATGTACAGGCCGATCTTGCCGACCGCGGTGTCGAACACCGGGTAGCCCATGTTCCCGGGGCGGAAGTAGAACTTCTCCCAGAAGCGGTCGAGGTGCGGAATGTGGTGTTTGCGGTACTGGCCGAGGATCGTCCCATCCGAGTCGACGATGACGGCGGTGTTGTAGTACAAGCCAGGCATCTCTTCTTCATAGATGGGGAGAATCATCACCATGTTCAGCTCTTTGGCGAGTTTGGCGAAGCGCTGCACGATGGGGCCATCCGACGGTTCGGCGTAGGCGTAGTACTTCTTGTCCTCGGTGATCCCGAAGTACGGTCCGTAGAAAAGCTCTTGGAAACTAATGACCTGCGCGCCGTCCGCTGCAGCATCCCTCGCGAACTTTTCGTGCTTGTCGAGCATGGATTCCTTGTCGCCTGTCCACGTCGTTTGCGTGATTGCTGCGCGAACGATGTTCGATCCACTGACGCTCATTGATGCCTCCAGCTCAGGGCGACCCTGCCCTATTTGTTACTCACTAGCCTAAACATTTAGGTATTGTGTCGACTGATGTCGTACAGTCTTCATACTGTCGCCCAAACCGACGTGAGGCAAGTCAGAATGGCAAACTTGGCCGATCGGATCCAGGGCCGGACCCCGGTGGGGATTTCGGCCTCTCTGGGGCGCCTGATCGCTGCGGGGGAACTCGCCGCTGGAGACCGGTTGCCGACGGTTCGCGAACTCGCGGCCGACCTCGGCGTGAGCCCGGCGACGGTGAGCCAGGCCTGGCGCGCGCTCGCGGCCGCGGGCCTCATCGAATCGCATGGGAGGAACGGTTCCTTCGTGCGCAAGGTGGCCGCGCCGGAGCGTTCCACATTCAGTCAGCCCCACTCCGACGGGAGCGGGCTTCCCGGCCTCGACCTCTCACGAGGCACACCCGATCCGCAACTGCTCCCCGGCCTCGGGCGCGCGCTGTCCCGCGTGTCCGAGCGCGCAGAGACCTCCGCGTATATGGAACTGCCGGTGATTCCGGAGCTCGTCGGCGTGCTCAGCGACTCCTGGCCGTACACCGTCGAATCCATCACGATCGTCAACGGCGCACTGGACGCGATCTCCCGCAGCATCGAACAGGTCGCGCGATTCGGAGACCGCGTCGTCGTCGAGAATCCGGGGTTCCCGCCCTTCTTCGACCTGCTCAGGCGCCTCGGACTCGAGGCCGTTCCCGTGCACGTCGACGAGCGGGGGATCGTCCCCGAGTCGTTCGAGGCGGCGCTTCGGATGTCGCCGTCCCTCGTCATCTTGCAACCGCGTGCGCTGAACCCGACCGGGGCGTCCATGACGAGCGAACGCGCGGAGACCCTTGCCGGAATGATCGGCGACGACACGCCGTTCGCGCACGTGATGGTCGTCGAAGACGATCACTCCGGCGACATCACGGCGTCGCCCGATGTGAGCCTCGGAAGCTGGATTCCGGATCGCGTGCTGCACGTGCGCAGCTACTCGAAGTCGCACGGCCCGGACCTGCGCATCGCAGCGCTCGGAGGCACGGCGAGCCACATCAACGCGATCGAGGCGCGGCGGATGCTCGGGCCGGGCTGGACGAGCCGGATGCTGCAGACGATCCTCTACGACCTGCTCACCTCCTCGGAGAGCATCGCCGAGGTCAGCGACGCCCGACGCGTGTACTTCTCCCGCCAGCGCGCCCTCACCGAAGCGCTGCGCGAGTTCGGGATGGATGTGCGCCAGGCGGACGGGATCAACACCTGGATTCCGGTGGACGACGAGCAGGGCGCGATCCTGCAGCTGGCCGCGCGCGGCATCCGGGTCGCCGGCGGAACGCCGTTCTTCGCCGCAGAATCGGATGAGGCTTACATCAGGGTGACGGCGGGCGCGATCTCGGGGGATGTCTCCGCCGTGGCGCGGGCGCTCGCCGCTGCGGCCAGCGCAGAGCCGGTCGGCACCCCTGCGCTCACGACCCGCTGGGCGTGATCGACCGACAGAAACTAGGCTTGAGCGGTGGCGCATCCGAAGAAGACCCCCTTCACCCTCGACGTGGTCGACCTGATCCATCGGCCGGGCGAGCTGCGCGAGCGCGTGATCGATACGACCGCACCGGAGGGCTGGGGCAATGCGGTCATCGGCGTGCGCGAAGGCGAACCGATCCACGTCGCCGCGCGTCTCGAGTCGCTCCACGACGGCATCCTCGTGTCCGCAGACGTCTCCACGCTCGCCAAAGGGGAGTGCGTGAGATGTCTCATCGACGTCGACCTCGCGGTCGAAGTCGAAATTCAGGAGGTTTTCGCGTATTCTCATGACGAAGCATTCGACTATGAGGTTCACGAAACGCTCGTGGATCTCGAACCGGTGGTCCGGGACGCGGTGGTGTTGTCACTTCCGTTCCAGCCCGTCTGCCAGGACGACTGCACAGGCTTGTGCCCGCAGTGCGGGGTGCGACTCCTGGATCACCCGGGTCATGAACATGAGGCCCCCGTCGATCCGCGGTGGTCGGCGCTCGGCCCACTCGCGGAGCTCTCCCAAGACGATAAAGAGAAGAGATAACCATGGCTGTTCCCAAGCGCAAGATGTCCCGCGCCAGCACCCGCGCGCGCCGCGCACAGTGGAAGGCGACCCCGCCCACCCTCGTGAAGACGATCGAGGGCGGCAAGGTCGTCTACAGCCTTCCGCACCGCGCGAAGGTCGTCGAGGACTCCGCAGGCACTCCGCTGTACCTGGAGTACAAGGGCCGCAAGGTCGCCGACGTCTGATCCGGCCGCTGTTTCGTTCTGGGACACACCGCCGAATGTTGGAACATGGGGATGACGGGCAGCACCGGGGACGGGCTTAGCCCCGTGCCCGATGCGCGCGAGCTCGCGGATGCCCTCGGCGTGCCGCTGAGCCCGGCACTGCTCGAGCTCGCCCTCGTCCACCGCTCCTATGCGTACGAGAACGGCGGGCTCGCCCACAACGAGCGGCTCGAGTTCCTGGGCGACTCGATCCTCGGCCAGGCCGTCACGGTCATGCTCTACACGGAGAACCCGACCCTCGACGAGGGTGAGCTGGCCAAACGGCGGGCGAGCCTCGTGAGCAGTGTCGCGCTCGCGGAGGTGGCGAGGCGGATCGGACTCGGCCAGTACATCCGGCTCGGCAAGGGCGAGGAGCAGACGGGCGGACGCGAGAAGTCCTCCATCCTCGCGGACACCGTGGAGGCGGTCATCGGCGCCGTGTACCTGGATGCGGGCCCGGACGTCGCGACCGACCTCGTGCTGCGGCTGATACGGCCGCTCATGGACAACCCCGACCGGTTCGGCGCCGCCATGGACCCGAAGACGAGCCTGCAGGAGCTCGCGGCCGCGCTCGGCAAGGGACTGCCGCACTACGAGGTGACCGACAGCGGCCCCGACCATTCGAAGCGCTTCCATGCGACGGTGATCGTCGGAACAGACCCGATCGCATCGGGGCACGGGTCGAGCAAGAAGCACGCGGAGATGGCGGCAGCCCTGAGCGCGTGGACGCTCCTGCAGGATGGCGCAGACGAGGTCGCGGTCGCGGACGTCGTCGAACTCGCCGATTCGGATGCCCGCCATCTCGCACCAGCGGATTCCGGCGATCCGGATGCTGCATCCTCGTCCCTCTGACCGTGCCCGAACTGCCCGAAGTCGAGGTCGTGCGCGCCGGCCTCGCGCCGTTCGCGTCCGGTGCGACGGTGACGCGAGTGGATGTGCTGGACGAACGGTCGCTTCGGAGGCATCCAGGACCGGCGGAGGACTTCGTCGACCGGCTCACCGGATCCACGTTCATGGCGCCGTCGCGTCGCGGGAAGTTCTTGTGGCTGCCGCTGGGCTCGCCGGCGGCCGGGGAAGCGCTCGTGGTGCACCTGGGCATGAGCGGGCAGGTGCTGCTGCGGGCGCCGGGCACCGTGGACGCGTTGACGCGCATCCGGATCGACCTCGAACATCCGCAGCACGGGCCGGCCCGCCTCAACTTCGTGGACCAGCGCATCTTCGGGTCGATGGCCATCGACGCCCTCACCGCGGTTGCGGATCTCGCGCCGGGCGCGCAGCCGGAGCGGATCCCGGCATCCGTCGCCCACATCGCGCGCGATCCGCTCGATCCGCACTTCGACGATGACCGGTTTCTCGCGGCGCTGCGAAGGCGTCACACGGGCATCAAGCGTGCGCTGCTCGACCAGACCCTCGTGAGCGGTATCGGCAACATCTACGCGGACGAGGCGCTGTGGGCTGCGCGCATCCACTACGACCAGGCGACGGATGCCCTCAGCCGCCGTCGCGCGATCGTCCTCCTCTCCGAGGTGCGCGCCGTGCTCGCAAAGGCGCTCGCGGAGGGCGGCACGAGCTTCGACACGCAGTACCTGAACGTGAACGGGGAGTCCGGATACTTCTCGCACTCGCTCAATGCGTACGGGCAGCAGGGGAGTCCGTGCCCGCGCTGCGGACGACCGATCGTGCGCGAACGGTTCATGAACCGCGGCAGCCACTTCTGCCCGTACTGTCAGCGCCGTCGCTGACCTCCAGGTGGATCCCGCTGCAACACTCACCGGCTCGGCGAGCGGTCAGCTTCCTTTTTCCACCCACCGCCATAGCCGACCGGCACGAAGCCGATGGCTTCGTTGACGTCGAGCATGGGCCGGTTCTCCTCGGCGTTGAACGTGGTGACCGACGGATGCCCCGGGTGGGTCTCGGCAAGATATTGCAGGTTCGCCAGCTTGAGGAGCATCCCCAGTCGATGGCCGCGATGCTCCTTGAGCACCAGAGTGTCCAGTTGCTCGACCGGGCGCTCGAGTTCCGGCGGCACCGAGAGTTCGGTGAAACCCGCGAGGTGGCCGCTGGCCGCGTGCTCGGCGGCGACCGTGAGGGCCGCGCGCGGGTTGCCATCCCAACGATCGTCCATCGTGCGCACCCGCTCCTCATCCCAGTTCGCCTCGGCGACCTCGAGGCCGGCCGCCGGAGCATCCGTACTCATCCGTCGGTGCAGGAGGGCGATGTCGGAGACCCATTGCTCGGGCGTCCGCCCGGTCCACCGCACGAGCCGGTATTCGTCGCCGGCGGCAGCGAGGGCGGAGTCGAAGAGTCGTGCGAACTCGGTCTCGTCCACGGGAAGCGCGAGGCGGCTCATCCGCTCCACCTGCTCGAGTGTGAACCCTCGCGCCAGCAGGAAACGGGTCTCCGGGTTATCGAGAGGAATCGAGCCGAAGCCGGTCGGCGACGGCAACTGTTCGGAGTCATCCGACCGTTTGTGGATGAAGTAGCCCTGTTGGAGGGTGCGACCCTCCGTCACGCACCTCGCCGCAAGACGCTCATAGAGCGCAGCCCCGATGCCGCGCCGCCGGAAAGCCGGCAGCACTTCGATCGAGAGCCAGGCATCTCGCGCTCCCTCTTCGATGGGCGCCTCGTAGATGGCGCGGGCGACGATGCGCCCGTCGACCCGCGCGACGAGGCAGGTCTTGGGCTCGTAGGGGTCCTGCCAGTTCGGCAGAAGTTCTGCGGGTTCATACGCGAGGTCGCGATTGCCGACCGTGTCGGCTTCGATCTCGTTGCGGACATGGGTCATGTCGATGAAGTCGGCGGCATCCGGTGCATCGATGCTGGCAGGGATCACCAGCTCGTCGATCGTGAAGGTGGTCATGGTGCGAGACCTCGGCATCGTTGGGGCTGCGACGGACAGGGGCAGCGGTGGTGGGGGACAGCGGTCAGGTTGACTGTGCAAAGCCGATCAGGCTACAACAGCGAGTGCTGCATGCTCATCGAACGAGACCGAACCGTTGCAATCGACGGAAGCCCTCCCCGGTTCCGGTACCGTAGTCGAATGAGTTTCGTCCGGCTGAGGAGGGTGCAGCGGTGTACCTGAAGAGCCTGACTCTCAAGGGATTCAAGTCCTTCGCCCAGCCGACCACGTTTGCCTTCGAACCCGGTGT
Organism: Terrimesophilobacter mesophilus; assembly: GCF_014200375.1. Classification (GTDB taxonomy): domain Bacteria; phylum Actinomycetota; class Actinomycetes; order Actinomycetales; family Microbacteriaceae; genus Terrimesophilobacter; species Terrimesophilobacter mesophilus. Next base: position 757,974 of record NZ_JACHBP010000001.1, on the reverse strand, counting down.
CACGTGCGTCGTGGGACCGAACGGTTCCGGCAAGTCCAATGTCGTGGATGCTCTCGCCTGGGTCATGGGCGAGCAGGGGGCGAAGACGCTCCGCGGCGGAAAGATGGAGGACGTCATCTTCGCCGGCACCGCCACGAAGGGACCGCTCGGCCGGGCAGAGGTCCTGCTCACGATCGACAACTCGGATGGCGCGCTCCCGATCGACTACACCGAGGTCACGATCAGCCGCACGCTGTTCCGCAATGGCGGGAGCGAGTACGCGATCAACGGCGAGGCCTGTCGACTGCTCGACGTGCAGGAGCTCCTGAGCGATTCGGGCCTCGGCCGCGAGATGCACGTCATCGTCGGGCAGGGTCAACTCGACCAGGTGCTGCACGCGACCCCGGATGAACGGCGCGGGTTCATCGAGGAGGCCGCCGGAATCCTCAAGCACCGGCGCCGCAAGGAGAAGACTCTGCGCAAGCTCGAGGCCATGCAGGCGAACCTCACGCGCCTGAGCGACCTCGCCGGGGAGCTTCGGCGGCAGTTGAAACCGCTCGGGCACCAGGCCGAGATCGCGAAGGAGGCGCAGTCCATCGCGGCCACCGTTCGGGATGCGCGCGCGCGGCTTCTCGCCGACGAGGTCGTGGAACTGCGGTCGGCGCTCACGCTCCACGGACGAAGCGAGTCTGAGCGCAAGACCGAACGCATCGTGCTGCAGGAGCAGCTCGACCAGAACAAACTGCGGGAGCTGCACCTCGAGCAGGAGCAGGTCGGCGACGCCGTCGATATCGCCCGGCGTACGGCGTTCGGGCTCGAATCGGTGCAGGAGCGGCTGCGCGGGCTGTTCACCCTCGCGAACCAGCGGCTCGCCCTGCTCGGCTCCGACGTCGACGACCACTCCGGCGGAAGCGCCGTGACCCCCCAGCAGATCCAGGACTCCGCGGATGAGGTGGAGCTGCTCACCGAGGCCGTCACGGCCGCGGAGCACGGCTGGCAGCTCGCGCAGCAGGCGAGCGCACAGGCGAAGGCCGACCTCGACGCGATCGACGAGGAGATCGCGCTCCAGGCGACGCTCGTCTCGAAGCATGAACTCGAGATCTCGAAGCTGACCGGTCACGCCGAGACGGCGGCATCCCGCCTCGCCGCCGTGCGTGGGGAGGTCCTGAGGCAGCAGAACGCGCTGGATGCCGCCGTCGAGCGCAGGGCCGCCGCGCATGCCGCGTTCGCGAGCCTCGAGACGGATGCCGTGCTCGGCGAGGCGGGTGAGACGGACCTCGACGCGGCCTACGAGTCGGCCCAGGCCGAGGTGACGGCTGCCGAGGCCGAGATCGAGCGCATCCGGGAGGAGCTGCACGGCCACGAGCGGGAGCGATCCGGCCTCGCGGCGCGCACGAGCGCTCTTTCGAGCGCACTCGACCAGAAGGACGGTTCGAGCGCGCTGGTCGCACAGAAGCTGGGCGGCATCCGCGGCCTCGTCGCCGAGCACATCCAGGTCGAACCCGGCTTCGAGACGGCGATCGCCGCTGCGCTCGGGACACTCGCCGACGCCGTGCTCGCGGACGGTCGCAGCGCAGCGTTCGATGCCGTCGACCGGGCCCGCAGCGATGAGCTCGGCCGGGTCGAGATCCTGCTCGCCGACGCTGCAGTACCGACATCGACTGCGGCGATACCCGACGGTGCCGTCGCAGCGTCCTCCGTCGTCTCGGCCCCGGATGGCGTGCTCGGCATCCTCTCCGACGTCGTGATCGCCGAGGACCTCGCCGCGGCGCGCCGCGTCTGGAAGAGCATGCCGGAGGCATCGCCGTTCACCGTCATCACGAGGGCCGGGGACGTTCTGGGCCGGTACGTGCTGCGCGGCGGTTCCGGCGCGCAACGCTCGCGCGTCGAACTCGTCGCCGACCGGGATGCGGCCCAGTCCAGGCACGCGGATGTCACGGTGCTCATCGATCGTGCCCGGTTCGCGCTCGCGGAGCAGCGCGCTGCACTCGACTCCGCGAAAGTGCGCTCTGCCACCGCGCTCGCCGCGCTGCGCGAGTTCGATGCGCAACTCGCGGCGAGCACGGAGAAACTCAGCCGCGCGCGGGTCCAGGTCGAGGCGGCGGGAGCAGAGTCGGAGCGGCTCGAGCGCGGTGTCGCCCTCGCGACCGAAGCGGTGGCGGATGCGCTCGCCGCTTCCGAGGCGGCGAACGCCGAACTGGAGGCGGCCAGGTCGAGGCCGAGACCCATCCTCGACGTCTCCGCGCGGGACGCGCTCTCCGACGAGCTGGATGCCGCGCGCGAGAGCGAGGTCGAAGCGAGGCTGCAGCTCGAGACGGCCAGGGAACGCGTGCGCGCGGAGGAACTGCGCGGCCGACAGCTCGCTCACCAGCTGGATGAGGACCGGGCGGCGGCCCAGGAGGCGGCGCGACGGGCGGTCATCCGTCGGCACCAGCTCGACTCGGCGCAACGCGTCATCGCCATACTCCCGGCGGTACTGGATGCCGTGGACCGTTCGGTGTCGAGCGCTCGCGTCGAGTTGGTGGGGCGTGAGGGCGAGAGGGCGCAGCAGAACGAGGAGCTCGCGTCGCTTCGTCGTGACGAGGCATCGCTGCGTGAGCGGCTCGCCGCCGTGAGCGAGAGCGTGCACGGGCTCGAGATGCAGATCTACGAGAAGAAGCTGCTGCTCTCCGGCCTGCTGGAGCGCGCCGGCGAAGAGCTCGGGCTCGTCGAGGATGTCCTCGTCGCCGAATACGGACCCGACGTGCCCGTGCCCGCCGATCCCGGTTCCGCACCGGTTGAGCCCGACACCCCTGCGGACGAGTCCGCCGCGACTCCCGTGCCGGCAACCCCTGCGCCGAATGCACCCGAGCCGGATGCACTCGCGCCGGATGCCCTCGCGCCGGATGCCCTCGCGCCGGATGCACAGGGAAAACCGTTCGTGCGCGCGGAGCAGGAGGCGCGCCTCGCGAAGGCGGAGCGCAAGCTCGCCCAGCTCGGCCGCGTCAACCCGCTCGCGCTTGAGGAGTTCGAAGCGCTCGAGCAGCGCCACAAGTTCCTCGCAGAGCAGCTCACCGACCTCACGAACACGCGCAAGGACCTGCTGACGATCATCGACGACATCGACGGCAGGATGCAGGACATCTTCTCGAGCGCGTTCGAGGACACGAAGGCCGCCTTCCATGAGGTGTTCCCGATCCTGTTCCCCGGCGGCACGGGCAACATCCTGCTGACCGACCCCGAGGACCTGCTCGCGACCGGTATCGAGGTCACCGTGAAACCGGCAGGCAAGAAGATCGAGAGGCTGTCTCTCCTGAGCGGAGGCGAACGCTCTCTCGCTGCCGTCGCGCTGCTCATCGCGATCTTCAAGGCGCGGCCGAGTCCGTTCTACATCCTCGACGAGGTCGAAGCGGCCCTCGATGACGCGAATCTCGGCCGTCTTCTCACCGTGCTCGAGGACCTTCGCGCGAACTCCCAGCTCATCGTCATCACGCACCAGAAGCGCACGATGGAGATCGCGGATGCGCTCTACGGCGTCTCGATGCGGCAGGACGGTGTGAGCGCCGTCGTCGGCCAGCGAGTGGCCGCGGAAGAGCAACAATCAACCACTCACGGGTGAGGGTGCGGCGGAATAGACTTACGCGGTGATCGAGACCGCCGTCATCCAGAAACGCGTCGTTCGCGCCCTCGTCGTCGCACAGATCCTCGGCGGGATCGGGCTCGGTGCGACCGTGTCGGTCGGCGCGCTCCTGGCATCGGATGTCAGCGGCTCGCCGGCGTGGTCCGGCATGGCCGCGACGATGAGCACGCTCGGTGCGGCACTCATCGCGGTGCCGCTCGCGAGGGCTGCGCAGGCGAAGGGCCGCCGCGTCGCCCTCTCGATCGGATCGATCGTCGCAGCGCTCGGCGCCGTGCTGGCGACGTGTGCTGCAGCGCTCGGCTCCTTCCCTCTCCTGCTCGTCGGCCTCGCGCTCGCGGGAGCCGGCTCGGCCACGAACCTGCAGGCGCGATTCGCTGCGACCGACCTCGCTGTGCCGCTGCATAGGGCACGGCAGCTCTCGCTCGTCGTCTGGTCGACCACGATCGGCGCTGTGCTCGGCCCGAACCTCATCGAACCGGGCGAGCAGATCGGCGGGGCGATCGGGCTGCCGACCCTCACCGGCCCCTTCGTCTTCACCGTCGCAGCGCAACTCGCCGCCATGCTCGTTTACTACTTCGCGCTCCAGCCCGATCCGCTCCTCACCGCACTCGCGAACGCTCCGGCGCGGGAGGGCGCGCCACCCCGGCACGGGTTCGCGACCCTGCGCGTCAACGCGCTCGCCAGGTTCGCGGTCGCCGCGGTCGCCCTGAGCCACGCGACCATGGTCGCGATGATGTCGATGACACCGGTGCACCTCTACGGGCACGGTGCGACGCTCATCATCGTCGGCTTCGCGCTGAGCCTCCACATCGCCGGGATGTATGCGCTGTCTCCGGTCTTCGGCTGGCTCGCCGACCGTTGGGGTCGCATCCCGACGATCCTGTTCGGCCAGGGGATGCTCGTGGTGTCGCTTCTCACAGCGTGGGTCGGAAGCGAGTCCCAGGTGCTCGTCATCGTGAGCGTCATCTTCCTCGGGCTCGGCTGGTCGGCGTCCACGATCGCCGGATCGACCCTCGTCGCCGAGTCGGCACCCGTCGATGACCGTGCAGGACTCCAGGGCGTCTCCGACCTGCTCATGAACTCGACGGCCGCCGTCTGTGGCGCGCTGGCTGGTCCGGTGCTCGCCCTCGTCGGCTACTCCGGACTCGGTATCGTCTGCCTGCTGCTCGTCGCCGTCGTGGCGATGTGGTCGGTGCGACACCTGTCACCTGCTCGGCAACTCGCCAACTAGGCTCTCTCTCATGGCTGAGAGCTCCCACCCCTGGTCGCTCGGCGGCGCGCTTCGCGGCATGTTCGCGAAGAAGACGATCGACGACGAGACCTGGGATGACCTCGAGGATGCCCTCATCTCGGCCGATTTCGGACCGGATGTCACGGACTCAGTCGTCACCGAGTTGCGCGCGAGCGTCGACCTGTTCAGGACGACGGATCCCGCTGACCTCAAGCGGATGCTGCGCGAGACCCTGGAGGAGCGCCTCGCTCGACTCGACCCGACGCTGACCCTGTCCGCCCGCCCCGCCGTGGTCCTCGTCGTCGGGGTCAACGGCGTGGGCAAGACGACGACGATCGGCAAGTTCGCGAAGTTCCTCGCGAATCACGGACGCAGTGTCGTGGTCGGCGCGGCCGACACGTTCCGGGCGGCGGCGGTCGAGCAGCTGGCGACGTGGGCGGAGCGCGGCGGCGCCCAGATCGTGAAGCCCCAGCAGCAGGGTCAGGATCCGGCATCCGTCGCATTCCAGACCGTGGAGAGGGCGCAGCGCGATGGCATCGACATCGTGCTCATCGACACGGCCGGGCGCCTGCAGACCAAGAGCGGACTCATGGACGAGCTGGCGAAGATCCGACGCGTGATCGAGAAGCAGGCCGAGATCGCTGAGGTGCTCCTCGTGCTCGACGCGACGACGGGCCAGAACGGGCTCGCCCAGGCCGAGGCGTTCATCGAGCACGCCGGTGTGACCGGTCTCGTCCTCACGAAGCTCGACGGGTCTGCGAAGGGCGGATTCGTGCTCGCCGTGCAGGAGAGGACCGGCATCCCCATCAAGCTCGTCGGGCAAGGCGAGGGCATCGGTGACCTGACCGGATTCACCCCGCACGTGTTCGTGCAGAATCTGGTCGGTTAGGCGCGGCGCACGGCACTCGACCCGCGGATAAAACTCTCGCACTGTGGGCCGCAGACCACTAACGTGTATCCGTGCATCGGTTGACCCGACTTTTCCTCGCTCTGGCTTTCATCGTGCTTCCGCTCGCGGCACTCTCCACGGCATCCCCCGCCTACGCCGACGAGAGCGCATGCGCCGGAAGCTACTACGACCAATCCGGGTTCGAGTTCTTCACCCCTGAACTGCGGTACGTGCCACCGCCGCTGCGCGTCGCAGCGTGGGATTGCGCGGTGAGGGACGCCGACCGTCCCTTCGGTCTCGACACCGGCTCCGCCGTCGAGTACACGCTCGTCTACGCCGATGTCGACTTCGACGTCGTCGTGCGGATCGCGCGCGCCTTCGAGGAACAGGGCTGGTTGACGAACTTCGCCGCGATCACCTCGATCGACACGGGTGAGGGGATGCAGAACAGCGTCCTGTATTCGGCGGACCAGCTTGCCGCGCTCGATTCACCACCGCTCTTCGCCGGTGGTCGGTTCGGCAACGCGGCGACGAACCACGACATCATCAGCCTCAGCTACGCCGACGGGGACGCCTACACGACCAACGGCGGCGCGTTCACGACCCCCAGCCTCGTCATCGATGTGGCGCTCACGGAGGCCTTCGCCGGCGACGGCATCGCCGACCCGAGCGTGCTCAGCGGCCTCAAGTCGATCGGCGATGTCGCAGTGACCCCGGCGGGAGCCGCGGCCGTCGGAGGAACCGCCGTCGTCCTGACTCTCGTGATCGGGTATCCGGGTTCGCTCCTGAACTCGGTCATCGGTCCGCGATACGACCAGTTCGTCGAGCGGATGCGCAAACGACGGGCCGCGCGCCGGTCGAAATCGGCGGGCGCCGGAGGCACCGGATCCGCGGTTCCGGACCAGGCGGGCACACCCGCCAGGAGCCGACTGTTCGGCTGGCTGTTCGTACCCGGCCTCCTGATCGCGTCCGTCATCAGTGGATTCGTCGACCCGTCGTTCGGGCTGAATGCGATGTCGGCGAGATTGCTCGTGACGGCTTTCCTCTCGCTCCTCGTGTTCAACGTCGCCGCCTGGTTCCTCGTGCGAGTGATCATGCGCAGACGACACCCGGATGCCGTGGCCACGGTCAAGTTCCGCTGGGGGTCGCTCATCCTGGTCACGGTAGCCGTGCTGATCGCGCGCCTGCTCGAATTCCATCCCGGAATCATCTTCGGGCTCGTCGCCGGCCTCGTCTTCGCCACGACCATGTCCAAAGCGAAGAACGCGATGGTGGTCATCCTCGGCACGGGGTTCGGACTCGCCGTCGCGCTCCTCGCCTGGGTCGGGTTCAGCGTGGTCGCGCCGATCGCGGCGGGAGCTCCGGGGAACCTGCTGCTCGTGTCGGCATCCGAATTCTTCAGCGCGGTCACGATCGAGGGGATCGCGAGCCTGCCCCTCGCGCTGCTGCCTCTCCTGGCGCTCGACGGCCACAAGCTGTTCGACTACAACAAGTGGCTGTGGCTGCTCTGCTACGTGATCGGGCTGCTCGCGTTCATGCTCGTCCTGCTCACGATTCCGAACTCGTGGGGCGAGATCGACGGGGACTTCGTGCGCTGGATCGTGCTCTTCTGCGTATTCGGGGTCGTCGCGGTGGCGGTGTGGGCCATCCACACCGTGTTCGAGCGGCGCAAGGCCGCCGCTACAGCGCAGCGTGTGCCCGGCTGAGCTCCACGTAGTGGTCGGCGTTCGCGCGGATGCCGGCGAGCTCGTCGTCCGTGAGCTCACGACGGACCTTGGCCGGCACGCCCGCGACGAGAGAGCGGGGCGGGACGACGGCGCCCTCGAGGACGACGGCGCCGCCCGCGATGAGTGATCCGGCGCCGATCACCGCGCCGTTCATGACCGTCGCGTGCATGCCCACGAGGCAGTCGTCCTCGATCGTGCAGCCGTGCACGACCGCGCCGTGGCCGACGCTCACTCCGGTGCCGATCGTCGTCGGAATGCCGGTGTCGCAGTGCACGACGACGTTGTCCTGCAGGTTGCTGCGGGCGCCGAGGGAGATCGCATCGGTATCGCCGCGCAGCACCGCGCCGTAGAACACGCTCGACTCCGGGCCGAGCGTGACCTGGCCGACGAGCGTGGCGTTGGGTGCGACCCAGGCCGCGGGGTCGACATCCGGCGTGTGTCCGCCGAACGTGCGGATGAGAGCTGTCGTCATGCCTCCACGTTAGGCGGGTTCGGCCCTTCCCGCATCGGTGTGCCGCCGCCGACAGGCGTTGCGACTAAGGGCGCAGCCGGCTCGCCACCTCGACGAGGACGTCGTCGCTGCCCGCGTAGACGCCCTCGGCGCGCGGCCAGTGGGTGACGACATCCGTGAAGCCGAGCTCAGCGGCCCGACCGATGGCATCCTCCCAGGCGTCGACGCTCGCGAGCGCATAGCCGTGGGAGTCGAGGCTCAGGTAGCGGTCGAGGGTGCCGGCGTCCCTGCCGCGCGCGGCGAGCGCGTCGTCGAGGCGTCGTGAGAGGTTCGAGACCGACGCCCACCACGCGTCGAGGTTGTCCGATTCCCGCCCGAGGGTGACCCAGCCGTCCGCCAGCTCGGCAACGAACCGAAGACCTTTCGGTCCATCGGCGGCGACGACGAAAGGCATGCGCGGATGCTGTGCGGGCGTGCCCACCATTCTCGCCTCGTGTGCGGTGAACCAGTCGCCCCTGAAGCTGATGCCACCGCTGCCGGGCTCCTCGAAGCGCAGGAGCGCGTCGAGGCCGCGCACGAACTCGATGAAGCGGTCGTGGCGTTCGCGGGCGGAGAGCTGCTCCTGCCCGAGCACGAACGCGTCGAAACCGGTGCCGCCAGAGCCGACCCCGAGCAGGAATCGGCCGCCGGAGACGTCGTCGAGAGTCGCGAGATCCTTCGCGAACGGAACGGGATGCCGGAAGTTCGGCGACGACACGAACGTTCCGAGCCGGATGGTCGAGGTGACGGCGGCCGCCGCCGTGAGCGTCGGGATCGTCGCACCCCACGGCTCACCGGCGAGGCTGCGCCACGAGAGGTGATCGTAGGTCCAGGCGTGGTCGAACCCGAGTTCCTCTGCCCGTTGCCACGTGGCGCGCGCATCGGCCCAGCGCTGTTGGGGGAGGATGACGATGCCGTGCCGCATGGGGGCAACTCTAGCTTCGACGGCCCGCGTGACCGCTCGCGCGATGGAGGAGAGGCCCGTCCTTCTCGATTAAGCTGGGGTGATCATGGCCACCTTCGGAAACCTCACCGACCGTCTGACCGACGCGTTCAAGAAGCTGCGCGGCAAGGGAAAGCTGACACCGGCGGATGTCGACGGCACAGTCCGCGAGATCCGGCGCGCGCTGCTCGACGCGGACGTCGCCCTCGACGTCGTGAAGGTCTTCACCGCGAGCGTCCGAGAACGCGCGCTGGGCGACGAGGTGAACAAGGCGCTCAACCCCGCCCAGCAGGTCGTGCAGATCGTCAACGACGAGCTCGTCACGATCCTCGGCGGCAAACAGCGTCGTCTCGAGTTCGCGAAGAATCCGCCGACCGTCATCATGCTCGCGGGGCTTCAGGGCGCAGGCAAGACCACGCTCGCCGGCAAGCTCGCGAAGTGGCTCGTGAGCGAGGGGCACACGCCGATCCTCGTCGCCGCCGACCTGCAGCGACCGAATGCCGTGACCCAGCTTCAGGTGGTGGGGGAGCAGGCCGGCGTCCCGGTGTGGGCGCCGGAGCCGGGGAACGGGATCGGCAACCCGGTCAAGGTCGCCAGGGACGGCGTGAAGGAGGCCCAGCGCCGCCAGTACGACACCGTCATCGTCGACACGGCCGGCCGTCTCGGCGTCGACGCAGAGCTCATGAAGCAGGCATCCGACATCCGCAAGGCCGTCGACCCGGACGAGGTGCTCTTCGTCATCGACGCGATGATCGGGCAGGATGCCGTCGCCACGGCGAAAGCGTTCCAGGACGGCGTCGACTTCACGGGCGTGGTGCTCACGAAACTCGACGGAGACGCACGCGGCGGTGCGGCGCTCTCCGTCGCGTCGGTCACCGGCCGGCCGATCATGTTCGCGAGCACGGGCGAGGGGCTCGGCGATTTCGAACCGTTCTACCCGGACCGGATGGCGAGCCGCATCCTCGATCTCGGCGACATCCTCACCCTCATCGAGCAGGCGCAGAAGACCTTCGACGAGGAGGAGGCGCGCAAGACCGCGGAGAAGTTCGCCACGGACAGCTTCACGCTCGAGGACTTCCTCTCCCAGATGCAGCAGCTCAAGAACATGGGCTCGATCAAGAACATGCTCGGGATGCTGCCCGGCGCCAAGGGCATGCGCCAGCAGCTGGACAACTTCGACGAGCGCGAGATCACCCGCACGGAGGCGATCATCCAGTCGATGACGCCCACCGAGCGCCGGCAGCCCAGGCTTCTCAACGGTTCACGGCGCCTGCGCATCGCGAAGGGTTCGGGGATGACGGTGACCGAGGTCAACGCCCTCGTGAACCGTTTCGAGCAGGCCGCGAAGATGATGAAGACCGTCGCGAAGGGCGGCGTTCCCCAGGTACCGGGCATGGGGCCGATACCCGGCGCGGGCTACGCGGGCGGCGCGAAGAAGCAGCCGAAGAAGAAGGGTTCCCGCTCCGGAAACCCGGCGAAGCGGGCGGCGGAGGACGCGGCGCTCGCGGCCGCGCCGAAGGCATCCGCCGCTGCGGGAGCAGGTTTCGGCTTCGGTGCCGGTGCGTCGGCCGGTGAGGGCGCGAAGGGCGCACCGAGCGAGGAAGAGCTCGCCGCCCTGCAGAAGTTCCTCGGCCGCTGACCCCTCCCGGGCGTGCCGGCCGCAGACCGGCCGCTGACGGGCGAATAGTGCGAAACGTTGGGTGGCGGCATCCGGATGCCTCTGGCACCGTGGGTGGCATGACACGATTCGCCGTGCCCTCCCGGACCCCGACGGCCCTGGCTTTCCCCGCGCTGGCCGTTCTGCTCCTACTGACCGGCTGCGCCGGGCAGCCCGGCGGCGGACCGAGCGGCCCGAACCCCGATGCCCCACCCATGATCGGCACCCCGGCCGATGGCGAGTCCGAGGCGATCGGCCTCGTGAACCTCTGGCGGGTCAGCGGCGCTGCGGGCGAGACCGACTCGACCTGGCTGCGCCTCGACGCGGGCGAATTCCAGCTCTGGCGAGACTGCGGGATGATCACGGGATCCTGGCGTGCGAGCGACACGCTCTTCATCGCGGCCCCGTTCGGCGGGATGGGCGACTGCGTCACCAACACCATGCCCACGGTCTTCTGGCTGGAGAGTGCGACCGGCTTCACGGTCTCGCCCGAAGGCTACGACCTCGTGGATGCGACGGGCACCACCGTCGCCTCGCTCTCGATCGACGGCGGCCCCGAGCCGATCCCGACCGCCGCCGAGTTCTACGCGCAGCCACCGGAGCTCACCGTCCAGGTTCGCGACTACTTCCATGCCGCGGCGACCCTGCCATCCGGCCTGAGCCCGGCGACGGATGCCGCCCTCGACGGCAAGTGGGTGCCGGTCGCCCACGCGGTCTCGACCGACCCACACGTCGTGTTCGCGTCGGACGGCACGTGGACGGGCTCCGACGGGTGCAACGGGGGCCAGGGGCGCTGGGCCGTCGGCCGTGACGGTGAATTCCTGGCGACATCCGGCCCGTCGACCCTCATTGCGTGCGAAGGAGCGCCCGTTCCGGCCTGGGTGGGCCAGGCGGCCACCGCCGGCATCGACGCCGACGGCCGGCTATTGCTCTTCGAAACCGCGGGCAACGAGGTCGGTCGTCTCGCGCGCGGCTAGCGGACCGGCGGCGCGGGGTTGCCGCCCGGGAGGATGAAGCCGGTCTCGTAGGCGAGGATGACCGCCTGCATCCGGTCCCGCACGCCGAGCTTCGCGAGCAGCCGCGCAACGTGCGTCTTCACGGTCGCGTCACTCAGGAACAGCTGGCCGGCGATCTCCGCATTGGACGAGCCGCGCGCCAGAAGTCCGAGAACCTCGCGCTCGCGGTCGCTGAGAGCGGACATGGCATCCGACGTCCTCCCCGGCGGCGGCTGGCCGATGAACCGCTCGATGAGCCGCCGGGTGATCGGGGGCGCGAGCAACGACTCGCCGCCGGCGACCACGCGCACCGCCGAGACGAGCTGGTCCCGCGGGGCATCCTTCAGGAGGAAGCCGCTCGCCCCGACGCGCAGGGCGTCGTACACGAACTCATCGAGGTCGAAGGTCGTGAGGATGAGCACGCGCGATGCCGATCCGCCGGCCACGATGCGTTCGGTCGCCCGGATGCCGTCGAGCACGGGCATCCGCACGTCCATGAGCACGACATCCGGATGCAGCTCCGCGACGAGCTGCACACCCTGGGCGCCGTTGGCCGCTTCCCCGACGACGTCGATGCCGGGCTCGAGATCGAGGATGAGACGGAATCCGGTGCGCACGAGTTCCTGGTCGTCGACGAGGAGAACGGTCGTCACGGTGTCCTCCCCTCGAACGGCAACCGGGCGACGAGCCGGAACCCGCCACCGGCGACCTCGCCCGCCTCGAGGCTTCCCCCCAGGAGGGTGATCCGCTCCCGGATGCCGAGCAGCCCGACGCCTGCGCTCGCGACTCTCCGCGCCGACTGACCCTGCGCGTTGGTGACCGCAAGCTCGAGGGTATCGTCTGTCACCTCCGCCGTCAGTGTCACCGGCACGGCGCCGGCGTGCCGTGCGACATTGGTGAGCGCTTCCTGGAGGATGCGGTACGCGGCGAGGTCGACGACGGGCGGCAGACTCCGCCCGCCCAGCTGCACGTGCGCGTCGACCGCGAGTCCGGCATCCCGTGCCGACGCGAGAAGGTCGTCGAGAGCGGCGAGCCCGGGCGCGGGGCGGGTCTCGCCGTCGTCCGCCCGCAGGAGCTGCAGCATGTCCCTGATCTCTCCGAGCGCCGAGCGCGCGGTCTCCCGGATGACCCGGAGCGGCTCCCTGGCGCGTGGCGGGTCGTGTTCGAGCGCCGCATCCGCGGCATCCGCCTGGACGGCGATGACGCTCAGGCTGTGCGCGACGATGTCGTGAAGTTCCCGAGCGATGCGTACTCGCTCATCGGACACCGCGAGAAGGGCGAGGTCCCGCTCATGCTGCTCGGCCCTCGTCACTCGTCCGCGCCACAGTCGGCTCGCCCGCCCGAGGAGCCAGACCCCACCGAACAACAGGATGATGAAGAGGTAGTCCTGACCCTCGGTGACCTTCTCCTCGATCAGGATCGTCGCGACCATGACGACGCCGACGACGGCCGCCATCCCCTCGGTGTAGTTGGCGGCCACGGAGTACATGGCGATGACGAAGACCACGAGGGACCACAGCGATCCGGCCGGCTGCGCGAGCAGGAGCTGGGCGACATCCGCTGCGAGCACGATCGCGACCGTCAGGACCGGCACCCTGGTGCGCCAGGCGAGGGCGATGGTCGTCGCGACGGCGACCGGAAGGGTGACGATGAGAGGGCCCTCGTCCGGGTTGCCGGTCAACACGCTCACGACGGCGACGAGGCAGAGTGCCGCGGAGAGAAGGAGGTCCCCCCGCGGAAACCCGAAGAGCCGCCCGCGCAGCCAGGGCGCGACTCGACCCAACATTTCCCCACTCTATTGCGGCGCTCGCCGGGCGTCGTCACCCATTCGGATGAATGACGGCATCCGGATGGGCGACGCCGCGCGGGCAGGATTCCACCGCGCAGCCCGCCCGGTTAGCCCATCCCGACGACGCGGGCGGGCTCGTCCCGGAGCGAGGCTGTGAGCGTCATCACACGAAGGGCATCATCCGATGCCACGAGAGAAGGGCAAGGCCAATGACAGCAACGACAGAATCGGCAGCGATCACCACGACGGCAGAACGGGTGTGGCGTGTGGCCGGAATCGTCGGCATGGCGCTCGGGATGCTGAGCCTCATCGCCGCGACCGTCATCCAGTGGTTCGTGCAGCCGAGCGACCCGGCAGGGACACCCATCGACATCACCGGGGAGAACCCCGGCCTGTGGCTTCTCGTCGGGCTCCTCGCCGTACTCGGCCCGCTCGCCTGGGTCGCCGGGATCGTCTCGACGACGATGCTCGTCCGCACGAAGGGCTGGACGCTCACGACGATCGGCGGTTACCTCACGGCGGCCGGACTCGTGGGCGGCGTCGGCCACCTCGCCATCTTCTTCGGGCTCATCGCCGACGCAGCCGGCGCCGGACTCGACGGCGACACGGGGAGGGCCATCCTGCAGGCCGATGATGCGAGCATCCTCTCGAACGTCCTGCTCTACGGGTTCCTCGTCGGCTTCTCGCTCGGCCCGATCCTGCTCACGATCGGCCTGCGGATGGCGAGACTCGTGCCGGTCTGGGTTCCCGTCGCCGCGATCGTCATGGTCGTGGCGAACTTCGTGGGAGGCATCCCTGCCGGCATCGTGCAGCTCGTGGCCGTCGTCGCGACCTTCGGTCCGATGGTGCTCCTGCTGGCACGGCGGCGGGGTGTCTCCGCCTAGGCTTGACGGATGACCACGAACCGCCCACTCCGCCTCGGCGTGCAGATCGCTCCCCAGCACGCCACCTATCGGTACATCAGGGACACGGTGTCGGCGTGCGAGGAACTCGGCGTCGACATCGTGTTCAACTGGGACCACTTCTTCCCGCTGGATGGCGAACCGGATGGGCTGCATTTCGAAGCCTGGACGATGCTCGCCGCCATCGCCGAGCAGACCACCGGGGTCGAGCTCGGCTGCCTCGTCAACTGCAACGCGTACCGCAATCCGAACCTGCAGGCGGACATGGCCAGAACGATCGACCACATCAGCTCGGTCTCGAACGGCGGGGTGGGCCGGTTCATCTTCGGCACCGGCTCCGGTTGGTTCGAGCGCGACTTCGACGAGTACGGTTACGAGTTCGGTACGAAGGGTTCGCGGCTCGACGCCCTCGCCCGCGACCTGCCGATCATCCGGGACCGCTGGACGAAGCTCAACCCTGCGCCCACCCGTGACATCCCGATCATGATCGGCGGCGGAGGGGAGAAGAAGACGTTGCGCATCGTCGCAGAGCACGCCGACATCTGGCACAGTTTCAGCGACGCGGAGACCCTCGAACGCAAGCTCGGCATCCTGGCGGCGCACGGGGAGGATGTCGGACGCGACACGTCCGAGATCGAGCTCTCGACCGAGATCCGCCAGCGCACCCACGACGAGGCGGACGAGCTCGTGGGCCTCGGCGTCACGATGTTCACTCTCGGTCTGCGCGGCCCGGAGTTCGACCTCGAGAAGGTGCGGGACTGGATCGCCTGGCGCGACCAGCACCGCAGTGCACGGCAGGCGGTATCCGCCTAGCCCTGGCCGGCGTCCGGATGTCGTCGGTCTCGCGTAACGTGAGGACGTGAACGCACCTGCCCGCACCACCGTGATGACCCCCTGGGTCGTCGTCGCCATCGTCGTCACCGTGATCGCCTGGGCGAGTGCCTTCGTCGTCATCCGCGGTGTCGGATCGCACCTCGGCGGAGGGGAACTCGCACTCGGCCGCCTGCTCGTCGGGACTGTGCTGCTGTCGCTCCTGCTCATCGGCCGCCCGTGGATTCGCCCGACCGGGCGGGAGTGGCTCCTGATCGTCGTGTACGGCGTCGCCTGGTTCGGCGCCTACAACGTCACACTCAACATCGCCGAGCACACGCTCGATGCGGGGACCACGTCGATGATCGTCAACATCGGGCCGATCCTCATCGCGCTCGGAGCCGGCATCTTCCTCGGTGAGGGCATACCGAAGTGGCTCGCCATCGGGGCGGGCATCGCGTTCGGCGGGGTCGTCCTCATCGGCGTCGGGTCCGGGATGGCCGGACTCGGGAACGGAATCGGCATCCTCTGGGCGCTCATCGCCGCCGTCGCCTACACGATCGGGGTGCTGTGCCAGAAGCGCCTCATGCGCCGGATCCCTTCGACCCAGGTGACCTGGCTCGGATGCGCGCTCGGCGCGCTCGTCTGCCTGCCGTTCGCCGGCAGCCTCGTCGTGCAGCTCCAGGCGGCACCCGTGAGCGTTCTTCTCGGTGTGCTCTACCTCGGTGCCGTTCCGACATCCCTCGCGTTCACGACGTGGGGCTACGCGCTGTCGAAGCTGCCGGCGGGGCAGCTCGGGGTGACCACGTATGTCGTACCGGCGATCGTCGTCGTGCTCGGCTTCGCTGCCTTCGGTGAGATCCCCACCGTGCTCGCGATCGTCGGCGGCGTGATCTGCCTCATCGGTGTCGCGGTGTCGAGGCGGCGTTCGCAGCGAGATCGCGACCCGTCGGATGGCCTGCTCACTCCTGAGACGCCGCTGGTTCCCGCAGCGCCGCAAAATCTGTCACAATAGACAGTCGAGTCCCGGCCCGCCCGACCCTCTATCGGCTGCCGCGGAGTCCATCACTGCTTTCGCCGCGTGTGCCCCTACGCGCACGGCCGTTCGCGACCAATACAAGAAATCTACGGAGAATTGTGGCTGTAAAGATTCGTTTGAAGCGCATGGGCAAGATCCGCGCGCCGTTCTACCGCATCGTCGTCGCCGACTCGCGCACCAAGCGCGACGGTCGCGTCATCGAGGAGATCGGCAAGTACCACCCGACCGAGGAGCCCTCGGTCATCGAGATCAAGTCCGACCGCGCGCTGTACTGGCTCGGCGTCGGGGCGCAGCCGACCGAGCAGGTCATGGCACTGCTGAAGCTCACCGGCGACTGGGGCACCTTCAAGGGCGAGAAGGGTGCGAAGAGCACCGTCAAGTCCGCTGAGGCGAAGGCGGAATTCCAGGCCGACGAGAAGAAGAAGCCTGTGCTCAAGCCGAAGTCCGAGACTCCCGCCAAGGCGGAGAAGACGGAGAAGGCTGAGAAGTCGGAGAAGTCGGAGAAGTCGGCCACAGCCGACGAGGCTACCGCCACCGCTGACGCTGACGCGCCGTCCGAGGACGCTCCTGCCGAGGCATCCGCCGTCGCCGAGGTGACCGCAGCCGAGGAGCCCGCAGCCGAAGCGCCCGCTGCCGAGGCGCCCGCAGCCGAAGCACCCGCAGCCGACGCCGCGCCCGCCGAGGACGCTCCTGCCGTGGCGGAGACTGCAGAGGCAGACGCGGCTGACGCCGACGCCACAGACAAGGCCTGATCGTGCTCGCTGCCGCTCTCGAACACCTGGTCAAGGGGATCGTCGACCACCCGGATGATGTGCAGGTCGTCGCAAAGAGCTCCCAGCGGGGCGACGTGCTCGAAGTCCGCGTGAACCCCGAGGATCTCGGCAGGGTGATCGGTCGTGCCGGACGCACCGCGAAAGCGCTGCGCACCCTGGTGACCGCGCTCGCGGACGGCCGCAAGGTTCGGGTCGACGTGGTGGACACCGATTTCTAGCGAACCCCGTTCCGAGAACACCCGGCTTCGGGTGGGTCGACTCACCAAGGCGCACGGCCTCAAGGGAGCGATCAAGATCGAGTTGTACACGGATGACCCGGAACGACGTTTCGTTCCGGGCGCCGTGTTCTTCCTGCAGGTGCCGGAGTCCTCGCCGTGGTTCGGCAAGACGCTCGAACTCGTGGAACTCAAGTGGTACAACCTGCATCCGGTGGCGTTCTTCAAGGACGTGAACGACCGGACTGTGGCCGAGAGCCTCATCAAGGGCATCCTGCTCGTCGATCACGACCCCGCAGAGGCCCCCGCTGAGGACGACGCCTGGTACGACCACCAGCTCATCGGTCTCGCCGTCATCCGCGACGGTGTGAAGGTGGGCACCGTCAGCCGACTCGATCACCTGCCGGCACAGGATCTCCTGCACGTGGAGACGGATGCCGGTGATGTCATGGTCCCGTTCGTCAAGGCGATCGTGCCCTCGGTCGACCTCGCGGCGGGAACCATCACGGTGACACCGCCCGCCGGCCTCTTCGAAGCGCTCCCGGAGGACACCGACGAGGACGACACCTAGCCGGTCAGACGACCGTCGCGCGCCTCCAGCGCCTCCAGCGCCTCCAGCGCGTCCCGACAGTCCCGTATCAGCGCGTTCTGGTCCACGGCCCCCGGTGAGAACGATGCACGCGCCGCTCCACCATCCGCGGTCGCCAGCACGAAGGTCGTGAACCCCGGCCCGCCACCACCGTGACCGGCGTACCGGGCCTCCGGAAGCCCACTGGTCATGAGGCCGAGTGCGTAGCCTGGCTCCGGCAATGCGGTGCCAGGGGCGTCCACCGGCAGTGTCTCGAGCAGGGGGGCCGGGTCGAAGAGGCGTCCGGAGAGGATGCCTGCGAACAGCTCCTCCGTCGCGACCTGCGAGGCGGCGATCGTCCCGGTGAGAACCCATCCCGGGTGATACCAGGTCACATCCGACTCCGAGGCCACGCAGGCCCGCCAGTCATCCGGTTCGGCGAACGGCCCGACCTCGGTGATGCCGAGCGGCGCCAGGAGTGTCGCGCGGATGGTCTCGAAGAACGTCGCCCCGGTGATCTCTTCGAGGATGCTCCGGATGATCGCGTAACCGGCATTCGAGTAGTGGAAGGTGCCCGGGGCGGGCACGGCGGCGCGTGCGGCGCGATCCATCAACTCGTCGAACCGCCAGGGACTCGACTCCCTGATCGCGACCTGGTATTCGGGCCAGCCCCCGTAGTCGGGCAGGCCGGCGCGGTGCCGGAGGACGTCGCGGACGCGCGCCCGGCGAAACCGTTCGGGAACGGCGACGAAGTCGCCGACCGCGGCATCGAGGTCGATCGCCAGGGCGACCGCGGTGGCCGCGGCCAGTGACTTTCCGATGCTGTAGAGGGGAAACAGCTGCACGCTTCTGAGCGTAGAGGGTGCCACCGGCTCGTCGTCACCGCATCAGGGCTTCTCGCGGATGCGGGGGCACGCCCTAGGCTGGTTCGGTGCGCATCGACATCGTGACGATCTTCCCGGAGTTCTTCTCCGTGCTCGACGTCTCGCTGCTCGGCAGGGCGCGTGAGAGCGGGCTCATCGAACTCGCCGTCCACGACCTGCGCGACTTCACCCGCGACCGTCACCGTACCGTCGACGACACCCCCTACGGCGGCGGTGCAGGGATGGTCATGAAACCGGAGCCGTGGGGCGAAGCCCTCGACAGCATCCTCGACACTGAATCCATCGTGATCTTCCCGTCCCCGGCCGGAGAGCTCTTCACCCAGGCCACCGCACAGGAGCTCGCATCCGAGAAGCACCTGGTCTTCGGATGCGGCCGCTACGAGGGCATCGACGAGCGGGTGGTGGAGTACGCGGCGACGCGTGCGCGGGTTCGTCTCATGAGCATGGGCGACTATGTCCTGAACGGCGGCGAGGTCGCGGCGATGGCGATGATCGAGGCGGTAGGCCGACTGATTCCCGGAGTGATCGGCAACCCGCAGAGCCTTGTCGAGGAGTCGCACAGTGACGGCCTCCTGGAGTACCCGAGCTACACGAAGCCGGCGCAGTGGCGGGGCCTCGAGGTGCCGCCCGTGCTGCTGAGCGGCCATCATGGCGCGATCGCCGCGTGGCGCCGCGAGCAGCAGCTCGAGCGCACGCGTCGTATCCGCCCTGACCTTCTGGACTAGCGGCGAGCGGTGAGCACGACCGGCCCGTCCGCCGTGATCGCGACGGTGTGCTCGACGTGGGCCGCGCGGGATCCGTCCATGCTGCGCAGCGTCCAGCCGTCCGGATCGGTGAAGATCCGGTCGGTGCCGTGCATGAACCACGGTTCGATCGCGAAGACCAGTCCGGGCTTGAGCGGATATCCACGGCGCGGCCGGC
This sequence comes from Terrimesophilobacter mesophilus, assembly GCF_014200375.1. Lineage (GTDB taxonomy): Bacteria > Actinomycetota > Actinomycetes > Actinomycetales > Microbacteriaceae > Terrimesophilobacter > Terrimesophilobacter mesophilus. Next base: position 738,543 of record NZ_JACHBP010000001.1, on the reverse strand, counting down.
CGTCGTTGGGCACGTGGGGGTCGCCGTGCATCGTCCGCCCGACTCCGTGGCCGCCGAAGTCGGTGTTGACTCCGAGCCCCGCGGCGTGGGCGACATCGCCGATCGCAGCCGAGACATCGCCCATCCGATTGCCGGCCACCGCCGCAGCGATCCCGGCAGCCAGTGCCTTCTCCGTCGTCGCGATGAGGGCGAGATCCTCCGGCTTCGCCGTGCCGACGACGAGCGAGATCGCGGAGTCGGCCACCCAGCCGTCGACGGATGCCGCGAAGTCCAGGCTCACGAGGTCGCCATCCTGCAGCGCGTAGTCGTGCGGCAACCCGTGCAGGGCGGCGTCGTTGACCGACGTGCACAGCACCTTGCCGAACGGTGAGGCGCCGAACGAGGGGTGGTAGTCGATGTAGCAGCTCTCCGCACCGCGCTCCCGGATCATGCGATGAGCGATCGCATCGAGTTCGAGCAGGTTCACCCCGACCTCGGATGCGTCGGCGAGGTTCGTGAGCACGTCTGCCACGAACGATCCTGCTGCGCGCATGGCGTCGATTTCGGCGGGGGTTCTCAACTCGATCATCCAGCTATTCTTCACCAAGCCACGCGTAGTCTGGTGTGCATGTGGCTGAGGCGAGCGTTCTACTACGCGCAATACTGGGCTATCCCGGCATTGCCGCTCTGGCTGCTCGTCGCCCGTGGCATGACGATCGACGGCTCCGGATGGGCATTCGTCGTCCTGCTGTTCGCGGCGCCCGTGCTCGCCCTCTCCCTCATCGTCGTCATGGGACTCACGATGGCGCGCAAGTCCGTCCGTCGCGCGCGCATGGTGTCCTGGCCCGATGTCGGCATCCTGACCGCCTGGTACACGGTGGTCGTCGTCGCCGGAATGTATTCGAACCCGCTCGTCGCGGTGCTCGCCGTCGTGGCGACGCTCGTCGCGTTCTGGAGCGCGGTCTGGCAGCTGTTCTTCGAGACTCGGCGAAGGGTCAACGCCACGTTCGCCGGGTTCTCCGCAGCGATGGACAACGGATATCGCGATCCGAATCGCGTCGGAGGCGGACCGAGGGTCATCCGGGTGGACTCCTACTCCCACGACGCCTGAGCGGTAGAGGAGCCGACGGCTTCCAGGTCTCGAGGTTGGCGGGCGTGTCACTGGTGTGACAGAATGGTCCACTGTGCCCGCGCACGGTCCTGCCACAGGGGGACCAGCAGTCACTCGGCACATCACTTCTTCCACGCAGTATCCAGCACGCCGTCGACCTGTGGCGATTGCAGAGAGCGAACCATCATGCACATCCTCGACTCCGTTGACGCAGCATCGCTTCGTAACGACATCCCGGACTTCCGCGCCGGAGACAACGTCAAGGTCCACGTCAACATCGTCGAAGGCACGCGTTCGCGTATCCAGGTCTTCCAGGGCGTCGTCATCGGCCGCTCCGGCGAAGGCGTCCGCGAGACCTTCACGGTTCGCAAGGTGAGCTTCCAGGTCGGCGTGGAGCGCACCTTCCCGGTGCACTCGCCGGTCATCGACCACATCGAGATCGTCACGCGCGGCGACGTGCGTCGCGCCAAGCTCTACTACCTCCGCAACCTGCGCGGCAAGAAGGCGAAGATCAAGGAAAAGCGCGACGCGCACTAGGTCGGTGGCCAGGAGCGCCCGGGCCAGACCCTAGAATTATGGGGAACTCAGGGGCCCAATGACGACAGAAGAACAGCCTTCGCAGCAGAGCGCGGCGGAGTCCGCGACGACGGACAAGCGCCGCCGTACCCGAAGCATGAAGCTGTTCGTGCGGGATGTCGTCCTCATCCTGATCGCCGCGATCATCATCTCTGTCGGCATCAAGGCATTCCTCATCCGGTCGTTCTACATCCCCTCCGGGTCGATGGAGAACACGCTGCAGATCAACGACCGGATCATCGTCAACGAACTCGTCCCGCGTTTCGTCCCGATCGAGCACGGCGATGTCGTCGTCTTCCGAGACCCGGGCGGATGGCTTCCTCCGAGACAGCCCGTCGACGAGAACTGGTTCGCGACGAGTGTCGACTGGGTTCTCTCCGTCGTCGGCCTGAGCGCGCCGGACAGCAACGACCACCTGATCAAACGCGTCATCGGTCTGCCGGGGGACAAGGTCGCGTGCTGCAACACGTTCGGTCAGATGACGGTGAACGGCGTCCCCCTCGATGAGCCGTATCTCAAGCTTCCCCACGGCGTGACCAAGGCCTCCGGGTCGGATTTCTCGGTCACCGTCCCCAAGGATTCGCTCTGGGTCATGGGCGACAACCGGTACGACTCTCTCGACTCCCGCTACAACACGACCAAGCCGGGCAACGGATTCGTGCCCATCGAGAACGTCGTCGGGCGCGCCTTCCTGGTGAGCTGGCCCGTCGACCGCTGGTCCTGGCTGGACAACTACCCGACCGTGTTCAACGGCGTGGAGGACAAGGGCCAGTAGATGGCTGTTGCGGATCCGACCCTCCAGCTCGAGTTCGAGCTGCTGGCGGGCGGTGCGCACTACGTCATCGGATGCGACGAGGTCGGCCGGGGCGCGATCGCCGGGCCGGTCGCGGTGGGCATGTGCGCTATCGACGCGAACGTGGGCTCCTTTCCCCCTGGCCTTCGCGATTCGAAGATGCTCAGTGAGAAGCGCAGGGAGGAGTTGGCCCCGCGCGCTGCCGAATGGGCTGTCCACTCCGCCGTCGGCCTCGCGAGCGCTGAAGAGGTCGATCGGCTCGGGATCACGGCGTGCCTCGGTCTCGCCGGCAAGCGCGCGCTCGCAGCACTCTACGAGGGCGGCATCCGGGTGCTCGAGAGTGTCGTGCTCCTGGACGGCCAGCAGGACTGGCTGAATCCGGCACTCACGGCGAAACTCGCCGTGCAGACGCGCGTCAAAGCCGACCGGGACTGCGCGTCGGTCGCCGCGGCATCCGTGATCGCGAAAGTGCACCGCGACGGGCTCATGATCCAGGCGGGCGAACGCGAGCCGGGCTATGGATGGAGCGGAAACAAGGGTTACGGTGCCGCGGCGCACTTCGCCGCGATCGAGGAGCTCGGAACGTCGAGCCTGCATCGGCTGAGCTGGTTGAAGCCCCGCGCGGTCCTCAGCGAGACCGCCTAGGATTGACAGGCAATGGACGAAGAAGACTTCGAAGACTACGACCGCGAGGTCGAGCTGGCGCTGTTCCGCGAGTACCGCGATGTGGTCTCGCAGTTCCGCTATGTCGTGGAGACCGAGCGTCGGTTCTACCTCGCCAATGAGGTCGAACTCGTTCGCCAGGACACCGAACACGACTTCTACTTCGAGCTCACCATGCACGATGTGTGGGTGTGGGATGTCTACCGCTCCGACCGGTTCGTGAAGTCGGTGCGCGTTCTCACCTTCAAGGATGTCAACGTCGAGGAACTGAGCGCCAAGGAACTCGAACTGCCCAAGGAACTCGCTCTCGACGAATAATCGCCGTGACTCATGTGCCCGGCGCAGCGCCGCGCGCGAACCGACCTTCAGAAAGGCAAGTCTTTCGTGGAACCCACCGCGTTCGAGCGATCAGTGCCCGCAGATCGTGTCATCGATGACGCTCTGGCCGATTCGGTACTGTTCCCGTTCTGGCTCGACGACTCCGCCGGCCGGTCCTGGCCTCGTTACAACGATGTTCAGGATTACGATCTCGTCGTTGTCGGGGGCGGATTCGCGGGCCTGTGGACCGCGCTCATGGCCAAGCAGCGGGATGCGTCGACGCGCGTCGCACTCCTGGAGGCGCAGACGATCGGATGGGCGGCATCCGGGCGCAATGGAGGATTCTGCGAGGCGACTCTCACGCACGGCGAGAAGAACGGCGAGCGGCGTTTCCCGAAGGAGCTCGAGAAGCTCGACCGGATGGGGATGCAGAACCTCGACGAGATCGAGCAGACGGTGTGGGAGCTCGGGCTCGACTGCGACTTCGAGCGCACCGGCGCGGTCGCCGTGGCGGTGGAGCCGTACCAGGTGGCCGAGCTCGAGGAAGCGCATGGTGTCGAACACCTCAGGTTCTTCGATGAATCGCGGATGCAGCAGGAGATCGCGTCGCCGACCTACCTCGCCGGCCTGTGGTCGACGCGCGACACCGCGATGGTCCACCCGGCCAAGCTCGCGCACGAGCTGGCACGCGCCTGCCACGAGGCGGGCGTCGACCTTTTCGAGGACTCTCCTGTGCTGAGACTCGACAGCGCGCGCACCGGGCCGGTCACGGTGAGGTTGGGGACCGGCGACATCCGGGCGAAGCGCGTCGCACTCGCGACGAACGCGTTCCCGTCGCTGCTCAAGCGCTACCGCTGGCACACCGTGCCGGTCTACGACTACGTGCTCATGACCGAGCCGCTCACGGATGCGCAGCTCGCCTCCATCGGCTGGAAGAACCGCCAGGGGGTTTCGGATCTGGCCAACCAGTTCCACTATTACCGGCTCACGAAGGACAACCGGATCCTGTTCGGCGGTTACGACGCGATCTACCATTTCGGCGGGAGGATCAAGCCGGAGTTCGACGACCGGCCGGCATCCCACCGCCTGCTGGCGAGCCACTTCTTCACCACGTTCCCGCAGCTGGAGGGTCTGAAGTTCACGCACCGGTGGGCGGGGGTCATCGACACCTGCAGCCGATTCACGGCGTTCTTCGGGCACGCTCGCGGTGGTCGCGTCGCCCACGTCGCAGGGTTCACCGGGCTCGGCGTCGCGGGGACCCGATTCGCGGCGAACGTCATGCTCGACCAGTTGTGGGGGCTCAAGACCGAGCGCACGCAACTGAAGATGGTGAAGTCCCTGCCGATCCCGTTCCCGCCAGACCCGATCGCGTGGCTGGGCGTCGAGGTGTCGAGGTGGGCGATGAACCGCGCCGACCACAACCGCGGCAAGCGCAACCTCATCCTCCGCACGCTCGACGCACTCGGGCTCGGGTTCGACTCGTGAGCGAGGGTGTCAGCGCCGGCCAGGGCCCCGACTTCGCGGTCGCCGCCGCTCTCGACCTCGAGCTCGAACCGGTCCCCTCGGAGCAGGTCGTCGCAGGGTCGCCGGCGACCGGCTCGGCGGCGTTCGGCGAGTTCGGCGGGCACGAGTACGGGGTATGGGCGCACACGGCGGGTGTGTCGACGGATGTCGAGGCCGACGAGGTCTTCGTCGTGCTGTCGGGTGCCGCGACGGTGGCCTTCGAAGACGGCACGGTAGTCTCACTGGTTCCCGGCACGGTGGGCCGCCTGCGCGAGGGCCAGCGCACCGTGTGGACCGTGACCGAGACCCTGCGCAAGGTGTACTTCTCGTGATGCGCGTCTGAGGCCACCACTCCCGCACAACTGAGGGCCGGTGCCGGTTTCAACCCACATCGCACCTGGCCGCTCGATGAATCGAGCCGCTGCGCCATCCTCGTCCCATGGCAGCGAAGGATGACCTCGGCAGACGAGGCGAAGACCTCGCCGCGCGGTTCCTCGAGGCGAGCGGCTACACGGTCATCGACCGCAATTGGCGGTGCGCGCGCGGCGAGATCGACCTGGTCGCCCGTGATGGGAATGACACGGTGTTCATCGAGGTCAAGACGCGATCGAGCACGGCCTTCGGGCATCCGTTCGAGGCGATCACGACGCAGAAACTCGCACGACTCAAGCGGCTCGCCATGGCCTGGACCCAGGCTCATCCGTATCGCCGCGGGCCCATGCGCATCGACGCGATTGCGGTGATCGCCGCCGCCGGCGAACAGCCCAGGATCGAACATCTTCGGCGGGTGTTCTGATGGCCGTGGGCAGGACGCAGGCGGTCGCGCTGCTCGGACTTCATGGTGCGATCGTGGAGATCGAGGCCGACTACTCGTCGCAACTGCCGAAGTTCATTCTCATCGGGCTCCCGGATGCCGCCCTCGGCGAAGCGCGCGACCGTGTGCTCGCCGCGGCCGCGAACTCGGGGTGCGACCTGCCCAGTCGACGGCTGACGGTGAACCTCTCGCCGGCCGCGCTTCCGAAGCAGGGCTCGGGCTTCGACCTCGGAATCGCGCTCGCCACCCTCGCCGCAGCGGGGATCGTGTCGTCCCGTTCGATCGCCGAGGTGGTCCACCTCGGCGAGCTGGGACTCGATGGCCGACTCCGCCCGATCACCGGCATCCTGCCGGCGGTGTCGGCGGCCGCTGCCGCAGGCTTCGAGGCGGTCATGGTCCCCACCGGCAACGCTGATGAGGCGAGTCTCGTGCCGGGCATCCGCGTCATCGCCGTTGCGTCGCTCCGGGAGGCCGCCATCCGGCATGGGGCGGAGTTCGAGCCCGTGGACGTCGAGCCCATTCTGATCGCGCACCCTGAACCGGAGCAGGAGGAGGATCTCGACCTGGCGGATGTCATCGGCAACGACGACGCGGTCGAGGCCATGATCGTCGCCGCAGCGGGCGGCCACCACGCCTTCCTCCTCGGGCCGCCGGGCTCCGGGAAGACGATGCTCGCCGCACGGTTGCCGGGCCTTCTGCCGGATCTGGATGCCGCAACAGCGCTCGACGTCAGTTCGATTCGATCTCTTTCCGGGCTCGCCGTCGGGGACGCACTCGTGACGCGTCCGCCGCTCGAGTCCCCGCACCACACCGCGACCGCCGCGGCGCTCCTCGGGGGCGGGAGCAAGCAGATTCGGCCGGGCGCTGCGGCGAGAGCGAGTGGCGGGGTCCTGTTCCTGGACGAAGCGCCCGAGTTCAACTCCTCCGTGCTGGACGCCCTGCGCCAGCCGCTCGAGTCCGGGGTCATCAGCATTCATCGCGCCAACGCGGTCGCGCACTTCCCAGGACGGTTCCAGCTTGTTCTCGCCGCGAATCCGTGCCCGTGCGGACAATACGGCGCAAGGGACTCGGAGTGCACGTGCACCCCGAGCGCGCGGCGCCGATACCTCGGCCGCCTGTCGGGGCCGCTGCTCGACCGCATCGACATCCAATTGCGCGTCCAACGCATCACGAGTGCGCAGTTGAAGCTCGCCCGGGAGGGCACGCGCATCACGTCCGCGGCGGCGCGGGTGCGCGTCACGGCGGCGCGAGAATGCGCGGCGGAGCGGCTAGCCGGCACACCGTGGACCGTGAACTCGCAAGTTCCGGGTTTCTGGCTGCGGGGCCCCCACGCGCGTCTCGGCGGTGTCGTCACGGCGAGCATCGATCGTGCCCTCGAGCGCGGAGGCATCACGATGCGCGGGTACGACCGCGTCCTGCGCCTCAGTTGGACTCTCGCCGATCTCGATCATGCAGATTCTCCATCCGCCGACCATGTCGGTCGCGCGCTCTATCTCAGAAAGGCACTGTCAGCATGAGCATCCTTGGGCTCAAGGAATCACAGGTGGCTCCCCTTGTCCGCGCGATAGCGGGGGACGAACAGGATCGCGATGCGCTGTGGGACCGTTTCTCCCGGTCCGCGTGGACCGGCATCGCCGAGCCGGGCGATCGTGTCGCGGGGACACTCGTCGCAGTTCTCGGCGCGCGGGAGGCGCTGGACGCGGTCGTGTCCCGAGAGAATGTCGAGGCACTGCACGGCCGCGTCGGCGACACGGTGACGAAAGAGGAACTGGGCCAGGCATTCGAGCGCTGGACGCCTCGGCTGCAATCCCGCACCGCCCTGCTCGCACTGAGCCAGGCGGCCAGGTACGGAGTTCGGCTCCTCGTGCCGGGGGACACCGCCTGGCCGCCCGGAATGGACGATCTCGGGCCCCATGCGCCGCTCGCGCTGTGGCTTCGCGGCAACGAGTCCACCCTGGCGACCGCGGGGGATTCGATCGCTCTCGTCGGCGCGCGTGCGGCGACCGGATACGGAGAGCACGTCGCCATGGAGGCATCCGCCGGCCTCGTCGACCGCGGGTACACGATCGTCTCCGGCGCCGCCTATGGCATCGACGGCATGGCCCACCGAGCGGCGCTCGCGAGTTCCGGCCAGACGATCGCCGTGCTCGCCGGCGGCGTCGACCGGTTCTACCCGAGCGGGCACGAAGCGCTGCTGACCCGCATCGTCGACGCCGGTGCGGTCCTATCGGAGCTTCCGTGCGGTGCAGCACCCACCAAATGGAGATTTTTGCAGCGCAACAGGCTCATCGCCGCCATGAGTCGCGCGACGGTGGTGCTCGAAGCGGGGTGGCGGTCCGGCTCGCTCAACACCGCCGGGCATGCTGCGGCCCTCGGGAGACCGCTCGGCGCCGTGCCGGGCCCCGTGACGAGTGCCGCATCCGCCGGATGCCATCGGCTCATTCGAGAGTTCGATGCCGTCTGCGTGACGAATCCCGACGAAATGGCCGAACTCGCGCCGCTGACCGGGCTCGCCGACCGCGCCGAAGGCGCGCTGCGGACCACAATCGAAGGCGAGACCGTCGAACCGGCCGGGATGCAGGAGGACCGTGTCAGGGTGGTCGACGCTCTGAGCACGCGGTCCGCTCGCGTCGTCGATGACATCGCGGCGAGGGCGGGGTTGTCTGTTGCCACTGTGCAGGGCGTTCTCGGCGCCATGCAACTCGACGGCGGAGCTGCCGAACGCGGATCCGGTTGGGTGAGGACGCCGCCGCCCGCACGCGGGTGAGCGTCTGAGCGAGTGCGGGTGCGGGCGGTCCGAGCGCGCGATCCGAGCGCGCGAACAAGCCGCACGAACAAGCCGCGAGAACCGGCCGCGCGAACAAGCCGTGCGAGCCCTCGGCAACTAACCTGTACGTGGCGACATTCGCGAAGGTCGCCAGGAAGGGCGGGCAGGCCGGCCATGTGGTTCCGCCGCAGACGTCGACGCGGGCTCAAACCATTCGACGAATCGAAACTGCCCCGGCGCACCGTGCCGACGGTGGCCGAGGCGGCCGATGAGGGGCTGATCCTCACCGAATATGCGGCCCGCATGGTGGTCAAGAACCGGTTCATCCTCAAAGTGCTGTCCGGTACGGAACCCTGGAGCCGCACCCGGGGCAGGGACGTCGCGAGATCCACGCTGGAGCACCTGGCGCGGGAATCCGAAGTCGATGCCGAGAACCTGGGCATCCTCATGGGAAAGCTGCGCGCGATCCCGAAGGGCGAGCGGGACGCACAGGGTTACGACCGCGACGACCTGCCGAACATGAAACATCGACTGGCCGTATCGGTAGAACTCGCGCACAGGCTGAGGGAGCGCAGCACCAACGACACCTACCTCGACAACCTGGTCGAGAGGGCGCGCGGTGACGCCTGGCGCGAAGTCGCCGCCAATATCGAACACAACCTGGACATCGAGTTCTCTCCCGTCGACGCCGACTACGGGCGGTATCGTGCACGCCGGATGCGGCAGCTCGTCAACGAGGATCTCGCCGCACTCGCCGCCACAGTGGAGAACAAGGCCGCATCCGATTGGGGCGCACTCTAGGCTTTACCCGTGATCCAACTCGGACAGTATCCGGCCGCACGCCACGTCGTCGCACACATCAGCGATACCCACTTCCTCGGCGGGAGTCGACCCCTGTACGGCAGTGTCCCGACCGATTCCCACCTGAGCCGAGCGCTCACGCAGCTGGAGGAGTCCGGTGCGGCCCCCGAGGCCATCGTGTTCACCGGTGACCTCGCAGACCTGGGAGAGCCGGACGCATACCGTCGGCTGAGGGGCATCGTCGAACCGGTGGCGCAGCGGCTCGGAGCCGAGGTCATCTGGGTCATGGGAAACCATGATGAAAGGCAGGAATACTCGCAACTGCTGTTCGACACGGATCCGACCGACGCACCGCAGGATCGCGTCTACGACATCGGCGGGCTGCGCATCATCGCCCTCGACACGACGGTTCCCGGATACCACCACGGCGATCTCACCCCGTCCCAACTGGACTGGCTCACGACCGTCCTGGCCGCGCCGGCGCCGCACGGCACGCTCCTGGCGATGCACCATCCGCCGATTCCGACCCCACTCCTCGAGGCGATGGGGATGCTCGAACTCCAAGACCAGCAACGGCTTGCGGACGTCATCCGAGGCACGGATGTCCGAGGCATCCTGGCGGGGCACCTGCACTATTCCACGCACAGCATGTTCGCCGGCATCCCCGTCTCCGTCGCCGCCGCGACGTGCTACACGCTCAACTTGAGCGCTAAGGACCGCATCCTCTCCGGGGTCGACTTCGGACAGGCCTTCAATCTCGCCCACGTCTACGAAGATCGCGTCGTACACTCGATCGTTCCGATCGGGGACCCGCCGGAAGTGACCGCGTTCTCCTCCGACGGCTGGGCGCAGATCGAAGCGATGACGCCGGAGCAGAGGCGCGAAATGTTCTCCAACAAACGGTCGCCGTTCAACGAGGGCGAAGCGGTGAGCTCCGACTGACTCGGCGTGCGAGCCCGGATCCCGGTCTCAAGTGGTGGACGATGGACGCATGGACTTCGGCGAAAGGGTGGTGGCGGCTCACGATGGTCGCGCCGCTTCCGAACCGGATGCCGTGACGATAGAGCGGGCGGTCGAACAGTACCTCACCCACCTCGTCCTCGAACGTGGCCTGAGCGCCAACACGGCTCGCGCATATCGCGTCGACCTGTCCGCAGTGGCAGCGTTCGCCGAGAATGCCGGCGTGGTCGACATCCGCGACCTCGAACTCGAACTGCTGCGGGACTGGCTGTGGCAGTCGTCGCAGGACGGTCTGGCAAAGTCCACCATCGCTCGCCGGACCGCGGCCGTGCGCGGACTCACGGAGTGGGCACGCCGCTCGGGTATGACCGAGGCGGATGCCGGTCTTCGTCTCCGATCGCCGAAGGGGGACTCTCGCCTCCCGAGGGTGCTCACCAGGCAGCAGGTCGACTCCATTCTCGAGTCGCTGTCAACGCTGGCCGCCACGGGCGATCCGGTCGCCATCCGCAATCTGGCCGTCGTCGAGTTGCTGTATGCGTCGGCTCTGCGGGTCAGCGAACTGACCGGACTGGACCTCGGCTCGCTCGATCTCGATCGGCTCACCGTGCGCGTCCTCGGAAAGGGCTCGAAGGAGAGAGTCGTCCCCTTCGGGGTTCCGGCTCTGCGCGCCCTGACGCACTACCTCGCGGCCGCACGACCTCGACTGCACTCTGAGCACTCGATTGCGTTGTTCCTCGGCGCACGCGGAGCGAGGATGAGCCCGCGCTCGGTGTACCAGCTCGTCGCGGGGCTCCTGGCCGAGATTCCCGGAAGCGGTCCGTCCGGGCCGCACGCGCTGCGCCACACCGCTGCAACCCATCTGCTTGACGGCGGGGCCGATCTGCGCGCGGTACAGGAACTGCTCGGGCACGCGAGCCTCGGCACTACCCAGATCTACACGCATGTGTCCGCTGAACGGCTCAAGGAGAGCTACCGGTCGGCGCATCCGCGCGCCTGATCGCCGGCCATCACGGCGGCCGAATCAACCGCGAGGGCGACCGCGTCATGGCAGCGACCTCGTCGGCAGCAGGACCGAGTGTGGGATGCCGCCGAGAAAGTTCAGCGGCGAGACGTAGAGCCCGTCCACGCGCACACCGAAGTGGAGGCACGGTGCCCCGCAGTAGCCGGACTGCAGGGCACCGATCGGTTCGCCGCGGCGCACGAGCGCACCCTCGGCAAGATCGGAGAGCACGGGTTCGAAGCTCGAGAGCACCCCTCCGCCATGGTCGATCGACACGACGTATCGGTTGACCACGAATCCCGAGAAGTGGACGATTCCCGCGGCCGGTGCGCGCACGACTGCACCCTCCGTGCCCGCGATGTCGACTCCGCGGTGGCCACTCGCGTACGCCGTGGCTGGGGCGATGAACGGTCGGACAATGCGGTGCGGTTCGTCCACAGGCCAGGACCACAGGGGGTCGGCAAGGGCCGCAGGCGCCGCCAGAGCGTCCGTAGCTGCCAGAGCGTCCGCAGCCGCCAGAGCGTCCGCAGGCGCCAGAGCGCCGACAGGTGCCGCCCGCGCGCTGGACGGTACCGCCGCGAACGTCGCCAGCGCGAGCAGCGCGAGCAGCAGGAGGGCAACTGCCCGTGGGTGGGGTGGTGCCGGTGGCGGGGGCGACATTCCCTCATCCTCCGGGGTCCGTCATGGCCGCAGTCAGGGGGACGCGCATCCGTGGACGGATGCCGGAATGCGGGCAGGGGGAGGAGGAGAGAGGGTGCTATCATTGTTCTTCGCACCCCGGCTTCGGGGTGACTACGCGTGCCCGCAACGATTGCCATGCAGTCGGCGAACGCACACCACATCCTCTCAGTCCGGCGAAAGCCAGGCGGATGCGTGTCGGGCACCAGGTTCCGCGCCGCCCGGCACGGGAAACAACTGAGTTGCACACCATCCGTGACGGATGCCGTGTGCAGGAAAAGGAGACGGCCATGGCCGTTGTCACCATCCGCCAGCTGCTCGACAGCGGCGTTCACTTCGGACACCAGACCCGCCGGTGGAACCCGAAGATGAAGCGTTTCATCCTGACCGAGCGCAGCGGCAGCCACATCATCGACCTGCAGCAGTCGCTCGCCTACATCGACAAGACGTACGACTACGTCCGCGAGACGGTTGCGCACGGCGGGACGATCCTGTTCGTCGGCACCAAGAAGCAGGCGCAGGGTTCGATCGCGGAGCAGGCGCAGCGCGTCGGCCAGCCGTTCGTCAACCAGCGCTGGCTCGGCGGTCTCCTCACCAACTTCCAGACAGTCTCCAAGCGCCTCGCGCGCATGAAGGAACTCGAAGAGCTCGACTTCGATGACACGACGAAGGGTTTCACGAAGAAGGAACTCCTCATCAAGAAGCGCGAGCTCACGAAGCTTCACAAGAGCCTCGGCGGAATTCGCAACCTCACCAAGACGCCGTCGGCGCTGTGGGTCGTGGACACGAAGAAGGAGCACCTCGCCATCGACGAGGCGCACAAGCTGGGGATCCCGGTCATCGGCATCCTCGACACGAACTGCGACCCCGATGAGGTCCAGTACCCGATCCCGGGCAACGACGACGCCATCCGCTCGGTTGCGCTCCTGACCCGTATCGTCGCGGATGCCGCGGCCGAGGGCCTCATCCAGCGTCACCAGAAGTCGGAGGGCGACGGCGAGGCAGCCGAGCCCATGGCCGAGTGGGAGGCGGAGCTCCTTCAGGCCGGCGCGCCGAGCACGCCGGCTCCGGATGCCGATGCCGCAGCTGCTCCGGCCGAGGTTGTCGAGTCCGCCGTGACGGCCGCTGCTCCGGCAGAGCCCGCCGAGGCCCCCGCAACCGAGGCCCCCATTGCCGAGGCTCCCGCTGCCGAGGCTCCCGTTGCGGACGACGCTCCCGTAGAGAAGGCCGTTGCGAAGGCCCCGGTTGCGAAGGCTCCGGCTGCGAAGAAGCCGGCGGCGAAGACCGAAGCGACCAAGGCTGAGCCGACGATGACCGAGGCGACCGAGGCCGAGCCGGCGAAGGCCCCGGCCAAGCCTGCGGCGAAGAAGCCGGCCGCCAAGGCCGACGCGGCCGACGACACCAAGTAAACGCAGAACCAGAACTTACCGACAGAAGGAACCGACAATGGCAAACTTCACTGCCGCAGATGTCAAGGCGCTCCGTGACCGCCTCGGCACCGGAATGATGGACAGCAAGAACGCACTCGTCGAGGCGGATGGCGACCTCGAGAAGGCGGTCGAGATCCTCCGCCTCAAGGGCGCGAAGAACAACGCGAAGCGTGCGGACCGCTCCACGAGCGAGGGCCTCGTCGCCGCCGTCGAGGACGGCGGAACCGCCACCATGATCGAACTCGCCTGCGAGACCGATTTCGTGGCCAAGAGCGAGAAGTTCGTGAACCTCGCCGAGGCCGTGCTCACGGCGTCCGCTGCAGCGCACGCGGGTTCCGTCGAGGAGGCGCTCGCCGCCCAGGCCGGCGACAAGACCGTTGTCCAGCTCATCGAAGAGGACTCAGCGGTTCTCGGTGAGAAGGTCGAGCTTCGTCGTGTCGCCTCGGTCGACGCCGATGCGTTCTCGATCTACCTGCACCGCACGAGCAAGGACCTGCCGCCCCAGGTCGGCGTCATCGTCGGGTACACCGGCACCGACGCCGAGACGGCGCGCAGTGTCGCCCAGCACATAGCCTTCGCCGACCCCCAGTACCTCACGCGTGACGAGGTCCCGGCGGATGTCGTGGAGAAGGAGCGCGAGATCGTCACCGAGATCTCCCGCAACGAGGGCAAGCCGGAGGCCGCGCTGCCCAAGATCGTCGAGGGCCGCATCGGCGCCTTCTTCAAGCAGGTCGCCCTCCTCGACCAGGACTACGCGAAGGACAACAAGCTCACGATCGGGCAGGTCCTGAAGGATGCCGGCGTGACCGTCACCGGGTTCGCCCGCTTCAAAGTCGGAGCGTAACGGACGAGGGGCGCGGATTCCGCGCCCCTTTTCTGTCGCGAGCGAATAACCTGTAACGAGCATCCACCGAAGGAGAGACCATGGCCCCCACTCGCAAGCGACGGGTTCTTCTCAAACTCTCCGGTGAGTCTTTCGGTGGGGGTTCGCTCGGGGTCAATCCGGATGTCGTGAGCAGCCTGGCCAAGGAGATCGCGGCCGCAGCGGCGAGTGTCGAGGTCGCGATCGTCGTCGGCGGTGGCAATTTCTTCCGCGGAGCAGAGCTCTCCCAGCGCGGCATGGACCGCGGGCGCGCAGACTACATGGGCATGCTCGGCACCGTCATGAACGCGCTCGCGCTGCAGGACTTCCTCGAGCAGGCGGGCGCGGCGACGCGCGTGCAGTCCGCGATCTCGATGACCCAGGTCGCCGAGCCGTACATCCCCCGGCGGGCAGAGCGCCACCTCGAGAAGGGCCGCGTCGTCATCTTCGGCGCGGGCGCCGGCCTCCCGTACTTCTCGACTGACACGGTCGCGGCCCAGCGTGCGCTCGAGATCGGCGCGGATGTCGTGCTCGTCGCCAAGAACGGCGTCGACGGCGTCTACGACGGCGACCCCCGCAAGAACGCGAAGGCGTCCAAGCTCGACAGGGTCACCTACCAGGAGGCGCTCGTGCAGGGCCTCAAGGTCGTCGACTCGACGGCGTTCAGCCTGTGCATGGACAACGGGATGCCCATGGTCGTCTTCGGCATGGAGCCGGGCGGCAACATCACCAAGGCGATCCGTGGGGATCGCATCGGTACCCTCGTCAGCAACTGACCGGGGATGTCGCTCCTCGTCCTCGCGCTCGTCGGGTTCGCCGCGATCGCCCATGCCGCGTGGAACATCGCGATCAAACGTGCAGGGACGAGCGGGCCTGGCTTCCTCTGGCTGAGTTTCATCGTCGGCGCCGTCGTCTTCCTTCCGTTCGGGATCTTCTCGCTCGTGGACGCCGGCGTCGACCTCCTGCACTGGCTCTGGCTCGCGGTCGTGAGCGGCGCGCTGCAGATTGCCTACTTCTTCCTGCTCCAGCGCGGATACCGCCAGGGCGACGTCTCGGTCGTCTATCCGCTCGCGAGGGGCACCGGCCCGCTGCTCACGGTCGTCTTCGCGATGATCCTGTTCGGTGAACGTCCGGGGCTCGTCGCCCTCGCCGGGGCAGCGCTCGTGATCGCGGGCGTCGTCATCACCGGCCTCGCCGGAGGGCGGGCGGATGCCGCGAACAATCGTGCAGGCATCCTCTACGGGCTCGTGATCGGCGTCCTCATCGCCGTCTACACCCTGTGGGACAGCGCCGCGGTGACCGTCGGCGGGATGCCTGCGGTCGGGTTGTACTGGGGCAGCGTCCTGTTCCAGTTCCTCCTGCTGGCGCCCGTGGGGCTCCGTTCACGCAGGGGCCTCGCCGCGACCGCGAAGAGACACTGGGTCGCCATCCTCATCGTCGGGGTGCTCGCGCCGCTCGCCTACATCATCGTGCTGCTCGCCTTCCAGCTCGCCCCCGTCTCGCTCGTCGCTCCGGCGCGTGAAGTGAGCGTCGTGCTCGTGGGGTTGGCCGGCTGGTTGTTCTTTCACGAGCCGCATCCGGCCCGCAGGCTCGTCGGTGCTGGAGTCGTGCTCACCGGGATCGCGCTGCTGGCTGCGAGTTAGCCGATAAACTTGCTCAAACGCTAAGGAGTTGCCGTGATCACCGACGTACTGGCCGAGGCCAAGGACAAGATGCAGAAGGCCGTCGAGGTGGCCAAGGAGGACTTCGCCGGCGTGCGCACCGGCCGGGCGAACCCCGCACTGTTCCAGAAGGTACTCGTCGACTACTACGGAACCCCGACGCCGCTCGCCCAGCTCGCCGGCATGCAGAACGCGGATGCGCGCACCCTCGTGATCACCCCGTACGACAAGAGTGCCCTCAAGGAGATCGAGAAGGCCATCGTCGCCGCCCCGAACCTCGGTGCCAATGTCGGCAATGACGGGATTGTCGTTCGCGCCACCCTTCCGGAGCTCACCGAGGACCGCCGCAAGGACTTCGTGAAGATCGTGCGCGGGAAGGGCGAGGACGCGAAGGTGGCGATCCGCAACATCCGGCGCAAGGCGAAGGACGACCTCGACGGGCTCAAGGCGGAGGTCGGCGACGACGAGGTCGCCCGCGCCGAGAAGGAGCTCGAGACGCTCACCAAGAACCAGGTCGACGCGATCGACGAGGCGTTGCGCAAGAAGGAAGCCGAGCTTCTCGAGGTCTGAATGCCGGACGACCCTGAACAGCCGCCGGTGACCGGGGCGAAGAGACGGTGGAGCTTCCGGCGCGCCGATCTTGAGGCGCGGGCGGAGGAGACCAGGGCGGAGATCCAGGCCCAGGTGAAGGCGACGCGCGCAGAGCTCAAAGCGCAGATGGAGGCGACGCGGGCGCAGATCGACCAGGCGAACGAGAAGATCGAGGCGCGCACGGGGCGCAACCTGCCGCTCGCCATCCTCATCGGTCTCGCTCTCGGCTTCGCGATGCTGTTCAGCCTCATCGTCGTGAAGGAACTCTTCATGATCGTCGCGGCGTTCCTCATCGGGTTCACGGCGTTCGAGCTCGCGAGCGCCCTCCGGGCATCGGGTCGGCGTGTTCCGCGCTGGCCGACGGTGATCGCGGCTCTCGCCACGGTGCCGGCGGCCTTCTACCTGGGGGATGGAGGCAAGTGGCTGGTCTCGCTCGCCGGAATCGCGTTCGTCGTCGCCTGGCGCGTGGCGGAACTGGCGAACCCGCGGCTTCGTGCGGGCGCCCGCGAGGTGTGGCACGATCTCGCGGCAGGCACGTTCATCCAGATCTACATTCCGTTCCTGGCGAGTTTCGCCGTACTGCTCGCGTCGAAACCGGGAGGCGAGTGGTGGACGCTGGCCTTCCTCATCCTCGTGATCTCGACCGATACGGGCGCGTACGCCACCGGGCTGACACTCGGCAGGCATCCGATGGCCCCGCGAATCAGCCCGAAGAAGACCTGGGAGGGATTCGGGGGTTCCGTTGCCGCCGCGTTCATCGCGGGGATACTCCTGTCCATCTTCATGATCCACGAGCCGTGGTGGTTCGGATTCGTGTTCGGCGGAGTGATCGTCGCCACCGCGACCATCGGCGACCTCACGGAATCCCTCATCAAGCGCGATCTGGGCATCAAGGACATCAGCACCTGGCTGCCGGGGCACGGCGGATTCCTGGACCGCATGGACTCGATCGTCCTGAGCGCTGCCGCCGCGTACATCCTGTTCCTGCTCTTTGCATGAGCTCGCGGCAACCGTGGGGCAGAATGGTCAGGTGAGTTCAACCTTCCCCCGCACGCGGAGTTCCCGACGCGGCTACGACATCGACCAGGTCGAGGATTTTCTCGAGGATGCACGCGCCGCATACAACTCGGAGCCGGGAGCGCTCATCGTTCTCGACGCGGAAGCCATCCGCCGCACCTCCTTCGCGCTGAAGAAGGGCGGGTATTCGACCGCGCACGTCGATGCCGCCCTCGAACGGCTCGAGGATGCGTTCGCTGGGCGTGAGCGTGACCGAGCGCGAGCAGTGGCCGGCGATGAGGCCTGGTTCACGGCGGCCCGCAGCAACGCGCGGGAGATCATCGATCGGCTGGCACGCCCGCACGGTCACCGTTTTCGCGTGGTCAACCTCCTGAGCGGCGGTTACGACCGCAAACAGGTGGATGCGTTCGGCGACCGTCTCTCCGACTACTTCCTCAAGGCGACACCGTTGAGCGTCGACGATGTGCGCACGGTCTCGTTCCGGCCGAAGCGAGGCGGTTACAGTGAAGCTCAGGTGGACTACTTCCTCGACAGTGTCGTCGCCGTCATGCTCTCTGTTCGCTGAGGACTGTTCGCTGACGACTGTTCGCTGGCGACTGTTCGCTGAGGGCGGGCGAGAGTTTTCAGTCGAATTCGGCTAAAATCCATTCACAGTGGGTAGACACGCGAACGTTCTCGTGAGCCTGTCGCGGACTACGGGGGCCGGGGCGGGCGTTTCTGCGCGCATTCGGCGGAATCCGCATTCGTTGCCTGCCTATTCCTTCGTCGTCTCGCTTGCGATCGTGCTCGTGACGGTCATCGCCCCGGACTATTCCGCTTCTGCGGATGCCGGCATCCCCGGTGACGCGCCGTCGCCTGCGTCGACGCAGCTGTTCTCCCACGAGGGGGACTACTCGGCGCTGCTCGCCCGCGACGGGTACAGTGTCACGATGCGTCCGACGGCGCCGGCGGTCGGCAAGCCCGACCCGGGGACCGCCCAGGCGATCGCCTACGACCTGGTCCTGGCCCGGGGCTGGGATGAGAGCCAGTACAGCTGTCTCGTGGCCCTGTGGAACCGGGAGTCCCACTGGAACGTTTACGCGCACAACCCCTCGAGCGGGGCGTACGGCATCCCGCAGGCCCTCCCGGGGAACAAGATGGCAACCGCGGGAGCCGACTGGGCGACGAACCCCAGGACCCAGATCATCTGGGGACTCGGATACATCGCGGCCAGGTACGGGACTCCCTGCGGCGCGTGGGAGCACTCAGAACAGCACCACTGGTACTAGGTCGGCATAGGCTGGACTGATGCCCCGTACCAATCGTCCCCGTCGCGCGCGCGGGGAATCGGATGTCGCCCAGGAAGTGGACCTCCAGCGAGCCCTCTTCGGCACTCTCCGAACGGAGACGAGGCGCGACGGAGTCTGGAATGTTCAGCCGGTTTCCCCCGCTTCCGCGGTGAAGACGTACGTGTGCCCCGGCTGCGGTGGCGACATCTCGCCCGGGCAGTCCCACATCGTCGCCTGGCGTGCGGACGGGCTCATGGGGGATGCCGCGGACATCGCCGCGCGCAGGCACTGGCACTCCCATTGCTGGAAGGTGCAGTAGGACGTGGAGATCCGTTCAGGGGTGGAGCTTCCTGCGCGCAGGACCGACATCGAGCTTCACACGTCCGACGGGCTCCGTCTGGTCGGTGAGCTCGCGGAGCCGCTCGATGTGCCCGCAGTGGCCACCATCGTCTGCCTCCACCCGCTGCCGACGGGGGGCGGGTTCATGGATTCGCACATCATCCGGAAGGCTGCAGCCAGACTGCCTGCTCTCGCCCGCATCGCGGTGCTGCGCTTCAACTTCCGCGGCGTCACCTCGCCGCGGGGCCACTCGGAGGGATCCTTCGGCGATGGCATCGAGGAGCGCAAAGACCTCGAGGCGGCCATCGAGTTCGTGACCGAGCGCGGCCTGCCGACTCCGTGGCTGGTCGGCTGGTCTTTCGGGACCGAGGTCGCGGTCGCCTACGGTCTCGATCATCCGATCGCCGGCGCGATCCTTCTCTCACCGCCGCTCAAACGAGTCTCCGACGAGCAACTGGGCAGGTGGTCGGGGAGCGGGAGGAGGCTTGTCGCCGTGATTCCCGAATTCGACGACTATCTCCGGCCGGACGAGGCGAGAGAGCGGTTCGCCGTTGTCCCGGACGCCGAGCTCGTGATGGTCGCGGGCGGTAAGCACTTGTGGGTGGGGGAGGAGCAGACCAGGAGGGTGCTCACCGAGATCGTCCGCGCGGTGAATCCGGCGGCTCTGCCTCTGGCCACCGAATGGGCGGACTGATCCCGCTCAGACCTCGTTCTGCCGCGGGATGACGACCTGGTTGATGATCAGGAGGATCGACGCGGCCACGGGGATGGCGATGAGCGCACCGAGGATCCCGAGCAGGGTTCCACCCGCGAGCGCAGCAATGACGACGATGACGCCTGGTACTTTGACCGCTCGCTTCATGATGTTCGGATTCAACACGTATGCTTCGATCTGCATGTAGATGGCGTAGTAGATCGCGACGGCGATGGCCGTGGGAACGCCGTCGAAGACGAGACAGCTGAGCGCGATGAGGATGCTGCCGGACAGCGTTCCGACGAGCGGGACGAGCGAGAACAGGAACGCGATGAAGGCGAAGAGGGCGGGATACTCCGCTCCGACGATCGTGAGATAGATGAAGCTCAGGATGCCGTTGGCGAGAGCGAGCGTCGCCTGCCCGACGACGTAGCGCCCCACCGACTGGCTGATCTGCTCGGCGATGTCGGAGAACCGCGCACGCTTGGTCGCCGGCACGAGCTGGTAGAGGCCGCGCTTCATGCTGTTGAGCGATGCGACGAAGTAGAGCGTGAGGATCAGGACGATGATGAAGCCGAACGCGCCGCTGGCGATGCCGAGGCCAACCTGCAGCACGCCGCCGCCGATCGAGGTGATGTTGTTCTTCACGAACTCGAGCGCGCCGCCGATGATCGCCTGCAGGTTGATGTAGTCGGGGAGGTTCTTCTGCGCAGTCGCGACCCAGTTGTTGTCCTGGTCGCCGAGCGCTGCGATGAGCGGCGTGAGCCCGTTGATGAGGTTGGACGTCTGTTCCACGATGACGGGGACGACGGCGAACACGAGACCCGTGAAGATCGCGAGAACTGCGACGACGACCGTGAGGATCGCGAGCCAGCGCGGAAATCTCTTCTTCTCCAGCCACGACACGGCAGGGTCGAGACCGAGGGCTAGGAAGATCGCGGCGCCGATATAGGTGATGATCGTGGCGAGGGTACCGACGGCGGCGCCGATCCCGAGCGCGACGAGCACGCCGAGGCCCCCGAAGAGGCCGAGCCGAAACGCGTTCTGGATCTTCACCGTGCCCCCTCGACAGTTCTATTCGTCTGCAGCGACTTTCTCCGCGTCGCCGAGGACCGTCCGCAGCGCACCGAAGTATCCGGCGACCGCTTCGCGCTCGATTCTAATCTTGGACAGTCTCTCTTCGGCTTCGGACACGAGCGTCGTGGTGCGCTTCTCCGCGTCTGCGATCATCGCCTTCGCCCGAGCCTCGGCGTTCGACAGGATGTCGGCGGCCTCCTTCTTCGCCGCATCCTTCGCCGCCGCAGCGTCCTTCGCCGCGCGTGACGTCACGGTCTCGGCTTCCTTGCGCTTCTCGTCGGCCCGCGCGATCGCCTCTGCCAGTTGACTGCGTGCTTCGTCGAGGTACTGCTGGTTCTGTGCGACCGCCTCCTGGTGCTTGGCGAGGTAGTCCTTCTCTGCCTCGTCGCGCCTCGACGTGAGCTCGACTTCGAGGTCCGACCTGGCCTGGTCGGCATCTTTCGAGAGGGCCGTTCGAGACGTCGCGAGCTCCGCCGCGAGTTCGGCGCGGGCGTGGTCCTGCTCGTTCGTGAAGTCGGCCCTCGTCTGCTCGAGCTCCCGGTCGAGGTCGGTGCGCTGTTGTTCGATGTCGTGGGCGAGGCTCGCCCGAGCCTCAGCCATCTCTGCTTCGGCCTTCGCCTTCGCGTCCTCGAGGGAACGGGCCAGCTCGGCTTTGGCGGTTTTGGTCTCCTGTGCGAGTTTGGAGTGCGCGGCGGCCGCGTCGGTCTTCAGTTTCGCGCGCGCAGCATCCATTTCCTCGTCGAACTTGGCGCGGGACGCCGCCAGCTCGCGCTCGAGGTTCGCACGGGCCTGCTCGGCCTCTGTGGCGAGCTGGGCACGGGTCGTGGCGACTTCCCGTTCTGCGTCGGTGCGCTGCTGCTCGACATCCCGGGCGAGATCGCCCCACTGCTTCTCGGTCTCGGCGGTGAACTCTTTGCGGTTCTTCTCGGTGTCCCTGGCGAGGAACGCTGCGGCCTCCCGCGCCTCCGTCGTCTCCCGGACAGTGACCGCCTTGAGTTCTGCCGCCTCCCTTGCCGCTTCGGCACGAACGGCGGCTGCCTCCCGCTTGGCCGCGGCGCGGGATTCTGCGGCTTCGGTGGCCACTGCACCGCGCACCGATGCGGCATCCTTGAGCTCGTTCTGTTTCGTCGCCTCGGCCTGGGCCTTGCTTCGTGCGACGAGTTCCGCCGCTTCTGCGTGCGCCGCATCGAGCACCTCGGCTGCGGTGGCGTGGGCGTCGGCGACGATCCTTTCAGCGGCCTCCATGGCCTCGATGCGCAGCGAGTTCACTTCGCTCTGCACGCCGGTGCGCAGCTTCTCGGCGTCGATGTCCGCCTGGCTGATGAGCCTCGTCGACTGCTCCTCGGCGACGCGCAGCACGTTCTCGAGCTTGGTGCCGAGCCCCGTGTAGGTCGGGCTGCCGATCTCGTCGATCTCCGCCTGAAGGTCGGCGACCGTCGCGTTCAGTCGTTTCAGCTCTTTGGCGCTCTCCGCCTTGTCGCTGTTGGCTTTGATGAGCTCGCGCCGCAGATCCTGGATGGCGTTGTCGACCTCTTCGCGGTTGTATCCGCGCATGGCAGTGGAAAACGCTTCGTCGTCGGATGCCACAATCTCTCCCTGGTTGGTGGACGGACGGCCATCAGTCGGGGGTTATTGGCCGGACAGAGTCGAGTTTAGCGGTGCGGGGCAGGCACGGGCGATGGCGGCCGCCGGGCAGCCCCTCAGCATCCGGTGGGGAAGCTTTCAGACTGCGTGCGCTATTCTGTAATGTCTTTGCCTGCTGCCCGCGGGAATCCGACCGGAGTCCTGCGCCGTCCTCGCCCGTGGTGGCGACGTGCCCGGCATGGCGGCCAATCCACCGATACCGGCTTCGGCAGCACGAGAGGAGTTCGACTTGCGGTTCATTGTGGCCATCGTGAGCTTCATCGTCGCTTTCGTGATGATCAGCTACGGGATCGCGCAGCGGACCGTCCTCGCCGAGCCGGACCACGTCGCGGCATCCACCGCGCTCGGTACGAGTGCCCCGGTCACCGTCATCGACGGCAAGGTGCTCAACTCCAATCCCGGCCGGCAGAAGGTACTCATCACCGGGTCGGGAACCGTGTTCGCCGCCTACGGCAAGACCACCGACGTACTGGCCTGGATCGGTGATGCGACCTACAACGAGGTACGCCTCAACAAGAAGACGTCGACCCTTTCCAATGAAGTGGTGCAGGGTACGGAGGCGACGGTGCCCGACCCCCACGACTCCGACCTGTGGCTGGACGAGTTCACGCGCGACAACCAGCTGACCTTCGTCGTCAACATCCCTCAGGATGTCTCGGTCATCATCCTCTCGGACGGCACGGCGCCCGCCCCGGGCCAGGTCTCGATCACCTGGCCGGTCGACAACCGCACACCCTGGTCAGGGCCGCTCATCGTGGGCGGCGTACTGCTGCTGCTCGCAGGACTCGCACTGTACCTGTGGGCACTGTCGCACCTGCGTAAGGCGCGAGGACCACGCCGACGTCCACCCAGGATGCCCAAGCCACCCAAGCGCCTCAAGTACAAGGTGCCGAAACAGAAGAGTCTCCAGGCGCCGAGAGGTCGGAGAGCGGCCGGCCGCGCCGGCATGGTGACCGGCATGGTCGTGGCCGGTGCCTTGGTTCTGACCGGCTGCACAGCAGAATCCTGGCCGGAATTCCTCGGGGGAGAGGCCGCATCGAGCCCCTCGCCGACCCCATCGGTGTCCGCGCCGCCCGTGAGCACTGACAAGCCGCCCGTCGTCAGCACGCCTCAACTCGAGTCGATCGTGTCGAAGATCGCCCTCGTGGCCCAGCAGGCGGATGCCGAACGCGACAGCGATCTCATCGCGGAGCGTTTTGCGGGACCAGCCCTTGATCTTCGCGAGGCCAACTACGCGATCCGCAAAGCCGACAAGAACTACAAGCCGCTTCCGGCCATCCCGTCATCGCCGGTGGAGGTGACACTCCCGCAGCAGAACGACAAGTGGCCGCGTACCGTGTTCACCGTCGTCCACGATCCCAAAGACACAGAGGTCGCCCCGACTGCGCTCATGCTCGTCCAGCAGTCTCCACGCGAGAACTACAAGGTCGTCTACGCCATGCAATTGGAGTCCGGACCGGTGCTGCCGGAGCTGGCGGCGGCGAATGTCGGAACCCAGCGGCTCCAACCGGACATCAAGCTCTTCGCGCTCCAGCCCGACCAGCTCGCGCTCGCATACGGAGACGTCCTGCTCAATGGCGAATCGAGTGAGTACTACAAATACTTCGACCTCGAGAACGACTCCCTCGCGCAGTCCATCGGTTTCGACGCGAAACAGAAGAGGAAATCGTCGATCCCGCGGATCGCGAAGATGACATTCGGCAACCTCGCCGGCGACGGTGAGGTGATCCCGATGGTGACGAATGACAGCGGTGCGATCGTCGCGACCTACCTGAACGAGACCGAGACTGTGAAGCCCACGGAACCCGGTGCCCTCATCAACGCCGAGGGCGCCGTCAAGTCGCTGTCCCGCGTTTCATCGACGACCAAGGGCACCCTCGCGACCTACGGGGACCAGCTGCTGTTCTACGTGCCCCCGGCGTCAAGTGGACAGAAGATCGTCTTGATCGGCTGGGCGTCCGCCCTGATAGCTGCGCGGGAGTTGAAGTGACCGATATCCCCCCAACCCAACTTCGAGGAGCCGTCGATCTCTCGTCGCTCCTGCGCGACAAGCCGGAACGCTCGACCGCATCCGGCACCGCAGGCGACTCGGCGATTGCGTCTCTCGTGACGGAGGGGACCGACGCGAATTTCGGCCAGTTCCTGGAACTGTCTCGGACCATTGCCGTGATCGTCGAACTCCATGCCGGGGAGCCCTCGGCGACGCTCGAGCGCATCATCCGAGCCTACGAGGGCAGGTTCGTGCTTGTGACAGTGGATGCGAGACGCAACCCGCAGCTGACGCAGGCATTCCAGGCCGTGGCGGTGCCCACCGTCGCGGCGGTCGTCGGAGGACGGCCCATCGCCCTGTACGAGGGGGAGCTGGCGGAGGCGGATGCGAAGGGCGTCTTCGACCAGGTGGTGACGCTCGCGACCCAGAACGGTGTGACGGGCAAGGCAACGACCTCAGAGGCGAAGGACGAAGCGCCCGCGGAACCGGTCGAAGAGCCACTGCCGCCGCATCACCAGGCCGCGTTCGACGCGATCGATCGCGGTGACTTCGCGACGGCCATCGCCGAATACAAGACCGCCATCGCCCAGGATCCGCGGGACCAGCTCGCGGTCGCCGGCCTCGTGCAGGTCTCGCTGCTCCACCGTTTGGACGGAGCGGTTGCCGATGACATCCGAGCCACGGCTGCAGCATCCCCTGGCGACCTCGACGCGCAGCTCGCCGTGGCCGACCTGGACATCTCCGGCGGGCACGTCGACGATGCGTGCGGGCGCCTGCTCGACCTGTTCCCGTCGCTCGACCAGCACGGCAAGGATGTGATCCGTACGAGGCTGCTGTCCTACTTCGATCTGACCGGTTCAGACGACCCGCGGGTGGCGGCGGCACGTCGCCGGCTCACGTCGCTCCTGTACTAGCGCCGGGCCGGCGTGAGCCACAGCGCTGCCAGCGGCGGAAGCGTGATGTCCGCGGATGCCGGTTGTCCGCCGTGGGGCTCAGCCCGCGCGACCACGGTGCCGAGGTTGCCGACGCCGGATCCACCGAATTCCGCGGCATCCGTGTTGAGAAGCTCGACCCACTCGCCGGAGGTGGGCAGGCCGATCCGGTACGGTCCGACCGGCTTCCCGGAGAAGTTGACGATGACCGCCACCGGCGCGCCGTCGACGGGCCACCGCAGGAAGGCGACGGTGTTGTTGGACGCGTCGTCGCTCACGAGCCACTGGAAACCGCCCGCAGAATGGTCCTGCTGCCACAACGCGGGTTCCGAGCGATAGAGACGGTTGAGCTGCCCCACGAGGGCGAGCAGACCCCGGTGGACCGGCTGGTCGAGAATCCACCAATCGAGCCCGCGCTCCTCGCTCCACTCGGACGGCTGCCCGAACTCCTGCCCCATGAAGAGCAGCTGCTTACCGGGGTGCGACCACTGGAACGCGAGGAACGCACGCAGGTTCGCGAGCTTCTGCCACTGGTCCCCTGGCATCTTGTGGAGCAGTGACCCCTTGCCGTGCACGACCTCGTCATGGCTGATCGGCAGGAGGAAGTTCTCGCTGAACGCGTAGACCATGCTGAAGGTGAGCTCGCCGTGGTGGTGGGAGCGGTACATCGGGTCGACGGACATGTACTCGAGCGAGTCGTGCATCCAGCCCATGTTCCATTTGAGGCCGAAGCCGAGCCCCCCGGCATCCGTCGGAGCGGTGACGCCAGGAAACGCCGTCGACTCCTCGGCGATCATGACGATTCCGGGATGCAGCTTGTACGCGGTCGCGTTGACCTCTTTGAGCAGGTCGATGGCTTCGAGGTTCTCCCTGCCGCCATGCCGATTCGGCGCCCATTCTCCGGACTTTCGCGAATAGTCGAGGTAGAGCATCGACGCGACGGCGTCCACGCGCAGACCATCGATGTGGAACTCCTCGAACCAGTACAGCGCGTTGGCGACGAGGAAGTTCCGCACCTGCGACCGGCCGAAGTCGAACACCAGGGTTCCCCAGTCGGGCTGTTCGCCCCTCCGCGGATCCCCGTGCTCGTAGAGCGATTCGCCGTCGAATCTGGCGAGCGCCCATTCGTCTTTCGGGAAGTGCGCAGGCACCCAGTCCATGATGACGCCGATCCCCCTGGCGTGCAGCCGATCGATGAGGAAGCGGAGATCATCCGGATGCCCGAAGCGGCTCGTCGGGGCGTAATAGCCGGTCACCTGGTAACCCCATGAGCCCCCGAACGGATGCTCGGCAAGGGGCAGGAACTCCACGTGGGTGTATCCGATCTCCGCGACGTAGTCGACGAGATCCACGGCGAGTTCCCGATAGCCGAGACCAGGGCGCCACGATCCGGCGTGGACCTCGAACACGCTCATCGGGCCGTCGAGCGGGTTGGAGCGCGCTCGCGCCGCCATCCACTCCTCGTCGTTCCAGGTGTAGTCCGAGATGCCGATCCTGGACGCGTTCGCCGGCGGCACCTCTGTGAACCGCGCCATCGGGTCCGCACGAAGCACCCAGTCTCCTCTCGCGGTGAGCAGCTCGAACTTGTACGCGGCGCCGGGCGCGGTACCGGGGATGAACACCTCCCACACTCCGTTGTCGTCGAGCCGCCTCATGGCGCTTCCGGAACCATCCCAGTCGTTGAAGTCGCCGACGACGCGAACTGCTCGCGCGTGCGGTGCCCAGACCGAGAACGAGGTGCCGTCGATGCCTTCGTGCGGTCGATGGTGGGCGCCGAGGACCTTCCAGAGCTTCTCGTGCCGCCCTTCTCCGAACAGATAGAGGTCGACTTCGCCCACCGAGGGAACGAACCGGTACGGGTCCTCAGCGAGCCAGTCCGGCCCGGACTCGTACGTGGTCTCGATCGTGTACGACTGCCCGCCGCCGCGCGCGCGCGCCTGCCAGATGCCGTGGGCGACGTGCTTGAGCGGGATCCTCGTCCCGTTCGCGCGGATGGCGGTCACGGACCGGGCGAGCGGCCGCCTCGCGCGGATGACCCACCCGCGGTCGAGAGCGTGCTGCCCGAGGATCGAGTGAGGCTGCGGATGCCGTCCCTCGGCGATCGCCGACAACTCCTCCGGCGGCACGGTGGGAAGCGGCACGGCGGAAGCCATCAGCGTCCCTTCCCCGACTCGACCTTCAGGATGTGGACCGGCTCGGTGAAGGCGTCCAGCCGCACGTAGTTGTCGCGCCCCCAATCGAATCGCTGCTTCGTGATCAGGTCGGTGGCGGCGAAGCGGGCATCCGGGGCCAGTCCGAGCTTCTCCAGGTCGAGGTGGACGGTCGTCTCCCGCACCGAGTGAGGGTCGACGTTCGCGACGACGATGATCGCATCCGTCTGTCCGCTGCGGATGAATCGGCCGTGAAGGTACTTGCTGTAGACCAGAATCGCGTCGTCGTCGCTCCAGTGGACCTCGAGGTTCTTCAACTGGCGCAGCGCAGGATGCTCAGAACGGATGCGATTGAGCGTCTTGAGGTACGGCGCGATCGAGATTCCGCTCCTCTCCGCCGCCGTCCAGTCACGGGGATGGTACTGGTACTTCTCGTTGTCGATGTTCTCCTCGGAGCCCGGGCGCGCGACGTTCTCGATGAGTTCGTATCCGGAATACACCCCCCAACTCGGGCTCGCCGTCGCGGCGATCGCCGCGCGAATCTTGTAGGCGGGCACCCCACCGAACTGCAGGTACTCGGTGAGGATGTCCGGGGTGTTGACGAAGAGGTTCGGTCGCAGGAAGTCGCTCGTCTCGTGCGACAACTCGAGCAGGTAGGTCTCCAGCTCCACCTTGGTGTTGCGCCAGGTGAAGTAGGTGTATGACTGCTGGAATCCGACCTGGGCGAGCGCCCTCAGGGGCGCGGGCCTCGTGAAGGCCTCGGCGAGGAAGACGATGTCGGGACGGACCTTCGCGACCTCGTGCAGGAGCCACTCCCAGAATCGCAGCGGCTTCGTGTGGGGGTTGTCGACCCGGAAGATGGTGATCCCACGGTCGATCCAGAGGTTCACGATGCGGAGGATCTCCTCCCGCAGCCCCGGCTCGTCGGTGTCGAAGTCCAGTGGATAGATGTCCTGGTACTTCTTCGGCGGGTTCTCCGCGTACGCGATCGAACCGTCGATGCGGTGGGTGAACCACTCAGGATGCTCGGTGACCCACGGATGGTCGGGGGAGCACTGGAGGGCGAGATCGATGGCGACCTCGAGGTTCTGGCCGCGTGCGGCGGCGAGGAAGGACTCGAAGTCCTCGAGCGTGCCGAGGTCGGGGTGGATGGCGTCGTGCCCGCCCGCGTCGGATCCGATCGCCCACGGGGAGCCAGGATCGTCCGGGCCGGCCTCCAGCGAGTTGTTCGGACCCTTTCGAAAGCTCGACCCGATCGGGTGGATCGGCGGAAGGTAGACGACGTCGAATCCCATGTGCGCGATCGCAGGAAGCCGGCGCGCCGCGGTCGAGAACGTCCCGCTCGCCCAGCTGCCGTTCTTGCGCTGCTTCGCTCCCTCCGAGCGGGGGAAGAATTCGTACCAGCTCCCCACCGCGGCCCTCGCCCGTTCGACGCGCAGACGGTGAGGCGCACCGGTCGTGATCGTCGATGCGAGCGGATGCGCCGCCAGCTCGTCGGTGAGCGCAGGGTCGAGGGCGGCTGCCAGGCGGGCCGTCGGTGCGATGGAGGTGTCCGAGAGGATGGCGGAGGCGGAGGCGATCGGGCCGTTCCCCGGCAGCTCGCCCAGGGCTCGGTGCAGGAGCACTGCGCCGGATGCGAGCGTCAGCTGCACATCGATGCCCGCCGGGATCTTCACGACGGCGGCGGCGAGCCAGGTGGCCCAGTCATCCGTCCAGGCGCGGAGCGCCACCGTCCATTCGCCGGGGGCATCGACCGGGGCGAGCGCCTCCCAGGTGTCTGTTCCGGGCGCGCCAGCGGCCATCCGATGCGCCGTGGTGGTGCCGGAAGGGCTGGTCAGGAGTACATCCGCGCCGAGGGTGTCGTGGCCGTCCTTGAAGATCGTCGCCCGGAACGGAACCACTTCGCCGACCCAGGACTTCGCCGGAAACCGATCATCGCTGTGCCGGGGGGAGTCGAGACGGAGGGGGATTCGGCCGAACCGGGGCTCATAGGCGGACATCACCCTTCGACCGTAGCGAAGGTGTCGGGGAAATGGGGGAGAGTGTTCGAGATTCCTGCGGGCCCGTCAGTCGTCCCACCCCCCGAGTGAGTGTGACCTTTTCTGGGTGGGGTACAAACCTTGTCCTCTATTTTGCTGACCAGTACTGTCTTTGACGGGGGATATACCGGAGCCCGGATCCAGCACTGATCCGAGTCGGGTGCTTCCAACAGCTGGTTTACCCGCCAGCGAGAACACTGAAACAACCCGCGACCCGAAAGCGGGCTTCCAGTACAACTGGATGCTGCGTGCCCGGGTCCTGACTCGAACAGGACACCATCATGAACAAGCTCACCAAGGCGGCCATCGCCGGAGCAGCAGGAATCGCACTCCTTCTCGGAGGCGCAGGCTCACTCGCGCTCTGGAACGCGACGGACACCGTCAACGCCGGATCGATCACGACCGGCACCCTGGAGATGACGGCGACCGCCGGCTCGTGGACCTCCGCACCCGCACTGTGGGTTCCCGGCGACTCCGCCACCTACAGCGCCACCGTCGACGTGACGGCGACGGGCGATCACATCAAGGGCACCCTGTCCATTGACGCCACGACCGTCACCCTCCCGTCCGGCGTGACGCTCGCGCTCACCATCGCACCCACCTCCGGTGTCAATGCCAACGGTGACGGAACGTTCGACATCACGGGAGCCGGAAACTACTCGATTCCGGTCACGGTGACGGCCACGTTCGACAGTGGAGCCGACAACACCTCACAGGGCCAGACGATCGATCTGTCCGGCCTCGCGTTCCGCGTCGACCAGCACGCCTGATGTCCCCGCGGTGCCCCGCCTCCACCCGGGCGGGGCACCATCGGGGCTCCCGAACACCAGCCGGTCGGCCAACACTCGTGAGGAGGTGAAGCATGACCACCAGATCAACGCATGCCAGGCACCGCGCACCAGCGCAGCGCGCCCGGAGGATCGGCGGGATGCTCGCCTCCACCGCTGCCGTCGCCGGCGCGAGCATCATCGCCGTGTGTGCGGCGGGGGGCACGTACGCGCTCTGGAACGGGCAGAAGCCGATCGCATCGGCAACCATTCAGACCGGCACGATGGGGCTGACAGTCGATGGCGGTGCGAGCGCCGTCGTGGACGGGACCGCCTGGTCGAACCTTCTCCCCGGCGACGTCGTCTTCCAGGAGGTCACTCTCCAGAACACCGGCAACGTGCCCGACACCGTCTCCGCCTCGACCACTGGCGCATTCGGTCCACTCCTCGTCCACCTCAGGAAAGGCGCGTGCGCGGCGACCATCGTCGGCACGAGTTCGACCGACTCGCCCACCGACCTGGGAGTATTCGCCGTGGGTGAATCGACGCTCGTCTGCATCCAGGTGACCATGCCCGCCACAGTGCCGGCCAACGTGCAGTCGACGAACCAGAGCTTCACGGTGACCTTCACCTCGAAGGCGGGGTCGTGACCATGAGCGACCATCGCAGGGGACGCCGACGCCGCTGGGGCGCACTCCATCACGGGATCACCGCCGGGCTTGCCGTCTTCCTCCTCCTGGTGGGCAGCGGTGTGAGCTACGCGGCCTGGACCAGGAGCACCACCGCCACCAACACGGCCGGTGCCGCCACCCTCGGGGTCTCGACCACCGGGTTCGCATCCAACGTCTTCACGTTCCAGAACCACCAGTTGTCGACGACGGGCAGCGTCACACTCACCAACACGACTGTGACGCAGAGCATGGCGGTCGGAACGTATTCGATGACCCTCGGCTACACGGGGGATGCCGCACTCGCGGCGAAGCTCGCGGTGGCCGTCTGGCCGACGACCGCCCCATCGGGCTGCCCTGCGGTCACGACGCCTCCCGGCACCGCCGTCACCGGCTCCTGGAGCACGGTCGCGACGACCGTGAACCCGTTGACCGGATCCCTCGCGAAGAATGCGACCGCAAGCTACTGCATCCGGGTCACCGGCGCAGAGCGGGGTGAACTCGCATCGAGTACGGGCGTCCTGTCGATTCAGCCGAGCGTGTCCGCCTCCCTCAAGGTGGGAAACTGGATCCAGTCGGCCGGTGCGACGACGACCCAGAAGACCGCATGGATCTTTCCGGCGTTCGGCCCCACACCGAACACCTGGTATCAGATCGTCAATCAGGCCACGCTCAACTGCCTCGACGTGTATTCGGCCTCCCTGACGAGTGGAACCGGCGTCATCGACTACACCTGCAAGACCGGCAACGCCGTAGTCGATTACAACCAGGAGTGGTCGTTCGCCCGGTCCGCTGGAGACTACTACGACATCACACCCCGGCACGATCAGACGTTGAGGATGGATGCGGTGGGATCATCGACGATGGCGCTCGCCGCGGTCGACGTCGAGACCGACAATGACTCGCGACTGAGCCAGGAATGGCAACTCCAGGCTCAGCCGGGCAGCGTCTACCAGCTCGTGAACCGCAACAGCGGGCTGTGCCTTCAGGTCAACGACACGGACGTGTACGTCGATGCGGCCGAGTACGCCCAGACTGTGTGCGACGGTTCTGCCGGGCAGCGGTATGCGCTCGTCGTCAAGGATGTCACCCTCCCGTCGATGACGATCGCCTGCGCCCCTGCGGCCGGCGGCGGTGTCACCCTCGGGTGGACCGGTGCCGCGATCGACACCTATGACTTCCAGTCCGCGCCCAACGGCGGCAACAGCTGGACCAGCATCGGCGGTGCTGCACCCGGCTCGACCGCGATCACGGTTCTGCCATCCTCGATCCCCGGAGCAGACGGCCAGTACACCGCGCGCGCACTCTGGCTCACCAACCTGCTCGCGACGACCACCCTCTGGAAGTCGACGGTGGGCGGCTCGGCGACGCTCAGCTGTTCGGCGCCGGCGACGCTTCAGTGCGTCCTCACCGGAAGCGGATCCAACACCACAGTCGTCTTCGCCTTCTCGCCTACCGCGCCGCAGAGCTTCAAGCTGCAGGTCCGGTCCACTGCAACGACCTGGGTGGACATGATGAACGGCGCGTACTACAGCGGGACGAATTCCGTGACCATCACGGGCAACCCGCCGCTGAATCTGGCCGACGGCGCCTATCCGGTCAGAGCCGTCACGAGCGGCGGATCCACGATCGGCACGTCGCAACTCGTCGTGAGTTCCAGGGGCAGCTCAGCCAATCGGCAGCTGACGTGCAGCTGATGCGACGGCCAGTGATACTCGGCATCCGGCGCGGTGGTCGTGCGAGCGCCGCAGGGACGTTCGTCGGGGTCGCCTTCGTGACGGCGCTCGTGTTGGGCGGCGTCGTCGCACCGGCATCCGCGGTGACGGGCATCGAAGTGAGCCGAGATGGGATGACCTTCACGGGCGCGCTGCCCGGCACGCTGTTCGACCAGATCACGGTCTCCGTGCCAGGCGATACCCAGTCGACCGTACTCTACGTTCGCAACGCAGGCTCCACCGCGGGATTCCTCCGAGTCGCACTGACGTCGGTCACGGTATCGGACCCCGCCCTCGCCGAGGCATTGACGGTATCGGCGGCGACCGCGGACTTCCCGGGCGCGCCGGTCGCTCTTGCCGAAGCGGAGCCCTGCCATGTCCTGACGGAGGGCGACCTGGTCGCCCCTGGTGGTGTCGTCAGGATCTCCAGTGCGCTCCGTTTCGGCGACCTGCAGGGCACGATCGGCCAGAACGGGTCAGCGACCTTCTCTTTCCGGGTGTCGTTGAGCGACGCCGTGGTCGGCAGTCTTCTTCCGACCGAGTGCGGCTCGGGAACGACCATTCCCGCTGCAGGCGATGACAGTATTCCCCTCGCCCACACGGGTGCTGAACCGCCCGCCGCCATGATCATGGGGACGGCCGTGATGCTCGGCGTCGGGCTCTTCCTCCTCGTCACCGCGAGGCGGCGCAGGGAGGCGAAGGAGTGAGCGGACGCCGCCGGGCCGAGCCGGAACGCAGAGACCGCGGCACCTGGTCTTACCTCGGGTGGGGTCTCAGCGCCGGAGTCCTGGCGCTCGTCGTGCTCGTCGGGATGATGGCGATCATCGTCCCGAGCATCACCGGATCGACCCCGATGACGATCCTCACGAGTTCGATGAGGCCGACCTACCCGCCAGGCACGCTCGTGATCGTGAAGCCGATCGCGACCTCGGACATCCGGATCGGCACGCCGATCACGTACCAGCTCGAGTCCGGCAAGGACATCTTCATCACCCACCGCGTGATAGCGATCAGCCACAACTCCGAGGGCAGGACGACCTTCACGACGAAGGGCGATGCGAACGGCGGCGCCGACGAGAAGCCCGTCCTGCCGGTGCAGGTTCGCGGTGAGGTGTGGTACAGCATCCCGTATCTCGGCTGGGTCAACACCTTCGTGGGTGGCGGGAACCGGGGTTGGATCGTCCCGGCGCTCGCGGGTGCGCTGTTCCTCTACGCCGGGTACCTGGTCGCGAGCAGTATCGCGGCCTCGGCCAGGCGCAAGCGAGCGACGCGGGATGCGGCAGCGCGTTCGGATGCTGCGTCGCGGCCGATCGCAGCAGCCGACCTGGACGGCCCGGCGCCGCTCGTTGCCGAGCAACACTCGTAACGTTCTCGCTCTCAGGCCGACTCGCCTAGGCTGGTTGATCGTGAAAGCCATCAAGAGATTTACCGTTCAGCCCGTCCTTCCGCCCGCCCTCGGAGTCCTGGATGAGTTGGCGACGAACCTGCGCTGGTCGTGGCATCTGCCCACGCGCGAACTCTTCGAACAGCTTTCCCCCGAGGCGTGGGAGGCTGCGGCCCACGACCCGGTCGCGGTACTCGGGATGCTGGACTCCGACCGTATCGCGCAGCTCGCGAACGACGAGGGCTTCCTGTCCAGGGCCAATGCGCTTCGGGACGACCTGCACGCCTACCTGAGCGAGCCCCGCTGGTACCAGTCGCTCGGTCCGGATGCTCCGCAGTCGATCGCTTACTTCTCCCCGGAGTTCGGAATCTCCGCCGCGCTGCCACAGTATTCCGGCGGCCTCGGCATTCTCGCCGGCGACCACCTGAAGAGCGCATCCGACCTGGGCGTTCCGCTCATCGCCGCCGGGCTGTTCTATCACTCGGGCTACTTCGCACAGGCGATCTCCTCCGACGGATGGCAGGAGGAGTCGTACCCGATCCTCGACCCGGATGGGCTTCCGCTCACCGTGCTGCGACGGCCGGACGGCACCGCGGCGCAGGTCGCCCTGGCCCTTCCGGACCACGGGGTGCTGTACGCACGGATCTGGCAGGTCGCCGTCGGGCGCGTCACACTTCTCCTCCTGGACACCGACGTCCCGGAGAACGCCGACGAGTACCGGTCGGTCACCGATCGCCTGTACGGCGGTGGCGGCGAACACCGCCTCCTGCAGGAACTGCTCCTCGGCATCGGCGGGGTGCGCGCGATTGCGATGTACACCCGCCTCACCGGCGCGCCGGCCCCCGAGGTGTTCCACACGAACGAGGGCCACGCCGGCTTCCTCGGCCTCGAACGCATCAGCGACCTCATCGGCGGCGGCATGACGTTCGCCGAGGCGCTCGAAGTGGTCCGGGCGGGAACCGTGTTCACGACCCACACTCCCGTGGCTGCCGGCATCGACCGCTTCGACTCCGCGCTCATCACGCGATACTTCTCGACGGACCTGCTTCCCGGCGTCGACGTCGACAGCGTTCTCGCGCTCGGTGCAGAGGACTACGAGGGAGGCACAGAGGACACGTTCAACATGGCGGTCATGGGCCTGCGGCTCGCGCAGCGCGCGAACGGGGTCTCCCGACTGCACGGACAGGTGAGCAGAAAGATGTTCGGTCAGCTGTGGCCCGGCTTCGACAGCGCCGAAGTGCCCATCACCTCCGTGACGAACGGCGTTCACGCCCCCACCTGGACCGATCGCTCGGTGGCCCGTCTCGCCGAGGAGCGGACGGGCGACCGTGACACGACCTCGTGCGACTGGCTTTCGGATGCCATCTCGGATACCGACCTGTGGGCGCTTCGCGGCGAGCTTCGGGGCAAACTCGTCGATGACGCCCGCCGCCGTATGAAGGAGGCCTGGGAGGAACAGAACCCCGGAGCGGCTGCCCCGGTCTGGTACGACCACCTTCTCGACCCCGACGTGTTGACGATCGGGTTCGCCAGAAGGGTTCCGACCTACAAGCGGCTCACGCTCATGCTGCACGACGAGGATCGGCTGCGCTCGATCCTTCTCGACCCCAAGCGGCCGGTGCAGATCGTGGTCGCAGGCAAATCGCATCCTGCGGATGACGAGGGCAAGCGCCTCATCCAGCAGCTCGTCCGGTTCGCGAACGAGCCGGACATCCGCGGTCGCCTGGTCTTCCTGCCGAACTATGACATCGGCATGGCGCAGGTCCTGTACCCCGGTACCGACGTGTGGTTGAACAATCCCCTGCGTCCACTCGAAGCGTGTGGGACGAGCGGCATGAAGGCCGCCATGAACGGCTCGCTCAACCTGTCGATCCTCGACGGCTGGTGGGCGGAGTTCTTCGATGGGGAGAACGGTTGGGCCATCCCGAGCGCGGACGCGGCCGGCAACTCCGCGGAGCGGGACGAGCTCGAGGCCGCCTCGCTCTACGACCTCATCGAGCACCAGGTCGCTCCGCGATTCTACGATCGCAATGACGAAGGGATCCCGACTCGCTGGGTCGAGTCCATCCGTCACACCCTCGCGTCCTTGTCGCCCGCGCTCAGCGCGGATCGGATGGTGCGCGAATACGTCGAGCGGCTGTACATTCCTGCGGCCGGCTCAGCGGCGCAGCTCACAGCGGATTCCGCGGCGGGAGCGCGTGACCTCGCCGCCTGGAAGGCGAAGATCGTGGCCGCGTGGCCGAGCGTCGCCGTGAGCCATGTCGAATCCGGTGGTGTGGATGCGGTCCCCGAGGTGGGCGACGAGCTCCACGTCCGTGCCAAGATCCAGCTCGACGGATTGTCGATCGACGATGTCTCGGTCGAGCTGCTCTACGGGTTCGCGCACTCCAACGACGAGCTCGTCGAACCCCAGCGCCTCGAGCTGACCCCGGACGACACGGCGGAAGGCGCCGGTGGTGCTGCCGGCGTCGTGCAGTTCGGCGGAACGGTCACGCTCAACCGGGCCGGCAGCTTCGGATACACCGTCAGGGTCACTCCTCGCCATGCAGGGCTGGCGAGCGAGGCGGAACTCGGCCTTGTCGCGACCGCCGTCGGCTCGGATCGTGCCTGAGGCACCCAGGGAGCGTCCTGAGCACGCGGTCGTGCTTCACGAACTCGACGGGCACATCCGCGCACGGCCGCGTCAGGTCTTCGACGCCATCGCCCAGCGCTTTCATCCGGGGGAGAACGCGCAGAGTGCGTTCACCGCGGATCCCGCAGCATGGCTGGTGATCGTCCAGGGCGGCTGGTGGTATCGGGCCGAATACCGGGTGATCCCGGATGACACGGGTTCGCGGGTCGAGCACGCGCTCGTCAACGTCGCGGAATCCGGGCAGCGGCTCGGCCGGTTGGCCGGCCGCCGGGTGATCGAGAACACCCCCGCGGAGTTCGCACGGCTGCTCGCCTCGCTCCGCGCAGAACTCGAGTAGGCGCGCCGAATCTCCCGATTCCACCGGCGACGATTCTCGGCGGCGATGCTAGCGGTAGGTCTGGCCCTTGGAACAGGTCTGCTGTGAGGAGTTCTGGCCCGTGATGGTGCTCGGCAGTTTGACGACATTGTCGAGGGGCTGGCTGGAAGGATCGATCGGGGCGGTCGTCGCCTTGGGGTCGAGACTGGAGCCTGGACCGGTCGCACCACTGAGCTTCACCGGCTGGTCGTTCTTGATCGCCGCGAAGAGGACGTTCGCCGCATCCTGGATCGGCAGGACGCCTCCCTCCCCGTTGCTACTGCCGAATCGGCTCGGATACTGGATGAGCTGGATGTTCCGCGGGTCGATGTCCTTGAGCGCGAGGGCGATGGATGCCATCGTGATCGGGTTTCTGAGGCTGTTGGACACCTGCATGTTGTCGACCGCCGCCTTCGCGAGGCCGTACACCTTGATCGGGTCGGTCAAAGTCGCACTGTCCCGCGCCTGCCTTACGAGCGCAGACATGAACACCTGTTGGTTGCTGATCCGGGCGAGGTCGGTTCCGCCGTTGACGCCGTACCGGCTGCGGAGGAACATGAGCGCGTTCCAGCCCTTGATGGTGTGCATGCCCTTCGAGAGGTGGAATCCGATCTGGCCGTCATTGATGGCGCTCGCCACGCACACGGTGACACCGCCGATCGCGTTCGACATCTCGATCACGCCGTTGAATTCGATCTTTGCCGCGAAGGGAATCGAGAGCCCGGTCAGGTCGGACACCGTCTTGACCACGCACGCGAGCCCGCCATAGGCGAGCGCAACGTTGATCTTGTTGGAGGACTGGGCGCCCCAGCTGCCCGGCTGTCCGACCTTCGGACACGACGGGATGGGCACGAAGAGGTCCCGCGGGAAGCTCACGACCGTCGCATTGGTGTGGTCCGCGGAGATGTGCAGAAGGATCGTCACGTCATTGAGCGTCTCGCCGCGAGAACCGTACCGCTTGTCGCCGCCGCCGCTGTCACTGCCGACCAGCAGAAGGTTGACGCCGCCCTCGATGGCACCGATGTCCGGCGGTGGCCCCAGGGTCTCGCCGATGAGAGCGACTCCTGGCTTCACGCTGTTGGAGATGTCCCATACGGCGTAGCCGGCAACGGCCGCCCCGCTCACGAGCACCACGGCAACCGCTGCGGCGACGAACCTGACGATGGTCGCGACCGGCCCGGCGGAGCGGAGTCGACCGTGGCGCGCGATGGTGGGGTCGGATGCCCTGCGAGAAGCTCGGGGGCGCAGATCAGTCACGCACTGATACTAGGCCAGGATTCCCTGAGAACTGGCCCCGCGTAGGCTTGATTCGTGTTCGAACTCCACCACCTCACCGCGCTCGAGCAGTGGACCTGGCTGCAGGAGGGGAAGGTGTCTCCTTCCGAACTCGTCGGCCACTACCTCGCGCGAAGTGAGCGACTGGACACGGGCCTGGGCGCATTCCTCACCATCATCCCGGACGCCGCGCTCGCGAGGGCGCGGCAGGTCGAGTCGGATGTTCCCCGCACTGCGCCGCTCTGGGGGCTCCCGTTCGCCGACAAGGACCTCGTGGCGCGCAAGGGTGTGCGCACGACATACGGTTCACGGCTGTTCTCGGACTACGTGCCCGAGGAGAGCGACGAGCTCGTCGACGTGCTGGACGCCGCAGGGGCCGTGAGCATCGGCAAGACCAACGCCCCCGAGTTCGGCCTCCCGAGCTACACCGAGAACCTCGTCGGCCCTCCCGCGCGAAACCCCTACGACACGGCGCTCGGCGCCGGCGGTTCGAGCGGTGGCGCCGCCGTCGCCGTCGCGGCCGGGCTGCTGCCGTTCGCCCCGGGCTCCGATGGCGGCGGATCCATCCGCATCCCCGCCGCAGCGTGCGGACTCGTCGGCGTGAAGCCATCCCGCGGACTCATTCCGGCGGGCTCCGGCGTCGACAAGCTCGGCGGTCTTGTCGTACCAGGTCCGCTCGCACGCACCGTCGCCGACGCGGCCATGCTCCTCGACGCCATGGTCTCCGGAGGGGACTATCCCTTCGCTGTGCGCGCTCCGCAGTGGGATGGCGGCCCGCTTCTCGGTGCGGCGGTCCGCGGCGACGGTCGTTACCAGGTGGGTGTCATGACGACCTCTCCGTGGGATGGCGCCTACGACATCCGGATCGAGCCGGAGGCGTCGGCGGCACTGGATGTCACCGTCCGAGAACTCGACGCGATGGGGCACGGGGTCGATTCGACGGCCCTGGAACCCGACGACCGTTATGCGCCGGCGTTCCGCACCCTCTGGCAGGCGGGGGCGGCGGCGATCCCGGCGCACGGCGCAGAACTGGAACTTCTCGAACCGCTCACGCGCTGGCTCGTCTCACGAGGACGCGACCTCAGTGCGCTCGATCTCGCGCAGGCGCTCTCCGACCTTGCCGCCTTCGAGCGGTCGCTGATCCGTCAGTTCGCCGGATTCGATGCCATCCTCACTCCAGCGCTGGCCATGACCCCGCGCCCTCTCGGCTGGTACGACCAGGCGGATGGCGAACTCAATTTCGCGCAGCAGGTCCAGTACACGCCGTTCACCTCTTTCGTCAATGTGTCGGGGCTTCCCGCGATCACCCTCCCCGTCCACGTCACGGACGAGGGCCTGCCCATGGGTGTCCAGCTCATCGGTCGGCCGGGCGGGGAGCACGTTCTCCTGGCGCTCGGCGCCCAGCTGGAGCGGAGACTTCGCTGGCAGGATCGGCATCCGCCTCAGTGGTGGACGTAACCGCCGCGCTCCAGGCCGGCCTCGATCTCGAACCGGTTCGTCAGGCCGTTCTGCCCTGCGGCGACGTAGAGCGGGATGAACGCGAGCCCGTACCGTTTCCACTGCGCACGATGGACGGCCTCGTGGGCGAGGACCCCGGGCGAGATCGCGTCGTGGGTGAGAAAGACCGCCCCGATGGTCGTACCGCCGCGGCCGAACGCCCAGCGGGGGCATTTGCGTGCGACGATGACGCCGCCCATCGGTCGGATGCGGCCGAGGCTCAGCACGGTCCCCCAGAGGAGGCCGCAGAGCGTTGCGAACCAGTAACCGGGTCTCGCGACGATCGGTGCCAGTGCTGTCGCGCGGATCCACCCGGTCGAGGATGCGGACCGCACCATGCGTTTCGCCATCCGTTCGACGCGTGAACCGGCAACACCCATGGCCACTGTTCTAGCACCTCCCGGCTCCCCGGGAATGAGAGGCAATACAGTGTTGCCATGACCGGGCTCCCTTCGCGCGTCGCGCTCGTCTCGCTCCACACCTCGCCCGCGTCCCAGCCGGGGACGGGGGATGCCGGCGGCATGAACGTCGTCGTGCGCTCTCTCGCGCGGGAGCTCGCCCGTCTGGGTCTGGAGGTCGACGTGATGACGCGCGCGGTCGGAACTCCCACCTCGGGGCAGTTGGAGCCCGGAGTGGTTCTGCACGAACTGAGTGCCGGCCCGCAGGGGCCGATCGCGAAGGATGCGCTCGCCGACGTGTCGGACGAGTTCGGGGAGGCGGTCGCAGCACTGGCCGGTCGGGCCGGGTCGCGGTACGACATCGTGCACGCACACTATTGGTTGAGCGGGATCGCCACGTTGCCGGTCGCTCTCGAACTCGGGATCCCCTTCGTGCAGAGCTTCCATACGCTCGCCGCCATGAAGAACGCGCTGTCAACACCGGGGGCACCACTCGAGCCCGAACGGCGGCTTCGGTCGGAGAGCTACCTGGCCGGGGAAGCCTCTGCCATCGTGGCGGGCTCCGCCTCCGAGGCGACCCACCTGATCGACGCTGTCGGCGCGCCCGCCGACAGGGTCTGGGTGATTCCACCCGGCGTCGATGTGGACTTCTTCAGGCCGAACCGGGCACGGGACGGCGATCGCGTCCGTGAGGGACTGGGCATCGAATCCGGCCGTGACATCCTCGTCGTGGCCGGCAGGATCCAGCCGCTCAAGGACCAGGAGCTGGCGGTGCGCGCCCTCTCGCTTCTGCACATGCGCAGCGCCGCCGCCCCCGTCCTCGTCATCGCCGGGGAGGCGACACCGGGGGACGAGGACTACGCGCTCGGCATCCGGAGCCTCGCTGGGGAGCTCGGCGTCGTGGACGATGTGCGGTTCGTCGGTGCCCAGTCCCGGGATGCGCTCGCACGCCTGTTCGCTGTCGCGACGCTCACGCTCGTGACCTCGCACAGTGAGACCTTCGGGCTGGTGGCGCTCGAGTCCGCCGCGAGCGGCACGCCGGTCGTCGGATTCCGCGGCAGCGGGATGCTCGAGTCGATCGCGGAGGGCGTGTCAGGGGTGTTCGTCGATTCGCGGGACCCCCAGGACTGGGCGTCGGCGATCTCCGACCTCCTCCACGATGCGGTGGGACTCGAGCGGCTGTCGGCGAGCGCGAGGGACCACGCGCTCGGCTACACCTGGGCGGCGTCGGCCACCGCCCTGCTCAGTGTGTACGGCAGTCTCTAGGGACCGTCGTCAGCGGTAGGACTCGAGCAGGCGCAGCCAGATCTCGCTCATCGTCGGATACGCGGGGACCGCGTGCCACAGCCGGTCGATGGGAACCTCGCCGACGACGGCGATGGTCGCCGCCTGGAGAAGCTCCGCAACATCCTGCCCGACGAAGGTCATGCCGGCGATGACGCGGCGCGTCTCGTCGACGACCATGCGCGCCCGGCCGTGGTAGCCGTCCGCGTGCAGGCTGGATCCGGCAACGTGCCCCAGCTCGTAGTCGACGACGCGGATGTCGAGGCCGGCTTCGGCCGCCGCCGCCGCGGTGAGACCGACGGACGCCACCTCCGGTTCGCTGAACGTCACCTGGGGCACGCAGCGGTGATCGGCCGTCGCCACGTGGCGCCCCCACGCGGCATCCTCGATCTCCGCTCCGTTCGCCCTCGCGGCGATCACGTCGCCCGCGGCGCGCGCCTGGTATTTGCCCTGGTGGGTGAGCAGTGCGCGATGGTTCACGTCCCCGACCCCGTACAGCCAGTCGACCCCGCGAACCCGCAGGCTGTCATCGACCTGGAGCCAGTCGCCATCCGTCAGCCCGACGCGATCGAGCCCGATTCCGTGCGTTCGCGGGGTGCGGCCGGTGGCGACGAGAACCTCCTCCGCCGTCACCGTCGACCCGTCGTCGAGCTCCATGAGGACGAGGTCGTCCTCCCGGTGGGCCGAGAGCGCCTGAACGCCGGTCTTCACCGTCGCGCCGAGCGACTCGAGGCCCTTCTGCACCAGCTCACCGGCGAACGGCTCCTGGCCGCTCAGCAGGCTGCCACGCGACACGACCGTGACCTCTGTGCCGAACCC
The DNA here is from genome assembly GCF_014200375.1 of Terrimesophilobacter mesophilus. GTDB lineage: Bacteria > Actinomycetota > Actinomycetes > Actinomycetales > Microbacteriaceae > Terrimesophilobacter > Terrimesophilobacter mesophilus. The sequence continues at coordinate 696,092 of NZ_JACHBP010000001.1, read as the reverse complement.
GGCGTATGCGGTGGCCATCTCGACGCCGACGACTCCTCCTCCGAGGATCGCAAGGCTCGAGGGGGCGGTCTTGGCGCTCGTGGCCTCCCGGCTCGTCCACGGCCTCGCATCGCGGAGCCCGGGGATGTCGGGCATGAACGCGGCGGATCCCGTGCACACCGCGACCGCGTGGCGTGCGGTCAGGATGCGCTCTCCGCCGTCGGCATCCCTCACCGCGACCTCCCGGACGCCGGTGAGTTCTGCACGGCCGCGCACGAGGTCGATGCCGACGGACTCGACCCAGTCGACCTGGCCACGATCGTCCCAGTCGTGCACCGTCCTGTCCCGTCGGGCGAAGACCGCGGACACGTCAAGGTCTCCGGTGACCGCCTCGGCAGCCCCCGCCACGTTCTGCGCGGCCCTCAGGGCGGCGGCACTGCGGAGCAGGGCTTTGGATGGCATGCACGCCCAATAGGAGCAGTCGCCTCCGACAAGCTCGTCCTCCACTATCGCGACGGTCAGGCCGCCCGCCCTGGCGCGATCGGCAACGTTCTCGCCCGTGGATCCCGCCCCGATGACAATGACGTCGTAGTCGTTCATCCGTCGAGGCTACGCCTCATCGCCCGGTGAACTCTGCCGGCGTTCGGGAGAGGAACGACTCCATGCCGGTCCTGGCGTCCTCCGTCGCGGCCAGGCGCACGAGCTCGGGTTGAAGCTCGCGCTCGGCTGCGGCATCCCCCTCCCGCACCGCAGCGCGGGCGTTCGCGAGGGTCGCCTGGACGGCGAGCGGCGCCTGCGCTGCGACGCGCTGCGCGAGCTCGAGCCCTCGGGAGTACTGCTCGCCGTGAGGCACGACCTCCTGCACGAGACCGATCCGCAGGGCCTCCGCAGCGTCGAAGGTGTCCCCGGTGAGGAGCCACCGCATGGCATTTCCCCACCCGACGGCCCGGGGGAGGCGGATCGTCGCCCCGCCGAAGGCCAGGATGCCGCGGCTCACCTCGATCTGGCCGAACCGGGAGGAGTCCGCGGCGATGGCGATGTCGCTCGCCAGGATCAACTCGATTCCGAGGGTCAGGCACATGCCCTGGACGGCCATGACGACGGGCTTGCTGACCGCGCGGCCATCCATGGCCCACGGATTGATTCCGCCCTCGGGGACGATGTCGAGGCCGTCCGGGCCGATGCGCGGGCCGACATCCGCCAGATCGAGCCCACCGGTGAAGTGGTCGCCGTGGGCGAAGACGAAGCCGGCACGCAGTGAAGGGTCCCGCTCCAGCTCGACGTAGGCGAGGGAGAGCTCATGCAGGAGTCGAAGGTCGGCGGCGTTGCGCTTGTCCGGTCGGTGGAATCCGATGAGAAGCACGTGGCCGTCCCGTTCCACGGTGATGCGCGGCGATGAGGCGTCCGAATCGTTCATGACGCCAGCCTAGGCGGGATGGCGAGGGCATCCCCGGCCTGCTGTCACGCGGTGATGGCGGCGATGATCCTCAGGATCGTGGGGAGGTCGTCCGCAGCGGACTCGGCGGAAGATGGGGCGAACTCGCACAGTCCGGCCCCCGCGATCGGGAACCGCGCCCCGACAGCGCGGATCGCTTCGAGCAGGGTGGCGAGCGAGAGTCCGAAGGGTTCCGGATAGCCGAGCGAAGAGAATTCGGCCGGGTCGAGCACATCGAGATCGATGTGGAGGTAGACCTGCCCTGCGCCCGTCGCCTCGATCGCGGCGATGAGCGAATCCGCACCGAGCTCGCCGGGCGGCAGCATCCGGATGCCGCGCTCGGCGATCCACTCCGCCTCCGGTTCGTCGAACGCGCGCGCTCCGGCGAGAACCACCCGGTCTGACGGGAACGGGGCATCCGGAACGAGCGAGGGGAAGCCGTCCCCGAGAAGCGTCCTCAGCACCATCCCGTGGAAGGCGCCCGACGGCGAGCTCTCGGGAGTATTGACATCCGGATGCGCGTCGAACCAGACGAGGGCGAGGTCATCCGCGTGCCCGGCGAGGGCGTGCGAGACGGGAGCGAGTTCCACCCCGCAATCTCCTCCGATCGTGACGACGAGACCGGTGGTGTCGGCGAGCGCCTCGGCGCAGCGGTCCCGCACGATCTGGATCGCGCTGATCCTGCGCACACCGCTGCCGAGGCTCTCCCCGGCGCCGAGGGGCACGTCGATGACTCTCGTTCGCGACGACGGCAGGTCGCTGCGGATGGCGTTCGCACCGTCGGTCAGTTGCAGGGCTCTGGTCGACCCCGAGCCCTGCCACTGCGGTGCGATGAGAAAACTGGCGTCCATCGCGTAGAGATTACTCTCCCGAGGTCACTGCTCTCAGCGGGTCGGAGCCTGCCTTCAACGCAGCGAGCCGCGCCTCGACCTCGATCTCCTTGTCGGAGTCCGCGAGCTGTTCGAACTGCGCATCGAGACTCGATGCGGCGAGCTCCTGCTGCCCGAGGACCTTGGCCTCCTCGCGCCGGATCTTCTCCTCGAAACGATTGATCTCACTCGTCGGGTCCAGGATATCGATGCTCTTCATGGCATCCATGACCTGCTGCTGTGCGCTCGCGGTCTTGGCCCGCGCGATCAGTTCGTCGCGCTTGGAGGAGAGCTCCGTGAGCTTGCCCCGCATGCCGTCGAGACCCTGCTTGAGCTTGTCGACGACCTCGGTCTGACTGGCGATCGTCGGTTCGGCGGTCTTCGCCTCCTTCTCGGCGGCGAGCTGGCGACCGAGTGCGACCTTCGCGAGATTGTCGAACTTGTCCGCGTCGGTCCCATTGCCCGCTGCACGCAGCTCGTCGGCCTTCCGGCTCGCCGCGAGGGCCTTTCCACCCCAGTCCTGGGCGTTGGCGACATCCTCGGCATGGTCCTGCTCCAGAAGGCGGAGGTTGCCGATGGTCTGGGCGATCGCACTCTCCGCCTCCGCGATGTTGTTGGTGTAGTCGCGCACCATCTGGTCGAGCATCATCGCGGGATCCTCTGCGGCATCCAGCAGTGCGTTGATGTTGGCCTTGGCCAGCTGCGCGATCCTGCCGAAAATGGATTGCTTTACCATCCTGATTCCTTCCGTTGGAGCTCGAGAGCTAACTTCAAAGGTAGTGGAGCGCCAACTCCGGGCGGAAGTGGGTCATTTACAGCGGAGCTCGACGCTGCCACAATGGGGCCGTCGCGGTCAACGTGGCCGTGAGAAAAAGATCCGAAAGAGGAATCGACCATGGCAACTGTGGACAGGAACACGGCGAACTGGCGCCTGTACGGCGGCGGCGGATTGCTCGTCGGCGGCATCCTCTGGGTGATCAACGAGCTCCTCGCGGCGAACGGTACGGGGGCGGATGTCGCCAAGTGGCTCGGGATCATCGGGCTCATCATCGTGGCGATCGGGTTCTTCCTGGTCGGATGGGGCGAGACCGGCTCCAACGGCGCCGTCGGGAACGACCTGCTCGGCAAGCTGGGCCTCGCTGCGGCATCGCTCGGTGCCCTTCTGTGGGGTTTGCTTCCGATCTTCAGCGTGGCCGTCGCCGGAACCTGGCTCTGGGTCATCGCCGTTCTCCTCGTGCTGGGAACGCTCGCCGGGGCATATGCCATCACGCGGAAGAAGGTGGCCAGGGGCCTTGCCAAATGGGCGATGTACGCGGTCTTCCTGATGGCGCTCCTCTACTTCCTCGGTGCGACCGGAGGTGTCACCGCGCTCGCCAATTGGGTGATCGGCCTCATCTTCGCTATCGTGGTGGCCCTGACTGGATTGCTCTACCTCCTCAATCGGAAGTAGCCGGTCCCAAGACAACGCGCGATCGCTGCCCCAGCGTTGTGGCAGCGATCGCTGCGTTGTTTAACGGCGGCTTCCTCACGCGCGCCTGGCGGGATCAGCGAAGGTCGACGGGCACGAGCCGGCTCATGACGAGCGTTCCGCCTGCACCGGGCGCATCCGGCAGGAACACGATGGCAGCGCTGATAGCTGCAGCCCCGGGACCGAGCGGCGGCAGCGCTTCGCGGAAGCCGTCGCCGGTCTCATCCTGCGCCGAGCAGACGACCAGTCTTACCTCTGCCGTGTAGTCCACGGAGGCGCCGGGGGCGAGGTCGATGAGGACGCCACGCGAATCCATGGGCCCATTGCTGTGCCAGGAGACGATGCCGTCGCGCGAGAGCGTCATGAACGGCGAGGAGGCCGTCGACCCCGTGATGCGCGTCGAGCCCGTGTTGGTCATGCGCACGGTACCCGTGACGACCGAACCGTCGGCGGATGCGGTGGTCGGGAATTCGACGGAGAGGCTCAGACCGCCGGACACCGCCGTCGGTACCGTCACGGGCTGGGCGCACCGGTTGAGCTGCTCCAGACCGCCACCGAGGCCCACCCTGCCTCCGGAGTCCTCACCCTTCACCGTTCCGGGATCGGGTTCGGAGTATGACGGTGCGTCTGCGGCGGTCTGTGCTCCGCCCCGGCTCGGCAGCAGGCCGGGAAGCGAGGTGATGCCGAGCGTCGTGACGCCGGCGACGGCGAGCACGGCGAGGGAGGAGAACGCCACGAGTCTCGGTGTTCGTCGTGCGCGCGCCCGCGTGAGCACCGCGGCAGTATCGATTCCGCGGGTCGGCGCGTCCGACGCTGCATGGAACTCGTTCCGCAGCTCTGACTCAGTCGCCACGTCGACCTCCCGTACCTTCGGCCTCGTCCGCTCCGAAGACGATCGCCAGTTTCGCCAGCGCGTCGCTCAGGTACCGCTTCACGGCACCGGAGCTGATGCCGAGCTGTGACGCGATGTCGTCGACCTTCAGGTCCTCGTAGTACCGGAGGACGACACAAGCGCGTTCCCGGGGTGACAAGGCGCGCAACCGACCGGCGAGATCCATGCGAAGATCGCTCGACGGCACGGGCTCATCCAGGGTCGCCTCCGTCGCCTCGAGGCGGGCGATGCGGCGCCACAGGGTCTTCCGCCTTCCATTGTCGAGGTAGGTGTTGAGCACTGCCTTCCGCACGTAAGCCTCGGCGCTCGAGACGGTGAAGCCGTTGCGAAGTCGACCGAACGTCTTCACGAGCGCATCCTGCACGAGGTCTGCCGCGTCATCCGCGTTTCCGCACAACAGGTATGCGTAACGTTCCAATGCGGGGCCCCGCTCCGCCACGAGTCGGGTGACGACCTGCTCCCAGGAGGGAACAGAGCCTTCACCCGCGCGCTCGGCCATCGACTGCGCTCCTCTCGCTGAGCCCATTCTGATGGGCAGGGGCGCTCCGCGGACAGTGACGTGCGCACGAGCAGGCGAAATCGTCGACATACCCACTAAGACGCAGGAGACGCAAAGAACGTTGGGTACCCGGAGGGCACGCGTTACTTCTTCTCGAGCCGTTCCCGGATGTCGGCCAGCTGGCGAGGGAGTGCTGCGGGGAGGCGCTCGCCGAACGTGTGCAGGAACTCCTCGGTACCGGCGAGCTCGTCGAGCCAGGCGTCCCTGTCGATGGCGAACAGGTCGTCCCAGTCCTCGTCGCTCACGTCGAGACCGTCTCGCGGGATGCCGCCCGCCCGCGGGACGAGCCCGAGGGGGGTCTCCTGCGCGCCGACCTGCGCATCGACGCGATCGAGAATCCAGGCGAGAACACGGGAGTTCTCGGCGAATCCGGGCCACAGGTATCGCCCGTCATCGCTCTTGCGGAACCAGTTGACCTGGAAGATGCGCGGAACGGTGGCGTTGGTGCGAAGGGTCTCGCCCATCCGCAGCCAGTGCGACCAGTGGTCGCCCATGTTGTAGCCGCAGAACGGCATCATGGCAAAGGGATCACGGCGAAGCTCGCCGACCTTGCCCTCCGCTGCTGCCGTTCGCTCGGAGGAGATCGTCGCGCCCATGAACACGCCGTGTTCCCAGTCGCGGGCCTCGACGACGAGCGGCACGTTGTGGGCGCGGCGGCCACCGAAGATGATGGCGTCGAGGACGACGCCATCCGGGTCGTCCCAGGAGTCGGCGATCGACGGAGCCTGGCGAGCGGAAACGGTGAAACGGGAGTTCGGATGTGCGGCAGGCGTTCCGGACTCAGGCGTCCAGTCGTTGCCCTGCCAGTCGGTGAGGTGGGCCGGCGGCTCCTCGGTGAGACCTTCCCACCACACGTCACCGTCGTCGCGCAGTGCGACGTTGGTGAAGATCGTGTTGCCCCAAATCGTGTCGACCGCCGTCGCGTTCGTCGACGTGCTCGTTCCCGGTGCGACTCCGAAGAACCCGGCCTCCGGGTTGATGGCCCGCAATCGGCCGTCCTTGCCCGGCCGCAGCCAGGCGATGTCGTCACCGATCGTCTCGACCTTCCAGCCCGGAATCGACGGGCGCAGCATGGCGAGGTTCGTCTTCCCGCACGCGGAGGGGAAGGCGGCCGCGACGTGGAACATCCGTCCGCGCGGGTTGGTGACCTTGAGGATGAGCATGTGCTCCGCGAGCCAGCCCTCATCGCGGGCGATGACGGATGCGATGCGCAGCGCGAAGGACTTCTTGGCCAGGAGCGCGTTGCCGCCGTAGGCGGACCCGAACGACCAGATCTCCCTGGTCTCCGGGAAGTGCGTGATGTACTTCGTCGGATTCGACGGCCACGGGACATCCGCCTGGCCGTCGAGCAGCGGCGCGCCAACGCTGTGCACGGCGGGCACCCACGGTGTCTCCTCTCCGATGAGGTCGAGGGCCGCCCTGCCCATCCTCGTCATGATCGACATGCTGGCGACCACGTAGGGGGAATCGGTGACCTGGACGCCCAGCTTCGCGAACGGGCTTCCGAGCGGGCCCATGGAGAACGGGATGACGTACATCGTCCGGCCGCGCATGCTGCCGTCGAAGAGTTCCTTGAGGGTCGCACGCATCTCCACCGGGTCGCGCCAGTTGTTGGTCGGCCCTGCATCGTCCTGGTTCTCCGAGCAGATGAAGGTCCGCGCCTCGACGCGCGCGACATCCTTCGGGTCGCTGCGGGCGAGGAAGCTGTACGGGCGGTGCTCCGGGTTGAGGCGGATCAGGGTCCCGGTCTCGATCATCTCGCGGGTGAGGCGGTCGTACTCCTGGGCGGAGCCATCGCACCAGTGGATGTCGGCCGGTTTCGTCAGGGCGGCGATCTCGTCGACCCACTGCACGACCGAGGTCGGGGCACTGTCACGCAGCGAGCGGTCTTCTGCGTGATCGGCTGTCGCACCAGGTGTCCTGTGGGGTGCGGTGAGTGTCATGCCGGCCTCCTCGTCAAAATCCGATTCTCATACCATCCTGCGCCTCGAAACGCAGATTTTGCGGGGAATGTGGTGGAAAGAACGCCAAAACTTTCACTATGGTGGAATCCATGACCGATCTCGTGACGCTGGGCCAGCGCATCCGCCACTATCGCACCGACGCCGGGCTGACCCTCGACCAACTGGGAGTCCGGGTCGGGATCGCGGGGAGCCAGCTCTCGCTCATGGAGAACGGTCGCAGGGAACCGCGGTTGTCGCTCCTCCAGTCGATCGCCGGCACGCTGGAGATCGAGGTCTCAGACCTTCTCGACCCTGCGCCGCCCACCGCGAGAGCCGCGCTCGAGATCGAGCTCGAGCGCATGCAGCGCAGTCCGGTCTACGCGGCGCTGGGGCTGCCCAGCATCCGCGCGACGCGCACGATGCCGGATGACACGCTCGACGCGCTCGTCGGGCTGCACCACGAGCTGGCGCGACGCTCGAAGGAGGCGATCGCCACGCCGGAGGAGGCGCGCCGGGCGAACACGGAGCTGCGGCAGTTCATGCGCACCCAGGACAACTACATCCCCGAGATCGAGAAGCTCGCGCAGGAACAGCTTCGCCAGGTCGGCCACGCCACGGGAGCCCTCACGCACCGGACGGTGAGCCTCATGGCGAAGAAGCTGGGTTTCGAGCTCATCTTCGTCGCCGATCTTCCGCACTCGACGAGATCGGTCACCGACCTCGAGAACGGCCGCATCTACCTCCCGCCCGCATCGATCCCCGGCGGACACGGACTCCGGTCGATGGCCCTGCAGGCCCTCGCGCACCGGCTCCTCGGCCACCATGAGCCCGGCAGTTACGCGGAGTTCCTGCGCCAGAGGCTCGAGATCAACTATTTCGCGGCGGCGTGCCTCATGCCTCTCAAGCAGTCCGTGGACTTCCTCTCGACAGCGAAGGCGGAGCGCAATCTCGCGATCGAGGACTTCCGGGATGCGTTCGGTGTCACCCACGAGGCGGCCGCGCTACGGTTCACGAACCTTGCGACCAGCCAGCTCGACATGACCGTCCACTTCCTTCGCGTCGGCGAGGACGGGGCGCTCTACAAGGGCTATGAGAACGACGGTTTGCGGTTTCCCACCGACATCACCGGATCGACGGAGGGCCAGATCGTCTGCCGACACTGGAGCGCGAGGCTCGCGTTCGAGCGGACGAACCGCACGACGGAGTTCTACCAGTACACCGACACCCCCGCCGGAACCTTCTGGTGCTCGACCCAGATCGGGACGTCACAGGCCGAAGAGTTCTCGATCACCTTCGGGGTGCCGTTCAACGACGCGAAGTGGTTCAGGGGCCGCGACACGACGAACCGCCGCGCATCCACCTGTCCGGATGCGAGCTGCTGCCGGCGGCCATCAGGCGACCTCGCGTCGCGGTGGTCGCGGAAGGCGTGGGCGAGTGCGAAGCTGCACGCCCACATCCTCTCCCCGCTGCCATCCGGGACCTTCCCGGGTGTGGACGACACCGAGCTGTATGACTTCCTGGAGGCGCACTCCGGCTCGTGACGGTGGCGCGGCCACGTCGGCGTGGTTTCGATGCACCGGCTTCGCCGGCATCCGGCCAGCGGGAGAAGGGTCAACGCTGGTCGGGTAGCGTTCGGCGCGTATCGAAACCGGATCCGAAGTACTCCGCCGCCTCACGCCCTGCTCGCTCGAGGTGCTGCATCGGGTCGGCCAGAGCGGCCTCGGCGGAGCCCGCGAGTTCCGCCAGTGCGCACGTCCACGCCGTCGTCGGCGCTGCGACCTGTCCCGCGATCACTCCCGTCCGCACCCCGTGCCCGGCGGCGAGCGCGAGCAATTCCCCGACGACCTTCCCGGTGGCGGAGCTCGCGTCGAAACGTCCTTCACCCGTGATGACGACATCGGCCGTCGCGATCGCCTCAGACAACCCGGTCAACCGCTGAACCGTGCGAGCTCCCGACGTGACGGTCGCACCCCACAGCGTGGTGAACCCGTACGCCGTGCCACCCGCTGCGCCGCTGCCCGGTGCATCCGGGTCGCCACCGAGTACAGCGGCGAGCCGGGAGAGCCCGGCCTCGAGGATGCGGATGCCATCGGCATCCGCCCCCTTCTGAGGCCCGAACACGCGCGCCGCACCGTTTTTCCCGAGGAGCGGTGCTGTGACGTCGGCCAGGAGCGTCACTCCGTCGGGTGGCGGTGGCAGGAGCCCATCGGTCGTCACCCGCTCGAGGGAGACCAGGGCGCCCCCGCCGTCCTGGAGTGCCGAATCGCGAGAGTCCAGGAGGCCGAGGCCCAGTGCGGCGAGGGCGCCGGAGCCGCCATCAGTCGATGCTGAGCCGCCGAGCGCGATCACGATGGAGCGCATCCCGGCCTCGTTCGCGGAGCGGATGACCTCGCCCAATCCCCGGGTGGTCGCGTGCAGGGCATCCGGTTCCCTCATGAGGGGAAGACCGCTGCACTGGGCGAGCTCCACGACTGCCTCGCGATGGGGGAGCTCGAGGAATTCGCCGGGCGTCGGGCGGCCGTCTGGACCCGTCACCGGGCCGACACGGTGGCGCACCGCGGTCGGGGTGGCGGCCTCGATCGCATCGAGCGTACCCTCGCCTCCATCGGCCTGGGGGAGGAGGATGACGGTGTCATCGGGTCGGGCCTGCATCCAGCCCTCCGATATCGCGCTCGCAGCAGCACCCGCCGTCACCGACCCCTTGAAGGAGTCAGGGGCGATGATGACCGTGAGCGAATCCACCATGAACCAAGCTTGGCGCACTCCGGTCAGCGGCGGGACCCGGTTCCGGTGGGAGGATCGAGGCAGACAGGTTGGCCATCCCAGGGGAGGGACACGATGCCGTACGTCGATGCCGATGGTGCTCCGCTTCGAGTGATCGAATTGAATCAGGCGCCGGAGGACGGGCACTACTTCCAGCTCATGCGGGCGATCGGGTTCCGCGAGCATCCCGGGCCGGAGGACTCGGAGACGAATCCGACCCATTGGGCGCCGGCGCATCATCCGAGCGACAACCCGGGGCCGGGAAACCGCACTGACCTCGCATCGGTGCCGTGGGTGTTCTGGAGTTTCATCGCATCGTACGGCCGGCAGAGCGCGCCGGCGATACTTCACGATCACCAGAGCGAGCTGGCGCGGGCAATGCCGACTGCCGAGGCGCTGCGTGCTCGTCGGGCGGACGACAGGCTCTTCCGGGTGGGACTGCGTCAGCAGAAAGTGCCGCTCCTGCGCGCATGGCTCATGTGGACGGTCGTGTCCTATTGGCGATACCTGGCACACGCTCCGATTCGCTTCGCCGCCATGACGGTCCAGACCGCTCTCGGTGCTGCCGCCGTCCATCTCGCCGTGATCCTCAGCACGGGACATCCGCTCTGGCTCCTGCTCCTCCTGGCTCCCGCGGTCGGTTCGCTCGCCTGGCGCGCCGAGGCGCCCCTGCTCGCCTGGGGCAGTTATGGACTCGCCGTTCTCGCACCGCTCATGGTGCTGCAGACGCTCGCGCTCATCCCGTACTGGGTGCTCGAGGTCCTCGTGAGGGAACTCGTCGATCGCCCGTTCGTCGATCACAAGCCGGATACGCAGCTCGGCCCGTTCTTCCGCGCCGGTCGCTGACGTCGATCGGACGGCACCTTGCCTGAGGCGATCGATGGGGGTAGACCGGAAGAATGACGGAACCGAACGGGGACGCGGGATCCGGGTCGCCGGGCCAGGGCCGGGAGGCGCCGAAGCAGGCGACGCCACGGCAGGCGACGCCACGGCCTCCTGATTCTGAACCGCTGGAGCTCGTCCCGTTGCCCGGCAGCGAGCGACCGCCGGCCGAGGGGGCGCGGCCTGCGGCGGTGCCGCTGGATCCTGGCGGCACGGTCATGGTCACCCTCGTCGTGCGGCGGAAGTCGGCCGCTGTGGCACCGGATCCCCTCGCGCCGCACAGCACCCCGGCGGATGCGGCTGCGGCCCACGGTGCGGATCCGACCGATATCGCACTCGTCGTCGACACCATGACTCGGGTGGGGCTGACGGTCCTCGACACTGATATCGCCTCGCGCAGGGTGCACGTGTCCGGGGCCACCGCGCGGGTGTGCGAGGCATTCGGTACGACCCTCGCCTCGGTGACGAGCATCGCGCCAGCTGGGGCGGCCGCCGAACGCTGCGAGCATCGCCATCGCACCGGCGGCCTCAGCATCCCGAAGGAGCTCGATGGCATCGTCACAGCGGTGCTCGGCCTCGACGATCGTCCGCAGGCTCGTGCGCAATTCCGCATCGCCTTTCCACACGCTGTCTCCGTCAGTTATACGCCGCCCCAACTCGGGGAGATCTACCGCTTTCCCGCCGACACCGACGGCACGGGACAGACGATCGCGATCATCGAATTGGGCGGAGGATACGGACCTTCGGATCTCGACGCGTACTTCAACGGCCTCGAGTTGCCGACCCCATCCGTGACGGCCGTGGGCGTGGACGGCGCCGCGAACGCGCCGGGCACAGGCCAGGATGGCGCCGATGGCGAGGTGCTGCTCGACATCGAGGTCGCAGGAGCGCTGTGCCCTGCTGCATCGTTCGTCGTCTATTTCGCGCCCAATACGGATGCCGGATTCCTCGACGCGATCGCCGATGCCGCGCACGCGATCCCGACCCCGACGGCCATGAGCATCAGCTGGGGCCAGAGCGAGGACCAGTGGACGGCCCAGGCGCGTGGCGCCATGGACGATGCGCTGCTGGATGCTGTCGCCCTCGGGGTGACCGTCACCGCCGCTGCGGGCGACAACGGCAGCTCGAACGGCAGCCGGGACGGGTCGGATCACGCAGACTTCCCGGCATCCAGCCCGCATGCGCTCGCCTGCGGCGGAACGACACTCCAGGCGACTGCCGCGGCGGTGATCTCCGAGGTCGTCTGGAATGACGGGCCGGGGGGTGGTGCGACCGGTGGCGGTGTGAGCGACGTGTTCGGTATGCCGGCGTGGCAGTCGGGCGTGGGCATCCCCGGCGCAGGCAGGCAGGGCGCGCGGGTAGCGGCGCCCGGTCGGGGGGTGCCGGATGTCGCGGGCAACGCGGACCCCAACACCGGCTACCAGGTGCTCGTTCACGGGGTCAGGGCCGTGTACGGCGGAACGAGCGCTGTCGCGCCACTGTGGGCCGCACTTGTCGCGCGTTTCGCCCAATCCCTCGGCACGCCGCTCGGATTGCTGCAACCGAAGCTCTACGGAATGTCGACCGGATTCCGCGACATCACGGTCGGCGACAACGGCTCATACTCCGCAGGACAGGGGTGGGATGCCTGCACGGGGCTCGGCACGCCGGACGGCACAGCCATCCTGGCCGGTCTCGCTGCGGCGGTCGAGTGACGTCCTGCGGATCAAGGGACCAGGTGCCCCCAGCAGGATTTGAACCTGCGGCCTTCTGCTCCGGAGGCAGACGCTCTATCCCCTGAGCTATGGGGGCCAGGAGTGCGTGACAAGGTTACCAGTCGCGAACCCCTGAGGATTCGCTGTCGCCGAATCGGCGCCGCAATAGGCTGGCAACGTGGACTTCGACGGCGTGCGGATGCTTGCGGTGCTCCTCGCCATCGGCTCAGGCGTGTGGGTGGGTGGGGTCGTCACCGTGGCCATCGTGTCGTCGAGCACGCAGACGACTGTCGCGGCCGCCGATCGCATCGCGCTGTTTCGCGTGTTCGGGCGGCGGTTCGCCTCTTTCGTGGCGGCCACCGCCGTGCTCGTCGTCCTGCCTGCGCTCGCCCTGGCCACCCTGGAGCCGGCCCCCATCACCTGGGGTATCCTCGTGCTCGCCGTCGGCCTTCTTCCCGTCATCGCCGTCGGGATCGTCCAGGCGCGTCGGATGACCTCCCTGCGCAGCGCCGCGGCCTCCGGAGGGGGCGATCCGGGCCGACTCCGCAGGAACGCGGCGGTCGCCCGCGTGCTGCGCTCCCTCATCGGGCTCATGAGCCTCGGCCTGCCGGTACTGGCGGTGCTGGTTGCAGAGCGGATCTGAGACCGCGCAGTGGTGCACGGGGCCGGCGTCAGCGGCCAGCGGCGACGGCCTTCGCCACGATCGTGGTCGCATCCTGAGGTACTGCGAAGTACTCGGATGAGGCCGTGACCCAGATCGACCCGGCGAAGGCCTGGAGGACTCCGACGCCGCCGGACACCGTGAAGTACGCTTCGTCGCCGAGCCCCCCGACCGGCGTACCGGACCTCGCTGCAGACCTTGCGGCGGCGAAAGCGGTTGCCCCTGGGCTCGAGACTCCGATGTCGATCGTGGCGCCGCTCGTCTGGTTGACCCACCTGCATATTGTTCCGTCATCGGCCGCGGCACGTGCCACGAGGGTGTTCGCGCCTGGCGCGAAGGAGCCGAGCAGGCCGAAATTCGGGTTGAAGTCGTATATCGTCTGGGCGTCGACCACGGATGCGCAGGGGATCGACACGGGTGTCGGGCCGTCGTCGGGCGTCGCGGACTCGCTCGAGGAACTCGTGGGCGCCGGCGAGTCGGAGGGCGAAGCGTCGGTCGATGGAGAGATCGAGGGCGACGAAGACGGTCCGGCCGGCTGTCCCTGCGACATGCATCCAGTGAGGGACACCATCGCCGAGAGCGCGATGGCGACGAACGTCGTCCGGATGGCAGATCTCCGTGTCAGCACCGGTTCATTCTCGCCGCCCGGTCGTCGACTGCGGCACCGCAACGCCGCAGAAGACCCGATCGCCGCCGGATAGAATCGATTCTCGTGACCCCAGCCGAACTCGCCACCGCCATCCACGCGATCGTCAGCGCGGAACTCGGCCTGCGAGGCGGTTCCGTCACCGTCAGCCTGGACGACGTCACGCTCGAGCGTCCGAAGAATCGTGACCACGGCGACTGGGCGCTCAACATCGCCATGAAGCTCGCCAAGCCGCTCGAGACGAACCCGCGCGAGCTCGCCGCCGCGCTCGCCGCCGGAATCGGCGCGATCCCCGGTGTCGCGGGAGTCGATGTCGCAGGTCCCGGCTTCATCAACATCCGGCTTGATGCCGCGGCCGCGGGCTCCATCGCGAAGTCCATCGTCGACAGCGGCGAGGCATACGGACGGAACGACTCGCTCGCGGGCCAGTCGATCAACCTCGAATTCGTATCCGCGAATCCGACCGGCCCGCTGCACATCGGCCATACCCGCTGGGCGGCTCTCGGCGACTCCATCGCACGCGTGCTCACGGCATCCGGTGCGCACATGGTGAGCGAGTTCTACATCAACGACGCCGGCAACCAGATGGACAACTTCGGCGCATCCATCTTCGCAGCGCTCACCGGAGAGCCGACCCCGGAGAACGGATACCCCGGCGAGTACGTGGCGGATCTCGCGGCACGCGTGAAGGCCCGGTACCCGGACATCCTCACCCTCGGCCGAAACGAGGGCCTCGCGATCGCTCGCGAGACCGGCTACGAGCTCCAGCTCGCGGACATCCGCGAATCACTCGAAGAATTCAACGTGCACTTCGACGTCTGGTTCAGCGAGCGCTCCCTGCACGAGCCGGATGACTCCGGCGAGAACGCGGGCACGAGCGCGGTCGAGCGCGCGATCGACCGGTTGCGCGCACAGGGGCACGTGTTCGAGGAGGACGGCGCGGTCTGGGTGCGCACGACCGACTTCGGCGACGACAAGGACCGCGTCATTCGTCGCAGCAACGGCGTCTACACCTACTTCGCCTCGGATGCCGCCTACTACCTCGACAAGGGGGACCGCGGGTTCGCGCACAAGATCTACCTGCTCGGCGCCGACCACCACGGCTACGTGCATCGGCTCAAAGCGCTCGCCGGAGCGGCCGGAGACGACCCCGAGACGGACATCGAGATCCTCATCGGGCAGCTCGTGAGCATCAATGGAGCACGGCTCTCCAAGCGGGCGGGCAACATCATCGAGCTCGACGACCTTCGCGAATGGCTGGGTACGGACGCCCTGCGCTACTCGCTTGCGCGCTACCCCGCGGACTCACCGCTCACCCTCGACCCGGAACTGCTCACCAAGCGCACGAACGACAACCCGGTGTTCTACGTTCAGTACGCGCACGCGCGCACCCACCAGGTCGCCAGGAACGCGGCGGAATCCGGAATCGACCACGGTGCGTTCGAGCCGGAGCTGCTTGAGCACGAGACGGAGAACAACCTCGTCGGACTCCTTGCGGAGTTCCCCCGCATCGTCGCGCTGGCCGCGCAGTTGCGCGAACCGCACCGGGTGGCGAGGTACCTGGAGGAGCTCGCTGCCGCGTACCACCGCTGGTACGACTCGTGCCGCGTCATCCCGCTCGGCGATGAGCCGGCCACTGCCGTGCACCGGACGCGCCTGTGGCTGAACGACGCCGCCGGGGTCGTGCTGCGCAACGGGCTCCGGCTCCTCGGGGTCTCCGCGCCGGAGCGCATGTAGCGGTCGCCCAGGATCGAAGAATGTCGGTTCGGTGTGGGATGCTCCGGGCATGAAGATTTCACGTCAACTCACGGTTTTCGACACCGCGGATCTCGCTGCGGAGAGTACTTTTTGGGCCGGATTGCTGGGTGGGACCGTCGTGGCCGACGACGACTGGCACACCGTCCTCGTCGACGGAGAGCCGCGCGTCGCCTTCCAGCTCGCGCCGGACCATGTGCGCCCGGACTGGCCGGACGGCGCACCGCAGCAGGCCCACATCGACCTGGACGTCGATGACATCGTCTCCGCCAGGCAGGAAGCGCTCGCCCTCGGGGCCACGATTCTTCAGCCTGCGGGCGACCTCGACGGGACGCACGGTTTCGAGGTCTACGCGGACCCGTCCGGGCATCCGTTCTGCCTCTGCTGGGGATGATGCGGGAGAGCCTGCGGGAGAGCCTGCGGGAGAGCCTGCGGGAGGGGCTGCGGGGGTCGCGGAGAGGGTGGATCGCGGTGGGTCACGGGCACAGGATCCGGTGTCATCCGCCCGCTCTAAGCTTGTCCCGTGGTTGAAGCAGACCGGCCCATCGGGCTCGAACAGGCGAAGGCCGAAGCCGACTCCCTGACGACGCGCATCCTCGAATTGCGGGACGCGTACTATGCGCGCGACACCTCGCTCGTGGACGACGCGGAATACGACGCCCAGATGCGTCGGCTCGAGGAGCTCGAGCGGCTGTTCCCGGAACTTCAGGGCCAGGATTCGCCCACCCAGACGGTCGGTGGTGGTGGAGGCGAGGCCGGTCTCGCGACGATCGAGCACGCAGAGCGGATGCTGAGCCTCGACAACGTCTTCTCCGCGGAGGAGCTGCGCTCCTGGTGCGTCAAGACGGGGGATTCTGCCGCTCGGCCGGTCTCCTGGCTCACGGAACTGAAGATCGATGGACTCGCGATCAGCCTGCGCTACGAGAACGGTGTCCTCTCCTCTGCGGCGACGCGCGGGGACGGTCGCGTGGGGGAGCTCGTGACCGAGAACGCCCTGAGGCTCGGATCGATACCCAGGCGGCTGAAGGGGGAAGGGCATCCGCCGATCGTCGAGGTGCGCGGTGAGGTGTTCATCCCGGTCGCGGCGTTCACGCGGCTCAATGAGCTCCAGGCGGAGTTCCGCGAGCGGGCGTTCGCGGAGTCCGAGGAGCGCTGGAATGCGCGCAAGTCCGCGAATGGAGCCTTCGACGACGAGAAGGCGCGCACCGCGGCGGCGCGGAGATTCCCCGCATTCGCCAACCCTCGGAACGCTGCAAGCGGCGGACTCCGGCAGCAGCTCGACAAGAAGGACGGTCTCGAACTCGAAGCCGCGCTCGCCCGTGTGGGCTCGCTGAACCTCTACGTGCACGGCATCGGAGCATGGCCGAACCCACCGGTGTCCTCGCAGAGCGAGATCTACGAACTGCTCGCCGGCTGGGGACTGCCGACGAGTCCGTACAGCCGCGTCCTTCCCGACGTCGACGGTGTCCTCGACTTCGTGAAGTACTACGGGGAGAACCGCGGCAGCGTCGAGCACGAGATCGACGGCATCGTGATCAAGGTCGACGAACTGGAGCTGCACGAAGAACTCGGTGCCACGAGTCGCGCCCCGCGGTGGGCGATCGCCTACAAATATCCCCCTGAGCAGGTGAACACGAAGCTCCTCGACATCGTCGTGAGTGTCGGTCGCACCGGACGTGTCACCCCGTTCGCCGTCATGGAACCCGTGCGCGTCGCCGGGTCGACGGTTCGTCAGGCGACCCTGCACAACCAGGACGTCGTGAAGGCCAAGGGGGTTCTGATCGGCGACACGGTGGTGCTGCGGAAAGCCGGCGATGTGATTCCCGAGGTTCTCGGCCCCGTCGTCGAACTGCGCGACGGAAGCGAACGGGAGTTCGTGATGCCGACCCATTGCCCGGAGTGCGGCACGGCGCTCGCCCCCGCGAAAGAGGGCGATGTGGACCTGCGCTGCCCGAACGCGCGCAGCTGCCCGGCCCAGGTTCGCGGCCGCGTCGAGCACGCAGGCAGTCGGGGCGCCCTGGATGTCGAGGGGCTCGGCGAGGTCAGTGCGGCAGCGCTCACGCAGCCGGACATCCCGACCACGCCGCCGCTCGCGACCGAGGCCGGATTGTTCTCGCTCACGCTTCCCGACATCTTCCCCATCGAGGTGACCGTTCGCGACTCCGAGGACGGGCACATCAAACTCGACGACGACGGCAACCCGGAGACGCTGTCCCCGTTCAAACGCAAGCGGAAGAGGTCCGGGAGGGATGCCGATCCGGAGTTCGATCCGGATGCCGCCGAGTTCGCCGGCGACGAGGACCATGTCCCGTCGATCGCCGCGATCAGACTTCTCGACGAGCTCGAGCTCGCCAAGACGAAACCGCTCTGGCGGATCCTCGTCGCGCTCAGCATCCGGCACGTCGGACCCGTCGCCGCACGCGCACTCGCGGACTGGTTCGGTTCGCTCGACGCCATCCGGTCGGCCGGCAGGGACGACCTGGCCGTCGTCGACGGCGTCGGCGGGATCATCGCGGATGCGGTGGTCGAATGGTTCCAGGTCGACTGGCACCGGGAGATCGTGGACCGATGGGAAGCTGCCGGCGTTCAGTTCGCATCACCGGGGCATCCGGGTCCCGGGGCTGCGGCGGCGGCGGGGGGCGTACTCGCCGGCCTCACGGTCGTCGCCACCGGAAGCCTGGAGGGTTTCACCCGGGAAGGGGCGCAGGAGGCCATCATCGCGGCGGGTGGAAAGGCGGCCTCGAGCGTGTCGGCGAAGACGGATTTCGTCGCCGCGGGGCCGGGCGCCGGATCGAAACTGACGAGGGCGGAAGAGCTCGGAATCCGCATTCTGGATGCCGCGGAGTTCGCGGTGCTGTTACAGGAGGGGCCGGCGGGGCTCGCGAAATAGCAGTCGACGATTGGGAAAATCGAGGATTGCTGGCAGAGTTCGCTTTCTACCCCTATTATGGGGGGCGAACAGTTCACACGTGGCAGTGAGGGTTCCCCGACCCGAATTGCTACCGATAGGAAGTGCCCGAATTGCTGCTGGAAATGACAGCATTGGCGCTTTCCCTTTCCCTGGGTGGGGGGAGCGGTGCCTTTGGCGCGCTCGAAATCGGGTCCTCCCTCCCGACCGGACACCAGGCGGCCGGCATGTCGGCGCTGTCCGGTTCGCCTGTGATCACAGGCATCACGGATGCGTCGGGGCCGGTGCGCCAGGTCGACATCGCGCCGATCACCGTGCCGGAGTTCACGCATGGCGGTGACACGAGGTTGACGCCGGTGGACGTCGCCCTCCTCCCGTCTCTCGGTGGAAGGGCGCTGCTCGACCAGTTCAGCCTGCTCCCCGCGGCGGCGCTCTCGACCTTCGTCCAGGACCACCCGGACGCGATCAGCCGGCTGTTGTCCACCCCGATCGCGGCGCGCGAGGTGTCGAACTGGTGGGGGACGATGAGCCCGGCCGCGAGGGAGAAGCTTCTCACGACCACCCCGCAGCTCATCGGCAACCTCGACGGCCTGCCGTACGGAACGCGGGACCTCGCGAACCGCGCGTACCTCGGTGCCGCCATCGCCCGACTGGAAGCGAAACTGAGCACCGGCGTGGGCCGCGGGATGAACGTTGAGGTGACCAACCACCTGCACATGCTCACCCAGATCGACCACGCTCTCAAGGCGAAAGCGGGCGATCCGGTGCGCACCCTGGTCAGCCTGGACACGGTCTCACCCGGTCGCGCAGCGATAGTGGTCGGCGACCTCGCGAGCGCCGACTACGTGAGCTACCTCATCCCCGGCATGTTCTTCACGATCGACGGCCAGGTGGACGACTGGGCGAACACCGCCACCACGCTGTATCAGGACCAGGCCTCGTGGCTGGCTCGGCTCGGCGAGGCGTCGAAGACTGTGGCGACGGTCGCCTGGATCGGCTACCAGACTCCACACCTCCTGAACGTCGGTTCATTGACTCTCGCGGATGAGGGCGCCGGCTACCTGACGAGCGCGATCGAGGGGTTGCAGACTCTGCGCGGCGCATCGCAGCCGTACGTGTCGGTCATGGCGCATTCCTACGGGTCGACCGCCGCTTTGATCGCTCTCCAGCGCGGCGACTTCCAGGTGGATGCTCTGGCCGTCGTCGGTTCCCCCGGCAGCTCGGCCCAGAACGTGTCCGGCCTGGCGGTGCGCAGCGGAAACGTGTACGTGGGTGAGGCCGGCTGGGACCCGGTCGTCAACTCCGCGTTCTACGGCAGCGACCCCGGTGCCGCGTCCTACGGTGCGCACCGGATGAGCGTCGCGGGTGGGGTGGATGCGATCACGAGCGCGCTCCTTGGCGCCTCATATGGTCACAACGAATACTTCCGGCCCGGCAGTGAGAGCATGCGCAACCTGGCTCTCATCGGCATCGACGAGGGTGGTCTCGTGATGGACGACGGCGGCACGATGATCGCGGCGGAGCGCCGCTAGCCCCCGGCATCCGGCCCGAGTGGGCTCGAATAGGATTGAACGGTGCCTGACACAACACCGCCACCTCTGGATTCCGCCCAGGTCGCCCACTTGGCGTCCCTGGCACGCATCGCCCTGACCGCGGACGAGATCGAGAAGCTGACCGGAGAACTCGGTGTCATCATCGAATCGATCGCGAAGGTCTCGGAGGTCGCGACCCCGGATGTCCCGGCGACGTCGCATCCGATTCCGCTGTCGAACGTCTTCCGGCCGGATGTCCCCGGCGCGACGCTCACGGTCGAGCAGGCGCTGTCCGGCGCTCCGGAGCGTGACGGCGACCGGTTCAAGGTCTCTGCGATCCTGGGGGAGGAGCAGTGAGCGGGCACGGTGCAGTGAGCGGCGACTCCCTCATCTCCCTGTCGGCATCGGTTCTCGCTGAAAGGCTGCATTCCGGCGAACTCTCGTCGGTCGAGGTCACCCAGGCGCATCTGGACCGCATCGCGGAGGTCGATGGCGACATCCACGCGTTCCTGCACGTCTCCGCCGATGCGCTCAAGACGGCCGCCGAGGTGGACGGTGCGCGCAGGCTCGGGGCGAAGCTCAGTCCGCTCGCCGGTGTTCCCGTCGCCATCAAGGACGTGCTGTGCACCCAGGACATGCCGTCGACGGCCGGCTCACGAATCCTCGAGGGCTGGATTCCTCCCTATGACGCGACGGTCGTGGCCAAGTTGCGCAAGGCTCGGCTCATCCCGCTCGGCAAGACGAACATGGACGAGTTCGCGATGGGCTCCTCGACCGAGCACTCGGCATTCGGTCCCACGCACAACCCCTGGGACCTCGAGAGGATCCCCGGCGGATCCGGCGGCGGGTCGGCTGCGGCGGTCGCGGCCTTCGAGGCACCACTGGCTCTCGGCAGCGACACGGGCGGTTCGATCCGGCAGCCCGCCGCCGTGACGGGGACGGTGGGCATGAAGCCCACCTACGGCGGGGTGTCGCGCTACGGCGCGATCGCGCTCGCATCGTCGCTCGACCAGGTCGGCCCGGTCACCCGGACAGTTCTCGACGCTGCATTGCTGCACGACGTCATCGGCGGTCACGACGAACACGATTCCACCTCCCTCACCGATGCGTGGCCGTCGTTCGCCGACGCGGCGCGCGCCGGGGCGGCATCCGGATCGCTCACGGGCGTTCGCGTCGGTGTCGTGAAGGAGCTCGGCGGCGAAGGCTTCCAGGCGGGAGTGAGTGCGCGGTTCGCGGAGGCCCTCGACCTGATGGCTTCGGCCGGCGCGGAGATCGTGGAGGTGTCCGCGCCATCGTTCCGCTACGCGATCGCGGCCTACTACCTGATCCTTCCCGCTGAGGCGTCGAGCAACCTGGCGAAGTTCGACTCGGTGCGGTTCGGGCTTCGGGTCAATCCGCCCGGCGGCGGCACCGTCGAGGATGTCATGGCGGCCACGCGCGAGGTCGGATTCGGCCCAGAGGTCAAACGTCGGATCATCCTGGGCACGTACGCCCTGAGCGCCGGCTATTACGACGCGTACTACGGCAGCGCGCAGAAGGTGCGCACGCTCATCCAGCGCGACTTCGATTCCGCATTCTCCCGCGCGGATGTGCTCGTCTCGCCCGCAGCGCCGACCACGGCGTTCAAACTCGGGGAGAAGCTCGAGGACCCGCTGGCCATGTACCTGAACGATGTCACGACCATCCCCGCGAACCTTGCCGGTGTGCCCGGAATGGGGCTTCCGATGGGGCTCGCCCCGGAGGACGGCCTTCCGACGGGCATCCAGATCATGGCGCCGGCTCACGAGGATGCCCGCATCTACACGGTCGGCGCGACGCTCGAGGCGCTGCTGGAACAGTCCTGGGGCCGCACCCTCATCAGCCAGGCGCCGGGCCACCCGTCAATGCCGCTCCCTGACGAGCGCGCGGCGCGTCTCGAAGGGGGCACCCGATGACCTCCACCGCTGACCTCATGGACTTCGACAAGGCTCTCGAGCTGTTCGAACCGGTGCTCGGGTTCGAGGTGCATGTCGAACTGAACACGAAGACGAAGATGTTCTCTCCCGCGCCGAACCCTGCAGCCCCTGGGGCGGATGCCAGCGAACCGAACACCATGGTCACGCCGGTCTGCCTCGGGTTGCCCGGTTCACTGCCCGTCGTGAATGAGCAGGCGATCCGGTTCTCGATCAGCCTCGGCCTCGCGCTCGGCTGCGAGATCGCGCCGACGAGCCGGTTCGCGCGCAAGAACTACTTCTACCCCGACCTCGCCAAGAATTACCAGATCAGCCAGTACGACGAACCGATCGCGCACGACGGCCTTGTCGAGGTTGAACTCGCGAACGGGAAGACCTTCCGCATCGAGATCGAACGCGCTCACATGGAGGAGGATGCCGGAAAGCTCACGCACGTCGGTGGCGCGACCGGTCGCATTCAGGGTGCGGATTACTCGCTCGTCGACTACAACCGCGCCGGCGTGCCGCTCGTCGAAATCGTGACGAAGATGATCACGGGCGCAGAGCACGATGCTCCGGAGTTGGCGAAAGCGTACGTGTCCGCGATCCGGGACATCGTCGTCGCACTTGGGATCAGCGAGGCGAGGATGGAGCGCGGCAACCTCCGGTGCGACGCGAACATCTCGCTCTCTCCGCGCGGCTCGGGAGAGCTCGGTACGCGCACCGAGACGAAGAACGTCAACAGCCTTCGCAGTGTCGAGCGTGCCATCCGGTACGAGATCCAGCGGCAGGCCGCGATTCTGGCCGCCGGGGGCGCGATCATCCAGGAGACGCGCCACTGGCACGAGGACTCCGGTACGACATCCGCGGGGCGCCCGAAGAGCGATGCGGATGACTACCGGTATTTCCCCGAGCCCGACCTGTTGCCGGTCGAGCCGTCGAGAGCCCTGATCGAGGAGCTGAGGTCCGCATTGCCGGAGCCTCCCGCGGTGCGTCGCCGTCGGCTCAAGGAGTCGTGGGGTTTCACCGATCTCGAGTTCCAGGATGTCCTCAACTCCGGTCTCCTCGTGGAGGTGGAGAGCACGGTGGCCGCGGGTGCTTCGCCCGCGCAGGCCCGGAAGTGGTGGACGGGCGAGATCGCCCGGCTCGCGAACGTCGCCGCGGTCGACCCGTCCTCGCTCGTGTCGCCAGCGGATGTCGCGGCACTCGTCGCGCTCGTGGAGTCAGGCGAACTCACGGACCGGCTCGCCCGGCAGGTGCTCGAGGGCGTCATCGCGGGGGAGGGTTCGCCATCCGAGGTGGTCGAGAAGCGCGGCCTCAAGGTCGTGTCCGACGACGGTGCGCTCATCGCCGCGATCGATGAGGCGCTTGCTTCGCAACCGGATGTCCTCGAGAAGATCCGCGACGGCAAGGTGCAGGCGGCCGGAGCCGTCATCGGTGCGGTCATGAAGGCCATGCACGGCCAGGCGGATGCTGCCCGCGTGCGCGAACTCGTCCTGGAGCGCGCGACCACGCCATAGCGGCTGTCGCGCGGCTGCGCTCTGCGTCGCGTTTCTGCGTCATGTTTCTGGGTCACGCGTACCTGCGTCACGTTCCTCTGTCGCGTCGATCTGTCGCGGCGATCGGCCCCGTTCCCTGGCCGCGTTCTCTGGTGGCCGCTCCCTGGTGGTCGCCTGCGGTGGCCGCACTCTGGTCGAACCTCCGATCACCATTCGTGATTTTCGCGCCCTGTGCTCTGTGCTCTGTGCCCTGTGCCCTGTGCCGTGCGCTCAGCGAGCGGTGTGCGCAACCCGTGGTGCGACGACGATGGCGACGACCGCGATGAGTCCTGCGAACGCGAACACCCCGGCGAACGAGAGTCCGATGGCGGCGAGTCCGGCGAAGACGACTCCGGTGAGGGCGAGCGAGAGCGCACTGCCGAGGGAGTCGCCGATGGCGAGTGCGGAACTGTTGAAACCCTGTGTTCCCGGTATCGACAGGGCGAGCGTGAGTGTACTCAGCCGCGGGTACATGAGCCCCATTCCGCCGCCGCCGAGTATCCAACCGGCGATCGCGAGCACGGGTGGGAATCCGAAGAGTGTCGTGATGAGGGCCGAAACGATGGCGGCGAGCACGAGCGCGCTGCCGATCGCGGTGCATGCCGCGTTGCCGAGCCACTCGCTCAGGCGTCCCTGCAACCAGGACGCACCCGCCCAGGCCAGCGCTCCGAAGGTGAGCGCGAGGCCGGCGAGGGTCGGCGAGAAGTCGTAGTTCTCGATGAGCAGGTATGGCAGGTAGACCTCCGCACCGAAGAACGCCGAGGCCGCCAGTCCACGCAACAGGATGACGCTGGGAAGGCCGCGACGCGAAAGTAGCGTTCCGCGTGGCAGGAGTGGTCGCACCGCGATGATCGCGACGATCGCTGCGATGCCGGCGAGAGGCAGTCCGACACCGTCGACTTCGGCGACGAGGCTGAGGGCGAGCACAGCCGCTGCCGCGACGACGGCCCAGGCGATCCGTCCGAACGCCCATGGAGTGGGCGATGTCGGGGCGGGCGCTGCGGACTCTGGAGGACCCGGGATCATCGCAGCCGGCACGGTTGCTTCGGACCCTGTCGGACTCGCGGCCAACGCGGCCGGGGACGTCGGCACCGTGACCGCCGGCGTCGAGTCGGCGAATGCGGCGGCATCCGACACCGCTATGCCGCCTGACAAGCCGCGCAGCGCCGGCGCAACCATCGCGGTTGCGATCCCCACGAGGGCGACGACACCGAGGAACACCCAGTGCCAGCTGAAGATCTCGGTCACGACGCCGGCGGCCACCGGCCCCACGAGGGATGGGATCACCCACGCGGCAGCGAATCCGGCGAAGATCGAGGGGTGCAGTCGAGGGGGGAAAACCCGCGCAACGACGACGTAGAGCGCGACGGTGACCGCGCCGGTTCCGAGGCCCTGCACGAGGCGGCCGAGAACCAGTACCGGCATCGTGAATGCGGTACCGGCGATGAGCAGACCTGTGGCGAAGAGCACCGACGAGGTGTACAGCGGGATCACCGGGCCGCTGCGATCCGACCAGTTGCCGGCGATCACCATGCCGATGACTCCGGTGGCCAGCGGACCGGCGAACGCCAGTGCATACAGGCTCACACCATCGAGATCCGCACTCACCACCGGCATGATCGTGGTGACGGCGAGCGACTCAAAAGCGCCGAGGAATACGAGCGCGCACGAGCCGATCGTGATCCACAGGTAACCGCGGCTGAACAGGCCGGGTTCGCCTCGGCCCGCGCGAGCGGAGGGATGCCTCTCCCTCTCTGCCCCGGGCGCGCTGGATTCGGCGGACACGTGGGGCATGCTTCGAGCGTACGCGTAGCCGGCAGGCCCTGCTGCGCATCGGCTGGGAGCGGAGCGCTGTGCAACGGCTGGGAGCGGCCCTGCTGCGCATCGGCCAGGCGGGCGTCACCGATCAGGATGCGGCGATCTCGAGCAGGTCGCGCAGTGCTGCGCTCCGCGAAGGCATGAGGCAGGGCTCGTGAGTGATGGCGAGACCTGCAGGGGGGATGAGCCAATACTCCCCGTCGTTCACCCGTATCTCCCAGCGATTGTCGTGGAGCAGAACGTGATGATGGCGACAGAGGAGAATGCCGTTGTCGAGATCGGTTCTCCCGGAATCTCGTCGCCAATGTCGTATGTGGTGGGCTTCAGTCCACGAGGGCGGCCTTTCGCAACCCGGCCATCGGCATCCGCCGTCCCGCGCAGCCAGTCCCATGCGCTGTCGTCGAGTGAAGAGTCGCTGCTCTCGCCCCACGTCGATCGCTTGCCCACGCTCGTCGAACACGATGGTGACGGTACCCGAGGTGCAGACGATTCGCTGCACTGTCTCCACGGAGACCGGGTCGGGCTGGCCCTCGATGTGGCCGCTGCCGCTGCCGCGTCCGTTCGTGAGCGCCGTCTCTGTGACGAGCATGCGCACGGCAGGCGACCTCGTCCCGACAATGCTGGTGACATCCGCGTCAAGGGCGATGGTCAAGAGACTGAGGAAGCCGTCGGAAGCCAACTGCTCCGTTGTACGTGGGTCGTCGAGTATTGTGGCCGCCCTGACGCGCTCTTCTTCGTCGACGAAGCGCGGCCCACCCCGCCGAGGGAAGGTGATCTGGTCGTAGATCCCATCGACGAGACTCGCGGATTCCGGATCGAGGTCCCAGGTGTATCGCGTCATGCCATCCGGCTGGCGATAGCGCCGAAACGCACGGCGGTCCCTCCGCGCCCGCTCACGCTCGGCGATGCCGGCGGCGTCGAGCGCATCCCGCACATCGCGCGCCATGCGAAAGAGGCTGTCGGTGTTCTGTTCGCCCGACGCGCCGATGATCCGGTTGGCCGCATCCATGAGCGCGCCGACCTCGACGCCGGGGCCGGGTTCGCCGAGTCCGGCTCGAATCGCTTCCGCAGAAGCGGGGGACAAAGCCCCCGTCGCGACGGCAGCGCCGACGGAGACCAGCCACGGTTCGGCGACGTCTGTTCCTTCGGCCGGGTCAAGGTCGTCGACGGGCCCACGGTTCGCTGCCAGCTCGACATCGTTGAGCATGGCCCCCACTCGCACGAGCGTCGTTGCTTCCCGGTTGGACGAACCGGTGGTGTGACGGACGAGCGCCTCAGGAGTGCGAAATCCTTCCTTACGCGCCAGCCCGCTCAGCCCCGCCTCCGGCTGTGACCGTCGGACGACCTCGCCTGCGAGGACGGAGGCGCATGCGTCGAGGTGGCGACGGGCATCCGCAACCGAACGCTGCGCGTCCATGAGTTCGGCGTCGCCGAGTGCGCGAGCCGCCGTCGCCTCAGCCGCAAGCCGAGCGTTCGCAGACAACGCGGCATCGAGAGATGCTACGAATATATCTACGGATAAGGTCATGAACAGAGTGTCACAGAGTCGAAACTTCTAGAACAAGAGCATATGCAAATCTTGGGATGAGTTGTCATTTACCGCGTTGTGGAGGGGAGGAGACGTCTGGCCCGATTCCCGAAAGCCCTGGCCCGATTCCTGAAAGCCCGGCCGACTCACCAGCATCGCCCAGCGCCACGGCTCGATTGCGACCGCCGAACCGGCTACCCCGCAGTCTCACCCGTTTCACGCAGGCGAACGAGCCGCAGCTGGCCCTCCTCGCGGATCTCGACGACGTTCCCCCTTGACTTCAGGAAGTCGGTGAAGGTCGTGTAGCCGAGCACCTTCTCCTGGAATGTCGGGTCCATGCGGAGCATCTGGTTCTTGATGGACGAGCTCGGGCTCCAGTCGGCGTCCTTCGCCTGGCCGAGTTCGAGTGCGCGTCGCAGCAGGCCGGTCGCGGCGCGTTGTTCGGCGGGCTTGGCCGCGGAGCGTGCCGGGCCGACCGAGCGCGACGAGTTCTCCGAAATCGCCGTCTTCGACGGCGCTGAGATGCCATCGGCCTTCTTCTCCAATGGCGGTTCATCGGACGCGCCGGATCGAGCCCTGCCGCCTGCGCTCCTGCCCTTCGCGCGATCCGTGTCCGCCGTCGGGCGCTCCGGCGCCATCGGCTGGTCGTCGACGTCCTCGGTCGTGTCGAGCCCCGGCAGACCGTCATAGTCCTTGTACTCGTTGCAGGCCGCATTGAGCGCCTTGCTCGTCCCGCCGGCGACACCGATCCCGACCACATACCGACCCAGCCGACGGCAGCGCTGCGCGAGCGCGATGAAATCCGAGTCACCGGACACGATGACGACATGGCTGAGCTCCGGGAGCCGGAACAGGTCCTCGACGACGTCGACGGACATCCGGATGTCTGCCCCGTTCTTCATGGACTGCACGGTCGGGAACATCTGCACGAGGTCCACTGCACGACCGACGAGCTGGTCCTTGTAGTTCGCGTTGACCGGTACCGACCAGTCGGCGTATGCGCGGCTGACGGCGATGGTTCCGAAGGATGACGCGTAGTCCAGGATGGCGCCCAGATCCACTCGCGCGGCTGAGACCCGCTGCCCGGCCTCCGACTTCCTGTCCGCGGTCGTGATGACGTACTCCCTCGCCCCGTCGCGCTTGAAGTGCCCCCTGCCGTGTACCTGGTCGTAGCGGGAGATCACGATGTTGTCGAAGTCGATGTAGACCGCGACTCGACCTTCCGTTGTCTCTGGCATGGCTTCGTCTCCGTCGGTCGTTGTATGGCAAGTCTGGTCCGTTGCCTGCTTCTCAGCAACGGCCGGCGCTGCCAGAATGGTGGGATGGAGCTTCGAACGGCGGCGCCGGAGGACTGGCAGGCGAGCAGGGAGATCCGGATCCGCGCGCTCAGCCAGGACCCCGACGCGTTCTGCTCGTCCCTGCAACGCGAGATCGGGATGGCCGACCAGGAGTGGCGAGATCGTCTGGAGCGCGGCACGACTGTTCTGGCCTGGGATGGCGAGAGTGCGGTGGGCACCGTGACGGGCAAGGCCGACCCTCACGAGGCCGGCGGCCGGGAGATCGTCGCGATGTGGGTCGACCCGGCCTGCCGGGGGACGGGGCTTGCGGATGCGCTCATCTCCCGTGTCGTCGAGTGGGCGGGCGAGGATGGCGCACACGAGGT
This sequence comes from Terrimesophilobacter mesophilus, assembly GCF_014200375.1. Taxonomy (GTDB): domain Bacteria; phylum Actinomycetota; class Actinomycetes; order Actinomycetales; family Microbacteriaceae; genus Terrimesophilobacter; species Terrimesophilobacter mesophilus. The sequence goes on along the minus strand of NZ_JACHBP010000001.1, from coordinate 667,628 downwards.
CGCGCTGTGGGTGGCGGAGGACAATGCTCACGCGAGATCGCTGTACGAGCGCACCGGTTTCGCGTTGACCGGGGAGCGAGAACCCATGCGCCCCGGAGTGGACCAGGTCAGGATGCGCAGGGAGCTTCGCGGAGCATCCGACTAGCAGTGCAGCCACGCAGCCATCCGGTCGCCCGCCCTTCACGGTCTACGCGCGCGTTTCGGGTTTACACTGGCTCGCAACTCACCGGGAGGTGTTCATGCGATACCCGCCTGTCCTGATTGTTTCCATCGCGGCAGTCGCCCTGCTTGCCGGATGCTCGACGGTCTCCGCGTCACCATCGCCTTCGGCTCCGGTTACGGCGCCATCCTCGAGCCCGTCTGCGGCGGAGGAGACCTTCACGGCCGGCGCACCGGATGGCCAGTGCTTGACGGCGGACCTGTCCGCCTCGATCCAGCCGGCATCCAGCACGGCAGGTCATATCCACGACGTCATCACCCTGACGAACAATGGTGCACCGTGCGTCCTCGAGGGGTATCCGACGGTCGCCGTCTCGAGCGGTGGCAGCCAGGTCGGCGCCGCCGCCGAGGATGACTCGAGCGCAATCCCGGCGCCGATCACGCTCGCCGCAGGCGGCACCGCAGAGGCTCAGCTCACCGCCGTCGACATCGACCCGGGCGGAGGGCCGCTCGGCGACGCCTGTTCCCTCGACGTGGGTGACGCCGTACTGGTCACGCCGCCGCACTCGATGATCGCGCTGTCCGTGGCCGAGGCGGGCTTCCCCGCGTGCACGAGCGGCACCCCGTGGATGACGGTGGGACCGGTGACGGGCGGGTGACGGACATCCTGCGGGACACCCCCTACCTCGCCGTCGACCTGGCGATCCTGGAACGTAATCTCGAGCGCGCCGCCGCGGACGCGTCCGCGCACGGCCTCGCGCTTCGCCCGCACGCGAAGACGCACAAGATCCCTCAGATCGCCAGGATGCAACTCGCCCTCGGCGCAGGCGGCCTGACGCTGGCGACCGTCTCCGAGGCGGAGGTGTTCGCGGATGCCGGGATCGAGGACATCTTCATCGCCTACCCGGTGTGGCCGTCCGCGGCGCGCGCCGCGCGCATCCGGCGCCTTTCCGAGCGGGCCGCGCTGCGTCTCGGCGTCGACTCCATCGAGAGCGCGTTGGCCCTCGGAGCAGCGCTGCCCCGTGACACGGTCGAGGTGCTCGTCGAAGTCGACAGCGGCCACCATCGCAGCGGGGTTCAGCCGGCCCTGGCCGGGTCGGTCGCCGCCGCGGCGCAGAGCGCAGGGCTCCGCGTCCTCGGCGTCTTCACGTTTCCCGGCCACAGTTATGCGCCGGGGGCGGGCGCGCGGGCCGCGGCGGATGAGGCTGCGGCGATCCTGGCTGCGACCGAGTCGCTCGAGAAGGAACGCATCGACGCCACCGTCCGCAGCGGCGGCTCGACGCCGAGTCGCACCGCGACCGACGGCTCGACACTCACGGAGGTGCGGCCGGGCGTGTACGTCTTCAACGACGCTCAACAGGTGGAGCTCGGCTCGTGCGGGTTCGAGGACGTGGCACTCACGGCGGTCGCAACGATCGTGAGCCGCAACGGCAGGGATGTGATCGCCGATGCCGGCAGCAAGGTGCTCGGCGCCGATCGTGCCGCATGGGCGACCGGCTTCGGCCGTCTCCTCGACGTGCCGGGCGCCCGCATCACCGCCCTGTCCGAGCATCACGCCACCATCCGGATGCCGGATGATGTCTCGCTTCCAGACCTCGGCAGCGCCGTTCGCATCGTCCCGAATCACGTATGCGCGACGATGAACCTGGCCGACGATGTGGCGGTCCTGCGCGACGGGGAGATCGTCGACTCGTGGGCCATCGCCGCACGCGGCGCCAACACCTGATCAGGTGGTCGCGGCGTCCTCCGCGGAGATCGCGCGCTGAAGCGCCGCGAGAGAGTCCGCAACGTCGGCGTCATCCGTCGTCCAATTGCTCACCGAGATGCGCAGGATGTCGCGCCCGGCCCAGCGCGAGCCGGACATCCAGGTCACTCCGTCCGCCAGCAGGCGCTTCGTGATGCTGTGCGTCCGTTCGTCTGAACCGAAACTGATGCACAACTGCGTGAAGACGACATCATTGAGCACCTTCACGCCGGGCATTTTCGCGAGGGCGACTGCGAACGATTGCGCGTTGGCGACAAGTCCGTCCACGAGATCGATGACTCCGGATCGTCCGAGGGAGCGCAGCGCTGCCCAGACCGGAACGCCTCGCGCCCGGCGAGAGAATTCAGGAACCTTCTCGAGCGCGTCGCCTGGCCCTTTCTCATCGTTCAGCAGGTAGCTGGTGTGAACGCCGAAGACCGAGCGCACGACCTCGGGATGCGCGACGATGGCGACGCCGCAGTCGTACGGGACATTGAGAGTCTTGTGAGCGTCCGTCGCCCAGGAGTCGCACCGTTCCAGGCCGGCAAGGTGGTGACGCAGTGAGGGGCTCGCAGCGGCCCACAGCCCGAACGCGCCGTCGAGATGGACCCACGCGCCGTGTTCGTGAGCGATGTCGGCGGCCTCACCGACGGGATCGAACGCTCCGGAGTGCAGGTTGCCCGCTTGAAGGCAGACGATGACGGGCCCGCTTCCCTGAGCAAGCGTGGAGGCGAGCGCCGCCGGAATGATTCGCCCCTGATCGTCCACATCGACCGAAACGGGGGTGCCAAGGCCGAGGTATTTCAAGGCGAGGTCGACGGATGCGTGCCGGTCGGCACCCACGAGCACTCTCACTCTGGGCGCGCCGGTGAGACCATCTTTGGCGAGATCCCAGCCGACGGCATTCAACACGTACTGGCGACCGGCGGCGAGTCCGACGAAGTTCGATGCGGTCGCACCGGTCGTGAAGCCGACATCCGACCCTCGGGGGAGTCCGAGCAACTCGAGGAGCCAGGCGCCGGCGGCCTCCTCTGCCGCCGCGACTGCCGGGGTCGCCCCGCGCATCGCCGCATTCTGATCCCATGCACTCACCAGCCAGTCCGCCGCCATCGCAGAAGGCAGGGTCCCGCCGATCACCCAACCGAAGAAGCGGCCGGACGGCATCGACATGAGTCCGGGCTCGGAGATCCGGGCCAATTCGTCGACAACATCCGCGGCATCGAGCGGGCCGTCCTGGAGCGGGCCGGAGAACAGGGGGAGCAGCTCGTCCGCGTCTGCTCGTGGACCGACCGGGCGAGACTCCACGGAGTCGAGCCAGGTCAGTGCGTGCGCGTGGGCACGATCGAGTGCGGACCGGAAGACTCTGGGATCGACGGACACGCGCAAATACTATTCCGATAGCAACCTGTGCGATAGTGCGCAGTGAGGTGGGAATCTCCGGGGAATCGGCGCGAGGACTTGAGTCTGGATACCTGTCGGGGAAAGGTGGGAGGTTCATTGCTACCGGAAGGAAAGCCCATGCTCACCCTCACCGAGAACGCCACGAACCTCATCAAGAACCTCGCGGATCAAACCGCCGTGGCGGAGAACGCCGGACTTCGCATCAGTGCGGGAGCCGACGAAACGCAATTGAAGGTCGACCTTGCGCCTGCTCCCGAACCGACCGACCAGGTCGTCGAGAGCTCAGGAGCCAGGGTCTTCCTCGAGGAGAACGCCGCTGTCGCGCTCGACGACAAAGTGCTCGACGCGCACCTCGACGAGGGAGGCGCCGTCACGTTCGCGATCGGCACTCAGGCCTGAGCCGAGGCGAATCTCTTCGCGGAGCGTTCCTTCGCCCTGGCGGCCTCGATTTCCCTGTCTCTGGGCGGGCTCGTAGCGACCAGGTCCTCGAGAAGGTGGCGCGTGGCGTGGGCGACCTCCTGCACCGCCCGTTCGAACGCCTCGGCGTTCGCGCGGGACGGCCGCGTCGTTCCGCTGATCTTGCGCACGTATTGGAGGGCGGCGGCGTCGATCTCGCTGTCGTTCGCGGCCGGTTCGAAATTGTGAAGGGTGTGGATGCTTCGGCACATGCTGCGAGGGTAGCCCCCGTCACCGACCTTCGGCGAGGAGCACAATGGAATGGTGAGCACAGTTCTCGTCACGGGGGCCACCGGAACCCTTGGCACTCCGACCACCGCACGACTGCGGGAAGCCGGCCATGACGTCCGCGCGCTGAGCAGGAAGGCGGGGCCGGGACTCGCTCAAGGCGACCTCCTCGCCGGGGACGGCATCCGTGACGCCGTGGCAGGGGTCGAGGTCCTCGTGCACCTGGCGACGGGGCTTCGGGACGTCGACATGGCGAAGTCCGCCATCGATGCCGCGCGGGATGCGGGAATCGCCCACGTCGTCCTCATCTCGATCGTCGGCATCGAGGACATCCCACTCGGCTATTACAAGGGCAAGGTCCTTATCGAGAAGTATCTGAGCGACTCCGGGATGCCGCACACCATCCTGAGGGCCACCCAGTTCCACCAGTTCGTCGACGCGATCTTCAGCGGACAGAGGTTCTCGCCGATCATCGTCGCACCGAGATTCTCCTTCCAGCCGATCTCGACGGACGAGGTCGCCGCACGCCTCGTCGAGCTCGTCGGTTCGGATGCCGCCGGCAGGGTCGCCGACATCGGCGGGCCGGAGCAGCGCACCGCCCGCGACCTCGCAGAGTCCTGGAAACGCGCTAGAGAGTCGCGCCGCGCGGTGTGGTCGCTCAGCCTCCCCGGCAGGACGGTGGCCGGGTATGCGGCCGGCCACAATCTCGTGCCAGGGAGTCCGTTTGGGTCGATCACGTTCGACGACTACCTCGACGGGAAGTATCGGCAGGGACCACAAGAAGGCTGACGATCCCTCCGCCAACGGGCGAGCGTGGATGGCTGTCCCGGTCGTCGCCGAGCTCGGCCCGGCGTTCGCCGACCGATTCTGTTCCGGCGCGGCGAGGGAGCCCTACGCGAAGATCATCGCGCTCGGCCAGCGCCGTTCGCTCGCGCGAGGGTGAGCTAGGCCGGCGGCCACACCCCGATGATGATCGCCATGACGACGACCGTGACGAGCTCGTGCGCGATATTGAGCACCGTGAGGCCGCTCGGCCGGTTGTCGAACGCGTCGTGGGTGATGAACCGGGCCGCGGTGAACCCCGCCCACAGCACGATCGCGGTGACGATCGTGTTCCACAGGAAGCCTCCGCCGTAGAAGTCCCACGCGAGGTAGGCGGCGCCGGCGAGCACCCAGGCGGTCACGAAGCTCACGAGCACGGTCGTGATGATCGGTCCCGCCGCGTCGCTCATCCTGCCGGATGGAGTGACGCCGGCCTTCTTCATCCAGTAGTTGCCGAAGACCTTGGGTGTGTACCAGATGGAGCCGACGACCATGCTGGAGAGCGTGGCGATGATGACGGCCCAGTAGTTGATCTCGGGGAGCATGACGATCCTTTCCGATGGCGACGTTGCCGTAGTGCTCGAATCCTAGCCCTGCAGGACCGCTGCCGTCAGTGCCGGACCCTTAGTGCGCTCCCGGCGGCGACCCGTCGACGGTATCGGCCGGGCGCCGGATGAACGCCGCGATCGGGATGACGAACATCGAGATGATCGCACCCGCGAGGAAGGCGAGCTGGATGCCGCCCGCCGTCGCCGTGACATCCGTCGCCCCGTCGCCGGCGAGTGATGCCGCCCGAGCGGTCATGATCGTTACGAAGAGGGCGGTGCCAGCGGCGCCCGCCACCTGCTGGACCGTGCCGACGATCGCACTGCCGTGCGAGTACAGGTCGGGGGTCAGCGCGCCGAGCCCCGAGGTGAAGAGCGGCGTGAACATGAGCGCGAGAGCCAGGGACAGCGTGATGTGGGCGGCGAGCACCCACCACACTGCTGTGTTCTCGGTGAACGTGGCCATTCCCCAGAACACGACGCTCACGAGAACCGAGCCCGTGATGACGAGGGCCGTCGGCCCGATCCGGTCGTAGATCCTGCCCACGATCGGGGCGAGCAGGCCCATGAGCAGTCCGCCGGGCAGCAGCAGCAGTCCCGTGCCGAGGGTGTCGAGGCCGAGCACGTTCTGCAGATAGATCGGCAACAGGATCACGGTTCCGAAGAGCGCGAGCATGCTCACGACGATCATCGTGATGGAGAGGGTGAACTGGCGCGAACGGAACGTCCGCAGGTCGAGGAGCGCGTCATCCCGTCGCTGGAGCTGCAGCTGTCGAACGATGAAGACCGCGAGGGCGACGATCCCGACGCCGAGGGGCAACCATCCGCTCAGCGGATTGCCGCCCTCCGCAACCGCGCCGAGATTGCTCAGACCGTAGACGAGCCCGCCGAAACCGAACGCGGACACGATGACCGAGAGCACGTCGAAGTGGGTCGGCTTGGGCGTTGTCACGTTCCGGATGCGCACGTAACCGAGTGCGAGCGCCCCGAGAGCGATCGGCAGAACGAGGATGAACATCCAACGCCAATCGAGCACGCTCAGGATGAGCCCTGAGATGGTCGGACCGAGCGCGGGGGCGACCGAGATGACGATCGAGATGTTGCCCATGGTGCGACCGCGGGCGGCGGGTGGAACCAGGGTCATGACGGTCGTGAAGAGCAGCGGCATCATGATCGCCGTGCCGCTGGCCTGCACGACGCGCGCGACGAGGAGCACGGTGAAGCCCGGTGCGATCGCCGCGATGAGGGTTCCCGTGCTGAACAGGATCATGGCCGCGATGAACACCGGGCGCGTGTTGAAACGCTGGATGAGCCATCCGGTGATCGGGATGACGACCGCCATCGTGAGCATGAACGCCGTGCTGAGCCACTGGGCGGCGTTCGCGCTGACGTGCAGGTCGCGCATGAGCACGGGGAGAGCCACGCCCATGAGCGTCTCGTTCAGGATGACGACGAACGCCGACACGAGCATGAGCCCGATGACGAGGCGGTTGCGGGCGCTCGTGGCGGCGGACTCCGCCACCGCTGTCGTATCGGCCGCGGCGTCGTCGAGTGTGGGAACGGCAGGTTCAGTCATCAAGGCTTTCAGGTAGGTGAATGGGATGCGCTGTGAATGAAGCGCGAGAAGAGTCTCGGTTATTCCACCGACATCGATTCGTGCCCGTCCAATGTAGACGATTTTCTTGGCGGATTGACACGGGCAGTCGTCCGGCGTATCGTCAGATAATCAACTAAACAGTTGATAAAGCGATGGGTTGATCATATGCCGAACAACGAAGCGGATGCCGCACTCGACCGGGCCTTCATGGCCCTGGCCGATCCAGTGCGGAGGGCCATCGTCGCTCGCTTGTCGCGGGGGCCGGCGACGGTCAACGACCTCGCTGCGCCGTTCGAGATCACCAAACAGGCCGTGTCGAGGCACATCCAGGTGCTCGAGATTGCAGGACTCATCACCCGCACACGGGAAGGCCAGCGCCGCCCCTGCCACCTCGATCCGGCGGCTCTCGAAGCCCTGACCGGCTGGATCGACACCTATCGGCTCTCGGCCGAGCGACGGTATCGCCGGCTCGACGCAGTCCTGAAAACGAACAAGGAGAAGAAGAAATGACCAACGCACTCACCATCACCGCCGAACCCGGCGTCCCGTACACCGACTTCGTGCGCGAGTTCGACGCACCGGTGGCAGCGCTCTTCGAAGCTCACCGCGACCCGGCCCTCGCCGCACAGTGGTCCGGGCCCGATGGGTACGAGGTCGAGATGGAGCGATACGACTTCCGCACGGGAGGCGGATACCGCTTCACCCACGTCGACGGCGACAACCGCTACGAGTTCAACGGCGTGTACCACGTCGTCCGCGAGAACGAGTTCGTGGTCCAGACCTTCGAGTACGAAGGATTCCCGGATGTCGTGAGCATCGAGTCCCTCCGCTTCGAGGATCTCGGTGACGGCCGCAGTCGGCTCGCCGGCCACGCCGTCTACCCGAGCCAGGAGGCCCGCGACGGAATGATCGACAGCGGCATGGAGCGGGGGATGTCGGAGGGCTACAACCGGCTCGACGGCCTGCTCGCATCCTCGTGAGCCCGGGGCGCACAAAAGGAGCCGGGCCTATGGGCCCGGACAGCGCAAAAGGAGCCGGGCCCATGGGCCCGGCTCCCCGAATGCGCGAGACAAGTCGCGGCTGCGTAGTACTAGCTACGCGCTATTGCTCTTGGATGAGGCCTTCGCCTTCTTATCGGCGCGCTTCTCCTTCAGAGACTTGGCTGCCGCAGTCTTGTTGCTGCTCTTCTTGGGCGATTTGTCTGCCATAAGGCACTCCCTCCCTCGGAAGCACGATCGGCTTCGATTAGACCCGACCTTACGCCAGACCGGGGAGAAATGCATCCGCCGTGGCGGGACCGAGGACCTCGCCGAGGATACTCTCAGGGTCGGAGGAGCACCTTGGTGGCTCGGCGCTCGTCCATGGCGGAATATGCGTCGGCGACTTCCGCGAGCGGCAGTTCGAGATCGAACACCCGCCCTGGCCTGATCGCACCCGACAGCACCTCGGGCAGCAGCTCTTCGACATATCCGCGCACGGGGGCCACTCCGCCGCGGACGCCGACATTGTTATTGAACAGGGTGCGGATCGGCAGTTCGGGGCCGCCGGCTGGTACTCCCACGTAGCCCACCATCCCTCCCGGCCTGGCGGAGCGGATGGCCTGGTCCATCGACTCCTTCGTGCCGACGCACTCGAGGACGCAGTCGGCGCCGATCCCGTCGAACAGCTCCTTGACGCGGGCGACCCCATCGTCACCGCGTTCCTCCACGATGTCGGTGGCGCCGAACTCGCGTGCGATCGCCTGGCGGTCCGCGTGGCGGGACATGGCGACGATGCGGGATGCCCCGAGGCGATGTGCGGCGAGGATCGCGCAGAGGCCCACGGCGCCGTCGCCGACCACCGCGACCGTGCTGCCGTTCGTCACGCCGGCGGAGACCGCCGCATGATGTCCGGTCCCCATGACGTCGGCCAGGGTGAGGAGGTGCGGGATGAGCGCAGCATCCGGAACGTCCGGCGCGGCCACGAGGGTTCCGTCGGCGAGAGGTACGCGAACACGCTCGCCCTGGGCGCCGTCCACGAACTCGCCGTTGCGGTCGTCCGAGCCCCACCATCCGCCGTTCAGGCAGGAGGTCGTCACACCGTTGCGGCAGTTGATGCAGGTGTTGTCGCAGTAGTAGAACGGGGCGATCACGAAGTCACCGACGTGCACGTTCGCGACGGCCGAGCCCACCTCCTCGACGATGCCGACGAACTCGTGTCCGATGCGATGGGGCTCGCTCGTCGGTGTGATGCCGCGGTACGGCCAGAGGTCCGACCCGCACACGCACGCCGCGACGACGCGCACGACGGCATCCGTCTCCGCCCTCGGTCGCGGATCGTCCACCTCTTCGAGCCGGATGTCGCGGGCGCCATGAATAAGGGTTGCCTTCATTCCACCGAGTCTACGTTTGGCCGCGCCCGTCGCGGGTCGCGCGGGTTCGGACCACGCTCAGAACTTGCGCGCGAACGGCAGGGGCTTGCGCATCCGGATGAGCAGCAGGATCGGAATGAGCACGTAGGGCAGGTTGAATGCCAGGAACTTGACCGGGTTCTGCGTCTGGAACTCCGGCTCGCCGAAGAACTCGACGCCGAAGACGACGACCCCGGTGATGACGGCGATCGCCGTCGCGTAGATGACGCTCGGGAGCTGGATCCAGTTCCACCCCCTGACGATCGAGATGACGAGCAGCACGTAGAACACCGGGTAGACGAACGCCGAGAGCCCCGTGACAAAGCGCATCCACACCGGCGGATGCAGGAACAGCGGGTCGGCGTCGTGCGCGTACCAGTAGTTCGAGTTCACGAAGAAGTTGTCGGACGGCCGGCTGAAGTCGACGCCGAGCGTCGGCAGCAGGTCGCTGATGAGCGAGGTGACGATGAAGAGCGAGAAGATCACGAGGAAGAAGATGTCGATCTTCCGCTCGCGCAGCGGCAGGTTCTGCATGCACGCGAGGTTAGCGGATACCGGGCCGGTCAGGGTGGAATCGGGGGATACCCCGATAGCGGGCGTCGGCGGCGCCTGTCAGGCTGGATGACATGAACCTCAGTCGCCCCCGTTCCAACCGCGTCATCGCGGGCGTGTGCTCCGCCGTCGCCAACCGTTTCGGGTGGAACCCCAACACCGTCCGTGTGCTCACGGTGCTCAGCTGCCTGCTGCCCGGCCCGCAGTTCGTCATCTACGTCGTGCTCTGGATCCTCATCCCTTCCGACTGACCGGCCCCTGGGAATGAACGTCGGGTCGCCCGCGTTGGGTCGATAGATTCAAACGCATACGTATCGCGATCACGCAGGGAGCACGCATGGAACTCGAACTCGGCCTCGACACCTTCGGTGACGTGACGACGGATGCCGCGGGCGAGCGCATCTCGCACGCCGCATCCCTCCGGAATCTGATCGACCAGGCCGTGTTGGCCGATGATCTCGGCCTCGACTTCTTCGGAGTCGGCGAGCACCACCGCGACGACTTCGCCGTCTCGGCACCCGAGGTCGTGCTCGCGGCCATTGCGAGCCGCACCAACCGCATCCACCTCGGCTCGGCCGTGACGGTGCTGAGCTCCGACGACCCGGTGCGCGTCTTCGAGCGGTTCTCCACGGTGAATGCCGTCTCGAACGGCCGCGCGGAGGTCATCCTCGGTCGTGGTTCGTTCACCGAGTCCTTCCCGCTCTTCGGGTTCGACCTCAAGGACTACCAGTTGCTCTTCGAGGAGAAGCTCGACCTCTTCGCCGAGATCATCAAGGGTGAGCCGGTGACCTGGTCCGGGAGCCTGCGACCCGGGCTCATCGACCAGAGCGTGTATCCGCCCATCGAGAACGGAACGCTCAAGACCTGGATCGGCGTGGGTGGAAGCCCGGAGTCTGTCGTACGTGCCGCGAAGTACGGGCTGCCGCTCGTCCTCGCGATCATCGGGGGAGACCCGCTGCGATTCGCTCCCTACGCCGAGCTCTATCACAAGGCGCTTGCCCAGTTCGGTCGCGAGTCGCTGCCGATTGCCGCGCACTCGCCGGGGCATCTCGCAGCCACGGATGAGCAGGCCATCGAGGAGCTCTACCCGCACTTCAAGGCGAACCGGGACCGCATCGGCGCCGAGCGCGGCTGGCCGCCGGTGACGCGCGCCGAGTACGAGCGCGAGGCACGGGATGGCGCGCTCTTCGTCGGCTCGCCCGAGACGGTCGCCGCGAAGATCGCGAAGACCGCGCGGGGTCTCGGACTCACCCGCTTCGACCTCAAGTACTCGAACGGCACGATGCCGCACGAGCTGCTCATGAACTCCATCGGACTCTACGGCCGCGAGGTGGCCCCGCGAGTGCGCGAGCTGCTCGCCTAGCCTCGCGGCGGCAGGACGTCTAGTCGCGCAGTGCGCCGAAGCGCTCCTCCCACTCCGGCTGGAGCTGACCGTAGCGCTCGTCCCAGCCGGCGCCGGCCGCGCGAGTCGGGTCGGTGACGGATGCCGGGGAGGCCCCGAGCAGGTCGTCCAGCTGCTCGAGGTAGGTCTGCCATCCTGGGCCGTAGTAGATCGACTGCACGCCTTCGTGGTGCAGGCGCAGACGCGCGCCCTCCGGAACCGCATCCACCGTCACCGTGAGCACGGTGGGCGACTCCTCGACGGCGTGCCAGGTCGTCACGAAGCGGTGCGGCGGCTCGCATTCGGTGACCGTTCCGCTGCACCACACGCCTCCGTCGTCCCCGAGCGCGTGCCAGGTCCCGCCGAGCACGAGGTCGCCGGTGTAGGGCGCCATCCAGCGGCCGAGCCGGTCCCGATCGGTGACGGCGTTCCAGAGGTCGTCGACATCCGTCGCGAGAATGCGCTCGAAGTCGAGGTCGAAGCCGCTGCCGACCCTGGTGAGGCTTCCGAAAAGAGTGGTCATGCTTTCTTCTCCTTCTGCTCCCGCTTGCCGCGGGCGATCTCCGTTTCGAGGGCGTCGAGGCGCTGGTTCCACAGGCTGCGGTAGCGGTCGACCTGGTCCTGCAACTGGTCGATGACGAGGGGATCGAGCCGGTAGATGCGTCGGGCGCCTTCGGGGCGGGATGCGACGAAGCCGGCCTCCCGCAGCACCCGCAGGTGTCGCGCGACGGCGGGCTGGCTGATGTCGAACTCGCGCTCGACCACGCGCGACACCTCTCCCGCGGGCTGGTCGCCTGCCGCGAGGAGCTCGACGAGACGCCGGCGAACCGGGTCTCCGAGGATGTCGAGCGCGTGCACATTCGAAATCATATAACGCAGGAGTTATAAGAGCAAGCCGAGAGCGGCAGCGGGGCTCGACGGCCACGCGTAGGCTGAAAACCGAGGAAAGGAATTTTTTGATGAGCGACACCGTCTACCATCCGATGACCCCCGAGCTGGCGAAGATGCGCCGTGAGCTGGTCCCGGAGACCTATGCTGCGTGGGACCAGTTCAGCAAGGCGGTGTTCGCTGCGGGCGCCCTCGACGAGAAGACGAAGCAACTCATCGCGGTCGCCGTCGCGCACGTCACCCAGTGCCCGTATTGCATCAAGGGCCACACGAAGATCGCCGAGCGCAAGGGCGCGAGCCCGCAAGAGATCATGGAGGCGATCTGGGTCGCCGCGGAGATGCGCGCAGGTGGTGCGTTCGCCCACTCGGCGATCTCGCTCGGCGAGCTGGCCGACCATGATCATGTCGATCACAAGCACGGTGGGCAGCACCCGACCGCATGACTCCGTGAACTTCATGGGAACCTCTGCGGCCGAGGCATCTCCGGCGTAGCATCTGAAGCAACCCGGCACAGCGCACCACGTTGGGAGTTGAGATCGATGCCACTGCAGTCTCTGGACAAGGGCTCGATTCCGCTGGAGCCCGCCGCACCGCCCACGGGTGGCCTTCGAGTCGCACCTGCGATCACGTCTGAGCGCATCCAGTACGGAGGTCGCACCTTCACGTGCACTCCGGAGATGGCGAGGATCTTCCTCAAGCACGCGCGCGAGGTGATCGAGACCGGGGATGAGCAACTCGTGCCTCTCCTGCACAACGGCGGCATAGAGCTGCTGCACATCTCCCGCGCGACGCCGTACACGCTGCTCGACCGGCCGGAGCCGTAACCGCTGGAAGGATCTGGCCGCAGGCAGATCTGGCCGCAGTCAAACCAGGCCGCCGGCAGTGCGGGAGACTGGTGGGATGCGACTGCGCGAGCTCACGCCATCCGACCTCTCGGCCATCACCGAACTCAACAATGCGGCGACGCCCGCCGTCCCGACGATGACGGAGGAGACTCTCGGCACCCTGCTCGAGGCCAGCACCTTCGGCTTCGCAGCTGCCGATGAGGATGACGTGACCGGCTTCGTCATCGGATTCGCGGCCGGATCCGACTATGCGAGTCCGAACTTCCGCTACTTCGAAGCGCGTGGCACCGATCACCTCTATGTCGATCGCATCGTCGTGGCCGAGAGCGCGCGGGGCATGCGAGTGGGCCAGACGCTCTACGAGCGCGTCGTCGCGCTCGCCGTCGCCGCCGGCCGCACCGAGGTGACCTGCGAGGTCAACCTGGACCCTCCGAACCCCGGCTCGCTCGCGTTCCATCACCGCATGGGGTTCCGCGAGGTGGGACGCCAGCAGACCGACTACGCCACCGTCGCGCTCCTCGCCCGCCCGCTCCTCTGACGACGGATGGTCTCCGGTCGTCGGGTCCGCCTCGTCCACTGCATCGTGCACCGATCGGGCCGTGTCCGCCACGGTGTCAAGTCGGGCCGTGATGAGGGTCACGACCTCCTTGGTGTCCACCTGGTCGGGCGACAGCTTGTTCAGTGTGGTGGTCTTCGTAACGGTCTCCGAACGGCCATCTGGCAGTACCTGGAGCGCACGCATCCGCTCGGCGACCACATCGGAAGGCTCCCGCGCGACGGCGATGATCTCGTCCAACTGGAGGTGTTGGTCGCGAAAATTGGATCCGACGACGTTCCAGTGGGCATGCTCGCCTTCATGCAGGAAAGGTGCGCCCGCAGGCTTGGCGAGTGCTCAGGGTGCGTGGATCCACTCTCCTCCCGCACAGGAAATGCGGAGGTTGGCACTTCACACTGGTGATCAGGGCCACGAGAGTGCGCGATCACCGGTGTGAGAATTCCGCGGTGATGAGTGCCATCGTTCCCCGTGCTTCGCTTCGCGATACTCCGAGGCGGGACACCACCTCCCAGCGCATCGATGCGCGATTGTCCAGCTGCTCCGGGTGGCGTCCAAACGCCGCAGAGCAACGATCCGGAAGATCCGACCCCGTGCCCCCAGCTCGTCCCATGCCCGCGCCGCGCTCGGGCGCCACCGCACCCGCACCACACCTGCCCGGATTGAGCGGCCGGTCGGTGCGACATCTTCGGTATGTGCGGGCCGTGCGATCGCTTCGCAGAATCCTCGTCTCCTCGGTGGTGGGGATCGCGCTCATGGTCACGGCCGGCATCGCCGTCCCCGCCTATGCGCAGGCCTCCGTGGAAGCGCAGCTGCCGGTGCCGCAAACCCTCTCCGTCGTCTCGAGTGCGGCGGTCGCGACCGTTGATCGCGACGGGTACTCGGTTACAGCGCCGCCTCCATTACGATGGCCGCTCGATTCGCTCAAGGTCGCCAGTGGGTTCGGCCCGCGGGCGGCCCCGTGCAGCGGTTGCTCGACGTACCACGAAGGTGTCGACTTCGACCCCGGGTACGGAGCGAAGATCCACGCGATCGCGGCAGGCGTCGTCGTCGACACCGCCAATCCGAACTATTCGACCCTCGGGGTCTACGTCGTCATCCGGCACACGATCGACGGGAAGACCGTCGAGAGCGTCTACGGGCACATGCAGGTGGGGTCGATGCCCCTCAAGATCGGCGACAAGGTCAAGGTCGGGCAGGTCATCGGGCTCGTTGGTTCGACCGGCGAGAGCACTGGTCCCCACCTCCACTTCGAGATCCTGGTCAACGGGGCCCACGTCAATCCGCTCCCGTGGATGCACGCCAGGCTCGGATAGGCGCTCGCGAATCGGTCCGGACGCGGTACATTGAGCAGTGATGCCACCCGCAACCCCCACCGTCTCCATCGTCATCCCCGCATACAACGAGGAAGCGTCTATCAGGGCTTGCGTCATGGCGGCGATCATGCAGACCACCGCCGCGAGCGAGATCATCGTCGTCGACAACCGCTCGACGGATGCGACGGGCGAGATCGTGCGTGCGCTGCAGGTGGAGTATCCGGACAGCCCCCTCATCTACTTCCAGCAGGACCTGGAGCAGGGCCTCGTACCCACCCGCAACTT
Source organism: Terrimesophilobacter mesophilus (assembly GCF_014200375.1). GTDB lineage: Bacteria > Actinomycetota > Actinomycetes > Actinomycetales > Microbacteriaceae > Terrimesophilobacter > Terrimesophilobacter mesophilus. Next base: position 652,467 of record NZ_JACHBP010000001.1, on the reverse strand, counting down.
CGGGCTCGACCGTGCTCAGGGCACGGTGATCGGCAGGATTGACGCCGACTCGGTCATCGAGCCCAACTGGGTCGCCGAGGTGCAGCAGGCGTTCATCGACGAGTCCGTCGCGGCGGCGACCGGGCCCGTGCTCTATTACGACATGCCGTTGCGTCGCTTCGGACTGAAAGCGGATGACAGGGTGCGCAGATTCATCCTGACCCTGTCGCGCGACTACCACTTCCTGTTCGGAAGCAACATGGCGATCCGCCGCACGGCGTGGCTGGCGATTCGCGACCAGACCTGTCGCGATGAGGTCGACGAACTCCACGAGGACATCGACCTGTCGATTCATCTCGCCCAGAACGGCCTGAAGGTCACCTACGTCACATCTATGGTGAGCGGGATGTCCGCCAGGCGACTCGAGGACTCCCCGCGCGACTACTCCTACTACGTCCACCGATTCGAGCGCACCTATGCCCGGCACGGGCTCATGAATCCGGTGCTGAGAGTACCGATGTGGGTGTTCTTCGCGATCTATCCGCTCGGCAAGGTCATCCGCACCATGCAGCACCGCAAGCTCGCGCGCGCAGCCTGAGGTTTGTCCTGCCCGGGCGTTAGCCTGAGACCGTGGGCAGACAGGACGGCAGCACGCGGCAGGTCAGCGCGGACTCTGTCGACAGCTCGACGGCCCCGATCCTGCACGTCGATCTCGACGCGTTCTTCGCCTCCGTCGAACTGCTCGAGCGGCCGGACCTCGCCGACCTGCCCGTCGTCGTCGCGCACAACTCCCTGCGCTCGGTCGTGACCGCCGCGAACTATCCTGCGCGAAAATTCGGGGTGCGATCGGCGATTCCGTTGTCGCGCGCGCTGCAGCTGTGCCCGAGCGCCATCGTGCTCGAGCCGCACTTCGAGAAGTACCGGCATTATTCGCGGCTCGTCATGTCGATCTTCGACGACATGACTCCTCTCGTCGAGCGGCTCGGGATCGATGAGGCCTTTCTCGATGTCGCGGGCGCGCGCGGCGTCATCGGTCCGCCGGGGGATGTCGCCCGGCTCATTCGTGAACGCGTCCGAGCGGAGACGGGACTCGCATGCTCGGTCGGCGCGGCAGCAACGAAGTTCGTCGCCAAACTCGCCTCCGGCAGGGCGAAACCGGACGGCCTTCTCGTCATCCCGAGGTCGGAGACGTTGTCGTTTCTGCACCCGCTCCCGGTCGGGGCCCTTTGGGGCGTCGGGGCGGTGACCGAGAAGTCGCTGCTCGGCCGCGGACTGCACACGATCGGCGACATCGCGCAGACGCCACTCGACGTGCTTCGGCGCGTCGTGGGGGATGCCGGCGGGCGGAAACTGCACGCACTCGCGAACGGCATCGACCCCCGGCCCGTCACTCGCGACACCGCTGAGAAGAGCATCGGACACGAGGTCACATTCGAGATCGACGTGTCGGATGCCGGCACGCTCCGCCGCGAGCTCCTCCGCCAGGCCTCGCAGGTCGGCCGTCGGCTGCGCGCATCCGGGCTCGAGGGGCGCACCGTCGTCCTGAAGCTCCGCTACGCCGACTTCACGACGATCACCCGCTCGAGGACGCTCGCCGAACCCACGGATGTCGGCCGCCGCATCGCCGACGAGGTGCGGGATCTCTACGAAGCGGTGGGCGCGCATCCTCCGGTGAGACTCATCGGCGTGAGGATGGAGCAGCTGACCGACGCGGGGACGAACGCCGCGGGCCTCTGGGATGACGACGAGGACTGGCGCGGGGCCGAACGGGTCATCGATGACGTCGGCGAGCGGTTCGGGACCGACCTCGTCCGGCCAGCGTCGCTCATGAAGCCGGCAGCCGAGCTGGGGCCGTCGAAGCGACGACCTCATCTCTGACCACCCGACGCCCAGCGCATGGACGCCCGGTCGCGTAGCGTTGAAGGATGACCGCAGAACCGGGCTCGAGCCCAGACAACCCCCTCGACAACACGACCGATTGGGTCGCGAAGCAGTTGAAGGAATACGACGAATCCGACGGTACCTCGTGGCCGACACTGCGCGGCCGGCCGCTCATGCTGCTCACCACGAAGGGTGCGAAGTCGGGGGTGTGGCGCCGCACCGTGCTGCTCTACGGCGAGGTCGACGGCAAGGTCATCCTGGTCGCGTCGAAGGGCGGGCATCCGCAGCATCCGGCCTGGTACGTCAACCTTCGAGAGAACCCCGAGGTACGCGTACAAGTGCACGAGCGCCGGTTCACCGCGATCGCGAGGACGGCGACGGCGGAGGAGAAGCCGAGGCTCTGGGCGCTCATGGCGGAGATCTGGCCCTACTACCTCGAGTATCAGGAGAAGACCGACCGCGACATCCCGGTCGTCATCCTCGACCCGCGCGACTGAGCCGGGGAGAGCTGCTCCCAGCCGAGGCGGGTGCGGAGGGCGGCGACTGCCGCGTGCGGGAAAGCTGTCCAGCCGGGGGAATGGCCGCACTGCGTAGGGCGTCGCAGGCCATGATGACCTCGCCCTGCGGTGGTGACCCACCCCGAAGAGCAAGAGGGCGAGGAAGATCCGGATGTCGCGATCGTCATCCGTTTGCTCACCCGGCTGCTCCTCCACGCTCGCAAGCAACTCTGCGCTGAACTGCTCGAACGCGACACGGTCCATGCCGTGAGCCCAGGTTTCAGGCGAACTTCGGCATGACCTCGCGGGCGAGGAAGTCGAGATGGTCGAGGTCCTGCAGGTCCATCACCTGGAAGTAGAAGCGCGTGAAGCCTGCCTCGGCGAGTGTGCCGACCTGGTCGACGATCTCGGATGCCGTCCCCACGAAACTGCCATCCCGCATCCGTTCGAGGTCACGACCGATCGCGTTCGCGCGCCGCTCGGCCGCGGCGGTCGTGGTGCCACCGGCGATCGTTCCCGCTGTGGACATGATGAGGGTGGATGGGTCGCGGCCGATCTCTTCGCACGCGTCGCGCACGCGGGCCATCCGAGGAGCCATGTCCGAGAACGAACCGAAGCCGGTGTTGTACTCGGTCGCGAACCGGGCGGCCAGCGCGGGCGTCTTCTTCGCGCCGCCACCGCCGACGATGAGCGGCATGGGCGACTGCACGGGCTTCGGCAGCGCGGGGGAGTCGACGAGCGTGTAGTGCTCTCCTGCGAAGTCGTACTTCTCGCCGACCGGCGTCGACCAGAGGCCGGTTACGATCTCCAGTTGCTCCTCGAGCATCCCGAACCGCTTCTCCGGGAACGGGATGCCGTACGCCAGGTGCTCCTTCTCGAACCAGCCGGCGCCGAGGCCGAGCTCCACCCGCCCCTTCGACATCGCATCCACCTGCGCGACCTGAATCGCGAGGATTCCCGGGTACCGATAGGTGACACTGGAAACGAGGGTGCCCAGCCGGATACGACTGGTCTCCCGTGCGAGGCCTGCGAGGCTCGTCCAGGCGTCGGACGGGCCGGGCAGGCCGATCCCCGAGCCCATGGCCAGGTAGTGGTCGCTGCGGAAGAAGGCGTCGAAGCCGAGGCGTTCGCTCGCCTGCGCGACGGCGAGCAGGTCCTCGTAGGTCGCGCCCTGCTGTGGTTCGGTGAAGATGCGGAAGTCCATGCCCCCAGCCTGTCATGGCTATACTCGGAGACGAACACGGGAGTCCGGTGAGCCGGGCTGAGAGGAAGCTGATCAAGCTTCGACCGTCGAACCTGATCTGGATCATGCCAGCGCAGGGAGGCAGAATTCTCAACATCCCGTGCCATTTCCTCGAGTGAAAGGGCACGAACAGTGACCAGTACAACAACCTCCATCCCGTCACGCAACCTGAAGTGGCGGGTCGTCGACATCGTCGTGGCGAGCGTCATCGCCGTCGCCAGCAGCGTCGTCTTCTTCGGCTGGAACATCGCCCATGACGCCGTCACAGCGCCGTTCAAGGCGTTGCTGCCAGGGCTCCAGGCCCTGGATGGCGGCATCTGGCTCTTCGCCGGTGTGCTCACCGCCCTCGTTGTCCGCAAACCGGGCGCCGCACTCTACGGCGAGCTCGTGGCCGCAGTGATCTCGGCGCTGCTGGGGGGCCAGTACGGTGCGACGGTCATCGTGAGCGGTCTGGTCCAGGGGCTGGGAGCCGAGGTGGTGTTCCTCGTCTTCTTCTACCTGAACTGGCGTCTGTACGTCGCGATCCTGGCCGGCATCGGTGCAGGCATTGCGAAGGGCGTTCTGGAGCTCATCGTCTGGTACCCGGGCGCGGATGCGCTGTTCGCGACCGTCTACATCGTCTCGTCGATCGTGAGCGGCGCGGTCATCGCCGGATTCCTGTCCTGGCTCGCGGTGCGCGGCCTCGCGAAGACGGGTGCTCTCGACCGGTTCGCCTCCGGTCGTGGGACGGTGCGCGTCTGACGATGAACTCCGGGCAGGATGTCCCTGCTGCCGGCGTCGTCGCCCGCGGATGGGGGTGGCGGCACGCGCCACGCAAACGCTGGGCGGTCAGCGATCTCGATCTGCGGATCGAGCCCGGCGAACGCGTCCTGCTGCTCGGGGCATCCGGTGCCGGAAAGTCGACGCTGCTGCAGGCGCTCGCCGGCGTGCTCGGCGGGGAGGACGACGGTGAGCCGTCCGGCGAGCTCCTCGTCGGCGGGAAGCCGCCGGCCGAGTCGCGCGGCCGAGCCGGGCTCGTGCTTCAGGATCCCGACAGCCAGGTCATTCTCGCAAAGGTCGGGGACGATGTCGCATTCGGCTGCGAGAATCTCGGCGTCCCGCGGCAGGAGATCTGGCCTCGGGTGCGCGAGGCCCTGGACGCCGTTGGTCTGGACGTCGCCCTCGACCGCTCGACTGCGGCGCTGTCCGGCGGCCAGAAGCAGCGCCTCGCCCTCGCAGGAGTGCTCGCGATGCGACCCGGCCTGCTCCTCCTCGACGAGCCGACGGCCAACCTCGACCCCGCCGGAGTCGTCGACGTGCGGGACGCGGTCGCGCGCGTGCTCGAGCGCACGGGCGCGACCCTCGTCGTCGTGGAGCATCGGGTGGATGTCTGGCTCCCTCTCGTCGACCGGGTCGTCGTCCTCTCCCCGGGCGGCGGCCTGCTCGCCGACGGCAGTCCGCACGCGGTGCTCACCGATCAGGGGCGCGTGCTCGCCGAAGCCGGCGTCTGGGTTCCCGGTTTCCCGCCTGCACTCCCTGCACGACATCGCGCATCGGGGCCCGACCTCCTCCTCGCCGGGGACCTGTCGGTCGGTCGTGGTTCACGGGTCGAGGCTCTGGTCGTGAAGGCCGACATCGAACTCACGGTCGCGGCCGGCATGACGACGGCGATCACCGGCCCGAACGGGTCGGGCAAGACGACCCTCGGGTTCACGCTGGCGGGCCTGCTTCCGCCACTCGCAGGAGTGGTCGAGGCGACGCCCGAGTTGCGTGGGCTCCAGACGGGGCGGCACGCAGGCATCAGTGAGCACCCCATCCGCTGGACGTCGCGGCAGTTGCTCACCCGCATCGGCACGGTGTTCCAGGAGCCGGAACACCAGTTCCTCACCGCGACGGTGCGCGAGGAGCTCGAGGTCGGGCCTCGCGCGCTGAAGCTCCCCGCTGGGGAGATCGACGCGCGCGTCGACGAACTCCTGCAGCGCCTGCGCCTCGACGCGGTCGCGGCAGCGAATCCCTTCACGCTCTCGGGCGGCGAGAAGCGTCGGCTGAGCGTCGCCACCGTACTGGCGACTCGCCCGCGCATCCTCATGCTCGATGAGCCGACGTTCGGGCAGGACGCCCGCACCTGGGCCGAACAGGTGGCGATCCTCGCCGAGTTCGTGGATGCCGGCGGCGCGGTCGTCGCCGCTACCCACGACCGTGCGTTCGTCGAGGCGCTCGCGGATGCCGAGGTGGGGTTGTGAGCGTCGCGGCCGAGGGATCTCGGCAGGTCAGCCCGGGCAAGGGCGCGATGCGCCCCTTCGAGGCGGTGAACCCGGTCGCGAAGTTCGGCGCCGCACTACTGCTCGCGGCCTGCCTCGTTCTCACGATCGACTGGGTGTCAGCAGGCACGGCTCTTCTTCTCGAACTCGCCGCCATGCCGTTCCTGGGGGTTCGTGCCCGAGCGTTCTGGCTGCGCACGCTGGCCGTCTGGATCGCGGCCCCGCTCACAGGGCTCACGATCCTGCTCTACGGCCAGGCATCCGGCACGGTGTACTGGGAGTGGCTGACCATCCGCGTGAGCGACGGCTCGATCGACCTCGCGATCGCGACGGCGCTGCGCGTTCTCGCGATCGGACTGCCGGCTGTCGTGCTCTTCATCACGGTCGACGCGACGGATCTCGCCGACGGTCTCGCGCAGGTGTGGCGCCTTCCGAGCCGGTTCGTGCTCGGGGCGCTCGCGGCCCTGCGGCTCGTCGGGCTCTTCCTCGACGACTGGAGATACCTTGAACTCGCCCGGCGCGCGAGGGGAGTCGGTGACACCGGCCGCATCCGCCGCGTCCCCGGTCAGGTGTTCGCACTGCTCGTGCTGGCCATTCGCCGCGGAAGCAGGCTGGCGACCGCGATGGAGGCGCGCGGGTTCGGCGGGGAGACCGAGCGCACGTGGGCGCGTGATTCGCGATTCGGATGGCGCGAATGGCTCGTCGCATGTGCTGGTTTGATGGTGGGCATGATCTCGATCGCGGCCGCCGTGCTCACCGGACACTGGAACTTCATTGTCGGCTGAATCCGAGACCGGCCCGCGCCGACCCGACATCGTGCTCGTCGACGGGCGCAGCGGTTCCGGCAAGACCGAGCTGGCGCGCGCCATGGTCGCCCAGAAACCCGAGCTGCAGCTCGTGCGCATGGATGACCTCTACCCGGGATGGGACGGGCTCGAGGCGGGCAGCCGACATGTGCACGATCATCTGATCGCCGCATCCGTTCGCCGCTGGCAGCGCTGGGACTGGGCGGATGCCGCGCCGGCCGAATGGCACGTGCTCGATCCGCACCGCCCCGTGCTCGTGGAAGGATGCGGCGCGCTCAGTCGGGCAAACCGAGCGCTCGCCGTCTGGGCGGTCTGGGTCGAACTCGACGAGCCGACGAGGCGGGCCCGTGTTCGCGCGCGCGATGGCGACTCCTGGGACGACCGCTGGGATGATTGGGCCGCCCAGGAGGATGCCTTCATCGCCAGGGAGAACCCGCGTGACCTCGCCGACTCCGTCATCGACGGCAACGAGGTCCTGTGATCCGAACCGGCTCAGCCCCAGCCGAGCCGGTGGAGCTCATCGTCATCGATCCCATAGAAGTGGGCGATCTCGTGCACGAGCGTCACATGGATCTGGTCCTTCAGCTCCTCGAGGTCGGCGCTCACGTCCAGCAGCGGCTCGCGGTACAGGATGATGCGGTCGGGCAGTTCCCCGAAACCGTATTGACCGCGTTCGGTGAGGTTCACGCCGTCGTAGAGGCCGAGCAGGTCGAGTGAGCCGTCCTCCGGGCGGTCTTCGACGACGAACACCACGTTGTCGAGCCCGTCGACCATGTCGTCCGGAAGCAGGTCGAGCTCGTCCACGACGAGTTTCTCGAAGGCCTCCGCATCGAGGTCGAGTTCAGCCATTCGAAACGTCCACCGCCTCCACGAGTGAGTTCTGCAGGAACCCCAGCCAGTCGTAGAGGTCCTGCAGGATCGCGTCGCTGCTCGGCGCCTGATCGTCCGATTCGATGCCGAGCCGGCTGGCCAGCGTGAGCCGGATGTCGGTGAGGCTGCGAAGCCAGGCTCCCGCCTGCTGAGGGTCGAGTCGCAGCACGCCCGTCTCGATGCTGTCGGAGAGCGTGACCATGAGGGTGTCGGCGTTCGCGATCTTGCGCTCGACGAGGCCCCCCGCGGTGAACCGGCGGAACTCCGCCGAAGCGGCCGGGTCTTCAGGGTACGCATCGGGGAGCAGCCGCACGATGGCGGGGTCCATACCGTCGCCCTCGCGCAGCAGTGCAGTGAGTTGTGAAGCCAGGTTCTGGAGCAGGAGAGCCTCGTCGCGTTCGATCCCTGCGGACACACCGCCGTCCCCTGCGCGTTCGAAGGGCTTCACGCATCCGCCTTCTCGAGCGTCGCCCACAGTCCGAAATCGTGCATCGCCTCGACGTGGCGTTCCATTTCCTCGCGAGGCCCCGTGGCGACGACCGCGCGGCCCGTGAGGTGCACCTGCAGCATGAGGCGTTCTGCCTCTGCGGGCGGGTGCCCGAAGTAGCTGCGGAACACGTAGGCGACGTACGACATGAGATTCACCGGGTCGTTCAGCACGATCGTGACCCACGGCGCGTCGGCGGCGGCGCGCTCGCGCACACGCGTCTGTTCGATGGTGTCGGCCACCGCTCCAGCCTACGGCTCGCAGGCGAACTCGCCCTTGACATGAAATTGGGGTGATCGACGGGATTTGAACCCGCGACATCCGGCACCACAAGCCAGCGCTCTACCAACTGAGCTACGACCACCATGTGCCGCGGCGCAAACCCCGGCAACGACTCACCATCTTATTACAGTCGGGCTGCGAAGTTTTCAACGACGGATGCGGCAATCGCCTGCACTTCACCGGTGGTCGGCCCCGGCTCTCCGACGAACGCCGTCTTCCGGTAGTAGTCGAGTTCGCGAATCGATTCGAGGATGTCGGCGAGGGCGCGGTGGCCGCCGTCTTTCTCCGGCGCGTTGAAGTAGACGCGGGGGATCCAGCGGCGGACGAGCTCCTTGATGGAGGAGACGTCAACATTCCGGTAGTGGAGGTGACTGTCGACGCGCGGCATGTAGCGTGACAGGAATGCCCTGTCGGTGCCGATCGTGTTGCCGGCGAGCGGCGCCTGCTGGGGGATGGGGACGAACCGGCGGATGTATTCGAGCACTGCGTCCTGCGCGTCGCCGATGCTCACACCGTCGGGGATGGCTTCAAGCAGTCCGGAGCTCGCGTGCATGTCCCGCACGAATTCGCTCATGTTGTCGAGGGCCGACTGGTCGGGTGCGATGACGATGTCGAACCCGGGGTCGAGGATGGCGAGATCGAAGTCCGTGATGACGACCGCGACTTCGACGAGCTGGTCGACGGCGACATCCAGGCCCGTCATCTCGCAGTCGATCCAGACGAGCCGATCATTGCCGTTTGCCATTACCGCAGTCTATCGCCGGGTGCCGACGGGGCTCTCAAGCGGCATCGCCGATGCCGATGGCTTCCGCCTCTTCGGCGTCGGTGAGCACCACACCGGCCTCCGCACCGAAGTTGGCCCGCCGGAGGAACCGGGTGCCGACGATGATGGCGACGGTGGCGACGACGACGGATGCCGCGCCGAAGTAGTAGGGCATCGACGGGAAGAACAGCACCGCGAGTTCGGCGGCGAGTGGCGGGGCGATCGCACCGCCGAGGAAGCGCACGGCCGAGTACGCGGATGATGCGACGGAGCGGGGGAGGTCCGTGGCCTCCATGACGGATTCTGTGAACACGGTGTTGAGGACGCCCAGGAGCAGTCCGCCGACGATGACCGTGATGACGAGTCCCGGTTGCGAGGTGATGAACAGTCCGGCTGCGACGAGATCCAGCGCGAGCAGCGGCAGCACGATCGTCAACACGGTAGTGCGCCTGAACACCCTCGTCAGGAGCGGCGCGACCCACACCGAGGTGATGGCGAGCGAGACGCCCCAGCCGAAGAAGACGAGACCGAGACCGATCGCCGTCATTCCGAGCGGGAAGGGCGTGTAGGCGAGGAGCACGAAGAATCCGATGTTGTAGAACACCGCGGCGATGGCGAGGGTCGCGATCGCCGGGTTTCGCATCGCACGGAATGGTGCCGAGAGTGTCACCGGGACGCGCTCGACGGCATCCTCTCTGCCGAGCAGGGCGACGATCGCGATGAATCCGATCGCCATGAGCGCGGCCGTGCCGAAGAACGGTCCACGCCAGCTGATGGTGCCGAGCAGCCCGCCGACGAGCGGTCCGACCGCGATCCCGAGGCCGAGGGCCGCTTCGTACAGGATGATGGCGGATGCGGTGCCGCCACTGGCGGCGCCGACGATCGTGGCGAGCGCCGTGGAGATGAAGAGGGCGTTGCCGAGACCCCATCCCGCACGGAATCCGATGATCGTTTCGACGTTCCCGCTGAGGGCGGCGGCCAGTGAGAACGCCACGATGAGGGCGAGGCCGATCATGAGCGTGAGCTTCGCGCCGATGCGGCTCGACACCCAGCTCGTGAAGAGCATGGCGAGCCCGGTGATGAGCAGGTAGCTCGTGAACAGGAGCTCGGTCTGTGTGGGGGTTGCGTCGAGTTCGGAGGCGATCGCGGGGAGGATCGGGTCCACGAGACCGATGCCCATGAAGGCGATGACGCACGCGAATCCGACGGCCCACACCTGTTTCGGCTGGCGCAGGATGCTGGAGGTGTCGGATGAGCCGTGTTCCATCAGGCGGTCACCGTCCCGCTCGCGGTGCGCGAACCGAGGATGTCGACCGCGCGGGTGAGCGTGGCGCGATCATCGGTCGTGAGCCCGGTGAACATCGGCTGGAGGGCGGATGCGAGTGCCTGCCGCCATGCGGCGAGCGCCGCCAGGCCCGCGGGGAGCGTGGACACGAGCGATGCGCGGGAATCCTCAGGGTCCACGATCCGCTCCGCGAGGTTGTCCGTGATGAGTTGCTGGACGACTTTGGTCATGGACGGCTGGCTCACTCGTGCGATCGTGGCGAGCTCGCCGATGCGCAGCGGGCCATCCGTCGACAGGATCGCGAGGGTGTGCCACACGGCGGATGGCGTGGTGCTGCCGAGCGCCTGCGCGGCGATCCGGGTGAGCCGGTGCGCCGCGACCAGGAGGTCGGAGAGGAGGGCGGTGTCATTGTTCACTGCGCAAGTATATAACCAGGTTATATAGCTAGGTGATGCATTGGCGCGGTGAGCAATATTAGGTGTGCGGTGCCCACTCCGACGTGGTAGTAAGAGTGCATGAGCAATGAGACTCCGACGATCAAGCGTGGCGACGAGTACGTCGTCATTTTCTCCGGTGGGCCCAATGACGGCCGAACCGACAAGCGGATCAGCACGGACGGTTCGTGGGACAAGGAGATCACAGTGCTCACGGCAGTCGATGGCAAAGAGACGATGATCGACTACAACATGGCGAGCTGGCGTGAACTCGGCGGCCAGTATCACGTGACATACACCTACGACAAGGCCGACAGTGAGCCGGTCGAGGACCCAGAGGACCGCGGCGGTCGGCAGTAACCGATGAGCACGACGGCCGTGCAGACAGACCTGGAGCGTGCCCGCAGACGCGTTCTGACGTCAGGGTTCATGGGGAGCACGGTCGAGTTCTACGACTTCATCCTCTACGCGACTGCTTCCGCGGTGGTGTTCAACCGCTTGTTCTTCACGAACCTGGACCCCGCGCTGGGAACAATCGCCTCGTTCGCGACGCTCGCCATCGGCTACCTCGCGAGGCCGGTCGGTGGCGTCTTGTTCGGGCACTTCGGTGACCGCTTCGGCCGTAAGCGGATGCTGATCATCTCCCTCGTCGTGATGGGTGTCGCATCCACGCTCATCGGCGTGCTGCCGACGCAGACGATGGTCGGCGCGCTGGCGCCCATCCTCCTCATCGTTCTGCGCATCGTGCAGGGATTGTCGATGGCGGGCGAGTGGGGTGGTGCGACCATCATGGCTATGGAGCACGCCGACGAACGCAAGCGCGCCACTGCGTCATCCGTCATCTCCGCGGGGGCGCCGATGGGATCCCTGCTCGCGTCGGGCGTCCTCGCCCTGTTCTCGATGCTTCCAGCAGACCAGTTCCTGACCTGGGGCTGGCGTGTTCCCTTCCTCCTCTCCGCGGTCATGGTGGCCATTGCGCTCTGGATTCGGACGCGCGTGAACGAATCGCCACTCTTCCTTCAGGCGCAGGCGAAGGCGCACGATGCGGCCTCGGCCACTCCCGCGCGACCGGTTCGGCCCGCGCGCGCAGTGCTCAAACAGTGGCGTTCTCTCGTTCTCACGATTGTGGCCGGGTTCGGCCCTCACGCGCACAGAACGCTCATGACTGCGTTCCTCATCAGCGTCGGGATCGCGGGGGGCGTGTCGCGCGCAGAGGTGTTGTGGGTCTCCGCGGCTTCGGGTGTGCTGAACATCCTCCTGATGGTCCCGGTCGGACGGCTCGTAGACCGGATCGGTCGCAAGCGAGTCATGTACGCCGGGCTCGCAGCCGCACTCGTCACCGCGTGGCCGACGTTCGTGCTCGCCGCGAGTGGGAACGTGTGGTTCGTTCTCATCGCCTTCTTCGTTGCCGGCGCGTGTGGCACGAGCGTGCTCCTTCCGACACTCGGCACGCTCATCATCGAGCAGTTCCCCACTCGCACCCGGTACACGGGCGCGTCCGTCGGCTACCAGATCGCGGCTTCCATCGGCGGCGGGCTCGCACCTGTCGTCGCGGCCGCGATCATGACCACGACCGATGGTGACTTTCTGCCGCTGTCCCTGGTCGTGATGGCAACGCTCGCCCTGAGCTGGGTCGCGGTCGTGTTCTTGAAGGAAAGGTCACGTCACTCGATCGCTGAGTGAACGATGCCGAGCGCATTACTCAGAGGATGTTGCTGGGTCTGTTCAGCTGCTCCTGAAGGATGTCGATGACCCGGCTCCGTTGCGGCTTGCCATTCTCTGATCGCGGGATGGCATCCATCCGCATGATGAGACTGGGAAGTATTCCGCCCAGCGGCTGGCGCAGCTTCTGCGCGAACTTCACCGGGTCGTTGATCGGTTCGCCGACGATCGCAATCGCCAGCTGACGGATTCCCAGCTTGTCGACCACGGCACAGGCGACCGCCTCCCGGACCCCCGGCTGTTCGAGAACAATCTCCTCCACCCGGTGCGGCATGATCTTCCTGCCACCGACGTTCATGAGGTCGTCTTCCCGACCGATGATGACGAGTTCTCCGTCGATGAGTCTCCCGAGATCGCCGGGGTAGAACCAGCCCCCGTGGAAGCCCTTGTGTTCACCGAGGTCCGGGGCGCCGAAGTAGCCCACCCCCATGCTCGCGGTGCGCAACCGTACCCGACCGTCCTCACCGGCCGGCACGGGTTCGTGATCGTCGTCGACGATTTCGACGTCTACCCCATCCTCGACAACCCCGCCACGCTCGGGCGCCTCCGGTACGTCTGCGCGACGGGCGGCGACGAACCCCGTTTCGGATGATCCGTATCCGTCGTATACGCGCACGCCGAACCAGTCGGCGAGCGCCGACGCGAGTCCCGATGACAGTGGTGCACCCGCCGAGTGCAGTTCCTGAAGAGCCGGAAGCCTGTCCCCAGAGCGGCGTGCAACCGTGAGAAGCCGGTCCAGCTGGAATGGTGAGCCTTCCGCGATCTCTATCGCCCGGTCGCGAAGCATCCCCAGGTTCTCTTCCGTCGTGCCCGCCGCAAGGTGGGGTCTACGTGCCGTGATCGCTGCGAGGAATGCCGACATGGAGCCGGCTACGGTGCCGGGCTGCAGGGAGGCGTATGCGCCGCGAGCGAGGCGGAGGCGTCGTGGTGCGGCGAGCGCTTCGACGGCCGCCACAGTTCGCATCACCGCTTTGGGTGCCCCGGTCGTGCCACTCGAGTAGATGAACCAGCAGATGTCGTCGGCCGCGGGCGACGCGATGTCGACGGTCGATGTGTCAACCTGCGCCAGACGGCCGATCGCGGAGTCGTCGAAGGTGAGCAGGACATCCGCGGGGTGCTTCATTCCGTTGCCGTCGACCGTGATGAGGCGTTGGAGTGGAACATCCAGCCCGACTTCTGCCTGGCTGTTCACCAACGAGCCGATGCCGCCCCTCGCGAGCAACGCCACGAGAAACGCCGGATGGAGGCTCGGCGGGACTGCAGCACCCACCGTCTCCTGCGTCGAGACCCCCGCCTCGCGGATCCAGGCCAGGATGCGCAGGGCGGTGTCCCACAGTTCACCCGCCGAGAGTTCGAGTTCCGGGCCGGCGACGGCGAGATCGTCGGGCCGCTCGTGTGCCCAGTCCTGCAGGGAACGCAGTGGCTTCAGCACGGCGGCGGTGTTTCCACCACGAACCTCGCGGCTGTTACTTCGGAGAGCGGCGGCGACGTACGGCCCCGGCACTCGCGACGAGCGCCGCACCGCCTGCGACTGCGAGACCACCGACGATGAGCGCGCCCGTGGAGTCGGCGCCGGTTGCGGCGAGCGATGCTGCGGCGTACCGCACGATCACCACGCCATCCGCGCCAGGGTTGGCTTCTCCAGTACTGACCTCACCGAATTGCCAGTATGCTGATCCACCCGCACCCGAGTTCGTCGGGACCGCAGCGGCGTTTCCGGGTGCGTCGCTCGAATCGGACTCCCCGCCCCGCCCGTATTGAACAGCAGGGTCAGCGGCCGAGGGGAACAGCGCGGCGTCCACGCCCGGTACTCCGGAGAGGAGGTAGCCAGGGCCGGGAGTGTCGGAATCGGGGGCATCTCCAGCGGCACCGCCGCCCCCGAGAATGCCGGTGTGGCCATTGCCGCTCACACCGCCGACGTGACTTCCCTGATCGATGACCGAGCCGAGCCCTCCGTGGGCAGTGGCTGCGCCGAACAGGGTGTCGCCCCCATTGCCGGCCTCCACGCCGTCCAGGCCAATCGTTCCGCCGGAACCGATGTCCACGGTGATCGCGGTATCGAGTGCCACGGAGTCGACGTAGATGACCTCGCCTCCTCCGCCGCCGTAGGCACCGTCGCCCTCGGCGCCGATGTACCCGCCGCCGCCCGCGCCGACGAGTATCGCCGTGACCTTGTTCAAAGTCGATGGAAAGGTGAGGACTCCATCGGCGGTGACGACGACCTGGCACACACCGGTGACGACCTGGGTCGAGCCGGGGTACGCGCACGGCACGGGGGCGGCAACCGCGGCGGATGCGCCGAACAGCGAGGCGCCGCAGAGGCCGACAGCGCCGACGGCCGCCGTATTACGAGTGAATGTTGAGCTGACCATGGGAATTCCGATCGGGTCGCTTCGGAGACATGACACTTCCTGACAAAAATCACTCTGAAGCTATCAGATGCAGGGTCGAATGAATAGCACGGGGATCGACGAATCCGCAGTCCGCACACCGACCGTGCGGCAACACCTCGGCACATGCGGCCTGCTCGGTGCCCCGAGCAGGACTCGAACCTGCAACCTACGGATTAGAAGGCCGTTGCTCTATCCATTGAGCTATCGGGGCGTCAGTCGAGAGTACTACGGCCCACACCGTGGGAGAGTGAGACATGGACTCCTGGACGGATACCGCATTCACCCGCGTGCTCGACATCGAACTGCCGATCGTGCTCGGGCCCATGGGCGGTGCGTCCTCCGTCGAACTCGTCGCGACAGTGAGCAACGCGGGCGGTCTCGGCTCCTACGGGGCATACGGTCTCTCCGGCGAGCGCATCCTCTCGGTGGCGGCCGGCATCCGCGAGCTCACCGAGGAGCCGTTCTCGCTCAACATCTGGATCCCCCGCGACGGCGGTGACGACTACCAGCCTGACGAGGAGGAGTTCGCACGCCACCTCGCACCGCTCGCCGGGTGGTTCGAAGAGCTCGGCGTGCCGCTCCCGACGCGCCCCGAGCGCCTCTTGCCCGGCCACGATGAGCAGGTCGAAGCAGTGCTGGAGGCCAGACCCGCCGCCATGAGTTTCGTATTCGGCGCACCGGACCCCGGCATCCTCGATCGTGCGCGTGAGCTCGGCATCACGACCATGGGCACGGCGTCGACCGTCGCGGAAGCAAGGTTCCTTGAGGAACAGGGTGTCGACGTCATCGTCGCCTCCGGTCTCGAGGCCGGAGGGCACCGCGTCGCGTTCATCAAGCCGGTGGAGGAGTCGCTCATCGGCAACCTCGCGCTCATTCCCCAGGTCGCGGATGCCGTGGACATCCCCGTCGTCGCGGCCGGCGGCATCGCAGACGGTCGCGGGGTCGCCGCGGCGATGACCCTGGGAGCGGATGCCGTGCAGCTCGGGACAGCCTTCCTCGCCACCGACGAGTCAGCGGCGAGCGCCCCGCACCGCGCGATGCTGTGGAGCGAGGAGGCGGAGACAACGACACTGACGCGGGCGTTCAGCGGGAGACTGGCGAGAGGCATCCCGAACGCCATGAGTCGTGCGGCGGATGCGGGTGAGCTGCCGATTGCACCGTTCCCACTTCAGGGCTGGCTGCTCGGCAAGCTCAAAGCCGCCGCGATCGAACAGGGCCGCACCGACCTGTTCTCCCTGTGGGCCGGCCAGTCGGCATCGCTGCTGCGCCACCACGACGCGACGGACCTCATCCGTGCGCTGGTCGAAGACGCAGGGAATCGACTTCCCTAGGCGTCCCGGTCCGATTCCGGCCGGGTCACCGTGGGGGCTGTGGTCGGTGCCGGCGCATCGGGCGCCTGCGCCTCGGCGGCCTGCTGCGCTTCCCACGCCTTCTGCTGGGCGACGAGGTCCTGGTCGTTGAGGGACGCCTCGTAGGCCCACGAGTCCAGATCGTTCTTGAACAACTTCTTCGCCCGGGCAGGATGCGCCTGCCACTCGATGAGGCGATCCTTGAACTCCTTGAGGGATTGTGCGGCCTGGAAGCTGAAGGACACGGCCTGCTTCTTCAACTCACCGAGTTCATGGGTCGCCCACTCGGCTGCGAGCCCCGAACCGGCAAGCGGCAGCAGCCTGAGGCGCACGTCGCACTCCAGCGCGATGTGGTCCGCCTGCTGTTGCTCCGGCGCCGAGAGCGAGTTCCAGTTCGCCGCACGCCGTGCCGCGCTGATCATGGCCGTGACCGCGGCGGCCCGTTCGTCCCGATCGTGCAGACTCACTATGCGCTTCGTCGACCCTCGTCCGATGAGCGCTGCGACGAACCCCGCGACCAGGATGGCCACGCCGGGAATGATCGCCGCCGTCGTCACCTGCCATCCGGCGTCCGAAGAGAACCAGGAAATAATGTCATCCCACCACTGCATATCGGCAGGCTACCCCGCCGCCATAGCGGTCGCGGGCATTCCGGCGCGAGTCCTCCGAACGCTCAGCGAACGGTCGTGACCTCATCCGAAACGCAGGCACTCCACGGCGTCGTCGAAGCTCCAGAACTCACCCAGCTCGACGAAGCGTCGTTGCAAGGTGATGAGGCGCTTCGACCGGAAGCGCCGACCACGTGGGTCGTCGAACCCCTCGACGTAGCCGAGAACGTCACCGTCAGGGCGAGTGACACGCCACAGGTCGTCGTGCAACTGCACGAGGTTGATGCCGCGCTTCACCCGGTGACTCGGCGACGTTCCGCTCGGGGACGTGCTGCCGGATGTGTAGGTGCGGTCGCCGGGAATCTCGAGAACGCTCGAGCCGGCGAAATCGAATGATGTCATTCGTTCCTCCAGTGAAAATGCCGGCCGATCCGTCAGGGACGATCTCACACTAGGCGCGGCCACCGACATCCGGTTCAGCCGGATCTTCGGGGTCACACGAGCGCGTCGGCGCTCTCCGCGGCGATGGCGAGGTCGGCATCCACGACCTTGTTCATCCGCGCCGTCTGGGCGAGGATGATGCCCACCAGTACGACCGCGGCGCCCACGACCTGCAGTGAGTTGAGTCCCTCGCCGAGCCACAGCCACGCGAACAGGAACGCGAAGATGACTTCGGCGGATGCGACGATGCCCGCAGCGGTGGCGGTCAGGTACTTGAGGGCGAACAGGGAGAGCAGGAACGGGAGGAACGAGCCGAGCAGAACGTTCCAGAGGATGGGCACGATCAACGGAAGCTCGAACGGGGCCAGGTTGCCACTCAGGGAGACGGATGTCGTGAAGAGTTCAGGATCGATCCGCCACCACCCGCTGAAGACGAGCCAGAACACCGTGGCGGATCCCATGGTCCAGAACGCCACGGCCATGGGCGAGGTCTTTCCGACCTCGCGCTCGCCGACGAGGAAGTAGGTGGCGAGGCACACCGCCGCCGCGAAGGCCATCAGCACGCCGAACGGAACGAGCTCGCTCGCCCAGATCTGCGCGACGACGGCGAGTCCGATGAGAACCAGGCCGATCGCCACCCAGAGCCGTGCTCGCACCTTCTCGTGGAAGAAGAAGTACGCCACCGTCGCGACGATCAGAACAGCCGTGTACTCGATGAGAAGGGTGATGCCCACCGGGAGCACCTGGATGGCAACGGCGTAGGCGAACTGCAGCAACGCGACGCCCACGATTCCGAGTGCCACGAGGATGGAGAGCTGGCGCCAGGTGACCCGGAACGCGTTGCGATTCGCGAAGAGGAGCACGATCGCGGCGATCAATGCCGTCCCGCCGACGCGGAACAGGGTCAACTGCGCCGGTTCGATTCCGGCGCCGAGGATGACCTTCGTGACGCTGCCGTTCGCGCCGAAGAGCAGCGCTGCGCACAGCGCGTAGACGTAGCCCACGGGTTACCGCAGTCCGGTGCCGTGAACCGCGAACGGTTCGATCGCCGCGATCTCGTCGGCCGACAGGGGCGGGGCGGCGGCGGCGGCGAGGTTGTCGTCCAGCTGCGTGACACTGCTCGCTCCGACGAGCGCCGAGGTCACAGCAGGCTGCCGAAGCACCCACGTGAGAGCGAGTTGCGCGAGAGTCTGGCCGCGACCCTGCGCGATCTCGTTCAAAGCCCGTGCCCGCTCGAGGTAGACGGGTGAGATGGTCGATTCGGACATCCACCGACCCTCTGCCGCTCGCGAATCCTTCGGGATGCCGTCGAGGTACCGGTTCGTCGCGAGCCCCTGGGCGAGCGGCGAGAACACGATGCAGCCGACGCCGAGCTCGCGGATGACATCCAACAGGCCCTCCTCCGGCGCGCGGTCGAAAAAGTTGTAGCGCGGCTGGTGGATGAGCAGTGGGATGCCTTCAGCGGCGAGAGCCGCGTGTGCGGCGCGCGTCTGCTCCGGGTCGTAATTCGAGATCCCCGCGTAGAGCGCCTTGCCCTGGCGAACCGCGGTGGCGAGGGCGCCCATCGTCTCTTCCACGGGGGTGTCCGGGTCGGGGCGGTGCGAATAGAAGATGTCGACGTAGTCGAGGCCCATGCGCCCGAGGCTCGCGTCGAGCGAGGACAGCAGGTACTTGCGGGAGCCCCACTCGCCGTAGGGGCCGTCCCACATGTCGTAGCCGGCCTTGGTCGAGATGATGAGTTCGTCGCGATACGGGCGGAAATCCTGCTCGAGGATCACGCCGAAGTTCGACTCGGCCGCACCGGCAGGGGGCCCGTAGTTGTTGGCCAGGTCGAAGTGGGTGACGCCCCGATCGAAGGCCCTTCGGAGGATCGCGCGCTGCGTGTCGAGCGGACGATCCGTGCCGAAGTTGTTCCACAGGCCGAGGGAGATCCGGGGGAGTTTGAGGCCGCTGTGACCGGTGCGGACATAGGGAGTGTGCTCGTAACGATCGGATGCTGCCTCATAGCTCATGGGGACAGCCTATGGCCGCTCCTCCACATCCCTGACACAGGTCGCGGACTCCACGGATACCCCTATTCACCTGCCCGCCAGCGCCGGCATCGCTCACGCTGGGTTCCATGACAGATACCTTGACCATCACGGGCTTCGTTGCGACGCCGCCCCGCCAGCTCACCACCGCAGACGGCTACGCCCTCACGAGTTTTCGGCTCGCCTCCAATCTGCGCCGATTCGATCGCACGACGAAAAGTTGGGTCGACGCCGGCACCAACTGGTACACCGTCTCCACCTATCGGCAGATGGCGACCAACGTGGCCGCCTCAGTCCACAAAGGGGATCGAGTGCTGGTCACCGGCAGGCTTCGCATCCGGGATTGGCAGGACGGCGAGAAGAAGGGCATGAACATCGACCTCGATGCGGATGCGCTCGGCCACGACCTCGGCTGGGGAACAGCGTCGTTCACCCGGACCATCCATTCATCGGAGGTGGAGGCTGTCGGCTCGGGTGCGCAGGCCGACGATGCGCCGGAGGAGCAGGAGAACGGCGATCAGACGTCAGCGGATGCGTCCGCTGAGGCTCGCGAACTCGAGCAGGTAGCACCGTTTTGACCGTTGCACGTGTGCTCCGCGCATAGACTCATTTGTGGTCTGTGAACACACAGCCGACGATACCCGGGCGTCGGGAAGGGTGACAGCATGCGCGGAACGCGAGGCGGGGTTCTCCTGGCCGGGATTGTCGCCCTTGCTGTGACGCTGAGCGCGTGCGCACCGGACCGCGACAACACTGTCCCCGTGCCGATGCCCGTGCCCACGTCATCCGGTTCGCCGACGCCGAACCCGGCGGCAGAGCCCGATCCGGACCCGACCCTTCTCCCCGGCGGCTCGGCGCTCGCCAATCGCGCCTACTTCGACTTCGTCAACAAGCGACTTCTCGCCGTGAACAAGAACCCGTCCGACCAGGCCGTGGTGACCAATCTCGAGAAGTCCGGGTTCGCCAAGAAAGACCTGGAAGTCACCCCGGACAAGACGAGCGTGTTTCGGGCACCGTCCGCGTCGATCGAATTCTCCGTCCGCGTCGGTGATACCTGCCTCATCGGACAGTTCAAGTCTGGGGCTTACCGCAGTGTGATCGGCCCCGTCGTGGACGGTCGGTGCCTCGTGGGGAAGACGGCCCCGATTCCGTAGCGTGCACGGGCGGAAATCCGGAGCCTTCCCGGTTTCGTAGACTAGACCGCATGGCCGAATTCATTTACTCGATGGTGCGCGCCCGCAAAGCGGTCGGAGACAAGCTCATCCTCGACGATGTCACGATGTCCTTCTTCCCCGGAGCGAAGATCGGCATGGTCGGCCCGAACGGGGCTGGGAAGTCGACCATCCTGAAGATCATGGCCGGGCTCGACACCCCGAGCAACGGTGAGGCCAGGCTCAGCCCCGGATACTCCGTCGGCATCCTCATGCAGGAGCCCGAGCTGAACGAGGAGAAGACCGTCCTCGAGAACGTGCAGGAAGGCGTCGGCGAGATCAAGGCCAAGGTCGACCGCTTCAACGCGATCTCGGCCGCGATGGCCGAACCGGATGCCGACTTCGACACGCTGCTCGCCGAGATGGGCGTGCTGCAGGAAGCCATCGACGCCGCCGATGCCTGGGACCTCGACTCGCAGCTCGAACAGGCCATGGATGCCCTGCGCACCCCGCCCGGGGACGAGAAGGTCTCGCATCTCTCCGGCGGAGAGAAGCGCCGGGTCGCGCTCACGAAGCTTCTGCTGCAGAAGCCGGACCTGTTGCTGCTCGACGAGCCCACCAACCACCTCGATGCCGAAAGCGTGCAATGGCTCGAACAGCACCTCGCGAAGTATGCGGGCGCCGTCATCGCCGTCACCCACGACCGGTACTTCCTCGACCACGTCGCCGAATGGATCGCCGAGGTCGACCGCGGGCACCTGTACCCCTACGAAGGCAACTACTCGACCTATCTCGAGAAGAAGCAGGAGCGCCTGCAGGTGCAGGGCAAGAAGGACCAGAAACTGGCGAAGCGCCTCGCGAGCGAACTCGACTGGGTGCGCAGCAATGCGAAGGGCCGGCAGACCAAGTCGAAGGCGCGCCTCGCCCGCTATGAGGAGATGGTCACCGAGGCGGAGAAGACGAGAAAGCTCGACTTCGAGGAGATCGTGATCCCCGTCGGACCGCGCCTCGGGTCGCAGGTGCTCGATGCGAAAAAGATCGTCAAGGGATTCGATGGTCGAATCCTCATCGACGGGCTCAGCTTCACACTTCCCCGAAATGGGATCGTGGGGATCATCGGCCCGAACGGCGTCGGAAAGACGACACTGTTCAAGACGATCGTCGGGCTCGAACCGCTCGATGGCGGCGAACTGAAGATCGGCGACACCGTGCAACTGTCCTACGTCGACCAGAGCCGGGGAGGCATCGACCCGAACAAGACGCTCTGGGAGGTGGTCTCCGACGGTCACGACTACATCACGGTGGGCAAGACCGAGATCCCGTCCCGCGCCTATGTGAGCCAGTTCGGATTCAAGGGTCCGGACCAGCAGAAGAAGGCCGGTGTGCTCTCCGGCGGCGAGCGGAACCGGTTGAACCTCGCGCTCACGCTCAAGCAGGGCGGAAACCTGCTGCTGCTCGACGAGCCGACGAACGACCTCGACGTCGAAACGCTCAGCAGTCTCGAGAATGCGCTCCTGGAGTTCCCCGGCTGTGCGGTCGTCATCACCCACGACCGGTGGTTCCTCGACCGCACCGCCACGCACATCCTCGCGTGGGAGGGCACCGACGAGAACCCCGCATACTGGCACTGGTTCGAGGGCAACTTCGACGCCTACGAGGAGAACAAGATCGAACGCCTCGGCCCGGATGCCGCCAAGCCCCACCGCAGCACCTACCGCAAGCTGACCCGCGACTGATGCGCATCCACATTCCGATTCCCCTCCGGTGGGGAGACCTGGACGCCTACAACCACGTGAACAATGTGGCCGTGATGCGTATCCTCGAAGAGGCTCGCGTGCGCGCATTCTGGGCGCCAGAGGTGGGCGAACCGGCACCGACGGCAGTGCTCAAAGCGACGGCCGGATCCGACACCATCACGATGATCGCGGGGCACGTCGTCGAGTACGTCGCGCCGATCGAATACCACCAGGATGCGCTCGACATCCAGTTGTGGATCAGCGCGGTGGGCGGAGCGAGTGCCGATATCGCCTACGAGATCCATTCACGGGATGCGCTCGTCGTGCGGGCCGAAAGCACCATGGTGTTCATCGACGCCAGGACGCAGCGGCCGCGCCGGATCTCCGACGCCGAGCGCGCGGCCTGGGAGCCCTACTTCGGCGATCCGATAGCGTTCAAACGCGACGCGAAGCTTCTCGCACGGGGTCAGTAGCCGCTGTTGTCCGTCGCCGCCGGCGTGGTGATCTTCTTTCCGGAGGCATCGATGACCCACCAGATTCCGCCGAAGCCCTGCCCTGTGGTGTCGCCAGGAGCCGTGTCGCCCGCGTAGGTGTAGAGCGGCAGGCCGTTGATCGTGACCTGCTTCGCTCCACCGGCGAGGGCGATCGTGCCGACCTTTCCGGTGATGCCTTCGACGGCGGGGCTCGCAGCCGTCGTCGTGATGGCGGGCCATTGCGACGCGCAGGCGCCGCTGCACGAACTCGATCCGGAATCAGCGACATCGTTGTCGAACACGTAGGCGGTCATCCCCTTGCCGTCGACGACGATATCGCCCAGCGCGTTGGAGGCGGTGTGGATCGCGCCGCCGGACCCGCTCGACCCGTCAGATCCTGATGGCCCGCCGGATGTTGCGGCCGGTGCGCAGCCGGTCAGTACGAGTGCCGCCAGTGCGAGCACAGTCAGAGCGAGTGCGGCCGGCCGCCTGGCCGCGGTCGAGCGAGCAGCGGCTGATCTCGTCGCATGAAGTCCAAACAACATGATGCGCCTTCTTCCCGGGGAGGGCGTCCGTCGCCCGGCCCATTTAAACCACGAGATGGGCGAGAGTTCGGTTCAACGGTTGGGCCGGTCTCGTCGGTCGGCCGAGTCCGGTCAGAGGAACGATCCGGTCCAGACGGCCGCAGCCCCCGACTCGCCGATGAGCACGACGAGCACGACCGAGCCGATCGCCGTGACGACGGCGGCGACATCCAGCGTCAGGATGGCGGCGAGGCGAAGAGCACGGGGCCAGCCAGGGTCGATGCGATACCAGATCCAGATCGCTGCAGCGACCACGAAGACGGCGATGACCCACGGCAGCAGCAGGGGACCGAGTGATGCATGGCGTTCGATGAGCGGGGTCGCACCGACGCGCGCTTGCAGCCACTCGCCGGCAGCCGTCGTGAACGGCACGGCGATGAGCGCCACGAGGGCGACGAGCGGCGTCACGATGCCGAGCCGCCTGCGTGCAACGGGCCAGAACGCGGAGAGCAGCAGGCACAATCCGGCGAGGGGGACGACGATGACCACGAGGTGCACGAGAAGGACGTGCACCGGCAGACCGTTGATGATGTAGTCGATCATGCGATGATCACGGCTCCGTCGTCGGCCACTGAGACCGCGATCGGGTGGAGCGGCCGCACCGCCGGCCCCTTCAGTACGGCACCGTCGGCCGCCTCGAACCTGGAGCCGTGGCAGGAGCAGTCGAACTCGCCTCCTGCCGGGGACACCATGCAGCCCTGGTGAGTGCAGATCGCACTGAACGCGACGACCTTGCCCGCCGCGGGCTGCGCGAGCAGGATGTCCTGCCCGTCGACCGTGACGGCCGCCGTGCCACCCACCGGGATGTCGGCGACCTTGGTGAGCTGCGTCCCCGAGGGCAGCGGCGAGGCGACAGGGATCTGGGCCGGGGGACGCTGGATGCTCGCTCCCGACGATTCCGCCGGAGACGGCGCGTGCGGGGTCGGCTTGAGCGGCGCGGGCGCGCACGCGGCGAGCATGAGAGCGCTCGAACCGAGCGCGGCAACACCCCCGGTCGTGATGAGCGAGCGCCTGGTCAGATCTGTCATGTGGTTTCCCTCGGTCGTGCGGCCAGCGGGCGGGCATTCACAGTTTCCACGATGCGGCCGCGCGAAAAGTTCACCAGCATGAACCAACCGGCCTGTGGCAACGTTGTTAACGCGAGGGAGACATCCGGATGCCGCAAGAACCCGCACCGCCGCGCCGCGCGATCGCGACCCAGGATAAACTCCTGCGCGCGCTGCACGACGAGCACTCCGCGGCCCTGTGGCGCTATGTCGTCTGGATCTCGGGCGACCGCCAACTCGCCCAGGACATCGTGCAGGAGACGTTGCTGCGCGCCTGGCGTCATCCGAAGGTGCTCGACCAGGCGGAAGGCTCTGCGCGTGCCTGGCTGTTCACCGTCGCTCGAAATCTCGTCACGGATCATCACCGCAGCGCCCGCTCGCGCCACGAGATCGGCACCGATGCTCCACCGGAGAGACTCGCCGACGACGGGATCGACGCCATGCTCGACCGCTGGCTGGTGACGGATGCGCTCGCCGTGCTCTCCCCAGAACACCGCGCTGTCGTCGTGCACGCCTACTACCTCGGCGAGTCAGTCTCGGTCATCGCCGACCAGCTCGGGGTGCCGCAGGGTACCGTCAAGTCGCGGCTCCACTACGGCCTGCGCGCGCTGCGGCTCGCCCTGCAGGAACGCGGGGTGACCGGATGATCGACACCTATCGGGACTGGGATGCCGCCTACCTGCTCGGCGCCCTGCCGGCCGCCGAGCGGCGCGAATTCGAGGATCACCTCTCCGGATGCGCGGCCTGCCGGTCCTCGGTCGCGGAACTCGCCGGCATCCCCGGCCTTCTCGCGCGAGTCCCCTTGAGCGAGCTCGAGCCGATCGAAGAGGCGCCGCAGGACCTGCTTCCCCGGCTCGTGGGCGCAGCACGGCGGCATCGCGTCCGGGTCCGCGCTCTCACCGGCGGCATCGTGCTCGCAGCGGCGGCCGCGGCGGTCGCCGTCACGCTCATCCTGCCCCAGCTGACCTCGAATCCGGCTGAGCCGGCGGCGGAACTGACCCTCAGCCAGGTCGTGCCGAGCACGCTGAGCGCCGAGGTGCAGCTCGTCGGCCACGCCTGGGGCACGAGCATCGACATGACCTGCAGCTATGGCGGAGGGTACGGTCAGGGCGCTGCGACCTACGCGCTCTACGTCACCGACACCTCGGGAAAGGAGACTCAGCTCGCCACCTGGACCGCAGAACCGGGTCGTACCGTCGAGCCGTCCGGGACCACGAGTCTCGCGCTGAAGGACATCCGCTCGGTGGATGTCCGCGCGATGGCGGACGGGACGATCCTGCTCGCCGGCAGCCCGTGATCCTGCAGCTCGTCCCAGGACAGCCCGGGATCGGCTAGTCCGGAATCCGGATCATTCCCTCCTGGGCGACGGTGGCGAGAAGCACGCCGTCGCGGTTGAAGATCCTGCCCGTCGCGAGGCCGCGCCCTCCGATCGCATTCGGAGACTCCTGCACGTAGAGGAGCCACTCGTCGACCCTTCCGAACCGGTGCCACCACATGGCGTGGTCCAGGCTCGCGACTTTGAGACCGGGCGTGGCCCAGGTCTTCCCGTGCCTGCGCAGAATGGGCTCCAGCAGGGAGTAGTCGCTGGCGTACGCGAGCGCGGCACGGTGGAGGATCTCGTCATCGGGCAGCGGGTCGATGGACTTCATCCAGATCGCCTGGTGGGCGACTCGCTCCGCCGCCTTCTCGAGATACACGGGTTCGCCGATGTGACGCATGTCGAACGCGCGCCCCGTCGCCCAGTACTGGGCGATCGGATGGTCGATTCCGCGCAGCAGCTCCGAATCGCTCGGCAGGGAGTCGGGGTCGGGGATGCCGTTCGGCATCTCGATCTGGTGCTCCAGCCCGGGGTCCACATCCTGGAACGACGCGATCATCGACAGGATGGGCAACCCGTTCTGGTACGCCTGGGTCCGCCGCGTCGAGAAGGACCGGCCGTCGTGGATTCGATCGACGGCGAACGTGATGGGCTGTTCGACGTCGCCGGGGCGAAGGAAGTACCCGTGAAGCGAGTGGATGAACCGGTCGTCGTCGACCGTGCGGGATGCGGCGACGACCGACTGCGCGAGGACCTGGCCCCCGAACACGCGACCCAGCGGCATCCACTGGCTCACGCCCGTGAAGATGTCCTCCTCTGTGCGCGCACCGTTCGTCTCCAGGGCGAGCGCTTTGAGAAGGCCCGCGACGGGCTCGTCCATACAATCTCCCCTGTCATGACTGCATCGGCTTACGCGCGCCAGCAGATGTAGGTAGTTTAGAGGGCAGATGAGCCGCACATTCACCCTGGTCGATTCCCTCGCCCTCAGCGACCTGCAGACCTTTCTCGGTCGCGCTGGAAGGGTCGAGGACGGTTCCGTGCGCCTCATCGCCGACTCGGGGATGCTCGCAGCCTACGTCGCGATCTTCTATCCGGTGGGGCTGCACGACGACACCCCGACCGTGCTCGGGCTGCGAACGTTCGCGCTGACCGACGGCGAGTCCTTCGACGCCGTCGTGCCGGTGAGGTCCCTGCTCGAACGGCTCGCGAAGCTGCGCGCCGATGTCGTCGATCCAGCGGCGCCGATCCCGGTGAGCCTTCCGATCGAGGTGAACACCGTCGTGTGGGCCGCCATTTCGCCGCCGCGAGGCGGGTGGCACGGCCTGGAGCCGGTGCCGTCCCAGGACCTCGAAGCGGTTGCGGATGCCGGAATCGCCGAGATCCGGAATGCCGTGCCGGATGGGACGGGCGAGCAGCTCGTCCATCGTGCAAGGGCCGAGGTGTGGAGCCGGCCGATCGACGGCTATGAACACATTCCGGCGGGGGCGGCGTTCGCCACGCACACCCTTGGATTCCTCGCACCGCCTGAGCCGGTGCGCATCTTCGAGACGGGGCCGTGGACGAGGCTCAGTTCCCAGCGAGGGCACGTCCTCGTGCGCAGGCGGGCCTGGACCTTACAGGCGTGACACCTCTGGCCGACCGGCCCTCAGAGCGCTAGTAGCGGGAGATGTTCGGAATCGAGGAGACGATCGACGCCACCATCACTCCGACATAGACGATCATCGCGATGTTGGCGACGACGTAGAGGATGATCGTCACCCACATGGGCGAGATGCCGCTGCCGGTCCGCCGCCGAACGACGACGGAACGCCCGATCGGGTAGACGTAGCTCAGGAATCCCCACGCCCAGTGGAACGGTCGCGGAACGCCGCGATCACGCAGCGTCCGCCAGTCGATGTATGAGAACCACACGCCCAGGCCATAGCTGACGATCCCGCCCAGCACCGTGAAGAGGTACCCCGCCGAGGTGAGGACGGCAAGCTCGCCCCGCATCGGATCCGACATGTCCAGGAACTTCGACCAGTCGATCGTGAAGAACCCGAACAGGGAGATGTAGGGGACGAACACCACGAGCCAGATCCAGATGGTGTTCCACGGG
This sequence comes from Terrimesophilobacter mesophilus, assembly GCF_014200375.1. GTDB lineage: Bacteria > Actinomycetota > Actinomycetes > Actinomycetales > Microbacteriaceae > Terrimesophilobacter > Terrimesophilobacter mesophilus. The sequence continues at coordinate 624,751 of NZ_JACHBP010000001.1, read as the reverse complement.
GTCCCTTCCGGCGCCTTCAGGTTCGCGACATCGGCAGCGTACGGGGCGGCGACGGTCGGCTGAAGTGCCGCCCGATTGTCGGTCCAGCGCGTGCCGTCCCACCATCGAGACTGCGTCGCATTCTCGGGGTCCGGGTACCATCCTGCCGGCGTGTTCGTCATGGACCAGAGCCTAGCGCGCGGCACACGCCATCGTCAGGAGCGTGACTCTGCGGCGACCGCGCGCCCGGCCTGCCGGCCGCTGAACAGGCATCCGCCGAGGAACGTGCCCTCGAGGCTGCGGTAGCCGTGAACGCCCCCTCCGCCGAATCCGCTCGCCTCGCCGGCGGCGTAGAGCCCTGGAATCGGCTGCCCGTCGGCGCCGATCGCCTGGGAGTCGAGGTTGGTCTCGATGCCGCCGAGGCTCTTACGGGTCAGGATGTGGAGCTTGACCGCGATGAGCGGTCCGGCCTTCGGGTCGAGGATGCGGTGCGGCTTCGCGACCCGGATGAGCTTGTCGCCGAGATAGTGCCTCGCCTGCCGGATCGCGTTGACCTGCGAGTCCTTCGAGAATGTGTTCGTCAGCTCACGGTCGCGCGCCTCGATCTCCTCGCGCACGAGCGCCACATCGAGTTCGACATCCGGGGAGAGCTTCTGCATGCCCGCGATGATCTCGTCAAGAGTGTCGGCGACGATGAAATCCTCGCCTTGCCTCTTGAACGCCTCGACCGGCTCTGTCGCGCCCTTCCCGAGACGCTGCCTGAGCAACTCACGGATGCTCTTGCCGGTCAGATCGGGGTTCTGTTCGCTGCCGCTGAGCGCGAACTCCTTCTCGATGATCTTCTGCGTGAGGATGAACCAGCTGTAGTCATGGCCGGTCGAGACGATGTGCTCGAGCGTGCCGAGCGAATCGAACCCCGGGAAGAGCGGCACGGGAAGGCGCTTGCCGGTCGCATCCAGCCAGACGCTCGACGGGCCGGGCAGGATCCGGATGCCGTGCTTCGCCCAGACCGGCGCGAAGTTCTTGATGCCCTCGACGTAGTGCCACATGCGGTCGCCGTTGATGAGGTTTGCGCCCGCCTTCTCGCTGATCCCGAGCATGCGCCCGTCGACGTGGGCCGGGACTCCGGAGAGCATGTCGCGGGGCGGTTCGCCGAACCGGTGCGGCCACTGCTCTCGCACGAGAGCGTGGTTGCCGCCGATCCCGCCGCTCGCGACGATGACGGCTCCCGCGCGGGATTCGAACTCGCCCACCTTCTCGCGGTTGCTCGCCTCGCCGCGGGGTGCCGCATCCGGTTTCAGGACGGTGCCGCGGGCGCCGACGACCGCGCCGTTCTCGACGATGAGCTCGTCCACACGGTGGCGGAACCTCAGCGTCACGAGACCGGCGTCGACGCCCGCGCGCACTCGCTTCACGAACGGCTCGAGGATGCCGGGGCCAGTTCCCCAGACGATGTGGAAGCGCGGCACGGAGTTGCCGTGACCCGTGGCTGTGTACCCGCCGCGCTCGGCCCACCCGACGACGGGGAAGAAGCGGATGCCCATCGAGCGCAGCCAGTCCTGCTTCTCGTTCGCCGCGAAGTCGAGGTAGGCCTCAGCCCACTGCCGCGGCCAGAGGTCCTCCTCGCGGTCGAATCCCGCGGTGCCGGCCCAGTCCTGGCGGGCGAGGTCGAGGGAGTCCTTGATCCCCATGCGGCGCTGCTCGGGGGAGTCGATGAGAAAGAGCCCGCCGAACGACCACCAGGCCTGCCCGCCGAAGCTCGCCTCGGGCTCCTGCTCGAGGATCGTGACCCGCTTGCCCGCGTCGACGAGTTCTGCGGCGGCGACGAGGCCGGCGAGGCCGGCGCCGATCACGATCGCGTCGGCGGTGGACTCGGGCGTGGTGGTGGGCGTGTCGCTCGCCCTCTCGCTCGGGGTGGTGTCGGGCATCCGTACTCCTTCGTCGGTCGTTTCCAACTTAGCGAAGCCCCGGCCCCTGGCGATGCGGTGTTTCCGGCGGGTGGGATGGGCGGGGTGGAGACGTGGGTGAAGAGGTGCGGGTCGCCGTGTCCGTCAGGCGCGGCCCCGGATGCGCCGGCTGAGTGTTGTGGCGGCGGCGGCGACCGCGCGCCCGAACCGCGACCACTGCGCGTCGTCGACGAGGGTGCGGCGGAAGGTCAGCCCGACGGCTGCGGCCGGATAGTCGTTGTGATCGAGGACGACGGCCGCGACCGACGCGTACGCCAGGTCGATGTCGCCGTCCTCGGTCGCCCAGCCGCGCTCGCGGGTCTCCGCGAGAAGCTGCTCGAGGTCGGCGACGGACTTCGGGCCTCGACTCGTGCGCAGCGGAAGGCGCTGGGAATCGTCGGAAGCGCGGGTCGCACCATCGGCGGGCTCGTCCCGTGAACCGGTGAAGATCGCGTCGAACTGCGCATCCGGAAGGGCTGCGAGCATGGCGCGCCCCGTCGCGGTGAGGTGGGCTGGCAGCCGCACGCCGATGCTCGTGACAACGGCGGGCGCACGGGCCGCGGCGACCTTCGACGCGTACACGACATCCGCGTGCTGAAGGACTCCCAGGTGCGCGACGACCGGCAGCTTCGTCTCGGCGACGAGCCGTTCGAGCACGGGGGTCGCAAGCCGGGCAAGCGCGTTCGAGGCGAGCACCGAGGAGCCGATCTCCCCGAGCAGCGGTGCGAGCGCGAAACCCTGGTGCTCTGGCGAGTGCACGACAAAGCCCTCGTCCTGCAGTACGCGCAGCAGATGGTAGACGCTCGAACGCGGAAGGCCGAGGTCGCGCCCCAGTGTCGCGGCCCGCACCGGCCCGCTGTGCCGCGCGAGGTACCGGATGATGCGCAGCGTGCTTCGAGCTGCGGGGACAGCGGTCACACGATCTCCTGATGATGAGCAGTGTCTGGTATTCCAGACAGATTATCGCAGTCTTGGGGGTCGCAGCATCTGTTTTGCGGCTCTAATGATGGCATGGCCAACAATCACAGCGCAGTCGTCGAACTCGGGATCGGGGCGCCGACCCGCGCCGACGTGGTCGCCGTCGCCCGGGATGGCGCACGCGTCGTCCTGGCATCGGATGCCGTGGCGGCGATGGAGCACAGCCGCTCGGTCATCGACGCTCTCGCCTCCGACCCGCAGCCGCACTACGGCGTCTCGACCGGGTTCGGCGCGCTCGCGAGCAAGCACATCCCGTTCGAGCGGCGTGCGCAACTGCAGCGCTCGCTCGTACGCAGCCACGCGGCTAGCAGCGGCCCGGAGGTGGAGCGCGCGGTCGTGCGGGCGACCATGCTGCTTCGACTCTCGACCCTCGCGACCGGCCGCACCGGCGCCCGCCCCGTCGTCGCCGAGACCTACGTCGCACTGCTCAACGCCGGCATCACGCCGATCGTCGGCGAATACGGCAGCCTCGGCTGCTCCGGCGATCTCGCCCCTCTCGCGCACTGCGCGCTCGCGCTCCTCGGCGAAGGCATGGTGCGCGACGCCGACGGCGAACTCATGGAGGCATCCGCTGCACTGTCGGCCGCAGGCATTCCGCCGATCGAGCTTCGCGAGAAGGAGGGCCTCGCCCTCATCAACGGTACGGATGGCATGCTCGGCATGCTGGTCATGGCCATCCATGACCTGCACGCGCTCGTGACGACGGCCGATCTGGCGGCGGCGCTCAGCGTCGAGGGACTGCAGGGCACCGACGCCGTGTTCGCGGCCGACCTGCAGGCACTGCGTCCGCATCCGGGCCAGCGCGACTCCGCTGCGAACATGCGCGCGGTGCTCGACGGCTCCCCGATGGTCAGTCGCCCCGAGGGGTTCACCCGGGTTCAGGACGCGTACTCGCTGCGCTGCGCGCCCCAGGTGCACGGTGCGGTGCGCGACACGATCGCCCACGCGACCCTCGTCGCCGAACGGGAGCTCGCGAGCGCGATCGACAACCCCGTCGTGACTCTCGACGACCGCCTGGAGTCGAACGGCAACTTCCACGGCGCCCCCCTCGGCTACGTGCTCGACTTCCTCGCGATCGCCGTCGCCGACCTCGCCTCGATGAGCGAGCGGCGAACGGACCGGTTCCTGGATGTCGCCCGTAATCACGGTCTGAACGCCTTCCTCGCCGACGATCCCGGCGTCGACTCCGGGCACATGATCGCGCAGTACACGCAGGCGGGCATCGTGAGCGAGCTGAAGCGCCTCGCCGTCCCGGCGTCCGTCGACTCGATCCCCTCGTCGGCGATGCAGGAGGATCACGTTTCGATGGGATGGAGCGCCGCCAGAAAGCTTCGACGCGCGATCGACGGCCTCGGCAGGGTCATCGCGATCGAACTGCTCACGAGCGCGCGCGCCATGGACCTGCGCTCGCCCATCCAGCCGGGACCGGTCGGCTCCGCCGTGCGCGCTCGCCTGCGCACCCGGGTCGAGGGGCCCGCCACCGACCGATACCTGGCCCCGGAGATCGCGGCCGCCCACGACATGGTGCTCGACGGCTCGCTGCTCGCGGCCGCGGCATCCGTCATCTCGACAGCAGGAGGAGAACTCAGATGATCGGCGCACGCCCCGTCAAGGCCTACCGCGGAACCGAATTGCACACGCTCGGCTGGCAGCAGGAGGCCGTGCTGCGGATGCTGCAGAACAACCTCGACCCGGAGGTCGCCGAGCATCCGGATGACCTGGTCGTCTACGGCGGGAGCGGCAGGGCGGTGCGCAACTGGGAGGCGTTCGACGCGATCGTGCGCACGCTCGCGACGTTGAAGAACGACGAGACCATGCTCGTGCAGTCCGGAAAGCCGGTCGGGGTCATGCGCACGAACGCGTGGGCGCCGCGCGTGCTCATCGCGAACTCGAACCTCGTCGGCGACTGGGCGAACTGGGACGAGTTCCGGCGCCTGGAGGCGCTCGGTCTGACCATGTACGGGCAGATGACGGCCGGCTCCTGGATCTACATCGGGACGCAGGGCATCCTGCAGGGGACGTACGAGACGTTCGCGGCCGTCGCTGCCAAGCGGTTCAACGGCACGCTCGCGGGGACGATCACCCTCACCGGCGGCCTCGGCGGGATGGGCGGCGCGCAGCCGCTCGCCGTCACCATGAACGACGGGGTGGCGATCTGCGTCGACGTCGACCAGAGCAGCGTGAGACGCCGCATCGAACACCGTTACCTCGACGTCGAGGCGACATCGATCGAGCATGCGCTCGAGCTCGCCTACGCCGCGCGCAACCGGAAGGAGCCGCTCTCGATCGGCCTGCTCGGCAACGCCGCCGCCGTGTTTCCCCGGATGCTCGAACTGGGAGCCGAGATCGACATCGTGACCGACCAGACGAGTGCGCACGACCCGCTCGCCTACCTGCCGCTCGAGTATGGCTTCGAGGAGTGGATTCCCGCGCGCGACGCCGACCCGACCGGATTCGCCGAGAAGGCCCGTCGTTCCATGCGTATCCAGGTCGAAGCCATGGTCGGCTTCCAGGACGCAGGGGCCGAGGTGTTCGACTACGGCAACAACATCCGCACCGAGGCGAAGGCGGCCGGGTTCGAGAACGCGTTCGCGTTCCCCGGGTTCGTGCCCGCATACATCCGCCCGCTGTTCGAGCAGGGCAAGGGGCCGTTCCGGTGGGCGGCGCTCTCCGGCGACCCGGCCGACATCGCGGCGACCGACCGCGCGATCCTCGAGCTGTTCCCGGAGAACACGTCGCTCGCGAAGTGGATTCGGATGGCGGGGGAGCGCGTGCACTTCCAGGGGCTGCCCGCGCGCATCTGCTGGCTCGGCTACGGGGAGCGCGACAAGGCCGGCCTCAAGTTCAATGAGATGGTGGCGTCGGGCGAGCTCTCCGCGCCCATTGTGATCGGACGCGATCACCTCGACTCCGGTTCCGTCGCGTCGCCGTACCGCGAGACCGAGGCGATGAAGGACGGTTCGGATGCGATCGCCGACTGGCCGCTCCTCAACGCGCTCGTCAACACCTCCTCCGGCGCGACCTGGGTGTCGATCCACCACGGTGGCGGTGTCGGCATCGGGCGTTCGATCCACGCGGGGCAGGTGACCGTCGCCGACGGCACGGAACTCGCCGCGCAGAAGATCGCGCGCGTGCTCAGCAATGACCCCGGCATGGGAGTCATCCGGCACGTCGATGCCGGATACGAGGGAGCGATCGAGACCGCGGAGCGACTCCACGTTCGGGTGCCGATGCGCGAGACTGGTTCCTGATGTCATCCTCCGAGCGCGTGGCGTACGGATCCGGCCTCCCGGTGGATCCGCTCTGGCCGCGTGCGGGGAACTGGCCGGTACCGAGCGGTCACTCCGACTTCGCGCTCATCGGGGTTCCGACCTGGCGCACCTCCATCTCCGCGACGAACGCAGGGCAGACTCCGGATGCCGTGCGGGCGATGATCCCGCGCTACAGCCAGTTCGCGCACTCCGGCGGCCGGCCGCTCGACTTCGCCGACCACGGCAATGTGCCAGACCCCGACGCCGACGAGGCCGCCACCATCGCAATGATCGGAGCGGTCGACACCGAACTCCTCGTGGCCCTCGGCGGCGACAATGCCGCCACCGTGCCCACGGCGCTCGGCCGGTGGGGCGACCGGCTCGCGACCGCCGGCCTCGTGACGGTCGACGCGCACTACGACCTGCGTGACGGGGTGTCCAACGGGTCCCCTGTACGTCGCCTCATCGAGGCGGGACTCGACGGCCGAAGGGTCGTGCAGGTGGGGATCTCCGACTTCGCGAACTCCGCGGAATACGCCGCGCGCGCCCGTGACCTCGGGATCACGGTGGTGCTGCGGGATGAGCTTCTGGGACGGCCGATGGCCGACGTCATGGCTGAGGCGCTGGAGGTCGCGGGTTCGGCGGGCGGGCCGATCCATGTCGACCTCGATGTAGACGTCTGCGACCGCTCCGTCGCGCCGGCGTGCCCGGCATCCGTGCCCGGCGGCATTGCGGCGCACGAGCTACGGGCCGCCGCGCGGGTGGCAGGGAAGCACCGCCGGGTCGAGTCGATCGACCTCGTGGAGGTGGATGCGACGGCCGACACCCCCGATGCCCGCACCGTCCGCCTCGTGGCACTGTGCGTGCTCGAGGCGGCTGCAGGTCTGGCGCTGCGGTCGTGAGCACTCTCGTCGCCAACATCGGCCTGCTCGTCACGAACGAGGAGGGCCGCTCCGAGCGTGAGAACGCCGCGCTCGTGATCGATGACGGTCGTATCGCGTGGGTCGGCGATGCGGCTTCCGCTCCGGATGCCGATGAGCGCATCGACGCTGATGGCCGCTGCGTCATTCCGGGCTTCGTCGACAGTCACAGCCACATCGTGTTCGCCGGGGATCGCTCCGACGAGTTCGAGGCTCGCATGATCGGGCAGAAGTATGCCGCCGGTGGCATCCGTCGCACGGTGGGGCTCACGCGGCAGGCGACGGATGCCGAGCTCGCCGCGAACACCGCCCGCCTCGTCGCCGAGATGCGTGCGCAGGGAACCACGACGGTGGAGATCAAGAGCGGCTACGGCCTCACGACCGTGGACGAGGCCCGCTCGCTCGCCGTAGCGAAGGCATTCACGACCGAGACGACATATCTCGGGGCGCACGTCGTTCCGGCCGAGTTCGCCGACGATCCGGCCGGCTATGTCGGGCTCGTGACGGGCGAGATGCTCGATGCCTGCGCGCGACACGCGAAATGGATCGACGTGTTCTGCGACGACGGCGCGTTCGACGTCGACCAGGCGCGGGCGATTCTCGAGGCGGGGATGGCGGTGGGCCTCGGCGCACGGATGCACGGTGCGCAGCTCGGCCCCTCTGGGGCCGTTTGTCTCGCGGTCGAACTGGGGGCGGCATCCGTCGACCACTGCACCTTCCTGACCGACGCGGATGTCGACGCTCTCGCCGGCTCGGACACCGTCGCGACCCTGCTGCCGGGAGTCGAGTTCTCGACCCGCCAGCCGTATCCGGATGCCCGGCGCCTCATCGACGCCGGCGTCACCGTCGCGCTCGCGTGCGACTGCAATCCGGGCTCGAGTTTCACCTCTTCGATGCCGTTCTGTATCGCCGTCGCCGTGCGGGACATGCGCTTCAGCCCGTCCGAGGCGTTGTGGGCGGCGACAGCCGGGGGCGCCGCTGCGCTGCGCCGCACCGACATCGGCGGGCTCGCGGTCGGACAGCGCGCGGATCTCGTCATCCTCGATGCGCCCAGTTACGTGCATCTCGCCTATCGCCCCGGCGTGCCGCTCGTGAAGCGCGTGCTCACCGCGTCCTGACGCGCCCGCGGACGTGGCCCCATGGCAAGGTCGCACGGGCCCCGGTGATGTCAGGCCTCAATCGTGCCATTCGCGAGCACGAGTCGGACGCGCTCATCGGGGAAATCGATCGGTGGGTGAGCGACGTCGCCCGCCGAATCGGTCCGGCAATGCTGCGGAGCCTCGACGCGATTCACCTCGCCAGACCGCGATGAGTTGATCAACACCTAACTGAGCACCACCGCGCCGTAGGCGAGCACCGCGATGAGCGCCCACGACGCGAGCCCGACCAGGAGCGACCGCCATCCGGTACTGATCAGTTCGCGCACCCGTACCCCCGTCCCCAGACCGAAGAGCGCCATGGCCAGGAGCGCCGTCTGCACGACGTCGGCGATCGACAGAACAAGTTCGGGGAGCGGTACGAACGAGCGGATGGCCACGGCGAGCAGGAAGCCCGCGACGAAGAGCGGCACGATCGGCGGGCGCTTGGCGGTCACCAGGTTGTGAACGGCAGGGTCGGCATCCGCTATGGAACGGCTGTCCCGCCGGTGAACCGCGAGCGCGGCGATCGACACCATGGGGGCGAGCATGAGTACCCGCGTGAGCTTGATGACGACCGCGATCGCCAGGGCGCTCGATCCCGCGAGTTGGGCCGTCGCCACGACCTGGCCGACATCGTGGACGCTCGCGCCGACCCAGTGGCCGAACTGGTCGGCGGTGAACCCGAGTGGATGCCAGAACAGCGGCAATACCCCGATAGCCAGTGTTCCGCACAGGGTGACGAGGGCAACCGGCGTCGCCGCTTCTGAGTCCCTGGCTTTCACGACTCCGCTCATCGCGCCGATCGCCGAGGCGCCGCAGATCGAGAACCCCGTCGCGATGAGCAGCGGTTCATGGTGGGGGAGGCGTGCGAGCCTCCCCAGCCAGTAGGTGGCAGCAAACGTCACGAGGACGAGAACGACGACGAGCAGGATCGTGAGCCAACCGAGGTGGGCGATGTCGATGAGGCTCAGTTTGAGGCCGAGCAGAAAGATGCCCAGGCGCATGAATCGTTTGGATGCCACGGACAGGCCGGATGCGAGCGGCCCGGTGATGGCCGATCTTGCTGCGGGAATCTGCGCGACGATGATGCCGAGCGCGACGGCCGCGGTCAGAAGCGGAATGGCGGGTACGAGTGCATGGACGCCCCAGGCGAGCAGTGCCGCCGCAGCAGCGCACGCGACACCGATCGACCAGGGGAATCGGTTCACGGTCCGCCCGTCTACTCAGCGAAGGTATTGACGAGCGAGTGCGCTGCCCGGTCGAGGTAGCCCCAGAAGGTGGCGTGCTGGAGAGGAGACAGGTCGAGCGTGTCCAGAGCATCCCGCATGTGTCCGAGCCAGTGGTCGCGTGCTTCAGGGTTCACCTTGAACGCCGCGTGCCGTGCGCGCAGGCGCGGATGGCCGCGCTCCTGGCTGTACGTGGTCGGCCCGCCCCAGTACTGCTGCAGGAAGCTGCTGAGGCGGTGGATCGCGCCCTCGAGGTCATGCTGCGGGTACATCGGCCACAACACGGGATCGGTCTGCACCCGCTCGTAGAAGCGGCGGACCAGCAGGTCGAAGGTCTCGCTGCCGCCGATGGCGTGGAACAGCTCGCCCTGTGCGGCCGCCCCTCCCTCGCCGACGCGCAGGGTCACCGGGCTCGGTTGCGAACGCTCGGACGGCTCCTCGCTCACGCCGTGCCCTCCTCGTCGGCCTTCTTCGCCGTCTTCGCCGCCGCCGGCCGACGGTCGTCGAGCACCATCCGGTTCAGGGAGGGGACATTGACGCCGAGCCCGTCGAGGGCGAGCTTGATCCGCATCCGCAACTCACGGGCGATGTCCCACTGGTCCGGGGAGCGGGTCTTGATCACGAGTCGCACGACGAGCGCCTCAGCGGTGACGGATTCGACGCCCCAGATCTCGGGTGTCTCGAGCACCTTCCGACGCCATTGCGGGTCGGTGGCCAGTTCCTTCGCGGTGTCGAGGATGGTCGCCTTCACCTCGTCGAGGTCGGCATGGTACGGCACCGGCAGGTCGATGATGACCCGCGCCCAGCCCTGAGACTTATTCCCGACGCGCAGGATCTCCCCGTTGCGCACGTGCCAGAGGGTGCCGTTGACATCCCGGATGCTCGTGATGCGCACGCCCACCGACTCGACCGTCCCCGAGGCGACACCGAGGTCGACGACGTCCCCGATGCCGAACTGGTCCTCGAAGACCATGAACATGCCGTTCAGGATGTCCTTGACCAGGTTCTGCGCGCCGAACGCGAGCCCGGCGGCCACGACGCCGGCCGCGCCGAGGATGCCGAGCACCGGAACACCGAGCACGTCGAGCACGAGCACGAGCGCCGCGCCCATGACGACGACCGTGAGCACACTGTTGATGACCGTGCCGAGCGTGCGCGTGCGCTGCACGATGCGCGCAGCATGCAGGGGCGCGGATGCCAACTCCTGCGTCTCCTCGACATTGTGGGTCTTCTTGACACCGGTGATCACCCGTTCGATCGACCGGCGCAGGATGACGAGCAGCAACCAGCGCACGACGAACGCCCCGACGACGATCCCGATGACCGTCAGCAGCACGTGCCACTGAGCGATGAACGCGCCGAGTCCAGCCCAGACCGCCTGCCAGTCCATACGGCTACCTCACGTCGGCCGCCTGCGCCGCGAGAGCGCGTTCCACACCGGCGAGGTTCTCGGTCACGAGGCGCCGCAACGCAGGGACATCCGGATTCGCAGCGAGCCAGGCCTTCGTCGCGTCGACGAGCGACTGCGAGGCGAGCGGAGCGGGGTAGAGGCCGACGATGAGCGTCTCGGCGATGTGGTAGCTGCGACTCTTCCACAGGTCGTTCAACGCGGCGAAATACTTGTCGACGACCGCCTCGAGCGACGACGGGTCGTTGACGTGCTGGTAGCCGAGGGCCGTGTTGCGCACGATCGCGTTGGGCAGTTCATCCGAGTCGACGAGCGAATTGAACGCGGCCACCTTGGCTTCGGATGTCGCGAACGTCGCGCGTGCGCGGGCGGCGGCCTGCGCACCGTTGGCCGTGTTGTCCTTCTCGAGCGCCGCGTCGATGTCGACGGATGTCGCCGCACCGTTGAGGACGAGCCCCTCGAGCAGCTCCCATCCGAGGTCGGTGTCGATCGTCAGACCCTTGAGCACGACGGTGCCGTCGAGCAGTCCGCGGAGGGCGCTCACATGGTCGCCGATCGAGGCGATCTGGGCGAAGAACTTCACGAACTGGAACTGTGCGTCCGAACCTGGTTTGGCGAGCTGGGCGAGAGACCACAGGTCGGAGCCGACCTTCTCGATGGTCTTCGCGCGGTCCGCCGGCGCCACATACTGGCGCGCGACGAGCAGCAGCTGGCTGAGGGTCGTGCGGATCGTCGTGCTCTCGGTCTCGGTCGCGATGTTGCCGAGGACGAGCTTCACGTAGTCGCTCGCAGCGGTCTCGGCGTCGCGCGTCGAGTCCCACACGGAACCCCAGACGAGAGCGCGAGCGAGTGGGCTCTCGATCTCCTTGAGGTGTTCGATCGCGACGGAGAGCGAGTCGTCGTCGAGACGGATCTTCGCGTAAGCGAGGTCGTCATCGTTGATGAGCACGAGATCCGGCCTGGCCATGCCGACGAGCTCCGGCACCTCGGTGCGTTCGCCGTCGACATCCAGCTCGACCCGGTGGCTTCGCACGAGCTTGCCGCCCCGCAGGTCGTAGAGGCCGATCGCGAGGCGGTGCGGGCGGATGGTGGGGTAGTCGGGCGCGGCGCTCTGCAGCACGGCGAAGCTCGTGAAGTTCCCGCTGTCGTCCGTCTCGAAGGAGGGGCGCAGCGTGTTCACGCCGGCCGTCTCCAGCCACAGCTTCGACCACTCGGTGAGCGTGCGCCCGCTCGTGATCTCGAGCTCGGCGAGCAGGTCCTTGAGCTCGGTGTTGCCCCACGCGTGCTTTTTGAAGTACGCGGCGACGCCCGCGAAGAAGGCGTCCTCGCCGACCCAGGCGACGAGCTGCTTCAGGACCGAACCGCCCTTGGCGTAGGTGATCCCGTCGAAGTTGACCTGGACATCCTCGAGGTCGTTGATCGTGGCGACGACCGGATGCGTCGACGGCAGCTGGTCCTGGCGGTACGCCCAGCTCTTCTCCATCGCCTGGAATGTCGTCCAGGCCTCGGTCCACTCCGTCGCGTTCGCGGTGGAGATCGTGGAGGCCCATTCGGCGAAGGACTCGTTGAGCCACAGGTCGTTCCACCACTTCATGGTCACGAGGTCGCCGAACCACATGTGGGCGAGCTCGTGCAGGATCGTGACGACGCGACGCTCCTTGATCGCATCCGTCACCTTCGAGCGGAAGACGTAGGTCTCGGTGAAGGTGATCGCCCCAGCGTTCTCCATGGCGCCCGCGTTGAACTCGGGGACGAAGAGCTGGTCGTACTTCTCGAAGGGGTACGCGTAGTCGAACTTCTCCTCGTAGTACGCGAAGCCCTTGCGGGTGATGTCGAAGATGTAGTCGGCGTCGAGGTGCTGGCTGAGCGACTTGCGCGAGTAGATCCCGAGCGGAATGGTGCGACCGTCACGGCTCGCGAGCTCGCTCTCGACCTTCGCGTAGGGGCCGGCGACGATCGCGGTGATGTAGGAGGAGATGCGGGGGGTGGTCTTGAACACCCAGGTGCTCGAGTTGCCCTCTCCGGCAGTGCGCGACTCGACCGGCTGGTTGCTCACGACCTCCCAGGCGGCGGGGGCCGTCACGGTGAAGCGGAACGTCGCCTTGAGGTCGGGCTGCTCGAAGACCGCGAACACGCGGCGGGAGTCCGGCACCTCGAACTGCGAGTAAAGGTACACCTCGTTGTCGACCGGGTCGACGAAGCGGTGGAGGCCCTCGCCCGAGTTCGTGTATTCGGCATCCGCGACGACCGTGAGCACGTTGTCCTCAGCGAGGTCATCGAGGCGGATGCGCACACCGTCCGCGGCGGACGTGTCGACGGCGGCACCATTGAGCTCGATCGAGTGCACCGTGCGGGTGAAGGCGTCGATGAACGTGGATGCGCCGGCAGTGGCGGAGAACCGGACGGTCGTCGTGCTGCGGAACACCTCGGCTCCGGTCGTGAGGTCGAGCGTGACGTCGTAACTGTCCACGCTGACGAGCGCCCTGCGCTCCTGGGCTTCGACGCGGGTGAGGTTGTCTCCTGGCACGGTTGCTCCTTCGTGAGGATTGTCTTTCTGCACGAGCGGATTCTGCCCGGCATCGATCCCCCAGCCTAGTATTCGCTGCTGGGCCACGTCAGCGCGCGCTCCCGGTCCGGCGTAGTTTGGTTGTTATGTCAACTGAATTGTCCGATCCCACCGCCACCACCCACGTCGACTTCTGGTTCGACCCCTCCTGCCCGTGGGCGTGGATGACGAGCCGATGGGTCGACGAGGTCGCGAAGCACCGGGACCTCGATGTGACCTGGCACATCATGAGCCTGGCCGTGCTCAACGAGGACAAGGACGTATCGGAGAGCTACCGTGCCTTCTTCCCCCGTGCGCTGCGCTACACCCGTCTCGTCGCGGCCGTGCGCGAGCTCGAGGGCCAGGAGATCGTCAAGCCGCTCTACGACGCGCTCGGCATCCGCATCCACCCGGGAGGATCGAAGAATCCGGATGAGGTCATCCCGGCGGCGCTCGCCGAGCTGGGGCTTCCCGTCGAGTATCTGCGATACGCGGACAGCGACGAGTACGACGAGCCCATGCGCGCGAGCCACTTCGACGGGATCAGCCGCGTCGGCCAGGAGGTCGGCACCCCGGTCATCTCGGTGGACGGTGTCGCGTTCTTCGGCCCGGTGATCTCACCCGCGCCGAAGGGGGAGCAGGCGCTCGACCTCTGGGACGCGATTGTGGCTGTGGCGCGCTACGACGGCTTCTTCGAACTCAAGCGCACCCGCACCCGCGAGCCGATCTTCGACTGACGCGCCGCCCAGGAGCGCCCGGCAGTCGCCGATCGCCCCGCGCAGCACCTCTCGCAGCAGGGCATCCGCTTCCGGGGAGCAGGCATGGGCGATGCCGAGCACGCCGACACGAATGACAGACTCCGCCATCCTGGACACCGCGCGATCGCGCGTGGCCGTGACGTTCTGCGCGATGAAGTCCTGCCCCCAGCGCGCGGCGAGGGGCGCTTTCGCGAAGGCACCGTCGATGCGCGCGGCCAGTTCGGAATCGGCCGGATGCCCGATCCCCTCCAGCCGCATCCGGCAGGCGAGGATACCGACGGCGAGTGCGCGCTGCCGCTGCTCGCTCGCGATGGGCAGCGCGCTCGTTGCGGCCCTGAGCGCGACGAGGATCTCGACGCGAGGGTCGTTCCCGTTGATGCCGATGACCGAGGGGATGAGCTCGGCGAGCCTCGAGCGTTCGCGATCGGAGGTGCAGTCGTTGACCATCCGTGCAAGGAATGCGAGTGCCGGGTGCGTGCAGGCGGGGTGATCGCTCCATCGCTCGCCGGCCAGGTAGGAGGCGAACTCCATGAAACAGGCTCCGCTGCGCGGTGTGCGGTGGCGTCCGGCGGACAAGATCGGGACGAGCGCCGGGCCGTCGTGTGAACTCGTTGTCATCGCTGGCCTCCCAACCGAACGAGGAACCCTGCTTCCAGTGTCCTCCTCCCGCGGCGATTAGGCCAGAGCACGTCGCGGCGACCATACCTACACTGGAGCCATGCGCATCCACATCGCGACCGACCATGCCGGCCTCGAGTTCAGCCGGGACCTGCAGGAGCACCTGAGGTCAGCCGGCCACGAGGTCATCGACCACGGGCCTGCAGAGTACGACGAACTCGATGACTACCCGTCGTTCTGCATCAATGCGGCGATCGGTGTCATCGCCGACCAGCAGGCAGGGGTCGAAGCCCTCGGGATCGTGTTCGGCGGCTCCGGCAACGGAGAACAGATGGCGGCCAACAAGGTGCGGGGAGCGCGGGCGGCACTCGTCTGGAACGTCGCTACCGCGCAGCTCGCTCGCGAGCACAACGACGCGAATCTCATCTCGATCGGCGCCCGCCAGCACACCGTCGAGGAGGCGATCCTCTTCATCGACACATTCATCGCCACTCCGTTCTCCGGCGCGGAGCGTCACGCCCGCCGCATAGCGCAGCTCGCAGAATACGAGGACACGGGCGCGATCGCCGGCAAGCAGGTCGACTGAGGTGCCGGAAGGTCATTCCGTACACCGGATCGCGAACCAGTTCGAGGCCCACTTCGTCGGCCACCGCATTGCGGCCAGTTCGCCGCAGGGAAGATTTGCCGACGGCGCGGCGCAACTCGACGGGCTGACGATGACCGACGCCGAGGCGGTCGGCAAGCAGCTGTTCCTCGAGTTCGCGGAACGCCAGGATGCTCCGCGCCGGTGGCTCCGCGTGCACCTCGGCATTTACGGGGCGTGGGACTTCGCCGGCGATGTCAGTGTCGACCCCACGGTGCTCGCGTCCATCGGCGCTCCACGCCGCACTCGGCTCCGCATGGCGGAGTCCGAGAAGGAGACCGAGCTCACCGAGTTCCCGCCTCCGCCTGTCGGACAGGTGCGGGTGCGCCTCCTTACTGACACCGCCGTCGCCGACCTCCGCGGCCCCACCGCGTGCGAGGTGCTCACACCGGAGGAGGTCGCCGCCGTGATCGCCACGCTCGGGCCCGATCCCATCGTCGACCCCGGCCAGGCATCCGAGGATCGCTTCGTGGAAGCCGTGCGCAAGCGGCGCACTCCCATCGGGCTGCTGCTCATGGACCAGACCGTCGTCGCCGGAATCGGCAACGTGTACCGCGCAGAGCTGCTCTATCGCGCCGGACTCAATCCGCACACCCCCGGCAACACCCTGCCCGAGGACGTCGTGCGGGCACTGTGGCGCGACTGGGCGCACCTCCTGAACATCGGTGTTCGCACGGGCCAGATGCTCACGATGGATGGCCTCGATGCGGAAGGCCGCGCCCGCGCACTCGCGAACCGCGACGATCGGCACTGGGTGTATCGTCGCGCCGGGCTTCCCTGCCGAACCTGCGGGACCAACGTCGTGCTCGAGGTGGCCGCGGCCCGAAAACTGTACTGGTGTCCCGTCTGCCAGGCGTGATGCGCTGAACGAGCAGCCGGCGGCGTGCCAAGATGGTGCCCATGATGGACACCGGCCGCTATGTGAGCCTCGACGAGAACGAGGTCAAGCGCCTCATCCGTGACAACCCGTGGGGCACGATCGTCACCGACACCGCGAAGGGGCTCATCGCAAGCCACTATCCGATGTTGTTGGAGAACGATGGGTCGTCGGAAGAGGATGCCGGCGGCATCAGCATCGTGAGCCACGTCGGCAAACCCGACGACGACAAACTCGAGCTCGGCCGGCATGAAGCGCTCGTCATCATCCAGGGGCCCAACGGCTACATCTCGCCCGGCTGGTACGACAAGATCAACGTTCCCACCTGGAACCACGTCACCGCTCACCTCTATGGTGTGCCGGAGATCCTCAGCGACGACGAGAACTGGGCCGTGCTCGAGCGGCTCACCCACCACTTCGAAGACCGGATGCCGCACCCCGTCCTTCTGGAGCACCAGGAGAAGTATGCGCGGGAGCAGATGGCCATGACCGCGGGGTTCCGGATTCGCGTCACCCGTTTCGAAGCCAGGCTCAAGCTGAGCCAGAATCGCCCGCAGGTCGCCGACCGCATCATCGATGAGCTCGACCACGGAGACAACTACCGGCAGCCCGCCCTCGCCGACGAGATGCGGCGCGTCCACACACCGAAAGCGACCGCGTGACACTGCTGCGGCGCGCGCGACTCGGCGCCGGTCTCGTCGACGTGCGCCTCGAGAACGGCCGCATCAGCGACATCCGGCCCGCGGGCGGCGCCGCCGACGCTGCCGACGCCAGGAGCGACGTCATCGACCTCGACGGCCGCTGGCTGCTGCCCGGCCTGTGGGACCATCACGCGCATCTGACCCAGCTCGCCCTCACGCTGCGGCGGGTGGACCTCTCCGGCGTCGCGTCTGCGGCCGAGGCCGCCAGGGTCATGGGAGCCTCCCTCGCAGCGAATCCGCCCGAGCGGGGCCTGCCCCTCGTCGGCGCGGCGTTCCGCGACGGGCTCTGGCCCGACGTGCCCACCGTCGAGCTTCTCGATGCCGCCACCGGTGACACTCCGACAGTGCTCGTGAGCGGCGACCTCCACACCACGTGGCTCAACTCGGCCGCGCTCGTCACCTACGGATTCGCGGGGCACCCCACGGGTGTGCTCGTCGAGGACGACGCGTTCGCCGTCACTTCGGCGCTCCAGAATGTGCCGGAGTCGACTCTCGACGGGTGGCTTCAGGATGCCGCAATCCTCGCTGCCGGCAGAGGCGTCGTCGGCGTCGTCGAACTGGAGATGGCTGCCAACGTCGACACGTGGCGCCGCCGTTACGCCGACGGATTCGACGGTCTGCGCATCCAGGTCGGAATCTACACGCCCTACCTCGAGGCAGCTCTTGCTGCGGGGCTGCGCACGGGCGACGCGCTCGACGACGAAGGACTGCTCACGGTCGGGCCGTTCAAGATCCTCACCGACGGGTCCCTCAACACACGCACCGCCTACTGTGTCGACCCCTACCCCGGCACCGCCGAGCGGGGCATGCTCACCGTCACGACCGACGAGCTGTTGCCCCTGCTTCGCGCCGCCGTCGGGGGCGGCATCGCCCCAGCAGTGCACGCCATCGGGGACGAAGCCGTGCGCCTCGTGCTCGACGCGTTCACCATGCTCGATGGCTCACCGCTACCAGCGGGAACCCGCATGGAGCACGCCCAACTCGTGCGCACCGAGGACTTCTCCCGCTTCGCCGCACTCGGGGTCGCTGCGAGCGTGCAGCCCGAACATGCCATGGACGACCGTGACGTCGCCGACCGCTACTGGGCGGGACGCACCGACAGGTCTTTCGCTCTCCGATCCCTCCTCGACGCCGGGGCCGAACTGCTCCTCGGCTCCGACGCGCCAGTCGCACCACTCGATCCGTGGACGACCCTCAGCGCCGCGGTCACCCGGGCCAGGGACGGCCGCGAGCCGTGGCATCCGGAACAGGCGATCACGGTCGATGAGGGAATCGCGGCATCCGCCCACTCCGTCGTCGCCGTCGGCGAGGTCGCCGACCTCATCGCCGTCGATCGCGATCCGCATGTGCCCGGCAACCTCGCGGGCATGCCCGTCGCCCTGACCCTTCTCGCCGGTCGCGCTACCCACAGCACCCTGTAGACGGGGGTTATCCCCCCACGAACCCGGGAGCGCGTCGGATGCCGAAGAGCACCGGCCGACGCGAGGCTGGAATCATGACGAATACGACCCGGAACTCGATGCCCTCTGCCACGCTGGAACCTGTGACCACGACCCCGACCGCACCGGAGACCTACGGTCGACGGTGGCGAAGGGTCCCGCGGGAGCTAGGGTTCCATGCGCCGACCATCCTCGTCGTGTCCGTTGCGTTCATCGTGCTCACAACACTCTTCTCGACTGCGACATCCCTCATCGCCATCGTTGTGGGCATTTTCGTGCTCACGGTCACCATGTGGGTCGCCCGCTACTTCGGCGAGGTCGAACTGACCCGCCTCGACTGGGTAGGAATGCCGCCCATTGCTCGACCGCGCCGGCAGCAGCCGGGGCCCGGCTTCTGGTCCAGGTTCCTGACCCCGCTCGCCGACCCGCACGCGTGGGTGTACTTCATCCATGGCACCGTCGTGAACTTCGTGGTCGGCATCGTCACCTGGAGCGTCGTGCTGACCTGGGTCGCGGGCTCACTCGGTGGGCTCACCTATTGGTTCTGGAGCGCCTTCCTGCCACAGGATGACTTCTCCCTCTCCGAGGTGATCGTCTCGTTCCTGACGCGAGGCGCAGTGACGGTCGATGGTCGGGCGGCCGAGTCGATCATGAACCTCCTGTTCGGCTTCGTCTTCCTCGTCACCCTCCCGTATGTGACGCGCGGTCTCGCCCGGCTGCACCACGTCATCGCCAGGGCGATGCTCGGTGCGTGGCGATCTGAAGATCTTGCGGAGAGGGTGACGAACCTGAGCGCGTCGCGTGAGGCTGCGGTCTCCGCCGAGGGCCACTCGCTGCGCCGGCTCGAGCGGGACATCCACGACGGGCCGCAACAGCGCCTCGTCCGCATTCAGATGGACCTCGCCGCGGCCGAGCGCAAGCTCGCCACCGATCCGGATGCTGCGCGCGCTCTCATCGCGGAGGCCAGGCTGCGCTCGCAGGAGGCGCTGGATGAGCTCCGCGCCCTGTCCCGGGGGTTCGCCCCGCCGATCCTTCTGGACCGCGGACTGGTGGCAGCGCTCGAATCGCTCGCCTCGCGAAGCGCACTCCCGGTGGCCGTCACGAGTGCGATCGACGAGGCCGTGGAGCTGCCCCAGGAGATCGAACGCAACGCGTACTTCGTGGCGAGCGAGCTCGTGGCGAACGCGGCGAAGCACTCACGGGCGACCTCCGTCGATGTCGTCGTGTCGATGCGGCGGCTGCCGGAACCGGATGAGTGGTGGCTCGATGTCACCGTGACGGACGACGGTCGTGGCGGCGCGTCATCCGTGGCGGGGCACGGACTGGCCGGGCTCGACGAACGTTTGAGGGGGCTCGGCGGGACGCTCGAACTCAACAGCCCCGCGGGCGGCCCGACGGTTGTGACCGGTCACCTTCCCGTCACCTACTAGCCTCCCGCACCGTAATCTTGAGGGCATGACAGCCCTTCGCGTGGTGGTGGCAGACGACTCCGTCCTGCTGCGCGAAGGGCTCGTGCGCGTTCTCACCGAAGCGGGCGTCGAGGTCGTGGGTTCCTACGGCGACGGAGAGGCCATGCTCGAGTCGCTTCCCGACGTGGCGCCGGGCCTCCTCGTC
This sequence comes from Terrimesophilobacter mesophilus, assembly GCF_014200375.1. Classification (GTDB taxonomy): domain Bacteria; phylum Actinomycetota; class Actinomycetes; order Actinomycetales; family Microbacteriaceae; genus Terrimesophilobacter; species Terrimesophilobacter mesophilus. Next base: position 604,709 of record NZ_JACHBP010000001.1, on the reverse strand, counting down.
CTCGACGTGCGGATGCCGCCGACGTTTCGCGACGAGGGCGTCCGTGCCGCCATCAGCGCCAGGAAGCTGCTCCCGGGTGTCGGCATCCTGCTTCTCTCCCAGTACGTCGAGGTCGCCTACGCGCGTGAGCTGTTGTCCGACGGGAGCGGCGGCGTCGGATACCTGCTGAAGGACCGCGTCGCATCCCTCGCCGACCTCCAGGATGCGATCGAACGGATCGCCGCCGGCGGCACGGTACTCGATCCGGAAGTGGTCTCCCAACTGCTGGGCCGCAGGCACGACCCCCTGGAGTCGCTCACACCGCGCGAACGGGAAGTGCTCACGCTCATGGCGGAGGGGCGCACGAACGCGGCCATCGCCCAGTCGCTGTTCATCGGTACGGGCGCTGTCGAGAAGAACGTGACGGCGATCTTCCAGAAGCTGGGCCTGGATGATTCGGGCACCGACCACCGAAGGGTTCTCGCCGTCCTGGCCTGGCTCCAACGTTGAGCACGGGCCAGGACGGCGAAACAGGAATCCGAACTGATCCTCTAGGAAGCGAGCAGGTCTCGTTGGCCGAGGCCGTACGTCGAGTAACCTGCAGCGGGCTGAATCTCGGGGCGGGGGGTCTCGAGTTGGTCAGTCCATGCCGTTCCGGTCCACCAGCGAAGCATCGGGAGCCCGGTCGGGTCCGGGTACCAACCGAAAGGTGGAAGGGATTGTTGCGGGGTGGAGGACATCATGATTCCTGCAGTTGCCTGCCGCGAGGCGCTTCGGGTGCGGCGGTTGGCTTACCGTGAGCCGGGGGTAAGACGGTACCCCCATGATAGGGGTGGGGCCGGCACCCCTATAGTCCCCCGTTTGGGGGTCACTTCTAGCGTAAAGCGGCGAATTTGAGCGCGACATCCTTGAGGTTGCGGATTCGTTGCTCGTACCTGGCCGCGAGCACAACTAACAGTGCTCCGCCGGCGCCCAGCCACAGCCACCACGGCAGGAATTCGTATGCCGCGCGCAATTGCGGCAGGAATGTCGCTATGCCGTGGATCAGGACCACCACGACCCCGACGGTGAAGGGCGCCTGAAGTCGTCGCACCACCCCCACGACGATGACGACGATCCCGACGACCCCGAGCCCGACGAGACGCCACAGCGGACGCTCATCCACCGTCGCGATGAGGGATGGAATGAGCAGCACCGCGGTGCCGGGGCCGAGCCACGGCCAGCTCCGCGAAGCGGGCGTCGACGACAGGTGGATGACGCCGGTGGCGAGCAGTGCCAGGGCGATCGGGATGCTCGCGAGTTCGACGGCGTCGAGCGCCTGCAGCTGCGCGCCGGCGATGCCCGCGATCGCGGCGTAGGCGATCGCGACGAACGCCACGAGCCGCGTCAACGGTGGTCCGGAGACCAGGAAGGCGATGACGTGTACGGCGCAGAAGAGGAGGACGAGCGTCAGGGCCCGGATGCCTCCCGTGGCGACATCCGTCATGGCCGGCACCTCGAGGACGAGCACCAGGGTCATGGCGACGAGTCCGAGCGCCTGGCTGGCGATCGCCCGGAGACGGTGGTTGTCGGCGACGCGGTTTCGGGCCTGAAGGAACCCTGCCACGGCGAGGACCAGGAATGCCGCGGCAAGCCACCCATCGCGCTCGAGAGCTTCGGCGGGCAGGTGCGGCGCGCGGCCGGCCGCGATGACGATGACGCCGATCGCGCCGGCGAGGGCACACGCATCCGCGAACCGCCTCCGGATGGTGTCCCCGACGACCGCACTGCCCCCGAGGAGCAGGATCGCACAGACCGCGAAGAGCCAGAGAGCGGAGGCGGTGGTTCCCGTCGCCGCGTTCGCGCCGAGCGGCAGGATGCTCACGAGCAGGCCGCCGAGCGCGATGGACGGGGCGGCGGCGGAATTGCGGGCGGGCGTCTCTCGGCCGGCAGTGAGGGCGATGAGAACCGAGATCACCAGGAGCGCGATCGAGAGGGGCACCACGTAGAACTCGAGGTCGGTGACGCGATCGCCGTTCAACCGCCACCAGAGGCCGGCGGTGGCAAGGGCGAGGGCGAGCCAGCCGAGCTGGTGTCGGGGTGAACCCGAGGAGAAGAGACCGTCGCGATCGACCGCCAGGAGCAGTGCGGCGACGGCGGCGATGATCAGGACCAACCAGGTGAGGCCGTCATCGGTTCGAATCGCGGTGAACACGGCGGGCACGCCGACGAGTGCGACTCCGAGTTCCCGAGTCCAGCGCGGCGTCGTCAATCGGCCGGGCGTCGCGGGCCGCATCGTGGTGATGGTCAGCGAACCGGCGGACGCGAGAACCGCCGCGGTGACGGGAACGACGTGCATCGCGAATTCCGGGAGTGCGAGCAACCGCGCGAAGGCACTCACCGCGAGGTAGAGCGCGGGGGCGACGGCGATCGAGGCGACGATGCGCTCGGCGCGCAGCGGCTGGTTCCGTCGCAGGCCGATCCACAGCGCGAGCGATGCGAGGAGGACGATGGCGATGGCAAGGCTCGTCCCGTATTCGGGGAGCAGGAGCGCCGACCGGCTGGATGCCGGCATCCTCGTGGCCAGGATCGTCGCGATGGGCAGTGCGACGACGGATGCCGAACCCGCCACCCAGAACTCGACGCGACGATCGAGCGCGCTCGCCGCACCATCCGGAATGGCCGCACCGAGCAGGACGACCACCGCAGCGATGGCGGTCAGTGTGAAACGATCCGCGAGCGCGACCTCGAGCCCGAAGTTGCTGTGGAGTGTGAGCTGGTCGGCGACCGACCCGACCGAGAGCAGCGCGAGACCGATTCCGCTGCCGAGGAGCGCTGCCTTGGAGCCGGGCGACTTCACGAGGGACCTGGATGCGATGGTCACGCCGATGACGACGAGCGTGCCGATCCACCAGGTCGACGTGGTGGCCCAGCCTATGCCGTAACCGAGCGACCCGGCGACGATCATCGTGGTGACGAGCACCGGGCGGTAGCGTGCTGCTCCGGCCACTCCTCGGAGGAGGGCGAGTGCGGCGAGACTCGTGACCGCGATGAGCATCCAGGCGGCGAATTCCAGCCAGTGGATGCGCAGCGATGCCACGGCGGTCACGAGGACGAACGCCGCCCACCAGGCCACGAGCGCGGCGCGATCCGGAAACAGGCGCCCGATCCACCAGGCGAGCGCAACGAGCGCGCCGATGACCGCCAGGGTGAGAACCGGCCACGGGATGCCTGGCCCGTGGGCGGTCACGGTGTCGGTCACCTCGAGCTCCCAGGCGTTGCGCACCCCGGTCATGGCCGCCTGCGCTGCGTCGCCGATGGCCATGACTGCGGCGGGAAGCAGGGCGAGACCGGCGATGACCGCTGCCCCGATCGTCGCGGTCGCCGCGACTCTCCGGAATGCTGGGGGAGCAACCCTGCGGAAGGAGAACTCGAGGGCCAGGGCGACGGCGGCAGCGGAGACCGCTGGGACGATCGTGATGGCGTCGGGGTCGCCTTGGCGCACGACCGAGACTCCGATCGCGGATGCGGCGGACATGCCGACGAACACGGCGAACATCTGGCCGAACAGCGTCGACACCGCCGTCGGGGAGTGGACCAGCGCGACGACGTGCATCCCCGCAAGAATCGCCAGACCGGCGAGGCCGATGGCGCTCGCCCACTCGAAGCGCTCGTAGATCCGGACCGAGAGGACCAGTGCCCCCAGAAGCGTGAGCGCGGTCGTCACGAGGATGATGACCCTCTCGGGCAGCATCGGCTCTCCCGCCCGGCGCGCAAGCGGATGGATGAGGCCGGCTGCAACGATCGCCGTCGCGGTGAGGAAGGCGCTGTTGACCCAGGTCACGTGCGGTTCGGCGATCCCGGAGACGAGAACGCCGACGGCGGGTGCGAAGGTCGTGAAGCCCACGATGCTCGCGGTTCGCAGGCTCGACATCCGGTGCCAGACGATGAAGCCGACGGCGGCGAGCAGGAGCGCTGTTCCCCAATACAGGGTGGCATCGGTGGACGCGGTTCCGAAGAGGTTGTTGGCGCGGATGGCCCACACGTCCAGGTAGACGAGCACGACGCCGAAGGCGGCGATGCCCTCGGCGGTCGCGGTGAGTGCGCGTCGGCGCAGGAGTGAGGCGCCGGCGATCGCCGCGATGGTGATGGCCCCGATGATGACGCTGCGCCACACGACGCCGAAGTTGATGAATGCGTAGACGAGGAAGAAGATGGCGGCGACCGAGAGCAGCGACACTCCGACGATGAGCAGTGTGACCTGCACGCTCGAGCGGCGCGGTGCGCTTGCGGCGCCCGCACTCGCGGCGGGTAGCACGGCAGCGGGCTCGCGTATCGAAACCACCGGCTCGGAAATCACGGGAGCTGCCGGTTCCGCGGCGGGAACCGACGACTGGGCCCTCGCCGCGTCGTAGCGCATCTTCCCGATGATGGCGAGGCGCTCATCGAGTGTGCGGGCGGCCGCCACCGACCTGTCGTACAGTTTCGCCGCATCCGGATGCCCGAGATCGAGGCCGCAGGCGGAGCAGACCGTGCTCTTCAGGGTTGCAAAGCATGCCGGGCAATTGCTCGTGCTCAGGAGGTCTGAGGGAGTGCGCGGGAAGGCGACGCGCCCCGCATACGCGCTGTAGTCGATACCGTCATCGGCCATGGTGCGGTTCCCCCCGGGGTCGGTGTCAGTTCACATTATCGGGTGACTGGCTCCCGCCCCTCGCCCATCGGGCTACCGTGCCGCGTCGAGCTCTTCGAGCAGTCGCGAGACTCGTGCCTCGATCTCGTCCCGGATCGGTCGCACCTGCTCGAGGTCGAGTCCCGCCGGGTCGTCCAGTTCCCAGTCCTCGTAGCGTTTGCCGGGGAACACGGGGCAGGCGTCGCCGCAGCCCATGGTGATCACGACATCCGCTTCGCGCACGGCGTCGGTGGTGAGAATGGCGGGCCGATTGCCGGCGATGTCGATGCCCTTCTCCGACATCGCCGCGACAGCGACCTGGTTGATCGCGTCTGCGGGCTCGCTGCCGGCCGAGTACACCCGAACCCGGCCGCCGCCAAGGGCCTGCAGGTATCCGGCCGCCATCTGCGAGCGGCCTGCATTGTGAACGCACACGAAAAGCACACTGGGAGTTGTCATGGTGGCGACCCTTTCGTCGAATTCGATTGAGGATGCGGTCGCCGCGACGGGTGCCGCGGCGACCGGCCAGCGTTCAGCAGCAGCCAGTGCCGCAGAGCTCGGGCGGACAGGTCAGCGGATCGCAGCAGTCCTCGTCCATGGTGCACCTCCTCCATCGATCATTGTCGATGGATGAAGTCTCCGGCAATTCATCGATGATTGTCAATATATGTGCGAGAATTTCTGCATGACGTTGACCGAGCTGCTTCCGATCCGTGACCTGCAGTCCTGCTGCGCGCCCATCACACGCGAACCGTTGTCGGTGCTCAATGCGGAGAGCCTGGCTGTCTCGCTCAAGGCGCTCGCGGACCCGGCGCGGCTGCGCATCCTCTCGATGGTCGCCGCTCACGCCGATAAGGAGGCCTGCGTCTGCGACCTCACCGAGCCACTCGGTCTCTCGCAGCCGACGGTGTCGCATCACCTGAAGGTGCTCGTGGACGCCGGATACCTCACGCGCTCGAAGCGCGGCACGTGGGCGTACTTCGCCATCGTTCCGGGTTCGCTCGACTCCGTGGCGGGTTTGCTCGCCACGGTGTGACCGATCAGGCGGGTCGCGCCACCATGAGCCAGATGATGACGGCGAGCCCGACCCCGCCGATGAGGGCGAGGGCGGTGGGTCGCCAGGATGTCGGAAGCGTCTCCAGCAGCCCCTCCGTCACCGCGGCCTCGGCCTTCGCCTGGGCCGATTTCGGGATGCGGGCGCCGGTGAGCGCGCGGATGCCCTTGTAGTACGGCGACGCGATGCCGTACATCGCTCCCATGAGGAGTACGAGCAGCACGATCGACACCCAGAGCCACCAGGTGCCCCACGCGTGGGTCGTGAAGCCGAGGACGATGCCGGCGACGACGAGCACGATCAGTCCGATGTACATGAAGGTGATGCCCCACGATGAGACGTCGAGCAGGGCGGCGATGCGCTCCCGCGAGGTCTCCTTTCGAAGGCGGAACGCGACGGCGATGGACGCGCCGTGCCCGAGCACGAAGGCGAAGGATCCGATCAGGTGCAGGAAGATCAGCGTGGTGTACATCGGCCCAGATTAGTGGGTTGGTGACCTGCCGTCACCTGTTGGGCCGAGGCCGCGGATGCCGGGAGCGGGCGGCTCAGTGACGGTGCCGGTGGTGTGCATCCGGGTAGTGCTCGTGCGAGTGCGTGAGCTCCTCGTGAGCGTGTTCGTGACGGTGCCACGCTCCGACGGCCGGAACCTCGCCGTCGGCATGGTCGTGCTGGTGATGTTCGTCGTGCGTGTGCCAGTGGTCGTGCACCATCGGCTCGTGGGTGTGCAGGTGTTCGTGGCGCTCGCTGAGGTGCAGCCAGACGCCGACGGCCATGAGGATGGCGGCGACGGCGAGCGGCCAGGTGACCGGCTCGCCCATCGCCAGGGCGATGATGGCGCCGAAGAACGGGGCGACCGAGAAGTAGGCGCCGGTGCGTGCGGTGCCGATGTGCCGCATCCCGACGATGAACAGGGCGAGCGAGACGCCGTAGGCGAACAGCCCGACGAGCATCGACCCGGCGATCGCCCAGGCGTTCGGCAGGGTGGCGCCCAGCGCGAAGGCGAGGGCGAGGTTGACCGGGCCGGCCACGCCGCCCTTGACGGCGGCGAGCCAGGTGGCGTCGTTGAGTGCGACCTTGCGGGTGAGGTTGTTGTCGAGGCCCCAGCACAGGCAGGCGCCGAGGATGGCGAGTGCAGGCCACGGCGAGCCGAGGTTCGCCCCGGATGGCACGCTCAGCACGACCGCGCCGGCGACGATCGCCACCATACCGAGGGCGATGCGGCGATCGAAGTTCTCCCGGAACACGAACCAGGCGAGCGTAGCGGTGAACACTGCTTCGGCGTTGAGCAGCAGGGAGGCCCCGGATGCCGGCATGTTCGCGAGGCCGACCATGAGGAGCACGGGTGCGACGAGCCCGCCGAAGAACACCGCTCCGATGAGGGGCGGCAGTTCGGTGCGGGCGATCCTCACCCGGGGTGCGCGTCGCACGAGCCGCCACACGGCGAGTCCGAGCCCCGAGCCGGTGTAGAGCAGCCCGGCGAGCATCCACGGGCTGACGTCGCCGAGGAGCAGCTTCGCAAAGGGGGTGCCGGCCCCGAACAGGATCGCGGAGGCGAGCGCGGCCTGAACTCCGACGTTGCGCAGACTTCGCATGCGGAAACTCCTTCTCGTTACCCATCCAGTATCAGGGCATCGGGGGAGCGCTTGGTCGACGAGAAACTCTGAGCGCGGAGGGGATGACGAGAATCGAACTCGCGTAATCAGTTTGGAAGACTGAGGCTCTACCATTGAGCTACATCCCCGCGGATGCCGGCAAGCGCCGACAACGCGCTGCAATCCTAATACAGAAGACCCGGCGGCCAGGCCATCCCTGCGGTTCGCCTGCCAGAACTCGGCTAGACTTGCTGAGGCCAATTTCTGGGCGCGCCCGCGTCATCCGATTCCCTGGCCGACATCCTTCCTTCGGGGCGTAGCTCAGCTTGGTAGAGCGCCCGCTTTGGGAGCGGGAGGTCGCAGGTTCAACTCCTGTCGCCCCGACACATATCCCAGATCAGCATCGAGAACCACCTAACCAGGAGAAATCGAAACCGTGAAGACCACCGTCGACCGCCTGAGCCCCACCCGCGTCAAGTTGACCATCTCGGTCACTCCGGAGGAGCTGAAGCCGAGCGTCGATCACGCCTACAAGCACATCGCCGAGCAGGTCAACATCCCGGGCTTCCGCAAGGGCAAGGTTCCTGCGCCGATCATCGACCAGCGCGTCGGTCGCGAAGAGGTTCTCAATCACGCGGTGAGCGATGGTCTCGACCGGTTCTACCGGGAAGCGGCGGACGAGGCGAAGGTTCGCCCGCTCGGCCGCCCGAGCGCCGACGTCGTCGAGCTTCCGAACCTCAAAGACTTCAGCGGGGACCTTCTCATCACGGTCGAGGTGGACGTCCGCCCCGATTTCACCCTGCCCGAGCTCGAGGGGTTGAAGCTCACGGTCGACGCCGTCGAGGTGACGGATGACGAGGTCGAGCAGGAGCTGCAGGGTCTCCTCAGCCGCTTCGGCACGCTCGTCACCGTCGACCGGCCCGCGGCCAACGGCGACTTCGTCCAGATCGACCTGCTCGCCACCATCGCCGGCGAAGAGGTCGACACCGCGAGCGGCATCTCCTACGAGGTCGGAAGCGGCGAGTTGATCGACGGTATCGACGAGGCACTCGACGGGCTGAGCGCTGGAGAGGACACGACGTTCGAGGCACCGCTCATGGGTGGAGACCACGAGGGTGAGGCGGCCCAGATCGCCATCCACCTCACGGCGGTCAAGGAGCGCGAACTCCCTCCCGCCGACGACGACTTCGCCCAGATCGCGAGCCAGTTCGACACGATCGACGAGCTCAAGGTCGATATCCGCGAGCAGATCGGTCGCTCCAAGGTCTTCGGCCAGGGCGCGCAGGCCCGCGACCAGATCGTCGACAAGCTCCTCGAGTCGGTCGACATCCCCGTGCCGCCGCAGCTCGTCGAGGACGAGGTGCACCGCCACCTCGAGAACGAGCAGCGTCTCGAGGACGACGTGCACCGTGCAGAGGTCACCGAGTCCAGCGAGAAGACGTTCCGCAGTCAGATCCTTCTCGATGCGATCGTCGAGGCCGAAGAGGTCAAGGTCAGCCAGGACGAGCTCACGCAGTACCTCATGCAGGGCGCCGCCCAATACCAGATGGAGCCGGGCGAGTTCATCAAGGTCCTCGACGAGAACGGCCAGATCCCGAGCATGATCGGCGAGGTCGCGCGCGGAAAGGCTCTCGCGGCCGTCCTCGCAAAGGCGAATGTGAAGGACTCCAACGGCGAGGATGTCGACCTCACCGCGTTCACGGCGCCCTCCGGTGGGAACGACGGAGACTTCGTGTCAGCGGACGGGCTCACCGACGGCCACGGTCGCACCGCAGCGGACGAACACTTCGGGCACGACCACCAGTAGCCCGCGCGGCGCTTAGCCGAGGGCGAACAGGGCAGTTCAGGTTGCCGCGCTCCGATAGATTCGATTCACAGCGACAACGGAAACGGAGCTCGACAGCATGGCCCAACCGGCACTGGTCAGCAGCATCTTCGACCAACTTCTCAACGACCGCATCATCTGGCTCGGGTCGGAGGTGCGTGACGACAACGCGAACGAGATCTGCGCGAAGATCCTGCTGCTCGCCGCGGAGGACTCCAAGCGCGACATCTACCTCTACATCAACTCTCCAGGGGGTTCCATCACGGCGGGGATGGCGATCTACGACACCATGAAGTTCGTCCCGAATGACATAGTCACGGTGGGCATCGGCATGGCGGCGTCCATGGGCCAGTTCCTCCTCTCCTCGGGGACGAAGGGCAAGCGCTACATCACCCCCAACGCCCGCGTGCTCCTGCACCAGCCGTCCGGCGGGTTCGGCGGCACGGCGGCCGACATCCAGACGCAGGCCAAGGTCATCCTCGACATGAAGAAGCGGATGGCGGAGCTCACGGCAGAACAGACCGGCAAGACGGTCGACCAGATCATCGAAGACGGCGACCGGGACAACTGGTTCACCGCGCAGGAGGCGCTCGAGTACGGATTCGTCGACCACCTCCGCGAGTTCGCGACGGATGTCGTGGGCGGCGGCGGCACGGACGACCCCAGCGGCTCCAACGACTCGGCGAAGAAGTAGGGACAGGACTCATGGAATTCACGAACCTCAACGCGAGCGGAATCGCCCGTCCCGGCGCGGAGTCGCGTTACATCCTCCCCACCTTCGAGGAGCGCACGGCATACGGCTACAAGCGGCAGGACCCCTACGCGAAGCTGTTCGAGGACCGCATCGTGTTCCTCGGCGTGCAGATCGACGACGCCTCAGCGGATGACGTCATGGCCCAGCTTCTCGTGCTCGAGAGCCAGGACCCCGACCGCGACATCGTCATGTACATCAACTCTCCCGGCGGATCGTTCACCGCGATGACGGCGATCTACGACACGATGCAGTATGTCCGTCCGCAGATCCAGACGGTGTGTCTCGGCCAGGCGGCCTCCGCCGCGGCCGTGCTTCTCGCCGCCGGCGCACCGGGCAAGCGTCTCGCGCTGCCGAACGCGCGCATCCTCATCCACCAGCCGGCGACCGGCGATGCCGGCCACGGCCAGGCCTCGGACATCGAGATCCAGGCGCGCGAGATCCAGCGGATGCGTACCTGGCTTGAGGAGACCATCTCCAGCCACTCGAACCGCACCCCGGAGCAGGTCAACAAGGACATCGACCGCGACAACATCCTGAGCGCGGCCGAAGCCCTCGAATACGGCCTCATCGACCAGGTGCTCACGAGCCGGAAGACCGCGCCAGCGGCGATCACCGCGAAGTAGGCCGGGGAGTCACGGGAACTACGCGGCCGGCGGCGCCTTCCGCGGCCGCAGCAGCATGAGCGTTGCGACGATCGCGAGTGCGACCGCGACGACCGCTCCACCGATCCACAGGATGTCTGCAGACGAGTTGTCGGCCGGAGGCGCCGTGCTGTCGGGGATGCCCACTGCGGTGCCGTGGCAGTTCGGCACCGTCGAGGAGCCCGTGGTAGAGGTTTCAGCATCCGGCGCCGGCTGCCAGGTGAAGTGGAACGAATCGGACACCGTATGGCCGTCCGTCGACACGACCTGCCAGGCGAGCGTGTACTCGCCCGCAGGGCCGAGTGCAGCCGGCATGGACACGGAGGCCCCGTTCACCGTGACGCAGCCATCACCGTAGTAGAGACCGTCCGGCCCCTTGACCTCGATGAAGAAGCCGCCTCCCGTCCCGTTCAGGTCGAGAAGGTTGTCATTGGTCGTGACCGTGAACTCGTCGGGCAGGGTCGTGACCACCTCGTTGATCGCCGGCGTCGACGACACGTAGTAGTTGTGCGCTGCGGCCGGGGCAGCGATCGCGAACGCGGCGACGAGGGCGAGCGCGGCGCCAACCCCCAGGAACGCTCCGGCCCGTGCGGCCCATGTTGGCGCTCTCACACCGACTCCTTCCTGCGCAGTGCGGCGATCGCCGCGACGATGCCGATGGTGCCGACGACGAGTCCGCCGATGCCGAGACTGCGCGCCAGCGTATCGGCGGACCCGGATGCCGAATCGGCGTGGCCGTCAACGTCGCTCGCATCCGAGTGATGATCTCCTGCCGGCGCGTCATTGACGAATAGGACAGGCGCCGGATGCTCCGCGCCGCTGCCCGTCTGGGACCACGACACGACCGTCCCATCGCTGTACGTCTGATCGGCGGGCATCACGATGGACCCGGTGTCCGGCACCGGACCGAGCGACACGGGGAAGACCTGCAGCTGTCCGGCTCTGATCTCGCTTCCGGGCGACGCCGTCCAGACGACCTTCGTCACGGCCTCGGTGATTGTGTTGTCGCCGACGGTGACCGGCGACGGAAGCGTCGTGCGGACGAGCTCTGCCGTCCACCCGGACACCGGCACGTAACTGACGCTGAGGAATGGTGTATCGGTCGGCAGCGAGAGCTCGACCTTGTTGGTCACGGCGGATGCCGACTCGTTCGGCACCTTGATGTCGATGAGGGCGTACGAACCGGCGGATGCCGTGTTCGGGCTGACCGTGACGTGGGCGGATGCGGCGACGGGTGTTGCGATGGCCAGAATCAGTGCCGCGCCGGCGGCGGTGACGATGGCGGAAGTGCGGTTCATAGAGGTCCTTTCGGCCATGCCATTGGCATGCGAGCGACGAAGAAATGGGTGCGCGGGTGCGCGATGAGCGGTGATCAGATGGCGAGTGCCGTCGGCGGGCCGCGATAGCGGAGTCCGGACTGGACCGCGCGTTGGTGCTGGGGGATCGTGCGGCGGACCCGCGAAGGGAGGAGTCTTGCCGGTGTGCTCGCGAGCGGGACATCCGCCGACTGCGGAAGCAGCGAGAGCGCAAATCTCCTGGTGGCCTCAAGCGTCGCCAGAACGCTTCGCTCGCCGAACGCGAGTACCAGGAAGGTGACGAACGCCGCCACGACGTGTGCGAAGAGCATGTCGCCTGACGAGTGCACGTGGGCCGGGATCGCCCCGAAGTCTATCGAAGCAGTGTGCACGTGCCCGATGGTCCCCGCGGAAGCGACCGTCGAGGAACCCAGCGAGCCGAAGATCCCGTGGTACATGGCCTGGCTCGCGACGATGGATGCTGCGAGACGCACCCGAGGCATCCGGTGCCCGGCGAGGGCGGTGCACACGATGATGGAGAAGGTGAGGCAGAGGGAGATGCCGGCCACTCCGGGGAGGCTGCCCCCAGCGACGGAGTGCGAGAACGCGGCGACGAAGAGGGAGACCACTGCGGCCACGGATCCGCGGGCAACTCTCGCCCACCGTGTCATCGCGTCACCCCTGGATTCTGCTCGCCGTGGATACTCCCATTGTAGGCGGCACGCCGAAGCCCGAAATGGTCATGTTGCAGCGACTGTCTGTGTACCGGGTTAGGCTCGTAGCTGCACGGTATTCGGCGCTAACGACCACGGAAACGGGTCGACACCAAGGGAGGCGAGCATGGCACGCATTGGCGAGAGCGCAGACCTGCTCAAGTGTTCGTTCTGCGGCAAGAGCCAGAAACAGGTTCAGCAGCTCATCGCGGGGCCCGGCGTCTACATCTGCGACGAGTGCGTCGAGTTGTGCAACGAGATCATCGAGGAACGCCTCGCCGAGTCGGGCGAGGAGGCGGCGAGCGAGTTCGAGCTGCCGAAGCCCAAGGAGATCTACGCTTTCCTCGAAGAGTACGTCATCGGCCAGGAGCAGGCCAAGCGCGCACTGTCGGTGGCCGTGTACAACCACTACAAGCGGGTCCGCGCCGAGAAGACGATCATGCCGGCCGAGGCAGTGGGCGATGACGTCGAGATCGCGAAGTCCAACATCCTGCTCATCGGGCCGACCGGATGCGGCAAGACCTATCTCGCCCAGACGCTCGCACGTCGGCTGAACGTGCCGTTCGCGGTGGCGGATGCGACGGCCCTCACCGAGGCGGGCTACGTCGGCGAGGACGTCGAGAACATCCTCCTCAAGCTCATCCAGGCCGCCGACTACGACGTCAAGCGCGCCGAGACCGGGATCATCTACATCGACGAGATCGACAAGATCGCCCGCAAGGCCGAGAACCCGTCGATCACCCGCGACGTCTCGGGGGAGGGCGTGCAGCAGGCGCTCCTGAAGATCCTCGAGGGAACGGTGGCATCCGTGCCCCCGCAGGGCGGGCGCAAGCATCCGCACCAGGAGTTCATCCAGATCGACACGACGAACGTGTTGTTCATCGTCGCTGGCGCTTTCGCCGGGCTCGAGGAGATCATCTCCCACCGCGCGGGCAAGAAGGGCATCGGGTTCGGTGCCCCCCTGCACATCAAGGGCGACGAGGTCAACCTGTTCAGCGAGGTGCTCCCGGAGGATCTCCACAAGTTCGGGCTCATCCCCGAGTTCATCGGCCGTCTCCCGGTCGTCGCGACGGTCACGCCGCTCGACCAGGTCGCGCTCATGGAGATTCTCACCGTCCCGAAGAACGCGCTCATGCGCCAGTACCAGCGGATGTTCGAGATCGACGGCGTGAAGCTGGAGTTCGAAGCGGATGCCCTCGAGGCGATCGCCGACCTGGCCGTGCTGCGGCAGAGCGGTGCCCGCGGGCTGCGGGCGATCATGGAAGAGGTGCTCGGCCCGATCATGTTCGAGGTCCCGTCGAACGATGACGTGGACCGGGTGATCGTGACGAAGCAGTCGGTCATCGAGAACGCTGCTCCGACGATCGTTCCGCGCAAGCCCGAGCGCCGCGAGAAGTCCGCGTAGCAGCGACTCTCGTTCCCTGAGTAGCGCGCGTCTCGAAGGGGACCATCCGCGTGCTCCCTTCCTCACGCCAGCGTCGCCCACCCCTCAGGTAGCGGTACTTCCCTCGATCTCACCCTTGACATTCTTCGCTACTTACTTCTAGAGTTCCTTTAGTTCTAAACAAAGTTGTTCCCGAACCAAGGACCCCCATGGCGACTCGCTCGACCGGCCGCACCGATGTCACTCGGTCTGCGATCCTCGCGCGGCTCGGTGCGCAGGGACCCGCGTCCCGCGCCGACCTCGCGCGAGCCCTCGACGTGAGCCCCGCCCTCATCACGCAACTCGTCAAGGAGCTCATCGCCGATGGCCTGGTCGATGAGCGCGAGCATTCGCCATCGCAGGGCGGCCGTCCCGCCAGAAGGCTCGGCCTCGTCTCGTCAGCCGGCCATGCGGTCGGGCTCAAGATCGCACCCGACCACCTCGCGTTCGTCGAGGTCGAGCTCGATGGAACCGTGATCCGCTCGGCACAGGAACCCTTCGATGCGTCATCGGCGACCCTTCTCGAAGGACTCGGCCATGCGGTCGAGGGCTTCATCGACGGCGGCAGCGGTGTTCCCATCCTGGGCATCGGAGTGGCGATCCCCGGCACGGTCGACGCGCAGGGCAGCGGGATCGTCGACTCATACCAGCTGGACTGGAACGACATGCCGATCGGCCCGACACTGCGCAGGATGCTGGGGCTTCCCGTTCTGGTCGAGAACAACGTCAATGCTCTCGCCATGGCGGAGCGGCTCTTCGGCATCGGCCGCAATCACGCGACCTTTCTCACCCTCACGATCGGCACCGGCGTCGGGCTCGGGCTCGTCATGGACGGCGTCGTCCTCAGGGGCGGCTCGGGGGGAGCCGGTGAGATCGGACACGTCCCGCTCGTGGCGGACGGCGTCCTCTGCAGCTGCGGGAACCACGGATGCCTCGAGACCGTGATCGGCCAGGCCAGCCTCGAACGTCGCGCACGGGACGCCGCGGTCATCCCTCAGCGCGCCGGCATCGCCGCGCTCACACGGGCGGCCGACGATGGCGACGGGCGTGCGCAGGAGATCTTCAGTGATGCGGGGCGCGTCCTCGCCCGCGTACTCGCGGGCGTCGTACAGGTGTTCGACCCCGAGTCCGTCATCGTCCTCGGTGAAGGAACCGCCGCCTGGAAGCACTGGGCCTCAGGATTCGAGCCCGAGTTCAGGGCCACCCTTCTTCCCTCGCGTCGCGGCGTCCCCGTCGAGGTCGAGACCTGGACCGATGAAAGCTGGGCGCAGGGTGCCGCGGCTCTCGTGCTGTCCACCCCCTTCGATGCCGTGGGTCTTGCCGGCGAGCAGGGGCGCCTCGTGAGGTCCAGGCTCTCCGTGGTCCCCAAGCCGGGAGTGCAGAGCCATGGTCGGTGATCGCGGCTGGAAGAAGGTCGGACTGGTCGCTCTGTTCCTCCTGCCTGCACTGATCCCGCTCCTGGTCTTCCGCATCTTTCCGATGCTCGCCTCGCTCTGGGTGAGCATGACCAAGTGGAACCTCCTGCGGCCGCCGGAGTACCTCGGAATCGAAAACTACGTCGAGGTCCTCACGGATGCCAAATTCCACAAGGCGCTCCTGAACACCCTCTACTACATGGTGGGCTACCTCCCGCTCGTCCTCGTGGGGGCGATCGCCATCGCCGTGCTCCTGAACAGCAAGCTCAAGGGCGCGACGTTCTTCCGGGGCATCTACTTCCTGCCGGTCGTCACAAGCTGGGTCGTCGTCGCGCTGCTCTGGAAGTGGCTCCTGAGCCCGCAGGGCGGAATGGTCAACTACGTGCTCGGACTCGTGGGGATCGACGG
Organism: Terrimesophilobacter mesophilus; assembly: GCF_014200375.1. Classification (GTDB taxonomy): domain Bacteria; phylum Actinomycetota; class Actinomycetes; order Actinomycetales; family Microbacteriaceae; genus Terrimesophilobacter; species Terrimesophilobacter mesophilus. The sequence goes on along the minus strand of NZ_JACHBP010000001.1, from coordinate 588,962 downwards.
CCCTGGCTGGTGGACGGATCCGAACTGGGCGATGCCCTCGATCATCATCGCCTCGGTCTGGAAGGACCTCGGCTTCAACATGTTGATTCTTCTTGCCGGACTGCAGAGCATCCCCGACCACCTGTACGAGGCCGCGACGATCGACGGCGCGACCCGCTGGGAGAAACTCCGGTACGTCACCCTCCCGCTGCTGACCCCGTCGATCCTGTTCGCCATGATCCTCGCGATGATCGGCGCGTTCCAGGTCTTCGACCAGGTCTGGGTCATGACGGAGGGCGGCCCGGCCGGCGCCACGACGGTCGTCATGGAGCAGGTCGTCAAGAATGCCTTCAAGTACGGGCTCATGGGTGAGGCCTCCGCGATGAGCTGGGTGCTCTTCGCGATCATCCTCCTGTTCACGGTCTTCCAGCTGAGATTCCAGAAGCGGTGGGTGCACTATGGGGACTGAATCGAAGGCCGCGGTCTGGACGCGCACGATCGTCATCGCGGCGGGCGGCCTCGTCTTCCTGTTCCCGTTCGTGTGGATGGTGTCGACCTCGCTCACGACGGCGGGCGAACTGTTCAAGCTGCCGCCGCAGCTCATCCCCAACCCGGTCGACGGCGCGGCCTACGAGCGTCTGTTCACCGAGGTCCCCATCGTGCGCTGGGTGCTCAACAGCGTGGGCGTGTCCCTCGCGGTCACGTTCCTGCAGGTGCTCAGCAGCGCGATGGCCGCCTACGCCTTCACTCGCCTGACCTTCCGCGGGCGCAACGCGATCTTCGTCCTCTTCCTCGCCACCCTCATGGTCCCCTTCCAGGTCATGGTCGTCCCCCTCTTCATCGAGTTGAGGTACATGGGGATGCTCGACTCCTACTGGGGCCTCATCATCCCCGAGATGGCGATGCCGTTCGGGGTCTTCCTGCTGCGCCAGGCCTTCCTCGGCCTCCCGCGCGAGCTGGAGGAGGCTGCGTTCATGGACGGCGCCGGCCACATCCGCAACTTCTTCACCCTCGTCCTCCCGCTGTCGAAGCCGGCGATCGCGACGGTCGCCGTCTTCTCCTTCATGGGCTCCTGGAACAACTTCCTGTGGCCCCTCATCATCATCAACTCCCCGGATTTGATGACGCTGCCCCTTGGTCTCTCCAGCCTCTCCAGCCGGTTCGTCACCGACTGGAACCTCGTGCTGGCGGGAGCGACGATCTCTGTTCTGCCGATCGTCGCTGTATTTCTGTTTGCGCAACGCTACGTCCTCCAAGGCGTTGCCATGTCGGGGCTCAAAGGCTGAGCCCTTCATCGAGAGAGGAACAATCGCAATCATGCACATCACCAAACCCGCAGCTCGCTGGCGGATGGCGGGAGTCGGCATTCTCGCGACCACCGCACTGCTGCTCGCCGGATGCTCGGCCGGTCCCGCTGAAAGCGACGGCCCGGTCACCATCGAGTTCTTCAACTTCACCGCCGGCGCCGATCACGAAGCCCAGCTGCAGAGGATCGTCGACGCGTTCGAGGATGAGAACCCGAACATCACCGTCAAGGTGCAGAACGCACCGTATGAGGACTACTTCACGTCTCTCAAGACCAGGATCGCCGGAAACACCGCACCGGACACGTTCGAGTTGAACTACGAGAACTTCGTGTCCTTCGCCTCCTCCGGCGCGCTGCTGGACCTGGAGACCGCCGCTCCCGACGCGATCGACAAGAGCGTCTACTTCCCGAAGGCCTACGACGCCTTCAACTTCGATGGGGTGCAGCTCGGACTTCCCGAGAGCTTCTCCGTCGTCGTTCTCATCTACAACAAGGATCTCTTCGACGCGGCGGGGCTCGACTACCCGACCGCCGACTGGACCTGGGCCGATGAGAAGGCCGCGGCGGAGAAGCTCACGAACGCGGGAGCCGGCGTCTTCGGCGAATACCAGCCCGTGCAGTTCTTCGAGTTCTACAAGTCCCTCGCCCAGAGCGGCGGTGAGTTCTTCAACGACGACATGACGAAGGCGACCTTCAACAGCGAGGCCGGCATCGCCGCAGCGCACCACCTGGTCGACAAGGTCGGCAACACCATGCCGAACGAGGCCCAGATGGGCGGTATCGGCGATGACGTGCTCTTCCAGCAGGGAAAGATCGCCATGTGGCACAACGGGATCTGGCAGTTCAACAATCTGCTCGACATCCCGAGCAAGTGGGACGTCGTCGTCGAGCCGGGCAACACCCAGCACGCTTCGCACTTCTTCGCCAACGCCGGTGTCGCATCCGCGAGCACCAAGCACCCGGTGGAGTCGGCCAAGTGGCTTCAGTACCTCGCCTCCTCGGACCTGACGGTGGACATCCGCCTCAACGAGGACTGGGAGCTTCCGGCGGTCGCCGACAAGGCGCTGCTCGAGCCCTACCTGTCGATCACGCCGCCGGAGAACCGTCAGGCCGTGTTCGACTCCCTGGACTCGGTCGTCGTGCCTCCGGTCATCGAGCGCCAGCAGGAGCTGCAGGACATCGTGACCCTGTACCTGCAGAAGGCAGTGCTCGGTGAGTTGTCGGTCGAGGATGCCCTGAACCAGGCCGTCCAAGAAGTCAACGCGCTGCTCTAGAGATGACGAACAACCCGATTCACGCCCTTCTGATCTCGAGAAGCATCGAGGTCATCAAAGATGGACAGGCGGCCACCGGAGCGTACCTCGCGTCTCCGACCTTCCCGACCTACCAGTACAGCTGGTTCCGGGATGGGGCATTCATCGCCGATGCGATGAGCCGGGTGGGTGAGATCGCCAGCGCCGAAGCGTTCTTCGGCTGGTGCGATCGCATCCTCACAGACCGACGCGAACAGATCCTGGATCTGGTCGCCCGGGGTGAGCGCGACGTGGAGGACGTCGCGCTCACCGAACACCTCCACACGCGATACACGATCGACGGCCAGGAGTCCGGCACCGAGTGGCAAGACTTCCAGCTCGACGGTTACGGGACCTGGCTGTGGGCGCTCGACCGGCACAGCATCCGCCACGGTCGCGATCGCACGGCCTTCGCGGAGGGCGCCGCCCTCACGGTGCGCTACCTCTGCGTGTTCTGGGCGAGCCCGTTCTACGACTGGTGGGAGGAGAACGGCCACCGCAGGCATCCGTCGAGCCTCGCCCCCATACGCCGGGGTCTCCTCGCTGCAAGCGGGTGGGAAGAGCTCGACCCTGGGCTTCGCAAACGTGCGGCCATCGTGGCCGGAGAGATCGCCGCTCTCATTGCGGCAGAGGGTCTCCACGACGGCCACCTCACCAAGTACTTCGGAAGCGACCAGGTCGATGCGAGCCTCATCGCCTGCATGACCCCCTTCGAGCTCTACCCGATGGGTGACCCCGTCGCGACAGCCACGATCGAGCGCATCGAGAGGGAGCTCGCCCCAGCCGGCGTCTACCGCTTTCTCGACGACACCTACTACGGCGGCGGCGAGTGGATCCTGCTTGCGGGATTCCTCGGGTGGCATCATGCGAAGGCCGGAAACCTCGAGAGGGCACAGGAACTCGCCGACTGGATCGCCGCACAGGCGGACGTCACCCTGAATCTTCCGGAACAGGTCGACACTCACGCCCTCCACCCGGAGCGCATCGCCGAGTGGGTCGAGCGCTGGGGGCCGAGTGCCTCCCCTCTTCTCTGGTCCCACGCCATGTATCTGACCCTTGCGACGAGTCTCGGAATGACAGGAGTAACCGAACGGTGATCCGCCACAATCCTCCAGGGCGAGGCCACGCCTATCGCCCCAGTCTCGACCAGCGCGATCCGGTTCAGCCGGAAGCGGGCGAGCAGGTCACTCTCGGTGTGCTCGTCTCGCAAGCGGCGGGCGTTCCCGTCGTCGAGCTCGACGTCAACGGTCGAATCATGGCGATGGATGCCCACCGCCTCGACACTGCCGACTCCGGCCTCGTACTCGGCGATGCGGGCGGACACCTGGCGGCCGCCGCCGAAGCGGGGGAGGACACCGGGGGGCTGGATGCCTGGCAGGTCATGGTGGGTCCGTTCGCGACCGGCGACCGAGTGCGCTACCGGTTCCGGTCCGCCGACGCCCGCGAAACGACATCCTGGTTCGCATTGCCCATCGGATCCTGGGAGCGGTCCGGGGGTCGACTCGTCGTCGAAGGCGCCGAAGGACACGTCGCACCCACTTCCGTGCAATGGCTCGTCGTCGACGGGAAACCCGTTCGCGCCCGTTTCGCACTGACGCTCTCGGCAGGCGAGCACATCGTCGGGCTCGGTGAGCGATTCCACTCCCTCGACCAGCGTGGCTGGGCCGTCGACGCGACAGTGTTCGAGCAGTACTGCGACCAGGGCGTGCGGACCTACCTTCCCGTGCCGTTCGCGCATGTCGTGGGCGGTGATGGCTGGGGCTTCCACGTCGACACGACCCGCCGAGTCTGGTTCGACATCGGCAAGCAGGATGCCGGCATGCTCCGGATCGAGGTGCTCGTCGACCCGGATGACCCGCAGGTCACTCTTCGGTTGTGGGATGGAAGCCCGGCGGACGTCCTCTCGGGCTTCTTCGACGTGGTCGGAAAGCCGGCGCGCATCCCCGACTGGGCCTACCGGCCGTGGATCAGCTCGAACGAATGGAACACGCAGGAGAGGGTCGAGTCGGAGGTCGCCCGTTCGCTCGAGGAGGGCATCCCGGTCGGCGCCATCGTCATCGAAGCGTGGAGCGACGAGGGCACCATCCACATCTGGCGGGATGCGCAGTACACGCCGCGACACGACGGCGAACCCCTGCGCTACCAGGATTTCACCTTCCCGCCCGACGGGGCATGGCCGGACCCGAAGGGCATGATCGACCGGCTGCACGCCCAGGGCGTCAAAGTCATTCTGTGGCAGATCCCGGTCGTCCCGGACCACGACATCGAGAACGACGAGCAGCTCGTCGCCGACCGCGTCGCCCTTCAGGAACGCGGCTTCGCCGTGCTCGAGGAAGACGGCAGCCCGTATCGGAACCGGGGCTGGTGGTTTCCCCGTGCGCTGCTCCCCGACTTCACGAGACCTGAGGTGCGCGAGTGGTGGACCGAGAAGCGTCGCTACCTGCTCGAGGAGATGGGCGTCGACGGGTTCAAGACGGATGGCGGCGAGCACACGTGGGGGGACGAGCTCCGCTTCGGTGACGGCACGCGCGGCGACCTGACTAACAACCGCTATCCGAATCTCTACGCGCAGGCCTTCCACGAGCTCCTCAAGCGCGCGGGCACCGACGGCCTGACCTTCAGCCGGGCCGGGCATGCCGGCGCGGGCAGCTTTCCGGGGCACTGGGCGGGCGACGAGCGCTCGACCTGGGAGGCGTTCCGCGCCTCCGTGACCGCGGGCCTCACGGCAGGGGCATCCGGGATCTTCTCGTGGAGCTGGGATCACGGCGGGTTCTCCGGCGAACTGCCGAGTGCCGAGCTCTACCTTCGAACCGGGGCGATGGCCGTGTTCAGCCCGATCATGCAGTACCACGCGGAGTTCAACCATCATCGGGTCCCTTCGCACGACCGCACACCGTGGAACATCGCGGAGCAGTCGGGCGATCCCCGCGTGCTGGACGTGTATCGCGGCCTCACCGAGTTGCGCGAGCGTCTCGTGCCCTACCTCATCGAGCAGGCGAAGCTCGGCACGGAGAACTCGAAGCCGCTCCTGCGCGCCCTGTTCTTCGATCACCCGCACGACGAGAGAGTGTGGGAGTTTCCGCTGCAGTATCTGCTCGGCGACGACCTCCTCGTCTCGCCGGTCACCGAGCCCGGCGCCACCGAGTGGTCGACCTACCTTCCGGAAGGCGAGTGGGTGGATGCCTGGACGGGCCAATCGCATACCGGTGGCCGGGTCGTGACTCGGGCCGTGCCGATCGAGGAGATCCCGGTCTACGTTCGGGTGTCGTCGTGGGAGAAATTGCGGGGCGTCTTCACGCCATAGGATGGCGTCACTCCCGCCGACGCGAAGGACCGATACCTCATCCTGCAGCCCATCTCCGCCGGAATCGTCGGCTCCATCGCCGGATTCGCCACGTCGTTCGCCCTCGTCATCGCTGGGCTTCAGGCGGTGGGCGCCACGGATGCGCAGGCCTCGTCGGGCCTGCTGATCCTGTGTGTGACCGTTGGGCTCGCCTCGATCGGGTTCGCCCTCGTATACCGCATTCCGATCTCGATCGCATGGTCGACTCCCGGCGCGGCCCTGCTGGTGGCGGCGGGCCAGAATCACGCGAACTTCGCGGCAGCGGTGGGCGCGTTCATCGTGTGCGGTGCGCTCATCATCCTGTGCGGGTTGTGGCCGGCGCTCGGGCGGCTCATGACGAGCATCCCCAAGGCGATCGCGAGCGCGATGCTCGCCGGAATCCTGTTCCCGATCTGCCTCGCGCCCGTCACGGCGATGTTCGACTACCCGCTTCTCGCGCTCCCGATCATCCTTGCCTGGCTCATCATACTGAGGCTCGCGCCCCGGTGGGCCGTGCCCTCCGCCATGCTCGTAGCCGCCATCGTGATCGCCGTGTCCGCCGGGGGCGGGTGGATGCAGAAGGCTGAGCTCGCCCCGCAGCTCGCCTTCGTGCTCCCGGTGTTCGATCCCGCCGTGATCGTGAGCCTCGGCCTGCCGCTGTTCATCGTCACGATGGCGGGGCAGAACGTGCCTGGATTCGTCGTGATGTCCACGTTCGGCTACGAAACGCCGGCCCGACCCGTGCTCGTCGGCACAGGGGTCGCCTCGGTCGGTGGAGCGATCTTCGGTGGGCACGCCATCAACCTCGCGGCGATCACCGCTGCCATCATGGCGAGCCCGGAGGCCGATCCCGACAAGTCACGACGATGGATCGCGACGCTCAGTGCCGGCGTGCTCTACCTGCTGCTCGGACTCGGCGCGGGGGTCGCGACGGCACTCGTCGCAGCCTCGCCGCCGATCCTCATCATCGCGGTCGCCGGGCTCGCCGTCGTCGGCGCCCTCGTCACCTCCATCACCGGCGCGCTCGAGGAGCCGCCGCATCGCATCGCCGCCATCGCCACGTTCCTCGTCACCGCATCCGGACTCACGATCGCCGGAATCGGCTCCGCCTTCTGGGGTCTCGTCGTCGGCGCGATCTTCATGCTGTGGCTGGGGTGGGGGAGTCGGTCGACGGCCGAGAACCCGGAACCCGCTCCCTGAGGAGCGGTCACTCCAGCCCGCGGCGCTTGAGCAGCGGCTCGATGACCGCGTCGCGGCCTCGGAAGTCGCGGTAGGCATCCAGCGCGTCCATCTTGCCGCCAACCCCGAGCAACTTCGACCGGAACCGGTCGCCATTCTCCCGGGTGAGCCCGCCATGGTCCTTGAACCATTCGACGGTGTCGGCATCCAGCACCTCGCTCCAGATGTAGGAGTAGTACCCGGCGTCGTAGCCGCCCGCGAACGTGTGCGCGAAGTACGTGCTCGAGTACCGGGTCGGCACGGCCGGGTTGTCGAGGCCGACCGCTGCGAGAGCCTTCGCCTCGAACCCCGCGACATCCGTCACTGCGTCATCGGCGGTGATCGAATGCCAGGCCTGGTCGAGCAGGGCGGCGGCGAGGTACTCGCTCGTCTGGAAGCCCTCGTTGAACTGCTCAGAGGCGTGCAGCTTGTCGACGAGCTCCTGCGGCATCGGCTCACCGGTCTCGTGATGCACGGCATAGTTCGCGAGCACTTCCGGCCACAGCATCCACATCTCGTTGACCTGGCTGGGGAACTCCACGAAGTCGCGGAACACGCTCGTTCCGGTGAACTTCGGGAACGTGACGCGGGCGAAGAGACCGTGCAGCGCGTGCCCGAACTCGTGGAAGAGCGTGTTGACCTCGTCGTAGGTGAGCAGGGTCGGCTCTCCCGCGGCGGGCTTCGGCACGTTGTGGTTGTTGACGACCACGACCGGCTGTTCGAGCAGGTCGTTCTGGCCCACGAGCTCGTTCATCCAGGCGCCGCCGCGCTTGGAGTCGCGCGTGTAGAGGTCATAGACGAACAGGCCAACAGGGGAGCCGTCCTCGTTCGAGACCTCGAAGACGCGTGCGTCCGGGTGGTATGCGGTGAGATCCGGCCGCTCCGCGAACGTGATGCCGTAGAGCTTCGTGGCCGCGAAGAACACACCGTCCTGCAGCACGCGCTCGGCTTCGAAGTACGGGCGCATGGCTGCGGTGTCGACGTCGTACTTCGCCTGTCGCACCTTCTCCGTGTAGAACGCCCAGTCCCACGGCTCGATGGCGTGCCCGGCAATGTCCTCGAGGTCCTTCTGCTCCGCGCGGGCGTTGCGAGCGGCGGGTGGTGCGAGCCTGCCGAGCATGTCGGCGACGGCCTGCGGGGTCTTCGCCGTCTCATCCGCCGTCACGTAGCCGGCATGGGTGTCGAAACCGAGCAGGCGCGCGCGCTCCGCTCGCAGCTTCGCGATCTCCAGAACGAGTTCGCGGTTGTCGTGCTCACCGCCACGGATGCCCCGGGAGCGCGATGCCGCCATGATCTTCTCGCGCACATCACGACGGGTCAGGCTGGAAAGGTACGGATGCCCGGTCGGCAGAACGAGCGTCACGAGGTACTTGCCATCAAGGCCCCGCTCCTTCGCCGCTTCCGCGGCGGCCGACACCTCGCCTGCGCCCAGCCCATCGAGGTCGCTCACATCGTCGATGACGACCGCGAGTTCGTTCGTGTCGGCGAGCAGGTTCTTCTCGAATCGGGTGGTGAGCGTCGAGAGCTTCTGGTTGTACTCCTTCAGCTTCTCCTTCTGCTCGTCGTCGAGACCGGCGCCGGCGAGCGTCATCTCGGTGAAGTAGCGCTCCACGAGATAGCGCTGTTCCGCACTTGGTTCGAGCGATTCGAGCTGGTCATGGATGGTCTTGATCCGGCCATACAGGCGCGAGTCGAGTCGGATGGCATCCTCGTGCGCCGCCATGCGCGGAGCGATCTGCTCCTCGAGGTCGTTCGTGAAGTCGCTCGAATCGGACGAGGACTTGTTGTAGAAGACGCGCGCAACCCGCAGCAGCGTCTGGCCGCTCCGCTCGAGCGGGACCATGGTGTTGTCGAACGTCGGAGCGTCATCCTGTCCCGTGATGGCGGAGAGCTCAGCGAGGTGTTCCTCGAATCCCTTCCCGAACGCGGGCAGATAGTGCTCGTCCTTGATGTCGTCGAACGGCGGGAGTTCGTAGGGGAGGGTGCTCGGCTCAAAAAACGGGTTCGTCATACTCCAACCTTATTAGGGTGGAACCATGGCAATACCTGATGAGCATTATGCGCACGGTCACCACGAGAGCGTCCTTCGTTCGCACAGTTGGCGCACGGTGGACAATTCAGCGAGCTACCTCGCGTCGGCGCTCGTGCCCGGCGCGAGCGTTCTGGATGTCGGGTGCGGTCCAGGCACGATCACGATCGATATCGCTGCGCGGGTCGCCCCCGCGATGGTCATCGGAGTCGACGCCTCGGCGGAGATCGTCGACAAGGCCACCGCGCTCGCCGCGGAACGCGACGTCGACAATGTTCAGTTCGTCGTCGGCAACGGGTACGAACTCGAGTACGACGACAACTCCTTCGACGTCGTGCACGCGCATCAGGTGTTGCAGCACGTCGCGAATCCGGTGGCGATGCTGAGGGAGTTCCGCCGGGTGCGCGCGGCATCCGGAATCGTCGCGGCTCGGGACGTCGACTACGGTGCATGCTTCTGGCATCCGGCCTCGACGGGCCTCGAACGCTGGCTCGACCTCGTGCGTTCCGTGTACCGGAGCAACGACACCGAACCGGATGCCGGCCGGCACCTGAAATCCTGGGCCATGGACGCGGGCTTCGCGGAGGTCGTCTCCACGGCATCCATCTGGTCGTTCAACTCCGAAGCCGACCGCGAGTGGTGGGGGAGCATGTGGGAGGCGCGAATCCTGCAATCCGCCCTCGCGGTCGACACGATCGACTCGGGCCTCGCGAGCCAGGACGACCTCATCGACATCTCGCGTGCGTGGCGTGACTGGATCAACGATGCGGATGGCTGGTTCGCGATGCCGCACGGGGAGATTCTCTGCCGCGGTTAGCCTGTCGCTGAGGCGACCCTTCTCGACTCCTCGAGCGCACGGACGATGCCGACCTCGTACGGAGTAGCCGCCATCGAGAACGTCGATTCGAACCGCGAGGAGTCGAAAACATAGGGCCGGGAGTTCTGGTAGCTCAGCTCGAGGGCTTCGCGGGCGACGGCCACGAACGGCGCGCCCAGTCGCATCGTGCCCAGCGAGATCGTCCGATGGCGCAGGCCGCCCCCCGTCGCGAGAGTCAGATACTCCTCGCCGGTGAGCGCCGGCGCGGTAGGAATGTGCCAGACCTTGCCGCGGGCTCGATCATCCGTCCCGAGGATCGCGAGTGCGGCACCGATGTCCGGGGTGTAGGTCATCGAGTGGGGGAGCGTGGCGTCGATGAGCCAGGTGGGCTCCTTCCCCCGCGCGACGGGGTCGAGTGCCATCGAATTGAACGCGCTCGTCGAGGCGCCCGGCCCGTAGAAGTCCGCGCTGCGCGCCACGGTGAGTTCGAGTCCGCGCTCGTGCCCGACCTCCAGCTGCTGCAGCAACGCGGCACGGATCTCGCCCTTCCTGCTGCTGGGTCGGATGGGCGAGTCCTCTGTCATCGGCCCGTCGACCTTTCCATAGGCGTAGACGTTGTCGAAATACACGAGGTGTGCACCCTCGACCTTCGCCGCCGCGATGACGTTCTCCACGACTCTTGGCCAATCCCGTCGCCAGACAGCCAGGCGGTAGGGCAAGCCGAGTACGAGGTAGACGACCTCGGCGCCGCGAACAGCCCGAATGGCGTCGTCGAGATCGCGCAGGTCGGCGCTCACCACGGGTGCGCCTGGCCCGGACTCGGGGTCAGGGGAGCGCCGGACGACGGTGACGTTCTGATCCGCGGCGCGCAGGGCCGCGGCGGTCTCCCGCCCGACGACTCCGGATCCGCCGAGTATGACGTGGTGCAGACTCATTGTTCTCTCTTCTCGTTGCTGTTCCGGCCGGAAACGGGAAATACGGTGGCTGCGGTGCTCTCTTGGGCGAGCCGGCGAAGGCCGCTCATGAGCACGTCGCCCATGACGGTTCCGACCACCATGAGTTCGAGCACGAGTTCCGGCGAATCCCGCGTCGTCAAAGCGCCCAGGTCAGCCTGTGCGATTCCCAGGCACGCGGTCGCATAGCCGGCCAGGAACTCGTCGCTGGGCGTGAAGCCGATGGTCGACAGGCCGTCGAGGGCGCGGGCGGCCAGCTCAATTCCGGGGTTGCCCGGGGTGACCGCCCACCCGCTTCCGTTGACGAGTGCCATGACCCGCTCTTGCGCTTTTGTGGATGCGGAGCGTTCGCCGGCGCGGCCTGTCGCGCCGAGCGCGTTCTGAATCGCCTCGAAGGCGAAGGCGAGGTCAGTACCCTCTGCGTCGATCACCGCGAGAACGTGCCGTGCCGAGGCGATCGACAGTCCGCCGGTCTCGATGAGTGCCCGCACCAGGCGGATGCGGTGCACGTGGTCTTCGTCGTAGTCGGTCCGATTGGGCGCGGATCGCAGGCCTTCCGCGACGAGGCCCTCCCGGATGTAGTACTTGAGCGTCGTAGCGGCGACGTCTGCTCGGCGGCACAGCTCGGAGATCTTCATGTCGATAGTGTAACTATCGATAGTGTAACTATCAACGGGCGAGCATCCGGCATCGGTGGAGTTTCCCACGCTGCAGAGATGTTGCTGCAAAGAATGTATTGCAAAGAAGTAGTTGCAAAGATGTAGTTGCAAAGAACTCTTTGCAATGCTATCTTTGTATGCATGAGCGATAGCAACGAGCCGGAGGTCGTGGCCCACGATCGCGAGATCGACCTCGAGTCGCTCAAAGCGCTCGCGCACCCGTTGCGGGTGAAGATCTTCGATGTGCTCTCGACCTACGGTTCGTTCACCGCGAGCGGCCTGGCCGAGCGGCTCGGAGAGTCGAGTGGCGCGACCAGCTACCACCTCCGTCAGCTCGAGAAGCACGGGTTCGTTCGGGAGGTCGCCGGCAAGGGCGTTGGCCGCGAACGCTGGTGGGAGCGGACGCCGGGAGGAATCAACCTGGGCGCCACCGAGGCCAAGAAGACCTCTGCCGGCCGCGAAGCAAGCCAACTCGTGATGCGGGAATGGTCCAGCAGTCGCGAACGCAACCTCGCCGAGTTCCTCGAACGCGGCTACGACGAACTCGACGACAAATGGGGCGAGGCCAGCCTGGTGAGCCTCACCAACGTGTTCATCACCGCGGAACAACTCAGCGAGTTCTCCCAGCGGTACATGGCCATGGTGAGTGAATTCGCCGACCTGCATCGCTACCAGAAGACGCCGGGGTCTCGCCCGGTACAGATCCAATTCCATGCTTTCCCCGTCATCGACGGCGAGGAGATCCCCTCAGACGACACTCCAGAAGGAGAGACGACATCATGACGATCACAGCACCCATCACGGTACTCAAGACCCCTGAAATGTCAGTGGTTGCCCGTAAATTCATGGTCAGTGAGGAGGTGAAGACAATGACTACCGCAACCGCCCTGGACCGCAACACGGACTCTCCAGCGGCCAGCAGGACCGCCTCGCACGGCATCGACCGCGCCGTCGAACGTCTTGCCGTTGCACTGCTCCGATGGTCTCGTACGCACGCCGCACGCCGCGTGCTCGACCACAGCGAGCATTCACTCCGCCTGCAGCAGAGGAACTCGGAACTGCAGCGTGAGGCTGACGCCCTGCGCATTACACAGCGCATGGGGCTCTAGCGCCCGAAACTTCATAGATTCGACTCCGGCAAGGAGTGGAGTGCGGCTTTCCTAGAGCTATTCCTCCACCCACTCCTCGCCGGAGTCGCCTGTTGTAATGGTAGCCGCGCCACTCATCGGATTGAAGCGAATCACCGTCACGCTCTCCGAGCCGGGCGCCGCGTCCAGTTCCACGATCGGCTTGCCCTCGAGCCAGGTGAGCGTCCAGCGGCGAGCGGATGCCGTGGTGTCGGCAGCCGACCCGCCTTCCTGCTCGACTTCGCGAATGGCGGCGACCACGGCATCCGCCAGCCGCGTCGGTGGTTCTGCGCCGAAGGCCCAGCGACTCCCGAGCTGCATCAGTCTGCGCTCTCGGCGAGCACGATAGAGGTCACAGCGACCTCGTCCGCTTCGGTGAACTCGAGATCGGCGATCCGCCCCACGGCCTTGAGGTCGTCTGCCACCTCGCGCAGGAGTGCCGGGCCGGCGATCGTCGCCGAGGCGACGTCCGTCTTCTGCGACGCCTTCGCATCCGTCTTGGCCCGTCGGATGCCGATGAGCGCTTCGCTCACGAGCGGGAGCAGTCCGTTCGGTGCCGCTCCGCCGCTCGCGACCGGCCACGGCGCGGTGTGGATGGAGTCGTCGTGCGTCCACGACCAGACCTCCTCCGTGGCGAAGGGGATCACGGGGGCGAACAGGCGCAGCATCACATCCAACGCCGTGCGCAGGGTCGCCACGGCGGAGGCCTGGCCCTCGGCGCCGGATGCCCCGTAGGCGCGCTCCTTGACGAGTTCGAGGTAGTCGTCGCAGAAGGTCCAGAAGAACTGCTCCGCCGCCTCGAGCGCGCGCGCGTGGTCGTACTCGTCGTATGCCTTCGTCGCGATGCGGATGACGTCGTCGAGTTGTGCGAGCAGGTCACGGTCCAGTGCGTGGGTGGCCTCGATACGGCCCTCCGGGCCCACTTGACCGGCGGTCGTCGGTACCTCGAACGAGTACACGAACTTGGCGGCGTTGAGCACCTTGATGGCCAGTCGCCGCCCGATCTTCATCTGCTTCGGATTCTGCGGATCGAAGGCCGCATCGGTTCCGAGGCGGGACGAGGCCGCCCAGTAGCGCACCGCATCCGAACCGTGCTCCTCGAGCATGGCCGACGGCGTGACGACGTTGCCCTTCGACTTGGACATCTTCTTGCGGTCGGGGTCGACGATGAACCCGCTGATCCCCGCGTTCTTCCAGGGCGCGACGCCGAGCTCGAGCTGGGCGCGCAGCACCGTGGAGAACAGCCAGGTCCGGATGATGTCCTGCCCCTGGCTGCGCAGGTCGAAGGGGAACACGAGGTCGAAGAGTTCCGGGTCGCGCTCCCAGCCACCCGCGATCTGCGGGGTCAGCGAGGATGTCGCCCAGGTGTCCATGATGTCCACCTCGCCGACGAAGCCGCCGGGCTTTCCGCGCTGGGATTCGTCGTAGCCCGGCGCGGTCGCCGAGGAGGGGTCGACTGGGAGGAGATCCTCGGACGGGACGATGACTTCCCTCTGCTCGCCGTTCTCGTCGAGCGCATACCAGACCGGGATGGGCACGCCGAAGAACCGCTGCCGCGAGATGAGCCAGTCGCCGGTGAGCCCACCGATCCAGTTCTCGTAGCGCACCCGCATGAACTCCGGCACGAAGTTGACTTCGCGTCCGCGCTCGAGAAGGGTGTCGCGCAGCGCCTCGTCGCGCGCTCCGTTGCGGATGTACCACTGCAGGGTGCTGACGATCTCGAGCGGCTTGTCACCCTTCTCGTAGAACTTCACGACGTGTGAGATGGGTCTCGGCTCACCGTCGAGGTCTCCACTCTCGCGCAGCAGTTCGACCGTCCGTGCCTTGGCGCTGAAGACCGTCTTGCCGGCCAGTTCGGCGAAAGCGGTCTTCGCCGCATCGGTCACCAGTGCATCCGGCGCGTCGTCGACGATGCGCCCGTCGCGGCCGATGATGGTGCGGTTGGGAAGGTCGAACTCGCGCCACCACACGACGTCGGTCACGTCACCGAACGTGCAGATCATGGCGATGCCGCTTCCCTTGTCCTGCTGGGCGAGGCGGTGGGCGACGACGGGCACCTCGACGTCGAAGATGGGGGTGCGCACGGTCGTGCCGAAGAGCGATTGGTATCGTTCGTCATCCGGATGCGCCACGAGCGCAACGCACGCTGCCAGAAGCTCGGGGCGGGTCGTCTCGATGTAGACGGGGGAGCCGTCCGGCTTGTGGAACGCGACGCGATGGAATGCCGCGGGCATCTCCCGGTCTTCGAGTTCGGCCTGGGCGACCGCGGTGCGGAAGTTCACATCCCAGAGCGTGGGGGCCTCGGCACGGAACGCTTCGTCGCGCGCGAGGTTGCGCAGGAACGCCCGCTGGGCCGCGGTCTGTGCCTCGGGACCGATCGTGCGGTAGGTCTGCGTCCAGTCGACGGAGAGGCCGAGTGCCCGCCAGAGTGCCTCGAAGAGTTTCTCGTCCTCCTCGGTGAGCGTCTCGCAGAGTTCGATGAAGTTCCGGCGGCTGATGGGCAGCTGGTCGGAGGCCTTCGCGCTCTTGTTGTCGCCGCCCTCGAATGGTGGTGTGAAGTCGGGGTCGTAGGGCAGGGACGGGTCGCAACGCACGCCGTAGTAGTTCTGCACCCTGCGCTCGGTGGGCAATCCGTTGTCATCCCAGCCCATGGGGTAGAAGAGGTTCTTGCCGCGCATCCGCTGGTAGCGGGCGAACAGGTCCATGTGGGTGTAGCTGAACACGTGGCCGACGTGCAGCGATCCGGATGCCGTGGGCGGCGGGGTGTCGATCGAGTAGATGTTCTCGCGCGACGTGTCCTGCGCGAGGGCGGCGGCGCGGTCGAACCGGTAGGTACCCCTGGCCTCCCATTGGGCGCCCCATTTGCTCTCCAGCCCTTCGAGGGCGGGCTTGTCGGGGACGGCGTCAGCCATGGCATTCTCCGGTTTCGCTATATGCGGCACCGTGTCTTGTACTGATGGTGCCTGAGTGTGGTTGGTGCACCCATAGTACCGGAGTGGCCGAGGGCGATGCGTGGATCAGCGGGAGAGGTCGGTGACCGTCCAGGTTTTGCTCACGTGTTCACCGTTCGGCCCGACGAGCGTGATCGTGTGGTCGCGAGAAGGCCCCTGTTCGAAGCACGGGAAGAGGTGCTCGAGTCAAGCCCTGTCGGGTTGCGGTCGACAGGTGACCCCTGGCCGAGGATGAAGACGATGAGTGCGACGAGAGCGAGCAGCAGCACCAGGGTGACCGCGAGGAGCGCGATGAGGGTTCTGTTGTTTTTCAATGGTGATGGCCCGTGGGCCTTCGTGCTCCTCAGCGCTTGAGCGTGATGGTCTTATTCGTTTGACCGCTCGTGCCGCGGATGCTCACAGTGTAGATCTGCGATGCGTTGCTGCACTGGTAGTTGAGTTCGTAGGAGCCCGATGGGGGAAGACCCGTTGCATATGGACCCGCAAACGCATCAGTCGTTGCCACACCGATCGCTGCTTCGGAAGCTCCGGTGCTGGCCCAGGTGAACGTCACGGGAATCTGGTCGGTGTCGTTCGTGCAGCCGATTGACTTGTTGTTGGCGGGAGAGAACGAGGTGAACACCGGGCCGGTCGTGGTTGGTGGTGGTGGAGGCGGTGGCGGCGGCGCAGAACTCGGCGACGCGCTCGGACTCGCGCTCGGCGTCTCGCTGGGCGAAGCACTCGGACTTGCGCTCGGCGTCTCGCTCGGATTCGCCGATGGGCTCGTGCTCACATCCGAGACCGGATCGGCGCTCGGACCGCCGAGTCCCCGCGAGAACAGCAGCGTGAGCAACACGACGACGGCGATGAGCAGGAGGCCGCCGACGATCGACAGGATCAGGATGAGCAGCTTCGATTTCTTCTTCTCGCCCCCGGTTCCGTCCGGGTCGCCAGTGCCGGGCGCGGTCGGTGCTTCGAAACGTTCGGTAGGAGTGTCGTCGCTCATGAGTCCCCGCCAGACAAGAAAGGAATGCGCACGTGCTGAAATCGATCGAACGTCATTCTAAGGGCGCGGGAGGTCGGCGCACCAGAGCCAACCTCCCGCGCCCGGCACGGGGTGAGTCGCGGTGTTACGACTCGTCGATGACCTCGTCGCGCACGCGGATGCGAACGGCGATGAGCGAGGCCACGAGCGTGAGAATCGACAGCAGGGCGAGGACGATCCCCGGATGCCACCATGCGCCATCCGTCGCGGTGGAGAGCGCTTGCGTCGCGAGCGGGATGAGCCCGGAGATGACGGCGGCGACGCTGTAGGCGATCGAGAGTGCGCTGTAGCGCACCGGGCCGCTGAACAGGTCCGACATGAGCCCGCCGAGTCCCGCCCAGGCCAGGGTCGGCAGGATCCCGCCGATGATCATGGTCCCGACGAGGATCGGGAATGTGGCGAACTGCAGCATCCAGTACATCGGGAACGTGATGAGCAGGGTACCGAGAGCCCCGATCGCGACGACCCGCGCGGAGCCGATGCGGTTCGCCCAGACCCCGAAGAGGGGGATCGTCACGAGTTGCAGCAGACTGCCGATGAGGGTCGCCTCAAACAGCTCCTGGTAGGAGAAACCGAGGATGTTCACTCCGTACGCCATCGTGTACGTGTTCATGAGCGAGTAGGAGCCGATGCCGAGCAGCGCGGCCCCGATCGCGACGACGACGGCGAAGGGATGCGTGCGGAACACATCGAGCACCGGCACGCGCGAACGGCGCCCGGTGTCGATGAGGTTCTTGAAGATCGGCGTCTCGTCGATCGCGAGCCGCAGATAGAGCGATACCGCGAGGAGGGGGAAGGCGGCCAGGAATGGCAGTCGCCAGCCCCAGGCGAGCATGTCCTCCGAACTGAGGGTGAGTGTCAGGAGCAGGAACAGTGCACCGGTGAGGATCGTTCCGACGGGCGAGCCGAGCTGCGGGAGCGCAGCGTAGAACCCGCGCTTGCGGTAGCTTGCGTGCTCGGTGGCGAGGAGGATCGCGCCACCCCACTCTCCGCCAAGGGAGAGGCCCTGGACGATCCGCAGCAGTGCCAGCAGGATCGGGGCGAGGATGCCGATGCTCGCGAAGTCGGGGAGGATGCCGATCGCTCCTGTCGCGACGCCCATGATGCCGATCGTCCAGAGAAGCGTGCGTTTGCGGCCGATGCGGTCACCGAGGTGCCCGAAGATGACGGCGCCGATGGGCCGGACCAGGTAGGACATCGCGAGCAGCAGGAACGACAGGATGGTGCCTGCCGCGCGGTCCTGCTCCGGGAAGAAGAGCGGCGCGCTGAAGATCGCGCTGAAGTAGGCGAAGACGTAGAAGTCGTACGATTCGAGGGATGTTCCGACGAACGACGCCCAGACGACCTTGCGAGCCACCTTCGGTTCGGTGGGTTGGACGGCCAGGGGCTCGAGCTCTGTCGCGGTCACGCGCAGCCTTTCGGTTCGGGATGGACGGGAAGTGGATTGTTAGACTCAGTCCAGAAATTGATACTAGTGGAGTTCAGGGATGAATGGCGAGCGTGTGACGGTGGGGCGTCCTCGGGCGTCGTCGCGGGGCACGATCGAGGATGCCGCCGCCGAGCTCTTCCTCGAGCAGAGCTATGACGGGACGACGATCGACGAGATCACCCAGCGGGCCGGCGTGAGTCGAGCGACGTTCTTCAACTACTTCTCCTCGAAGAGCGACCTGCTCTGGATGGACGCCGACCACGCGATCGAGAGGCTCGAGGAGTGTCTCGCATCCGGGGCGCCGCTTTTCGACTCGGTGGCACTGGTCGCCGCGGAGGTCGGCCCGGAGCGTGTTCCGCTCGCGGTCACCCAATCGGATGTCATGGGCACGCGCGATGAGCTCGTCGCGTCGGGTCTTGCCCGGGTTGCCCGCGTGGCGGCCCTCGTGCATGCAGCCATCGCCGCCGAGACCGGACAGGGCCGCGGTGGACTCGCACTCACCGTGCGCGCCAACTCCGTGGCCGGTGCGATCGTCGCCGCCTGGGGCGCCTGGATCCGGGGCGGCGTCGCGCGCCGACCGCTCTCCGACTACATCAGTGACGCTCTTGCACTAGTCCAACTATAACAATAGACTAGACGGGTGCTCATCCGAATCGACCCGTCCTCCGGCGTCCCGCTGTTCGACCAGCTGGCCGGCAGCATCCGGGCGTCGACCATCACCGGGGCGATCGCGCTCGGCGAGCGGTTGCCGTCTGCGCGGGAGCTCGCGCAGTCGCTCGACATCAACGTGCACACCGTCCTGCGCGCGTACCAACTGCTCCGCGACGAGGGTCTCATCGAGCTGCGGCCAGGGCGCGGTGCGATCGTGACGGGCCGGCCATCCGGCGGGTATGAGCACCTCAACACGGCCGTCGAGGCGGTCATCGCTGAAGCGCGCAAACTCGAGATCGCCCCGTCAGCGCTCGCCGCACTCATCAGGGAGGCCTACCAGTGACCGACACCGCGCAGCAGACCAGGGTGACGAGGACCAGGGCGGTCGCCCTCGGCGCGGTCGTGCCCACCGCGATCGCGGTCGTCACCGCGGCGATCACCCTGTCGTGGTTGCCGCAGCTTCCCGATCCGATCGCCGTGCACTGGTCGGGCGCGGGGCCGGATGGCTTCGGCCCGGCGCTTCCGTTCGTCCTTGCGCCGCTCGTCATCACGATCGTGTTCAGTGTCTTCGTCGCGTTGTGGTCCTGGCGGCCGACGCCATCCGGGCGCCTGACCTGGAATCAGAAGTTCCTCGTCGTGACAAGCCTCTGGCTGGCCACCATGCTCAATGTCGGCTTCGCCGCGTCGCTCGCAGTGCAGCGCGGGCTCTCCGATGCGCACGAGGCGCCGGATGTCGGCCTGTGGCTCGCGATCGGAGCCGGAGCCGGCCTCCTCCTCGCGGTCGTCGGCTGGTTCGTGTTGCCGCCGGCCGAGACGGTCGACGAGGCAGGATCAGAGCCGAGACGCGTGGATGTCCAGGGGCAGGAGCGCATCTCCTGGTCGCACTCGGTTCGACTCAGCAACGCTGCGCTCGCCGTCATCGCATTCGTGGTCGCGATCGCTCTCGTCACGGCGATCCTGGTGTCGCTCGCCTCGCGCGCCGCGAGTGTCGTCGCCATCCTCACCCTCGTCTTCGTCGCCCTCCTCGCGGCGACCACCACCTGGTGGCGGGTATCCGCCGATCGCCGCGGCTTCATCGCGGCAGGCATCTTCGGCTGGCCTCGCAAGCGGATCCCGCTGCACGGCATCCGCTCGGTGCAGGTCGTCGAGGTCGATCCGTCGCGCGATTTCGGCGGCTGGGGCTGGCGCTGGGGCGGCAACGGGCGCACCGGGATCATCGCGCGCGCTGGGGAGGCGATCGAGGTGACGCAGGCGAACGGAAGGCGTTTCGTGGTCACTGTCGACGACGCGGCGACCGGCGCCGGCGTGCTCGCCGCGCTCCTGGCGCAGCGCACCCGCTGACCGGGTAGAATCGTGCCAGAGGCATCGAGCCGGCCATCACCGGGGAGCCTTCGGAAGAACGTTGCGCACTGGCGTCTCGGCGGTCGGTGAAGCAACAGGTAGAACCGAACGGTTGGGCCCGTCATCGCCTGCAATGAGTGGCAGTTCTCCGGAACTGCAAGCGAGGTGGTACCGCGGCATCCGTCGTCCTCGTGTTGACACAGCACCAGCGTCCAGCACGAGGAATGACCAGATGACCTACCCGCTTTCCGCAGACGGCGAACCGGCAGAGCCGCTCAGCCCGAGCCCGCGATTCCCGGAGCTCGAGGAGCGCATCCTCGCCTTCTGGCAGAAGGATGACACCTTCCGCGCATCCGTCGCCCAGCGCGAGGGTGCCCAAGAGTGGGTCTTCTACGACGGCCCTCCGTTCGCCAATGGACTCCCGCACTACGGCCACCTGCTCACCGGCTACGCGAAAGACCTGTTCCCGCGATTCCAGACCATGCGCGGCAGGCAGGTGCACCGGCGCTTCGGATGGGACACCCACGGTCTCCCGGCAGAGCTCGAGGCGGAACGCCAGCTGGGCATCACCGACAAGAGCCAGATCGAGGAGATGGGCATCGCCGCATTCAACCAGGCCGCGCGCGAGTCCGTGCTCAGGTACACGAAGGAGTGGGAGGAATACGTCACCCGGATGGCCCGCTGGGTCGACTTCGAGAACGACTACAAGACGCTCGACGTGACATTCATGGAGTCCGTGCTCTGGGGCTTCAAACAGCTCTACGACAAGGGGCTCGCCTACGAGGGTTACCGCGTGCTGCCGTACTGCTGGCGCGACCAGACCCCGCTCTCCAACCACGAGCTGCGGATGGACGACGACGTCTACAAGATGCGGCAGGACCAGTCGGTCACGGTCACGTTCCCGCTCACCGGGGAGAAGGCGGATTCGCTCGGCCTCGCCGGCGTCGACGCGCTGGCCTGGACGACGACGCCGTGGACCCTGCCCACCAATGCTGCGCTCGCCGTGGGTCCCGGCATCGAGTACGCGGTGGTCCCGGCCGCTGACGGCGGCGCGCGCTATCTGCTCGCCGCCGACACGATCGCCTCCTATGCGAAGGAACTCGGCTACGCCACCGCGGAGGAGGCCCGCGCCGCGATCGAGCGGACCGTGCTCGGCACTGAGCTCGCCGGCATCCGCTACGAGCGCCTGTGGGACTACTACGCGGATGCCGAGGAGTACGGCACCGAGAACGCCTGGCAGATTCTCGTAGCGGAATATGTCGAGACCGGCGAGGGAACCGGCATCGTGCACCAGGCCCCCGCCTACGGCGAGGACGACCAGCTCGTGTGCGCGCAGGCAGGCATCCCGGTCATCCTCTCCGTCGACGACGGGGGGCGCTTCCTGCCCGTGATCGAGGGCGTCTCCGGCCTGCAGGTCTTCGACGCGAATCCCGTGCTCATCAAGCAGTTGCGCGCGATGGGCCGCCTCTTCAAGGTCGCGAGCTACGAGCACAGCTACCCGCACTGCTGGCGTTGCCGCAACCCGCTCATCTACAAGGCGGTGTCGAGCTGGTTCGTGAAGGTGCCGGAATTCCGTGACCGGATGGGCGAACTGAACCAGGAGATCAACTGGGTGCCGGAGAACGTCAAGGACGGCCAGTTCGGCAAGTGGCTCTCGGGCGCCCGCGACTGGTCGATCTCCCGCAACCGTTACTGGGGCTCGCCCATCCCGATCTGGAAGAGCGACAACCTCGAGTTCCCCCGCGTGGACGCCTATGGGTCGCTCGCGGAACTCGAACGCGACTTCGGCCGGATGCCGGTGAACACTGCGGGGGAGCCGGACCTGCACCGACCGTTCATCGACGAGCTGACCCGTCCGAATCCAGATGATCCAAGCAGTCGGTCCACCATGCGGCGCATCGAGGACGTGTTCGACGTGTGGTTCGACTCCGGGTCGATGCCGTACGCACAGGTGCACTATCCGTTCGAGAACGAGGACTGGTTCGCAAGCCACAGCCCCGCCGACTTCATCGTCGAGTACATCGGGCAGACGCGCGGCTGGTTCTACGTCATGCACGTGCTCTCGACCGCGATCTTCGACCGCCCCGCCTTCACGAACGTGCTCAGCCACGGCATCGTGCTCGGCAGCGACGGGCAGAAGATGTCGAAGAGCCTGCGCAACTATCCCGATGTCTCCGAGGTCTTCGACCGCGACGGCGCGGATGCCATGCGCTGGTTCCTCATGTCGTCCTCCGTCATCCGCGGCGGCAACATCAGCGTCACGGAGGAGGCGATCCGCTCCGGGGTGAGGGAGTTCCTCCTGCCACTGTGGAACACGTATTACTTCTTCGCCCTGTACGCGAACGCCGCAACTCCCCAACCGGCGGGCGGATACCGCGCGACCTGGCGCACCGATTCCGCCGGGTCGCTCGATCGCTACATCCTCGCGAAGACCCGACGGCTCATCGAGGAGGTCACGGTAGACCTCGAGGCGCTCGACTCACCCCTCGCGGCTGCCAAGCTCGGCGACTTCGCCGACGTGCTCACCAACTGGTACGTGCGGCGAAGCCGTGATCGGTTCTGGGCCGGTGACAACGGCGAGGCCGACTGGCGCGACGCCTTCGACACCCTTTACACGGTGCTGGAAACCCTCACCCGTGTGGCCGCGCCGCTCGCACCGCTCATCGCGGACACCGTCTGGAAGGGCCTCACGGGCAAGCGCAGCGTGCACCTCGAGGACTGGCCGGTCGCCGAGGAGTTCCCCGAGGACGAGGGATTGGTCACGGCGATGGATCGCGTTCGCGAGGTCGCATCGGCCGGACTCGCGTTGCGGAAGTCGACCGGTCGCCGAGTCCGGTTGCCTCTGGCGGCCCTGACGGTCGTCGGCGACAGCAGCGGGATCGACCGGTTCAGCGACATCCTGAAGGACGAATTGAACGTGAAGCATCTCGTGTTCGTGCCGCTGGCCGAGGGCGGACTCGGCGACTTCGGCATCACGAGGAGGCTGTCGGTGAATGCCCGCGCCCTCGGCCCACGCGTCGGCAAGGACGTGCAGCGGATCATCCAGGCTTCGAAATCGGGCGACTGGAGCATCGACGGCGGCACCGTGACGGCGGGCGGAACCGCGCTGCTCGATGGAGAGTTCGAGCTCGTCCTGGAGTCGGCCGATCCGTCCAACGCGGTGGCCTTCCTCGACTCCGAGGGATTCGTGATCCTCGACACCGTGACGACTCCGGAGCTGGAGGCCGAAGGGCTCGCCAGGGATGTCATCCGCGCGGTGCAGGATTCCCGCCGCTCCGCCGGACTCGACGTGAGCGACCGGATCGACCTGCGTGTGTACTTCGCCTCGCGCGACGAGGCGGCGGCCGTGGACGAGTTCAGGCGGATGATCGCGGACGAGACTCTCGCGACCGACATCGATGTGCTCGCCGCGGAGTCGTTCGACGGCGACTATCCGGGGCTCGAAGCGCTCGCGGCGGCGCACGGAACGGGCGATGCGTTCCGCTCGCTCGTGACCGCGGGCCAGTATGCGAACATCGGTGACATACTCGTCGAACTGGACCGCCACGGCAAGGGGATCGATGTCTGAGAAGCGCGACGAAGAAGACCCGGAGATCGGCAACAACGCGCTCTTCCAGGTGCAGGCGGATCGGGTCTACGCCGAGTTGCTCTCGCGGGTCGGCGAAGCCAACCCGCAACCGCGGCTCGGTCCGACTCGCAGGGTGGCTGAGCTGCTCGGCGACCCGCAGCGGGCGTACCCGATCATCCACATCACGGGAACGAACGGCAAGACGAGCACGAGCCGCATCGCCGAGAGCATCCTGAGGGCGCACGGTCTGCGCACCGGGCTGCTCACGAGCCCGCACCTCGTGCGGATGAACGAGCGCATCGTGATCGACGGCGATCCCATCGGCAACGAGGCGCTCGCGGCCAACTGGGACGACATCCGGCCATACCTGGCCATGGTGGATGCCGAACTCGAGGCCGCGGGGGAATTGCCCGTGACGTTCTTCGAGGCGCTCACCGCGCTCGCGTTCGCGTGTTTCGCGGATGCGCCGGTCGACGTCGTCGTCCTCGAAGTGGGGATGGGCGGCGAATGGGACTCGACCAACATCGCGGACGGGCAGGTGGCGGTGTTCACTCCGATCGCTCTCGACCACATGCACCGGCTGGGGAGCACCATCGCCGAGATCGCGACGACGAAGGCCGGCATCATCAAGCCCGCGGCGAGCGTCGTGTCTGCGAAGCAGACCCCCGAAGCGCTCGCCGCCATCGAGCGTGCTGCCGAACTCACCGAATCGACTGTGGCGATCGAAGGAGGGGCCTTCGCGCTCGAGTCGACGACGATCGCCGTCGGCGGGCAGGTCATTGCGGTTCGAGGACTTGCCGGCCGGTACCCGGATCTCTTCCTCCCGCTGTTCGGCGACCACCAGGCCGTCAACGCCACCGTGGCGATCGCCGCCGTCGAGTCCTTCCTCGGCGGTGCGACGCAGCCGCTCGACCACGACGTCCTCGCAGAGGGTCTGGCCACCGCGACCTCTCCCGGCCGACTGCAGATCCTCGGCATCGAGCCGACGGTGCTCATCGACGCCGCCCACAATCCGCACGGTGCGAGGGCGCTCGCCGCGGCCATGAAGTCCTATTTCACCTTCGCCGAGCTGACGATCGTGCTGGGGGTGCTCGAAGACAAGGATGCCCGCGGCATCATCGACGCGCTCGCCCCGTTGGCCGACCGTTTCCACGTGACCCGCTCGCACTCCGATCGGGCTATCCATGTCGACGCACTCGCCTCGCTCGTTCTCGAGGAGACCCATGATGGCGCGACGTACGAGTTCGACAGTCTCGACGACGCCATCGCCGGCGCGCGCGAATGGGCGGCCGATGCCCCCGGCCGCGGCGTTCTCATCACGGGCTCGATCACGCTGATCGGCGAGGCGATCGAACTCGCGACCGAACAGGGCTGGAAGCGATGACGTCGCAGGCTCCGCGGATGCGCCGGGTGCGCACGGCCACAGAATCGCTCCTGTCCATCGTGCTGGGGCTCGAGGCAGCCCTCCTGTTCTTCGTGACGGTCACGGCGTTCGGGCTTCGGGTCCTCGCTCCCGCGGTGGCCTTCGGTGGCGGCGCGGCGCTCTTCATCCTCTTCCTGGTCGCCGCTTGGCTCGTGCGGTATCCGGCGGGGGTCTGGCTCGGCTGGCTTCTCCAGGCGGTCCTCATCGCCACGGGCGTCATCCTCGTGCTCATGTATTTCATCGGAGCCGGATTCGCAGCCCTCTGGGTCTACTGTTTCATCACCGCACGCAGACTGGACCGCAAGAACTTTCCGACGACCGACAAGACTGCCAGGGAGGCACCGTGAACGACCCCGTTGAAGAAACCCTCATCCTCGTGAAGCCGGACGGTGTTGCCCGCAGCCTCACCGGCGAGATCCTGCGCCGCATCGAGGCGAAGGGGTACCAACTGGTGGACATCCGCCTCATCCAGGCCGATCGGGACCTTCTTGCCAGGCACTATGAGGAGCACCTGGGGAAGCCGTTCTACGAACCGCTCGTCGAGTTCATGGAGAGTGGGCCGGTTGTCGCGATGCGTGTGGCGGGCAACCGCGTGATCGAAGGGTTCCGGATGCTCGCGGGCACGACGGACCCGACGACTGCCGCTCCCGGCACCATCCGCGGGGACCTCGGGCGCGACTGGGGACTCGCCGTGCAGCAGAACCTCGTGCACGGCTCGGATTCGCCCGAGAGTGCCGCCCGCGAGCTCGCGCTCTGGTTCTCCTGATCTGAGCGCCGGGGCGCCCGGTCAGAAGAGCGAACTGATCACGTCGAGCCGGACCTGGGCGATCGCGGCCACCACGAGGTAGCTCGCGATGGTGATGAGGGGAACCCATCCGAGCGCCGCGGTGAAGAACCTCCTCGCGCCCGGCGTCACCGGAATGTGGCCCCTCGACAGGTTGTAGAGGGTGACGGCCCAGAACAGCGGGATCGTGACACTCCACACGACCATGCACCACGGGCACAGTGTGAAGAGATTGAAGATGCTCTGGTAGATCAACCAGCACACGAATGCGAGGGCGCCGACGACACCCAGGTTGAACAGGATCCAGAACCAGCGCGCGAATCGGGCGCCGGCGAGGATGCCGACACCGACCGCGATGGGTGCGACGAAACCGCACAGCCCGAGAATCGGGTTCGGGAATCCGAACACCGAGCCCTGCCAGGATTCGAGATTCCTGCCGCACTGGACAAGAACACTGAAGTCGCAGCCCAGACTCGAGCCGGGATCCGTGAGCGTCTGGAACTTCGCCATCGTCAACTCCCAGGAGGCGTAGACGCCGATGATTCCGGCGAGGATGAGGAATCCGGCGAAGACGACAGGACGGCGGGTCGTAGCGGTGGTGCTCACACTCGCGATTATTGCACGCGCCCAAATCGGGATTGACGGGAATGCGTGCGATAATGGCTGCAGTCTTCCGGGCCGCGCCCGGGACGACGAGGACAAGCTTCCCGGTCTCTGAACCGGGCAACGGCGAATCGCCCGGCGATTCGCACCAGAAAGCGTGTGAACGCAAAGGATTAGCGGTGGACGGCTGAGGTCGGCACCGCACGAGGATTACCCGGCGGGGTGGCGCGGTTTCCCGCACCGGGCACTAGGAGTGCACCAGCAATGGTGGAGACAAACGAAAACAACAAGAAGAAGTCCCGTGTCTTCGGTGGCCGCAGAGCCAGGAACACCGCGGAGGCCGCAGGCGGATCCGCAGCGCAGGACGCGCCGGTCGAGACGGCTGCCGCTGCACCCGCAAAGACCGTGAGGAAGAGGACCGCGCCTCCGAAGTCAGCGTCGGATGCCGCGGCGGCGAAGCCGGAATCGAAGACTGAGCCGAAGAAGGCACCGACCGTCACCGTGTCTCCGCTCGCGCCGCTATTCCAGGCCCCTGACCTGCCGCCGATGCCGGAGCGCCAGAGGAACCGCCCCGGCGACGACGAAGAGACCTCGACCGTTCGTCGACGCACCCGCCGTCGTTCCGGCGAGGAGGGCGACGCGGACTCCAACCAGCCCAATACGGTCGTCAAGGTGCGCCAGCCGCGTCAGCAGGCCGCTCCGAGCAACGAACCCCAGCGGGTCAAGGGCTCCACAAGGCTCGAGGCGAAGAAGCAGCGCCGCCGCGATGGCCGGGATGCCGGGCGTCGCCGTCCGGTCATCACCGAAGCCGAGTTCCTCGCCAGGCGCGAAAGCGTCGATCGCGCGATGATCGTGCGGTCCAGGGACGATCGCATCCAGATCGGCGTCCTCGAGGATGGCGTGCTCGTCGAGCACTACGTCGCGAAGGCGCAGGATGCCTCGCTCATCGGCAACGTCTACCTCGGCCGCGTGCAGAACGTCCTTCCGAGCATGGAAGCGGCCTTTGTCGACATCGGGCGCGGACGCAATGCTGTCCTGTACTCGGGTGAGGTGGACTGGGATGCCGCGGCGGAGAACTCGAGCGACGGCAAGCAGCAGGCCCGCCGCATCGAACTCGCGTTGAAGCCGGGAGACAAGGTCCTCGTGCAGGTGACCAAGGACCCGGTCGGCCACAAGGGCGCTCGGCTCACGAGCCAGGTGTCCCTGCCGGGACGCTACCTCGTCTACGTGCCGAACGGTTCGATGAACGGGATCTCTCGCAAACTTCCCGACACCGAGCGCGCGCGACTCAAGAAGATCCTCAAGGAGGTCCTTCCGGAGAACGTCGGCGTCATCGTGCGTACGGCGGCCGAAGGGGCGACGGATGAGCAGCTGACGCTCGACGTGAATCGGCTGACCACCCAGTGGACGGAGATCAGCAGAGCCGTGGAGAACTCCCAGGCGCCCGCACTCCTGCACAGCGAGCCGGACCTTCTCGTGAAGATCGTCCGCGACGTCTTCAACGAGGACTTCCAGAAGCTCGTCGTCGCCGGCGACGACGCCATGGCGACGATCCAGGGCTACCTGAGCGCCGTCGCCCCGGATCTCGCCGACCGCGTCGCGAAGTACGAGGGCGAAACGGATGCGTTCGACGAGTTCCGCATCTCCGAGCAGATCGAGAAGGCACTGGACCGCAAGGTGTGGCTGCCATCCGGTGGGTCTCTCGTCATCGACCGAACCGAGGCCATGACCGTGGTCGACGTCAACACGGGAAAGTTCGTGGGGTCGGGCGGAAACCTCGAAGAGACGGTCACGAAGAACAACCTCGAGGCGGCGGAGGAGATCGTGCGCCAGCTGCGGCTGCGCGACATCGGCGGGATCATCGTCGTCGACTTCATCGACATGGTTCTCGAGTCGAACCGCGACCTCGTCCTGCGCAGGCTCGTGGAGTGCTTGAGCCGTGACCGCACGAAACACCAGGTCGCGGAGGTGACGTCGCTTGGGCTCATCCAGATGACCAGGAAGAAGCTCGGGCTCGGGCTGCTGGAGTCGTTCAGCGAACCGTGCGACGTGTGCGCAGGCCGAGGGATCATCGTGCACCACGATCCCGTCACGAAGCACAGGCAGTCTCCGCAGCCGGAACCCAAGCGCGGGCGCGGCAAGGGGAACCAGTCGGCCGCGTCGAAGGCCGGCAATGGCAACGGCGGCACGCACGCGATCACCGAGGACGTGAAGAACGCTCTCGCGAAGATCGCGGCGAGCACGATCGCGCCCGCGATCGAACTCGCGGACCAGCCCGAACCGGAGCCGGATGCCGCCCCGAAGCCGGTCGTCGACGCAGGGCCGGTGGATGACGCCGAGCCCGCCGTCGCCATTCTGGACATCCCGGTCCCCAAGTCCGCCAGGTCGCAGCGTTCCGCCTCCGCGAAGGACACGGCCAGCGCGAAGGACACCGAGAAGCTGCTGGATACCGTCCTCGACGCACTGCCGGAACAGGAACCGTCGAAGGCGGCTGCTCCCCGACGGTCGCGGAGGGCATCGACCGCCGGTGGCGCGGTGGCGACGACGGACTAGTCCCTGGCGCGCCGTTCGCGCTGGGTCACGCGCAGTCCGCTGGACTCCAGCCGCTTCACGAGTTCGCGGTTGCTCACCGGCTGGGCGCCGGATGCCACGAGCTCCGCGTAGCGGTGCTCCGGAACGTCATAGTGATCGAGGTCGAAGGACCGGGGCGGCAGTCCGGCGGCTTTCGCGAAGGCGTGCAACTCGTCGAGAGAGGTGTCGCTCACGAGATGCGACCAGAGTGTGTCGTGGGCGGGCCATCTAGGCTGGTCGATGAGCACCGTCATGAGTGAAAGTCTAGGAGCGTGATTCGGATGCGAGGCTTCGCGAGCCTGTTCGGCCGCAGGGGAGTGCTGGCGGCTGCGTCCGCCGCACTCATCATTCTCGGCACCTACGTCGTCCAGAGGCTTCTGAGCTCGCTGCTCTATGCCGGTGTGATGATCTCCCAGGGTGCCGTCGACGGACTGTTTCCCTCGTTCCTCCTCGGCACCGTTCTCGGGGTGCTTCCGTTCGTCATCGGGGTGTTCCTGAGCCTGTGGCTTCTCGCGCCGGTCGCGGCGGAACTCCACATCGCCCACGTCATCACCCGCTCGCTCCTGGCGGCGGCGTGCGGCGCCGTCATCGTCTTCGTCGTGACCCTGCTCGAATCCTTGTTCAGCCATTACGACGTATCGTCCGGCCAGGTCTTCGGATGGGCATTCGGGCTGTTCTCGACGGTGTCCGCCAGTGCCGGATGGGCGTTCTCGAACGCGTTGTTCGGCGCCCTGAACCTCGCCATCAGTCTCGCCCCGATCACCATCCTCGCGTGCGTGCTGCTCTGGATCTGGCTGCGGGCACACCCGGCGAAGCATCCGGTCGCCGGGCTCATCGACGAGGTTTGACCGAGTTGCAGAACATCAAGTAGTATTGACCTTCGGCGTGTGCTGGGCTGAGCCCGCTTTCTACGCCAACGTCTTCAATCAGGACAGTCTTTCAACAGTGAGGGTTCCACGTGGTTTACGCAGTTGTGCGCGCCGGCGGTCGGCAGGAGAAGGTCGAGGTCGGCTCGATCGTCGTTCTCGACCGCATCAAGGCGGACAAGGACGGCAACGTCGAGCTCGCGCCGGTCTTGTTCGTCGACGGTGACAAGATCACCCACGACGCGAAGGCACTCGCGAAGATCACCGTGACCGCCGAGGTCGTCGGCGACCTGCGCGGACCGAAGATCAACATTCAGAACTACAAGAACAAGACCGGGTACAAGCGTCGCATGGGGCACCGCTCCGAGCTCACCCGCGTCAAGATCACCAGCATCAAGTAAGGGGCTGCACTCATGGCACACAAAAAGGGAGCAAGCTCCACCCGTAACGGTCGCGACTCGAACGCGCAGCGCCTCGGCGTCAAGCGCTTCGGCGGCCAGGTCGTGAGCGCCGGCGAGATCATCGTCCGCCAGCGCGGCACCCACTTCCACCCCGGAACGGGCGTTGGCCGTGGCGGAGACGACACGTTGTTCGCACTCGAGGCCGGCGCGGTCGAATTCGGCGCGAAGGGCGGCCGCAAGGTCGTCAACATTGTGGCGGCGGAGTAGCGAGAGTCTCGGTTTCGTTTGCTTCGAGACGATCGCTGCGCGATCTCCTCAGGGAACGATTCGGACAGGTAGGCGGGCTACGGCCCGCTTGCTGCCGTTAAGGGCGAGGGAAGGGAGAACACCATGGCGACATTCGTCGACGAGGTGACCCTTCACCTGCGCGCCGGAAACGGTGGCGACGGCTGCGTCTCGGTGCGCCGCGAGAAGTTCAAGCCGCTGGCGGGCCCCGACGGCGGCAACGGCGGCGACGCGGGCGACATCGTGCTCGTGAGCGACCCGCAGGTCACGACTCTCCTCGGCTTCCACCGTGCACCGCACCGCAAGTCGGACAATGGCGGCCCGGGCATGGGAGACAATCGCAGTGGTTTCGGCACGCCCGATGTCGAGCTGGCCGTTCCGGTCGGCACGGTCGTGAAGGATGCCGACGGCGTGGAGCTTGCCGACCTGGCCGAACCGGGGATGCGCTTCGTCGCGGCTGCGGGCGGACAGGGCGGTCTCGGGAATGCGTCGCTCGCGAGTACGAAGCGGAAGGCGCCCGGGTTCGCGCTCCTCGGCACACCGGGCTGGGAGGGCGACGTCGTACTCGAGCTCAAGGTCGTCGCGGACATCGCCCTCGTCGGATTCCCGTCCGCGGGAAAGTCCAGCCTCGTCGCGGCGATGTCGGCCGCGAAGCCGAAGATCGCCGACTACCCGTTCACGACGCTGCATCCGAACCTCGGGGTCGTGCAGGCCGGGGAGGTCAGGTACACGATCGCGGACGTCCCGGGTCTCATCGAGGGTGCGAGCGAAGGCAAGGGCCTCGGGCTGGAGTTCCTGCGCCACGTCGAGCGGTGCTCCGCGCTCGTGCACGTCCTGGACTGCGCAACGCTCGAACCGGGTCGCGACCCGATCAGCGATCTCGACGTCATCCTGAAGGAACTCGCTGCGTACCCGGTTCCGGACGGCCAGCTTCCCCTGCTCGAACGGCCGCAGCTCGTCGCGCTGAACAAGATCGACGTCCCGGAGGGCCGCGACCTCGCCGAACTGGTGCGTCCGGATCTCGAGGTCCGCGGCTACCGCGTCTTCGACATCTCCACCGTCAGCAGGGAGGGTCTCGCGCCCCTGTCGTTCGCTCTCGCCGAGCTCGTCACCCAGACCAGGCTGGCACTCGAGCCGACGCGCCCCCGCATCGTCGTTCGGCCGAAGGCGGTCGACGATGGCGGATTCCAGATCCGCATCGAGGGAGGCTCCGGAGGAAACGTCTATCGCGTGCTCGGTGCCAAGCCGGAACGATGGGTCGCCCAGACGGACTTCACGAACGACGAAGCGGTGGGCTTCCTGGCCGATCGACTGGCGAAGCTCGGAGTGGAAGACCAATTGTTCAAGTCCGGGGCTGTCGCCGGGTCTACAGTGGTCATTGGCGCTGGCCGCGGTGTCGTCTTCGACTGGGAGCCGACACTCACGTCGACAGCCGAGCTGATGACAAGTCCGCGCGGTGCCGATGCCCGCCTGGATGCATCGAAGCGTCCGACCCGAAGCGAACGACGCGGCGACTACTTCGCCCGCATGGACGCGAAGGCCGCAGCGCGCGCAGAACTCATCCGCGAACGCGAAGCCGGGATGTGGACGGATGACGAGGGCTTCGCCATCGACCGAGACAAGGACACCGACGACGAGAATGTCTGACTCCATCACGACGCACGCCGAGGTTCCTTCGGCACGTCGCGTCGTCGTGAAAGTGGGTTCGTCGTCGGTGAGCGGTGCGAACGCAGCCCAGATTCCGATTCTCGTGGATGCTCTCGCCGCGGCACACGCACGCGGCACGGAGGTCATCCTCGTGTCGTCGGGGGCTATCGCGACCGGCATGCCCTACCTCAGACTCGATGGGCGTCCCACCGATCTTGCGACCCAGCAGGCCGCGGCCGCCGTGGGTCAGAACGTCCTGATCTTCCGCTACCAGGAGAGTCTCGACCGTCATCGGATCGTGGCCGGCCAGGTGCTTCTCACGGCCGGCGATCTCGAGAATGCCGCGCACCGCACCAACGCCCAACGCGCCATGGAGCGGTTGCTTGCCCTGCGCATCCTGCCGATCGTGAACGAGAACGACACGGTGGCGACCCACGAGATCCGCTTCGGCGACAACGATCGGCTCGCAGCGCTCGTCGCCGAACTGGTGGGCGCTGACCTGCTCCTGCTCCTGTCGGATGTCGATGCCCTCTACACGCGGCCACCGCACGAACCGGGCGCCGAGCGTATCGAGGTCGTGACGCCCGATGATCCTCTCGAGTCGATCGAGTTCGGAGGCATCGGGTTCACCGGTGTGGGCACAGGGGGAGCGAGAACCAAGGTGTCGGCGGCAAGGTTCGCCGCGGCGGCAGGCACACCCGTGCTGCTGACCTCGACCGAACACGTTGCCGACGCGCTTGCCGGCGTGGAGCTGGGCACCTGGTTCGCAGCGGAAACCGCCCGAACTCCCACCAGGACACGATAGATTGTGAGTGGCGCCGGTCGACGATGGATGGCGTCATCCGAACGGAGATGAAATGCTTCTGCTTGCTGTTTCTGCCGCCGAAGAGCACGCGGCACCCCTCTCGATGCCGAACTGGGCGTTCGCGCTCACCGCTTTCATCATCTTCCTCATCGTCGGCCTCGCGGCATGGAGCTTCCGCGATGTAGCGAACCGCCACGCCCACCGGGTTCCCGCCAGCGACGCGCACCACGGTGCAGAAGAGCATTCGGAACACTAGGCGAACCACCATGGCCGCCCCCACGCAGAAGCGTGCTCGCATCGGCGTGATGGGTGGAACTTTCGACCCCATCCACAACGGCCACCTCGTCGCCGCGAGCGAAGTCCGTCGCCACTTCGACCTGGATGAGGTCGTCTTCGTTCCGACCGGTGAACCGTACCAGAAGCGCGACGTCTCGGCGCCGGAGCATCGCTATCTCATGACCGTCATCGCCACGGCATCCAACCCGGACTTC
Source organism: Terrimesophilobacter mesophilus (assembly GCF_014200375.1). GTDB lineage: Bacteria > Actinomycetota > Actinomycetes > Actinomycetales > Microbacteriaceae > Terrimesophilobacter > Terrimesophilobacter mesophilus. The sequence goes on along the minus strand of NZ_JACHBP010000001.1, from coordinate 555,420 downwards.
ACGGTCAGCAGGATCGACATCGACCGCGGCGGACCCACCTACACGATCGACACGCTTCGGGAGCTGCGCAGGGCGCGCCCCGATGCCGAACTGTTCTTCATTTCGGGGGCGGATGCCGTGGCGCAGATCCTGGATTGGAAGGACGCGCACGAGCTTTTCACCCTCGCCCACTTCGTAGCTGTGAGCAGGCCGGGACATCCGCTGACCGTTTCCGGATTGCCGGAGGAGCACGTAAGCTTGCTAGAAGTGCCTGCGCTGGCCATCTCATCCACGGATTGCCGCAGTCGGGTCAGCCGGGATTTCCCGGTGTGGTATCTGGTTCCCGATGGGGTCGTTCAATACATCTCCAAGTACCATCTGTATCGGAGTTCTACGTGACAACCTGGCAAGACGAGCAGCCGCTGAGCCGGCGTGCACTCCGGGAGAGCGAGCGCGCTCACGTCCAGGCCACGATGTCGGACACGGGTGAGGTCGAGACCTCGAAAACCGACCTTGATCAGCAAATCTGGTCCGAAAGCTCGATGCCGGAGCCGCTGCATTACTCCACTCAGGTACGATCGCCATCGCCCCCCGTGGATGAGCCCCTTCGCCGGCAGAGACAGTCGGGTGCGGCGAGGCCGTCGAGCGATTCCGGGTCGTATCGGCTCCGCGACTTCTCGCCGGAGAATCGCGGATCGTCGTTCTCCTCCACCCAGTCGGCACCGTGGACTCCACCCGCAGCCGGGAGTGAGGATCTCCGCTATCACACCTCCGTGGGCATGGATAGACCGGGGCCGACGGCCTACTCGGCCCCCGCATCCACACCCCCAGTCGTGGTTACACCCGAGGATGTCTCCCCGCGCGAATCGGACGCGCGATCGACGGTGGTCGACGCCCCCCTGGAGCAGACCCTCACACGCCGCCAATTGCGCGAGATGCGCGAGGCGGCAGAGCCCCGCATGGTCGAGGTCGCACCGCTCGTGGAGCCGGTGACCGAGCACCCGAACCAGGACACCACGGATTCGACGAGAGAGTCCGTGAGAGAGAGCGCCCAGAGCGCTGAACTCGCTGCAGCGATGGCGGAATTCGACAAGCTGTATCAGGCGCGGCAGGAGATCCCGGACCTCATCGAGCCACCGGTCAGGGATCGGAGTGCTCAACAGATCCCGTCCGTTGAGGATGTCGTCGCTCAGAACGCCCCTGTGGCCGACGATGCCGTCACCGCGACGCCCGAGCCGGAGCCCGTCGTGCAGTCGCCAGTCGCACCGGAGCCCGTCGCACCGGAGCCCGTGGTGCAGGAGCAAGCGGTGCAGGAGCAAGCGGTGCAGGAGCGAGTCGCTCCGGAGGCCATCGCACCGGAGCCCGTCGTCCCTGCGTCGATCCCCGCCCCGCCCCCGTCGCTCCCGTCCACCGAGGCGGTCGCCTCCGGGCCGATGCGCGAGATCATCACGGCCCCGGAGGTCTACTCGGCACCGGCAGGCCACTGGTCGAACCAGCCGAACATCGATGAGGTCGTCGGTACGGCCACGGGTCCGCACACGCGCAACATCGCCGCGAGCGACGCGATCACGACGAGCGCGCTCGTCCTTCCCTCGTTCCCGAGCACATCGCCGCTCACCGGTCCGGTCAGCGGCACGGGGGAGATCCTGATCACCGGTACGATCGACCTGCCGCGCAGCCTGGGAATGAACGGGTTGCATCCGTCCCGTTACGACCGCCCCGACCTCGACTCGATCATCGACGCCGGCGATCGCGAAGACTCTGCACCGGACTCCGCTCCCGTGCGCGCGGTGCGTGCGGTGAGCACGTACACGTCCTCACAGGGCATCATCAACACGAAACGCCCCAAGGGCAACAACATGCCGATGATCCTCTCGATCACTGCCGGGGTCATGATGGTCGGCGTCGTCGTGCTGGTCGTCGCCGGGATGATCTTCAAGATCTTCTGATTCGTGACGATCACATCCGGAACCTTCGCGGAGCGCGCATGACGGCGTCCGCCCGCGCCCTCGAGCTGGTCGCGCGCGCCGCATCCGCAGCCGACTCGAAGCAGGCGACGGATCTCGTCGCGCTCGATGTGTCCGCACAGCTGCCGTTCGCGGATGTCTTCCTCCTGGCGAGCGGGCGCAATGAACGGCAGGTCATGGCGATCGCCGACGAGATCGAGGAGAAGCTCATCGAGAGCGGCGCGAAGCCGCTTCGTCGGGAGGGAAGAGCTGAGGGCCGCTGGATCCTGCTGGACTTCGGTGACCTCGTCGTCCACGTGTTCCACGAGGAGGATCGCCTCTATTACTCGCTCGAGCGCCTGTGGAATGACTGCCCGGTCGTGCCTCTCGGGGTGTGAGGTGATCGAACTTCCTCGCTGGGATGCCGAGCCAGGGGATGCGGGGCGCTGTGTTGCCGCGATCGACGCGTGGGCAGCGGCCCTCAGCGACACCGATGCCGTGGCGGCGTTCGCACCCGATCCGGCGGCCCGGATGTCCGGCAGCTCCGGCGAGCCGCTCCTCGACGCGCTCGAGTCCTTCGCCGGCGAGCACTGGGACTTCCGTTCCGGCCGTGAACGCAATCTCGCCGCGAATGCGTCGTTGACGGCGAGGCAGATCGAGGCGATCGACTCCGCCGCGGCGCTGCTCGGACTTGACGGCACGTCGCCGCCGTCCCGGCCGGGCTACGACGCCGTCATCATGACCGGCGGCATGGTCCGGGCGGGGATCGTCAAACCTCGATATCTCCGGGAGCTCTACGACGCCGGGCTCGCGTGGCGCGAGGGTGTCTTCCTCGGTGCGTTCCGGACGTTCGCCGGGGACGAGGCGACGCTGGGGAGAGCGCTGGGCGTCGACGGCGACAACGAGTTCGATGCCATGACCGCCGGCATGAGGCAGGCATTCGGCCGTGGACGTCCCGACCGCAGCGAGCACTCCGGTGAGGCGGATGCCCCGCCAGGATATGCGGACTGGCGCGTCGATTCCTGGAACTGGAACGAGCGCGTCCTGCAGGTGGTGGCCGCTCCATCGTCGGACCCGATGCAGCGGCGAGCGAACACCGCGGACACGTTCCGCTTCTGGGCGGTGCGGGCGGGCGACATCCGGTCTGTGCTCGTGATCACGACGCCGGTCTACGTCCCGTACCAGGGCGCGGCGGCGATCGAGGTCCTCGGCCTCGAGTTCGGTTTCTCCGTGGAGACCGTAGCGGTCAGCCCAGCCGCGAGCGACCTGGGGGAGAACAGCCAGGTCTTCCTTCCCCAGCATCGCGCACAAGAGCTTCGCTCCGCCATACACGGGTATCGCAGCCTGAGGGCGAGCCTCACCGCCGGCGGGTGACGGCTCTTCTCCCGAGCAGGGGACCGTGCGACAATGTCCTCGAACGAACCACGATCTCCACGAGACCAAAGGCCATCGGATGACGATTCGCGCACTCATCGTTCCCCTCGCCGTCGTGTTCGCCCTCGCCGGCTGTGTCGGCCCGGTCGAGCCCAGCCCGCCTCCCAGCATCGGGGCCGGCGCGAGCGCCGAGCCGTCGGCATCCGGAAGCGCGAGCGCCTCACCAGGCGGGATGCGGCTCACCCTTCCCGGAGACTGCTCAGGACTCGTTCCCCTCGACACGATTCACAGCGCGTTCTCCCCACAGTTCGAGCCCATCGAGATCGCGCCAGGCACCGGCGACCCCAGCGCACAGGATTTCATCGCTCGGGATGGTCTCGTATGCCTGTGGGGGATTCCGAACTCGGACGCCGGGTCCGTCACCGTCTTCGTGGCTCCGCGCGCGACCGCTTCGGACGAGCAGCAGGTCGATGCGTGGCGATCGGCGGGCTATTCGGAGTGCCCGCCTTTCCTGGACGCGTGCTATTACGAGGATGTCCATGATGAGGTCGGCGAATACTGGACGGTCCATGCGCTGGTCGAGGGCTTCGAGCTGCGGGTGCAGGCGACATCGACGTCGCTCGATCCGCTCCTCGTCGTCGCACGGGCGGCAGCGACGAGTATGGGGTACGTCTGAGTCGTGCGGTTCCGCGCCGCGGGTGTAGTAATCTGGGGAAGTTGTGTGCGACGGTTGCACACTGCGGGGCTGTGGCGCAGTTGGTAGCGCACCTGCATGGCATGCAGGGGGTCAGGGGTTCGAATCCCCTCAGCTCCACCGAATACTCCCACTCAACCCTGGGGCTTGTCGGCGCACCCGTGTAGCCTGCCGCAATGACGATCGACCAGAAGCTGCTCGACTGGATGCTCGACTCCGACCCCGCGCTGCGCTGGCAGGTCGAGCGCGACCTCGTCGGTGAACCGGGGGAAGTGTGGGAGACGACCAGGGCGCGCGTCGCGACCGAAGGTTTCGGAGCACGACTGCTCGCACTGCAGGATGCCGACGGCCAGTGGGCGGGCGGCGCCTACTTCCCCGGCGACTTCGACTTCACCGGACCGGAGGCCGCCGACGACGCCGGTCAGCCATGGACGGCGACGACCTGGTCGCTCAATTCCCTCAGGGAGTGGGGCCTCGACGCCTCCGTCCTCACCGGCACCGCCGAGAAGCTCAAGGCCAACAGCCGCTGGGAGTACGACAACCTTCCATACTGGGATGGCGAGGTCGACTGCTGCATCAACGGGTACACGCTCGCCAACGGCGCCTGGCTCGGGGCGGATGTCTCGGGCCTCGCCCAGTGGTTCGTCGACCACCAGCAGCCGGAGGGCGGCTGGAACTGCGAGTGGGTGAACGGTTCGAAGCGATCCTCCTTCCACTCCACCCTCAACTCGCTCAAAGGCATCCTCTCCTACGAGGCCGCGACCGGCGGCAGTGACCAACTGCGCGCCGCGCGCCGCGCAGGCGAGGAGTACCTGCTCGCCCGACGTCTCATGCACACGCTCACGACGGGCGAGTTCCCGGGGTACTGGGTCGACCGCTTCGCATATCCGTTCCGCTGGTTCTACAGCGTGCTCAACGCCACCGACTACTTCCGTGCGGCCGCCCTCCATGACGGCGTGGCACCCGACCCGCGGATCGCCGACGCGATCGATGCCGTGCGCGCCGCCCGCCGGGGCGACGGAACCTGGGAGCAGGAGCGGCGGCATCCGGGGCGGGTCTGGTTCGAGGTGGATGTCGCACCGGGGGAGCCGTCGCCATGGCTGACCTTCTACGGCACGCGAGTGCTCGACTGGTGGGATGGGGCGACCCTCGCGACCACCCACGATTGATCCGGCTCGCTCCGAGAAAACTCCCGACGGCGTGGCCGTCTCCCCGTTCGGTGCGGGACAATTGCAGCGAGCAAGGAGTCGCGATGAGCAATGACGCGGGCCAGACGGATACTGCACCGGCCGACAGGGCGAACGATGCGATCGAAGCGGCCGTGGGCCGGGTGCTGGCCGGTTACCTCGGCATCCAGCCCTGGCAGGAGGACCTCTACCGGGACCTGCACCGGCATCCGGAACTCGGACACCACGAGACCAGGTCTGCCTCGATCGCCGCGACGGTACTCCGCGAGGCCGGATTCGACGTGCACGACACGATCGGGACGACGGGCGTCGTCGGGGTCCTGCGCAACGGGGACGGTCCGGTCGTGCTCATGCGCGCCGACATGGATGCGCTGCCCATGGCGGAGAAGACCGGCCTCGACTACGCCAGCACCGATCGTGCGACCGATGACGCGCAGAACGATGTGCCGGTGGCGCACGCCTGCGGCCACGACGTGCACATGGCCTGCCTCATGGCTGCGGCCAGGCTCATGGCCGCCGAGCATGATTCCTGGAGCGGGACGTACATCGCCCTGTTCCAGCCCGCGGAGGAGATCGCCACCGGCGCATCCGCCATGGTCGACGGCGGCCTCACGACTCTCATTCCGAAACCGGATGTCGCCCTCGCGCAGCACGTGCTGGCATTCCCCTCCGGGCGGGTCGGCGTGCGGCCCGGGGCCTTCCTCTCCGGCGCGGACAGCATGCGCATCACGGTGCACGGACGCGGCAGCCACGGGTCGATGCCCCAGCTCTCGGTCGACCCTGTCGTTCTCGCGGCGATGATCGTGGTCCGGCTGCAGGCGATCGTGGCACGCGAGATCGCCCCCGACGACTTCGCGGTACTCACGGTGGGGAGGATCTCGGCGGGCACGAAGAGCAACATCATCTCCGACCATGCGGTGCTCGAACTGAACCTGCGCACCTACAGCGACGCGACCCGCTCGGCACTGCTCGCCGCGATCGAACGCGTCGTGCGCGGAGAGTGCGCCGCGTCGGGTTCCCCCCTCGAGCCGGAGTTCGAACTGTACGACCACTTCCCGCTCACCGACAACGACTCCGCAGCTTCGTCGAGAGTCGATACCGCATTCCGAACCCACTTCGGCGCCGAGGCGTTCACGATCGACCGGCAGTCGGCGAGCGAGGACTTCAGCGAGATGCCGAACGCGTTCGGGAGCCCGTACGTCTACTGGGGCATCGGTGGGGTGGATCCGGGTGCCTACGCCGCAGCCGAGGCGGCCGGCACCGTCGCCACGACGATCCCCGCCAACCATTCACCGCAGTTCGCTCCGGTCATCGAGCCGACACTGCGGACCGGGACCGCAGCCGCCGTCGTCGCCGCTATGGCCTGGCTGGCGCATCCGGAAAGCGGGCGGTGAGGGCCGCATGGACGCAGCTGTCGTCACACTGAACGATGCGATCAGGTTCGTCGACCTGGCGGGTGTTCTCGCCAATGCGATCCTCGGTGGTATTGCGGCGCGTGCCGCCCGGCTCGACCTCGTCGGGTTCGTCATCCTCGCGATCCTCTCCGGACTCGGCGGCGGGATGATCCGCGACACCCTCCTCCAGCAGGGGGCGCCGGTGGCGCTCACCGACCCCTACTATCTCGGGGTCGCCATCCTCGGTGCGATCATCGCGTTCTTCATCCCGTTCAAGGGCCGGGCCTCCCACCTTGTCCTGTTGCTGCTCGACGTGCTGGCGGTCGGATGCTGGGCGGCGGTCGGCGCGCAGAAGGGCCTTGCTGCCGGCCTCGGGTGGTTGCCGGCGGTCCTGCTCGGGATGGTCACCGCGGTCGGCGGCGGAATGGTGCGCGACGTTCTGCTCATGAAGGTTCCGACGGTGTTCGGCGGCAACACCCTCTATGCTACGAGCGCCTTCGTCGCGAGCATCGAGACCGTGATCCTGACGGAGCTCGGCTACCCCGAGGTCGGAAGCGTCGTCGCGATCCTGAGCGCCGCAGCGCTCTCCCTCCTCGCGAGACGTTTCGGCTGGATCCTGCCATCGGAGGTGAACATCCGCCTTCCGAAGCCGCGCAGCGGGTGGCGTGCCAGGTGGTGGAGCGGCCATCGAAGATCGGCGGCAATCCCCGCACCCGATGAGGCCCCGAAGGATTCCTGACCAGACCACCGCGAGCGGTCCGAACCGGCCGCAGCGACCACCGTCGACGGCGATGCTCACCAGGCGGCGGGCCGGTAGTCCTTCAGGAAGACCCCGTAGACATCCTCGCCCGCCTCGCCGCGCACGATCGGGTCGTACACCCTCGCGGCGCCATCGACGAGGTCGAGCGGGGCGTGGAAGCCCTCTTCGGCGAGGCGCACCTTGGTGTGGTGCGGGCGCTCGTCGGTGATCCAGCCGGTGTCGACCGCGGTCATGAGGATGCCGTCCGTCTCGAGCATCTCGCCCGCGCTCGTGCGGGTGAGCATGTTGAGCGCCGCTTTGGCCATGTTGGTGTGCGGATGGCCCGGGCCCTTATAGCGGCGGGCGAACTGGCCCTCCATGGCCGAGACGTTGACCACGTACGTGCGCCGCGCGGTGCTCGCCGCCATGGCCGGACGCAGCCGGCTGATGAGCAGGAAGGGCGCCGTCGTGTTCGCGAGCTGCACCTCGAGCAGCTCGAGCGGATCGACCTCCTGCACGTGCTGGGTCCAGCTGTTGATGTGCAGCTCGTCGGGGACGAGGCCTCCGGCGTCGATCGCCGTGCCGGCCGCCATCCGCTCGAGCGAGGACGAGCCCGCGGTCATGGCGAGCTCGGCCAGCTCCTCGGCGGTGACTCCCGCGGTTCGGGCGAGCAGCGGATGCGCCGCGACCGAGGCGGCGAGGGCCTGCGGGTGCGCATCGTTCGTGTGCCCGAAGGTGAGCAACTCGGGGAGAGGCCCGTCGGGCAGGGGCTCGAGTTCGGCGGCGGCAAGCGGCGCATAGGCACCGGGGGAGCGGCGCACGGTCTGGGCGGCGTTGTTGATGAGGATATCGAGGGGGCCGGCCTCCGCGACGGAGTCGGCGAGCCCGAGAACCTGGGCGGGGTCGCGCAGGTCGATGCCCACGACGCGCAGCCGGTGCAGCCAGTCGGAGGCATCCGGAAGACTCGAGAAGCGGCGTACGGCGTCGCGTGGGAACCGGGTGGTGATGGTCGTGTGTGCGCCGTCGCGCAGCAGGCGCAGCGCGATGTGCATGCCGATCTTCGCGCGCCCTCCGGTGAGCAGGGCGCGGCGACCGGTGAGGTCGGTGCGGGCGTCGCGTTTGGCGTGGCTGAAGGCGGCGCACTCCGGGCAGAGCTGGTGGTAGAACGCGTCGACCCGGGTGTACTGCTGCTTGCAGATGTAGCACGCGCGCGGTTTGAGCAGCTCTCCGGCGGTGGGCGCGGCGACGCGCGTCGCGAGCGGGATGCCGCGGGTCTCGTCATCGATGCGGTCCGGGGCCCCGGTCGCCGTGGCAGCGACGACGGCGCGGTCGGCTTCGGCGATCTCGGCGCGCTTCTCGAGCCGGCGGTTCTTCTTGACGGCCTTGAACATCCTGGCGGTCGCCTGCCGCACGGCCACGAAATCCGGATGCTCCTCGTCGAGCCGGTCCATCGCGGCGAGCACGCGCAGCACGGTGTCGAGGTCGGACGGGTCGATGCCGGCCGGCTGGGAACCGGCCGTGACGATGCCCGACACGGTGGCGCCGACGGGGTCGCCGGCAGAAGCGTCGTCCGCTCCCCGATTCTCTACCGTCACCGCACGATTCTACCGGCGCAGGCATCCGGCGGCCGTTGCCGCGACATCCGTCGACGGCGGTGAATGCGCCGGCCCGCGCGGTTGACTACTGGTAGAACCCGTCCCGGAGGTTGATGCCGTGTTCGAGCCAGACCTTGAGCGCAGCGAGCATCCCCGACCAGCCGGCGCAATTGCCGAACGCGTTCTTCGCACCGGCAGCTGTCGGCTTCCACGAGGCCTCGGTGATCGTCACGAGCGTGCGGGTGTCGCCGTCGAGCGGTTCGAATTCGAAGGTCGCCGTGGTCGTACCCTTCTCAGTCGTCGTCTCGCTCCCGCCCCACTGGATGACGATGCGTCGCGGCGGATCCGCTTCGAGCACCGTGACGGGGAAGGCGCCCGGGAAGTCGTGGAAGTCCCAGGTGACCTCGGCGCCGGCCTCGAGGCGACCGTGTGCTCCGCCGGTCGTGAAGTACTTCGACAGTCGGACAGGATCGGCGACGGCCTCATAGACCTCCGCGCTGGGTCGGGCGACGCGCCCGGATACGGTGAAGGAGAGTTCTTCGAGCTGATTGCTGGTATCCATGCGGAGATCCTACGACTGCCTGCCGGGAGCGCCGCGGCTAAGACGTCCCGAGCAGGATGGCGGCCGTGATTGCGAGGGCGACACCGAAGAACTGCACGAGCGACATGCGTTCCTTGAGCACGAGTCGGGCGAGGATGACCGTCCCCACCGGGTAGAGGCCCATGAGCACGGCGACGACCGCGAGGTTCCCGCTGTGCAGGGCGATGACGAGCAGGATGTTGCCGATCCCGAGCAGGGCCCCGGCGACCGCGCTCGTGATCCAGATGCGTGCACCCGCCGGTCCGGCATCCGAGAGCTCGGCCTGGGGGGCGGCATCCGCCTCGCCCTTCAACCAGCCATCGCCCGTGCGGAGCCTCCGCACCGCCAGCAGCGGCAGCAGCACGACGAAGCCCACCGCGATGTCGAGGAATGCCGGGAAGACGCCTGACTCTATCGGTGCGGTATCGAGGGAGACGACCGAGAGCCCGAGGGTGACTCCCGAGACGAGCGCGAGCATCCCGCCCCGGGGCGTGATGCGCTCGATCCTGCTTCCCGGGGTCTGGACACCGGCCGGGATGGAGATCAGGGTCGTGGCAACAAGAGCGAGCACGACGGCGATCCAGGCGACGAGGTGCAGGCTCTGCCCGGTGACGGCGGCGACGATGACCGGCACCGCGGTCTGGATGAGCGCGATGAGCGGAGCGAGCAGGCTCATCGGACCGATCGCGAGGGCAGCGTAGAAGGTCACCATCCCGACGATCGCGAAGAGCCCCGCAATGGAGCCGGCCCAGAGAGCCTCGTCGCTGTAGACCCAGGGGAACAGCACCAATGCGAGTGCGGCGACAACGGCCGCGGTGAGGTAGATGGCGGTGCTTGCGGTGATCACCGTGAGGCGTCGGGCGGTGAGCGCGCCGAGGAAGTCCGAGGCTCCGTAGAGCAGGCTCGCGAGGAGGGCGAGGATGACGACAGCGGTCACGGGTTATCGGAGCGACGTATCGTCATGCCACAACTGTAGCGTCGGGGTAGGACGACGCGACACCGCATCTAGGCTTGAGGCATGACGGTGAAGAGACTTCTGCTCGACTGCGACCCCGGGCTGGATGACGCCCTCGCCATCCTGCTCGCCCACGGAGACCCTGACCTGGAGCTCGTCGCGGTCACGACCGTCGGCGGCAACGTCGTGCTCGAGAACACGACCCGCAACGCGCTCGAGCTGCGCGAATACCTGGGTTTCCCGGATGTCCCGGTCGCCTCGGGCGCCGCCGGCCCGCTCGTGCGGGAGACGAAGAACGCCGCCGAGGTGCACGGCGTGGGTGGAATCGGCGACGTCATCCTGCCGAAGGCGGCGCTGCCACTCGATGCCCGCGGTGCGGTCGAGCTCATCGTCGAGACACTGCGGGACGCTCCAGGGGAGATCCACCTCGTGGCGACCGGCCCGATGACGAACATCGCGCTCGCGCTGCGTGCAGAGCCGCGAGTCGCAGAATGGGCGGCATCCTTCACGATCATGGGCGGGTCGTTCACGCGCGGGAACACGACGCCGGCCGCCGAGTTCAACATCTACGCAGACCCGGAGGCCGCCGCCGAGGTGTTCGCGGCCGACTGGCAGGTGGTCATGGTCGGGCTGGACCTCACGCTGCAGGCCCTCGTGACCGACACGGTCAAAGGACGGATGCTCGCACTCGGCCCGCTCGGCCGCGATCTCGTCGTACCGCTCGCCACGTTCTGGAACGACCCGCAGGACCCGGATTGGGGCGGCCAGGCTGTGCACGACGTGTGCGCCGTCGCCTATCTGGCCCGGCCGGACCTCTTCACGAGCGTGCCCGCCCGCGTCGAGGTCGAGACCGCAGGGGAATGGACGGCCGGGATGACCGTGACCGACTTCCGCTCGAGCATCCCGAACGCCCTCGTGCCCGTGAGACTCGACGTGCCGGGGTTCTGGGACTACGTGCTCGGGGTGTACGCCAGGGTCGCCGCCTCCCGCGAGTCCTGACCGGGTCGTCGCTGGCGCCGGGTCAGCCGACGTCGACGAGGATCGTGTGCAGCCCTGTCGCCCCGTCGGGGACGACATCCGCGTACGCGGACGTCTGAAGTCGGCCGTTGGAATCCGTCGCCCGCACGGTGAGCTTGTGTCGACCCTGCGAGGCATCCCACGGGAACGACCACTGGCACCAGGTGTCCGAGGAGATGGCGTCGGCGAGATCGGCATCCGACCATGCGCCATCGTCGACCTGCACCTCGACGCGCGAGATGCCCACGTGCTGCGACCACGCGACGCCGGCCACGATGACCCGGCCCGCTGCGACCCGCCTCGACTCGCGCGGGGTGTCGATGCGGGAAGAGAGCTTCACGGGTCCGTGCGCGCTCCAGCCCCTGTCCGTCCAGTAGGCGGAGTCCTTCGCGTAGGTCGTGACCTTCAGTTCGGTGACCCACTTGGTCGCCGACACATAGCCGTAGAGTCCCGGAACGACCATGCGCACGGGAAAACCGTGCTCGGCGGGAAGTGGTGCGCCGTTCATGGCGACGGCGAGGATGGCGTTGCGGTCGTCGGTGAGGGCTTCGATCGGCGTGCCGGCCGTGAAGCCGTCGACGCTGCGCGACAGCACCATGTCGGCACCGGATGCCGGCCCCGCCTGAGCCAGCAGGTGGCGGATCGGATAGCCGAGCCACAGAGCATTGCCGATGAGGTCGCCCCCGACGTAGTTGGATACGCAGGCGAGCGTCGTGTAGCTCTCCTCGAGCGGGAGGGCGAGGAGCTCGTCGAAGGTGAGGGTGACCTCTCGGTCGACCATCCCGGTGATCCTGAGCGTCCAGTTCGCGGGATCGATCGACGGGACAAGGAGTGCGGTGTCGATGCGATAGAAGTCGCTGCTGGGAGTGACGAGGGGTGAGAGGCCCGGCACGGACAGTGACGCGCCGGGCGGTATGGGCGCCACGGCCACGGCAGGCGTGGGGAGGGTGAACATCCTGCGCGCCGCGTTGACCGCCTGGACACCGGATGCGGCGATGCGTCCGCCGACGGCGGCGAGGATGCCGGCCCCCGCGGCGAGGCCGCTCGCCACGAGGAAGGTGCGCCGGGCCATGCCCTGCTCACGCGCGCCCACCGCGGATTCCGCAGCCGAGGCGCGGCGGGACAGGCTCACCAGCACGATGATCCCCACGGCGATCGCCACGGCAGAGGGGATGGCAGAGGCGATGCCGGCATCCGCCCTCGTGGTGGCGGCGACGAGCGCGAGCCCACCCACGGCGGCAACGAGCACCCGGCCCCACGGCGGTCGTGATCGTTCGAGAAGACCGGCCACGGCGGCGAGAACCGCCACGAGGAGCACGACCGAGGCGATGATGACCACCTTGTCCGCTGTGCCGACAAGGCCGATGACCCGCTCCTTGAGCCACTGAGGAGACAGGTCGATCACGAGCGAGCCGGCCGAGAAGAGTGGGCTCGCGCCCGGGGAGACCACGAAGGCGACGAGCTCTGCCGCCCCGAGGCCGGCGGCCACAGAGGCGATACCGGCGAAGGCGGCCCGCATGCGTGCCCTTCGGGTCGTCGTCTTCGATACCGGATGGGCGCTCGCGGGCTGCTGACGCATTCACCCAGCATAAGTCGCTCCGCGCGGCCGCCGGTGGTGTGCGACGGTTAAGGGGTGATGATTCCGGAGACCGCAGACCCGGATCTCGTGTATTCCGAATTCGTGGCGTGGGCATCCGCCGAGGGTTTCACGCTCTATCCCGCGCAGGACGAGGCCGTCATGGAGCTCGTCACGGGGGCCAACGTCATCCTGAGCACCCCGACCGGCACGGGGAAGTCGCTCGTCGCGATCGCCGCGCACTTCGCCGCCCTCGCCGCGGGCAGGCGCAGCTTCTATACCGCGCCCATCAAGGCGCTCGTGTCCGAGAAGTTCTTCGCGCTCGTCGACATCTTCGGCGCGGAGCGGGTCGGCATGGTCACCGGCGACTCGAGCGTCAACCCGGATGCGCCCATCATCTGCTGCACCGAGGAGATCCTCGCGAACCTTTCGCTGCGCCATGGCGAGGACAGCCCGGTCGATGTCGTCGTCATGGACGAGTTCCACTTCTACGCCGATCCGGAGCGCGGTTGGGCGTGGCAGGTGCCCCTTCTGCGGATGCCGCATGCCCAGTTCCTGCTCATGTCGGCGACGCTCGGCGATGTCGACTGGCTCGCGAGAGACCTGACCGCGCGCACCGGGCGGCCCACGGCATCCGTGACCGGCGTCGACCGGCCCGTGCCGTTGCACTACTACTACGCGACGACACCCATCCACGAGACGGTCGAAGAGCTCCTATCGACCGGCCAGGCCCCCATCTACATCGTGCACTTCTCGCAGGCCGCTGCGCTCGAGCGCGCCCAGGCGCTCACGAGCGTAAGGATCGTCGATCGCGAGCAGCGGGATGCGATCGCCGACCTCATCGGCGACTTCCGGTTCACGACGAAATTCGGCCAGACACTGTCGCGGCTCATCCGCTCGGGGATCGGCGTGCACCACGCAGGGATGCTGCCCAAGTACCGCCGGCTCGTCGAGCAACTCGCCCAGCGCGGCCTGCTGCGGGTCATCTGTGGCACCGACACGCTCGGCGTGGGCATCAACGTGCCCATCCGCACGGTCGTGCTCACGGCGCTCACGAAGTACGACGGCATCCGGATGCGACAGCTCAACGCGCGCGAATTCCACCAGATCGCCGGTCGCGCCGGTCGCGCCGGGTTCGACACCGCGGGAACGGTGGTCGTGCAGGCGCCTGAGCATGAGGTCGAGAACGCGCGCCTCGTGGCGAGGGCCGGAGACGACCCGAAGAAGCTCAAACGGGTCGTGCGCAAGAAACCGCCGGAGGGTTTCGTGTCGTGGGGCGAGCCGAGCTTCAGCCGGCTCGTCGCGGCCGAGCCCGAACGGCTCGTCTCGAGCATGCGGATGAGCCACGCGATGCTGCTCAACGTCATCGGGCGCGGCGGAGACGCCTTCGCGGAGGTGCGCGCGCTCGTCGAGGACAACCACGAACCCAGGGCGCGGCAGCTCGAGCTCGCGCGGCAGGCGCTGTCGATGTACCGCACGCTGCGCACGGCCGGCATCGTGGAGCAGGACGGCAACACCATCCGCCTCACCGTCGACCTCCAACCCAACTTCGCCCTCAACCAGCCGCTCTCACCCTTTGCGCTCGCGGTCATCGACCTGCTCGACCCGGAGTCGCCGACGTACGCTCTCGACACGATCTCCGTCATCGAGGCGACCCTGGAGGACCCGCGCCCGGTGCTCTCCGCACACGAGCACCGCGCGCGCGGTGAGGCCGTCGCCGCGATGAAGGCGGAGGGCATCGAGTACGAGGAGCGTATGGAGCTGCTCGAGGCGATCACCCACCCGAAGCCGCTCGAGGAGCTCCTGGATGCCGCCTTCGCCACCTATCGCGCCTCGCAGCCCTGGGCGGCCGACTTCGAGCTGAGGCCCAAATCGGTCGTGCGCGACCTGTACGAGCGGGCGATGACATTCAACGAATACGTCGGCTTCTACTCGCTCGGCCGATCGGAGGGTCTGCTGCTGCGCTACCTGTCCGACGCGTTCCGGGCCGTGCGCCAGACCATCCCGGAGTCGGCGAAGACCGACGACATCCGGGATCTCGTGGAGTGGCTCGGCGAGCTCGTGCGGCAGGTCGACTCGAGCCTGCTCGAGGAGTGGGAGGAGCTCAGCCACCCCGATGCGGCGCCCGACGACGTGCCCGTCGTCCCTCCGCCACCGCCGTCGGTCGTCACGAACGAGCGCGCGTTCCGGGTGCTCGTGCGCAACGAGCTGTTCCGCCGTGTGCAGCTCGCCGCCCTCGACGACGCGGACTCCCTCGGCGAGCTGGATGCCGCATCCGGTTTCGACGCCGTCCGCTGGGGCGAGGCGCTCGACGCGTACTACGCCGTCCACGACCACATCGGCACCGATGCCGACGCCCGCAGCGCGGCCATGCTCATGATCGACAAGCGGCCCACCGAGTGGGTCGTGCGCCAGATCTTCGCCGACCCCGCCGGCGATCACGACTGGGGGATGAGCGCCATCGTCGACCTCACCGAGTCGGCCGAGCAGGGCATCGCCGTCATCCGCATCACCGCCGTCGGCGAGCTCTGATCGGCGCGGGGTCCGCCGCTGGGTGTTTACTGTGACCATGACCAGTCAGCAGCGCCTCGTCCTTGCGGTCGCGATCCTCGCCTCGTTCGTCGCCTTCCTCGACGGCTCCGTCGTCAACGTCGCCCTCCCGGCCATCAGCAGCGAGCTCGGCGGAGGACTCTCCACCCAGCAGTGGGTCGTGGACGCCTACCTCATCACGCTCGGCGCGCTCATCCTCGTCGCCGGCTCGCTCTCGGACGTCTACGGCCGCGTTCTCATCATCCGGGTGGGTCTGTGGGGGTTCGGCCTCACCTCGCTCCTGTGCGCGCTCGCGCCGAACGTCGAGATCCTCATCGTGAGTCGCGGGCTGCAGGGTATCGCCGGTGCTCTGCTCGTCCCGAGCTCGCTCGCGATCATCATGTCGGCGTTCCGCGGGGTCGCGCAGGCGAAGGCGATCGGCGCGTGGACGGCGTGGACGAGCGCCGCGTTCATCGCCGGGCCGGTCGTCGGAGGGCTCTTCGTCGACATGGTCTCCTGGCGGCTCGTCTTCGCGATCAACCTCCTGCCGATCGCGGTGACCCTCGTTCTACTGGCGCGCATCGAGCAGAGGGGTGAGCGCGACCACAGCACGAGGATCGACTTCGCCGGGGCTGTGCTCGCCATCGTGGGAATCGGCGCTCCCGTGTTCGCGCTCATCGAGCAGGGCAATTACGGATGGGCGAGCCCGATCATCTGGCTGCCGATGGCCGTCGGCGTTCTCGCCTTCGTCGCGTTCCTGTGGCGGCAGGCGACGGCGAAACAGCCCATGATGCCGCTCAGCCTGTTTCGGGTGCGGAACTTTGCCGTCGGCAACGTCGCAACCCTGTTCATCTACGGTGCGCTCGGGATGTCGAGCCTCATCATCGTGGTCTTCCTCCAGCAGACCGGTGGGTGGCCGGCGACCCTCGCCGGAATCGCCGTCCTGCCGGTCACCATCATCCTCATGCTTCTGTCGCGTATCTTCGGGGGCCTCTCCGGCCGGTTCGGTCCCCGGCTGTTCATGGCGGTCGGGCCGATCCTTGCCGGCATCGGCCACCTGCTCATGCTGAGCGTCACGGCCGACGTGAACTACTGGTGGCAACTGCTGCCCGGCATCCTGCTGTTCGGGCTCGGCCTGTCGATCACGGTCGCGCCGCTCACGTCGGCCATCCTCGGTTCGATCAGCGAGAAGCAGTCCGGGATCGGCTCGGCGATCAACAATGCGGTCGCCCGCGTGGCCGGGCTCGTCGCGGTCGCGATGCTCGGCATCATCGTCGTCGAGCGCCTCGACGTCGATGGGATACATCGAGGACTCATCGTGTGCGCCGCCCTCCTCATCGTGGGCGGTGTGATTTCTGCGATCGGCATCCAGAATCCTGCGAAGGCGGAGGAGGAGTTGGCGGAAAACGTGGCTGTGGAACAGTAAAGGTGCATGGCTTTCATGGCACGCTGGACTGGGTCTCACCAGCACCGAACCAGTTGACGAAGGAGTCACCGTGGCCGATCCCGTTTCCACCCCGCTCGAGGACGCCCGCACGAGGCTGAAGGAGGCGACCGACCTGCTCGGCTGCGACCCGGGCATGTACGCGATCCTCGCCAACGCGACGCGCGAACTCACGGTCTCCATCCCGCTGCGCCGCGACGACGACAGCATCGAGGTGCTCACCGGTTACCGGGTGCAGCACAACGTCGCGCGCGGCCCCGCGAAGGGTGGTCTGCGCTACAGCCCGAACGTGCATCTCGACGAGGTGCGTGCGCTCGCGATGTGGATGACCTGGAAGTGCGCCCTGCTCGACGTCCCGTACGGCGGTGCGAAGGGCGGAGTCACGATCGACCCAAGAGAGTACTCGCAGCGCGAGCTCGAACGGGTCACGCGCCGCTACACGAGCGAGATCATGCCGATCATCGGGCCGGAGACGGACATCCCGGCACCGGATGTCGGCACGAGCGAGCAGACCATGGCCTGGATGATGGACACCTACTCCATGAACAAGGGCTACTCGATCCCGGCGGTTGTCACCGGCAAGCCCATCAGCATCGGCGGTTCGCTCGGGCGGGCCACCTCCACGTCCGAGGGTGTCGTGCACATCGCGCTCGCGGCGCTGCGCGACAACGGGATCGACCCGACCCGGTCGACCGCGGCCGTGCAGGGGTTCGGGAAAGTGGGCCGTGGGGCGGCGCAGTTCGCCTTCGAGGCGGGTCTGAAAGTCGTCGCCGTGAGCGACGAATACGGCGGACTTTTCAACGCCGCCGGTATCGACATCGAGAAGCTCGGCGCCCACGTCGACGAGACCGGAAGTGTCGTCGGGTTCTCCGGCGCAGAGGCGCTCGACGGGCATGCCCTGCTCGAGCTCGAGGTCGACCTGCTCATCCCGGCCGCCGTCGAGGGTGTCATCCATGAGCTGAACGCTCCGAACATCAAGGCGAAGATCATCGTCGAGGGGGCGAACGGGCCGACCACACCGTCCGCAGATGCGATCCTCGAGGCGAAGGGATGCATCGTCGTGCCGGATATTCTCGCGAACGCCGGTGGTGTCATCGTGAGCTACTTCGAGTGGGTGCAGGCCAACCAGGCGTACTGGTGGCGCGAGGACGAGGTCGAGTCGCGACTCGAGGAGCGGATGCTCGGCGCCTGGGCCAGGGTGCACGATTACGCGAAGGCGCGGAAGCTCTCACTGCGCGGAGCCGCGACGACGCTCGCGGTGCAGCGGGTCGTCGAGGCGCACGTCATCCGTGGCGTCTACCCGTGATCAGCGCACGAGCGACGAACCGGAGAGCACGAGCGCGGCCACGGCCACCAGGGCACCAAGGATCACGAGGCGGAAGAGCGGTCGCGCGGGCGATCGCGTGATGGCGAGGACGCCACCCGTGACCGCGATCATCGACTCGAGGCCAAGGGCGACCCACCCGACCGGGTGCGCCATCCCGGGCCCGAAGACGACGAGACCGGATGCTGCAGCGAGCGCCGCGAACGTCACGATCGCGGATGCTCGCACCCCGAACCGGTGCGGAAGCCCCACGACGCCGGTCTCCCGATCAGCATCGAGGTCCGGCAGCGCGTTCGCGAAGTGCGCAGAAACGCCGAGGAGCGCCCCAGCGGCCAGTGCCCAGGGCGCGGGCAGCGCGGGGGACGGAAGTGCGAGCGTCACGATCGCGGGAAGCGCGCCGAAACCGACGACGTAGGGGAGCACGGACAGCGCGCTGAACTTGAACCAGAGGTTGTAGCCCCAGCCTGCGGCGATGAACAGCGCGTGGGCGATCGTCGCCGGAATGCCGAGCGGGAGGGTGAGCGCAATGGCCAGCAGGACTGTCGCGAAGGCGGTTCCGCGCACGACCGACCCACCGACATCCCCCCTGGCCACCGGTTTGTCGGTGCGACCCGCCGCACGGTCACGGTCGGCATCCAGCCAGTCGTTGGAGAGCCCCACCGAGGTCTGGCCCATCAGCATCGCTGCACCGAGGACGATCAGTCGCCACGGCTCGAGTCCCGCGCCGGCGCCGAGCAGAACGGTGACGAGGGTGACCGCGAGCGTCGGCCCCGGATGCGTCGAACGGGCGAGTGCGAAGGCGAGGGCGAGCGCCGGATGCTGCCGGTCGATGGGCATCCCCACATCGTAGCCACGGCGGAGTCGTCAGCGGCTAGGGCACGAGCAGCAGCTTGCCGATGTGACCGCTCGACTCCATCACCGCGTGCGCCTCATTCGCCTGGTCGAAGCCGAATCGGCGGTCGACGACCGGCCTCACCTGTCCGGAGAGCACAAGCGGCCACGCGTTGGTGAAGACACTGGCGATGATGCGCTCCTTGTCGGCGAGCGTGCGCGCGCGCAGCGTGCTCGCCCGAATCGTCCCCCACGTCGACATGAGGCGACCGATGTTCAGTTCCCCGCGGCCCCCGCTCTGGTTGCCGATGAGCTCGATGCGCCCGTGTGGGGCGAGCGACCGGACGTTCCGATCGAGATAGTCTCCGCCGATCGCGTCGAGGATGACGTCGGCGCCGCGGCCGTCGGTTGCGGTCCGAATCGTCTCGACGAAGTCGTCGTGGCGGTAGTCGATGAGGATGTCCGCGCCGAGCGCGCGGCACGCGTCCAGCTTCTCCGGCGACCCGGCGGTCACTGCGATGCGGCATCCGATCGCTCGCGCGAGCTGGATGGCCATCGTCCCGATCCCGCCGGAGCCGCCGTGGACGAGCAGCACTTCGCCAGAGCGGAGCCCAGCACTCATGAACACCGTGGACCACACCGTCGCGATCGCCTCCGGAAGCGCTGCGGCATCGACGAGGTCCATGTCGTCCGGCACGGGAAGAAGCATCCCCGCAGACACGGCAGCCCGCTCGGCATAGCCGCCCCCGGGCAGCAGGGCGCACACACGATCGCCCACCGAGACATCCTCGACGCCCGCGCCGAGTGACAGCACCGTGCCGGACACCTCGAGTCCCGGCCACTCGGGCGCACCGGCCGGCGGCGGATAATTCCCGTCGCGCTGGTGGATGTCTGCCCGGTTCACCCCGGCGCCGGCGACGGACACGACGACCTCGCCGCGATGGGCCACCGGCTCGGGAACCTCGCTCTGCTCGAGGGTGTTCTCGCCGTCTGAAATCGTGATGGTGACTGCCCGCATGGCATCACAGTACGCCCAGACTCGGGGGTTACCGTTGGCGTATGGGGATCACGCTGGATCAGGCGGAGATCGCCAGGGTGCTCGAGGGCTCCTGGTCGATCGGCGCGAGCAATATCGCGTCGTGGGTCGACGGCAGCCGCCGCGAGCCGCACCTCCGGTTCACCGTGGCCGGGAGCGAGCCGCTCGTGCTCCTGGAGGAGCAGACGTTCGTGGCGAGCGACGGCAAGGAACGCACGATCACCGTCACCAATCGCTTCGCCCACGGACGGTTCACGTCGAAGAGCCGGATGCTCGGGCCGATGAGCCGCTGGACGCTCGGTGGTTCGGATGCGGAGTCGACGGTCATCGTCATCCGCATGACTCATGAGCGGGGCGGCCAGGACGGACTCCTCGTCCTTGTGCGGGAGGACGCGCAGCGCACCGAGCTTCGAGCCAACATCGCCACGAATTTCGAACGGTTCGAACTGGGACCGGAGGACTTCGCAAGCCTCACCTGGTTGCCGATGCCGGAGTGACGGCGGGCACCGCCTACTTCGTGGGGAGTTGGTATCCCTCGAGTCCCTCGATCGGGATGGGCTGGTAGCCGTCATCGGTCGGCGCAACCACCGCCGGCGAGTGGGGCACGGCTGCAGCCGGTTCCGGCGCGCCGACGGAAACACTCCCGAGGAGTGCAGCAGCGAGGACGAAGGACGCCGCTGCCGCACTCGTCGACGCGTTCGAGAGGTTGAGGGTCCCGCGCGATCGCAACCGGCGCACGACGACGCCGATGCTCACGAGGGCGATCACGGCGATGCCGAGCATCACCATGAGGGAGACTGGGACGGTGGCCGTCGGGGCGGGCACGCTCAACTCAGCAAACATCGCCGGTTGTTCCTTCCGGGGGTAAGGAAGGCTTCCGCTCGGGTAACGGAAGCTGTGCACATCGTCGTGTCAACGGGAGACCCTCGGTTGTGCAACTGAAACCGTACCGCACGCCGGGAGGGGGGTCAAGCGCGACGGGCGAGCGTCAGCCCGAGAAATCGTGCGAATTCGCCCCCTGCACGCGTGATTCCGTCGTCCAACCGGGAGCTTCCCGGCGAAAAGCGTTGAGTTGCGAGCGAAACTCGGCCGGCAGACGTGGTCCGGGTCCACGTCCCGACGACGTTCCCGTCATCCACGATCGTCGACAGGAAGACCCCGTTTCCGCCGGGCACGACACGTTCTGCGTGATGGGGCGCGAGTTGCGGCGACCGCCTCTGGTATCCGAGAAGGAACTCGTCGAATCCGGGCAGCAGTCTCACGCGGTCGCGGCGCAGCCCGGCACTATCCGGGGCGAGGAAGTACTCGTCGTCGCCGTCAGTTCTGCGTTCGAGGTCACCCGCTGCGATCGCCGTCCCCGCACGCGCGTCGGCGAGAGTGAGGGATGACCACCAGGCGAAATCACGGATCGTCGCCGGACCGTGGCTGGAGAAGTACCGGAGGGCGAATTCTGCCAGTGCCTCGTCGCGGTCGAGAGCGCGGCCCGTGCCGATCCACTCATCGACGAGGACGAACGCCTGCCGGCCGTTCACCCACGGCCCGAGGCAGATGACGGCATTCTGCGCGAGGTTCCAGAGAAGGTGATACCCGCGCTGCCCGGTCGTGTCGATCCCTGCACTCTCGAACGCGCGATAGAGGTCCTCGCGGCCGAGTTCCAGCCCGCCTCCCAGGGTGCCGGATGCCGCATCGCGCGCCGCGCCGAGGTGCCGGTCGGTGATGCCCAGGGCCCTGCCACGTGCGGCGGAGCGCTGCAGCATCCGGGCGCTCGTCAGGCCGAGCATCCACGGGAGATCCTGCGCGACGACGACGTGCAGCGTCCCGCGCATCGGCCACGACCGCACGATGGCCCCGTCGGAGAACGCGCGCTCGATGT
Source organism: Terrimesophilobacter mesophilus (assembly GCF_014200375.1). Taxonomy (GTDB): domain Bacteria; phylum Actinomycetota; class Actinomycetes; order Actinomycetales; family Microbacteriaceae; genus Terrimesophilobacter; species Terrimesophilobacter mesophilus. Next base: position 533,347 of record NZ_JACHBP010000001.1, on the reverse strand, counting down.
CAGCCGCGATCGAGCCCGGCCACCGCACGCCGATCGACCAGAGGACGCTCGCGAGATCCTGCCCCTGCATCGCCGTCATCCACTGGACGACATCCCTGGCGCTCGTGGCCGGACTGCGGGAGATCCACTGGGACGACAGCCGCTCGCGAACGACGGCCCGGTCGGCGGCCTTCACGGACCGGAAGTGCCTTCGCTGACCGACGCGAGTCTGCCCTTCGAGCCGTTGTTCTGTGCGAATTCGATGGCGCCGGCCGCGCGCACGAGCCCGAGATGGGACAGGGCCTGTGGTGTGTTGCCCACGTGGCGGTTCTGCTCGGTGTCGAACTCCTCGGAGAGCATGCCGACATCGTTGCAGAATCCCACGAGGCGATCCATGAGGGTGATCGCATCCGAGAGCCGGTGGCTCAACGCATACTGCTCGACGAGCCAGAAGGAGCACGCGAGGAACGGGTGTTCCCCGGCGGGCAGGTTGTCGTTGCTGTGCTCTGTCCGATAGCGAAGCAGGAGGCCGCCTTCGAGGAGTTCTTCCTCGATGGCGGCGACGGTCCCCAGCATTCGCGGGTCGTTGTGGCCGATGTAGCCGATCTGCGCGAGCTGAAGCAGTGTGGCATCGACGTGTTCGCTTCCGTAGTACTGGACATAGGTGTTGCGCTTCCGGTCGAAGCCATTCGCCTCGATGTCGTCCCGGATGCGGTCCCGCAGCTGCTCCCACCGGTCGGCGGGCCCATCGAGGTCGTGGTGGCGCACCGCCCGCACGCCGCAGTCGAGCGCAGCCCAGAGCATGGCCCGGGAGTGGGTGAAGTTCTGCGTCGGACCGCGCATCTCCCACATGCCGTGGTCCTCGCGCTCCCAGTTCTCTTCGACGAACGTGAGGAGCGCTCGCTGGAGCGGCCAGGAGAACCGGTCTTCCTTCGCGCCGGCTTCCCGCGCCTTCTGGAGCGCCAGCATCGTTTCTCCGAAGATGTCTCCCTGGTACTGAGTGAACGCCCCGTTGCCCTTTCGGACGGGCCCCGCGCCTTCGTAGCCCGGCAGGCTGTCGATCGTGAGCTCGGTGAGTTCTCGCTCTCCGCCGAGACCGTACATGATCTGCACGTCGGACGGATCCCCGGCGATGGCCCGCAGCAACCAGTTGCGCCAGCTCTCGGCCTGGGAGCTGAACCCACGACTCACGAGCACTTCGAAGGTCGCGGATGCGTCGCGCAGCCACACGAATCGGTAGTCCCAGTTGCGCACTCCTCCCCACTGCTCCGGGAGGCTCGTGGTCGCCGCGGCCGCGATGCCGCCCGTGTCCTCGTGGGTGAGCGCGCGGAGGATGAGCAGGGAGCGGACGACCTCGTCGCGGTACGGGCTGTCCTTCTTGACGTCACTGGCAGACAGCCAGTCGCTCCACCAGCGGTTCGTCCTGCGGATTCCCTTCTGCACGCTGTAGCGGTCGGGGACCGGTCGGTGCGAGGGGTACCAGGTCATGGAGATGTCGACCGTGTCCCCTTCGCCCACGGTGAACTTCGACACGTGGGCGTGGTCGGTGGAGGTGAGCTTCGGACCCCGCACCACCACGGCATCCGGCCCGGCGACCGCGACGAGCGCATTGCCCTTCTTGTCCGGCACCTGGCGCACCCACGGCATCGCGTCGGCGTATCCGAATCGGATGCGCAGTTCCTGGTGCATGTCGACGACGCCCCGTACTCCGCGCACCCGGCGAACGAGGTCTGCCCGGCGATCGCCGTGCGGCATCAACTCGGTGACCTCCACCTCGCCGTCGGGAGTCGTCCAGGTCGTCACGAGCGTGAAGGTGTCCCCGTCGTAGCGTCTCGTGCTCGTCGCATTCTCATCGACGGGGGCGAGCAGCCAGCGCCCGTGCTCCTCCGTGCCGAGCAACGCCCCGAACGTGGATGCTGAGTCGAATCGCGGCAGGCACAGCCAGTCGATGCTGCCGTTCCGTCCCACCAGGGCGGCGGTGTGGCAGTCGCCGATCATCGCGTAGTCCTCGATATGCAGTGGCATCGTCCCATCTTGTCACCGGAATCGGGGGTTACCCTTGGCAGATGTCCAAAGGAATCGGAACTCTCGTCATCTTCGGAGCCAGCGGCGATCTGACCAGGCGGCTGCTCCTGCCCGGACTGGGGCAACTCGTCGATCTGGGCCGAAATCCGGGCTTCCACCTCATCGGGGTCGGGCAGGATGCGATGTCGACGAGCGCCTGGCGCGCGCGAGTAGCGAAATCCTTCGAGGCGGGCGGAGCGACCGGAGCAAAAGCCCGTGCCCTCGCCGCCACGGCAGACTACGTGAAGGCCGATGTCACGAATCCGGATGACCTCACCAGGATCATCGCGATGTGCACCGGCATTCCTGCGCTGTACTTCGCACTGCCACCCAGGGTGACCATCGCCGCCTGCACGGCGCTCGCGAAGGTCGAACTGCCTGCGGGTACCGTGTTCGGGCTCGAGAAGCCGTTCGGCACCGACCTGAAGAGCGCGGTGGCACTCAACCGCCAGCTCGTCAAGCTCATCCCGGAGCGGCAGATCCATCGGGTCGACCACTTCCTCGGAAAATCGACGGTACTCAACCTGCTCGGCCTGCGGTTCGCCAACCGCATCCTCGAACCGGTCTGGAATGCCGAGAACATCGCGAGCGTGGAGGTCGTGTTCGACGAGAAGCTCGCCCTGGAGGGCAGGGCGGGCTACTACGACCACGCCGGCGCCCTCGTCGACATGATCCAGAGCCACCTGTTGCTCGTCATGGCGCTGGTCGCGATGGAGCCGCCGTCGAGTATCGATGCGGATGATCTGCGCGGGGCGATGGCGCAGGCGCTGCGGGCGACGAGCGTGCTGGGCGGAGATCCTGCGAGCTCGAGCCGGCGGGCCAGGTACACGGCGGGGACGATCGGTGGCCGGAAGTTGCCCTCCTACGTGAAGGAGCCGGGTGTCGATCCGAAGAACCACACGGAGACCCTCGCCGAGGTCGTACTCGGCGTCGACAACTGGCGCTGGGCCGGCGTGCCGTTCACGCTGCGCTCAGGGAAGGCGCTCGAGCGTGCTCGCAAGGAGATCATCGTCACCTTCAAGGACGTCCCGCACCTGCCGGTCGGCTTCCGTGGCAAGCCCGGGCCGGCAGCGCTGCGGATCTCGCTGAGTCCGGACGACATCAGCCTCGACCTCAACATCAATGGACAGGGTGACCCGTTCACGATCGACCGAGTGGTGCTGAGCACGGAGTTCGGATCCGGCGAGCTCGGCCCATACGGTGAGGTGTTGTCGGGCCTCCTCGGCAGCGACCCGACCCTCTCCGTACGGGCGGACGAGATCGAGGAGTGCTGGCGCATCGTCGAACCCGTGCTCGCGGCTTGGAAGAAGGATGCCGTGAAGCTGGAGGGCTACCCAGCCGGGTCGGCCGGGCCGGCGTCCTGGCGCCGTACGCGCTCGAGCACGTCGCGGTAGTCGAGCTGCGTGAAGTCCGGTGAATCGAGTTCGTCCCAGGTACGCGGCGCGGCGACGGTCGGCCGCAGCCGCCCACGCAGCGAATACGGCGCGACGGTGGTCCTCGACGCGAGGTTCTGGTTCCAGTCGACGAACACCCTCCCTCGACGCTTCTCTTTGACGAGGGTGGCGACGATGCGGTCAGGATGATCGGCCTCGAGTGAGTCCGCGAGTTCCTTCGCCACCGCGGTCAATCGCTCGGAGGTGCGCTTCCCGTCCGCTGCGGCGTAGAGGTGGATGCCCTTGCTCCCGCTCGTGACCGGGTGCGCGTCGAACCCGAGCGCGGCGAGTCGTTCCCGCGCGAGCCGGGCGACATCGGCGCACTCGGCGAGGCCGACGCCATCCCCGGGGTCGAGGTCGAGCACGAGCCGGTCGGGGTTGCGCTGCGCCCCGCGCGGGCCGAACCGCCACTGGGGTACATGGAACTCGAGGGTTCCACGCTGCACGAACCAGAGCAGCGTGGCCGCGTCATCGACGAGCGGGTAGTCATTCGAGTGGTCGGCGTGCTGGATGGCCCTGCGGCGAATCCAGGAGGGCGCGTCGCGATCGAGGTTCTTGTGGAAGAACACTTCACCAGGGGCATCTGCGGTTCCGACCCCGTTGACCCACTGCTTGCGCGTCGCCGGGCGCCCGGCGAGGTAGGGCAGCATCACCGGCGCGATCGCGCGGTAGTACTCGATGACCTCGCCCTTCGTCATTCCGTCTTGCGGATACATGACCTTGTCGAGGCTCGTGAAGTCGAGACGGTGCCCGTCGATGCTCCTGGTCTCCGAATGGTCCTTCGGCATGACTCCATCATGGCCCGATTTCGTTGGGGCGCGGTGGCCGGAACGGGCGATCACGGGACCCAGTGTGCCTCCTGTGCAGAGCCTGTTCGTTTACTGGATGACCCCTGTTCGGGGGTCATCCGGTAATAGTGTGATGGGCGACAGAAATGGAGCAACACCATGAATCTGCTACTCGGAATCATCGCCATCGTCGCCATCGTTCTTCTGGTGACAGGAGGATTCGTTCAGTCGCTGAACTTCCTTCTCTGGGTCGGGCTCGTCCTCGCGATCATCGCGGTGATCGTGTTCCTGGCGCGAGTGGTCACGGGGCGTCGCACCATCTAGCACCGTTACATCTCAGCGACGAGCGGGTACCTCCGGCATGGTCGGGGGTACCTTGCTCGTCAACGGATCAGTCCTCTGGATCGGACGGGTCGATCGGGGCGTGGTGATCGCGCCCGGCCTCCCCACGCTTCCAATAGCCGTCCACTTTCACCTGGGAGACGGGCAGGCCGAGTTCCCTGCGCAGGTAACGGCGGATGGGGATGAGCGTCGTCGCCTCGCCGGCGACCCACACGAAGGTGTCGTCATCGATCGGGCCGAGCCCGCGGATCGCACGCTCCAGAACCCCGTCGGCCTTGTGAAGCCACACGATCTTGGCCCGGTGTACCTGGTCGGGGTTCAGGTATGCGGCATCGGAATCCTTGTCGAGTTCGACGAATCCGAGGATCTCGACATCAGCGGGCAGGATGTCGACCCACCGCGCCAGCGCCGGAAGACTCGATTCGTCCGCCACGAGGACGAAGCGAGTGGCACCCACGGGAGGCAGGTGCGAACCACGCGGACCCGCAATGGTGGCCGGCTCGCCGACGGCGACGGAGGACGCCCAGGCTGCTGCGGCCCCATTGCCGTGGACGAAGAAGTCGAGGTCGAGCTCCGCCGGCCCGGCATCCGTTGCAGCCCGGAACCCCAGAGGGGTGTAGTCGCGCCGGCCACCGTCGGGCAGGATGACCTTCACGTGGTCGGTCGCTCCGAGGCTCGCGAATCCGTCGAGATCTGCACCGGCAAGCGTCAGCCGACGAAATCCCGGCGACGGCGTGGAGACGCGGGAGACGACGAGCGAGCGGACGGCCGGTTCATGCCGCACAACGGGGCCGCGTTCAATCAAGGAAACTCCTGGGGTTTGATCTTCGGATGCGCACGTCGCGCAAACGACAACGACAACCAACGCTAGTGCACGCGTGGTTCAGAGGAGATCGATCCTCGCCAGCTCATCGGCGAGCCCGGCACCGTCCGGCGCTCGAACCCATGGAACGGGGTTGTCGGCGCCGTGGACATCGGGCCGTGATCGTCCGCCCGCGAGCACCGCCTCGCCGCCGGAAAGCTGACGGATGGCGATGGCGGCGACCCGCTGGGGATGCTCGGCCGCGAACGAGGCGTACAGTTCCTCGTCGTGCTGGCCGTCGTCGCCCACGAGGATCCATCGCAGGTCGGGGAACTCTTCGACGAGCCTGCGGAGGCTCTCCTCTTTGTGGGCGCGCCCGCTCCGGAACCAGCGGTCATGCGTCGGACCCCAATCGGTGAGCAGGAGCGGCCCGGGTGGATAGAGGTGCCGCGACAGGAATCGGGTGAGCGTCGGCGCGACGTTCCAGGCGCCCGTCGAGAGATAGACGACGGGGGAGCCCGGATGATCCCGCACGAGCTTCTCGAACAGCACAGCCATGCCGGCGACCGGTGTGCGTGCGTGCTCGTCGAGTACGAACGTGTTCCAGGCCGCGAGGAGCGGGCGGGGGAGCGCTGTGACCATGACCGTGTCATCCACGTCGGAGATGAGTCCGATCGTCGCCTTCGGGTCCACGATGAAGACCGGTGCTTCGACCGGGTGGGAGCCCTCCGTGCGCATCGTGATGGTGTGCCAGCCTGGCGAGAGCGACACGGAGATGACATCGTCGATGACACCGCCGCGATCCGCCGTCACGGCATGCTCCACGCCGTCGACGCCGACATGGACGGCGGTGTCACCCACCGGGACGCTCGTGAAGCTGCGCCAGCCGCGAATCTTCTTGTAGCGGATCTCATCCTCGGTTCCGGGGCGCGCCAGGAGCACGCGCGCGAGCACCCTGAGCCATTCGGTGGAACCGTATCCGGTGTACGGAATCACGATCGGTGTGAGCCCACGCCGCCGTGCGCGCTTCTCGCGGAATCGGTGAAAACGGTCTTCGAGCCGAGCGGGGAGGCGAGTGACCGGTTCCTCCGACTCTGTGTGGTCGGACGGCATCGCGGGTCCGGTCATGCGACAAGTCTTTCACGGACTCCGTCCGGCGAGCACGCGGCGGCGTGTGCGTGCCGTGACCCTGAGAAAAACCCGTGTATTGCGGGGATTCCTGCCGGTGGATGGCGCCCCCGTGGCGGGGGCGCGATAAGATTCATCCCATCTCCGCACGACCAAGACGACCGTCGCGGGGCAAGGAATGAGACGGAGCCCGCAGTGTCCGGAACGACAGCACTTCTTCGCAATGAACCTGTCCAGGCGAGAAGCACCGCTCGACTCACGAGCCTTCTCGATGCCGCCGCCGCCGCGATCGACGACGTCGGTTACGAGCGCCTCACGACCGCCATGGTCGCGGATCGCGCGGGAGCGTCGATCGGCACCGTGTACCGCTACTTCCCTGACCGGATCGCGGTCCTGCAGAGTGTGGCGTCCCGCGCGGTCGATCGCTTCTCGGAGCGCCTCGCGACGAAGTTCGCCGGCCAGCCGCACGCCGACTGGTGGAGCGCCATCGATTCGCTCATCGACGATGGGGTGGAGAGCTTCGCCCACGAACCGGCGTTCGCGGCGCTTCGCTTCGGCGACGTGCTGGACCTTCGCCCGCGCGAGGACGGACGCACGGGCAGCAGCCTGGTCGCGTCGCAGGTCGCGCCGATCCTGGTCTCCCGATACGGCCTTCCGGACGGCGACGAGCTCGCCTTCCAGCTCGAGGTGCTCTTCTCGATCGTCGATTCCCTTCTCGCCCGGGCATTCGCCTTCTCCAGGTCTGGTGACGCGCGGTACATCGCGGAGGCGCGCCGGGTCGCCAGGAGCTACCTCGTGAGCGTTTGGGGCGAGCCCGCCTAGGAGGCGCTCAGCCTGAGAATCTGACCGATCGGGAATGCCGGTGGCCCCGAATAGTGTTTGACTGTGTGGTCGTGTGTTCCCTACCGTGCACACCTGCCCCAGGATGATGAGATTCGACACCACACACGGACGACGGAATAGGCCAGATTCATCATGATCGAGTTCCACGGCGTTTCCAAGAGATTCGCAGACGGAACACTTGCGGTCGATGATTTCAGTCTCCTCATTCCATCGCGCAAGACCACGGTGCTCGTGGGTTCGTCGGGTTGCGGGAAGACGACCCTCCTGCGCATGATCAACCGGATGGTCGACCCGACGAGCGGATACGTCGACATCGACGGCGATGGCATCGCCGCCATGCCCCCGGTCTCCCTGCGTCGCAGCATCGGCTACGTGATGCAGAACTCGGGCCTCCTGCCGCATCGGAAGGTCATCGACAACGTCGCGACGGTTCCTCTCCTGACCGGTGTGCCGAAGAAGGAGGCGCACGCCAGGGCGCTCGAGCTGCTCGACACGGTCGGCCTCGACCGCTCCCTCGCTGATCGGTACCCCAGCCAGCTCTCCGGGGGCCAGCAGCAAAGGGTCGGAGTGGCGCGAGGGCTCGCGGTGAACCCCAACATCCTGCTCATGGACGAGCCGTTCGGCGCGGTGGACCCGATCGTGCGCGCCGACCTTCAGCATGAGCTCATCCGGCTGCAGCGCGACCTCGACAAGACGGTCGTGTTCGTGACCCACGACATCGACGAGGCGTTCCTTCTGGGTGACCAGGTCGTCATCCTGCAGGTCGGCGCCCACATCGAGCAGCAGGGCGCGCCGAGCGACATCCTCGCCAACCCGGCCAACGAGTTCGTCGCGGACTTCGTCGGTTCCGCGCGCGGCAAACGCCGCCTCATGGTCGATGAGACCGCGGATTCGCGCGGAGACGACCTCGTGCTCATCGACGGGGCCGGATATCCGGCCGGCGTGGTGGATGCGCCGGGAGGCGTCCTCCCCGGTGCCGGCAGCAGTCCGAAATCCCGCAGCATCTCGAACAAGACGGACCAGGCGGGCGACGCCTGATGCAGTGGCTATGGGAGAACCGTGACCTGGTTTTCGGCCTTTCGCTCGAACACGTGCGATTGAGCGTCATCCCGATCATCGGTGGCTTCATAGCCTGCATCCCGCTCGGTTGGCTTGCCAATCGCTTCCGCATGACACGCGCGATCCAGCTCACGATCTTCGGCATCCTGTTCACCATCCCCTCCCTCGCCCTCTTCGTCACGCTGCCGTCGGTTCTCGGGACCAAGATCCTGAACCCGATCAACGTCGTCGTCGCCCTCACCATCTACGCCATCGCGATCATGGTGCGCGGTGCAGCGGACGCCTTCGCGTCGGTGCCGAGGGATGTCATCGAGTCTGCGAACGCGGTCGGATTCTCCTCCGCCTCGCGATTCTGGACGGTCGAGTTCCCCCTCGCGGGCCCCGTGCTCCTGGCCAATCTTCGCGTCGTCTCCGTCACGACAGTGAGCCTGCTGAGCGTCGGCGCGCTCGTCGGCAACGGCGCCCTCGGCTACCTCTTCATCAACGGGTACCAACGCGACTTTCCGACCGAGATCATGATCGGCATCGTGTTCACGCTCGTCATCGCGGTCGTCTTCGACCAGATTCTCGTGCTGATCGGGCGCATACTCATGCCGTGGGCGCGCCGGCCACGGCGTTCACCGCGCGCGCTCATGGTGAGGGGAGCCGCATAGTGCTGTTCCTCGAAGCTCTCGCGTTCATCGTCGACCCGGCCAACCTGTTGGGCGAGAAGGGCATCCTGCCCCGACTCGTCGACCACCTGCTCTACACGGGACTGAGCCTGGGAGTCGCACTGCTGATCGGCATCCCCGTCGGGCTCATCATCGGCCACACCGGAAAGGGGAAGAACCTCGTCATTGCGCTCACCGGTTCGTTCCGCGCCCTGCCGACGTTCGGGCTCCTGCTCTTCATCATCCTGTTCACGGGTCTCGGGCTCTGGCCGCTCGTATTCGTCCTGGCGGTCCTGGCGATCCCGCCGATCATCGCCGGAGCATACTCCGGCCTCGACTCCGTCAATCGGGAGACCATCGACTCTGCGCGCGCGATCGGGATGACGGAGTGGCAGATCCTCGGCAAGGTCGAGATCCCCCTGGCCCTCCCGCTCATCCTCGGAGGCATCCGGTCCGCAACGCTCCAGATCATCGCGACGGCGACGATCGCAGGCTATGTCGGGCTGACCGGCCTCGGCCGGTTCCTCATCGAGGGGCTCGCCTACCACGACTACACGATCGCGTTCGCCGGCGCGATCCTCGTCGCAGCGCTCGCGCTCGCCGCGGATGGCCTGCTCGCGCTCGTTCAGAAACTTGTTGTCCCGCCCGGTGTGTCCCGCGGGTCAGCACGCACCACACACCGGTCGAGATGGAACTTTCGGCCGGCAGTCAGTACCGGGACACACATCACGGGAGGATAGAAGAATGCCACAACACATGAAGCGGCGAATCATCGCCGGAATAGCAGCACTGGGGCTCACCGCGAGCCTCGCCGCGTGCGCCTCGGGGGACCCCCTGGGAGGCAACGGAAGCGCCGACCTCGGGTCCCTCACGATCGGGTCGCAGGGTTTCGCCGAGAGTGACATCCTCGCCCAGCTGTACGGCCAGGCGCTCGCGGCCAAGGGTTACAAGATCGACTACGCACCATCCATCGGGTCTCGGGAGACTTTCATCCCCGCACTCCAGGACGGATCGATCGACCTCATCCCGGACTACGCGGGCAACCTCCTCTACGGCGCAGACCCCAAAGCCACGGCGACGTCCACCGTCGACGTGATGGCCGCCCTTCCTGCAGTCCTCGAACCGCTGGGTCTCGTCGTGTCGGATGCCGCGCAGGCTGAGGACTCCGACGCGCTTGTCGTGACGAAGGAGTTCGCCGCGGCGAACAAGCTCGAGTCGATCGGAGACCTCAAGCCGATCGCCAAGGACATCACGATCGGCGCGAACACCGAGTTCGAGGGCCGGTCGTATGGCCGCTCCGGCCTGGAGAAGATCTACGGCGTCACGGGCTGGAAGTTCAAGGCGATCGACGACTACGGCGGGCCGGGAACGTTGAGCGACCTGCTCAAGGGAAACATCCAGGTCGCCGACATCTACACGACGACCCCGTCCATCAAGCAGAACGACCTCGTCGTGTTGAAGGATCCGCTCAACATGATCGCAGCGCAGAATGTCGTGCCGCTGTTCAACAAGGATTCGTACTCGGTCGCCATTGCGAACGTCGTGAACCAGGTGTCGAACAGGCTCACGACCGCGGAACTCATGGACCTCAATGAGATCAGCGCCGGCGACTCGAAGCCGTCCCCGGAGAAGGTCGCGAAGGACTGGCTGACGAAGATGGGCCTTCTGTAGGGCTAGGGAAGGTCCTCCCGGGTGTTGGCATCGCCATCACCCGGGAGTTCCATGTGCCTGCGCTGGTTTCGGGTGAGCGCCATCCGCACGCCGAGAGCGACGAGCAGGAACAGTGCGATGATGCCGGCGAAGACGTATCCGGCGTAGTGAAGCTGCCCGGAGAGTTCCCGATAGGTGCCCGCGGCGGCCCACCCCACCGAGGCGTATGCGGTTGCCCAAATAAGACATGCGGGGACGGTCCAGACGAGGAACTTCCGGAACCGCATCGTGCTCATACCGACGGTGAGGGGCACGAGTGAGTGGAGCACGGGCAGGAAGCGCGAGATGAACACGGCGATCCCTCCGCGCCTGTCCACGTAGTTCTCCGCTCGCATCCAGTTCTCGTAGCCGATGCGCTGCCCGAGTCGACTGCCGCGGATCTTCGGACCGAAGAACCTGCCGAGCGCGAAACCGATCGACTCGCCGGTCAGGGAGCCCACGAGGACCGCGATGACGAGCGCGACGTACTGGAACGCATCCTGGATGCCCGTGCTCGCGACGATCACGATCGTGTCGCCGGGGACGATGAGTCCGATGAGGATCGACGTCTCCAGCAGCATCCCGACCCCCGCGAGCAGAGTCCGTACGATCGGGTCGACGTTCTGGATCACGTCGAGTATCCAGGTGAGGGCCTCGTTCACGGGGTGTGTTCTCCGATCGGTTTGCGCAGGGCGCTGCGGCGGTCGCGCCACACACCGATTCTGCCCGGCAATTCTGCGAGTTCCGGCCCGTCGACCCAGTGCGTCACCATGCGGATGCCGTGCAGGGCGCCGAGCGCCCAGACCTCGGCGCCGTCGAGTTCGGCGGGGGTCGTGCGCTCACGGTGAGTCTCCACGCCGAGCGCGGCAGCGAGGGTGAACAGGCCGGCAGCCGTCACACTGTCCACGCGGGCGAATGCCTCGTCGTCGGCGCCGGGTGGAGGCCCGCACAGGATGTCGCCCCGCCACCACACGATGGCGCTCGTTCCACCGTCGATGACGTAGCCGTCGGGAGTCAGGAGGACGACGTCGTCGGCGCCGTGTCCCTGGGCAGCGGTTCGTGCCGCGAGCAGGGCGTCGAGGTCCGGGCCCTTGACCGCGGGTGCGGTGCGCGAATCCGGTCCCCGGTGAGTGATGAGGCGCACGGATCTGGTCCGGTCCGGCGCGCTTCTGTGGCGGTACTGGAACCTCGCCGTCCCGTCGTGGGAGAGGATCTCCACGCGCGGGAACCAGTCGCCGGTCGCGGGCAGCAGCGCGACGGCGGCGTTCCACACGGCCGCCGCCGACGCATCCGAGTACCCGTCCAGCCCGGCTCCGCGCGCATGGGCGGCGGCGAGAAACCGTGCACGATGCAGGGCGGGCGCGAAGGCCAGGCCGTCGCTGACGAGCAGGGAATCCGCGGCCTCGAGTCTGTCCTCAGCGGGGTCGCAGTGATCGAGCTCGACGAGCGCATCGCCGTTCCAGCGGAAGAGGGCGGCTGTGCTCATAGAGTTAGGGTATGCGCCGCAGGGTGATCGCGTCACGATTCGGTGGCTGGATCGATCCCGCAGCCTGCTTCTCCGCGTTGTGCGGCGAAACGCTCCCCGCGTTCTGGCTGGATTCCGGTGCCGGGGCCGCCGGGGCACTGAGCGCCCTGGGGATCGGTTCGCGCGTCGTCACCCGATCGGTCGTCGGGACCGCCCCGTCAGGCGGCCTGACGGAGTGGCCATCCGGAGAACTGCTGGACGAGTCGGTGTTCGCGTTCCTCGAGCGCGAGCAGCGGGCGGGCCTCGCGGGTGAGGGGGTCCCGGGGTTCCCGCTCGGCTGGATCGGCTGGCTCGGCTATGAGCTGCACGAGGAGACGCTCGCGACGGGCCCGGGCAGGGTATCCCGGTACGCGGATGCTGCGTTCATGCTCGCGGACCGTGCCGTCGTCTTCGACCATGCGCGACGCGAGGTGTCGCTCGTCGCGCTCGGTGACGACTGGTCGGGGGAACTGGAGGAGTGGCGGATGGCCACAGTCGGCATCCTGGAGGCGTGCCGCGACAGCGAGAGCACGGCGGAGCCCGCACGGGCAGCCGATGCGGCGCGCGAGGAGGCGCAGGTGCGCGTCGAATGGGCGTATTCCGAGCACGAATACGGCGACATGATCCTCGAATGCCAGCGCTCCATCCGGTCGGGGGATGCTTACCAGCTGTGCCTGACCAACCAGGTCAGCGTCGACGTGCACCCCGACCCGGTCGCGACCTACCTGACCCTTCGTGCGGCGAGTCCGAGCCATCACGGCGCGTTCCTGCGGATGGCCGGGGTGTGCGTGCTCAGTTCGACCCCCGAGGTCTTCCTGACCGCGACCGCGGACGGCATCGTCGAATCCCGGCCGATCAAGGGCACCCGCAGACGGGGAGCGACACCCGCAGAGGACCGTGCGCTCCTCGACGAGCTGGTCGGAAGTGAGAAGGAACGCGCGGAGAATCTCATGATCGTCGACCTCGTCCGCAACGACCTGTCACGCGTGTGCGCGGTGGGTTCGGTCACGGTTCCGCACCTCCTCGAGGTGGAGAGCTACGCCCAGGTGCACCAATTGGTGAGCACGGTACGCGGGAGGCTCGCCGAGGGATCTACCGGAATCGATGCTGTGCGGGCGTGTTTCCCCGCGGGGTCGATGACGGGTGCGCCCAAGCTGAGCGCGGTCCGCCTGCTGGATGCCCTCGAGCAGCGCCCGCGTGGGATCTATTCCGGTGCATTCGGATATTTCGGCCTCGACGGGCGCATCGATCTCGCCATGACCATCCGCACGATCGTGATCGACGCGAACGGTGCGACGGTCGGCACCGGCGGCGGCATCACCGCGCTTTCGGTGCCGGAGGAGGAGATCGAGGAGACGCGCATCAAGGCCGCTGCACTCCTGCGCGCGCTCGGATTGGTAACCTTGTAACTCGGGTCTCGGCCTGCACGCGCGCGCCGAAGATCAATGGTGATCGCCCGCACCCACTCCGTACGAAGAGAGACCGCCGTGGCACACCATCACGCTGACGAGGCACCCGGGTACGACGTCGCCCGCATCCAGGAGAAGTGGCAGGCCGTCTGGGACGAGCTTCAGCCGTTCAACACGAGCGATCCGGATGATCCCCGCCCGCGGAAGTACGTCCTCGACATGTTCCCGTACCCGTCCGGCGACCTCCACATGGGGCACGCGGAGGCCTACGCCCTCGGCGATGTGATCGCACGCTACTGGCGGCAGCAGGGCTTCAACGTCCTGCATCCGATCGGCTGGGACTCCTTCGGCCTGCCGGCCGAGAACGCGGCCATCAAGCGCGGAATCGACCCTCGCCCATGGACCTACGACAACATCGCCCAGCAGCGGAAGTCGATGAAACAGTACGCGGCATCCTTCGACTGGGACCGCGTTCTGCACACGAGCGACCCCGAGTACTACAAGTGGAACCAGTGGTTGTTCCTGAAGCTGTACGAGAAGGGCCTGGCCTACCGCAAGGCCTCCTGGGTGAACTGGTGCCCGAAGGACCAGACGGTGCTCGCGAACGAGCAGGTCGTCGACGGCGCGTGCGAGCGCTGCGGCACGATCGTGGTGAAGAAGAAGCTCACCCAGTGGTACTTCAAGATCACCGACTACGCCGACCGACTGCTCGACGACCTGAACCAGCTCGAGGGCTTCTGGCCGTCCAAGGTCCTGGCGATGCAGCGGAACTGGATCGGGCGCTCGATGGGCGCGGATGTCGACTTCGCGATCGAGGGGCGCGCCGAGCCGGTCTCGGTGTTCACGACCAGACCGGACACCCTCTTCGGGGCGACGTTCATGGTCGTCGCACCCGACTCCGAGCTCGCCGCAGAACTCGTCGCGGGAGCCGACGCCGAGGTCGCGGCGCAGTTCGCCGCCTACCTGGCCGATGTTCAGAAGAACACCGAGATCGAGCGGCAGGATGCGACGCGCGAGAAGACCGGAGTCTTCCTCGGGCGGTACGCGGTCAATCCGGTGAACGGGGAGCGCGTGCCGATCTGGTCGGCAGACTACGTCCTGGCCGATTACGGGCACGGGGCGATCATGGCCGTGCCCGCACACGACCAGCGCGACCTCGACTTCGCTCGCACGTTCGGACTCCCGGTGCGCGTCGTCGTCGACACGAACGCGCCCATCACCGGGGCCATCCCCGTCGTCGTCGACGGCGAGGTCCCGGACGAACTCCCGCCGCTCGACCCTGCCGGAACCGGGATCGCCCTCGTCGGCGACGGGCGGATGATCAATTCCGGACCGCTCGACGGACTGAGCAAGACGAACGCCATCGCGCGCATGATCGAGATCCTGGAAGCGGGCGGAACCGGCCGCGCCGCGAAGAACTTCCGCCTGCGCGACTGGCTCATTTCGCGTCAGCGTTACTGGGGCACGCCGATCCCGATCATCCACGCCGAGAACGGCGACCTGATTCCTCTGAGCGAGGACCAGCTGCCGCTCGAGCTACCCTCTGCGGAGGGACTCGACCTCTCGCCGAGGGGCACATCGCCGCTCGGTGGCGATGAGGAGTGGATGTCGGTGACGAATCCCATCGACGGCTCTCCTGCGCGCCGCGACCCCGACACCATGGACACCTTCGTCGACAGCTCGTGGTACTTCCTGCGCTTCCTCGACCCGCATGACGATGCCCGCGCCTTCGATCCCGCTGAGGCGGAGCGCTGGGCGCCCGTCGACCAGTATGTGGGGGGAGTGACGCACGCCATTCTTCACCTCCTCTACGCGCGGTTCATCACGAAGGTCCTCTACGACCTCGGCTACGTGACGTTCACGGAACCGTTCAGCGCACTGCTCAACCAGGGCATGGTGCTCATGGACGGTTCTGCGATGAGCAAGAGCAAGGGCAACCTGGTGCGGTTGAGCGACCAGATCGATGAGCACGGTGTCGATGCCATCCGCCTGACCATGGCGTTCGCCGGGCCGCCGGAGGACGACATCGACTGGGCGGATGTCGCACCGCACGCATCCGCGAAGTTCCTCGCTCGCGCGTGGCGGCTCGCCCATGATGTGACGAGTGCCCCGGAAGTGGAGTGGAAGTCGGGCGATGCAGCGCTTCGCCGCGTGACGCACCAGTTCCTCGCCGACGCACCCGGTCTCATCGAGGCATTCAAGTTCAACGTGGTCGTCGCGCGCATCATGGAGCTCGTGAACGCGACCCGCAAGGCGATCGACAGCGGTCCGGGCGGGGCGGATGCCGCCGTGCGCGAGGCCGCCGAGACGGTCGCGCTCGGCCTCAGCCTGTTCTCGCCATACACGGCGGAGGAGATGTGGGAGACCCTCGGATACCCGCCGTCGGTGGCGCTCTACGGCTGGCGGAAGGCGGATCCGACGCTCCTCGTCGCCGAGTCGGTGACCTGCGTCGTGCAGGTCGATGGGAAGCTTCGCGACCGTCTCGACGTGAGCCCTCGGATCAGCCCCGAAGCGCTCGAGGCGCAGGTCCGTGCCCTGCCGTCGGTGGCCAGGACGGTGGGGGATCGCGCGATCATATCCGTGATCGTGCGCGCACCGCGGCTCGTGAACGTGGTCACCGCGCACTGATCTGCGCGGAGCGCCCTCTCCTGCACAACCGGGCCCGAGCGAGCATGCACACCGCTCGCGGCCGTGGAGTATCGGCGGGCCGCGCGCGGACCTAACCTCGGCGCATGCCGTCGGACCCGCTCGCGGCCTCGCGCTCCGGTCGACTCCGAGTGGGGCTCGGGGCGGCCGTCGTGCTGCTCATCGTCGGTGTGGGCGTCGCCGTGCTGGTGTCCGCGTTCTCCGCATCCGGGTCCAGAACCCTCGTCGACGCGCCGCGCCCGAGCGCGTCGAGCGGCGAGGTCGTGACGGGGCCCTCGGCTGAGCTGTACGTCCACATCCTTGGTGCCGTGCAGCATCCGGGGCTCTATCGCTTCACCGAGGGCGATCGGGCGATCGACGCGATCGCGGCCGCGGGTGGATACACCCGCGATGCGGATCGGACGCAGCTGAATCTCGCGAGATTCCTGTCGGATGGCGAGCAGATCTACATCCCGACCGAGAAGGAGTCCGCGGCACGCGGAACCGGTGGGACGCCGGGGGCGCCGGGAGCGCCGGGCGCGACAGTCGGCGGAAAGGTGAATATCAACACCGCGGATGCCGCGTCGCTGGAGACCCTGCCCCGAGTCGGTCCAGCGCTTGCCGCCCGCATTCTGGCGTGGCGTGAGGCGAACGGCCGCTTCACGTCGATCGAGGACCTCATGAGCGTCTCGGGGATCGGCGACAAGACTTTCGCGGGGCTCAAGGACCTCGTCACGATATGAGGGCGGATCTTCGGCTCGTGCTTCCCGCCGTGGTGGGATGGGTCGCGGTCGGAGTGCTCATCGGACTTCCGCCGGCACTCCTCCCGGGAGCCATCGTCTGCTGGGTCCTCGCCGGGATGGCGGCGGCGATCGCCATCCTCGCCCCGCGATGGCGTGCACTGTGCGCTCTCGCGACCATGGTCGCCGCGATCTCCGCGCTGCTCCTCAGCTGCACGGCGTTCGCCTCCGCCGCGCGGAGCCCGGCCCTTCTCACTGATGCCGCTGACGGCGGACGGTACGTCACCCTCGTCGCGGTCGTCACTCTGGACTCACCGCGCGACGTGCGGACGGAACGGGTCCCCGTCACGATCTCGGAAGCGAGGGTGGGCGAGAGGGAGTTGCGCGGACTCGCGATCCCCGCCCTGCTGTTCGGCGACATCCCGGCGATCGGAGTGGGGGGAGTGGTCGAGGCGAGTGGGACCATCGTGCTCGCGGATGACGGGGATGAGGTGCGCTTCCTCGTGTTCGCCCGCGGCAGTCCTCGGGTGGTCGCCGAGCCGCCCTGGTATCTCGCGTGGTCGACGACGCTGCGCGCCGGGTTCCGCGCCGAGGCGGCGAACCTCCCCGGCGACGGCGGTGCACTGCTTCCCGGTCTCGCGATCGGAGACACGAGCGCGGTGAGCCCTGCGCTCGACACCGCGATGAAGGCGACATCCCTCAGCCATCTCACGGCGGTCTCCGGTGCGAACTGCGCGGTCGTCGTCGCACTCGTGATGCTGGTCGGCCGAGGAGTCGGCGCGTCCCGACGGATCCGGATCGCCGTCTCGCTCGTGGTGCTTGCAGGGTTCGTCGTGCTCGTCACACCGGATGCGAGCGTGCTGCGCGCCGCGGTCATGGCGACGATCGTCCTCGGATCGATGTCGGCGGGCCGGCCGGCGAGCGGCCTGCCGGTCCTGAGTCTTGCCGTCGTCGCGCTGCTCGCCCTCGACCCGTGGTTGTCACGAGACTTCGGGTTCATTCTGTCCGTCCTCGCGACGGCCGGACTACTGACTCTCGCCGGCCCTCTGGCCCGGATCCTGGGGCGTTGGCTCCCGACCCCGCTTGCCGTGCTCATCTCCATTCCCCTCGCGGCGCAGTTGGCGTGCCAGCCCGTGCTGATCCTGCTCAACCCGGCGATCCCCGTGTACGGGGTGGTCGCGAACCTGCTCGCGGAGCCGGCTGCGCCGGTCGCGACGGTTCTGGGGCTCATCGGCTGCGCCGGTATCACGATCATCGAGCCCGTGGGCAGGGTCGTCACGGTCATCGCGTGGCTGCCGTCCGCCTGGATCGCCGCGATCGCCAGGTTCTTCGCAGAGGCTCCCGGCGCACAGGCGCCATGGCTTGCGGACGGTTGGGGTCTCGCAGCACTCGCTGCGGTGACCGCGGCGATCGTGTTCGTCGTCCTGCGCCCGGGGTGGCGACACTCCCGCACGGTCGCCGCAGCACTCGTCCTCTGCCTCGTCGGTTACGTGGGAGCCGTTGCCGGCGCGCAGCTCGCGCACCGCGCATCCGTGCCACCCGGATGGCAGATCGCCGCGTGCGACATCGGGCAGGGAGACGCCGTAGTCGTCCGAAGCCTCGGCGAGGTCGCACTCATCGACACGGGGCCGAGCCCCGAACTCCTGGACGACTGCCTCGACGAACTCGGGATCGGGCGGATCCAACTCCTCATCCTCAGTCATTACGATCTCGATCACGTCGGCGGCACGGACGGCGTCCTGGGGCGGGTCGACCGTGCGATCGTCGGACCGGTCTCCGATGCGAGCGACGAGCGGCTGAGGACGATGCTTCGGAATGGTGGTGCCCAGGTCGACGAGGTCGCGCGCGGCGACACCGGCATGCTCGGGGAGTTTCGGTGGGAAGTGTTGTGGCCGCCGGCCAGGCTCGGAACGATCCAGCCGGGAAACCCGGCGAGCGTGACCGTGACATTCGACGGAGTGGGGGAGTGCGCCTCGGGATGCCTGAGCTCCCTGTTTCTCGGCGATCTCGGGGAAGAGGCGCAGTCCAGGATGCTCGGTGCCGCCCATCCCGGCGTCGTGGATGTCGTGAAAGTCGCCCACCACGGTTCTGCCGACCAGTGCGAGCGGCTGTACGACGCGGTGAGGGCTCGCGTGGGCATCATCAGCGTCGGTGCTGGGAACACCTACGGACACCCGACGGATGCCCTTCTCGGTATCCTCCGCCGCGCGGGAACGATCGTCACGCGAACCGACCTGGAGGGAATGGTGCTGCTGTCGCCTGCGCCGGGCGGGGGCGTCGCGGTGTGGACGCAGCATCCGCCCGATCGCGACGTGGGCGCGCATTAGGCTGAACGCACAGGTTCAGGAGGTCAGAGATGGCGGCGACGCGAGGCGCGGCGATTCCCCAGCTTTCGTGGGGTGCCGTGCGGCCGGCTTCGGTCGTCCTCGTCTCCGGTACGGAGGAGTTCCTCGCCGAGCGGGCGATCTCGCTCCTGCGCGACATCCTGCGCACCGAGGATTCGAGCCTCGAGGTGAGCGACATCGCCGCGGACGACTATTCGCCGGGCGAGCTCGCCACGTTCGCGAGCCCGTCGCTGTTCGGCGAACCCCGGATGGTGCGCGTGTCCGGGGTGGAGAAATGCACGGACGCCTTCATCAGCGAGTCCCTGGCCTACCTCGAATCGCCGGCGTCCGATTGCTATCTGGTTCTGAGGCACGCGGGCGGCGTTCGAGGCAAGAAGTTGCTGGATGCGATTCGCGGTGGCCTCGGTGGCGGGATCGAGGTCGTGTGCACCGAGCTCAAGAAGGATTCCGACCGCACCGATTTCGTCCTCTCGGAATTTCGGGCGGCAGGCCGGAAGGTCACCGCCGCTGCCGTGCGCGCGCTTGTCGCTGCGTTCGCCGATGACATAGCTGAGCTTGCCGCTGCGTGCCGCCAATTGCTCTCCGACTCCTCGGAGGAGATCACTGAAGCGATCGTCGAGAAGTACTACTCCGGGCGCGTCGAGACGAACGCGTTCCGCGTTGCGGACACGGCGATCGCCGGCAGGCACGGGGAGGCGCTCGTACTCCTGCGGCACGCGCTCGCCTCCGGCGCCGATCCGGTGCCCATCGTCGCGGCGTTCGCGAGCAAGCTGCGGACGATGGCGAAAGTATCCGGTGCACGCGGAAGCTCTGGACAGCTTGCCGGGCAGTTCGGGATGGCCCCGTGGCAGATCGATCGTGCGAAGCGGGACCTGCAGGGCTGGACGGAGGAGGGCCTTGCCAGGGGGATCTCGATTCTCGCCGACACCGACGCCCAGGTGAAGGGTGAGGGCCGCGATCCGATCTTCGCCCTCGAGCGCATGGTGAACGTCGTGAGTGCGCGCGGCGATGAGCGCTGAGGTCTCACCGAGTAGACGAAAAACGCCCCGGTCGAGGTGACCGGGGCGTTCTCAGAAGTTTGCGACTGTTAGAGCGCAGCAACCTGCTTGGCGATCGAGGACTTGCGGTTCGCCGCCTGGTTCTTGTGCAGGACGCCCTTGCTCGCGGCCTTGTCGAGCTTCTTCGTGGCGACGACGAGCGACGCGTTTGCCGCCTTCTTGTCGCCGGCGGCGATGGCCTCGCGGGTCGCGCGGATGGCGGTCTTGACCTCGCTCTTGACGGCCTTGTTGCGCTCCGTCGCCTTGCGGTTGGTACCGATGCGCTTGATCTGCGACTTGATGTTTGCCACTGGTGAACCTTTTCGTTGTTGTCGAGCAGTCTGATGTCACGGCCGATCGGCCGGGAGAGTCGATGTGGGCTTTCGATTCGCAGCACATCCGTGACGGATGCTGCGCGAGCCAACAGGTAACTTTAGCAGCCGCGGCAGGCATCCGCCAACCACTGACCGGCATCACCCTGCATCCGCGTGGCGCCGAACATGGGAGAATTGTCCGACCCCGCCAATCCCGCGGGTGGCCGCCGCAACCAGCATTGAGGAACGCGTGACCCCGAAAGCACTGAAGGCGCTCGAGCCGTCGGCGACCGATCCCGCGTTCATCCGCAACTTCTGCATCATCGCCCACATCGACCACGGCAAGTCGACGCTCGCCGACCGGATGCTGCAGATCACCGGCGTCGTCTCCGACCGGGACATGCGCGCCCAGTACCTCGACCGCATGGACATCGAGCGCGAGCGCGGCATCACGATCAAGAGCCAGGCGGTGCGGATGCCGTGGGCTGCCGCCGCGACGGGGGAGAAGCCCCAGACCTACGCCCTCAACATGATCGACACTCCCGGCCACGTCGACTTCACCTACGAGGTCTCCCGCAGCCTCGCCGCCTGCGAGGGCGCCATCCTGCTCGTCGACGCAGCGCAGGGCATCGAGGCGCAGACCCTCGCGAACCTCTACCTCGCACTCGACAACGACCTGGAGATCATCCCGGTCCTCAACAAGATCGACCTGCCGGCCGCCGACCCCGAGAAGTACGCGAAGGAGCTCGCGGGTCTCATCGGCGGCGACCCCGAGGATGTGCTGCGGGTGAGCGGCAAGACCGGCGTCGGCGTCGAGGAACTGCTCGACCGCGTCGTCGAGCGCATCCCGGCGCCGAAGGGCGACGCGAGTGCCCCGGCGCGCGCCATGATTTTCGATTCCGTGTACGACAGCTACCGCGGCGTCGTCACGTACGTGCGCATGATCGACGGGTCGCTCGCCCCGCGCGAGCGCATCCAGATGATGTCGACCCGCGCCATCCACGAGCTGCTCGAGATCGGCGTGAGCTCGCCGGAGCCTGTGCCGACGAAGGGTCTTGGCGTCGGTGAGGTCGGCTACCTCATCACCGGTGTGAAGGATGTGCGCCAGTCCAAGGTCGGTGACACCGTCACGACCGCCGCGAAGCCTGCCACCCAGGCGCTTCCCGGCTACACCGAGCCGAAGCCCATGGTGTTCTCCGGCCTCTACCCGATCGACGGCAGCGATTACCCGGAGCTGCGCGACGCCCTCGACAAGCTCAAACTCTCGGATGCCGCACTCGCCTACGAGCCGGAGACCTCCGTCGCGCTCGGCTTCGGCTTCCGCTGCGGATTCCTCGGGCTGCTGCACCTGGAGATCGTCACCGAGCGGCTCGAGCGCGAGTTCGGGCTCGACCTCATCACGACGGCGCCCTCCGTCATCTACGAAGTCTCGAGCGACGACGGGAAGACCGTGACGGTCACGAACCCGAGCGAGTTCCCCGGCGGCAAGGTCGCGAGCGTCCGGGAGCCCGTCGTCAAGGCATCCATCCTCGCCCCGAAGGACTACGTCGGCACGATCATGGAACTCTGCCAGGGCCGCCGCGGAACCATGCAGGGAATGGAGTATCTCGGTGAGGACCGCGTCGAGCTCCACTACACGATGCCGCTCGGCGAGATCGTGTTCGACTTCTTCGACCAGCTGAAGTCCCGCACGCAGGGCTACGCGAGCCTCGACTATGAGCCCCACGGCGACCAGGAGGCCGACCTCGTGAAGGTCGACATCCTGCTGCAGGGCGAGCAGGTGGATGCGTTCAGCGCGATCGTGCACCGCGACAAGGCCTACGCCTATGGGGTGCTCATGACGGGGCGCCTGCGCGAGCTCATCCCGCGGCAGCAGTTCGAGGTGCCCATCCAGGCGGCGATCGGGGCGCGCATCATCGCGCGGGAGAGCATCCGGGCCATGCGCAAGGACGTGCTCGCCAAGTGCTACGGAGGTGACATCACCCGCAAGCGCAAGCTCCTCGAGAAGCAGAAGGAGGGCAAGAAGCGCATGAAGATGGTGGGTCGCGTCGAGGTGCCGCAGGAGGCGTTCATCGCCGCGCTCTCCGGGGATACGGAGAAGAAGGACAAGAAGTGACCGAGGGAGTCGGTCGGATGGTCACAACCCGATTCGTCGACGGTGGCGATCTCGATCTGGAGCAGTTGCTCGACCTGTACTCGTCTGTCGGGTGGGGCGCGTACACGAAGGATCCCGATCGCCTTGCACGTGCTATGAGGGGATCGTCCCTGATCGCCGTGGCCCACAGTGGGGGAGACCTCATCGGACTGGCCAGGGTGATCTCGGATGGCGCTACCGTCTGCTACCTGCAGGATGTGCTCATCCATCCCGACTACCAGCGCACCGGAGTGGGGCGCGGACTCGTCACGATGCTGCTCGACCGATACGACGACGTTCGCCAGAAGGTCCTCCTGACCGACGATGAACCTGGGCAGAAGGCATTCTACGAATCCCTCGGGTTTGCTGGCGTCGCGGAGGCCCACGATGGCTCCGTACGCGCCTTCGTGCGTTTCGACTCCCCGGTGGGCTTGCTCGATTAATGCGCGGGCTCCGCGAGGGCGACACCGTTCGCGGGATGGCACCGCCGGTTCGTTACGCTGTTAGCTGGCTGAACGCACGGTGCAGCGAGACGGAGGTGGACGTGGCGCGACAACCGCCCTGGGATGCCACCGTGACCTATGGCGCGGTCGGCGGCACGAAGGCTCCCGATCTCATGGCGTTCCCGCCGACCGGCTTCCGGCCGTTCGAGCAGCGGTCACGCATCGGACACGGCGCTCGGCGATGGGAGCATGCCTGGCAGTCGACCATGAGCTGGGGTATCCAACGCGCGAGCGGCATGCGTGTCCAGTTGCATGAATCGCCGGCCGAGGTGACGGAGGGCACCTACACGCCGGTCTCCTTCGATCGGGACGGCAGACCGCAGCTCGTCGCCGGCAGCACCGAGGATGGCGAGGTCGTCTACGGGGCGGAGGGCCAGTCCTTCATCGCGCCGGGCGACACCGCACTGCTCGTCGTCCCGTTCCTGTTCGTCGGCGTGCACGCCCCCTGCCGGGTCATCTACGTCATCGACGAGCCGAACCGCAAGGGGTTCGCCTACGGTACGTTGCCGGGGCATCCGGAAGACGGCGAGGAGGCCTTCATCGTCGACCAGACCGAGGACGGGTCGGTGTGGCTCACCATCCGTTCGTTCTCGAGACCGGGCGGATGGCAGTGGTGGGCCGTCTACCCGGTGCTGCGATGCGCTCAGGCCGTCATCACCCGCCGTTACTTCCGGGCGCTCTCCGACCCGCTCGGGTGAGGCCGAAGGGCGTCGCGGACCGTCCGGCTGAGCGACAATGGGCTCATGCCCTCCGCTCTGCCGATCGCCGACCCGGCGCCGCCTGACGGGCTGCTGCCGGCATCCGTCGCGGTGGCCGCTGGAGAGCGCGGCTTCGGTGTCTACCTGCACGTGCCCTTCTGCCGTGTTCGGTGCGGATACTGCGACTTCAACACCTACACCGCCGACGAGTTGCGGGGCGCGAAGCGGGCGGACTATGCGAGCCAGGCTATGGCCGAGGTGGCTTTCGCGTCGGCTGTGCTGGCGCACGCCGGCCTGCCCGATCGGCCGGTGTCGACGGTCTTCTTCGGTGGAGGTACGCCGACCCTGCTTCCCGCGTCGGATCTGGCCGCCATGCTGGGCGCCGTTCGCGACACCTGGGGCCTGGCGCCGGATGCCGAGATCACGACGGAGTCCAACCCGGACTCCGTCGACGCCGACTACCTCCTCGCGCTGAAGGCCGCAGGGTTCACCCGGGTCTCGTTCGGGATGCAGTCCGCAGTACCGCACGTGCTCGCGACCCTCGACCGCACGCACGACCCGAAGCGCGTTCCCGTCGTCGTTCGCTGGGCGCGGGATGCCGGCCTGGATGTGAGCCTCGACCTCATCTACAACACGCCGGGAGAGAGCATCGACGACTGGCGCACGTCGCTCGAGTCGGCCATCGCGATGGAGCCCGACCACGTGAGCGCCTACTCGCTCATCGTCGAGGAGGGGACGAAACTCGCGCGTCAGGTCCGGCGGGGCGAGATCGCCGCTCCGGACGATGACCTCGCCGCCGAACAGTACGAGCTCGCCGATCGGATGCTCGCCGAGGCCGGGTACGGCTGGTACGAGGTCAGCAACTGGGCGCGCGACGACGCACACCGGTCCCGGCACAACCTCGGATACTGGAGGGGCCATGACTGGTGGGGGATCGGCCCCGGCGCCCACAGCCACGTCGGAGGGGTGCGCTGGTGGAATGTCAAACATCCGGCGGCCTATGCGGACCGCATCCTCGCGGGCGTGTCGCCCGCAGCCGGGCGCGAGACCCTCGATGACGAGACGCGCCGCGTGGAGCAGGTGCTGCTCGAGACGCGCATCCGGGACGGGCTGCCGACCGCACGGTTGACTCCGGAGGGCCGAACGGCCGTCGCCGGGCTCATCGCCGATGGCCTCGTCAACGCGGAAGCCGCCCTCCGCGGTCAGATCGTACTGACGTTGCGGGGGCGGCTTCTTGCGGATGCTGCCGTGCGTGCGCTCCTGGGGTAACCCCTACTTGATGAACTTGATCGCGAGGGGGTACTCGTACGCCTCGCCCTTGTTGGCGGCGACGGCGGCGAGGATGCTGAAGATGATGACGACGATGCTCACGGCGATGATGATGAAGATGCCCACGATCGCGATGATGAGGATCGCGCCGACGATGCTCGCGATGAGCATCGTGAGCTGGAAGTTCAGCGCCGAGCCGGTGTGCTGGCGGATGAACGGTCCGCGGTCCTTGAGGACGAGGTAACCGATGAGGGCCGGAAGGAATCCGAAGAAGATCCCGCCGAGGTGAACGAGGATCGCCCAGAGCTTCTCGTCCGAAGGACTGAGCGGCTGGACGGTCTGGTATGGGTTGACGGGTGGCGGCATGGACTCTGACATGCCCCCATTAAAGCAGGAGAGCCGGGCCAACGGCCCGACTCTCCTGAAATGCTTCGCTGAACTATTTGATGAAGCGGAAGTTCACCGGGTAGCGGTAGCTGCCGCCGCCGTTGACCTTGACTCCACCGAGGATGGAGAACAGGACGTTGGCCAGGTAGATGAGCCAGCCGATGAGCCCGAAGATCCAGAAGATGCTCCACACGCCGCTGAACAGGAGCACCGCTCCGAGGATCGCCGCGATGATCTGCCAGCCGATGAAGAAGATCAGGAACGTGATCTGCCAGTTGAGGGCTTCCTTGCTCTCCTGCTTCGTGAGCGTGCCGCGGTCCTTGAAAACGAGGAAGATGATGAGCGATGGAAGCAGCCACAGGATCCCGCCGAAGTGCGCCCACATGGCCCACTGCTTGTCCTCTGCTGCGGTGAGCGGAGCCGCCGGCTGCGGCGCTGCAGCTGCCGGGGGAGTTTGATCAGTCATTGAATTTTGCCTTTCAGGTGATCGAGTACGTTCCCGCAAGGGTTCGGACTGGGTTTGCCTTGGCGCGCCCCACGGTTGGGTATGGCTGAGGCTCTCCCATAAGGTACTGCCCTTACCGCCTGGGTGCAACGCCTTGGCGAAGGTATGTCGCGATACAATTGGCAGTCTTGAGAGAAGAGTGCCAGATGGGGAGGGAGCGAGGACGTGGTCTCAGATCGAAGCCTTGACGTGCTGCGCGTCATCATCCAGGACTATGTGGCATCCCGAGAGCCGGTCGGGTCCAAATCGATCGTCGAGCGGCATGCCTTCGGTGTCTCGGCCGCAACCATCCGGCACGATATGGCCCTCCTCGAGGAGGAGGAACTCATCGCGGCCCCCCATACTTCATCGGGCCGGATCCCGACGGATAAGGGCTACCGGGTGTTCGTCAACCACCTCGCCGACCTGCGTCCGCTCACGGCCGTGCAGCGGCAGGCGATCGAGACATTCCTCGGCAACGCGACCGATCTGGACGAGGTACTGCTGCGCACGGTGCGCCTGCTGTCGCAACTCACCCACCAGGTCGCGCTCGTGCAGTATCCGTCGCTCGGACGCTCGCACATCCGCCACGTTGAACTCGTGCCACTCGGCACGACGCGACTGCTCACCGTTCTGATCACCGACACCGGCCGTGTCGAACAGCGGCATGTCGACGTGAGCACCGAGCTCGAGCCGGAGTTCCTCGGCGAGGTCAGGGCGAAGATCAACTCACGGCTCGGGGGACTCGGGCTTGCGGATGCCGCGGCTGCCCTGGACGGCATGACCGACGAGTTCCATCCCGAGCGGGCGGACTTCATCGCCGCGATCGTGGAGAGCCTGCGCGAGCAGGTCGCCGCGAATCGTGGGGAGAAGCTCGTCATGGCCGGGGCAGCGAACCTCGCGATGACGGCCGAGGACTTCGGAGGGAGCATCGTCCCGGTGCTCGAGGCGATCGAGGAGCAGGTGACCCTGCTTCGGCTCTTCGCCGAAATGGAGCCGGACCAGCACGGGCTCGCCACGAGCATCGGCAGCGAGAACGCGGCGTTCGGGCTCGGGGAGACCTCGGTTCTCGCGAGCGGGTACTCGTCCTCCGGTGGAGAATTCGCCCGGATCGGGGTGCTCGGTCCGACCCGGATGGACTATCCGAACAACATGGCAGCGGTGCGCGCCGTCGCCCGCTACCTCTCCCGCCTGCTCGGCGAGGAATAACCCAAGGGAATACGTGTGGCAGATCATTATGAGGTGCTCGGCATCGAGCGGACGGCGACCCCGGACGAGGTGAAGAAGGCCTACCGCCGACTCGCGCGGGAGCTGCATCCGGATGTCAACCCCGGTGCGGACGCGCAGGAACGGTTCAAGCTCGTGACGCACGCCTATGACGTCCTCTCCGATCCGCAGCAGAGGGAGCAGTACGACCTGGGCGGATCCGGTGGCGGATTCGGCGGGTTCGGCGACATCTTCGAGACGTTCTTCGGTGCGAGCCAGCGTTCGGCCGGCCCGCGTTCAAGACGAGAACGTGGACAGGACGCCCTCCTGCGCATCGAGGTCGAACTGGGCGACGTCGTGTTCGGGGTCAAACGCGAGCTCGAAGTGGACACTGCCGTGGTGTGCGGCACCTGCGAGGGCTCGTGCTGCGCGAAGGGAACGCAGCCCATCACGTGCGACATCTGCCAGGGCACGGGCCAGATCCAGCGATCGGTGCGAAGCCTGCTCGGTAACGTCATGACGTCGAGCCCCTGCGGAACCTGCCGCGGCTACGGCACCGTCATCGTCAACCCGTGCCCGACCTGTGGCGGGCAGGGCCGCGTCCGCGCGCGTCGGAAGGTCACGGTCGACATCCCGGCCGGAGTGGAGACCGGATTGCGGCTGCAGCTGGCCGGGCAGGGCGAAGTCGGTCCGGCGGGTGGCGCGAACGGCGACCTCTATCTGGAGGTCAAGGTCAAGCACCACGACATCTTCTCCCGCAACGGCGACGACCTGCTGGCAACCCTCGAGGTGCAGATGACGGATGCCATTCTCGGTACGACTGCGAAAGTGGACGCCCTGGATGGACCGGTCACGATCGAGGTGAAGCCCGGCACCCAGAGCGCGGAGGTCATCACCGTGAAGGACCGCGGCGTGACGCACCTGCGCGGGTCAGGGAGGGGCGACCTCCGATTCGGCGTGCAGGTCGTCACGCCGACCAAGCTCGATTCGAAGCAGCAGGAGCTCATCAACCAGTTCGCCTCGACGCGAAAGTCGTCAGCGCCCTCGCTGACGCATTTCCAGCAGGGGCTGTTCCAGAAGCTGCGCGACCGGTTCCTGGGCGTCTGATCCGGCTCGGCTTGTGGCCCACTTCTATCTGAGCGACGCCGTGACGGACTGTTCCGTCGGCGAGACCGTGGCGGTCGCCGGTGCCGAGGCTCGGCACGCCGTCGCGGTCGGTCGATTGCGCGTCGGCGAAACGCTGAGCGTCGGCGACGGCAGGGGCACCGTTGCCGCCGGGGTCGTCTCCGACATCGGCGCCGACCGGTTCTCACTGGAGGTGCAGGCGGTCCGTTTCACGGAGGAGCCCAGCCCCGCCCTGTGGCTCGCGCAGGCCCTCGCGAAGAACGATCGCGATGAGCTCGCCATCCAGGCGGCGACGGAACTCGGGGTTGACGGCGTGGTGCCGTGGGCGGCCGGTCGTTCGATCGTCAAGTGGGAGGGTGCCAAGATCCGCAAGCACGAGGAACGCTGGGCCACGATCCTTCGCGAAGCAGGCAAACAGTCGATGCGTTCCAGGATTCCGTTCCTGCGGCCGCTCGCATCGTCGGCGGACATCGCGAAACTCGGCGCCCAGTTCCATCTCGTCGTGCTGGACCCCACGGGACACATGCCGTTGAGCGGTCTGGTGCCGGATGACCGCGACATCCTTCTCGTCGTCGGTCCGGAGGGCGGAATCGCACCGGCGGAGCTGTCGCGTTTCGCGGCGGCCGGAGGGACCACGGCGCGGCTCGGCGCGAGCATCCTGCGGGCGAGTACAGCGGGGCCGGCGGCGATCGCAGTGCTCAACGGCGCACTCGGCCGCTGGTAGGCACCCATCACGACACACCCGGCCGGCGCGTCACCGGTTAAGATGGAGGACATGCCGGATTCAGCCGAACCATCGATTTTCACGCGCATCGTCGCGCGCGAGATCCCGGCAGACATCGTGTTCGAGAACGACACGATCATCGCCTTCCGAGACATCAACCCACAGGCCCCCGTGCACCTTCTCGTCGTGCCCAAGACCGAGGAGTACCGGAACGTCTCCGAGCTCGCTGAAGGCGATCCCGCCCTGCTCGCCGAGATCGTCGCGACGGCGAAGCGCCTCGCCGACGAGCACTGCGGCGGCGACTTCCGTCTCATCTTCAACGAGGGCGAAACGACCGGGCAGACCGTCTTTCACGTCCATGCGCACGTGCTCGGTGCGACGCAGGGCGACACACTCGCGGAAGAGTCCCTTGGCCAGTAGCGAAATGCCGACCGGCAGCGAGCGGTTCGAGGTGGACGGGATCGCGATGGTCCGCCTGCTCGGGCCGCAGGATCGCCTGCTCAAGACCGTCGAGACCCAGTACCCGCTCGTGCGCGTGCTCGTGCGCGGAAACGAGGTGACCCTGGAGGGTGATGCGGACCAGGTGGCATCCGCCAAACGCCTGGTCGAAGAGCTCATCGCCATGGTGCGCAACGGGCACGACCTCGGCGAAGGGGATGTCGCCACCTCGGCGAGGATGCTGAGCAACGACCCCCGGACGAGCCCTGCCGAAGTGCTCAGCCAGGCCATCCTCACGACGCGCGGCAGGAGCATCCGACCGAAGACGCTCGGCCAGAAGAACTACGTTGACGCCATCGACCAGAACACCATCGTGTTCGGTATCGGGCCGGCGGGCACCGGGAAGACCTATCTCGCGATGGCGAAGGCGGTGCAGGCTCTCCAGCGCAAGGAGGTCGAGCGCATCATCCTGACTCGCCCGGCAGTCGAGGCCGGAGAGCGCCTCGGGTTCCTGCCCGGCACCCTGAATGACAAGATCGACCCGTACCTGCGCCCGCTCTACGACGCCCTCAACGAGATGATGGACCCCGACGTGGTACCGAAGCTCCTTGCGACGGGCACGGTCGAGGTGGCGCCGCTCGCCTACATGCGCGGGCGCACGCTCAACGACTCGTTCATCATCCTCGACGAGGCGCAGAACACGAGCCCGGAGCAGATGAAGATGTTCCTGACGCGACTCGGGTTCGGGTCGAAGATCGTCGTCACGGGCGACGTGACCCAGGTCGACCTGCCGGCCGGCGCGAGCGGGCTGCAGCTCGTGACGCATGTGCTCGACGCGATCGACGACATCCACTTCGCCCGGCTGACCAGCGAGGATGTCGTTCGGCACAGCCTCGTCGGCCAGATCGTCGACGCATACACGCGCTATGACGCGCAGCGGCAGGCGGTGCGCTTCGAACGGGAGCAGACGGAGGGCGCGAACCGCGAGGAGCGCAGGGCATCCCTCAATCGCGGCAGGAACCCGCAGGATCATCGCCGACGAGGGGGCAGTGCGTGAGCATCGAGATCAACAACGAATCCTCCGTCGAGGCCGATGAACCGGCGCTCCAGCGGCTCATGGTCTACGCGCTGGACGAGCTGTTCGTGCATCCGGATGCCGACCTCGGCATCGTCCTCGTCGATGAGGCAGCCATGGAGCAATTGCACGTCCAGTGGATGGACGAGCCGGGCCCCACCGACGTGCTGAGCTTCCCGATGGACGAACTGCGCCCGGGCACGGAGGATGCGATGACGCCCGCCGGTCTCCTCGGCGACATCGTGCTGTGTCCGCAGGTCGCTGCAAGCCAGGCGAGCGCAGCGGGGCACAGCCTGACCGATGAACTCCTCCTCCTCACCTGCCACGGACTGCTCCACCTACTCGGTTTCGACCATGCGGAGCCGGAGGAGGAGAAGGAGATGTTCGGCATCCAGGGCGAGCTCCTCGCCGGATTCTCCCAGTCCGAACGAAAACGTCGCAGGCCATGATCCCGGCCTTCGTGACCATCGCCGTGGTGCTGGTGGCACTCGGCGGCTGGCTCGCGGCGGCAGACTCCGCGCTCGGCGTGCTCTCCCGCGCCGACCTCAACGACATCGCACTGACGTCGAGAGCTCGCGCATCCCTGCTCGCGATTGCGGGCGATGTCGGAGCCCACGTGAACGCCGTGAACTTCGTTCGTGTCGTGGCGGAGACGACGGCTGCCGTCCTCGTCACTCTCGCGTTCGCGTCGGTGTTCGCGGAGTGGTGGTGGGCGCTCCTGCTGTCGGCGTTCATCATGACGCTCGCCTCCTTCGTTCTCGTCGGATCGAGCCCGAGGGCGGTCGGCCGCGTGAATGCGCGCCCCGTCATCCGCTGGAGCGCGTGGCTCGTCCACGCCTGCCGGGTACTGCTCGGGCCGATCGCCGCCGCGCTCGTGGCCATCGGGGACAGGGTCACGCCGGGGAGATCCCGCACGGTGTCGTTCTCGTCGGAGGAGCAGTTGCTGAGCATGGTGGATGAGGCCACAGAGCAGGACGTGCTCGAGGAGGACGACCGGGAGCTCATCCACTCCATTTTCGAGTTCAATGACACCGTCGTTCGCGAAGTGATGATTCCGCGGACCGACATGGTGGTCATCGACGGAGAGGACGGTATCGCCGCGGCGATGGAGGTCTTTCTCGGCAAGGGGGTGTCCCGGATGCCCGTCATCGGTGACGACATCGACGAGATTCTCGGCATCCTCTACCTGCGCGATGTCGCGAGGCTCACGTTCGAGCGTCCGCTCGATGCGGATGCGACGACGGTCGCCGGTCTCGCCAGGCCGGCGCTCTTCGTGCCGGAGTCCAAGAAGGTCGACGAGCTGCTGCGCCAGATGCAGCTCGAATCCAACCACCTGTCGATGGTCGTCGACGAGTACGGCGGGATCGCAGGACTGGTGACCCTCGAGGACATCATCGAGGAGCTCGTCGGCGACATCTCCGACGAATACGACCGTGAGGTTGTCGTGGTCGCCGACCTCGGCCATGGCCGCTACCGGGTGAGCGCGAGGCTGCCGATCGACGAGCTCGGCGAACTGTTCGGCATCGAGCTCGACGATGACGATGTCGAGTCGGTGGGCGGACTCCTCACGAAGGCGCTCGGCCGCCTCGCGACGACGGGGGCAGTCGCCAGGACGGCAGGGCTCGTGCTGACCGCGGAACGGACCGAGGGCAGGGGGCGAAGGCTTCGCACCGTCATCGTCGAGCGGGACCCGACCATGCCGCTCGACGTGCCGGATGACGAGGGGGAGCCGACATGAGCGCAGGATTCCGAGCCGGGTTCGTGACTTTCGTCGGCCGCCCCAATGTCGGCAAGTCGACCCTGACGAACGCCCTCGTGGGTGAGAAGGTCGCGATCACGAGCAGCAAGCCGCAGACCACGCGCCGCGCCATCCGGGGTATCGTCCATCGACCGGACGGCCAGCTCATCCTCGTGGACACGCCGGGGATGCACCGCCCGCGCACCTTGCTCGGTGAGCGTCTCAACGACGTCGTGCAGTCGACGCTCGCGGACGTCGACGTCATGTGCCTGTGCGTGCCGGCGAACGAGAGACTCGGGCCAGGCGATCGATTCATCAACGAACAGCTCGACCAGTTCCCGAAGGCGAAGAAGGTGGCGATCGTCACGAAGACGGATGTCGCATCGAAGTCCGCGGTCGCCGAGCAGCTCCTGGCGGTGAGCCGGCTGCGGGAGTGGGCCACCATCATCCCGGTGTCTGCGCTCACCGGTGTGCAGCTGGACATCCTCGCTGCGGAGCTCGTGGCGCTGCTTCCGGAGTCGGAACCGCTCTACCCGCAGGAGACGGTCACCGAGGAGGACCTCGAGGCACGCATCGCCGAGCTCATCCGCGAGGCGGCGCTCGAAGGCGTGTCGGATGAGCTTCCGCATTCGATCGCGATCACCATCGATGACATGGTCGACCGCGACGACAAGGAGCTGCTCGAGATCTACGCGAACCTGTTCGTCGAGCGGGACAGCCAGAAGGGCATCATCATCGGCCACAAGGGGAGCCGGCTCGCCGAGGTCGGTGCACGGGCAAGGGCCGCGATCGAACCGCTCGTCGGCAAGCAGGTGTTCCTGTCGCTGCGGGTGAAGGTGGCGAAGGACTGGCAGCGCGACGCGAAGCAGCTCGGCCGCCTCGGCTTCTGACCCCGCGAGACCGCAGTTTCCGCTCCACAACGGATACGTCGGCGCGAAAGCTACGGTCTCGCGGAGGGATGCGGATCACATACATCCAGCGGATGATGTTGGCCGACGGCAGAGTGACATCCGGTTACGCGCCTCCCGCAGGCCCTACCGTTGAAGACATGTTCCGTCATCTGACCCCCGGCCAACTGGCCTTCGACATCGGCGCTGCCGCTGCCTGCTGGGTCTTCGCCTTTCTCACCTACACGAACGGGATTGCCGGCAACCTGCTGCCGCTTACCGGCATGGCGACCGCGCTCGCGCTTCGGCGGTTCAGCCCGGCGCTCGCCCTCGGAATCGCCTGGGTCACATCGCTCATCCAGGTGAGCTTCGCCATCGGCCCCGACATCTCGAACCTGGCCATTCTTCCCGTGCTTTACGCGACGGCGCGCTATGGAGTTCCTCCCGTCAAGTGGGCCGGTCTCGGCTCGACCGGGGCAGGAGCCCTCGTCGTCGCGGCGTACACCTCGCTCGCAACGATCTTCGGCGATCAGTTCGGTGACGGCAACCAGATCTTCATCTCGCTCCCTCACGCCATCACTGCATCCGTGATCGTCTTCTTCTCCGCCTTCTCAGTCTTCGCCCTGAGCTGGACCTTCGGCCTGCTCGCCCGTACCTGGAGCCGAGCGCGCGAGGCAGGCCAGGCCCGCATCCTCGCCGAACGCCAACGGATCGACGCGCAACGTTCCATCGTCGTCGAGCAGGAGCGGAACCGCATCGCCCGCGACATGCACGACGTCGTGGCGCACTCCCTCGCCGTCGTGATCGCTCAGGCGGACGGCGCGCGGTACGCCCGCGCCGAGAACCCCGAGGCGGTGGATGCCGCACTCACGACGATCTCGACGATCGCGCGCGAGGCGCTCGGCGATGTGCGCATCCTGCTCGGACAGCTGCGCCACAGCCAGGACGAGGTACCGCAACCCGTGCTCGCGGATCTGGACCGGTTGTTCGAGCAGTTCCGCGCATCCGGACTGCCCGTCGATTTCGAGGAGGCCGGAACGCCGCAGCCGCTCGCCACCGGCGCCCAACTGGCGGTCTACCGTATCGTCCAGGAGGCGCTCACCAACGCGCTGCGCCACGGCGACAGCCCAGGGCGCGCGACGGTGGCATTCCGTTGGGAGGCCGACGAGCTCGCGCTCGAGGTCACGAGCGCATTGGAAGAGGGCAACGTGAAACCAGCGACATCCGCAGGGCATGGCCTCGCCGGCATGACCGAGCGAGCCGTGCTCGCCGGTGGCACGCTCACCGCCGAACCGCACGACGGCAGCTTCATGGTGTCGGCGACCATTCCGGCAGCCCAGCACGAGGCCCAGCAGGAGACGCAGGGATGACCGTCCGCATCCGTGTTGCGCTCGTCGACGACCAGGCTCTTTTCCGGGCCGGCATCCGCATGCTCATCTCCTCGCAGGCCGACCTCGACTTCGTGGGCGAGGCGGGCGACGGGGCAGAGGCGGTCGCCATGGCCGCTGAGACCGAGCCCGACGTCATCCTCATGGACATCCGGATGCCCGTCATGGACGGCATCGAGGCGACCCAGCGGATTCTCGGTGCGGCCCAGCAGCGCGCGGGTGCACTCCCACGTGTGATCGTCCTCACGACATTCGACCTGGACGAAGCCGCAGCCAGGGCGATTCGGGTGGGAGCAAGCGGGTTCGTGCTGAAGGACGCGGACCCTGAGTTCCTTCTCGCCGCCATCCGCACCGTGAACGCGGGCACCTCGGTCATCGCGGCATCGGCGACGCGGGAACTCTTCGAGCACTTCAATGACCGGCCGTCCGCCGGGGCAGAACCCGAGGAGTTCGCTGCGCTCACGCCGCGCGAACGGGAGATCTTCCTCCTCGCCGCCCAGGGACTCAGCAACGCCGAGATCGCGTCGAGCGAGTTCCTGAGCGAGGCGACGGTCAAGACCCATGTGAGCCGCATCCTCGGCAAGCTCGGTCTGCGCGACCGCGTGCAGCTCGTCGTCTACGCGTTCGAACACCGACTCAACGGGTAGCCGTTCGGCGGCCGGATCATCCGCAGGATGTAGGCAACAGCCATCCAGCGCCGGATGCCGGCAACGGGTCGCGTGCTTAGCGTTGGACCATGGCATTCAACTACGCACAGGACGGGCTCGTCGCCCGGGTGACCGAACTCAGCAAGACCTACGGAGACGGAGCCGCCACCATCACGGCGCTCGACGACGTGTCGATCGGGCTTCGCCAGGGCGACTTCACCGCGATCATGGGACCGAGCGGATCGGGCAAGTCCACTCTCATGCACATCATGGCCGGGCTCGACTCACCCACCTCGGGGTCCGTCTGGCTCGGCGACACCGACATCACGGCACTGGGCGACACGCAGTTGACCCTGCTGCGCCGACGCAGGGTCGGCTTCGTGTTCCAGTCCTTCAACCTCGTTCCGACTCTCGATGTCATGGGCAACATCCTTCTTCCGTTCGAACTCGACGGCCGCAGGCCCAACGGAGACGAACGCGCGTGGATCGATCAACTCGTCGCCTCACTCGGCCTCCGCGACCGCGTGACGCATCGCCCTCACGCACTGTCCGGCGGGCAGCAGCAGCGGGTCGCGATCGCCAGGGCGCTCGGCACGCGACCGGATCTCGTGTTCGCGGACGAGCCGACGGGCAACCTCGATTCGCGCAGCGGTCGTGAAGTCCTCTCCCTCCTCGCGGCGGCGAGCACCGAATACGGCCAGAGCATCGCCATGGTCACTCACGATCCGATCGCCGCGAGCTATGCGGACCGCATCCTGTTCCTCGCGGATGGCCGCGTCGTCCACGATCGTGCCCGGTCGAGTGCAGAAGAGATCTCCTCCTTCATGCTGTCCATGGAGAGTGCAGCGTGAGGGCCTCCCTGCGCGATCATCGCG
Source organism: Terrimesophilobacter mesophilus (assembly GCF_014200375.1). Classification (GTDB taxonomy): domain Bacteria; phylum Actinomycetota; class Actinomycetes; order Actinomycetales; family Microbacteriaceae; genus Terrimesophilobacter; species Terrimesophilobacter mesophilus. The sequence goes on along the minus strand of NZ_JACHBP010000001.1, from coordinate 497,018 downwards.
CGAGCGTCCTCGTCGCGGCGCTCAGCTCGGCGTTCGGTGTCCTCCTGCTGGAGGTGACCGGCGCGCTCAGCACCCTGGTGACGGCCGACGACATCGGCCGGCATGCGGCTGTGTCGGTGTCGCTCACCATCGTCGCCTTCGTCTTCCTGACGATCGCCGTGTATGTCGGGGCGATCGTGACGACCAATACCTTCGCGACCATCATCGCGGGCCGAACGAAGACCATCGCACTGCTCCGCCTCATCGGCTCCAGTTCCCGGCAGGAACGTCGGGCCGTCGCCACCGAGGGGTTCGTGGTCGGGCTCATCGGCTCGGCTCTCGGTGCCGTCGCCGGTGTCGCGGCCGCATTCGGCGCCGTGCGCACCATGGTGGGCACCGGTCTCATTCCCGATCTGGCCTACGAGTTCTTCCCTCCCGTGCTGCTGGTGCCCGTCTCGATCGTGTTCCTCACGACGTGGCTGTCGGCGTGGATCGGGTCGCGCCGGGTCCTGCAGGTGACCCCGCTGGAGGCCGTGGGGGCATCGCAGGAGCTCAGTCGCGACGAGAGCGACTCGCGGCGGGGCAGGACCGTCGCCGCGATCGTCCTCTCCATCATCGGCATCGTGATCCTCGTGCTGGGGGTCCTGCTCGGACTCGTCAGTCAACTGGGAGTGCTCGTCGGGGTCGTCGGAGGCATCCTGTCCTTCACCGGTCTCGTCCTCGGGGCCCACCTCTTCATGCCGACTGCGCTTCAACTCGCCGGCCGACTGATGGGCTCGAGCGCTGAGGCGAGGCTTGCCGCCGCCAACGCCGTACGGTATCCGGAGCGCAGTTCCCGGATGACGATCGGGCTCGTCATCGGAATCACCCTCATCACGATGTTCGCGGTAGCGACTCAGACGTTCCAGGACATGATCCACGAGGCGATGAGGGCGGACCCCCAGATGTACCAGGGCGTCGACGGCGTCCTGTCTGTCCTGGTCACCGTGTTCTCCGTCCTCATCGGGTTCTCCGCGCTCATCGCGGCGGTCGGCATGGTCAACAACCTGTCGCTCTCTGTGCTGCAGCGTCAGCGGGAGCTCGGACTCTTGCGCGCACTCGGGTTCACCGGTGGCCAGGTGAAGCGGATGATCGTGGTCGAGTCGGCGCAGTATTCGATCGCGGCGGTCGGCGTCGGCCTCCTCCTCGGGATCGCGTACGGCTGGGCCGGCGCCCAGGCGCTCCTCGGTTCGATCCACGGCAGCCCGGGGCTCGTCATACCCTCCGTGCCCTGGTTGCTTCTGGTTCTCGTGGTCGCGGCGGCCGCGACCCTCACTGCGGTGGCCTCGGTGTCACCGGCGCGGCGCGCGACGCGAATAGCACCGGTCGTCGCGCTCGCCGTGGACTCGTGATTTCGATGGCGGGAATCTACCGCGGCCGTCTCTATTCCCAATACACTTCGCTCACTGGTTCAGATCCCCGTGGAGCGCCATGGCAGTCGTCGAACGCGAGAGCGAGCGCTCGACGCTGCGCAGGGTCCTGAGCACGGTCGGCGAACCAGGAGCCCAGGCGATCTCCGTCGTCGGCATCCCCGGCATCGGCAAGTCGACGCTCGTCGGCCTTGCCGTGGCCGAATGCACCGACTGGCTCGTGCTGACCGCGAGGGGCACCCCGCTCGGCGCGCAGGTTCCGCACGGCGTGCTCGTTCAGCTGTTCGCGGGCCTCGCGCGCTCCACTGCAGCGGGGGAGCCGCCGTTCGACGGCCCGGGCGGGATGATCCGCGAGCTCATGGTGGACGGAGCGGTCGGCGCCGACATGGCCGCTCTGTCGTACGCCCTGCACTGGATCGTTTCAAGGCTGGCGGAGGACCGACGGGTGCTCGTCGTCGTCGATGACCTGCACTGGGCCGACCCGGCATCACTCTCGATCCTCGGGCACGCGATGGGGCTGCTCGGGTCAGTGGGCGTCGGGTTCCTGTTCGGGGTGCGGCGAGGCCATCCGGATGATGTGGGGCAGGAACTCACGGCGATCGTCCGCGGATCGACCATTGTCGCTCCAGGGCCGCTCACCCTGGCGGGAACGACCGCGATCGTGGAGGGTACCGGGCTCGACGCAGAGCAGGTTCATGAACTGTCGGGAGGGGTCCCCTTCTACGTCACAGAACTCGTCGCGATGGGCGCAGCCGGGCGGCAGCTCACATCATCCGCCCAGGTCATCGAGTCGATCGGTGGGCGACTGGCTCAGCACGGGGGCGTGCATCGGGACGTGGCCAGGGCCGCCGCCATTCTGGGCACGGAAGCGACCGGTGCGACGGTCGCCGAGCTTGCAGGGGTTTCGGAGAGCTCACTCGACCCGATCGTCGCCACGCTGGCCGACGACGGCATCCTGTCGGCATCGGGGCGTCTCATACCCGCCCACCCGCTCGTGGGCGAGGCGATTCGGAACGAGATGGGAGAGTCCGCGCGCGCGGCGTTCCACGATCGGGCCGCCCGCATCCTCCACGCGCGGGGCGCATCCGGATCCAGCGTGTCAGCCCACATCCTGCGGAGCCCGGTGGGAGTGGACGCCTGGCGGGTCACTGTCCTCATGGGCGCCGGTCGGGTGGCCATTGCTGCCGGCGCGCCGGGGGATGCCGTCGCCTACCTGGATCGGGCACTGTTGGAGATGAGGGCGGATGACCCGCTCCGGCTGACACTCCTGACGGAGGCGGCGCACGCGAGCCTTGCCGCGAACGACCCGGCGGCTGCCGTCTCCCACCTGCGCAACGCGCTCGCACTGAGCGACGACGTCGATGCGAGGTCGAGAGTCCTGGCCGACCTGGGTGATGCGCTTTTCGACGCGGGGGACCACGCCGGGGCGGAGGCGGCCTACCTGCAGGGCGCAGAAGAGCTCACTGCGGCCGGAACCGATACGACCCGACCCATCTTCCGGGAGTTCGTCGCGCGGGGGCTTTCCGCTCACCTGAGCTTCGTACTCGGCCCGCCCGTGATGTCGAGCGAGGTGATCCAGCAGACGATCGATCAGCCGCAGGAGCGGGATACGCCGCAGGATGCTCGCCTCCTGGCGGCCGCGGCGGTCGGGTTCACCCTCTCCGGGGAACCCAACGAGCGGACGAGGAGCCTTGCCCTGCGGGCCTACCGCCGCTGGCCGCGATCGAGGTCCGACTTCGCCGACGACCCCACGACGTATCTCCTCTCCGGAGCGCTGACGACATCGGGCCTCTTCGCCGAGGGCATCGAGCTGCTGACGAGCGCCGCGCACAGCGCGAGGATGAGGGGACGGCTGCTGAGCGAGGCGACCGCCCGGTATTGCCGCGGCTCTGTGTATTTCTCCCAGGGAGACTTCCGGCGAGCGATTCCCGACCTCGTCGCAGCGGTGAACTCGGTCCCGCTCGGCTGGGCGCGATACCGAGAGTCGGCGGAGACGCTGCTCATCCGCTGGCACATTGCAGTCGGAGACAACGCGGCGGCCGCGAGGATCGCACTGACCGAGCAGTACGAGAGCGTGAGCGCCGCATTCCAGTCGATCCAGTACATCGGAAGGTCGGATTACTGGACCGGGGTCGGACGGCCATCGAAGGGGCTCGGCCTCGCATACGACGCGCGGGACCTTCTCCCCTCCGGTGCGGAGTCGTTCGAATTCGGCTGGCGCGGTTCTGCAGGCGACGCATTGTTCGCACTCGGCGATGTGGCCGCAGCGAGCCGACTGGCCAAGGAGGAGGTCGCGCTCGCCGAGACATCCGGAAAGCACGCGACCGCACTCGGCCCCGCCCTGTACCGGCTCGCGCGAGCACTCGGCGACGATGCGGAGGCCATCGGGCTGGCCCGCAGGGCACTCGAGGTTCTCGGGCCGTCGCGCAGGTACGCGCGGGCACACGTGCATGAGCTCCTCGCCGGCCGGCTGGTGTCCTCCGGCGATGCGGCCGGGGCCGTCGAGCTGCTCCTGCACGCGCTCGAGTATGTCCAGTCGCAGAGACTCGCGCGGGCGGAGAAGAGGATACTGGCGTCACTGACCGCCATCGGGCACCCGATGATCCCGTCGTCGCTGGACAGGAGGATCGCGTCGCTGACGCCATCCGAGTTTCGCGTCGCGACCCTTGCGTCGCAGGGCATGTCGAACCGGGAGATCGCCGCGAGCCTGTTCGTCACGCTCAAGACCGTCGAATTCCACCTCTCGCGCTGCTATCGAAAGCTCGGGATCCCGGCCAGACGCGACCTGGCCGGGATCCTCCGAGCGTCGTGAGCGAGAGGACTTCCGTCACTCAGAACGACGCATTGAAGGTGTTCAGGATGTTGGTGAGAACGACATCCTTGTCCTGGTCGGAGACCAGCTGCACGTAAACGAGCATGAGGTGGGTCTTGCCGACGTCGGTCGTCGCCAGGATCCCGAAGTCAGTGCTCGAGCCGGCACACCCCGTGAAATAGGCGAATTGACCGACGTAGTACCCGTCGTCGTATGGTCCCTCGCTGTCGAGCGTGCAGTCCTTCCCTGAGCCCTGTTTGTAGTTGGTGATGATCTGGACGAGGTCGGAGTTCACCGCGTCCATGCTCGCGGCGACCTGGACGCCGGGGACGGCCCAGCTCTTGTTGAACGTCGCCATGTCCGGTGTCGCCGTGATGCTGTAGAACGTCGAACCGTTGTCATCCGTGAAGCTGGCCCCATCGGTCTGCGACCAGGTGTTCGGCACCTGCACGCTGACGGCACCGGTGTCATCCGTCGCGGTGACGAAGTTGCCGACCGCACCGCTCGAGCCGTTGCCGCTCGAGACGAGCTTGATCTCCTTGCCGTTGAACTGGCCCTCGTAGACCGAGTTGTCCGACGGACGGTAGACCTGATAGTCGATCGTCGCGTCGACGCCCTGGGTCTTGAGCACCTGGCAGTAGTCGGCGAGGCTGCCGTCCCGCGCCAGGGTCACACCGGCCATGGCGATGAGCACGTCACCCGGCTTGATCCCTGTGACGTCGGCGGGGCCGCCTGCCGCGACGGATTCGATCCAGATGCCGTTCGGCGTCCCGTCGTCCGCCGGGGCGAGCGCCTGGGCGTTGATGCCCAGGGACAGCACCGGCTTGCCCTTCTTGAGGTCGGCGAGTACGGGGAGGACCTGGTCCCTGTGGATGGCGTAGTTGTAGTCGAGGTCGTCGCGGCCGGCGTAGTTCACACCAACGACCCTGCCGCTCGGATCCACGAGCGGGCCTCCGGAGTTGCCGCCGCGGATTCTCGCGTCGTGCTCGATGACGTGATCGAGAGACGCCCAGGAGTCATCCTGCTTCACGTCGTTCTTCGAGACGATTCCCTTCGTCATTGTGAACGTGGGGTCCCCGAGGGGGAACCCGGCCGAGTAGACATCGAGAGCGGTCTCGATACTCCCGTCGTGCCACGCCATGTAGGGGTAGGTCCCCTTGTCCAGCTGGATGACGGCGAGGTCGAGACACTCCGAGGCGCCGAGAACCTTCGCGTTGAACTGCTTGGACGAATCGCCCCCCAACCAGACCTTGAGCGTTCCTGCGCCCACCACGACGTGGTTGTTGGTCACGGCCAGGCCGCTCGAGTCGATGATGAATCCGGAACCGCGGGCGGCGCTTTCGGACGGCTCCGTCGTTCCGGCCGGGATGAAGGTTCCCTGCGCCTGGATCTGGATGGTCGCGGACTGCACTCCCTTGAAGTCGACCGGCGGCGGACCGGCCTGCACCGAGAAGCCCATACAGCCGCTCAGTGCGAATGTCGCGGCCGAGCATGCTGCGAGCATGCCGATGTATCGCACACCGCGCCCCCGTTTTGTCGTGATTTGTGGCACAAGTTCCTCCTGCTGTAACGGGTGCGCATCACCCGCGTGTGAAGCCAGCATTGCGGTGCGGAGGCTGCGGTTGGAGGATTCTCGACCCCAGTATGCGAATACTGGGGTAGGCGGCTCGATGGTGTGATCGTTCCTTCGCGGTGCTACCCTGAATTCGTGCTGTTCGGTCTGCTCCTTCTTAGCTGCCGCGACGAGACCTAGATCCGGGTCCATCCTCGTCGCGGCCTCTGCTGATTAAACCCAGCGTCGTCGGCTGACCCACCTCCTTCCGCGAGAGAGCGCACAACATGAAGAACCGACAGACCGCATCGGCGATGCCGATCCACAAGTACCGTCCGTATCACGAGACCTTCACCGTCGACCTGCCTGACCGCACCTGGCCGGACGCGACGATCGCGAAGGCTCCGCGTTGGTGCGCCGTCGACCTGCGGGACGGCAACCAGGCGCTCATCGATCCCATGAGCCCGGAGCGCAAACAGATCATGTTCGACCTGCTCGTCCGGATGGGATACAAGGAGATCGAGGTGGGGTTCCCTTCGGCGAGCCAGACCGATTTCGACTTCGTGCGCAAACTGATCGACGAGGGCCTGATTCCGGATGACGTGACGATCCAGGTGCTCACCCAGGCCCGCGGAGAACTCATCGAGCGCACCTACGAGTCAATCCGCGGCGCGAAGCAGGCGATCGTGCACCTCTACAACTCCACGAGCATCCTGCAGCGCGATGTCGTGTTCCGCACCGACCGACAGGGGATCGTCGACATCGCCGTCAACGGTGCGCGGATGTGCAAGGCGGCCGAGAGGCTCGCCCCCGGCACGGACATCTACTACGAGTACTCGCCGGAGAGCTACACCGGCACGGAACTCGAGTTCGCCCTCGAGGTGTGCAACGCCGTGCTCGAGGTCTTCGAGCCGACACCTGAGCGCAAGGTCATCATCAACCTGCCCGCGACGGTCGAGATGGCGACCCCCAACGTGTACGCCGACTCGATCGAGTGGATGTCGCGGAACCTGAACCACCGCGAGAACGTCATCCTGAGCCTGCACCCGCACAATGATCGCGGTACGGCGGTCGCGGCGGCGGAGCTCGGCTACCAGGCTGGCGCCGACCGCATCGAGGGATGCCTGTTCGGCAACGGAGAGCGCACCGGGAACGTGGACATCGTCGCGCTCGGCATCAACCTGTTCACGCAGGGCATCGACCCGCAGATCGACTTCAGCGACCTGGACGACATCAAGCGCATCGCGGAGTACTGCAACCAACTGCCGGTGCCGGAACGCAGCCCCTGGGCGGGCGACCTCGTCTACACGGCGTTCAGCGGTTCGCACCAGGACGCGATCAAGAAGGGCTTCGAGGCCATGGAGGCCGACGCGAAGACCCAGGGCAGGTCTGTCGACGAGCTCGTCTGGGCCGTTCCCTACCTGCCGGTCGATCCGAAGGATCTCGGTCGCAGCTACGAGGCGGTCATCCGGGTCAACTCGCAGTCCGGCAAGGGCGGCGTCGCGTACCTGCTCAAGGCGGACCACGCACTCGATCTGCCGCGCAAGCTGCAGATCGAGTTCAGCGGCGTCGTGCAGGCGAAGACGGATGCGGAGGGCGGCGAGGTCTCGAGCGCCCAGATCTGGGAGATCTTCACCGACGAGTACCTTCCGTCGCCGATTCCGGATGACAAGTGGGGCCGGTTCGAACTGTCCCGAACGCGCACCGAGAGCGACATGTCCGGGGTGGTGTCGCTCTACGCGGAGCTGCGCGTCGGAGAGTCGACCGTGGAGGCCAACGGAACGGGTAACGGGCCCATCGACGCCTTCCTCGACGTTCTCGCACACGAGGGCATCGACGTCAAGGTCTACGACTACGTCGAGCACGCCCTCGGGGCAGGCGGTGACGCGGTCGCCGCGGCCTACGTCGAGTGCCAGGTCGGCGACAAGCGGCTGTGGGGCGTCGGAATCGATGCCGACATCTCGACCGCGAGCCTCAAGGCCGTCGTGTCTGCGGTCAACCGCGCGGTGCGAACGCCCTCGGATGACCGCGAGTTGATCGGCGTCTAGCCCGGCCTCACGCGACTGCGGCCGGCGAGGGCGCGCACCGATTCCGACTCCGAGATGCCTGCACGCAGGTCCGGTGCGGGCTCGGGCTCGCCGTACGTCGTGTGGATGGGCAGGATGCCCGCCCAGGTGTCTCCCGCGATGTCCTCGTCGGGGTCCTCAGGCCACTGGGTCGAGTTCTTGAACGTCCATTCGTCGACTACCATCCGGAGCATGAGCGTCGCTGCGAGCTCCCTGCGGTTGTGCGGACGGAGCTCCGCCAGCCGACCGGGGAGCAGCCCGCCGGTCACGAGGTCGAGCGCTTCGGCCTTCTCGTCGTCGTCGAGTCGAACGCACGAACCGAACAGCACGGCGCTGCGGTAGCGCATCGACGACTCGAAGGCTGAGCGTGCGAAGACGAGCCCGTCGACCGCCATGACCGAGACGGTCACGGGGATTCCCGTCGCGAGCCTTCGCAGCCACCACGAGCCGGTGGACCCGTGCAGGATGATGTCCTCGCCATCCGGGACGATCGCGATCGGCATGACGACCGGCCGCCCATCCTCGACGAACGCGAAGTGCCCGACCGACGCATCCCGCAGGAGGCGGTCGAGTGCGGCCCTGTCGGTCGAGTTGACGCGCTCCGGCATCCTGGCCGGTTTCGTTCGATTGAGGCTCATCAGGCAATTCTGCTACGCGACCAGCGGCCGTGCCGGGGGATACTGGGTGCATGCCCCTGTACCGTGACGAAGCCGTCGTGCTGCGCACCCACAAACTGGGTGAGGCCGACCGCATCGTGACGATGCTGAGTCGCGAGCACGGCAAGATCCGCGCGGTCGCGAAGGGTGTGCGACGCACGGCATCGAAGTTCGGGTCACGGCTCGAACCGTTCATGGTCGCCGACGTTCAGCTCTATGAGGGTCGCAGCCTCGACATCATCACCCAGGCGGAGTCGATCGGCTCCTACGGTGCGGAGATCACCGAGGACTACGCGAGCTACACGGCCGCGAGCGTCATGGTCGAGACGGCGGACAAGATCACCGACGACGGCGGTTCACTGCAGCAATACCTCCTGCTCATCGGTGCGCTGCGCTCGCTCGCACGGCGAGAGCACGGCGCGAGCCTCACGCTCGACTCCTACCTGTTGCGTTCGCTCTCGATCGCCGGATGGGCCCCGAGCTTCGTCGACTGCGCCGTGACGGGCGCACCCGGCCCGCACACCGCGTTCGTCGTGCAGCTCGGGGGAGTGGTCGCTGATGATGTTGCGCCGCCCGGTGCGCCGCGACTGGATCCGGCGACGCTCGACCTCCTCGCCGCGCTCCTGGCCGGGGACTGGCCGGTCGCCGCGGCATCCCCGGAGCGCATCAGAAGCCAGGCGAGCGGGATCGTCGCCGCGTACACGCAATTCCACCTCGAGCGCAGCCTGCGCTCCCTGCAGCACGTCGACCGGGGGGCATGACCATGACGGGCAAGACCCACAAGGACGCCGCCGACTTCAAACCCGTCGACTGGACCGGCGCGTATCCGCCCGCGCTTCCGGCCGCGGCCATCCCGAACCACGTCGCGCTCGTCATGGACGGCAACGGCCGCTGGGCGAACGGCCGCGGACTCACCCGCATCGAGGGCCACCGCGCGGGGGAGGCCTCGCTGCTCGACGTCGTCGCCGGCGCCATCCAGGTGGGCGTGAAGCACCTGAGCGTGTACGCGTTCTCCACCGAGAACTGGAAGCGATCCCCGGATGAGGTGCGCTTTCTCATGGGCTTCAACCGGGAGGTCCTTCATCGCCGGCGCGACCAGCTGAACGACTGGGGTGTGCGCATCCGATGGGCCGGGCGCAAGCCGCGGCTCTGGGGCTCCGTCATCAAGGAACTGCAGTTCGCCGAGAAGCTCACGGAGCGCAACACGGTCCTGACCCTCACGATGTGCGTCAACTACGGCGGGCGGGGCGAGATAGCGGATGCGGTTCGGGCCATCGCGGGCGAGGTGGCGGCGGGCAGGCTCTCGCCTTCCGGTATCACGGAGCGCACCATCCAGAGACACCTCTACTCGCCGGAGCTCCCGGACGTCGACCTGTTCCTCAGAAGTTCGGGCGAGCAGCGTACGAGCAACTTCATGCTGTGGCAGAGCGCCTACGCGGAAATGGTGTTCCTCGACACCCTGTGGCCGGATTTCACGCGCGAACAATTGTGGAAGGGGATCGCACTGTACGCGTCCCGCGACCGACGATTCGGGGGCGCTGAGGACACTCCCCTCGCCTGATACGCAAGAAAACGCAGGATCGCGTGGAAACCTTGCAGGATTGTGGCATCCGGGTTCGCTCGCATTCGCGGCACCGGGGGCAGGATTGAGTCATGAGTTCTGCACAGGCATCCTCCACCGTTGCGGCCACAAGCCGCCGGCTTTCCCCCGCGCTCACCAGTGCGATCGGCCAGTTCCGCCCCGACGCCGCGCGCGGATACCTGGCCGTGGCCTCGATCGGCCTCCCGACACGGGCGACCGTCGCAGCCCAGCTCGCCGACATCGAACTGTGGGCATCGGGCACGCGTGACCCCATGGACTACGACCCGATCCACGAGAACACTCGCCGTCACTACGCCACACTCGTCAAGGTCGACCCCGAACGGGTCGCCACGGGCTCGCAGACCTCCGTCATGGCGAGCGTGTTCGCCGCGGCCGTGCCGGACGGGGCCGAGGTGCTGTGCGCGGAGGGCGACTTCAGCTCCATCATGTTCCCGTTCCTGCAGCGCTCCGGCATCCGGGTTCGCACTGTACCGCTCGATGAGCTCGCCGCATCCATCACCGACCGCACCTGGCTCGTGGTGTTCTCCCTCGCCCAATCGGCGACCGGTCGCATCGCCGACCTCGACGGCATCGTCGCCGCCGCGCGCAGGACCGGCACGTACACGGTGTGCGACCTCACCCAGGCGGCCGGGGTCTACCCGGCGGACGCCTCCCGGTTCGACGCGACGCTCTGTCACGCATACAAGTGGCTGTGCTCGCCGCGCGGAGTGGCGTTCATGACCCTGAGCGAGCGGTTCCAGGCGGTGCTCACCCCCATCCAGGCCGGCTGGTACGCAGGGGACGACGTGTGGGGCTCCTGCTACGGGCCCGCCATGGACCTCGCGGCCTCCGCCCGCCGTTTCGACGTCTCGCCGGCCTGGCCGGCCTGGGTCGGAGCGGAGCCCGCGCTCGAACTCTTCTCCGGCCTCGACATGGACGAGGTGTGGAACTTCACGGTCGGCCTCGGAGACCTCCTGTGCGACGCGCTCGAGATCCCGCAGCAGCACCAGCCGATCGTGACGTGGGCGGATGCCGACCACAAGGACATGGCGCGACTCGTCGACGCGGGGATCACGGTATCCGGTCGCGCCGGGCGCCTACGCGCCTCCATCCACCTCTGGAATGACGAGAGCGACGTGGCCGCCGTCGCCAAAGCCCTGCGCTGAGCGGAGGCGCAGCGCGCTGCGCAGACACCCGGTCGGCCGCGGCGTGTGCGGCCGCTCCGCATCCCGGCCCTAAACTGGAGGATCACTGCCGACCGGACGCAAGCCTCGCGCCCGGCTGACCTTCTGGAGTACACCGTGGCCACCGCCTCCCCCCTCGATGCCGTCATCTCGCTGGCCAAGCGCCGCGGATTCGTGTTCCAGGCGGGGGAGATCTACGGCGGATCGCGCTCGGCGTGGGATTACGGCCCGCTCGGCGTCGAACTCAAGGAGAACATCAAGCGTCAGTGGTGGCGTTCGATGGTCACGTCGCGCGAAGACATCGTCGGCCTCGACTCGGCGATCATCCAGCCGCGGCAGGTGTGGGTGGCATCCGGTCACGTCGGCGCGTTCACCGACCCGCTCACCGAGTGCCTGCATTGCCACCGCCGATTCCGCGCAGACCACCTCGAGGAGGCCTACGAGGAGAAGAAGGGCCGCGCCCCCGAGAACGGCCTCGCCGACATCGTGTGCCCGAACTGCGGCACGCGCGGGCAGTGGACCGAGCCGCGCGACTTCCAGATGATGCTCAAGACCTACCTCGGTCCCGTCGAGGAGGAGAGCGGGCTGCACTACCTGCGCCCTGAGACGGCGCAGGGCATCTTCGTGAACTTCAACAACGTGCTCGGCGCGAGCCGCATGAAGCCGCCGTTCGGCATCGCCCAGGTCGGCAAGAGCTTCCGCAACGAGATCACGCCGGGCAACTTCATCTTCCGTACGCGGGAGTTCGAGCAGATGGAGATGGAGTTCTTCGTCGAGCCGGGCACCGACGAGAAGTGGCACCAGTACTGGATCGACGAGCGCGTGAACTGGTATGTGGATCTCGGAATGAACCGCGACAACCTGCGACTGTATGAGCATCCGAAGGAGAAGCTCTCGCACTACTCGAAGCGCACCGTCGACCTCGAGTACCGGTTCCGTTTCCAGGGCAGCGAGTGGGGAGAGCTCGAGGGCGTCGCCAACCGCACCGACTTCGACCTCACGACCCACAGCGAGCACTCCGGTACGGACCTGTCGTACTTCGACCAGACGAAGAACGAACGCTGGACGCCGTATGTCATCGAGCCGGCGGTCGGGCTCACGCGATCGATGATGGCCTTTCTCGTGGACGCCTACCACGAGGATGAGGCCCCCAACACGAAGGGCGGGGTCGATACGCGAACGGTGCTGCGACTCGACCGCAGGCTCGCCCCGGTCAAGGCGGCGGTGCTGCCGCTGTCGAGGAACGAGAACCTCTCGCCGATCGCGAAGGAACTGGCGACGGATCTGCGCCGCTTCTGGAACATCGACTTCGACGATGCCGGCGCGATCGGTCGCCGCTACCGTCGCCAGGACGAGATCGGCACGCCATTCGCGATCACCGTCGACTTCGACACGCTCGAGGACAGGGCGGTGACGGTGCGCGAGCGGGACTCCATGGAGCAGGAGCGGGTGTCGCTCGACAGACTGCAGGGCTACCTCGCCGAGCAGTTGCTCGGCGCGTAGCCCTGCGTGAGAGCCGGATCTATCCGGCGGTGTACCCGCCGTCGACGACGACCTCGGAGCCGGTCATGAAGGACGACTCGTCGCTCGCGAGGAACGCGATGACGTTGGCGACCTCCTCCGGCTCACCGAGTCGACCCATCGGGGTCGTGTCGATGAGGTACTGGCGGTCGGTCTCGCCGAGGATCGGCGTGTTGATGTATCCGGGGTGCACCGAGTTCGCGCGGATGCCCTTCTTGGCCCATCCGAGCGCCGTGTTCTTGGTGAGGATGCGCACGGCGCCCTTGGCGGCCGCGTAGCTCGGACCGCCGAGGCCTCCGACGATGCCGTACATCGAGCTGATGTTGACGACCGACCCGTTGCCGGACTTCTGCAGTTCGGCGCTCGCAGCCTTCATGCCGAGGAATGCGCTCGTCTGGGTGACGGCGATGACCTTGTCCCAGCTGGCGAGCGGGGTCTCCTCGATCGGGAGCGTGTCTCCGATGCCGGCGTTGTTGACGAGCGTGGTGAGCCCGCCGTAAGTCTTCACGGTTTCGGCGACGGCCTTGTTCCAGTCGTCCTCGCTCGTGACGTCGAGGTGAACGTAGTGGGCCTTTCCGCCGGCATCCGTGATCTCCTTGACGACGTCTGCGCCTGCAGCGTCCTGGATGTCTCCGATGACGACGTTCGCGCCGCCCTCAGCGAGCTGGCGGGCTGCGGCCTTTCCGATGCCGCTGGCGCCTCCCGTGACGAGGGCGGTCTTTCCGGTGAACCGAGTCATGTTCTCTTCCCTTTCTCGAGTGGTGCGATTCGCACCGTCATTTATATGCAACCGCATAGACTTTGGAACTATTCCTCGAGGGAATGTTCGCGCGCCGGGCTTGGTTTGTCCTGAGGACGGAAGGTCGAGGAGTGAGCGAAGCAATCAAAGTAGACATCTGGTCGGATGTGCAGTGCCCGTGGTGCTACATCGGCAAGCGCAAGTTCGAGGCGGGGGCGGCGCAGTTCGGCGGTGACGTCGAGGTGGAGTACCACTCGTTCGAATTGGCGCCGGACACACCAGTCGATTTCGGCGGCACGCCGGCCGACTACCTCGCCCAGCGCAAGGGCCTGCCCCATGACCAGGTGAGCCAGATGCTCGACCGGGTCACCGGGATCGCGGCATCCGTCGGTCTCGACTACGACTACGACTCCGTGCACCAGACGAACACGGTCAAGGCGCACGAGCTCATCCACTACGCGAAGTCGAAGGGCCGCCAGCTCGACATGAAGGAGCGCCTGCTCGAGGCGTACTTCGTCAAGGGTGAGCACGTCGGCCGCATCGACGACCTCGCCGACATCGCGGCCGGGATCGGCTTCGACCGCGGGGATGTCGTGCGGGCGCTCGAATCGAACGAGTTCCTGCCGGCGGTCAAGGCGGATGTCGCCCAGGCTCAGGAGTACGGCATCCAGGGCGTCCCTTTCTTCGTCATCGACGGGAAGTACGGGATCTCCGGCGCACAGGAGGCCGCAACCTTCGCCGCCGCACTGCAGCAGGTTCGGGACGAGAAGGAGGCGGCGGCGTGACCGACGGGAAGAAGACCCCTCTCACGATGGTCGGCCAGCCGGATGCCGCGGTGTGCGTCGACGACTCGTGCGAGTGGCCGCCACCGGCGTCGAGCGCGTGCGCACCCCGTCCCGTGCACCACTACCTGCTCTGGAACTGACGCCTCACGCTCAGGAGCGGGACGCGAGGGGTTCGCTGATGTCGGCGACGACCGCACCGAGTGAGGCGAGAAGCGCGTCCGCGTCGACGAACGCGCTGAAACCCTGCTCACCGGCGCCCATGGCGATACGGCGGCCGGGGAGCGTGACGTCCGCGTAGACCGGCCATGCCGTCGTGCTGCCGAGCGGGGTGATCGTGCCACGGCCGTAGCCGGTCGCCTCGATCGCGAGCGCCTCCTCCGGCATCGCGAGTTTGTTCGCTCCGACGAGCGCGCGCAGTTTCGGCCAGGAGATCTGTCGATCGCCCGGCACGAGGGCGAACAGGTAGGTCGCCGGCAACGGTGCCTTGCGTCGAACGACGAGCGTCTTGACGATGTCGGCGGGCCGGATGCCGAGAAGCTCTGCTGCCTCCTCCAGGCTCCCTGCTCCCGGCCGCTCGACGATCTCGACCTCGAGGCCGCGCGCGGCGGCATCCGCGAGCACGCGCTTCCGGCCCGCGGGTGTGCTTCCTGATGCCTCGCCCATGCCGACGACCACTTTCTGGGAGAATTGAGACGATGACCTCTCTCGCCACCGCAACTCCCAAACTACAGCTCGGGCCGATCGCGCTCGAGGTGCCGGTCGTGCTCGCGCCCATGGCGGGCATCACGAACACGGCGTTTCGGCGGCTGTGCCGCGAGTTCGGCGCCGGGCTCTACGTGAGCGAGATGATCACGAGCCGCGCCCTCGTCGAGCGCGGCGAGAAGACGATGCGCCTCATCCGGCACCACGAGTCGGAGACGCCGCGCAGCATCCAGCTCTACGGAGTCGACCCGCACACGGTCGCCGAGGCGATCACGATGCTCGTGGCAGAGGACCGCGCAGACCACATCGACCTGAACTTCGGATGCCCGGTCCCCAAGGTCACCCGCAAGGGCGGAGGGGCTGCGCTGCCATGGAAGCTCGACCTGTTCCGCGACATCGTGGAGGCCGCGGTGAAGGCCGGCGGTGACGTCCCCGTCACGGTCAAGATGCGCAAGGGCATCGACTCGAACCACCTCACCTACCTCGAGGCCGGCCGTATCGCCTCGGGGGCGGGCGTCTCGAGCATCGCCCTGCACGCACGCACTGCGAGCGAGTTCTACAGCGGGCAGGCCGACTGGTCGGCGATCGCGCGGCTCAAGGCGGCCATCAGCGACGTGCCGGTGCTCGGCAACGGCGACATCTGGAGCGGGGCGGACGCGATCCGCATGGTCGAGGAGACCGGATGCGACGGTGTCGTCGTCGGTCGCGGCTGCCTCGGCCGGCCATGGCTGTTCGGCGACCTCGTCGCCGCGTTCCAGGTCAGGTCGGGGGAACTCACCCCAGAGGAAGCGGCAGCACGGCGGGCGCGCCCGACCCTCGGCGTTGTCGCCGCCACCATCCGCCGCCACACGGTTCTGCTCGCCGAGTTCCTGAGCACCGATGGCGACGACGGCGAGGAGTGGGCATGCCGCGACATCCGCAAGCACGTCTCCTGGTACTTCAAGGGCTATCCGGTCGGCAGCGAGCTGCGTTCCGCCCTCGCGCGGGTCGAGAGCCTGCAGCAGATGGACGACCTGCTCGGCCAACTCGACTGGTCCGAGCCGTACCCCGGCGACGATGCTGAGGGTCCCCGCGGGCGCGCTGGGCATCCGAAGCGTACGGTGCTGCCGGAGGGCTGGCTCGACAGCCGCGAGCTCGCGGCGGCCCACCGGGGCGAGCTGAGCGAGGGCGAAGCGGACACGACAGGTGGCTGACCTGCCGAATGCCGCGACGTCGGCCGCGTATTCCGAGCACGATCGCGCCCGTTGGCTGCCGGAGGAGCATTCCAATCGCCGAAGCGATTTCGCTCGAGATCGCGCCCGCGTCCTGCACTCGAGCGCGCTGCGACGCCTCGCCGCGAAGACGCAGGTGCTCAGCCCGACCGCGGGGGTCGACAACGCGCGCAACCGCCTCACCCACTCCCTCGAGGTCGCACAGGTCGGCCGGGAACTCGCGTCGAGCCTCGGACTCGACCCGGATGTCGTGGACACCGCCTGCCTCGCCCACGATCTCGGGCATCCGCCGTTCGGCCACAACGGGGAACGGGCGCTCAATGCGTGGTGCGCGGACGTCGGCGGTTTCGAGGGCAACGCCCAGACGCTTCGGCTGCTGACGCGCATCGAGCCGAAGGTGTTCGGCGGCGACGGGCACTCCTATGGCCTGAACCTCACGCGCGCGAGCCTCGACGCGAGCTGCAAGTATCCGTGGCCGGCGACGAGTGCCATCGGTGACCCGAGCGGCCGCGCGAAGTTCGGCTTCTATCTCGATGACACCGACGCGTTCGCGTGGCTGCGGGAGGGCGCGCCCGATCGGCAGCTGTGCATCGAGGCCCAGGTCATGGACCTCTCCGACGACATCGCGTACTCGGTGCACGACTTCGAGGATGCGATCGTCGGCGGCTACATCGACGTCCCGGCGCTCGGGGCCAGAGTAGACCACGACGAACTCGTCGACTCGATGTTCGAGTGGATCGGCGGCGAACTCGACCACGACGAACTCGTCGCAGCGTTCGACCGGCTCGACTCGCTGGAATCCTGGATCGACGAGTTCGACGGAACGCGCGCGGCGCAGGGGCGCCTCAAGAACCTCACGAGCCAGCTCATCGGCCGCTTCGCAGGTATCGCCACCCAGGCCACGCTCGCCGAGCACGGCGATGAGCGCCTCAACCGCTTCGGTGCGAATGTCGTCGTCCCACGCGAGACCCGCGCCGAGATCGCGGTGCTCAAGGGCATCGTCGCGGCGAACGTCATGTCGACGAACTCGCGGAAGCCCATCTACGCCAGGCAGCGCGACACGATCACCGAGCTCGCCGACGCCCTGATCGACCGGGGACCGGATGCCCTCGACGCGGGCTTCGCGGCCGACTGGCGAGAGGCCGGCACCGACGCAGGGCGCAAGCGTGCCGTCGTCGACCAGGTCGCGAGCCTCACCGACCAGTCGGCGAACTCCTGGCACCGCAGGCTGCTCGGTCGCTCGCCGGGCTCAGCCGCGGAATCCCACCCCGCCTAGAATCAAGCCATGGCAGGGCTGATCCGCAGGAGCGACATCGACGAGGTGCGGTCGCGGATCAACATCGCCGACGTCGTGGGAGACTACGTCACCCTCAAGAGTGCTGGAGTCGGCTCGCTCAAGGGACTCTGCCCGTTCCACGACGAGCGGAGCCCGAGCTTCCACGTGCGCCAGCAGGCCGGTCGTTACCACTGCTTCGGCTGCGGGGAGGACGGCGACGTCTTTACGTTCCTGCAGAAGCTGGACCACGTCACATTCTCCGAAGCGGTCGAGCGGATGGCCGCGAAGGTCGGCATCGAACTTCACTACGAGGACGGCGGCAGCGCGGCGAACGACCGCGGCAACCGTGCGCGCCTGCTCGCTGCGAACCAGGCCGCGGCGGACTTCTTCATCGCGCAGCTTGCGACCCCCGGCGCGGAGCCCGGACGAGCGTTCCTCGGTGCGCGCGGTTTCGATCCGTCGGCCGCAGCCCATTTCGGCGTGGGGTTCGCACCCAAGAGCTACGACGCCCTCAGCAACCACCTCAAGGAGCTCGGCTTCACCGAGGAGGAGCTCCTCGCGTCCGGACTCGTCGGCCAGGGAGACCGGGGTACATACGACCGCTTCCGCGGGAGGCTCGTCTGGCCCATCCGCGACACGACCGGCCAGACGCTCGGCTTCGGAGCCCGCAAGCTGCTCGACGACGACCAGGGCCCCAAGTACCTCAACACCCCCGAAACGTCGGTCTATCACAAGTCGCAGGTGCTCTACGGGCTCGACCTCGCCAAGCGCGACATCTCCCGCGGTAAGCGCGTCGTCGTGGTCGAAGGTTACACGGACGTCATGGCCTGTCACCTCGCCGGCGTCACGACGGCGGTCGCCACCTGCGGTACCGCGTTCGGGGTCGACCACATCAAGGTCATCCGCCGGGTGCTCGGCGACGTCGAGAACTCCGACTCCCACGGTCTCGGTGAGGTCATCTTCACGTTCGACCCGGATGAGGCGGGCCAGAAGGCCGCGAGCAGGGCCTTCGCGGAGGAACAGCGTTTCGCAGCGCAGACTTTCGTCGCGGTCGCCCCGGACGGGCTCGACCCGTGCGACCTGCGGCTCACGAGGGGAGACGATGCCCTCCGCCGTCTCGTCGACGAACGCAAGCCCATGTTCGAGTTCATGATCCGCCGTGTGCTCACCTCCTTCGATCTCGACACCGTCGAAGGTCGGGTCGGCGCACTCAGGGCCGCGGCGCCCGTCGTCGCGGGCATCCGGGATCCCGCCCTCCATGCCGGCTACATCCGGAACCTGGCCGGATGGATCGGCGTGGACCCGCAGGAGGTCTCGCGGGCGGTGAGCAGTGCCGGAAGGGCGAAGCCGATCCAGTCCCGATCAGAAGATCCGCGATCGCCGGATGCGCGGCGATCCGACGCACGGGGTCCGTCAGAGCGGCCGGCGGAGCCGGGCCCATCGATCACGAACCTGCCCACGGATCCGGTCACGCGCCTGGAGAGGGACGCGCTCATGGCGGTGCTCCAGCAGCCGGAGGAGGTGGGCCGCGACCTCATCCTCCGCATGGGGGACGTGTCGTTCACGAACGCGACCCTCACGGTGGTCCGCGACGGCATCGCCGCGAGCATGGACGGTTTCGGTACGCCCGGCTGGGTCGATCGCGTCGCAGAGGAGGTTCCGGCGGTGTTCTCCGGGATCGTCAGCCAGCTCGTCGTCGCGCCGATCCCGGAGAAGTCGGATCGTGAGCTGTCGATCTACTGCAAGGGCGTCGTCGCCTCCCTCGTCGGCCGTGATCTCCTCGCCAGGAAGGCGGAACTGCTCGGGAGGCTTCAGCGCACGGACGCCGCAGCGGAGCCGGATCGGTACCGCGACATTCAGCGGGAGCTCATGAGCGTGGAGGCGGATCGGCGCGCACTCATCGGCGAGTAGGTTGCAGAACAATAAATATTCGGCGCCAATCGAGGTCTTCGACTCAGCGGATGGGCAATCCGTGTTATCAAGGGGTATACAAGCGACCCGTGGCGCGCCATCGAGCCTGCCACGGGTACTGTCCCCAGCGGAGTCCGAATTGGCTCCGCTGGATTCTCACAACAGAGAGGTATCCGGATATGACATCCGCATCCACGATCCGAAAGCGGTCGCTGGCCGTGCTCAGCGGCGTTGCCATTGCCGCCATGGCGCTCAGCGGCTGCGCTGCAGGGAACGGCACCGGTAACACCGGCGCGTCAGGCACCATCACCGTCGGTACGACCGACAAGGTCACGACGCTCGACCCTGCTGGTTCGTACGACAACGGCTCGTTCTTCATCATGAACAACGTGTTCCCGTTCCTGATGAACTCCAACCCCGGGAGCTCGGATGTCCACCCGGATATCGCCGAGTCGGCCTCGTTCACCGCGCCCACCGAGTACACGGTCAAGCTCAAGCCGGGCCTCAAGTGGGCGAACGGCCACGACCTGACGGCATCCGACGTCAAGTTCAGCTTCGACCGCCAGCTGAAGATCGCGGCGGACAACGGACCGTCGACGCTTCTCTACAACCTCGACAGCACCGAGGTGAAGGATGACCTGACCGTCGTCTTCCACCTCAAGGCGGCCAACGACCAGATCTGGCCTCAGATCCTCTCGAGCCCAGCCGCGCCGATCGTGGACGAAGAGGTCTTCTCTCCGACCGCGCTCACCACGGACCAGGAGATCGTTGACGGAAACGCCTTCGCCGGCCCGTACGTGATCTCGAGCTACAAGTTCAACGAGCTCGTCCAGTTCAAGGCGTACGACGGTTACCAGGGTCTGCTCGGCAAGCCGAAGACGGCCACGATCAACCTCAAGTACTACGCGGACCAGTCGAACATGAAGCTCGACGTCCAGGAGGGCAACATCGACGTCGCCACGCGCAGCCTGTCTGCGACCGACATCGACAGCCTCGCCAGCAACAAGGACGTCACGGTTCACAAGGGCCCGGGTGGAGAGATCCGCTACATCGTTTTCAACTTCGACACCATGCCGTTCGGTGCGAAGACGGCGGATGCCGACGCGGCGAAGTCGCTCGCGGTCCGCCAGGCGATTGCCGACCTGATCGACCGCGACGCCATCGCGAGCCAGGTCTACAAGGGCACCTACCTGCCCCTGTACTCCTATGTTCCCGCCGGCCTGACGGGCGCCACCGACGTGCTGAAGTCGCTCTACGGCGACGGCAACGGCGGCCCGGATGCCGACAAGGCGAAGGCGACCCTCGAGGCGGCCGGTGTCACCGGTCCGGTCACGCTGAACCTCCAGTACAACCCTGACCACTACGGCGCGAGCTCCGGTGACGAGTATGCGCTCGTCAAGTCGCAGCTCGAGGCGTCCGGTCTCTTCACGGTGAACCTGCAGTCCACCGAGTGGGTCCAGTACTCGAAGGACCGTTCTGCTGACGTGTACCCGATGTACCAGCTCGGCTGGTTCCCGGACTACTCCGACGCGGACAACTACCTGTCCCCGTTCTTCCAGACGGATAACTTCCTGAAGAATCACTTCAGCAACGCCGAGATCGACTCGTTGATCAAGGCACAGGCTGTCGAGACGGATCCTGCCAAGCGCAAGTCCGAGATCGAGGACATCCAGGCGAAGGTCGCGGCCCAGTTGTCGACGCTGCCATTGCTCCAGGGTGCACAGGTCGTCGTGTCGGGCAAGGATGTGAAGGGCGTGGACGACACGCTCGACGCGTCGTTCAAGTTCCGTTTCAACGTCCTCAGCAAGTAAGGCTCCATAAGGCGGCTACTATCGAAGTGCCGTAACAGGGGGCGGTCCGCACACAGTGCGGGTCGCCCCCTCCTTTTCTGGCAGGTGTTCGGTAGCGCGTGGGCGAAGATTGGCGATGATGACAGCAACCGCAGTTTCGAATGCGCCCTCCCCGGGTGCAGAGCCCGCGCAGAAGGCGCGATCCAAGGGTTCCGGCGGGACGCTCGGCCGCTACATCCTCATCCGGCTCATCCTCATCATTCCGACGGTGTTCATCCTCGTGTCGATGGTGTTCATCCTCATGCACATGATCGGCGACCCGATCACGGCGGCGCTCGGCGGTCGGCTGACGCCGGACCAGCTGGCGGATCGCATCCACGCCGCCGGTTACGACCGGCCGATCTGGATCCAGTACTTCGAGTATCTCGGGCAGGTCGCGACGGGCAACTTCGGTACGACGATCAGCGACAACCGGCCGATCTCCGAGATCCTCCTCACCTACGGTGGCGCGACACTCGAGCTCGCGTTCTACGCCCTCATCGTCGCGTTCATCGTCGGCATCCCGCTCGGCATGCTCGCCGCGTACCTTCGCGACAAGTGGCCGGATGCCGTACTCCGTGTGTTCGCGATCCTCTTCTACGCGACGCCGGTCTTCTTCGCAGGGCTCCTGCTCAAGCTCATCTTCTCCGTGTGGTTGAAGATCCTTCCCGTGAACGGCAGGGCGAGCGTCGGCACAGAGTTGAACCTGCAGCTGCTCGACCATCCGACGAACATCTACCTCATCGATGCGTTCCGCACCGGCAACCCGGCGGATGTCGCCGACGTTCTCACGCACGCGCTCCTGCCGGGGATCGCGCTCGGCCTGCTCACCGCGGGGATCTTCCTGCGTCTCGTGCGCCTGAACGTGATCGGCACGCTCGGCCAGGACTACGTCGACGCTGCACGTTCCCGCGGCGTCGGTGAGCTGCGGCTCGTGCGCAAGCATGCATACAAGCCGGCACTCGTCCCGATCATCACGGTCATCGGCCTTCAGATCGCGCTTCTGCTCGGGGGAGCGGTCCTCACCGAGACGACGTTCGAGTGGAAGGGTCTCGGGTTCATGCTCGTGCAGTACATCAATGCCAGGGACTTCGTGGCGGTGCAGGGCATCGTCGTCCTGCTCGCCGTGATCGTCGCGGTCACGAACTTCATCGTCGACGTGATAGCCGCGCTCATCGACCCGAGGGTGAGGTACTGACATGAGTACGACCACCGTCGTCAGGCCCAGCATCTGGTCGCGGCTCCCGCTCGTGCGCCAACTGGCGCAGAGCGTCGGCTGGCAGCGAGGCATGCTCGTCGCGGGCCTTGTCATCATCGTCGTGTTCCTGCTGACCGCTGCGCTCGCCCCGATTCTCGCCCCGTATCGTTTCGATCAGCTGCGCGACGCGAACGGGACGTTCGGCGCACAGCTTCCGCCGGGTGGAGCTCACCTTCTGGGGACGACTGTCGGCGGATACGACGTGCTCTCCCGGGTCATCTGGGGCGCCCAGACGGCAGTCCTCGTCATCGTGGTGGCGGTCATCCTCTCGATCTTCGCCGGCGTTCTGCTCGGCCTCGTCTCCGGCTACTTCGGAGGCTGGCTCGACCGCGTCCTCGTCGTGATCTGCGACGCGATCTACGCGTTCCCATCCCTCCTGCTCGCGATCGTCATGTCGATCGTGCTCTCCGGCGGCAAGTCGAGCCTCTCCTTCGGCATTCTCGCGGCGGCCATCTCGATCACGGTCGTGTTCATCCCGCAGTATTTCCGCGTCATCCGTTCGGAGACGGTGCGCATCAAGGCTGAGGCGTTCGTGGAGTCGGCGAAGGTCATCGGCGCGAGCAATGCGCGCGTCATGTTCCGGCACGTGCTCCGCAACTCGACGAGAACCCTTCCGCTCATCCTTACTCTCAACGCCTCCGAGGCGATCCTGACGCTCGCCGGCCTCGGCTTCCTCGGGTTCGGCATTGAGCCGACGTCGGCGGCTGAGTGGGGCTTCGACCTCAACAAGTCGATCTCGGATGTCGCCGCCGGCATCTGGTGGACCTCGATCTTCCCCGGCACGGCCATCGTGCTCGTCGTTCTCGGTATCACGCTCGTCGGCGAGAGCCTCAACGACCTTGCCGATCCGAGGCTTCGGACGAGGCATCGTGCGATAGCGAGCTCCGCGACCCCGACCGAGGTCGACGAGCTGGAGGAGGCACTGTGAGCAGCCTGGCGAAGGGCCAGGAGGCCCTGGAGATCGACGACCTCAATGTCACGTTCGCGACGGACGGCGGCGACGTCAGGGCCGTCGAGGGCGTGAGCCTGTCGGTTCGGTCGGGCGAGGTGCTCGCGATCGTTGGTGAGAGCGGCAGCGGCAAGACCGTGACCGCGAAGACGATCCTGGGTCTTCTTCCGGAGACCGCCACCACGTCGGGCGTGGTCCTGATCGGCAACGACAACGTCATCGAGATTCCCCACTCGAGGTTGCGGGAGATCCGCGGCACCGGCGCCGCCATGGTGTTCCAGGAGCCGTCCACCGCCCTGAATCCCGTCTATACGGTCGGTTGGCAGATCGCAGAGGGGCTTCGTGCCCACGGCCGCTACAGCAAGGCGGAGGCGCGCGCGAAGGCGATCGACATCATGACGCGGGTCGGTATCCCGGATGCCGAGCACAGGGTCGACTACTACCCGCACCAGTTCTCCGGCGGGCAGAAGCAGCGCATCGTCATCGCGATGGCACTCGTGCTGGACCCCGAGATCATCGTCGCCGACGAGCCGACCACGGCACTGGACGTCACGGTGCAGGCGGAGATCCTCGACCTGCTGCGCCGCTGCCGTGACGAGTTCAATACGGCGATCGTGCTCATCACCCACAACATGGGCGTCGTGGCGGATCTGGCCGACCGGGTCGCGGTCATGTACCAGGGACGGGTGGTCGAGGAGGCGGATGCCGTCAGCCTGTTCCACCACCCGGAGCACGATTACACGAAGCGCCTTCTCGCGGCGGTCCCGTTCATCGGCGCCGGAACGACGCGCACGCGGGAGCGGGCGGCGGAGCGGGCCGCGGGGACAGCGGGCGAACCGCTCGTGGTCGCCGAGGACCTGGTCATCGAGTATCCGGGGCGGCTCGGCCGTGGCGGATTCCGCGCCGTCGACGGAGTGAGCTTCCACATCGGCGCACGCGAGGTGCTCGGGCTCGTCGGCGAGAGCGGGTCCGGCAAGACGACGATCGGGCGCACGATCGGCGGACTCACGAAGGTGACCGGCGGGTCTCTTCGGGTGCTCGGCCAGGAGATGCTCGGCGTGCACGAGAAGGACTTCCGTCCGCTCCGGCACGACATCGGCTTCGTGTTCCAGGACCCGGCCACGAGCTTCAACCCGCTGCTCACGATCGCGGAGTGCGTCGCGGAGCCGCTCATCGTGCACGGCAAGGCGCAGGACGCCGCCGCCGCGCGCTCTCGGGTCGACGAACTCCTCGAGGCGGTGCAACTGCCGCACAGCTACGGGGACCGCTACCCGCATGAGCTGAGCGGCGGCCAGCGCCAGCGCGCAAGCCTCGCGAGGGCCATCGCGCTCCAGCCGAAACTGCTCATCGCCGACGAACCCACGAGCGCACTCGACGTCTCCGTGCAGGCGAAGGTCCTCGAACTGTTCGCAGAACTCCAACGCGAGTTCGGATTCGCGGCGCTGTTCATCAGCCACGACCTCGCCGTCGTCGACCTCCTCGCCGACCGGATCGCCGTGCTGTTCAAGGGCAGACTCGTGGAGGAGGGCACGGGCGAGGAGGTGCTCGTCGCGCCGAAGCATCCGTATACGCAGCGTCTTCTCGCCTCTTTGCCGGTGCCGGACCCGATCCTGCAGGCGAAGCGCCGTGAAGACCTGCGGCGCCTCCGTGCGAGCGAGCTGGCGGATACGGGGACCGACGGTTGAACTCGACGGAGCCCATGATCGTTGCCGATGACCTCTCGATTCGGTACCGGTCGAGGGATGTCCGCTCGAGGTTCGTGGCGGTCCGTGGTGTGACGTTCGACCTCGCGGAGGGCGACTTCCTGGGTGTCGTGGGCGAGTCCGGTTCTGGCAAGTCCACCCTCGCAGCGACACTGGCGCTGCGCGGTGACGCGGGGTCGGGCGATGTGAGCGCGCCCCGGATCTGCGGTGGTTCGCTGACGGTCGACGGAACGCCGGTGAGGGGCATCTCCGCCCACCGTAGGGATCTGCTTCGCCTGCGGATCGGCTACCTGGCCCAGGATGGCGCTGAGAAGCTCGATGCAAGGTTGACCGTCGCCGAGAACGTCGCCGAACCGATCTACTCGCGTGACCGCCGATTCAGCTCCCGAGAGGCGGGGGCCGCCGTCGCCACGATCGTCGACGCGATGCGGTTGCCCCTTCGCGTCATGTCCCGTTTCCCTTACGAACTGAGCAGCGGCCAGCGACAGAGGGTCGCTCTCGCGCGCGCACTCGTGCTCGAACCTCGCCTGCTCATCGCCGATGAGCCGACCAGGGGAGTCGATGTGACGGTGAGATCGGGGGTGCTCGAAGCGCTCCTCGAACTGCGCGCCGAACGCGGTTTCTCCGCCGTGATCGTCAGCAGCGACCTCGGTGTCATTGAGCAGTGTTCCGAGCGGATGCTGGTGCTGCACCGCGGAAACGTGGTCGGGCTTGGCCCCATCAATGGGGTACTGTCCGACCCGGTTCATCCGTATTTGAAGGCCCTCGCGGCGTCTCGATTCGATACAGTCGGTGCATGACATCGAGTGGGGGCTCGGTCCAGCATCGCGAGGTGCTGGCCTCCCCGGCTGAGGAACTGCCGGCTGTGAGGCGTCCGCGGCCGGGCCCGATCGCCGTGCTCCCGGAGCCGACGGAGTTCTTCGTGTCGGCGATTCAGGAGGCCGGCGGTATCGTCGAGCCGCTTTCTGCCGCGACCCGCGGCATCGTGTGGCTGTCATACGCGAGGGCGAACGAGTTCTCCGGCATCCTCGACGAATACCCGGATGTCGACTGGGTGCAGTTGCCGTGGGCGGGAGTCGACGCGTTCGCCGGGGTCCTCGCGAAGCACTCCGGTACGCATCCGCTGTGGACGAGTGCGAAGGGCGCATACGCCGAACCGGTCGCGGAGCACGCTCTCGCGCTCATGCTGGCCCTGCTCCGCCAGCTGCCGATGCGCATCGTCGCCCGGAGCTGGGGCCCGAAGCTCGGAGCGTCGCTCTACGGGGCACGAGTGGTGGTGGTGGGCGCGGGAGGGATCGCCGTCGAGTTGCTGCGGCTGCTGGAGCCGTTCCGCACCTCCGTGACCATTGTGAGGCGGCATCCGGAGCCGGTGCCGGGAGCGGAGCGCACGGTCACGGCCGACCGTCTCCACGAGGTCCTGCCCGATGCCGATGTCGTGGTGGTCGCAGCAGCCATGACGAAGGATTCGACGCACCTCATGGGTGAGGCGGAGTTCGCGGCGATGAAGGATTCCGCGATTCTCGTGAATGTCGCGCGTGGCGGGCTCGTCGACACTGCCGCGCTGACGGCCGCGCTGGCATCCGGGGGGATCGCAGGGGCAGGGCTGGACGTCACCGATCCGGAGCCGCTTCCGGATGGCCACCCGCTGTGGTCCGAGCCGCGCGCCATCATCACGCCGCACAGCGCCGACACGCCCGAAATGACGACTCCCCTCCTGGCGGAGAGGGTGAAGACTAACGTGCGAGCATTCCTGGACCACGCGAAATTCGTCGGAATAGTTGACCCGGAGGCAGGCTATTGACTCTCATTTGGGCAGGTGCATACACCGCGAGCATGGGCGGATTCTCCCGGGGGATCTCGGCGGTTCGACTCACGGAGAAGGGCTTGCAGTTCGCCGGCATCGGCGCCGTGACCTCGTCGCCGTCGTACATCATCCACTCCCCGGTGGAGGGCATGATCTACGCCGTGGACGAAGCGAACGGGCGCGTCGAGGCCTTTCTCCGCAAGGGGAAGTCGACCGCGCTCATCCCGATGGGCGGCCAGCCGACATCAGGCACGGAGCCCTGCCATCTGGCCGCAACGCCGGAATGGCTCTACGCGGCGAACTATCGGTCCGGACAGGTCGACGTGTTCCCGATCGGCGCGGATGGGAAGATCGGCGCGCTCCACCAATCGCTGACATCGAGCGGCAAGGGGCCCAAACCCGAACAGGACGGCCCTCACCCGCATTCGACTCTCGCGTTCGGCGATACCGCGATCACCGCCGACCTCGGCACCGACCGGGTGAACGTGTACCGGTGGGCGGATGGCCGGCTCGGCCTCGAATCCTCTCTCGAACTTCCCGCAGGCACGGGGCCTCGCGACCTCGCGGTATCCCCGACGGCCGGCAAGGTCTACCTGCTGGGCGAGCTCGGTGGATCGATCTTCGCCCTTGGTGGCGGCCGGAACCTGCAGGTGGTGCAGTCCGGAGGGTCGGGTGCAGCGCCGGGGGACCACGCCGCTGGGCTCGTCGTCGACCCGACCGGTCGCTTTCTCTATACGGCGCTGCGCGGGTCGAACCGCATCGTCGCCGTCGACGCGAAGACGCTCGAGCCCATCGCCGACCTGCCGAGTGGCGGTGACACGCCGCGGGGCCTGTGCATCGTCGGCAATCTGCTGTTCGTCGCGAACCAGAACTCCGGCACCCTCGCCGCGTTCCAGCTCGACCCGCAGTCCGGCATCCCGATGATGGTCGGCACGCCGCTCTTCATCGACTCGCCGACCTGCCTTCTGCCAGACTTCTCGTGATGCGCGGGTACGAGGGCGGCAGATGGGGTTCCGCATTCTTTGCTAAAGTGACTACCTGAATCGCCATTCCTCGATAGCTCAATTGGCAGAGCAGCCGGCTGTTAACCGGCAGGTTCTTGGTTCGAGTCCAAGTCGGGGAGCAAATTTTTTCGGAACGCTCCGGGTTCCATCGGCTACGATCCCGCCATGGCTGTCATCGACATCACCACCCCTGCGCCTCCCGTCGTCGACCGCGAGACCTGGCTTCGCGAACGGGGTGAGCTGCTCGTTCGCGAGAAGGCGCACACCCGCGAGGGCGATGCGATCGCTGCTGCACGCCGCCGGTTACCGATGACCGAGGTCACACCGATCTCCCTCGTCGGGGCGAACGGTCCGACCTCGATGCTCGACATCTTCGATGGGCGCGACCAACTCATCGTCTACAAGCACATGTGGCACCTCGGCAAGCCCTTCGAGGGCCAGTGCGAGGGATGCACCGCGTCGATCTGGAACTTCCATGACGCCGCATATCTGGAAGCGCGCGGCATCAGCTTCGCCGTCTTCGGGGCAGGGCCATACGAGGAGATGGCGCCGTTCCGGGAGTTCATGGGCTACACGCATCCGTGGTACTCCGTCTACGGTGTCGAGGATCCCGCCTACACCGGTGGCGGTCATCTCACCTGCTTCCTGCGTCGTGGCGACCGTGTCTTCCTCACCTACGACACGACCGATCGCGGCACGGAGCCGATCATGGCCGCACTCAACCTCATGGACATGACCGTGTACGGTCGCCAGGAGGAGTGGGAGGACTCCCCGGAGGGCTGGCCACAGGATCCGACCTTCACCGGCTGGCGGATGGACGGTCGCCCCGTGCCGCAGTGGACCCGTCCGGGAGTCGTTCCGGTCGGCTGACGCGGACCGCGCCCCGCCGGTGAGGGTACTCCCGCGGGAGTACCCGACGACTCCATGGAGCGGATGCCGCATCCGTGCCGCGCAACTACGATCGACTCATGTCACAGCCGGGTTCGCAGGGCCACGGGTTCCGCGGAGCCGGGCCACCTCACTGGGCCACGCTGTGGGTCCCGGTCATCCTGTCGTTCGCGATCCAGGTGGTTCCCGTGCTGCTTCCACGGCGATTCGGCCCGCCGATGGCACCGGTCGTGCACCCGCGCGAGTTCGTGTTCGCCCTCGCGATCATGCTCGTGGGGCCGCTCGCCCTCATCGCCGCGCGACGGTTCCCCGGGCCGGTCGTGGCGGTGACGGCCGCAGCCGCCTCCATCGCGATGCTGTTCGGCGGGCAGGACTGGCCGCCGTACATCGCCCTCGGCTTCGCGATCGTCTCCGCGATCGTTCGCGGTGCACGGATGTGGGCCTGGATCTCGGTGGGTGCAGCTTGGCTCACCACGCTCGTCTGGGCGCTCGCAATCGGAGTCAACTGGCATCCGCTGCGCATCGCGGGGGTGACCCTCGGCATCCTCATCGTGTTCGGGATCGGCGAAGGCCTCCGCACCCGGCGCGAACAGTTCGCCGAGTACCGCAGGATCGCCGCGGAACGGCGCTCGAGCGAGCTGCAGGCCGAACGGGTGCGCCTCGCCCGCGAGTTGCACGACGTGCTCGCGCACTCGCTCAGCCAGATCAATGTGCAGGCGGGGGTCGGCCTCCACCTCATGGAAACCCAGCCGCAGAAGGCGGCCGACGCCCTCGCGAGCATCAAGCTCACGAGCAAGACTGCGCTCGACGAGGTGCGCTCGGTCCTCGGCATCCTGCGCTCCGACGGCAGCCCGGATGCGCCGCTCGTCCCAGAGCCGGACCTCTCCCGCCTGCCCGGCCTTGCGGCCTCCGTGACGAGTCAGGGCATCACTGTCGCGCTCGACGACGCGGTCACGGCGCCGCCACCTGCTGCGACTCAGCTCGCGATCTACCGCATCGTGCAGGAGTCGCTCACGAACGTCCTGCGCCACGCGAAGGCGACGGCGGCGAGCGTGACGATCGCCGAAGAGTCGGGGGAGTACGTCGTGACCGTCGTCGACGACGGCACGTCGGCGGGCGCAGCCGACCCTGCGGCCAGTGACGGTCGCGGCCTGCTCGGCATGCGCGAGCGCGCCGAGCTGCTCGGCGGCAGTCTCCAGGCCGGCCGCGAACCACTCGGAGGCTTCCGCGTCGAAGCCCGGATCCCGATGCGAGAGGCACGCCCATGACCATCCGCGTCGCGATCGCCGACGACCAGCAGCTCATCCGCGCCGGCTTCCGGTCGCTCCTCGAGGCCGAGCCCGACCTCGAGGTCGTCGGCGAGGCAGGTACCGGCACGGAGGCCGTCGCCCTCGTGGCCGGCACGCGCCCTGATGTCGTGCTCATGGACATCCGGATGCCGGACGGCGACGGCCTGTGGGCGACGGAGCAGATCGTCGGGGACCAGGCGCTCGCCGGAACCCACATCGTCATCGTCACGACCTTCGAACTGGACGAGTACGTCGGCCACGCGATCCGCGCCGGGGCGAGCGGCTTCCTCGTGAAGGATACGGAGCCGGTCGAGCTCATCCGCGCCGTCCGGGTCGTCGCGGCCGGAGACGCACTCCTGTCGCCCGGTGTCACGCGCCGCCTGCTCGAACGCATTTCGACTCGCCTCACAGAGCCCCCGGATGCCCACGCGCTGCAGGTACTCACGGAGCGGGAGCGCGAGGTGCTCGCCCTCGTCGGCCAGGGTCTGACGAACGACGAGATCGGCGGGCGACTCTTCCTGAGCCCGCTCACGGCCAAGACGCACGTCTCCCGCATCATGTCGAAGCTCGCCGCGCGCGACCGGGTACAGCTCGTCGTCGTCGCGTACGAGACCGGACTCGTGCGCGCAGGCTTCGCGGAATAGCTCGGGCCGGCACAGTTCCGTGCGGAGTAGCTCGGCACGCCGACCTGCTCCGAGCGCAGTACACGGAGTGCATCCCACCGGCAGATTCGCCCGTCGACCGCGATCGCGATGCTGGATACACGGGCTCATCCGGAGCCCCGACTGAAAGGTTCATCGTGCTCACTTCACTCGCACTCGCCGCAGCCGGCCCATACATGCATGGGCCATTCGGCTTCTGGTGGCTCGGGTTCCTCATCCCACTGTTCTGGATCCTGGTGTTCGCCGTTCTCTTCGGAATCTTCGGTCGCCGTTGGCGTCGTCGCGCCTGGGAGAACGGGTACGGCCCGCACGGACCGGGCCACGACGGCCCCGGCCGCTTCGGCCCCACTCGCAGCGCGGAGGCGACCCTCGCCGAGCGATTCGCCCAGGGAGACATCGACGAGAAGGATTACCGCGCACGCCTCGAGGTCCTGCGCGCGAACTCCGGGTCCGGCGCCTGAGCGACCCATGACCGACGAGTGGATGGCGAGGGAATTCTCCCTCGCCATCCATTCCGGTAGCCTCGATCTGCACCGGATCGCGAGTCATCGCGACGCGCCGGATGCCGAGGAGGATACCGATGTTGACGTGGCTCGAGGCGAACGCCTTCGCCGTCGCCCAGGCGACGCTCATCGCGGTGGTCGTTCTCGTGGTCCTCGTCATCGTTCTGCTGGTCCTCCTGCGGAAAGCACGGCGGACGCGGCGCGCTGAGGCTGCAGCCAGGGTGCACGCCGAGCGGGACGCCATCGACCTCGAACTGACCGGCCGCGAACTGCTCGCCCGACTTCGTATCGTCCGCGAGCTGCACGATGTCGCCGCGCACTCGATCTCCGGCATCGTGACGAAGGCGGAGAGCGTTCGCCACGCGGCTACAGCCGATCCGGAGAGCCCGATCCGGGCGGCGGAGGCCATCGGCGAAACGGCGCGGAAGGCACTGGCGGACCTTCGTCGCATCGGCACGGTCGCCAGGGAGGACCAGGACGATCGGCTCCCGCAGCAGCGCATCGACGGGGTCCCCGATCTGCTCGCCGTGATGCGCGACGCCGGCCTCGTCATCGACCTGGAGGAGAGTGGCGAGCCGTTCGACCTGCCCAAGGGCGCTGAACTCGCCGTCTACCGGGTCATCGAGGAGTCGCTGTCCAACACGCTGAAGCATGCCGGCGAGGGCACCCATGTGACGGTGTCGCTGACCTGGCGCGACGAGGGCCTGCAGGTGCTCGTCGACGACGACGGCGTGCGCGCTGCGCTGCGTCGCGATGGGCTCGACCCCAACGACGCTCCGCCCAGGCAGGGAACCGTCGACGAGGATCTCGGCGCCCTGACGGATGTCGTGACGGGTCCCGGCATCAGCGAGATGCGCGAGCGGGTCGAGCTGTTCGGCGGTGTGTTCACCGTGTACTCGGTGCCCGGCGTCGGATTCTCCACCTCAGCGGTGTTCCCCGCACTCCGGTACGACAACGGCGTCCACGGCGTCAACCTCGGCGGTCGCCGTGGCGAGAAGTAGCGAAGACTCCGCGGCGATCCGCGCGGGTCTCGCGGTCGGCCTCGCCGCGGCGGCGTACGGCGTCTCCTACGGTGCCCTCGCGGTGGCGGCGGGCCTCGACGTCTGGCAGACCTGCGTCATGAGCCTCGTCATGTTCACCGGCGGTTCGCAGTTCGCCCTCATCGGAGTCCTCGCGACCGGCGGAGTGGCCGCCGGGCCGACGGCGATTGCGAGTGCAGCGATCCTCGGCATCCGGAACGGGATCTACGGTGTTCGGGTCGCCCCGATGATCGGCGGCCGCTGGTGGAAGCGCGTCGCCGCCGCCTGGGTCACGATCGACGAGACCACCGCCGTCTCGACCAACCAACCGACACTGCGCAGTCAGCGCCTCGGTTTCTGGACGACGGCGGCGGCCACGTTCATCGGGTGGAACCTGACGAGCCTCATCGGCGCGCTCATCGGCGACGCCCTCGGCGATCCACGCCAATGGGGGCTGGATGCGGCTGCCGCGGCCGCATTCGTCGGCCTCCTGTGGCCGCGGCTCAAGCAACGGCAGACGATTGCCGTCGCTTCCGCAGCGGCGGTCGTCGCTGTCGCCCTCACCCCGGTGTTACTCCCTGGTCTGCCCGTGCTGGTGGCGGGGATCGTCGCCGTCGTAGTCGGCGGATTCAACTGGTTGTCGAACGCCGAGCCCCCGCTCATCCCCCTCGAGAGGGAGGGCATATGACGATGTGGCTCATCGTGATCATCGCGTCGCTCGCGTGCCTCTCGCTCAAGCTCGCGGGTTACCTCGTGCCGTCGTCAGTGCTGGACCGGCCGACGCCCGCGCGCATCGCGAACCTTCTCACGGTCGCCCTGTTGTCTGCACTCGTGGGCGTTCAGACGCTCGGGCACGGCGTCGGGCTCGAGTTCGATGCGCGCGTGCCAGCCGTGCTCGTCGCGGTCGTGCTCTTCGCCCTGCGCGTGCCGTTCGTCGTCGTCGTGGTCGCCGCAGCGGCGACGGCGGCGCTCATCCGGTTGTCCGGATGGGGTTAGCTTCGGCTCAGTAACCCTCGAGGTGGTCGATTCCCGGCAGCCAGCTGAGATCGGGGACCCCCCATCCGTTCTTCCGGATCGCCTTGGATGCCGCACGAACGTTCGCGTGGTCCAGCCGGTCCGCGTACAGGATGCCGTCGAGGTGATCGAATTCGTGCTGGAAGATGCGGGCCAGCCAACCGGATGCCGTGATCTCGAAGGGCTTCCGGTCGGCATCCACCGCTCGCAGGATCGCCTGTGGAGCGCGCCGAAGCGGGTAGCGCTCGCCGGGGATCGACAGGCATCCCTCGGACTCGGCCTCCTCATCCGGGTCGCCCGTCGGCACCGGGGTGATCCACAGCTCAGGGTTGACGGCGGCGCCGGAGTGCACGCCGTCGGCGTCGGTCCAGTCGAAGACGAAGACGCGGAGCGGGACGCCCACCTGCGGGGCGGCGAGTCCGACGCCCGGCGCAGCCTTCATGGTCTCCGTCATGTCCGCCACGAGCTGGTGCAGCGCGTCATCGAATTCGGTGACGGTGCGGGCGGGATTGTGGAGTACGGGATCTCCCGTGATGAGGATAGGGAGTACGGCCATTCGCCAAGAATATCCCGTGCGCAACCGGTAAAGTCGTGGGGTGCCGCCTGATCTGAGTGACTTCACGGATCACTTCGTGACTCTCACCCCGAACCAGTGGCTTGGCATTCCCGTCGCCCTGATCGCCGCGGTGTTCCTGGCCCTCGGAGCCCAGTTCCAGCATCGAGGGGTCGGTCGGGTCGAGGCCGACACGGGTGAGATCGACACGAGCCCCGGACTCAGCCCGAGACAGCTGCTGCTTCTGCTCGCCCGGCCGTCCTGGGTCATCGGCACCGTCATGCTGGGGCTCGCCGTCGTTCTCCAGCTCACGAGCCTGTACCTCGCGCCCATCATCGTGGTGCAGCCGTTGGGTGCGACGGCGCTCGTCATCACCGCCATCGTCAACGCGCGGATTTCGAAGGTCGCACTCGACCGCAAGTCGATTCGGGCGATCGCGTTCTGTGTGGGCGGCGTCGGCATCTTCGTGACCGTTGCGGCGTTCACGGCCAAGTCGAGCCCGATCAGTGCAGGGCAGCTCGGCGTGATCCTCGCCATCCTCGGCGTCATCACGATGGGCTTCTCCCTCGCGTTCGCGTTCCTTCGCGACCGGTTCAAGGCGATCGGCTTCATCCTCGGCGCAGGGGTTCTCTACGGATTCGTGGCGACGCTCGCGAAGGTCGTGATCGACCGGGCCAAGACCGGTGACTTCGAATGGCTCACCGTCACGTGCATCGTCGCACTGCTCGCCGCGGCGGTTCTCGGCGGTTACTTCGTCCAGAACGCCTACTCGTCCGGGCCTCCGGATCTCGTCATTGCGGGGCTCACCGTCGTCGACCCGCTCGTGGCCGTGACGATCGGGATCGTCGTACTGCAGGAGGCATCCGGGGCGCCGTGGTTCGCGGCCGTCGCCTACATCGCGGCGGGAGCGCTGGCTGTTTACGGTGTGTTCCAGCTCTCGAAACATCATCCGCAGGCGCAGCGGTAGGCTGGAAGCCACGCCAACTGCACGAGGGAAACCCCACATCTTGCCTGACGCCTCACACGATTCGGCGCACGACGCCGGTCGTCCATTGCGCATCCTCATCGGTGCCGACACCTTCGCGCCCGACGTCAACGGGGCGGCCAGCTTCACGTCGCGACTCGCGGCGGGCCTCGTCGAGCGCGGCCATGAGGTGCACATCGAGGCGCCGGCGTTCAGCCGGAAGCACGGGCGGTTCATCGAGGAGCACGAGGGCGCGAACCTCATCGTGCACCGCGTCTATTCGTGGCGGTGGTTCCCGCACGACTGGCTGCGGTTCGTGCTGCCGTGGCGCAGCCAGGCGCACGCGGCGCGCATCCTCGATGAGGTGAAGCCGGATGTCGTGCACATCCAGTCGCACATTGTGATCGGCCGAGGGCTGGCCAGGCAGGCCACGACCCGGGGCATCCGGGTGATCGCGACGAACCACTTCATGCCGGAGAACCTCATCCAGCACACGCTGCTGCCGAAATTCCTGCGCAAGACGGCCATCCGGATCGCGTGGAACGATGCAGCGAAGACGTACCACCTGTGCGAGGCGATCACAACGCCGACGAGGAAGGGCGCGGAGTTCCTGGAGGCGGCGACCGACCTCACGGGCGTGCACGCGATCTCGTGCGGGATCAACTCGAGCGAGTACACGCCGAGTTTCGCCAAGAAGACGGAGAACCGCATCCTGTTCGTCGGTCGGGTGACGGGGGAGAAGCACATCGACGTGCTGATCAGGGCGGTCGCCAGGCTCGACCCGTCGCTCGAGGCGAAGCTCGAGATCGTGGGCGGCGGCGACCTGATGAACCACCTGAAGAAGCTCGCGAGCGACCTCGGCGTCGCCGATCGGACGACGTTCACCGGGTACGTCTCCGAGGAGGAGTTGAAGGCCGCGTACACGAACGCGACGGTGTTCGCCATCCCGTCGATCGCGGAGCTGCAGAGCATCGCGACCATGGAGGCGATGTCGTCCGGGCTGCCGGTCGTCGCGGCGAATGCCATGGCGCTGCCGCACCTCGTGCACTCGGGGGAGAACGGCTACCTGTTCGAGCCGGAGAACGTCGATGACCTCGCACAGAAGCTGACGACGGTGCTCACCGCGAGCGATGACGAGCTCACCCGGATGAAGCGCAACAGCCTCAAGCTCATCGCGCCACACGACATCCAGCGCACGCTCACCACGTTCGAGAGACTGTATCGTGGGGAGGCGGTGACCGATCCGGTCACCGAAGTGTCCCTCGACGAGCAGGCATCCTGAGGCTCGCCGGCGGCGCGGGGCGGTAGCTCAGCTGGTTAGAGCAGCGGACTCATAATCCGTCGGTCACGGGTTCAAGTCCCGTCCGCCCTACGGTCACCGCCCTGCGGATTCTCGACGTGATTCTGGATGCGTCGGTTCACGGCTCAGGCTCGAGCTGCTGGCGCGACTCGTCGCTCGCGACCCGCCAGACGGCGCGGGCCGCATCCAGGTTGAGGAGTCCGATCGCGATGCCGACGATGATGTCGGGCCAGCCCGACTGGAGCGGGATGGCGACGAACGCCGCGGCGATGATCCCGACGTTGGCGAGCGCATCGTTGCGCGCCGAGAGCCAGGCTGCGCGGCTCAGGCTTCCCTCATGGTGGCGGTGCCGCATGAGGATGAACGCGCAGGCCAGGTTGACCACGAGCGCCCCGAGCGCCGCGAGTGACATGGGTGCGAAGGCGGGCGCCACGGGGTCGAAGATCTTGACGATCGCGGTCACGAACGTGACCACCGCGGGCACCATGATCACGACGGCCAGGACGCGGCCGACGGTGCTGCGCGCTCGCGGGCTCCACAGCACGGCGACGAAGATCAGGAGGTTGATGCTCGTGTCCTCCAGGAAGTCGACGCTGTCGGCGAAAAGCGAGACGGAGCCGATGAGCAGCGCGGTCGTGAACTCGATTCCGAAATACCCGAGGTTGAGCAGACCGACGAGGAGCACTGCACGCCGGAATCCAGTCACCCGCATAGTCTAGGTCGCGCCTCGAAGCGGTTCCGGTCATCCGCGCACCGCAATCGGCCCGCCATCGCCATCCAATAGAGTTCGCCCATGACCGCTTTCGCCGCCATCGCCGCCACCGTCGTCCTCGGGCTCCTCGCCGTGTTCCAGCTCGCCCTCGTGGCCGGAGCACCGCTCGGGCATCTGGCCTGGGGCGGCCAGTCCAGGGTGCTTCCCACTCGGCTGCGCATCGGCAGCGTCGTCTCGATCGCCATCTACGCGCTCATCGCGGCGGTGCTCCTCGAGCGGGCCGGCCTCATCCGACTGTTCGGCGACCCGGGGCTCGTTCAGGTCGCGGTCTGGGTCGTGTTCGCCTACTTCGCTCTCGGCATCCTGCTCAACGCGATCTCGCGCAGCACACCCGAGCGGTACACGATGGTGCCGGTCACGCTCGTGCTCGCAGCGCTCAGCCTGGTGGTCGCGCTCGGCTGAGTCGTCTCATTCGGATGCCGGGCGCTGTTGCGGACATCCCGCTCGATGCACCACCGGTGTGTGCATTGCCATGTGTCAGCGCACCCGTGCAGGAGCCTCTAACCTGAGAGGATGCCGACTCCCGCCGTGAAGCCGCGGCTCTCCCGCGAGACCGTCGTGCTGGGAATCATCGCGTTCTTCGTCATGGTCGGATTCGGGGTGGTGATCCCCGTCCTGCCGGTGTTCATCCGCAGTTTCCACGTCGGATACATCGAAGTCGGCGCGGTCGTCTCCGCGTTCGCGCTCGCTCGGTTCGTTGCCAGCCCCTTCGTGGGGAAGCTCATCGCATGGGGAGGCGAGCGCACGATCCTCGCGACCGGCATCGGCATCGTCGCCGTCTCGAGCGCCATGGTGGGTCTCGCGCAGACCTACATCGAGGTCCTCGTCCTGCGGGGTGCCGGCGGCATCGGGTCGGCGATGTTCTCCATCTCCGCGATGTCCCTCCTGCTGGGATCCACTCCGCCCGACCGGCGCGGCAGGGCGGTCGGCTTCTACCAGGGTGGTTTCCTCATCGGCGGGATGGCGGGGCCGGCGCTCGGCGGTCTGCTCGCCGTCATCTCCCTCCGCGCCCCGTTCTTCTTCTACGCCGGAACCCTGGTGGTCGCCGGCGTCGTGGGGCTCCTCTTCCTGCGGCCAGTGTCGAAGGGGGCGGTGCCCGATGCCACCGCGGCCGCGCCCATCCCGTTCCGCGCAGTGCTGATGGACGAGCGCTTCCGGGCGGCCTGCATCGCGAATTTCGCGTCCGGATGGGCGAGTCTCGGAGTCCGCAGCGCCCTCGTGCCGATCCTCGTCGTCGAACTCCTCCACCAGGAGGAACTGTGGACAGGCATCGCCTTCGCCATCGCGGCCGTGGCCCAGACGCTCGCGCTCGGCCCGGCAGGCACGTTCGTCGACAAGGTGGGCAGGAAGCCCGCCATCATCGGCTCGTACTCGGTTGCCGCAGCGGTGATGCTCGCGATCCCGTTCACTCCGAACATCACGGTCCTCATCATCCTGCTGTCCGTCTTCGGCATGGCAGCAGCCTTCATGGGGACAGCTCCCGCGGCGGCAGTCGGCGATGCGGCGGGCGCGAAGAGCGGCCAGCCGGTCGCGGTGTTCTCCGCCATCTCGGATCTCGGCGCGATCGTCGGGCCGCTGGCCGCGGGGGCCCTGCTCGACTCCGTGTCGTACCCGGCAGCGTTCGGGTCGGCCGTCATCCTGCTCGCTGTCGCAGCGCTGTACGCACTCCGGATGCCCGGCGCACGCGCGGCGGTGGCAGGATGACATCATGCCCATGATCCAGATCCCCGACTCCGACCTCACCGCCTACCGGGCAGAACCGCACGGGGAGCCGAAGGGCGCCGTCATCGTCATCCACGAGATCTGGGGACTCGTCGACCACATCAGGTCCGTCGCCGACCGGTATGCGGCGGAAGGGTACCTGGCGGTCGCGCCGGACATCCTGAGCGACGCAGGCGTCTCGCCTTCCGTCGGCCAGGAGCTTCACAATCTGGCGAAGAACCAGGATGAGGCCACGCGGATGACGGCCCAGCCACTCATGCGGGAGAAGCTCACCGCGACGCGGGAGCCCGCATACGGCGCGTGGGCGATCAGCCAATTGCGCAGGGTCGTCGACTACCTGGAGACCCAACCGGGCGTCGACGGGCGCATCGCCGTGACCGGATTCTGCTTCGGAGGCAGCTACGCTTTCGCGCTCGCGGCGGCCGATCCGCGGGTGAAGGCGGCTGCGCCGTTCTACGGGGCGCCACCGGAGGAGTCCGACATCGCATCCATCGCCTGCCCGATACACGCCTTCTACGGCGGGCTCGACGAGAGGCTCATGGACTCGCTTCCCGCCGTGTCGACGGCGATGGCGGATGCGGGGGTCGACTTCGAGGCGACGGTGTACGAAGGAGCACGGCACGCGTTCTTCAACGACACGAACGACCTCACCTACGATGCGGAGGCGGCGTCGGATTCCTGGACGCAGGTTCTCGAGTTCCTGGAAGCCGAACTCGCCTAGCGGCGGACGCAGGAGCCGGATGACACTCGGGTGTTGAGGGCTGCAGCCCTGTCGGCAACCGGCCGGACCTCATCCATCGTCTGCGCGTATCCGACATTCTCCACGTCGACGGATTTCGCAAAGACGACCCCGGCCACGGCGCCGCCCGTGGACAGCAACGGGCCGCCTGAGTTGCCCTCCTCCACGTGGGCTGCGAGCTGGTAGACGATCATGTCGTGCGGGTTCTTCCCGTAGATGTCATTCACGCGCACCGTCATCACATGCTCGACACGTGCGGACCCCGATTGGTACGGCCCACCGAGCGGATACCCGTCGAACACCGCCTCGTCGCCGTCGGAGAGGTTGCTGCGGAGCGCGATGGGCGGCGCGCCCAGGCCGCTGACCGCGATGATGGCGAGGTCGTTCCGAGGATCGAAGTAGACGATGCGGCCGGGCAGCGCGCCCTGCCCTGGCACCTCGACGACCGGTTGGCTCACGCCCGCCACGACGTGCGCGTTCGTCATGATCCGATTCTTCGCGACGACGAACCCGCTGCCCGACTGGTTCTGGCCGCACTGGTATGCGGTTCCGGTCACCTTGACGACCGACTTCGCGGCCTTCGCAAGCGACGGGGTGCCGGTGTCGACTTTCGGTATCGTCGGCGGCGCCGTGGGGGAGATGTCTCCACCCGCCGCCGAGGCGATGCGCGGGATGGCGTCGTCGATGACGAGCGAGCGCAATTGGGCGAGACCGCTCTGAATGGGCGGCGGCGTGAGGTCGTCGATCGTGCGCAGGACGGTGGACCCGGCGATGGCCTGCGACAGCAGCGGAACTCCGAGCGAACCGATACTGAAGGCCACCATCGAGGCGATGAGCGCTGTGACGATCGCATTCACTATCGCGCCGGCGATCCGGTCGACGATCCCGAGCCGGGTCTCCTCGACGCGCCTGCCGATGGCGCGGCCGACCAGGGTCCCGACCGTCTGGCCCGCGGCGATGAGGGCGAACACGCACACGAGGATGATGGGCAGGCGCCAGTCGGGCCAGGGGATCCACGAGCCGACGAGGGGGATGGCGAAGAACGCGGCGATACCGCCGGCCACGATTCCGGCGAGGCCGAACATGCTGCGGATGAAGCCCACGATCCAACCGAAGCTCAGGTAGGCGAGGATGAGGAGCACGAGAAAGGCATCCAGAATTCCTGAGGGGGACATTCGCGCTCCTTATCTCGCCTGCCAGCAGAGACTACCGCGTTGAACCTGCGCGAGACTGGATGCATGATGATTCCCACGCGAACCCTGAACGACGGCCGGGAGCTCCCCGCGATCGGCTTCGGAACCTACAAACTGAACGGTGACGAGGGCGTCGACGCGATGGTCGGCGCCATCGGCGCAGGCTATCGGCTGCTGGACACCGCTCTCAACTACGAGAATGAGGCCGAGCTGGGGGAGGCGGTGCGACGTTCGGGGATTCCTCGCGAGGACATCCTCATCACGTCGAAGCTGCCGGGGCGATTTCACGGTTTCGAGGAGACGAGGGCCGGATTCCACGAGTCGCTCCGGAATCTCGGGGTCGACTACCTCGATCTGTTCCTCATCCACTGGCCACTGCCCAGGATCGGCAAGTACGTCGAGTCGTGGCGGGCGATGATCGGCCTGCGGGATGAGGGTCTCATCCGGTCCATCGGCGTGAGCAACTTCACGCGGGAGCACCTGGACGTGATCATCGGGGAGACCGGTGTCGTGCCCACGGTGAATCAGATCGAACTGCACCCGCACTTCCCTCAGGGCGAGATGCGCGCATTCCATGCCGAAAAGGGAATACAGACGGAGAGCTGGACACCGCTGGCTCGCCAGCGGTCCGTTCTCACGGACCCCATCGTGACGGCGGTCGCCGGCGCTCACGGTGTCACTCCCGCGCAGGCGGTGCTGAGGTGGCACGTCGAGCTGGGCAGCATCCCTCTGCCGAAGGCGTCGACGGGGGCCCGGCAGCACGAGAACCTCGGCGTTTTCGGCTTCGAACTCACGGATGCCGAGGTCGAGTCGATCTCGTCGCTCGAGTCCGGGCGGTTGTGGGGCGGCGATCCGGAGACGAACGAGGAGTTCTGATCGAACCCTCAGTTTCGGCGGAATAGTTCCGCACGATCACCGGTTTTCCCCTGTATGACGACTTCGACTTTCCGGCGGCCCGTCGCGGGGCAGGTGCGCGTGACCATCGACGCGGTCGGAACGATGATCGCGGCGACCGTCTCGGATGTCGGCCTCGCCGCGGACGGTTTCGTGCGCGGTGACAGGGTGGCGTTCTCGCCTGCCCTCGCGGAGAACGCCGTCATCGACGTCGACACCCTCATCGGCATCCCCAAGAACGTGTCGGACCGTCAGGCCGCCGACCTTCTGGCGCCGGGCCTTCTCGCCCGCGCGATGATCACGCAGGTGCGGCCGTTCGCCCGTGGCCAGCACGTCGCCGTCGAGCTCGTCAACTCGACGCTGCGGCAGGTCGTGTCGGCGTGGGTGGCATCGCTCGGCGGAACGCTCGTCACGGACGCAGGGGATGCGGATGTCGTGTACGGCGAGCAGGATCGCCGCCTTGCGGCTGTGGAGGCCTCGCATCGCCAGGGGCGGATCCAGCAGGCGGCCACCGAGGTCTTCCAGGCCATTCGGGCCGGCGTGTTCGATGACGTGCATGTGGCGCACCGCTCTGCGGATCGGGTCGCAGCGTAGGCATCAGTCCTGGAGCGCCGGCTCCCCGGCCTCCGCGATCGAGGCGATGTTCGTGACCGTCGCGAAGCCGGATGCGAGAAGGGCGGCGTCACTTCCCGGTTCCTGACCGGCAGGGGTGTCGGCGACCGAGAGCCTCGCGTGCTCTTCGTCGTTGTGGGTCATGGTCGTCTGCACGATTCCGAACGCCGCAAGCGAGCCCTCGCGCAGCTCGGGTTCGGTTCGTGCACGGTTCGGGACGTTCAGGTTGAACACCGTGCCGGTCGGCATGACCTGCAGGCGCGAGAGGAGTCGCCGCACGAAGGGCGCCGCGGCATCCCAGTGGAATTCCTCTGGATGCATCCCGACGTCGAGCGAGACCGCGAGACCCCTCGCACCGTTGACGCCGCCGGTCAGCGCGGCGCCGACAGTGCCGGAGTGCAGGATCGCCCGTCCGACGTTGGCGCCCCGGTTGATGCCGGAGAGCACGAGGTCCGGCACGGGGCCGAACGCGCTGTGTGCGGCGATGAGGGCGATGAGCGCGGGCGCGGCCTGGACGGCAAACGCGGGGACCCCCTCGAGCCCCTCGAGTTC
The DNA here is from genome assembly GCF_014200375.1 of Terrimesophilobacter mesophilus. Lineage (GTDB taxonomy): Bacteria > Actinomycetota > Actinomycetes > Actinomycetales > Microbacteriaceae > Terrimesophilobacter > Terrimesophilobacter mesophilus. Next base: position 454,410 of record NZ_JACHBP010000001.1, on the reverse strand, counting down.
CCGGCGTTCGAACTGGATGCGGCCATCCGTCGCCGCCCCGGTGATGGATGCGCTGCTGCCGCTCGACTGCGCGGCCGGCGCGGCGATTGTCACTTCGAGACCGGCCTCGCCCGCGAGCACGGCGAGCCGATGCAGGCCCGCGGAATCGATGCCGTCGTCGTTGGTGGCCAGGGCGACGGTCATACTTCGTCGTCCGAACTCTCGTGCACCTGGCCCGCCAACTCTTCGGGACTGAGACTCATGGCCTCGTCGACCTCGTCTCCGAGCGTGCGGGCCCTGACGAGGTCCCGCATCGCGGTGATCGCCTCGAGGTCACCCGTGCCGAGCCCATGACGGGTGACATTGAGCGCGCCCGCCGCCGCGCCGACCATCACTGCCTCGTCGGTCGTACCGCCTGCGGCGAGCGTGGCGGCAACGCCGGCCGTGAGGGAGTCGCCCGCGCCGCTCGTGTCGGCGATCTCCATCCGCGGCGGGGTCACCTCGTTGAGCGCGTCGTCGGTGAGCACGAGGAAGGGTTTGTCGGCGCGGGTGACGATGACCGTCGCAGCACCCTCAGCCTTGATCGCGCGCATGGCGGCGATGACCTGGTCAGTGGTGTTCGCGTGCACGCGACCGTCGGCCAGCAGTTCCTCGTCGCTCACCTTCGCCACCGTCACGCCCCCGGCGAGGGCGGCCGTGAGCCGTTCGCCGGCGAGGTCGACGACGACCGGGTGCCCGGAGGTCCGGATGTCCGCGGCGAGCCGACGGTAGACGTCCGCGGGGAGCGTGTCCTCCCCGGCGGGGCCGCTCAGGATGACGAGGTCGGCCCGCATTCCCTCGCGCAGGGTGACGCCGTAGAGCTCGTCGAGGTCATGTCTGCTGATCGGGGCGCCGCCGGTCTCGACGACCTTGACCCTCTCGCCGCCGCGGCGGTCGTGCACATAGGCGCCGCCGCGTGCTTCGCGTTCGACCGCGACGACGTGGATGCCCTCGTCGTCGAGCAGGTGGCGCAGCATCCGCCCGCTCTCTCCGGACAGCACGCTGCACAGTGTGACGTCCGCACCGATCCTGCGCAGCATGCGCGCCTGCCAGACTCCCTGCCCGCCGGCGTGGAAGTGGACGTCAGGACCGTCCGGATGATCCTCCACGGTCACGGTGAGGACCGGTGAGGGGGCGAAGATCACGATCTCGCTCATGCTGCGACGGTAGGGCGGGGAGCTTGTGAATCGCTGGGTGAGGCCCTGTGCGGTGGCTGTGCCGGGGCTGGGAGCGGTGCGGTCGTCTCGCGTATAGCGTGGGATGCGTACACGGAGGCGAGGGGTGAGAATGGTCGGCGTTGCGAAACTGGCGTTCCGGATGGTGCTCGGCGGGTTGTTCATCGGGCATGGCACCCAGAAGCTCTTCGGATGGTTCGGCGGCAGTGGACTGGACGGCACCGAGAAGATGATGGAGCACCTCGGCCTGCATCCGACGCGGCGAAACGCGGTGCTCTCCGGGGCCACGGAGGCGGGATGTGGTGCGCTCCTGGTTGCGGGCGCGGCGACTCCGCTGGCGGCGACCGGGCTCGTGGCGACGATGGCCACCGCCATCCGCACGGTGCACGGGAAGAACGGGCCGTGGAATGCGAACCGCGGCTGGGAACTCAACGCGATCATCATCGCGGCGCTGGGCATGCTGGTGGAGAGCGGGCCGGGCAAGCTGTCGCTGGATGCGGCGGTCGGCCGTGCGCGCGGCGGGACGGGCCTGGCCATCGGGGTGCTCGCCGCGGGCGCCGCGGCGTCCACGGCGGTCGTGGAGCTCGGGCGCTGGGTCGCGCGGCGGGATGCGGCGCGGGTGGTTGCGGATGCCGCGGACGAGTCGACTGCGGACGAGGCGGTTCCCTCGCCCTGAGAATCCCGCTGCGGCTGACCTTCTGGCAGACTGCACAAGGGACTTTCGTCCCGTTGCCTACCCGAAGGAGGGCGCTGCTCCGTGGTCACCGGTCCGCTGAAATCAAAGGTCGACAAGGTCTGGAATGCGTTCTGGAACGGTGGTATCGCGAACCCGATGGAGGTCATCGAGCAGATCACCTACCTGCTGTTCATCCGGCGCCTCGACGAGTTGCAGACTCTCAAGGAGAACAAGGCCAATACGACGGGTAAGCCGATCGAGAACCCGGTCTACCCGGATGGCGTCGACGACTTCGGTCGCACTCCGCGCCCGTTTTCCGACCTGCGCTGGAGCGTCTTCAAGAACCACCCCGCCGCCGAGATGTTCGAGATCGTCGACAGTCACGTCTTTCCGTTCATCCGCAGCCTGGGGGAGGAGGGTTCGAGTTTCGCCGCGAACATGAAGGACGCGCGCTTCACGATCCCGACACCCGCGCTGCTGTCGAAGGTCGTCGACCTGCTCGAGGACATCCCGATGGATGACCGCGACACGAAGGGCGACATCTACGAGTACATGCTCGGCAAGCTGGCGACGAGCGGCCAGAACGGGCAGTTCCGCACGAGCAGGCACATCATCAAGCTCATGGTCGACATGGTCGCGCCGACTCCCGAGGACACCATCATCGACCCCGCGGCGGGCACGGCGGGCTTCCTGGTGGCGGCGGCGGAGTATGTGCGGGAGCACCATCCGGAGCTGTGGGCGGATGCGCGGCTGCGCGAGCATTTCGACCGCACGATGTTCACCGGGTTCGATTCGGATGCTGCGATGAGTCGCATCGGCAGCATGAACATGCTGCTGCACGGGGTGGAGAATGCGACGATCCAGCGCCGTGATTCACTCGCAGAGGAGCACGCGGATGCGGTGGACCAGTACAGTCTCGTGCTCGCGAATCCGCCGTTCGCCGGCAGCCTCGACTATGAGACGACGGCGAAGGATCTGCTGACGGTCGTGAAGACGAAGAAGACGGAGTTGCTGTTCCTGGCGCTCATGCTGCGGTTGTTGAAGAACGGCGGGCGTGCTGCGGTCATCGTGCCGGATGGCGTGCTGTTCGGTGCGTCGAAGGCGCACAGGGAGCTGCGGCGGATGCTCGTGGAGGACCATAAGCTGGACGCCGTGGTGAAGCTGCCGAGCGGGACCTTCAAGCCGTACACGGGTGTGTCGACGGCGATCCTGTTCTTCACGAAGACGAGTTCGGGTGGCACCGAAGACGTGTGGTTCTACGACGTGCGCGCCGACGGTTTCACCCTCGACGACAAGCGCACCCCCACCGAGGCGAACGACCTCCCCGATGTCCTAACCCGTTGGTTGAGTAGGCCCGACCATCGCCGGTTGAGTAGCTCGCGCAGCGAGCGTATCGAAACCAGCGACGACCCCTGGAGCGAGTCAACGCGCCCCAGAACAGCCCAATCCTTCCTGGTCCCCAAATCCGAGATCGCCGCGCAGAACTACGACCTGAGCCTGAACCGCTACAAGGAGGTCGAGCACGAGGAGGTCGAGCACCGCCCGCCCGCCGAGATCCTCGCCGACCTCGCAGCTCTCGAGCAGGAGATAGCGGATGCGACGGCTGTACTGATGTCATCTCTGGTGGATAAATAATGTCGTGGGATGACGTGCCGTTGGCCGCCGTATTAACGTCACTTGAGTCGGGGACCCGCCCGCCAGGCGGTGCAGGCGAAGAACTTGATGGTGTGCCAAGTATTGGGGGAGAGCACCTTAGTTCTGACGGCACCTTCAACTTTGACCGACGTAAGACGGTCCCCCAGAACTTTTTCGACTCGATGAAATCGGGGAAGATTCAGCCACAGGACATCTTGGTTGTGAAAGATGGTGCGACAACCGGGAAGACGAGCTATGTGGGGTTTGATTTCCCTTACGCTGAATCAGCTGTGAATGAGCATGTCTTCCGGGTCGAAGTTGATCGTTCTAGAGCAGATCCGTCGTTTGTTTTTCGATTTCTACATTCGCCGCAGGGGCAACGATCAATCCTGCGCGACTTCCGAGGGGCGACGGTGGGAGGCATTGGGCGCGGATTCATAGACGTCGTTCGCGTGCCCCTCCCACCCCTCCCCGAACAACGCCGAATCGCCTCGATCCTCGACCAGGCCGACACCCTCCGCGCCAAGCGTCGCCTTGCCCTCACTCACCTTCACCAGCTTGTCAGCGCCGAATTCAATGAGCTGTTTGGTGACCCATCGTCGGGACCCGCGAAGTATGACCGCCTGCCTCTGGGGGAGATCGGCCGGGTCATTACTGGAAACACACCGCCTCGTGATGATGTAGAAAATTATGGAAACTCGATTGAGTGGGTGAAGTCGGACAACCTCGGCGGTGAAGCCGCAGTTGTGGCGGCGGCAAGCGAGTGGCTATCCGCTAAAGGTCGAGTTCGTGCCCGCGTCGTGGGTCGTGACGCAATACTTGTCACATGCATCGCAGGCAGCCCCAACTCAATTGGTAACGCGGCGATGGCGGATAGAGATGTTGCTTTCAATCAGCAGATCAACGCACTTGTTCCATCGCAACAACACGATCCGTGGTTCCTCTTGGGGCAGTTCCGCGCAGCCAAGGCACTAGTCCAACGTGCGTCAACTGGTGGAATGAAAGGCTTGGTCAGCAAGAGTCGATTCGAGGCGATTGAGTTCATAGTGCCGCCGCTTGGGCTTCAGCAGAAGTTCGGTAGGAGTTTTCAAGAGATTGAGAAGTTGAAAAACGCGCACTATGTACACCTCACCAAACTCGACGAACTCTTCGTCTCGCTCCAACACCGCGCGTTTGCCGGCGAGCTGTAGGCAAGGAGACCGGCGTGAGCGAGGCAGGCGAACAGGAATCGTCCGACCTCGCCGCTGAGCAGCTCGGACTGGTCCTCGCCAGGATTCCCCACTTCATCGAGCGTTACGCGGCGATCGCGCTCGTGCGGCCGGAACCCGGATCCGGCCTCGCGAGCGACGACGACATCCTGAACCCGCTTGAGGCCAGCCAACTCGTGGCGACGTGTCTTGCCGCGTCCACCGACTACCTCTCGGCGATCGAGACGCTCATGGTCGAAGACGGCGAGCCGCTCCTGTACACCTTCGCGCAGTACCCGTTGTTGCGGTCGTTGCTGGAGGCATCCTCGATGGTGTTGTGGCTGCTGGGGCCGGGCGACCAGCGCGAGCGGGTCCTGCGCAACCTCAGGGCACGCTACACGGAGAGCCTGGAGGATGCGCGGCTCTTTCGAGAGGTCCCCGCGGATGAGGCTCGGGCTTCGAAGGGATTCGAGTCGCAGAAGCGCGCGCGGGCCATTGTTGCCGATCGGACCGGGATCGGCGAAAGGGAGTTCGAGGGTCAGAAGATGGGCTTTGGCGAGGTGGTGGAAGGAGGACAGACGGCCTCGGGTGACACGACTGCCAAGGCGGCATGGCAGCTCATGAGCGGATTCGCGCACTCGTTCACCTCGCGGTCCCGCATGCTCTCGACGGTCGTGCCGATACTCGACGCGGGGGAGAGGGCCAACCGGTCAGCGATGTCGGCGCATCCTAAGATCGTGCTCTTCGCCTTGAACTCGGCCATGTCGGCGTTCGACTCGGCACTCACTCTGGTGGAGAAGCGGTCCCGCGGCAGCGGCGGCTAGACGTTCGTGGGCTGTCGGTGAACGCGCGGTGCAGCGGAGTTGAATAATAGAACAGAAATGCGAATCAAATATGCTAAACCGAAGCACCTCCTTGTCTTCGGTTTGCGCATGACCGCCGATTATCTGGGGTATTTCATCAGAAAGTACGAACAAAAATACGAAACTCGACGAAATTCGTGGTATCATGGGGGCATGCGAAACCCCGCCCCCGAGCTCGATGCAGTGACCGGCACCCTCGCCGGCGTGCTCGGTTTCGATGACGCGGCGGGATTGGCCGACGACGCGCTGTTGGAGACCACAGGGGCTCTTGAGCGCCTCGGGCGCTGGCTGAGCGCGGCCCAGGTCGCCGTCGCCGGCGAGATCGACGACCGGTCACGTCGAGAGCTCGGCACGGAAGGGCTTTCAGCCCGGCGGGGTTGCCGCAACTCGACCGAGCTGCTAGAGCGCATCACGCGGGCGTCGAGCGAGATGATCTCCCGGCGGCTCAAGATCGGCCGGGCGACGCGCGTTCGCACAACACTGACGGGGGACCGGCTGCCGGCTCCCTACCCGAACGTCGCCGAGGCGTTGGGCGTCGGGGCGATCAGCATCGATGCAGCCCACGCGATCATCCGGGGGCTGAGTTCGGTGGCCGCGGTCGTCGACATCTGCTCCATCCAGGCGGCCGAGTACGAACTGGTCGCGGCGGCCACCGGTACGAGCCCCGAGTCGCCCATGCCCTGCACCGCGGAGGAGACCCGGATGCAGACGGATGTCTGGAAGGTCCGGCTCGATCAGGACGGCCGCATCCCGATCGAGGAACGGGCCATGCGGATGCGCTCCATCACCCTGGGCCGGGAGCGTGACGGTCTCGTCTGGTTGCGTGGCGCTCTGGTTCCGGATGTCGCGGCCAAGTTCCTCACGCTCGTCGACGCCTACACGTCCCCGCGCACCGCGCCCGCGTTCCTTACCGAGGAGGAGTTGGCCGCCCACGATCTCGAACACGACCCGCGCACCCGCGACCAGCAGCGTCACGACATCTTCGCCGGCATCGTCGACATCGCCGCCCGCAGCGCCGAAGCCCCGACGATGGGCGGGGCGGCACCGGTCGTGATGGTCAGTGTCCGGCAGGAAGACCTGGAGGCCGGCCATGGCGTCGGGCACATCGACGGGCTCGACACCCCCGTCTCGATGCGGGTCATCAAGCACTACACCTGCGCGGGTGGCACCCAGCGTGTGGTCGTGGACGATGCCGGTCGCATCATCGAACTCGGCTCACCGGAGCGGTGCTTCACCGCCCAGCAGCGGCGGGCAATCGCCCTCCGAGACGGTGGATGCAGTGTTCCCGGGTGCCACGTCCCCGCCGCATGGTGCGAGATCCACCACGTCGACCCGGCCGAGAACAACGGGCCGACGCACACGGACAACGGACTCATGTTGTGCTGGTTCCACCACCGAAGCCTCGACACTTCCGGATGGCAGTTCCGCATGGTCAACGGTGCACCCCAGGTCAAGGCACCACCCTGGCTCGACAGCGAACAACGGTGGCGACCGACCATCGGATCCCGAACCCGCAGACGCGATGCCGTCGAGAAGGTCCCCATCTGACAGCAATCCGCGCGCAGGCGCGTGATGATGGATGTATGAAGGTCGAACTGCTCCACATCGTGGAGTGCCCGAACTGGGAGGAAACCGGGGTGCGGCTGCGGGCCGCCCTGGACGCCATCGGGCAGTCATCCGTCGACATCGACTACGTGCTGTTGCAGACCCCCGAAGAAGCCGCCCGACGCCCCTTCGCCGGATCGCCCACCATCCTCATCGACGGCGAAGACCCGTTCCCCTCCGGCGGGCCGATCACAGTCCTCGCCTGCCGGGTGTACCAGACCGGCAAGGGCCTCGCCGGCGCCCCCACCACCGAGCAACTGACCCAGGCCCTGCGCGAGCGCCTCTGAAACAGCGGTAGCCATGCCGGGGCCGCGAAGTCGGGTTCGACCCCGGCATGGGGTCATGAGGGGCATGGGATCATGAGGGCTACTTGACGGTGATGCTCCAGTTGCCATCGGCAGTTATCGCGACAACGGATGGCCCCGAAGACCAACGCACGTCCCCGCTGTACTGGCCGATCTCATTCACAACGAGATCGCTTCGATCCCCGTAGTTCCAGACTGCGAAATTACTCGAACCGTCATGGGTGATGGATGCCACCCCGGCCTTCCCGCGGTAGACGAGAACATCGTCGCCAACACCCTTGGCAGTCGCCCCGGTGAACTCGCGAAGAGACAGGATCGAATGCAACGTCACCGTCCACGGCCCATCAGCCGTAATCTCCAGGGAGGTCGGGGTGTTGCCGCTGAGATTCAACAAGACGGTCCCTTTGTAGTTGCCGATCTCATTCACTAACAGATCAAGCTGCTCCATATTCGAATCCAGCGCCCACACAGCGAAATTGCTCGAACCGACGTGACTGATGGTCGCCGCCGACGCACTGTCCGGACCATCCGGCAACTCGATCGAGACCACTGAATCACCCGAACCCTGATACGTCTTATCTGCCGGAACAGTGACCGGCGCCGGAGCTTCCTCAGTAGGCGTTGACGACGGCTCCGCACTCGGCGACGAAGCCACTGGGACCTCCTCATTGCCATCCGCCACCGGAACCCTGGTCGTCGAGACGGCACCCACCAAAGCGGCGCTGACTGCGATAGCGATGAAGAACGCGAGCGTCCCGAGCACCAGCCCGGTCACAGCCTTACCACGACCGGCCTTCCTCACGAGCGCCGCGATCCCCAGCCCACCCGCTGCGAGCGCGGGAAGGAACGCAATAAAACTGACGAACGGGATGCACGCCATGACGAAGGCCGCGATACCGGTGACGAGTGCAGCCACCGCTAGCCCCGACGGCGGTGCCGTTACGGGCGGTGCCATAATGGGCGGTGCCACGGGCGACGGATCCACGGGCGACGAAGTCCCATCGGTGGGCGTACCGCCTGGAGTTGTTTCAGACATGTTCTACTCCTCAAACCGCAATGCATTGTGGCCATGCCGGGGTCGCGCGGTCGGGTATCGACCCCGGCATAGGGTCCTTGCATCCCGAAAGAGGCAAGTCGGGTAGCTCACCAGCGACCACTGACATTGGATGTCGTCAAACCCGAAATGACCCTCCAACTGGGGGCAGAACGGTCGGCCGCGCACACGACCAGGTACTGACATCCGCTCGCCTGTGGCGGATAGTCTGGCCACACCCGACAGCATCCGAGCGGTCGGCCGCGCGAGGAGGAGTGCTGTGCCCGGCAACTTCGACTTCGTCGCGAACGGATGGCCGGCGATCGCCGCCGAAGCCCGCCGTGCAGAGCATTACACCTACAGCGACCCGCGCTCCGCCGTCTTCTACGCGCGCCGCACCCTCGAACTCGCCGTCCACTGGCTCTACGACGCCGACGCGACGCTGCGGATGCCGTACAAAGACGATCTCGCCAGTCGCCTCCACGAACGCACCTTCAAACACCTGGTCGGCCAGGGCATCCTCACCAAGATGAACATCATCCGAGTGCAGGGCAACGCCGCCGTTCACCGCACGACCTCGATCAAGCCGACCGTCAGCCTGCCGGTCATCCGGGAGCTCTTCCACATCCTGTTCTGGCTCGCCACCCACTACGCGCTCGACCCGGCCGAACGCCCGCTGCCCGGGCTGCCGTTCGACGCGGCCTCCATCCCCAGGCCGCAAGCCGGCGTAGTCGCTAAGAGCCTCGCCCAGGTCCAGAAGTTGGCCGCGGAACTCGCCGACAAGGATGCCGCCCTCGCGACCGCCCAGGAGCAGAACGCCGACCTCGAAGCCCGACTCCTCGTTCTGCAGGCCGAGGTCGCAGCAGCGAAGGCCGCGAACGCCACCATCCCCGACACCCACGACTATCGCGAAAGTGAGACGCGGGACCTCTTCATCGACGTACTCCTCAACGAGGCCGGCTGGCCGCTCGACGATGTGCGCGACAGAGAGTTCCCGGTCACCGGCATGCCCAATAACTCGGATGGCGGAGCGGGTTTCGTCGACTACGTGCTGTGGGGCGAGAACGGCCTGCCGCTCGGCGTCGTCGAAGCCAAACGCACGACGAAAGACGCCAACGTCGGCCAGCAACAGGTGAAGCTCTACGCGGATGCGCTGGAGCGGCAGTTCGGGCAGCGCCCGGTCATCTTCTACACGAACGGATACGAGCACCGGATCTGGGACGACGAGAGCTACCCGCCGCGGCAGGTTCAGGGCTTCTACACCCGGGACCAGCTCGAGCTGCTCATCCAGCGCCGCACGAGTCGCAAACCGCTCGCGAGCCTCCCCATTTCCACGGCCATCATCGACCGCACCTACCAGCAGCGTGCCGTGCGCAACGTCGCCGAGGCGTTCGAGCAGAAGGAACGCCGTGCGCTCCTGGTGATGGCGACCGGAAGCGGCAAGACGCGCACGGTGATCGCCCTGAGCGATCTGCTCATCCGGGCGAACTGGGCCAAACGCATCCTGTTCCTGGCCGATCGCGTCGCGCTCGTCAATCAGGCGACCAACGCCTACAAGGCGCTGCTTCCGGATGCCGCCCCGGTGAACCTCGTCACCGACAAGGATTCGGAAGGGCGCGTCTACCTCTCGACCTACCCGACCATGATGGGCCTGATTGACGGAGCCGTTCAATCCGATGGAGCGGCCGCTCTGCGTCGATTCGGCCCCGGCTACTTCGACCTCATCGTCATCGACGAGGCGCACCGCTCGGTGTACCAGAAGTACGGGGCCATCTTCGAGTACTTCGACTCGCTCCTGGTCGGGCTCACGGCGACCCCGAAGAACGAGATCGACCACAACACTTACGGCTTGTTCGGGCTTGAGGACGGTGTGCCGACCGACTCCTACGACCTCACGGATGCGATCGCCGAAGGCTACCTCGTGCCTCCCGTCGGCCGGTCGATCGCGACCAAGTTCGTTCGCGAGGGCATCAAGTACGCCGACCTGAGCGACGACGAGAAGGAAGCCTGGGACCTGCTCGACTGGACGGATGATGTGGTGCCGGACGAGGTCGACGCGGCCGCCATGAACACCTGGCTGTTCAATGAGGACACCGTCGACAGAGTGCTCGAGGTGCTCATGACCGATGGCCGGAAGGTCTCCGGCGGCGACGTTCTCGGCAAGACGGTCATCTTCGCGAAGAACGTGAAGCACGCCGAGTTCATCGAGCGCCGGTTCAATGCGAACTATCCGGCCTACAAGGGACACTTCGCGCGTGTCATCGTGAGCGGGCTGCCGTATGTGCAGAGTCTCATCGACGACTTCTCGAACCCGGCGAAGCATCCGCAGATCGCGATCTCCGTCGACATGCTCGACACGGGGATCGACGTGCCCGACATCGTGAACCTGGTGTTCTTCAAGCCCGTGCACTCGAAGACGAAGTACTGGCAGATGGTGGGGCGCGGCACGCGGCTGCGGCCCGACCTGTATGGCCCGGGTGACGACAAGAAGGATTTCGTGATCTTCGATGTCTGCCAGAACATCGAATACTTCAACGAGGATTATCCGTCGGCGGAGTCGCCGGCGGGGGAGCCGCTCGGCGCGCGATTATTCTCCGCACGGCTCGCCCTGCTCGCCGGGATCGATGCGGTGGGGGGCGAGACATCCGGGGGTGAGTCGCTCGACGAGATCCGGGGCGCGCTGGCGTCGCACCTGCATGCCCAGGTGGGTGGGATGCGGCTCGACAACTTCCTCGTGCGGCCTCATCGCAAGGCGGTGGAGTACTTCGCGGACATCGCCGGGTGGACGCATCCCTCCGGTGACGAGTTCGAGCTCGCGCGCACCCTGCGCGGGTTGCCGTCGTCGGCGGATGTTCTCGACACGGACGAGCAGGCGAAACGGTTCGACCTGTTCGCGCTCCGTGCCCAGCTCGGGGTGCTCGTGGGCGACCCCGGGTTCGATGCGGCGAAGACGCGCATCCAGGCGATCGCGAACGCGCTGGCGGAGCAGAAGAGCATCCCGGCGATCCAGAAGCAGTTGACGCTCATCGCTGCGGTCGCCTCCGACGAGTGGTGGGAGGGCGTCACAGTACCGATGCTCGAACTGGCGCGCACGCGACTGCGGGGCCTCGTGAATCTCATCGACTCGTCGGCACGGGCGATCGTCTACACGGACTTCACCGACTCGGCTGTGTCGGGCGAGATCGACATCGCGAAGGTCGCTGTCGGGGTCGATCGGCAGCGGTTCCGCGACAAGGCGTTCGCGTTCCTGAAGGCGCACGAGAACGACGCTGTGCTGTTCAAGCTGAGGCACGGTCGCCAGCTCACCCCGCTCGACCTGGAGGGACTCGAGCGCATCATGCTCGAGAGCGGCGAGTTTCGGTCGGCTGACCTCTCCTGGGCGGTTGAGGAGTCGAAGGGGCTCGGCCTGTTCGTGCGGTCACTGGTGGGCATGGACCGAGCGGCCGCCGTCGAAGCCCTCGGCGACTTCACCGGCGGGACAACGCTCACCGGCAACCAGCTCGCGTTCGTGAACCTCGTGGTGGACCAGCTGACGCGTGCCGGTGTCGTGGATCCGGGGCTCCTCTACGAGGCGCCGTTCACCGGTGTTGCACCTACCGGGCCGGAGGGGATCTTCACCGGAGCCCAGGTGGCGACGCTCGTGGAGCGGCTCAAGCACATCAGGGAGACGGCGGTGGCGGGGTGAGAACTGAGAAAAGAGTGCATATGTCGTTTGGTAAGAGCAAGCTATCTCAACATCAACACCAACTCATAGGAGGCACAAATGGCACACAAGGTTTTCTACAGCTTTCACTTTGACAACGACTCTTGGCGTGCCGGAACTGTTCGAGGCATTGGCAAGCTTGAGGGCAATGAGCCTGTCAGTGAAAACGATTGGGAGGACGTTCAGGCGGGTGGGGATGCTGCGATCGAGGCGTGGATTGCGAACCAAATGATCGGCAAGGACTGCCTCGTAGTGCTGATCGGCTCCGAGACTGCGGAACGAAAGTGGATAAAATACGAGATCAAGTACGCGTGGGAGGCAGGCTTGGGGGTCATGGGGATCCATGTTCATAACCTCTTGGATGCGCAAAGGAATCAGACTTCAATGGGTCAAAACCCGTTTAGAGCCTTCAATGTCGGAGGGGAACCAATGACTTCTTTAGTGACTGCACACAACCCAAAATTCACAACGAGCACATACGTCTATAACGAGATTGCAGAGAACATTGAAGCCTGGGTTGCCGACGCGATCAATTCTCGCTAAGGGCTCGAATATAAATTGGACTAGCAAACCTATGCACTGAGAATGAAGCAACGATAGTGAGCGAACCAGCGGTGGTGAGACATGTTGTGCCTTGTTTCGATGTACTCGGAGGTGCTCGGGAGCAACTGCAGGCGGCACTAGCGGAAGCACTTTCAGCTTCTGGAGCTTCGCAGAATGTCTCCGTAATACTGACGAAACCTGACGACAGGTTTCAGGGGCATGTGGCGGTCTACTTGGGCGCCCCAGGCCGGCGGACGAAACCGGCGGAAATGGGGATACTCAAGAGGTACATTTCGAACTCGTGTGTAGTGCTCCCGGTTGTGCCTTCGTTGGCTGATTACCCACTCGCAGTGCCGCCAATTCTTGGCCCGTATAACGGCGTCGAGGGCTCGCCCGCAGGTGGCTTCAAAGCAGCTGCCGGGGTCATTCTGTCTGAGCTTGGGATTGCTGAAAAAACACGGAAGGTATTCATTAGCCATCGACGTTCAGATGGCCTCCAGGCTGCGGAGCAATTGCACGATCAACTCGGGCACGTTGGATTCGCGGCTTTTCTCGATCGCTTTGACATCGGCCCCGGGCGCGATGTTCAGAGCGAAGTGATTTCGGCGATCGAAGATTATCCACTATTGGTGTTGTTAGAGACTCCAGAGGCACATCTCTCCTCATGGGTTGGCACAGAGGTGGCGTATGCATTTGCCCACCGAATAGCCATGGTAATAGTCCGCTGGCCTGGAAAAGTCACCGAATTACCAACCACCGAACGGATGCCGCGATTGCGCTTGCGTCCGGGCGACTTCCAACCCTTCCATCGCCGCAGGCGGCTCACTCGTGCTGCGGTCGGAAGCATCATCGTCGAAGTTGAGACAAGTTTTGCCTCAGCTATGGTTCGTAGGCGAAAGGCACTTGTGTCGAGCGCTATCGCGAGTGCCAAAGCGGCAGGGTATGCAACTCAAGCGCTCCCAGAATGGCAACTCACTGCGAAATCGCCGAGAGGTGAGTTGCATCTACTCCGCCCCACGCCCGCAACTCCGACGGTTCAGGACATTTATGAACTGGACGTCTCCGCTGCCCAGATCGGAACAGTCGCCAATTCGCATCTCGTCCACGAAACAGAGAACTTCACAGTAGAACGTCAGCAAATTCTCGATTGGGCTAGACAGCGTCGGAGGCTCGAACTCAACACCCTAACCTCTTTGGATTCAATATGGCGCGATTATTGACTCCATCATCAGATCATAGCGAGATCCGATTATTCGTCTCAGCGAGCATCCCGGATCCATTGCGCTGGGTTGGTGATTTCGAACCCATGGAAATCTTGGACGCGGTCGTGTCCACTTCAAGAGAAGTACTTGCAATTGGTGGGACGCTTGTCACTGCAGCTCATCCGACGATTGCACCGGTGCTCTTGTTCTTAGCCTCGGAGTTCCCTCCCCCAGAGACTGGGAAGCCGCGAATAGTTGTATATCAGTCACGTGTGTTTGAGTTGGAACTTCCGGCTGATACTCGAAAACTTATCAATAGTGGGCTCGGCGACGTTCGGTTTACTGAAGCCGTGGCGGGCGAAACCTCTGACTTGCGAAATCGGCGGCAAAGTCTGAGACGCATGCGTCGTCAGATGCTTGAGGAGATGAAGCCAGAGGGGGCAATCTTTGTCGGTGGTATGGAGGGCGTAGATGAGGAGTGGGAAATGGTTGGCGTCCAGCTACCTCATTGCAAGCGATATGCGTTCGCAAAACCGGGTGGACAGGCTGCGAGATATAGTCATCGATCGCGACCGACTTTGGCGACCGACTTGGAAAAATCGGATTTGTACCCGTACTTGGCAGATCGAGTAGTTCAGGACCTACTCGAGCACGAGTGAAGTCCCTTCAGCACTCTAAGAAGTAAGCGACAGTGACCCTCTGCTAAACTCTCAAGGTTGCCGTCCAACGGCCGCGGATAAAGAGAGCCGGCACAACAGGTGACCGGCACCGCGCAACGAGCGAAAGGGGCCATCTATGCCATTAGCACCAGATGCCAAGAAAGCGATCATCGACGAGTACGCCACTCACCCAGGTGACACGGGAAGCCCCGAAGTGCAGGTCGCAATGCTGACCGCACGCATCAAGGACCTCACCGAGCACCTCAAGGAGCACAAGCACGACCACCACTCACGTCGTGGCCTGCTGCTGCTCGTCGGACAGCGTCGCCGTCTGCTCGGCTACCTGTCGGACATCGACATCAACCGGTACCGCTCGCTCATCGAGCGCCTCGGGCTGCGTCGCTAGTTCTCGACAGGCGCGACCTGAGACGACACTTGGCAGACGGGCCGTCATCCTTCGGGGTGACGGCCCGTTTCGTTAACCTTGGGTCATGGACGTCACCGTGCGCGTTAAACCGGGCAGCCGCAAAGGGCCGCTCGTCGACACGACGCCGGGTCCGGATGGCGAGACGCTCACGGTGTACGTCCCGCAGCGCGCCGTCGACGGCCAGGCCAACACCGCCGTCATCGAACTCCTCGCGAAACACTTCGGGGTCGCCCGCAGCCGCGTCGAGATCCTCCGCGGCCATACCTCGCGCACCAAGCGCATCCGCATCGAGGAATAGCGCCGCGCGATCGGGAACGGCGCAGAGAACCAATAGGGTCGAGTCATGAACAAAGCCCGGGTCGCGACCGTCTTCGCACCGTACCTGCTTGTGAGCATCGTGTACCTGGTGGCTCAGGCCGGCGACAACGGACCGCTGGCGGGGTTTCTGAAACCACTGCTCATGCCGACCCTGCTGGCCGCGTTCCTCTACTCACTCCCGCGCATCCGGAGTGAGCTCGCCCTGCTCGGCACGCTCGGCATCCTGTTCTCCTGGGCCGGGGATGTCACCCTTGGCGCACCCGGCGACCTCAGCTTCCTCGTCGGGCTCGGCTTCTTCCTCCTCGCCCACGTCGCCTACATCGTCCTCTTCCTCCGCAGACTCCGGATGCGTCGCCTGCGCTGGGCAGCGCTCGTCTATCTCGCGTGGTGGGTCGCCCTCGTCGCGATCCTCGCCCCGCACCTCGGCGCGCTGCTCATCCCGGTCGCGGTGTACGGACTCGTACTCGGCTCCATGGGGGCGATCGGGCTCAGCTGCAACCGCTGGATCGCGATCGGCGGCGCACTCTTCGTCGTCTCCGACACCCTTCTCGGGTTGAACCGATTCCTGCCCGGTTTCGAACTGTGGCAGATCGACACGATCATCATGGTCACCTATCTCGCCGCCCAGGGGTTCATCGCCTACGGGGCGATCCGGATGGCGTGGATGCTCGCCGCCCGCACCGCGCCGACGCTCGAGCGGGTGCCTGCATGACCGGCCCCGCATGATGGCGGCAGTGTGACGGCGGCGCCGTGAGGGCATCCAGGAAGAGAAGCATTCGAACCGGTCCGCTCGCCCGCATCAACCTGGTCCGTTTCGCGATCCTTCTCGTCGTCGTCGTGACCGCCGTTCTCGCGTTCACCCTCCAGGGCGGGATATTCCGACTCGCGTTCCGCGCTGCGCTCATCGTCGGCATCGTGCTCCTCGCCGGCAGCTACCTCGTCGAAGTCGTGCGGAAGCGGCGGCGTTAACCCTCGAACTTCGCGCTGCGTTTGCGGAACAGGATGAGCAGGATGATCCCGAGCACGAGGATGCCCCCGCCGACCGGGAGTAGCCAGCCCGTTGTCACACCGGTCTCGGCGAGACTCGGACCAGGCGGGACCGGTGCGGCACCCAGATACTCGACCCACATCGAACCCTGGCCGATGGACAGGAGCCAACGGTGTCCGCTGTCGATGAACTCGCTGCCACTCGTGAGGGCCTCACCCGTCCGCGACGTGACCGTGCCGGTCACGGTCCCGATCTGAGTGGCGGCCAGAGTGAGCACCGTTCCGACGACCGGTGCGGTCACCACGTTCAGGTGCAGCGTCGGCGCGTTGAGCGTCACATCCTTGTAGACGTCGAGGCGGTCGCTCGTCGTTCCGTCGACATCGAACGCCAGGATGCCGCCGGCGTTCGCGGTGAACGGCTCCCAGGTGTGGATGGTCGAGATCTCTCCCGTCACGACACCGGGGGAGATGCTGCCCGTGTTCAGGGTGAGGGCCCGAACGACGCCGAGCAGGGGGTCACTGAGGTTGCCGCCGGTGAGCGTGCCACCGTTGATCACGAAGTCCGTTCCGGCGAGCATGCCGGTCACGCGAGTTTCGCCCGCCTGGACGTCCAACCCGCGGTCGCCGGCACCCGCGGTGTTGATCGCACCGCCGCCGCCGGACAGGATGAGCGTCCCCGTCCCGGTCTTCACGACCTGGCCGGCTCCGCCGTTGCCGTCGATCCGGTTCGCGAAGTCGATGGTCCCCGCCCCGGAAACGGTGAGTACCCCGGTCAGGACATTGATCGTGCCGTGGTGGGTGAACGTCGCACCGGCGGCAGCGCTCCAGGTCTGGTCGACGCTGAGGTTCATGTCAAGGTTCGTGCTCGCATCCACCGTCGCACTCGCGCCGCCTGTGCCGAGCGCAATGCGGTTGCCGTCGAGCAGGAAACCGGATGCCGTGAACGAGAGTCCACGGACCAGCAGGTCGGTCGCAAGGTTGTTGTGGGCGTGCGTCCCCGCACCGAAGACCAGGTTCTCGTCGGAACCGGGCACACCCAGATCCCAGTTCGCGGCAGTCGCCGTCTCCTGATTCCCGCCACCGCCGGCAGTCCAGTTGTAGGTCGTTCCCGCAGCAGAGGCCGGTGCGGCGACTCCGATGACGGAGACGGCGACGAGGGAGCAGAAGAGGGGGAGCCTGGCACGCATGGTCGGGTTCCTTCTTGTCAGGGGAGTTGAGAGAATGGTACTGGCAGAACGTCGCCGGGGCAATCAATCGATTAGTCGAATAATCGTCCGGCAGACGTCCGCGGAATGGTGTGGTCACGTGAAGGCAGGTTCTCCTCTGAAACTCTCGGTTCTCGACCTCGTTCCCGTCCACACCGAACAGTCATCGTCCGACGCGATCGCCGCATCCATCGCACTCGCCAAACGCGCTGATGACCTCGGATTCGAGCGCTACTGGGTGGCGGAACACCACAACATGCCGGCGGTGGCCGCCACGAATCCACCCGTCCTCATCGGCATCATCGCTGCCAACACCGACCGCATCCGGGTCGGATCCGGCGGTGTCATGCTCCCGAACCACTCCCCGCTCGTGATCGCCGAACAGTTCGCTGTTCTCGAGGCGGCCTTCCCCGCGCGCATCGACCTCGGTATCGGCCGCGCACCGGGAAGCGACCCGGTCATCACGGCGCTCCTGCGGTCGAGCGGGGCGACGAGCGACGTCGACGAGTTCCCGAAAAACGTGCAGGACATCCGGATGCTGCTGAGCCCGGATGGCGCGACCCTGCGTCTCGGAGGCGGACGGGGTGGCGACAGTGGCCGGGACTATGCCATCAAGGCGACACCGCTCGCGGCCGCAGCATCCCCGATCTGGCTACTCGGGTCGAGCGACTACTCCGCGCGATTGGCCGCGAGCCTCGGCCTGCCCTACGTGTTCGCCCACCACTTCTCCGGCGAAGGCACCGCGCAGGCGCTCGCACTGTATCGGGACGGGTTCACTCCCTCGGAAGACCTCGCCGCGCCTCGCACTTTCCTCACCGTCAACGCGGTCGTCGCCGACACCGCCGAGGAGGCCAGGGCACTCGCCCTCCCACAGTTGCAGCAGATGGCGCGGTTGCGCAGCGGACTCCCGCTCGGCCCTCAGGTGACCGTGGAGGAGGCTGCTGCGGCGACCGCGGACCTCCCTCCTGCGCTCCAGGACCTCATCGACCGGATGTCTGAACGCTGGATCATCGATGCGCCCGGCCCCGCGGCGACGCGCATCCGGGCGCTCGCGGCGCAATTCGGCGTCGACGAGGTCATGATCTCGCCGGGCGCAGGTTCCTCGGTCCCGGATGACCCCCGGACGGCTCCCGGTCGTATCCGCACACTGGAACTGCTCGCCGCTGAACTCGTGACGATTCGCGGGAATAGTGTGGCGGGCTCCGCGGTTGACCCCAATGTTCATGCAAACGAATAGACTTTGGGAATGACGATGACACAGGCAACGACACAGCCACAGGACACACGGAAGGCGATGCAGTTCGGGATCTTCAGCGTCGGGGACATCACCCGCAACCCGGTGACCGGCGAGGAGCCGACCGACGCTTCCCGGCTGCAGGACGTGCTCAGGATCGCCCAGCACGCGGAAGAGGTCGGTCTCGACGTCTTCGCGATGGGGGAGCACCACAACCCCCCGTTCATGCCCTCGAGCCCCGTCGCGATCAACAGCTGGCTCGCCGCGAAGACCGAGAGGCTCATCCTCTCGACCGCGACGACGCTCATCACGACCAATGACCCGGTGCGCATCGCCGAGGAGTACGCGATGCTGCAGCACCTCTCCGGCGGCCGCATGGACCTGACTCTCGGCCGCGGCAACACCGGCCCCGTGTACCCGTGGTTCGGCGAGGACATCCGCCAGGGCATCCCGCTCGCACTCGAGAAGTACGCGCTCCTGCGCCGGCTGTGGCGGGAGGAGTTCGTCGACTGGAGCGGCCAGTTCCGCACCCCGCTCCAGGGATTCCAGTCCACACCGCGACCGCTGGACGGCGTGCCGCCGTTCGTCTGGCACGGAAGCATCCGCAGCCCCGAGATCGCCGAGCAGGCCGCATATTACGGCGACGGATTCTTCTCGAACCACATCTTCTGGCCGGCCGAGCACACGGCGAAGATGATCGGCTACTACCGTCAGCGCTTCGAGCACTACGGGCACGGCACCGCAGCGCAGGCCATCGTCGGTCTCGGCGGGCAGGCGTTCATGCGCAAGAACTCGCAGGATGCCGTGAACGAGTTCCGGCCATACTTCAACGAGGCTCCGGTGTACGGCAATGGACCGAGCCTCGAGGACTTCACGGCGCAGACCCCGCTCACCGTGGGCAGCCCGCAGCAGGTCATCGACCGCACGCTCGGCTTCCGGGAATACGCGGGCGACTACCAGCGCCAGCTCTGGCTCATGGACCACGCCGGCCTGCCGCTCAAGACCGTGCTCGAGCAGCTCGACCTGCTCGGAGGAGAGGTCGTCCCGGTGCTCCGCAAGGAGTTCGCGAAGAACCGGCCCGCTGGGGTTCCGGATGCTCCCACGCACGACAACCTGAAGGCGGCCGCTGCCGCCGCCGCGCTCGTCGAGAAGGCAGCAGAGAAATCGGCGGAGGACGTGGAACTGATGGAGGTCGGATCATGACGAAGCGCAGGATCGCGGTCGTGTCGGCGGGGCTCGCCAAACCATCGTCGACCCGGATGCTCGCCGACCGCATCTCCACGGCGACCGTCGCGAGGCTCGCCGAGCTCGGCGTCGAAGTCACCGTCGACACGATCGAGCTGCGCGACACGGCCGTCGACGTGACGAACAATCTACTCACCGGCTTCCCGAGCCCGAAGCTCGAGGAGACCATCGAGACGGTCGCGACCGCCGATGGGCTCATCGCGGTGACACCCGTCTTCACGACGAGTTACAACGGGCTGTTCAAGTCATTCTTCGATGTGCTCGACCCGCAGTCACTCAACGGCGCACCGGTCCTCATCGGGGCGACGGCGGGGACTCCGCGGCACTCGCTCGTCCTCGACTACGCACTGCGGCCCCTCTTCACCTACCTGCACGCCGTCGTCGTTCCGACCGGCGTGTTCGCCGCCTCAGCCGACTGGGGTGACGCCGGTGACCGGGTGGCCACACTGCAGAGCCGGGTCGAGCGGGCGGCGGCGGAGTTCGCCTCCCTCGTGGCGGTGTCCGACCGTTCGAGCCAGGTACGCGACCCGTTCGAGCTCGACTCCGGCTTCAGTCCGACCGGCTCCTACATGATCGACTGAGTCGCCGACTCCTACAGCGCCTTGACCGCCGCGAGCACCTGCGACAGCGACTCCTTCGCATCGCCGAACAGCAGCTCGGTCTTGGGGTCGTAGAGCAGTTCGTTCTCGATACCAGCGAACCCAGGGCGCATGGAGCGCTTGAGGAACACGATCTGGTTCGCGTCCCCGACCTCGAGGATCGGCATCCCATAGATCGGTGATCCCGGTGTCGACTTCGCCGCGGGGTTCACGACATCGTTCGCGCCCACGACGAGCACGACATCCGTGGACTTGAACTCCGGGTTCACCTCATCGAGCTCCTTGAGAGCCTCGTACGGCACGTTCGCCTCGGCCAGCAGCACGTTCATGTGACCGGGCATGCGCCCAGCAACCGGGTGGATGCCGAACACGACGTGCACGCCGCGGTCCTCGAGCGCCGTCGCCAGTTCGGCGATCGTGTGCTGCCCTTGTGCGACCGCGAGCCCGTACCCGGGCACGATGACGACGTTCTGGGCGTATCCGAGCTGAACGGCGACATCCTCGGCCGAACTCGAGCGCACCGGCCGGTCGCTCACGGTCGTCGACCCCGCGGTCGAGCCGCCCTTGAACGCGCCGAACAGGATGCCGGTGACCCCGCGGCCCATGGCCTTCGCCATTGCCATGGTCAGGATGGTTCCACTCGCGCCGACGAGCGTACCCGCGACGAGGAGCAGGACGTTCTCCAGCACGATACCGCTCGCGGCGACGGCGATGCCGGTGAACGCGTTGAGCAGCGAGATGACGATCGGGACATCCGCACCGCCGACCGGCAGCACGAGCAGCACGCCGACCCCGAGGCCGAGGATGAGGAGCAGGACCGCCCAGATCCACGACCCCGTCACGACGACGAGCACAGCGGAGGCGAGGGATGCGAGGACCGCGATCGACATGACCCAGCGCAAGCCCGGGAACAGCACCGGTCGCGTCGTCATGAGTTCCTGCAGCTTGAGGACCGTGATCGCCGAACCGGAGAAGGAGATCGCCCCGACGAGCATCGTGAAGACGATCGCGATGCGCACCCACACGTCGACGTTGTGTCCCAGTTCGAGTACGGCCACGAGGGCCGCAGCGCCACCGCCGACGCCGTTGAACCCGCCGACGAGTTGCGGCATCTGCGTCATCTGCACCTTGCGGGCGATCGGGACCGCGATGGCGGAACCGACGACGATGGCCGCGAGGATGAGTGGGATGTTGTCGAGCTTCACGGAGAGGAATACCGTGATGACCGCGAGGAGCGCACCGGCGGAGCCGATGAGGTTGCCCCTGCGGGCGTGGCGGGGGGAGGACAATCCCTTGAGCGCAAGGATGAAGCACACGGCCGAGACGAGATAGAGGAGCGCGGTCCACTCCGGGGTGAGGACGCTCACTTCGCGACCTCCCCGGTGCCGGCCCCTGCGGGGGTGTCGGCCTTGGCCGGCTTCCTGCCTCGGAACATCTCCAGCATCCGGTCGGTGACGACGAAGCCGCCGACCATGTTGGCCGTGGCCAGCACGACGGCGATGATCGCGACGGTGAGCAGCCACGGGTCGCTCGTCTGCCCGGCGACGATGATGGCGCCGATGAGGATGATGCCGTGGATCGCGTTCGCGCCCGACATCAGCGGGGTGTGGAGCTTGCTCGTGACCTTCGAGACGACCTCGAAGCCGACGAACACGGCGAGGACGACAACGGTGAGAAGGGTGACGGGATCCATCACTTGGCTCCCTTCTTGGTGGTGACCGGTTTCTTGCCGGTAGCTGGCTTTCTGGTGGCGGGTTTCGCTGCGCTGGCGGGTTTCTTGGTGGGAGCTGGCTTCGATTGGGCGAGGGCGTTCGCAGTCGGTTCGTGCACGACGGTGCCGTCTCGCGTGAGGCACGCCCCTGCGACGACCTCGTCGGAGTAGTCGGGGGAAACGGTACCGTCCGCGGTCATGATCGCGAGCAGGTTGGCGACGTTCTTGGCGTACAGGCGGGAGGCGTCCGAGGGGATGGCCGAGGGGGCATCCTGCAGCCCGACGAGGGTGACAGTGCCTCCGTCGACGGCGACTGGTGTGTCTGCACCCGCGACCACGCCCTCGACGTTTCCACCGGACTCCGCCGCGAGGTCGATGACGACGGATCCGGCCCGCATCCCCTTGACCATGTAGGTCGTGACGAGGAGTGGAGCCGCCCGTCCGGGGATCGCCGCCGTCGTGATGAGGATGTCCGATGCGGCGACGTGCGGCGCGAGCAGGTCGCGCTGGCGCTTCGCGCGGTCCTCGGCGAGCTCCTTCGCGTAACCGCCCGTGCCCTCCGCCGCCGTGTCGAGGTCGAGGTTGATGAACGTGCCTCCCATCGAGCGGACCTCGTCGGCAGAGGCGGCCCGGATGTCGTTGGCCGAGACGCGCGCGCCCAGGCGCTTTGCCGTCCCGATCGCCTGCAATCCGGCGACTCCGGCCCCGAGCACGAGCACCTTCGCCGGGGGGATCGTGCCCGCTGCGGTCATGTAGAGGGGGAAGAAGCGCGGATAACGCATCACTGCTTCGATGACCGCGCGATATCCGGCGACCAGCGCTTGGGAACTGAGTGCGTCCATGGACTGGGCGCGGGAGATGCGGGGGATGAGTTCGAGCGCGAACGCGGTCACCTTCCCGGCGGCAAGGGCAGCAACAGTGGGCAGCTCAGTCGAGGGCGAGGCGAGGCCGATGGTGACCGCACCCTTCTTGAGCGCCTTAGCAGTGGCCGGGCTCAGCGGGCGCACGTGCACGAGCACGTCGAGTGCACCGAGGGCGAGCTTCGCGGCGATCGTCGCGCCGGCCTCCTTGTAGGCGGCATCCGAGTATCCGGACTCATCGCCGGCCCCCTTCTCGACGACGACGTCGAGTCCGAGGGCTGTGAGCTGTTGTACCGTCTCCGGTGTTGCCGCGACCCTCCGTTCCCCTGCACGTTGTTCTCGCGTGACACCAACTCGCACTGGAGGCTCCTTTCGGGATGTCTCCAGCGTAGCGAGTGTGCGGACCGCTCGAGTGCAGGGGAATGCTCGACATCGGCCGCCGGTTGCAGCCGATGAAGAAGGAGATCGATGACTGACTACGGGCACGAGCTGAAATTCGGGACCTTCATCACTCCGACTTCTCGGGATCCGCACGGGGTCGTCGAGCTCGCGCAGCTGAGCGATCGGCTCGGCTTCGACCTCGTCACGTTCCAGGACCACCCGTACCAGCCGGCACTGCTCGATGCCTGGAGCCTCCTCGCGTTCGTCGCGGCGAAGACCGAGCGCGTGCACCTGAGCGCGAACGTGACGAACCTGCCACTGCGGCAGCCGGTCGTGCTCGCGAGGAGCTCGGTGACGATCGACCAGCTGAGCGACGGTCGATTCGAGTTGGGGCTCGGCGCCGGCGGGTTCTGGGATGCGATCGAAGCGGTCGGCGGCCGTCGGCTGCGTCCAGGCCAGGCGGTCACCGCGCTCGAGGAGGCGATCCGAGTGATTCGGGCGATCTGGGCGGTGGATGAGCCTGGGGGAGCGAGCGTCGACGGAGAGTTCTATTCTGTGCGCGGCGCGAAGCGCGGCCCGGCATCGCCGCATCCGATCGGAATTTCCCTTGGCGCATACAAACCGCGGATGCTGAACCTCGTCGGTCGTGCGGCCGACGGGTGGATCCCCTCGTTCGGTTACCTCACAAGCGTCGACCAGCTCACTGGGATGAACCGACTCATCGACGAGGGCGCGGAGTCAGCGGGGCGGCGTCCTGCGGACATCCGGCGCTGGCTCAACATCGGTGCTGCGGATGCGACGATCGACCGACTCGTCGAACTCGCCGTCGACCACGGCACGAGCGGGTTCATCCTCGCCGGCGATGACGCCGCGACGATGGAGCGCTTCGCTGCCGAGGTGATCCCCGCCGTCCGGGCACAGGTTTCTTCCGCGCGGGGACTGTTGCCGGGGTCTGAGGTTCACTAGGATCGCCTCCGCACCACCTTCTCACCCGTTGTCGTGTCAGCCTCTCCCATGGAGATCCCGATGAAGAAGTCGATCCTCTCGATAGGTACCGTTGCCGCTGTCGCCGCTCTCGTGCTCGGCGCCTCGATGCCCGCTCTCGCCCTCGCGACGTCACCCGACGGCGACTCGTTCTACTCGGCCGGCTACTGGGATACTGAGAACGGCGGTGGTATCAGCAGCGCTTTCTGGCAGGTGCATCCCGGTAGCCCGTCGACCCTGACGGTCATCCAGGCGACTCATGATGACCCGCAGATGATCACCGACGGTGCTTATGACGCAAATGCTGGGAAGAGCTACGTCATCGGCTATGGATATGGACCGGAATGCCAGCTCTGGTCCGTCGACATCACCACCGGTGCCTACACGCTGATCGGCCCCATCACCCAGGACCACAACGCCGACGAGGGTGGCCCAGAACCCAGCACCTCCTGCAACGCCTTCGACATCCTCGACGCCGGCACCGCATACATCACCATTTTCGGAACCGAGCTGTACCGTCTGGACCTGACGACGGGTGCGGCCACCTACATCGCCGATGTCGTTGACAGCCGGTTCATCGATACGGGACTCGCGCTCTCCGTCATCTCGGAGCAGCCCGGGACGGGAACCGTGTACGCGATCGACTTCAACGGGTTCGTCTACACCCTCGACCTCACGACAGGCGTGGCGACCTACCTCATCAACCCGAGCGGGCTCTGGAACTCCTTCGACGCCGACTTCGACAGTGCAGGCACATGGTGGGTCACGGTCTGGGATGACGACGCCGCGAGACTCGTGTCGATCACTGATCCCGCCCACGCCGCGGACAGTCTGGAGGCAGGGGATCCGGTCGAAGGCTGGTTCACGGACTCGCTCTGGATCATTCCCGCGCCGGCGGTGGACGACGGCGGTGATGACGAGGTGCCCGCACTCGCGAACACGGGAACCTCACCGCTTCCGCTCGCGTTCGGAGCGCTCCTGCTGCTTCTGGCAGGAACCGGGGTCGTCGTCCTGCGACCCCGCAGGGCATGATCGGCGCGGCGCTAGGCCGCGAAGCCCGCTGCTGGTAGACTCTTCGAGGCTGATTCAGACTTCTGATCGGCTGCGGAGCAGGCCGGCACGACGCTGGTCACCGGTGGTGGTATCCCGACTCGTACGGTGTATTTCTACTGTTGGCCAGAACCGGCGCCCGAGCGCAATCGCCGCGCGCCCCTGACTGCTTGACTCCTGCTTCCGATGTACGCGTGCCGACCCACACGGGGTCGCCACACCAGCAAAGGAGAAAACCCCCACATGGAGGGTCCAGAAATCAAATTCGCCGAAGCCGTTCTCGATAACGGCAAGTTCGGCAAGCGCACGGTCCGTTTCGAGACCGGTCGCCTCGCGCAGCAGGCACAGGGTGCCGTCGCCGCATACCTCGACGAAGACACCATGCTTCTGAGCGCCACGAGCGCGAGCAAGCAGCCGAAGGACAACTTCGACTTCTTCCCGCTCACGGTGGATGTCGAGGAGCGTTCCTACGCCGCAGGCAAGATCCCCGGCAGCTTCTTCCGCCGCGAGGGCCGCCCCTCGACGGAGGCCATCCTGGTCTGCCGCCTCATCGACCGCCCGTTGCGCCCGTCGTTCGTCGACGGACTGCGCAACGAGGTCCAGATCGTCATCACGGTGCTGAGCATCGCGCCGGGCGAGTTCTACGACGCGCTCGCGATCAACGCGGCCAGCGCATCCACCCAGATCTCCGGTCTGCCGTTCAGCGGCCCGATCGCCGGCATCCGGATGGCTCTCATCGGAAACCAGTGGGTCGCGTTCCCCAAGTACGAGCAGCTCGAGGAAGCCGTGTTCGACCTCACCGTCGCCGGACGCATCGTCACCGATAAGAACGGCAAAGAGGATGTCGCGATCATGATGGTCGAGGCTGAGGCCACCGAGCACGCGTGGGAGCTCATCAAGGCGGGCGCCACCAAGCCCGACGAGACTGTCGTCGCGCAGGGCCTCGAGGCGGCCAAGCCGTTCCTCGCCCAGCTCGTGAAGGCCCAGTCGGCTCTCGCGGCGCAGAGCGCGAAGGAGATCGAGGACTACCCGGTCTTCCTCGCCTACGACCAGGAGACCTACGACGCTGTCGCCGGGCTCGCCTACGACGAGCTCAAGGGCGTCTACCAGATCGCCGGCAAGGTCGAGCGCCAGAACGCGGATGACGCACTCAAGGCGCGCGTCAAGGACGCCATCGCCGGTCGGGTCGCCGCGGGCGAACTGCCGGAGTCGGCGAACGGCCAGGTCAGTGCGGCATACAAGTCGGTCACGAAGAAGATCGTGCGCGGCCGCATCCTCACCGAGGGCATCCGCATGGACGGTCGCGGCCTTGCCGACATCCGCCCGCTCGACGCCGAGGTGCAGGTCATCCCGCGCGTTCACGGTTCGGCGATCTTCCAGCGCGGCGAGACCCAGATCCTGGGTGTCACGACACTGAACATGCTCAAGATGGAGCAGCAGATCGACTCCCTCGCGCCGGTGACGAAGAAGCGCTACCTGCACCATTACAACTTCCCGCCGTACTCGACCGGTGAGACCGGCCGGGTCGGCAGCCCGAAGCGTCGCGAGATCGGGCACGGCTTCCTCGCCGAGCGCGCCCTCGTGCCGGTGCTTCCTCCACGTGAGGAGTTCCCGTACGCGATCCGCCAGGTCTCCGAGGCGTTGAGCTCCAACGGCTCGACGTCGATGGGTTCGGTGTGTGCATCGACGCTGTCGCTGCTCAACGCCGGTGTGCCGCTGCGCGCGCCCGTCGCGGGTATCGCGATGGGCCTCGTCTCCGACACGATCGATGGTGAGACGCGTTACGCGGCCCTCACCGACATCCTCGGAGCAGAGGACGCCCTGGGCGACATGGACTTCAAGGTCGCCGGAACGAGCGAGTTCGTCACGGCGATCCAGCTGGACACGAAGCTCGACGGCATCCCGTCGTCGGTTCTGGATGGTGCGCTCAAGCAGGCGAAGGATGCTCGCACGATCATCCTCAGCGTCATGAACGCCGCGATCGACGCGCCGGATGAGATGGCGGCCACCGCGCCGCGCGTCATCTCGGTGCAGATTCCGCTCGACAAGATCGGCGAGCTGATCGGCCCGAAGGGCAAGACGATCAACCAGATCCAGGATGACACCGGTGCCGACATCTCGATCGAGGACGACGGCACGGTCTACATCGGCGCTGTCGACGGCCCGTCGGCTGAGGCTGCGCGCGCCGCGGTGAACGCGATCGCGAACCCGCTGAACCCGGAGGTGGGCGAGCGGTTCCTCGGAACCGTCGTCAAGATCGCCACGTTCGGTGCGTTCGTCTCGCTCACCCCCGGCAAGGACGGCCTGCTGCACATCTCCGAGGTGCGCAAGCTCGCCGGTGGCAAGCGGGTGGAGAACGTCGAAGACGTGCTCTCGGTCGGCCAGAAGATCCAGGTGGAGATCACCAAGATCGATGACCGCGGAAAGCTCTCCCTCTCGCCCGTCGAGGAGGGCAGCGAGGCTGCTGAGGCGGCTCCCGCCGAGGCTCCCGCCGAAGTCGGCTCCGAGGCGTAGCCGAATCGATCACGAGCACAAGAGAATCGGGTCCGCTCCCCACAAGGAGCGGACCCGTTTTTTGTTCCTCGCCGCAGGTCGGGTTGTGGATTCCCAGCACCACTGCGTAACCTCGCTATATGCCAGACAACGATGCTGGCCTGGGTCGGCCGGCCAACAAGGTGAGCCGATCCCCTGAAGCGGATTCACGGCTCACCAGTCGACGATCCCGAAGGAAGGCGTGACGTGTTGCGTTCAACTGTGTCCAAATCGAGTGACTCGGAGGTCGACCTGCTCGACGACCGTGATTTCGTCCAACTCATCGACGCCGACGGCATCCGCCACCCGAGTCCGACCATCGACCAGTGGGTTGCCGACGTCTCCGATGCGCAGCTCGCCGACCTCTACGAGGACATGGTCGTCGTGCGCCGGATCGACGTCGAAGCGACCGCTCTTCAGCGGCAGGGCGAGCTGGGCCTCTGGCCACCGCTCCTCGGCCAGGAAGCCTCGCAGATCGGCTCTGCGCGCGCACTCCGCGACGACGACTTCATCATGCCGAGCTACCGTGAGAACGGCGTCGCATACTGCCGCGGCGTAGCCCTCGATGATCTCGTGCGGGTGTGGCGAGGGCACGCGCACGGAAGCTGGGACCCGAGCGAGTTCCGGATGGCGATCCCCGCCGTCATCATCGGCGCCCAGACGCTGCACGCCGTCGGATACGGCGTCGGCATCCTGCGCGACGGAGCGGACTCCGCCGTCATCACTTACTTCGGCGACGGTGCGACGAGCCAGGGCGACACGAACGAGGCGATGATCTTCGCCGCCACCTATCAGGCTCCCGTCGTGTTCTTCTGCCAGAACAACCACTGGGCCATCTCCGAGCCGGTCGGCCTTCAGGCGACGCGGCACATCTCCGAGCGTGCCCCAGGATTCGGCATCCCGAGCATGCGCGTCGACGGGAACGACGTGCTCGCGGTCATGGCCGCGACGCGGATCGCCCTCGACCGAGCCCACAACGGTGGCGGACCCACCTACATCGAGGCCGTCACCTACCGGATGGGGCCGCACACGACATCCGACGACCCGACGCGCTATCGCGACGCCGACGAATTGGCCGAGTGGAAGGCGAAGGACCCGATCTCCCGTCTCGAGAAGTATTTCGAGTCGAAGGACCTGCTCACCGACGAGTTGAAGGCGCGCGTCAAAGCGAAGGCCGACAGCGTCGCTGCCGAGTTCCGCGCCGGCTGTATCGGCATGGAGGAACCCACGATCATGAGCGTGTTCGATCACGTGACCATCGAGATCGACCCCGTGCTCGAACGCCAGCGCAGCCAGTACGCCGCATACCTCGCGAACTTCGAAGGAGGCGAGTGATGGCCACCGCAACAGCCGCAACGGCTGACACGACAGCACCGGCGCCCACGACGGGCACCGCAACACTGACGCTCGCGAAGTCGATCACCGCCGGGCTTCGGCGCGCGATGCAGGACGATGAGAAGGTCATCCTGCTCGGCGAGGACATCGGCAAGCTCGGGGGAGTGTTCAGGGTCACCGACGGGCTGCAGGCCGAGTTCGGCACCGACCGAGTGATGGATACGCCGCTCGCGGAGTCCGGCATCATCGGCATGGCCGTCGGACTCGCGATGCGCGGCTACCGTCCGGTCGCCGAAATCCAGTTCGACGGATTCATCTACCCCGGCTTCGACCAGATCGTCGCCCAGGTCGCCAAGCTGCACTACCGCTCGCGCGGCGCCGTGCGGATGCCGATCACCATCCGCGTTCCGTTCGGCGGCGGCATCGGCTCCGTCGAGCACCACTCCGAGTCGCCTGAGGCCTACTTCGCCCACACCGCCGGCCTTCGCGTCGTGAGCTGCTCGAACCCGCAGGACGCCTACGGCATGCTCCAGCAGGCGATCGCGAGCGATGACCCGGTGATGTTCTTCGAGCCCAAGCGCCGGTACTGGTCGAAGGGCGAGGTCGACTTCGGGGCTGCCGACGTGCTCCCGCTCGGGCGTGCCCGCGTCGTGTCGACCGGGTCGGATGTCACCCTCGTCGCGTACGGCCCGCTCGTGGCGACCGCGAAGGATGCCGTGAGCGCCGCCGCCGACGATGGCGTGTCGATCGAGCTCATCGACCTGCGCTCCATCTCTCCGATCGATTTCGAGGCCATCGAAGCCTCGGTGCGGAAGACCGGCCGACTCGTGGTCACACACGAAGCAGCGCAGTCGGTGGGAATTGGCGCGGAGGTCGCCGCGAGCATCACGGAGCGGTGCTTCAACTGGCTCGAGGCGGCGCCGGAGCGCGTCACGGGTTTCGACACCCCGTATCCGCCTGCCGCCCTGGAGGAGCACTTCCTTCCCGACCTCGATCGCCTGCTGGATGCCGTCGACCGTGTCCTCGGCCGCCCCAATTCACTCAGCGACTGGGAGGGCTAGATGGCCGCGAAGGACTTTGCGCTCCCCGATCTCGGTGAGGGCCTCACTGAGTCGGAACTCGTGAGCTGGCATGTTGCCGTTGGCGACACAGTGGAGCTCAACCAGCCGCTCGCCGAAGTGGAGACGGCCAAGGCGCTCGTCGAGTTGCCGTCGCCGTTCGCCGGTGTCATCACGAAGCTCTATGCCGAAGCGGGTACGACCGTGCAGGTGGGCGCGCCCATCGTCGCGTTCGAGCTCGAAGGTTCTGAGGGGGACTCTGCGGGTTCATCGGATGCCGCCAAACCTGAGCGCGAACCCGTCCTGGTCGGATACGGCCCTCCCATCGAGGGCGATGGCCGGCCGGCTCGTCGCGCCAGGAAGGGAACCTCGAAGGCGCCGACACCAGCGCCGGCGCCGGCTCCAGACCCGCACTTGAAGGTCGAGGTGGTTCCGCCACCCGCTTCGCAGACCTCGCTCCCGATCGAGCGTGTTGAAACCCCCCGCTCCACCCCGCCTGTGCGCAAGCTCGCTCGTGATCTCGGCATTGATCTTGCGACGGTGATCGGCACGGGAGACAAGGGGCTCATCACGCGGGAGGACGTGGAAGCTGCAGTGTCGGGG
Organism: Terrimesophilobacter mesophilus; assembly: GCF_014200375.1. GTDB lineage: Bacteria > Actinomycetota > Actinomycetes > Actinomycetales > Microbacteriaceae > Terrimesophilobacter > Terrimesophilobacter mesophilus. Next base: position 423,277 of record NZ_JACHBP010000001.1, on the reverse strand, counting down.
GGCTCCCTTCGTGACGCCGGCAAAGCCGGCTCCTCTGGGAGCGGTACCAGGCGAGCAGAAACAGGCGAGAGGGAGACCCGCACCCCCATCCAGGGTGTTCGGAAGTACACGGCTGCCGCGATGGTGCAGAGCGCGTTCACCGCGCCGCACGCGAGCGAGTTCCTCACGATCGATGTCACGCCAACGATGGAGCTCATCGCCACCCTCAAAGAGTCATCGGCGTTCCGTGGCAGGCGACTCAACCTGCTCACGGTCGTCTCGAAGGCCCTGTGCATCGCCGTGGGGCGCAATCCGTCGGTGAACACCCGCTGGGATGAGCAGGCGCAGGAGATCGTTCAGTTCCACTACGTCAACCTCGGGATCGCCACCGCGACCCCGCGCGGGCTCATGGTCCCCAACATCAAGGATGCCGACGCGCTCGACCTTGTCGGTCTCGCCGACGAGCTCTCCGCGCTCGTGGAGACGGCGAAGGCGGGCACAGCGTCGCCGGCGGACCTGGCCGGCGGCACCGTCTCGATCACGAACATCGGTTCGTTCGGTATCGACGCAGGCACCCCCATCCTGAACACCGGGGAGGCCATGATCCTCGCTCTCGGCGCTGTCAAGCGGATGCCGTGGGAGTACCGCGGCGAGATCGCACTTCGGCAGGTGCTCACCCTGAGCGTCTCGTTCGACCACCGCCTGGTCGACGGCGAGCAGGGGAGCAGATTCCTCGCCGACGTCGGTGCGATTCTCGCGAACCCCGCTGTGCTCCTGACGATGGTCTGACCCTCACGACCCTGACCGGCTCTTGAACTCACCTTGACTCGGGTCATTCTGCGGGTCGAGCCGATTCGGTACCCGCAGAATGACCCGAGTCGAGTGAAAGCCGGATGCTACACTCGACCGCACCGGATCGTCCGGAAGAACGCGAGAGAGGAGCCAGTCATGACGAACGTCGTTGTCGTGCGCGCTCTCGCCGACATTCTTCCCACCGAGGCCACAGCCCTCTAGTTCCGCGTGTGGCCTCCGACCTGGAGCCTCACCGTGAACGAACAACTTTCCTCTCCCTTCGACGTCTCCCTCACCTTCGCCGAGGTGGAGCCGGGCGAAGACCAGCGCTGGACCACCTGGCCGGCGACCACCCCATCCGAACGCGGTCCGAAACCGTGGCCGGACTGGCTCGTGACGAGTGCCGGCGCATTCGACACCGAGCTCGGCATCCTCAAGACCGGCAAGGAGGCCGACGTGTTCCTCCTCGAGCGCGCGGTGCCGGGCGAACCGTCGCAGAGGGTGCTGCTCGCGGCGAAGCGCTACCGCACGGCCGAGCACAGCGACTTCCATCGCTCGAGCATCTACACGGAGGGCCGTCGCGGCAGGGATTCCCGCGAGGGTCGCGCCGTCGCGAAGAAGTCCGCCTTCGGCCGTGAAGTCGCGGCAGCGCGCTGGTCGCTCGCCGAGTTCGACGCACTATGCCGGATGTGGCAGGCCGGCGCACCCGTCCCGTACCCGGTGCAGGTGAGCGGCACCGAGATCCTCATGGAGTTCATCGGAGCGGGATCGGTGGCCGCCCCGCGCCTGTCGCAGACGCGCGATGACCGGGACATCCTCGACGGGCTGTTCGGGCAGGTCGTCGACCTCATGCGAATCTTCGCGACCGCCGGGGTCGCTCACGGCGACCTGTCGGCGTACAACCTCCTCGTGCACGAGGGAAGGGTGCGGGTGATCGATCTGCCGCAGATCGTGGATGTCGTCGCGAACCCGCAGGGGCTGGATCTCCTGCATCGCGACTGCGTGAACATCTGCGACTGGTTCACGCGTCGCCGTGTCGCCTGCGACGCGGAGGAATTGTTCGCGGACCTGCTCGGGTACGCGTTCGGTGGGTCGTAGTCTTGTCAGTCCTCCGGCTTCGGCATGACGACTTCGCCGTCGGGCCGGATGACGTACCAGTATCCGCCGTCCAGGTATTGGTTCTGACCGTTCGCGGTACCCGCCGTGACATCCCCGGTGAACAGGTAGAGTGGCCATCCGTCGTAGGTCGCGACCTTCTTCCCGTCGCGATCGGTCGTGGTCGAGAGCTGCGATCCGTCAACGCCCGGGCCGGCCGCGAGCTTCACACCGTCCGGGATGAACATGGGTGGCCAGTTCAGTGCGCACCGGTCGGTGCAGGCTACTTCCTTCTGGGCATCCGGAGGGTAGGTGTAGAGCGCGAAGCCCTGGTCGGTGACGAGGATCGTACCGAGGTTCTGGATCGTCGCCGACTCGATGGTCACGGCGCCGTCGGAGACCGAGTAGTTGCCGTGCGTGCGCGATTGCGACACGAAGAGGCCGATCACGATCGCGACGACCGCGACGATGACGGCGACGACGACGAGAAGGATGATCCGGTTGCGTGGGGCTGCGGCGGTGGAACTCACAGCGTCAACGCTACGCCTGCTCTGCAGTTCCGGATGCCCTGCTGTCGGATGCCGTGCTGTCGGTTGCCGTGCTGTCGGATGATGCGGTGCGCGCGGCCTCGGCCTCGGCGGCATCCATCGACGCGTTCGTGAGCCGGAACATGAAGAGCAGCAGGCTGAGGGTGCCGATGCCGGTGATGATGAACACCGGCGGCAGGCCGAGGAACTGGCCGAGCACACCGCCGATCGCGGCACCGAGCGGCATGGTTCCCCACGCCAGCAGGCGGTAGCCGCTGTTGACGCGGCCGAGGAGCCGGTCGGGGGTGATGCGCTGGCGCAGGGACACGGCGACGACGTTCCACAGGACGACGGTGAATCCGCCGATGAAGAATGCGCCGCCGATGATGAACGGGTTCGTGGTGAACGCCGGGGTGATGAGGAGCACTGCTCCGCCGACGATCGACAGGCTGAGCGAAAGCGCCCTCCCGATCGCGCGCTCGATGTGCTCCGCAGCGAACGAACCGAGCAGGCTGCCGATGGCGGTCGTGGTGAAGAGGATGCCGACCTGCGCATCCGTCAGGCCCATCGCCGATTTGGGGCCGGCCGCGTAGAGCACGAAGATCGCGAAGGCGGCGCTCGAGGTGAGGTTGAACAGGCCCGTCATGAACGCGAGGGTTCGCAGCACTCGTGTGCGCCAGAGGAACCGCAGGCCCTCCATGATCTCGGAGCGCATCCTGGCGGGATTCTCCCTGGCGACCTGGAAGTTCCCGCGGACGAGGAACAGCATCCCGACGGCGACGAGCCACAGTCCCGCCGGTACCGAGAAGGCGATGAGCGCGCCGGTCGCGACGAGGAAGCCGCCGAGCGGCGGGCCGACGAACTGGTTCGCGGTCATCTCCACCGCGTAGAGCCGCCCGTTCGCGCGGGAGAGCTGGGTGCGTCCGACGATCTGGGGCAGGATCGACTGCGCGGAGGTGTCGTAGAGGGTCTCGGCCGTCCCGACGCACAGCGCGACGGCGTACAGCACCCAGATGGACTCGACCCCGAGCGCGATGGATGCGGCGACGGCTGCGAGCAGGACCGCCCGCGCGATGTTGGCGAGGAGCATGATCCTGCGCCGGTCGTGCCGGTCGGCGAGGGCGCCGGCCTGCAGGGCGAACAGGAGCCAGGGAAGTGAGGCGACGAGGCTCAGCCCCGCGATGAGCACGGGCTCCTGCGTATACCGGATGGCGACGAGCGGCAGGGCGAGTTTGAAGACACCGTCCGCGAGGTTCGACAGGCCGGATGATGTCAGGAGTTTCCAGAAGTTCGCGCCGAGCGGGGTACGTTCGCGGGGCGGCTTCGTGGTGGTGGCGTTGGACACCTGCCAAGGGTACCCGGCACGTCGGTCACGATCGCGCATTCGGTGCATCGCTTCTGCCCGCATCCGGCCCGCATCCGCCCCGCATCTGCCCCGCATCTGCTCCCTCCGTTTCCGCCCCCTCCGTTTCCGCCCCCTTCCGTTGAGTCGGGTCATTTTGAGGGTGCTGCGCACTTCAGACCCGCAAAACGGCCCGACTCAACGGGAGAAGAGCAGGAGAGAGCAGGCGAGTTCAGGCGAGGGCCGCGAGCGCCATGCGCTCGAGTTCGCGGCGCAGGGTGGCACGGTCGAGGTCGAGTCCACTGTGCGGTGTCGAGTTGAGCAGGCCGAAGACCGCGTGGGCGCGCGTGCGCAGGACGGCCCGGTCGGCATCCGGATTCAACCCTGCCAGCACCTCGACCCACGCCTCGACGTAAAGCCGCTGCAGGGTGCGCACGGTGTGGCGGTCGTCTTCGGCGAGCTGGCCGAGGTCGCGGTCCTGCACCCGGATGACGTCGGCATTGTCGAGCGCGAATTCCACGTGGAATGCGACGAGGGCCCGAAGAGCGTCGGCGCCGGTAGCCCGGGAGAGCACGTCCCTTCCGCCGGAATGGAGCCCCTCGCTCGCCTCGAGCAGGATCGCGGCGAGCATCGCCTGTTTACCGCTGAAGTGCTTGTAGAGTGCCGGGCCGCTCACGCCGGCGGCCGCGCCGAGTTCCTCGATCGACGTCCCGGGGTACCCGCGCTCGGCGAAGAGACGGGCGGCCGCAGTGAGCAGTGCCTCCCGACGGCTCGCCTTGGCGCGGCCGCGTGCGGTTGTCATGGACACTCGCTGCGTCGTCATCCGTTCCCGCCTGTAGACAAATCGGTTAGCGATCACTAACCTAGTTGCAGCGGGGCATGACCACAAGTCACTCCGCCGACCGCCGTACCAGAAGCCAGACAGAGGCCGGAGCCGTCGATGGAGACCCTGCACAGCGCGCTTGACACCGCGAGTGACGGCTTCGCGGCGAACGACGCCGCGCAGCGCTCCCTCGTCGCCGAGCTCAACGAGAAGCTGCGGGTCGCCTCCCTCGGAGGGTCTGAGAAGTCCCGCCAGCGCCACCTGGCCAGGGGTAAACTCCTGCCGCGCGACCGCGTCGAACGCCTGCTGGACGACGGCAGCCCGTTCCTCGAGGTGGCTCCGCTCGCCGCCCACGATCTCTACGGCAACGACAGCCCGAGCGCAGGTCTCGTCGCCGGAATCGGCCTCGTGCACGGCCGCGCCGTCATGGTCGTGGCGAACGACGCGACCGTCAAGGGCGGCACGTACTACCCGATGACGGTCAAGAAGCACCTGCGCGCGCAGGAGATCGCGCTCGAGAACCGGCTCCCGTGCGTCTACCTCGTCGACTCGGGCGGCGCGTTCCTGCCGAAGCAGGACGAGGTCTTCCCCGACCGCGATCATTTCGGGCGCATCTTCTACAACCAGGCGCGGATGTCCGGCCTGGGGATCCCGCAGATCGCCGCCGTGCTCGGCTCCTCGACCGCGGGCGGAGCGTATGTGCCGGCGATGAGCGACGAGACCGTGATCGTGCGCAACCAGGGCACGATCTTCCTCGGCGGACCTCCGCTCGTGAAGGCCGCGATCGGCGAGATCGTCACGGCCGAGGAACTCGGCGGCGGAGAGCTGCACTCGCGTACCTCGGGCGTGACAGACCATCTCGCGGAGAACGACGAGCACGCCCTGCAGATCGTGCGCGACATCGTCGCGACGCTGCCCGCGCCGTCGCCCCGTGCCTGGGAGGTCATCGAGCCGAGCGAGCCGGATGCCGACCCCGCAGAACTCTACGGCGCCGTCCCGGTCGACGTCCAGGGCCAGTACGACGTGCACGAGGTCATCGCCCGGCTCGTCGACGGCAGCCGGTTCCACGAGTTCAAGCGCGAGTACGGTACGACCCTGGTGACGGGCTTCGCGCACGTGCACGGGCATCCGGTGGGCATCGTCGCCAACAACGGCATCCTGTTCTCCGAATCCGCGCTCAAGGGCGCGCACTTCATCGAACTGTGCGACCAGCGCGGCATCCCGCTCGTGTTCCTGCAGAACATCTCCGGATTCATGGTGGGCAGGGATGCCGAGGCCGGCGGCATCGCCAAGGACGGCGCGAAGATGGTCACCGCCGTCGCCACGACGAGGGTGCCCAAATTCACCTTCGTGATCGGCGGCTCGTTCGGCGCAGGAAATTACTCGATGTGCGGTCGCGCCTACAGCCCGCGGTTCCTCTGGATGTGGCCGGCGAGCCGCATCTCGGTCATGGGCGGAGCGCAGGCCTCGAGTGTGCTCGCCACGATCAAGCGCGACCAGCTGGATGCAGCGGGGGAGAGCTGGTCCGCAGAGGACGAGGCGGCATTCAAGGCCCCTATCGCCGAGCAGTACGAGGCACAGGGCAGCCCCTACTACTCGACTGCCAGGCTCTGGGACGACGGCATCATCGACCCCGCCGATACGCGCACCGTCCTCGGTCTCGCCCTCGAGGTCGCCTCGCGCACCCCGCTTCCCGACCCGGCCTTCGGCCTGTTCCGGATGTGACGACCGTGGCCATGTTCGACACAGTGCTCGTCGCGAACCGCGGCGAGATCGCCTGCCGGGTGATCCGCACGCTTCGGGAGCTCGGCATCCGCTCGGTGGCCGTGTACAGCGACGCCGACCGACGCGCGAAGCATGTGACGGATGCCGACATCGCCGTGCGCATCGGCCCGCCGCCCGCGCAGGAGAGCTACCTCAGCATCCCCGCGATCATCGAGGCCGCCAGGGCGACCGGCGCCCGGGCCATCCATCCCGGATACGGTTTCCTCTCCGAGAACGCGGACTTCGCGCGCGCGTGCGATGACGTCGGGATCGTGTTCATCGGGCCGGGAGTCGAGGCGCTCGGACTCATGGGAGACAAGATCCGCGCCAAGGAGCACGTCGCAAAGGCGGGGGTGCCGGTCATCCAGGGTGTGACATCGCTCGGGCCCGACGGCTCACCGCTCAGCGACGGCGACCTGGAGGCGGCGGCGGTCGAACTCGGCTTCCCGATCCTGATCAAGCCCTCTGCCGGCGGCGGCGGCAAGGGGATGGAGCCCGTGTTCGAGCGTTCCGGCCTGTCGGAAGGCCTTGCGACCGCTCGTCGCGTGGCCCGGGCGGCATTCGGCGACGACACGCTTCTGCTCGAACGGCTCGTCACCGCACCACGCCACATCGAGGTGCAGCTTCTCGCCGACGCGCACGGCAACACGATCCACCTCGTCGAACGCGAGTGCTCCCTGCAGCGCCGCCACCAGAAGGTCATCGAGGAGGCGCCGTCGGTGCTCCTGAGCGAGGAGACGCGAGCGCGTATCGGCGAAGCGGCCTGCACTGTCGCGCGGAGTGTCGGATATGTCGGCGCGGGAACGGTCGAGTTCCTCGTCTCCGACGATGCGCCGGACGAGTTCTTCTTCATGGAGATGAACACCCGGCTGCAGGTCGAGCATCCGGTCACCGAACTCGTGACCGGCGTCGATCTCGTCGCCTGGCAGGTGCGCATCGCCGCGGGCGACACGCTCACGATCGGACAGGACGACATCGTGCCGCGCGGCCACGCCGTCGAGGCGCGCGTGTATGCGGAGGATCCGGAGAGCGGGTTCCTGCCCAGTACGGGCACGATCCTGGCGCTTCACGAAGCCTCCGGCGACGGCGTTCGGGTCGACAGTTCCCTCGTGACCGGTCTCACGGTGTCCCCGAACTACGACCCGATGCTCGCGAAGGTCATCGCGTGGGGTACGGACCGCGCGGCGGCGCTGTCTCGACTCGACACGGCACTGTCCGAGACGACGGTGCTGGGCGTTCGCACGAACATCGAATACCTCCGCGCCCTCATCGCAGACCCCGACGTGCAGGCCGGGCGGCTCGAGACGACCCTCATCGAGCGGAAACTCCCCGACCTCGCCTTCCGGCATCCGGATGCTGCACTGCTGTGTGCTGCAGCGGTCGCACTCACCGTGCCGAACCCAGTGGAGGCCGGCGTCTGGCACACCGCCACCGGCTGGCGCACCGGCGGCATCCGCGCGCCGCGTCGGTTCGTGTTCGCAACGAACCCGACCGAGCGCGTCGAGGTGCTCGTCGAGGGGGAGCGGTTCACGGTCGGCGACTCAACGCATACGGTCCGTCGGGTCGGAGAAGCGGTCGAGGTCGACGGTGTGACCACGAGGTGGGCGATCGTCCGCGACGGAGATGTGCTCTGGCTCGGCCAGGACGGCTTCAGCTGGCCGCTGCGCGTCGTCGACCGGGAGGCGGAGCTCGCGGAGGCGCTCGCCGCCATCGACCGGGGAAGCCGCCCGGTAGCCCCGGAGGTGCGCTCACCCATGCCCGGCACGGTCGTCGCCGTGCCGGTCTCCGACGGCGACCTGGTCGAAGCCGGCGCCACCATCGTCACGGTCGAGGCCATGAAAATGGAGCACAAACTGGTCGCATCGATTGCGGGCCGAGTCTCTCTCAGCGCCCGCCCGGGTGACCTCGTGAAACTGGACGAACTGCTCGCCACCATCGAACCGCAGGAGACAACACCGTGAACCCGCAACTGTCCGAAGACGAACACGACCTCTCCGCCATGGTGAGGGACTTCGCCGACACCGTCGTCGCGCCGCGGTCCTATGAGGCGGACACCAGGCACGAGCTGCCGATGGACGTCGTCGCGCAGATGGGCGACCTCGGCCTGTTCGGCCTCCCGTTCCCCGAGGAGGTCGGCGGCCAGGGCGGGGACTACTTCTCCCTGTGCCTCGCCATCGAAGCGCTCGCGCGCGTCGACCAGTCGATCGCGATCACGCTCGAGGCTGCCATCGGCCTCGGAGCCATGCCCATCTTCCGTTACGGCACCGAGGAGCAGAAGGACACCTGGCTGCCGGACCTCGTCACGGGTCGCGCGCTCGCCGGGTTCGGGCTCACCGAGGCCGAGGCGGGGTCGGATGCCGGCGCGACACGCACGACGGCTGTCCTCGACGACGGAGAATGGCTGGTCAACGGCTCGAAGCAGTTCATCACGAACTCGGGCACCCCGATCTCCCGCTTCATCTCGGTCGCTGCGGTGACCGGTGAGCGCACACGTGCAGACGGAACGGTCACGAAGGAGCTCTCCACGATCATCGTCCCGCACGGCACGCAGGGGTTCACCGTCGAGCCGGCATACGACAAGGTCGGCTGGCGGGCATCCGACACGCATCCGCTCACCTTCGAGGATGTGCGGGTCCCGGAGGCCAACCTGCTGGGCGAGCGCGGACGCGGGTTCGCGAACTTCCTCCGCACCCTCGACGAGGGGCGCATCGCTGTGGCTGCACTCGCGACGGGGGCCGCCGAAGGATGCGTCGAGGAGTCGGTGAAATACGCGAAGTCCCGCAACGTGTTCGGTGTGCCGATCGGACGCCACCAGTTCATCGCCTTCACGATCGCGCAGATGCAGGCGAGAGTGCACACGTCGCGGCTCGCATGGTACGACGCGGCACGGCGCTGCGACGCCGGACTGTCGTTCAAGACGGAGGCGGCGATCGCGAAGCTCGTCGCGAGCGACGCGGCCATGAGGAACGCGCGCGATGCCACGCAGATCTTCGGCGGATACGGCTTCATGAACGAGAGCCTCGTCGCGCGCCAGTACCGGGACTCGAAGATCCTCGAGATCGGCGAGGGGACGAACGAGGTCCAGCTCATGATCATCGCCCGATCGCTCGGGCTCGACGGCTAGCCTGAGCAGGAGAGGGAGGACAGGGATGCCAGACCAGACAGCGGGATCCGGGGCCGCGGGCCAGGGACGCGAGATTCTCCAGCGCGGCCTGTACTTCGAGGAGTTCGAGGTCGGAGCGCTGTATCTCCACCGGCCGGGGCGCACGATCTCAGAATCGGACAACATCCTGTTCACGACCATGACGATGAATTCGCAGTCCCTCCATCTCGACGCGGCCTGGTCTGCCACGCAGCCGTTCGGTCAGCGCCTGGTGAATTCGATGCTGACACTGTCGACGATGGTCGGCAGCTCAGTCGCGCAACTCACGGAGCGCACGATCGTCGGGAACCTCGGCTTCGACGAGGTGGTGTTCCCGCATCCGGTATTCCACGGGGACACGCTGTACTCGCAGACTCTCGTGCGCGCCAAGCGCCTGTCGAAGTCTCGTCCCGGGCAGGGCATCGTGACCCTTCACCACACGGCGAAGAACCAGGACGGCGTCGTCGTCGCGACGGCGGTGCGCAACACGCTGGTCTGGTGCGAAGAAGCGGCGCAATGAGTTTCGACTTCCCGTCCGCCCTGCTGTTCTGCCCTGCGGACCGACCAGATCGGTTCGACAAGGCGGCGGCGCGATCACCGGGGGTCATCCTCGACCTGGAGGATGCCGTGGCGGCGGACGACAAACCGGCCGCGCGGGAGGCGCTGGTCGCCCACCAGCTCGACCCAGCGACGACGATCGTGCGGGTGAACGCGGCGGACTCCGACGATTTCGCCGCTGACCTGGCGGTGCTGGAGCGCACGCACTACCGCACCGTCATGCTGCCCAAGGCCAGGTCCCCTCACCAGATCGGAGCGCTCGACGGGTACGGAGTCGTGGCGCTGTGCGAGACGGCGGAAGGGGTCCTGGCGGCGCCCGCCCTCGCTGCGCACGACTCCGTCGTCGCACTCATGTGGGGCGCAGAGGATCTCGTCGCCTCCCTCGGCGGCACCTCCAGCCGCGATCGCGACGGCCGGTATCGCGATGTCGCCCGGCACGCGAGGTCCTCGGTGCTGCTCGCGGCCGGATCGCATCGCAAGGCCGCGATCGACGCCGTCCACGTCGCAATCGATGATCTCGACGGGCTTGCGGCAGAAGCACAGGATGCCGCGGCGAGCGGATTCGCCGCAAGCGCCTGCATTCACCCCGGCCAGGTCGCCGCGATCCTGGAGGCGTATCGCCCTTCGGCGGAGGAGTTCGCCTGGGCGCAGGGCGTCATCGCGGCGGCGTCGAACGAGAACGGGGTGTTCCGCTACGAGGGGATGATGGTCGACGAACCCGTTCTGCGTCACGCTGCGGGCATCCTGCGCAGGTCCGACGCCGGGAAGTGATCGCCGGACGGCGACGGCGGGGAACTAGTTCGTGAATCAGCAGATTGGCTATTCTGCAAATCTGCAATATAGTTGAGCAGTGACCACAGAACTCCCCGTTGCGGCCCTCAAGGCCGACCTCTTCAAGGCGCTCGCGCATCCGGTGCGCGTGCGTGCGCTCGAGCAGCTCGTCCTGGGGGAGGTTTCCGTCGGCGAACTCGCCGACCGGCTCGACCTCGAGGTCACCCAGCTCTCCCAGCAGCTCGCCGTACTGCGGCGCGCGAACGTCGTCGTGACCAGGCGCGACGGCAACACGATCTTCTACTCGCTGCGTGACCCTCGGGTGTCACAGCTGCTCGCCGTCGCGAAGCAGCTGCTCATGACGAACCTCGAAGACTCCCGCACCATCCTCGCCTCGCTCGAAGAGGAGGGATCGAGGACCGCGAAGACCGCCGCAGGCCCGCGTCGGTGAAGCGGCGGATGTCAGCGGGACGCACCTTCCTGAGGAGCCTCCTGCCGGTTCGCTCCGACCTCACCGCCGCCACGCGCTCGCCCGGGCGCGATCTCATCGCGGGCCTCACCGTCGCGATCGTCGCACTGCCCCTCGCTCTGGCCTTCGGCGTGGCATCGGGGCTCGGTGCAGAGGCCGGTCTCACGACCGCGGTGATCGCCGGCGCCCTCGCCGCGATCTTCGGCGGCAGCAACCTGCAGGTCTCCGGGCCCACGGGTGCCATGACGGTCGTGCTCATCCCGGTCGTGCACGAGTTCGGGCCCTCCGGCGTGCTGCAGGTGGGTGTCATGGCCGGCATCATCCTGGTCGCGCTCTCCGTCTCCGGCATCGGACGCTATGTGCGCTACCTGCCGTCCTCCCTCGTCGAAGGGTTCACCGCGGGGATCGCCGTCGTGATCGCCCTGCAGCAGCTGCCCAACATGCTCGGAGTCGCGCCGGGCGGCCAGGAGCGCGTGGTCGACCTCGCCATCGACGCGGCCGCGCGTTTCGTCCAGTCGCCGGACCCGATCCCGGTCGCGATCGCGCTCGGCGTCGCGGCGGTCATCCTGCTGGGCGCCCGCTGGAAGCCGGCGTTTCCGCTGTCGTTCGTCGCCGTCGCCCTGGCCACGGCCGTCGCATACTTCCTGGCCCCTGAGCTCGGCGTCGTCGGCGAGCTGCCGCGCGGCATCCCCGCTCCGTCCGCCGGATTCTTCGACCCGGTCGCGCTCGCCGCCCTCGTGCCCTCCGCCGTCGCCGTCGCCGCACTCGCGGCGCTCGAGAGCCTGCTGTGCGCGACAGTGGCCGACGCCATGAGCGTCGGGCAGAAGCACAACCCGGATCGCGAACTCTTCGGACAGGGCATTGCGAACCTCGTCGTCCCCTTCTTCGGCGGCGTCCCCGCGACAGCCGCGATCGCCCGCACTGCGGTCAACGTCCGGGCCGGAGCCCGGTCCCGTCTCGCCTCGCTGTCGCACTCGATCGTGCTCCTGCTGTTCATCCTCGTCGCGGCACCGCTCGTCGGAGTCATCCCGCTCGCTGCTCTCGGAGGGGTGCTGCTGGCCACGACGGTGCAGATGGTGCAGGTCGGGGCGATCCGCAGCATCCTGCGCTCCTCCCGCGGCGATGCGATAGTGCTCGTCATCACCTTCGGCGTGACGGTCGCGATCGACCTCGTGACAGCGGTCATCGTCGGGCTCGCCCTTGCCGGGGTCGTGGCGCTGCGCGCGGTGGCGAGATCGGCGCAGGTCTCTCGCGTCCCTCTCGACGAATCCGACCATGCTGACGAGGAGCAGAGCCTGCTCGACGACCGCATCGTCGCGTTCCGGCTCGACGGTGCGCTGTTCTTCGGCGCGGCCCATCGGTTCCTGCTCGAACTCTCCGAGGTCACGGATGTCGCTGTCGTCATCCTGCGGATGAGCCGGCTGAGCACGATCGACGCGACCGGTGCCCTCATGCTCGACGATGCCATCGCCCGGCTCGAGAAGCGCGGGATCGTCGTTCTGCTCTCCGGTATTCGCCCCGGCCACCGCAAGGTGCTGTCGGCTCTCACCTCCGCGCCAAGGCTCACCGACGCCGGGCGGGTGTTCGCCGACACCCCCGAGGCGATCGAGCACGCGAGAGAACTCGCGGCGCGCTGAGCGCCAGGCGGCTCCTAGCCCGCGGCAGGAGTCGAGGCGAGTGCGGTGAACTGGGCTCGGCCGATGACCGAGTTCCGCATGACGACGCCGAGCATCGCCGGCGTGCACCCGTCCGGCAGTTCGAGATGCTCGACGTCGAGCGCGGACACCGTGAACACGTAGCGGTGGTCGCCATCGCCCGGCGGCGGCCCCGCGCCCTCGAATCGTGTGGCGCGGGACTCGTTCGCGATCGTGATCGCACCCTCCGGCAGCAGCCCGGAATCCGGATTGCCGGCGTCCGCAGGCAGCGCCGTGACGCTCGCAGGGATGTCGTGCACCGCCCAGTGCCAGTACCCGCTACTCGTCGGCGCGTCAGGATCGAAGACGGTGACGACGAAACTCCTCGTGCCCTCCGGGGCACCGCTCCAGCTGAGGGTGGGGGAGCGGTCCTCGCCTCCGGCCGACGCGGTCCTCGCCCAGATCGGGAGGTAGTCGCCCGGTCGGACATCCGGACTCGACAGATCGAACCCGGGGACGATCGGAAGTCGCCAGTTCGGGTCGTTGACCACAGGATCACATCCTCAATCGCTCGCGCATCGCCGTCGCAGTGCCTCTCCCGATAGTAAAACACTCATAACGATCGGCGGGGGATGTCGAGGAAGGGCGCCGGCGTGGAATACCCTCACCCCGTGACCACCGTGCTGCCGATTGACGAAGCGGATGCCCGTTTCCCCACTCTGGCGCGACGGCGGGTGCTGGGGGCGTCCGGCCCTCGCGTCTTTCCGATCGCCATCGGAGGGAATGCGTTCGGATGGACCGCCTCGGAGGATTCCGCCTACGGCATCCTGGACGCGTACCGCGACCTCGGCGGCAATCTGATCGACACGGCGGACTCCTACGCAGCGGGCAGAAGCGAATCCATCATCGGCGACTGGATGCGATCGCGTGGCGTCCGCGATGACGTCGTCGTGGCCACGAAGATCGGCAAGAGCGCACAGAACCCGGGCCTGACGTCGAGCGCCGTGTCGGCCTCGATCGAAGCGAGTCTGACCCGGCTGCGCACCGACCGGATCGACGTGCTCTTCCTCCACTACGACGACGAGTCAGTGCCGTTCGAGGAGACTCTCGTCGCCGTCGACGAGAACATCCGCCGCGGAACCGTGCGGTTCGTCGGGGCATCCGATCATTCCGCGAATCGCATCCTGGAGGCGAGGATCATTGCCGGACAGCTCGGCCTGACCCCGTTCACAGCGCTCCAGTGCCGCTACAACCTCCTGCATCGCCGCGAGTTCGAGGGTTCACTCGCCGGGATGGCCGACCAGCAGGCGCTCGGCGTCATGCCGCGATTCGCGCTCGACGGCGGCTTCCTCGCGGGCAACTATCGCACCAGGTCCGAGCTCGACCTCAATTCCACGGGCAACATCGTGCTCGGGGGGGATGCCGAGACCCACCTGAATCGTCGCGGCCAGAAGGTCCTTGCGACCCTGGACCGCATTGCGACAGAACTGGACTGCGCTCCCGCGACCGTGGCCCTGGCCTGGCTGCTGTCGCGCAGCACCGTGACGGCGCCGGTCGTCGGTGCGAGCAATCCCGGGCAGGTGGCCGACCTCATGGCCGCGGTGGATGTCGTCCTGACCCGCCAGCAGGTGGCAGCACTCGACGACGTCTCGGCGTAGCCGGTGCGGGGCCGGCCGGCGCAGGCGAGGCCGGCTAGGAACGCGCCGAGTCCAGGATCCTCGAGGTCGCGCGCTGAAGTGCCCCCGCCGCTGCGATCGGGTCGCCGGCGTAGCCGCCGGACATGGCTCCATCCCGTGCGACCACGAAGTCGTCGGCACCCTCGCCGGGAAGCGGATGGCCCAGTTCGGCCAGTAGCGATTCGACGAGTGCCGAGTACCAGTCGCGGTGCTCGAGCACGAGCTCGCGAATGGGGTGGTCGGCATTCGGGTATTCTGCGGCGGCGTTCAGGAACGCGCAGCCGCGGAAGTCTGCACTCTGCAACTCGGCGACGATGATGCCGACGATGGCGACGAGCGCCTCGCGCGGCCCGGCGCTGTTGCGGACGAGTTCTTCGAGAAATTCCTTGTCGTGCGCATGGCGCCCAGCGATGTAGGCCACGACGAGGTTGTCCTTCGAGCGGTAGTGCTTGTAGAACGTGGCCTTGGTCACCTGGGACGCACTGATGAGCCGGTCGACGCCGACGAGGCGGATGCCCTCCTCGTAGAACAGCTCGGTGGCCGTGTCGAGGATGCGCTGCTTCGCCCAGGGAGCGCGCTGTGACGTTGGATCATGATCAACAATCGTCACAGCACGGCTCCCTCTGGCAGATCGGCTAGGTATCCTCACTGTCGTCTGGGAGCGGGGCCGGATCTGGGGGGTAAATCCGGCGCTGCGTTCTGCTGTGGAGTCCACCGCAGAAGTCCAGTACGTGCAGTAGTGCCGGGGATGAGACCTGACAACCGGGCCTTCGGGTTGGCTCGGTTGTCAGGAAGTCTGGCCGGGGGCCGAACCTCTGTCCTCATCCCTTGAAGCACAACCATAACATGAAATTGGGGACAGACAAGTCTGTTTGTCCACATTCATTCGGTGTATTCGTACCCCAGTTGCGGGGACAACCGGAATCGGCGCGGATAGGGTGCCGACAATGACTTAGGCTCGTTCGTGATGAATGGTGCAGTCGGCTTACCCCTGGACGTGCAGGAACTCGCATTCACCGCAACGGGGGACTGCGCGGTGCGGCGGACGATACTCCCGAACGGCGTGCGGATCCTGACGGAGCACGTGCCTGGGGCGCGGAGCGCAACCATCGGCTTCTGGGTCGCCGTGGGATCCCGTGACGAGCTGCCGGGACACTTCGGGTCCACCCACTTCCTCGAGCACCTCCTCTTCAAGGGGACGACGCGGCGCAGTGCGCTCGACATCGCCGTGAGCTTCGACGCCGTCGGTGGAGAGCACAACGCCATGACCGCCAAGGAATACACCTGCTATTACGCGAAGATTCGCGACAAGGACCTGCCCATGGCCGTCGATGTGCTGTGCGACATGATCACGTCGTCGGTTCTGGATCCGGACGAGTTCGAGACCGAGCGCGGCGTGATCCTGGAAGAGCTCGCGATGGCCGATGACGATCCCGCGGATCTCGTCAACGAGCGATTCTTCGAGGCCGTGCTCGGCGAACATCCGCTCGGCCGGCCGATCGGCGGGAGCGCCAAGTCCATTCGGGAGGTCTCTCGCGATGCCGTCGCGGAGCATTACCGGTCGAATTATCGGCCGCAGGACCTCGTCATCACCGCGGCGGGGGCTGTTCCCCACGACGAACTGGTCTCTCGCGTCACGGCGGCCCTCGCGAAGGCAGGCTGGGTCACCACGGCCCATGCCGCGCCCGTGGCACGCCGGGACACCGCAGGCGGCGCGCTCGAGCGCGGTAGTGCGCTGACCGTCATCCAGCGACCCATCGAACAGGTGAACATCCTTGTCGGTGTCCCCGGCATCACGGCGACCGACGATCGCAAGAACGCCATGGGGGTCCTGAACGCCGTGCTGGGTGGCGGGATGTCGTCGAGGCTGTTCCAGGAGGTGCGCGAAAAGCGCGGCCTCGCCTACTCCGTCTACTCGTTCGCTCCGAGCTATTCGGATGCCGGCCTGTTCGGTCTCTATGCCGGCTGCTCGCCCGCCAAGGCCGGCGCCGTCTCCGAGCTCATGGTCGCGGAGTTCCACCGGCTCGCCTCCGACGGGATCACGGCTGACGAGCTCGCGCGGGCGAAGGGCCAGCTCGGCGGGGCATCCGCGCTCGCCCTCGAAGACTCCGACACGCGCATGTCGCGTCTCGGCCGTTCCGAAATCACTCTCGGCGAGTTCGTCGACCTCGACGAAGCGCTCGCGCGGTTGGAGAGGGTCACGATCGGCGATGTCGCCGAGCTCGCACTCGACCTCGTCGCGCGTCCACTGAGCATCGCGGCCGTCGGCTCGAGCGACGATGGCGTCTTCGCCGCAGCATCGGAGACTTCGGCCACCGCGGCCTGAACGCGGCACAACACACTGAATCACTGCAATGGGAGGACAACGATGTCCCACTTCCTGTATCTCGTGCGGCACGGCGAACAGCAGGATGCCGAGCACGGCATGCCGGACGGCCCCCTGTCAGCCCGGGGAAACCGGCAGGCCCGCGCGATCGCGTCGAGGCTCGCATCCGTGCCGTTCGACGCCGCGTGGCATTCGCCGTTGCAGCGAGCGCAGGAGACCGCGACGATCATGACCAAGAAGATCCCGGACCTGGAGGCGAAACCGAGCGCACTCCTCATGGACTGCTTCCCGAGCGGGCCGACGCCGGATATGCCCCATTCGTTCGATTCGTTCTTCGGGGCGGTCACGACCGAGGAGGTCGAGGCGGGCCAGGCCCAGATGGCGGACGCCGTCTCGGAGTGGTTGTCTCCTGCGAGGGGAGAGCGGCACGAGCTGCTCATCACCCACAACTTCGTGATCGCCTGGTTCGTCCGTGAGGTGTTCGGGGCTCCGGCGTGGCGCTGGATGGGACTCAACCAGGCGAACTGCGGCCTCACCATCATCCGGGTGCGCACGGCGAAGCCGCCCGTGCTCGTCACCCACAACGACCTCGGGCACCTGCCGACGGAGTTGCGCACGGGCCTGCCGGAGGAGCAGCCGTACTGACGTCGGCCCTGCGACGCCCCTGCGGATCAGTCCGGGCGGTGCAGCGCCTTTCCGTACCAGTTCGTCGCGTTCGGATTGTCGTTGTAGGGGGCGATGGCGACATACCCGCGGGAGCGGTAGAGGGCGGCAGCCGATTCGAGGCTCGAGTTCGTGTCCAGCACCGCTTCAGTCGCGCCGAAACCGATCGACCGCGACTCCAGCTCGTCCAGAAGGCTTCCGCCCAGTCCCGTGCCGCGCGCCCTCGGATCCACCCACAAGTGCTTGACCTCGAAGCGCACGCCGCCGTCCGGTCCGGCGTCGATGGCACGGATCCCGCCGCATCCGACCGGCTCCCCGTCGAACTCGACGACGAGGAAGACACCGTGCGGCGGAGTGAACTGCTCATCGCCAGGGTGCACGATCGTGTATCCGTTCGCACCGGTGAATCCGAGCTCCCGGCTCGCGAAATAGTCGGACAGCAATCCATGGGCTACGGGGTCCGACGGCACCGTCTCTCGAAACGTCACGGTGCAAGCCTAGGTCTGAGCGGTTGATAGATTGGCGACATGACTGTACGGGTCGCTGTCGTGGGTGCCGCGGGGCGGATGGGAAGCCTGGTGTGTCGGCTCGTCGAGCAGTCCGACGACTTCGAACTCGCGGCGACGATCGGGTCCTCCGGTGAGTTGTCCGAGATGGTCGGCGCGGATGTCGTGGTCGACTTCTCCGTTCCGGCCGTGAGCCCCGAGGTGGTCGCCTTCGCCGTCGAGCACGGCCTCAACATCCTCGTCGGCACGAGCGGC
Organism: Terrimesophilobacter mesophilus; assembly: GCF_014200375.1. Lineage (GTDB taxonomy): Bacteria > Actinomycetota > Actinomycetes > Actinomycetales > Microbacteriaceae > Terrimesophilobacter > Terrimesophilobacter mesophilus. Next base: position 404,955 of record NZ_JACHBP010000001.1, on the reverse strand, counting down.
TGGTCGGCGAACCGGCTCGCTCCCCTCGCGTCCCTGCTCGAGTCCCATCCGGGCACCGGCGTCATCGTCGTGCCGAACTTCTCGCTCGGCTCCGTCATCGCGACGCGACTGGCCATGGTGGCGGCACGGTACTTCGACTCCATCGAGATCATCGAGACGCACGGGCGATCGAAGCTCGACTCGCCGTCCGGGACCGCCGTGCGAACGGCAGAGCTCATGGCGGATTCTCGCCGCGACCGTGGCCTCGTCGACGCGCCGCACACCGACCAGCGGGCACGGGGACAACTGGTCGCGGGAATCCCGGTGCACAGCCTGAGGTTGCAGGGCGCCGTCGCGCACCAGGACGTGCACTTCGGCGGTGTGGGTGAAAGCCTGACGATTGCGCACGACACGGTGTCAGCCTCCGCCTACGAATCCGGGATCCTGCTCGCCCTAAGGGCGCTTCCGGCTGCGAGGGGCCTGACGGTGGGGCTCGACTCGCTCCTCGGGCTCGATGCCGTCGGCGGGCCGGACTCTCCGGGGGAACCCGCAGGGTGACATCTCGAATCTTCGTGGCCGTCATGGCCGCGCTTCTCGCGCTCTATCTCGTGCTCGTCGCCCAGCTCGCCATCCGGCTCATCCTGGTCGACGAGCCGGTCGCCAAGGGGCTCGGCATCGCGCTCTTCGTCCTCCCGGTCGTGGGTGCGTGGGCGCTCGTCGTCGAGGTCGTCTTCGGTTTCCGCAGCGAACGACTCGGTCGGATGCTGGCAGCAGAGGGGGAGCTGCCTCTGGCCGGACTGCCCCGCCTTCCGAGTGGCCGGGTCGAGCGGACGGCGGCGGAGGCGGTGTTCGGGCGGTACCGGGATGAGGCAGAGGCTGCTCCGGGACGCTGGGAGTCCTGGTACCGCCTGGGCATCGCCTACGACGCGTGCGGGGATCGGCGGAGGGCGCGGGGCGCCATCCGCCAGGCGATAGCGCTCGAACGAGGGTCGGGCGAGCGTCGGCCCTAGCGGCGTTGCGGCGTGGCCCTGCGTCGCCCCAGACGCACTTCGCTATCGTCGAGGTGTGCCAGAAGATGCCCAGCAACCCATCCAGTTCCGCTCGGATGTGACAGTCGAACTCGTTCGATCGAGCGCCCACGACTCCGATGTCCTGTTCGCCGCGCGCGTGTCGACCCAGGGTGAGCAGACCCTCGAGTCCAGCCAGCTCGACGGCGCCCAGACCGAGCAGGACGAGAAGCGCAACCGCGGTCTCATCAACTACCTCATGCGCGACCGGCATGGTTCTCCGTTCGAGCACAACTCGATGACGTTCTACGTGCAGGCGCCCATCTTCGTGTTCCGCGAGTTCATGCGCCACCGCATCGCCTCCTACAACGAGGAGTCCGGACGCTACCGGGAACTGAACCCGGTGTTCTACGTGCCGTCGGCGGAGCGCAAACTCATTCAGACCGGCAAGCCTGGCGCATACGAGTTCCATGCGGGCACGGCGGAGCAGACGGCGCTCGTGGAACAGCAGACGCGCGACGTCTCCCGGCACGCGTTCGACGCATACCAGCGGATGCTCGAGGCCGGGGTTGCGCGCGAGGTCGCCCGCATCGTGCTCCCGCTCACGATCTACTCCTCGATGTACGTGACGATGAACGCGCGTTCGCTCATGAACTTCCTGAGTCTGCGCACCAAGCGCGATGGAAGCCACTTCCCGTCGTTCCCCCAGCGGGAGATCGAGATGTGCGCCGAGAAGATGGAGGAGCATTTCGCGGAGCTCATGCCGCTCACCTATGCGGCATTCAACGGGAATGGCCGCGTCGCGCCCTAGCACCTGACCTGCGCGCCATCCCGCCGCGATAGCCTGTAACCCGTGACCACTCGAGAGAATCCGTTCGGCCAGGTGCTCGTCGCCCTGGTGACCCCGTTCACCGCCGATGGCGAGGTCGACTGGGCCGGCGTCGAGAAGCACATCGACGACGTCATCAACGATGGCGCCGACGGCATCGTGGTGAGTGGGACGACGGGCGAGACGAGCACGCTCACCGACCCGGAGAAGGTCAGACTCGTCGAGGTGGGCAAGCAGGTCGCCGCCGGGCGAGCGAAGATCATCACGGGGGGCGGCTCCAACGAGACCGCCCACGCGATGCAGTTGTACAAGGCGAGTGAGAAGGCGGGCGCAGACGGCGTCATGATTGTGACGCCGTATTACAACAAGCCGACGCAGTCCGGCATCCTCACCCATTTCCGCCTCATCGCCGATGCCACAGACCTTCCGGTGATCCTCTACGACATCCCCGGCCGCACCGGCGTGCCGATCAACTACGAGACGATCGTGCGTGCGGCGAAGCACCCGAACATCCTCGCGATCAAGGATGCCAAGGGCGACTTCAGCCAGGTCAGCCGCGTTCTCAACGAGACCGACCTGTACTACTTCTCCGGTGACGACGCGAACGTCCTGCCGCACCTGGCGATCGGGGCGGCCGGGCTGGTCGGGGTCACGGCGAACGTGGCCACACGGCCGTACCGCCAGATCGTCGACGCGGTCAACGCCGGGAGGATCGCGGAGGCCACGGCGGCCCACAAGCTCCTCGAGCCGCTCGTGAGGGCGCTCATGACCCACGTGCCGGGCACCGTCGCAGCCAAGTACGTGCTGCACGGGCTGGGGCGGATCGGTTCGCCGCGCGTGCGGCTCCCTCTGGTCGGCCCTGAGGACTTCGAGGCGGCGCAGATCGAGGACGATCTCGCTCGGATCGGCGAGATCCCCGGCCTCGACCTCAGCAACTTCCGACCCGACCGCAATGCAGCGGCTGGGGGAGCACTACCGAAGGTGGCGGGAACAACGCGATGAACTCCTCAGTGCACGAACCGCGTACCCTCGCGCCGGGAACCCTGCGCATCATTCCCGTCGGGGGGCTCGGCGAGATCGGCCGCAACATGACCGTCTTCGAGATCGATGGCAAGTTGCTCATCGTCGACTGCGGTGTGCTCTTCCCCGAGGAGAACCAGCCCGGCGTCGACCTGATCCTGCCGGACTTCGCACCCGTACGGGACCGGCTGGACGACATCCTCGGCATCGTGCTCACCCACGGGCACGAGGATCACATCGGCGCAGTGCCCTATCTTCTGCGGCTGCGCCAGGACATCCCGCTTCTGGGATCCGGGCTCACGCTCGCACTCATCGAGGCGAAGCTCAAGGAACACCGCATCACGCCGTACACGCTCGAGGTCAGGGAGGGCCAGCACGAGAGGCTGGGGCCGTTCGATCTCGAGTTCATCGCGGTGAACCACTCGATCCCGGATGCCCTCGCCGTCGCCATCACGACGAGTGCCGGGGTGGTGCTCGCCACGGGCGACTTCAAGATGGACCAGTTGCCGCTCGACAGCCGCATCACCGACCTGAGGGCGTTCGCCCGACTCGGCGAGGCCGGCGTCGACCTGTTCCTCGTGGATTCGACGAACGCGGACGTCCCCGGTTTCACCGCGTCGGAGCGCGCCATCGGGCCCGTACTCGAATCCGTCATCGCGAAAGCGCCGCGCAGGGTCATCGTGGCGAGTTTCTCGAGTCACGTACACCGTGTCCAGCAGGTGCTGGATGCCGCACAGGCGAACGGACGCAAGGTCGCTTTCATGGGCAGGTCGATGGTGCGCAACATGACCATCGCGGCGGATCTGGGGTATCTGAAGGTGCCAGAGGGCGTGCTCATCGATACCAAGAAGGCCGCAGAACTCCCCGACAACCGCGTCGTGTACATGAGCACGGGGTCGCAGGGGGAGCCGATGGCGGTTCTGGCCCGCATGGCGAACCTCGAACATCAGATCGAGGTCGGCAAGGGCGACACCGTCATCCTCGCATCGAGCCTCATCCCCGGGAACGAGAACGCCGTCTATCGAGTCATCAACGGGCTCACGAAGCTCGGTGCGACCGTCGTGCACAAGGGCAACGCGAAAGTGCACGTGTCCGGCCACGCGAGCGCGGGCGAACTGCTGTACTGCTACAACATCATCCGGCCGAAGAACGTGCTTCCCGTGCACGGCGAATACCGCCACCTCGTCGCGAACCAGCGGCTTGCCATCGACACGGGTGTCCCTGAGGAGAACACGTTCATCGCCGAGGACGGTACCGTCCTCGATCTCAAGGACGGCATCGTCGAGGTCGCCGGGCAGCTCGATCTGGGTTACGTGTACGTCGACGGTTCGACCGTCGGCGAGATCACCGAGGCCGACCTCAAGGACCGTCGCATCCTCGCGGAAGAGGGCTTCATCTCCATCTTCGCGGCGATCGACCCGCAGACCGGGCGGATCATCGTGGGTCCGGAGATCCAGTCCCGCGGGTTCGCGGAGGACGAATCCGTCTTCGACGATGTCAAGCCGCAGATCGTCAGGGCGCTCACGGATGCCGCGGAGAACGGCACGCGCGACACGCACGCGTTCAGCCAGGTCATCCGTCGAACGGTCGGCCGTTGGGTCAACACACAGCATCGGCGTCGGCCGATGATCGTTCCCGTCGTCATCGAGGCGTAGCCTCGGTCAGCGAGAGACACCGTATCGAGGCGTGACCTTGACGCGGGGATTGAGACACTCCCCGGAGTCTCCCGGGCATTGACGGAGCGCCCCAGTAGCGTAGGGCCCATGGCTACGCGCACGTCGTCGACCCCTGCAGCACGGTCGACCTCGCGCGCCCGCACGACGGCGACGCGGGCGCGATCCGCCCCTGCGCGGACCTCGAACCCGAGGCGCAAGCCGACGCCGACGCCTGTCCAGAATCCGCTGGCGACGGCCTGGCTCGGGTTGGCCCATGTCGTCGGAGGCGGCGCTCGCCTGTTCGGCAAGGAAACGCTCGCGAAGGAAGAACTTCGCGATGGCGTGCCATTCTTCTTCTTCCTGCTGGCCGTCGGCGGCGCGGTCGTCGAATGGTTCTTCCCGCATCACCCCGTCGCGATCGCCCTCGACGCATATACGTTCGGTGGAGCGTTCGGGCGACTCGCTTTTGCACTCCCGGTGATCCTCCTCGTGCTCGCCGTCTGGTTCTTCCGGCATCCGTCGTCCGTGCACGACAACGGCCGGATCGGCGTGGGGATGGGCATCCTTGTGGCGAGCATCAGCGCGCTCTGCCACATCTTCGGTGGATTGCCGGCGTGGGGCGAACCGATCGGCGCATTCGCTCAAGCAGGTGGCATCGTCGGATTCATTCTCGGGATGCCTCTCGCGACGTACCTGAGCGTCTGGGTGGCAGTGCCGCTCATCGTTCTCTTGCTGCTGCTGTCCCTCTTCATCATCACGAAGACACCGCCCAACCGCATCGGATACCGCTTTCGCGAACTTTACGCGTACCTGTTCGGAGCCGAACTTCCCGCCCCAGAGGAACTCGCCGCCAGAAAAGCCGCGAAGACCGAGTCGATCTCGCTCGGAACGCTCGAAGACCTGGACTTGGGCGGGGACTCCGACCAGGTCCCGTGGTGGCGACGCAACAAGACTGAGCGGGAGGATGAACCGGCGTTCGACAGCCCCGTGCTCATCAACGCCCGTACGGAGGTCATCGACCACACGCCGAAGGACGAATTCGGCATCGACCTCATCGAAGACCTGCTCAAGGCGGAGGAGGCCGTCAAGCGCTTCACCGGAGAAGTGGATGCGGTGCCCGCGACGGGCATCCGCGACGATGCTGTCCGTGACGGGTCTGTGCTCGATGGTTCGGCGACCGAGATGCTGCCGGGGATCGCCTCCACCGCATCCGAGAAGGGCAGAGCCGGGGAGTTCGACGACACCTCCGCGCACCAGCCGACAGCGCCGTACCGGCTTCCCGCATCCAGCGTCCTGGAGCCCGGAACTCCGGCGAAGACGAGGTCCGGAGCGAACGACGAGATCGTGCGGTCGATCACGGACGTGCTCACCCAGTTCCAGGTGGATGCCGTCGTCACGGGGTTCAGCCGCGGCCCGACTGTGACGCGGTACGAGATCGAGCTCGGGCCCGGGGTGAAGGTCGAGAGGGTGACAGCGCTCAGCAAGAACCTCTCCTACGCCGTGGCGAGCAACGAGGTGCGCATCCTCTCGCCGATCCCCGGCAAGAGCGCCATCGGCGTCGAGATCCCCAACACCGACCGGGAGATCGTCTCGCTCGGTGACGTGCTGCGGTCGAAGGCGAGCACCTCGAGCGCGCATCCGATGACGATCGGCGTCGGCAAGGACGTCGAAGGCGGTTTCGTGGTGGCGAACCTCGCCAAGATGCCCCATCTGCTCGTGGCTGGGGCGACTGGTTCCGGGAAGTCGAGCTTCATCAACTCGATGATCACGAGCCTTCTCATGCGCGCGAAGCCTGCAGAGGTCCGCATGGTCCTCATCGACCCCAAGCGCGTCGAACTCGCTCACTACGCGGGCGTCCCGCACCTCATCACACCCATCATCACGAACCCGAAGAAGGCGGCGGAAGCACTGTCCTGGGTCGTGAAGGAGATGGACATGCGCTACGACGACCTCGCGAGCTTCGGATACCGCCACATCGACGACTTCAACGCTGCGATCGTCGCGGGGGAGATCACGCTGCCGGCGGGGAGCGAGCGCAAACTCAAACCGTACCCGTACCTGCTCGTGGTCGTCGACGAGCTCGCCGACCTCATGATGGTGGCCCCGAGGGATGTCGAGGACTCCGTCGTGCGGATCACCCAGCTCGCCCGCGCGAGCGGCATCCACCTCGTGCTCGCCACCCAGCGCCCGAGCGTCGACGTCGTGACGGGACTTATCAAGGCCAATGTGCCGAGCCGGCTGGCGTTCGCCGTGAGCAGCATGACCGACTCCCGCGTCATCCTCGACCAGCCGGGCGCGGACAAGCTCATCGGGCAGGGCGACGCCCTGTTCCTGCCCATGGGGGCGTCCAAGGCCATGCGTGTACAGGGCGCCTGGGTGAGCGAGAGCGAGGTCGCCGCCGTCGTCAAGCACGTCACAGCGCAGGCGCGCCCCGAATACCGCAAGGATGTCGCCGCGGCGACGGAGCACCGCGCGATCGACGGCGACATCGGCGACGACCTCGACGTGCTCCTGGCTGCAGCAGAACTCGTCGTCAGTACCCAGTTCGGCTCGACCTCGATGCTGCAGCGGAAGTTGCGCGTCGGATTCGCGAAGGCCGGGCGGCTCATGGACCTCCTGGAGTCGCGCGAGATCGTCGGCCCCTCTGAGGGTTCCAAGGCGCGCGACGTCCTCGTCTCCGCGGAGCAGTTGCCGAGCGTCCTCGCGAAGCTGCGCGGCATGGACTCGGAACCGGAGGGCTCATCGGAGGATCGCTATGACGCCGATCCGGTCGAGGCGGTGTCGAGCGGATACGATGAAGTGGAAGGCTCGTCTCCAGATGACGCCTGGAAGCTGACCGACAGGGAGTAACGGTGGCACTCCCCGCGACACCGCCAACGCCAAAAGGTTCCGGTCGGTCGAATCCGATGCGCGGCAGGGTCGCCAGAAGCGGGGACACTCCGGCGAGTACCGGGAACGTGGCGAACATCATCACCGTCGTGCGCATCTTCCTCGCACCGGTCTTCATCTGGCTGCTCTTCGCCGACAATCACGAATTCGGTGCCCTGCGCTATGTCGCCGCTGCCTTGTTCATTCTCGCGATCGTCACCGACAGCGTGGACGGGTTGCTTGCTCGCCGCCAGAACCTCGTCACCGACTTCGGCAAGATCCTGGATCCGATCGCCGACAAAGTGCTCATCGGCGGCGCCCTCGTGACGCTCTCGATCCTCGGCGAACTGTGGTGGTGGGTCACGATCCTGATCCTCGTGCGCGAGTTCGGGATCACGGTGTTCCGGCTCGCGGTCGTGCGCGACCGCGTCATCCCGGCATCCCGTGGCGGCAAGCTCAAGACGATCGTGCAGGCGATCGCGATCTCGTTCTACCTCGTGCCCGTGTGGCTCCTGCTGGGCGACTGGATGCACTGGTTCAACGCCGTGCTCATGGCGATCGCGCTCGCCTTCACGCTTGTCACCGGCGCCGACTATCTCGTGAAGGCCATCCGCCACGGCAGAGGCCACATCGAAGCCAGGTGACATGACCGACGCGCGGGAGCTCATCGCCCTCCTCACGGCCAGGGCGCTCACCGTTGCCGTCGCGGAGTCGCTCACGGGTGGGCTCCTCGTCGCCGAACTCATCGCGCCGGCCGGCGCATCCCTCGTCGTGAACGGCGGCGTGGTCGCGTACAACACCGGACTCAAGCACACGCTCCTCGGTGTCGACGCCGAGCTGCTGGCCGCCACCGGCCCCGTCGACCCGGATGTCGCCATCCAGATGGCGAGGAACGTTCGCGAGCGGCTAGGGGTCGCCGGCAGGCCGGCCGACATCGGGCTCTCGACGACCGGTGTCGCCGGTCCGGATGCGCAGGGCACCGACCCGCCGGGGACCGTCTATCTGGGCTTGTCGATGGGAGACATGACCCGGGCGAAGCGGCTCGATCTCAATGGTTCTCGCGACGACATCAGGTCGGAGACGGTGTCGCAATCGCTCGCATGGCTGTCGAAGGCACTCGAACGGGGACTGGTCGATGAGAGGGAATAGGTCCAGCATCGATCTCGTTACAACTGGTGATTCACAATGGCCGTACAGAAAGCACTGGTTAGAGTTTGATCGCAGTAGGTTGTAAAGTGACGGGTTCACGTGACAGTTGCACGCGGCTCGAAGCGGTAGGTTCGAAGAGCACGAAGAGGAGGGTCCAATGGTTCTAGTTCGTCAGGAAATCGGAGATGTTCTCCGGGACTTTCGTCTGCAGAAGGGTCGCACCCTTCGCCAGGTCGCCAGTAAGGCGTCCGTAGCCCTCGGGTACCTGTCCGAGGTGGAGCGCGGCCAGAAGGAAGCGAGTTCGGAGATCCTCGCATCCGTCGCCGATGCTCTCGACACGCCGATCTCCGTCATCATGCGCGAGGTGGGCGATCGTCTCGCTGTCATCGAGGGCATCAACATCATTCCCGACACCGTCCCCGACGACCTCGTCGCGGACTTCGACGCGGACCTGGTGGTCCGCTGAGTTCATCACGAGAACGCTCCGGATGCTTCGGCCCGGAGCGTTCCGTGCATCGACGGTCGCGTCGACGGGTCCGTCCGCGGGTGAGTGCGACAGCGTGCGGCTGAGCGAGTTCCGTCGAGCGGTCGCCGCCGAGTTCGGCGAGGCGTACGGAAATGCCCTCACCCGGGATCTCGTGCTCGGAGAGCTCGACGATCTGACCTCAGACCAGGCGCTGGATGCCGGGGTCCCCGCTCGCGCGGTGTGGCTCGCACTGTGCCGGGCGAACGACGTGCCAGAGGCGCGGAGGCACGGTGTCGGTCTGCGTCCGCCGTCGTGACACGCCGACGACTGGTATCGAACATTCCTTCGTAGCTGTGTAGGCTCCTGCACAGCAGCAATCGAAAACGAGTTGTCAACAGCGGGTCCGTCGGTGCCGAGAAATGTCACCCGTCGGGCGTACTGTCTGATTCGTTGGCGAACGCGGCCACACGCCTTGTCGCGGAACCCACTTGCCCTGCACCATCGGCGGTGGGAGGAACGGCAGCCTACAGGCACACCGGTTACGAGCAGAAGGAGCCACCCATGGCATCACCAGCAGATCGCGAGAAGGCACTCGACACAGCACTCGCCCAAATCGACCGCCAGTTCGGCAAGGGCTCCGTCATGCGCCTCGGCAGTGACGAACGCGCGCCGGTCGCGGTCATCCCCACCGGATCCATCGCACTGGACGTCGCGCTCGGCATCGGAGGCCTCCCACGCGGCCGCATCGTCGAGATCTATGGACCGGAGTCCTCCGGCAAGACCACGCTCACCCTCCACGCGATCGCGAACGCGCAGCGCGGAGGGGGCATCGCCGCCTTCATCGACGCGGAGCACGCGCTCGACCCGGAGTACGCGAAGGCGCTCGGCGTCGACATCGACTCTCTCCTGGTCTCCCAGCCCGACACGGGGGAGCAGGCGCTCGAGATCGCCGACATGCTCGTTCGAAGCGGATCGATCGACCTCATCGTCATCGACTCCGTCGCCGCGCTCGTTCCCCGTGCGGAGATCGAGGGGGAGATGGGCGATTCGCACGTCGGACTCCAGGCGCGGCTCATGTCGCAGGCGCTGCGCAAGCTCACCGGTGGCCTCAGCCAGACGAACACGACCATGATCTTCATCAACCAGCTGCGTGAGAAGATCGGCGTGTTCTTCGGCAGCCCGGAGACCACCGCCGGAGGCAAGGCGCTCAAGTTCTACGCGTCGGTGCGCCTCGACATCCGCCGCATCGAGACCCTCAAGGAGGGCACGGACGCCGTGGGCAACCGCACGCGGGTCAAGGTCGTCAAGAACAAGATGGCGCCGCCGTTCAAGCAGGCGGAGTTCGACATCCTGTACGGCTCCGGCATCTCACGCGAGGGAAGCCTCATCGACTTCGGCGTCGAACACGAGATCGTCAAGAAGTCGGGTGCCTGGTACACGTACGACGGCGACCAGCTCGGGCAGGGCAAGGAGAACTCCCGGAAATACCTCATCGACAACCCCGCGATCGCCACTGAGATCGAGGGCAAGATCATGACCAAGCTCGGGATCAGCGCGGAGGCGAAGGCGGCGAATGCTGCTGCGGCGCTTCTGGCGGCCGAAGCGGCCAGGGATGAGGATGCCGCAGTGGGTGGTGCCGGCACGGACGGTGCACCATCCGGCACCGCGGGGACGGTCGATTCCATCGAGGACAAACTCGCCAGCCGCAAGGCCGTCTGACCCCGAGCGGCGAAGAAGGTCGATCATGGGCTCCGACGGCGCGCTGGCGAAGGTCACCTACCTTCCGGGGGTGACCCCGCCGGCTGCGCCGCCGGAACGCACGCCTGCGGAGCCTGCGCCGGACCGAACTGCCCACGACAAGGCAGCCCGCCGAGCCGAGAACGTGAGCATGAGCGCCCTGACTCGCCGCGGCCAGTCACGGTGGGAGCTTCGTCAGCTCCTGCTCGCACGCGACCTGGAACCCAACGCGGTGGAGGTGGAACTCGAACGGCTCGAGGGCGTCGGCCTCATCGATGATGCGGCGCTCGCCGAGGTGATCGTCCGCACCCACCGCGAGCGCAAAGGCCTCGGAAGGGCAGCGCTGATCGCCGAATTGAGGCGGAGACGGATCGACCAGGACGTGATCGACGCCGCCGTCGAGCATCTCGGCGCCGACGATGAGCTGGAACGGGCGACCCAACTGGCCGAGCGCCGGGCTCCCCAGCTGAGGAACCTGGACCACGACACCGCCGTGCGCAGGCTCAGCGGCTACCTTCAGCGCAAGGGATACTCCGGGGAGACGGTCCGCATGGCCATCCACGCGACGCTGCCCCGTCAATCGTCCGGAGTGCGATTTCGCTGAGGGCACGCTCGGATGCGACGCTCTCTCCCGTGACAGGACACCGCGGGACAACACATAGGATCGTGTGCGTGAGAATGCGACGACCCGGCACACCGCGGCTGCTCGCGACAACGACCGTCGCCGCACTGTCGGTCGCTGCACTGTCCGGATGCAGCTTCCTGGAACCGGTACCAGCATCCTCACCGCTCACGAGCGTGAGCCCGACGCCGTCGCCCGTGGACACCTCGAAGTACATCGGTGGCCTCATCGACCCGGATGGCACCGTCTGGAGCGGGAAGGACAGCGGCGGTGACCTGACGACGCTCACCCTGCACGCTGGCGGGACTGTGGCGGTCAGTTACGGCGACAACGCGTACGACGACCCGAACGACGTCTGGAAGGTCACCGACGGAATCCTGTATCTCACCGTCCACATCGACGAGGCGAACGGTGACGCGCACTACGTCGCCACCTGGGACCCGGAGAAATCGGTTCTGAATGCTGTTCTGCGCACGACGCGCACCGCGCTCGAACTCACCGTGACCCTGACGCAGAAATAGGCGTCGAGCGGACGTCGAGAGGAACGCGAGCCTTAGGCTGGAACCACCATGACCCTGATGACCGACACCGCGGCCCGGCCGCGCACCTACGAAGTGAGAACCTTCGGTTGCCAGATGAACGTCCACGACTCCGAGAGGCTCAGCGGATCCCTCGAAGCGGCCGGCTACTCCCGTGCGATCGACGGTGACGCCGACGTCGTCGTCATCAACACCTGTGCGGTGCGGGAGAACGCGGACAACAAGCTGTACGGAACCCTCGGCATGCTCGCCTCGGTGAAGCGAGAACACGAGGGGATGCAGATCGCGGTCGGCGGATGCCTGGCCCAGAAGGACAAGGGGATCATCCTCGAGAAGGCCCCGTGGGTCGACGTCGTGTTCGGGACGCACAACATGGGGTCGCTTCCCGCGCTCCTGGAGCGGGCACGGCACAACGACGAAGCCCAGCTTGAGATCCTCGAATCGCTCGAAGTGTTCCCTTCCACCCTCCCCGCGCGGAGAGAGTCGACCTACAGCGGGTGGGTGTCGATCTCCGTCGGCTGCAACAACACCTGCACCTTCTGCATCGTGCCATCGCTGCGAGGCAAGGAGAAGGATCGTCGGCCCGGAGACATCCTCGCCGAGATCCAAGCACTCGTCGACGACGGCGCCATCGAAGTCACCCTCCTCGGACAGAACGTCAATTCCTACGGCGTGGAATTCGGCGACCGCGGGGCATTCGCGAAGCTCCTGCGCGCCGCGGGAGGCATCCCCGGTCTCGAGCGCATCCGGTTCACGAGCCCGCACCCCGCCGCGTTCACCGACGATGTCATCGAGGCGATGGCCGAGACGCCATCCGTCATGCCGCAGCTCCACATGCCGCTCCAGTCCGGATCCGATCGCACCCTTCGGGCGATGCGTCGCAGCTACCGGTCGGAGAAGTTCCTGGGAATCCTCGATCGGGTCAGGGCGAGGATCCCGGATGCCGCCATCACGACCGACATCATCGTCGGATTCCCCGGCGAGACCGAAGAGGACTTCGCAGAGACGCTTCGCGTCGTCGAGTTGGCCAGATTCTCGTCCGCGTTCACGTTCCAGTACTCGATCCGCGAGGGAACCCCAGCCGCGACGATGCCGGACCAGGTCCCCAAGGCCGTCGTCCAGGAGCGCTACGAGCGGCTGGCGGCACTTCAGGACCGGATCTCCTGGGAGGAGAACCGTGCTCTCATCGGAGCCCGCGCCGAGCTCATCGTCGCCAACGGCGAAGGCCGAAAGGACTCCGACACACACCGCCTGACCGGCCGCGCGCGGGATGGGCGACTCGTCCACTTCAGTGTCCCCGCGGGGAACGAGACTCCGCGCCCCGGCGACGTCGTGACCGTCGCGATCTCCGAGGCGGCGCCCTTCCACCTGATCGCGGATGCGCCGGCCGGAACCCGCCTCGACATCCGCAGAACGACCGCCGGCGACGCATGGGACCGGGCACAGGCGGCAAGTTGCGCCGTGCCGGAGGACGCCGGCGTCGGCATCGGACGCGTCTCGCTCGGGCTTCCGACGCTGCGACGGTGACGGCACCACTCCTCGCCATCGTCGGGGCGACCGGCACCGGCAAGAGCGCACTGTCGCTGGATGTCGCCCAGCGACTCGACGAGCGCGGGCATCCTGCGGAGATCATCAACGCCGATGCGATGCAGCTGTATCGGGGCATGGACATCGGAACGGCCAAACTCGCGGTCGAGGAGCGACGAGGGATTCCGCACCACCTGTTCGACGTCCTCGACGTCACCCAGGAGGCGAGCGTGGCCGACTACCAGGAGCGCGCGCTAGGGCTCATCGCCGCGGTGCGGGAACGGGGAGCGGTCCCCATCCTCGTCGGCGGGTCCGGCCTGTACGTGTCGTCAGTGCTCTTCGATTTCCACTTCCCGGGGACCGATCCCGACATCCGTGCCCGCCTCGAAGCAGAGCTCGAGACACGGGGCCGCGGCATCCTGTACCGTCGCCTCGCAGAGCTCGACCCCGATGCGGCGGATGCCATCGGGCCGCACAATGCCCGACGGATCGTCCGAGCGCTCGAAGTCGTCGAGCTCACGGGCGAACCCTTCGGATCCGGACTCCCCGACGAGTCCCGGATGCGAGAGTCGGCGCTCGTCATCGGGTTGACTTCACCGAGGCCGGCGCTCGTGGCCGGACTCGACGCGAGGGTCCAGGGGATGTGGCAGGCGGGGCTCCTCGACGAGGTCCGCGGGCTCCTGGACGTGGGTCTCGAGCACGGGGTCACGGCGCGCCGCGCCATCGGCTACGCGCAGGCGATCGGCCAGCTGAGGGGGAGCGTGACCGAGGTGCAGGCGATCGAGGATGCCTCCGCTCTCACCCGCCGCTACGCTCGCCGCCAGGTCGGCTGGTTCCGACGCTATCGTGACGCGCACTGGTTCGACGCCGAGGACCCGCGCAGGGTGGACGCGACTGTTGCCCTAGCATTGGCGCATGGCTGAGCTTCACTTCACCAAGGGTCACGGTACCGGGAACGACTTCATCCTGTACGCGGACCCGGACGGGAAGCTCACGCTCACCCCGGAGCAGATTCGAGCGCTCTGCGACCGGCACTTCGGCATCGGGGCCGACGGCGTCATCCGTGCGGTCAGGTCGCGGAGTCTCCCGGACGGTGCGGCCGCGCTCGCGGAGGATGACGCTGCCGAGTGGTTCATGGACTACCACAACTCCGACGGCTCGGTCTCGGAGATGTGCGGGAACGGCATCCGGGTCTACGTGAAGTTCCTGGTCGAAAACGGTCTCGCGGAGCTCGGGCCGGGCGACACCCTCCCGATCGGGACCCGCGGCGGTGTTCGCGATATCCAGGGCAATGCCACCGGATACCAGGTGGACATGGGCCGCTGGTCGCTGTCCGGCTCAGAGCCGCTCGTTCGCGCCCGCAACCTCAAGGTCGCACGGCCGGGTCTCGGCATCGAGGTCGGAAACCCGCACGTCATCGTTGCACTCTCCAGCGAAGAGGAACTGGAGTCCGCCGACCTCGCCTGGATCCCCGTGCTCGACCCTGAGCCGGAGAACGGCGCCAACGTCGAGTTCGTCGTCCCGCGGGAGCCGCTAGTGCAGGATGGCGTCGGGAGGATCCGGATGCGGGTTCACGAGCGCGGGAGCGGCGAAACCCTCTCCTGCGGTACGGGAGCCGTCGCTGCCGCGCTCGCGACGCGACACTGGGCGGGGGAGTCTGCCCCCAGCCAATGGAGGGTGGACGTGCCGGGCGGAACGCTCGGAGTCCGGATGTGGCCGGCAGAGGACGGAGAACACGTCTCGCTGTCCGGGCCGGCCGAACTCGTCTTCGACGGGATGGTGACGGTCTAGCGCCGACGTACCCGCAGCACCCGGTACCCTTTGCTCGTCGCGGCGCGACTCACCGAGAACTCGCCGGAGAGCGTGCTGTCGAGCCAGCGGTGGAGTGAGTCCGAGCCGAGGTTCCGCTGGACGACGAGCCAGGCGTCGGATGATGCCTCCAGCCGGGGAACCCACTGCTCGAGCATCTTGTGCAGCTCGTTCTTCCCGACGCGGATCGGCGGATTCGACCAGATCGTCATGAAGGCGATGTCGTCGGGAACATCCTCGGGCCGACAGGCGTTCACATTGTCGAGGCCGAGCGACTGGGCATTTCGTCGGACGAGATCAAGCGCCCTTTCGTTGACGTCGACAGCCCACACGGTGGCGCGAGGGGACTCGAGAGCGAGCGTCAGTGCGATCGGACCCCACCCGCAACCGAGGTCGAGCAGGTTGCCGCCTGGCGGAGGCGGTGGGGTGTTCGAGAGGAGCACCTGCGTTCCGGAGTCGATGCGTTCCGGGCTGAAAATACCGTTCGCGGTCGTGAGGTCGTAGTCGTTGCCGGCCAGGTTCACACGAAGAGGGCGGAATTGCAGGGCACTTGCGGGTGATGACGAAAAGTAGTGATCGTCGGCCATGCACAGAAACTTACCGAAAAGCGGAGAGCTAGGGTTAACCCGATGACTGAACGTGAAACAGAGGTCCGCCCGGACGCGGACCCGATAGACCGGGTGTTGGCTGCGGCCGACGCACGGGCGGGCGGCTATGCCCTTTTCCGGTCCGGCGCACTCGCCATCCAGGAGGATGCGGCAGAGTCCGGGGTCATCGACGGCGACCAGCTGGATCGCGACGAACGCCAGGCGCTCCGCAGGGTCGCTGGGCTGTCGACAGAACTCACCGACGTCACCGAGGTCGAATACCGTCAACTGCGCCTCGAGAATGTCGTGCTCATCGGCATCCACCCCCAGGGCGGGCAGACCGACGCCGAGAACTCGCTTCGCGAACTCGCGGCCCTCGCGGAGACGGCCGGCGCCGTGGTTCTCGACGGCCTGCTCCAGCGGAGGAGCCATCCCGATCCGAGCACCTTCCTCGGAAAGGGCAAGGCGCAGGAGCTGCGGGACATCGTGGCGTCGCTCGGTGCGGACACCGTGGTGGCCGATACCGAACTCGCCCCCAGTCAGCGACGAGCGCTCGAGGACGTCGTCAAGGTCAAGGTCATCGACCGTACCGCCGTCATCCTGGACATCTTCAGCCAGCACGCCAAGAGCCGCGAGGGCAAGGCGCAGGTCGAGCTGGCACAGCTCGAGTACCTGCTGCCCCGACTCCGCGGCTGGGGTGAGTCGATGAGCAGGCAGGCCGGTGGCCAGGTCGGTGCCGGCGTCGGTATGGGATCCCGTGGACCCGGTGAGACCAAGATCGAGCTCGATCGCCGCCGCATCCACACCCGGATGGCGCGGTTGCGCAAGCAGATCAAGGAGTTCGCGCCGGCGCGGGAGTCCAAGCGTGCCAATCGTGCGAGGAACGCCGTGCCGTCCGTGGCGATCGCCGGCTACACGAACGCGGGCAAGTCGTCGCTCCTCAATCGCGTGACGAGGGCGGGGGCGCTCGTCGAGAACGCCCTGTTCGCCACACTCGACACCGCGGTTCGCCGCACGGAGACCGCCGACGGCCGCCAGTACACGCTGACCGACACGGTGGGGTTCGTCCGCAACCTGCCGCATGAGCTCGTCGAGGCCTTCCGTTCGACGCTCGAGGAGGTCGAACGCTCCGATGTGATCGTGCACGTCGTGGACGCCAGTCATCCGGATCCCGTGAGCCAGCTCACGACCGTACGCAATGTGATCGGCGACCTGGGGGCACGGGACATCCCCGAGATCGTGGTGTTCAACAAGGCGGACCTCATCGATGACAACGCACGGCTCGCGCTGCGTGGGCTCGAACCGGATGCGCTGTTCGTGTCTGCGCGCACCGGAGAGGGAGTCGACGAGCTTCTCGACCGGATCTCGCAGACCATCCCTCGGCCGGACATCAGGGTCGAACTTCTGGTCCCGTACGACCGCGGCGATGTCATCTCGTCGCTCCACGAGCACGGGACGATCCTGTCGACCTCCTACGAGGAAGCCGGTACCAGGGTGGTGGCGCTCGTCACCGCAGCACACGAAGGCCCACTGGGCGCGTTTCAGACGGAACGCGCCCAGGCGGCGCAGGTATCAGACTGACCTGAGAACCGCCACGACCTTGCCGAGGATGACGGCGCGGTCGCCGACGATCGGAGCGAAGGCGGTGTTGCGGGGCAGGAGCCACGTGTGACCGTCGCGCTGCTGGAACACCTTGACCGTCGCCTCCTCTTCGAGCATGGCCGCGACGATCTCGCCGTTCTCCGCGTTCTGCTGCTGGCGCACGACGACCCAGTCTCCGTCGCAGATGGCGGCGTCGATCATCGATTCCCCCACGACCTTGAGCATGAAGAGGTCACCCTTGCCGACGAGCTGGCGGGGGAGAGGGAAGACCTCGTCGATCTGCTGGTCCGCCGTGATCGGAATCCCGGCGGCGATCCTGCCGACGAGGGGCACCATGGCGGCGTCGCCCACCGGAATGGATGTCTCACCGCCGTTGTCGCCCGTCGGCACCTCGATGAGCACCTCGAGGGCGCGCGTGCGGTTGGGGTCGCGTCGAAGGTAGCCGCTCAACTCGAGCTGGCCCAGCTGGTGGGTGACACTGGAGAGCGATGCGAGGCCCACGGCGTCGCCGATCTCCCTCATGCTCGGCGGATAGCCGCGCGTCGAGACCGAGCGCTGGATCACCTCGAGGATCGCCCGCTGCTTCTCGCTGAGGCTGCGGCGGCGTCGGGTGCCCGGCTTCGCCACCTCGGATTCGAGTTCGTCCATGCGTTGTCCACCTGCCTGTCAGACATCCGTCGAAGCTGATCGCCGACGAATGTCAGTGGGTCGTGATTGCCTGAATTCCAGACAATCGAAACAGTATCCGGAATGAGGACGGAAAACAAACATCTCTTCGAGAGTGTCGCGACATCCGTGTCGGGATTCTTCGAAAATGTGCTTGCTTTTCGCGTCATTCGAAGATAGGTTCGGAACAAAGCTTCGTATCCGGCGCTCCCGGCCGAGCGCCGGATACGGAAGACCACGACAGTGCAAGACCACGACAGTGCAAGACCAGGAGGTGCGACATGACAGCGATCTCGATGGGCACGCCGCGTTTGCGGATCACCCGCCGCGGGCGAGTGGTGTTCGCGGCGCTGGCTGCCGGGCCCCTCGCGGTCCTGGCGCTTGTCATGGCACTCAACGGCGGCATGGCGACCGCGACCTCCGAGCCCTCGACCGGCACGTTCGACTATGTGACCGTCGCATCCGGCCAGTCGCTGTGGCAGGTGGCGGAGGAGCTCGCTCCCACCGCCGATCCGCGCGATGTGATCTCCGACATCGTCAGGCTCAACCAGTTGGAGAACTCGGTCGTCCACCCCGGCGATCGGTTGGCCGTTCCTCCCGCATACTCCCGGTAGCCGTAGCATTGCTGCGTGGCAGACCTCGCAGACCTTCCCCTCCGTGACGATCTTCGCGGGCTCAGCCCCTACGGCGCTCCGCAGACGACCGTACCGATCGCGCTCAACGTCAACGAGAACACCCACCCGCTGCCGGAGATCGTCGCCCATGGCATCGTGACCTCGCTCGCGAAGGCGGTCCTCACTCTCAACCGGTACCCGGATCGGGAGTTCACAGCGCTGCGCGAGAGCCTTGCGAACTATCTCGGCGGTGGGCTTTCGGCGACGAACCTGTGGGCGGCGAACGGATCGAACGAGATCCTGCAGCAGCTGTTCCAGGCGTTCGGCGGGCCAGGGCGCGCCGCTCTCGGATTCCAGCCGACCTATTCGATGTACCCGATCCTGGCGAGGGGAACCGGCACGGGCTGGATCGGCGGCAGCCGAGACGAGGAGTTTCGGCTTTCGCCGGATTCGGCGGTGCGGCAGGTGCGTGAGCACTCTCCGAGCATCGTCATCCTCTGCTCACCCAACAACCCGACCGGCACACCGTTGTCGAGTGACGTGATCACCGCGGTCTACGACGCCACGGACGGCATCGTCGTCGTGGATGAGGCCTACGCTGAATTCGCCGCGGCCGGCACAGCCTCGGCCCTTGAACTGCTCCCGGGACGGGAGCGGCTCGTCGTATCCAGGACGATGAGCAAGGCCTTCGCCTTCGCCGGGGTGCGTCTCGGGTACCTCGCCGCGGACCCGGCGGTCATCGACGCGCTGCGACTCGTGCGACTGCCGTATCACCTCTCATCGCTCACACAGGCTGCGGCGATCGCCGCGCTCGACAACGCGGACATCCTGCTGGCGACCGTGGCCGACATCGCAGCGCAGCGGGATCGCCTGCTGGCCGCATTGCCGGCACTCGGCTATCCCGTGCTTCCCTCGGATGCGAACTTCGTGCTCTTCGGGGGGGTCGCCGACCCGCCGGGGATGTTCGGCGAGCTGCTGGCGCGGGGCATCCTCGTGCGGGATGTCGGCATCCCGGGGCACCTGAGAGTGACAGCGGGCACGGAGGCGGAGGTCACCGCGTTCCTCGCGGCGCTCACCGACATCACGCCTCGGTAGGCTTGAGCCATGACGACGCACCGCACGGCCGAACTTCGCCGGGAGACGAGTGAGTCGAGCATCGAGCTCTCGCTCGACCTCGACGGTTCGGGCACGTCCGACATCGACACGACCGTTCCGTTCTTCGATCACCTGCTCACGGCCTTCTCGCGTCATTCGCTCATCGATCTCACGGTGCGCTCATCCGGTGACACCGTCATCGACGTCCACCACACGGTGGAGGACACGGCGATCGTCCTCGGCAAGTCGATCGCCGCTGCACTCGGCGACAAGGTCGGGATCTCCCGCTTCGGAGACGCGCTCGTTCCGCTCGACGAGGCCCTCGTGCAGGCCGTCGTCGACGTCTCGGGCCGACCGTATCTCGTGCACTCCGGGGAGCCGGCCGGCTTCGAGTTCCACCTCATCGGCGGCCACTTCACCGGATCGATGGTGCGTCATGTCTTCGAGGCCATCGCCTTCCATGCCGGCCTCACGGTGCACATCACCGTGCTCGGCGGCCGCGACCCGCACCACATCGCCGAGGCCGAGTTCAAGGCGTTCGCGAGGGCTCTGCGGCAGGCGATCGCCCCGGATGCCCTCGTGCGCGGCGTGCCGTCGACGAAGGGCGCCCTGTAACCGTGTCAGGGCCATCCGTCGTCGTTCTCGACTACGGCAGCGGGAACGTCCACTCCGCCGCGAAAGCACTCGAGGAGGTGGGCGCCAGGGTCGAGCTCACGGCCGTCCCCGCACGCGTCGCCGAGGCCGATGGCCTCGTCGTCCCGGGTGTCGGGGCTTTCGCGGCTGTGATGAGAGCACTCGAGGCGGTGCGCGGTCCGGAACTCATCGACCGCAGGCTGGCCGGCGGGCGCCCCGTGCTCGGTATCTGCGTCGGCATGCAGGTCCTGTTCGAACGTGGCATCGAGCGCGGGGAGGACACGGAGGGTCTCGGCCAGTGGCCCGGAGTCGTCTCGCAATTGGAATCGGACATCCTGCCGCACATCGGCTGGAACTCTGTCGAGGCGCCCGACGGGTCGGTGCTCTTTTCCGGACTTCGCGACGAACGCTTCTATTTCGTGCACTCCAACGCGGCGCTCGAGTGGGTGCTGCCACCGGATGGACCGTTGCCTGCGCCTCGACTCACCTGGTCGCAGCACGGCGGGCGGTTCCTCGCCGCCGTGGAGAACGGGCCGTTGTCGGCGACCCAGTTCCACCCCGAAAAGTCGGGACAGGCCGGCCTGCGGCTCCTGGCGAATTGGGTGGCCACCCTCAAAGGTGACTAGTATCTGAGACTTGCCCCGCATGAGATACGGGGCCTCGCAGCAGAAATGGCATTGATGAGCGACTTCAATACGACACCGCGACTGGTTCTCCTCCCGGCGGTGGATGTCGCGGGCGGAAAAGCCGTCCGGCTCACCCGTGGCGAGGCGGGCACGGAGAAGAGCTTCGGTGACCCCGTGGATGCGGCGGTCGACTGGATCGACCAGGGCGCGGAGTGGATTCACCTCGTCGATCTCGATGCGGCGTTCGGACGTGGCAACAACCACGGCACCATCAAGCGCGTGATCAAGCACGCTCGCGGAGTCAACATCGAGCTCTCCGGCGGCATCCGGGACGATGAGAGCCTCGAGGCGGCGCTCGCCTCCGGCGCCAAGCGGATCAACCTCGGCACGGCCGCCATGGAGAACCCCGAGTGGGCAGCGCACGTGATCGCCGAGTACGGCGAGGCGATCGCGGTCGGCCTCGACGTGCGCGGAACGACGCTGGCCGCGCGGGGCTGGACGAAGGACGGCGGCGACCTCTACGAGGTGCTCGACCGCCTCGAAGTGGCCGGATGCGCCCGCTACGTCGTCACGGACGTCACACGGGATGGAACCCTCCAGGGTCCGAACCTCGACCTGCTTCGCGACATCGCGAACCGTACACAGAAGCCGGTGATCGCCTCAGGTGGCATCAGCAGCCTCGATGACATTGCAGCCCTGCGCGAGCTCGTGCCACTGGGCCTCGAGGGCACGATCGTCGGCAAGGCGCTCTACACGAAGGCGTTCACCCTCGCCGAAGCGCTCGACATCGCCTCCGACTAGCTGACGCCGCGATGAGCCAACACGATCCTCGGCTGACCGACTCTGCTGGTCAGCCGTGGGAAGGCAGGCACTTCGAGCCGAATCCGAGCCCTGACGACGACGGGAGCGCGCCGCCCGCCCTGATCGCGGCCATCGCCGGATTCCGCGCGGGCGAGACCGACGAGGGTGAGGTCGTCGAGGCGTTCCGGGATTCCCGATTGCTCATCCCGCTGCTGGCCAGGCTCGGAGAGGCCGGGGTCAACGCGGAGGGAAAGCGGATCGACAAGAGCCAGGAGCTCTCGATCGTGACCGTCTCCGGCCCGGACGGTCGCACCGTCCTTCCGGTGTTCAGTTCTGTGACGGCCATGAACGCGTGGAACCCGGTGGCCCGGCCTGTGCCGGCGACGGGGCCGCGCGTCGCGCTCGCCGCCGCGAGCGAGGGCACGGACCTCGTCGTCCTCGACCCGACCTCGCAGACCGAGTTCGCCATCCGGCGCCCCGCGCTCTGGGCGATCGCGAGGCAGCTGGAGTGGGCCCCGAGTCACCGCTCAGCCGAGGTCGCCGCGGAGTTCGCGGCCACGATCGTCGACGAGCCCGCTGTCACGGCGCTCGTCCTCTCGGCCGGCGACCCGCATGCCAGGCTGCTCGGCCCAGAGCTCGTGGTCGAGCTCACGCTCATCCCCGGGCTCGACCGGACCCGGCTCGATGATCTTCTGGCACGGCTCGCGACGCGCTGGGCTCAGAGCGAGCTGATCGCCGACCGCGTCGATTCGCTGGAGGTCGTCCTCAGCTGAGGTACCGCTGGATGGCGGGGGAGACCTCCGCGACGAGCGTGCCATGGTCGAGAGCGGTGAGCGCGGGAAACTTGACGACGAATCGGGCGACCGCAACGCCCAGGAGGTGCGCGCCGGCGAGTTCGATCCTGCGCATCCGTTGCTCGTCGATCGGTCCGACATCCTCCTGGCTTCGGATGCGCGCCTCGAGCGCGTCGACGAGCATGTCGGCGGCGAGCGAGGACGTGACCGCGGAACGGACGAGTGCCAAGAGGATCGGCTGGGTGTCCGGATCCTCCCACAGGCGGAAGTAGGTGTCGGTGAGCCGCTCGCCGATGCCGGCCGGATCGCCGCCGAAGGATTCGAACAGGCGCTGTGGGAGGCTCGTGCGGTCGGCGAGCGTCTTCGTGAAGAGCGCTTCCTTGTTGCCGAAGAAGTGGCGGATGAGTGCAGGATCCACGTGTGCGCTCGTGGCGATCGCGCGGATCGAAGCGCCCTCGTAGCCGCGCTCCGCGAACAGGTCGCGCGCAGCGTCGAGGATCGCGTCGCGGGTTCCGGTGTCGCCGGAGCGGCGACCGGTCGGTCGCGAACTCCTGGCGGTCGCGGATGCTCGAGTCACCTGCCCAACATTACTCTACGACTGGGGATTTCCCCGGGTGTAGAGTCTGCTTGACACGGGTGTCCGTTCCGATGCGAAAGGGGAGACCCCATGGGCGAAACCGCGGTGATCGAGGTCGAGGGGCTCACCAAGTCCTATGGCCGTTTCCCGGCGTTGAAGGGTCTCGATCTCGAGGTGGCCCGTGGGGAGGTGCACGGCTTCCTCGGTCCCAACGGCGCGGGCAAGTCGACGACGGTGCGGATCCTTCTCGGCCTGTTGAAGGCGGACGGCGGCACCGTGCGAGTGCTGGGCGGTGACCCGTGGCACGACATGGTCGACCTGCATCGTCGACTGGCCTATGTGCCCGGCGATGTCTCACTGTGGCCTGGTATGACCGGCGGCGAGGCGATCGACCTGCTCGGAGCACTGCGCGGAGGGCTCGACGAGAAGCTCCGTGCCGACCTCATCGAACGCTTCGAGCTCGATCCGACCAAACGCGGCAGGCAGTACTCGAAGGGCAATCGGCAGAAGGTCGCACTCGTCGCGGCGCTCTCCTCGAATGTCGAACTGCTCGTCCTCGACGAACCGACGAGCGGCCTGGACCCTCTCATGGAGAATGTGTTCCAGGCGGTCATCGGTGAGGCCAGGGGCCGCGGCGCATCCGTGCTGCTGTCCAGCCACATCCTGGCCGAGTTGGAGTCGCTCGCGGACCGGCTGAGCATCATCCGCGACGGGCGGATCGTGGAGAACGGCACCCTCACTCAGCTGCGCGGCCACACCCGCACCTCCATCCACGCCGTATTGGACCGGATGCCGGAATCCGGCGCATTCTCGGGCTTCCACGACGTGCAGCTCGAGGGTAACCGGCTGAACGCGACGGTCGACTCCGACCGGATCGGGGAGGCGATGAGCGTGCTGACCCCGTGCGGTATCGCATCGCTGACCGTGGA
The DNA here is from genome assembly GCF_014200375.1 of Terrimesophilobacter mesophilus. Classification (GTDB taxonomy): domain Bacteria; phylum Actinomycetota; class Actinomycetes; order Actinomycetales; family Microbacteriaceae; genus Terrimesophilobacter; species Terrimesophilobacter mesophilus. The sequence goes on along the minus strand of NZ_JACHBP010000001.1, from coordinate 380,824 downwards.
GCCGCCGTCGCTCGAGAGCCTGTTCCTTCGCCTCTATGACGACTCTGCGGACGTGGCATGAAGAGCTCCGCGCTGGCCGGCACGGCACCGCTCCTGCGGACCCTGGTCAGGCACGATGGGCGCAACTTCGCCCCCTGGGTCGTCATCGTCACCGCCCTCACGACCTCCTCTGTCCTGGTATACCCGTGGGTCTTCCCCGACCAGCAGGACCGCGCGGGCCTCGCGGTCGCGGTCGGTGCGAACCCCGCCATCGGGCTCATCTTCGGGCCGGCATTCGACCTGTCGACGACGGATGGCTTCAACGCCTGGCGCACCCTCGCACTCGGTGGATTCCTCGCAGCCCTCGGCACCATCTTCGCCGTCACCCGCGCGACGCGCGGGCAGGAGGACTCCGGCCAGGCGGAACTGCTCGCCTCTGGTGTGCTCGGGCGTGCAGGACGATTGCTTGCCGCCGTCGGCCTTGCCCTGATCGCCTCCGTCATGCTCGGCGTCATCGCTGCGGTGGCGACAGCGCTGTGCGGCGGCGGGTGGGAGGCATCCCTGCTGCTCGGTGCGACGTTCACCGCGACCGGGTGGATGTTCGCCGCCATCGCCGCCGTCGCGGCACAGATCGGTTCCGATGTCCGCACCGCCAACTCCATCGCGACGGCCACGCTCGGCATCCTCTTCCTCCTGCGCGGCTTCGCATACTCGGTCAGCGCACCCGAGTGGACCATCTGGGCCAATCCGCTCGGCTGGATGACCGAGACGCGGCCGGCGACGGAGAACAACTGGTGGCCGCTCTGGTATGCGCTGGCCTTCACCGTTGTCGTCCTCGCTGTCGCCTTCGCGCTACAGGCCCGTCGCGATTTCGGGGAGGGCGCCATCGCACCGCGCCCGGGCCCGGAGCGGGGGAGGGTTCGCTCCACCTGGCGACTCGCCTTTCGCTTGAACCGCGGGGCGCTCACGACCTGGACGATCGCCTTCGTCGCTCTCGGAGTCGTGTTCGGATTCTTCGCGACCTCGATCAACGACATCCTCGGCTCGGACAACGCGGTCAAACAGTTCCTCGCCGCGGGCGCGACCACACCCCACGCCCTGATCTCCGCCTTCCTCGTGACCATCCTCAGCCTGCTCGGGATCATCGCCTGCATCCCCGGTGTCCAGCTCATGCTGCGGGTGCGCACCGAGGAACTCGAAGACCGGGTCGAACCGATCATGGCGACCAGGGTACGCCGGCCGGTGTACTACGCCGGCAATGCCGTTCTGGCTTTCGCGCTGTCAGCAGTCTGCATCCTGATCGCGGGGACGCTCATCGCCGTGCTCGCATCGACCGCGGACATCGGCGTCGAGTTCGGGGATGCGCTGCTTCAGGTGGTGGTGACCGTTCCTGCAGTGTGGACCGTCGTCGCCGTCTCGGTCGCCGTCGTCGGCGCGAGGCCCCACGTCCTCCTCGCAGCCTGGCTGGGGGTTCTGGCATCCTTCGCCCTGACCGTGCTCGGTCCCACCTTCAAACTGTGGGACTGGATCCTCGCGATCAGCCCGTTCTGGCATGTCCCGAACGTCACGGATGCTGACGCGGACTGGTTCGGGCTCGTCTGGATCAGCCTCGTGACACTATTCTTCCTGCTGGTCGGATTCGTCGGGTTCCGCCGCCGCGACCTCGCTCGCTAGTTGACCGGCCCGGTGTACTTCTCGCCGGGCCCCGCACCTGGCGCGTCGGGCATCGGGGATGCCTCGCGGAACGCGAGCTGGACCGAACGCAGGCCGTCGCGCAGTGGTCTGGCGTGATGGTCGCCGATCTCGGGGGCTGCCGCCGTGACGAGCCCGGCCAGGGCATTGATGAGTTTGCGCGCCTCATCGAGGTCGACCTGCGTCTCCGGATCGTCGGCGAGGCCGCACTTGACGGCGGCGGCGCTCAGCAGATGCACCGCCACTGTGTTGATGAGTTCGACGGCGGGCACATCCGCGATGTCCCGTGTTGCGTCGTCCACCGTCGGCTCGCTCATGCACCAATCCTCTGTTAGACTCATGCGGGCTCTGGGGCATAGGCTCCCAGTGCGAAAGTGGAGATTCTCCCACCCGCGACCGCATCTTCAAGGTTACCGGGTTGTAGGCGCCCCGCCGTCCCAGCACCATCGGGAGGTTGTCCAGGGTGCCGTGTTGGTGTTGTCGTGCGCGAGCGCGGCAGGCAACAGGTGACTCTCCTCTCTCGTCGGCCAGACGGCATCCGTCGTCGTGCCGAGCAACAGAACGAAAGACTGAAGGAGTTACCAATCAGCGATCCCCGTACGAATGACCGGATCCGCGTACCAGAGGTTCGCCTCGTCGGTCCGAGCGGTGAGCAGGTCGGCGTCGTCAAGATCGAGGTTGCGCTGCGGCTCGCCCAGGAGGCAGACCTCGACCTCGTCGAGGTTGCACCCAACTCGAAGCCGCCCGTCGCCAAGATCATGGACTACGGAAAGTTCAAGTACGAAGAAGCGCAGAAGGCCAAGGAGGCCAGGCGCAACCAGGCGAACACGATCCTCAAGGAGGTTCGGTTCCGTCTCAAAATCGATAAGCACGACTACGAAACCAAGCGCAAGCGCGCCGAGGGATTCCTGCAGGGCGGCGACAAGGTCAAGGCCATGATCCTGTTCCGTGGTCGTGAGCAGTCCCGCCCGGACCAGGGCGTTCGACTGCTCCAGAAGTTTGCCGAGGACGTCGCAGAGTTCGGCTCCGTCGAGTCCACACCGACGATCGACGGCCGCAACATGGTGATGGTCATCGGCCCGCACAAGACCAAGGCGACGGCGAAGGCCGAGGCCGACGCCCGCCGCGCAGCTTCGAAGCCGGCCCGCTCCCGCAGCGAGGCCACCGAGGAGCCCGGCGACACGACCCACAGCAAGGAAGAGGAAAAGGATGCCTAAGCAGAAGACCCACTCAGGGGCGAAGAAGCGATTCAAGATCACCGGCAGCGGCAAGCTCATGAAGCAGCAGGCCGGAATGCGCCACAACCTCGAGGTGAAGTCGGGCCAGCGCAAGCGCCGCCTCAACCAGGACGAGCCGGTCGCGAAGGCCGACGTCAAGGCCATCAACAAGCTTCTCGGCCGCTGAGCCGCGAGACGTAAGGGATAACAGGAAATGGCAAGAGTAAAGCGGGCGGTCAACGCCCACAAGAAGCGTCGGGTCATCCTCGAGCGCGCATCCGGATACCGCGGGCAGCGCTCGCGTCTCTACCGCAAGGCGAAGGAGCAGGTCACCCACTCGCTCGTCTACGCGTACCGCGACCGCAGGGCGCGCAAGGGCGACTTCCGCCGTCTGTGGATCCAGCGGATCAACGCCGCAGCCCGTGAGAACGGCATGACCTACAACCGCCTGATCCAGGGACTGAACCTGGCCGGCGTCGAGGTCGACCGTCGCATCCTCGCCGAGCTCGCGGTCAACGAGCCAGCGACGTTCGCGTCGATCGTCGCAACGGCGAAGGCTGCCCTCCCGAAGGACATCAACGCTCCCAAGGACAAGTCTGCTGCGTAGACTTATGGCATGATCGACAACCCGCGTTCCCCACGGATCCGGGCCGTCGCGAAGCTTCACAAGAGAGAGGCCCGGTCCCAGACCGGGCTTTTTCTCTTGGAGGGCCCGCAGGCCGTCGCCGAGGCTCTGACCTACCGCCCGGAGCTCGTCGTCGAGCTGTATGCGACACCGACGGCGCTCGAGCGCTACGCCGACATCGGGCAGACCGCTGTCGATGCGGGAGTCGATGTCGAGTTCGTGACCGAACAGGTCCTGGAAGCCATGGCCGATACCGTGACCCCGCAGGGAATCGTCGCCGTGTGCCACCAGTTCCCGACATCCGTCAAGGACATCCTTCGCCCCGGCGGTGATGGTCGCCCGCCGCGGCTCATCGCGATTCTCGAAGAGGTTCGCGACCCCGGTAACGCGGGCACGATCATCCGGGCGGCGGATGCTGCCGGAGCCGACGGTGTGATCCTCAGCGGCCGCAGCGTCGACCTCTACAACCCGAAGGTGGTGCGTGCGTCGACCGGGTCGATCTTCCATCTGCCGATCGCGGTGAACGTCGAACTCGATGCCGTCCTCGAGCGCGCTCGCATCGCCGGGCTCACGATTCTCGCGGCGGACATCAAGGGCGACGACCTGCTCGCGGTGAGGTCCCTGGGCGTCCTCGCCAGGCCGACGGCGTGGCTGTTCGGAAATGAGGCTCGGGGGCTCACGGATGAGCAGCTTCTCCACGCCGACCGTGTTGTCAGCGTTCCCCTGTATGGCAAGGCGGAGTCGATGAATCTCGCGACGGCCGCATCCGTGTGCCTGTACGAGTCCGCGTTCGCCCAGCGCGAAGCCGATTAGACGCGATTTTCGTGCACGGTCTGCACGTTCTGCGGGATGGTGTCACGTCTCGGTCACGAAACAGCGCGGGAATTTGTCTGCCCGTGTCGGCATATGACAACCTGTTCCGATGGAGCCCTCACGAAGCGGTGAACCCCTTGTCGTCATCGATCACGTCAACAAGCACTTTGGTGAGCTTCACGTCCTGAAGGACATCACGACGACGGTCGGCCGCGGAGAGGTCGTCGTGGTCATCGGCCCCAGCGGATCCGGCAAGTCCACGTTCTGCCGCGCGATCAATCGCCTGGAGACCATCGACAGCGGCACCATCACGATCGACGGCGTTCCGCTGCCGGAAGAGGGCAGAGGCCTGGCACGACTACGGGCGGATGTGGGGATGGTCTTCCAGTCGTTCAACCTGTTCGCCCACAAGACGGTCCTCGAAAACGTGACCCTCGGCCCGCGCAAGGTGCGACAGATATCCAAGGCGGACGCCGACAAGCACGCGATGGAACTGCTGGATCGCGTCGGAGTCGCCAACCAGGCATCCAAGATGCCATCGCAGCTCTCCGGCGGCCAGCAGCAGCGCGTTGCCATTGCCCGTGTGCTCGCCATGGATCCCAAGCTCATCCTGCTCGATGAGCCCACATCGGCTCTCGACCCGGAGATGATCTCCGAGGTTCTGGATGTCATGGTGCAGCTCGCGCAGGACGGCATGACCATGGTCGTCGTCACCCACGAGATGGGCTTCGCCCGCAAGGCAGCCGACCGCGTCCTCTTCATGGCGGACGGAGAGATCGTCGAAGAAGCGACTCCGGAGAAGTTCTTCACAGACCCCCAGAGCCCGAGAGCGAAGGACTTCCTCTCGAAAATCCTTACTCACTAACCAGAGGGTAAGTAACCACAGCAAGGAGAGACAGATGAGACTCAAGAAGAGCCTTATGATTTCTGCCATCGCCGTAGCGAGCATTCTCGGATTGGGCGCGTGTGCAGGCGGGGAAGCCACCCCACCGGCAGCCGAGACCCCGACGTTCGAGGCAGGGACAACGATGGCCAAGCTCGCGGATGCGGGCACCATTACGATCGGCACGAAGTTCGACCAGCCGCTGTTCGGCCTCAAGGGCCCGAGCGGCGACCCGGTCGGATTCGACGTCGAGATCGGCAAGATCATCGCGAAGTCGCTGGGCATCGCGGCCGACAAGATCAAGTGGGTGGAGACGGTTTCCAAGAACCGCGAGCCGTTCATCGAGAACAAGACCGTCGACATCGTCGTGGCGACCTACACGATCAACGACAAGCGCAAGGAAGTCATCTCCTTCGCCGGGCCGTACTACAACGCCGGCCAGGACATCCTGGTGCTCGCGGGCAACCCCGAGGGAATCAAGGGCCCGGAGGACCTCAAGGGCAAGAACGTCTGCAGCGTTGCCGGTTCGACCTCGGAGAAGAACATCGCCGAGTACGGAGTGAACCTCATCACGACGGACACCTACTCCAACTGCCTTGAGCCGCTTCGCCAGGGCAAGGTCATCGCCGTGACGACGGATAACGTCATCCTGGCCGGCCTCGCCGACCAGAACGCCGGCGAGTTCGAGGTTCTCAGCAACCCGTTCACCGAGGAGCCTTACGGCATCGGCCTCGGCCACGATGACGATGCGTTCCGCACCTTCATCAACGACGTGCTGGAGAAGGCGTACGCCGACGGCAGCTGGAAGGCCGCCTGGGAGTCGACAGCCGGCAAGGTTCTCAAGACGCCAGAGCCCCCGGCAGTGGACCGTTACAGCAACTAGTTCACGAACGGATGCCGGCCTGCCGCGTGCGGGCCGGCATCCTCTCGACTGATGAGGAGGTGGTGAAGTGGACGCGATCATCGACGTCACACCGGCGTATTTCGCCGGATTCCTGATGACCCTCCAGCTTCTCGCCATCTCCGGAGTCGGCGCCTTCGTGGTCGGCGTCCTCATCGCGACCATGCGGATCTCTCCCGTGCCGTCGCTTCGCGTGTTCGCCACCGTCTATACCGAGGTGCTGCGCAACGTTCCGCTTCTGCTCGTGCTCATGTTCTGCGCCCTGGTTCTGCCGATCCTCGGCTCAGACCTCGACTACTACCCGCTCGCTCTCATCGGACTCACGGCGTACACGTCGCCCTTCGTCGCCGAGGCCATCCGCTCGGGATTCAACGGCGTTCCGGTCGGGCAGGCCGAAGCTGCTCGAAGCATCGGCATGGGCTTCACGCAGACCGTGACCCTCGTCGTTCTTCCGCAGGCCGCCCGCATGGTCGTGCCGCCGCTCATCAACGTCTTCATCGCTCTCACCAAGAACACCTCGGTGGCCGGCATCTTCTTCGTCGACGAACTCTTCAAGCAGACGGATGCCGCGACGCGCGACAACCCGAGCAGCGTCATCCTCGTCCTGATCTACGCGGCGCTGCTGTACCTCGTGATCACCATTCCGCTGGGGCTCATAGCCGGAGCCATCGAGAAGCGAGTGGTGGTGATGAGATGAGCCTGAGTGTTCTCTACGATGCCCCCGGCCCGAAGACGCGCCGCTGGTCCGTCATCGCGTCCATCGGCGGCATCATCCTGATCGTCGCCTTCTTCGTGTGGATGTACCTGACGCTCGCCGCCCCCAGGGTCAATGCGAACGGTGCGGCGCAGCCGGGAATGTTCGACCCGTCGCGCTGGGACATCGTGGCGCTACCCGACCTGTGGCTGTCGTTCCTCAACGGCACGGTCGCCACGCTCCAGATGGCGGCGGTAGCCGCCGCGCTCGCCATCCTCATCGGCATCCTTTTCTCGTTCGGACGCTCGTCGCGGTACGCGTGGGTACGCGCCATCACCGGCGTGATCCTCGAGTTCGTGCGCGGCATCCCGGTACTGCTCATGATCTTCTTTGTGTTCCTCGTGTTCACGGCCGGATCGTACTGGTCGGGCGTTTTCGGCCTCGCCCTCTACAACGGCGCCATCATCGGCGAGGCGCTGCGAGCGGGAGTGAAGTCGCTCCCGCGCGGCCAGCGGGAGGCCGGCCTGTCCGTCGGCCTGACGCCCATGAAGACCTGGGCCCTCATCGAGTTCCCCCAGGCCTTCCGGCAGATGCTGCCGATCATCCTCGCCCAGCTCGTCGTGCTCCTCAAGGACACCTCGCTCGCCTTCATCGTGAGCTATCCGGAACTGGCGCGAACGATCAGCCTCAACCGCACATTCTTCGGCAGCCGCTACATGTTCACGCTGTTCGTCATCGGACTCGTGATCTATCTCGCCCTCAACCTCACGATGTCCTGGATCGCCCGTTTCGTGGCCAGGCGCAGCGGGCCGCGGCTCGGCAAGGCGCTGCCCAACACCCCGAGGCAGACGGGTATCGACGGCACCCGGGCGATCACCCTGCCCGGCCGCGGGTTCGAGCCACCGGATCCTCCCCACTAAACTTGGGTCTCGTGTCTGACCCCACGGGAATCACCGAAGCCAGCGTCGCGGAGGCGAAGGATGCTGCGCTCGCGGCGATAGCGGGAGCATCGAGCGTCGGTGACCTGAAAGTCGTTCGAACCCAGCACGCCGGAGAGGGATCGCCTCTGGCGAGACTCAACGCCGAGCTGCGCAACGTGCCTGCCGACCTGAAGGCGGCATCCGGAAAGCTCGTCGGCCAGGCCAGGGCGCAGGTATCTGCAGCGATGCAGGCCAGGGAAGAGGAACTGTTCGCGGTGGAGGAAGCCGCCCAGTTGGCGGCAGAGGCGGTCGATGTCACCGCGGTGCCGCGGCGATGGACGCCTGGTGCGCGCCATCCGCTCAACCTTCTCATGGAGCAGATCGGCGACATCTTCGTCGGTATGGGGTGGGAGATCGCCGAGGGTCCTGAGCTCGAGAACGAGTGGTTCAACTTCGATGCCTTGAACACGGATGCGGACCACCCGGCGCGAAGCGAGCAGGACACCTTCTTCGTCGAGCCGATCGGTTCCCAGCTCGTGCTGCGCAGCCAGACCTCGCCGGTGCAGATCCGCAGCCTCCTGACCCGCGAGCTGCCGGTCTATGTCATCGCGCCGGGCAAGGTCTTCCGCAAGGACGAACTCGACGCGACCCACACGCCGGTCTTCCACCAGGTCGAGGGCATCGCGATCGACAGGGGTCTCACCATGGCGCACCTGAGGGGAACGCTCGAGCACTTCGCCCGCCTCATGTTCGGGGCCGAGGCGAAGATCCGCCTGCGACCCAACTTCTTCCCGTTCACCGAGCCGAGCGCGGAGATGGACGTGTGGCAGCCGAACGCGAAGGGCGGTGCGCGCTGGATCGAGTGGGGCGGATGCGGCATGGTGAATCGCAACGTGCTGCGCGCGGCCGGCATCGACCCGGACGAATACCAGGGGTTCGCGTTCGGAATGGGCATCGAGCGCACGCTCATGTTCCGCAACGAGGAATTGAAGGACATGCGCGACATGGTCGAGGGCGACATCCGGTTCTCCCAGCAGTTCGGAATGGTGGTCTGATGCGGGTCCCGGTCAGCTGGCTTCGCGAGTTCGTCGACGCCCCCGCCTCGATCACTCCCGACGAGCTCCACGCCGCCCTCGTGCGCGTCGGCCTCGAGGAGGAGGGCCTCCACACGTTCGGATTGGAGGGTCCGATCGTCGTCGGTGAGGTGCTCGAATTCGTCGACGAGCCGCAGAGCAACGGCAAGACGATCCGATGGTGCCAGGTTGATGTCTGCCCCGGCGATGCGAGGGGGATCGTCTGCGGCGCCCACAACTTCTTCGTCGGCGACAAGGTCGTGGTGACCCTCCCGGGGGCTGTGCTGCCCGGCCCGTTCCCGATCGCCGCCCGCAAGACCTACGGGCACGTGTCGGATGGGATGATCGCCTCCGCGCGCGAGCTCGGCCTCGGAGACGAGCACGACGGCATCCTGCGACTGGCCGAACTGGGCCTGGACCCCGAAGTGGGAGCGGATGCGATCGCCCTCCTGGGGCTCGACGACTGGGCCGTCGAGGTCAATGTCACCCCCGATCGCGGCTACGCACTCTCGATCCGCGGCATCGCGCGCGAATACTCGCATGCGACGGGTGCGGAGTTCCGCGATCCGGCCGACGCGTCCCGCTGGTCGAGTGGTGCGTCGCAGGGCGACACGCGTATCGAGACCGCAAATGCGATCTCCGTCATCCTCGACGACCGCGCCCCCATCCGAGGACACGAGGGATGCAGCCAGTTCGTCACACGCATCGTCCGCGACGTCGATCCTTCCCGCCACACCCCGGCCTGGATGATCTCCCGCCTGGGGCTCGCCGGCATCCGCTCGATCTCGCTGCTCGTCGACATCTCCAACTACGTCATGGTGGAGCTCGGCCAGCCACTGCACTCCTATGACCTCGACACGATTCGCGGCTCGATCACGGTGCGCAGGGCGGCTCCGGGGGAGAAGCTCACGACCCTCGACGGACAGGAGCGCGCACTCGACCCCGAAGATCTCCTCATCACGGATGAGGAGGGGCCGATCGGCCTCGCCGGTGTCATGGGCGGTGAGCGCACCGAGAGCACCTCGTCGACCAGGAATGTGCTCATTGAGGCCGCGAACTTCGATCCCATCACCATTGCGCGGTCCGCACGCCGCCATCGCCTGCCGAGTGAGGCATCCCGCCGTTTCGAGCGCGGAGTCGACCCTGCCGTGGCGGTCGCAGCAGCCTCGCGTGCCGTCGACCTCCTGGTCGAACTCGCGGGAGGCACAGCGGATGCCGCGATCGGTCGGGTGGGGACCGTCGAGGATCGTTCCCCGATCGTCCTTCCCGCGGACTATGTGAACGCCATCGTCGGCGCCGACTTCACGCGGCAGGAGGCGGTGGACGCGCTGACGGCGATCGGCGCCGTCGTCACCGAGGCGGCGGACGGCGACCTCGTGAAGCCGCCGACCTGGCGTCCCGACCTGAGGGATCGGGCCGATCTCGCCGAAGAGGTCGCCCGTATCGTGGGTTACGACCGCATTCCGGCCGTGCTTCCGACCGCTCCTCCCGGGCGCGGCCTCACTCGCGAGCAGAGTCTGCGACGGTCGGTGTCCACCATGCTCGCCTCCACCGGGGCGACGGAGGTCATGGCGTATCCGTTCGTCTCCGAGGAGCAGCTGGGGCTGTTCGGGGAGCGGGTCCCCGCCGTCGAGCTCTCGAACCCGATGGATGGGGCGGCACCGTATCTTCGCACCTCGCTTCTGCCAGGTCTCGTCACCGTGGCCCAGCGCAACCTGTCCAGGGGGCTGACCGACCTCGCGATCTTCGAGCTGGGCGTGGTGTACCTGCCGGGAGCCGCGATCGTCAGTCGCGACGCTGCGCTGCCGTCCGGCACGCAGCGGCCATCGGATGCGGTCCTGGAGGACCTCGAGGCCTCCATCCCTGCGCAACCGCTTCGCGTGGCAGCACTCTTCACCGGTGACGTCATCCGCAAGCAGCCCGGTCTCGCAGCCTCCGGCGCCTCGCTCGCGGACGCGCTCACCGCCGCGGAACAGGTCGCGACTGCGGTGGGCGCGAGTCTCGACGTGCGAGCCGCAACCTCTCATGGGCTCCACCCCGGACGGACGGCCGGGCTCTACCTCGGCGACGAGGAGGTCGGTATCGCCGGCGAACTCGTACCTGCACTCGCGCATGAGCTGGATCTCCCTCGACGGGCTGCCGTCATGGAGATCGACCTCAGCCGTCTCATGGAACATGCGCCGCGCGATGTCTCATCGCATCCGATCGCGACGCTGCCTGCCGCGACGCAGGATGTCTCCCTCGTTGTCGACGCGTCCATCCCGGCGGCGGACGTGCTCGGCGCGGTGACGGAGGGCGCCGGTGCGCTGCTCGAACACGCAGAACTCGTGGACGACTACCGAGGGCCCGGTGTGGACAGCGGGATGAAGTCACTCACCTTCGCCCTGCGATTCCGCGCGCCGGACCGCACGCTGACGGCGGCGGAAGCAACCGAGGCCAAGCTGGCCGGTGTCGCCTCCGCCGCCGCGAAGTGGGGTGCGTTCCTGCGCGAGTGATGCGCGGTCAGCGCGTGGTTCCTGCTGTCTAGCTCTTGCCGCCGAGGAGGCCGCCGAGGAGACCGCCGAGCAGGTCCCCGCCGCCGGAGCCGCCGCCGAGAAGCCCGCCGAGCAGGTCGCCGATGCCTCCGCCGCTCCCGGAGGGGGCGCTCTTCGTCGTCGTCGACTTCTTGTTGCCGCCGAAGAACTGGTTCGCGATCCAGGCGAGGACGATGGGTGCGACGATCGGAAGGATCTTCTCGATGATGTCCTTGCCGACGCCGTTGGAACTGGACACCGCCTTGACGACGTCGTTCTTCTTCTCGCCGAACACGTGGCTGACGATCTTGTCGCCGTCAGCGGTGTCGATGTTCTTCACCGACTTGCGGCTGTCGAGGGTGCCCTGGTGGGCGGCAAGCGCCTTGGTGAGGGACTCGGCGCCATCGCTGTCCTGGGCGTTCGATGCCATCCCGCCGACGAGCGACGGCAGGATCTGCGAGATGGCGGATTCGGCCACGGAAGGATCGACTCCGACCTGCTTGGCGATGTCGGCGATGGGGATCTGCCCCAGAAGGTCGTCGAATGGTGAAGACATGGGTCCTGCTTTCCTCTGGGCGCACCCGACCTGGGCGCTGGTTTGAATCAACCTTAACTCACGGTCTGTAACCGGGAGACGCGGAATTTCGCCTGAGGCGCGGGACACGCTAGGGTTGCCGCGTGGACATTTCCCGCGACGCACTCCCCGGTACCGCACGCCGGGTGAGCCTCCGCGGGCGCCGCGCGCGCCGACTTTCGGCGACGCCGCAGCGCTGACACGTCCCAGCTGCCTCGCCGCGTCGCCGCCTCGGTCCCTGTCCGTCGTTCGCACCAGAGGTTGAAGACATGTCCCATACCGTAGCCGTAGCCGGCGCCAGCGGGTATGCCGGAGGAGAACTGCTCCGGCTCCTCGCTGGCCATCCCGAGTTCGAGGTGCGCACCGTCACCGCGCACGAGAACGCGGGGATGCCCGTCACCGCCGTGCATCCGCACCTCCACTCGTATTCCGGACTCGAGTTCGCCCCGACGAGTGCCGAAACCCTCGCCGGCCACGACGTCGTGTTCCTGGCCCTGCCGCACGGCCGCTCCGGCGCCATCGCGGACTCTCTGGCCGGCATCCCGCTCATCGTCGATTGCGGCGCCGATCATCGACTGACGGATGCGGACCAGTGGGCCGCCTTCTACGGCGGGGAGTTCCATCCCCCGTGGGCATACGGTCTCCCAGAGCTGCCGCTCGCGGCGGGCGGAACGCAGCGTTCTGCGCTGTCCGGCGCACGCCGCATCGCGGTGCCCGGATGCAATGTGACGGCGATCACGCTCGGGCTCGCCCCCGGCATCCGGGATCGCATCGTCATGGCGGATGACATCGTCGCCGTGCTCGCGGTGGGCACCTCCGGCGCGGGCAGGTCGCTCAGGACGGAACTGTTGGCCAGCGAGATCCACGGTTCGGCGGGCCCGTACGCGGTCGGCGGAGTGCACCGGCACGTCCCGGAGATCCGCCAGAACCTCGGTGCCGCCGGGGCCCGCAACGTCACCGTGTCCTTCACGCCCGTGCTCGTTCCGATGTCACGCGGGATTCTCGCGACCTCCACGGCTCGGCTCGCTCCCGGCATCAGGGCCGATGAGGTGCGGGAGTCCTGGGAGGCCGCCTACGGACACGAGACGTTCGTGAGGCTTCTGCCGGAGGGCAGCTTCCCGAAGACCGCCGACGTGCTCGGATCGAACCTGGCCGCCATCGGAATCGCGGTCGACGAGGCGGCGGGCAGGGTCGTCGCCGTGACGGCCATCGACAACCTCGTGAAAGGGACGGCGGGGGCGGCGATCCAGTCGGCGAATCTCGCCGTCGGACTTCCCGAGACCGCTGGCCTTCCCGTGAACGGGGTGGCGCCATGAGTGTCACGGCCGCGGCCGGATTCGAGGCAGCCGGGGTTTCGGCCGGACTCAAGAGCTCCGGCGGCCTGGACGTCGCACTCGTCGTGAACCGCGGTCCGCTGGCGTCGGCTGCGGCGGTGTTCACGAGCAATCGCTCGAAGGCGAACCCCATCCTGTGGTCCCAGCAGGTCATGGCCGACCCGGTCGTGAGTGCGATCCTGCTCAACTCCGGCGGCGCGAACTGCTTCACGGGGCACGAGGGCTTCCAGACCGTGCACGCGAGTGCAGAGGCCGTCGCGGACGCTCTCCGGGTCTCCGCCGGGGACGTGCTCGTGTGTTCAACGGGCCTCATCGGCGAACAGCTCGATCGCGTCAGAATGATGGCGGGGATCGACCAGGCGGCGGCGGCGCTGGATGCGCACGGCGGTACGGCCGCGGCGCGCGCGATCATGACGACGGACACCGTGCCCAAACTGGGGGTGCACGCGGCCGACGGGTGGGTCGTCGGTGGAATGGCGAAGGGGGCGGGGATGCTCGCCCCCGCGCTCGCCACGATGCTCGTCGTCCTGACGACCGACGCAGTCCTCGACTCCAGCCAACTCGACGCGGCGCTGCGCGAGGCTGTTCGGACGACGTTCGATCGACTCGACTCCGACGGCTGCATGTCGACCAACGACCAGGTGACGCTTCTCGCCTCCGGCGCATCCGGCATTCGCCCGGATCTCGACGCCTTCACCGCAGCACTCACCGACGTCTGCGCAGAGCTCGCGCGGCAGCTCATGGCGGACGCGGAGGGCGCAGACCACGAGATCACGATCACGGTGGCCGGTGCGGCGAGCGAGAGCGACGCCGAAGAGGTGGGCAGGGCGATCGCGCGCAGCAACCTGTTCAAGGCCGCCGTGTTCGGAAACGATCCGAACTGGGGCCGGGTGCTCGCTGCGATCGGCACGACCTCCGCCGAGTTCGACCCGTACAACGTCGATGTGCGCATGAACGGGGTGCGGGTCTGCCATGAAGGCGGGCCGGATGCCCCTCGCGAGCGGGTCGACCTGGCCCCCAGGGCGCTTCTCGTGGAACTCGACCTGTTCGTCGGAGCTCACTCCGCGACGATCCTCACGAACGACCTCACGCACGCGTACGTCCACGAGAACAGTGCATACGCGAGCTGATGACGATGACATCCTGGCTCGAGAGTCACCGCGGTGAGACCGTGATCATCAAGTTCGGCGGCAACGCCATGATCGACGACGAACTCGCGCGCGCATTCTGCGACGACGTCGTTGCGCTCGGGCGCGCCGGCATTCGCGCGGTCATCACGCACGGCGGCGGGCCGCAGATCTCCTCCGAGCTCATCGCACGGGGAATTCGCAGCGAGTTCCGGGGCGGGCTGCGGGTGACCACATCCGAGGCCGTCCACGTCGTCCGTGATGTCCTCGTGCGCATCGGAGCGGACCTCGCAGCCGGGCTCGGTGCTGCCGGGGCGACGGCCTCCGCGCTCGCCGGCGACGAGCACGCCCTGTTCACCGCGGAGCGGGCCGGCACGGAGGTCGCCGGTGAGCGCGTCGACCTCGGACAGGTGGGGGAGATCACCGCGGTCGAACCCTCCGCTGTGCTCAAGGTGCTGGATGCCGGCGGCATCCCGGTCGTCTCCGCGATCGCGCTGGGCGCGGGCAGTGAGCTCCTGAACGTCAATGCGGATGCGGCGGCCGCGAGCCTCGCGGTCGCGCTGGACGCGGACTGGCTCATCCTGCTCACGGACATCGCCGGCCTCTACCGGGACTGGCCGAATCGGGACTCGCTCGTGGGCGAGATCGATGCCGCCCAACTCGCGACACTGCTGCCGACCCTCGAGTCCGGCATGATCCCGAAGGTGGCGGCGGCACTGCACGCCGTCCAGGGTGGGGTCGGCCGCGCGGTCATCGTTGACGGCCGCGTGCCGCACGTGCTCCTTGCCGAGCCGTTCGGCGCGTCCGGTACGACCATCACCCCCGCCGAAAGGGTTGTCTCATGACCGACGCCGCCACCACTGAATCCACCGTGCCCTGGCTCGACCACTACCGCTCGACCATGATGGGTACCGTCACCGATCCGATGGCGCTGCTCGTGCGCGGAGAGGGTTGCTACGTCTGGGACGGAGATGGGAGACGCTTCCTCGACTTCCTGGCCGGAATCGCCGTCAACGCTCTGGGCCACGCCCATCCGGTTCTCGTCGATGCCGTGAGCCGCCAGATCGCGACCCTTGCACACGTGTCGAACTACTTCGCGACGCCCCAGCAGGTCGAGCTCGCCGATCGGCTGCGCCGTCTGTCCGGAGCGGGGGAGGATGGCCGCGTCTTCTTCTGCAATTCCGGCACCGAGGCGATCGAGGCGGCGTTCAAGCTCGCCAGGCGGAACGGCCGAGACGGCGCTCGGCCGCGCATCCTGAGCCTCCAGCACTCCTTCCACGGGCGCACGATGGGCGCCCTCTCGCTCACCGGCCAACCGCCCCTCCAGGAGCCGTTCGTGCCTCTCGTCCCCGGCGTCGAGCACATCGATTCGACGATCGAGGCGCTCGAGGCCGCGATCGGCCCGGATGTTGCAGCACTCTTCCTCGAACCGATCAAGGGTGAGGCGGGTGTCGTCGAGCTGCCGGAGGGCTACCTGACCGCGGCGCGCGAACTGACCACGAAGCACGGCGTGCTGCTGATCCTCGACGAGATCCAGACGGGCATCGGGCGTACCGGGACCTGGTTCGCGTTCCAGCAGTTCGGGATCGTTCCCGACGCGATCGCACTCGCAAAGGGCGTCGCCGGCGGTGTGCCGATCGGTGCGCTCGTGACCTTCGGTGCGGCATCCGGACTTCTGCAGGCCGGCCATCACGGCAGCACGTTCGGCGGGAACCCGCTGGCCGCGGCGGCGGGGAACGCGGTTCTCGGGGAGATCGAGTCGGCCGGACTCGTCGAGAACGCCGCCCGCCGCGGGGAGCAGTTGCGGTCGGTCATCGCCGGAATCGGGCATCCGCTCATCGCCGAGGTTCGCGGCCGCGGACTCCTGATCGGGATCGGGCTCGCCCAACCGATCGCCAAGGCGCTCGCGGCGGCCGCGTTCGCGCGCGGTCTCATCATCAACGCACCGAACCCCACCAGCATCCGGATCGCACCACCGCTCATCATCGGGGACGGCGAGCTCGTCGAGTTCTCGCGGATCTTCATCGAATCGCTGGAGGACGTCTCATGACCCGCCATCTTCTGAGGGACGACGACCTCACACCGTCCGAGCAGTCGGAGATCCTCGCGCTCGCGACGGAACTCAAGCGCGACAGGTTCGCCGTCACGCCGCTCGCCGGGCCGCAGACCGTGGCGGTGATCTTCGACAAGTCGTCGACACGCACGCGGGTCTCGTTCGCGGTCGGCATCGCCGATCTCGGAGGGGTCCCTCTCATCATCAGCACGGCGAACAGCCAGCTCGGCGGCAAGGAGACCGCTGCCGACACCGCGCGGGTCCTCGAGCGGCAGGTCGCGGCGATCGTGTGGCGCACGTACGGCCAAGCCGGCCTCGAGGAGATGGCCGCCGGCACGACCGTGCCCGTCATCAATGCGCTGAGCGACGACTTCCACCCCTGCCAGCTGCTCGCCGACCTGCTCACGATCCGAGAGCATCGCGGCGCACTCGCCGGACTCACGGTCACCTTCCTCGGAGACGGAGCGAGCAACATGGCCCAGTCCTACCTGCTCGCCGGGGCGACCGCGGGCATGCACGTACGCGTCGCATCGCCCGCCGACTATGCGCCCTCGGATGCCGTGGTCGCCGACGCGGACGCGCGCGCAGCGGAGACGGGCGGCTCGATCACCCTCTACACCGACCCGCTCGAGGCGGTCGCCGGCGCGGACGTCGTCGTCACCGACACCTGGGTCTCGATGGGCAGGGAGGAGCAGAAGGCGGCGCGCATCACCGCGCTCAGCCCGTACCAGGTCAACGCCGGGCTCCTCGCGCTCGCGAAGCCCGACGCGCTCTTCCTGCACTGCCTCCCGGCCGACCGAGGCTTCGAGGTCACCGCCGAGGTGCTCGACGGCCCGCAGAGCGTCATCTGGGACGAGGCAGAGAACCGGCTGCACGCTCAGAAGGCGTTGCTCGTCTGGTTGCTCCAACACGCCTGAATACACTGAAACCGAACCACAAGGAGATCCACCACATGTCAGAACGCGTAGTCCTCGCATATTCGGGCGGCCTCGACACCTCCGTCGGCATCGGCTGGCTGAAGGATGCCACCGGCAAGGAGGTCGTGGCCCTCGCCGTCGACGTCGGCCAGGGCGGAGAGGACATGGAGGACATCCGCCAGCGTGCCCTCGCCTGTGGCGCCGTCGATGCAGTCGTCGTGGACGCGAAGGAGGAATTCGCGAACGACTACCTGATGCCTGCGCTCAAGGCCAACGCGAGCTACCAGAAGCAGTACCCGCTCGTGTCGGGGCTCTCCCGTCCGCTCATCGCGAAGTACCTCGCGGTCACGGCCCACGAGCTCGGCGCGGACAGCGTCGCCCACGGCTGCACGGGCAAGGGCAACGACCAGGTGCGGTTCGAGGCGGCCATCGCGGCGCTCGCGCCCGAGCTCACGAGCATCGCCCCAGTGCGTGACCTCGCCCTCACGCGCGACAAGGCGATCGTGTACGCGCAGGAGCACAACCTGCCGATCGAGCAGTCCAAGAAGAACCCGTACTCGATCGACAAGAACGTGTGGGGCCGCACTCTGGAGACCGGCTTCCTCGAGGACCCGTGGAACCCGCCGATCGAGGACCTCTACGAGTACACGCAGAACCCGGCGGACGTGCAGCCGGCCGATGAGATCATCATCACGTTCGAGCGGGGCGTGCCCGTCGCGATCGACGGCAAGGCGCAGTCGCCGCTCGAGATCGTCCAGAACCTCAACGCCCTCGCCGGAAAGCACGGCATCGGACGGATCGACATCATCGAGGACCGCCTCGTCGGCATCAAGAGCCGCGAGATCTACGAGACGCCGGCCGCCACGACGCTCATCGTCGCGCACGAGGCGCTCGAGAACCTCACCCTCGAGCGCGACCTGAACCGCTACAAGCGCAAGGTCGAGGCCGACTGGGCGAACCTGGTCTATGACGGCCTGTGGTTCTCGGCGCTCAAGCGCTCGCTCGACGTCTTCATCGACGACACGCAGCGGCACGTGAGCGGCGACATCCGGCTCACCCTGCAGGGCGGTCGCGCGGTCGTGACCGGCCAGCGCAGTACGGAGAGCCTCTACGACTTCGACCTGGCGACCTACGACACCGGGGACACCTTCGACCAGTCGCTCTCCAAGGGCTTCATCGAGCTGTGGTCGCTTCCGAGCCGGATCTCGGCGCGCAGGGATGCTCAGCAGAAGCACGTGGCGGGCAAGTAGATGGCGACGTCGGGTGGAACGGACGAAGGCTCGCCACGGTCGGGAGGCACGACCGTGCCAGGGGCGCTGTGGGGTGCCCGTTTCGCGGGCGGTCCCTCGCCTGAGCTCGCCCGTCTGAGCCGTTCGACCCACTTCGACTGGCAGCTCGCGCCGTACGACATCGCGGGTTCCCGGGCGCACGCGAAGGCGCTCGCCGCAGCCGGATACCTCGATGACGGCGAGCTCGAGCAGATGCTGGCCGCCCTCGACTCGCTCCTCGCCGGGGTGCAGGACGGCTCGGTCGCTCCGCAGGAGTCCGATGAGGATGTCCACGGCGCGCTCGAACGAGAACTGCTCGCGATCGCGGGGTCGGAGCTCGGCGGCAGGCTGCGCGCCGGCCGCAGCCGCAACGACCAGATCGCGACGCTCATCCGGCTCTACCTGCTCGACCATGCGAGCGTGATCGGCCGGCTCGTGGTGGACCTCGTCGACGCGATCGCAGCGCAGGCCGCGGCGCATCCGGATGCTCCGATGCCCGGCCGCACCCATCTGCAGCACGCGCAGCCGATCCTGCTCGCCCACCATCTGCTCGCGCACGCCTGGCCGCTCGTGCGCGACCTGGAGCGGCTGCGCGACTGGCGGGTGCGGGCAGCCGTCTCGCCGTACGGAGCGGGGGCGCTCGCGGGAAGCTCGCTCGGGCTCGACCCGGCGCTCGTCGCCGCAGAGCTCGGCCTCGCCGGCCCGGCTGAGAACTCGATCGATGCGACGGCCGCGCGCGATGTGGTCGCCGAGTTCGCGTTCGTGGCCGCACAGCTGGGCATCGACCTGTCCCGTTTCGCGGAGGACATCATCCTGTGGAACACGCGCGAGTTCGGTTTCGTCACGCTCGCCGACGCATTCTCGACGGGGTCGTCGATCATGCCGCAGAAGAAGAATCCGGATATCGCGGAGCTCGCCCGCGGCAAGGCGGGCCGCCTCATCGGCAACCTGACCGGCTTGCTCGCGACCCTCAAGGGCCTTCCGCTCGCCTACAACCGCGACCTGCAGGAGGACAAGGAGCCGGTGTTCGACTCGGTCGAGACCCTGGAGGTGCTGCTGCCGGCGTTCACCGGCATGGTCTCGAGCCTGCGGTTCGACACCGAGCGGATGGCCGAGCTGGCTCCGCAGGGCTTCTCGCTGGCCACGGATGTCGCCGACTGGCTCGTGCGGCAGGGTGTGCCGTTCCGTGAGGCGCACGAGGTGAGCGGCTCGCTCGTGCGGTTCTGCGAGCAGAACGGCCTCGCGCTGGATGAGGCGAGCGACGGGCAACTGCGAGAGGTCTCGCCGCTCTTGACCGCCGACGTGCGCAGTATTCTCACGGTCGAGGGCTCGATCGCAAGCCGCAATGGCGTCGGAGGGACCGCAACCGTCCGGGTGGCCGAGCAGCTCGCAGCCCTCACGGCACGGGTCGCCGCGCTGTCCACACCATGACCCTGGACCGCTCCCTCCTCCTCGCCCCGAGCTACGAGGTCGCCCCATTCCTGCTCGGCTCGATCCTCACGGTCGACTCCCCAGAGGGCTCGGTGAGCCTGCGCATCACCGAGGTCGAGGCCTATCACGGCTCCGAGGATCCCGGCTCGCATGCCTTCCGCGGCCGGACGAACCGCAACGCGGTCATGTTCGGCGAACCGGGCCACCTCTACACCTACTTCACCTATGGCATGCACACCTGCGCGAACGTCGTCTGCGGGCCCGACGGGCAGGCATCCGGGCTCCTCCTCCGTGCAGGAGAGGTCATCGACGGGATCGACCTGGCCCGCTCCCGGCGCGTGACGTCTCGCAAGGATTTCGATCTCGCACGCGGTCCGGCCCGCCTCACCGTCGCTGCAGGCATCACGCTCGCCGATGGTGGAGCGGATCTCGCTGCCAGTCGTATCCGGCTCGAGCTGGGGTCGGGTGTCGCCAACTTCGCGACCGGCCCGCGCACCGGTGTCTCCGGCGCGGGCGGCACCACTGAGTTCCCGTGGCGTTTCTGGATCCCGGGCGACCGCACGGTCTCGCCGTACAAGGCGCACGCCCCGAAGCGGCGGCTGGAGAGCAGCGGAGGCAATTGACTTCGAGGTCGCCGAAACTTCAATGAAACATCCAAAGATCTTGACAGCATGTCACTTCTGATCGAAGACGGCGTTATATCGACTACCCGAGAGTCTTCACACCAGTATTCGTGAAAGAACGGAGAGGGTTGGGAGATGGTCGAGTTCGTTCCTTATCAGCGGCGGTGTTCATGCCCGCTTTTGCGACTATCTCTGACCGTGCGAGCATGCGCATGCCAGTAGTAGTCGGTTGCCTAGATGATTCCGGGTTCGCCGCGACCTCGGGGTAGTCAGTTACGACAAGCTGTAAGAGTGATTGGAGGCAGGGCTCGTGAAGAAGCGAACTCTCGTAACCGCACTTAGTGTGTCGGCACTCGGAGCATTGATCGCGGCGCCAATGGTGTTGGCACAGACGCAGGCGAATGCAAACTCTCTGCCTATCCCTGACACCGCAACTCAACACGCGTACGAGTTGGAATTGGCAAGCTTTCTCCGTGAGCACCCCGGGCCAGTTCAAGACTTTCCCAAGGATGGTTCCGCCGAATCATTGAATGCTTTCTACGCCGCCCAGGTGGTCTGGTGGAATTCCGTTCCCTGGGAAGCGGTGGCGGGCCAGTGGGGCTGTTCATTCCAGGCATTTCAGGCCACGTCCAATCCACCAGATGAGGTTGGCGTGATCTCAGCAGGGTTCGGAACGATCATCAATTGCGGAAACGCGCTGAGCCCCGCTGCCACAGCGATGGCTTCGACCCCGCAGACGAGGTCAGCCGCGATTGTGGCCGACCCAAGCTTGGCCGAACAGCATTCCGATGGAAGGTGATCGAGAAAACCTCCAAGGGTTTCGGGGTCGGCCACCTGCACGTCATCGCGAAACCACTGTGCAGGACATCCGCGGTGGGACACTGGTCGATCGAATCGGGACAACCATTCGGTGCGGATGTCCTGCACAACGTGAATCAGGGCGGCAACCTCGGGTCGGATGAGGTGGCGTTGGTCGCGCGCTACCAGTCGATGACCGCGGGCGCCACACAGGCGGCGGCCCACACGATGCTCACAAGCGTGCCGATGATGAAGCGCTCGCGGGCTGCCGCGTTCTCGAGCTCGGAGAATCGTCCGAGGCCCTTGACGGCGACGACGATCGCGACGGCGGCGTACTGTCCGGCGAGGGCGGCACCGATGATGGCGAGTCGCTCGAGATAGCCGATCGTCATCCCGCCGCGCAGGATCTCGCGATCCTGAGGTCTGGCACCGCTTCTGGTGCCGGCCTCGCTCACGAGGATGCCGCCGTGGTCGCCGAGCGGAACGGCGCCGCTTCCCGCGAGCTCGAGAACGACGAGCACAAGCGGGCTGCCGCCCACCACGCCGATCGCCAGCAGCAGCACGACTGCCGCGATCCGGAACCCAAGACTCGGAACACTCGCCCACCCACCTGCGACCGCGAACACGATGGCGATGGCGACGAGTACGACGACCGGGATGATGAGCCAGTGATTGCCGGGTTTCGACGGCGTCGGCCGGCGGCTGGCGACGAGAGCGAGGAGCACCGCGGCGACCAGGAGCAGAATGAGTCCGCTCCACAGGATGATCTCAAGAATGTTCACGGGTGACCTCCCGACGCCGTGGACTCCAGAGTATCCAGTCGCTGGAGAATTCTCTCCAGGGGCTTCCGTGCCAAGCGGTCGGCGCGCAGTTCTGCCGCACGGGCGCGCAGGCTCACGGCCTGCGGTGTGATGCCCAGGGCGGATGCCGCGTCGGCCTGGCTCATGCCCGTCGCCAGCAGGTCGTCGAGTTCCCAGCCCTCTGGGCTTCTCCGGGATCGCAGGATGAGGAGGAGATCCACCAGTGCCTCCGCGTCGCGGGTCGGCACGTCGTTCGCTCCGCCGTCCAGGGCGAATCGCGTGGGGCGCTTCTTGGCTCGATCGACGGCGGTCCTCGCCGCGACGAAGGCGGGCCCGGATGCCTCGCGGATGGTATTCGGGAGCGGCAAGTGTACGGTGCCGACACCGCATCCCACGCTCCAGTGATCGCTGCGGGTGAGCCGAAGGATGACATCGAGAGCCTCGGCGTGATCGGTGAGGAGCAGCTGGAACTCATCGCCCACCGTGCGCTCTGCCGCCAGGATCGGTGCGGGGATGGTCTCCGCGAGGTCACGGAGCGCGCCGACCACGAGGTCGGAGCCCGACCTGCTGTCGACCTGGTCAGCGGTGATGACGAACATGGCACTCCTCAAGGACTTCCGCTTGATCCGGAGTAATCAAGCATACAGGCATGATTACCGAGAATCAAGTAATGTAGCCTGATCAAAGAGTTCAGCGGAGTGAAATAGGGTGGGCGCGTGACCGACGAGCAGCGCCCGGAGCACACCGGGGCGACACCGCTCGAACGATTCATCGAGGATCGCGCCCGCCGCATCCTCGACCACGCGGCCACGGGTCGCCCGCGCCGATCACGCATCACAGGGTGGCTCGTCGAACTCGCCGTCTTCACGCTCAAACAGGGCTGGGCCTGCGTCTTCGGTGCAGCCATGCTCATGGTGCTCTTCGCGACAGCCCTCTGGTATCCGGATGGCGCAGCCCTCGAGCGCAACGACTTCATCACGCTCGCGGCCGTCGCCATCCAGGCCCTCATGGTCGTCTTCCGCCTGGAGACGCTGCGCGAGCTGCGGGTCATCATCCTGTTCCACATCGTCGGCACCGGGATGGAACTCTTCAAGACGAGCGTCGGGTCGTGGATCTATGAGGGCGACGGCGTACTGCACCTCCTGAACGTGCCGCTCTACAGCGGGTTCATGTACGCCTCCGTCGGCTCCTATCTCGTGCGCGTCTACCGCCTCTTCGACCTGCGCTTCGAGCGCTACCCGAGACGGTGGATCACCGCGATCCTCGCCGTGCTCATCTACGTCAACTTCTTCAGCCACCACTACATCTGGGACGCGCGCTGGGTACTGGTGCTCGGCGTCCTCGTCATCTTCGGTCCGTGCATGATGCACTTCCGCATCTTTCGCGCCAGGCTCCGGATGCCGCTCGTCGTCGCCTTCACGCTCGTCGCCCTGTTCATCTGGGTCGCCGAGAACATCGCCACCTGGTCGCGGGCCTGGAGCTACCCGAACCAGGAAGACGGCTGGGAGCTCGTCTCGATCGCGAAGCTCGGCTCGTGGCTGCTGCTCATGATCATCTCCGTCGTGCTCGTCGCGTGGGTGTACCCGCCGCGGGGGTTGGATGCCGCAGCGCCGGGCGCGGTGCGAGGCGCGGAAGGGCGGGCCGGCCACTGGTATCCTGACCCGGTGCCAGCATCCGAATCCGTGAACACCCAACGCAATGACGACTCGTTCGACGGAATCTGGGCTGAGCTGCAGTGGCGTGGACTCGTGCAGATCTCCACGGATCCGGTTGAGCTCGAGAAGCTCCTCGACGGCCCCCCGATCACCTACTACTGCGGATTCGACCCCACGGCGCCGAGCCTGCACCTCGGTAACCTCGTGCAGCTCTTGCTCATGCGCCGCCTGCAGCTCGCCGGCCACAAGCCCCTCGGTCTCGTGGGGGGGTCGACGGGGCTCATCGGCGACCCGAGGCCCACCGCCGAGCGCACCCTCAACACCAAGGACACCGTCGCGGAGTGGGTCGGCTACCTCCAGGAGCAGGTCGCGAAGTTCCTGAGCTTCGAGGGCGAGAACGCCGCACGACTCGTCAACAATCTCGACTGGACGGCACCGATGTCGGCGATCGACTTCCTGCGGGACATCGGCAAGCACTACCGCGTCGGCACGATGCTTAAGAAGGATGCCGTGAGCAGCCGGTTGAACTCGAGCGAGGGCATCAGCTACGCCGAGTTCAGCTACCAGATCCTCCAGGGCCTCGACTACCTCGAGCTGTACCGCAGCTACGACTGCGTGCTGCAGACCGGTGGGAGCGACCAGTGGGGCAACCTGACGAGCGGCACGGAGCTCGTGAGGAAGGCCGAGGGCGCAACGGTGCACGCCATCGGTACCCCGCTCATCACGAACACCGACGGGACGAAGTTCGGCAAGAGCGAGGGCAACGCGATCTGGCTCGATGCGTCGATGTGCAGCTCCTACGCCTTCTACCAGTTCTGGTTGAACACCGACGATGCCGACGTGATCGAGCGGCTCAAGGTGTTCACGTTCCTGTCCCGGGCGCAGATCGACGAGCTCGCGGATGCCGTGGCCGCAGAACCGTTCAAGCGCGAGGCCCAGAGGCGGCTGGCCCTCGAGGTCAGCACGCTCGTCCACGGGAAGGCGGCGACCGACGCGGCCATCGCGGCGTCCGCCGCGCTGTTCGGACAGGGCGAGCTCACGGGGCTCGACGCGGCGACCCTCGAGGCCGCACTGCGTGAACTTCCGAACACCACGACCGGCCCGGATGCGCTGGTCACCCAGCTCCTGGTGGACACCGGACTCACCGCGAGCCTGGGGGAGTCCCGGCGCGCGATCGGCCAGGGCGGCGTGTACCTCAACAACATGCCTGTCGAGTCCTCGGATGCCGTGCTCGAGCCCGCAGATCTGCACCACGGCATGGCCGTGCTGCGCCGCGGAAAGAAGTCCCTCGCCGGCGTCTTCGTGGAGTAAGTACACGGCGCCCCGCCCTCGACACGCCTGCGCGCTGGAGCTCAAAGCGAAGGCCATTTCTGGCCTTCGCCGCGACGCCAGCGCCGAGTGCCGTCCCGGCACTCGGAACCGGGCGTGTCGTGCGGGCGCGCGAGCGCCCCGCCCTCGACACGCCCGGGATGCACCCAAACTTGCACCGCATCCGCCGACCGCATAGAGTTTCTCCTTGTCACCCCAAAGGTTTCCGGCAGCCGAAGTGCTCCTGAGCCTCAAGCGGAACGACTTCCTCGCCGACAGGCTCACTGCACTTGCTGCAGGGTGTGCGTCGGACTACGATGGAAGACCCACCTCTGGAACACTCCAGTTACGTACGGCTCGAGTCGCATCGCGACTTGGGTTCCACGGCGCGCGGAGCAGGTCAAGTGGTGGTAGGTTAGAGCAGTTGCCCTGAAAACGGCCGGAAGGTCACGCTTCAGGCGCGCCCGATCCTTGAGAACTCAACAGCGTGCACAATGTCAAATGCCAAAAACCTCGTCAACTGACCTCGGTCAGCTGAAGAGATTCCTTTGGAAAAAATTAAGACAACAAACAAATGTCAGCAATGATGTTTGTTCTTGTCAGTATCAAACTTGCAGCGGGTTCGCCCTTGGGCGGCCGGCTGCACTAGATGTGCCGAGGGGGCTGTGTTCATTCACGGCGACCTCTCGTGCAATCAAACATTTACGGAGAGTTTGATCCTGGCTCAGGACGAACGCTGGCGGCGTGCTTAATACATGCAAGTCGAACGATGAAAGCTGGAGCTTGCTCCGGCTGGATTAGTGGCGAACGGGTGAGTAACACGTGAGTAACCTGCCCTTCACTCTGGAATAACCGCCGGAAACGGTGGCTAATACCGGATACGACCCTCGGAGGCATCTCCTGGGGGTGGAAAGATTTATCGGTGAGGGATGGACTCGCGGCCTATCAGGTAGTTGGTGAGGTAAAGGCTCACCAAGCCGACGACGGGTAGCCGGCCTGAGAGGGTGACCGGCCACACTGGGACTGAGACACGGCCCAGACTCCTACGGGAGGCAGCAGTAGGGAATATTGCACAATGGGCGCAAGCCTGATGCAGCAACGCCGCGTGAGGGACGACGGCCTTCGGGTTGTAAACCTCTTTTAGTAGGGAAGAAGCGAAAGTGACGGTACCTGCAGAAAAAGCACCGGCTAACTACGTGCCAGCAGCCGCGGTAATACGTAGGGTGCAAGCGTTGTCCGGAATTATTGGGCGTAAAGAGCTCGTAGGCGGTTTGTCGCGTCTGCTGTGAAAACCCGAGGCTCAACCTCGGGCCTGCAGTGGGTACGGGCAGACTAGAGTGCGGTAGGGGAGATTGGAATTCCTGGTGTAGCGGTGGAATGCGCAGATATCAGGAGGAACACCGATGGCGAAGGCAGATCTCTGGGCCGTAACTGACGCTGAGGAGCGAAAGCATGGGGAGCGAACAGGATTAGATACCCTGGTAGTCCATGCCGTAAACGTTGGGAACTAGATGTAGGGTCCATTCCACGGATTCTGTGTCGCAGCTAACGCATTAAGTTCCCCGCCTGGGGAGTACGGCCGCAAGGCTAAAACTCAAAGGAATTGACGGGGGCCCGCACAAGCGGCGGAGCATGCGGATTAATTCGATGCAACGCGAAGAACCTTACCAAGGCTTGACATATACCGGAAACGGCTGGAAACAGTCGCCCCGCAAGGTCGGTATACAGGTGGTGCATGGTTGTCGTCAGCTCGTGTCGTGAGATGTTGGGTTAAGTCCCGCAACGAGCGCAACCCTCGTTCTTTGTTGCCAGCACGTCATGGTGGGAACTCAAAGGAGACTGCCGGGGTCAACTCGGAGGAAGGTGGGGATGACGTCAAATCATCATGCCCCTTATGTCTTGGGCTTCACGCATGCTACAATGGCCGGTACAAAGGGCTGCAATACCGTAAGGTGGAGCGAATCCCAAAAAGCCGGTCTCAGTTCGGATTGAGGTCTGCAACTCGACCTCATGAAGTCGGAGTCGCTAGTAATCGCAGATCAGCAACGCTGCGGTGAATACGTTCCCGGGCCTTGTACACACCGCCCGTCAAGTCATGAAAGTCGGTAACACCCGAAGCCAGTGGCCCAACCGCAAGGAGGGAGCTGTCGAAGGTGGGATTGGTAATTAGGACTAAGTCGTAACAAGGTAGCCGTACCGGAAGGTGCGGCTGGATCACCTCCTTTCTAAGGAGCATCTGGCGTTATCCGGTTTTCGAACCGGTGAGCGTCCAGGCGCCGGATCTGAAGCACACGTCTTCAGCCGGTTAGCTCATGGGTGGAACATTGACATTGTGACCAGGACGAACGCCGTCCTCTCAGTACGCTCTTCGGAGCTGGAACGGGGGCCGGCCGGAATCCTGGTCTTTGCACGCTGTTGGGTCCTGAGGGACCGGGCCGCACCGGACTTCCGGTGTGAAACGAATCCTCTGGACCCTGTTGTGACTGACGATTGTCAGGCACAGAGGGTACCGCCCGTATTTTGAGAACTACACAGTGGACGCGAGCATCTTAGATAGAGAGATCTTCGGATCTCGATATCACAGAAAAACAAGACTTGGTCGTCACAAGCATCCGTTCGCGGATGCCTCGACGGCCAGATCATTGGTCAATCTCCGGCCCGCTCTGCTTAGGCACAGTGGTCCGGCGATCGATTCTAAACTCATGTGAAATCAAGTTTCTAAGTGCAAACGGTGGATGCCTTGGCATCTGGAGCCGAAGAAGGACGTATAAATCTGCGATAAGCCTCGGGGAGCTGATAATAGAGCTTTGATCCGAGGATCTCCGAATGGGGAAACCCCGCCAGGGGCAGCAATGTTACCTGGTGACTCCCGCCTGAATATATAGGGCGGGTAGAGGGAACGTGGGGAAGTGAAACATCTCAGTACCCACAGGAAGAGAAAGCAACCGCGATTCCGTTAGTAGTGGCGAGCGAAACCGGAACAGGCCAAACCGATCATGTGTGATAGCCGGCAGGCGTTGCATGGTCGGGGTAGCGGGACTTTTCAGCAGTTACTGCCGTACTGCAAGAGTCAGAAAGTTGTATAGACGAATGGTCTTGAAAGGCCAGCCACAGAGGGTGCCAGCCCCGTAGTCGAAATGCAGCAATCACTCGAGAAGTATCCCAAGTAGCACGGGGCCCGAGAAATCCCGTGTGAATCTGCCAGGACCACCTGGTAAGCCTAAATACTCCCAGATGACCGATAGCGGACAAGTACCGTGAGGGAAAGGTGAAAAGTACCCCGGGAGGGGAGTGAAATAGTACCTGAAACCGTTTGCATACAAACCGTTGGAGCCTCCATAGCAGGGGTGACAGCGTGCCTTTTGAAGAATGAGCCTGCGAGTTAGTGATATGTGGCGAGGTTAACCCGAGTGGGGTAGCCGTAGCGAAAGCGAGTCTGAATAGGGCGATTCAGTCGCATGTCCTAGACCCGAAGCGAAGTGATCTATCCATGGCCAGGTTGAAGCGCGTGTAAGAGCGCGTGGAGGACCGAACCCACTTCAGTTGAAAATGGAGGGGATGAGCTGTGGATAGGGGTGAAAGGCCAATCAAACTTCGTGATAGCTGGTTCTCTCCGAAATGCATTTAGGTGCAGCGTTGCGTGTTTCTTGCCGGAGGTAGAGCTACTGGATGGCCGATGGGCCCCAAAAGGTTACTGACGTCAGCCAAACTCCGAATGCCGGTAAGTGAGAGCGCAGCAGTGAGACGGTGGGGGATAAGCTTCATCGTCGAGAGGGAAACAACCCAGACTACCAACTAAGGTCCCAAAGCGTGTGCTAAGTGGAAAAGGATGTGGAGTTGCAGAGACAACCAGGAGGTTGGCTTAGAAGCAGCCACCCTTGAAAGAGTGCGTAATAGCTCACTGGTCAAGTGATTCCGCGCCGACAATGTAACGGGGCTCAAGCACACCACCGAAGTTGTAGATTTCGTGTAATAGCCAGGCATCCCCTTGAGGGATGTCCAGGCGCACGGAGTGGTAGGAGAGCGTCGTGTGGCGAGTGAAGCGGCGGTGTAAACCAGCCGTGGACGCCACACGAGTGAGAATGCAGGCATGAGTAGCGAAAGACGGGTGAGAAACCCGTCCTCCGAAAGACCAAGGGTTCCAGGGCCAGGCTAATCCGCCCTGGGTAAGTCGGGACCTAAGGCGAGGCCGACAGGCGTAGTCGATGGACAACGGGTTGATATTCCCGTACTGACGAAGAACCGCCCAAACTAATCCAGTAATGCTAAGAGTCCGAATACCGGTGACCGATCCCTTCGGGGAGGAGCTCCGGGGCTAGCACTCGACCCTACGCTGGTGCGGTTAGCGTATTAACAGGTGTGACGCAGGAAGGTAGCTGAGCCGGGCGATGGTTGACCCGGTCTAAGAATGTAGGCCGAGAGATAGGCAAATCCGTCTCTCATCAAGGCTGAGACTCGATGGGACGCCGCAAGGCGGATTCAGTGATCCTATGCTGCCGAGAAAAGCATCGACGCGAGGTTCAAGTCACCCGTACCCTAAACCGACTCAGGTGGTCAGGTAGAGAATACCAAGGAGATCGAGAGAATCGTGGTTAAGGAACTCGGCAAAATGCCCCCGTAACTTCGGGAGAAGGGGGGCCTGAAGGGTGAAGGGATTTACTCCTGGAGCTCCAGAAGGCCGCAGAGACCAGTGGGAAGCGACTGTTTACTAAAAACACAGGTCCGTGCGAAGTCGCAAGACGATGTATACGGACTGACGCCTGCCCGGTGCTGGAAGGTTAAGAGGAACGGTTAGCTCTTCGGAGCGAAGCTGAGAATTTAAGCCCCAGTAAACGGCGGTGGTAACTATAACCATCCTAAGGTAGCGAAATTCCTTGTCGGGTAAGTTCCGACCTGCACGAATGGCGTAACGACTTCCCAGCTGTCTCAACCGCGAACTCGGCGAAATTGCACTACGAGTAAAGATGCTCGTTACGCGCAGAAGGACGGAAAGACCCCGTGACCTTTACTACAGCTTGGTATTGGTGTTCGGTGTGGCTTGTGTAGGATAGGTGGGAGACTGTGAAGCGGGCACGCTAGTGTCTGTGGAGTCATTGTTGAAATACCACTCTGGTCATATTGGATATCTAACTTCGATCCGTAATCCGGATCAGGGACAGTGCCTGGTGGGTAGTTTAACTGGGGCGGTTGCCTCCTAAAAAGTAACGGAGGCGCCCAAAGGTTCCCTCAATCTGGTTGGCAATCAGATGTCGAGTGTAAGTGCACAAGGGAGCTTGACTGTGAGACTGACAAGTCGAGCAGGGACGAAAGTCGGGACTAGTGATCCGGCAGTGGCTTGTGGAAGCGCTGTCGCTCAACGGATAAAAGGTACCTCGGGGATAACAGGCTGATCTTGCCCAAGAGTCCATATCGACGGCATGGTTTGGCACCTCGATGTCGGCTCGTCGCATCCTGGGGCTGGAGTAGGTCCCAAGGGTTGGGCTGTTCGCCCATTAAAGCGGTACGCGAGCTGGGTTTAGAACGTCGTGAGACAGTTCGGTCCCTATCCTCTGCGCGCGCAGGAAATTTGAGAAGATCTATCCCTAGTACGAGAGGACCGGGATGGACGAACCTCTGGTGTGTCAGTTGTTCCGCCAGGAGCACCGCTGATTAGCTACGTTCGGAGAGGATAACCGCTGAAAGCATCTAAGCGGGAAGCCAGCTTCAAGATGAGATTTCCATCCCTTAGGGGGAGAGGCTCCCGGCTAGACTACCGGGTTGATAGGCAGGATGTGGAAGCGAGGACTAAAGACTCGTGCAGCTGACCTGTACTAATAAGCCGATAACTTGATAACACTCCACTCCTTTGAGAGTGAATGAGTATTTGCACGCGTCCACTTTGTGGTTCCCGATTTACGGTCGGGGACTGCGTCCAGAACCAAAGTTCTGGCCACAATCGATACATAAATCAATAGTGTTTCGGCGGCCATAGCGAGAGGGAAACGCCCGGTCACATTCCGAACCCGGAAGCTAAGACTCTCTGCGCCGATGGTACTGCAAGGGGGACCTTGTGGGAGAGTAGGACACCGCCGGACTTCTTTGTGAAATGGCCACCCGCTGAGGGTGGCCATTTTGCGTTAACAGGAAAGAGTTCACATGCCCGACACTCCAGACCGTCCGCGTCGCCCCGGCGGACCGCCGAAGGGCAAGCGACCAGGATCCGCCCGTCCGGCGAAGGGTGCTCCGGATCGTGCGGGCGCGTCATCCGGTGGTCGACCGCAGCGCGCGGGGGACAAGCCGGCCTGGAAGAATCGTGACGGCCAGAAGCCTGGTGGCCAGCATCGGGACGGCCAGAAGCCCGGCTCTCAGAATCGTGACGGCCAGAGGCCTGGCGGACATCAGCGACCCGACCGCACGCGCGATGGCGAGCGGCGGCTGTGGACTCGCGACGGCAAGCCGGCGCGCGGGGACGCATCCGCGCGAGAGCGTGAGACGCCAGAGGACCGTGACCCCTACGGTACGAAGTCCGTTCGCCCACGCCATGATGCCCCGGAGATTCCCGACGATGTCGTCCCGAACCAGCTTGACCGTGTCGCGCGGGCCCAACTGAAGACCCTGAGCAAGGAGAACGCCGATGAGGTGGCGCGCCATCTCGTCATGGCCGCCCGTCTCATCGACGACGATCCACAGCTCGCCCACGCCCACGCGGTCTCCGCCGGTCGAAGGGCAGGCAGGATCGCCGTCGTGCGCGAGACCCTGGCGATCACCGCGTACGCGACCGGCGACTTCGCCCTTGCCCTCCGCGAGCTCCGCACCTATCGGCGGATCTCCGGACGCGACGACCAGTTGCCGATGATGGTGGACTGCGAGCGGGGACTCGGCCGGCCGGCAAAGGCCCTCGCGCTCGGCCGTTCGGTTCCGCGTGCCAGTCTCCCGGTCGAGGTGCAGGTCGAACTGGCGATCGCGATGTCCGGCGCGAGGCTCGACCTCGGGCAGACGGATGCTGCGCTCGTCGAACTGCAGATCCCGCAGCTGAACCCGGACACCGCTTTCTCCTGGAGCCCGGCACTCTTCGATGCCTACGCCACGGTGCTCGAGGACCTCGGTCGCGCCGAGGAGGCGGAAGCCTGGTTCGAGCGGTCCGACGTCGCAACCGCGGCGCTGTCCTCGGGCGACGACGATGACGACGAAATCGAGGTTGAGGTCTTTGAAGAGGACGTTGAAGAGGTTCCGGAGGAGAGCGGCGAGGATGACTGAATCCACCCCGCTCGGCGGTGTCGACCTGGTCCTGGCCGACCTCGATGGTGTCGTTTACCGCGGCGCCCAGGCCATTCCCCACGCGGTGGAGAGTATCAATTCCGCGGCGAACTCACGCCGGATCGGCTACATCACGAACAACGCGTCCAGGACACCGGAATCCGTCGCCGAACAACTCACTGGGCTCGGCCTTCACGTTGTCGCCGACGATGTCGTGACGTCTCCCCAGGCTGCGGTTCGACTGCTGGCGGAGATCGTTCCAGCCGGCTCGCTCGTTCTGGCCGTGGGTGGCGAAGGGCTTCGAGTCGAGCTTGCGAACGCGGGATTCGCCGTCACCGACTCTGCCGAGGATCGCCCTGCAGCGGTCATCCAGGGTTTCGCCCAGGACATCGGATGGGCACAGCTCGCCGAGGCCGCCTACGCTCTCCAGGGCGAGGGCGCGGACGTCCCCTGGGTCGCGACGAACACCGACTGGACTCTCCCGACGGCCCGTGGCACCGCACCGGGCAACGGCACCCTCGTGTCTGCCATCCACCTCGCGGTGGGAAGGCTCCCGGTCGTGGCGGGAAAGCCGGAGGTTGCCATCTTCGAGGAAGCCCTGCAACGGTTCGGCGGAACGAAACCGCTGTTCATCGGGGACCGTCTCGATACGGACATCCTGGGCGCGAATCGCGCCGGCATCGACTCGGTGCTCGTCCTCACCGGCGTCGACAAGGCTAAGCAGGTGCTCGCGGCCGACCAGTACTCCAGGCCCACCTACATCCTCGAAGACCTGCGCGGCCTGCACGAACCGTACCCGGATATCCGCGACGAAACGGCTGCCGACGGCTCGCGCGTTGTGACGGTCGGTTCTGCCGTTGTGCGCATGGCGGGGCACGTCGTATCTGTCGTCGAGGACGGCGACAACCGCGTGGATCTCCTGCGCGCGGGCACCGCCGCGATCTGGGGGAGCGGGCTCGCGATCTACGGCCTCGACGTGGCCCCAGCCCTCTACGAATAAAACCCAAAGAGTGATGTCGAAATGTATCGGCGGGGCGCCCGGATGCCCTAGTGTGTGAAGCATTCTTCACTTCACCTGATTTCATCTCATTTGCTCGGGAGCCACATTGTCGCGTCATCTTTCCCTCCGCCCGCTCCTCGCCGTCGTGGCGACCGCTGGCCTCCTCGCCCTTTCAGCGGCTCCCGCCTATGCGGTTGATCCCGGTGACGGCGCAGTGATCTTCAACCCCGATGGAACCCCCATCGGCTCTGAGCTGATGTACGACGGTGGAACAACGCCGCAATACGTCTACACGAACGAGACCGAAGACGACGACTATTGGGGTCTGGATGGCACGGGGGTCCCAGCCGATGACGACGGCAATTTCGGGGCCGCGAATGCCGGGATTCCTCTCGGGTTCTCTGTCACCGTAGCCGGGGTCAGCTACGACGAGGTGTTGGTCGGTTCGAACGGTGATGTGTGCCTGGCATCATCGACGGATGTGACCTCTAATGGATCGTTCAACCAGTGTTCAGACTTCTACGGCGAGCTCATCGGATCGATTTTCGACCCGAACTATGGCAGCGAGCCGCACAGTTACGCGGCATTCCTGCCCTTCAATCTCGACCAGTACCCACCCGCGGCAGACACACCGCTCGACACGAACGCGGACACCATTCCCGATACCTGTGAGTACGGCGCGTACCTTTTCGAGTTCGAGTCGAACTATTACTGCTCTTCGGTCTTCTGGGGTACCACGACGTACGAGGGCAAGAATGCATTCGTCGCGACCTGGTATCACAACCCCGACATCAATTTGGATCCCGACGCTGAATTCAATACTTTCCAGGTTCTGCTTGTTGATAACGGCGGCGGAAATGTGACCGTCGTGTACAACTATGACGAGGTCCACAACTCCGGGATGGATCTCTCTTGGCCGAGCGCGACGAGTTCGATTCCGACCGAGGCAGCGTGTGCTGCTGTGTATGGCGACGGCGACGATCTCACGGAGTACTACATGATCGGAATGGGCGGCTACAACCTCACTGCCGACACCTACAGTTACCTCGACCTGTTCGGCCCGACCTGTGGCAATGGCACCTACCCTCACACCGCGGATGAGTTGAGGGACGGCGGGTCGTACGCACTTTCCTCGCACAACCTGAACTCCACGGTGCCCGGTCGGTATGTCTTCCGAGTGGTGAATGGACTGCCAACCCTGACCATGCCAGCCGTGACGCCACCGAAGCCCGAACTCGCTGCCACCGGTGCCACGACATCCGGCGCATGGATGGCAGGGGCTGGAGCACTCATGCTCGGAGGTATCCTGTTCGTCGCGAGCCGTCGCAGGCGGTCACGCCTGGCCTGATCGGTCGCGGTACGCTGGTCGGATGAATGATGCGGCAGGCGGCGACGCGGCAGACGTCGACGATACGGACAGCACCGACGCGCTGCTGTCCCGCCTGCGCCTGATCGAGGATCAGCCGCTTCAGGAGCGAGCCGCGGCGTTCGTGCTGGTCTATGACGAGTTGCGCAGGGCACTCGAGGGCGCCGACGCCCCGGCATCGCGTGACTGATCCGGAGCCCGCCCCACCGGTCGTGGCCGAGCGCCTGGATGCCGCCCTCGCAGCCCGCGGTCTCGCCCGCTCCCGAACGAACGCCGCCCATTTGATCGGCGATGGCCTTGTCACGGTCGACGGCAGGCCGGCTCTCAAACCTTCATTGCGAGTGCGGGCCGAGCAGGAGCTCGCCGTCGCTGCCACTGACCACTACGTGAGTCGCGCCGCCCACAAGCTCAATGCCGCGCTGGACGCATTTGCGGTCGACGTCGCCGGCCGCACGGTTCTTGATGTCGGGGCGTCCACCGGCGGATTCACCCAGGTTCTGCTCGAGCGCGGCGCGCTCTCCGTCATCGCCCTCGACGTGGGCCACGAGCAACTCGCCGCAGCGGTGCGGGCCGACGAACGCGTTGTCGTCATTGAGGGGATGAACGCGCGCTACCTCACGCGGGAGACCCTCAGCTCGGCGACCCCCGGTGTGCCGGTTCCCGACCTCGTCGTCGCCGACCTCTCCTTCATCCCGCTCGGACTCGTGCTGCCGGCCATCGTTCAGTCGGTGGAGAAGGATGCGGACGTCGTCGTGCTCATCAAGCCGCAGTTCGAGGTCGGGCGCGGCGGCGTGAAAGAGGGAATCGTGCGCGATGCAGGACTGCGCGAGGATGCGATATCCGGTGTGCTCTGGGCGGCGTGGGATCTCGGGCTCGGCACGGCCGGCCTCATCTCCTCCCCGATCGCCGGATCCGCGGGAAATCACGAATACCTCGCCTGGTTCTCCACCGGGCGCGGCAGCAATCCGACAGAATGGACTGGACAGGTCTCCGCGCTGGCGAAGGCGTGAGGACCTGCGGCGAACGGACCAGTTCGACATCCGGCAGTTCCCGATCGAGCGTCAAGGAGGCTCAGGTGACAGCTCGACACATTCTCGTCGTGTCGCACACCGGACGCACCGAGACGCTCATTGCGGCCGTCGAGGTGTGCAGACGACTGATCGACGGGGGAGTCACGCCGGTGCTGCCCGAAGCCGATCGGGCGGATGTTCTCGCACATGATCCGGGCCTTCCCGTCGAGATCCTGGGCGAGGGTGTCGCGATGGACGAACTCGAACTCGCGATCGTTCTCGGCGGAGACGGGACCATTCTTCGCGCTGCCGAGATCACCCGGGATTCGCCCGCACCGCTTCTCGGCATCAATCTCGGGCACGTCGGATTCCTCGCCGAGGCCGAGAAGGAGAGCCTGGACGAGAGCGTGCGCAGGGCCCTCGACCGCGAATACGAGATCGAGGAGCGGATGACGCTCGCGGTGCGCGTCAAGGTCGACACCGAGGTGGTCTACGAGACCTGGGCGCTCAACGAGGCGACGGTCGAGAAGGCGAGCCGCGAGCGGATGCTCGAGGTCATCATCGAGGTCGACGGCAGGCCGCTCTCGAGCTTCGGTTGCGACGGGGTGGTGATGTCGACACCCACGGGGTCGACCGCATATTCGTTCTCAGCTGGCGGCCCCATCGTCTGGCCCGCCCTCGACGCGATGCTCCTGGTTCCCCTGAGCGCACACGCTCTCTTCGCGCGGCCGCTCGTCGTCGGACCTGACTCGGTCTTCGCCGTCGAGGTCCTCGATCGCACGCAGGGCACCGGCGTGCTGTGGTGCGACGGCAGGCGCACGTGGGATCTGCCGCGAGGCGCGAGGGTGATCGTGCGGAGGTCCGGAACGCCGGTGCGCCTCGCCCGACTGCACAGTGAACCGTTCACCAACCGACTCGTGAAGAAGTTCAATCTTCCGGTGACCGGATGGCGCGGCCCGGCCGACGGAGAGGGCCGGACTTCGTGATCGAAGAGCTCTCCATCCGGGATCTCGGGGTCATCGGTGAGGCGCGTCTTCCTCTCGGCCCCGGATTCACGGCGCTCACCGGCGAGACCGGTGCCGGCAAGACGATGGTCGTCACCGCCCTCGGCCTGCTGCTGGGTGAGCGGGCGGACACCCAGGTTCTGCGGCGAGGCAGCGCGGCCGCCATCGTCGACGGTCATTGGCTCATCCCCGAGCGTGGGTCCATCGCGACGCGAGTGGTGGATGCCGGCGGTGAGTTGGACGCCGCCGGTGACGGTGTCGTCTCTCTCCTTCTCAGTCGTTCCGTGTCTGCAGAGGGTCGCAGCAGGGCTGTTGTGGGAGGGCGGTCGACTCCTGTCGGTGTCTTGAACGATTTGGGACGAGAGCTCGTCGTCGTCCACGGCCAGGCCGACCAGGTGCGGCTTCGGTCCGCGACCGCGCAGCGCGACGCGCTCGACAGGTTCGCCGGCGACGAACTGGCTGGTGTCCTCGACGACTACCAGGAGACCTACCGGCGCTGGCAGGCAGGGCAGGGGGAACTCGATGTTCTCGTCGCGGAGGGTGATCGCCGCTCGAGGGAGGCCGAGGACCTCAGGGTCGCCATCGCCGAGATCGAGGCTGTCAACCCGCTTCGGGGCGAGGATGTCGAACTCGCGGAGCGCGCCGAGCGTCTGGGGAATCTCGAGGAGCTTCGGCAGGCCGCGGCGAGTGCCCACGAGTTGGTGTCGGCGCAGTCCACGGAGGACAGCAGCGATGTTCTCGGGCTGCTCGATACCGCACGCCGCCAAATGGAACGGATGGCGGGCCATGATCCGGCGCTGGTTCCCATCGTGGACGCGCTGGCGAGTGCCTCTTTCGCCGTGACGGAGATCTCCGCCCAGCTTTCGAGTTATCTAGGCGGGCTTGACGCGGACGGTGCGAACGAGCTTGAGGCGATCCAGGAGAGACGGGCGCTCCTCACCGCTCTCACCCGCAAGCACGATGCGAACCTGGATGAGACGATCGACTTCCTCGATGTGGGCAGTAGTCGACTTTTGGAGCTCGACAACGATACCGACCGCATCGAGCGGCTGCGCGGCGAGGTCGCG
Source organism: Terrimesophilobacter mesophilus (assembly GCF_014200375.1). Taxonomy (GTDB): domain Bacteria; phylum Actinomycetota; class Actinomycetes; order Actinomycetales; family Microbacteriaceae; genus Terrimesophilobacter; species Terrimesophilobacter mesophilus. Next base: position 342,943 of record NZ_JACHBP010000001.1, on the reverse strand, counting down.
GGGGACCGCGAGACGCTCCTGGCTTTGGCCGATCGGCTCACCGGGCTGCGGACGGCGGCGGCGCAGAAGCTGGCGTCCGAGGTCACGGCTGAGCTTTCGGCGCTGGCGATGGCGGATGCGGCGATCGTCGTCGAGGTCGCCGTGCAGCCGGACCATTCGCTTGCCGGGCACGATCAGGTCACGATCCTGCTTCAGCCGCACAAGGGTGCAGAGCCGCGGCCGCTCGGCCGGGGCGCATCCGGTGGGGAGCTCTCGCGCGTCATGCTCGCGATCGAGGTCGTCATCGCCGGGAGCGACCCCGTGCCGACCTTCATCTTCGACGAGGTGGATGCCGGGGTCGGCGGGGCGTCGGCCATCGAGATCGGCAGGCGGCTCGCCCGTCTGGCGCGGTCAGCCCAGGTGATCGTCGTGACCCACCTGCCGCAGGTCGCCGCTTTCGCGACGAATCACCTGCGCGTGGTGAAGAGCACAGACGGTGAGATCACGGCGAGCAGTGTGCAGCAGCTGCACGGTGACGAGCGCGCAGAGGAACTGGCCCGCATGTTGTCCGGCCTCGCCGACTCGGAGAGCGGCCTGGCGCACGCGCGCGAGCTGTTGGAGGCGGCGCAGGAGCTGGCCGGCTGAAAACCGCTCGGATCCCGGCCTGTCGCGCTCGGCGGCGCGGGCCGTCGCCCTGATAGACTGCAATCCCGTGGTGGTCAAACATTCTGCGGAGACAACAAAGCACATTTTCGTCACCGGGGGTGTTGTCTCGAGTCTGGGTAAAGGGCTCACGGCCGCCAGCCTCGGCAACCTGCTGACAGCACGCGGCTTACGCGTCGTCATGCAGAAGCTCGATCCCTATCTGAACGTGGATCCGGGCACCATGAACCCGTTCCAGCACGGCGAGGTCTTCGTGACCGACGACGGGGCGGAGACCGACCTCGACATCGGCCACTACGAGCGATTCCTCGACATCAACCTCAGTCAGGCCGCCAACGTCACGACCGGCCAGATCTACTCCCACGTCATCGCCAAGGAGCGTCGCGGCGAATACCTCGGCGACACCGTGCAGGTCATCCCGCACATCACCGACGAGATCAAGCGGCGGATGCGGCTGCAGTCCCACAACGAGCCCCGCCCCGACGTCATCATCACCGAGATCGGCGGCACCGTCGGCGATATCGAGTCCCAGCCGTTCCTCGAGGCGGCCCGTCAGGTGCGCCACGAGATCGGCCGCGCCAACTGCTTCTTCGTGCACGTCTCGCTCGTGCCCTACCTCAACGCCGCGGGAGAGCAGAAGACCAAACCCACCCAGCACTCCGTCGCCGCCCTGCGCTCGATCGGCATCCAGCCGGATGCGATAGTGCTGCGCAGCGATCGCCCCGTCCCCGAGTCCATGAACCGCAAGATCGCCCTCATGTGCGACGTGGACCCGGAGGCGGTCGTCAACTGCCCGGATGCCCCGAGCATCTACGACATCCCGGCCACCCTGCACGAACAGGGACTCGACGCCTACATCATCGAGCACTTCGGACTCGCAGCAGGCGAGGTCGACTGGTCGGGCTGGGCCGAGCTGCTCCAGGCGGTCCACGAGCCGAAGTTCGAGGTCACGATCGGCCTCGTCGGCAAGTACATCGACCTGCCGGACGCGTACCTCTCGGTCACCGAGGCGCTGCGCGCAGGCGGGTTCGCCCAGCAGACCAAGGTCAACATCCGCTGGATCGCCTCTGACGACTGCGAGACCCCCGAGGGTGCTGCACGGCACCTCTCTGATCTCGACGGCATCTGCGTCCCGGGCGGCTTCGGTGTGAGAGGGATCGAAGGCAAGCTCGGCGCACTGAGGTTCGCGCGGGAGAACGGCATCCCCGCGCTCGGCCTGTGCCTCGGACTGCAGTGCATGGTCATCGAGTACGCACGCCACGTCGTCGGCCTCGAGGGAGCATCCTCCTCGGAGTTCGACCCCGACACCGTCTACCCGGTCATCGCGACGATGGCGGAGCAGGTGGAGATCATCGCCGACGGCGACCTCGGCGGCACCATGCGGCTGGGCCTCTACCCGGCCGACCTCGCCGATGGGACGATCGTGCGAGAGCTCTACGGCGAAGCGTCCGTCTCCGAACGCCACCGCCACCGTTACGAGGTCAACAACGCCTATCGCCAGCAGCTCTCGGATGCCGGCCTCGTCTTCTCCGGCATGTCGCCAGACCGCAACCTCGTCGAGTACATCGAATTGCCCCGCGACGTGCACCCGTTCTACGTGGCGACCCAGGCGCATCCGGAGCTCCGGTCGCGCCCGAACCGCGCGCATCCGCTCTTCCGCGGGCTCGTGGGCGCCGCGCTCGACCGGCAGAAGGCGAGCCGCCTGTTCGAGGTCGCGGAGCCGGAATCGGCCAGTGTCTGACAGGCCAGTGTCAGAAAGTTCGGCCTCTGACCCTCTCTCCGACGAGAGATTCCGGGTCGAGGTCACGCGCAGCGACCGGGTGTTCGACGGGGCGGTGTGGGATGTCGTCCGCGAACGGTTCCGATTCGGCGACGGCGAGCTCGTGCGCGAGTTCATGCAGCACCCCGGAGCCGTCGCGATCCTGGCCGAGGACCGCGAGGGACGCATCCTCCTGATCAAGCAGTACCGGCATCCGATCGGTTACCGGGACTGGGAGCTTCCCGCCGGTCTCCTGGACGTCGAGGGTGAGGCGCCGCTCGCCGCGGCACAGCGTGAACTCGCCGAGGAAGCGGATCTTGAGGCGGCGGACTGGTCGCCCCTCTGCCAGTTCTTCAGTTCGCCGGGCGGAAGCTCGGAGATCATCACCGTATTCCGGGCGCGGTCGCTGACCCCGGCGGCACTCGCATTCGATCGGCATGCTGAAGAATCGGAGCTCGAGCTGCGCTGGGAACCCTTTGACGACGTGCTCGCCGCCGTGCTCGAGGGCCGGGTGCGCAACGCCATCCTCGCCAATGCTGTCCTGAACGCTCATGCACGCCGCTGAGGCGCCTGCCGCGCCGGGATCGCCGCTTCACACTGCGCAATCACGCTATCTGCGTCACGTGACGATCGAGCGCGGGCTCTCTCACAACACCATCCAGGCGTATCGCCGCGACCTGGACGCCTACGTCGACCACCTCGCCGGTGCAGGAGTGACATCGCCCGACGCGATCACCGCGGCAGACGTGACCGCGTTCGTGCACGAGTTGCGAGACCGCGGAGAGGAGTCGCTGGCGACGTCCTCCACCGCCCGGATGCTGTCCTCCGTGCGGGGCTTCCACCGGTTCCTCCTCGAAGAAGGCCTCGTCGCCGCGGATGTCGCGGCAGATGCTCGCCCACCGAAGCTCGCCTCGCGCCTGCCGAAGGCCATCTCGATCGACCAGATGGCCGCGCTGCTGGCGACGACCGACGGCGACGACGAGAAGTCCCTGCGCGACAAGGCTCTTCTCGAGCTGCTCTACGCCACGGGGGCGAGAATCTCCGAGGCCGTCGACCTCAACGTCGACGACATCATCAATTCCGCGGGCGAGGGGGCAGCGGATGTCGTCCGCCTGTTCGGCAAGGGCGGCAAGCAGCGGCTCGTCCCGCTCGGCAGCTTTGCGCGGGCGGCGCTCGATGCCTATCTGGTCCGGTCCCGGCCGCTCCTGTCGGCGCGGGGCGCTTCCACGCCGGCGCTCTTCCTCGGGGTTCGCGGCAGCCGTCTCTCCCGGCAGAACGCCTGGCTCATCATCCGGGCACGTGCAGAGCAGGCGAAGATCGGGGTCGACGTCTCACCGCACACCTTCCGGCACTCGTTCGCGACGCACCTTCTCGAGGGCGGCGCGGATGTGCGGGTCGTCCAGGAACTGCTCGGCCACTCCTCCGTCGCGACGACCCAGATCTACACCCTCGTCACGGCCGACACCCTGCGCGACATGTACACGCAGGCGCATCCCCGCGCCCGTTAGCGCGCCTCAGGAACCGCGCACGGGCTGGCCGTTAGACTTTCCTGCGTGACCAAGAAGAAGGACTCCTCCGCCGCAGAGCTCCCCGGTCTGGAGTCCCCGGTACTGGGCGTCACCGGCCGGCCGATCACCGTCTTTCGCAAACCGAAAGCATTGAAGGGGCACGGTCCCGCACGGATCATCGCCCTGTGCAACCAGAAGGGCGGAGTCGGCAAGACCACGACGACGATCAACCTGGGGGCCGCGCTGGCGGAGTACGGCCGGCGCGTGCTCTGCGTGGATTTCGACCCGCAGGGCGCCCTGTCCGCCGGGCTCGCCGTCGTCACCCATGATGTGCCCAACATCTACGACCTCCTCGTGGGAACGGTCAAGGATCCGCTCGAAGCCATTCAGCACACGCAGACGAAGAACCTCGATGTCATCCCTGCCAACATCGACCTGTCCGCCGCTGAGGTCCATCTCGTCAACGAGGTGGCCCGCGAGCAGATTCTCGCGCGCGTGTTGCGCAAGGTTGCCAACGACTACGACGTGATCCTCATCGACTGCCAGCCGTCGCTCGGCATCCTGACCGTGAATGCGCTCACCGCGAGCCATGGTGTGCTCATCCCGCTCGAGTGCGAGTATTTCGCACTGCGCGGCGTGGCTCTGCTCGTCGAGACGATCGACAAGGTGCGCGACCGCCTGAATCCGGCGCTCGAGCTCGACGGCATCCTCGCGACGATGTACGACTCCCGTACACTCCATTCGCGCGAAGTGCTCGAACGTGTGGTGGAGACCTTCGGCGACAAGGTGTTCGAGACGGTGATCTCCCGTACCGTGAAATTCCCGGATGCGAGCGTGGCAGCCGCGCCGATCACCGAGTTCGCCCCGGAGCACCCTGCCGCGGAGAGCTACCGTCAACTCGCCCGCGAACTGATCCAGCGGGGCGCCATTGCCTAGCTCTGCCCTGCCCGACACCGCTGCGGTCGGCACCGTTGCGGTCGGCACCGGGGCAGGGTTCTCCGTCTCGCTGGGCAATTTCAATGGCCCGTTCGACCTGCTGCTGAGCCTCATCGGAAAGCACGAGCTCGACGTGACCGAGGTCGCGTTGAGCGCCGTCACCGACGAGTTCATCTCCTACCTCGGCAACCTCAATGGACCCGAGGAACTCGACCAGGCGAGCGAGTTCGTGGTCGTGGCGGCGACGCTTCTCGACCTCAAGGTCGCGAGTCTCCTCCCGCAGGGCGAGCTCGTGGATGCGGAGTCCGTCGCGCTTCTCGAAGCCAGGGACCTGTTGTTCGCCCGGTTGCTGCAGTACCGCGCGTTCAAGGAGGTCTCGGCCTGGTTCAGCAGCGGATTCGACGCGGAAGCGGTTCGGCACTCCCGGCAGGTACGGCTGGAGGAGAAGTACCGGGCACGCGCCCCCGAACTGGTCTGGACCCTGACTCCGGAGGACTTCGCCGCACTCGCAGCGCTCGCACTCGCACCGCGGGAACTGCCCACGGTCGGCCTGGACCATCTGCATGCGCCGCTCGTCAGCATCCGGGAGCAGGCGGCCATCGTGGTGTCCGCTCTGCGCCAGGGCGGCCCCGTCACGTTTCGCGAACTCGTCGCAGGTGCCGACCGCAAGGGTGTCGTCATCGCGCGATTCCTCGCCGTGCTGGAGCTGTACCGCGCCGACGCGATCGCGTTCGACCAGGTGGAACCGCTCGGAGAGCTGAGCATCCGGTGGACGGCAGCGCACTGGTCGGATGCGAGCCTGTCCTCGCTCGGCTCGGACTACGGGGGGAACTGACGATGGAGGCCGAGCTGGAGCGCCGCCTCGAGGCGATCTTCATGGTCGCGGACGAACCGCAGAGCGTCGTGTCGCTCGCGACGGCGCTCGGAGCGCCCGTCCCCGCTGTGCGCCAGTCGATCGAACGCCTCGTCGCCGACTACGATGGGGCGGCCGAGAACGGCGGTGTGCGCCGTGGATTCGAACTGCGCGAAGTGGGCGGCGGATGGCGCATCTACGTACGTGGGGAGTTCGACGACGTGGTGCGAGACTTCGTACTGACCCAGAACCCGACCAGGCTCTCCCAGGCGGCGCTCGAGACCCTCGCCGTGATCGCGTACAAACAGCCGATCAGTCGTGGACAGATCGCGGCGATCCGCGCCGTGAACGTGGATTCCGTCGTGCGAACGCTTGTCGGGCGAGGACTCGTGACAGAGGCGTATACCGACAGTGAAACGGGCGCCATCCACTACGAGACGACCGACATCCTGCTGGGACAGCTGGGCATCAACTCACTCGATGACCTGCCGCACATCTCGCCACTGCTGGATGACGGGGCCGAAGGTTTCGATGGAGTCGCCTGATCGCGAGCGGCCCGGCCACGAGCACTCTGCCGATGGCCACTCTGCCGACGGCGTTCGTCTGCAGAAACTCATGGCCGCCGCGGGCGTGGCCTCGCGCCGGGTGTCCGAGAACCTGATCTCGGCCGGACGGGTCGAGGTGAACGGCGTCGTCGTCACGGAGCTGGGCCGCAGGGTCCGGGAATCCGACCTCGTGTCAGTCGACGGGGTCGCCATCCAGCTCGACACGAGCCGGCGATATCTCATGCTCAACAAACCGGTCGGGATCGTGAGCTCGCTGCGTGACGACCGTGGACGACCCGACCTGGCGCGCTTCGTGTCGCAGTACGACGAGCGCCTGTTCAACGTGGGAAGGCTCGACGCGCAGACGTCAGGGCTGCTGATCCTCACGAACGACGGCGAACTCGCGCACGTTCTCGCGCATCCATCGTTCGGGGTCATGAAGACCTACATCGCCAAGACCGAGGGGCACATCACCCCGCAGACGGTCGCGAAACTCACCAGGGGTGTCGACCTCGAGGACGGTCCGATCGCGGCGGATCGCGCCCGCATCGTCGGAAAGGCCGGCGCGCGCGAGACGATGATCGAGATCACCCTGCACTCCGGGCGCAACCGGATCGTGAGGCGGATGCTCGAAGCGGTCGGGCATCCGGTCATCGACCTCGTGCGCCGGCAGTTCGGTCCGCTTCATCTGGGGACGCTTGCCGCGGGGGAGCTGCGCGACCTCACTAAAGTGGAACTCGGCCAATTGCTCACGATCTCGCGTGAGGCGGCATCCGGTCCTGAGACGGGGGAGGGCACCGATCGTGAACGATAGTCGCATCTCCGGCCAGGTGCGCATCGTCGGCGCCGGGCTTCTGGGGGCGAGCATCGGCCTCGCGCTGCGCTCGAAGGGCGTGGACACGATCGTGCACGACGCATCCCCTGGAGCCCTGTCGCTCGCGATCGACTACGGGGCGGGGCGTGCCGCAGCAGCAGGTGACGCGCCAGGTCTCATCGTCGTCGCCGTCCCGCCGGACCAGACGGCGACGGTCGTGGCCCAGGAACTGGGGTCGTTCCCCGACGCTCTCGTGACGGATGTCGCGAGCGTCAAGGGCCTGCCGCTTGCGGAACTCCGCGCGGCCGACGCGGACATCTCCCGCTACGTGGGATCGCATCCGCTCGCCGGTCGTGAGCGCGGTGGAGCCATTTCCGCCCGCGCGGACCTCTTCGTCGGGCGCCCATGGGTGATCGCGACCGGCAACGGCGAGAGCACCCGGTCGGTCGGCGTGATCGAAGACCTCGTGCTCGACCTCGACGCGATCCCCGTGCTGATGACGGCCGAGGAGCACGACCGGAGCGTCGCACTCGTCTCGCACGTGCCGCAGGTGATTGCCACGATCCTGGCGAAGCAACTCTCCGCAGGCAGCGAACGGGCGTTGTCCCTCACCGGCCAGGGACTGCGCGACACGACGCGGATCGCGGCGAGTGACCCGCAGCTGTGGATTCAGATCCTGGCGGCGAACAGCCCCACCGTCGTCGACATCCTGCGTTCGTTCCGTGACGATCTCGACCGGTTCATCTCCACCCTCGACCAGCCGGCGGCGCAGGGTGCCCGACGCGCGATCGCCGAGATGCTCGCAGCCGGTAACGACGGCGTCGCGAGACTTCCGGGCAAGCACGGGCAGGATCGGCGGTTCAGCCGGCTCGTCGTGATGGTCGACGACACTCCCGGTGAGCTCGCGAGGCTTCTCGCCGAGATCGGCGACGCCGGGATCAACCTCGAGGACCTGCGCCTCGAACATTCGCCGGGTACGCTCGTCGGTCTCGCGGAGATCTCTGTGCTGCCCGAGGTGGAGGCTGCGCTCGTCTCCGAACTCGAATCGCGCGGCTGGAGGATTGCGGAGGCGTGGAAGTGACGGGTACCCGGATCGCTGTCGCCGTCGACGGTCCTGCGGGCAGCGGGAAGTCCAGCGTGAGCCGTGCCGCAGCGCGCGAACTGGGGTTCGACTACCAGGACACCGGGGCCGCATATCGCGCTCTGGCCTGGCTCGCGCTCAACCGCGGGATCGACCTGGATCGCGAGGCCGACATCCTCACGCTCCTTCCCGACTTCGATTACGACATAGGCGTCGACCCGAATCACTACTTCGTGCGAGTCGGCGGCACGCCGGTCACCCGCGAGATCCGGGACCCGGCGGTGTCCGCCGTCGTGAGCAGGGTGGCGCGCATCCCCGCCGTCCGAGAGCACCTCACCGGCCTGTTTCGTTCGCGCATTGCCGACGGCACTCGCCCGGGCATCATCACCGAGGGCCGCGACATCACCACGATCGTGGCTCCGGATGCCGCGGTGCGGGTGCTGCTCACGGCGTCGGCGGCCGCCCGCACTGCGCGCCGCGCGGCGGAGCTGGACGTCTCGTCCACCGAGGCGGTCGGCGAGCAGTTGAGCGCTCGCGATGCCCAGGACCTCGCGGTCGTCGACTTCATGAACGCCGCGGAAGGCGTGACGACCCTGGACTCGACGGATCTCGACTTCGACGAGACCGTTGCGGCACTCGTCGCCCTCATCCGCGCTCATCCCGGATCGGCGGCGCTCCCGTAGGATTGACGGGTGCCAGATGACGACGACTTTCCCGAGCTGAACCCGGAGCTCGCCGACCGTCTGGCGGCCATCGACGAGGCCACGGCGGCCCAGCGCGCGAGTGCACTCCGCGCGGGTCTCGAAGAGTACGAGCTCGACGATGAGGACCTCGACATCCTCGACGCGGCCACGGACGACCCGGATGCGATTCAGTACCTTCCTGCGCTCCCGGTGCTCGCGATCGTCGGACGCCCCAACGTCGGCAAGTCCGCGCTCGTGAACCGCATCCTCGGGCGCCGCGAGGCGGTCGTTCAGGACACCCCCGGCGTCACCCGCGACCGAGTGAACTACAAGGCCGAGTGGAATGAACGACGGTTCACCCTCGTCGACACCGGAGGGTGGGAACCGGATGCGAAGGGCATCCACGCGGCGGTCGCCGCCCAGGCGGAGATCGCGATCGACCTGGCCGACGCCGTGCTGTTCGTCGTGGATGCCATGGTCGGTCCGACCGCGACCGATGAGCATGTCGTGAAGCTGCTGCGTTCGACGAAGAAGCCGGTCATCCTCGTCGCCAACAAGGTCGACGACATCCGCCAGGAGCCGGAGGCGGCGAGTCTCTGGAGCCTCGGTCTCGGCCAACCGTGGCCGGTGTCGGCCGTGCACGGCAGGGGAGTGGCGGACCTGCTCGACCACGTGCTGACAGTGCTGCCAGAGGTCTCAGCGGTGGCGAAGGAGCAGGTCGGAGGCCCGAGGCGCGTCGCGCTGTTGGGTCGACCCAACGTGGGCAAGTCTTCGCTGTTGAATCGGGCGGCAGGGGAGGAGCGCGTCGTCGTCCATGACCTGGCCGGCACGACCCGTGACCCGGTGGATGAGCAGATCGAACTCGCCGGCAGGGTGTGGACGTTCGTCGACACCGCCGGAATCCGACGCAGGATGAATCTCGCGCAGGGTGCGGATTTCTACGCTTCGCTTCGCACGAGTGCCGCGCTCGAGAAGGCGGAGGTCGCCGTCGTGCTGATCGACGTGACGGAGCCGATCAGCGAGCAGGACGTGCGCATCATCGAGCTCGTCCTGGAGAGCGGGCGGGCGCTCGTCCTCGCCTTCAACAAATGGGACCTGCTGGACAGCGATGATGGACTCGAGCGCGAGCGACGCCGCTACCTGGAACGCGAGATCGAGCAGGATCTGGCCCATGTGGCGTGGGCTCCTCGCGTGAACATCTCGGCGAAGACGGGGCGCCACCTCGAGAAGCTCGTTCCGGCGCTCGAACTCGCGCTCCAGTCCTGGGACACCCGCATCCCGACTGGCAAGTTCAACGCCCTGCTGGCCGAGTTGACGGCGGAGCACCCTCACCCCGTGCGGGGCGGGAAGCAGCCGCGCATCCTGTTCGGCACGCAGGCGTCGAGCCGGCCGCCGACGTTCGTGCTCTTCACGACCGGATTCCTGGACCCCCAGTACCGCCGGTTCATCACGCGGCGGCTGCGTGAGCTCTATGGTTTCGAGGGCAGCCCCATCATTGTGAACATGCGCGTTCGAGAGCGCCGCAAGCGCTGACCACCGGTTGGCTGCCTTTGCTCACGCCGCCTTCTCGCACCGCCAGCCCTCGGGCATCCGTCCCTCGTCGAGGAACTCGTGGAGCCGCGCCGCCGCATCGGGATCGAGCACGGCATCCGCCTGGGGGTAGATGATCGGCTCCTCCTTCGAGTTGTGGCTGTCGAGCTGGGCGAGCAGTTCACGGCAGGCGTTCTGCACTGTCGCAGCGTCGGCCCCGGATGCCAGGAGCGCGCCGAGCGCATCCATCGCGTCCCAGAGTTCACCGTGTTCGCGCAGCATGACGAAGATCGGCATGACGAGACCGTTGGCTTTGAGCGGCGGGAACAGGAACTCCTCCTCCAGGTAGATATGTCGTCGAAGCCCGTTGGTGGCGCGCACCAGGGGTGCGGGGTCAGCGTCCCCTTCTGAAAGGGCCTTCGTGTACTCCTCGATGCCGCCATCGATCTCGCGGTGCTCGCGTTCGAGCGCCTGGGCGAGCGATCCTGCCTGCATGGTCTTCCTCGCTTTCGCTTCTCCTCCCATCATGCCCCTGTGGGCGCATCGTGACCGGGGTCGCGACACGATAGGCTGTCGGAGGTGAATGCCACGGGCTGTGGCGCAGCTTGGTAGCGCACGTGACTGGGGGTCACGGGGTCGCAGGTTCAAATCCTGTCAGCCCGACACATTGACAAGAGTTCGGCAGGGCTGTTTCGTAGACGTCATGGAACACGTGATGTCGGCCGATGGAACACTGATTGCCACACACGCCGCCGGGGAAGGGCCCGTCGTCGTCATCGTCAACGGCGCATTGTCGACCGCGAAGGATGCCGCAGAGGTAGCAACGGCCTTCGCGAATGCGGGACTGCGAGCGATCACCTACGACCGGCGCGCGCGGGGCGACAGCGGGGACACCTCACCGGCTGAGCCGAGGCGCGAGGTCGAGGATCTCGCCGCAGTCATTGCCGCCGCGGGCGGGACGGCTTCGGTCATCGGGCACTCGTCCGGCGCCGTGCTCGCCCTCTACGCCGCAGGCGAAGGCGTGCCGATGACGCACCTGTTCCTTTCCGAACCGCCGTTCCGCTTCGGAGACACCGACCAGGTGCCGGATCTCGCCGGGCGATTACAGGCTCTGGTCGACGACGGGCGCCAGGCGGATGCCATTGTCACGTTCCAGCGTGAAGCAGTCGGGCTCCCCGAGCAGTTCATCGAACAGTTCAGGGCGACGCCGGAGTTCGACCAGCTCCTGCCGCTGGCTCAGTCCACCGTCTATGACACGCTCGTGACCCAGCGCACCTCCACCCCCACCACCGCCATGGTTGACGTGGAGATGCCCGTGACCATCCTGTGCGGCACTGAGACCATGCCGTTCCTGGCAACCGCTGCACGCAGGCTGGCCGAGACAATGCCGAATGCGGAGTTCCGTGAGGTCCCCGAATCGATCGGGCACCGGATGCATCCGGATGCGACGGCGCGGATCGTCGCTGCCCGCAAACTCGAGGCTTGACGGTGCTCGCGGGAAGGCGCTGTCACCCTATACTGTGAATCATTGTCACCGTAAGCGGTGAACCACCTCGGCGGCTCGACCCGGTGGAAGCGTGCGACTGGAGTACCGTGTCCAACCTAGCCAAGATCGCCCGAATGGGCATTATCGCCGTCGCTTCTGCTCTGGCGCTTGCTTCCGTTCCGCTCGCCGCTCATGCTGCCGATACCCCACCGGACCGCATCATCGCGGGTGGCAACACCGGTTTTAGCGACATCCGGGGCCTTGCGCTCGACCCAGGCGGCACCATCTACGAGTCCGACCGTTCATCGATCCGTATTTTCGCACCGGGCGCGGACGGTGATGCGACCCCGATGCGGGTGATCGCGGGGCCAGCGACGACGATCTCGGCGCTCGAACAGATCGCAGTCGACAGCACTGGTCTCATCTATGTCACCGATACCAATGTGGGTGGCGTACTCGTATTCGCCGCGACCGCAATGGGCGACGTTGCTCCGATCCGGACGATCGCCGGTGCCGCGACCGGACTCATCAGCGTGAGCGGTATCGCGCTCGACTCTGCCGGCAACATCTACGTCAGCGATGTATATTCCAAGTCCATCAAGGTGTTCGCGGCGGGGGCCAGCGGCGACGTCGCCCCGATCCGCACCATCGCCGGGGCGACAACCGGACTCGACTCTCCCTGGGGCCTGGAAGTCGACTCTGACGGCGAGCTTTACGTTGTCAACTACAACTCGCTCGCTGTGACGGTTTATGGCCCAGCGGCGAACGGCGATGCTGCACCGATCCGGACGATTTCCGGCGCTTCCACCGACATGGACCTACCGTACGATGTCGCCATCGATTCGATTGGCGACCTGCTGGTCGCCAATTACAACAGCAGCACGATCAACGTCTATGCCGCGGGAGCCGACGGCGATGTTGCTCCATACCGAAACATTCAGGGGGGCTCGACTCAGGTCAATGGCCCGTTCCCGATTGCGTTGGACGTTGCCGACAATCTGTACGTAGGCAACTGGGACAACAAGAGCATCACGGTCTATGCGTCGCCGATCGCGATCACTGGCGTAACACCGTCATCCGGAACGGCCGGGGCGGAAGTCACCATCACCGGACGTGGGTTCACCGGTGCCACAACTGTCACCTTCGGTGGTGTTGCGGCGTCCTCGGTGACGGTGCTCAATTCGACAACCATCGTTGCTCGTGCGCCAGAAGGCCCGAGTGGAACCGTCGACGTTGTGGTGTCGGATGGCGGCGACGCAGCAACTGCTACTGCTGCGTTCACCTATGCGCCGGTACTCGCGGAAACGGGTACGGACGCCGCATCCGTTGGATTGCTCGCACTGACTCTGATCGGCTTCGGACTCGTGTTGTTCGTGACGAAGCGACGCGGACGCACTCCGGGTGAGCGGCAAGCCACACTCATTCGCTGACCAGGCGCGAGCCGGCGATCTGCCTGCTGATCAGGGTTCCGATTCCTGCGGAGCGAGCATGAGGCCTGCCGTGGGGGTCGAGACGCCGCGCACATCGAGATAGTAGAGCGGACCGAGCAGCATGGCGCCGAGCGCATCGTCTCGATCATCGACGATCTGTTCCTGCCGCTCGTGACCCGCTAGGAGGGATCGGCAGTTCGTGCCCGCGCAACGATGATGCCACGGGCGGACGTGGGGAAGCGATCGAGCATCGCCCGAACCTCCGCAGCGTCGACATCCGAGCCGAACAACTCTGTGTGCGGCTCCATCCGGATGCCCTCGGCGAGTGGTCCGGCGACCACCGGATCGAATCCGAGCGCGTCCACCAGGGCGGCGACGGTCGCGACATCCCCTGGGTCGTCCCCGGCGATCGCCAGCGCTTTGCGGCCGGGCTCACCGGACGGTCTCGCTTCGTCCTCGAGGTCGTGGTAGCCCATGTGGTTGAGTGCCTTGACGACGCGCGACTCCGGCAGGAACGACTGGACGATCTCGCTCGTCGACGTGCGCGGGTCGTCGAAGTCTGCGCGGATGCCGTCCACTTCCCACCAGTAGTTCGTGGCATCGACGACGATCTTGCCGCGCAGCCGGCCGACGGGAAGGGTGGGGTACTTGCCGAGGGGGAGTGCGAGGATCGCGATGTCCGCCCGACCCGCGGCATCGGCCGCGGTGGTGGCCTCGGCGCCGGGGCTCAGGACGTCCACGATGAGGGAGATCCTCGTGGGTGACCCTGAGCCGGCGATCAGTACCCGGTATCCGGCGGCGACGGCGAGCCGCGCCAGCACGGTTCCGACCTTCCCTGCACCCAGGATCCCGATGGTGGTGCTGCCGACCTCGAGACTCATCACCTCCATTGTGCAGCCTTCCCCGCCGTTGGTCGTGCGGTGGCGGGAACAGTTGCGCAGTGCACGGCGTTCTCCCTAGTGTCAAATCAACGCAAGGAGAGAACATCATGGCGCAGACCACCGAAACCGCGATTCTGGCTGGCGGATGCTTCTGGGGCGCCCAGGAGCTTCTGCGGAAGCGCCCGGGCGTGATCTCCACGCGAGTCGGGTATTCAGGGGGTGAGACCCCCAATGCCACCTACCGCAACCACGGCCATCATGCCGAGTCGGTCGAGATCGTCTTCGACCCCTCGACCATCTCGTACCGCGACATCCTGGAGTTCTTCTTCCAGATCCACGACCCGTCGACGAAGGATCGCCAGGGCAACGACATCGGGTCGAGCTATCGCTCGGCGATCTTCTACCTGAGTGACGAGCAGAAGCGGGTCGCACTCGAGACGATCGCCGACGTGGATGCCTCGGGGCTGTGGCCGGGAACGGTCGTCACCGAGGTGACTCCGGCCGGTCCGTTCTGGGAGGCCGAGGAGGAGCACCAGGACTACCTGCAGAAGTACCCGGCCGGATACACCTGCCACTATGTGCGTCCGAACTGGAAGCTTCCGCACCGCGAAAGCCAGCCCGCAGCGAGCTGAGCCGCCTGACGCGCATCGGCGGCCTGGGCTTGACAGGCAGGTCCTGTGCAGCTAACGTACAACCAAATGGTTGTAGAACAGGTGAGCGATACCGATATCGATCGCATCTTCCAGGCGCTGGCGGATGCGACTCGGCGCGACATCGTGCGCCGCGTACTGCAGAGCGAGCAATCGGTGTCCGCTCTCGCGAGCGGCTACGCCATGAGTTTCGCCGCAGTGCAGAAGCACGTCGCAGTGCTCGAGCGTGCCGCGCTCGTCGCGAAAGCGCGGCGGGGGAGGGAGCAACTCGTGCACGGCAACCCGGACGGCCTCCGCAGGGCGCAGCTGATTCTCGACCGGTTCGAGGAACTGTGGCGCCATCGCGCGGCAGGCATCGCCAGCATCCTCGCCGAGGATTGAGAACGAAGGAGTCAGTATGACCAGCATCACCGTGGAGAAGGACCTTGAGGCCCTGACCATGACATTCGTCGCCGAGTTCGACGCACCCGTCGAGCGCGTCTGGCAGGTCTGGGAGGACCCGCGCCAGCTGGAGCGATGGTGGGGCCCTCCCGGATGGCCGGCCACGTTCACCCGTCACGATTTCACCGTGGGCGGCCAGTCCCGTTACTACATGAGCGGACCGGACGGGGAGAAGTCAGGCGGCTGGTGGGAGTTCACCGCCATCGACTCTCCGCACCGCCTCGTCTTCGATGACGGATTCGCCGACGAGAGCGGGGAGCCTCTCCGCGAGAGCATGGTCACGACGATGACCGTCACTCTGGAGACCGTCGACGGACGCACGCGGATGTCGAACCTCGGCCAGTTCACCGACCCGGAGGAGTTCGAGAAGATGCTCGCCATGGGCATGGAGGAGGGCATGCGGCTCGCCGTCGGCCAGATCGATGCGATCCTGGCCGGCTGATTCCGGGCGGGTGGAGCGCGCTGTGGCTAGGCTCGAATCATGGCACTACTGCACCGGGCCGAACTGACCCCATCCAAGACCGAACTCATCGATTCGTGGGCGCCGGGGCAACCGTGGTTCGCCGGGGAACGCGGCGTCGCGTCGGCCAGCGTCGGGGCGTTCCGGTTCGACGACCCGGAGGGCGAGGTCGGCGTCGAAACACTCCTGATTCACGCCGGTGTTGGACCGATCATGCAGATCCCGCTGACCTATCGTGGTGCGCCGCTCGACGGGGCGGAGGCCGCCCTCATCGGCACCATGCAGCATTCTGTGCTCGGGAAGCGCTGGGTCTACGACGGTGCGGCCGATCCGGTGTACATCCTGACAACGGCGACGGCGGCGTTATCCGGCGGACATGAGGCCGCGCTCTTCGTCGACGTCGACGGAGAACGGGTGAAACGGGAGCCGACGGCCATCGTGCACGGCTCTGGGAGTGGTCCGACGGACATCGCCCTTCCTGCAGTGGCGGATGTCTCGGTGCGCAACGAAGGGCAGGTCACGGTCGTCGAGACGACTGCGCTCGTCCTCGCCATCCGGAGAGTGCTCGACGGCTCAGCGGTCGAGCGCCCTGCAGCGCAGACCGGGACCGCCTCGGCTGACGCGTTACTGAGTGGAACCTGGGGCGACATCACCGAGCCGCAGCCGCTCGTGCGCGTCGCCTCCCGCTAGCGTTCCCGGGAGGCTCCGCCATATCCCGGCGGAGGTCGCCGCCGTAGGATTGCGGAATGGCCACGGATGCTCCCGAACGGTTCATCGCACTGCTGCGCGGCGTCAACGTCGGTGGGATCACCGTGAAGAGTGCTGCCCTGTCCGCCGCCTTCGTCGAGGCCGGGTTTCGCAATGTTCGAACGGTTCTCGCAAGCGGCAATGTCGGCTTCGAGCTCGCCGGTGCCGAAGCGGACCTCTCGGCGCTCAAACTGCAGATCGAGGCAGTCCTCGAGCGGGCATTCGGCTACGACGCCTGGATCGTGCTGCGGACGAGAGAAGAGGTGCGACGGATCGCCGACGCCTACCCGTTTGCGCGACGGGATGACATCGAGCACCCCTACGTGGTGTTCTCCTCCAGCCAGGACGTCCTCGACGAGCTGCTCACGGCATCCGGTGAAGCGCGATCCAGCGTCGAGGCGGTGCTTCTGGGAGACGGCGTGCTCTACTGGCGCGTACCCAAAGGCTCTTCGCTCGACACGCCCTTCGCCGGTCTCCTGGCGAAACAGAAGTACAAGCCTCACGTCACGACCCGCAACCTTCGTACCGTCGAGAAGCTCGTGACGGTCTGAACAAAGGAGAAGACAGTGCTCACGACAGTCCATGCATTCAGCGGATTCAGCGTCGACGACCTGGCCGCGGCCAAGACCTTTTACGGAGGCGTTCTCGGTCTTGACGTCAAGGAGGGAGGGATGGGTGCCCTGCAGGTCACGCTTCCCGGCGGACACGAGGTGTTCGTCTACCCGAAAGAGAATCACGAACTGGCCACGTTCACGATCCTCAATTTCGTCGTCACCGACATCGACGCTGCCGTCGACGAGCTCAATGCGGCCGGGGTCACGACCAAGATCTATCGCGACCCCGACTTCAACACGGATGAGAAGGGCATCGCCAGGGGCAGGGCCGCAGGCTACGGCCCCGACATCGCCTGGTTTCGCGACCCTGCGGGCAACGTGCTCTCGGTGCTGTCCGACTGAGCAGCGTCGCGGGCATCCCGCTGACGACCCGACGCCGATTCGGTTATCGTCGTAGGGAGAAGCGCGCGAGCGCACCGCCCACCAGAAACCCCGATTCCGGATGACAGACAGCCCCGCCGCGCCGACGCCGTACGAGGTCCTCGGCGTCGCAGCACAGGCCAGCCAGGCGGACTTGCGGCGCGCGTACCGACGGCTTCTGAGGCAGACCCATCCGGACACCGCGGGCGACCCTGCCCGCTTCAATGCCGTCCAGCAGGCGTGGGCGCGCATCGGCGATGCGGAGTCGCGCCGGAAGTGGGACTCGGGACACCAGTCGTCGGGAGTCTCGCGCTCGAACGATGGTGGCGAGGCTCCCTCGGTTCCCAGGCGTTCGCCCGGCTCGGGGTCTGCGGTCAAGGCCCGGTCGTATGGACACCCTGGTGGACACGCACGGGAGCGATTCCTCGTCCTCATGCGGGAGTGGGCCGGCCGTGGGGCCGAACTGGCAGACCCGTACGATGAAGCACTCGTCCGGTCGGCGCCCAGGGAGATCCGACGCCTTCTCGCGGATGCCCTCGCACAGGAGTCGACCGCACGTGCCGTGTCCGGTCTCGGTATCGGTTATACGATCTGGAGCGCTGTTGCGACACAGCGCGGCACCCTCGACCATGTCATCCTGGGGCCCGCAGGGCTCTTCGCCGTCAGTTCGGCGGACTGGGGGAGCGACGTGCGCCTCGTGCGGGGCGAGCTCGTCGGTGACGGGATCCCGGCCGGCGACCAGCCGGTCCGCTCGCTGGCCAGGGCGGCTCGGTCGCTGGGGCGCACCGCGAGAGTTCGCCTCACCGCGACGCTCGTCGTCGTGCCCGATGACGCCATCACCGAGCCGATCACCCGCATCGGCAGGAAGAACGACGCAGCCATCGTGCGGCGTTCGCTCCTGCCCATGGTCCTGCGCGATGGGCTGGGAGGGCAGAGGCTCAGCATCGAGGACGTCTTCGACGTTCGAAGCAGGCTGCAGCACAGCATCCGCTTCGTGTGAGCGACCCGCTCGAGACGGCTCGATAGAATCAGGTCGTGACTCAAAACCTCACGACAGAACACGACAGGTGGAACTCCCGGCAGGCTCTCGCTGAGGCGATGATCCCGCTCATCGGAAAGCTCTACCGGGAACACGGCGTCGTCACCTCGATCTACGGTCGGCGGCTCATCAACCAGTCCCCGGTGGACATCCTCAAGGCCCATCGGTTCGCGCGCAAGATCAACGAGACGGACCTGCCGATCGAGGAGACCTTCCCGATGCTCGAGGCGCTCTCCGCCCTGGCGCCTTCGTCGGCATCCGTCGATCTCGCCAAACTCGTCGTGCGGTATCGGGACGACGACCGCGAGCTCGACGCATTCCTCAGGGACGAACTCGCCCCCGCGGTGAACCAGGAACCCGGACAGGGGGCGCGAACGGATGTCGTGCTCTATGGGTTCGGGCGGATCGGGCGCCTGCTCGCCCGCATCCTCATCGCGCACGCGGGAAACGGGGAGGGCCTTCGGTTGCGCGCCGTCGTCGTGCGGAAGGGCTCTGAGGACGACCTCATGAAGCGTGCGAGCCTGTTGCGCCGCGACTCGATCCACGGGCCCTTCGACGGGACCATCACGGTGGATCTCGAGAACAACACGATCCTTGCCAACGGAACCCTCATCCAGTTCATCTATTCCGACGACCCGTCGACCGTGGACTACGAGAAGTACGGGATTCACGACGCGATCGTCGTGGACAACACCGGTCGATGGCGCGACAGGGACGGCCTCGGCCAGCACCTGAAGAGCAAGGGCGTCTCCCGCGTCCTGCTGACCGCCCCGGGCAAGGGCGACGTCAAGAACATCGTGCACGGGATCAATCACGACACCGTCACCCAGGCCGATGAGATCATCTCGGCCGCATCCTGCACCACGAACGCCATCGTTCCGGTGCTCAAGGCGATCCAGGACAAGTACGGGATAGCCCACGGACACGTCGAGACCGTGCACTCGTACACGAACGACCAGAACCTTACCGACAATTTCCACAAGGGGAACCGCCGCGGCCGATCCGCCCCCATGAACATGGTCATCACCGAGACCGGTGCCGCCCAGGCCGTCGCGAAGGCCATCCCGGAGCTCGCCGGGAAGCTCACCGGGAACGCCATCCGCGTGCCGACGCCCAATGTGTCCATGGCCATCCTGAACCTGAACCTCGACCGCGAGGCACCCGTCACGGAGGTCAACTCCTACCTTCGCGGGCTCTCGCTCGACTCCGCGCTGCAGCAGCAGATCGATTTCATCGACTCGCCGGAAGTCGTCTCCTCGGATTTCGTGGGCTCCCATCGCGCGGGAATCGTCGACGGACTCGCGACCATCAGCTCGGGGACGAACCTGGTGCTCTACGTCTGGTACGACAACGAATACGGGTACAGCAGCCAGGTCGTCCGGGTCCTCGAGCACATGGCTGCCACGCACCCGCAGGTCTTTCCGACGCGGACGCTCGTCTCGGAGGTGTGATCGGATGCGCCGGGCGACATTCGTGCCGCGGCGACCTCACGTTTCCAGCCCGGGCGCCGTTAGCCGATTATGAGACCGTTCGAGTCGATCGTCGCAGAGCATGGTGCGCGGGTGTTGCGCGTGTGCCGAGCGGTGGTCGGCCCGATCGATGCGGACGATGCGTGGTCTGAGACGTTCCTGGCTGCGCTCCGGGCCTACCCGGACCTGCGACCGGATTCGGACGTTGGGGCATGGCTCGTGACGATCGCCCATCGCAAGGCCATCGACGTCCTTCGCGGGCGGTCACGGGCCCCTTTGCCGGTCGGCGACCTGCCGGACGCCCAGAGCAGGATCGGCATTCCGGATGACGACGGCCGGGAACTGTGGTCGGCCGTTGCGGCGCTGCCGGACCGGCAGCGGCTCGCCTTGGCCTACCACTACCTCGGCGGTATGCCCCACGCCATTACCGCCGAACTCATCGGAGGCTCCGTGGAGTCGGTGCGACGCGCCGCCTCCGACGGAATCGCCGCACTTCGAATGGTCTACCGGCCCACTCACGAACGGAGCACATCATGACCACGATCCTCGACGACCTCTCCCGGGTCGATTCCGACCACCTCGACGAACTGCACACCGCCCTCGCAGCCGCAGCAACCCGTGACGAACTGCTGGATGTCGCCTACCGCACCGTCGACTCGCCCGTCGGCGCGCTTCTCCTCGCCGCCACGCAGAAGGGCATCGTGCGGGTGGCGTTCGAGGGCGAGGACCACGAGGCGGTCCTGGATGTCCTCTCGACGCGGCTGAGTCCGCGCATCCTGCTCGCCCCGGCTCGGCTGGACGCCGCGGCGAGGGAGCTCGACGAATACTTCGCCGGCCGTCGGACCAGCTTCGACCTGCCCCTCGACTTCAGCCTCTCTGGCGGGTTCCGCCTCACGGTGCTCGATCATCTGCGCTCGATCGCCTACGGGCATACCGAGAGCTACAGCGAAGTCGCGAGTGCGGCGGGCAGCCCCAGGGCGGTACGGGCGGTGGGGTCGGCGTGTGCCACGAACCCGTTGCCGGTCATCGTGCCCTGTCACCGCGTTCTGCGCTCCGATGGTTCGCTCGGAGGGTATCTCGGCGGACTCGATGCGAAGCGCGCGCTTCTGGCCATGGAGGCGGCGGCGTGACGATCGTGGTGGGCGACGACGGTCTGGCCAGGCCGGTCTGGGCGTCCTCGGATCCGATGTTGCGCGAGTACTACGACATCGAGTGGGGCATGCCGGTGCGCGACGAGCGCGGACTGTTCGAGCGACTGAGTCTGGAGGCGTTCCAGTCGGGCCTCTCCTGGTCGACGATCCTGCGCAAGCGGCCCGCGTTCCGCATCGCGTTCGCCGAGTTCGAACCGGATGCCGTGGCCGCCTTCACCGAGAAGGACGTCGAGCGTCTGCTCGGTGACGCCGGCATCGTGCGCAACCGGGCCAAGATCCTGGCGACGATCGCGAACGCGGCGGCGACCATCCAACTGCGGGAGGACGTCGGCCTCGTCGACTTCATCTGGTCGTTCCAGCCGTCCGCGACGCCGGTTCCGGGTCCGGGGGAGCCCGTCATCACGCAGTCGGCAGAGTCGCTGGCTCTCTCCAAAGCGCTCAGAAAGCGCGGATTCGTGTTCGTGGGGCCGACGACGATGTATGCGCTCATGGAGGCGATCGGCATGGTCGACGCGCATCCGGTGGGCAGCCACCGCCGCGGAAGTTCCGGCGTGTGGACGGGGCGCGTTTAGGCCCTGACCCTGGGGAACCACGGAATGATCGGCGAGACTCGCGCCTGGTATTCCGCGTACTCCGGATGCTTCGATCGGGTGATCGACTCCGTGAAGAAGGTGGATCCGATGAACAACAGCGAGAGCAGGAATGCGCCGATGACCGTCCAGGGGATTCCACCGAGCGCGAGGATGCCGAACACCGCGATCATCCACCACTGGGCCTGTTCGAAGAAGAAGTTCGGATGCCGTGAAACGCGGAAGAGTCCGCCCGTCAGGAACTGCGCTTCGGGAGCTTCGCCCTTCGCCGCGCGCTCTGCCTTGCGCCGGTGGAAGTTCCACTGCTGCTGGTCTGCGATCGTCTCACCGGCCAGGAACAGGAGGAAGAGGATGGCGACGATCGCATCCAGAACCCCGAACGGCCGGGGATGCTCCAGCGTCGTCAGTGCGGGAAGTGTGATGAGCACGAGCAGCAGGTTCTGGAAGATCACGATGAAGAAAAGGTTGAACGCCTGGAACGCAGCGGGCCGCATCCGGCCGCGCAGGACCGCCCAACGGTAGTCCTCGGTGCCGGAGTATCCGCCTTTGCGCGCGAAGTTGAAGGTCAGTCGTGCACCCCAGAGTGTGACGAGCACGGCCATCACGGTGAGACGTGCGTCGGCGAGGCCGGCATGGGCGGCGAACACCCACACGTAGCAGACCGGGGCGATCGACCAGATCCGGTCCACCCACGATGTGTCCTTCGTCAGGAGCGATGCGATCCAGCAGAACGCGCTGACCGCGATGCCGATCGAGACGACGAGAGTCAAAGCGCTCATGGAAGCATCGTATCCGGAGCGCGGAAGGGCGGCCCCGAACTCCCCGGGGCCGCCCTCACGGCGTCTAGGCGGAAGTGTGTTTCCGCCAGCTACCGTCCTTGATCTCTGGGTGCTTCTTCGCGAGATCCTCGTCGTAGAGGATGCCGGGAACGACGCTCCCGTCCTCCAGTTCGACCGCACCGCGGTGCAGTCCAGCCGGTTCTCCTTCGATGACGTGGAGGAGCACGTCGATTGGCAGGGTGTAGAGCTCGCCCTCGACGGCGACGCCGTCCGATTCCACCTCGTACATGCCCGGGTGAACTCCGCCGATGTCATGCATCCGATACTTTGGAGCTGTCCTGGTCTCCTTCACAAGTTCTGCGCCGTCGAGGTTCGAGTGCAACCCGAGGCCGCGCATGAGTGTTCCGTTGACGAACAGCAGGTCATCCTGCAGCGTGACCGTCTTGTCGTTCCTGCCGGCCCAGCCGAAGCCCAGCAACAGGATGGCCAAGAACGCATAGCCCAGGGAGACCCCCGGCGATGCGTTGACGCCGACCGCGACCGCGTTGATCAGGCCGAAGAACGACAGCACGGCACAGATTCCCGACGTGATCGCCGCGGCGTACATCTTGTGGTCGATCACGAACACCGTGATCGCGCCGAGCAGGATGCCCACGAGGACTGCCCCTGACCCGAACAACTGCAGGCCCTGGTAGATGACGCCGTTCCCGGCGAGGTTGTCGAAACCGACCTTCGCCGCGTTCGTGCCTGCGGCTCCGAGCGAATTGTCGATCAGGCCGGATGCCCACTGTGCGAGGCTCGGCAGCATCGCGAGGATGATCGCCGGTGCGTAGCGAAGTGCGCTCACGCTCGTCGCCTGTGCACCGATCACGAGACCGATGTACAGCAGGATCGGCACGAGCGCCTGCATCGGGAAGATCCCGAGGAACAGGCCCACAAGGCCGCTGAAGCACACCACGGCGACCACTATTCCCGTGACGAGTGAGTAGCCGATACGACCGCCGACCGCCTTCCACCCTGGGTGGCCGATGTAGACGGCCGGGGGGAATGGCGAGCCGAGGAAGGAACCGACGATGGCGCCGAGACCGTCCGCGGTCAGGATCTGGCGAGCGGAGTAACGGTCGCCTGCTGCTGCGGCCGACTCGATGTTCGTCATCGCCTCAGTGAAGTTGTAGATGCCGAGGGGGATGGCGGTGGCGAGCAATGGCGCGATGTCCTGAAGGCCTCCGATGACATCGCCCGTCGGGAACGGAAGATGCAGCCCGAGCGTGGCGATCGACTCCGCGACGGCGCTCGGCTTCAGGATGTTCGACCATCCCGCAAGCACGGCGATCCAGGCGATGACGGTCCCCGCGATGACGGCGATGAGTCCGACCGGAATGCCGAGCGGCATCCTCTTGAATGCGAGCCATCCGACGAGGATGAAGCCGAAGGTGACGAAGGCGATCCAGGGCGCCTCCCACATCTGGGCGGCAGGGCTCATCGAGATGAACGTCAGCGAGATACCGGCGAGTGCACCGAGCATCGCGGCACGCGGCGTCCACTTGCGGATCCACGGGCCGAAGATCGCGCCGAGCAGGATGATGCATCCGACGATGAATGCCCAGGCAAGGCCTGCCCGCCATGCCTTGATCGGGTCGTTCGACTGGATGTACACGGGGAGCATGACCACGAGAACGACGATGAACATGTGGGGGACCGACGGGCCGTACGGCAGCGCCGCGACGTCCGAGCGGTTCTCACGCCGGGCAAGTCGCCTGGCGAGGATCGCGTACCATATGTTGCCGAGGGGAAGCGCGATGCCGAGTGCGGGAAGCACCCGACCGTACACGACGTCATCCGGCATGTGCACGACGGCCAGACAGAGGCCGGAGAGCACGATCACATTCAGCAGGACGTTCGTTCCGAGCCCGAAGAGCCCGTTCCAGTCGCCCTTGACCCACCACTTGATCTGCGTCGGTGCAGAGGCGGGGGCCTGGGTGGAGGTACTACTCATTTGCTTTCTCCAATCTCGGGGATTGCTGCATCGACGGCCGTCAGGAGGTCCGTCGAAGTACCGACCCAGCCGACGATTCCGCCCTGGGCCTTGAACATGTGGAGCGCTGACTCGTAGAACTCGGGAAAGTACGATCCGGTGCAGTCGGAGAGGATGAGGCAGTCGAAACCGCGGTCGTTCGCCTCGCGGGCTGTCGACTGGACGCACACCTCCGTGGTGACTCCGGTGAGGATGAGGTGGGTGATGCCGCCTGCTCGCAAGATCGTCTCCAGGTCGGTGCCGTAGAACGCGCCCTTTCCGGGCTTGTCGAGGACCACTTCGCCCTCTATCGGGTACAGCTCCGGAATGATGTCGTGCCCTTTCGAACCGCGCGTGAGAAGTCGACCCATCGGGCCGATATCGCCGATGCGGAGGGTGGGGTTCCCGCGATCCCGCTTCGACGGGAACAGGTCGCTGAGATCTTCGCGGTGGCCTTCACGCGTGTGGATGACCATCCAGTCCTGCTCGCGGAAGCAGTCGAGCACTTTTCGGGTCGGAGCGATCGCTCCACGGAGGGTCGACACGTCGTTGCCGAGGGACTCACCGAACCCTCCGGCTTCCACGAAGTCGCGCTGGAAATCGATGCACAGGAGAGCCACTCTGGTCGGATCGAACGTGAACTCGTATGGCTCGGCCGGCACTCGGATCTCCGCGTTCTTGGTCTCTTTCACTTCCATCCCTTCACTGGTTCCAGCGACACTCAGCCATCGGCTGTGACGATTGTCCCGTCGGTGCCCGCGAGGGCGCCCGACAGTTTTCCGATCGAGGTGATCACGGCCCTCCCGCCTCCACCCTCGACGAAATCGATCGCGGACTGCACCTTGGGCCCCATGGACCCGGCGGGGAACTGGCCGCTCGCGAGGTGTGAGCGAAGCTCCTCGATCCCCACATTCCGCAATGCTCGCCGGCCGGGGGAGTTGAAGTCGACGTACACCTCGTCGACTCCCGTGACGAGGACGAGCGTCTCCACGTCGATCTCGGTGGCCAGCAGTGCCGATGCGCGGTCCTTGTCGATCACAGCATCGACGGCGCGCCATCCGCTCTTCTCCCTCACGACCGGGATGCCGCCGCCGCCCGCGGCGATGACGATGGCGTCCGTTCCGACGAGGGCGCGGATCTGTTCAGACTCGATAATCGTGCGCGGACGGGGGCTAGCAACAACCCTCCGGTAGTTGTCCTCTGCCACCTCGGTCACGATCCAGCCCTCTTCTGCGACGCGCCTCCTGGCGACCTCGGCGGTCAACTGGCCGCCGATCGGCTTCGTCGGAGCGCTGAAAGCAGGGTCGTCGATGTCCACTTCGGCGTGAGTGAGAACGGCAACCGCCCTGTTCTCCAGCCCACGACGCTGCACTGCGGAGTCGATGGCCAGGGCCAGCATGTGGCCGATGCCGCCCTGGGAGTCGGCGACGGCCAGCCAGAGTGGGAGCGCCGGGAGGCCCTCAATGGTGGCATCCGGGGCGACGAGCTCCCCTCGGCGGAGGATGTACCCGACCTGCGGGCCGTTGCCATGGGTCACGACGACCGTCCAGCCGCCCTCGACGAGTTCTGCGATGGACTCTGCGAAATCAGCTGCACGGTCGAGCTGGCGCTCCACGGAGCCGGCCTCACCGTCGAGTACGAGCGCATTGCCACCGACCGCGATGAGGACGGTTCCAGATGTCGTTGTGCGGGCACTCATGAGATGTCCCGCTTTTCGGCGAGCGAGCGCGCTGCTTTGAGGAAGACCTCCGGCGGGGCGGTCACGATGCCGGCGCCGATCTGGCCGACGCCCGCCTGCTTGTGGGCGATGCCGGTGTTGATGAGCGGCAGGACACCCGTGTCGAGGACCTTCAGGACGTCGATGCCGGATGGCGTGCCCGCGAAGTTCAGGGGAGGGAGCGGAAATGCCGGGTGCGGCCTCATGGTGATGCGCCGCATCGAGCGGGTCGCGACGAGCGCATCGTCCGGATTCCCACCGACGAACTGTGTGATGGCGGGGGAGGCGGCCATGGCGAACCCTCCGAGGCCGAGCGTCTCGGTGATGGCGGAGTCGCCGAGATCCGGGTTCGCGTCCTCCGGGCCGTAGCCCGGGAAGAAGAGCCCGTCCGCGGGGCCGACGGGTGTCGTGAACCACTCGTCGCCGGTGCCGGCGACACGCAGTCCGAATTCGACCCCATTGCGGGCCATCGCTGTCACGAGCGTCGAGTTCTCGACACCGAGGGCGACATCCATCGAGAGCTTAGCGGACGCCATCGAGACGTTGAGGGCGAAGTGATCATTGCCCGCGAGGAAGTCGAGAACCTCGACTGCTGCGGAGTTCGGCTCGAGCGCGGCGATCGTCGGCGCGAGCCTCCTCGTGAGCAGGGATGTCGCGGCGACGTTGCGGTTGTGCCCTTCGTCGCCCATCGACAAGGCCTGTCCGATGAGGGAGGTGATGTCGATAGACCCCAAGGCCTGCATGGCCCGATCGAGGACCGGCCCGAGCACATCCCGCATCCAGGTCAGCCGGTTGATGACCTCGTCGTCGAATGCACCGAACCGGAGGACCTTCCCCAGTCCTTCATTGAGTGAGGCGAATGCTACGCGACCATCGTTCGGATCGGTCGCGACGAACACAGGCATCGACGGCGCGATGACGCCTGCCATCGGGCCGACAGCCTGGTGGTGATGGCACGGTTCGACTGAGATCTCGCCTGCATCGAGCATGGCCTCCGCCCTGTCAGGGTCGTCAGCCCACCCTTCGAACAGGGTCGCACCGATGAGCGCACCGCGCATGGGCCCGCACATGCGCTCCCACTCGATCGGCGGGCCGGCGTGCAGCAGGATCCGCCCCTCGCCGATGCCGGGGACGACATCCCGTGCCGGCCGGATGCGCGTCAGTTGCGGGCGAACGGACTGCACGGCGGTGATGGCACGCTCGTTCGCCTCCGTCGTCGTCTCGTTTTCGAGCGCGAGCGCGCGTCGCGCGATGTCAGCATCGCCGAACGCGGGCGGGCGCCAGTCGAGCTGGACGACATCCGCCGTTGGGACACCCTCGACGAGGAGAGGCAGTCCGACATTGATGACGCGCAAGGGGCCGTCGAGGATGGTCATGATGCCGAAGCTCCCGCCTGTTGTGTCGCGACGAATCTGACCGCTGAAGCGTTGGTCTCGGCGAGGATGATACCGGCGTCGCGGAGGATGTTGCGCTGGCGTTCGATTCCCTGCGGATCTCCGGCCGTCCCGCAGACCGAGGCGACGAACTCGAGGCGACGCCCGTCGGCTTCTGCGATCCTCCTGGCTTCCTGCGCGGATTCTGCGACCGGGCTCGCGGGGTCGGCGTTCGCACCGTAGCCGAGCACGACATCCATGAGGATGATCCCCACCGACGCATCCGATCCTGCTGCGACGATCCTCTCGGCACGCGCGCCCGGATCGATCATCGGATGCGGTTTGCCCGCCGTGTACTGGTCGTCGCCCAAGTCGAGGACCTCGCACTCGACGTGCGCGCGTTTCAAGAGGATCTTCGCCTCGGACGCGAGGGTTCCACCGGTATAGAGCCCCAGGACGCGGCCGGTGACGGGGTCGATCGACGCCAGATCGGTGATGTCGAGGTCGTGGCCCGCGAGCCGCGCCGCGGCGATCGCACCGCCCTCGAGAGTGCCGCGGATGACGACGCCGGTCGATGGGTCATCCGAGTCCGCCATGCCCAGGAAGCACGCGACGACGGGCTTCCCTCCGCGGGAGATCTCCGCGAGCCTGGCGAGAAGCGCATCAGCCACCTCGTCCGCAGGGGGCTTCGAGACGAGGATGATGGCCTCGGTCCCCTGGTCGGCCGCAAGACGGTCCACGGCGAAGCGGGCCATGATCCCGCCGACCTCTGCGGAGAGATCCCGGCCACCCAGTCCGATCAGCTGTGAGACGCCCACTCCCGCGAGATCGAGCAGACGCGACACCTCTTGGGCGCCTGTACCGGACGCGGCGACCATGCCGACCGTTCCGCGTGTGACGACGTTGGCGAACCCAAGAGGCACTCCGTCGAGGATGGCCGTGCCGCAGTCTGGCCCCATGAACAGCAGCCCGCGGTCTGCGGCGAGCTTCTTCAGGCGCACCTCGTCGTCGAGCGGCACATTGTCGGAGAAGCAGAACACATTGAGACCCGCGCGTAGCGACTGCTCCGCGACCACGGGAGCGTAGGTGCCGGAGATCGAGATGGTGGCAAGATTCGGCGGGGAATCCGGGGCACTCGTGAGCGCCGCCGCCATCCCCTCACTCACGGTGCCGGGCTTCTGCTCCTCTGTCTGCCCGCTGCTCTCGACCGCCGTCAGGCTCGCCTCGGCCGCATCCAGCGCTTCCTGTGCTATGTCGGCGGTATCGCCGCGTACGACGAAGACCAGGTCGTCCGGCACCGCGTCGAGGTTGGCTGGGAGCATGTCGGAGTCCGCGAGGATGCCGAGGTTGGCAGGTGTCGCCATGACCGCGCCCACGCGGTGGACGCCGTCGCGTTTCTCGGTGGCGGAGGCGATGGCCATGAGCGCGACGGAGTCGCGGTAGAAGTGGTGCAGCACTCGGCTGTTCAGTACCGAATCGGGCGGCTGGTTCATGCGGCGCTTTCGTTGGGGCGGCTTTGGATGCTGGCGGCGACGGTCGCGGTGAGCCCGGTGAGCAGGTCAATTCCGGAGGACGCGCCCCAGGTCGACGCGCGCTCGATGACGGAGACTGCCGGCTCGCAGCCGGCGATCGCGGCGACGAGGTCGTGGACGTGTTCCCCGAACCTGCCTTCGATTGCGGCATGCAAGTAGTGGCGGGAGGCTGAGGTCGTTCTGGAGGTCAGCGGGCGAAGTCGCCGCCCCATCGACACCCACTCTGCCCGCAGCCCGAGAGCGCGAAGTCCGGCGAGCGCACCGACGATCATGTCGTCGCCCGTTGGAGTCGTCCCAGGACCGGCGCCGACGATGGAGCGCAGGAGGGTGGGCGCGGTCGGTCGGCCGAGAGCCTCCGCTGCGAGGTGTGCGGCCTGTCGTCGAATCGGGTAGGCCGAGGAGGAGGGGGATAGCTCATCGGAGTCCTCGTCCTCCAGCATGTGTTGCAGAGGGAGTAAGCCTGCAGCGTCCAGCGAAACCACATCGAGTCGGAGGTCGACGCGATCCACGACGACGGACGCCTCGGTCCAGCCGGTCAGGTCAAGCGGAACACCTTCGCGAAGAATGCCGAGGGCGAGGTCGCGGACTCGCGGAAAATCGTGCTCATCCAGGCAAATCCCGTCTGGCATCAAACCCGCCGATTCCCGTGTGACGATCACCTGTCGTGACGGAGCCTGGCCGGGATGCAGCGCGCTGAGGACGAGCGCTGATTGTCCGACATGGACGACTCGATGGGGGGTGAGCAGCGCGCTAGCCTGCATGGTCCCATCGACCCGCAACCGTGCGGGTGACGGAATCCTTGCTGACATCGCCATACTTAGGAATAGTAGGGCGCACGACCTGTGGCGAGGTCGGTCCGGAATGGACGACGCTCCCCACAACTATTAGCCGATTCGGACAAGGATGCGAGATGGGCGCGATCACGGTTCGCGAGGTTCTGACACTTCCGGCGCTGCGCGGCAACTTCGTCGTCGCGGGAGCCGCCGGGCTGGACCGCGCCGTGACGGGGGTGAACGTCATGGAGGTGCCAGACATCGAATCCTTCGTCAAGCCTGGCGAACTCCTGCTCACCACCGCATATCCGTTGCGAGAGCATCCTGAGGAGCTTGCCGTGCTCGTCAGAACGCTCGCGACGCTCGGGCTTGCCGCGCTGGCGGTCAAGACCGGCCGCTATCTCGAGAGACTCCCCGATGACGCACTCGCCGCGGCGAACGAGCTCGAGCTCCCCGTCGTGCTCCTGGCCGAGGACACCTCGTTCAATGAGGTGATCGGTGCCGTGCTCGCGGTCGTGCTCACGGAGTACGGTGCGGAACCGGCGGGCGCTGAAGCGATTCGCGAACGCCTGACGGGTGTTGCCCTCGCCGGTGGTGGGCTCATGGAGATTGCGAGGACACTCGCCGGCGCGCTCGATCGGCACGTCAGCATCCTCGACCCGGCTGGTGCGCTTCTTGGAGAGGGCGGTGACGCATCGCCCGATGAGTCGACCGGCTCCTGGTCGTTCCCTGTCACTGTCGGCGGCCTCGAACGCGGATGTGTCGTCGTCGACGGCAGGGATGAGCCGACGCTCGGACAACGGCGGCTCGTTCGGCAGGCGTGCTTCGCCGCGGGCATGCACATCGCCCAGGCGGTCGCGAGCCTCGAACTCGATCGGCAGATGCGCGTACTCTTCCTCGAGGAGCTCGTGGCGGGTAGGGCGGTCGATCCCTCCCTCGTTCGGGAGAGGTCCCGGCTGTTCGGCTGGGACTTCCGCTCGCCGCACGTCGTGGTGCTCGCACGGCTCGGACGTGAGATACCGGATGCTGCCATCGCCGGAGTGGCCCGCGGAGCACTGCCCAAGGGTGCTCTCGCATGGGCTCGAGGACAGGAGGTTGTGGCGATCGTTCCC
Source organism: Terrimesophilobacter mesophilus (assembly GCF_014200375.1). Taxonomy (GTDB): domain Bacteria; phylum Actinomycetota; class Actinomycetes; order Actinomycetales; family Microbacteriaceae; genus Terrimesophilobacter; species Terrimesophilobacter mesophilus. Next base: position 311,974 of record NZ_JACHBP010000001.1, on the reverse strand, counting down.
GCAGACTCCGTGCCGGCCGACTCCGTTCCGTGGCCGGCAGCGAGGCAGTGGAGCGCTGCACTGCGCAAGCAGGGGGCTATGGAGGTCATCGTGGCCACCGGCAGCATCGCCCACACCGCGGCAGAGCTTTCGGCGTCCCACGCCGCAGCGCGCGAGTCGCTCGCGATCGCCCAGGCAACCGGACGCGTCGAGGTCCGCCATGACGTCCTGGCCCTCGAGCGCGTCATCCTCTCTGTCCCCGGAGACCTTCTGGCCGAACTGGTCGAGCGGGAACTCGGCCCACTGCTGGCCGCCGATGCCGCAAACGGTTCGGAACTGTGCAGCACGCTGGAGATGTTCCTCGGTACAGGGAACGCGGCGGATGCATCCCGTCGACTCTTCATCCACTACAACACGATGAAGCACCGGATGTCGCGCATCGGCGAGCTCCTCACCGCCGACCTCCACGACCCGCGGGCACGCCTTCGTCTGTCCTTCGCGCTAGAGGCCAGGAAGCTCGTCGCAGGGTCTGCTGCGTAGCCGTCCTGCTCGGTAGACTGTGGCGTTGTGACGGCTGACTCGACGAACCAGGTGAGCTCGAGAATCTTCACGGTCCCGAACATCCTGAGCTTCATCCGGCTCGCGCTCGTCCCGGTGTTCCTCGTGCTCGTGATCATGGGGTACGACATCCCTGCGCTCATCGTCCTCGTGGTTTCGAGCATCACCGATTTCCTCGACGGGGTGCTCGCTCGGCGGCTCGACCAGGTGTCGAGGCTCGGCCAGCTTCTCGACCCTGCTGCCGACCGACTCTTCATCTTCGCCACGCTCATCGGGCTCGCCGTGCGCGGGATAGTGCCGTGGTGGCTCGTCACCGTCATCGTCGGCCGCGATGTCCTGCTCCTCGTCCTGGGGATCACGCTTGCGAACTTCGGCTACGGTCCGCTTCCCGTGCACCACCTCGGAAAGATCGCAACGTTCTGCCTCTTCTACGCATTGCCCATCCTCATGATCGGGCAGGCGTTCCCCGCTGTCGCGTTCGTGAGCGCGCCGATCGGCTGGGCGTTCGCTCTGTGGGGGGCCTTCCTGTACTGGTGGGCCGGCGTCATCTACATCATCGAAACGCTTCGCGTCGTCAAAATTCCACGGGTCGCCTGACCGCGTGAATCGGATACTGTAGAGGGCTAAGGAGGTTGAGGATGGTCACGCCGAACGATGAGGGTCACCCCGCCGCCGAAGGCCGACGCGAGGACGATACGACCGCGCATTTCGGTCAGGACTTCGAATCGCAGATCGCTGCACTCGACGGCGAACTCACCGCAGAGGAGCAGGAGGCGATCGCCTCGCTTCCCTCGGCATCCGCGCTTCTCATCGTGCGCCGCGGCCCCAATGTCGGGGCTCGCTTCCTCCTCGACTCGGATGTCACGACCGCCGGCAGGCACCCGGATGCCGACATCTTCCTCGACGATGTCACCGTCTCGCGACGGCACACCGAGTTCCAGAGGCACGGCACCGTCTTCGAGATGAAGGATCTCGGTTCGCTCAACGGAACCTACTTCGACGGAGTCCGGATCGAGAACGCAATCCTCTCGGACGCCGCCGAGGTGCAGATCGGCAAGTTCCGACTCACGTTCTACGCCTCCCGCGCGGACCTGGCCCCGGCGACCGGTCGGTAGTGGCGGCGTCATCCGCCCAGGCGAGGAAGCCGGGCACGCATGGGCTGTTGAGCATCGGGCAGGTGCTCGCCCGGTTTCGGCCCGAATTTCCGGACCTGACCCCGTCGAAGCTCCGATTCCTTGAGGAGCGGCAACTGATCAGCCCCGCGAGGACAGAGTCCGGCTATCGCAAGTTCTCCGCCTCGGACCTGGACCGATTGCGTTTCGTCCTGACCATGCAGCGCGAGCACTACCTCCCGCTCAAGGTCATTCGCGGCTATCTCGACGAGTTGGATGCCGGCCGCCAACCCGAGTTGCCCGGCGCTGCAACCGGCCCGATCCCCACGATCCTGTCCACCGAGCGCCGATTCCAGCGGGATGAACTGATCCGCGAAGCGAATGCCAGCCCGCAACTGCTCAACGACGCCGTCTCCGCCTCACTCATCGTGCCGGCCGAGCTTTACGGCGAGCCCGTCCTCGCGGTGCTGAAGTCACTCGTGGAGCTCCAGCGGTCCGGAATCGAACCGCGACACCTTCGCGGTTTCCGCGCCTCCGCGGAACGCGAGCTCGGGCTCATCGAGAGCGCGCTCATTCCGGTGTCGCGGCGAAAGGATGCCTCGAGCCGTGCCAAGGCGAACGAGCTTGCGCGGGATATCGCCGGCCAGCTCGAAATCGTGCGCAGCAGCCTCATCCGCTCCGCACTGTCGCGATTGGACTAGTTTCGCTCCGGAGGGGCGCACGTGAATCCGCGGTAGGCTTCAGGTTCAGAGACTCGACACGCCGAAGGCGTTCGATCGGATGTGATTGCCTCTGACCGGACCGGTGGGTACCGTGGAGGCTGCGGACGTGAATCGTCGACAGCGCGCAGGGAAGGCAACCCAATGAGTGAACCACGCAGTATCAACGAGGACTCACGGTACGACCTCGGCCTGCTGTTCACCGACGGTCTTCCCGACCTGGACGACTCGGCGGGATACCGCGGTGCGATCGCCGCGCGGGCCGCGGGCATCAGCTACCGCCAGCTCGATTACTGGGCCCGCACCGAACTCGTCGAACCGACCGTGCGCGGTGCGGCAGGGTCTGGCACGCAGCGCCTCTACGGGTTTCGCGACATCCTCGTCCTCAAGCTCGTCAAGCGTCTTCTCGACACCGGGATCTCGCTGCAGCAGATCCGCACCGCGGTCAACCAGCTCCGCGAGGCCGGCGTCAACGACCTCGCGCAGACGACCCTCATGAGCGATGGCGCGAGTGTCTACCTGTGCACCAACAACGATGAGGTGATCGACCTCGTCAGCCGCGGTCAGGGCGTGTTCGGGATCGCCGTGGGCAAGGTTCTGCGCGAAGTGGAGTCGAGCCTGATCGAGCTGGACACCGTCGCGGGAGCCGACCCGGCGGACGAGCTCGCCGCGAGGCGTGCGACCAGGGCATCCTGAGCCGCACTATTCGAAGAGGTTCCCGAAGGGGTTCCGCTCGTCCGTCAGCCGAGGCTGCTGCTGCGGTTGAGCCTGCTGCTGCGGCGGCGGCATCGGAGAAGTCGATGGTGGTATTGGCGGCGGCGCGGCGGGCGGCGCGGCAGCGGACGCAGTCGGGGGTGCAGCCGGACCCTGCTCGAAGGGCACGCCTCCCACCGGGATCCGTCCGGCGCGGATGACCCGATCGAGAAGCTGGTCGAAGTGGTGGGCCATCTCCTCTGCGCTCTCGCCCGGCCACACGTGTAGTGGCTTCGCGGCGCCCTGCGCCTGCTGGAGTGATGTGCGCTCGGGCAACTGGGGGCTGAGAACGAGCGGGCCGAACATGTCGCGAAGTTCCTTGATGCGGAACTGGTGCTCCAGCGACTGGATCTTGGCGCGATTGACGATGATGCCGAGAGGCTGGAGCCTGGGGGAGAGGCCCCTCCGAATCTCCTCGATGGCGCGAAGCGCGCGGTCCGCAGCGGCGACGGAGAACAGTCCGGGCTCTGTGACGATCGTGACGCGGTCACTCGCGGCCCAGGCGGTGCGGGTCAATGCGTTGAGGGACGGCGCGGAGTCGACGAGCACGAGGTCATAGTCGGCCTCGAGATGGGCGAGCGCCTCTTCGAGCTTCCAGATGTCCCGGATGCTCGGATGCGGGCCGTCGAAGTTGATCGCCGACGGGCTGCCGATCATGACATCGACCTTGCCCGGACGCCCTCGCGTCCACCCGCTCGGGGCGATCGCCGAACGCACGATCTTCTCCTTCGGCGAGGCGAGCACGTCGGCGATGTTCAGGTGACCGGTGACGCTGATGTCCATCCCGGTGGACACGTCGGACTGCGGGTCCAGGTCCACGACGAGCGTGCGAAGCCCCCTGGCGAAAGCGGCCGAGGCCAGCCCCAGCGTCACGGTGGTCTTTCCGACCCCTCCTTTGAGGGAGCTGACGCTGAGTACATGCACGAGTAACGACGATACCTTCACTAGTCTGAAAGAACCTAAATCTTCGCTGGCTGGGTTGCCAGAAGGCCGCCGGAATGGCTGTGCGCTGAGATTATTCTTGGACGGTCACCTGAGAGGAGTCGCGTGTTCCGGAAGATTCTCGTTGCCAACCGAGGTGAGATCGCCATTCGCGCGTTCCGCGCCGCGTTCGAACTCGGCGCGAAGACCGTGGCCGTCTTTCCGTGGGAGGACCGCAACTCGCTGCACCGTCTCAAGGCGGACGAGGCGTACCTGATCGGTACGGAGGGGCATCCGGTTCGCGCGTATCTCGATGTGTCGGAGATCATCCGGGTCGCGAAGGAGTGCGGGGCGGATGCCATCTACCCCGGCTACGGATTCCTGTCGGAGAACCCCGAGCTCGCCGAGCAGGCCGCGGCGGCAGGCATCACCTTCATCGGGCCCGGCCAGCACGTGCTCGAGATGGCGGGCAACAAGGTCACGGCGAAGGAGCACGCCATCTCTGCCGGCGTTCCCGTCCTGGCATCGACCCCGGCGTCGAAGGACCTGGACGACCTCCTGGCGGGCGCGGACGGTATCGGGTTCCCGCTCTTCGCCAAGGCCGTCGCCGGCGGCGGCGGTCGAGGGATGCGCCGTGTGGACCGTCCGGAGGACCTGCGCCAGGCGCTCGAGGAGGCCATGAGGGAGGCGGACAGCGCGTTCGGGGACCCGACGATGTTCCTCGAGCAGGCCGTCCTGCGCCCACGGCACATCGAGGTGCAGATCCTCGCCGATTCCTCGGGCAACACGATGCACCTGTTCGAGCGCGACTGCAGCGTTCAGCGACGCAACCAGAAGGTCATCGAGATCGCTCCGGCGCCGAACCTCGACCCGGTGATCCGGGATGCGCTCTACCGGGATGCGATCGCCTTCGCGCGCTCGATCGGCTACGTGAACGCCGGAACGGTGGAGTTCCTGCTCGACACGGTGGGGGAGCGCGCCGGCCAGCACGTCTTCATCGAGATGAACCCCCGCATCCAGGTCGAGCACACGGTGACGGAAGAGATCACCGACGTCGACCTCGTGCAGGCGCAGATGCGGATCGCTGCGGGGGAGACCCTGGCGGAGCTGGGTCTGGCCCAGGAGACGCTCACGCTGCACGGAGCGGCACTGCAGTGCCGCATCACGACGGAGGACCCGGCGGCGGGATTCCGTCCGGACACGGGCAAGATCACGACCTACCGGTCGCCAGGCGGTGGCGGCATCCGTCTCGACGGCGGCACGATCGACCCCGGGACCCAGATCAGCCCGCACTTCGACTCCATGCTCGTGAAGATGACGTGCAGGGGCCACGATTTCGCCGCGGCCGTCGGGAGGGCGAAGAGGGGGCTCGCAGAATTCCGGATCCGCGGTGTGTCCACCAACATCCCGTTCCTCCAGGCCGTGCTCGACGACCCGTCATTCGCCGCAGGCGACATCAGCACGTCGTTCATCGACGAGCGGCCGGAGCTGGTCAACGCCCGCCCGTCGAAGGACAGGGGGACGAAGATCCTCAACTGGCTCGCGGACGTCACCGTGAACCAACCGTACGGAAGCGGCGACGGCATCTTCAGCCCCTCCGTGAAACTGCCGGTCGTCGACGTCGACGCGCCCGCCCCGGCCGGCTCGCGCGAGCGACTGCTCGAGCTCGGCCCCCAGGGCTTCGCCGCCGACCTCCGGGCAAGGACATCGCTCGCCGTCACAGACACGACCTTCCGTGACGCCCACCAGTCGCTGCTGGCGACGAGGGTACGCACGAAGGATCTCGTGACGGTCGCACCCTACGTCGCCCGGCTGACCCCTGAGCTGTTCTCGGTCGAGGCGTGGGGAGGCGCCACCTACGACGTTGCGCTCAGGTTCCTCGGTGAAGACCCGTGGGAGCGCCTCGCCGCATTGCGAGAGTCGCTTCCGAACATCGCGATCCAGATGCTTCTCCGAGGGCGCAATACCGTCGGATACACGCCGTATCCGACCAAGGTGACCGACGCGTTCGTCGTCGAGGCTGCGGCCACCGGCGTCGACATCTTCCGGATATTCGATGCGCTCAACGATGTCGACAGGATGCGGCCGGCCATCGATGCCGTGCTCGCCACGGGAACGTCGGTCGCAGAGGTGGCGTTGTGCTACACGGGCGACCTTCTCGACCCGGCCGAGAATCTCTACACGCTCGACTACTACCTGCGGCTCGCAGAGCAGATCGTCGACACCGGAGCCCACATCCTCGCGATCAAGGACATGGCCGGGCTCCTGCGGGCCGGAGCCGCCGAGAAGCTCGTAGCAGCGCTGAGAGGGCGCTTCGATCTGCCGGTCCATGTGCACACGCATGACACCGCCGGCGGGCAACTGGCAACGCTGCTGGCAGCGAGCCGCGCGGGTGCCGACGCGGTCGATGTCGCGAGCGCCCCCATGGCCGGCACGACGAGCCAGCCCCCGCTCTCCGCTCTGGTCGCTGCCCTCGCGAACACCGAGCGCGACACCGGGCTCTCCCTCCAGGCCGTGTCGGACCTGGAGCCGTATTGGGAGGCGGTTCGCCACGCCTATCGCCCGTTCGAGTCCGGACTCGCCGGACCGACCGGTCGCGTGTACCACCATGAGATCCCGGGCGGCCAGCTCTCGAACCTCCGGACCCAGGCCGTCGCACTGGGGCTTTCGGAGCAGTTCGAGAAGATCGAGGACTGGTACGCGGCCGCGAACCGCATCCTCGGACGGCCGCCGAAGGTCACGCCGTCGTCGAAGGTCGTCGGCGACCTCGCGCTGGCGATGGCCGCAGCGGATGCCGACCCGGTGGATTTCGAGGCGAATCCGGGACGCTACGACATCCCGGACTCCGTCGTCAACTTCATGGCGGGTGAGCTGGGCGACCTGCCCGGCGGATGGCCGGAGCCGTTCCGGAGCAAGGTGCTGGCCGGAAGGACGGTGTCGATCGAGGTCGAGGATCTCGCCCCGGAGGACAGCGCATCTCTCGACGCCGACTCCGCCACACGTCGTGCGACGCTCAATCGACTCCTCTTCCCGGGGCCCACCCGCCAGTTCGAGGACATCCGGGACCGCTTCGGCGACCTCTCGGTGATGGACACCGTCGATTACCTCTACGGCCTGCATCCAGGCACGGAGCACGTCGTGTCGATCGAGACAGGCGTCAACCTCATCGTCGGCCTCGAGGCCATCGGCGAAGCGGATGACAAGGGGATGCGCACCGTCATGACGGTCATCAACGGCCAGCTTCGGCCGGTGTTCGTCCGGGACCTGTCGATCACGGTCGAGTCGAAGGCGGCGGAGAAGGCGAACTCTTCTGCGCCCGGCCAGGTCGCGGCACCGTTCTCCGGAGTCGTGTCGCTGAAGGTCGCGTCAGGCGACCGCGTCGAGGCGGGCCAGGTCGTCGCGTCGATCGAGGCGATGAAGATGGAGGCCGCGATCACCTGTTCGGTGGCGGGAACCGTCGCACGACTGGCGATCCCCCAGACGCAGCAGGTCGACGCAGGGGACCTGCTCCTCGTCGTCGAATAGCGCCGCCCGACCGCGGGCGAGCGGCCACTCCGTTGTAAGCTGGGGGGTCCGATCAGGAAGGGCCTTTTCGCTGTGGCTACCAAGACCAGGAAGACCGGGGACGGTGCTGAGCCAGCCGACCGTCACGTGACGGGTGATCTCGTGTCCGGCGACCGTGTGTCCGGCGAGCTGCCGACGAGCCTCACGATCGACGTGACGCTGCCGGAGGAGATCCACTCCACCCCCGATGAGGAGCGAGCCGTCTCGATCGACGACGAGACCCTGCGAGCCGGCTCCATCCTCGGCCGCCAGATCTCGACGACATCCATCAATCTCATCCCCGTCATGCCGGATCCCGTCGAGCCTGCACCGTCGGATCGCGAGGCCGACGAGAAGCACAGCAGGCGGAACCGGTTGCGTGGTGACGTGTCGTCCACTCCGGAGTCGGCGGCGATGCTGACCGCCGACCGGCTTCTCGAGCAGCACGGCCGCAAGCGCCCCCGCCCGGAGGGGCTGTGGCAGGAACTCGTGTATTCGAGCACGTTCCATCTCATCAACCTCGGCGATTCGAAGCGGGTGAAGGCGCGCAAGGAGTTGGACGCCCGCATCAGCAAGAGGCTCGACGGCGGTACCCGTTTCGTGCCCGTCCTCACGCGCAAGGGCGGCGTGGGCAAGACGACCATCACGACGCTCCTCGGGATGGCGATGTCGGATGTGCGCGAAGACCGCGTGATCGCGATCGACGCGAACCCTGACCGCGGAACGCTCGCAGAGCGGGTGAGCAAGCAGACCAGGTCCACGGTGAGGGATGTCGTCACCAAAGCGGCGTCCATCACGACGTTCAGCGACTTCGCCAACCTCGTCTCGCGCGACGAGACCAGGCTGGACATCCTCGCCTCGGATACGGATCCGCTGCTCTCCGACGCCTTCGACGAGGACGACTACAACGTCGTCGCCGACCTGGCCGCGCGCTTCTACTCGATCGTCCTCACCGACTGCGGAACAGGAATCGTCCACTCTGTGATGAGGGCGACCCTGCAGCGCGCCGACTCCGTCGTCATCGTGTCGGGAGGAAGCGTCGACGAAGCGCGGCTGGCCTCGGAGACGCTCACCTGGCTGGAGGCGAACGGGTACGGCGCACTCGTGCGGAACGCCGTCGTCGCGCTCAACACCGCGACCCAGGGCACCAACCTCGTGAAGATCGACGAGATCGAGGCGCACTTCCGTTCACGGGTGCGGGAGATCATCCGTATTCCGTATGATCCGCTTCTGGCCGCGGGGTCGGTCATCGATTATTCGAGGCTCCAGCCCCTCACCCGCGCGAGTGCGCGGGAGCTCGCCGCTCTCGTCGCCGACGGGCTTCCGTCGACGCGGGACGAGTAGGACAGCGGGAGCCTCCACACGATGACGGCACGCCAGATCCGGGTCTTCGGTGACCCGGTACTCCGTACGATCTCCGACCCCATCGAGGTGGGAGACCCGTCGGTCGACGGGCTCGTGGAGGATCTCCTCGACACGGTGAGGCTTCCCGGGCGTGCAGGGGTGGCAGCTCCGCAGATCGGCGTGAACCAGCGGGCGTTCAGCTACAACATCGACGGCGAGGTCGGGTACATCCTGAACCCTGTGCTCGTCGAGGTTACGGGTGAACCGCAACTCGTCGACGAGGGATGCCTTTCTGTGCCCGGCTTCTATTTCCAGCGATCCCGCCATCCGTGGGCGCGCGTGACCGGTGTCGACCTCGCCGGTGATCCGGTGGAGCTGTCCGGCGATGGCCTGCTCGCCCAGGCGCTGCAGCACGAGTGCGACCATCTCGACGGCAAGCTCTTCATCGAGGGGCTCGACCGGGACCGCAAACGCGAAGCCATGCGGCTCATCCGCGAGTCGGACTGGTTCTGACCCTTCCGGGCAAGCCCTAACCGACGACCGAGTGCCCCTGCGTCGCCGGCGCATCCTCGTACAGACCGTCGATCGTGTCGGTGAAGTCCTTGAGGATGACGTTCCGCTTGATGCTCAGCTTCGGCGTGAGGTGTCCGCTCGCTTCCGTGAGGTCGTGCGGGAGGATGACGAACTTCCGGATCGACTCCGCACGCGAGACCGACTTGTTCGCGCGATCGATGGCGGTCTGGATCTCGGCGAGCACCTTCGGGTTCTTCGCCGCCTCATCCACCGACATCGTGGCGTCCTCGCCGTTGTTGTTGAGCCAGACCGGAAGCATCTCCTCATCGAGGGTGATGAGGGCCCCGATGAAGGGTCGCTGGTCGCCGACGACGACGACCTGCCCGATGATCGGGTTCGAGCGGATGGGGTCCTCCAGGATCGCGGGTGCGACGTTCTTGCCGCCTGCCGTGACGATCATCTCCTTCTTCCGGCCGGTGATCTCGAGGTAGCCTTCGTCGTCGATCGTGCCGATGTCTCCGGTCTTGAACCACTCGCCGTCGAAGGTGTCCTTCGTGGCCTGTTCGTTGTTCCAGTAGCCGGCGAAGATGTTGACGCCCTTCGCCTCGATCTCGCCGTCCGCACCGAGGCGCACAGCGCATCCGGGCAGCGGGGGACCGACCTTGCCGATCTTGAAGTTGGATGGCACGTTGACCGAGATGGGGGCCGTCGTCTCGGTGAGACCGTAGCCCTCGAGGATCGTGAGGCCGAGGCTGCGGTAGAAGTGGCCGAGGAACAGTCCGAGGGGGGCAGAGCCGGAGACGGCGTACTTCACGCGGCCACCGAGCGCAGCGCGGATCTTGCTGAGCACGAGCCGGTCGAAGAGGGCGAACTGGAGCGCGAGGCCTAGTGGTACCTTTCCGGCATCCAGCGCCTTCGAGTGCGCGACGGCGACCGCTGCCGCCTTGCGGAAGATCTTGCCCTTCCCGCCGCCCTCGGCCTTCTGCTCCGAGGAGTTGTAGACCTTCTCGAACACGCGGGGTACCGCGAGGAGGAACGTGGGCCGGAAGGAGCCCATCGCCGGGAGGAGCTGCTTGGTGTCCGGCTGGTGTCCGACCTTGACGCCGCCGACGATGGCGAGCACCGAGATGAACCGGGCGAAGATGTGGGCGAGGGTGATGAAGAGCAGAGTGCTGGACTCCGTGTTGACGACCTCGGGGATCGCCCCTCTCGCGTTGCGGGTGAGTTCGACGAAGTTGGAGTGGGTCAGCATGCAGCCCTTGGGCCGGCCGGTCGTGCCCGCCGTGTAGATGAGCGTTGCGAGGTCCGAGCCCTTTGCGAGGTTCCGGCGCCGCTCGATCTCCTCGTCCGGGATGTCGGTGCCGGATGCTGCGAGCTTGTCGAGGTCGCCGGTGTCGATCTTCCACACGTTGGTGATGAGCGGGAGGTCAGGGTGCGCTTCGTCGAATCGTGCGAAATGATCCGGCGTCTCGGTGATCATCGCAACAGCGCCCGAGTCATTGAGGTTCCACTGGAGCTGCGACGGGGAGGAGGTCTCGTAGATGGGCACCATGATCGCACCCGCGAACCAGATGCCGAAGTCGATGAGCGTCCACTCGTAGCGGGTCTTGCACATGAGCCCGATCTTGTCGCCGGGCTGGATGCCTGCGGCGACGAAACCCTTCGCGAGCGCTTGAACCTGGCGGAGGAACTCCGAGGCGGTCACATCGGTCCAGCCGCCGTCGTGGGTCGGCAGCGAGAAGAGCGCGAGCTCGGGTGTCTCTTTCACCCGTTCCATCAGGAGATCGGTCGCGTTCGCCTCAGGGTCTGCGGGAACGATGGCGGGCATGTCGTAGTGGTCCACGGCAACTCCTTTGGTACCGGTCAGGTCATTCCATACACTCTATCTGGTCGTGCTGGGCGAGCTCGGCCCGCTTCGGGGTGGAACCGTTCCGCGGGTAGGCTTGTGACATTGCCGTTACGCGGTGGAGTCGCACTCTCGGAAGGTCTCGGATGTTCTACTGGTTCATGAAGAACCTGATCGCCGGACCGATCCTGCGCACCGCTTTCCGGCCGTGGGTGACGGGGGCCGAGAACATCCCGCGCACGGGCGGCGTGATCCTCGCGAGCAATCACCTGTCCTTCATCGACTCCGTGTTCCTTCCGCTCGTGATCGAGCGTCGCGTGACGTTCCTGGCCAAGAGCGACTACTACACGGCCAGGGGCATCAAGGGCTGGGCGATCAAGAACTTCCTCAAGGCCGCGGGGATGCTTCCCATCGACCGTTCGGGCGGCAAGGCTTCGGAGGCGAGCCTGCGCACCGGCCTTGGCGTGCTCGGCCGCGGTGAGGTGCTCGGTATCTATCCGGAAGGGACGAGGAGTCCCGACGGGAAACTGTATCGGGGTCGCACCGGGGTCGCCCGGATGGTCCTCGAAGGGGGAGTTCCCGTGGTCCCGGTCGCCATGATCGACACCGAGAAGGTCATGCCGATCGGTCGTCGGCTCCCGAAGGTGGGACGGATCGGAGTCGTCATCGGTCAACCGCTCGACTTCTCCCGGTTCGAGGGCATGGAGAGCGACCGTTTCATCCTGCGGTCGATCACCGACGAGATCATGTACGAGCTCAGTCACCTGAGCGACCAGGAGTACGTCGACGTCTATGCGAGCACAGTGAAGGAACAGTCCGGCAGTCGGAGTCGGTAGTTCCGACGCAGGGCTCGGTCTCCCGATAGGCTGGGAACCCCGGCAGGTCCGGGTGCCGCTGCACCGCTGCAGCATTTCCTCCGCCTCGCGCGTTCCGTTCACGATCGCGCCGACGACCCACTCAAGGAGCATCCAGTGGTCGATCCGTCCGAACCAGTCGTCCTTGCCGAACCGGCAGTGATCGACGGGCTCGACTATTGGCGCTCCCTCCCGATCGCGCAGCAACCGGCCTGGCCCTCAAGCGAGGCGGTATCCGCGGCGTCTCAGGAGTTGTCGTCGCTGCCGCCCCTCGTCTTCGCCGGCGAGGTGGACATCCTGCGCACCCGGCTCGCGAGCGCCGCACGCGGCGAGGCGTTCCTCCTGCAGGGCGGAGACTGCGCAGAGACGTTCGCGGCGGCGACAGCGGACCAGATTCGGGATCGGGTCAAGACCATCCTTCAGATGGCGGTCGTGCTCACCTATGGCGCGTCGATGCCGGTCATCAAGATGGGCCGGATGGCAGGCCAGTTCGCGAAGCCCCGTTCGAGCGAGACCGAAACCCGCGGCGACGTCACGCTTCCCGCCTACCGCGGCGACGTCGTGAACGGTTACGACTTCACCCCGGAGTCCCGCACGGCAGACCCTGCGCGGCTCGTACGCGGCTACCATACGGCGGCCAGCACCCTCAATCTGATCCGCGCCTTCACGCAGGGCGGATTCGCCGACCTGCGCCAGGTGCACAGCTGGAACCAGGGCTTCGCGCGAAACCCAGCCAACGTGCGGTACGAGCACATGGCACGCGAAATCGATCGAGCGATCAAGTTCATGATGGCGTGCGGGGCGGACTTCGAAGCGCTCAAGCGCACCGAGTTCTACACCTCCCACGAAGCGCTGCTCATGGACTACGAGCGTCCATTGACCCGGATCGATTCGCGCACCGGAACGCCCTACGACACGTCGGCGCACTTCGTCTGGGTGGGGGAGCGCACGAGGCAACCGGATGGCGCCCACATCGACTTCCTGTCCCGTGTGCGAAACCCCCTCGGCGTGAAGCTCGGCCCCTCGGCGACGCCCGCGCAGGTTCTGGAGCTCATCGAGCGCCTGGATCCGGATCGCGAACCCGGGCGGCTGACATTCATCACGCGAATGGGTGCCAGCCTCATCCGGGACACGTTGCCGCCGTTGCTCGAGGCCGTCTCGGCGAGCGGTGCGACACCGCTGTGGGTGAGCGACCCGATGCACGGAAACGGATTGACCACCCCCACGGGCTACAAGACGCGGAGATTCGACGATGTGGTGGACGAGGTGAAGGGCTTCTTCGAAGCCCACCGCGCCGTCGGCACGCACCCCGGAGGCATCCACATCGAGCTGACAGGCGACGACGTGACCGAATGCCTCGGCGGATCGGAGCAGATCGACGAGTCGGCTCTCGCCATGCGCTACGAATCGCTGTGCGACCCGCGGCTCAACCACATGCAGTCGCTCGAACTCGCCTTCCTCGTCGCGGAGGAACTGGGGGCGCGCTGACTAGCCCGCTCAAAAGCCTTTGAACTCGACGTGGATGGTCGATCCCTTGTCGACGGTCGCGCCGGCCCGGGGGTCGGTCTTGCGAACTTCCACGGCGGAGGGCAGGAGATCCGCCCGTGCGTCATAGTCGAGCTTGAACCCCGCATCGAGCAGCGTCTTCTTCGCCTCGTACCAGCTCAATCCGACGACATCTGGCACCGGAACCTGCTCGACACCGTCGGACACGATGAGCTGCAACTCCGTGCCCTTGGTCACGACGGTCCCCTCCGGCAGCGGCTTGTACCCGATGACGTCGCCCTCGGGAACGTCATCGCTCCAGTCATGGAGCTTGTCCGAGCGCGAGCCCACGAGATCCTTGTCTGACAGCGCCTTCTGGGCCTCCGCGACCGACATTCCCCGAACATCGGGAATCGGACCGAGTGACACGGTCAGGGTGATGGGCTGACCGTCCCAGTACTCGGTGACAGTCGAGAGGTCCAGCTCCTTGCCGGTGCGATCGACACCGTAGACCGCGAGGACGATCCCCGCCGCCTGGCCGGAATCGAACTGGTACTGCGTCTCCTGGAGGTCGAAATGGGGTTCGAGCGCCGCGCGGGCCGCATCCTCCGTACCGCCGACGACGGGAGGCATGGCGAGCGGCTCCGGCCCCTTGGAGACGATGATCGTCACGGTGCCACCGTGAGCGACACTGGATCCGATCTTCGGATCGGTTCCCACGACCTTGCCCTCGGGGACGGTCGTGGTGAATTCCCCCTTCGTCTCCTTCGACACCGTGAGGTCGCTCTTCAGGAGAATGGCCGTCGCCGCCGCGACATCCTTCCCTGCGACGTCCGGGATCGAGACCTTGGAGCCAGGGCCGGTTCCGAAATACCATCCCGTCGCGCCGGCGAGAGCGACGAGGATGAGGATGAGCGCGAAGAGCCAGCGGCTCCTGGAGTGCCGGCGATCGGCCAGGGTGGAGAGGGTCGCCGCACTGTCCGATGCGATCGGGCCCGTGCGCTGCCGTACGCGAGTCCCGAGCACCTGGGTCTCGGTCTCCGCCGCCCGCGGCGCCGCAGACGGCATGACCATCGTCTGCATGGTTGCCGGCGTCGGTGCCGGCTTCTGGCCGCCCTCGAGGATGTGCCGCGTCTCGTGGAGCTGCTCGAGCATAGCCCTGGCATCGCGCGGCCGCTGCTCGGGATCCCTCGCGGTCGCCCAGAGAACGAGCTCGTCAAGTTCGGCAGGGACCCTGGGGTTCTTGCTGCTGGGCGTCGGCACGGTGTCGTTCGCGTGCTGCTGCGCGATCTGGAATGGCTGCTCGCCCTTATAGGGCTGCTCACCCGCGAGCATCTCGTAGAGCATGATGCCCACCGCGTAGATGTCGCTGCGTGCGTCGGCGACGCCTCGCGTCACGAGCTCGGGGGACAGGTACGCGATGGTTCCAAGGAGCGCATTCCCGGTCGCCGTCTGCGCTGTGGCAGCTCGAGCCAGCCCGAAGTCGCTGATCTTGATCCGGCCATCGTCGGCGAGGAGCACATTCTCCGGCTTCAGGTCCCGGTGGACGATACCGTTCCGATGGGCTGCGGCGAGCCCGGACAGGATCGCGTCCATGATGTCCATGGCCTGGTCGGTCGTGAGCACCGGATGCTCGTGGAGCAGCTCGCGCAGCGTGATGCCGGGCAGGTACTCCATCACCAGGTACGCGGTGTCGGCATCCTGACCCTGGTCGTAGACGTTCACGACATTGGGGTGGGCGAGGCGGGCGGCCGATCGCGCCTCCTGGATGAAGCGGGCCTTGTACTGCGTGTCGTCGGCGAGGTGGCCGTGCATGACCTTGATCGCGACCCGTCGTTCGAGTCGGAGGTCGGTGGCGAGGTAGACGGTCGCCATTCCGCCGCGGGCGATGCGTGAGCGCACCTGGTAGCGGCCGTCGATGAGACGGCCGACCATGGGGTCGGTGGTGTTGGAGCTCACCGCAGAAGTCTAAGTATGGGAACCATCGTGAACCCGTCAAAACACCGAGAACGGCGGCTTTGCCAGCCGATCAGGAGAGTTGCGCAAGCCACGCGCGAGCGGATTTCTCCCACTTCGCGTAGGCGTCCGGGTACGCGGATCGCTGCACTGCCTGGGCTGCCTGGGTGACCGTCATCGACTGCCAGCCTGAGATGTCCAGGAGACCACGCGTGTTCCCCTTGTTGGGGTTCATCGGCCCCCCGAAGAACAGTCTGCTCGCGTACACGGTGTCCGTGACCTGCGCCGGAGTGCCCCATCCGGTGCTCGGGCGCTGCTGGAAGAGCCCGAGCGAGTCGCGGTCTCCGTAGTCGAGGTTGCGCAGGCTGGACTCCTGCATCGCAGCGGAAAGGGCGATGACGAGACCGTAGTCGCTCACACCGAGCGACTTGCCCACCGCGATGATGGTGCGCGCATTCGTGGCCATCTCGCTCGTCAGTACGGTCGTCGTTCCGCCGACGGATGCCGGAGCCGACGCGGTTCCCGGGATGACGATCGTGCGACCTGCGTAGATGATGCTCGAGATCGTGAGGCCGTTGGCGGTCAGGATCGCCTGCACGGTCACACCGAACCTCTCGGCGATTGCCGTGACGGTGTCTCCGGACTTGATGACGTAGCGGATGTCCTGCGGTGCGGGTGCGGTGTCGATGGGAGTCACATCGACGACGGGGTCGATGTCGACGACTGGAGGCGTCGGTGCCGGGTTCGAGGGTGCTGGGTTCGACGGCGCGGAGGCGGCCTTGCCCGGGATCCTGACCTTCTGGCCAGGGTAGATGATCGTCGACCAGCCGAGATTGTTCGCGGTGAGGATCGATTGCGTCGAGACGCCGAACCTGGCTGCGATCCCGCTGATCGTGTCGCCGCGCGCGATCGTGTACGTCCGAGTCGCCGTGGGGGCGGTGGTTGAGGATGCGGGCGGAGCGGACTTCGGCGGCGCCGGAGTCGAGGTCTTCGCATTCGTGAGTTTCAGGACCTGCCCAGGGAAGATGATCGACTTCCATCCGAGTCCATTGAGGGCGAGAACCGAGGCCGTTGCGAGGCCATAGCGCGTGGCGATTCCGCTGACCGTGTCGCCCGCCTTGACGCGGTAGGTTGCCGGCGCGCTGGCCGCGATCGCGAGATTGCCCGACGCGCCGACGGCTTGCGCGTCACCCGCGGCTCGTTCGTTGGCGGCCGCGTGCATGGCCTCGGCTACGGCCTTCCGGAGCTGTGCGGTCGAGTCCTGAGGCTTGTCGACGCGCTTGACGGTCGACGTGTCGATCGGACCGGTGAGGTTGAGGCTCATGGCCATCGATCCGACGAGAAGGATGGGCAGCGTCTGGAACGCCCCGTGGGCGATCTTGTTCGCCGGTTTCGGCGCCGCGTCGGCGCCGCGCGGGTTGGCGCCGCCAGTGCGCGCAAAGAACTCAGTCATGTGATTCCCCAGTCTGACTCCTCCAAAGTGGCACAGAAATATATCTGTGTCAATCAGTGTGACGAAAGTGAATAGAGTGAACTCGACGGAAAACCACCGTGTCGTGACGTTCTTGTCCGGCAGTTCTGGCAGTCTTTAACCGTGGCTTCGTCGTCAACCTCAACCCCCGGTGCGGACATCCGCTGGCTCACCGTGCCCGATCTCGTCGAACTGCTCGGGGTCGGTGTCAGCCGGGTCCGTCGGCTCATCGAAGACCGCTCGCTGCTCGCGACGAGGGTCGACGGCGTGTGGCAGGTGCCGGAGTTGTTCATTCGCGACGGTGAGCCGCTTCCCGAACTCAAAGGCACGCTCATCGTGCTGGGCGACAGCGGCTACTCGGACGAAGAGTCCATGACATGGCTGCTGAACGTCGAGGAGAGCCTCGGGGTGTCGCCGATCGATGCGTTGCGCGACGGTCGCAAGTCCGAGGTTCGACGGGTCGCCCAGGCGCTCGGCTTCTGAAGCCGGTCGACACTCCTCAAGCCGTGCGGCGGATCACGCTGTCGATCAGTTTCTCTAGCTCCGCGCGCACGCTCGGGCCCAGGGACACCTGTTGGAGAGCCCGCGTAGCCCGCTCGACCTGGTTCCGGATGATCGACTCGACCTCGTCGACCGCGCCGCTCTCCCGCAGCGTGTCCTGAAGGATCCTGACTTGGACGTCGGTGAGGTCAGGATCTCCGAGCATCTCATCCACGAATCGCACGGCGTGCGCGGGAAGGCTCGCCCGCGCGAGAGCCACGAGCACCGTCCGCTTGCCTTCGCGGAGGTCGTCGCCGGAGGGCTTCCCGGTGACGGAAGAATCCCCGAACACCCCGAGAAGGTCATCGCGAAGCTGGAAGGCGATCCCGAGAGGCAGGCCGAAGGCCCTCAGGCCGGCCAGAAGCTCATCGCTCGCACCCCCGAGCGCAGCACCGATCACGAGTGGAGCCTCGACGCTGTACTTCGCCGATTTGTAGATGATGACCCTCTGGGCGCGACCGAGCTGCTCGCTCTCGGGATGAGATTGCCAGGACTGTTCGTCGAGGACATCCAGGTACTGGCCCATCATGACCTCGCTGCGCATGCGCGTGAACTCACGTCTGGCCGCTCGCCGTGCGGTGGCGGACGGCGTCGACTCGAGGGCCTCATCGAATGCGTCGGAACTCCAGGCGAGGAGGAGATCGCCGAGCAGGATGGCGGCCGATCGGCCGAAGGTCTCGGAGGACCCGCTCCATCCGTTGCGCTCGTGGTCGGTCTCGAATCTCCGGTGGACGGAGTCGCCGCCACGGCGGGTGTCGGAGTTGTCGATGATGTCGTCGTGGACGAGCGCGGCGGCGTGGAACACCTCGAGTGCGGTCGCCGCCCTCACGACGGTGTCGAGCGAACGGTCGTCGGCGCCCGTCAGGAGGTCGCCGGCTCCTTCCGCCGCGCCGGTGGCTCGCCAGCCCCAGTAACAGAAGAGCGCACGGAAACGCTTGCCGCCGCGAAGGAGGTCTCGCGCGTATTCGATGAAGGGGGAGAGTCCGCTGTCGATTGCTGCGAGTTCGGGGTCGCGATCGTCGAGGAAGTCATCGATCCCCTCCTGGACGAGGTCGACTAACCGGGTACTCTCAGGCACGCTTATAGCCTAGCCAGCGCGGTGCGCATACAATGTTGTCTAAGACAGCGTGGATCTCGTGCCTGAAGGGAGTGACCATGCCGCTATCCGAGCAGGAACAGCGACTCCTGGAAGAGATGGAGCGCAGTCTGTATCACAACGATGCAGACTTCGTCGCGACCGTCGGCAGCCACGATTCGCGTCCGAACTATCGTTGGATCGTCATCGGGATCCTCATCGGCATCGTGGGATTCGCGGGCATCATCACGGGTGTCGCCACGAGGATTCCGATCATCGGGGTCGTCGGGTTCGTCGTGCTCTTCGCCGGGGTCCTTCTCGCGCTTCGTCGCTCCAAGGCTCCCGTCTCCTCCTCGACCTCCGAACCGAGCGGTTCGTCGACGCGGCAGAAGGCCGGTTTCATGGATCGGATGAACGATCGCTGGGATCGCCGCCAGGACGAGCGAGGGCAGTAGTCCCCGGAAACGGAACCAGTCAGGGCAGGTCGGCGGAAACGCCGGCCTTTTTCTTTACCCGGATGAGCTCGATTGTGGATCATTTCCCTCCACCACTCTCCACCGCCTCTCGCCCTGTATCTATAGGCCATTAGTCGATCCCAAAATGAAATTTGATGCAAAGTTGATTGTTTTGTGGTGGCAAGTGGAGTAAAGTGGAGGTTACCTGAATCCGGGCCGGAGAACGAGGGGGAGGACCGCGGATGTTTCTGGGTACCTACGCCCCCAAGCTCGACGACAAGGGGCGCATCATCCTCCCCGCGAAGTTCTGGGACGAGCTCGAAGCCGGCATCGTCGTCACGCGCGGCCAGGAGCGGTGCCTGTTCGTCTACAGCACGCGCGAATTCGAGGAGCTGCACGAGCGGATTCGCCAAGCCCCGGTCACGAGCAAGAAGTCCCGTGACTACCTGCGGCTCTTCCTCTCCGGTGCGCACTCCGAGGTGCCGGACAAGCAGCACCGCGTGACGATCCCCGCACTGCTGCGCGGATACGCGGGACTCGACCGCGAACTCACTGTCATCGGCGCAGGCAACCACGCCGAGATCTGGGACACCGAGGCATGGAACACCTACTACTCCGAACAGGAAGACAGCTTCTCCGAGATCACGGAGGAGGTGATCCCCGGCCTCTTCTAGCGCCTTGCTTCCGACTCCCCGCCGAGTTGCGATCCTGACACACTTCCCCAGTGCCAGGCCCGATGCGGAGGGGAATCGGAACCAAGGGGCCGGGTCGCATCCTCATGGAACACACCAACGACATCCCCGATGCACCAGACCTTTCGAGCATCCACGTGCCCGTCATGTTGGAGCGCACTCTCGAGCTGCTCGCCCCTGCCCTCGAGCGACCGGATGCAGTGCTCGTCGACGCGACACTCGGCATGGGGGGCCACGCACTGGCCGTCCTCGATCGCTTTCCGGGCCTCGAGCTGGTCGGCATCGATCGGGATCAGGATGCGCTCGGCATCGCAGCGGCCAGGCTCGCCCGGTTCGCCGATCGCATCCACCTCGTGCATGCCGTCTACGACGACATCGAGACGGTCCTCGACGGGCTCGGACTCCGCGACGTCGCAGGGATCCTGTTCGACCTCGGGGTGTCGTCGCTGCAGCTGGATCGGACCGAGCGCGGATTCTCCTACTCGAAGGACGCACCGCTCGACATGCGGATGGACGCGAGCACGCCCGTCACCGCCGAGCAGATTCTCGCCGAATACAGCGAGTCGGAGCTCCGCCGAATCTTCACGAAGTACGGGGAGGAGAAGCTCGCCGGCCGGTACGCGAAGCACATCGTCGCCGCCCGTGAGCAGAACCGCCTGGTGACATCCGCCCAGCTCGTTGCGCTCCTCGACTCGGCCACGCCGGCCGCTGTCCGCAGGGCGGGGCATCCGGCGAAGCGGGTTTTCCAGGCGCTGCGGATCGAAGTCAACCGGGAACTCGCCGTTCTCGAACGCGCGATCCCCTCCGCCATCGATCGGCTGTCCGTCGGCGGCCGCATCGTCGTGCTCTCCTACCAGTCCCTCGAAGACCGGATCGTGAAGCACGCGCTCGCCGAGGGTGCGACATCGACGGCGCCGCGCGGGCTTCCGGTCGAACTTCCCGAGCACCGACCCGTCCTGAAGCTTCTGGTGCGCGGTGCAGAGCGCGCAACCGACGAAGACATCTCCACGAATCCACGCTCCGCCCCGGTGCGCCTCCGTGCGGCGGAACGCATCAGGAGGGCCGCATGAGCGCGGTCGCGGCCAGCACTGCACGCCCGGAACGAAGAGAGGACGCGGGGCCCCGCCGTCGACTCGACGTCGTGTCGACTCGCGAGCAGAAGCGCTCCAGGCCGAAAGCGGTCTACGCCCTCGTCACGGTCGGCGGCCTCTTCGCGATCCTCGTGGCGCAGCTCCTGCTGAGCATCGTGGTCTCCGATGGCGCCTACCAGATCTCGTCGCTTCAGCAGCAGCAGAGGGAGCTCGCTCGGGACGAGCAGTCGCTCACGGAGCAGCTTCACGTGCTGGAGTCCCCGCAGCACCTCGCGGCCAACGCGCAGGCGCTCGGCATGGTGACGAATTCGAGCATGGCATACCTGCGGCTGTCGGATGGAAAGGTCCTCGGCAAGCCCGTGGCCGCGACGGCGAGCAGCGGCATCCGCCACGGCAAGGACGGCAGCCCCCTCATTCCGAATGAACTTCTCAACGGCGTCGCACTGACGCCGGTCAGCGCGGTCGTGGATACGGATGCCGCCGCTGGCGCGCCTGGGACACCGGACGCGCCCGGATCGGTAGCCTCTGACGGTGCAGGACTGCCGTCGCCGAACACGCGGTAGCGGCGGCCGACGAGACCACAGGACAGTCGAGAGCCCGAGACAGTGAACCACCAGCGCAGCACCAGAAGACGACTCGCGATCGCGGTCGTTCTCACGTTCGCGATGGTCGCCGTCTTCGTCGTGCGGCTCGTGGACATCCAGGTGGTCCGCGCTGCGGATTTCAACGCGGAGTCGCTCAACAAGCGCGCCATCGAGCTGACCGTTTCCGCGCCGCGCGGGGAGATCGTCGACGAGAACGGTGTCGTGCTCGCCGACAGCGTGACGCGTTACGACATCACCGCATCCCCCCGGAACGCCTTGCCGTTCAAGCGGACTGAGAAGGATGGCTCGACGCGGGAGATCTCGGTCTTCGACGCCGTCAGCGAGATCGCCGCGCTCACCGGCACGAAGGCCGATGACCTGCTGCTGGATGTGACCTCCGATCCCGCTTCCGACTGGACCATGCTCGTGAAGGCGGTCGATACCGACACGTTCCGCGCGATCCGCGACCTGAAGATCCCGTGGATCTACCCGCAGCCACGACCGCACCGCACGTATCCGCTGGGTTCCGTCGCCGGGAACCTCGTCGGGTTCGTCGGCACCGACGGCCCGCAGAACGGCCTCGAGGCCACGAGCAACTCGTGCCTCGCGAGCACAGACGGAACCTCGACGTATGAGCGGGGTGCGGATGGTGTGCGCATCCCCGGCAGCACCGTCACGACGAAGGAGGCCGTGCCGGGAGGGACGCTCCAGCTGACGATCGACAGCGACCTGCAGTGGTATGTGCAGCAAGCGATCGCGGAGCAGGCCATCTCCATCGGTGCGGAGTCGGCGATGGCGGGAGTCGTCCGCGTCAAGGACGGCCACATCATGGCGCTCGCGGACTACCCCTCTGTCGACCCGAACAACGTGAATGGGACGAAGACCGCGTTCCTCGGCTCGCGCGCGTTCGCCTACAGTTTCGAGCCGGGATCGATCATGAAGGCCGTCACGGCATCCATGCTCATCAATGAGGGGGTCGCGTCACCAACCACGCGCGTGACTGTCCCGGAGTTCTGGGTGACCCCCGACGGTGCGAGGATCCGGGACGCGACGTACCACGGACCCATGCACTGGACCCTCACTGGTGTGCTCGAGCAGTCGTCCAACGTCGGCATGTCCATGCTCGGTTCGCGCCTGCCCGGGAGCGTTCGCTACGACTACCTCAGGAAGTACGGCTTCGGCGACACGACCCCGATCCACTTCCAGGGGGAGGCGGACGGCATCCTCGCCAAACACTGGAACACCCAGCAGAACTACGACACGACCTACGGACAGGGAGTGTCCGTCACGCTCGTCCAGATGTTGAGCGCGTTCCAGGGGATCGCGAACGGTGGGATGCGGCTTCCTCTCACGCTCGTCGAAGGCTGCACGAAGCCCGACGGAACTGTGGTCGACCTCCCGTCGACGCAGGGCACGCGCGTCGTGTCGGAGAAGGCTGCGACCACGACCGTCAAGGCGCTGGAGAGCGTCGTGACGGGCGGTTGGCTCTCCTCGGAACTGAGCATCCCCGGCTATCGCATCGCCGCGAAGACCGGAACGGCCGAGGTGGCCCTTCCGACGGGCGGGTACGGCAACGACTACATCGTGTCCGTTGCGGGCATCGCCCCCGCGGACAATCCCCAATACGTTGTTATTGTGACTTATGTGAAGCCGAAGATCATGAAGACGTCGGCGGCGGCCGCCCCAACGTTCCACAAGATCATGGCGCAAGTGCTCAAGACCTATCGGGTGCCGCCGTCGAAGAAGTCGGGCCCCGGCTATCCCACAACCTGGTGAGAAAGAGAACGCTGTGACTGATCGGACCCCACCGGTCCTGCGTCCCGAGCATCCCATGGCGAGGTCGCTCGCCGGACTCGTGGCCGAGTTCGGCCTCGAGGTCATCGGCTCGACCGATGGCGTGGAGATCAGCGGCGTGACGGTGCGCACGAGTGAAGTGCACCCTGGCGACCTGTTCGTCGGATTGCCGGGAGAGCACAGCCATGGCGCAGGGTTCGCGGCGGACGCGCGCGAGCGCGGCGCCGTCGCCGTCATGACGGACCGCGCCGGAGCGGCGCTGGCCGAGACGTCCGGTCTGCCGATCGTCGTGGTCGACTCGCCCAGGGCGGCGCTCGGCGATGTCTCGGCGTGGGTGTATCAGACGGCCGAGGAGCCGCCACTGCTGTTCGGCATCACGGGAACCAATGGGAAGACCTCCACCGCATACCTGCTCGAGGCCATCCTGCGACAACTCGGTCTCGTGACCGGCCTCAGTTCAACGGCGGAACGCCACATCGGCGATCTCACGGTCGTGAGCCGGCTCACGACCCCGGAGGCCAGCGAACTGCACGCCCTGCTGGCGAGGATGCGCGAGAGCGAGGTCCGCGCGGTCGCCGTCGAGGTCAGCGCCCAGGCCCTCAGCAAGAACCGCGTGGATGGGATCGTCTTCGACGTCGTCGCGTTCACGAACCTCAGTCACGATCACCTCGACGACTATGCGGACATGGAGGAGTACTTCGCCGCGAAGCTGGCCTTCTTCGAGCCGGAACGAGGCCGCAGGGGCGTCGTCTCGCTCGACTCGGGGTGGGGGCACCGGGTGGTCGAAGGATCCCATATCCCGGTGACCACGATCTCGGCGACGGAGGGGGTCGACGCGGAGTGGCGTGTGGAGATCCTCGATGAACGCGCAGAGTTCACCGAGTTCCGGCTGACGGGACCGGAGGGTAGGTCCCTGCAGACGACCGTGCCGGTCATCGGATGGCACATGGCCGCGAACGCGGGGCTCGCCATCGTCATGCTCGTCGAGGCCGGCTTCGAGCTCGAAGCGATCGGGCACGCCGTCCAGGACGGCATCGAGGCGTATCTTCCCGGGCGTACGGAGCGGGTGTCCGGCGACGTCGGCCCGACCGTGTACGTGGATTTCGGCCACAGCCCCGACGCGTTCCTCAACACCCTCGGAGCCGTTCGTAAGGTCACGAGCGGCAGGGTCATCATGGTCGTCGGCGCCGATGGCGACCGTGACGCGACCAAGCGTGATGAGATGGGCCGCGTCGCCTCCGAATACTCCGACATCCTCGTCATCACCGATCACCATCCCCGTTTCGAGAACCCGGAGGCGATCAGGAAGATGCTCATCCACGGCGCGGGCCTCGCTGAGCACCAGGCCGAGCTTCACGAGGTGAGTCCGCCCGAGCAGGCGATCCGTCACGCCGTCTCTCTCGCGAAGGATGGCGACTCGATTCTGTGGGCGGGGCCCGGACACCAGGACTACCGCGACATCGAAGGGGTGCGGACCCCGTACTCCGCGAGAGCGGAGGCCCGGGCGGCCCTGCGTGAGGCCGGCTGGTGATCGCACTGTCGCTCGTCGACCTTGCCGGTGTGGTCTCCGGGAGGATCGACGAGAGGGAAGGCGTGTCGAAGATCTTGGCCGGACCTGTCGTCGTCGACTCGCGGCTCGCGAGCGAAGGGAGCATCTTCATCGCCATGCGCGGGGAGACGACCGACGGCCACGAGTTCGCCGCGTCTGCCGTTGCGGCGGGCGCGGCGGCCGTCATCGCGGAGCGAGATCTCGACATCGGCGTTCCGGTCATCGTCGTAGCGGACTCGCTCGTCGCCCTGTCGACGCTGGCCACGGAGGTCGTCGCCCGGGTGCGTGCCCTCGGCCGGTTGCGGATCGTCGCCGTGACGGGATCGAACGGGAAGACGACGACGAAGAACATGCTGCGCACGATCCTGGAGACGAAGGGCCCCACTGTCGCCCCGCGCGGCTCCTTCAACAACCAGGTCGGTGCGCCGCTGTCCATGCTCGGCATCGACAACGACACGGAATTCCTCGTCGTGGAGATGGGGGCGAGTGCTGCGGGAGACATCGCGAGGCTCGTGTCGATCGTCGTCCCGGATGTCGCCATCGTCCTCAAAGTCGGGCTCGCGCACGCCGGCGGATTCGGCAGCATCGATGACACCGCGAAGGCCAAGGCCGAGATCGTCACCGAGTTGCCACCTGACGCGGTCGCCGTGCTCAACACCGACGACACCCGCGTCGAATCGATGGCGGCACTCACGAAGGCGAGGGTCGTCAGGTTCGGGCTCTCGGAGCGTGCCGACGTCGCGGCGGCGGACGTGGAGACGACCGTGGCGGGTACGGGCTTCACGCTCGTGCTGGGGGAGGAGCGCATCCCCGTGCGCCTGCGCCTGCTCGGGGAGCACAACGTGATGAACGCCCTTGCGGCGGTAGCGGCGACCCGCGAGCTCGGCGTCGAGCCTCACGCCGCGATCACGGCCCTGGGGTCGATGTCGCGGGCAGAGCGCTGGCGGATGGAGCTGCTTCAATCTCCTGACGGCATCACAGTCCTCAACGACGCGTACAACGCGAGCCCCGATTCGATGGCGGCCGCACTCAAGACTCTCGCCGAGATCACCCGCGGCGCGCATCGCGCCATCGCCGTTCTCGGCGAGATGGCTGAACTCGGTTCGTTCTCCGACGAGGAGCACGATCGGATCGGGCGGCTCGTGGTCCGGCTGAACATCGACAAGCTCGTCGTCGTCGGTCATCGAGCCCGCCACATTCACAATGCCGCGGGACTCGAAGGTTCGTGGGACGGAGAGTCGGTACTCGTCCAGACCCCCGACGAGGCATACGATCTGTTGCGTGACGAGATGCGGGCCGGGGATGTCGTTCTCGTGAAATCATCGAATTCGGCGGGCCTGCGGCTCCTGGGCGATCGAATCGCCGGGGTGAGCTGATGCTTGCTCTTCTCATCGGCGCCGGGTTCTCCATGGCCTTCACACTTCTGCTCACCCCCGTGTTCGCGAAGGTCTTCCGTCGACTCGGCCTCGGCCAGTTCATCCGTGCAGACACACCGACCACCCACGTCATGAAGCGGGGAACGCCATCCATGGGTGGCGTGGTCTTCGTCACCGCATCGATCCTCGGGTACTTCGTCGGCCATCTCTTCGGAGGTGGCCGCCCCAGCGCGAGCGCCATGCTCGTCATCCTCATGATGGGCGGGCTCGGCCTGATCGGTTTCGTCGACGACCTCATGAAGGTGAGCAAGCAGAACAGCCTCGGCCTGCGCGGCATCTACAAGGTCATCGGGACCGTCGTGGTGGGGATCGCCTTCGCTCTGGTGGGAATCAACTACCGCGACAGCCACGGGCGGTCGCCGGTGTCCACGGCGCTTTCCTTCATCCGGGATCTCCCGTTCGACTTCCTCGTCACCTTCGGTGTCGTCGCGGGAACGATGGTGATCGTGCTGTGGATCGTGTTCATCACGGTGTCGGCGTCGAACGCGGTCAACCTCGCCGATGGGCTGGACGGTCTCGCCGCGGGGGCGTCCATCTTCGCGATCGGTTCGTACATCATCATCGGGTACTGGCAGTCGATCCAGTCCTGCTACAGCCTCTCCGTGAATCCGGAGAACCTGTTCAAGTGCTACGACGTCTCCGCGCCTCTCGAACTGGCGACGATCGCAGCGGTCATCGTCGGATCCCTCGTCGGCTTCCTGTGGTGGAACACCTCGCCCGCGCAGATCATGATGGGTGACACCGGATCCTTCGCACTCGGCGGCGCACTGGCTGCGCTCGCCATCCTCTCCAGGACGGAACTCCTGCTCCTGCTCATCGGCGGCCTGTTCGCGGTCATCACGGGCCAGGTCATCATCCAGCGCATCTACTTCAGGGTGACGAAGGGCAAGCGCATCTGGAGGGCGAGCCCTTACCACCACCACTTCGAGATGAAGGGCTGGCCGGAGGTCACCATCGTCGTACGATTCTGGATCATCTCCGGCCTCTTCGTCGGAGCCGGGGTGGGACTCTTCTACCTCGAATGGCTCTCCAGCATCGCGCCATGATGACCGCACGGGAGCTCGACGCGCTCACCAGCTGGAACGCAGACTGGACAGGGGTACGGGTGCTCGTGCTCGGACTCGGGGTCACGGGCTTCTCCGTGGCCGATACCCTCGCCGAACTCGGCTGCACCGTGCTCGTCGCGGCATCGTCTGCGGATGAGCCCACCGCGGAGATCCTGGACGTCATCGGCGTCGAACTCGTCGTAGGGCCGCTCGAGCACGGTGTTCCGGATCGGGTGGCCCGGTTCGAGCCCGACATCGTGATCGTCTCGCCCGGGTTTCCACCGACGCATCCGGCGGTGGTCTGGGCCGGGCAGGATGGGCGAGCCGTCTGGGGCGACATCGAGCTCGCCTGGCGACTCCGTGACAAGGTCGGGCCGCCCGCAGAGTGGATCGTCGTCACGGGGACGAACGGCAAGACCACGACCGTGCAGCTCACGGCAGCGATGCTCGTGGCCGCCGGGGTTCGTGCCGCCCCCTGCGGGAACGTGGGAGTCCCGGTCCTGGACGCCATCAGGGACCCGGGAGGGTTCGACGTGCTCGTCGTCGAATTGTCGAGCTTCCAGTTGCATTACCTCGGAGAGCTCTCACCGTGGGCGAGCGCATGCCTCAACATCGCTGACGATCACCTCGACTGGCACGGGTCCCGTGAGGCATACGAGGCCGCGAAGGGGAAGGTGTACTGGGGCACGAGAACCGCGTGCGTCTTCAACCAGGACGATCCGGTGACCCGCCGGCTCGTCGAAGCGGCAGAGGTCGTCGACGGATGCCGGGCGATCGGCTTCGGCCTGGGGATCCCCGGGCCCAGCGATTTCGGTATCGTCGACGGAATCCTGTGCGATCGGGCGTTTCTCGACGATCGGCGGAACACCGCCCTGGAGATCGCCACGGTGCCGGAGCTCACGGAGGTCGGCCTCGGCGGAGCGCACATGCTGGCGAATGCGCTGGCGGCCTCGGCGCTCGCTCGTTCGTACGGAGTGCCGATCGATGCCGTGCGGCAGACCCTCCTCGCCTTCCGCCCGGATCACCACCGCACGGAGCTCGTCGCACTCGAGAGGGGAATCCGGTGGATCGACGATTCGAAGGCGACGAACGCGCACGCCGCGCAGGCCTCGCTCACGTCCTTTGATTCCGTGGTGTGGATGGTGGGGGGGCTCCTCAAGGGCGCGTCGCTCGACGAGCTCATCGCGCGTGCGGTTCCCCGCCTGAAAGCGGCCATCATCATCGGAACCGACCGGGCCGACGTGGCCGCGTCATTCGCACGACACGCCCCGCAACTCCCGGTTTTCGAGGTTGACACGACTGACACTAATGAGGTGATGCCGACGGCCGTGCGACTGGCATCGGAGCTTGCAGGCGACGGCGACGTCGTGCTTCTCGCCCCGGCGGCGGCATCCATGGACCAGTTCCGGGACTACGCGGATCGCGGGTCCCGGTTTGCGGATGCCGTTCGCGAATTGTTGGGAGGAGGACCTGATGACGACAAGCCCTCCGCGACCCCGAAGGTCCCCTGAACCGCAAGAGCCAGCGCGGGAATCCTCGTCGTCTCCCGCCGTCCTCGTCGCTGTCAAGCGCATCTTCGGTTCGGAGAACGGCGACTATTTCCTGATCCTCGGCGCGACGATGTTCCTCGTCGTGTTCGGCCTTGTCATGGTGCTCTCCTCCTCAGCCGTCGAGTCGTTCAAGGCGACGGACGACTTCTTCACGGGCTTCCTGCGGCAGGCGATGTTCGCGCTCCTGGGCATCCCGATCATGTTGATCGCGGCGAGGATGCCCGCCGTGTTCTGGCGTCGATGGGCCGGCATCGCGATGCTCGTGGCCGTGTCGCTGCAGTTCCTCGTCGTCGCCACGAACCTCGGCATCGAACACAATGGGAACCGGAACTGGATCCTGCTCGGTACGTTCTCGTTCCAGCCGTCGGAGCTCGTGAAGGTCGCGCTCGTGGTGTGGCTCGGCGTCATACTGGCGAAGAAGCTGGAGGTTCTCGACGACTGGCGGCAGCTCATCCGGCCGATCGGACTGGTCACGGCCGTCGCGATCGGACTCGTCCTGATCGGCGGCGACCTCGGCACCGCGATCATCCTCGTCGCGATCGTGCTCGGGTCGCTCTTCTTCGCCGGCGTGCGCTTGCGCATCCTCGCTGTGCCGACCCTCGTGATGGCGGTCGCCGCCCTCGGCATGGCGATGTCGGGCGGCTCCCGCCAGGACCGGATTCTCGCCTGGCAGAGCGGCTGCACGTCGGATGCCTCCTACAACGGACTGTGTTGGCAGACCCTGCACGGTTGGTGGGCGCTCGCATCGGGTGGCGTGTTCGGGGTGGGGCTCGGCAACTCGAAGGCGAAGTGGTCCTGGCTGCCTGAGGCCGACAATGACTTCATCTTCGCGATCATCGGCGAAGAGCTCGGGCTGCTCGGCGCCATCGTCGTGCTCGCACTGTTCGTCGTGCTCGCGATCGGATTCATCCGGGTCATCCGGTCGTCGCGCGACCCCATCGCGAAGATCACGGTCAGTGCCGTTCTCGTCTGGATCGTCGTGCAGGCGTTCGTGAACATTGCGGTGGTGCTCGGGCTCTTACCCGTCCTCGGGGTGCCGCTGCCCCTCATCTCGGCGGGCGGTTCGGCACTCGTGACGACGCTCCTCGCGATCGGGATCGTCCTGTCCTACGCGCGGCAGCCAGTACCGGACCGGATGCAGCGGTGACACGATACCTGATGGCCGGTGGAGGCACCGCCGGCCACGTGAACCCCCTGCTCGCCGTCGCGGATCGGTTGCGCCGCGATGATCCGGATGCTGCGGTTCTCGTCCTGGGGACCCCCGGCGGCATCGAAGCGCGACTCGTGCCTGCGCGGGGTTACGAGTTGGCGACCATCGAGAAGGTCCCGTTGCCACGACACATCGGGCGGGAGTTGTTCCGGTTCCCCGCGCGCTTCCTTCGCACGGTACGGGAGACCCGCGACCTCATCGCCGGACGCGACATCGATGTCGTCGTCGGATTCGGCGGATTCGTCTCTGCGCCGGCGTACATCGCCGCGTGGCGAGAGAAGGTCGCACTCGTCGTCCACGAGGCGAACAGGGTTCCGGGATTCGCCAACCGCCTGGGGAGCTGGCTGACCCGGTTCGTCGGCGTCGCCTTCGCCGGGACGCGGCTGCGGCACGCGAGGGTCGTGGGGATGCCCCTGTCGTCTGCGATCGAGACTCTCGACCCGCTCAGAGCCCGGCTGGAGGCGCTCGAGTTCTTCGGATTCGCTTCGGACAGCCGCGTGCTGCTCGTCACCGGTGGATCACTCGGCGCCCGATCGCTCAACGAGACGGTGTCCTCGTCGATCGCCGGCATCCTCAGCACCGGATGGAGCGTTCTCCACATCACGGGAACCGGTTCGAATCTGACCGACGGCGGTCTCCCCGGATACCACGTCGTGAGGTACTGCGATCGCATGGACCTCGCGCTCTCGACCGCCGATCTCGCCGTCACGCGGGCGGGGGCGGCAACCGTGAGCGAACTCGCCGCCCTCGGGATTCCCGCTGTGTACGTGCCGCTTCCCATCGGCAACGGGGAGCAGCGCAGGAACGTGTCGGCCATCGTGGCTGCCGGTGGCTCGCTGCTCGTGGCCAATGCCGACTTCACTCCGGAGTGGGTCGGCGACGTGCTCGTTCCCCTCCTGCGCGACACGGCGGCCGTGGCGGAGCTCGCAGCCAAGGTCGCGCCGCTCGGTGTGAAGAACGGAACGGAGCGCACCGTGGAACTCATCCACGATGCGCTGCAACGGTCGACGGGCAGCGCATGATAAAGACGGACTTCAGCCAGGCCATGCCGGATGCGCCGTCCGTGGTGCATTTCATCGGCATCGGCGGGGCAGGGATGAGTGGGATCGCGCACTTGTTCCTCGACGCGGGCATCACCGTGACGGGTTCCGATCTTCGTGACACGCACACGGTCGACGTATTGCGCGATGCGGGCGCGGTCGTGACGATCGGCCACGACGCGAACGCCATCGGTTCCGCGGACACGGTCGTCGTGACCGGCGCGATCGGAGAGGACAACCCCGAGTACCTTCGGGCGCGGGAACGCGGCGTCCCGGTCGTCCACCGGGCCGTTGCCCTCGCCTGGTTGACCGGTCGGCACCGGCTCGTCGCCGTCGCAGGCGCACACGGCAAGACCACGTCGACGGCGATGGTCGTCACGGCGCTCCGGGGCCTCGGCGCGGATCCCGGATTCGTCAACGGTGGTGTGATCTCCTCGCTCGGCGTCAGCTCCATGGCGGGAAAGGATGAACTGTTCGTCGTGGAAGCCGACGAATCGGATGGCTCATTCCTGTTGTACGACACCGCCATCGCTCTCATCACGAACGTCGACCCGGATCACCTCGACCACTTCGGCAGCGAAGCCGCTTTCATCGACGCCTTCGTGGAATTCGCGGCGGGCGCATCCGAGGCCGTTATCATCTCCGCCGACGATCCCGGTGCGCGGCAGGTCAGCTCACGGCTCGGAGGCCGCGAGGTCATCACCTTCGGCACTGATGCCGAGGCGACCGTGCGCGTCCACTCCATCGAACCCGGCCCGACGGCGGCGTTCGTCCTCGCCTGGCAGGGCAGGGATTACCCTGCGACACTCCGGATCCCCGGCCGCCACAACGTCCTGAACGCGGCGGGAGCGTTCGGAGTCCTCGTATCGCTCGGTTTCGATCCTGCAGACTCGCTCAAGGCTCTCGGTACATTCGCGGGCACCGAGCGCAGGTTCGAGTTCCGCGGCGATGTGGGCGGGGTGCGGGTATTCGACGACTTCGCGCACCATCCGACCGAGATCTCGGCCGCGCTCGGCGGTGCTCGCTCGGTCGTGGGAGAGGGGCGGATCATTCCGATCTTCCAACCGCACCTGTACAGCCGCACCGAGCGGATGGCTGCGGAGTTCGCCGCCGTCTTCGAGGCGCAAGCCGACCACACGATCATCGTTCCGATCTACGCAGCGCGCGAGGACGCGAAGCCAGGGGTGACGGGCCGCCTCATCGCCGAACGATTCGCTGACGCTTCGCGGGTCGAGTACCTGGATTCCTGGGCGGCGGCCATCGAGAGGGCGGTCGAGCTCGCGCACCCCGGCGACATCGTCATGTCGATGGGTGGCGGGGATGTCTACGGGGTGGTTCCCGACCTGTTGACCGCCCTTGCTGCGCGGAAGCGCCGCTCCGAGCACGACTCTCCCGGGGCGACGTGAAGCGGCCAGAGGGATTCGACCGCCCTCCCGTACAGGAGCCGGGGGCGAAGACGCCCGGGTCGCCGCGGCGTCCATCGCGATCGCCGAGCGAACCCCGCAAACCCCGTAAGTCTGAGAATCGCCGTGTGCGGCCCGTCGACGCCGCCCCATCGATCGCCACTGTGCCCTCGAAACCCACTGCGCCCTCGAGTGCCACTGGCCGCCCCACTGAGCGAGAGCCCGCGGGCGGCGGGAAGCAGGTGCGGGCGGCCGCGAAGGAACGCAGGAGGTTCGAGAGGCGCGAGATCCGTCGGTTCACGCGCCGATCCCGGCACCGGCGCTGGGGATGGCTGACGGCCATCGCGATAGTGGTCGTCATGGCAGCACTTCTCGCGGTCGCGGTCTATTCGCCCGTCCTCGCGCTGCGGACCATCAGGGTCGACGGGGCGAAGTCGGTCGACGCGAAGGCGGTGACCAAGGCGATCGACGGCCAGCTGGGCACTCCGCTCGCCCTTCTCGACTACGGAGCCATCACGACAGAACTCAATTCGTTCCCCCTCATCCGGAGTTTCGCGACTGAGATCGTCCCACCCTCGACGCTCGTCGTCCACATCGTGGAACGCTCGCCGGTCGGCGTCGTCGTGACGTCGGCCGGGTTCGCAACGGTGGACCCGGCCGGTGTGGTCCTGTCGACGTCCGCGAAGCGCCCGGACGGCACGGCGCTCATCGAGCTCGGTTCTGCGGGCACGGACTCCGTCGCATTCGAAGCGGTGGTGGACGTCATGCTCGCCCTGCCGGCGTCGATCCGATCGAGGGTGGACATCGCGCAGGCCGGTTCCAAGGATGACGTCCGGCTCATCCTGAAGGGGACCGGCGCACAGATCGTGTGGGGGAGCGCAGAGCGGTCTGCCCTCAAGGCCCGTGTCCTCACGGAACTCATGGCGGCGCAGGGGAAGAACGCGAGGGTCGAGTACGACGTCTCCGCCCCGATGAGCCCCGTCGTCCGCCCTCGCTGACGGTTTCCGACGTCGCGCGGTGCTCCGGCGACCAATAAGGCAGGGCGACTTCGCGACACGCTGGACAGGTTGCGGCACGGTGCGCACCGGCGCGCATACCGTCAGGTCAGGAAATGCATACTGGGCATAACTTTAAACCTCAAGTAGAGCTTTAACGTATTACCGGAGGCCGGACGTGACATCAAACCAGAACTACCTCGCCGTGATCAAGGTGGTCGGCATCGGCGGCGGGGGAGTGAACGCGGTCAACCGCATGATCGAGCTCGGTCTTCGAGGCGTGGAGTTCATCGCGATCAACACCGACGCCCAGGCGCTGCTCATGAGCGACGCCGACGTCAAACTGGACGTCGGGCGCGAGCTCACGAGGGGACTGGGCGCAGGGGCCGACCCCGAGGTCGGTCGGCGTGCTGCGGAGGACCACGCCGAAGAGATCGAAGAGGCTCTCGCCGGGGCGGACATGGTCTTCGTCACGGCAGGAGAGGGCGGCGGAACCGGCACGGGGGGTGCGCCCGTCATCGCCCGTATCGCGAAGTCCATCGGCGCACTCACGATCGGCGTTGTGACCCGCCCCTTCGGATTCGAAGGCAAGCGCAGGGCGTCCCAGGCAGAAGTCGGCATCGCCGCGCTCAAGAGCGAAGTGGACACGCTCATCGTCGTCCCGAACGACCGCCTGCTGGAGATCAGCGACCGGGGAATCAGCTTCCTCGAGGCCTTTGCAACGGCCGACCAGGTCCTGCTGGCCGGCGTCCAGGGAATCACCGACCTCATCACGACTCCCGGCCTCATCAACCTCGACTTCGCCGACGTCAAGTCGGTCATGCAGGGAGCTGGGTCCGCCCTCATGGGGATCGGCTCGTCCAGAGGCGCCGACCGCGCGATCAAGGCCGCGGAACTCGCGGTCGCAAGCCCCCTCCTCGAGGCGAGCATCGATGGCGCGCACGGCGTACTGCTCTCGATCCAGGGCGGCTCCAACCTCGGGATCTTCGAGATCAACGACGCCGCGAGACTCGTCCAGGAGGCGGTGCATCCGGAGGCGAACATCATCTTCGGCGCGGTCATCGACGACACCCTCGGCGACGAGGTGCGCGTCACGGTCATCGCGGCCGGGTTCGACGGGGGAGAGCCGAGTATTCGCAAGGCGGATCGGCGCTCGAGTTACGTGACCGCCGGGGCTCCGCCCATGGAGGCGACGGCGGAGTATGAGAGCGGATTCGCCGTGAGCGAGGGTCTGACCGACTCCGGCGCGTGGGGCCAAGAGCCGGATGCGCCGGCCGTAGCGATGGATCCGGAATTCGATGGCGACGGCGACGATCTGGACATTCCCGACTTCCTCAAATGAGCAGCGGGCAGGACGTGAGCCTTGCCGAGCGCCTCGAGACGGTTCGAGCCGGCATCTCGGATGCCGCCAAGGATGCCGGGCGCAGCGCGGCCGACATCACGACGATCGTCGTCACCAAGTTCCATCCGGCATCGATCGTGCGCGAACTCGCGGCCCTCGGCGTCCGGGACTTCGGAGAGAGCAGGCATCAGGAAGCGCGATCCAAGGTCGCCGAGGTCGCCGACCCAGAACTCGTCTGGCATTTCGTCGGCCAGGTCCAGGGCAAGAAGGCGCGCCAGATCGCGGAGTACGCCCGAGTGATCCACTCTCTCGATCGCGAGTCCCTCGTCCAGGCCCTCTCGGATTCGGTGCCGCCCGTCGAGTGCTTCATCCAGGTCAATCTCACCGAGGATCCGACGCGGGGCGGGATCGAGCCTTCGCTCGTCCTTCCGCTCGCAGAGCGCGTCCTGGAGTCGACGGGGCTTCGGCTTCTCGGTGTCATGGCCGTCGCACCGCTCGGCAGCGAACCCCGGCACGCCTTCGCTCGCGTTCGAGGGGCCTCGGAGCTGCTGCGCACCGTGGCGCCGGAGGCCGTCGCCATTTCCGCCGGGATGTCGGGGGACTACCGGGAAGCCGTCCTCGAGGGCGCGACACACCTCCGGATTGGCACGGCAATCACGGGAAATCGGCCCATCGCCGGTTAATCTCGAAGTCAGGCGTTTCACTACTGGAGGCACACAATGGCTAACCCGTTACGCAAGACCATGGTCTATCTGGGCCTCGCTGACGAGGAATTCGACGACTACGGTTCGGCTGCGGCCGCACCGGCTCCGGTCGCAGCCCAGAACCACCAGCAGTCCATACAGCACCAGGCACAGCGTGCTCCGGTGACGCCGCTGCGCCGCGCGGTGCGCCAGGCGCCACCTGCTGCGGAGATGAACGAGATCCTGACCGTGCACCCTCGCCAGTACAAGGACGCCCAGCTCATCGCCGAGAACTTCCGCGAGGGCATCCCGGTCATCATCAACCTGTCCCAGATGAGCGAATCGGAGGCTCGCCGTCTCGTCGACTTCGCGAGCGGGCTCTCGCAAGGGCTCTACGGCCGGATCGAGCGCGTCACGAGCAAGGTGTTCCTCCTGTCGCCGGCCCACGTCGCGGTCAGCGGCGACCAGGCGGAGCCGGATTCCGCGGTGGACGCCACGTTCTTCCCCGAGCACTGACGCCTTGGCGGAGTTGAGAACGTCGCGTTCGTTCGAACGTCGACGGTAGGCGGCACCATGCTCATCGTGTCCTTCGTCGCCAGCGTCCTGTACGTCCTGCTGCTGCTCTATTTCTTCGTGATGTGGGCGAGATTCATCCTCGATCTCGCGCAGAACTTCTCGCGTGGATGGCGGCCACGAGGCTTCGGACTCGTCCTGGCCGAGCTGGTCTTCACGCTCACGGATCCGCCGATCCGCCTGGTTCGACGGATCATTCCACCGTTCCGAGTCGGCGCAGCGGCGCTCGATTTCTCCTGGAGCATCGTCATGCTCGTCGTGATCGTGCTCATGTACGTCACCCTCATCCTGAAGTCGTCGTGAGGTCGACCACGAGGTTAACGGGGGATTCCCAATTATTTTGGTACCGTTAGCGGTACGTTGATACTGACGTTTCGATGAACTTTGAAGGTGACACACATGGCTCTGACCCCTGAAGACGTGGTCAACAAGCGTTTCCAGCCGACCAAATTCCGTGAAGGCTACGACCAGGACGAGGTCGACGACTTCCTTGACGAGGTCGTCGTGGAGCTTCGCCGTCTTGGCCAGGAGAACGAAGAACTTCGCCAGCGGCTCGTATCCAGTGACGCCAGGATCAGCGAACTCCAGCGCAGTGGAGGCTCCGCGCCCGTCGCGGAACAGCCCGCAGCGGCACCGGTGCCGATTGCCGCGAGCGAGCCGATTGCTGCGAGCGAGCCGGTGGCTGCAGCCCCGGTGGCTGCGGCGTTCCCCGGCTCCGACCCGGCGAACGATCCCAACAACACCAACAACCTCCTCCAGCTCGCGCGGCGCCTGCACGAGGAGCACGTTCGCGAGGGCATCGAAAAGCGCGATGCTCTCATCGCAGAGGGCCATTCGACCGCTGCGCGCATCGTCAGCGAGGCGGAGTCCCAGCAGCGTGCGCAGGTGGACAAGCTCGAGCAGGAGCGTCAGGCGCTCGAAGGCCGGGTCGAGGAACTGAGGGCGTTCGAGCGGGAATACCGCGCGAAGCTCAAGGGCCACATCGAGACGATCCTCCACGACCTCGACAGCACGGGCGAGCCGGCCGGAGCCAGTGCGCACGCACTGAGCGCACCACCCGCCGACCTGTCGGCTGCGGCCGACGGAGTCGAGCAGGAGCCCGCCAATGTGGGCAGCGTCCCCGCTCAGCCGCAGTCAGGCTTCCCCGGCTTCGGCGGTAACTGAGCTGTCGACAGGACCAGCGCCGGAACCACCGGCTCGCACCAGCGTGCGCTCAATCGCGACGCTCGTCCTTGTTGCGCTCACCGTGTACGGGGTCGACCAGCTGACGAAGTTCCTCATCGTCGCGAACCTCCGCGAGGGGGAGCAGGTGCCGGTTCTCGGTCCCGTCCTCCAGTTCCACTTCGTCAAGAACTCCGGGGCCGCCTTCTCGCTCGCGAGCGGTTCGACCTGGATCTTCTCGATCGTCGCCGCCGGCGTGACGGTGTTCATCGTCTGGTACGCGCGGAGGATCCGGTCGGTGTCCTGGGCGATCCTGTTCGGAATGCTCCTCGGCGGCACGACCGGGAACCTCACCGACCGTCTGTTTCGTGAGCCGAGCTTCGGGCTCGGTCACGTCGTCGACTTCGTCCAGGTGTGGGGGTTCCCCGCGATCTTCAACATCGCGGACTCCTTCATCGTGGCCAGTATGGGACTCTTCATCATCCTGTCCCTGCGGGGGACACGGCTCGACGGCCGACGCGCAGTACGCGAACCCCAGGTCTGACACCGTGGAGAGCCGCCGTTTCCCCGTGCCGGCTGGAGTCGCCGGCGAGCGAGCGGATGTCGCCCTCGGGCGCCTGCTGGGGTTCACCAGGACCTTCGCCGCCGAGATCCTCGACGCGGGGGGTGTCGCCTCCGATGGCGTGATCATCTCAAAGTCGACCCGTCTCGTCGACGGGGCGATCCTCGAGGTCTCCTGGCAACCGAGGCGCGAGGCGGTGATCGTACCGCGCGAGGTGGTGGGGCTCGCCGTCGTGTTCGAGGACGACGACATCGTCGTCATCGACAAGCCGGCCGGCGTGACGGCACACCCCTCGGTGGGGTGGGAGGGGTCCACGGTGCTCGGCGCCCTTGCCGCAGCGGGAATCCGCGTGAGCACGTCCGGACCTGCGGAGCGGGCCGGGATCGTCCACCGGCTCGACGCGGGCACGAGCGGACTCATGGTCGTCGCCAGGAGCGAGCGCGCGTATGCGGAGCTGAAGCGCGCATTCCACGATCGTGAGGTCACGAAGATCTACCACGCGACCGTCCAGGGCCATCCGGACCCGCTCAGCGGAACGATCGATGCGCCCATCGGCCGCCATCCGGGGGCGCGGTGGAAGTTCGCGATCACGAGCGATGGCAAACATTCCGTGACGCACTACGAGACCCTCGAGGCCTTCCCCGGTGCATCGCTCCTCGAGGTGCGGCTCGAGACCGGGCGAACCCACCAGATTCGGGTGCACCTCGCCGCCCAGAGGCATCCCTGTGTCGGAGATGAGCTGTACGGCGCCGACCCGACCCTCTCTGCCCGGCTCGGGCTCGACCGACAGTGGCTGCATGCCGTGCGCCTGGCATTCCGGCATCCCGGGGATGGCGAGTTCGTCGAGTTCACCTCGACCTATCCGCAGGAGCTCGCGCACGCGCTCGACGTCCTTCGGAGCGTGTAAAGGAGCTGCCGGACGGCAGGTCGCCAGCGGGCCGGACCCTGGCTGCCCTAGTCTGGACTGACACCCTTCCCGTCGGAGAAATACGTGTCATCGAGCAGCGATTCCTTCGTGCACCTGCACGTGCACAGCGAATATTCGATGCTCGACGGCGCCGCCCGTGTCGGTCCGCTCATTGCCGCAGCCCTCGAGCAGGAGATGCCGGCGATCGCGGTCACCGACCACGGCAACATGTTCGGCGCATACGACTTCTGGCACACCGCCACCGAGGCCGGAATCAAGCCGATCATCGGCACGGAGGCCTACCTGACCCCCGGCACCGACCGCAGGGACAAGACGCGGACCCGCTGGGGCGACGGGGGAGAGAACGACGTCTCCGGCAATGGCGCCTACACGCACATGACGCTCCTGGCGAAGAACAACACCGGTCTCCACAACCTGTTCCGCATGTCATCCCTCGCCTCGATCGAAGGCTTCTACTACAAGCCGAGAATGGACCGCGAAATCCTCAGCCGGTACGCAGAGGGCGTCATCGCGACGACCGGATGCGTGGGCGGGGAGGTGCAGACCCGCCTGCGCCTCGGGCAGTACGACGAGGCGCGCAAGGCGGCGGCCGAGTTCCAGGACATCTTCGGCAAGGAGAACTTCTACTGCGAGATCATGGACCACGGCATCGACATCGAGCGCAGGACCATGGCAGAGCTGCTCGGCCTCGCCAGGGAGCTCGGGATGCCGCTCGTGGCCACGAACGACCTCCACTACACGCACGCGGGTGACGCGGAGGCCCACGCCGCTCTGCTGTGCGTCCAGTCCGGCTCGACGCTCGACGACCCGAATCGCTTCAAGTTCGATTCCCAGGAGTTCTATCTCAAGTCGGCGGGGGAGATGCGTGCGCTCTTCTCCGACTATCCGGAGGCGATCTCGAACACCCTGCTCATCGCTGAGGCCTGCGACGTGTCGTTCGAGAAGCGCGACCTCATGCCGCGTTTCCCCGTGCCGGACGGCCATACCGAGGCGACCTGGTTCTCCGCGGAGGTGGAGCGGGGCCTCGCGGAGCGCTTCCCGGATGGCGTGCCGGCCAGGCACCGGGCGCAGGCCGACTACGAGGTCGGCGTCATCAACCAGATGGGGTTCCCCGGCTACTTCCTCGTCGTCGCCGATTTCATCGGCTGGGCGAGGGAGAACGGCATCCGGGTCGGGCCGGGCCGCGGATCCGCCGCCGGTTCGCTCGTCGCCTGGGCGATGAAGATCACCGGTCTGGACCCGATCGCCCACGGCCTCATCTTCGAGCGGTTCCTCAACCCGGACCGCATCTCGATGCCGGACATCGACATCGACTTCGACGACAGGCGCCGCGGCGAGGTCATCCGCTACGTCACCGAGAAGTACGGTGACGACAGGGTCGCCCAGATCGTGACCTATGGAACGATCAAGGCCAAACAGGCGCTCAAGGACTCCGCGCGAGTGCTCGGGATGCCGTACGCGGTGGGCGAGAAACTTACGAAGGCGATGCCCCCACCCATCATGGGGAAGGACATGGGGCTGGGCGGCGTCATGGAGAAGACCTCGCCCCGGTACAAGGAGGCCGCGGACCTGCGAGCCCTCATCGAATCCGATCCGGAGGCATCGCGCGTCTTCGAGACGGCGCTCGGCATCGAGAACCTCAAACGGCAGTGGGGTGTGCACGCGGCGGGCGTCATCATGTCCGCTGAGCCACTCATCGACGTGCTGCCGATCATGAAGCGCGAGGACGACGGCGCGATCATCACCCAGTTCGACCAGCCGCCGTGCGAGAAACTCGGTCTCCTCAAGATGGACTTCCTGGGGTTGCGCAACCTCACGGTGCTCCAGGATGCGCTCGCCTCCATCCTGTCGAACCGGGGTGAGGACGTCGTCCTCGAGGACCTCGACCTGAACGGAGACGCGAAGACCTACGAGCTGCTCGCCCGCGGGGACACCCTCGGAGTGTTCCAACTGGATGGCGGACCGCTCCGGTCGCTCCTCAAGCAGCTGAAGCCGGACAGTTTCAGCGACATCACCGCCGTCATCGCGCTGTACCGGCCGGGACCCATGGGCATGAACTCGCACACCAAGTACGCGCTGCGGAAGAACGGCCTCGAGCAGGTCGATGCGATACATCCTGAGCTCGCCGCGCCGCTCGCCGACATCCTGGGAGAGACCTACGGCCTCGTCATCTACCAGGAGCAGGTCATGGCGGCGGCCCAGAAGGTGGCCGGGTTCACGCTCAGCCAGGCCGACACCCTGCGCAAGGCGATGGGCAAGAAGGACCTCAAGGTCCTCAACAAGGAATTCGCGAACTTCGCATCCGGCATGAAGAAGAACGGGTACAGCGAGGATGCGGCGAGCGCGCTGTGGGGCATCATGGTCCCGTTCTCCGACTACGGCTTCAACAAGTCGCACGGGGCCGCATACGCCGTGCTCAGCTACTGGACCGCGTACCTCAAGGCCAACTACCCGGCCGAGTACATGGCGGCCCTCCTCACGAGCGTCGGCGACTCGAAGGACAAGCTCGGCGTGTACCTCGCGGAGTGCCGTCGCATGGGCATTCACGTCCTGCCACCGGATGTCAACGAGTCCGCAGGGGACTTCACCGCGGCAGGAGAGGACATCCGCTTCGGGCTCGGCGCCATCCGCAATGTCGGAACGAACGTCGTCGACGCCATTCGCGCCGCGCGGAAGGACAAGGGCAGGTTCGAGAGCTTCCACGACTTCCTGCGCAAGGTGCCCATGCAGGTCGCGAACAAGCGCACCGTCGAGTCGCTCGTCAAGGCCGGTGCATTCGACTCGCTCGGCGCGACGCGCAGGGCCCTCATCGAGATCCACGAGGATGCCGTCGAGGCCGTCGTCTCCGAGAAGAGAGCGGAGGCGAATGGCCAGGTCGGGTTCGACTTCGACAGCCTGTGGGAGGAACCCCAGCCGGCGAATCGCGTCCCGGATCGCCCCGAGTGGTCGAAGCGCGACAAGCTCGCGTTCGAACGGGAGATGCTCGGCCTGTACGTGTCCGATCATCCGCTCGCCGGGCTGGAGGCGCAGCTGGCCAAACACGCGACCATCGGCATCGCCGAGGTTCTCGCGGGGGAGACGCTCTCCGACGGAGAGTCGGTGACGATCGCCGGGCTCATCACGAGCGTGCAGCATCGCACAGCACGGGCGAGCGGCAACCCTTACGGCATCGTGCAGGTCGAGGATTTCGGCGGGGAGATCTCCGTGACCTTCCTCGGGAAGATCTACCACGAGTTCGCACCCGCGCTCATCAACGATTCGATCGTCGTGGTCAAGGGGCGGGTCAACGTGCGCGATGACGGCATCGTGCTGCACGCGGTGAGCCTGTATTCGCCGGATCTCGGCCAGAGTCTCGGCTCCGGTCCTCTCATCATCTCCGTTCCGGAGCACCGGGCGACGACCGACGTCGTGACGGCGCTGGGGGATGTCCTGATCCGCCACTCCGGGGAGAACGAGGTGCGCCTGAAGCTCGTGAAGGGTGACAATGCGCGGATGTTCGAGGTGCCGTACCCGGTGAGCGTGAGCGCAGACCTCTACGGTGAACTGAAGTCCCTCCTCGGCCCCAACTGCCTGAGTTGACCGCCATGATCACGACGATCGATCTCCGAGGGACGACGCACTCAGGCGGTGAGCTCTCGCAGCTCATGCCGCGC
Source organism: Terrimesophilobacter mesophilus (assembly GCF_014200375.1). GTDB lineage: Bacteria > Actinomycetota > Actinomycetes > Actinomycetales > Microbacteriaceae > Terrimesophilobacter > Terrimesophilobacter mesophilus. The sequence goes on along the minus strand of NZ_JACHBP010000001.1, from coordinate 269,558 downwards.
GCTCGCGTCGACGTGTCGGCCTCCGCCGAGGCGGCATCCGGTCTCATCGACGACGTGAGGCAGCGCGGCTCCGCTGCACTCCTCGACCAGGCCGAGCGACTGGATGGGGTGCGGCCGGATTCCATCCGCGTCCCGGATGCCGTCATCCGACGCGCGGTCGAGCACCTCGCGCCCGCGGTGCGGGAGGCACTGGATGAGGCCATCCGGCGGGTGCGCGCCGTCTCGAGCGCTCAACTTCCGGTTCCCATCTCGACCGGACTCAGCGACGGCGGGATGGTGCAGCAGCGGTGGCGGCCGATCCGTCGCGTTGGGCTCTACGTCCCGGGCGGCAAGGCCGTCTATCCGTCGAGCGTCGTCATGAACGTCGTCCCTGCGCAGGTCGCCGGCGTCGCGTCTCTCGCCCTCGCGTCACCGCCCCAGAAGGACTTCGGGGGGTCAGTGCATCCGACTATCCTCGCCGCGGCGGGACTGCTCGGCATCGATGAGGTGTACGCCATGGGCGGTGCCGGTGCGATCGGCGCGTTCGCCTGGGGTGTTCCGGATCTCGGGCTCGAGCCGGTCGACCTCGTGACCGGACCGGGAAACGTCTGGGTCGCTGCCGCCAAGCGCATCGTCCGCGGGCAGGTCGGCATCGACGCGGAGGCGGGTCCGACCGAGATCCTCGTGATCGCCGACGAGAGCGCAGACCCCGTGCTCGTCGCTGCGGACCTGGTCAGCCAGGCCGAGCACGATGAACTCGCCGCTGCGGTGCTCGTCACCGACTCCGCAGCCTTCGCGGAACGCACGCGCGCCGAACTGGGTCTGCTCGCCGAGAGCGCCCACCACGGAACTCGGGTGCGAACGGCGCTCGACGGACAGCAGTCCGCCATCGTCATCGTCGACGACATCGCGGCTGCAGCCGGATTCAGCAACGCGTACGGCCCGGAGCACCTGGAACTGCAGGTGCGCGATCCGGATGCCCTGCTCGCCATGATCGACAACGCCGGCGCGATCTTCGTCGGAGAGCACTCTCCGGTGAGTCTCGGCGACTACCTCGCCGGCTCCAACCACGTTCTCCCGACCGGCGGCCAGGCCAGGTTCTCCTCCGGACTCGGCGTTGCCACCTTCCTTCGGCCGCAGCAGGTCATCCGCTACGAACGGGAGGGGCTGCGCGAGGTCGCAGGGCACATCCATGCACTCGCGAACGCCGAGGACCTGCCGGCGCACGCGGCCGCAGTTTCCGCGCGATTCAGGGCAGAACCGAACGGCGATACCGCCTGAAAAGCAGGCCGTAGCGTAGGCTTGAGCCACCATGTTCTGCCCGTTCTGCCGCTATCCGGACTCCCGCGTCGTCGATTCGCGCACGAGTGACGACGGACTGTCGATCCGCCGCAGACGGCAGTGCCCTGAGTGCGGAAGACGGTTCAGCACGACGGAGACGGCGAGCCTCAACGTCGTGAAGCGCAGCGGTGTCGTGCAGCCGTTCAGCCGCGAGAAGATCGTCGCAGGGGTGCGGAAGGCGTGCCAGGGCAGGCCCGTCACCGACACCGATCTCGCGGTGCTCGCCCAGCAGGTCGAGGAGTCCATTCGCGCCACAGGGGTGTCCCAGATCGATGCGAACGACATCGGCCTGGCCATCCTTCCTCCGCTCCGCGAACTCGACGAGGTGGCCTACCTGCGCTTTGCGAGCGTCTACCAGGGTTTCGACTCGCTCGACGACTTCGAGTCGGCGATCACGCTCCTGAGGGTCGAGCACGAATCGAGCGATGAACCTGAGGCCGCCGGGCGCCCGTGACCCTCGTTCGCTAGGCTGGCGAGCGCCCATGTATCGACTCCTCTTCCGCCTCGTGCTCGCGCGTCTCGACCCGGAGCGCGCCCACGGCCTCGCGTTCTTCGTGATCCGGATCCTCGGGCTTCCCGGCATCGGGGCGATCGCGCGCTCCATGACCCGACCGCACCCGACTCTCGCGGTCTCGGCGCTCGGCCTGGAATTCGCGTCCCCTTTCGGGATGGCGGCAGGATTCGACAAGGATGCCACCGGCATCCGGGGCCTCGGCAATCTCGGTTTCGGCCACGTCGAGGTGGGCACGCTCACCGCGCGCGCGCAGGAGGGGAACCCCCGGCCGCGCCTGTTCCGGCTCATCGCGGACCGCGCGCTCATCAATCGCATGGGCTTCAACAACTACGGTGCAGCGGATGCGGTGGTGCGTCTGCGACGACAGGCAGGTCGGCGAGGCCCTGTCGTCGGGGTCAACATCGGCAAGTCGCGCGTGGCCGGCGTCGACGACGCCGTCGAGGACTATCTGGAGAGCACCCGTCTGCTCGCCCCGGTTGCCGACTACCTCGCCGTGAACGTGAGTTCACCGAACACGCCCGGGCTTCGGCGGCTCCAGGAGTCCGAGAGGCTGCGCCCCCTGCTGACGGCGGTGCGGGATGCTGCGGGCGGCACGCCCGTCCTGGTGAAGATCGCCCCCGATCTCGACGACGACGGCGTTGCCGCCGTGTGCGCGCTCGTGACGGAGCTGGGGCTGTCCGGCATCATCGCCACGAACACGACGCTCTCTCGAGCGGGCCTGGCGACCGCACCGGATGCCGTCTCCGCGGCGGGCGACGGAGGGCTCTCCGGGGTTCCGCTCGCGCCGCGGTCGCTCGACGTCCTGCGGCGGATTCGCGCCATCGTGCCCGAAGAGATGTGCGTCATCTCCGTCGGCGGGGTCGAGACAGCAGAGGACGTCGCCGAGCGCCTGGAGGCGGGCGCGACGCTCGTGCAGGGGTACACGGGCTTCGTCTACCGCGGCCCGTTCTGGGTTCGTTCGATCAACCGCGGGCTGGCCGGAATCGCTAGACGGGGAACTGCCCGCGCTTGACCTGAGGCTTCGGCAACCGCATCACCCTCAACTGCATGGCGCGCATGGCCGCGTACCACCGCGATCCACTCTGCACCTTGTCCGCACCGAACTTCTGAGCGAGTTTTCGGGTCACGAGCATGCCGAGGATGACACCGTCGATCACGGCGGCGAGGAAGAACAGCCACAGTCCGGCGATTCCGATCAGCTGGAAGATCTCATTGCTGATGAAGGTCAGGATGATGACGATGAACATCACGGGGATGAGCACCTCGCCGACGCTGAATCTCGCATCGACATAGTCCCGGATCCAGCGACGCTGGGGACCCTTGTCGCGCACGGGAAGGTATTTCTCCTCACCGGCGGCCATCCCGATCCTGGCCTTCTCGCGCACCTCGGCCATCTTCGCTCTGGACTCCTTCGAAGCGGCACGACGGTCGTTGTTGACGAGCGGGCGCAGATTGGCCGCTTCACGCTCCTTGCGCGTGGGGGTCGGCCTGCCCTTCCCCGTCGATGCGCTGTCGGAGTTCAACTCGTAGTCGACGGTCTCGTCGCCCTTACCTGCCTTGGCCACAGTCAATCCTTATGTCTCGGTCTGCGGTTAAGATTACCTGCATGACCTCTTCCCCCGACGACTCCGCCTCCCTCGCCGCCATCGCCGACTCCGTGACGGCGGGACTTCCGGCCGCGTTGGCCGAACTGGGCGATCTCGTCCGCATCCCCTCCGTGTCGTGGGCGGCGTTCGATCCGGAGCAGGTGCAGCGCAGCGCCACGGCGGTCGCCGGCCTCGTCGAGGGTCTCGGAGTATTCGACTCCGTCCGGATCTCCCAGGCCAGGATCGGCGACACCGACGCGCTCGGCCAGCCGGCAGTGCTCGCGACGCGCACCGCGAAGAACGGCCGGCCCACCATCCTGCTCTACGCGCACCACGACGTGCAGCCCCCAGGCAAGGACGAGGACTGGGAGTCCCCGCCGTTCGAGCCCACCGTGCGCGGCGACCGCCTCTACGGGCGTGGCGCCGCCGACGACAAGGCGGGTGTCATGGCCCACATCGCCGCGATCCGCGCCCTCGTGGATACTGCGGGAGCCGACTTCGACCTGGGCCTCGTCCTGTTCTTCGAGGGGGAGGAGGAGTTCGGGTCCCGCTCGTTCAAGAACTTCCTCCTGCAGCACCGCGACAACCTCTCCGCCGACGTCATCGTCGTGGCCGACTCGGACAACTGGGACGTCGACACGCCCGCGCTCACGATCGCCCTGCGCGGGAACGTGACCTTCCGGCTGACGGTGAGCACGCTCGACCACGCATCCCACTCCGGGATGTTCGGGGGAGCGGCTCCGGATGCGATGCTCGCCATGATCCGCCTGCTCGCCACGCTGCACGACGAGGTGGGCAGCGTCGCGGTGGACGGGCTCACGAGCTCTGAGGGCAAGACCCCGCACTATCCGGAGTCGCAGCTCGTGAAGGAGGCGGCATTCCTCGACGGCGTGAGCGCGATCGGAACAGGAAGCATCCCGAGCCGGCTGTGGTTCCAGCCGTCCATCACCGTCACGGGCATCGACGCACCGACGGTCGCGAACGCGTCCAACACCCTGCTGCCCTCCGTGACCGTGCGGGTGAGCGCCCGCATCGCGCCGGGACAGTCCGCGAGCGATGCCTTCGACGCGCTCGAGCGGCACGTGCGCGCCAACGCGCCATTCGGGGCGACGGTCACGATCGACGATGTCGATCGTGGAGAGCCGTTCCTGGTCGACACGAGCGGCTGGGCGGTGGAAGCGGCGAAGTCCGCGATGGCGGCGGCCTGGGGCGTCGAGCCGGTCGAAACGGGAATAGGCGGATCGATTCCGTTCATCTCCGACCTCGTCGAACTGTTCCCCGATGCGCAGATCCTCGTCACAGGAGTCGAAGACCCCGATTCACGGGCGCACAGCCCGAACGAGTCTCTTCACCTCGGCGTATTCCGACGCGCGGTCCTCACCGAGGCCGTGCTGCTGTCGCAACTGAATTCGCGAGGGTGAAGCGCATACACTGGAACAAGAACGAAGGAGCAGGACATGTCTGAGACGACAGCAGTCGCGACCGAGACGCCGACGCATGGTGTCACCCTGACGCTCACCGCGTCTGAGAAGGTGCGCACCCTGTGCGAGCAGGAGGGCAGGGACGACCTGCGCCTCCGCGTGGCGGTCCAGCCGGGTGGATGCTCCGGCCTCATCTACCAGCTCTACTTCGACGAGCGACTGCTCGACGGCGATTCCACGGCCGAGTTCGACGGCGTCGAGGTCGTCGTCGACAAGATGAGCGTTCCGTACCTCGATGGCGCCACGATCGACTTCGAGGACACCATCCAGAAGCAGGGCTTCACCATCGATAACCCGAACGCCGGCGGAAGTTGTGCCTGCGGTGACTCCTTCCACTAGGGTTTAGGCCGTCTTTCGCCGGTTTTCGGCATGGCAGGGCGCGTCCTTCAGAGTAGGCTGGGAGCGTTCAATAGACTGTCCATGTCAGTCTCCGCGTCATCCGAGAGGTCTCCAGTGCGTTCTCCTCGTCGTCTTCGGTGGATAGCCATCCCGGTCGCCCTCGGCGTTGCCCTGGCGCTGGCCGGCTGCACCCAAACCCAGCTTCGGGGTTTCCTCCCCGGCGAACCCGGCATCACGAACCACACCGATGACATCACGGGCCTCTGGGTCACGAGCTGGATCATCCTCCTGGCGATCGGCCTTCTCGTCTGGGGCCTCATCATCTGGACGGCGGTCGTCTACCGCCGCCGCAAGGGACAGACCGGCCTCCCGGTGCAATTGCGCTACAACATGCCGATCGAGATCTTCTACACGATCGTTCCGCTCATCCTCGTCCTCGGGTTCTTCGCCTTCACCGCGCGCGACCAGGCCAACATCGAACAGCCGACGGCGAATCCGGATGTGCAGATCCAGGTGTTCGGCAAGCGCTGGTCGTGGGACTTCAACTACCTCAATGTCGGCCCGGACGGCAAGGGCGTCTACACGCAGGGCATCCAGGCCCAGGAGATCGACACCCCGCCCTACATCGACGAAAGCAAACTTCCGATCCTCTACCTTCCGGTGGGCAAGACCGTCGCCCTCGACATCGAGAGCCGCGATGTCGTCCACTCCTTCTGGGTTCCCGACTTCCTGTACAAGAAGGACATGATCCCCGGCAAGTCGAACCACATCTACTTCACACCGCTGAAAATCGGCGAATACATGGGCAAGTGCGCCGAACTGTGCGGCGAATACCACTCGCTCATGCTGTTCAAGGTCCGCGTCGTGTCCGAAAGCGACTACAACGCCTACATCCAAAGCCTCGCGGACAAGGGACAGACGGGCGCTCTCGGCCCCGAGTACAACACGAACACCAACCAGCCGGGCACGCAAGCCCCGACCGGCAACGAGTAGGGCACGCAACAATGAGCACATCGACAGCACCGCGCACCTCAGCTCCCAGCACCTCGGCTCCGCAGAAACCGGGGCAGCCGCGCCGTGGCAGCGGTCAGGACTTCGGAGCATCGAAGGTGGGATCCAAGGGTGACCTCATCGTCGACTGGATCACGACGACCGACCACAAGAAGATCGGGTACCTCTACCTGATCACGTCGTTCATCTACTTCTGCCTCGGCGGAGTCATGGCACTCGTGATCCGCGCCCAGCTCTTCGAACCCGGTCTCGAGCTCCTGCAGACCAAGGACCAGTACAACCAGCTCTTCACGATGCACGGCACGATCATGCTGCTCATGTTCGCGACGCCGCTCTTCGCCGGGTTCGTGAATGTGATCATGCCGCTGCAGATCGGGGCGCCGGATGTCGCGTTCCCACGCCTGAACGCGTTCGCATACTGGCTCTACAGCTTCGGCAGCCTCATCGCCGTGGCCGGCTTCCTCACGCCGCAGGGCGCGGCATCCTTCGGCTGGTTCGCTTACGCGCCACTGTCGGAGACGACGTTCTCCCCGGGCGCCGGAGGGAACCTCTGGGTGTTCGGTCTTGCGCTCAGCGGGTTCGGCACGATCCTCGGCGCGGTGAACTTCATCACCACGATCATCACGATGCGCGCACCCGGCATGACGATGTTCCGGATGCCGATCTTCACCTGGAACGCGATGGTGACGTCCATCCTCGTTCTCATGGCGTTCCCGCCGCTGGCCGCGGCGCTGCTCGGCCTTGGCATGGACCGGGTGCTCGGCGGTCACATCTACAACGTCGAGGCCGGGGGAGCGATCCTCTGGCAGCACCTGTTCTGGTTCTTCGGACATCCGGAGGTCTACATCATCGCGCTGCCGTTCTTCGGCATCGTGTCAGAGGTGTTCCCTGTCTTCAGCCGGAAGCCCGTCTTCGGCTATAAGACCCTCGTCGGGGCCACTGTCGCGATCGCCGCCCTCTCGGTCACGGTCTGGGCGCACCACATGTACGTCACCGGCTCCGTGCTGCTGCCCTTCTTCTCGCTCATGACGATGCTCATCGCCGTCCCCACCGGAGTGAAGATCTTCAACTGGGTCGGGACGATGTGGCGAGGCTCGATCACATTCGAGGCCGCCATGCTGTGGGCCATCGGATTCCTCGTGACGTTCACCTTCGGCGGGCTCACGGGCGTCATCCTGGCGTCCCCGCCTCTGGACTTCCACGTGTCGGACACCTACTTCGTCGTCGCGCACTTCCACTACGTCGTCTTCGGCACCGTCGTGTTCGCGATGTTCAGCGGGTTCTACTTCTGGTGGCCGAAGTGGACGGGCAAGATGCTCAACGAGCGGCTCGGAAAAGTGCACTTCTGGCTGCTGTTCCTCGGGTTCCACACGACCTTCCTGGTGCAGCACTGGCTCGGCGTCATGGGGATGCCGCGGCGGTACGCGACCTACCAGCCGGAGGACGGCTTCACCTGGATGAACCAGTTGTCGACGATGGGTGCGATGCTGCTCGGCATCTCGATGATCCCCTTCCTCTACAACGTGTACATCACGGCACGCAGGGCGCCGCGCGTGACCGTCAACGACCCGTGGGGGTACGGGCGATCGCTCGAGTGGGCGACATCCTGCCCCCCGCCTCGCCACAACTTCACCTCGATTCCCCGCATCCGTTCCGAGTCGCCGGCGTTCGACCTGAACCACCCCGAGGCGGCGCCGGTCCAGTACGGTATCGGGCCCGGTAAGGATGCCCCGGATGCACCGGTCATGGATCTCAGTGACGAGAAGGTGAAGTAGCCGTGAAAACCAACACCCATCTGTTCTGGATCCTGACGGCGTTCTTCTGGGGGGCGTCGGCGCTGTACACGGTGTGGAGCCTGCTGGACTCCTTCCACGGCTACGTGGAGTGGGTGGGCACGCTCGCCCTTGCGCTGTGTGGTGCCCTGTTCGCCCTCATCGCCTTCTTCCTCGGCCGGGCGCACTCTGCGCAGGGCGGCGAACTTCCCGAGGACATCCAGACAGCGGATATCGATGACGGGGACACCGAGGTCGGCTTCTACAGCCCGTGGAGCTGGTGGCCGATGATGGTGGCTGCGGGTGCAGCGCTCGTCTTCCTCGGGGTCGCCATCGGCGAGTGGATCGCCTTCATCGGCGCCGCACTCGCGTTCGTGTGCATCGTGGGCTGGGTCTTCGAGTACTACCGCGGATACTTTGGTCGCTGATCCGGTCGCCGGTTCCCACGCTGCTGCCGGATCTCCGGCAGTGCGAAGAGCGAGGCTCGAGGACGGACCGACGGTGTTCGGCCTCCTCGCGCAGCTGGGGGAACAGTACACGCCGAACCGCCAGGTGTTCGACGCGGCGTTTCGGGATGCCGTCCACCAGTCGGATGATCACATCCTCTTCGTGGTCGACGATGGAGATCGCGTGGTCGGCTACGCCCTCGCCACGATCGCGCGACTGTTCTACACGAACGGGGATTCGGCCCAACTGCAGGAGCTCGTGGTGGAGGAGCAGTCACGTGCCCGCGGTATCGGGAGCCAGCTCGTGGCAGCGATCGAGGCGGAGTGCCTGGACAGGGGGGTTCGCCAGCTCACCGTCGCCACACTCAAGAGTGCTGCATTCTACGAACGGCTCGACTACCGCTCCACGGCGGACTTCCTGAAGAAGCGCTTCGACGAGTAGCGCGCTGGAGTCTGAAGGGTTGACCATGTCCGGTCGCCACCGCGACGCCAGTGCCGATGCCCGTTCCGGGCGGCGGCCCCTCCTAGTGGTGGCCTTCGCCCGACTCCAGCTCCGCACGCGTCGCCGGTGAGATCCTGTCCTCGAAGAACCACCGGGACAGCACCGCACGAACGCGCTGCACGGGGCTGATCCTGCCCCGGGCATCCGGACGGATCATGAGCGGCTTGTAGTCGACGTAGTCGACGAGACGCCAACGCTCATAGTCGTCGAGCGGCTGGTGCACCTCGTGGTACTCGCCACCCGGGAGTCTGATCATGCGACCGGACTCGTATCCGTGCAGAGCGATCTCACGATCCTTCTTCTGGAGCGCGAGGCACACCCGCTTGGCGATGAGGTACGCGATGATCGGGCCCAGGATCAAGAGCGCCTGCAGGGAGTGCGTGACGGCCTCGATCGTGAGGTGGAAGTGCGTGGCGAGGATGTCCGACGCGGCTGCTGCCCACAGGACGGCATAGAACGTGACTCCCGCGGCGCCGATCGCGGTGCGGGTCGGCGCATTGCGCGGTCGCTCGGTGATGTGGTGCTCACGCTTGTCGCCGGTGATCCACGCCTCCAGGAACGGATAGATCGCCACGAGCACGATGAACAGGCCGAGAACGATCAGCGGCAGGATGATGTTGAACGACCAGGTGTGGCCCCACAGGACGAATTCGAGGCCTGGCGGAACGAGACGGAGGCCACCGTCGGCGAATCCGATGTACCAGTCCGGCTGGGTTCCTGCAGAGATGGGGGACGGGTCGTATGGGCCGTAGTTCCAGATCGGGTTGATCGTGAAGAACGACGAGATGAGGACGATCACACCGAAGACGACGAAGAAGAATCCGCCGGCCTTCGCCGCGAAGTTCGGCATGATCGGCACACCGACGACATTGTCGTTCGTGCGCCCGGGTCCCGCGTACTGGGTGTGCTTGTTGATGACCATGAGCAACAGGTGCAGGCCGAGAGCCGCGACGAGGATCGCCGGCAGAAGGAGGATGTGCAGCGAGTAGAGGCGGGGGACGATCGCCGTGCCGGGGAACTCGCCGCCGAACAGCAGGTAGGAGATCCAGGTACCGGCGAGCGGGATGCCCTTGACCATTCCGTCGATGATGCGAAGGCCGTTGCCGGAGAGGAGGTCGTCGGGGAGCGAGTAGCCGGTGAAGCCTTCGCCCATCGCGAGGATGAAGAGAACGAATCCGATGACCCAGTTGAGCTCACGAGGCTTCTTGAACGACCCGTTGAAGAACACCCGCAGCATGTGGAGCCCGATGGCCGCGACGAACAGCAGTGCCGCCCAGTGGTGCACCTGGCGCATGAGCAGGCCGCCGCGGATGTCGAAGGAGATGTCGAGGGTCGATGCGTATGCGGCCGACATCTCGATTCCCTTGAGACCGACATACGAGCCCTCGTAGTGCACCTGGGTCATGGTCGGTTCGAAGAAGAACGTGAGGAACGTGCCGGACAGCAGGATCGCGATGAAACTGTAGAGCGCGACCTCACCGAGCATGAAGGACCAGTGGTCCGGGAAGATCTTGCGCCCGAGCTCCTTGGTGATGCCGGAGATGCTCGTACGCTCATCGAGATAGTTCGCGACGGCGCCGGTGAATCGCGATCCACGCGTCGGCGCGGCGACGGGAGACTTCGTCGTTGTCGTATCCTGCGCGGTGGTCATGAACGCTCCCAGAAGCTCGGGCCGACGGGTTCGTGGAATCCGCTGCGGGCGACGAGATAGCCCTGGGCGTCCACGGTGATGGGAAGTTGGGGAAGAGGCCGCTTGGCTGGGCCGAAGATGACCTTCGCCTCGTGGCTGATGTCGAACTGCGACTGGTGGCACGGGCACAGCAGATGGTGCGTGTGCTGCTCTGCCAGCGCGACGGGGCATCCGACGTGCGTGCAGATCTTGGAGTACGCGACGATTCCCTGGTAGTTCCAGTCCGCGCGCTCCGGCGAGACGTGCAGGTCCTCCGGCTTCAGCCTCATGAGGAGGACGGCGGCCTTGGCCTTCTGTTCGAGGAAGTCCTCACGGCCGGCGAGATTCTCGGGAATGATCTGGAAGACGGAGCCGAGCGTGACCTCCGACGCCTTGACCGGGGTGTTGGCCGGGTCCCGCATGAGACGGACGTCCTTTTCCCAGAGTGTCTCCTTGAGGAGGGCGACCGGGTCGGCAGCGGGGGCGAGGTCGCGGAACATGACGACGGCGGGAAGCGGAGAGACGACGAGCGCTCCGATGAGGCTGTTGCGGATGAGCGAGCGCCGCCCGAATCCCGACTCCTCATTGCCGAGCGTGAAGACCTCGACGGCGGCGGCCCTGGTGTCCTCGGAACCGCGGGTCGGGTGACGGTGCTCCTCCCACTCGCCATCCTTCATGAGGTTCTTGGCCCAGTAGATCGCTCCGAGGCCGATCGCGAGCAGGGCGACCGAGATCCCGACGCCCAGCAGCATGTTGTTGACGCGCACCGACGAGAGGTCGCCGGGGACGATCGGGAAGATGATGTACGCCACGATGGCGAAGACGCTACCGACGATGGAGAACAGGAAGAGCAGGCCGACGCGGCGCTCCGCGGTCTTGTCCTTCCTCGGGTCCAAATCGGTGGCCCGAGGGGAGTGCGGGGGCATTCCAGGGTTCTCGAAGGCGCCGCCGGTCGTGGCGACCGCCGTACCGGTGGAGACCGTACGCGGCGAGACGGCTTCGAGTTCTGAGCCGGCAGCGGTGGCCTTGTCACCGTCATGCTGAGCCATTGCGTTCCCTTCGAACTGTTTCAGTAGTGTGCGACGTCAGTTGGGGCGAGCGGTGATCCAGATCGTCACTCCGACGATCGCGCCCAGGCCGAAGATCCAGATGAACAGGCCCTCGGATACCGGGCCGAGTCCGCCGAGGTCGACTCCTCCCGGCGATGCGTGCTGGTTCTGGAACTTCAGGAAGCTGATGATGTCCGCCTTGTCCTGCGGGCTCAGGTTGCTGTCGCTGAACACGGGCATGTTCTGCGGTCCGGTGACCATCGCCTCGTAGATGTGCCGCGCTTCGACGCCCTTGAGCGACGGTGCGAACTTGCCCTCGGTGAGGGCGCCACCTGCGCCGGCCACGTTGTGGCACATGGCGCAGTTGGTGCGGAAGAGCTGGCCGCCGAGGGCGACGTCGGCGTCGCCGGCGAGGTACTTCTCGTCGGGAACCGCCGGGCCGGGTGCGAGACTCGCGATGTATGCCGCGACATCATCGATCTGCTCCTGCGTGAACTGGAGCGGCTTCTGGGCCCCCTGCGGTCCCTGGTAGGCGAGGGGCATGCGCCCTGTGCCCATCTGGAAGTCGACGGATGCCGCCCCGACGCCGTACAGGCTCGGGCCGTCCTTCGTGCCGGACGCGGTCATCCCGTGGCAGGTCGCGCAGTTGGCGGCGAAGATCTTCTGTCCCTCGTTCACCGACTGCTGGGTCGCGACGCTCGTCTCCGCGGACGCCGTTGTCGTCATGAGCGCGTAGGCGCCACCCGTCGACAAGAGGCCGATCGTGATGAGGGCGATGGATGCGAGCGGGTGACGACGTCCGGTCTGGCGACCGCGAGCGTCAGTCGAAGTGTGAGTGCGCATGGTGTTCCAGGGTTCCTATTTGAGTACGTAGATGACCAGGAACAGCCCGATCCAGACCACGTCGACGAAGTGCCAGTAGTACGAGACGACGATGGCGCTCATCGCCTCTTTGTGGGTGAAGGTCTTGACGGAGAACGCGCGGCCGATCACGAGGATGAACGCGACGAGTCCGCCGATCACGTGCAGACCGTGGAACCCCGTGGTGATGTAGAAGGCGGATCCGTACGAGTTCGAGGAGATGCTGATGTGCTCTGCGACGAGGTTCGCGTACTCGAAGATCTGCCCGATGACGAACACGGCGCCCATGGCGTAAGTGAGGAAGAACCACTCCACCATGCCCCACTGCGTGGGTTTCCACCCTGTTGCTCGCGCCTGGAGCCGCTCGGCCGCGAAGACGCCGAACTGGCAGGTGAAGGACGAGAGCACGAGGATCGTCGTGTTGCCCAGCGCATACCAGACGTCGAGCTTCGAGGTTTCGAAGGCCCAGAGTCCTGCCGAGGTCGAACGCAGCGTGAAGTAGATCGCGAACAGGCCGGCGAAGAACATGACTTCGCTGCCGAGCCACACGATCGTTCCCACAGCCACGACACTCGGGCGATTGACGACTGGGGCGCCGACAGTGTGCGAGAGAGAGGTGCTGGTCACGGTTTCCATTATGGCCGATATCGAGCGCGACTTCGCCATTCCGGCTCGCCAGTCCGGGCAAAAGATAGGATCTTTCCTGTGTCTATCGCTCCGACCTGGCCCCAACTGCTCACAACACTGCTCGAAGGCAGGAATCTGTCCATCAGCGACGCGTCGTGGGCGATGCGCCAGATCATGGCCGGAGAGGCCTCGCCTGCGCAGCTCGCCGGGTTCCTCGTCGCACTGAAGTCCAAGGGGGAGACGGTCAACGAGGTCGTCGGATTCCGGGATGCCGTGCTCGAGAATGCCAGGCCTCTCGCTCTCAATCCGATGGCGATCGACATCGTCGGAACCGGCGGCGATCGGTTCGGCACCGTCAACGTCTCCACCATGGCGTCGATCGTCGCTGCAGCATCCGGAGCACCCGTGATCAAGCACGGCAACCGGGCGGCGAGCTCGGCGGCGGGCTCATCGGATGTCCTGGGTGCTCTCGGCATCCGACTCGATCTCCAGGAGGAGGCGATCGCGAGGGTCTTCACCGAGACCGGGATCACCTTCGCCTACGCAGCGCACTTCCACCCGGGATTCCGGCATGCGGGAGGCGTGCGCAGCGAACTCGGCATCCCCACGGTCTTCAACTTCCTCGGGCCGCTGTGCAACCCTGCGCGCTGTGAGGCCAACGCGGTCGGCGTCGCGGACCTCTCCAAGGTTCCGTTGTTCGTCGGCGTCTTCCAGACGAGGGGTGCGACAGCGCTCGTGTTCCGTGGCGACGACGGTCTCGACGAGCTCACGACGACTGGCCACAGCCACATCTGGGAGGTCTCCCGCGGTGCCGTGACGGAGCACGACCTCGACCCGGCGGAACTCGGCATCCCCCGCGCAGACCTCTCCGACCTCGTGGGCGGCGACCCCGAGCACAACGCGGCCATCGCGCGCAGAGTGCTCGCGGGCGACGGGGGCCCGGTGCGCGACATCGTGCTGCTCAATGCGGCTGCGGGGCTCGTCTCCTACGATCTCGCCCGCAACCCGGCTGAGGTGCAGGTGCCCATCGTCGAACGATTCCGGGCGAAACTCGGCATCGCGGCGGGCGCGATCGACTCCGGCGCGGCGGAACGCAAGCTGGACGAGTGGGTCGCGGCGACGAATCGCTGACCCTGTCGCCGACCCTGCTCGTCAGGGGCCGACGCGCTCCAGCCCGAGCCAGGCGGCCAGGGCGTCGAGCTCTGCACCGACGGCATCCTTCGTCCCGCCGTCGAAGGGGACGTCTTCGTGGATGGCGTTCACGGTGAGGAGGCCGGACGTTCGGTCGGCCTTCGCATCGACCTTGCCGACGAGCTCGTCGTCGTGGAGCACCGGAAGCGCGAAGTAGCCCCACCGCCGCCGGGCCGCCGGCTTGTACATCTCCAGGATGTATTCGAAGTCGAAGAGTTGCTTCGCTCGCAACCGGTCGTAGCTCAGGCGATCGAAGGGGGAGAGCAGTGCCGTGCGTCCCATGACCGGGTCGCTCTCGAGCGACTCGAGCGCTGCAGGGTCGACGCGCCAGGTGCCAGGCACACCCTCGACGACGGCCTCGTCGCCCACCTCCCCGACGTGGATCGGTTCGATCGGCTGCTCTGGCGCAGTGACCCTCGCGATCCCGAGCGCGGCCAGCCGACGTTCGGCGCGGATGCGGAGGGCCTCTGCTGCGGGGATCGCCACGGCATCCGCTGGGTAGACGCGCTCCGCGAGGTCCCAGTATCGTTCGCGGCCCCTCCGGTGGGAGATCGCTGCCTCACCGCGGATCGCCAGGAGCTCGAGCAGCTGCGTCGTGTTGCGGTTGTCGGTCCACCCGGTGGATGTCCACGGCACTGCAGCGGTGTCGGGGATGTCGCGGGACGCGAGCGGTCCGGCATCCTTCAGGCGCGCGAGCACGTCGCGGTGAAATGACCGGTTCGCCGCGAGCCACTCCCGTGCTCGCGCGCGTTGCGGCGCGGCGAGCATTCCGGCGAGGAAGAGCGGCAGGTCCTCCATGGGGCGGATGAGGGCATCCAGCTCGAACAGGGTCCTGTCCACCTCGAGTGCCCTGGTGAGGTCCTGCGGGCGGTAGTCGTTCCCGAGTCTGCTCCACGCGACGAGGTCGGCGTTGGGGGCGATGGCTGCCGTGGGGTCCACCTGCAGGAGGGTGAGCTGCTTCACGAGGGGGACGATGCCCGACGGTCGACGCGCGGTGAGCGCCTGACCGCGAACCGCGAGACGCCGGGCAGTGCGAGGGTCGAGACGATGTACGGTCACGGGCACGACAATACGCGCGGGCGAGTCAAGGTCGTTCGCCGAGGCTGTCGCGCGAGAGTTCCGCAATGCTCGTGTGTCCGCTCAGCCCGAGCGCGATGTCGAACTCCGCCACGAGGTTGCGGAGGACTTCGCGGACCCCGGCGGACCCCGCGATGGCGAGCCCGTAGACCCATGGACGGCCGACGAGCACTGCGGCCGCGCCGAGCGCCAGCGCCTTGAGGATGTCGCTGCCGCCTCGGATGCCGCTGTCGAAGAGCACCGGCATCCGGCCCCCGACGATGTCGACGATCGCGGGCAGGACATCGAGTGAGCCGATGGCGCCGTCGATCTGCCGGCCGCCGTGGTTCGAGACGACGATGCCGTCGACACCCGCGGCCAGTGCGCGCCGAGCGTCATCCGGATGCTGGATGCCCTTGAGCACGATGGGAAGGCTCGTGTGCTTGCGTGCGAACGCGAGTTCGTCCCACGTGAGCGATGGGCGGGAGAAGACGTCGAGGAAGGTCTCGACCGCCACGCGCGGTTCACCGGAGCGCAGGTTCTCGACCATCCGGCCCGGGTAGTGGCGGGTCATGTCGAGAAGCGTCTTCACGGCACGCGGCGTGACGCGGGGTCTCGGACCGTCGGAGGGCATCGCGGCGCGCTCGCGCACGATGGCGCGGAAGACCGGATCGCTCGTGTACTGCGCGATGCCGATGCCGTGGATGAAGGGCAGGTAGGCGAGGTCGAGGTCCCTGGGCCGCCAGCCGAGAGTGTGCGTGTCGAGCGTGATGACGATGGCTTGCGCGCCTGCGCCCTCAGCCCGCCGGAGGAGGCTCGCAACGAGGTCGTCCGAGCTGCTCCAATAGAGCTGGAACCACCGGGGCGAGTCGCCCATGATGGCGGCGGTCTCTTCCATGGTCTTCGAGGCCTGATTGGAGAATATGTAAGGAATACCCAACTCAGCTGACGCCCGGGCGACAGCGAGATCCGCATCCGGATGTACGAGTCCGAGGGCTCCGACGGGTGCGGCGATGACGGGGGAGGGGTAGTGGTGGCCGAGGAGGTCGATTCCGAGATCGCGGACGGCGACGTTGCGGAGCACTCGGGGGACGATCCGCCATCGGTCGAGTGCCGCCCGGTTCGCGGCGGCCGTCGTCTCGGAGCCGCTCGAGCCCGCGACGTAGGCCCAGGCCTCGGGGGACATGGCGGCGTGCGCTGCGTTGTACAGCGCCTGCGCGCTGGTGGGCACGACTGGTCGGTGGCCGCTCGCGCCGTCACGGTAGATGGTCGATTGGGTCTCGCGTCCGAAGCCGGTCGCGGATCGTTCCTGCGTCATTGTCAGTCTCCCGTCATGGAGCGAACGTGATGTGCATCGTATCGTTCTCGGCCACATTGGAGGTCGCCGTCGGTGGTTCGGAACTGCGTGGTGAAACCCATCGCGGCCGGCAGTTTTGCCCAACCATTCCTGTGCGGCGTACCGTGGGGCCCATGGCAACGGAGTCGAGTCACTCGGTGCTTGCAGGCCGCTTGCGGCGTCGCGTCGTTGAGACCGGTGTGATCAGCGCCGAGCTGCGCGAAGGGGCCATGCACGCGGGTGGAGCGGAGCACGACGATCTCGGGGCGCCATATGACGTCCTGGCGCGAACGATCGGAACGGCGTCCCATCGGGTGACCGATGCTCAGGTGAGTGCCGTGCGAGAGGCATCCGGATCGGATCGGGCCACGTTCGAGATCGTCATGTCCGCCAGTGTGGGAGCCGGGCTGAAACGGTGGGACGCTGCGGCTCGAGCGATCCGGGAGGCTGAGGATGCGGCTCGCTGAGGTCGAGCGCGGCGACACGCTCGCGCATCGCATCCTGATTCGGATGATCTCACTGTTCGCCGGATATCGGTTGCCGGATGCCGCTCGGGTCGCGTTCTACGACCAAGAATTCGTCGGGCCGATCTTGGGGGAGTGGACCCAGAAGACGATGCGGGGGCCGAGTTCATGGTCGGTGTCAGAACGTGAGCTGATGGCGGCGATGGTCGCGTCCTGGAGTACCTGCCCGTTCTGCATCGGCGCACACCGCGCGATCGCGGTGCGGGGGATGGAGCCGACGGAGGCCGATGCCGTTCTCGCGGACTATCGCACCGCACCGATCAGTGACCGCCTCCGTGCCGCACTGGTCTTCCTCGATCGGATGACCAGGGAACCCGACCAGCTCTCGGCGGACGACGTTCGAGCGGCCCTGGACGCCGGGCTCACCACCGAAGAACTGGAGGACGCCGCGGCCGTTGCGGCGCTGTTCAACATCATCGCGCGCAACGCCAACGCCCTGGACTTCGAGATCCCCAGCGCCAGGGACTTCGACAGCGCTGCCGGCATGCTGCTGCGCCGCGGCTACGCCTGACTACGGAAGGGGCGCGAGGGCGCGCTGCACTGCGCTGCGAAGATCGCGGTGGCGTTCCGCCGCGCCCAGGCGGTGCGCGAACTCATGGATGATCCGGACGCCTGATCCTCCGGCGAAGTGAGTGTAGGAGGCCGTCCATTCGTCGCCCATTCAGTCGGTCTCGTCCGACTAATCTGACATAATGTGCCTTATCAGATATCGTGGTGCGGATCGGCCGGCCACCCCAGCGCGCACGACGCCGAGACTCACGATGCCCTCACCGGCAGGTGGCGCTCCCACCAGTCCAGGACGGCGTCGAAACGCTGCACTCGGTGCCTCGGACGGCCGCTGCGACTCAGCTCGTGGTTCTCTCCGGGGAAAA
This sequence comes from Terrimesophilobacter mesophilus, assembly GCF_014200375.1. Taxonomy (GTDB): domain Bacteria; phylum Actinomycetota; class Actinomycetes; order Actinomycetales; family Microbacteriaceae; genus Terrimesophilobacter; species Terrimesophilobacter mesophilus. The sequence continues at coordinate 251,402 of NZ_JACHBP010000001.1, read as the reverse complement.
TGAGCATTTCTGCGTCAACGCCCTGCCGCTTCAACGCCAGGTAGTACCGCTGGCCCTGGGACAGCGGGCATCGGAGGTCATTCTCGGAGTGCAGCACGAGCGTGGGAGTCGTGACCTGGTGCACGAAGGCCTGCGGGCTCTGCGCCCGGATCTGCGCCGCGTCGGCGCCGGTGTACTCGTCGCTGAAGAAGTCTCCGATGTCCGAGGTACCGACGAAGACCTCGGGGTCGAGATAGCCGCGCTCGACGATCGCCGCGGTGAACCGGTGATCCTGCGAGATCGTCCAGGCGGTCAGGTATCCGCCGTACGAGCCGCCCATGATCCCGAGGCGGTCCTTGTCGAACGCCGGATTCGCTTCGAGCGCGCCGTCCAGGAAGTCGAGGACGTCGGTGAAGTCGACCGTCCCCATCCGGTGCCGGATGGCGCGGCCGAACTCCTCGCCGTAGCCTGCTGCGCCCCTCGGGTTGCACATGACGACCGCGTATCCCGCGTCGACATAGATTTGCGTCTCGTCGAAGAATGCCGCGGTGTATTGCGTGAACGGGCCGCCGTGGATATTGAGCAGGACGGGGTGCGGCCCGGCACCCTTCGGCGCCAGCACCCAGCCGTGGATGGGCGTTCCATCCCTGGCCGGCACTGTGAGCTCCACGATCGGCGCCACGCCGCTCCCCCGCAGACCTGCCGAGAAATCGGTGAGCGCCGTGATCCCGGATGTGCCCACGACACCGATGTCGCCTTTCGTCTTCGCGTCCGAGTAGGAGACGACAACAGCGTCGCCCGCCACATCGAATCCGCCGATGACGACGTGCCCGCCGACGATCGTGTGGAGCTTTCCGTCGGTCGACACCGACACGAGTTCGACGTCGCCGCGAGTGCGGTGGAGTGCGAGAACGTCCCCCGACGCGCACACGAGCAGTTCGCCGGCGCCCTCGGAGAGGTCGATCGACTCGGGGTCGGTGAGCCGTTCTGCCGGCCCTCCGCCCAAGCGGTAGAGCGCACCGTTGCGCCCGACGAAATCACGCCCGCGCTCCCCCAGGTCGCTCCCGACGAAGTAGACGGTGCCATCCGGCGCATAGGCGAACCCGTCGATTCCGTACTTGCCGTGAGACCCGGTCAGGGCGACCGGTTCGGCATCCGGGTCCTCGATCGACACCTCGTAGATGTTGTTCGCGAGGTCGACGTCGCGGTCGTCGTGGCGGGCCGAGACGAATCCGACGCGAACTCCGTCCACGGAGAACCGAAGGTAACCGTCATCGAAGTCGCCCGTCGTGATCTGCCGCGACTCCGGTACCCCGGAAGGCTGTTCCGGTGTCGGCTCGTCGGCCGACGGCGCTCTCGTGTAGCTGGGCTCTGCCGCCGGATCCGGCGCCTCGACGAGGAAGATGTGGTTCCGGCGGTCGGTCGTATACCCGAGCCCGTTCGACTGGTATTTGCGGGTCACGATCTTCCGGGGTGGCTCTGCTCCGGCCCCGAGATCCTTGACCGTTCCGTATCGCCCCTCCTCCGCGACGCGTGCCGTGTATGCGAGCTTCGAGCTGTCCGGAGACCATTCGAAGGAGCTCACCCCGAGCTTCTGGTTCGTCGCCGCGCTCGGCTCTCCCCCGGCCGCGGAGACCACCTGGAGCTGTGGCGGGTTCTCTCCGTCCGACCGCAGGAACGCGATGCGCGTGCCGTCCGGACTGAATCGCGGCGAACCGTCGCTGAATCCACGGGTGATCCTCACCGGAGCCGATGTGCCGTCGAGCGCGACGCGCCAGAGTTGCCCGACGTAGGCATCCGCGTCGAGATTCGGACTGGATGTCGCGAACACCGCCCACGTGCCGTCGGGGTGGATGGTGGGTCGGGACACGCTCGTCAGGAGCAGGAGATCGGTCGGCTTCACCCCATCACTCTACGTTCGCCTCAGTCGTGAGTGAAGCCGCCGATGTCTCCGATGTACCGTGTGTGATCGGCGGGGACCGGTTCCACGACGGCCCGCGCCACCTCGGCCGCGAACTCCGCGACGTTGTACAGCCGGCCTGCCGCCTCCTTACGCGCGCTGATCGCCCCGGGATTCGCGCGCTCGAGGAGCGTCGCCGTGATCGTCCCTTCGATCATGTCCCCGGAGACGACGACGAACTCGATGCCGAGCTCATCCAGCTGTGGGATCATCTCGCGCAGCGCATCCTCCCCCGCCCGCTTGCTCAGGGCTACCGGTTCGTACTCCGGCATGGTGGGAACGGTGCGGATGAAGTGAGCCTGGTGACTCGTCACGAACACGACGCGCGATCCCCTGGCCAGGAGCGGAAGCGCGGCCGTCACGAGGTTCACCTGGGCATCGCGGTTGAGGCGCAGCGCATAGTCCTCACCCATCCCGGCCTCCATGCCGCCTGACGCGTTCAGGACCAGGATGTCGAGCCCGCCCCACCGCTCACGAATGGTCTCGAACATGGCCGCGACCGAGGACGCATCCGTGAGGTCGGCCCCCACGGCGATCGCCGTCGCACCGGATGCCTCGAGCTTCTCGACGAGCTGGAGCGCCCGCTTCTCCTTGTTGCGGAAGTTCACGACGACGCGTGCTCCCGCTTCGGCGAGATAACCGACGGTGTCGGCGCCGATCCCCCGCGACGAACCCGTGACGAGTGCTCGTCTACCGTCGAGTGAATGGGCGTTCAGAAGTGTGCTCACCCCCAGACCCTAGCAACACCATCATGCTAGTTTCAGTAGTAACACGACACAGGAGAGGTACTGGATCACAGTGGAATTCCTCAACGATTACGCGTGGATCATCTGGCTCGGCCTCATCCTGTTGTTCCTCATCGTTGAGATGGCCACCCTCGAGTTCACATTCCTCATGATCGCCCTCGGCAGCCTCGGCGGCCTGGTCTCCGGCCTGCTCGGCGTTCCGTGGTGGGGTCAGGTCGTCATCGCCGCGATCCTCGCGCTTCTGCTGCTGCTCGCCGTTCGGCCCCCTCTGCTTCGCCGGCTCAAGCGCGGCGGCGATCCGTCCAAGACCCTCGTCGAGGCCCTGGTCGGCATGGAAGGCACCGTCGTGCGCGATTTCGTGGACGGCCAGGGACAGGTGAAACTCTCCGTCGGAGAGACCTGGACGGCCAGGATCGAATCGGCGCATACGTCGCAACTGGAAGTCGGCGACCGGGTCAGAGTGACCTCGATCGAGGGGGCCACCGCGATGGTCGCCCCCGTGAAAGCCACCGAATCGAAGAAAGAGGGCATCCAGTGAACGATTTCGGCACCATTCTCCTCGTGCTGCTGATCGCGGTTGTCGCGATCTTCGTGCTCACGATCCTGTTCCGTGCCATCCGGATCATCCCCCAGGCGAGGGCCGGCGTCGTCGAGCGGCTCGGCAAGTACCACAAGACCCTCATGCCGGGCCTCAACGTCGTGATCCCGCTCATCGACCGGGTGCGCCCGCTGATCGACATGCGCGAGCAGGTCGTGTCCTTTCCGCCGCAGCCGGTCATCACGGAGGACAACCTCGTCGTGTCGATCGACACGGTCGTGTTCTTCCAGGTCACGGATGCTCGAGCGGCGACGTATGAGATCGCCAACTATCTCGGTGCTGTCGAGCAGCTCACGACGACGACACTGCGTAACGTCGTCGGCGGGCTGAACCTCGAAGAGGCCCTCACCTCGCGCGACACCATCAACGGAAAGCTCCGCGTCGTGCTGGACGAGTCGACCGGCAAGTGGGGCATCCGGGTCGGCCGTGTGGAGCTGAAGGCGATCGACCCGCCCATCTCCATCCAGGACTCGATGGAGAAGCAGATGCGCGCCGAGCGCGACCGGCGGGCCGTCATTCTCACGGCGGAGGGTACGAAGCAATCCCAGATCCTCGAGGCGGAGGGTGCGCGGCAGGCCGCGATCCTCAAGGCCGAGGGTGACGCGAAGGCCGCCGTGCTCCGAGCCGAGGGTGAAGGGCAGGCCATCACGACCGTCTTCAAGGCGATTCACGACGGCGACCCCGACCCGAAGCTTCTCGCATACCAGTACCTGCTGACCCTTCCGAAGATCGCCGAGGGTGATGCGAGCAAGCTGTGGATCATCCCCTCGGAGTTCACGGAGGCGCTCAAGGGGATCACCGGCGGATTCCTGGGCAGCAAGGGTGAACACGGCGCGTAACGGCGCTTCGGGGGGAGGTTATCTCCACACTCCCCCGCCTCGTGTGCTCGCGCACAGGGGGCTCGCCACCGAGGCGCCAGAGAACACCCTCCTCGCGTTCGCGAAGGCGCTCGCTGTCGGTGTCACGCACATCGAGACCGACGTGCACGAGAGTTCGGACGGTGTCGCCGTCATCAGCCACGATGACACCCTCGACAGGATCGCCGGCCGCGCAGTCAGGGTGGACCAGCTGACCTCGGTCGAACTGCGCCGCGTCGACCTGGGCGCAGGACAGGGATTCGCGACGCTCTCGGAGGCGATCGACGCGTTCCCGGATGCGCGGTTCAACATCGACATCAAGTCTGCCGGCGCGGTCGAACCGACGATCGCGGCGATCCGGTCCCTCAACGCGATCGATCGGGTTCTCGTCACCTCGTTCAGCGACGCACGACGTCGCGCAGCCGTGAAGGGCCTGCCCGGGGTGGCGACCTCGGCATCCTTCGGCACCATGGCGAAGGTCCTCCTCGCCTCGAGGCTGCGCTGGCGGCGGCGTGCTCGCGCACTGCTCGCCTCGGTCGACGCCGTGCAGCTTCCCGAGCGGTGGAAGGGTGTGCAGGTCGTCACTCCCCCGCTCATCCGGATGGCCAGAGCGGCCGGCACCGAGGTGCACGTGTGGACGATCAACGAGCCGGATGACATGGTCCGGCTGCTGGATCTCGGCGTCGACGGAATCGTCACCGACCGAGCGGATCTCGCGATCGACATCGTGCGTTCCCGGCGGTAGCGCTGTACCCCGATTCACGAAGTCTGGGAACCCGCTGTGAAAGGTGTCCGGCGGAAAGGTTATGCCCAGCTTGGTGGTTTATAACTTGTGACAGACGCGTACGGAAAAGGGGTCGAGACCATGGCGGATCGCAGCTTGCGGGGAATGCGCTTGGGCGCACAGAGCCTTCAGAGCGAAGAGGGCGTGACGTTCTCGCCACGGCGTCGGAGCACCTATCAGCTCGATGACGGCTCCACCTTCGAGGTCACCTTCTCCGCCGACGCCGAGATCCCGACCCTGTGGGAGTCCCCCAAGAGCGGTCGCGAGGGTCACCTACTCGGTGAGAACGGCAAGCCGGTGCCGCTGGACCAGGTCGAGGCGCGTATTCCGCGCAGTCACTGGGACATGCTTCTCGAGCGCCGCACGCGCGATGAACTCCAGGAACTGCTCGATGAGCGTCTCGCCTACCTTCGTGCCCGCCGCGGGGAGCACAAGATAGGGGCCTAGTCCCCTACCGGCGCGTCCTGCGCCCGGTGATCCCCCACACGGTGACGCGTGCGAGCGCCTCGATCACGATGCCGATGTGCATCTTCGACCTGCCCGCTGCGCGCTCGACGAACGTGATGGGGTGCTCGACGACGAGGAGACCCCTGCGTTCGACGAGCCAGGCGAGCTCGATCTGGAAGCAGTACCCCTGCGATGCCACCGCGCTGAGGTCGAGACTTCGCAGGGTCTCCACCCGGAACACCCGGAAACCGGATGTGAGATCCCGGATTCTGGACCCGAGGACTGCCCGCGCATAAGAGTTCCCGATGCGTGAGATCATCCGCCTCGCCCACGGCCAGTTCAGTACAGAGCCCCCTGGAACCCATCGCGAGCCGAGGACGAGGCTCGCACCGTTGCGCGCGTCCCGCACCATGGCGGGAAGGTCGGCGGGGTCGTGCGAGCCGTCCGCGTCGATCTCGACGATGTAGTGATACCCGCGTTCCATCGCGTAGTGGAACCCCGTGAGGTATGCGCGCCCGAGTCCGTCCTTTCGGGCGCGGTGGACGACGCCCACCACGGGGTCGTCCGACGCCAGCCGGTCGGCGAGCTCCCCCGTGCCATCCGGGCTGGAGTCGTCGATGATGAGGACGTCGGCGCCGGGCACTCTCTGGCGCACTCGCCCGACGAGGGCGGCGAGGCTGTCCCGCTCGTTGTAGGTCGGGATGATGACGAGGGTGTCAGCCATGTCGCTTCCCCCTCCGGGCCCCGGATGGCGGCAACCCGGCGAGCAGTCCGGCGATGAGCGCGGCGATCGCGAATCCGCCCACGGCCCAGTCGGCGTCCGCGCCGATCACCGTGGCGGGTGTGACGGCGGAGCTCAAGGGCACGTCCTCGACCATCGACCCGGGGGTGAACGTCGGGAGGCGGGAGATCGTGCTGCCATCCGGGGCCATGATCGCGCTCACCCCGACGGTCGATACCTGGACGACGCTGCGACCGGTCTCGATCGCCCGCAGTCTGGCGATCGCCAGTTGCTGCACGTTCTCATCCGTGTGGCCGAAGTCGGCGTTGTTCGTGGGAGCGAGGATGACGCGGGCACCATCCGACATCATCTGGCGGATGAGCGAGTCGTCGACGATGTCGAAGCAGATGGCCAGGCCGGCCTTGACACCGTCGATGTCGAAGATGTTGTCGCGGGTGCCGATCGTGTAGTCGCGCGGGACCAGGTCGAGCATCGCCGGCGCAAGGGGGTACCAGAAGCTGCGATCGGGGATGTACTCGGCGAACGGGACGGGGTGGATCTTGTCGTACTGGTCGACGGCTCCCCTGCCGGCCTCCCACAACAGGAGCGAGTTGAAGGTATGGCCGTGCGCGTCTTCGGTGATCGTGCCGGTGACGAGCGGCGCGCGCATTCCCTCGGTGATGTAGTCGAGCGCCCTGGCGGCATCCGGATGGGTCAGCGGATTGAGGTCGGATGCGTTCTCCGGCCAGACGACGACGTCGACGGGAGTGCCGAAGAGCGGAACCGTCCCGGTGATGTGGTCGTTGAGCGTCTGTCCTGGCACACGGTGCGCGAACAGGCCGGCATCCGAGTTGCCCTGCACTGCTGCGACGCGGAACGTCCCGTCGGTCACGGTCGGCCAGGCGGGGATCGCGAGGACGATGACCACCGAGGCCGATGCGACGATTCCCCGCAGTGGTATGCGAAGGCCGGACTCTCGGATGGCCTGGACGAGGATCACGCTCAGCCAGGCGAGGAGGAAGCTCAGACCGGATGCCCCCAGCCACGCGACGAGCGGACCGAACGGGCTCTCCGATTGCGAGAATGCGAGCCTGCCCCAGGAGAAACCGCCATAGGGCCAGTTGCTCGTGATCGACTCCCGGAGGCTCCACACGGCCCCGAGCACGGCGGGCAGGAGAACGAGTCTGCCCCGCCGGCCGGGCCAGAGCCTCGGGATGACCCGCCAGGCCAGGGCGAGCAGCATGGCGCCGAGCGCGAAGAACACGGTCTGCAGGCCGGCGAGGGCGAGCCAGGGCACCGGGCCGAGGTAGATCGTGAGCCAGAAGATGTGGGTGCCCCAGAAGGAGAATCCTCCCAGCAGTCCGAGCAGGAAGGCCGTCCCGAGCCTCCGACCCCTGACCGACCAGATCATGAGGCCGGTACCGGCGAAGACGAGCGGCCACCAGCCCAGGGCGGGGAACGCCGCGGCCGTGATGGGCCCGGATGCCGCCGAGGCGGCCGCCGCGAGCCAGACCGGTGCGGCGGGCGCCGGCGCGAGGTCGAGGAAGCGCTTCGTGATCGGGGTCATGGGGTCACGCCACACTCGAGTATGCGACGATCCCTCGCCGGATGGCGTCGAGGGCGCTTCTGGCGAGTCCGCCGATGGGCGCGTCGGCGACGGTGGACAGCTGGTCCAGGAGATCGATCGCCTGCTTCGTGATGCGGACGAAGTCGCCCGCGGCCAGGTCGGCCTCCTCGAGCACCCGATCCAGGGTGCTTCCCTGCGCCCAGCGGCTCATCGCAAGCGAGATGCCCGCAGAGATGGGCTCGCTACCCGGCAGCTTGTTCGCCCGCTCGAGGTCGTCGAGGGTGCTCCACAGAGTCGTCGTCCTCTCCAGCGCGGCACGGAACCCTCCTCGCGGGAGCTGGCGATCCGAATACTGTCCGTCGTCCCGCCGGGGCTCGTAGACGAGCGCGGCGGCCATCGCCGCGAGGCCGGCGGCATCGAGTCCGTTCCACGCGCCGGCCCGAAGGCATTCTGCGACGAGGAGATCGCGTTCACCGTAGATCTTTCGGAGGGTGCGGCCCGGCGCGGCGACCGTGAGCTCCCCGCCGGCATCCTGATTCAGGTAGCCGAGTTCGAGGAGCACGTCCGCGACGCGATCGAAGATCCGCGAGATGGCGCCCGTGCGACTGGTGATCTGCCGCCGAAGCTCATCCGTGCTGCGCGTGAGGCTCCACCAGCGCTCCGCCCACCTCGCGTGCGCCTCGCGGTCGCTGCAGCCGTGGCAGGGATGCCGTCTCATCGCCGTGCGCAGTTCCGTGAGCCTCTTCTGGCGTCGATCCCGCTCCGATCGGCTGGAGGCCTCTGCTCGCCCTGCTCCCTTGCGCTCGAGGTCGGTGAGCTCTCGCCGGATGCCCGAATACTCGCGGAAGTCGCCCAGGTGGCAGGTCATCGCCTTCTCGTAGCCCGCGAGGGACTCCTCCTGCCCGCGAACCTTGCGGGCCAGGTCCACGACACCACGGTCGGCCTGGAACTGGGCGAACGACGTCTCGAGGATCTCCCTCGTACGCTGGCGTCCGAACTGGGCGATCAGGTTCACCGCCATGTTGTAGCTCGGGCTGAAGCTGGAGTTGAGCGGGTAGGTGCGGCGCGAGGCGAGCGACGCCACGGCCTGCGGATCGAGCCCGTCCTGCCACTGGATGACGGAGTGCCCCTCGACGTCGATGCCCCGCCGGCCCGCGCGCCCGGTGAGCTGGGTGTACTCCCCCGGCGTGATCGGCACGCGTGCCTCACCGTTGAACTTCTCGAGCTTCTCGAGCACGACGGTGCGTGCCGGCATGTTGATGCCGAGGGCAAGGGTCTCCGTGGCGAACACGACCTTGAGGAGCTTCCTGCGGAACAGGTCCTCGACGACCTCCTTGAACGCGGGAAGCATCCCGGCGTGGTGGGCCGCGACACCCCGTTCGAGCCCGCCGAGCCACTCCCAATAGCCGAGAACGGCGAGATCGCCATCCGGGATCGTGCGACAGCGCTCCTCGACGATCGCGCGGATCTCGTCGCGCTCCGCGACGGTGGTGAGCCGCACTCCGGAGCGCAGCACCTGGCTGACGGCCGAATCGCAGCCCACCCGGCTGAAGATGAAGAAGATCGCCGGCAACAGGTTCCGGTCTTCGAGCAGTCGGATGACGGCGGAACGATCGAGCTTGAACTCCTGCGGGCGCCCGCCTCGGGAGTGGTATCGGCCGACATCCTTCATCTGGCGCGCGTTGAGGGTCCGTCCGCCGTACCGGGCCATCTGGACGAGCTCCGGGTTGACCCGGTGGTCGGACGTGCCGCGCGCCGAGCCCGTCCTCGTGTCGAACAGGTCCACGAGCTTGTTGCGCATGAGGATGTGCTGGTCGAGCGGCACCGGCCGCTCCTCCGAGACGATCACGGCGGTGTCACCGCGAACGGTCTGCAACCAGTCGCCGAACTCCTCCGCGTTGGACACCGTCGCGCTGAGGGAGACGAGGCGGACATCCCTCGGAAGGTGGATGATCACCTCTTCCCACACGGCGCCACGGAACCGGTCGGCCAGGTAATGCACCTCGTCCATGATGACGAACCCGAGATCCGGCAGGAGGTCGGAGTCGGCGTAGAGCATGTTGCGGAGCACCTCGGTCGTCATGACGACGATCCGAGCCCGCGAATTGATGTTGGTGTCGCCGGTGAGGAGTCCGACGTCATCGGCGCCGTAGGCCGCGACGAACTCCTGGTACTTCTGGTTGCTCAGCGCCTTCATCGGCGCCGTGTAGAAGACCTTCGTCGAGGTCGAGTGCATGGCGAGGTAGACCGCGAATTCGGCGACGACGGTCTTGCCCGCTCCGGTCGGCGCCGCCACGAGCACGCTCCTGCCTTCCCCGAGCGCAGTGCAGGCGCTCACCTGGAAGGGGTCGAGCTCGAACCCGAGCCCGCGCCGGAACCCGTCGATCACGCGATGCTCGGGGTGCCGAGGTCCGAATCCAGCCGCTTCGCCCGTTTCGCTGCCACGGCGTCGTGCCAGTACGCGACTCCGACCGCCACGAAGTAGAGGAACACCATCGGTATCGCGAGCAGGAACATGGAGAACGGGTCCGCGGCGGGCGTCGCGATCGCGGTGAACAGTGTGATCGTGAGGATCGCGATGCGCCATCCCTTGAGGATCGTGCGGCCGGAAAGCACACCGACGAAGTTCAACAGGACGAGGAAGACCGGAAGCACGAAGGCGACGCCGACGGCGAGGATGAGCTTGAGGACGAACCCGAGATAGTCCTTCGCCTCGATGAAGCTCGCATCCTCCGGTGGGACGAACGAGTTCAGCAGGATGACGATGTGCGGTACGACGAACCATCCCGCTGCGCACCCGGCGAGGAAGAGCGGTATGGCCGTGAACACGAATCCGAAGGTGTAGCGCTTCTCCCTGCCGGTCAGGCCGGGGACGAGGAATGCGAAGAGCTGGTAGAGCCAGATCGGGCTCGACACGAGGATGCCCACGTAGATCGCGATCTGCATGTGCACGTCGAACGCGGTTGTGATGCCCTGGTAATTCAGAACCGCATTGCGGGATTCGGCGATGATCTCGATAGGAGCCCTGAGTCCGTCCCACACCCAGGGATAGACGATCCAGCCGACGACGGCTCCGAGCACGACGCCGATGGCGGACCGGAACAGTCTCTTCCGAAGCTCAATGAGGTGCTGGCCGAGCGACATCCGGCGATCGCGGTTCGCGCCTCGCTTCTCACGGGCGGCCATGGGAGCTACGACTTGGGCGTCGACTGCGAATCGTCGGGAGCGTCCTTCGCCTGGTCTTCAGGGTCGGACGACTTCATCTCGCTGCGGAAGATCTTCATGGACTGTCCGACGCTCTTGGCGAGGCCCGGGAGCTTGGTCGCTCCGAAAAGAAGCACGACGATGACCAAGATGATCAGCGCATGCCAACCTGTGAAGCCTGCAAACATCAGCAACATCCTCTACATCGTCGGTGCCGTTCGAAACAGTTTAGCCGGATTGCCGCTCAGTCCTGGTACTGCCGCAGGCCCGCCGATGCCCACTCTGCCACGAGCGCCACCGCCTCGACGGGCTCGGCGACCGTGATGAGCCCCGGCATCCCGCTGACGAGTCGCGCGACCACGTGCAGGTTGGAGACGCGGATCCTCGCGGTGATGAGCGCATCCGTTGCGGCGACGACCTCCGGTCGGTAATCGGCGATGAGAGGGAGCGCGGCCGGTGCGAGCCGGAGTGTCACGTCGACATCGTCCGGTGATCCCTCGAAGAGCGTGTCGGGAAGTGCGACGTCCTCCGGGCGAAAACTGATGTCCTCCGTCGTCAGGGCCAGGTTGCCCATGCGATCGAGTCGGAACGTCCGCAGCGCCTTGCGGAGATGGCACCAGCCTCTCAGGTACCAATCCGCGTCCACGGATTCGACGCGGAGCGGGTCCACCTGGCGCTCCTCCCGGATGCCGTGCGAATTCAGGTAGTCGAATCTCACTTGGCGACCTGTCGCGACGGCATCCCGGATGATGGCCAGCGCGGTGTCCGATTCGCCCGCCTCGACCGCGACGGCGCTCGGGGTGCCGCTCGCGCCGCGGGACAGTTTCGCCATGAGCTGGGAGACCGCGCCGCGGTCGGCGTTCTCGGGAAGGGCTGACAGGTACTGGAGCCCTGCGATGAGCGCAGCGGCCTCCCTGCCGGAGAAGCGCGGGGAGTCGTCGATGGCGACGAGGTTGGTGAGCACGATCTGGTCGTTGTCGTCGAAGTCGTCCCACGCGATGTCGAAGAGGTCGTCGTGCTGGTAGGTCGCGGTCTCCCCCGGGATCCCGGAGACGGCGATGAGCCGGACCGCGTCGCGGATCTGTTCCTCGCCGACGCCGAACTGCCGTGCTGCCTCCTCGACGGACACCCGGTCATGATCCATGAGGTACGGGACGAGAGCGAGAAGGAACGTGAGCTTGTCGCGGGCCTGGAGCTGCCCGTTCTGGTCAGCCATTCGCGCCTCCACTGTCCTGTCCGCCGGCCTGCAGGGCGTGAGCGTCGGCGACCGTCCGCAGTCGTTCTTCGACCGCGGTGACCAGTTCGGCCGGCGACAGCACGACGACTTCCGGCCCGTAGCCGGCCAGCTCATCGGCGAGGATGTTCGCGTCGACGTAGTGCAGGACGAGCGTGCCATCCGGCGCCTCGGTCGCGCCGCGGAGCTTCCTGAGTCGCGTGTCCGCATCGCTCGCCGGCTGGATGCGAACCTCTGCGCGCCGATCGGCCCACACCGCGTTCAACTCCTGCAGTCCGAGTTCGGCCTCGTCGTCGCCGGTGGGCGGTCTCGTCCTGCCGGTCGCGGTGATCTGGCTCACGATCCTCCGGAGAAGGAAGGTCTTCCGCTCTCCGCTCTCCGGCTCGAACGCCGTGCAGTGCCAGCGTCCCTGGAACTGGATGAGGGCGAGCGGGGCGACGGTGCGAACGCGTGCCGTGTCCTCCCCCGGCTTCAGGTATCCGAACTGCACGATTTGATGCTTGTCGATCGCGGCCGAGAGCGGTTCGAACGACTCCTCGCGAACCCGAACCCGAGGGGTGTAGGCCAGGACCGGTTCCACGGTCTTCGCCCCGAGCGCCTTGAGCTTGATGATGGCGCGCCGGGATTCCCCGGAAAGCGATCCCTCGCGCCAGACCATGGCCGCGAGGCCGAGAAGGGCCGTCTCCTCCGCGGAGAAGCTGATGTCGCGCGGAAGCTCATATTCCCCGCGCGGAATCCGGTACCTGAGGCTCTGGTTATTTCCGGCCTGCCCCGGCGATTCGATGGTCTCGAGCGGAACGCCGAGGTCACGGATGTCATCCTTGTCCCGCTCGAACTGGCGCTCGAGGTTCGCGTTGTCGCCGTGCGGCGAATACCGCTGGCGATAACCCTGCACCGTCGAGAGGATCTGATTCTTCGTGAGACCGTGATCGGTGGCGAGAAGCGCGAGAACAAGGCTGAACAATCGTTCCTCGACCGGAACGCGCTGTCCAGGTGCCGCGGCCACGCTACTTCGCTGTTCCGAGGATGTCCACGACGTAGATGAGGGTCGACCCGGATGGCACTCCGCTGCTTCCCGCTGAGCCGTAGCCCTCGTCGGGCGGGATGACGATGAGAACCTGCGAGCCGACGTGCTGCCCGACGAGCCCCTTCACGAACCCCTTCGTCACCTTGTCGCTCGGAGTGAGCGCAACGACCTTCGCCTGTCCGCCGGTCCAGGTGGAGTCGAAGACGCTGCTGTCGGACCAGAGCACTGCCGTGTACTTGACGACGACCTGCTCGCCCTCCGTGAGCACCCTGCCGGGCGCCTCCTGGAGGACGTTCACCCGCAACGAGGTCGGAGGAGCCTCCTTCGGCACCGTGATACCGGGTGCGCCGTTCGGGGCGGTGACGACCGACGGCATTCCGGCCTGCGGGATCTGCGGCGTCCCGTATGCCTTGCCGGGGAACGCCTTGAGCACGTCGACCACGAACACGAAGGAGTCGGAGACCTTGTTCGGGTCCTGGCCCGCGCCGGAGGCGTTCGTCGCGATCGCCACGCGCGAGCCGACGGTGGCGCATTCGAGCCCGACCGTCACGGCCGGCGTTGCGGACTCTCCGAGGGTGACGAGTTGGCCGGGCCCGGTGTAGTCGCCCTGGCTCGCGACCTCACCCGTCGTCCCGTTCAGGAGCGTGTACTTGATGATCGCGACATCCCCCGCCGCAAGCGACTGGCCGTCCCCCGCGATGAGAGCGGAGCGCTCGAGCTTCTTCGTCACGACGGGCGTCGGGAAGTTCACCGTCGGGATGGAGCCGAGCTTGCCGGTGGCGGTGACGACACTGGAGGCATCCCCCGGCCCCACCATCGAGTCGCAGGACTGGGAGAACGGTGCCGTCGCGCACGAGCTCAGGCTCGCGACGATGCCGGCAGCCAGGAGCAGCACGGGAAGAGTGCGCACGGGGCCTCGATTCTTGGTTCAGGGAATGCAGACAATTCTAGGCCGATGACTCGGCTGAGTGATTCTCCCCCAGCGCGCGCCGCGCTCCCGATTCCGCCTGCCGCGCCGCCTTCCTGGCCCGCTTCGCGCTCGCCTGCCGTTGTCCGAGAGCTCCCGGCGTCCAGGCTTCGACGTCCTCGTCGGAGTACTCCGGCTTCACTTTGCGCTTGAGCTGGGGAAGGACGGTACCGGGGGCGAGGCGGCGGGCGGAGATGAGGAATCCGGTGTGGGCCACCATGCGGTGGTCGGGGCGTACGGCGAGACCCTCGACGTGCCAACCCCTGATCATGGTCTCCGACGACTCCGGATCCGTGAAGGCGCCCGTCGAACGGATGCCTTCGGCGACCCGGGACAGCTGGGTGGCCGTCGCGACGTAGCAGACGATGACCCCTCCGGGCGCGAGTGCGCGGGTGGCGGCATCCAGGCACTCCCAGGGGGCGAGCATGTCGAGCACCATCCGATCGACGGTTCCCGCCTCGACGGAGTCGCCGAGATCAAGCGCGAGGTCTCCGACCCTCACCGACCAGTGGGGTGGCTCGAGTCCGAGGAAGGCTGTGACGTTTCCCCTGGCGATCCTGGCGAACTCCTCTCTCCGCTCGAACGACACGAGGGTGCCGGTGGGGCCGATCGCGCGCAGGAGGCTCAGCGACAGCGCGCCGGATCCGACCCCGGCCTCGACGACGCGGGCGCCGGGGAAGATGTCGCCGACGAGCAATATCTGGGCGGCATCCTTGGGGTACACGATGGCGGCGCCGCGCGGCATCGACATGACGAAATCGCTGAGGAGGGGTCTCAGGGCGAGGTATTCGTCGCCGACCGTGCTGTCGACGACGGAACCGTCGGGGAGGCCGATGATGCGGTCGTGCGGCAGGATCCCGCGGTGGGTGTGGAATTCCCCTCCCGGCTCGAGCGTGATCGTGTTGAGCCGCCCGCGAGGACCCGTGAGCTGCACCCGGTCCCCCGCTCGAAATGGCCCGCGCACGGCGCGCCCGAAATCCTCGCGCCCGGAGTCCTCGCGCTCGGGGTCCTCACTCACGGCAGCGCCTCGCCGTCTTCGGCACCGCCGGCCTGCACGGCGCTGCCCGATGCAACGCCCACGCGGGAGTCGCGGAGTGCACGGAGGTCGTCGACCGTGCGCCCGGCAAGGGTCGGCCAGAGGACCCAGGATTCCGACTCCGGCAGCGCCACGTGGGCAGGAACGCCGACGACGGCTGCGCCGGAGGCACTCGCGGAGGCGAGTCCGGGTATCGAGTCCTCGATCGCGACGCACTCGGCGATGTCGACCTCGAGCAGGGCTGCAGCACGCTCATACGGTTCAGGATGGGGCTTCGGTTTCGCCACGTCCGCCCCCGTGACGAGGACGTCGAACATCCGTCGCCCGGTGGCGTTCGCGACGTGTTCGGCGAGGGGACGCATCGACATGGTCACGAGCGCGGTCGGGATTCCCGCGTCGCGAAGGGTGTGGACGAGTTCGAGGGCGCCGGGTCGCCAGGGCACGTCGACGAGTGTCTGCGCAAGAACCCGTGCTGTGAGCCGGTCGATGATCTCACCGATCGGCAACGTGACACCTCGGGACTGCAGGATCGCGGCCGCATTCCCCAGCCCGGAACCGACGAGGGTCAGTCCGTCCTCCGCCGTCCAGACGCCGCCGAAGTCGGCGACGAGTTCCGTCTCCGCCTTCATCCAATACGGTTCGGTGTCGACGAGCGTGCCGTCCATGTCGAAGAGGACGGCGGCAGGGAAGTGGGTGGTCACGACTAACGAGTCTACGGTGGAGCGCTGGGGCGGCGCCTCGCGGTGACGGGTCTTATCCTTGACGTGGAGGTGGAATGTGACGGATGCTGCAGGCGTGCTGAAGGGGCGTGTTCTCGTCGTCGCCTTCGAGGGCTGGAATGACGCGGGTGAGGCCGCGACGGGCGTCGTGAAGACGCTGCGGGACTCCCTGCCCATGCGCACGATCGCCGAGGTCGATTCGGAGAAGTATTTCGACTACCAGTTCAACCGGCCGCTCGCGACGACCGGTGAGGACGGCAGCAGGGTGCTCGTCTGGCCGACCGTGACGATGTTCGGCCCGGAGCAGAGCGGCTCCGATCCGGCAGGACACAGCATCTACGTGCTTCAGGGCACGGAACCCGCGCGAAGCTGGAAGAGCTTCACGAGCGAGATCATGGAGGTCGTGCGGGAGTGCGAGATCGACGTCATCGTCATGCTCGGCGCCATGCTCGCCGACGTTCCGCACACCAGGCCGATCTCGATCTTCGTGAGCAGCGAGAGCCCTGCGCTGCGTGCGGAGTTCGGAGTGGAGCGCAGCACCTATGAGGGGCCGGTGGGGATCCTCTCGGTGATCTCGGCGGCCGCAGAGGATGCCGGCATCCCGACGATGTCGATCTGGGCATCCGTACCGCACTACGTTCACAACGCGCCATCGCCGAAGGCCACTCTCGCGATGATCGAACGCCTGGAGGAACTCGTCGAGATCACGGTCCCGAGGGGCGACCTCGTCGACGAGTCCACGGCGTGGGAGGACGGGATCAACGCGCTCGCGGAGGACGACGACGACATGGCCACGTACATCGCCCAGCTCGAGCGGGCGAGGGACACCGTCGACTCCCCGGAGGCCAGCGGCGATGCGATCGCCGAAGAGTTCGAGCGCTACCTGCGCAAGCGCGACGGCAAGTCGGACCCGCGCGACCGCCCCTAACGCCGGGCGTCGTGCCGTCGGCGGAGCATGGCGAAGACGTACAACGCGACGCCGACCACGAAGATCCCGCCGCCGATCCACAGGCCCGTCGCCATGGCTGCGCTGTCGATACCGGTGCTGGCTAGCTCAAAGCCACTCATGTCGGGCCTTCTGATCGGTGGGCATCGTCGCCTTCGGCGAACGGGTGGCACCAGTTTATCGAGAAGTGAACCACAGTCACGATGGGCGGTCGGGATTCACTCCTGGAGGAGGTCGATGCCCAGCAGTGCGTTGATCGCATCGATCGCGACGGGGTGGGTCGATGACGGCCCGGTCACGGCCGAATCGACGGCGGCCAGTGCGGATGGCGTGTCGAGGTCGTCGGCGAGCGTGTTTCTCAGGGCGTCGAGCAACTCGTGTGCCGTGTCGGATGTCGGCACTGTGTGATCGATGCTTTCGGCCCAGGCTCTCCACCGCGCCAGCCGCGCCTCGGCCGTGGGGAGGTCGTCGTCCGTCCACTCCCAGTCCGAGCGGTAGTGGTGCGCGAGGAGGGCGAGCCGGATGGCCTGCGGGTCGACACCGTCGGCGACCAGGTTGGACACGAGAACGAGGTTGCCGAGTGACTTGCTCATCTTCTCCCCGTCGTAGGCGACCATGCCGGCGTGGGAGTAGCAGTGGGACCAGTCGGTTCCCGTGAGCGCCGCGGAGTGCGCTGCGCTCATCTCGTGATGCGGGAACACGAGGTCGGAACCGCCGCCGTTGAGCGTGATGGGCGCGGTGAGGTGGAGGGATCCGATGACCGAGCATTCGATGTGCCAGCCGGGTCGGCCGCGGCCGACAGGTGAATCCCACGCAGGCTCGCCCGGTCGTCCCGACCGCCATAGCAGGGGGTCGAGCGGGTCCCTCTTGCCTGGACGCTCCGGGTCTCCCCCGCGTTCCGCTGAGAGCCGGAGCATGGTGCCGCGGTCGAGGGCGCTCTCCTGTCCGAGATGCCAGCTGGTGAGTCGCTCGCCGGCCGCGATGTCGAAGTACAGGTCCGGGGCGGCATCCGGTTCGCCTGGCGCCCCGTCGACCCAGTACGCGAACCCTTCGTCGAGCAGGCGCGCGCAGGCGTCCCCGATGGCGTCCACCGTCTCGACGACTCCGACGTAATGCTCCGGTGGGATGATGCGCAGCGCTTCCATGTCGCCGCGGAACAACTCGATCTGCGACTCCGCCAGGTCGCGCCAGGCGACGCCGGTCGCGGTCGCCCGTTCGAGGAGCGGGTCGTCGACATCCGTGACGTTCTGCACATAGCTGACCGAGAGTCCCGCATCTCGAAGAACCCGACCCAGGGTGTCGTAGGCGAGATAGGTCGCGGCGTGGCCGAGGTGGGTGGCGTCGTACGGCGTGATGCCGCAGACGTAGAGCTGCGCCTCGGTGTCGATCTGCAGGGCTCGGAGCCGGCGGCGTGGCGTGTCGTAGATGCGCGGCACTGCCGCATTTCCGGGCAGGCGGGGCAGCTCAGGCGATGTCCACGACCTCACGGCAGCAACACGCCAGTGATGAGCAGGATCACGAGGGCTCCGCCGAGCAGTACCCGGTAGATGACGAACGGGAGGAACGACCGCCTGGAGATGTAGCTCATGAAGAAGGCGATGACGGCGAACCCGACGACGAAGGCGACGAGGGTGGCTGCGGCGATCTCCCACCCGGTGAAGATGTCCGGAACGCATCCGGCCGCGGCGTCGAGGCACGGGTCTTTGATCGTCTTGTAGAGCTGGAAGAAGCCGCTGCCGAACACGGCGGGGATGGCGAGCAGGAACGAGTAGCGTGCCGCGGCGCGGCGTTCGTAGCCGAGGAAGAGTCCTGCCGTGATGGTGCCGCCGGATCGGGAGACACCGGGGATGAGGGCGAGGGCCTGTGCGAGCCCGTAGACGATCGCGTGCGGCCAGGTGAGCTGTTTGAGCCGCAGCTCCTTTCGGCCGACCCAGTCGGCGATGCCGAGCAGGATGCCGAACCCGATGAGCGTAAAGGCGACGATCCACAGGGAGCGCAGGTTCGTCTCGATCTGGTCCTGGAAGACGATGCCGAGCACGACGATGGGGATGCTGCCGAGGATGATGAACCAGCCCATCCTGGCATCCGGGTCATTGCGCGGCACACGGCCGAAGAGCGAGCGGAACCAGTGCCCGACGATGCGGGTGATGTCGTGCCAGAAGTAGACGACGACGGCGGTCTCGGTGCCGAGCTGGGTGATGGCGGTGAAGGCGGCGCCGGGGTCAGCGCCGCTGCCGAGGAACTCCCCCACGATGCGCAGGTGGGCACTCGAGGAGATGGGAAGGAATTCCGTGAGGCCCTGGACGAGACCCAGGATGAGTGCTTCGATGAGGCCCACGAGCCGGCTTTCTGTTGAAGTTCTGGTGCTAGTAGTTCAGGAGCAGGTCGCCGAGTACCCGCCTGCCAAAGACTAATGCGTCGAGCGGCACCCGCTCGTCAACGCCATGGAACATCGCGGGAAAGTCGAGGTCGGCTGGCAGTTTCAGCGGGGCGAATCCGTATCCGGTGATTCCGAGTGCGCTGAGGGCCTTGTTGTCCGTGCCGCCAGAAAGCATGTACGGCAGAACGGGCGCGCCGGGGTCGTGCTCGCCCAGGGTCGCGATCATGGCCTCGATGAGCGGCCCGTCGAAGCTCGTCTCGAGCCCGACGTCGCGGTGCAGGACGACGATCTCGATGTCCGGGCCGACGAGGTCCGCGATTTCGGTGAGCACGGCATCCTCTTCGCCGGGAAGGGTGCGGATGTCGATGAGCGCTTCGGCGGTGTCCGGGATGACGTTGTGCTTGTATCCGGCGTTCAGCAGCGTCGGGTTGCTCGTGGTGCGCAGGGTCGCCCGGATGAAGCCCGCCGCAGTCCCGGTCGCGATCGCGAGTTCGTCGGGGCCCACCTTTTCGGGGTCTTTGCCGAGGATGCGGGCGACTTCGGCGAGCAGCGCCGTCGTCGTCTCGGTGAGCCGGATGGGCCACTCGCGTTTGCCGATCTTCGCGACGGCCTCGGCGAGTTTGGTGACGGCGTTGTCCTGGATGTACCGCGAGCCGTGGGCGGCGACACCGCGCGCCACGAGTTTGATCCAGAGGAGCGTCTTCTCGCCGGTCTGCACGAGGTATGCACGCTCGCCGTTCAGGTCGATGGAGTATCCGCCGACCTCGCTGATCGCCTCGGTGGCGCCCGCGAAGAGTTCCGGATGCGTTTCGACCAGGTATTGCGAACCGTGCACTCCCCCGGCCTCTTCGTCGGCGAAGTACGCAATGACGAGGTCGCGCGCGGGTTGTTTGCCCGCGCCGAGGATGTCCTGGAGGGCGGTGAGGATCATGGCGTCCATGTTCTTCATATCGACGGCGCCGCGCCCCCAGAGCAGGCCGTCTTTGATGACACCGCCAAACGGGTCGACCGACCAGTTGTCCGGCTGCGCCGGGACGACATCCGTGTGCCCGTGGACGACGAGCGCCGGCTTGGCGGAGTCGGCGCCTTCGACCCGCGCGACAACGCTCACGCGGCCCTTCTCGCTCTCGAACATCTCGGGTTCGAGTCCGAGCGCCGTGAGCTTCGCGGCGAGGTATTCTGCCGCCTCGACCTCGCCGTTCGACTTGCCCTCACCGTAGTTGGTGGTATCCATGCGGATGAGGTCGCGCGCGATGATCGCGGTCTCGTCGAGGGCGTCGTCAGCGGGTTCCGTCGTCATGCCCACAACGCTACCTGCTGGCCGCCGACTGGACTTCGCCGCCCGTCGTGGCATGCTATTCTCGTGAGTCGGTGCAAGCCGAAAAACATCCTGTCCGGATGGCGGAAATGGTAGACGCGCTAGCTTGAGGTGCTAGTGCCCGTATAGGGCGTGGGGGTTCAAGTCCCCCTTCGGACACAACGAAGATTACTCACTCCGTCGTTTCCTCGGGAGATCGCGTAGCGATCGCCACCCAGGCGACTCCCGCCTTCTCCCTTGCCCTGCGCAATCTCCGCACCGCATGATGATGCATGACCAAATACCTCATCTCCTTCCCCAGCGAAGCCATGGTGCTGACCGAGGAGGAGTTCCCCACGGTGGTCGCCGAGTCCCATGCCGTCATCGCTGAGGCTCAGGCGGCCGGCGTCTACGTCTTCGGCGGCGGCATCGACGAGAGCGTCGAGCCCGTGCTGGTCGCGGCCGACGGCTCGGTGTCGAACGAGACCTATCCGGGAATCGTCATCAAGGGCGGCTTCACCGTGCTCGAACTGCCGGACCGCGAGGCCGCCGTGGAGTGGTCCCGCAAGATCGCGGCCGCCTGCCGATGCTCACAGGAGTTGCGCGAGTTCATGTACGACCCGCAGAGCTAAGCGGCAGGACCGCTCCGACACCTCGCCTTCGGCTAGTGCGAGTGCGACCGGACCATCGCGAAGAGCGCGAGGATGCCCAGGATGGCGACAATCGATCCGATCGTCACGAGTACGTATTCGATGGGGTGCATATCCCCAGTATTCACCGGACCGCGGCATCCGGCCAGTCGACGCTCTCGTCGTACTCGTGGTGGCGCTTGAGGTACGCGGCGATGAACGGGCAGATCGGGATGATCCGCTTGCGCCGCCCTACGGCATCCTCGAGCACGAATCGGGCGAGGCGGGAGCCGAGCCCCTGCCCGCCGTAGGCGCTGTCGACGACCGTGTGTGTGAAGATGCGGCGGTCATCGCTGTCGTGATACTCGGCGAAGCCGATCGTCGTGTCGCCGTCGCGCAACTCGTACCGCTTGTCGTCGGGCACATCCTCGATCGTGAACCGGTCGGGCGCGCCCTCCGGCGTCTCGTCAGTCGTCATGCAGACAAGTCAATCATCGGATGCCGGCCGCTGCTGAGCGCGGACGCCCACTGGCGCAGGCACCCGATCAGCGCACGAGGCGGATCTCGCGGATGTTGCCCCAGCGTTCGTCGAGCTTGTCGGCGCCATCCGCCTCGAACCCGTTGCGACGGTAGAACGCGATCGCGCGCGGGTTCTCGTCGAGCACCCACAACGAAGCAGGCCGGTCACCGATCGCGGCGTCCAGGAGCGCCTGCCCGAGCCCCGAGCCGTGATGCGCTGCCTGGAGGTAGATCGCACCCAGCTCGAGCTCGCGCGGCGGATTCTCGTCCCGACTCCGGAGCGTCGACGCGAATCCGACGACCTGGCCATCGACCTCCGCGACCCACACGTCGCCGAGCCCTTCTTCGATCGTGCGCCGCCACATCCGGGAGCGCTGTTCCGGCGGGAATCCCTCGATGGCACCGGCCGGAATGTGCCCGGAATAGGTCTCCACATGGGCTTCGTAGTGCACGTGGCCGATGGCCTCCGCGTCTTCGGCAGTTGCCGGCCGCGCGATTCCCGTCATGGTCAGATCGTAGTCGCGCCGCCCTGTGGACAACCGGTGTGAATGTCGGTGGCGGGGTATGGAGTGAAGACATGGAAGACATCCGGAACCTCGGGGCAGCGCCCTCGGTCGAGGCTGCGTTCCCGCAGGATTTCGATCCGGGTTTCGAGCGTGAATTCGATGCGGAATTCGATGAGATGGTGGCGGCGTGGGCTGCCGAGCAGAGGGCGACCGAGCAGTTGGCCTTCGAACGCGGCGAGTACGACGAGGCCCAGGACTGTCTCGACCGGTTGCTGGAGGCCCGCTCGGTGATGGCGGCGATGCAGGCGCAGGAACAGCGGTGCCTTGCCCGGCTGGAGGCCCTCGCACTGGAGTCGGTCAGGAACACCGGCGCTGCGGGCGCCGATGCCGGCTCCAGTAAGGAGCGAGAGATCGCGTGGCGATCGATGGCGGCTGAGATCGCCGTGGCGACCCGACTGGCCGATCGCACGGTGCAGTCGATGATGGGACGCGCCACGACGCTCGTCCATGAGCTTCCCGATGTGCTCGACTCACTCGAATGCGGGCGGATCTCCCTGGGCCACGCCCACGTCATCCTCGAGAACGCCGCAGGCATCGAAGGCGGCTCGCTGGTCGAATACCAGCGGATCACCCTCGACCGCGCAGAGTCCACGACGCCCGGCAGACTCGCCGCCACGGCGAAGATCACCGCCGCACGGTTGCGCGCCGAGAGTTTCGAGAAACGTCACGCCCGTGCTCGCGACGCACGCACTCTGACCATTCGGGATCTCGACGACGGGATGTCCGAACTCGTGCACGTCCTGCCCACCGTCTACGCCGCCGCCATCTTCGATCGGCTCACGCGGCAGGCGAAAGCCGTGGCCGCGACAGGCGATCCGCGCACTCGCGACCAGCTGCGGTCTGATGTCGCCCTCGACCTGCCGCTGACCGGTGAGCCTTCGTGCGGCCCGGATGCCCCGCACACGGCTGCGGAGGGCATCCGTGCCGAGGTGTCCATCCTCATTCCGGCACTCGCACTCCTGGGCCAGAGTGACGAGCCGGCGACCCTCGTGGGGCGTGGACCGATCGACCTCGACACAGCCTGCCGGCTGGCCTCGCACGTGCCGGAGCTGATCCGGATGCTCTCCGATCCGGTCACCGGACTCGTGATCTCCGCCGACACCTACCGGCCGACCGCCAGCCTGCGCCGGTATCTGCAGCAGCGAGACAGACACTGTCAGTTCCCGGTGTGCAATCGGGACGCCCGCTACACCGACATCGACCATACGGTGCCCTGGGAACAGGGCGGCAGAACGGTGCCCGGCAATCTCGCCTGCCTGTGTCGCGGCCATCACACGCTCAAACATCACGGCGGCTGGAAGGTGAAACAGACCACGCCCGGCGTGCTCGAGTGGACCAGTCCACTGGGCAGAGTCGTCGCGGGCGCAGCACCGCCGTACTTCGCAGAAGCCTGAACATCCGGCCCGGAACCGCCCTCCCCGCACACACCTGAACGATGTATCGTTGAGCTATAGCGGGCCCGTGGCGGGCCCGACCGTGGAGAGAAGGACCACCATGACAACGTCACAAGAACACGGCTTCGGCCTGTGGGACGCGTTCGAGAACCTGCGCACCGAATTCGGGAAGCGCGTCGGACCGAGGATGGGGCGTGGCGACGTTCGCACCGCCATCCTGTCCCTGCTGACCGACGGGCCGATGCACGGCTACCAGATCATCCAGGAGATCGAAAAGCGCAGCAGCGGCGCCTGGAAGCCCAGCGCCGGATCCGTCTACCCCACGCTTCAGCTCCTCGCCGATGAAGGACTCATCCAGGCCAAGGAGGCCGCCGGGCGCAAGACCTACACGCTCACCGCGGCGGGGACGGAGCAGGCGACCGCCACCGGCACCGCGCCCTGGGAGGGCATCGGTCACCGAGAAACGCCCCGCGGGATGCTTCTGCCCAAAGCAGGTGTCAAACTGGCTGAAGCGGCAGGTCAGATCGCCAGAAGCGGTACACCCGAACAAGTCGAATCGGCCGTCGCCATCATCAACGAGGCACGTCGCAAGCTCTACACGATCCTCGCCCAGGAATAACGGGTTGCCGTCCCACGGCGGCATCAAGGAGACTCGATGACCGAAGTCCGACACCTGCGCGCCCGGTATCGAAGGATCCTGCGATTCGCCACCCGCTACATCCTTCAGGAATGGTGGTTCGAAGTACTTCTGCCCCGCATCGGGCTGGCCCGGATCGCCAAACGCAGCCGCGCGAAGAGGGCGCGTGGCATCGCGCGGCACTTCCACCACGTCGCCGTGGACCTCGGCGGCCTCATGATCAAGGTCGGCCAGTTCATGTCCTCCCGGCTCGACGTGCTCCCGCCGGAGATCACGAGCGAACTCGAAGGGCTCCAGGACGAAGTCCCGCCCGCAGATTTCGCGCAGGTGCGGGAGCTCGCCGAAGCGGACCTCGGCGTACCCCTCAGCCGCGCATACAGCTTCTTCGACCCCGAGCCCGTCGCGGCGGCATCCCTCGGGCAGGTGCACAGGGCAAGGCTCTCCCCCGCCGACGCGGAACTCGTCGGGTTCGAGGATGTCGTCGTCAAGATCCAGCGGCCCGGCATCGGCGAGGTCGTCAAGGTCGACCTCGCCGCGCTGCGCAAGATCGCCGCGCGGCTCAACCGGGTGACAGCGATCTCCCAGCGCATGGACCTGCCCGCACTTCTCGAGGAATTCGCCACCGTCAGCCTCGAAGAGATCGACTATCTCCACGAGGGCACCAACGCCGAGCGTTTCGCCGACAACTTTCGCGACAACCCGCGCGTCGACACCCCGATAGTCGTCTGGGAACGCACCACCCGCCGCGTCCTGACGCTCTCCGATGTCTCCGCCATCAAGATCAACGATCGCAGCGCCCTCATCGCCGCCGGCATCAATCCCACCGCGGTGGCCGACGGCCTCTCCAGCGCCATGTTCGACCAGCTCTTCACCCACGGCTTCTTCCACGCCGACCCGCATCCCGGCAACATCTTCGTGAAACCGTCAAGCGGCGACACCCGTGACTGGACCCTCGCGTTCGTCGACTTCGGCATGATGGGCGAGGTTCCGGATGCGCTGCGCGGCGGCCTCGAGCGGCTCGTGATCGCCGTCGCCGCACGCGACGTGAAAGGTCTCGTCGCCAGCATCCGAGCCATGGGGATGCTGTTGCCCACGGCCGAAAGCGCACCGCTCGAACAAGCCATGGGCGAACTGTTCGCCCGGTTCGGCGGACTCGGCTTCGCGGAACTGCGCAGTATCGAACCCCACGAGTACAAGGACTTCGCCGAGAAGTTCGGCAGGGCCATGCGCGAGATGCCGTTCCAGCTGCCGGAGAACCTGCTGCTCATCATCCGCGCCGTCGCCGTCACGTCCGGAGTCTGCACCGCACTGAACCCGTCCTTCAACATCTGGACCGCGATCGAGCCCTATGCCGCCCGCCTTGCCAGCGGCCGCACCGGTGCCACCGCCCGAGCGATCCTCGGGCAGGTCGTCACGACCGCCGGCGTCCTCGGCAGGCTCCCGGCCCAGCTCGACGAACTCAGCACCCTCATCCAGCGCGGCAGACTGTCGATCCAGATCCCCGGGGTCGACCGGCGCCTCCGCGCTCTCGAACGACTCGGCCGCAAGGCGACCTCAGCAGTCATCTTCGCTGGCCTCCTGCTCGGCGGCATCTTCCTGCGGCCGGACGACATGATCCTCGGCTGGGTGCTCATCGGCGCTTCGGCGATCCCCCTGCTCCACGCGGTGTTCGCGGGAACCACCGGCCGCGACCGCTGAGCCGGGGACGCCGAGCGGAAACGCTGAACGGGAACGCCGAGCCGGGTGTCAGCCGGGGACATCCGCCGGTCACACGTTGTCGCCTCCGGTGTCATCGAACCGTCCGGCGCTGGTGCCGGACCACGCCCACTCCGCCACCTCCGGGATGTCCTCGCCGTGCTCCCGCGTGTACTCGCGGGCGCGCAACCGCGCATCCTGCATGTCCTGCCGAAGGTTCGCCTCCGTTGCCCCGAGGCCCGGGACCCGGTCGATGACGTCCATGACCAGGTGGTACCGGTCGAGATCGTTCAGCATGACCATGTCGAACGGCGTCGTCGTGGTCCCCTCCTCGATGTAGCCGCGCACGTGCAGGTTCTCGTGGCCCGTGCGGCGGTAGGTGAGGCGATGGATGAGCCACGGATACCCGTGGTAGGCGAAGACGACCGGCCTGTCCGTCGTGAAGATCGCATCGTATTCGCGGTCGCCGAGGCCGTGCGGATGCTCGCCCTCGCTCTGCAGACGCATGAGGTCGACAACATTCACCACGCGCACCCTCAACGAGGGGATGCGTTCCCGCAGAATGCTGGCCGCCGCGAGCATCTCGAGGGTGGGGACATCCCCCGCCGCCGCGAGCACGACATCCGGTTCCTCGCCGGCCCGCTCGGTCCCCGCCCACTCGAGGATGCCGAGCCCGCGCGTGCAGTGCTCGATCGCCTCCTCCATCGTCAGCCAGTTCGCGGCAGGCTGCTTTCCGGCCACCACGACGTTCACATAATCGACCGACCGGAGGCAGTGGTCGTAGGTCGACAGCAGCGTGTTCGCGTCGAACGGCAGGTACACCCGCACGATGTCGGCCTTCTTGTTCATGACGAGGTCGATGAAACCGGGGTCCTGGTGCGAGAGCCCGTTGTGGTCCTGCCGCCACACGTGGGAGCTCAGCAGATAGTTGAGGGAGGCGATCGGCCTTCGCCACGGGATGCGGCGGCTCGAACTCAGCCACTTCGCATGCTGGTTGAACATCGAGTCGACGATGTGGATGAAGGCCTCATAGGAGTTGAAGACCCCGTGCCGTCCGGTGAGCAGGTACCCCTCGAGCCACCCCTGGCACTGGTGCTCGCTCAGCATCTCCATGACCCGGCCCGCCCTGGCCAGGTGGTTGTCGGAGTCGATCGGCCAGGTCTCGGCGTTCCACTGTTTGTCGGTGACCTCGAACACCGCGTCGAGACGGTTGGATGCGGTCTCGTCCGGCCCGAAGATCCGGAAGTTCTGGGGATTTCTGACGATGACATCGCGCAGCCATCGGCCGAGGACGCGGGTCGCCTCGCTCGCCGAGCCTCCGGGTGATGGCACACTCTCCGCGTAGTCGCGGAAGTCCGGCAGGCTCAGTTCCCGACGCAACAGCCCGCCGTTCGCGGACGGGTTGGCGCTCATCCGCAGCTCTCCGTCAGGGGCGAGAGCCGTGACGAACTCGACGGCGGCGCCTGTCTCGTCGAACAGCTCCTCCGGTCGGTACGACCTCAGCCAGGATTCCAGCAGCCGCGTGTGCTCCTCGGTGTCGCGGGCGTCCGCGAGAGGCACCTGGTGCGAACGCCAGTTGTCCTCGGCCGGATGCCCGTCGATCACGGCCGGGCAGGTCCACCCCTTGGGGGTGCGCAGGATGATCATCGGCCAGGCCGGGCGGTCGGCGAGCGTGCCGGCGACGGCATCCGCCTTGATCTGCGCGATGTGATCGAGCACGTCGTCGAGGGTCGATGCGAAGCGACGGTGCACTTCCACCGGGTCCTCACCGTCGAAGCCGCCGGAGACGAGGTACGGCGTGTGGCCGTAGCCGCGCATGAGGTCGAGCAGCTCGCCCTCCGGGATCCTGGCGAGCACCGTCGGGTTGGCGATCTTGTATCCATTGAGGTGCAGGATCGGCAGCACGACGCCGTCGCTGCGGGGGTCGAGGAACTTGTTCGAATGCCAGCTCGTGGCCAGGGGCCCCGTCTCGGCTTCCCCGTCCCCGACGACGGCGGCCACGAGCAGGTCCGGGTTGTCGAACGCAGCACCGTACGCGTGCGACAGCGAGTATCCGAGCTCACCGCCCTCATGGATCGACCCCGGAGTCTCCGGGGCGACATGGCTCGGGATGCCGCCGGGGAACGAGAATTGCCGGAACAGTTTGCGCAACCCATCCGTCGACCGGTCGATGCCGCTGTACACCTCGCTGTAGGTGCCGTCGAGATAGGCGTTTGCGACCATCCCCGGCCCGCCGTGGCCGGGCCCGGCGATGTAGATCGTGCTGAGGCTGCGCTCCCGGATGACACGGTTCAGGTGTGCGTATATGAGATTGAGTCCCGACGTCGTGCCCCAGTGCCCGAGCAGGCGTGGCTTGATGTGGTCGCGCCTGAGCGGCTCCCGCAGGAGCGGATTGTCCAGAAGGTAGATCTGACCGACCGAGAGGTAGTTCGCTGCCCGCCACCAGGCGTTGAGGCGGTCCAGGGTCTCATCCGTGATCTCGTGACGTGTCATGGGTCCAGTTCATCACTTGACGATGGTTATACAACTGTATAGTCTGCTGAACGTGCGTACAGCCGACCCGTCACCGGAGAGCGACCTCACCGCTCGCGCCCGCCTCCGGAACTCGGCCATCGAGGTCTTCGCCGCCCGCGGATTCGGCGCCAGTGTTCGCGACATCGCGGCACACGCCGGCGTGAGCGCGGGGCTCATTACCCACCACTTCGGCTCAAAGGAGAACCTGCGCAAGGAGTGCGACACCGAGGTCGTCCGCCTGTATCGGGCCCTCAAGACCGATGGCGTCGCCATGCCGCCCGCCCAGTCGATGACGATGATCGCGGAACTCGACGACTACGCCGCGATGTTCGTCTACATCCTGCGCAGTGTCCGAGAAGGCGGGGCAGCGGGCAGGGAGATCCTCGAGCACATGATCGAGGAGGCGATCACGTTCTCCGAGGAGGGCGTGGCCACGGGTGTCGTCCGGCCGAGCCGCGACCCCGTCGCCCGCGCACGGTACCTCGTCACGTCGAGCCTCGGCGGCATCCTGCTTCAACTCTCGCTGCGGCCGCAACTCGACCTCGGTGAGGTCGGCCCCACGGTGCGCAGGATCGTCGACGAGATCACCCTCCCGACGCTCGAGGTCTACACGGAGGGCGTCCTCGCCGACAGCAGCTACCTGGATGAATATCTCCACTACGCCTCAACCCATGAATCGGAGAACACACCATGACCACGACACTCGCTGTCGACGTCGCAGGGCTCGAGAAGAACTTCGGCTCCACCCGAGCGCTCGACGGGCTCGACCTGCGCATCGAGACGGGAACCGTCGCAGGCTTCCTCGGGCCGAACGGCTCCGGCAAGACGACGACCATCCGCATCCTGCTCGGCCTCCTGAGGTCGGATGGCGGGCGCGCGATGCTTCTGGGCGGCGACCCCTGGAAGGATGCCGTCGCGCTGCACCGCCGCATCGCCTACGTGGCCGGTGACGTCACGCTTTGGCCGAACCTGACCGGTGGCGAGGCCATCGACATCCTCGGCTCACTGCGCGGCGACCTCGATCGCACGCGGGTGGACTCTTTCCTCCAGCGCTTCGACCTGGACCCCACGAAGAAGGCGCGCAGCTACTCCAAGGGCAACCGGCAGAAGGTCGGTCTCGTCTCCGCATTCGCGAGCCGCGCGGAACTGCTCTTCCTCGACGAACCGACGAACGGACTCGACCCGCTCATGGAGGGGGTGTTCACCGAGTGCGTCGCGGAAGCGAGGGCAGAGGGCACTTCGGTGCTCCTGTCGAGCCACATCTTCGCCGAGGTCGAGAAGCTGTGCGACACCGTGACCATCATCCGGGACGGGCGAACCGTCGAATCCGGCACGCTGTCGGAGCTGCGTCACCTCCAGCGCTCGACGATCACCGTGACGCTGGACGGCGACCCGTCGGTGCTTTCCACGCTCGACGGCGTGAACGACCTGGTGGCCGACGGCGGGCACGCGACGTTCACCGTCGACAGCGGAGCGCTGCCGAGAGTGCTCGCCGCCCTCGCGCCACTCAACCCGAGAGAACTCGTGTCCTCTCCCCCGTCGCTCGAAGAACTCTTTCTCCGCCACTACGGAGTGCACGCGGCGGCCACGGAATGAGCACCACCGGCATTCTCACGATGATGCGCTTCATCGTGCGCCGCAACTGGCTCAGGATGCTCATCTGGCTCGTCGTGCTCGCCGGGATGATCCCGCTCGTGATCGACTCCCAGCGCGAACTCTTTCCGACCCAGGAGGCTCGCGACGCGTACGCCCAGGTCGCGAACACGCCGGCGATCGCGGCCCTCACCGGCCTGCCCTACGCTGCCGGGACGCTCGGCGGCATCCTCAACATCAAACTGTGGATGACTCTGGCCGTCGCGCTCTCGCTCGCGGTCGTCTTCCTGGTCACCCGCAACGGCCGCGCCGAGGAGGAGGGCGGCCGCACCGAGCTCCTGAGAGCGGGCGTTCTCGGGCGGCACGCCTACTCACTCGCGAACTTGATCGTGTTCACCGTCTTCGCCGCCATCGTCGGACTGGCGTGCTCTGCGCTCGCCATCAGCCAGGGACTTCCCGCGGGAGGTTCCGTGTTCATGGGCGCATCCTTCGTCGGCGTCGCGCTCGTCTTCCTCGGGATCGCCGCCGTCACGGGCCAGCTCACCACGACGAGTCGCGGGGCGAACGCGCTGGCATCGGCCGTCCTCGCCGTCGCCTACCTCATCCGTGCGGGTGCCGACGTCGAGGCAGACGATGACCGCGCGGCGTGGTTCACCTGGCTCTCCCCCATCGGATGGGGCCAGCAGATGAGATCGTACGGCGAGAACCTCTGGTGGCCGTTCATCGTGTGCGTCGTCGTCGCCGTCCTCCTGTGCTGCATCGCGCTTGCACTTGAGCGCAGGCGGGATCTCGGCGCAGGCATCCTGCCCGATCGGGTCGGACGTCGCGGCGCATCCGCTTTCGGGCGCACCCAGCTGGGCCTGACGCTGCGGCTCCAGAGGTCTTCTATCATCGGGTGGACGGTCGGCATCCTCGTCGGTGCACTGTTCTTCGGCGGCGTCGCCACAGCGATGGCGAATCTGCTCACGGGCGACAATCCGATCGCGCAGGCCTTCATCGGAGAGTCGAAGGACGTCCTGGACGGTCTGCTCGGCTTCTTCACGATGGCCAACGCCCTGCTCGTCGCCGCGTTCGCCCTGCAGAGCAGCGACACGATCCGGTCGGAGGAGTCGACCGGGCGCGCCGAAGCACAGTGGTCGTCCGCGATCTCGCGGATCCGTTGGGCAGGCGTCCGCATGATTGTTCCGGCCGTTCTGTCGCTCATTCTGCTGGCCCTGAGCGGTGCTGCGATCGGGCTCGCGTTCGGCGCCGCTGTCGGGGATGCGAGCCAGGCCCCCCGGTTCATGGTCGCGTCGATCGCCTACTGGCCGTCGATCCTGCTCGTCATCGGGGTCGTGGTCCTGTGCGCGGCGTTGATCCCCCGCGCCGCTTCGGCCGTGACGTGGGGTCTCTACGGTGTAGCGGTCGTGCTCTCCATGTTCGGAGACCTCTTCGGTCTTCCGGACTGGGTCGTGCGGAACACGCCGTTCACCGCTGTGCCGCGTCTCGGCCAGGACTTCGCAGCCCTCCCGCTCATCGTGCTCACGGCGCTCGCGATCGTCGCGGGTGCGTTCGGGCTGTGGAGGCTCCGCACGAGGGACATGACGAGCGCCTGAGAGGACTGCCGGCTCTGGATATGGTTATCCCATGAGCACGCAGATCAGGCACGTCGTCGTCATCGGCGCAGGGATGATCGGTCTCACGACCGCGTGGTATCTGCAGGGGCGCGGAGTCGCCGTCACGGTCGTCGATCGCAAGGGCGTCGCGGCCGGATCGAGTTGGGGCAACGCCGGATGGCTCACCCCGGCCCTCACGCTCCCCCTCGGCGAGCCGTCGATTCTCCTGTCCGGCCCCAAGGCGATGCTGAGCTCCAAGTCGCCGCTCTACATCCCGCTCGCACTCGACCCGAAACTCATCCGCTTCCTGCTCGGCTTCGCCTGGCATGCCCTTCCCCGCCAGTGGCGGAAGTCGATCGAGATCTTCGCGAAGGTCAACCCTCTCGCGATGGAGCCGTTCCACGAGCTCGCCGCCGGTGGCGTCACGGAGCCGGTCAAGGAGGCCAGGCCCTTCCTCGCCGGGTTCCTGAGTGACAAGGACCGCAAGGTCCTCCTCCACGAGTTCGAGGTCGTGAGGAACAGCGGTGGATCGGTCGACTTCGACCTCGTCACGGGCGATGAGCTCCGAGCGATCGAACCCACACTGTCGGATGCCGTGGCCTCCGGCGTGCTCCTGCGCGGCCAGTACTTCATCAACCCGCCGAAGTACGCCGAGTCGCTCGGCGCCGCCGTCGTGAAGCGCGGGGCGGTGCTCAAGACCGGGTTCGATGTCGTGGACATCAAGGACACGAGCTCGGGTGTGACGGTGATATCAGGCACCGGGGATTCGGTCGAGGCCGACGCCGTCGTCATCGCGACCGGCGCCTGGCTGAACGCCCTGACTCGCCGATTCGGCGTGAAAGCCATCGTGCAGGCCGGCCGCGGGTACAGCTTCAGCGTGAAGCCCGAGGTCATCCCCTCGCATCCGATCTACTTCCCGACGCAGCGTCTGGCCTGCACCCCGCTCGGCGACCGGCTCCGCATCGGCGGGATGATGGAGTTCCGCAGCGTCGACTCCGCGCCCGACAACCGCCGCATCCAGACGCTCGTGGATGCCGGCCGCCCGGTGTTCCAGGGAGTCGACTGGAGCGCGCGCGAGGAGGAATGGGTCGGTGGCCGCCCCGTCACGGCAGACGGCCACGCTCTCATCGGCGCGACGAAGAACCCGCGTGTGTTCGTCGGTGGCGGTCACGGCATGTGGGGCATCGCGCTCGGGCCGCTCACCGGCAAGCTGCTCGCCGGTGCCGTCGTCGGCGAGCCGGACCCGCTGCTGAAGAACTTCGACCCGTTGCGGTGATCAGCCGGCGCTAGTCGACCCCCGGCGGTTGCAGGGATCTTCTGGTTGTCAAGATCGAACTCATGTTCGATAATTGACGGATGTCGAACCTTGCGCTGGCGCTCCCCGCCCGGGATGAGCAGGTGCGCGAGCTCCAGGAGCGCATCCGGCAGCTGCAGTCGACCAGGCTCGACACCCGCGCCCTGCCCACCCATCCGGCGATCGCCCGGTTGCTGCCGGGCGGCGCCCTCCGGGAGGGTGCCACCTACTCCGTCGACCGCTCGCTCACCCTGCTCATGCTGCTGCTGGCCGCACCGTCGGCCGCAGGGGCGTGGTGCGGCGTCGTCGGTGTCCCCGAGTTCGGCATCGAGGCAGCCGCAGGATTCGGAATCGACCTCGAGCGGCTGGTGCTCGTCCCCCACCCCGGCGACCAGTGGCTCGCCGCGACCGCCGCGATCGCGGATGCACTGGGTGTCATCGTCACGCGACCGCCACGGCAGGCGAGCGAGGCGAGCGTCGCGCGGCTCTCCGCACGCCTGCGCAAGCGCGGGGCCACCATGCTCGTCCTGGGCACCTGGCCGCAGAGCGAGGCCATGCTGAGCCTGACCGAGAGCGCCTGGACCGGGATCGGTGACGGCCACGGCAACCTGCAGTCGCGGGAAGTGACCGTGACCGTCACGAGCCGGATGGGCGGGCGTCCGCGCAGTGCGCGCATCCGCCTGTCGGGAACTGCTGCACAGCCCGGGCCTGCCGCACCCCCGGGGTCTATTCTCTCGGCATGAGCTTCAACGACGTGCCGGCGGAGGCCTACGACCGCTTCATGGGCCGGTACTCGACGCTGCTGGCGCCACTGTTCCTCGATTTTGCTGGCCTCGATTTCGCCGACCTCGATCTGGCGGCGGCGTCCGGTGAGGGGATGCGCGTACTGGATGTCGGATGCGGCACCGGCGCGCTCACCGCCGAGCTCGCCACCCGCTTCGGCCAGGAGTCGATCACCGCGGTCGACCCCTCTCCCCCGTTCATCCAGGCGGTACGCGAACGCTACCCGCAGGTCGATGCCCGGGAGGCGAGCGCCGAAGAACTGCCGTTCCCGGCGGGCTACTTCGATGCCGCGGTCGCACAACTCGTCGTGCACTTCCTCGCCGACCCCGTCGCCGGCCTCCGGGAGCTGCAGCGCGTGACCAGGGGCGGCGGGACGATCGCCGCCTGCGTCTGGGATTTCGCGGGCGAGAACTCCCCGCTCAGCGTGTTCTGGCGCGCAGCTCGCGAGCTCGACCCGCAGGTTCGGGATGAATCGCTCCTGCCGGGCGCGCGAGAGGGGCACCTTGAGGAGCTCTTCGTCTCCGCCGGGCTGCAGGACGTCGTCGAGGGGGCACTGGAGATCAGCAGAGGGCACAGCGGTTTCGACGAATGGTGGGCGCCGTACGCGGGAGGGGTCGGCCCGGCAGGGGTCTACCTCGCGGGCCTCGACCCCGATCGTCGATCCGAACTGCGGGAACGCTGCCGGGCCGAACTTCCCTCCGGACCGTTCGTCCTCAGCGCCCGCGCCTGGGCGGCGCGCGGCAGGGTCGAGGTGGCCTGACTCGTACTGGCATTTATCGAACACATGTTCGATAATGATGGGATGTCCAGCCTCGCCCCCGACCGCGTCATGCTGGTGTGGTGCCCCGACTGGCCGGTCGAGGCCGCCATCCGCCTGCACGGGCACACCGCTGCGACCCCGATCGCCGTCATCCAGACCGGTCGCGTGTACGCGTGCTCCGCTCCCGCACGCGCCCAGGGGGTCTCCCGCGGACTCAAGCTGCGCGAGGCCCAGGCCCGCTGTCCGGCGCTCCTCGTCACTCCGTGGCGACCGGAGGACGACGCCCGCGCCTTCGAACCGGTCCTCGTGGCGATCGAGGAGCTCATGCCGGGCGTCGAAGCGCTGCGCCCCGGCGTCTGCGCCATCCGGGCCAGGGGTCCGGCCGCCTACTACGGCGGAGAGGAGGAGGCGGCCCTGTGGCTCCTCGACCGCCTCGACGAGCTCGGGGTCCTCGGCACCCGCATCGGCATCGCCGACGGGGTGTTCACGGCGGAGCAGGCGGCCAGGCAGCGCCCGGTGCAGCGGTGGGCGCAGCGCATCCGCACCGTCCCGGCAGGGGCCGCAGCAGAGTATCTCGCTCCCCTGCCCATCAGCGTGCTCGAGGACGCGCCCGTCACGACCCTCCTGCGCCGGCTCGGCGTCTACACGCTCGGCGACTTCGCCGCCCTCGCCGCCGGCGATGTGCGCGACCGTCTCGGCGAGCAGGGGGCCCGCCTGCACGCCCTCTCCGGCGGGCTCGACTCTCGCCCCGTCGTGGCACGCACCCCGCCGGACGACCTCGACTGCTCGATCGACTTCGAACCGGCCGTGGACCGCATCGACCAGGTCGCGTTCGGGGTGCGCGCCCTCGCCGACCGGTTCGTGGCAGGGCTCACCGCCGCGAGGCTCGTCTGCACGTCGCTGTGCGTCGAACTGGAGGCAGAACGCGGCGAGCTCTCCGTGCGCACCTGGCTCCACCCGCGTTCCTTCACGGCATCCGATGTCGTCGACCGCGTGCGCTGGCAGCTGCAGGGCGGTGCGAGCGAGGTGGGCCTCCTCTCCGGCATCGTCTCCGTGCGGCTCAGCCCGGCATCCGTCGACTCGATCGGCAACCACGAGGAGGGGCTCTTCGGCGGAGGACCGGATGAGCGCATCCACCACGCCCTCTCCCGTGTGCAGGGGATGCTCGGTCGCCAGGCGGTGCTCACGGGCGCGGTCGGCGGAGGACGCGGGCCCGCCGACCGCGCGACGCTCGTGCCCTGGGGCGATCGACTCGTGCACGAGCGGGAGCCGTCCCCTCCGTGGCCAGGACGGCTGCCCGATCCGGCACCCTCGACCGTGTTCGAGCCGCCGCGCCCCGTGACGGTGTTCTCGGCATCCGGCGACGAGCTCGCCATGGATGACCGCGGAGCGCTGTCCGCGGCGCCGTCGGGCATCTCGAGCGGTCCATCGGCACTGCACGTCGCCGCCTGGGCCGGCCCGTGGACCGTCGACGAGCAGTGGTGGGACCCGCAGCATGCGAGCAGGGTCAGCCGATTGCAGGTCGTCGACACGACGGGCACGGCCTGGCTTCTCGCCCTCGAACACGGCCGCTGGTGGGCAGAGGGCAGGTACGACTGATGGGCGCCGTGCTGGTGGGCGCCGTGCGGAGAGGCGCAGCCTGATGGGCTTCAAGAATCCGCCGATTCCCTGGTCGGAGTTCGAGAAGACCCTCTCCGACGGGCGCCGCCCCGGCACGGCGCCCCCGGTCGGCGCGGATGGCGGCGACAGTCCCGCGTGGTCCCGCAAGCGCGCGCCGTACCGCCCGGCGGTGGTCGCCCCTCCCACCGGCGCGGTCGTGCCGTACGCGGAACTGCACGCGCACTCCAACTTCAGCTTCCTCGACGGGGCGAGCTCGCCGGAGGAGCTCACCGAGGAAGCATCCCGGCTCGGCCTGCACGGTCTCGCGATCACGGACCACGACGGGTTCTACGGGGTCGTTCGGATGGCGGAGGCGGCCGAGGAGTTCCCGCAGCTTGCGACCGTGTTCGGGGCGGAACTCTCGCTCGGACTGGCCGCACCGCAGAACGGTGTCGCCGACCCGCACGGCAGCCACCTCCTCGTGCTGGCGCGCGGGCAGGACGGCTACCACCGGCTCTCCGGGGCGATCACCGCCGCCCAGCTCGCAGGGGCGGAGAAGGGCCGTCCGCTCTACGACCTCGACGACCTCGCCAAACGTGCGGGCGGCCAGTGGCTCATCCTGAGCGGATGCCGGAAGGGTCGGGTGCGCCAGGCGCTCGTCGCCGAGGGGCAGCCCGCCGCCTCGCGGGAGCTCGAGCGCCTTACCGGACTGTTCGGCAGGGACAATGTGGTCGTCGAGCTGCACCACCACGGAAGCCCGCTCGATGACGCCCACAATGACGCCATGGCCGCGATCGCAGCCCGGCAGGGACTCCCGGTCATCGCGACGGGCAACGTCCACTACGCGACCCCTGAGCGGCATCGGCTCGCCACGGCGTTGGCCGCGGTGCGCGCCCGCAGGAGCCTCGACGACCTGGACGGCTGGCTGCCGGCATCCGGAGCCGCGTACCTGCGCAGCGGGGCGGAGATGGCCGCACGGTTCGCTCGCTACCCTGGGGCGATCGAGCGCACGGTCGAGTACGCGGACGACCTCTCGTTCCGACTGCGCAGCATGAAGCCGGGCCTTCCGCGGCAGGAGGTGCCGCCGGGTCACACCCCGATGAGCTGGCTGCGGCACCTCGTGTGGGAGGCGGTGCCGGCGAAGTACCCGCACGCGAGCGCGGAGGACCGGGACCGGATCGAGCGCGAACTCGCCGTCATCGAGCAGAAGGACTTCCCCGGCTACTTCCTCATCGTGCACGACATCGTGCGGGAGGCGCGCCGCCGCGGCATCCTCTGCCAGGGCAGGGGTAGCGCGGCGAACTCGGCCGTGTGCTACCTGCTGAACATCACGGCCGTCGACTCGATCTACTACAAGCTGCCGTTCGAGCGGTTCCTGTCGAGCCTGCGCGAGGAGGAGCCGGACATCGACGTGGACTTCGACTCCGACCGGCGGGAGGAGATCATCCAGCACGTGTACCGCAAGTACGGCAGGCACAACGCCGCACAGGTCGCGAACGTCATCAGCTACCGGCCGAAAGTGGCCGTGCGTGACATGGCGAAGGCCCTCGGGCACTCGCCTGGGCAGCAGGATGCGTACTCGAAGCAGGTCGAACGCTGGGGCGCGCTCGTGGAATCCGGCGACCACGACATCCCCGAGCCGGTCATCGAGCTCGCCCAGCAGGTGCTCACCTTCCCCCGCCACCTCGGCATCCACTCCGGAGGCATGGTGCTCACCGACCGGCCGGTGGGAGAGGTCGTGCCCATCGAGCACGGCCGCATGGACGGCCGCACCGTCGTGCAGTGGGACAAGGACGACTGCGCCTGGATGGGTCTCGTGAAGTTCGACCTCCTCGGACTCGGCATGCTCGCGGCCCTGCAGTACTGCTTCGACCTCGTGCGCGAGAACCTCGGCGAGCCCTGGGAGCTGTCGACGATCCCCAGGGAGGAGGCCGGCGTCTACGACATGCTCTGCCGCGCGGACTCGATCGGGGTGTTCCAGGTCGAGTCGCGTGCGCAGATGGGCCTGCTGCCGAGGCTCCAGCCGCGACGGTTCTACGACCTCGTCGTGGAGATCGCGATGATCCGTCCCGGCCCGATCCAGGGCGGAGCCGTGCACCCCTACGTGCGGCGCAAGCTCGGACGCGAGAAGGTGACCTACGCGCATCCGAAGCTCGTCGAACCGCTCGAGCGCACGCTCGGCATCCCGGTGTTCCAGGAGCAGCTCATGCAGATGGCCATGGCGGTCGGCAACTGCACGGGAGAGGATGCCGACCTCCTGCGCCGCGCTATGGGCTCCAAGCGCGGCATCGAGCGCATCGAGAAGCTGCGCGAGAAGCTCTACGCGGGGATGGCGGAGAACGGTCTGTCTCCGGAGGTCTCGGATGACATCTACGGCAAGATCCAGGCGTTCGCGAACTTCGGGTTCGCCGAGAGCCATTCCCTGAGCTTCGCCCTGCTCGTCTACGCGAGTTCCTGGCTCAAGCTCCACTACCCCGCTGCGTTCCTCGCCTCGCTGCTGCGCGCCCAGCCCATGGGGTTCTACTCCCCCGCATCGCTCGTGGCGGATGCGCGCAGGCACGGCGTCGAGGTGCGCAGGCCCGATGTGCTCCACAGCGGGGCGCAGGCCGGGCTGGAGCCGCTCGGGCTGGAGCAACTCGGGAGGGACACCCCCGCGCCTCGGGACGGCTGCCTGGCGTTCGACCAGCCTCCGGTCGGTGCGTTCGACCGTGCGGCAGCGTTCAGCACGGACGATCATCGGCGGGATGCGCGGGTGGCGGTGCGGCTCGGCCTCGCCGAGGTCAAGGGCATCGGGGAGGCGGTTGCGACGCGGATCGTCGCCGAGCGCGACGCTCACGGCCCCTACCGCGACCAGGCCGACCTTGTGCGCCGGGTGGGGCTGACATCTCCCCAGCTGGAATCCCTCGCGGCGGCAGGCGCGTTCGAGGGGTTCGGTCTCGCGATGCGGGAGGCGATCTGGATGGCGGGCTCTGCCGCCCAGGATCGTGCGGAGTTCCTGGAGGGCACGCTCGTCACCGTGCAGCCACCGCTGTTCCGGATGCCGACCGGCGCGGAGACCCTCATGGCCGACCTGTGGGCGACCGGGATCTCCACGGACGACCACCCCATCCGGCACCTGCGCCCCCTTCTCGAGGAGCGCGGAGCGCTCACGGCGTCGCAACTGGCTGTGGCGGAGAGCGGGAGGCGCATCGAGGTCGGCGGCGTCGTCACCCACCGGCAGCGCCCGGCGACCGCGAGCGGAATCACCTTCATGAATCTCGAGGACGAGTCCGGTCTCGTGAACGTCATCTGCAGCGCGGGGGTGTGGAAACGGTATCGGAGGGTCGCGCGGGAGTCGTCGGCCATGGTCGTCCGCGGCATCCTCGAACGCTCACCGGAGGGAGTCACCAACCTGCTGGCGGATCGTCTCAAACCGCTCCTGCTGGCAGCGCGCACGTCGTCGCGGGATTTCCGGTAGCACGCGTCACGACGCGGGTCGGTGCCCCGGGGTAGCGTTGAGGCATGTGCGGACGCTTCGCCCTCGACGACCACGTCAACGAGCTCATCGAGGAATTCGTGGCGACCGGCGGCGACTATGACGACTGGGTTCCCGCCTTCTCGATCGCCCCGACGAACCGCGCCCCGATCGTGCGGGAGCGGGCTTCATCGGATGGTGCCGTGCAGCGCAGCATCGACCTCGCGACCTGGGGGCTCCGGCCCGCGTGGGCGAAGCCGGGCGGACCGGCCCCGATCAACGCCCGCATGGAGACACTGGCCACGAACGGGATGTTCCGCACCGCCTTCGCCGGGCAGCGCTGCCTCGTTCCGATGACCGGATACTTCGAGTGGACCGAGGAGAAGGACGGCAAGCAGCCGCATTTCATCCACGGCGGCGGCGGGACGCCGACCCTCGCTGCCGCAGGACTCTACGCCGCGCGCAAGGACGGCGATTCCTGGGCGATGAGCTTCACGATCGCCACGCGCGAGGCGAGGGACGCCGGCGGAGCGCTCCACGAGCGGATGCCGGTGTTCCTGGAATCCGACACCTGGGCCGACTGGCTGAACCCGGCGAAGGCCGGAACGGCAGGCGGGCCGGAGGCGAGCGCCCTCGTGGCGCTGCTGGAGGAGAGCTCGACGGCCGTCGCGAAGACGCTCGAATCGCATCCGGTCGACCGCAGAGTCAACAACACCCGCGCGGCCGACCCGCACGACGCGGGACTCATCGAAGCTCTGACGTCATGATTCCGTCACTCGGCCTCCTGCTCGACGTCGACGGCCCCATCGCGAGCCCCGTCGAACGACGGATCGCCATCCCGAGCATCGTCGAGGACCTCGTGACACTCGCGAGCCTCGGGGTGCCGATCGCCTTCATCACAGGCCGCAGCGACACCTTCGTGCGCGAAGAGGTCGTCGCACCGCTGCAACGCGCCGGGCTCCCGGATGGGGTGCGGATGTTCGGTGTCGGTGAGAAGGGCGGCGTCTGGTTCCCGATCACCTCGGACGGTATCGGCGAACTCGCGATCGACCGCGAGCTGGCCCTGCCGGAGGACTACGTGACAGAGTTCCGCGAGCTCGCGGAGCTGCGATTCTCCGACACGATGTTCTTCGACAACACGAAGTACGCGATGATCTCGCTCGAACAGAATCGCGACACGAGCGCCGAGGACTACGCATTCGCGCAGGAACAGGCGAACCAGGCGGCATTCGACCTGCTCGTCGAGTACGGGCTCGGCGCACGCTACGGCGCGCAGGAGTTCGCCGATGCTGACGGGCGCGTCGCCTTCCGGATCGACCCGACCATCATCTCCACGGATGTCGAATCGGTTCTGCTGGACAAGGATCGAGGTGCGGCCCGCGCACTCGACTACTTTCGGGGCAACGGCGAGCTCCCGACGCTGTGGCGCACCGTCGGAGACTCGCGCAGCGACTACCTCATGGCTGACTATCTGCACGGCGAAGGGTTCGATGTGGCCCACGTCGACGTACGCCCTGCCGACGGCATCCTCGAGAGGCCGTATCGGGTCATCACCGAGCGCGACCTCATCCACGACGACGCGGGTGCCGCGTTCCTGCGGCACTGGGTGCTGGCGCTCGGGGGGTAGGGATGCACATTCTGGTCGTCGAGGACGACTCGGAGATGGGGGCGCTCCTGGTGCGCGGGCTCACTGAGGAGGGCCACCGAGCCACCCTGGTGTCGAACGGTGTGGACGCGCTCGTCGCGGCGCAGGAGGATCCGCCGGCGCTCGCGGTGATCGACGTGATGCTCCCCGGCATGAACGGGTTCGAGGTCTGTCGCAGGCTCCGCGAGTCCGCGGCTGACGTGGCGCTGCTGCTGCTCACCGCCCGCAGCAGCGTGGAGGATCGGGTGTTCGGACTCGACGCCGGCGCGGACGACTATGTCACGAAGCCCTTCGCGTTCGCTGAGCTGAACGCTCGGGTTCGAGCCCTGTTGCGGCGGGACAACCACTCGGGAATGGTCACGGTGTCCATCGGGTCGCTGAACCTGGACTCCTTGAGCCAGTCGGCCACCATCGGCGGGAAGACGATCGCGTTGAGCCCGAAGGAATTCGTCCTTCTCAGGCTCCTCGCGATGAATCCAGGGCAGCTCGTCACCCGGAATCGCATCCTGACGGAGGTGTGGGGCGGAACAGAGCATATCGACACGAACATCGTCGACCAGTACCTCAGCTACCTTCGGCGCAAGCTCAGCCAGAGCGCATCCGGATTGCGGATCGCGACCGTGCGCGGCGAGGGCTACATTCTGGATGTGGCATAGTGCTCCTCTCGCGACTGTCGATCCGTTGGCGCATCACCATCGGGAGCCTCGTCATCGCCGTCCTGTTCTTCGGTGCGGGCGCCATCGTCGCGAAGAACCAGATCGCATCGGTCCTCTCCTCGACGGCGGAGACCCTGCTCGAGCACGATGCCGCGCCGTATGTCATCGAGATCAGGAACGGGGCGCACGAGGTCGATCAGCCCGGCCACGCGCAGCTCGTCGCGATCATCGATCCGGCTGGGGTGCTTCAGCGCACGACCCTTCCTCCCGAATTGGCGCCGCGGCTTTCGGAACTCGAGCGATTCGTCGGCGAGCCGCGTGAGGTCGCTGCCGGGGATGGCAATTACCTCGCCCTGTCGACGCCGGTGGCGACGACGAAGGGCGAATGGACCGTCGTGACCGCGAGGAACCTCGAGGCATCCGCTCTGCTCCTGGATCGGATCACCGGAACGCTCGTCATCGGGGCGCTCATCCTCGTCATCGGATTCGGCATCGCGTCGTGGTTGCTCACCGGGGCGGCACTGCGGCCGGTGGCGCGCATGAGGCGCGAGGCGAGCGAGCTGAGCAGAAGCGGGTCCCTGGCTGAACTTCCCGTCGGTCCGGCCCGCGACGAACTGTCTGCGCTCGCCACAACGCTGAACGAGTTCATCCGCGTCCAGCGGGCAACGGCGGAGCGTGAGCGTCAACTCGTGTCGGATGCGAGCCACGAGCTGCGCAGCCCGCTCGCGGTGCTCATGGCCCAGCTCGAACTCGCCCACTTGAGCAGTGGAGACGCCGCGGCGCTCGAAGAGCAGCTCACCGCGGCTGAGAAGTCCGCCCATCGAGTGTCCGAACTCGCTACCCGCCTGCTCGAACTCTCGGAGGCGGAAGCCCACGTCGGCAACGAGACGAGCAGCTGGGAGGAGCTCGTCGCCGAGGTCGGTGACGCTGCCGACAGTGCACGCCTGGCCGGTCTGCGGTCGGGCGTGACGGTGGAATTCCAGACCACATCGGACGGCAGGGAAGTCCG
The DNA here is from genome assembly GCF_014200375.1 of Terrimesophilobacter mesophilus. Taxonomy (GTDB): domain Bacteria; phylum Actinomycetota; class Actinomycetes; order Actinomycetales; family Microbacteriaceae; genus Terrimesophilobacter; species Terrimesophilobacter mesophilus. Next base: position 208,591 of record NZ_JACHBP010000001.1, on the reverse strand, counting down.
TTATGCGCTCGATCGCTGGGGTTTCCGCCGTGTCATCGACAACCTGACCGGCAACGCGACCACCGCGATGCCGGAAGGCGGGGAACTCACTCTGAGTCTGAACCAGCGTGCGAACGACGTGGAGCTCGTCATCGAGGATGATGGTCCTGGAATACCGGCCGAGTTCCTGCCCAGAGTGTTCGACCGCTTCACCCGACCCGATGAGTCCCGCACGGCCTCCACGGGAGGCAGCGGACTCGGGCTCGCCATCGTGCACGCGCTCGTCGCGTCGGCGGGAGGAGAGGTCAGCCTCGTCAACCGGATGCCGCACGGTGTGCGCGCCGCCGTCGTCATCCCTGCGGATCCGGATCCGGAGGCGCACGCTTCCTGAACGATCTCTCAGGCACAGGGCCCGTTCTTTCGAGCATTCACCCACTCCGGCCGAGCACGATCAATGTGTGGCCATCACCTACCCGTGGCGTGCGGATGTCGAAACCGTCGCTCCTCCGTCATGGCGCACGTGGTCGATCGCGCGGATCTCGACGGTGTTCGGCGTCCTCGCGTTCTGCGTCTCGTTCGCCGGGTCGTGGATTCCCTCGTTCTGGGGAGATGAGGCGGCGAGCGTCATGTCGGCAGAACGCTCGCTGCCGTCCCTGTTCGCCATGCTTCAGCACGTGGATGCCGTGCACGGCACCTACTATGTGCTCCTTCACTTCTGGATCGACCTGTTCGGAGCGTCCCCGCTCTCGGTGAGATTTCCGAGCGCCGTCGTCGCGGGACTCGCCTGCAGCGGCGCGGTCGTTCTCGCGAAGATGCTGTTCACGCGCCGTGTGGCCGTCATCGCGGGCGTCGTCTGCCTCCTGCTGCCCCGGTTCACGTACATGGGGTCTGAGGCGAGGTCCTACGCGCTGTCAGCGGCCGTGGCGGTGTGGCTGACCATCCTGTTCGTCCGGTTGATCGCCGCGCAGTCGGCCGGCATCGTGTGGTGGGCGAGCTACGCGGTGGGTCTCGCCCTGGGCATCTACGTCTTTCTCTATGTCGCCCTGATCGTGGTCGTCCACGGCGTCCATCTGCTCGTCGTCGACCGGCAGGTGCAGCAGTGGTCCCGAGTGTGGAAGCGGTGGCTGGCCGCCACCGCGGCCGGTCTCCTTCTCGCGGCCCCCGTCCTCGCGTTAGGCATCGGAGAGCGGCACCAGATCGCGTTTCTCGCACATCGGACTCGGGTGAGTTTCGGTCTCGTCGTCGCCGGACAATGGTTCGGCAACGTCTGGCTCGCCGCCCTCTGCTGGGGTCTCATCGCGCTCGGGTGCGTTGCGATGATGGCCGCAGTACGCTGGCACGGCGTGGCGCTCATGCTCGCCTGGTGCATCCTTCCCACCGCGATGCTGCTCTCGGCGAACGCCATGCTGCTTCCGCTTTATTCGAACCGCTATCTCTCGTTCTGCGCGCCGGCCGCCGCGATCCTGGTCGCGGTGGGTGTCGCAGCCATCCCTCGGCACTGGATGCGGATCACGGCCCTGGCTGCGCTCATTGCGCTCGCCATTCCCGGCTACGTGGCCGAGCGCACCGTTTTCGGAAAGCCGGGCCACAGCGACTGGGCGGCCGTCTCCGCGATCATCGCGCAGAAGGCGAAGCCGGGGGACGCGATCGTCTTCGACAACTCCGTCAAGCCGTCCTGGCGGCCCCGCCTCGCCATGCATGTGTACCCGGATGACTACCGCGCCGTGGACGACATCGCGCTGCGCACGCCCTACGAGCTCAGGAAGGGCCTGTGGGACGCCGTGTATCCGCTCCAGGACATCGCGGGCCGCTTCGCCGGCGTGTCCCGGGTGTGGTCACTGGAGACCACCAGGACCGACATGGATTCCGTCGACTCCGACCTCCACGTCCTCGAGCGGGACGGCTTCACCGTCGAACACGTCTATCCCGTCCACCGCACGATCATCTACGAACTCGTCAGGAGCAGGTCATGAGCGGCACGCTCGTCATCATTCCCACCTACAACGAACGCGAGAACCTCACGGCGATCGCGGTTCGCGTCCTGGCCCAGGCTGCCGTCGACCTCCTGATCGTCGACGACGGCTCCCCGGACGGCACCGGTCTGATCGCCGATGAGCTGGCCGTCGCCGATTCGCGCGTGCACGTGCTCCATCGGCCGAGCAAGGGCGGTCTCGGTGGTGCGTATCGCGCCGGATTCGCGTGGGGCATCGAGGCCGGGTTCGACATCCTCGTGGAACTCGACGGCGACGGTTCCCACCAGCCGGAGGAACTCGATCGGCTGCGTGAGCGGATGCCGGGAGCGGACATGGTCATCGGGTCCCGCTGGGTGGCCGGAGGGTCCGTCGTGAACTGGCCCTGGCGCCGGAGGGCCCTCTCCCGCGCTGGGAGCCGGTATGCCCGCGCCGTGCTCGGTCTCCCGTTCCGGGACGTCACCGGAGGCTACCGGGCCTTCTCGGCGGAGGCATTGGCGCGCGTCGGGTGCGCGGATGTCGCGAGCCAGGGCTACTGCTTCCAGGTGGAGATGCTGCTGCGCGCGTGGCAGCACGGACTGAGGATCGAGGAGGTCCCGATCACGTTCATCGAGCGCGAGCACGGCTACTCGAAGATGAGCGGACGGATCGTCATCGAGGCGATGATGCGGGTGACCCTGTGGGGGATGTCGGGGCTGCCCGGTCGGCTCGCCGGCATCCGGAGCGCTTCGCCCCTGCACGCGATGCGCCGACGGGTGAATCATGCACAGTGACTGGATGCGCAGTGACCGCATGGCCGCCGTGGTCCGTGAACTCGCGAAGTTCGGCATCGTCGGCGGAATCGGGTTCGTGGTCGACGTCTCCGTGTTCAACATCCTGCGCGTCGGCTTGTTGGCGCCGGCGGCCCTTCACGACGGGCCGGTCGTGGCGAAACTCGTGTCGACGACACTCGCCATCGCCGTCAACTGGGCCGGAAACCGGCTGTGGACGTTCCGGGACCGGCGCGGAGCCAATATCGTCCGCGAGGGGGTGCAATTCGCCCTCGCGAGCATCGCGGGCCTTCTCATCTCCGTCGCCTGCCTGTGGGTGTCCCACTACCTGCTCGGGTTGACCAGCATCCTCGACGACAATGTCTCGTCCAACATCATCGGACTCGGGCTGGGTACCGCGGTGCGATTCGGCCTCTACCGGTGGTGGGTGTTCGGCACGTCACAGGCTGCCGCGCCTCAGCAGGTCGATTCGGGCCTGTAGCTGGGCGACGCTCGCCTGGGGCACCGGTGGTCCGCCCGCCCTGCGGCGCAGGTCCGCGTGAACGTGCGCGTGCGGCATCCCGGATCGCTTCGCCTGGATGGCGACGAGACTGTTCAGGAGCGAACGCTGCTCGCGCAGTGTTCGATAGAGAGGTACCGGCGCCTGTGCTCCGCGCCCTGCGGTCCTTCGCGACTGTCGCGCCTGCCGCTGCAGGAGCAGCTCGCGAACCTGCTCAGGTTCCAGGAGGCCCGGAATGCCGATGAAGTCGAGTTCCTCTGGCGTTCCCACTTCGGCCGCGAATCCGAACTCGTCGCCCTGGTACAGGGCTCGGTCGAACCTCGCATGCGACTCGATGGGGGCGAACTCGAACAGCGCAGCATCCGCACTCGCACCCTCGACCCGATCGGCCGCCGCCTGCGCGTCATCGTCGAGCAGTTGGTCGAGCGTCGCATCGGGGCGATCGAGGGCGTGGTCCCTCTCACGTTCGAGCTGAGCACCGAGTGCCAGGAGCGAAGGCACGCTCGGGAGGAAGATCGTCGCCGTCTCCCCCCTGCGCCTCGCGCGAACGAACCTCCCGACCGCCTGGGCGAAATACAGCGGAGTCGACGCCGACGTCGCGTAGACGCCGACGCCCAGACGCGGGATGTCCACGCCCTCCGACACCATGCGCACGGCGACCATCCAGCGGCTGGTCCCGGATGCGAACTCCGCGATGCGACGGGAGGATGCCTTCTCGTCCGACACCACGAGGACCGGATCGGCGCCGGTGATCCGCCGAAGCGCCGCCGCGTACCCGCGCGCTGCGTGCTGGTCCGTGGCGATCACGAGCCCACCGGCATCCGGAACGGACTCCCGCACCTCGGTGAGTCGGATGTCGGCCGCTCTGAGCACCGCGGGGATCCAGTCCCCCTGCGGGTCGAGCGCGGTCCGCCACGCCTGGGCGGTGACATCCTTCGTGTCGCCCTCCCCCAGTCCCGCCTCCATCTCGTCGCCGGTTCTCGTGCGCCAGCGCATTCTGCCCGCGTAGGCGAGGAAGATCACGGGCCGCACGACACCGTCGGACAGCGCGCGGCCGTAGCCGTAGCCGTAGTCAGCGCGCGACGTGCGAATGCCGTCTTCGCCCGGGTGATAGCTCACGAACGGGATCGGTGCCGTGTCGGAGCGGAACGGGGTGCCGGTCAGCGACAGGCGCCGTGTCGCACCCCCGAAGGCCTCGCGGATGCCGTCACCCCAACTGAGCGCGTCTCCTCCGTGGTGGACCTCGTCCAGGATGACGAGGGTCCGCGAACTCCCGGTCATCCTCGCGTGGAGGGCAGGCCGAAGTGCGACCTGTGCGTAGGTGACCGCGATGCCGTGGAAGTGTCGAGCCTGGGCGCCCTGGCTGTTGCGGAATCCGGGATCCAGGTGCACGCCGACTCTCGCCGCGGCATCCGCCCATTGATGTTTCAGATGGTCGGTGGGTGCGACGACCGTGACCCGGTCGATGGCGCGCCGGGCGAGGAGCTCCGTCGCGAGGCGCAGGGCGAAGGTCGTCTTGCCGGACCCCGGCGTCGCGGCCACGAGGTAGTCTCGCGGCTCGTCCTGGAAATAGCGTTCAAGTGCTTCCGCCTGCCAGGCGCGGAGTTTCTCCGCGGTGCCCCGTGCCGCGCGCTCCGGGTAGGACGGTGAGAGGTGTTCGGCTGCCGACGTGCCAGGGGGAAGGCGAAAATGGGCGTCGGAACTCACTTGACAAGACTCTACCGCCCGGGGCCGACAACCCCGGCGACGGTCGAGCCTGTGTCGCTCAGCTCCTTCTCGAGCGGCTGCGGGTGATGAACCCCCAGATGAGGAGAACGATGATGGCGCCGATGATCGCGATCAGCCACGACTGGATCGACCAGAAGTCGTCGTACCCGATGTTGAAGATGAGCCCCGCGAGCCAACCGCCGATCAAAGCGCCGATCAGGCCGAGGATGAGTGTCGCGATCCAGCCGCCGCCCTGCTTTCCCGGGAGGATCAACTTTGCAATGGCACCTGCGATGAGTCCGAGGATGATGAAAGAAAACCAGCCCATGAGGACCTCCCTGTCGATCGTTCAGGGCCGCCGATGTTCGGTGACCTGAAGTAAAGCTTCGCATGCCCCCCGATTGGGGGGCAACTCCTTTTCGCGTGTCGTGGGCGGACACGAACCGAAGGATTATCCGCTCGACGCCGGAGTGGGGCAGTCTTGAAGGATGAATCCGCAGCATCCGTGGTCCCGATACGTCGCCATCGGCGATTCGTTCACCGAAGGCATCGGCGATCCAGAACCGCGCAGCGCGGGCGGCAACCGCGGCTGGGCCGACCGTGTCGCCGAGGTCCTGAGCGCGAAGACCGAGGACTTCGCCTACGCGAACCTCGCCATCCGGGGCCGCCTGCTCCAGCAGATCATCGACGAACAGGTCGAACCGGCGCTCACCCTTCGCCCCGACCTCGTCACGATCTCCGCAGGAGGGAACGACATCATCCGGCCCGGCACGGACCCGGATGACATCGCGGATCGACTCGAGGGTGCCGTCGAACGTCTGCGGTCGGACAACGCGACCGTCGTCCTGTTCAACGGGCCGGACATCGGGATGACACCGGTGCTGCGCCGCGCACGAGGAAAGGTCGCGATCTACAACGAGAACCTCCGGGCGATCGCGCAGCGGCACGATGCCGTCATCGCCGACATGTGGGCGCTTCGCGAACTGCGCGACACCCGGATGTGGGCACCGGACCGGCTGCACTTCTCCCCCATCGGACACCACACGATCGCCAGGATGGTGCTGGAGTCCCTCGGGGTGGGCAACGAGCTAGAACCCTATGTCCCGGAGCCCATGCCGGCCACGACGTGGCGCCAGGCGCGCGTGGAAGACCTCGGGTGGGCGCGGGAGTATCTCGTGCCCTGGGTCATCCGGCGGATCCGGCACCAGTCGTCTGGCGACGGCATCAGCCCGAAACGGCCGGAACCGACCGGACTCGATCACGGCTGACGCTCGACCGGCTAGCGGCCGAACTGTACGGCAGCGGGGCAGTCGAACGGATCGGCTCCTGCGGCAAGCCCGACCCGGTTGAGGTATCTGGTCACGATCGCGTAGGACTCGATGAGCGACGTCTGCGTGTACGCGATCCGGTGGGTCTGGCAGTATTCGCGGGCGATCTCCGCTGCGCGCGCGAGGTGCGGGCGCGGCATGTTCGGGAACAGGTGGTGCTCGATCTGGTAGTTGAGTCCGCCCATGAACGAGTCCATGAGCCAGCCGCCCTTGATGTTCCGCGAGGTGAGCACCTGGCGGCGGAGGAAGTCGACCTTGCTGTCGTGGGGAAGGATCGGCATCCCCTTGTGGTTGGGGGCGAAGGAAGCGCCCATGTAGACGCCGAAAACGGCCAGCTGCACCCCCAGGAATGCGAACGCCATCCCGACCGGAAGCACGAGGAAGATGACAGCGAGGTATGCTCCGAGCCGCGACAGGATCATGGTGAGCTCCGTCCAGCGCTTCTCCACTTTCGCCCTGCCGAGCACGGTGCGGAAGCCGTGGATGTGGAGGTTGACGCCCTCGAGCATGAGGGCGGGGAAGAACAGGTATCCCTGTCGCCGCGTCGCCCATCCGTAGAGCCCCTTCGCCCGTGACGCATCGGTCTCGGTGAAGGAGACGAAGTCGCGCTCGATGTCCGGGTCTTTTCCGAGGATGTTCGGATTGGCATGGTGCCGACTGTGCTTCGTCATCCACCACGAATAGCTGATGCCCACGAAAAGGTTCGCGAGCGTTCGCCCCGCCCTGTCATTGAGCGGACCAGACGCGAAGACCTGACGGTGGGATGCCTCGTGCGCGAGAAAGGCGTACTGGGTCAGGATGATCCCGAGGGCGCCGGCCATGAGCAGCTGGAACCAGCTCTGCCCGAGGAGGACGAATCCGGCGATCGTTCCGGCGAGCGCGAGCGTGATGATGCCGAACACGACCCAGTAGAAGCCCGTTCGACGCCGAAGCAGGCCGGCATCCCGCACCGTGCGCAGGAGGGCGGAGTACGCGGTGGTCGGGTGCTCGCCTGAGCCACCGGGCCGGGTTTTCGTGAACGTGACGACGGGGGCGGAGGCAGGTGTGTGTGTGATGGGTCGACTCTACGGCACGAGCCTGTGAATCGCGCCTGCCACGCTCAGCCGAATGGATGTGTGAGCCGCCACCATGGGCCGGGGTCGCCCAGGACGTCGTCGAGTGCGAGCGGGACGGTCACGATCGAGGTGCCCACCGTGTAGGTCACCGACCCGACGCTCTGGCCCACCGCCCCATCCCTGACCGCCTCCGATGTCGAACGAACCGTGACCTTCGTACCCGCCCAGGCCAGAACCGATCCGTCCCTCGTCGCCACGGCCCGCGCGCTCTGCTCCCACGGTGTCGAGTACGAGTAGAACGGTTCACCGGCCGTCACGAGCGGCAGCTCCCTGAACCCGGCCTTCGCGCTCGAGAGCAGTCTGCGAACAGCGACATCCAGCGAAGGGTGATCAGTACCGCCGAGAATGACGCCCACGAGTGTCACGGAGTGCTCGCCGACCTGGATGGTCGAGGAGAACAGCAGGCAGGCTCCAGCTTCCGGGAGAGTCCCGGTCTTGATGCCGTTGATGCCTCCGTTGCCCAGCAGCGCGTTCGTGTTCGCCACCGTGCCGATGTACGGGAGCGTCACGGATCTCGTCGACACGATCGTCGACACGACGGGATCGGCCAGCGCGAGTTTCGCGAGCTCGATGAGGTCTCGCGTCGTGCTCTTGTTCCCCGGATTCATGCCGCTGGAGTCCTGCAGAGTGGTCGAGGTGAGCCCCTTCTTCGCAAGCCAGTCCGCCGCGGCCGCGAGGAATGCCCTCTGGGATCCGAACGCCCAGGTCGAGAGGCTCTCCGCATAGTTGTTCGCCGAGGCGATCAACACGACCTGGAGCACCTGCCGCTCGCTGAGCTTCAGTCCTGCGCGCACCGGTTTCACCTCGCCATTGCGGGCGAGGTAGCTGCCGTACAGTGCGGCGTCCGCTGAGGTCATGGTGAGAGTCGGGCCGTCGGTGCCGTCCGCGATGGGCTTCTTCGCCAGGACGACGAGACTCGTGATGACCTTCGTGATGCTCGCGATGGTGCGGGGCTTCTGCGAGCCCCCTGTCGCGAAGACCTCGGGGAAGCCGACCGCACCGACCGCGCTCGCGCCGTAACCCGGCCAGTCGAGCTCTACGGCCGGATTCTCCGGGGCGGATGCCGTGATCGCGTCGGCCTGCGCCTCCGGCAATGGCGCAAGAAGCGTCATCGGCAGGTAGAACGCCGTCGCGAGGACGATACCGAGGCCGCCGAAGACGGTGATCCGTCGTCGCACGTAGGTTCGGCGGCTGACGGGCATCAGTCCATGATAGGAGAACTCAGCGGAGCGCCCAGAGCGCCACGGCGCTCGCTGCGGCGACGTTGAGGGAATCTATGCCGCCCGACATCGGGATGCGCACCGTCACATCCGCTGCGCGAAGCGCGTTCCGGCTGAGGCCGTCGCCCTCCGTGCCGAGGAGGAGGGCGATGCGCTCCGGTGCGGCGGATGCGAAGTCGGCCAGGTCGACCGCATCCTCGAGAGCCAGTGCAGCGATCGTGAAGCCCGCGCCATGCAGGACGTCTGCACCCTCCGGCCACTCCGGCAGCCGCGTCCATGGCACCTGCAGCACGGCGCCCATGCTGACGCGTACGCTCCGACGGTAGAGCGGGTCGGCGCAGCGGGGCGTCACGAGGACGGCATCCGCCCCGAGCGCTGCGGCGGTCCGGAAGATCGCACCGACGTTCGTGTGGTCGACGACGTCTTCGATCACGACGATCCGCCTCGCTGCGGCGATGAGGTCGGAGACCTGCGGCAGTGGCGGCCGCATCATCGACGCGAGCGCACCGCGATGCATCGAGAAACCCGTGGTCGACTCGAGCGTCTCGGACGAGCCGACGTAGATGGGGATATCCAGGTCGGCGACTCCTGGCCCGCTCAGGATCGGCACGAGGGCGTCGAGCCACTTCTCGAGGAGGAGGACGGATCGGGGCCGGTGGCCGGCCTCGATCGCCCGCGCAATGACCTTCGAGGATTCGGCGAGGTACAGGCCCTCTGCCGGTTCCGTGACGCGACGCAGCGCGACATCCGTGAGATCCCGGTAGTCCCGCAGCAGAGGGTCGTGCGGATCGGAGATTCGGATGATGCGGGGCACACACGGAAACATATCCGATGCGCTGAACGTTGGGCTGAGTGTGGATACGATCGACGACGTACTGGACATCCTCCGCGGACGGCGGATCGCGGTTCTGACCGGCGCGGGGATCAGCACGGATTCCGGCATCCCGGACTACCGCGGCGCCGGGACGGTGCGCAGGACCCCCATGACGTTCCAGCAGTTTCTGGGCAGCGAGGAGAGCCGCGCGCGGTACTGGGCGGGAAGCCACCTCGGCTGGCGGCGGTTCATGTCCGCGCAACCGAATGCAGGGCACCTCTCCCTCTCCGCACTGGAGCGAAGGGGCGCCGTCACGGGAGTCGTGACTCAGAACGTGGACGGGCTCCACCGACGTGCAGGCTCCAACCGGGTCGTCGAGCTGCACGGGTCGATGGGCACCGTCGTGTGCGTGCGGTGCGGTCAGGAGTTCGGACGAGGCGAGATCGCGGAGCGACTCACGGAGGCCAATCCCTGGCTCGAACTGCCGGCTGATGTCGTCCTCCAGCCGGACGGCGACGTCGACACCGACCGCCTCGACGGTTTTCGGGTTCCCCCCTGCCCCAACTGCGGCGGAATCCTGAAGCCCGACGTCGTGTTCTTCGGCGAACTCGTCCCCCGTCCCCGTTTTCATGCCGCGATAGAGGTTGTGAAGCGCTCCGACGCACTGCTCATCGCCGGCTCGTCCCTCGCGGTGAACTCCGGCGTTCGGCTGATGGATCACGCCACGAGGCGCGGATTGCCCGTCGTGATCCTCAATCGCGGCGAGACGAAGGGTGACCAGCGGTCCACCGTTAGGCTGGAAGGTGGAACGTCGGAGCTTCTCGCGGCCATCGAGGCACGCTGGTGAGGCGTGATGCACCCGCAGGAGGAGGACGCCCGTGAGCTTGCTGTATCTCGTGCGCCACGGCGAGACGGAGTGGAATCGCCGGCATCGCATCCAGGGAAGCACGGACATCCCGCTCAACGCCACCGGGCGCGAGCAGGCCGCGCACACCGGTCATGTGCTGGCACGCAGGCAGTGGGATGCGATCTACTCGAGCCCTCTCTCCAGGGCTCTCGAGACAGCGATGATCATCGCACCGCTCGTGGGGCTCGAACCGCCTCAGACGGTCGCAGCGCTCGTCGAGCGCAACTATGGGGAGGCTGAGGGGCTCACGGATCGCGAGGTGCGACTGCGCTACCCCGGAGCGACGCCGGTGCCCGGCAGGGAATCGCGAGAGGAGGTGGCAGCGCGGGTCGTCCCCGCGTTGATCGAGCTCGCCGCGGATGGGACGGACCGACGGATCATCGTCGCGACGCACGGTGCGGTCATCCGAACGGTGCTGCTGTCCGTGGACGCCCCGATCGAGCGAGGGGTCCCGATCACGAACGGATCGGTGCACAGCTTCCGGCACGTGGGCGGAGCACTCGAACTCGTCGAATTCGACGATCCCATCGAGCTCGACTCCGTGATGGCGGGCCAGGAGGACTTCGACGAGCAGAACGCCCTGGAGGAACGGGAAGAGACGGAGACCCGCTGATGTCGAACGCGGAGCAGAGATTCATCGAAGCGGCAGCGGCATTGGGGTTCACCGCCGATGTCCGCACCATGGACCAGAGCACCCACACCGCACAGGAGGCTGCGGCTGCGGTCGGCTGCGATGTCGGTGCGATCGTCAAGAGCCTCGTGTTCCTGGCCGACGGGGCACCGCTTCTCGTGCTCGTCTCCGGTCCGAACCGCGTCGACACGGATGTCCTCGGACGCGAGCTCGGGGCGGTCATCGAGAAGTCCGACGCGAAGCGGGTCAAGGCGGAGACCGGCTACTCCATCGGCGGTGTTCCGCCGTTCGGACATCCGGTGACGCTGCGAACCGTCATCGACCCGGACCTGTTGCGCTACGACGACGTCTGGGCAGCGGCCGGATCGCCGACGGCGGTGTTCCGGATCGACCCCGACGCGCTGCTGGAGCTCACCGGCGGCGCCGTGGCGAACATCAGCTGACCGCGAGCGACTCCACGAGCGCCAGGAGTCTGGCCGCCGAGCGGTCCCAGGTGTAGTTCGCGGCGTGCCCCGGCCCCGCGGAAGACAGGCGCTGCCACACCTCGTCGTCGTCGAGCGACAGGACCGCACGAGCAATGTCACTCGGGTCGTGCGGGTCGAAGTACACCGCTCCCGGCCCCGCGACCTCGCGGAAGACCGGGATGTCCGAGCAGACGACCGGGGTGCCCATCGCGAGTGCCTCGATGACGGGTATGCCGAACCCCTCCTCGAAGGACGCCGTGACGAGGGCCGTTGCACGTGAGAGCAGCCGGGCGTACTCCTCGTCTGTCACGCCGTTCAGGAACTCGATCGCCCCGTCCGGCGCGAGTGCGGAGTACCGTGCGCGATCCCGGTCGCTGATTCTGCTGAGAAGCTGCAGCCGGTAGCCGGGCAGGTCCCTGAGCGCCGCGGCGAGCGACTCGACGTTCTTGTACGGCATGAACGAACCCATGTAGACGAGGGTCCTGTCCCGTTCAGCGGTGCGGCGTTTCGGCGCAGGATCCACTGCGCTGCTCACGACGGTGATCGGCCGAGTCGTGAGCCTGCGCTCGAGGATCTGGGCCTTCGCCGCCTCCGTGCCGGTGACGATGGCGTCGGCCCGATTCAGGACGAGCCGCTGCGGCCAATAGGCCAGGTGATAGATGCGCCAGCCGAGGCGGATGAACCACGGGAGGTCCCTCGGCGGCGTCGGGTTGTTGTAGTAGATGAGATCGTGCAGGGTGAGAATGAGCTTGTAGCGCCGCCCGAGAGAGCCCATGGTCTGCATCGGGCTGAAGACGACATCCGGGCGGGCTCGATTCACGGTGCGCGCGATCCACGGCTCCGTGAGGCTCGTCGGGTCCGACCCCATGATCCACGGCAGGTCAGGGAGCATGTCCAGCTGCCTCGCGTCGCTGATGAGCATCGTGACCGGGTGGAGGCGACTGAAGGCCTCCACGACTCCGGCCGTGTACCTGCTGATCCCGTCGTGTCTGCCGATGCGCGTGTACCGGCAGTCGAAGATGAACTTCACGAGCGTGGAAGCGCGTCGACGAAGTCGCGGATCGCGTCCGCCGCCCGATCGGGCGCCTCGTAGTGGATGAGATGGCCCACTCCCCCGAGGACGCGCAGGCGTGCGTCCGGGATGCTGCGCTGGAGGGTGTACTGGGCGGAGATCGGCGTGATGTCGTCGAGTTCTGCCGCCACGAGGAGCGTGGGCACGGCGATCCGGGCCGCGACGCTGCTCACGTCAGCACTGATCGAGGCGTCGAAGGCCTCGACGACCGTGTCCCGGTCGGTGAAGCGATTGAAGTAGGTGTGGTGCTCGCGATCGATCCACTTCTTCAGCGCCTTGTCCCTGGTCTTCGTGAGCGCTGAACTCATGAACTGCACGACGAGCCAGTTGTTCAGCAGTGCATAGCCGAGCCTGCGTGGCAGCTTCGCCGCTGCCCGGTAGTAGGCGACGGTGAGCCCGGTGGCGAAGCGTCGAGGGCCGTCGAGCCCGGATATCGCGATTGGGTTGATGAGGATGAGCGCAGGGGTCCGCATCCCGCCGGCCACGGCAGCGGAGGTCACGATCGTGCCGAAGGAGTGGCCGAGGATGATGGCGGTTCCGGTGACTCCGACCCTCTCGGCGAACTCCCTGAGCCACTCGCCGTATCCGGCGATGGAGTGCGAGGTCTCGGTGAGCGGGGTGGACTCGCCGAACCCGGGAAGGTCGGGGCTGATGAAACGGTAGCCGGGAAGGTGGGCGATGACGGGTTCGAGCCCGTGATGTTCTCCGCGGTACCCGTGGACGACCAGGATCGTCCAGACTGCGTCGGCGTCGCCGTACTCCCAGTACCGGGTGGTGCTGCCGAGAACCGAGACCTCCTTCTGCTCGACGGGAATCGTCGCGAGACGCGCGGCATAGGGTGAGGCGACGGCGTTCATCACCTCCAGTGTAGGCATTGGCGCTGCACGGCATCCAATGACACCGGCGCCCCATAGTCTGGGGACGTGACGGAAATTCCCCAACCCCAGCCCTGGTACAGCACGCTCGCGGTCTTCGACCTGGAGACGACGGGCATCGACGTCGCGACGAGTCGTATCGTCTCCGCGAACGTGAGTGTCATCGATGCGGGCGGTGCGGTGATCGAACGGCAGGACTGGCTCGCAGACCCCGGAGTGGAGATCCCGCTCCAGGCGAGCAACGTGCACGGGATCACGACGCAGCGCGCGCAAAGCGAGGGGATGCCGGCCGCAGCGGCGGTCTCCGAGATCGTCGCAGCCATCCGGTCGGTGCTCGCGCGCGAGTTGCCTCTCGTCGTCTTCAACGCGCCATACGACATCACACTCCTGCGCCACGAGGCGATTCGTCACGGCGTCGAGCCCCTGGTCGATCCGTCCCCCATCGTCGATCCCCTCGTCATCGACAAGGCGATGGACCAGTACCGGCGAGGCAAGCGGACCCTCGAGGCTGCCGCTGTCGAATACGGCGTGGAACTCTCGGATGCGCACGACGCCGGAGCGGATGCGATCGCCGCAGGGCGCGTCGCGCAGGCCATCGCCCGCCGGAACCCGGATCGCCTCGAGGTCTCCGCGCGAGAACTCCACGGCCTGCAGGTCGAGTGGAGTGCGCAGCAGTCAGCGAGCTTCGCGGACTACATGCGTCGGACGCACAACCCGAACTTCGTCGAGACGTCCGGATGGCCGGAACGCTAGATTGAGCAGAGCGTCAGCTCAGCTGCCGAAACCCTTGTACCGGGTGTTGAACTTCTCGACGCGTCCTGCGCTGTCGAGGATGCGCTGCTTGCCCGTGTAGAACGGGTGCGACTCGGAGGAGATCTCGACGTCGATGACCGGGTAGGTCGAGCCGTCCTCCCACTCGATCGTCTTGTCGCTCGTCACGGTGGAGCGCGTCAGGAAGGTCGCCCCGGAGGCGAGGTCGCGGAACACGACGGGCGCATAGTCGGGGTGGATGTCAGACTTCATGGTTTTCCTGGGCTTTCCTGTACGTGCTGGGGCGTGGCAATCCGAAAGGGCCGACTGGCTACTTTACCAGAGATCGCGCGGTGTAGCGGCCGTTGCGGTGTTCGAGTTCCAGCGGGATGCCGAACGTCTCCCCGAGGTTCTCGGCCGTGAGGACATCCTCGATCGGCCCCGCGGCCATGACGCCCCCGTTGCGGATGAGCAGGGCATGGCCGAATCCGGTGGGGATCTCCTCCACGTGATGGGTGACCATGACGATCCCTGGTGCTCCCTTGGCCACCGCGTACCCGCTGAGGAGCTGCAGCAGCTCCTCCCGTGACCCGAGGTCGAGACTCGCGGCCGGTTCGTCGAGCAGCATGAGCTCCGGATCGGTCATGACGGCCCGCGCGATCTGCACGCGTTTCTGCTCCCCGTCGCTCAGGTGTCCGAACCGGCGATCGGCCAGATGGTCCAGTTTCCACTCCGCGAGCACGCGCTGCGCGCGCCGGACATCCACGTCGTCATAGCTCTCGTTCCACCGGCCCGTCACCGAGTAGGAGGCCGTCAGCACGACATTGAGCACCGTCTCCATGGCCGGAAGCTTGCGGGCGAGCGCGGAGGACGCGAACCCGATGCGCGTGCGCAGATCGAAGACGTCCACGTCGCCGAGGGTCTCATCCAGGATCGTCGCCATCCCGCTGGACGGATGGATGAGGGCCGCAGCGACCTGCAGGAGCGTCGTCTTCCCCGCCCCGTTGGGCCCGAGGACGACCCACCGCTCAGAACTGTCGACCGTCCAGGACACTGCGTCCAGTATCCGATTGCCTCCGCGCACCACCGAGACATCGTCGAACTGGAGAACGCTGGCCATATCTTCAAGCCTAAGCCACGGCGCAAGCAGTCACGACAGTGCTCACGAGACTGCGCTCACGAGACTGCGCTCACGAGACGAGGGAGTCGTACACCGCTCTCGTCGCGAGAGCGATCCGGTCCCATCCGAAATCTCGTTCGGCCCTCGCCCGCCCGGCCTGGCCCATCATCCGAGCTCGCACCGGGTCCCGGAGCACGTCGATCATGGCCGCGGCGAGCTCAGCGACGAACGCCTTCGGCTTCTTGGGGGTCCCTGTCCCGTCATCCAGCTGGGCGATCGGGACGAGCCTCCCGGTGATGCCGTCGTCGACGACCTCGGGGATACCCCCTGTCGCCGTGCCGACAACAGGGACACCGCACGCCATCGCCTCGAGGTTCACGATCCCGAGCGGCTCGTAGATCGACGGGCACGCGAAGAGCGTCGCCGACGACAGGACGGTGATGAGCTCCTCGTGGCTGAGCAGTCGATCCAGCCACACGACACCTGAACGCTCGCCCTGGAGCTCCTCGACGAGGCCCTGGACCTCTGCCAGGATCTCCGGGGTGTCCGGCGCTCCTGCGCACAGCACGAGCTGGACATCCGCCGGAAGTTCCTTCGCGGCCTGCAGAAGATACGGCAGCCCCTTCTGGCGCGTGATGCGGCCGACGAAGACCACGCTCTGCCGATCGGGGTCGATGCCGAGGCTCCGCGCGTGCTCGTTGTCGGGGCGCGGACGCCACCGCTCGAGGTCGATGCCGTTGTGGACGACGGTCACCTTCGACTCGTCGAGCCCTGGGTAACAGCGAAGGATATCCCTGCGCATACCGCCGCTCACCGCGATCACGGCATCCGCAGCACGGAACGCCGATTCCTCTATGGCGCTCGAAACGCGATATCCGCCTCCGAGCTGCTCCGCCTTCCAGGGGCGAAGCGGCTCGAGACTGTGCGCGGTGACCACGTGCGGGACGCCGTGGAGCAGCTGGGCCAGGCGGCCGGCACCGTTCGCATACCAGGTGTGGGAGTGCACGAGACTCGCGCCGGCGGCATCCTGCGCCATTTGGAGGTCCACCCCGAGGGCAGCCACCGACGGGTTGGCATTCACCAGCTCTGCGGGTACCAGGTAGGGGAACACGTTCTCTTCCGAGCGTGCTCCTCCGAAGCAGCGGACGACCACGTCGAGCTCGCGTCGAAGAGCGCGAACGAGTTCGCCGACGTGCACCCCGGCACCGCCGTACACTTCGGGCGGATACTCCCGGGTGAGCAGATCGACTCTCATTCCTGTGACGCTAGTACAGTCCGACCTGTCCATCCACCGCGGGGCTCATCTACTGTTGGACCATGGCGCCCAAGAAGGTCTTCGGAATAGTTCTCGCCGGTGGCGAAGGCAAGAGACTCATGCCGCTCACGGCGGACCGCGCCAAACCGGCCGTCCCGTTCGGCGGAAACTATCGCCTCGTGGACTTCGCGCTGTCGAACCTCATCAACTCCGGGTTGCTGCAGATCGTCGTGCTCACCCAGTACAAATCGCACAGCCTCGACCGCCATGTGTCCCAGACCTGGCGGCTGTCGAGCCTGACCAACTCCTACGTCGCGTCGGTGCCCGCGCAGCAACGCCTCGGCAAGCGGTGGTTCGCCGGTTCAGCGGACGCGATCCTGCAGAGCCTGAACCTGTTGCGGGACGAGAAGCCGGACATCGTGGTCGTCGTCGGCGCCGACCACGTCTACCGCATGGATTTCCGCCAGATGATCGACGCGCACGTCGAGTCCGGCGCGGGCACGACGGTTGCGGCCATCCGACAGCCGATAGAGCTCGCAGACCAGTTCGGAGTCATCGAGGTGTCGCCGGATGACCCCGCCCGCATCGCCGCATTCCGGGAGAAGCCCTCGGATGCCTCCGGACTCGTCGACTCCCCCGGCCAGGTGCTCGCGTCGATGGGCAACTACGTTTTCGATGCCGACCGGCTCGTGGATGCCGTGCTGCGCGACGGGGAGCGAGCGGAGTCCAACCACGACATGGGTGGCGACATCATCCCGGACTTCGTGTCGCGCGGGGATGCTGCGGTGTACGACCTCAACCGGAATGAGGTTCCGGGGGCCACGGATCGCGATCGCTACTACTGGCGAGACGTGGGGACGATCGAGTCGTTCTACGACGCGCACATGGACCTCATTTCGGCGCTGCCCGTCTTCAACCTCTACAACCGCGAGTGGCCCATCTACAGCGAACAGCTGAACTCACCGCCCGCGAAGTTCGTGCGGGACGCGAACGGGAACCTGGGGATGCTCGTGGATTCGATCGTCTCTCTCGGGAGCCTGCTGTCCGGCGCCCACGTCGAGCGCAGCGTTCTCGGTCCGTGGGCGACGATCGAATCGGATGCGAGGGTGGTCGACTCGATTCTGTTCGACCGCGTGAGGATCGGCCCGGGAGCGCGCGTCCAGCGGGCTATTCTGGACAAGGAGGTCGTCGTCGAACCCGGTGCGACCGTCGGGGTCGACCCTCAGGCTGACCAGGCCAGGGGTTTCACGGTCACCGAATCCGGAATCACCGTCGTGGGCAAGGGCGTCCACGTCGCCTGACACCAACGCGCCGCGCTGCGCCGATCGGTAAGGATCAGCATGCCCCGCCTTCTCGTCGTGCTCGACGTGGATTCGACCCTCATCGAGGACGAGGTGATCGACCTGCTCGCGGAGGCGGCGGGGTCCCTGGGCGACGTGTCCGCCATCACCGCTGCGGCCATGAACGGTGACATCGACTTCGAGCAGAGCCTTCGCGCCCGCGTCGCCACCCTCGAAGGGTTGCCGGAGAGCGCCGTCGCCGACGTTCGTCGTGGCATCCGCATCACGACGGGTGCGCGGGAACTCGTCGCCGGGGTGCACGCAGCGGGCGGAAGGATCGGGGTCGTGTCCGGCGGGTTCCACGAGGTCATCGATCCGATCGCTGCGGAACTCGAGCTCGACCGGTGGCGGGCCAACAGCCTCGAGGTCGTCGACGGTACGCTCACCGGCCGCCTTCTCGGGCGCATTGTGGACGCAGAGGCGAAGGCGTCGACGCTGCGCGAGTGGGCGGCGATCTACGGCATCCCCCTCGCCCAGACGGTCGCCGTGGGCGACGGTGCCAACGATCTGACGATGATGGCCATCACCGGCCTCGCCGTCGGCTTCGACGCCAAGGCGCCCGTGCGGGATGAGGCGAACATCATCATGGATGTGCGCGACCTGTCCCAGCTCCTCCCCCTGCTGGGCCTGCGCGGTTAGCGGTTGCGCGGTCAGTGCCCCATCCCGAGGCCACCGTCGACGGGGATCACCGCTCCTGAGATGTATGCGGCGTCGTCGCCGGCGAGCCACACGATGACTCCGGCGACCTCGTCGGGGGTCGCGAAGCGGCCGGCAGGAATCGATGAGAGGTACTTCGCCTGCTGCTCAGGCGGAAGCACGGCGGTCATCTCGGTCTCGATGAACCCGGGCGCGACGACGTTGGCGGTGATGTTGCGCGACCCGAGTTCTCTCGTGAGCGACCGTGCGAGACCGATGAGCCCGCTCTTGGACGCCGAATAGTTGACCTGGCCTGCGGAACCGAGGAGCCCGACGACGCTCGACACGAGGATGATGCGGCCGAACCGACCCTTGAGCATGTTCTTCGATGCGCGCTTGACGACGCGGAATGCGCCGGAGAGGTTCGTATCGATCACGGAGGTGAAGTCGTCCTCGCTCATCCGCAGCAGCAGCGTGTCCTTCGTGATGCCGGCGTTGGCGACGAGGATCTCCACGGGACCGAGCTCCGCTTCGATCGCCGTGAACGCCGCGTCGAGGGAATCGCTGTCCGTGACATCGGCACGCACCGTCATGCTTCCGATCGGCCCATCGCCGGACCGCGCAGTGACGGCGACCCGGTATCCGTGCTCGAGAAACGCCCGCGCGATCGCGAAGCCGATTCCGCGGTTTCCACCGGTGACGAGGACGGTTCGTGGCGTGGCTGTTGACTCCATGCGCCCATACTAGGGCTGCCTGCGGGAGCGGCCGGAAACTCATAGGCTGGAGCCAAGCCCATGGCCAGACAATCCACCACCATCACGAGTCTCCCCCGGTCCCCCGAGGACGATCGTCGAGCCCGCATGATCAAGTACCTCGTGACCATGGGCATCCGCCTCGTGTGCATCGCCCTGTGCCTCATGGTCCACGGCTGGTGGCTCATCGTGTGCGCCGCGGGGGCGATCTTCCTGCCGTATGTCGCCGTCGTGCTCGCGAATGCGGTGGACTCTCGGGTCAGCACGGTCGAGCGGCCGGGGTCGATCGTGCTCGCGTCCCACGACGAAGAACCGCGGCAGTGAGCGAACAGTGCTCACGGGCCGGATGCCGGGCCGCAGCATCCTGGAGCGTCGTCTGGCGCAATCCCCGCATCCACGCCGAGGATCGGACCAAGGTGTGGCTCGCGTGCGACGAGCACCGCGACTTCCTGCTCGACTACCTCACCTCGCGCGGATTTCCCGCCGTGGTCGAGGCGGGGGTCGCCGCACCGCGCGGCGGATCATCGTGACGAAGTGGAGCTTCGTCCGATCCTGGCGCTGGACGGGCTACCTGGCCTTCGTCGTGGTCTTCGCGATCGCGTGCGTCCTGCTCGCGCAGTGGCAGCTGGCTCGACGGGCCGAGGCCGTCCACGCGAACGAGAAGGTCGAGGCCAACTACGACGGCACCCCGGAGTCGATCGACGAGGCGCTGCCGAACCTCGACTCCTATCGAGACGCCCAGGAGTGGAGCCAGGTACGGCTCGAGGGCCACTACCTTCCGGACGACCAGCTTCTCGTTCGAACCAGGTCCCTCGGCGGGAACCCCGGGTTCGAGGTGCTCGTCCCCTTCCGGCTCGCGAGCGGGAACGTGTTCATCGTGGATCGCGGCTGGGTGCCTGTCGGCAACGACCAGGACGCCCCGGACAGCGTTCCCGCCGCCCCGTCCGGTGACGCCACGGTCGTCGTGCGACTGAAACCGGGCGAACCGCGGCTGCCCGGGCGCTCAGCGCCACCGGGTCAGGTGGCGACGATCGAGCTGGACGACATCCGGGCCCTCATCGACCTCCCGACCTACACGGGGGCATACGGGCTCATGGTGAGCGAGGATCCTGAGCCGGCGACGAGGCCGACGCCGCTGCCGAAACCGGCGATCGACGAGGGACCGCATCTCTCCTACGCGTTCCAGTGGTTCGTATTCGGACTGCTCGCCTTCGTCGCGCTGGCGTGGGCGATCCGCCAGGAGTACCGCGCGGTCAACGCGGACGATCCGGTCGAGCGGGAACGAGCGAACGAGCGCGAGCGGCGCAGGAAATCGAAGGCGCCCTCAGACGCCGACATCGAGGATGCGATGCTCGACCGTCAGGCGAGCGACACGAGATCCGCGTAGTCGGGGCTCCAGAAGTCCTCGACGCCGTCCGGGAGGATGAGCACCCGTTCGGGGTTCAGCGCGTTCACGGCCCCCTCGTCGTGGCTCACGAGAACCACCGCGCCCGTGTAGTTCGCCAGGGCGTCGAGGATCTCTTCCCGGCTTGCAGGATCGAGGTTGTTCGTCGGCTCGTCCAGCAGCAGAACGTTGGCGCCGGAGACCACGATCATCGCGAGGGCGAGCCGGGTCTTCTCCCCTCCGGAGAGGACGCCCGCCTCCTTGTGCGAATCGTCCCCCGTGAACAGGAATGAGCCGAGCACGCGGCGGGCCTCGGTCTCCGTGAGGTTGGGTGACGAGGACACCATGTTCTGGAGCACGGTGCGCTTGACGTCGATCGTCTCGTGCTCCTGCGCGTAGTATCCGATCCTCAGTCCGTGTCCAGGCTCGATCGATCCGGTGTCCGCAGTGTCGACTCCGGCGAGGATGCGCAGCAACGTGGTCTTCCCCGCGCCGTTGAGGCCGAGGACGACGACCTTGGAACCCCGATCGATGGCGAGATCCACCGCCGTGAAGATCTCGAGGGACCCGTAACTCTTGCTGAGGTTGCTCGCCGCGAGCGGTGTCCTTCCGCTCGGCAGCGGGTCGGGGAAGCGGAGTTTCGCGACGCGGTCGACCGTGCGGACATCGTCGAGGCCCGCGAGCATCCGTTCTGCCCGTCGCGCCATCTGGTGCGCAGCGGTCGCCTTCGTCGCCTTCGCACCGAATTTCGCAGCCTGCAGTTGCAGTACCTGCGCCTTCTTCTCGACGTTGCTGCGCTCCTTGCGGCGCCGTTCCTCGTCCGCCTCGCGCTGGCGCAGGTAGTTCTTCCAGTTCATGTTGTACACGTCGATGACCTGCCGGTTCGCATCGAGATAGAACACCCGGTTGACGGTCTTCTCGACGAGCGCGACGTCGTGGCTGATGACGATGAGCCCGCCCTGATATGAGCTGAGGTAGTCGCGCAGCCACACGACGGAGTCGGCGTCCAGGTGGTTCGTCGGTTCGTCGAGCAGCATGGTGTCGGCGCCGGAGAACAGGATGCGGGCGAGTTCAATGCGGCGTCGCTGGCCGCCGGAGAGCGTCTTCAGCTGCTGGTCGAGGATACGGTCCGGCAGGTTCAGATTGCTCGCGATGCTCGCGGCCTCCGCCTCCGCCGCGTAGCCGCCGAGCGCGAGGAAGCGGTCCTCGAGCTTCGCGTACCTCGACATGGCTGCCGCGCTCAGGGCGGCGTCGCTGCTTCCCATGTCCTCCGTCGCCCTGGTCATTCCGAGGGCGATCGTCCCCAGACCGCGGGCATCCAGGATGCGCGTGCGCGCGAGGTCGTTCGGGTCGCCGGATCGGGGATCCTGCGGCAGGTATCCGACCTCGCCGGAGCGATCGATCGATCCTGCGGCGGCCTGGCCCTCCCCCGCGAGGATCTTGGTGAGCGTCGTCTTGCCGGCGCCGTTGCGCCCGACGAGCCCGACCTTGTCTCCGCGGTCGACCCGGAACGACACACCCTCCATGAGGGTGCGCGCAGCCACGCGGACCTCGAGGTCATGCACGCTGAGCACAGGCGTCATCCATTCCATTCGTTGCCTGTCGACAACACGGTGTGGTGGGGGGAACGTCTAGTCTAAGTGGATGACCTCCCCGAGCCCTTCACTTGGCCTCTCACTGAGCCTCTCCCTCGGCCGACCGACCCTGGCCGATCGACTCTTCTCCCGGGGCATCGTGATGGACCTCGTCCTCATCGCGGCCGGCACGGCGCTCGTGGCGATCGCCGCGCAGATCGAGGTGCCCCTGTGGCCGGTGCCCGTCACGGGCCAGACCCTCGCCGTACTCCTCGTCGGCAGTTCGCTCGGGGCGCTGAGGGGCACGCTGTCGCTCCTGCTGTACGCGGTCCTGGGCGTCGTCGGTCTGCCGCTGTTCAGCGGAGCGGGGTCCGGAATGTCGGTCGTCCTGGGCCCTACTGGCGGATACATCGTCGGGTTCATCTTCGCCGCGGCGTTCACCGGATGGATCGCGCAGCGGTCATGGGACCGCAAGGTGCTGCGCTCGATCCTCAGCTTCTTCGGCGGCACGGTCATCACCTTCGCCATCGGACTGCCGTGGCTCGCCTATGTCCTCGGCCTCAACCTGCAGCAGACCCTCGAGGGCGGCCTCTACCCGTTCATCATCGGAGGCATCATCAAGATGCTGCTCGCCGCGGGGATCATCACGGCAGGCTGGCGCTACTTCGACCGTGAGGACCACCGTCGGGCCAGCCGGGAACTGTCCAGCTAGATCGCGAACCCGATGGCGCGCATCATGTCGCGGCCGTCGTCGGTGATCTTCTCCGGGCCCCACGGCGGCATCCAGACCCAGTTGATCCTGAACTGCTCTACCACGCCGTCCAGTGCCTGGGACATGTCGTCCTCGATCACGTCGGTCAGCGGGCAGCCGGCCGAGGTGAGGGTCATGCTCACGATGAGCGCGTTGTTCTCGTCGTCCCAGCTGAGGTCGTAGATCAGCCCCAGGTCGACGATGTTGACGCCCAACTCGGGGTCGACGACATCCTTGAGGGCTTCCTCCACCTGGTCGAAGAGTTTTGATTCGAGTGCAACAGCCACGGTGTCAGCCTACGTTCGTCGCGGTGAGAAATCGATCATAGCCTTCGTTTTCGAGGCGTTCTGCAAGCTCAGGGCCGCCCTCTTCCGCCACGCGTCCGTCCACGAACACGTGAACGAAGTCCGGCGTGATGTAGCGGAGGATGCGCGTGTAGTGCGTGATGAGGAGCACTCCGAGATTCGTCGAGGCCTTCGCGCGGTTGACCCCGTCTGCGACGATGCGCAGGGCGTCGACGTCGAGTCCCGAGTCCGTCTCGTCCAGGATCGCGAAGCGCGGTTTCAGGAGTTCGAGCTGGAGGATCTCGTGGCGCTTCTTCTCTCCGCCGGAGAAGCCCTCGTTCACATTGCGTTCTGCGAACGACGGATCCATCCGCAGGTTCGCCATCGACGTCTTGACGTCCTTGATCCAGTGACGGATGGCCGGCGACTCTCCGTCGATCGCGGTCTTGGCCGTACGGAGGAAGTTCGTCACGGTGACGCCGGGGATCTCCACCGGGTACTGCATCGCGAGGAACAGGCCTGCGCGTGCGCGCGCGTCGACGGTCATGGCCAGCAGGTCCTCCCCGTCCAGGGTGACCGACCCGCTCTCGACGTGATACTTCGGATGTCCGGCGATCGTGTATGCGAGTGTCGACTTGCCAGAGCCGTTCGGGCCCATGATGGCGTGGGTCTCTCCATCCTGCGCCGTCAGGTCGACACCCTTGAGGATCGGCTTCGTGCCGTTCTCGGTCTCGACGCTGACGTGCAGGTCCTTGATCTGGAGTACTGGCATGGTTCTACGCTTCTTTTCTCTCGTAGTCGAATCGGGGTGTTGGGTCGATGTAGACGTCGCCGTCGACGATCGTGACGGTGAAGACGGGCACCGGCTCGTATGCGGGAAGCGTGAGCGCCTGGCCGGTGCGCAGCGAGAAGTGCGAACCGTGCGCCCAGCACTCGATCACACCGTCCTCGACGAATCCCTCGGAGAGCGAGATGTCGCCGTGGGTGCAGGTGTCCCCGATGGCGAAGATCTCGCCCGCGGAGTCCTTCACGAGGGCGATCGGCTGGTCGTCGATCACGACGCGCACGGCCGAGGTGAGCTCGATCTCGTCAGCCGGGCAGATCCGTACGGAGGTCACGATGCGCTCCCCCGCAGTTCCGCCTCGATGGCGGCCTCGAGGCGCTCCTGGATCTCCGGTACACCGATCTTCTGGATGATGGCGGACAGGAATGCGCGCACGACGAGCCGCCTCGCCTCCTCCTCCGGCATCCCGCGGGACTGCAGATAGAACAGCTGTTCGTCGTCGAATCGGCCGCTCGCGCTCGCGTGGCCGGCTCCGGCGATGTCTCCGGTCTCGATCTCGAGGTTCGGAACGGAGTCCGCCCTCGTGCCCTCGGTCAGCAGGAGATTGCGGTTCTCCTCGTAACTGTCGGTTCCGGGAGCGCTCGGCCGGATGAGCACGTCGCCGATCCACACGGCCCTGGCATCCTGCCCCTGGAGCGCGCCACGGTAGCTCGAGCGCGATTTCGTGTGGGGTGCGTCATGATCGATGAACACCTGCTGCTCGAAGTGCTGCCCTGCGTCCGCGAAGTACACGCCCAGGAGCTCGACGTCTCCGCCCTCGCCGACGAGGTGCGCGTTCGTGTTGACGCGCACGATCGAACCGTCGAGCGAGACGACGACGTGCTTGAGGAATGCATCGCGCCCGATCTTCGCGAAGTGGGTCGCGAGGTGGATGCCGGTCGGCGCCCAGTCCTGGACGCTCACGACGGTCAGGCGCGCACCGTCTCCCACCGAGATCTCGACGTTCTCGCTCAGGTGGACCTCGCCGGAGTTGTCCAGGATGACGATCCCGTTGCTGTTCGGCTTCGCGTCGATGATCGTGTGGGCGGCGCGTGCCGTCGTTCCGAGTGCCGAGCGGGCGACTGTGGCCCGCACGGGCTCATCGCCGGTCACCGTGATCACGAGGGCGTCCTGGAAGCGGGTCCACGCGTTGGCGGATCCGCGCTCCTCCGGCGTGCTCACCGAGCCGATGCGCGCGTCGGTCCTGGCGGCCCATTCAGCAGTGACGCCGTCGGCATCGATCGTGAAGTCGTAGCGGCTCCCGTCGAGCTCTCCGTCGAGAAGCGCCCCCAGGGACTTGATCGGGGTGTACTTCCACTCCGCGTCGAAGGTGGTCACCGGCTCGAAGTCGGCAACGTCGTAGGAGGAGAACCGGCCCGCCCGGCTCTGGATCGGAACGAGCCCCCAACCTCCGTCGCTGTGCTGCTTCGACATCAGCCTGGAGTGATCGAGCATGGTCAACCGACGGATCCTTCCATACTCATCTCGATGAGTTTGTTGAGCTCCATGGCGTATTCCATGGGAAGTTCTCTGGCGATCGGTTCGATGAAGCCGCGGACGATCATCGCCATGGCCTCCACCTCCGTCATCCCGCGCGACATCAGGTAGAAGAGCTGTTCGGCGCTCACGCGCGAGACGGTCGCCTCATGGGCCATCTGCACGTCGTCCTCGCGGATGTCCACGGTCGGATAGGTGTCGGAGCGCGAGATCGTGTCGACGAGGAGAGCATCGCACATGACCGAGTTCGCCGAGTGGTGAGCGCCCTCGGCGACGCGGACCTCTCCGCGATATCCGGAGCGTCCACCGCCGCGTGCTATCGACTTCGACACGATGGACGATTGCGTGTGCGGTGCCAGGTGGATCATCTTGGCTCCGGCATCCTGATGCTGGCCGGGGCCGGCGAACGCGACGGAGAGGGTCTCGCCCTTCGCGTGCTCCCCCGCGAGATAGATCGACGGGTACTTCATGGTGACCTTGGATCCGATGTTGCCGTCGACCCACTCCATGGTCGCGCCCTCGTGCGCAATCGCGCGCTTGGTCACGAGGTTGTAGACGTTGTTCGACCAGTTCTGGATCGTCGTGTAGCGAACGCGGGCGTTCTTCTTCACGACGATCTCGACGACGGCGGAGTGCAGGGAATCCGTCGTGTAGATGGGGGCCGTGCAGCCCTCGATATAGTGCACGTAACTGCCCTCATCGGCGATGATGAGCGTCCGTTCGAACTGGCCCATGTTCTCCGTGTTGATGCGGAAGTAGGCCTGGAGCGGGATCTCCACGTGCACCCCCGGCGGCACGTACACGAAGGAGCCCCCGGACCATGCTGCGGTGTTGAGCGCCGCGAACTTGTTGTCACCCGCCGGAATGATCGTGCCGAAGTACTCCTCGAAGAACTCGGGATGCTCGCGCAGCGCCGTGTCGGTATCGGTGAAGATGACGCCCTGGGCCGTAAGGTCCTCGCGGATCTGGTGATAGACGACCTCGGACTCGTACTGGGCCGTGACGCCCGCGACGAGACGGGAGCGCTCGGCCTCCGGGATGCCGATGCGCTCGTAGGTCTCCTTGATGTCGTCCGGGAGATCCTCCCAGGTCTGCGCCTGCTTCTCGGTCGAGCGCACGAAGTATTTGATGTTGTCGAAGTCAATGCCGGAGAGGTCCGCCCCCCACGACGGCATGGGCTTCTTGAGGAACATGCGCAGCCCTTTGAGCCGGTTCTTGAGCATCCACTCCGGTTCGTCCTTGAGCCGGGAGATGTCGGCGACAACGTCCTCGTTGATGCCGCGGCGCGCACTTGCCCCTGCGACATCCGAATCTGACCAGCCGAATTCGTAGACGCCAAGGTTCTCGAGTTCAGGTCGGTTGATCAGTACGTCTGACATGTTCTCCCTTATCTTTCTCGCGTCTTCCGGCGCATCGGGTCCAACCCGCGGCGGCATCCGGTCATTCCTTGCGGAATCCGGATGACGACCGCGCACGCTGTTTCGGTGCACATGCGCGGATTCGCCTGCCTAGACTGGGCGAAGACTCCGGCATCCTTGCCGGGCACACGTGCGCGGATTGAACCTCCGGCCACTCGCCCTTGATGTATCGATTCTACAGGGACACGGCGGGAATGCTAGGGCTGCCCGCCGGGTGGCGGTTGCGAGCGGTAGGAGCGCGTGTTGGTGAACGGCTGGGCACGAGTGCTGGCGTGGGCATCCCTCGCCACGGAGATCATCATCGTCGGCACGGGCGGGTCGGTGCGCCTCACGGCTTCCGGTCTCGGCTGTCCCGCCTGGCCGCAGTGCACTCCGGGCTCGCTCGTCCCGACGCCCGAACTCGGCTTCCACGCGTTGGTCGAATTCTCGAACCGGATGATGAGCGGTGTCGTCGCGATCGTCGCCCTGCTCACGTTCCTGTTCCTGCTGCGGTACCGGAAGTCGAGGCCGGAGCTGTTCTGGCTCAGCCTGTCGCTCGGAATTCTCGTTCTCGTGCAGGCCGGCATCGGCGGGATCACGGTGCTGTCGGACCTGGAGTCGTACATCGTCGGATTGCACTTCGTCCTCTCCGCGATCATGGTCGTGCTCGCTGCGTGGCTCGTCTGGAGCGTCCACCTGCCCGCGGAGCGGATCGCGCCCATGACCGGGTGGGTCCACCGGCTCGCCTGGATCACGGCGGCCCTGGCGGCCATCACGGTCGTCGTCGGCATCCTGACCACCGGTTCAGGGCCTCACGCCGGCGACCTGGGCACGCCTCGCAACGGCCTCCCCACGGAGATCATGGAGCACGTGCACGCGTGGCCCGCGTACGCGCTGTTCGCGCTCACGATCATCCTGGTGTTCGCCGCATGGCGCCCGGGTGCCACGGTCACGCGGTATTTCGCGCTGTGGCTGCTTGGCGCGGAGTTCCTGCAGATCGCCGTCGGCCTGTACCAGTCGCGCAACGGCCTCCCGCCGCTCGCGGTCGGTGTTCACATGGTGCTCGCCTGCATGCTCCTGGCGGCCGTGGCCGCAGTGGTCCTGTCGACGACGCGGCCGAGGCGTGCTGCGCCGGCCCGGAACGGCGGCCTGAACGGCAGCTAGAACGGCAGGAGCGGGTCGATCCCGACCGCGACGAACACGAGCGTCAGGTACGTGATCGAGGCGTGGAAGACCCGCATGGGCGATCCCTCGACGTGCCGGATGACCTTGGAGTACAGCCGGTGCGCCTGAATGATGAACCAGCCGCCTGAACCGAGCGCCACCACCGTGTACAGGATGCCCATGTGCGCGACAGGGACGAGCAGGAGCGAGCACACGACTGTCGCCCAGGCATACAGGATGACCTGCAGCCCCACCTGGGTCCTGCCGCGCACGACGGCGAGCATAGGAACCCTGGCCGCCTGGTAGTCCTCGCGGTAGCGCATGGACAGCGGCCAGTAGTGCGGCGGAGTCCACAGGAACACGATCCCGAAGAGGATGAAGGGCGCCCAGTCGAGCGACCCGGTGACGGCCGCCCAGCCGACGAGGACCGGAACGCATCCGGCGGCCCCGCCCCAGATGATGTTCTGGGATGTCCGGCGCTTCAACCAGAGCGAGTACACGACGACGTAGAACACATGGCCTGCCGCCGCGAGCCCGGCGGCGACCCAGTTGACGAGCAGTCCGAGCCAGAGCGTGGACACGATCGCCAGCACCCACGCGAACACGAGGGCCTCCCGGTCGGTCAGCTCTCCCGTGACAAGCGGTCGCCCGCGCGTCCGGCGCATGATCCGGTCGATGTCCCGGTCGATGTAGCAGTTGAACGCTCCGGCAGAACCCGCGCTCAGCGCGCCGCCCACGAGCGTCGCGAGCACGAGCCAGAGGTTCGGGATCCCGCGCTCCGCGAGGAACATGACGGGAATCGTCGTGATGAGCAGAAGTTCGATGATGCGCGGCTTCGTCAACTGCAGGTATGCGCGCGCTTTCCTGGCGACGGGATTCGGCCTGGTGGGGATGCCTACAGCCGTGTCCATGCGACGATTCTAGGTCACCTGCGGGGCCGCGGCAGCGCGCACAGCGGTTGCCTATACTGGAAAATGCCTGCCGATCGGGCTCGCACACGATGTGGAAGGGTCAGAGATACTCCATGGCACAACTCGACTGGGAGCCCATCGACAACCGAGCGGTGGACACTGCCAGGATTCTGGCGGCGGATGCGGTCGAGAAGGTCGGGAACGGACATCCTGGCACGGCGATGAGCCTCGCTCCTGCCGCCTACCTCCTGTTCCAGAAGGTCATGCGCAGGGATCCGAGCGACACGGCGTGGCTCGGCCGGGACCGTTTCATCCTCTCCGCGGGGCACTCCTCGCTCACGCAGTACGTCCAGCTCTATTTCGCAGGCGACGGACTCGAACTCGACGATCTGAAGTCGCTTCGCACCTGGGGGTCGAAGACCCCCGGGCATCCGGAATACGGCCACACCGCGGGTATCGAGATGACGACGGGCCCCCTTGGCCAGGGCATCTCCTCCTCCGTGGGGTTCGCATACGCGTCGCGGTATGAACGCGGACTGTTCGACCCGGATGCGCCGGCCGGAACCAGCCCGTTCGACCACTTCGTCTACGTCATCGCGAGCGACGGCGACCTCGAGGAGGGCATCTCGAGCGAGGCGTCCTCTCTCGCCGGCCACCAGAAGCTCGGCAATCTCATCGTCATCTACGACGACAACCAGATCTCGATCGAGGACGACACCGACATCGCATTCACCGAGGATGTCCCTGCGCGCTACGAGGCGTACCACTGGCACGTCCAGGTCGTGGACTGGAAGAAGACCGGCGTCTACACCGAGGATGTCGCCGAGCTGCATCGCGCGATCGAGGTTGCCCAGGGCGAGACCGACCGGCCTTCGCTCATCGTGTTGCGGACGATCATCGGATGGCCGTCGCCGACCAAGCAGAACAGCGGCAAGATCCACGGTTCCGCCCTCGGCCCGGATGAGCTGGCCGCCGTCAAGAAGGTGCTCGACTTCGACCCGGAGAAGAATTTCTTCGTCGAGGACAGCGTGATCGAGCACACCCGCAAGGCGCTCGACCGCGGCAGGGCAGAACACGCGGAGTGGCAGAAGTCGTTCGACGCCTGGGCCGGCGGCAACCCCGACCGCAAGGCGCTCCTCGACCGGCTGGAGTCGGGCGCCCTTCCGGCCGACATCGAGGCGGTGCTGCCCGCCTTCGGGTCCGAGAAGGACATGTCGACCCGTGCCGCATCCGGCAAGGTCATCAACGCTCTCGCCGCCGTCATGCCCGAGCTCTGGGGCGGCTCGGCCGATCTCGCGGAGTCGAACAACACGACCATCGAGACGGCGAAGTCCTTCGTGCCGAGCGAGCACTCCACTCACGAGTGGTCCGGAGCCCCGTACGGGCGCGTGCTGCACTTCGGCATCCGCGAGCACGCCATGGGCGCCATCATCAACGGGATCGTGCTGCACGGCCCGACGAGGGCATTCGGCGGCACGTTCCTGATCTTCAGCGACTACATGCGAGCGGCAGTCCGGCTCGCCGCCCTCATGCAGATCCCGTCGATCTACGTGTGGACCCACGATTCCGTCGCACTCGGAGCGGACGGCCCGACCCACCAGCCGATCGAACAGCTCACGGCGCTGCGGGCCATCCCGGGTCTGGACATCGTGCGGCCGGCGGATGCGAACGAGACGGCCCACGCCTGGCTCGAGATGCTTCGGCGAAGGAAGGGACCGGCCGGGATCGCCCTCAGCCGGCAGAACCTCCCCGTGTTCGAGCGCGGAACGGGAGCCGCATCAGGCGACACGCTCGCGTCGGCCTCGAACACCTCCAGGGGTGCCTATGTGCTCGCAGAGGCGCCGGGTGGCTCCCCCGATGTCATTCTCATCGCGACCGGCTCCGAGGTTCAGTTCGCACTCGAAGCGCGGACGCAACTCCAGGCCGACGGGGTCAACGCCCGCGTCGTCTCCGCGCCGTGCCTCGAATGGTTCGAGGAGCAGGATGACGCCTACCGGGAATCCGTCCTCCCCGCGTCGATCACGGCGCGAGCGTCGATGGAGGCGGGGATCGCCCTCGGCTGGCGCGGGATCGTCGGCGACCGCGGCCGCAGCGTCTCGATCGAGCACTTCGGAGCGTCGGCGGACTACGAGACGTTGTATCGCGAATTCGGCCTGACGACAGAACACCTCGTCGACGCCGCAAAAGAGTCCATCGCCGCTCAGGCGTGAACACAGGAAAGAAGAAGCAATGACCGACAACACCAGCCCGCTCGCCGAACTCTCTGCGGCGGGAGTCAGTGTCTGGCTCGACGACCTCTCGCGCGAACGCATCACCTCGGGAGGACTGCAGGATCTCATCGACGACCGGCATGTCGTCGGTGTGACGACCAACCCCACGATCTTCGCGAATGCGCTCGCCCAGGGCGACGCCTACGACGCGCAGGTGGCGACGCTCGCCGCAGCGGGCAGCAGCGTGAGCGAAGCCGTCGTCGACATCACAACACATGACGTCGCGAGGGGCTGCGACCTCTTCCGACCGCTGTTCGATTCCACCAACGGCCTGAACGGTCGAGTGTCGATCGAGGTCGAGCCGGCTCTCGCCCACGACACGGAGGGCACGATCGCACAGGGCAGGATGCTCTGGGACACGGTCGGCCGCCCCAACGTCATGATCAAGATCCCCGCGACGGTGGAGGGCCTCGGAGCCATCACCGAGCTCACGGCGATCGGCATCAGCGTGAACGTGACCCTGATCTTCAGCCTCGAACGCCACCGCGAGGTGGTGAACGCCTACCTCAGTGGTCTCGAGAAGGCGAAGGCCGCCGGGATCGACCTTGCGGGAATCCGCTCCGTCGCATCCTTCTTCGTCTCCAGGGTGGACACCGAAGTGGACAAGCGTCTTGCCGCCATCGGAACTCCGGAGGCGATGGCGCTCAAGGGCAAGGCCGGAATCGCCAACGCCCGCCTCGCATACCAGGTCTTCGAACAGGCATTCGCGTCGGAGCGGGCCAAGGGTCTCATCTCCGCCGGCGCGAACCTTCAGCGGCCGCTGTGGGCGTCGACCGGCGTCAAGGATCCCGCGTTCAAGGACACGCTCTACGTCGAGGAGCTCGTCGCACCGGATGTCGTCAACACGATGCCCGAGAAGACCATGGAGGCGGTCTTCGATCACGGTGTGATTCGCGGCGACACCGTCACCGGCAGCTACGCGGACGCGAACGCGGTCCTCGACGAGCTCGCGGGCCTCGGGATCTCGTACGACGATGTCACGGATCTGCTCGAGAAGGAGGGCGTGGACAAGTTCACCGTGTCCTGGAACGAGTTGCTCGACACCGTTTCGGCGGCGCTCGACTCCGCCCGCGGAAAGTAGCCGCCATGAGCTTCGACATCACGGTGAGCGGCGCATCGCTCGAAGCCGTCGAACGGATCGTGCCGCAATTGGTGACCGACCTGGTCGCCTCCCGCATCGCCGGGCAGGACTCGAGCCTGTGGGGCCAGGATGCCGAGGCCGAGGCGGCGAAGAGGCTCGGCTGGACAGAGGCCGTCGTCGTCTCCGATCCGCTCGTCCCGGACATCCTCGCCCTCCGCGACAGGCTGCGCAGCGCCGGTGTCGACCACGTCGTCCTCGGGGGGATGGGCGGTTCATCCCTCGCCCCGGAGGTCATCACCAGGACGGCTGGCGTCGAACTCACGATCCTCGACACCACCTCCCCCGGTCAGATCCTGGCCGCCCTCTCCGACCGGCTGCCGACGACCGCCGTCGTGATCTCGTCGAAGTCGGGCTCGACGGTCGAGACGGACAGCCACAAGCGCGTGTATGAGAAGGCCTTCCGCGACGCGGGAATCGATCCGATCGAACGCATCGTCGTCGTGACGGATCCGGGATCACCGCTCGACGTCTCCGCGAGGGCGGACGGCTACCGGGTGTTCAACGCCGACCCGAACGTCGGTGGCCGCTACTCCGCTCTCACCGCGTTCGGCCTCGTCCCCGCCGGGCTCGCCGGGGTGGACATCGCGGCACTGCTCGATGAGGCATCGTCGGTGGCCGGTCGCATCGCGGTCGATCAGGACGACAATCCCGCGCTGATCCTGGGAGCCGCGATCGCGGGGACGAGGCCGCTCAAGGACAAACTCGGCATCATCGCGGACGGCACGTACATCGTCGGATTCGCGGACTGGGCCGAGCAGCTCATCGCCGAGTCCACGGGCAAGCTCGGAAAGGGCCTGCTTCCCGTCGTCCTGGAGAAGGATGCGCCGGAACTCGGTGACAACCTCCCGGACCTGCAGATCGTCAGGCTCGTCGAGAGCGCTCGCGCGACCGAAGAGGTCGAGGAGGGCGAGATCGAGATCAGCGGAACCCTCGGAGCGCAGATGCTCGTCTGGGAGACCGCGATCGCGGTCGCCGGACGCATCCTCGGTATCGACCCGTTCGACCAGCCGGATGTCGAGTCGGCCAAGGAGGCGACGCGCGGCCTCCTGAATGACCGGCCGGAACTCCCGGCTCCCGCGTTCGTCGATGGCGGCATCGAGGCGCGCGCGACCGCCGACGCGCTCACCGCATCCGGCAGCATCCTGGGAGCCATCGACGCACTGCTCGCACAGTTGCCATCAGACGGCTACCTGAGCATCCAGGCCTACCTCAACCGCCACCAGCTCGCGAAGGCGGTCGAGCTGCGCGAGTTGCTGGCGGCCAGGGCCGACCGGCCGGTGACCTTCGGATGGGGTCCACGGTTCCTCCACTCGACCGGCCAGTTCCACAAGGGCGGCCCCGCCGTCGGAGTGTTCCTCCAGCTCACGGCGGACGAACCTCGCGATCTCGAGATACCCGACCGTCCGTTCACGTTCGGCGAGCTCATCCGCGCGCAGGCCCAGGGCGATGCCGCAGTGCTCGCCCTGCACGGCCGCCCCGTTCTGACGCTCACGCTGACCGAGCCGGCCGACGGGCTGCGCTCCCTGCTCTCCCTGCTCAGCTGAGTCCATGGCGCCGGTGGAGATCACGCGGGACTTCAACCCGCTGCGGCTGCCCTCGGATCGTCGGCTCAATCGCATCGCAGGGCCGAGCGCACTCGTCATCTTCGGCGTCACGGGAGACCTGGCCCGCAAGAAGCTCATGCCGGCCGTCTACGACCTGGCGAACCGCGGACTCCTTCCCCCAGGCTTCGCTCTCGTCGGGTTCGCGCGACGCGAGTGGGCAACGCAGGACTTCGCACGCGAGGTCCACGACGCGGTCAAGGCGCACGCGCGCACGCCGTTCGACGAGGACGTCTGGACCCAGCTCTCGCAGGGCATCCGCTTCGTGCAGGGGGACTTCGACGACGACGACGCGTTCGACCGCCTGGGGGCCACTCTCCGGGAACTCGATGAGACGCGCGGGACAATGGGAAACCACGCGTTCTACCTGTCGATTCCGCCCAAGTCCTTCCCGCAGGTGACGGAGCAACTCCGACGCTCAGGGCTCGCGGAACAGCGGAACGGCCAGTGGAGACGAGTCGTCATCGAGAAGCCGTTCGGAAGCGATCTCGCGTCCGCGCGGCTGCTCAACAATGTCGTCGAATCGGTGTTCCCCGCCGACTCCGTCTTCCGCATCGACCACTACCTGGGCAAGGAGACGGTGCAGAACATCCTCGCCCTGCGCTTCGCGAACCAGTTGTGGGAACCGATCTGGAATGCGCGCTCCGTCGACCACGTGCAGATCACGATGGCGGAGGACATCGGCGTCGGCGGTCGCGCAGGTTACTACGACGGCATCGGCGCGGCGCGCGACGTCATCCAGAACCACCTCCTCCAGCTGCTCGCCCTGACCGCGATGGAAGAGCCGGTGTCGTTCGACGCGAAGGACCTCCGGGCGGAGAAGGAGAAGATCCTCTCCGCCGTGCGCATCGGAAGCGATCTGTCGCTCACGACAGCACGGGGGCAGTATTCGAGCGGTTGGCAGGGCGGGGAACGGGTGATCGGCTTCCTTGAGGAGGACGGCATGGATCCGCACTCTCTCACGGAGACGTACGCTGCCATCCGCCTCGGCATCAACACACGGCGCTGGTCAGGCGTCCCGTTCTACCTCAGGGCCGGCAAGCGACTGGGCCGACGAGTGACCGAGATCGCCGTCGTGTTCACGCGGGCGCCGCAATACCTGTTCGCGGAGAGCCAGACGAGCGCACTCGGACAGAACGCGCTCGTCATTCGGGTGCAGCCGGATGAGGGGGTCACCATCCGATTCGGATCGAAGGTGCCGGGGGCCGGCATGCAGGTGCGCGACGTCACGATGGACTTCGGATATGGCCACGCGTTCACCGAGGCGAGCCCCGAGGCCTATGAGCGTCTCATCCTCGACGTCCTGCTCGGGGACCCTCCGCTCTTCCCTCGACACGAGGAGGTCGAGCTCAGCTGGAAGATCCTCGACCCCATCGAGGAGTTCTGGGCTGGGCAGGGCCAGCCGGAGCAGTACCGCCCAGGCACGTGGGGGCCGGTCTCCGCGGATGCGCTGCTCGCCCGCGATGGACGAGTGTGGAGGCGGCCATGATCGTCGAGCTGCCCGGGACGACGACGAGCGGCATCTCCCGCGCGCTCGTGAAGATTCGTGAGGAGGGCGGCGCCGTCGCGCTCGGCCGCGTCCTGACCCTGGTGATCGCGACCCGCCACGGTGCGGAGGAGGAGGCGATCGCCGCAGCGAACGCCGCATCCCGTGAGCATCCGATGCGCGTGATAGTGCTCTCCACTCCCCTGCCGGCGACCGAGGGCGGTGACTCACGGCTCGACGCGCAGATCCGTGTCGGTGGTGACGCGGGCGCGAGTGAAGTCATCGTCCTGAGAGCCCACGGCGACACCGCGAAGAACGAGGAGGGACTCGTCACGGGACTCCTGCTCGCCGACGCGCCGGTCGTCGCCTGGTGGCCGGCGGATACCCCGGATGTCGTCTCCGACTCCCCCATCGGCCGGATGGCCCAGTGCCGTATCACCGACGCGGCAGCCCAGCCGGATCCCAGGGGCTTTCTCGCCCACCTGGCACGCACGTACCGACCAGGCGACACCGACTTCGCCTGGACGAGGCTCACACTGTGGCGCGCACAGCTCGCTGCCGTCCTCGACCAGCCGCCATTCGAGACGATCACCGGCATCGAGGTTCAAGGGGCGTCGGACTCCCCGTCGACGACGCTGCTCGCGGCATGGCTGCAGAGCCAATTGAAAGTTCCCGCCCGGCAGGAGCTCCGAGGGCCGACGGGGTCCAGTGCGGGCATCCACGAGGTCAAGCTCGAACGCGCATCCGGAACCATCACCCTCGTGCGCACCCAGCCCACGATCGTGACACTGACGCAGCCGGGCCAGCCGGTTCACGACATCTCGCTTCCTCGAAGGAATCTTCGCGATTGCCTCTCGGAGGAACTGCGGCGGCTCGACCCCGATGACCTGTTCGGCGATGTCCTCCAGAACGGCCTTGCGGATCTCAGCTCACCGCACAGGACGGCCTGACATGTCAGAGAAGCGGCGTGTTCTCGTCTACGACGACCGGGCGTCGCTCATCGCCGGCATCGCCGATCGATTCGTCGGCGTCATGACCGAGGTCCTGGCCGCACGCGACGAGGCGTCGATCGTCCTCACCGGCGGAACGGTCGGTATCGCGGTGCTCGCTGCGCTCGGTTCCCCCGAGCGCGTGTCCCTGGTCGACTGGGAGCGGGTGCACCTGTGGTGGGGGGACGAGCGTTGGCTGCCCGCCGGCGACGCGGAACGCAACGATGAACAGGCCCGGGAGGCGTTCCTGGATCGGATCGGGTGCCCGCCGGCGAACATCCATCGCTTCCCGTCTTCCGACGGCCCCCTCGATCTGGATGCGGCTGCGCGAGCGTACTCGGACGAGCTCGCGCGCGCGTCTGGCGACGGTGAGCGTCACCCGGCCTTCGACCTCGTCTTCCTCGGGGTGGGTCCGGATGCCCACATCGCGTCCTTGTTCCCCGGCCGGGAGGAGATCCGGGAGCGCGAGGCGACCGTCATCCCGGTGCGGAACTCCCCGAAACCGCCGCCCGAACGCCTGAGCCTGACACTCCCCGTCATCAATTCGGCCGATCGGGTCTGGTTGTGCCTCTCCGGCACGGACAAGGCCACGGCACTCGGACTCGCCCTGGCGGGCGCCAACGTCTCCGAAGTGCCTGCAGCGGGCGCTGAAGGCCGCCTGCGCACGGTCTTTCTCGTCGACAGCACAGCGGCTGCCGATGTGCCGCAGGACCTCCTCACCGACGGCGGGGTCGCCTGAGGCCGATCGTTCGATCGCGCGCTGCCGGTCAGGCCTGGCTGATCCGCACCATGTTGCCCGAGGGGTCGCGGAACGCCGCATCCCGCACGCCCCAGAACTGGTCCGCGGGCTCCTGGAGGATCTCCGCGTTGCCCGCGGCACGCACCCTTTCGAAGGTGCCGTCGAGGTCATCCGTGCGGAACAGGAGCCCGGGCAGCTCCCCCTTGGCCAGCAAAGCCGCCATCAGGTCGCCGTCCTCCGCCGAGCGCCCGGCCTGGGGCTGCGACAGCACGATCTCGATCTCCGGCTGGTCCGAGGTCACGAGCGTGATCCACCGGAACCCATCATTCTCCACCTCATTGCGGACCTCGAGTCCCAGGGTGTCGCGATAGAACTCCAGCGCAGCATCCGGATCATCGACGAACACGTGCACATGGCTGAGGGATACCGTCATCTCACCATGCTACGACCGGCCTGCGCGGCCTGCCCAGCTGCATCGCGGCACAGTTCGGGATGACGGTCGACGCGTCGTGGAGGCGGCCGCGGTACGCGCTCGGGGACTCCCCCACCACCTCGGCGAACCGGGCACTGAACGAGCCCAGGCTCGTGCCGCCCACCGCAAGACAGACGTCGGTGACGCTCATTTCGCCGCCCCTCAGCAGGGCCATGGCGCGCTCGATCCGCCGCATCATGAGATAGGAGTATGGTGTTTCGCCGTACACGTCCCGAAACCGTCGGCTGAAATGAGCGGTCGACATGAACGCGCTGCGTGCGAGAGCCGGAACGTCGAGGGGCCGAGCGAAATCGCGGTCCATGAGACTTCTCGCGCGCCGGAGGCGACCCAGTTCTTCGATGTCCACGCCCGTCATGATCGCGGGAGGTGAAGACTCAGGCCGAGGTGCGCCCGCGTCGGGCACGCAGTTGTTCCAGTGCCTCGTGCAGGAGCGTCGCGGCCTCCTGCTCCGTGCGGCGTTCCTTCACGTAGGCGAGGTGCGTCTTGTACGGCTCGAGTTTGGCCACCGAAGGAGGATTCTCCTTGTCGCGCCCCGCCGGCAGTCCGCAGTTCGGGCAGTCCAGCTGCTCGGGGATCTCCTCCGGCTCGATCGTCGCGAGGAAGTACGGCTTCAGTTCGTGGCCGTTGGCACACCAGTAGAGGACCTGGATCCGGTCGGCGTGGAAGCCCCTGTCCTGCTCGCCCATGGGCCCGGCTCCCACACGGGATCCGCGGATTGCGCTGCCACCAGATGCCACGATTGTCTCCTTAGACGCCGGCCTGGAACTTGGTGATGAGGCCGAGAACGATGATGCAGGAGACCCACACGAGTCCCAGGATCACGGTGAAACGGTTGAGGTTGCGTTCGGCGACACCGGACGCGCCGAGGTTCGATGTGGTTCCCCCTCCGAACATGTCGGACAGTCCGCCTCCGCGACCCTTGTGCAACAGGATGAGCAGGGTCAGCAGGAGGCTCGTGATACCGAGCACGACCTGCAGGATGACCTGGAGAATTTCCACGGGATGGTTGCCTTTCTGGGGGCAGTAGCCGTTGACCAGTATAACCGGCGGCGGGGCGTGGGCCGATTCAGCTCACACGCCGACGTGACTCTGGAACCGCGCGATCTTCGCGAACTCCTCGACCACGAGGCTCGCTCCGCCGACGAGCGCTCCATCGACATCGGGCTCACGAAGGAAACTCGCGATGTTGTCGGACTTCACAGAACCGCCGTACAGGATGCGCGTGCGCGCTGCGGCATCCGGCCCCATGGCGCCCTCGATGACCTCGCGAAGCCGTGCGGCGACGCTCTCGGCCTGCTCCGGCGTCGCAGCCCGGCCGGATCCGATCGCCCAGACGGGCTCATAGGCGACCACGAAGTCCGCGCCCTCGGGAAGCCCCTCCAGCGCGACGCCCAGCTGTTCGACCGGCACGGCGCTCGCACCGCGGGTCTCGAGGTCCTCCGCCGTCTCACCGACGCAGATGACAGGAACCAGACCGTGCCGGATCGCTGCCGCAGCCTTGGACCCGACGATCGCATCCGTCTCGTGGTGGTACGCGCGACGCTCCGAATGCCCGACGATCACGAACCGGCAGTCGAGCGCCTTCAGGAATGCACCGGAGATCTCCCCCGTGTATGCGCCGGAGTCGTGCTCGGAGAGATCCTGTGCGCCGAAGAGGATCGGGAAGTGGTCCGCCGCGATGAGGGACTGCACCGACCTCAGGTCGGTGAACGGCGGAAACACCGCCACGTCGACCGTGCGGAAGTCGAGTCTCGCGTCCTGGAGGCTCCAGGCGAGCTTCTGCACGAACGCGATCGACTGCAGGTGGTTGAGATTGAGCTTCCAGTTTCCCGCGATGAGCGGTGTCCGCTTCGATTCCGGCGTCACGGCCATCCGAGTACCTCCAGTCCGGGGAGGCGTTTGCCCTCGAGGAACTCGAGGCTCGCACCGCCTCCCGTTGATATGTGTCCAAAGCTGTCGTCGCTGAATCCCAGGGTGCGCACCGCCGACGCTGAATCGCCGCCGCCGACCACGGACAGCCCGTCGACGCTCGTGAGTGCCTCGCCGACCGCACGGGTCCCTGCCGCGAACTCCGGGAACTCGAACACTCCCATGGGTCCGTTCCAGAACACCGTGTGGGAGTCTCGGATGATGCCAGCGAACCGTCCTGCGGACTCCGGACCGATGTCCAGGCCGATGCCCTTCGCCCCCCAGCGCGTGTCCTCGATCCCATCCACCGGACGGACGACGTGCTCCGCGTCGGCCGAGAAGCCGGACGCGACCACGACATCCGAGGGCAGGATGATGTCGACGCCGAGCTGCCTGGCCTTCTCGAGGTACCCGCGCACGGTGTCGAGCTGGTCCGCTTCGAGAAGGCTCGCTCCGACCGGGTGGCCCTGTGCGGCGAGGAACGTGAACATCATGCCCCCGCCGATGAGAAGCGACGTCACGCGCGGAAGGAGGTGCTCGATGACACCGAGCTTGTCCGAGACCTTCGAGCCGCCCAGAACCACCGTGTACGGCGTCGCAGGATCGGTCGTGAGTCGCTCGAGCACGCCGAGCTCCGCCTCGATCAGTCTTCCGGCCGCGCTCGGAACCAGTTCCGCCAGTGCGACGACGCTCGCCTGGTCGCGATGGACGACGCCGAAACCGTCCGATACGAATGCGTCGCCGAGCTCCGCGAGCTTCTTCGCGAAGTCACGGCGCTCGTCGGCGGACTTTGACGTCTCCCCCGCGTTGAACCGCAGGTTCTCCACGAGAGCGATGTCGCCGTCATCGAGCTCGCCGACCGCGCTCTTCGCTGCGGCGCCGACGGTGTCGCTCGCGAACACGACCGGCTTGCCCAGCAGTTCGCTCAGACGCTGGGCGACGGGCGCGAGGCTGTATTGCGCATCCGGCGTCCCATCCGGCCTCCCGAGGTGAGCCAGAACGACGACGCGCGCCCCGGCGTGGATGAGTTCGTTGAGGGTCTGCAGCGACGCACGGATACGACCGTCGTCGGTGATGACCTCGCCATCCAGCGGGACATTCAGATCGCACCGGACGAGAACCCTCGTGCCGGAGAGCTTCCCCAGCGACTCGATCGTTCGCAGCGTCATCGACGCGGTCAGGCCAGACGGGCGGCGACGTACTCGGTCAGGTCGACGAGACGGTTCGAGTAGCCCCACTCGTTGTCATACCAGCCGGCGACCTTCACCTGCGTGCCGATGACCTTGGTGAGCCCAGAGTCGAAGATGCACGAGTGCGCGTCGCCCACGATGTCACTCGAGACGATCGGATCGTCGGTGTAGCTGAGGAGGCCCTTGAGTGCGCCGTTCGCAGCCGCCCGGTACGCAGCGTTCACGTCGTCGACAGTGAGACCCGCACGCGTCTCGATCGTGAGGTCCGTGATGGATCCGGTGGGAACCGGTACCCGAAGCGCGTAGCCGTCGAGCTTGCCTACCAGCTCGGGCAGCACGAGGCCGATGGCCTTCGCCGCACCGGTGCTCGTCGGCACGATGTTGATGGCTGCCGCCCGCGCACGACGGAGGTCGCTGTGCGGCCCGTCCTGCAGGTTCTGGTCGGCCGTGTACGCGTGGACGGTCGTCATGAGTCCGCGTTCGATCCCGAAGTTGTCCATGAACACCTTGGCGAGAGGAGCGAGGCAGTTCGTCGTGCACGATGCGTTCGAGATGATGTCGTGGCGGGCGGGGTCGTACTCCCCCTCGTTCACGCCCATGACGAACGTCGCATCCTCGCCCTTCGCGGGTGCGGAGATGATGACCTTCTTCGCCCCTGCGTCGATGTGCTTGCGCGCATCCTCCGCATTGGTGAAGCGGCCGGTCGACTCGATGACGATGTCGACGCCCAGCTCTCCCCAGCCAAGCTCGGCCGGATCCCGCTTCTCGAGGACGATGATGGGCTTCCCGTCGACGATGATCCGGTCACCGTCGACCTCGACGCTCTCGGCAAGTCTGCCGCCCACCGAATCGAACTTCAGGAGTGTCGCCAGGGCGGTGTTGTCCGCCAGGTCGTTGACTGCGACGAGCTCGAGGTCGCTGCCCTTGGCGAGTGCAGCACGGAAATAGTTGCGGCCGATCCGGCCGAAGCCGTTGATACCGATCTTCACGGACAAAAGGAGACTCCTCGGGGGTGGTGTTGGATGGCCGCTATGACAGTACCAGCAGGCCAGACGTCTTCTCGCGCGCGGCACTGAAGCGCTGGGCCACGTTACCCCAGTCCGCGATGTTCCAGAACGCCTTGATGTAATCCGCCTTAACATTCACGTAGTCGAGGTAAAATGCGTGCTCCCACATGTCCAGGAGCAGGATCGGGACCGTTCCGGTTGCGAAGTTCCCCTGGTGGTCGTAGTACTGCTGCACGAGCAGCTTCTGCCCGAGGGAAT
Organism: Terrimesophilobacter mesophilus; assembly: GCF_014200375.1. Taxonomy (GTDB): domain Bacteria; phylum Actinomycetota; class Actinomycetes; order Actinomycetales; family Microbacteriaceae; genus Terrimesophilobacter; species Terrimesophilobacter mesophilus. The sequence continues at coordinate 166,520 of NZ_JACHBP010000001.1, read as the reverse complement.
CCCAGACGAGCGCACCCCAGCCGGAGCCCTGGATGCCCGCGGCCGCGGCCGTGAAGTGGGCCGTGAACTTGTCGAACGAGCCGAAGTTGTCGTTGATCGCCGCGCTCAGTTCGCCCTCAGGGGTCCCGCCGCCGTCCGGAGAGAGGTTCGTCCAGAACACCGTGTGGTTGACGTGCCCTGCGAGATTGAAGGCGAGATCCTTCTCGAGCTTGTTGATGTTCGCGAAGTCCTGCGCGTCACGAGCCTCCGCGAGCTTCGCCAGCGCCGTGTTCGCACCGTCGACGTAAGCCTTGTGATGCTTGTCGTGGTGCAGTTCCATGATGCGCGCGCTGATGTGCGGCTCGAGCGCTGCGTAGTCGTAGCCCAGATCGGGGAGGGTGTAGTCAGCCATGATGAGTGAATCTCCTAGCGTTTGTTGACCACTCCAGTCTATCCCGGCTGCCACGGGGGTTTCCGGCGCGGGGCCAGGCGACCCCGATGCCAGGCGACGTCGGTGTCAGGCGACGTCGGTGTCAGGCATCCTCGTAGTCCGGCGGGAGGTTCGCGTCAGTGCCGGGGATGCCCTTGTCGATCGCGACCTTGTCCGCCATCGCGAGCAAGCGCCGGATCCTGCCGGCGACGGCATCCTTCGTCATGGGAGGATCCGCGTGGTGCCCCAGCTCATCGAGGCTCGCATCCCGGAACCGAAGCCGCAGCTCGCCCGCGTATCGCAGGTGATCCGGGACGTTGCCGTCCAGGATCTCCATGGCCCGCTCGACGCGTGCGCACGCCGCGACGGCGGCCTGTGCGCTCCTCCGGAGGTTCGCGTCGTCGAAGTTGACGAGCCGATTGGCCGTCGCCCTGACCTCGCGGCGCTGACGGAGTTCCTCCCAGGCGAGGACGGTGCGCGCCGCGCCCATGTGGACGAGCATCGCGCTGATGGCCTCGCCATCGCGGACGACGACGCGATAGACGCCGCGAACCTCCCTCGCCTTCGCCTGGACCTTCAGCCTGCCTGCGGCTCCGACGAGCGCCATCGCCGACTCGTTTCCCGGGCAGGTGACTTCGAGCGCAGCGGAGCGGCCGGGGTCGGTCAACGAGCCGCGAGCGAGGAAGGCGCCGCGCCAGATGGCGGCGAGCTCCTCCTGCGAGCCGGTCGTCAGTCGATTGGGCAGGCCGCGTACCGGCCTGCGCCTGGCGTCGAGCAGACCGGTCTGACGCGCGAGCGTCTCACCGTCGAGCACCCGGACGAGGTAGTGGCTCGTCCGCCTGGCGCCCGATGCCGACATGACGGAGAGCTCGCTGCGGACGCCGTACAGTTCGACGAGATCGCGCCTGACCCGCTGTGCGGTCTCCGCTGAATCCAGTTCGGATTCCACCGCGATCCGCCCCGAGATGAGGTGCAGGCCGCCCGAGAACCTCAGGATGGTGGCGAGTTCGGCCGCTCTCACCGTGGTCTTGCTCGTATCGAATCTCGCGAGTTCATCCTTGACGTCACCAGTCAATGCCACGAATCGGTCCTTTCCGCTGTGCCAGGCGCATGATCATTCCCGTCCGAGGTCACGATGTTTCACGTTGACAGCAACGCCGGGGAAACCGCGGATGATCGTCGCGAGCGTCTCGGCAGCGGCGACGGAGCGGTGCTTGCCCCCCGTGCAGCCGATCGCGATCGTCGCGTGACGCTTGTTCTCTCGCTGGTAACCCGCCAGCACCGGCTCCAGGGCGGAGGCGTAGGCGTCCACGAATTCCCGCGCGCCCTCCTGGCTGAGCACGAATTCGCTCACCTGCGGATCGAGTCCGTTGAGGTTGCGCAGCTCAGGCACCCAGAAGGGGTTCGGAAGGAAGCGCATGTCCGCGAGCAGATCCGCGTCGGTGGGCACCCCATACTTGAACCCGAAGCTCACGAGAGTCACGCGGACACCGGGTGTTCCCTCCTCGGCGAAGATCTCGGACACCTTCGTAGCGAGCTGGTGGATGTTGAGATCCGAGGTGTCGATGACAATGTCACTCGATTCACGAATCTCCAGCATCTGGGCGCGTTCAGCGCCGATCCCGTCGAGGAGCGTTCCAGAACCCTGGAGCGGATGCGGGCGGCGGACCTGTTCGAAGCGCCTCACGAGGGCGTCGTCTGTCGCCTCGAGGAAGAGCACGCGCAGGGCGGACGAAGAGCGGAGGGACTCGATCGTCTGCTGCAGGTCTGCGAACAGCCGGCCGCCGCGAACGTCGGTGATCGCGGCGATCCTCGGAATCGTGTCGCCGGCCTTCGTCGCCAGCTCCACGAGTGGGGTGATCATCTGCGGCGGAAGGTTGTCGACGACATACCAGCCGAGGTCCTCGAGAGCGTTCCCGACGGTCGACCGGCCGGCACCGGACATTCCCGTCACGACAAGCACCTCCTGTCGCGAAGTATCCGTTGTCATTGCGTGTTCATGCCCTCACTCGGCTCGGCCGCTGTCCGCCGATGCATGACAGCCTACCGACTTCATCCGTCCCCGGATGCCGACGGTGCGAGCCGGTCGTGGATCGCGATCGCGATGGTCGGTCCGATTCCGCGCACCTCGGCGATGGCCTCGGGGCTCGCTCTCCGCAATTGCGCGACGGAGCCGAAGTGACGGAGCAGGTCGCGAACGCGCGCGGGACCGAGACCGGGAATCGCCGTGAGCACGGAGGTGATATCCGTCTTCCGCTTGAGCCTCTGGTAGGTGATCGCGAAGCGATGCGCTTCATCCCTGATGCGCTGGAACAGGAAGAGAGCATCGCTGTTGCGAGGCAGGATGACCGGGTATTCGGAGTGCGGGAGCCAGATCTCCTCGAGCCGTTTCGCGATGCCGCACAGCGCGATGCTGCCCGGCCCGTCCGTCGGGATGCCCGCATCGCGAAGCGCACGTTCCGCCGCCTGGACCTGCGGCTGGCCACCGTCCACGATCAACAGGTTGGGCCGATAGGCGAACCTCCTGCGCGGCGCGGCATCCTCCGTTTCATCGACGTCCCTCTCGTCCCTCTCATCCCTCGCAGACCGCTCGTCGTCGAGACGGGCAAGGCGGCGGGAGAGGGTCTGGTAGATCGACTCCGTGTCGTCCGTAGACTCCGGGATGCTGAAGCGACGGTACTGGTCCTTCCTCGGGAGGCCGTCCTCGAAGACGACCATGGACGCCACGATATTGGTACCGCCGAGATGGGACACGTCGAAGCATTCCATGCGCAGTGGAGCATCCCCCATCCCCAATGCCTCCTGGATGTCGGACAGGGCCTGGGAGCGGGCGACGAAGTCACCGCTCCTGCGCGTCTTGTAGCTGGCGAGGGCGCTCTGGGCATTGCGGTTCACCGTTTCGGCGAGCTGGGCGAGGTCGCCCCTCTGGGCGACCCGCATCGTCACGCGCCCGCGGTGCCCTCCCGCCGCACGAAGTTCGGACAGCAGCCGCTCGAGTTCGGCCGAGTCCTCGGGAAGGGTCGGGACGACGACGAGCTTCGGCGGGGTGATCGCCTTCTCGCCGTCGCTGCCGCGCCCCGCCGACTGCTGGTACGCATTGTGGACGACGGTCTCCACGAGCTCCGGCTCCGCGAGGTCCAGTTCCTTGTCGACGACCCAGCTTCGCACCCCCCGGATGCGCCCTCCTCTCACCGAGAAGAGCTGGATCGCCGCTGCGAGCTCGTCGTGGGCGAGACCGAAGAGGTCGGCGTCGACGGTGTCCGGGAGCACGATGGTGTTCTTCGACAGGACGGTCTCGATGGCCGCGAGCTGGTCGCGGTAGGTCGCGGCGGACTCGTAGTCGAAGCGCTCGGACGCCTCCTTCATGCGACGGGTGAGGTCGGCCGTGAATTTCACGTCGTTCCCCGACATGAAGGACGCCAGATCGAGCGCGACCGACTTGTGGTCCTCTTTGCTGATCCTGCCGACGCAGGGCGCAGCGCACTTGCCGATCTCACCGAGCAGGCACGGCCTGCCGGTCTGCTCCGCGCGCCGATAGGTGGCATCCGAACAGCTCCGCATCGGGAAGACCTTGAGCAGCAGGTCGAGGGTCTCCCGGATGGCCCACACCTTCGTGTACGGGCCGAAATAGCGGGCGCCGGAGATCGAGCGGTTGCGCGTGATGAGCACTCTCGGCACATCGTCGGCGAGGGTGATCGCGAGGTAGGGATACGACTTGTCGTCGCGGAACTGAACGTTGAACGGCGGGTTGAACTCCTTGATCCAGCTGAACTCGAGCTGAAGCGCCTCGAACTCGCTTCCCACGACGGTCCACTCGACCGAGTTCGCCGTGGTGACCATGCGGCGCGTGCGCTCGTGCAGGCTCGAGAGCGGCGCGAAATAGTTGCTGAGTCGGGCGCGCAGGTTCTTCGCCTTGCCGACGTACAGGATCCGTCCTGCGGCATCCCGGAACCGATAAACCCCAGGTGAGGTGGGAATCTCGCCTGTCCTGGGCCGGTAGCTCACCGTCGTGGTCATGTGCGCTCGAGAGCGAGGGCTTCCTTCAGGAATCGTCCGGTGTGGCTGGTCTTGGATCGAGCGAGCTGTTCGGGCGTGCCCTCGGCAATCACCTCGCCTCCGCCGGCCCCACCCTCAGGACCAAGGTCGATGATCCAGTCTGCAGACTTGATCACGTCGAGGTTGTGCTCGATGACGATGACGGTATTGCCCTTCTCCACGAGACCGCCCAGCACGAGCAGAAGCTTACGGACATCCTCGAAGTGCAGGCCGGTCGTGGGTTCATCCAGAACATAGATGCTGCGTCCCATTGACCGCCGCTGCAGTTCTGTCGCGAGTTTGACTCGCTGCGCCTCGCCTCCCGACAGGGTCGTCGCGCTCTGGCCGAGCCGCACGTAACCGAGGCCCACCTCTTCGAGCGTCTTCAGGTAGCGGTGGATGCCGGTGATCGCCTCGAAGAACTCGGCGGCTTCGCTGATCGGCATGTCGAGGACTTCGGCGATGTTCTTGCCCTTGTAGTGCACCGCGAGGGTGTCGCGGTTGTAGCGCGCCCCGCCGCACACCTCGCACACGACATACACGTCGGGCAGGAAGTTCATCTCGATCGTGATCGTGCCGTCGCCGGAACAGTTCTCGCAGCGCCCGCCCTTGACGTTGAAGCTGAACCTGCCCGGAAGGTAGCCGCGGGCCTTCGCCTCCGCCGTCTCCGAGAAGAGGGTTCGGATGCGATCGAACACACCGGTGTAGGTCGCCGGGTTGGATCGCGGAGTCCTGCCGATGGGAGCCTGGTCGACGTGGACGACCTTGTCGAGGTTGTCGAGGCCCACGATGCGCGTGTGCCTGCCGGGGATCTGCCGCGCGCCGTTCAGCTCGTTCGCGAGGGCCCGATACAGGATGTCATTCACGAGCGAGGACTTGCCGGACCCGCTCACACCGGTGACGGCGATGAACGTGCCGAGCGGGAATCCGACCGTCACATTCTTCAGGTTGTTCGCGCGGGCGCCCTCCACGGTGAGAATCCGCTCGGGATCCACGGGGCGACGGTTCTTCGGCGTTGCGATCGACCTGCGCCCGGCGAGGTAGTCGCCGGTGATGGACCCGGTGTTCTCGATGAGTCCCTGGTAGCTCCCGGAGTGGACCACCTCTCCCCCGTGTTCGCCTGCGCCGGGGCCGATGTCCACGATCCAGTCCGCCGTCCGGATCGTGTCCTCGTCGTGCTCGACGACGATGAGGGTGTTGCCCAGGTCACGGAGTTTCACGAGCGTCTCGATGAGTCGCCGATTGTCGCGCTGGTGCAGACCGATGCTCGGCTCATCGAGCACGTAGAGCACTCCGGTCAGACCGGAGCCGATCTGCGTCGCGAGCCGGATGCGCTGCGCCTCTCCGCCGGAGAGCGAGCCGGCGGTGCGGGAGAGATTCAGATAGCTCAATCCCACTTCCAGAAGGAACTCGAGGCGCGCCCTGATCTCACGGAGCACGGCGGCGGCGATCTTCGCCTCGCGGGCCGACAGCTCCAGCTCGCTCATGAAGGCGAAGGATTCCGCGAGGCTCAACTCTGACACCTCGGCGATATTGCGATCGCCGACCGTCACGGCGAGGACCTCCGGCCGCAACCTGGCGCCGTGGCACACCGCACACGGGATCTCCCGCAGGTAGTTCGCCCAACGCTGGCGAGCGGAATCGGTCTCGGCCTCCTGGTACTTCCGCTCGATGTACGGCATGACGCCCTCGAACCCGGTCGAGTAAGTGAGCTCCCGGCCGAACCGGTTCTTCCACTTCACCGTCACCTTGAAGTCGTTCCCCCGGAGCACGGCGTCGTGAACCTCATCCGGCAACTCCGACCACGGTGTGTCGAGTGAGAAGCCGAGGTCCGATGCAAGGCCTTCGAGCAGCCTTTGGAAATAGTTGAAGAGACCCTTTCCCGATTGAGTCCATGGCAGGATGACACCGCTCGCCAGGCTCAGCGATGGGTCGCCGAGTACGAGCTCCGAATCCACCGACATCCGCGTGCCGAGCCCGGAGCACTCCGGGCACGCTCCGAACGGCGCGTTGAACGAGAACGTTCTCGGCTCGATCTCGGTGAGCTGCACCGGATGCCCGTTCGGGCACGACAGCTTCTCAGAGAAATTGCGCCACGCGGCGTCGCCCGTCTCATCGACGAAATTGATGGAGACGAGGCCGTCGGTGAGGCGGAGGGCCGTTTCGAGGGAATCGGTGAGACGGCTCAGGATGTCATCCGCCGCCACCAGGCGGTCGACGATGACCGCGATGTCGTGCTTGTACTGCTTCTTGAGCGTGGGGGGCGCGCTCAGCTGGATCGCCTCGCCGTCGACGAGAGCGCGCGAGTACCCGCTCGCCGCGAGCTCCTTGAACAGGTCGACGAACTCGCCCTTTTTCTGCGAGATGACCGGACTCACGACCTGGTACCTCGTGCCGGCATCCAGTCCCATGAGCTGGTCGGCGATCTGCTGCACGGTCTGGCGTTCGATGCGCTCACCGCACACCGCGCAGTGCGGGATGCCAATGCGTGCCCACAGGAGCCGCATGTAGTCGTAGATCTCGGTGATCGTCCCGACCGTCGACCGCGGGTTCCTGTTGGTCGATTTCTGGTCGATCGACACGGCGGGGCTCAAGCCCTCGATGAAATCGACATCCGGGCGGTCCACCTGTCCGAGGAACTGGCGGGCGTAGGCCGAGAGCGACTCGACGTAGCGGCGCTGCCCCTCGGCGAAGATCGTGTCGAAGGCGAGGCTCGACTTGCCCGATCCGGACAGCCCGGTGAACACGACGAAGGAATCCCGCGGGATCTCCAGGTCCAGGTTCTTGAGGTTGTGGACGCGCGCACCACGCACGCGAAGGGTATCGTGACCCGGAATCCGCGCGGAGATCGCTTCGATCATCGTGGACTCATCGAGATCCTCGACGGCGCTCAGGTGGGGGACGGACACTCTTGCCATTCTACCGAGGCCACCGACATTCCCGCCGAGAGCTAGCCGGACTCCTGCACATCGCTGTCGTCAGTGGCTTCGGACTGGCGGTAACGCTCGATCGTCGTCGCGGCCTCTCCGACGTGCACGAGCCTGCCGCGGTCGAGCCAGGCCGCGCGTTCGCACATCTCCTCGACCATGGTGAGCGCGTGCGACACGAGGATCACGGTCTTGCCCTCTGCCTTCAGTGCGCCGAACTTCTCCAGGCACTTCGCCTGGAAGCTCGCGTCACCGACCGCGAGGACCTCGTCGACGATGAGGATGTCCGGGTTCACGTGAATGGCGATGGAGAACCCCAACCGGACGTACATTCCCGATGAATATGTCTTGACAGGCTGGTCGATGAAGCGTTCGATGTTCGCGAAGTCCACGATGGCGTCGAATTTCGCGTCGATCTCCTTGCGCTGCATGCCGAGAATGGAACCGTTGAGGTAGACGTTCTCCCGACCGGAGAGTTCGGGGTGGAATCCGGTGCCTACCTCCAATAGCGCCGCGAGCCGCCCGTTGGTCGTGATGGATCCGGCATCGGGGAAATAGACCTTCGCGAGGCACTTCAGGAGCGTCGACTTCCCGGAACCGTTGCGGCCGATGACGCCGAAGGTCGACCCAGCCGGGACGTCGAAGGAGACATCCTGAAGTGCCCAGAAGTCCTCGTGAATGGAGGTTCTCCCCCGCATGATGGCGGACTTGAGGGTTTGATTCCGCTCACGATAGAGCCGAAAACGCTTACTCACATTCGTGATCGACACCGCCGGGATGCTCACAGCAGCTCCGCCAGCTTCTTCTGGTTGCGGGAGAACACTGCGAGCCCGATGGCAATGCTCGCCACCGACCAGACCAGACAGACCAGAAGGTCGGTCGGATCGGGCCAGCGGTTGTCATAGAGCAGTTGGCGGAACACGTCGACGAAGTGCACCATGGGGTTGAGCTGATAGATATCGAGCACAGTGACCGATGTTCCGAATAGCCCGCCGAGATCGGCCGATGCGGTGCGCATGAGGGATACCGGATAGATGATGGGCGTCAGATACATCCAGATCTGCAGCAGGATCGTGACGAAGTACTCTGTGTCGCGAAAGTAGACGTTGGCGGTGGCGAGTACGAGCGCGATGCCCGTTGCGAAGACTGCGAGAAGGATCATGACAAGCAGGAGGACGGGAATCCAGGGAAGAACGAAGGCCCCGACGATACTGAGCGCGATGAGGAGAACAGCCATCTCGAACAGCCAGTTGAATCCCGCGGCACCCACCGCAGCGAGCGGTAGAACGATCCGTGGGAAGTAGACCTTCTGAATGAGGCTCGCATTGCCGACGATCGACGCTATTCCCTGGTTGATGACGTTCGATAGGAACGCCCACGGCAGCAATCCGCACAACAGCCAGAGTGCGAACACGTCGAGCCCGCTCGGGTCGCCCCTGTCGGGCTGGAGCCGCAGGATGAAGGAGAACACGAACGTGTAGATGAGCATGGCCGCAAGCGGGTTCGCGAGCGACCACAGCTGTCCAAGGACCGTGCGCCGATACTTCCCACGGATGTCGCGAAGCGTCAGGTTGACGAGGAGGTCCCGCGACTCGAGTAGTTCTTTCAGGCCGCGCACGACATCAACCCCACGGCAGGAGAGCTGGACTGATCGATGGGCGGAGGAATCGCGGCAGGGACTGGCTCAGCCGGAGAATGGTCCGGCACAGCCGTGGGCGCCGAAGGACCTGGACGCCGAGGCGAGACCGTAAACGCACCCGGTGCCGACCGGCGAGCAGGATGCCGATCGACTCGGCGATGCGGCGAACTTCAGCGTCTTGGCGCAATTGGAGTGCGGTCGAATACTCGCTCACCGTACTCGCGAGCAGGCGGGGAACCAGTAAGTCGGAGATGTAAAGCCGATTCAGCCTGAAGTCGTCTGGAAACTCTGTGGACATCTTCTCGAAGAACACCATCCGGCTGTTGCGGAACGAACTGTTATCCGAGCTGCTTCCCTGATGCACTCTGAACCGGGTGAGGGCTTCGCCCAGGAACCGGCTCGTCCACCCGGCCTGAAACATCCGGATGAAGAGATCATCGTCTTCGTAGCCGCGCAGCCGGGGATCGAATCCGCCGACCTGCTCGATGGCCGACTTCCGAAGCATGCTGGCCGAGGGCAGAATCATGAGGTCCTCGCCGAGGATCTCCAGGATCGACAGTTTCGGATGGTGAGAGCGGTGAGCCCGGATGAACTGACGGGTGACGATCTTCCCCTGGCCGTCGATCTCGTCGAAGTCACTGTATGTCCAGCCGAGCTCCGGACTCGACTCGAACGGTGCGCTCAGGTGGGCGAGATGTTCCGGACGCCATTCGTCATCCTGGTCGAGGAACGCCATGAGGTCGCCGGTGGCCGCATCGACACCACGGTTCCGTGATGCCGACTGGCCCTGGTTCTCCTGCTCGATGAGGTGGATGGTGAGCGCATCGGAGTGCATGTCGATCGCCGTTCGAAGGGCTGCAGATGCTTCCTCGGTCGAGCCGTCATTGATGACCATGACCTCGTGCGGGGCGACGCTCTGCCGGAGGATGGAGGCGAGCGCTCCCGAAATAAATGCCGCACCGTTGTAGTAGGGCAGGATGACGGAGATCTTCGCCTCAGTCACGATTGCCCGCTCGCATCCGCCAACCCCTCGGTCGGGTATTTGCGTGCGGTTTCAGCGCTCGATCCACTGAGGAGCGGCCAGCCTGCGGCGTCAGCGGCATCCGAGATCTTCTGGGCGATGATCCAGGATGCCGCGCCCGAATACAGGGTCGGCATGTTGAGGGCCACGTCTCTCCATCCTCCGTGCGGTGTGACACTTGCTTCTCCGAAAGCGGCACTGAACATGGTATGGAATCCGAGCTCCGGAGAGAACAGTTGCTCGAGACCCGCAGGAGAGAAGCGCCAGAAGTCGTTGGGGGCAGAATGGGTCGGCCACAGCCAGGGCGCCTGGTGGATATTGACTCCTCCCTGCATTGTGACGACTCCGCACTGGGCCGCGACGAGCCACGGGGTCCCGACGTGCTCCAGCAGGCTCGCAGAGTAGACGATCGCGAAGTGTCCCTTCGGGAAGAGTTCACTCAGGACGTGCGCGTCGCCCACCACATCGACTCCGATTCCGGGGTGGATGTCCAACCCGATGACCTCTCGCCCGGCGAAGTACGGGAGTTGCGCCTCGAGGCTCTCCCGGGACAATGCGCGCACGCCGATGGCTAGAACGGGACCGGGTGGCGCTGCCTGAACTGCTGCGACCACCCGCTCCTGTATCCGAATGAGCGGCGCACTGTCGGGTGCTGCCGGCAGAGGGTGATCGGGAAGCTCGATCACCTGGGTGACCGGTCCTTGCCGGGTGTGTGCAGTGATGGTCACCGTCGGGTTCGGCGGCCCTGGCAGGTAAACGCGGAATCCGCCATGGACGACTTCAGGCTCATCCGGCCAGAACGGGAGCAGGTCGTCGCGATCGTGGCGCGTCGTCGTCACGGTTGAACCGCTGCCGCGAACGGTGATCGAGTCGACCCGCAGGTTCTCGGCGTGCGCCCAGCCCTGGAGGAATGTACCGGATGCGTCGCACCAGTAGAGGTCGATCATGGAGTGCAGTGGGGGCAGTGGGACCAGCTCCATGGCATCCGGCGGCACAGCCGGGGTGCGAACAACGGACGGCAGCACCCCGCCGCACAGTCGCATGAGCGCGACGGCGTGCGTGTCGGCGGGGCCGAGCGCTGCACACTCGGTTCTGCAGCGAGCAAGCCAATAGTGCGCTGTTCCCGGTTGGTTCATGCGCACAGCGGCGACCCCGAGGGAGTACATGCCGTCGAGCCCCGCTGTGCGAGCAACCATGTCGGAGGATGCGGCGAGTACGCCGACCCCCGCTGTGACAAGGGGAATGAGCGCTCCGGCCTGATCGCTGGTGCCGTGAGCGACCGTCTCGACAAAGATCCGAACCTGACCGATGCGCACCATATCCTCCGCGCCACGGGCGGACTCATGGAGGGCATTGCGTAGGGTGAGTGCTCCGACCGACGCAGCCTGGGCATCGAACCGGGCCAAGGCAATGAGGCGATGATATTCCCCCTGGTAGATGAGGTCGACGATGTCGAGGTCCGGCACCCCCGCAAGCTCGCGCCATGCCCGAGCGCTGTGCGTGACAACGGAGAAGTATTCGGAGGCACGTTGCGGATTGCTCCGGTGCAGGAGGTCGAGCATCCCGAGGGCGAATGCTGCGCCGGGAAGGCTCCAGAGTGTTGCGGGCCCTCCCCTCGATGACTCGAGCGAGCCGGGATCGTCGAGTCGCACCCCGTGCCTGGCCGAAAAGGCGGACACGACGAGTGGTACGGCCCGTTCTGCAGCACGGAAGTCTCCGCGGGCCACCGCGAGCCGAAGGAATCGAGTGGCCATGCCGACCCCGAGAGGTGTTGCCGGGTCTGTGCGTAGCGCCAATTCTTCGAAGTAGTCCTGCAGTTGATCTGCCGAGACGGGTGCCGGCGTATCGTCGTCGAGTTCCTGGAGGCGTGCGATGGCCTTGAGGGTCCCCCCGGATCGGATGACCTTGCTGAAGGGAAACCCGGCCCGCGAGAGTGCTATATGGAGACCCTCCTCGCTGGCAAGGAACACATGGTAGCCGGCACTGACGGCCGCGAAAGCCTCTGTGTACGGTTCGTCCGGCGAAAGGATCTCCGCGGCGGGAGTGGTCAGGACCAGGTGGCCGGTCGGCGACAGACGTTCCCTGATCGCCACCAGGAAACCGATGGGATCGGTCACGTGCTCCAGAACTTCGCTTGAGAAGATGAGGTCGAAATCCGTGCCGAGGTCGGATACCTCGGTTAGATACTCCTTCCGGATGTCGAGGTTGAGTTCTGCAGCACCCCTTGACCCCGCGATAGATGGCTCGACACCGAGGACATCCCACCCGAAGATCGCCCGTCCGAGATCGAGCGAGAACCCGTATCCGCAGCCGATGTCGAGGAACCGATGAACCCTTCGAGGGTCGACGAGCGTGAGGTATTCGGCGATCGTCCCGACACCGCCGCCCACCTCGATGTAATCGTCGACCGACGCTTCGGTGGATGAGGACGGGTGCGGCTCATCCACGAGTTGCACCGAGCCGCAGCGCAGACAGGCAACGGCCTGGATGGGTTCACCGCCCGCCACGTCGATCGTCGCGAGGTGAGTGCCATCACCCGTCCACGTGCACATGCGGCAGGTCACCGGCCGTGACCCAGCGGTCCAGGAGATGTCAGACATCAATCAACCTTCTGCCGAGCACGAAAGGGGATACGAAGCAGCCTATGGCACTGGTCCGGCTAGATATGGCCGGCGGCCTCCATCTGCCGCAATTCCTTCTTGAGATCGGCGACCTCGTCGCGCAACCGCGCGGCGAGCTCGAACTTCAGCTCCCCCGCCGCCTGGAGCATCTGCCCATTGAGGTCCCGGATGATCGACTCCAGGTCGTTCGCTCCGCTCGCCGCGATGCCCTCCCGCACGAGGGGATCCCGACGGAGAGCGGGGGTCGGCGTCCGTGACTTCCCGGTGCGTCCGGCGAGGAACTGCTCCGTGTCCGCATCCTCCCGCGCAAGAACATCGGTGATGTCCGCGATCCGCTTGCGCAGCGGCGTCGGATCGATGCCGTGCTGCGCGTTGTACGCAACCTGCTTCTCGCGGCGCCGATCCGTCTCCTCGATCGCGAGCCTCATGGAGTCGGTCAGCACATCTGCGTACATGTGCACCTCACCGGAGACGTTGCGCGCCGCGCGGCCGATGGTCTGGATGAGGGAGGTCGACGACCGGAGGAAGCCCTCCTTATCTGCGTCGAGGATCGACACGAGCGAGACCTCCGGCAGGTCGAGACCCTCCCGGAGCAGGTTGATCCCGACCAGCACGTCGTACACGCCCTGCCGCAGCTCGGTGAGCAGTTCGACCCTGCGGAGGGTGTCGACATCCGAGTGCAGGTAGCGCACGCGCACGCCGGCCTCGGTGAAGTAGTCGGTGAGCTCCTCCGCCATCTTCTTCGTGAGCGTTGTCACGAGGACCCGCTCGTTGCGTTCGGCCCGCAGACGGATCTCTTCGAGCAGGTCGTCGATCTGCCCCTTGCTGGGCTTCACCACGATCTTCGGATCCACGAGCCCGGTCGGCCTGATGACCTGCTCGACGATGCTGTCGGTGATTCCGAGCTCGTATCGCCCGGGGGTCGCGGACAGGTAGACCTTCTGGCCGACGCGCTCGAGGAACTCGTCCCAGGTGAGCGGGCGGTTGTCCAGCGCGCTCGGAAGTCGGAAGCCGTGCTCCACGAGCGTGCGCTTTCGACTCGCATCGCCCTCGTACATCGCGCCGATCTGCGGCACCGTCACGTGCGATTCGTCGATCACGACGAGGAAGTCCTCCGGGAAGTAGTCGAGCAGACAGTTCGGTGGCTCACCGGCGCTGCGCCCGTCGATGTGTCGCGAGTAGTTCTCGATCCCGCTGCAGAATCCGATCTGCTCCATCATCTCGAGATCGAAGGTCGTCCGCATCCGGAGACGCTGCGCCTCGAGGAGCTTGCCCTGGCGCTCGAGCTCGGTGAGCCGCTCTGCGAGTTCCTCGCGAATGGTGCCGATGGCCCGCTTCATCGTCACCGGGCTGGCCGCGTAGTGCGTCGCGGGGAACAGGGAGACCGCATCCAGGGTCGCGAGAACATCGCCGGTGAGCGGATGCAGGGTGTAGAGCGCCTCGATCTCGTCACCGAACATCTCGATGCGAATGGCGTGCTCCTCGTACACCGGGATGATCTCGATCGTGTCGCCGCGCACCCGGAACTTCCCGCGGGAGAAGTCGACGTCGTTGCGCTGGTACTGCATCGCGACGAGGCGCCGGATGAGCTGGTCTCGCGGGATCCGCTGGCCGACCTGGAGCGCGACCATGGCTTCGAGGTACTCCTCCGCCGCGCCGAGGCCGTAGATGCATGACACCGTGGACACCACGACGACGTCACGCCTGCTGAGCAGGGAGTTCGTCGTCGAGTGGCGCAGCCGCTCCACCTCGGCGTTGATCGAGCTGTCCTTCTCGATGAAGGTATCGGTCTGCGGGACGTAGGCCTCTGGCTGGTAGTAGTCGTAGTACGACACGAAGTACTCGACGGCGTTGTTGGGCATGAGTTCGCGGAACTCGTTCGCGAGCTGGGCCGCGAGCGTCTTGTTGTGAGAGAGCACGAGCGTAGGGCGCTGGACCTGCTCGATGAGCCACGCCGTCGTCGCGGACTTGCCGGTGCCGGTCGCGCCCAGGAGCACGACATCCGTCTCGCCGGCGTTGATCCTGGCGGCCAGTTCGGCGATGGCGGCGGGCTGATCGCCACTCGGAACATACTCGCTGACGACCTCGAACGGTCGGACGGCGCGAGTCGGCTGCATCATCCCAGCCTAAACAGAACGTCCGACACTCACCGGGGTGTTTGCCTCAAGCGGAACCCACCACGCTGTTCCACAGGGCGTCGGCCTGCTCGAGGGTCTCGTCGAGCGTTCCGTTGCTGTCGATGATCACGTCGGCGATCGCCAGGCGCGCGGTGTCGCTCACCTGCGAGTTCAGTCGGTGCGCGGCCTCCTCCCTGCTGAGTCCGCGCAACTGGACGAGTCGGTCCATGCGGGTCTGCGTGCTCGCGTTGACGACGACGATGAGGTCGAACTCGTGCTCGACGTCCACCTTCGCCTCGATCAGCAGGGGGACGTCATACACGACGACGACGTGCGGATCGGCCGCCGCCGCCTCGTCCATGAGCTGGCGCGCTCTCGCCTTGACGGCCGGATGGGTGATGGCGTTGAGCACCGCCCTGCGCTCCGGATCCCGAAAGATCACCGAGGCGAGGCCCGCTCGATCCAGCCGCCCGTCGGGCCCGACGACATCGCGACCGAACTCGCGTTCGATGTCGGCAAGGGCCGGGGTGCCGGGTTCCACGACCTCTCGGGCCAGCTCGTCGGCGTCGATGTGAAACGCCCCGTGCTCTGCCAGGCGTTCTGCGACGACGGATTTTCCGGATGCGATTCCGCCGGTCAGTCCGATCAGGTACACCTGCTCATGCTAGCTTGGCCGCACATCAGGAAGGGTCGGTCATGCTGGAGTTCCTCACCGGTGCCGGGCTTGCGGTCTCCGCTGGTCTCAACGCCTACATCCCCCTGCTCGCGCTCGGGCTGGCAGGGAGGTTCCTGGATGTCGTGACGCTTCCAGCCGGATGGGTGTGGCTCGAGAATCCCTGGGTCCTCGGTATCCTCGGAGCACTCCTCGTGATCGAACTCGTCGCGGACAAGATTCCGATCGTCGACTCGTTCAACGACTGGCTGCAGACGATCGTCCGGCCCACCGCCGGAGGGCTCGCATTCGGCTCCGGTTCCACCGCGTCGACGGTCGCCGTCGCCGACCCAGCGTCGTTCTTCGCGAACAACCAGTGGGTACCGATCGCTCTCGGGGCCCTCATCGCCCTCATCGTCCACCTGACGAAGGCGACAGCAAGGCCGGTCATCAATGTCGCGACAGTCGGAGTCGCGACTCCCGTCGTGAGCGCGGCCGAGGATGTCGGAAGCGTCGCCGTCTCCGTTCTTGCGATCCTGATGCCGATACTGATCATCGCGGTCATCGTGCTCGCCGCGTGGGCCGTGTGGTGGGTCATCCGACGCCGACAACGACGAAACGGCCGACCACGCGATGGGTCGGCCGTCTCGAATCGGACTTAAGAGTTGCCGGAGAGCTTCTCGCGGAGCGCCGCAAGCGACTCGTCGTCTGCGAGGGTTCCCGCTGCCGCATCGTCGCTCGAGAACGAGGACGCGCCGGCAGGCACGTCGCCGATCGTCTCTTCCGCGGCTGCTGCAACCTGCTTCTTGTGCGACTCCCAACGGGCCTGAGCGGCCGCGTAGTCGAGTTCCCACTTCTCGCGCTGGGCCTCGAAGCCCTCTTTCCACTCGTTGGTCTCGGGGTCGAACCCGTCCGGGTACTTGTAGTTGCCGGCCTCGTCGTACTCGGTGAGCATCCCGTACAGCGCCGGGTCGAACTCGGTGCCGTCGGGGTCGACGCCCTCGTTGGCCTGCTTGAGGCTCAGCGAGATGCGACGGCGCTCGAGATCGATGTCGATGACCTTGACGAACACCTCGTCACCGACCGACACGACCTGCTCAGCGAGCTCGACGTGCTTGCCGGAGAGCTCCGAAATGTGCACGAGGCCCTCGATGCCGTCCGCGACGCGCACGAAGGCGCCGAACGGGACGAGCTTCGTGACCTTGCCCGGTGCGACCTGGCCGATCGCATGGGTGCGGGCGAAGAGCTGCCAGGGGTCTTCCTGGGTGGCCTTGAGCGAGAGGGAGACCCGCTCCCGGTCCAGGTCCACCTCGAGGATCTCGACGGTGACCTCCTGGCCGACCTCGACGACCTCGCTCGCGTGCTCGATGTGCTTCCAGCTGAGCTCGGAGACGTGCACGAGCCCGTCCACGCCGCCGAGGTCGACGAAGGCGCCGAAGTTGACGATCGAGGACACGACGCCCTTGCGCACCTGTCCCTTGGCGAGGTTTCCGAGGAACGAGCTGCGACTCTCGCTCTGCGTCTGCTCGAGCAGTGCGCGGCGGGAGAGCACGACGTTGTTGCGGTTCTTGTCGAGCTCGAGGATTTTCGCCTCGATCTCCTGGCCGAGGTACGGAGTGAGGTCGCGGACGCGGCGCAACTCGATGAGCGACGCCGGAAGGAATCCGCGCAGGCCGATGTCGACGATGAGCCCGCCCTTGACGACCTCGATGACCGTGCCGGTGACGACACCGTCGTCATCCTTGATCTTCTCGACGTCGCCCCACGCGCGCTCGTACTGCGCGCGCTTCTTGGACAGGATGAGTCGGCCTTCCTTGTCCTCCTTCTGGAGCACAAGGGCTTCGACCGTGTCGCCGACCTGGACGACCTCTTCGGGGTCCACGTCGTGCTTGATGGAGAGCTCACGGGAGGGTATGACACCCTCGGTCTTGTAGCCGACGTCGAGGAGGACCTCGTCACGATCGATCTTGACGACAGTGCCCTCGATGAGGTCGCCGTCATTGAAGAACTTCAGGGTCTTTTCGACCGCGGCGAGAAAATCTTCAGCAGATCCGATGTCGTTGATGGCGACCTGCTTGGGGCCTGCGGTCGTTGCGGTTGTCATGTAGTTGTTGCTCCAGTAGGGACATAATCGGGCCACGGTGAGGTCTTACAGTGTGAATTTCGCCGTGGCAGGCGGATAGAACGTCACGAAAGTGACACTCAACCCTATCGTGCCCGCGGCTGCGGTGCCAACGTCAGTCGCGCGGCGTGAGCACGCAGAACTCGTTGCCCTCCGGATCGGCCATGACCACCCACGGCACGGTCGCCTCGTCCTGCCCGATGTTCACGCGCTTCGCCCCCATGCCCTCCAGTCTCGCGACTTCGGCGGCGTGATCGTCGTCGGGGCCGGGCGCGAGGTCGATGTGGAGCCGGTTCTTCACGGTCTTCCCCTCGGGCACCGTGACGAACACGAGCCCTGGGCCCTGCTCGTCGAGTGGGATGTCCTTCGCGCGCTCTTCGAGAGCGCGCGGCGGTACGATGACGACCTCGTCCTCCGCCTCGTAGATGACGCGCCAGTCGAGCACCTCCGCCCACCAGCGGCCCTGGGCCGCGACATCCTTGCAGTCGACCACGATGCTGTACCAGCGAACTGCCATGTCATTCCCCTTTCACGATCTGCCGCAGTGCTTCCTCGAGCTGCGGATACTCGAAGGTATAGCCCGCCGCTGACAGTCGCTCGGGCACGACCCAGCGGCTCTTGAGGATGAGCTCGGTCTCGGTGCGGATCGCGATCGCGCCCAGCTCGGTCATCCAGCGGAAGGCCGGCAGGCCGAGCGGGATGCCGAGCACCTTCCGGATCGTGCGCATGAGCGTGCGATTGTCGGAGGAGTGCGGTGAGGCGACGTTGACCACGCCATCGAGTTCGGCGTGCTCGACCAGGAACAGGATGATGCGCAACACATCCTCGACGTGGATCCAGGAGAATCTTTGACGCCCGCCGCGCGCACGGAATTCGTGGAACACGCCGGCCGCGCGCCTCGCATGCGTACCGAACCAGTGCCCATCGAGCTGCGGCCCGCCGAGCCCGAACCTGGCCAGCCGCAGCATCGGCAGCAGTGCCCCGCCGTTGCCGAGCACGATCGCGGTGCGCAGGGCGACGCGGCGCGTGCCGGGAAGATCGCCCTCGAAGAACGTCTCCTCCCAGGCCTTCGCGACCTCGACCGAGAACCCCTCGCCCAGCTCGCCAGACTCCTCCGCCATGGGACGGTCCTCGGCGTGCCAGTAGATCGTCGCGGTCGAAGAGTTGATCCACAGGGCGGGCGGATGCTCACAGGCGCTCACGGCATCCGCGAGCTCGCGCGTCGTGTCGACCCGCGAACGCAAGATCTCGGCCCGGTTGCGCGGCCCGTAGCGACAGTTGACACTCTTCCCGGCCAGGTTCAGGAGCAGATCGGCACCCTCAAGTAGGTCGGTGATGGCCGCGATCTGCCCCCAGCGAACCGGCGCCGAGCGGCCGATGAGTGCAACCTCATGGCCCCGCTCGCGCAGCTTCGCGGTGAAGTATCCGCCCATGAAGCCGCTGGCCCCCGCGATGACAACTCTCATACCGCTACTTGAGCAGCGCCGACTTGAGCGTGTCGAGGCCGACGCCGCCCAGGTCGAGCGCCTTGCGGTGGAACTCCTTGATGTCGAAATTCGCTCCCTCGCGTGCCTTGACCTCGTCGCGCAACTGCTCCCAGATGCGCTGGCCGACCTTGTAGGCGGGCGCCTGGCCCGGCCAGCCGAAGTACCGGTTGACCTCGAACTTGATGAAGGGCTCGTTCATGTTGACGTTCTTCTTCATGAAATCGAAGGCGTAGTCGTAGTCCCAGACTCCCGTGCCGTCGAGCCGCTTCTTGCCCAGGTGCACACCGATGTCGAGTACGACGCGCGCGGCGCGCATCCGCTGGCCGTCGAGCATGCCGAGGCGGTCGGCAGGGTCGTCGAGGTAACCGAGTTCCTCCATGAGCCGCTCCGCGTAGAGCGCCCAGCCCTCGGCGTGTCCGCTCGTCCCGGCGAGCTGGCGGCGCCAGGTGTTGAGCTTCGCGCGGTTGTAGACGGCCTGGCCGAGCTGCAGGTGGTGGCCGGGGACCCCCTCGTGGTACACGGTTGTGGTCTCGCGCCAGGTGTCGAACTCCGTGACGCCCTCGGGCACCGACCACCACATCCGGCCGGCGCGCGAGAAGTCGTCGCTCGGGCTCGTGTAGTAGATGCCGCCCTCCTGGGTGGGGGCGATCATGCACTCGAGCTTCTTAACCGGGTCGGGGATGTCGAAGTGGGACTTCGAGAGTTCGGCGATGGCCGTGTCGCTCAGCTTCTGCATCCACTTCTGGAGGGCGTCGGTGCCGTGGAGCTTGCGGCTCTCATCGGCTTCGAGGATGGCGATGGCCTCCTCGACCATGGCGCCCGGTTTGATCTCGCCGGCGATCCGCGTCTGCTCCTCGACCATGCGGGCGAGCTCCTCGATGCCCCACTCGTAGGTCTCGTCGAGGTCGATCTTCGCGCCGAGGAAGCGGCGGGACTGCAACGCGTACAGTTCCCGTCCGATGCCGTCGGTCTCGCCCGCGGCGGGCCTCAGTTCGCTCTCGAAGAAGTCCGCGAGCTTCTGGTAGGCGGCGGCGGAGCCTTCAGCACCCTTGGCGAGATCCTTCTTCAGCGAATCCGGCAGTTCGGTGCCGTCACCGATCGCCGCACCATCCGTGAAGGCGAAGAAGAAGCCGTCCTTCGCCGCGTGCTTGCGGGCCTGCACGAGGACCTCATCGACCTGGCGCCGCGCAGGGACGACGCCGTCCTTGATGCCGAGCCGGAGAGTCTCAATGTAGCCGTCTACTGCGCCGGGCAGGTTTCCGAGGCGCCCCGCGATGGTCGTCCAGTCCTCGACGGAGTCATGCGCCATGAGGTCGAACACGTCCCGCATCTGCTGGGCGGGCGAGGCGATGACGTTGAGGTCGCGCTTCCACAACCCCGCGTCGGATGCCTCGACATCGAGAGTGAACTCGTTGGTCATGTCCGCCTTGGTCACCTCGTCGACGTCGTCGACGGGTGTCGCCTTCTCGAGCTTCGCGAGCACCTTCTTCGACTCGGCGATGAGGCGCTCGTGGCCGGAAGGCGACAGGTCGCCGTATTCCTCGTAGCGGCCGGGGATGCCGATCCAGACGGCGATGCTCGGCTCGAGGTCCGCGAGGGTGGTCACCCACTCCTCGGCGATGGCATCGATGGCAGTGGGGGTACGGGCAGCCTCATGGGCTGAGTTGTCAGCAGTCATGCATCGAGCTTAGGCGCGGGTGGGTCGCGGCGAAAGCCGGGACTCAGTGCGCAGCGGCATCCCAGTTCGGACCAGTGCCGACCTGCACATCGAGTGGAACGCTGAGGTCGGCGGCGTGCCCCATCCGGTCTCGGACGATCGCGGTGAGCACGTCGAGTTCGCCGGGTGCGACCTCGAACACGAGCTCGTCGTGCACCTGAAGGAGCATCCGTGATTTCAGGTCCTGTTCCCGGATATCCGAGGCGACCCCGAGCATCGCGATCTTGATGATATCGGCGGCCGATCCCTGGATGGGTGCATTGAGTGCCTGGCGTTCCGCGTTCTCGCGCAGTACACGATTGTTCGAGTTGAGGTCGCCGAAGGGGCGTCGCCTGCCGAAGATCGTCTCCGTGTACCCATCGACCTTCGCCTGGGCGACGACGTTGCGCAGGTAGTCGCGTACCGCGCCGAAGCGCGTGAAGTAGTCGACCATGAGCTGCTTGGCCTCGGCGACGTCGATGCGCAGCTGCTTCGAAAGGCCGAAGGCGCTGAGCCCGTAGGCGAGGCCGTAGGACATCGCCTTGACCTTGGTGCGCATGACGGGTGTGACCTCGGATGGCTCGACTCCGAAGATGCGCGCCCCGACGAAGCGGTGCAGGTCCTCCCCTGCGTTGAACGCCTCGATGAGGCCGGCATCGCCGGAGAGGTGAGCCATGATGCGCATCTCGATCTGCGAGTAGTCGGCGGTCAGCAGCGTCTCGAAACCCTTCCCGGTCTGGAACGCCGCGCGGATCTCCCGACCCTCCGCGGTCTTCACCGGGATGTTCTGAAGGTTCGGGTCGTTGGAGGAGATGCGACCTGTGCTCGTACCGACCTGGCCGTATGTGGTGTGGATGCGGCCGTCGTCGCCGATCTCCCGCTCGAGCGTCTCGATCATCTGCTTGAGCTTGGTTGCGTCGCGGTGCTGCAGGAGCAGGTCGAGGAAAGGATGGGGCTCCGGGAGCAGATCCTGCAGGTCGGCGAGAGCCGCCGCATCCGTCGAGTATCCGGTCTTGGTCGCCCGCGTCTTCGGCATGCCCAGCTCATCGAAGAGGAGCTGCTGCAGCTGCTTGGGCGAGCCGAGGTTGACCTCTCGCCCGATGATCTCGAAGGCGTTCGAGGCGATCCCGGCCGCACGCTCGGTGAGACGTTTGTTGAGCTTCTCGAGCTCACCGGCATCCACTGCGACACCGTCGAGCTCGATGCGGGCGAGCACCGGTACGAGCGGGAGCTCGATCTCGTCGAGCACCTTCTTCGAGCCGTCGCTCAGGCGCCCGGCGAGCTCATCGGCGACGCGTAGGACATACCAGGCCTCAGTGGCCGGGCTCAGCCCTTCGTTCTCGGGGACGAGTTGGTTCTGGTCGACCTCGATGACCGTCTCACCGAGGTGGGTGTAGATCTGTCCGGCGAGCGACTCAACCTTGCCACCGGGCTTGAGCAACCACGCGGCGATCGAGGTGTCGAACGCGATGCCGCCCAGGGTGATGCCCTCCCTGGCGAGTGCCTTGACCGCACGCTTCGAGTCGAACAGGTGCTTGGGGGCATCGCTCACGAGCCACGCCTCGAGGGCCGCGTAGTCGGGGCGGTGGGCACCCCACGGGACGTAGGCGGTGTCGTCGGCCGTCGCGATCCCGAGGCCGGCGAGGGCGCCGTCCGCGGTCTCGACAATGAGTCCGAGGGGTGCGCCGCTCTTCGTGGCGGCCGCGATCCACTTCGCGAGTTCTTCGTCGACGAGTTTCTTCACGGGCGGTTCCGCGGCCGACGCGGTCGTGGCGGCAGTCTGCTCGAGGGAACCGCCGGACTCCGCCGCCGCGATCTTGAGCACCCGGTCGAGCAGGGTGCGGAACTGCAGTTTGTCGAACACCTCCCGCACCGCCGCTGTGTCGATGGGACGGCGCTCGAGATCCTTCGGACCCACGGGGAGGTCGACATTCGTCACCAGGCGGTTGAGCTTGCGGTTGCGGATCGCCCGGTCCTTCTGCTCGCGCAACTTCTCCCCGACAACGCCCTTGATCTCGTCGGCGTGGGCGAGGATCTCGTCGAGCCCTCCGTATTCGAGCACCCACTTGACGGCGGTCTTCTCTCCCACTTTGTCGACGCCCACGAGGTTGTCGCTCGTCTCGCCGACGAGGGCGGCGATATCCGGGTACTGCTCAGGGCGGATGCCGTACCGCTCGAGCACAGCGGGCGGGTCGTAGCGCTTGAGCTCGGAGACCCCGCGCGCGTTCGGATAGAGCAGGGTCACGGTGTCGTTGACGAGTTGGATGCTGTCGCGGTCGCCGGAGACAACGTAGACGTGGAAGCCCTGATCCGCGCCCTGCGTGGACAGTGTCGCAAGGATGTCGTCGGCCTCGAAATCCTCCTTGCTGATCGTCGCGATCCCCATGGCTTTGAGCGCCTCTTCGAGGAGGGGTACCTGGCCGATGAACTCGGGAGGCGTCTCGGCGCGGGTGCCCTTGTATTCGGGATACTCGCGCGTGCGGAAGGAGTACCGCGAGATGTCGAACGCGACCACAAGGTGCGTGGGCTTCTCGTTCTGCAGGAGGTTGATGAGCATCGCGATGAAGCCATGGATCGCGTTGGTGTGCTGCCCCTCGCGATTCACAAAGCTGTCGACCGGGAGCGCGTAGAATGCCCGGAAGGCGAGCGAGTGGCCGTCGATGACCATGAGGGTAGGCTTTTCGGTGTCCGACACGAGTGCCAGCCTATCCGCCCGCACTGACACGGGAGGGAAGGATCCTGTCACGATGAGCATCCCCACCACTGACATCGATCCAGCTGTTCCCGCCGGGCTTCTCGGCCAGAAAATGGGCATCGAGGTCCTCGAGTTGAGCCCCGCGCGTTCCGTCGCCCGGATGCCAGTGGAGGGCAATACGCAGCCCTACGGCATCCTGCACGGCGGTGCGCACCTCGTGCTCGCGGAGTCGCTCGGATCGATGTCCGCCCACGTGCACGCCGGCCCCGGTCGCTACGCCGTCGGCATCGAGATCAGCGCAAGCCACTCCCGCTCTGTGACGAGCGGGTGGGTGACCGGAACCTGCACCGCGATCAGTCTCGGACGGACCCTCACGGTGCACGAGATCGTCTTGACCGACGACGACGGGAACCGCCTCTCGACCGTCCGGATGACGAACCTGCTGCGGGACGCGTAGCCCGACGCCGCAACCGACGATGCGCCGTTCAGGGCGCGACGATCGGGCTGCTCATAGTCGGCGCTCTACTGCTGGTGTTCGCCTTCATCTCGCAGCGTTGGTTCGAGAAGTTCCCGCGCGGCCTCGACACGACACTGTTTTGGGTTGCAGGGACGCTTCTGGTGATTGGCGTGCTGGGATTCGTTGGGCCCTACCTGCTGATCTTCTTCGGCGCGCGCCCTGCCTAGCTTTCTTCCGCGCTAGCTCTTCCGCGCTAGCTCTTCTTCCGCGCCAACTGGTCGATGATGGCCACCGCGACATCGTGCATCGTGAGTCGGCGGTCCATGGATGCCTTCTGAATCCAACGGAACGCCTCCGGCTCTGTGAGCCCCATCTTCTCGTTCAGCAGACCCTTCGCACGGTCGACGATCTTGCGGGTCTCGAACCGCTCGACGAGATCCGAAACCTCTTCCTCGAGGGTGACGATCTGGGCATACCGGGCGAGCGCGATCTCGATCGCCGGCAGCAGGTCGCTCGGGGTAAAGGGTTTGACGACGTAGGCGAGTGCTCCGGCCTCAGTTGCGCGCTCGACGAGCTCCTTCTGGCTGAACGCGGTGAGCAGCACCACGGGCGCAATGTGGTTCTTGCTGAGTTGCTCGGCCGCGGAGATCCCGTCGAGCTTCGGCATCTTCACGTCCATGACGACGAGATCCGGTCTCAGCTCGGTCGCCAGGGCCACGGCCGTCTCGCCGTCCCCCGCTTCGCCCACGACGTCGAACCCGTTGTCGCGCAGGGTCTCGACGATGTCGAGCCGGATGAGCGACTCGTCCTCCGCCACGACGACGCGACGCGGGGCGGGGGCGGTGGGTTCCTGGTCAGTCACGCGATAAAGCTTACGGTAGTCGGCGCTTACGGTAATCTTGGGCTCGGCAACTGTGCGCCGGTGTGGCGGAATGGCAGACGCGGAGCACTCAAAATGCTTTGCTCGAAAGGGCGTGTGGGTTCAAGTCCCACCACCGGCACAATGACCCTCGAAGGTGCGGCTACTGCGCCCACGCCGGCGCGGCAGCGTTCGCCGCATCGCCGATGCGATGCACCCGCAGGTCGTTCGTCGAGCCGGTGATCCCGGGGGGCGATCCGGAGATCACGACCACCTTGTCCCCGATCTCGGCGATGCCCTCCGCGAGCAGGATGTCGTCGACCTGCTGGTACATCGCATCCGTGTGCTTGACCATGTCGACGAGGAACGACCGGATGCCCCAGGTGAGCGCCATGCGCCTCAGGATCCCGACCTCCGGTGTGAAGGCGAGCATGGGGATGCTCGAACGCAGCCGAGCCATGCGCCTCGCGGAGTCGCCGGACTGGGTGAACACGCACAGGTATTTCGCCCCCACGAAGTCTGCGACCTCGGCGGCGGCGAGCGTGATCGCACCGCCCTGGGTGCGCGGCTTCACGCCGAGAGGTGGGATGCGCTCCAGGCCGTGCTCCTCGGTGGATTCGATGATGCGCGCCATCGTCTGGACCGTGATCACCGGGAACTCGCCGACGCTCGTCTCTCCGCTCAGCATGACGGCGTCCGTGCCGTCGAGCACGGCGTTGGCGACGTCAGAGGTCTCTGCCCGCGTCGGGCGCGGGCTGGAGATCATGGACTCGAGCATCTGCGTCGCCACGATGACCGGCTTTGCCATCCTGCGGCACAGTTCGACGGCCCGCTTCTGCACGATCGGAACGGCCTCGAGCGGCAGCTCGACCCCGAGGTCGCCGCGTGCGACCATGATCCCGTCGAACGCATCGATGATACCCTCGAGGTTCTCGACGGCCTGCGGCTTCTCGATCTTTGCGATGACGGGGACCTTTCGACCCTCCTCCGCCATGATCTCGTGCACGCGCACGATGTCATCGGCACTGCGCACGAAGGACAGCGCGATGAGGTCCGCTCCGAGACCGAGGCCCCAGCGCAGGTCGGCCTCATCCTTCTCGGAGAGTGCCGGGACGTTCACGGCAACGCCGGGCAGGTTGATGCCCTTGTTGTTGGAGACGGCTCCCGGCACCTCCACCACCGTCGTGACGACCGTGCCGTCCGTCCCGGTGACTCGCAACGTGACCTTGCCGTCGTCGATGAGCAGGGGGTCCCCCGCCTTCACGTCGTCCGGTAGGCCCTTGTACGTGGTCGAGGACATGTCCTTGGTGCCGACGATGTCCTCCGTCGTGATCCGGAACACGTCCCCGACGGCGAGCTCATAGGGTCCGCCCTCGAACTTGCCGAGCCTGATCTTCGGCCCCTGAAGGTCGACGAGCACGGCGACCGCGCGCCCGGCGGCATCGGCTGCACGCCGCACGTTCGCGAAGACCTCCTCGTGCACGTCATAGGTTCCATGGCTGAGGTTCATCCTGGCGACGTCGACCCCCGCGTCGATGATCGCCCTGATGTTCTCGTAACTCGAGGTGGCTGGGCCGAGGGTCGCAACGATCTTTGCGCGTCTCACTGTCTTCCTTTGTTCGTTTTTCGGCGTCGGGGCGGGTTCAGAGGGACAGTGCCCGGTCCGTAGGGCGTACCGGCGCGGGCAATTCGGTGTCCCCTTCAAGGTACCGGTCTACGGCCGCGGCCGCGGAACGGCCCTCAGCGATCGCCCAGACGATGAGCGACTGTCCCCTCCCGGCATCGCCGGCGACGAACATCCCCGGCTCCGTCGTCTGGTAGTCGTCTCCGCGCACGACAGTGCCGCCGTCGACCGCGATATCCAGCTCGGACTCGAGGGTCTCGCTCTCCGTTCCGGTGAACCCGAGGGCCAGCAGCACCAGATCGGCCGGAAGAACCCGCTCGGTCCCGGACTTCGGGATCCGGCGGCCGCCGACGTACTCGGTCTCGGCAACCCGGATGCCGCTCACCTCGCCTGCCTCGTTCGCGAGGAACTCGACGGTCGAGGCGAGGAATTCGCGTTCGCCGCCCTCCTCGTGCGCACTCGAGATCTCGAAGAGCAGCGGATGCGTCGGCCACGGCTGATGGTGCTGGCGCTCTGCAGGCGGCTGCGTACCGATCGCGAGCGTCGTCACCGACAGTGCGCCCTGACGGTGGGCCGTACCCAGGCAGTCCGCACCGGTGTCGCCTCCGCCGAGGATGATGACGTGCCTGCCCTCGGCGGTGATCGGCTGGAGCACCGTGTCCCCGGCACCGAGATGGTTCTGCCGCACGAGGTAGTCCATCGCGAAGTGGACACCCGCGAGATCCCGCCCGGGGATCGGAAGGTCCCTCGGCACGAGGGCGCCTGTGGCGACCACGACGGCGTCGTATCGGCGACGAAGCTCGGCCCACGTGATATCCACCCCGATGTTCACGCCGGCCCTGAACCTCGTTCCCTCCGCCTGCATCTGTCTGAGGCGGTTCTCGATGTGCTTCTTTTCGAGCTTGAAGTCCGGGATGCCGTAGCGCAGCAGGCCGCCGATGCGGTCATCCCGTTCGAAGACGGCGACGGTGTGGCCCGCGCGCGTGAGCTGCTGCGCCGCGGCAAGACCAGCGGGACCGGATCCGACGACGGCAACCGTCTTGCCGGTCAGCCTCTCCGGCGGGTGCGGTTGCACTGCATCGTTCGCCCACGCCTCGTCGATGATCGACTGCTCGACGAGCTTGATCGTGACCGGTTCCTGGCTGATCCCCAGAACGCAGGAGCTCTCGCACGGGGCCGGGCACAGTCGTCCGGTGAACTCCGGGAAATTGTTCGTCGCGTGCAGGCGTTCGCTCGCCTCGCGCATCTCACCGCGTCGCACGAGGTCGTTCCACTCCGGGATGAGGTTGCCGAGGGGGCAGCCCTGGTGGCAGAACGGGATGCCGCAATCCATGCACCGGCCGGCCTGGCGTCGCAGGACCGTCGCATCACCAGGTTCGTAGACCTCCTTCCAGTCCATGAGCCGAACGGCCACGGGTCTGCGCGGCGGAAGCTCGCGCGATCGGGTCTTCAGGAAACCTCGCGGGTCAGCCACCGGTCACCTCCAGGATTCGGTTCCACACGTCGGCACCGTCGGGATCCAGGCCGGCGTCGGCTGCCGCAGTGCGGGCCTCCATGACAGCGGCGAAGTCGCGAGGGAGGATCCGGACGAATTCTGAGGCAGTGGACTCGAAGTCCTGGAGCATCGCTTCGGCGAGCGTCGATCCGGTGGCCGCCAAGTGCTGTTCGAGGAGACCGCGAAGCAATTCGACATCGGCACGGTCGAGCGCCCCGAGCTCCAGCTCACCGCTGTCGATGGCATCGCGGTTGGCCCGGTCCCGCGACAGTCGGTACACGAAGGCCGTTCCTCCGGACATCCCTGCGCCGAGATTCCGGCCGACCGGCCCGAGGATCACCGCAGTGCCGCCGGTCATGTACTCGAGAGCGTGATCGCCGACGCCTTCGACCACCGCGACGGCCCCCGAATTGCGCACCAGGAAGCGTTCGCCGACGATTCCGCGGATGAAAAGGGAACCGCTCGTCGCTCCGTAGCCGATGACGTTTCCTGCGATCACATTGCGTTCGGCGCGGTACACGCTGTCCTTGCTCGGTCGAAGCGAGATGATGCCGCCGGACAGTCCCTTTCCGACGTAGTCGTTCGCGTCTCCCTCGAGGCGCAGCGAGATCCCTCTCGGCAGGAAAGCCCCGAGGGACTGCCCTGCCGTGCCGACCAGGGTGATCGAGATGCACCCGTCGTCGAGGCCGTGTTCTCCGAAGCGCTTCGTCACCTCGTGGCCGAGCATGGTTCCGATCGCTCGGTCGGTGTTGCGAACCTGGACGGAGAACTCGACCCGCTCGCGGCGTTCCAGTGCGGCCTCGCTCTGTTCGATGAGCCTTCGGTCGATGTGATGCTCCACGTCGTGATCCTGCACCCTGGACTGCGTTCGCGGTTCCTCGGGTCCGAACGGGTTCCCGGTCAGGATGGGCGAGAGGTCGAGGCCGTCCGCCTTCCAGTGGGAGATCGCGGCATCCACGTCGAGGAGCTCGCGATGGCCGATCGCCTCCTCGAGGCTGCGAAAACCGAGGGCGCCGAGGTACTCGCGCACCTCTTCGGCGAGAAACTCGAAGAAGTTGACGACGAACTCCGGTTTTCCGGTGAACCTGGCACGCAGTTCCGGATTCTGGGTCGCGACACCAACCGGGCACGTGTCGAGGTGGCAGGCCCGCATCATGACGCATCCGGAGACGACGAGCGGTGCGGTGGCGAACCCGTACTCCTCCGCGCCGAGGAGGGCGGCGACGATGACATCCCGACCGGTCTTCAGCTGGCCGTCCACCTGCACGACGACCCGGTCGCGCATCCCGTTGAGCATCAACGTCTGCTGGGTCTCCGCGAGACCCAGCTCCCACGGCGTTCCGGCGTGTTTGAGCGATGAGAGCGGACTCGCACCCGTGCCGCCGTCGTGACCTGACACGAGCACAACGTCGGCGAGTGCCTTGGCCACACCGGCGGCCACCGCGCCGATGCCGGACTGGCTCACGAGCTTGACGTGCACCCGTGCGTCCGGATTCGCGCGCTTGAGGTCGAAGATGAGCTGCTTGAGGTCCTCGATCGAATACACGTCGTGGTGCGGAGGCGGGCTGATGAGCCCGACCCCCGGTGTCGCGTGGCGCGTGCGAGCGATCCACGGGTACACCTTCGCGGGCGGGAGCTGCCCTCCCTCCCCCGGCTTGGCCCCCTGCGCCATCTTGATCTGGATGTCCGTCGCATTCGTCAGGTAGAGGCTCGTGACCCCGAATCGCGCGGAGGCGACCTGCTTGACGGCGCTGCGCCGGACCGGGTCCAGCAGCCGCTCGACGGTCTCTCCGCCCTCGCCCGTGTTGCTGCGCGCTCCCAGGCGGTTCATGGCGATCGCGAGGGTCTCGTGCGCCTCCTCACTGATGGACCCGTAGCTCATGGCGCCGGTCGAGAACCGCCGCACGATCGACGACACCGGTTCGACCTCCGACAGTGGTACCGGAGGACGCTCGCCCTCCCGCAGGCCGAAGAGACCGCGCAACGTCATGAGGTTCTCGGACTGGTCGTCGATGAGCCTCGTGTAGTCCCGGAAGATGTCGTAGCGCCTCTCCCGCGTGGAGTGCTGGAGGCGGAAGACGCTTTCAGGGCTGAACAGATGCGGCGGCCCTCCTCGTCTCCACTGGTATTCGCCGCCGGTGGCCAGGTGCTCGTGCACCGTGCTCGATGCCTCATCCGGATACGCGCTGCGGTGTCTCGCGAGGTTCTCGGCGGCGATGACCTCGATGCCAACGCCCCCGAGCCGGCTCGTCGTCCCGGTGAAGTACTCCTCCACGAACGCACCGTCCAGTCCGATCGCCTCGAACGCTTGCGCGCCGGCATACGACGACACGACGGAGATGCCCATCTTCGACATGGTCTTCAGGACGCCCTTCCCCAGCGCCTTCAGGACGTTGGCCACGGCCTTCTCCGCCGAGATCGCGCCCAGCTCACCACTGCGCACGAGCTGCTCTGCCGTCTCCATGGCCAGGTACGGGTTGATCGCCGAGGCACCGTAGCCCACGAGCATGGCGACGTGGTGCACCTCGCGGACATCCCCCGCCTCGACGATGAGACCGACGCGCAGGCGGTTCTCCCTCCGGATGAGGTGGTGGTGCACGCAGGAGAGCATGAGGAGCGAAGGGATGGGCGCGAGGTCCTTCGTGGAATCGCGATCCGACAGGACGAGGTATTTCGCTCCGCGGTCGATCGCGGCGTCGGCCTCGGCGCACATCGCGGCGAGCCGGTTGGCCAACGCGCGAGGCCCGTCGTCGACGCGGTACAGGCCCTTGATGGTCGTGGTGGTTCGACTGCCGGGCGACGCGTCGATGTGCTGGATCTTCGCGAGTTCGTCGTTGTCGATGACCGGGAAGTCGAGGATGATCTGGTACGCGTGCTCCGGGGATGCGTCGAGGAGGTTGAGCTCTGGACCGAGCCCCAGCTTCATGGAGGTCACGACCTCCTCCCGGATGCTGTCGAGCGGTGGGTTCGTGACCTGGGCGAACTGCTGGGTGAAGTAGTCGAACAGCAACCGCGGGCGGTCGGCGAGCACGGCGATCGGGGTATCCGTCCCCATCGCTCCTATGGGTTCGGCGCCGTTCGCGGCCATGGGCGAGATGAGGACGCGCACCTCCTCCTCGGTGTAGCCGAAGGTGCGCTGGCGGCGAACGACAGAGGCGGGCGTGTGAACGATGTGCTCGCGCTCCGGGAGATCGCGCAGGTTGATCCTGCCGTCTCGAAGCCACTGCCCCCACGGCTTCTGCGCCGCGAGAGACTGCTTGATCTCGTCATCCTCGATGAGGCGGCCGGACTCGGTGTCGACGAGGAACATCTTCCCCGGGCGAAGCCTGCCCTTGCGCACGATGCGGCTCGCCTCGAACTCGAGAACGCCGATCTCACTCGCCAGCACGACGAGACCGTCATCGGTCACGAGGAACCGGCCGGGCCGGAGCCCATTGCGGTCGAGGGTAGCTCCCACGAGTGTCCCGTCGGTGAACACCATGGCGGCGGGGCCATCCCACGGTTCCATGAGTCCGGAGTGGTACTCATAGAACGCCCGGCGGTCCGGGTCGAGTTCGCGCTGCCCCTCGTACGCCTCCGGGATCATCATCATGACCGCGTGCGGTAGGGACCGACCGGTAAGCGTGAGGAGTTCGAGCACCTCGTCGAAGGACGCGGAGTCGCTGCCGCCTGGCGTCACGATCGGCAGGAGGGGCCGGATGTCGCCAAGGAGCTCGGATTCGAGCTGGGACTGGCGGGCGCGCATCCAGTTGCGGTTCCCCTGCACCGTGTTGATCTCGCCGTTGTGCGCGAGGAGCCGGAACGGCTGCGCGAGCGGCCAGGACGGGAACGTGTTGGTCGAGTACCGCGAGTGCACGAGGGCGAGTCGGGACGCGAACCTGGTGTCGGAGAGGTCCGGATAGAACGGCTCGAGCTGCAGGGTCGTCACCATCCCCTTGTAGACGAGCGTGCGGCAAGACAGGGAGGGGAAGTACACCTCGAGGCCGTGCTCCGCCCGCTTGCGCAGCCGGAACGCGCGGCGGTCGAGCTCGATCCCCGCGAATGAGCCACCATCGAGGAACACCTGCTCGATGACCGGCAGGGATGCGCGGGCGAGCATGCCGAGCACCCCGGGTTCCACCGGCACCGTCCGCCAGCCGAGCACGCGAAGCTCCTCGGCCTCGGCGAGAACAGCTATGCGGTTCTTGACCTCCCGGCGTTCAACCTCGTCCTCCGGGAGGTACGCCGCCCCGACGACGTAGTGCCCTGCGGCGGGAAGGTGGAAGTCGACGACGTCGCGCAGGAACGCATCCGGGATCTGCGTCATGATGCCGGCGCCGTCGCCCGTTCCGGCATCCGAACCGACGGCACCGCGGTGCTCCATGTTGCGCAGCGCGGTGAGTGCGAGGTCGATGATGTCGTGGCCGGCCGTGCCGCGCAGTGTCGCGACCATGGCGAGGCCGCAGGCATCCTTCTCGAAGGCCGGGTCGTACATTCCGGATGCCGTGGGCGCAGCGCCGAAGCGGGAATGCGGTGGAGCGGTGGCCATGATCGTCCTCCCTCGGGAGCGGAAGGGACGTCACTGGCCCATGGGAGCCCGCACTGGCCGATGGCCGAGGATGGATGCGCGGTACTACGACGTGGTGCGACCGCTTATGGCAGCCTTTGCGCCTTGCGCTTCGACGGACCCAGAGGGTTCAGATGAATTCGAGTCGTCATTGCCTTCGAAGTCGGAATCCGTATAAACGTCTTCAGAGTGTACAACAGCATCGGCCGACCACTCGTGACCCGGCAGGTATGGGCTCGGTTCGATCCCCGGGTGGCGCCGGGACTGCACGACGATGATGATGAGCCCGACGAGGATCGCGCCGAATGCCGCCCACACGTTCGTGCGGATTCCGAAGAAGATCTCGCTCGGGTCGATGCGGATGGACTCGAAGAAGCTGCGACCGATGCCGTACCAGATGAGATACAGGCCGAGCATCTTGCCCCACTGGAAGCGGTAGGCGCCGGGCTTCGGAGCCAGGACCTCGACACCGACGAACGGAATCTCGACGCGGGCCATCCGCCAGCGCCGCTCCAGGAAGAGCAGCACGCCGACGCCGATGAGGTTCCAGATGATCTCGTACAGGAAGGTGGGGTGGAACAGTGTCCCGGCCGGCAGCCCGGCGGGGAACGCCGCGTTCGTGGACTCGATCTCGAGGCCCCACGGAAGGTTCGTCGGCAGTCCGAACAATTCGTGGTTGAAGTAGTTGCCCAGCCTTCCGAACGCCTGTGCGAGCAGGAGGCTCGGTGCGAGCGCGTCGGCGAAACTCCAGAAGCGCACTCCGGCGAGCCGGCATCCGATGAGCGTCCCGACGGCACCCAGCATGAGCGCGCCGAAGATCGCCATGCCGCCCTCCCAGATGTAGAGGGTCTTGAGCAGGTCCTTCCCGGCGCCGAAGTAGTCGTCCGGGTGCGTGATGACGTGGAAGATGCGTCCGCCGATGATACCGAAGGGGACTGCCCACAGGGCGATATCGAGGACGACGCCGGCATCCGCACCGCGCTGCTTGAGTCGGTAACCGGTGAGGATGGTGGCCGCGATGATTCCGGCGAGGATGCAGAGCGCGTAGGCGTGGATCGGGATCGGGATCGTGACCCAGGTGAGACCGATGTCGTGCAGCCAGGTGCCGAAGTTGAAGACCTGCCACGAGTACGGAGGGCTCGGGATGCTCGCCGGGAGCGGTGCAAGGAACGCGAACACGATTCGTTGATGCCTTTCGAGGGAGGGGAGCTAAACCAGCCTAGTACCGAGGGCGAGAGCGGATGCCGTGCGGGCGAGCTCCGCCACGCCACCGGCATCGAGGGCTGACACGAGGGCGGACCCGACGATCGCGCCGTCAGCGTATTCGAGGACTTCGCGCACCTGCTGCGCGGTGGAGATTCCGAGGCCCACGCACACCCGTTCCGCCGCTGCGGATCGCAGGCGGGACACGAGCGTCCTTGCGGCGCTGTCGACCTGGGACCTCACGCCCGTGATCCCCATGGTCGACGCCGCGTACACGAATCCTCGCGACTTCTCGGCGATCATCGCCAGCCTGGTGTCGGTGGATGACGGTGCCGCGAGGAAGATCCGGTCGAGTCCGGTGCGCTCCGCCGCACCAAGCCACTCCGTCGCCGCATCCGGGGTCAGATCCGGCGTGATGAGGCCGGCTCCCCCTGCGGCCAGGAGGTCGTCGGCGAAGCGATCGACTCCGTACTGCATGACCGGGTTCCCGTAGGTCATGAGCACGACGGGGACGCGGGTCCTCGAGGTGATCTGCTGGACCGCGTCGAAGGCGTGCGACAACCGGAACCCGGCGGCGAGTGCCGTCTGCGTGGCCTTCTGAATGACCGGTCCATCCATCACCGGGTCGGAGTACGGCAGGCCCAATTCGATGACGTCGACCCCGTTCTCGGCGATCGCGACGGCCGCGTCCACGCTCGTCGCGAGGTCCGGGAATCCCACCGGCAGGTATCCGATGAGCGCGCCGGAGCCAGCCGCCTTCCGGGCGTCGATCGCCGCTCCGACGGCACTCATTTCTCGTCCAGGATGTCGAACCACGCGCCGGCGGTCTCCATGTCCTTGTCGCCGCGGCCGCTCAGGTTCACGAGCACGACCCCGTCCCGGCCGAGTTCCCTTCCGAGCCCGATGCTGCCGGCGAGAGCGTGGGCGGACTCGATCGCGGGGATGATGCCCTCCGTGCGGGCGAGGAGCCGCATGGCGTCCATGGCCTCCGCGTCGGTCACCGGCAGGTACCTGACCCTGCCGAGGTCGGCGAGCCAGGCGTGTTCGGGTCCGACGCCCGGGTAGTCGAGCCCCGCGGAAATCGAGTGCGACTCGATCGTCTGCCCGTCGTCGTCCTGCAGGAGGTAGCTTCGCGCTCCGTGCAGCACGCCGGGGCGACCCTTCGTGATGGTTGCGGCGTGGCGTGGCGTGTCCGCTCCGTCTCCTGCCGCCTCGAAACCGTAGAGTGCGACGCCATCATCGTCGAGGAAGGCGTCGAAGATTCCGATCGCGTTCGATCCGCCCCCGACGCACGCTGCGACGGCATCCGGAAGCCTCCCGGTGAGATCGAGCACCTGTTGCCGCGCCTCGTCGCCGATGACCTTCTGGAAGTCCCGCACCATGGCGGGGAACGGATGCGGCCCCGCGACGGTGCCGAAGATGTAGTTGGTCGTCGCGACGTTCGTGACCCAGTCCCGCATCGCCTCGTTGATGGCGTCCTTCAGCGTGCGGGAGCCCGCTGTCACGGGGACGACCTCCGCGCCGAGGAGTCGCATCCGCGCCACGTTAAGGGCCTGACGCTCGGTGTCCACCTCGCCCATGTAGATGACGCACTCCATGCCGAGGAGCGCGGCGGCCGTCGCCGTCGCGACGCCGTGCTGGCCCGCTCCGGTCTCGGCGATGACTCTCGTCTTGCCGATGCGCTGGGTGAGCAGTGCCTGCCCCAGCACGTTGTTGATCTTGTGAGAGCCGGTGTGGTTGAGGTCCTCGCGCTTGAGGATGACGCGCGCCCCGCCGGCGTGCTCCGCGAACCTCGGAACCTCGGTGATGATGGACGGTCGACCGGTGTATGTCGCACCGAGACGGACCAGTTCCGCGGAGAATGCCGGATCGGCCTTCGCCCGCGCGTACGCATCGGTCAGCTCGTCGAGCGCCTCGATGAGCGACTCCGGCACGAACCGACCGCCGTACTCCCCGAAGTATGGCCCTGACGCGTCACGGAGGCCCATCAGACGGCAAGGAATTCTGCGAGAGTGGATTCGGGATCCGACGTGACGAGCGCTTCGCCGACGAGCACGACATCCGCCCCGGCAGAACGGTAGTGGGCGACATCCGCCGCAGAGCTGACAGCGGACTCCGCGACCTTGATCGTCCCCTGAGGGATGCCGCCCGCGAGCGTGCCGAACAGATCCCGGTCGAGTTCGAATGTCGCGAGATTCCGGGCGTTGACGCCGATGACCTTCGCCCCGACGTCGATCGCGCGCTGCAGCTCCGTCGCATCGTGGGTCTCCACGAGCGCCGTCATCCCGAGCGATTCGACGAGGTCATGAAGTTCGACGAGCTCCGACTGGTCGAGGGCGGAGGCCATGAGGAGGACCAGGTCGGCTCCGGATGCCCGCGCCTCGAACACCTGGTATGGGAGGACGATGAAGTCCTTGCGCAGGACCGGAACGTCCACTGCCGCACGCACCGCCTCGAGGTCGGCGAGAGAACCGCCGAATCGACGCCCCTCCGTGAGCACGCTCACAGCACTCGCACCGCCCCTCACGTAGCGGGCGGCGAGGTCGGCCGGATCCGGGATGTCGGCGAGCGGACCACGGGACGGGCTCGCCCGTTTCACCTCGGCGATGATCTTCACGCGAGAGGATGCCGCGAGTGCGGCGAGGACGTCGAGCGCGGGCGGGCGCGCCGCTGCCGCGCGTTCGATGTCGGCCTGGCTCCGCGCAGCACGTCGGGCCGTTGCGTCGGCGACAGCCCCCGCTATGAGGTCCGTCAGCACGCTACTCGTGGGACTTCTTGGGCTGGTAGCGGGGTCCTGCGACACCGTAACCGACCTTCGCGAGCACCCACCCGGCGATCGGGCCGAGCACGAGAAGGACGCCGGCGATCCACAGAAGCCAGGTCGACACGAACCAGAACGCGAAGGTGCCGATCGTGAAGGCCACGATCATCATGATGACCGCCACCCACGCCGCGGGAGAGTGTCCGTGGCCGGGGTCCGAGATGTCTGCGCTGCTCATGTCACTCCAGTGATTCGCTGAACGAAGTTGTGGGGCCAGTCTAGCGGGACGTGGGGTCGGCACCCCCGCTCAGCTCGTCCCATTCGGACACGGCCGTGTCGCTTCCGGATTCCTCCGCATCGCCGGCCGGCTCGAGCCGCACCGGTTCGTACCTCCGGGCCGCACTCGGCCAGCCCCGCCCCGTCACGGCGATGACGACGCCCAGAACGGCCAACAGGATGCCGGCCACGAGTGCGACCCACGGCCATCCGGTCGCGCTCAGCGAGCCGATGAGCTCTGCGATCGGTCCGGCTCCCTCGACGCTCGTCGCGTCGGTCACGGAGGAGGCGACCGTCGTCACGGGTGACGAGATCGCCAGTGCCGCCGACAGGACGACGCACGCGCCGAGAACCACGTCAAGGACGGCGAGAACGGTGCGGAAGAACGGCCCGGAGATGGCCATGGCTCCGCAGGCCGCGACGGCGGCGAGGGAGAGCGCGGCGACCGCGGGAGCAGCGACATCCCCGCCGACGGAGAGGGGCGGATGGCCGGCGGACTGGCCGGTGAGGACGACGATGTACCAGGCCTGGGACCAGCTCATGAGTGCGAGCGCTGACAGGACGACCCCGGTGAGGATGCTCGTGGCGCGCAATCGGCGGCCGTTCACGGCGCTACCCGCCGCATCCGGTTCGCGACCGCCACCGCGCGCAGAGGAGCCGCAGCCTTGTTCCTGGACTCCTCAAATTCCAAGTCGGGGTCGGAGTCCGCCACGATCCCCGCTCCGGCCTGCACCCTCGCCACTCCACGCGAGATCGTCGCCGTGCGAATCGCGATGGCGAGGTCCAGGTCGCCCGCGAACCCGATGTAGCCCACGACCCCGCCGTAGAGTCCCCTGGCAGCCGGTTCGAGCTCGTCGATGATCTCGAGGGCTCGAGGTTTCGGCGCCCCGGAGAGCGTCCCGGCCGGGAAGGTCGCCCTGAGCACGTCGACCGGGCCGATGCCGGTGCGCAGATCGCCCTCGACGGAGGACACGAGGTGCATGATGTGGCTGAACCTCTCCACCTGCATGAACTCGGTCACCTCGACGCTGCCGGGGACGCACACCTTCGCGAGGTCGTTGCGGGCGAGGTCGACGAGCATGAGGTGCTCGGCCCGCTCCTTCTCGTCCGCGGCCAGCGCGCTCGCAAGGTCCAGGTCGCGCTCCGGCGTGTCCCCTCGCGGGCGGGATCCAGCAATCGGATGCATGTACGTCCGACCGTCATCGACCTTGACGAGGGCCTCCGGGGACGAACCGACCACCCAGTACGGTTCTCCCCCGGGCTCGGCGAGGGACAGGAGGTACATGTACGGGCTCGGGTTGAGCGCGCGGAGCACCCGATAGACGTCGATCGGCTCCGCCATGACATCGTGATCGAACCGCTGCGACAGGACGACCTGGAAGACATCTCCATCGCGGATGTACTGCTTGCCCGTCTCCACCGCCGCGTGGAACTCTCCAGCACCGAGCCGCGATCGCGCGCTCGGCTCCTCCTCGAGGTCGACCTCGGCGATGCCGGATTCCGACGGAGCGGCAAGCCGCGACTGGAGGCCGTCGAGTGCGGCACTCGCGCCGTCCCAGAGCGCGTCCGCGTCTTCCGTGCCATCGTTCAGCACCGTTGCGATGAGCAGGACGGCCCCGGTCCGATGATCCATGACGACGAGTTCCCGCACGAAGCTGAACGCCTGGCCCGGGATCTCGAAGTCGGCAGGCGGGCCTGCCGTGAGCCGCTCGATCTGACGCACGGCGTTCCATCCGACGAAGCCGATCAGTCCTCCGGTGAGAGGCGGATGTCCTGCGATACGAGGTGTCGTCCAGCGGCGATAGAGGTGCTCGATGGCCGCGAGCGGAGAATCCGGAACGACCTGGCCGAGGGCCCGCTCGCTGGACAGTCCGCCGTTCAGCCAGAGCGGCCTCCCGTCCTGCTCGGTCAGCACTCCGAAACTGGAGACACCGATGAAGGAGTACCGCGACCAGATGCCCCCCTGCTCAGCGGACTCGAGCAGGAACGTGCCGGGCACCCCCTGCGCGAGCTTGCGGTAGATCCCCACCGGGGTCTCGCCATCCGCGAAGAGCTGCCGGATGACGGGGATCACCCGGTGACCGTCCAGCAACGCGTCGAACTCGGCCCTCGTTGTCATGCGCTGCCGAGTTCCCGGTCGGCGTCGAAACAACTGTGCGAACCGGTGTGGCATGCGGCCGCGACGGGTTCGACCGTGACGAGCAGCGCGTCGGAGTCGCAGTCGAGTGCCAGCGCGGTCAGGACGAGGTGATTCCCCGACGTGTCGCCCTTGCGCCAGTACTCCCGGCGCGAGCGCGACCAGAAGGTGACGAGGCCGCCGTCGATCGTCCTCCGAAGCGCTTCTGCGTCCATCCAGGCCAGCATGAGGACGTTGCCGGAGCCCGACTCCTGCACGATCGCGGGCAGCAATCCGTCCTCGCCGAAGTTCGCACGCTCCACCAGCTCGGCGTTCGCTCTCGTCACGTCAACTCCTCACTCGGATGCCATTGTCCGCCATCGCACGCTTCACGTC
Organism: Terrimesophilobacter mesophilus; assembly: GCF_014200375.1. Classification (GTDB taxonomy): domain Bacteria; phylum Actinomycetota; class Actinomycetes; order Actinomycetales; family Microbacteriaceae; genus Terrimesophilobacter; species Terrimesophilobacter mesophilus. The sequence goes on along the minus strand of NZ_JACHBP010000001.1, from coordinate 127,366 downwards.
GCCGATTGTGAGTTCACCGTGGTGGAACACCGATGCGGCGAGCACGGCATCCGCTCCCGCGCGCACGGCCGGGGCGAAGTCGTCGACGGATCCCGCGCCTCCGGATGCGATCACTGGAACACTGCTCACCTCGCGGATCGCCGAGATGAGGTCGAGGTCGAAGCCCGCTTTCGTCCCGTCGGCGTCGATGGAGTTCACGAGCAGCTCCCCCGCCCCGCGTTCGATCGACTCGATGACCCAGTCGAGCGCCCCGATGGGCGTGTCTTCGCGTCCTCCGTGCGTCGTCACGATGAAGCGCCCTCCCGACCGCTTGACGTCGAGGGAGAGCACGAGCACCTGAGCGCCGAATCGGTCGGCGATCTCGTCGATGAGGTCCGGCCGTGCGATCGCGGCGCTGTTCAATCCCACCTTGTCCGCGCCGGCGCCGAGCAGCCTGGCGACGTCGTCCGCCGATCGGACGCCCCCGCCGACCGTGAGCGGGATGAAGACCTGTTCTGCCGTTCTGGTCACGAGGTCGTACGTCGTGGAACGATTGTCGACCGTTGCGTTGACATCGAGGAACGTGAGTTCATCGGCTCCCTGCTCGTAGTACTTCCTCGACAGTTCGACCGGATCTCCGGCATCCTGCAGCCCGAGGAAGTTGACGCCCTTGACGACCCTGCCCTCGGCCACGTCGAGGCACGGGATGACGCGAACGGGCAGCTCCATCAGATGCGCGCCGCGTGGATGGAGCTGACGAGAATGGCTCTTGCACCGAGCTCGTACAGCCGGTCCATGATCGTGTTCATGCCGATCCTCGGCACCATGACCCGCACGGCGACCCAACCCGAGTCGCGCAGCGGAGACACGGTCGGGGATTCGAGGCCCGGCGTGATGGCGGATGCCTCCGCCACGAGTTCGACGGGCAGGTCGTAGTCCATCAACACATACTGCCGAGCGACGAGAACGCCCTGGATCCTGCGCTGGAAGGTCGAGAGCCCCGGCAGCTCCGCACGAGACCCGATGAGGACGGCGGTGGACTCGAGGATGACCGGTCCGAACACCTCGAGGTCCTGCTGGCGGAGAGTCGTGCCGGTCGACACGACATCGGCGACGGCGTCGGCAACCCCGAGCCGGACGGCGGATTCGACGGCGCCGTCGAGCGACACGATCTCCGCCTTCACCCCCTCGGCGGCCAGGAACGACCCGACGAGCCCCGGATAGCTCGTCGCGACGCGGACTCCCTCGAGGTCGCGATGCGTCGAGAACCTGCCCCTCGGCCCCGCAAACCGGAACGTCGATTCGCCGAAGTCGAGCCCGACGATCTCCTGCGCACTCGAACCGGAGTCGAGGAGCAGGTCGCGACCGGTGATTCCGACATCCAGCGCACCGGAGCCGACGTAGGTGGCGATGTCCCGCGGCCGCAGGTAGAAGAACTCCACCTCGTTCGCCGGGTCGAAGACGATGAGTTCCTTCGCGTCCCGCCGGGTGACGTAGCCGGCCTCCGCGAGCATCTGGGTGGCCGCGTCGGACAGCAGCCCCTTGTTCGGTACGGCGATTCTGAGCATGTCGGTTCTCTTCCTTCACCCGATGCTTCGGAGGATCAGTGGACGGAGCGGATGCGCGTCACAGATGTCGGTAGACATCCTCCGTCGTGATGCCCTTCGCGATCATGAGCACCTGGATGTGGTAGATCAGTTGTGAGAGTTCCTCCGCCGTGCGTTCGCGCGACTCGTACTCTGCGGCCATCCACGCCTCGGCCGCCTCCTCGATGAGCTTCTTGCCGATCGAGTGGACACCTGCGTCGAGACGCTCGACGGTACCGGAGCCCTTCGGCCGGGTCTCGGCCTTCTCGGTCAGCTCCGCGAACAGCGCGTCGAACGTCTTCACTCGGTCAAGGGTACTAGCTAGGAAACGCCGAGCAGGTCTATGACGAAGATGAGGGTGCGGCCGGACAGCGCGTGCCCGCCACCCGCGGGGCCGTATGCGAGGTGAGGCGGGATCACGAGTTCGCGGCGGCCTCCGACGCGCATGCCGGGGATGCCCTCCTGCCAGCCCGCGATGAGCCCTCGGAGCGGGAAGGTGATCGATTCGCCGCGGCTCCAGCTCGAATCGAATTCCTCACCCGTCTCGAGATCCACCCCGAGATAGTGCACTTCGACCGTCGCACCGGGGGCTGCCTCGGCCCCCGTGCCGACCTCGATGTCCCTCGTGACGAGAACATCGGGGGCATCGCCCTCGAAGAAGTCGATCTCCGGCTTGGTCCTGTTGAAGTCCGTCATGAGTCCATCAAACCAGATCGGCCGCGGCGCGCAGTGCAGCGATGTTCGCGGCGGGGTCACCGGAGTTGAAGACGCTCGAGCCGGCAACGAACGTGTCGGCGCCCGCCGCGGCGGCGATCGCGATCGTGTTCTCATCCACTCCCCCGTCGACCTGGAGCCAGACGTCCAGTCCCGACGTCGAGACGGCCGCGGAGAGCGCCGTGAGCTTCGGCATGACGGACTCGATGAAGGATTGCCCGCCGAAGCCGGGCTCGACCGTCATCACGAGGACCTGATCGAACTCCGTGAGGAGCTCGAGGTACGGCTCGATGGCCGTCCCCGGCTTGACGGCGATGCCGGCCCGCGCTCCGATCTCGCGGAGTCGACGTGCGAGCCCCACCGCATCCGCCGCCGCCTCAGCGTGGAACGTCACGGAATACGCACCGAGCTCGGCGTAGCCCGGCGCCCAGCGGTCGGGGTCCTCGATCATGAGGTGCACGTCGAGTGGCAGCGGGGAGACGTCCTGGATGCGGCCGACCATCTGGGGCCCAAAGGTCAGATTCGGCACGAAGTGGTTGTCCATGACGTCCACGTGCACGAAGTCTGCAGAGGCGACGCGCCCGATATCCCGCTCGATGTTCACGAAGTCCGCCGACAGGATGCTGGGATTGATGCGGACGGGCATGTGGCAAGCCTACCGGGGAGCGTCTTCTGGGGCGGGCTTCCTGAGCAGCGCGATGAACATCGCGTCGGTGCCGTGGACGTGGGGCCACAGCTGAACGTGGGATGCCGTGCCGAGGTCGGCCGGTTGGGCGAGGATCGGTGAGAGAACGCCTGGCGTGTCGAGAGTCTCGAGCCCCATCGTGCGCACCGCGTGCTCGACGACCGCGACGGTCTCCGCGCGATGGGGAGAACAGGTGACGTACGCGAGGATCCCGCCCGGCACCAGTGCAGCGGCCGCAGAGTCGATGAGCGCGACCTGAAGCGCAGTGAGCTCAGGAATGTCCTTCGGCTGCTTGCGCCAGCGCGCCTCGGGGCGCCTCCGCAGCGCCCCCAGGCCCGAGCACGGCGCATCCAGCAGGATGCGGTCGAAGGACCCCAGCATCCGCCGACCGATGTCCCGGCCGTCCTCCTCGAGGACGACGGGCGGATCGGAGAAGACGCTGAGCGCACCGCGGACGAGCGCGGCCCTGGCCGGGAGTATCTCGTTCGCAACCAGCGTGGCGCCGCCGATCTCCGCCACAGCCGCGAGCAGCGCGGCCTTGCCGCCCGGGCCCGCGCACAGGTCGAGCCATCTCTCCCCCGCGTCGATCGGCCTGGACCCCGCGAGGGCGAGAGCCGCGAGCTGGGAGCCCTCGTCCTGTACGCGCACCCTTCCCTCCCTCACGGCGGGCCATCGGGCGGGATCGCCACCATCGCTCACGGCGGAGTACGGAGAGAGCGCTCCAGGCGTCGCCCCGGTCAATTCGGTCGGGGCCGCGAGGCCGGGAAGCGCGACGAGGCTCACCCTGGGCGCGGCATTGTCCGCATCGAGAAGCTCCTCGATCTCTGCGCCCCGCCCCTCGGCTTCGAGCGCGCTGCGAAATGCCCGCACGATCCAGGCCGGATGCGAACTCTCCGCAGCGAGTCGGTCGTCTGCGGTGGACTGCTCGCCCACCACGCGTCTCCTCCACTCGTCCGCGCTCGTCCTCGTGATCGTCCGGAGGACGCCGTTCACGAATCCGGTCGACGACCGCGACCCGGCGAGACGCGCGAGTGAGACCGCCTCATCGACCGCGGCGTGCTGGGCGACCCGCATCGACAGGATCTGGTGGACCCCGAGGCGGAGCACGTCGAGAATCGGCGGATCGATGCGTGCGACGTCGCGTCCTGCAGCGAGTTCGATGACCCGGTCGTAGTAGCCCTGCCGGCGCAGGGTGCCGTAGGCGAGTTCCGTGGCGAGCCGGGCATCGGCGTCGTGCAGGCCGGAACGCTCCAGCAGCACCGGAAGCAGGAGGTTCGCGTACGCGTCGGAATCGCTCACGGCGCGAATCACGTCGAACGCCACGCGCCTCGCAGGCTGGACGCGGTCACGGGCCTGACCTGGCGCACTCATCCTGCCGTGACCTCGCCTGCGCGGCGGCCCCTCCACCAGTCGGGTGCCGCCATCCGGTTCCTCCCGGCGGGCTGCACCTCCAGCAGCTCGATGGGCGCGGATGCCGTCCCGACGAACACCTGGGCGCCGGCGAGTTCCATCCGGCCGGGCGGCAGGGGCGCGCACTCATGTGCGATCCGCGCATCGAGGACCTTTAGGCGCTCGTCCGCCACGACGGTGAACGCCCCGGGCTCCGGGCTCACGCCGCGGATCCCGCAGTCGATCGCCGCAGCCGGCCGCGCCCAGTCGATCCGGCCGTCCTCGAGGGTCAGTTTCGGTGCGAGGGTCACGTCACCGACCTGGTCGTGAGCGCGCGCCGAGCCTTCGCCGATCATGTCCACGACCTTGACGAGGAGGCCGGCTCCCCCGTCGGCGAGGGAGTCGAGGAGGTGCCCGGCCGTCTCGTTGCGGCCGATCGCCTGGGTGAAGGAGCCGAACACGGGTCCCGCGTCGAGCTCTTCCACGAGCCGGAAGACGCTCGCACCCGTGATCTCGTCGCCCGCCATGATGGCGCGCTGGACGGGCGCGGCACCTCTCCAGCGGGGCAGCACCGAGAAGTGCAGGTTGATCCAACCGTGTTCCGGCGCGGACAGCAGCGGTTCGCGAACGAGACCCCCGTAAGCCACGATCACCCCGAGGTCCGGTTCGAGGGCCAGGATGTCCTTCGTCACCTGCCCGGAGAGCGTGTTCGTCTCCACGAGAGGGAGTCCCAGCTCCGCGGCGGCCAGCGCAACGGGTGTCGGGGTGAGCACCCGCTTACGGCCGATCGCCGACGGCGCGCGCGTGATGACTCCGACGATGTGGTGACCGCCGACCGCGAGTGCGCGAAGCGAGGGGACGGCCGCCTCTGGGCTTCCCGCGAAGACGATCCGCAGTCCGGTCACAGTGTTCCCTCGAGTTGCTCGAACGGTTCGAGATCGTCGAACCGGACTCTCAGTGTAGGCAATCGTGCTGGAGCGCCGGTCGAAGGCACCCTCTTCCTGCGGGACGACGCATTGCGGATGAGTTCGCTGCGCAGCGTTCCGGCAACCTCCGACCCTCGCGCGAAGTCAAAACGCACGATCGCGCGCAGCGTGCCGGCGGCCGTGTCGACCGGACCGAGCACATCGACACCGTCCAGTCCCTCGACGGAGCGGATCGCCCGCGTGAGCGACTCCGGATCCCCCGTGACGGAGGCCACCCGCACAGCAGGCGGAAACCGTAATCGGCGGCGGTCGGCGAGTTCATCGCGGGAGTAATCGGCGAGTTGCCAGGTCGCCAGTGCCCCGGCAAGCGATCCGCCGACGCCGACGAGCACCGTGGGCGCTCCCGCCGCGGCGAGCGAGATCGCATTCGACCACCAGCGCAGGCAATCCTCGCCGACGCGCAGGCTCTCCCTCGCCAGCATCCGCTCACCGTCGAGGAGCACGACGACACGGTAGCCGCCTGCGGCGACGGGCTCGGCGCCCCGCGTGGCGATCACGAGCGCAGGGCGATCCGGCACCGTGACGATGGGACGCTCACCGTCGGAGACGATGACCGGGACGCCGGGAAACGCCCGACCCAGATCCTCCGCGGTGCGCGTCGCCCCCTGGCCCTGCAGGCGGTAGCGGTTCGCCGAGCAGTGAGCGCACCGCCACTGCGCGGCAATCGCACCGCACCACGAGCACGACGGCGATGAGCGTGCCCGCTTCAGCCCCAGCGGCCCGTTGCAGCGTTGGCAGCGCGCCACCTGGCCGCAGGATTCGCACACGAGTCGCGGCGCATACCCCGGACGCGCGACCTGGAAGAGAACCGGTCCGTGCTCGAGCGCGGCCTTCGCCTCGCGCCAGGCGTTCGACGGGATCCGCGCCCTCGCTGCCAGCGGATCGTCCGCCACCTGCTGGGCCGTCGGGATCACCCGAGGCAGGTATCTCGTGGTCGGCGAGAGCGGGGAGCACCAGCCGAGCTGGACGAGGCGCTCCACCTCCGTCGTCCGCGCATGCCCGAGGAAGATGAGGGCGCACCCCTGCTGCTCCTGCCGCACGAGCGCCGCGTCGCGACTGTGGACGTAGGGAGCGAGGGGCTCCGCCAGGAGCGGATCGCCGTCGTCCCACACCATGATGAGCGAAGGGTCCTTCGCCGGCGCGTACACGGCAGAACGATTGCCGACGATGACCCGAGCAACGCCGTCGAGGCACAGGAGATGTGCACGATAACGGTCAGCGCTCGACTGCCTTGCATCCAGCCGAAGGATGCGATCGGGCGGCAGAATCGTGCGCAGCGCGTTCTCCAGCTGCTCCTGGTCGCGGTAGTCGGGCACCACGAGGATCACCGGGCCGGCAGCCAGTGCCCTCGCCGCGACTCTCGCCATCGTGAGCGCCCAGTGGCCGAGCCACTGGCCACCGACCTCGACCGTACGAGGGATCGCCTCCATGACGGCGCGCCCCGCCTGGACGATGATCCCGTCGAGGATGGCGGCATCGTATTCCGGGATGTCGACCGGCTCGAACGGTGAACCGACGGTCGGCTCCGACGCCGCCCAGGCCTTCTCCACTCGCACCTGGCGTTTGGGCACGGCGATCCGCAGTACGTCACTCGCCCCGCCTGCCGCACGGTCGGCCACTCGCCTGGCGAGCTGATAGACCTCGTCGGTCAGGACCGGCACGGGCGACACGACCGCGTCGATCTCGCTCAGCGCGCCGGAATACTCGATGGTGTCGACGAGCTCGACGATGAATCCATCGGCGATCCGCCCCGCGGAGCGCAAGGGGACCCGAACGCGGCATCCCGGCGCGGCAGCACTCTGGAGTTCCGCGGGAACCTGGTAGTCGAACAGCCGATCGAGTTGCGGGAGCGGCGAGTCGACCAGCACCCGCGCAATGGATGCGGCCGGCACCGTTACAGCCCGGCTGCGGCGCGCAACTCGTCGACGCGGTCGAGGCGCTCCCAGGTGAAGTCCGGCAGCATACGTCCGAAGTGGCCATACGTCGCCGTCTGTCGGTAGATCGGCCGCAAGAGGTCGAGGTCGCGGATGATCGCAGCCGGACGCAGGTCGAACACGCTCGAGATCGCCCGGAGGATCGCGGCATCGTCCAGCGCACCGGTGCCGAAGGTCTCGATGTACAGTCCGACCGGCTTCGACTTTCCGATCGCGTAGGCGACCTGGACCTCCAGTCGGCGGGCGAGCCCGGCCGCCACGGCGTTCTTCGCCACCCAGCGCATCGCGTATGCGGCCGACCGGTCGACCTTCGACGGGTCCTTCCCGCTGAAAGCGCCACCGCCGTGCCTGCTCGACCCGCCGTAGGTGTCGACGATGATCTTGCGCCCGGTCAGGCCCGCGTCGCCCTGCGGGCCGCCGATCTCGAAGGGACCGGACGGATTGATGAGGATCTTCGCCCTGGCGGAATCGATCTGTGCGCTCGCGAGCGCGGCCGAATCCAGGACCGGGCGGATGACGAGCTCGTCGATGTCCGCTGCCATGGTCGCAGTGTCCACGCCGGGGCCGTGCTGCGTCGACACGACCACCGTGTCGATCTCGACGGGCACGTCGCCGTCGTAGCCGACCGTGACCTGTGTCTTGCCATCCGGCCGCAGGTAGTCGAGCAGCCCGGTTCTGCGCACCTCGGCGAGCCGCTCCGCCAACCGATGCGCGAGCCAGATCGGGAGAGGCATGAGCTCTGCGGTCTCCGTCGTCGCGTAGCCGAACATCGTTCCCTGGTCGCCTGCGCCCTGGCGATCGAGCGGGTCGTCGTCGCCGCCCTCCCGCACCTCGAGGGCCACGTCGACTCCTGCTGCGATCTCGGGAGACTGATTGCCGATCGACACGGCGACGCCGCACGACTGGCCGTCGAACCCGACGGCGGAGGAGGTGTATCCGATGCCGGTGATGATCTCCCTCACGAGTTGGGGAATCTCGACGTATCCGGAGCAGGTGACCTCGCCCGCAATGTGCACGAGGCCCGTCGTCACCATGGTCTCGACCGCAACGCGACTGGCGGGGTCCACGGTCAGCAGGGCGTCGAGGATGCCGTCGGAAACCTGGTCGCAGATCTTGTCCGGATGCCCCTCGGTCACGGATTCGCTCGTGAACAGTCGGAGAGGATTCACCACGGCACGCCCATCAGGTGGAGTTTTGGAACTGCAGTATGTCGAGGATACGATCCGCCACCGACGACTTCGTTCCCGAGGTCTCCAACACTATATCGCCGCCCTTGTCGAGCATCGCGACCGTGTTGTCGTCGGTGCCGAAACCTTCCGACCATCCCACCCTGTTGACGACGAGAAAGTCGCAGCCCTTCCTCGCGAGCTTCGCGCGGGCGCGTTCGCGCAGCCGCTCGTCGTCCGGCTCGGTCTCCGCGGCGAATCCGACGATGACCTGGGAGTCGGCGCGCCGTTCGCCGAGAGTGGCGAGGATGTCCGGGTTCCTCACGAGTTCGAGGGTCAGTCGATCGCCCTGGGACTCCTTCGCGATCTTCTCCTCCACCACGGTGGCCGGGCGGTAGTCTGCGACAGCGGCCGCCATGATGACGAGGTCGGCATCCTTCGCCGCCCGAAGCGTCGCCTCGGCCAGCTCCTGCGCAGAGCCGACACGGAGCACCTCCATTGACGCAGCCACAGGAACTTCGAGGTTGGCGCCGATGAGCGTGACGTGTGCTCCGCGCGCCGCTGCGGCGGCGGCGATCGCGACGCCCTGCTTCCCGCTCGAGCGATTGCCGATGAATCGCACCGGATCGATCGGCTCCCGCGTCCCTCCCGCCGTCACGAGCACGCGGCGGCCGGTGTAGTCCTTCTGGACCACTGCGGAAAGCACTCTGGCGACGATCTCCTCCGGCTCTGCCATCCGGCCTGCACCGCTGTCACTCCCGGTGAGCTGCCCGACACCGGGGCCGACGATGGTCACTCCGCGCGAGCGAAGGGTCGCCACATTCTGCACTGTCGCCGGGTTCTGCCACATCTCGGTGTGCATGGCCGGCGCGATGACGAGGGGCGCTGTGCTGGCGAGGATCGTGGTCCCGAGGAGGTCGTCGGCGAGACCGGCGGCGAGCCGCGCGACGATGTTCGCCGTCGCCGGGGCGACGACGATGACGTCCGCGGCCTGCCCGATCGCGACGTGGCGCACCTGGGCGACGCCTTCGAACAATTCGTGGTGAACCGGATTACGGCTGATGGCCTCGAGTGTGGGCAACCCGACGAACTTGAGCGCGGATTCCGTCGCCACGACGTGCACATCGTGGCCGGCGAGGACCAGTGCCCTGATGACGCCCACGGCCTTGTACGCGGCGATTCCGCCCGCCACTCCGACGACGACGTTCATCGCAGACCGCGCTGCTACTCCGCGAGCTGCTTGACGACGAGTTTGCCCTCGTTGATCTCACGCATCGCCACGGACAGCGGCTTGTCGTCGATCGTCGAGTCGACGAGGGGCCCGACGTTGTTGTACAGGCTGCCCTCGTGAAGGTCTGCGTAGTAGTCGTTGATCTGTCGTGCGCGCTTGGATGCGAAGATCACGAGTGCGTACTTCGAGTCCACCTTGGTGAGCAGTTCGTCAATGGGCGGATCGATAATGCCCTTGGCGCGGTCAACCATGTCAGGACTCCTTATTGTCATCGGCAGAGATCGACATCAAGTCTACGACCTCCTGGGCCGCCCGGCTGACCTCGGTGTTCACGACGCGGTAGTCGAACTCGTCCGCGGCGGCCAGTTCGGTCTTCGCGGTGTCGAGCCTTCTGGCCTGCTCCGCAGCATCCTCCGTGCCCCTGCCGACCAGCCTCCGCACGAGTTCCTCCCAGCTCGGCGGAAGCAGGAAGATCAGGATCGCCTCCGGCATGGCCCGCCGGACGGCCCTGGCGCCCTGCAGGTCGATCTCGAGGAGGACGCTCTTCCCCTGCGCAAGGGCCGCGTCGATGGGCGCGCGGGGGGTGCCGTACCGGTACGCGTTGTGCACCGTCGCCGTCTCCAGCATGGCACCGGAGGATTCGAGACGATCGAATTCCTCGTCGCTCACGAAGTAGTAGTTCACGCCGTCGATTTCACCAGGACGCGGTGAGCGGGTCGTCGCGGAGACCGACAGGAGAACATCCGGATGGTGTTCCCTGATGTAGGTGGACACCGCTCCCTTCCCCACGGCGGTGGGTCCGGCGAGAACGACGAGCTTCGAGGTCCGGTCCGCGGCGTGGCCGCCATCCCGCCGCGAGAGCCAGTCCCTGAGGGTCTCGCGTTGACGAACGCCGAGTCCACCGATGCGTTTGGACTCAGCGATTCCGAGTTGAGAGAGGATCCGTGACGACCGGGTCGGGCCGAGCCCGCGGATGCTCGCGACGAGCTCCCGAACCCTCAGCCCGGCTTCGGCACTGTGCGGGTCCGCCCATCCCCGGTTGAGTACGTCGAGCGGCCTTCTGCGGTTCTCCGCGATCGCGCGCTTGATGTCTGCCCTGGCCCTGCGGGCGGCGACCGCAGCGCGGGAGGCCGCCGCACGGTCCACGTCGGGTGGATTCACGCGAGGCATTCTGCAAGCTCCCCGGCACCCCGCTCGATCGCCCGCTCGATGCCGGACGGCCCTGCTGCGAGCACTTCGCGCGACGTCGTCGCGACGACGAACGGCGAACAGGGTCCGTAGCGCGCGCGAAGGTCGGTGAACGACGCGCCCTGATGGCCGAACCCCGGTGCGAGGACCGGTGTGGCCGGATGAGTGGCCATGGCCTGAAGCGGCAGTCCGAATCGCGCGGGATCGACGGTCGCGCCGATGACGACGCCGAACGACCCCACCCGGCCGACGGTTCCCATCGACTCGCTCGCGTTCAATCCGATCACCCCATCGACGATACCGGCCGCGACCGTCCTGCCAGGAGTGCCCTCCTCGACGCCCGGCGCGATGACGGCGGTCTGAAGCGGCAGCGATTCCGGATTCGACGTCGCGGCGAGCACGAAGAGCCCCTTGCCGGCGTGTGTGGCCAGCGCGATCGGCCCGGACAGCGATCCGATGCCCTGGAATGCGTTCGCCGTCATGGCATCCGCCTCGAGCGGGCTACCGGGCGTCAGCCAGGCCTGCCCATAGGCCTCCGCCGTCGTGCCGACGTCGCCTCGTTTCCCATCGGCGATCACGATCAGACCGGCATCCCGAGCCGCGGAGAGCACGCTTTCGAGTGCGGCGTACCCTGCAGAACCATGGCGCTCGAAGAAGGCCACCTGCGGTTTGACGATGCCGACCCTGCCGTGCGCAGCGTCGACCACTCGGAGACCGAACTCCCTTAGCCCCGCAGCGTCGTCGTTCAACCCCCACTCGCCCAGCAGCCACGCGTGCGGGTCGATTCCGATGCACAACTGCCCCCACCGCGCGAACGCCGTCGCGAGTCGTGTCCCGAATGCCCCGCTATCGGCCATGTGACAACCGCTCCGCCCTGTCGATCGCGTAGTCCTGGAGCGACCGGACGGCGAATCCCTGCCGAATCGCCTCGACCGACGACACTGCTGCCCCCAGTTGAGCGATCGTCGTGAAGAGTGCCTTGTCTGCAGCGACCGTCGCCGTTCTGATCTCGTATCCGTCCGCGCGAGCGGTGCGGCCGCTCGGCGTGTTGATGACGATGTCGACCTCGTCATCCGTGATGAGGTCCACGATCGAGCGCTGGTCCCCTCCGGCCGGGGACGGCGCGTCGGACTGCTTCCGCACGACCCTGGCGTCGATTCCGTTGCGTGACAGCACCTCGGCGGTCCCCTGCGTGGCAAGGATCGTGAATCCGAGTTGCTGGAGCCGGAGAACAGGCAGCACGATGGCCCGTTTGTCGCGATCGGCAACGGAGACGAACACGGTTCCACTTCCGGGAAGGCCCCCGTACGCCGCGGCCTGGCTCTTGGCGAACGCCTTCGGGAAGTTGGAGTCGATGCCCATGACCTCGCCGGTCGATCGCATCTCGGGTCCGAGTATCGAGTCGACGATCCGGCCCTCCCTGGTCCTGAACCGTTTGAACGGGAGAACAGCCTCCTTCACGGCGACGGGCGAGTCCATCGGCACGTGGAGCCCGTCTTCCGCCGGAAGCACCCCCTCGTCGACGAGAGACCGGATGCTCGCGCCGACCATGATCCGCGCCGCAGCCTTCGCGAGCGGGATGCCGAGCGCCTTCGACACGAAGGGTACGGTCCTGGACGCCCGCGGGTTCGCCTCGAGGACGTAGAGGACGCCCTGGCCGATCGCGAACTGCACGTTGAGCAGTCCGCACACCCCGACGCCCCGCGCGATCGCCTCCGTCGCGTCGCGCACCCGATCGAGGATGTCCCTGCCGAGCGTCACGGGCGGAAGCGTGCAGGAGGAATCACCGGAGTGGATCCCGGCCTCCTCGAGGTGCTCCATGACGCCGCCGACGTAGAGCTCGGTACCGTCGAACAGTGCATCGACATCGATCTCGATCGCATCGTCCAGGAACCGGTCGACGAGGAGTGGAAGGCCCGGCGCGATGATCGCCTGGTCCGCGACGCGGGCGAAGTACCCTCCCATCGACTCGGTGTCGTAGAGGATCTCCATGCCGCGCCCGCCGAGCACGAAGGAGGGGCGAACGAGCACCGGGTATCCGATCTCCTCCGCGACCGCGACGGCCGTGACGAGGTCCGTCGCCGTTCCATTGCGGGGCGCGATGAGTCCTGCAGCGTCGAGGATGCCGGAGAAAAGGCCGCGTTCCTCTGCGAGGTCGATCGCCGACGGTGATGTCCCCAGAATCGGAACTCCCGCCGCTTCAAGGCCCTTGGCGAGCCCCAGGGCGGTCTGGCCGCCGAGCTGCACGACGACGCCCACGAGCTCGCCACCGGCGCTCTCGGCACCGATGACCTCGAGCACGTCCTCGAGGGTCAGCGGCTCGAAGTAGAGCCGGTCGCTCGTGTCGTAGTCGGTCGAGACGGTCTCCGGGTTGCAGTTGATCATGATCGTCTCGTAGCCGGCATCCGAGAGCGCGAAGGCCGCGTGAACGCACGAGTAGTCGAACTCGACGCCCTGACCGATGCGGTTCGGCCCGGAGCCGAGGATGACGACCTTGCGCCGGTCGCTCGGGATGACCTCGGTCTCGAGGTCGTAGCTCGAGTAGTGGTATGGGGTGAGCGCCGGGAACTCCCCCGCGCAGGTGTCGACGGTCTTGAACACCGGCCGGACGCCCTCGTTGTGACGGATCGCCCGGAGATCGGACTCGTCGAGGTCGCGCAACCGGGCGAGCTGCGCATCCGAGAAGCCGTGGTTCTTGGCGTGGCGGAGCAGGTAGGCATCCAGCGACCCCGCCACGCGCACCTCATCGGCGATCTCGTTGATGAGGACGATCTGGTCGACGAACCAGGGATCGATGCCGGTCGCGTCGAAGACCTCCTGGATGCTCGCTCCGGCCCTCAGCGCCTGTTGCACCGTCACGATCCGGCCGTCGGTCGGAACGCTCGCGAGAGCGAGCAGGGACTCCTTGTCTCCCGGCTCACCATTCCAGTGGAAACTCGAGCCGCGCTTTTCCAGCGACCGCAGCGCCTTCTGCAGCGCCGTCGTGTAGTTGCGCCCGATCGCCATCGCCTCGCCGACGGATTTCATGGTCGTCGTGAGCCGGGGATCGGCGGCGGGGAACTTCTCGAACGCGAACCGCGGAACCTTGACGACGACGTAGTCGAGAGTCGGCTCGAAACTCGCCGGCGTCACCCCCGTGATGTCGTTCGGGATCTCGTCGAGACGGTAGCCGATCGCGAGCTTCGCAGCGATTTTCGCGATCGGGAATCCGGTCGCCTTGCTCGCGAGAGCGCTCGAGCGGGACACCCGCGGGTTCATCTCGATGACGATGACGCGCCCGCTCGCGGGGTCGACGGCGAACTGGATGTTGCATCCGCCCGTGTCGACGCCCACGAGCCGGATGATCTCGATCCCGATGTCGCGCAGCCTCTGGAATTCGCGGTCGGTCAGTGTGAGAGCGGGCGCGACGGTGATCGAGTCGCCGGTGTGCACGCCGACCGGGTCGACGTTCTCGATCGAGCACACGACGACGGTGTTGTCCGAGGTGTCGCGCATGAGTTCGAGCTCGTACTCCTTCCAGCCGAGGATCGATTCCTCGAGGAGCACCTCGGTCGTCGGGCTCTGGTGCAGGCCGTCGGCGACCATCCGCACGAGCTCATCGGGCGTGTAGGCGAAGCCGCTGCCCAACCCTCCCATCGTGAAGGAGGGGCGGATGACGAGGGGGTAGCCGAGATCCTCGGCGAAGGCGATCGCCTCCTCCACGGTGTGCGCGATGTGCGATCTGGCGACCTCAGCCCCGGCGAGGAGGACCACGTCCTTGAACAGCTGGCGATCCTCTCCCTTTCGGATGGCCTCCAGGTTCGCGCCGATCAATTCGACCCCGTACTTCTCCAGCACCCCGTGCTCGTGCAGTTCGACAGCGGCGTTGAGGGCTGTCTGTCCGCCGAGCGTCGGAAGGATCGCATCCGGCCGCTCCTTCGCGATGATGGACTCGATGACCTCCCAGGTGATCGGCTCGACATAGGTGGCGTCGGCGAAGTCGGGGTCGGTCATGATCGTCGCCGGGTTCGAGTTGATGAGGATGACGCGAACGCCCTCCTCGCGCAGCACGCGGCAGGCCTGAGTGCCGGAGTAGTCGAACTCGCAGGCCTGGCCGATGACGATGGGACCCGAGCCGATCACGAGGACGGAGCGGATGTCGGTACGCTTCGGCATCAGGCCTCGCCCCCTTTCCCGGCAGGCGTCGTCGCGATCACGAGTTCTCTGAACCGGTCGAACAGGTAGTTCGCGTCGTGCGGGCCCGCGGCGGCCTCCGGGTGGTATTGCACGGAGAACGCGGGGACGTCGAGGGCTTTCAGTCCCTCCACGACGTTGTCGTTGAGGTTGAGGTGACTGACCTCGACCCGGCCGAACCCGGCGGGCGACTGCGAGATGCCCTCGGTCGGGGCGTCGACGGCGAATCCGTGGTTGTGCGCTGTGATCTCGGTCCTTCCGGTTGAGCGGTCGAGCACCGGCTGGTTGATTCCGCGGTGCCCGAACGGGAGCTTGTAGGTGCTGTAACCGAGCGCACGCCCGAGCAGCTGGTTGCCGAAGCAGATTCCGAAGAACGGAACGCGCCGCCTCAGCACCTCGCGTAGAAGCTCGACGTGCCGGTCGGATGCACCGGGATCGCCTGGCCCGTTCGAGAAGAAGACGGCATCCGGGGCGAGGGCGAAGAGCGCATCGACGGTGACCGCCTCCGGCACCACGATGACCTCGAATCCGCGCGCCGTGAGGTAGCGCAGCGTCGAGGACTTGACGCCGAGGTCCAGGACCGCGACAGCTCCGATCCGCTCGCCTTCGGCCGGCATCCGGTACAGCTCGGGGGTGGAGACGCGCGAGGACAGGTTCAATCCGGTCATCTCTTCCCCGCCGCGAACGACGTCGAGCTGGTCGGCGAGCCCGAGCGCGGCATCGGGTCCTGAGAAGATGCCGGCCCGCATGACGCCGACCGAGCGCAGCCGCCGTGTCACCGCGCGCGTGTCGATGCCGGAGATCCCGACGATGCCCTGCGCGACGAGGTCGTCGTCGAGGCTCCCGGTCGCCCGGTGGTTGGACACGATGCGGGACGGGTCGCGCACGACGAATCCCGCGACCCAGATGCGTCCGGACTCCGGGTCCTCGTCGTTGACCCCGGTGTTGCCGATGTGGGGCGCCGTCATGAGCACGATCTGACCTGCGTACGAGGGGTCGGTGATCGTCTCCTGGTAGCCCGTCATCCCGGTGGAGAAGACCGCTTCGCCGAGTGAGGTGCCCAGGGCGCCGTACGCGCGGCCCTCGTAGCTCGACCCGTCCTCGAGGACGAGCACCGCTGCGGGATCGTGCCGCGTCATCCTTCTTCCCCGATGAGTCCGGATACTGCGTCCAGGAACGCGCCTTCATCGCCGTCGATGCGGAACCAGCTCTCGACGTCGTGCTCGCCCAGGTGCCACCCGACGAGGACGAGTCCGCCGGTCTCGACCGCCCTGTCGATCGTCCAGGTCGCCCTGTCGACCCTGCTGATGTCCTCGCGGGCGATGAAGACGGGTGCCCGACCCGTGATGGCGAAGATCAGCCCGAACTCCGTGACGGTCAGGTCCGCTCGCGAGCCGAAGCCGAGTCCGTGCACCGCGACGCGCTCGAGCGGTTCGTGCGCGATGGTCGTCGCGACGTACTGCCCGGTGGCCTTCGCCCGCGTCCGACCGGGGTCATCCGGGACGGATGCCGGGGGCTCGAAGTCTCCCTGACGCTTCTTCCGCGCCCGCCATCCCAGGTACATCGCCAGTATCGCGAGCACGAGGACTGCGACGATGATCACCGTCGGAATGAGCCTATCCACGAGTGAAACCCCTGCTTTCTGCCGCGGCGGCGGCCACGAACTCCGTCGCGACCACCTCACCGTCGACGACTGTCGGATATCCGGAATGCACCGTCATCATGACCCTCCCGGGGAGCGTCATCCCCAGGTAGGGAGAGTTCACGGAACGCCCCCGCAGTTCTTCCGTGCTGAACTCGCGGGAGGCCGAGGGATCGACGAGCGTGAACTCTGCGGCGGCGCCGACCGCTATTCCGCGATCGTACCCCGCGACGCGGCCGATGGCCGCCGGTGCGCTCGAGAGAAGCCGCGCGATGTCGACCCAGCCGAGGACGCCGGTATCGATGAGGGACGCCTGCACGACCGACAGGGCGGATTCGAGACCGACCATGCCGAAGGATGCGTCGGACCAGGCCGACTCCTTCTCCTCGACCGGGTGCGGCGCATGGTCCGTGGCGATCACGTCTATCGTCCCGTCGGCCAGGCCGGCGCGCAGCGCGTCGACGTCATCCCGCGACCGCAGAGGAGGGTTGACCTTGAACCGGGCGTCCCAGGTGAGAGCCAGGTCTTCGGTCAGGAGGAGGTGGTGCGGTGTCACCTCGGCGGTGACGGGGATTCCGCGGGCCTTCGCCCACCTCACCACGTCGACGGATCCCGCCGTCGAGACGTGGCACACGTGAAGCCGCGCGCCGACGTGCTCAGCCAGCAGCACGTCGCGGGCGATGATGGCCTCCTCCGCCACCGCAGGCCACCCGGTGAGGCCCAGTTCGCTGCTGAGCGCGCCCTCATTCATCTGGGCGCCGTCTGTGAGCCGCGGCTCCTGCGCGTGCTGCGCGACGACACCGTCGAAGGTCTTCACGTACTCGAGCGCACGGCGCATGAGCAGCGCATCGGACACGCACTTCCCGTCATCCGAGAACACGCGCACCCGCGCCCGGGACTGGGCCATGGCGCCGATCTCGGCCAATTGCGTTCCACCGAGGCCGATCGTCACCGCGCCGACCGGCCGCACCGTCACATATCCTGCGGCGTCGCCGAGCGCCTGGACCTGCTCGACGACCCCTGCGGTGTCCGCGACCGGCGAGGTGTTGGCCATGGCGTGCACCGCGGTGAATCCGCCGATCGCCGCGGCCCTCGAGCCGGTCAGCACGGTCTCGCTGTGCTCGTACCCCGGCTCCCGCAGGTGGGTGTGCAGGTCGACGAGTCCCGGGAGCGCGATGAGCCCGGCCGCGTCGACGACGCTCGCGCCGGCATCGGAGAGCCCGGCACCCAGTTCGGCGACGAGACCGTCGGCGACCAGGATGTCCGTCGTCGTCCCGTCGGCCAGCGCGGCACCGCGAATCAGGATGCGCTTCGTCATGCCTTCCCCTCCATCGCGCCGCTCAGCAGCAGATACAGCACGGCCATGCGCACGGAAACGCCGTTCGCGACCTGTTCCCTGATGGTGGACCGTGGGGAATCCGCCGCACCCGCCGAGATCTCCAGTCCCCGGTTCATCGGCCCGGGGTGCATGATCATGCTTCGCTCCGGCAGCGCCGCCATCCGTTCGTCGTCGAGACCCCACTGCCGCGAATACTCCCGCGCATTGGGGAAGAACGCGTCGTGCATCCGCTCGGCCTGGATGCGCAGCATCATGATGACATCCGGCCCGGCCGCGATCGCGGCATCGAGGTCGTAGCCCAGCTCGACCGGCCAGCGGTCCAGTGCGACGGGCATGAGGGTGGCCGGCGCGACGAGACTCACCCTCGCACCGAGTGCTGTGAGCAGCCAGACGTTCGAGCGGGCGACGCGCGAGTGCAGGATGTCGCCCACGATCGTGACGCGGCACCCGTCGAGGCCGTGACCGCGAGCGGCCGCGCCGTGCAGTCGTCGACGGATCGTGAACGCGTCGAGGAGAGCCTGGGTCGGATGCTCGTGGGTCCCGTCGCCCGCGTTCACGATGCCGGCGTCGATCCAGCCGCCCCGCGCGAGCACGTCCGGGGCTCCGGAGGCCGGATGCCGCACGACCACGGCATCCGCACCCATGGCGGCGAGGGTCTGCGCGGTGTCTTTGAGACTCTCCCCCTTCGACACGCTCGATCCCTTCGCGCTGAAGTTGATGACGTCGGCGCTCAACCGCTTCGCCGCGGCTTCGAAGGAGATCCTGGTGCGGGTCGAATCCTCGTAGAACAGATTGACGACGGTCTTTCCGCGCAGCGCGGGCAGGCGAGGAACCTCACGCCCGGCGACCTCCGCCATGTCCTCCGCGACGTCGAGGATGACGATGGCCTCCTCGCGTGCGAGGTCCTTCGTGCTGAGGAGATGCCTCATGGCTCGATCGTCACCTCCTCGACCCCGTCGATCTCGTCGAGTCTCACGTTGATGCGTTCCGCGAGAGAACTCGGCAGGTTCTTTCCGACGAAGTCCGCTCTGATGGGCAGTTCGCGATGCCCGCGGTCGACGAGAACCGCCAGGCGCACGGCACGCGGCCTGCCGAGGTCGACCATGGCATCCAGTGCCGCACGGATCGTCCGGCCGGAGAACAGCACGTCGTCGACGAGCACGACGGTCTTCCCGTCGATCCCGCCGGGAGGAATGCGCGTCGGGCGCGGGGTCCTGGTGAGGTTGCGACCGAGGTCGTCCCGGTACATCGTGATGT
This sequence comes from Terrimesophilobacter mesophilus, assembly GCF_014200375.1. GTDB lineage: Bacteria > Actinomycetota > Actinomycetes > Actinomycetales > Microbacteriaceae > Terrimesophilobacter > Terrimesophilobacter mesophilus. The sequence goes on along the minus strand of NZ_JACHBP010000001.1, from coordinate 108,097 downwards.
CCAGGGTGCCGACGGTTCCGCTTCCGGGTTCGATCGACTCGAGGATGGCCCCGACGCGCTCGGCGAGAACGACACCGCGCGTGGGAATTCCGAGGATGACGAGATCCGAACCGCCGCGATTGGATTCGAGGATCTCATGCGAGATGCGGGTGAGCGCTCGCGTGATATCAGAGGGCTGCAGGACGGTGCGTGCAGGCATTCTGACCTCCTTCCCCGCCTCTCGGGACGGATGTTAAAGGATGTCTGTCTGGATCAACTATAGACCCGTCAGGATTGCGCTTCGGCGATGCGGCCGAGCACACCGTTCACGAAACCGGCGGAGTCCTCCGTGCTGTAGGTGCGCGCGAGTTCCACGGCCTCGGCGATTGCGACGCCGTCGGGCACCTCGGGGTTGAACACGAGTTCCCAGATGCCCATCCGCACGATCGCGCGGTCGATGGTCGGCATCCGGTGGATGGGCCAGCCGAGCGCGTAGGTCTCGATGAGCTCGTCGATCTCGGCACGGTGCTCATCGACTCCGACCGAGATCTCGCGCGCATACTCCCACGAGGATGACCTGCGCGGCTCCGCCTGGGCCCGCTCGGACTCGCTCGCAATGGCATCGGCGATGGTGGTCGAACGCAGATCGGCTCCGTACAACAGGTCGAGGGCACGCTTGCGTGCTTTGGTTCTCGCACTCATCGGGGGCGGCGGGCGATCAGTCGTTGACGCGGCCGAGGTAGTCCCCGGTGCGGGTGTCGACCTTGACCTTCGTCCCCTGCTCGAGGAAGAGCGGTACCTGGATCTGGTATCCGGTCTCGACCGTGGCCGGCTTGGTTCCGCCGGTGGAACGGTCCCCCTGCAGTCCCGGATCGGCGTGCGTGATCTCCAGGACGACGGATGCCGGAAGCTCCACGTAGAGCGGCTCACCGTTGTGGAGGGCGATCGTCACGCTCTGGTTCTCGAGCATGAAGTTCGGAGCATCCCCGACCTGTTCCTCGGAGAGGGTGATCTGATCGTAGTCGGAGGAGTTCATGAAGACGTAGCCGTCCCCGTCCTTGTACAGGTACTGGAAGTCGGCACGGTCGACGGTCTCCAGCTCGACCTTCGCGCCGGCATTGAACGTGCGGTCGATGGTCTTCCCGGAGCGGACGTTCTTGACCTTCGTCCTGACGAAGGCACCGCCCTTACCCGGCTTGACGTGCTGGAATTCGATGACGGTCCACAGACCGCCATCCATGTTGAGGACGACGCCGTTTCGGATATCTGCGGTAGAGGCCATTCCGCAAGTTTACGGGGTCAGGATGAGCGGTCGCGAACGAGGCGAAGCGCGAGCAGGTAGGAGTCGAATCCGAAGCCGGCGATGACCCCCGTCGCCACGCCGGAGATCACGCTCGTGTGGCGGAACTCCTCGCGGGCGAACGGGTTCGAGATGTGCACTTCGACGAGAATGAGCCCCGCCTCCGTCACGAGGGCGGCCGCATCCCGAAGCGCATAGGAGTAGTGCGTGAACGCGGCGGGATTCATGATCACGTGCGACCCCGTGTCGACCGCTTCGTGAAGCCATCCGACGAGTTCCGCCTCGTCGTCGGTCTGGCGCAGCTCCCACGTGACGCCCTCCGCTTCGGCGTCGAGCCGGACCCGCAGATCTTCGAGGCTCAGCGTGCCGTAGACCTCCGGCTCCCGTGTGCCCAGCCGCTGGAGGTTGGGGCCGTTGAGAACCAGGATGCGCGTCATGCGAGCCACTCTAACTGCCTACTTCCTGCCATGCGGCGAAGAGCAGGGACTCGTCGGGACCGCTCAGGATCGTCGGTCGCGCCACGTCGTCGAGAATCACGAACCGGAGCAGGTCTCCCCTGGCCTTCTTGTCGCGCTTCATGACGCTCACGAGCGTGTTCCACCGGCCGAGCGGATAACTCACCGGGAGACCGATCGAGGTCAGGATGCTGCGGTGCCGATCGACGACGTCATCGCCCAGTCGTCCGGCGAGGCGCGCGAGCTCGGCGGCGAACATCATGCCGACCGAGACGGCCGCGCCGTGACGCCAGCGGAACCGCTCCGCGTACTCGATGGCGTGCCCCAGGGTGTGCCCGTAGTTGAGGATCTCGCGCCGGCCCGATTCCCGGAAGTCCTCACTCACGACGCTCGCCTTGACCGCGATCGACAATTCGACGACGCGGCGGAACTCTTCGGAGTCCGGGTCGGTCGCGGCCGCGACGTCGTGCTCGATGATCTCGAGGATCTGCGGGTCGGCGATGAAGCCGCACTTGACGATCTCGCCGAACCCGGCGAGCAGTTCCATCCGGTCGAGGCCGGCCAGGATATCGAGGTCGGCGATGACCGCTTTCGGCGCGTGGAACGAGCCGACCAGGTTCTTGCCCTCCGAGGTGTTGATCCCCGTCTTGCCGCCGATGGCGGCGTCGACCATCCCGAGCACCGTCGTCGGAACCTGCACGAGAGTGACGCCGCGCAGCCAGGTCGCCGCGACGAACCCGGCGAGGTCGGTCGCTGCTCCCCCTCCGAAGCCGATGATCGCATCCGACCTCGTGAAGTCAGCTGTGCCGAGAATCTGCCAGCAGAACGCGGCGACCTCGACGCGTTTGGCGGCCTCCCCATCCGGGATCTCGGCGAGGAGCACCTCGTATGATGCGGAAAGCTGCTCGCGCAGCCCGCCCGCGAGCGTTGCGAGGGACGGCTGGTGGACGATGAGCACCTTGCGGACGGTCGTGCCGAGCGCGTCGCCGATCCGGTGGAGGATGCCGCGACCCACCTCGACGTCGTACGGGCCGGTGCCATCGCCCGTTCCCTGCACCGTGATCGTGGTCATGCCGCGTCCTCTCTCCGGATCCAGTCGGCGACCTCGTGCGCGAGAGAGAGCACCGTGCGCTCAGAACTGTCGACGGTGCGCGTGGCGAGGCGCTCGTACAACTGCCGTCTGGCATCCACGATGGCCTGCCACGACTCGAGGCCGTTCTCCAGTAGTGGGCGCACGGAGCCGCGGATGCGGTCACCCACGGCGTCGGCGGACACCGTCACGAGAACCACCCGGCACGCGGCGAGGTCCGCCTGGGTGTCCGGGTCGAGGACGGCGCCGCCACCGAGCGCGACGACTGCCCGTTCGACGAGCGCCCTGGCGACCTCGATGCGCTCCGCGGCCCGGAACCACTCCTCGCCGCGTTCGGCGAAGATCGTCGCAATCGGCCCGTGGCTGGCGACGATCCGCCGGTCGGTGTCGACGAACGGCACTCGAAGCAGTTTGGCGACCCTCCTGCCGAGCACGCTCTTTCCGGCCCCGGGAGGGCCGATCACCACGAGGACTGGACGGTTCTCGCTCATTCGCCGTGCTGCGGGGATGCGCCGGCGCTGTACCGGGTCGACTTCAGGTTGGCGGGAATCGCATCGAGGTAGCCGAGGAGGTTCCTCCGCGTCTCCTCGATCGAGTCGCCGCCGAACTTCTCGATCATCGAGTTCGCGAGTACGAGCGCGACCATGGCCTCCGCGACGACTCCCGCCGCGGGAACGGCGCAGACATCCGAACGCTGGTGGTGGGCCTCTGCCGTACCCCCGGTCGCGACATCGACCGTGCGCAGGGCGTGCGGCACCGTCGAGATCGGCTTCATCGCCGCGCTGACCCGCAGAACGGACCCGGTGCTCATCCCGCCCTCGGTTCCGCCTGCCCGATCGGTCGATCTCGTGATCCCGTCCTCGGAGGCGAAGAGTTCGTCGTGCGCCCGGGATCCGCGCCGGGTCGCTGTCGCGAATCCGTCGCCCACCTCGACGGCCTTGATGGCCTGGATGCCCATGAGGGCGGCCGCCAGTTGGGAATCGAGCCTCCGATCCCAGTGCGCATAGGAGCCGAGCCCCGGTGGCAGTCCGTAGGCGAGAACCTCCACGATTCCGCCGAGAGTGTCCCCGTCCTTCTGGGCGGCGTCGACCTCGGCGACCATCCGCTCGCTCGTCGCCGGATCGCCGCAACGGACGAGGTCGTCATCCAGACGCGCGACATCCTGGGGACCGGGCAACGGCGTGCCGTCCGGCACGCGCACGGTCCCGATCGCGACGGTGTGGCTCACGAGGCGAACGTCGAGGGACGCCAGGAACGACCGCGCCACGGCGCCGAGAGCGACCCTGGCTGCGGTTTCCCGCGCGCTCGCCCGCTCGAGCACGTTTCGAGCCTCCTCGAAGCCGTATTTCTGCATCCCCACGAGGTCGGCGTGCCCTGGCCGTGGCCGCGTCAATGGGGCGCCACGGCCCTTCGGCAGCGTCGCGAGATCCACCGGCTCCGCGCTCATGACGTCAACCCAGCGCGGCCACTCCGTGTTGCCGATGCGGATGGCGATGGGGCTCCCCATGGACACCCCGAACCGAACGCCGGAGGAGAGGGAGAGCTCGTCCTCCTCGAACTTCTGGCGCGCGCCACGACCGTAGCCGAGCCTTCTCCTCGCAAGGTCTTCGCGGATGCCCGAGAGGCTCACCGGGACACCGGCGGGCAGACCCTCGATGATCGCGACAAGCTCCGGTCCGTGGGATTCGCCTGCAGTGAGCCATCGAAGCATGCAGCCATCCTCCCATGATCACGCGGTTCCGAACGCCGCCCCCCGCATGGCGGCGAGCACAGCGCCCTCGTCCGGGAGCTCGATCTCCGGGTCTCCCCCGACGAAGATCCTCACCTGGGCGAGCGCCTGGTAGACGAGCATCCCGATGCCATTGTTGACGATCGCGCCGCCCTCGTCCCGCCACGATCGTGCCGCCGCGGTGGGCTGTGGGGCATAGGCGATGTCGACGAGCGGCACGGTGGAGCAAAGCCCTCGCGGCAGGCCCATCGGCAGTTCGGCGGTTCCGGGGAGCGTACTGACCACGACATCCGGAAGCTCGAGTTCGGAACCGAAGGGCTGCACATCGATGCTCACGCCCACGCGCTCCGCGACCGCCTCGACGCCCGCCGCGCGCTCGAGGGATCGTGCCCACACCGTGACACGGCGCACCCCGCGACGCGAGAGGGCGACGAGAAGCGAACCCGCTGTGGCGCCGGAGCCGAGCAGGAGGGCGGAGTCGAGCGGGTCCGGGAACGCCTCGGCCAGCATCCGCTCCGCTCCGGAGACATCCGTGTTGAATCCTCTGAGCGCGTCGCCGCCGACCAGCACGGTGTTGACGGCGCCCGTGATCGACCCGAAGTCGTCGACCGTGGTCAGATGGCGGATGACGTCGCGCTTGAGCGGCATGGTGAGGGAGAGCCCCCGCCACTCATCGTCGAGTCCCGCCAGGAACTCTCCGAGCTCATCCTCGCGGACCTCGACGGCCTCGTACGTCCACGGGAGCCCGAGCACTCGGTACGCGGCGCTGTGCAGCGCCGGGGACTTCGAGTGCGCTATCGGCGACCCGAGAACCGCCAGACGGAGCCGCGAATCAGTCACAGTTCGGGCTCTGCGTCGTACGACACCATTCCTGGAGCTGACGCACCGCCGCGTTGTGCTGCTCCAGAGTCACCGAGAACACCGTTTCACCGGTGTCCAGGTTCACCGGCACGAAGTAGAACCATGGTCCGTCCACCGGATGCAGTGCCGCATCGATCGCGAGATCGCCTGCCGCACCGATGGGTCCGATCGGGAGCCCGGGGTTCGCGTAGGTGTTGTACTTGTTCGACTTGTCTGCGCGCTCCTCGGGTGTCGTCCACACCGTGTGGGTCCTTCCGGTGCCGTAGGACACGGTCGCATCCGATTGCAAGTGCCAACCGTCTTTCAGCCGATTCGTGAACACACGGGAGACCTTGTAGAAGTCCTTCGTGTCGCGGCCGGCCTCACGCTGGATGAGCGCGGCGAGGGTGAGCACACGCAGCCGGTCCTTCGGAGCCACCCCTGCGGCATCCAGAGCGGCGAAGGTCCGGTCGACGAGGGTCTTCAGCACCGAGCGCGCGTCGACGCTCGGATCGAACTTGTATGTGGCGGGGAAGAGATAGCCCTCGAGACTGGGTGCGTCCTTCGACACCCCGTAGTCGGTTGGATTCTTCGCCGCCGCTTCGAAATCGGCCACGGAGATACCTGTCGCCGTGCTCAGGATCTCGAACACCTGGTCGATGCTCTTGCCTTCTGGGATCAGGGCCGTGCGCTCGACCCGGTTCGCAGGATCCTGAATCGCAGCGAGAGCAGCAGCCGAACTCATCTTCTCCGACAGCACGTAATAGCCCGGATAGAACTCGACCGCGGGCTTCTGCGCAAGGAGCAGGCTGTAGAACGTTCCGAAACTCTTGATCACCCCGGCGTCGAGCAGCGAATTCGTCACTTCGACTCCGGTGTCACCGCTCGCAATCACGATCGTGGCCTGCCCCGACCCCTGCCCGACGTAGTCTGGCGGCGGAAGCTCCCAGCCGAGCGCCTTCCGCACCTGCGGCTCATAGTTCGCCCACACATAACCGGCGCCGGCGCCCGCCAGGCCCAGGACGACGACGACAGCGACCACCCATCCGATCCAGCGGCGGCGCTTCTTCGGACGCGTCGCCGCTTCGCGCGCGGCCCGGCGGGAGGGCGGCTGCGGCGCTGTCGGATCGGCGGCGGGTTGCGACGAGAACATCTCGTCCCAACGTGGTTCGTCTGCCACAGCGCCTATCCTTCGTCCGGGGCGACTCGCTCGCCCGGTGGGGTTCCGCTCGACCGCTCGAAGTCGAGAGCATCCTGCAGAATTATAGTGGCGGCGACCTGGTCGATGACCGGGCGCGACCTGCGAACGTCCCGACCGGTCGACTGCAGCGCGCGTTGAGCTGAAACGGTCGACAGACGCTCATCCACGAGCCTCACCGGGACGGCGACGGCCGCCGCAATGCGCTCCGCGAAACCGATCGCATCCTCGGTCGACGCCGTTCGCGAACCGGAAAGCGCGAGCGGAAGCCCGACGACGACCTCCATGGCCTCGTGCTCACCGACCAGCCGGATGACCTCTGCGACATCCCCGGCGCCACGAGCGACCGTCGCGAGAGGAGTCGCGAGCACGGCGTGGATGTCGCACACGGCGACGCCGATGCGTACCGTCCCGACGTCGATGCCGAGCCGCCTGCCCGATCGCATACTCACGGGCGCATTCTCACGCGGGCATGCTCACGCGGGCAGTGCCGCGCGCAGCGCATCGGCCGCCTCAGGGATGGCGGCGACGCTCGTACCGCCGCCCTGGGCGATGTCGTCCTTGCCTCCTCCGCCGCCGCCGAGAACGCCGGCCGCGATCGAAACCATCGACCCTGCCCTGACCCCCAGCGCACGCGCCCCGTCATTGGTGGCAACGATCACGATGGGCTTCTCCGCGACGTCGGCGAAAAACGCGACGATCGCGGGTTCGTTCCCCAGCCGCCCTCTCACGCCCAACGAGAGGGTGCGCACATCATCGGCGGAAGCGACGGTGCCGAGGTTCTCGATGACACTCGTGAGCCCGCCGCGCCGCACGGCGGCATCCGCAAGCCCAGGGATTCGTTCGCCGAGCGCAGCCGACTGGTATGCGGCGATCTTCTTCTCGGCCTCCTTGAGGCTCGCCATGAGCCCTGCGATGCGTTCCGGCAGCTGCTCTCGGGGTGTCTTGAGTTCGGTGCTCAGCCGGGAGACGATCGCCCGTTCGGTCGCGAGGTCCCGAAATGCATCCATTCCGACGAGGGACTCGATCCTGCGGTTGCTCGACCCGACCGACGCCTCGCTCACGACGTTGATGAGGCCGATCTCCGAGCTGCGGGACACGTGCGTGCCCGCACACAGTTCGCGAGACCACGGACCGCCGATCTCGACGACGCGCACCGTCTCGCCGTACTTCTCGCCGAAGAGCGCCATGGCCCCGAGCGCCTTCGCCTCGGTGAGCGGCATGACCTTCGTCTCCACCTCGAGATTGTTCCGGATGGCGTTGTTCGAGAGTTCTTCGATCTCCGTGCGCGTCGCCGGCGAGAGCGCCTGGTTCCAGTTGAAGTCGAGCCGCATGTATCCGGCCTTGTTGTACGAGCCGGCCTGGTGAGCCTGCGGGCCGAGCACTTCCCGCAGTGCGGCGTGGATGATGTGGGTCGCCGAGTGGGCCTGGGTCGCGCCGCGGCGCCACGCTGCGTCGACGATGCTCGTCGCAGCATCGCCGACCCCCACCTCACCCTTCGTGACCTCGACCTTGTGGCTCACGAGTCCCTTGACCGGGCGCTGCACGTCGAGGACCTCGAGTTCGAAGCCCTCCCCGACGATGCGGCCGGCGTCGGCCTCCTGGCCGCCGGACTCCGCGTAGAGCGAGGTCTCGGTGAGGATGACGTCGGCGATGTCCCCGACGCGCGCCCGCTGCACGGATTCCCCTCCGACGATGATCCCGAGCACCGTGCCGTCGGTCTCCAGGAACTCGTATCCGGTGAAGACCGTCTCGCCCTTCGCGCGGAAGTCGCTGTAGACCGAAAGGTCGGCGAGCAGGGTCTTCTTGGCCCGCGCATCCGCCTTCGCCCGATTGCGCTGCTGTGCCATGAGCGTCTCGAACGCCGAACGGTCGACCGTGAGGCCGGCCTCCTCCGCCATCTCCATGGTGAGGTCGATGGGGAACCCGAACGTGTCGTGCAACTGGAACGCGACATCCCCTTCGAGCTTCTTCCCGCCGGAGGTCCGCACCTTCTCGACAGCGACGTCGAGGATGCTGGTTCCGCTCTCGAGCGTCTTGAGGAAGGTCTCCTCCTCGCCGTAGGCGAGTCGTCCGATCCGTGCGTAGTCCGTATCGACCTCCGGGTACGCCGCCTTCATGGCATCCCGGGAGGCGGGGAAGAGTTCGGGGAACGTCGCCGTGTCCACCCCGAGCAGCCGCATCGCCCGAACGCTGCGTCGCAGCAGGCGGCGCAGGATGTAACCGCGCCCCTCATTGGATGGCGTCACACCGTCGGCCATGAGCATGAGGGATGAGCGGACGTGATCCGCGATCACCCGCATTCGCACGTCATCGTCGTGGTCGGCTCCGTATCGCTTGCCGGAGAGCTCCGCCGCGCGATCGAGGACGGGCCGGACCTGGTCGATCTCGTACATGTTCTCGACGCCCTGCTTGAGGAACGCGACGCGCTCGAGGCCCATGCCGGTGTCGATGTTCTTCCTGGGCAGTTCGCCGAGGATCTCGAAGTCGTTCTTGCCACGACCCTCTCCGCGGAGGTACTGCATGAACACGAGGTTCCAGATCTCCACGTAGCGGTCGTCGTCGGTCGCCGGTCCCCCGTCGACCCCGTATGCCGGTCCGCGGTCGAAGAAGATCTCCGAGCAGGGGCCCGCTGGACCCGGGAGCCCGGTCGACCAGTAGTTGGTGTCCATGCCGAGGCGCTGGATGCGCTCATCCGGAAGCCCGGCCGTGTCCTTCCAGAACCGGAAGGCGTCGTCGTCGTCCTCGTAGATCGTGACCCAGAGATCGTCCGGCGAGAACCCGTAGAAGCCGTCCTGCTCGGAGCCCGTGAGGAGCTCCCAGGCGAACTCGATGGCCTCCTTCTTGAAGTAGTCGCCGAAGGAGAAGTTGCCGTTCATCTGGAAGAACGTGCCGTGCCGCGGGGTCTTCCCCACCTCCTCGATGTCGAGGGTGCGGATGCACTTCTGCACGCTCGTCGCACGCGGGTACGGCGCGGGGACGAGCCCGGTCAGGTAGGGGATGAACGGAACCATCCCCGCCACGGTGAAGAGCAGGGTCGGGTCATCGCTCACCAGGGACGCCGACGGCACCACCGTATGGCCGCGCTCTCCGAAGTAGTCGAGCCAGCGGCGACGGATCTCTGCGGTCTGCACGACCTGATCAGTGCTTACTGCCGCTTGGCGAAGTCGGCAATGGCTTCCTCCGCGTCCGCGACGGCGGCGCGCAGTTCTGCCTCCCGTGCCTTGTAGCCGTCGACGACGGCCCCGCCGAATTCGCGAGCCTTCGCGTCGATGTCCTCGAAGAACCTCCGGCCCTCAGGCGTCTTGTTCAGCTGGTGTGCGGCGACGAACCCGACGCCGACACCGACGACGAGCCACAGTAATTTCTTCATGAGCGGTGCTCCTTCACGTGTGGCTATTAAGGTTAGCGCGCAGCGTAGTACTCGACGACGAGCTGGACTTCACAGGTGATCGGGACCTCGGCGCGCTTGGGACGGCGAACGAGTCGCGCCTGCAGCTTGTCGAGCTCGACCTCGAGGTAGGCGGGAACCTTCGGGAGCACCTCGGCGTGACCGCCTGCCGCGGCGACCTGGAACGGCTCCATCTGCTCGCTCTTCGGGTGCACGTGCACGAGCTGGCCCGGCTTCACCCGGAACGATGGGCGGTCGACCCGCTGGCCGTCGACCATGATGTGGCGGTGGACGATCTGCTGGCGCGCCTGCGCAGTGGTGCGGGCGAAGCCGGCGCGGACGACGAGGGCGTCGAGTCGCATCTCCAGCAGCTCGACGAGGTTCTCACCGGTCAGGCCCTGGGTGCGGCGCGCCTCCTGGAAGACGATTTTGAGCTGGGCCTCGCGGATGCCGTACTGGGCGCGCAGGCGCTGCTTCTCGCGCAGGCGCACGGCGTAGTCGCTGTCGGTCTTGCGGCGGGTACGGCCGTGCTCGCCCGGCGCGTATGGCCGCTTCTCGAGGTAACGGGCAGCCTTCGGCGTGAGCGGGATGCCCAGGGCGCGGGAGAGGCGGGTCTTGCTGCGGGTGCGTGACTTGGTAGACACGGTTTCCTTTCGGTACTGAGATCATCGGTCTTCGGTTCGGACGACATGGTGCGCCCAAAGTCAGGGAAGAGGGATGTGCCGTGGAAACCATCCGGCTAAAGGATGCTTCTCAGGTGCGGATTCCGCTGCAGCCGTGCGCGGAACCTCCTGTCGGCGGTGTCAAGAATAGCAGATCACCGGCGGTTGCCCATCACCGGCGGTGGATGATGCGTCGCAGCTTCTCGAGACGTGCAGAGACGTCGCGCTCGTTACCGTGGTCCGTCGGTTCGTAGTAGCGCGCGTCCGTGAGTTCGTCCGGGGCGTACTGCTGTTCGAGCACGCCGAGCTCTGCGTCGTGCGGGTAGCGGTACCCCTTGCCGTGGCCGAGCTTCTTCGCGCCGGAGTAGTGGGCGTCGCGGAGGTGGGCCGGCACCCGGCCGATCCTCCCGGCCCGCACATCCGCGATCGCCTGGTCGATGGCGAGATATGCCGCGTTCGACTTCGGCGCCGTGGCGAGGTAGGTGACCGCCTCGGCGAGCGGGATGCGCCCCTCCGGCATCCCGATGAACTGCACGGCGTCGGCCGCGGCGACCGCGATGACCAGCGCCTGCGGGTCGGCCATCCCGATGTCCTCGGCCGCAAGCACGATGATGCGGCGGGCTATGAAGCGAGGGTCCTCCCCCGCTTCGATCATGCGCGCGAGGTAGTGGATCGACGCGTCGACGTCAGACCCCCGCACCGACTTGATGAACGCGCTGATGACGTCGTAGTGCTCGTCACCCTGGCGGTCGTAGCGCAGGAGCGCCCTGTCCACGGCTGCCGCCACGATGTCCGCGGTCACGAGGGGCTTCCCCTCGGATGTCGATGCCGCAGCGGAAGCGGCACTCGCCTCGAGCGCGGTCAGGGCCCGGCGTGCATCGCCGGATGCCAGTCGGATGATGGCGGATCGGGCATCCGGATCGAGCTCGACGGCACCGCCGAGGCCGCGGGAATCGCCGACCGCCCGGTCGATGACCGTGCCGAGGTCATCATCCGTCAGTGTTTCGAGGGTGAGAAGCAGCGAACGGGACAGGAGCGGCGAGATGACCGAGAACGACGGATTCTCCGTCGTGGCGGCGACGAGGATCACCCACCCGTTCTCGACCCCTGGCAGGAGGGCATCCTGCTGGGCCTTGGAGAAGCGGTGGATCTCGTCGAGGAACAGCACAGTGGACTTTCCGTAGAGGTCTCGCGAGGACAGTGCCTGCTGCATGACCTCCCGCACATCCTTGACCCCCGCCGTCACCGCCGAGAGCTCCACGAACTTGCGGCCCGAGCTCTGCGCTATCGCCTTGGCGATGGTGGTCTTCCCGGTGCCTGGCGGGCCCCAGAGGATGACGGATGTCGCGCCCTGCTCCCCCGTGATGTCGCTCGCGAGCGTGACGAGCGGTGAGCCGGGCCCCAGGAGGTGCTTCTGCCCGGCGAGCTCATCGAGGGTTCGCGGGCGCATCCGCACCGCAAGCGGACTCGTTCCGCTGTAGAGCCCCGGCTGATCGACCATAGTTGACATGGTAGTTGCGACCTCCGGCGTGCAGCCCGGCGGGTAATGTACTTCTGGGCACTCATGCAAGATTCCCCTAAGGAGCGACGTGGCACGGAGCAGGACAGCCGAACGCGAGGCACGCGAGGCACGCGAAAGACTGCGTCGATTCAACGCTCGTCAGGGAGTTCACCAGGAACAGGTGCGCCGACGCCGCAGGGACAACCTCTTCGCCATCGCCGGCGCCGTTCTCGTGGCCGCCCTCGCTGCGGTGACCCAGGTGGTGTATTTCACGGCGGGCCCCGGTGTGCCCGCGCCTGAGCCCTCCGCATCGCCGTCGTCGCCCGTCGACCCGTCGACCGGGCAGAACATCGGCGACATCCCCGACCCCTCCTCCGCCGACGGCAGGGACTGGACCGGAACGCTGACGCTGAACTCCACGCCCCTCGACTTCACGCTGGACGGCAAGGTGGCGCCCCAGGCGGTCGCCGTCTTCGTCGACGAGGTCTCGAGCAAGTACTTCATTGGCAAGACCTGCCACCGGCTGACCACGGCTCCCACGCGGCTCATCCAGTGCGGGTCGCTCGATGGCACAGGAGCAGGCGACCCGACCTTCCAGTACGGACCTATCGAGAATGCACCGGCCGACTCGGTCTACCCCGCAGGGACGATCGCGCTCGCCCGTGCCGGCGGCGCCGCGTACTCCCAGGGCCACCAGTTCTTCATCATGCTCGCCGACGGCACCATTCCGAACGATGCTGCCGGTGGGTACACGATCTTCGGACACGTGACCAAGGGCCTCGATGCGCTCATCTCGGCGATCGCCGATGCGGGAACGGTGGGCGGCGTGCCGGATGGGCGTCCAGCCGTTCCGACCTCGATCACGGCCGTCACCGTCCAGTAGGCGGCGCAGGCCCGGCCATGCCCGTGCGGGCCGGTGCAATAGGCTTGTGATCGGTCGTGCGGGTTTCGCCCGACCGCAGGCACAGCGATATCGGCAAGGTGGGACAGTTGGAGAACACCCCAGCACCGTGGGGCCGGGTTGACGAGACCGGCACTGTTTTCGTGCGCACGTCGGACGGCGAGCGCTCGGTGGGGCAGTACCCGGATGGCACACCGGAGGAGGCGCTGGCCTACTTCGAACGGAAGTTCGTCGAATTGGCCGGACAGGTCACGCTGCTGGAGCAGCGAGTCAAGCGCGGCACTGCGGCGCAGGATGTCGCCAAGACGGTCTCCACGCTGCGCGCGAGCATCGCCGACGCGAACGCCGTGGGAGATCTCGCCTCCCTGGAGGCCCGTCTGGATGCTCTCCACGGGACCGTCGACGAGCTGACGGAGAAGCAGGCCGCTGAGGCGAAGGCGGCCGTCGAGACCGCCGTCCAGGACCGGATGGCCCTCGTCGCCGAGGTCGAGACCCTTGCCGCCCAGGACTTCGCGAAGGCGCAATGGAAGAGCGTGAGCGCAAGCCTCGACGCGCTCTTCGAACGCTGGCAGAAGCATCAGCAGGACGGTCCGCGCCTCCCGAAGGCGGAGAGCAATGAGCTCTGGAAGCGGTTCCGAGCCGCCCGCACGACGATCGAGACGCACCGCAAGGCCTTCTTCGCCGAACTCGACACCGTCCACAAGGATGCTCGACTGCGCAAGCAGGAACTCGCGGAGAAGGCCGAGGCCCTCTCGACCAAGGGCGTGGACGGCATCCCCGCGTATCGGACGCTGCTCGACGAATGGAAGCGCGCCGGGAGGGCAGGCAAGAAGGTCGATGATTCGCTCTGGGCACGGTTCAAGGCCGCAGGCGATGTCCTGTACGCGGCCAAGGCCGAGGTCGACGCTCGGGACGATGCGGAGTTCAGCGCCAATCTGGAGAAGAAGCTCGCGCTCCTCGAGGAGTCAGAACCCCTCCTGACGGCGACCGATCGCGACGCCGCAAAAGACGCCCTGCTCTCGATCCAGCGCCGCTGGGATGAGATCGGCAAGGTTCCCAGAGACAAGGTGCGCACGGTCGAAGACCGGATGCGCAAGGTCGAGGCGGCCGTGAGAAAGCTCGACGAGGACTTCTGGCACCGTAACAACCCGGAGAAGAAGGCCAGGAGCGAGGGCCTTGCGAGCCAGCTCGAAGACGCGATCGCAAAGCTGGAGCAGGAGCTCGCGGATGCCACTGCGGCGGGCGACTCCACCAGGGTCGCCGAGGCCGAGGAGGCCCTTGCGGCTCGAAAGGCGTGGCTCGCCGCGATCGGCTAGGCGCCGCTTCTCCGCCGCGTCTCCTCTCCGCGGTATCGCTTCTCCGCCGCGTCTCCTTTCCACAGGCCCGCGTTGTGCACAATTGCGCCCCGGACCCGCGTTCGGCTTCCCCGTCGGGGCGACGATGGTCGGATGCGACTGCCCGCCGTGCTCTCCCGCATCGACCTGCCGGAACCGGAGCTGCACGCTGCAGCGCTCGACGGAGAACTGCTGCCCATCGGTGGAGCGTTCTGCCCGACCGATTCGATACCCTGCGCTGACCTGCGCGCAGCATCCGTCGCCGCGGAGGCCGGCCCGAGAGCGATCGCGGAACAGCTGACCGCCGCGTGGATCTACGGTCTGCTGACCTCTCCGCCTGCGCGGCTGCAGCTGTGCGTGGACGCGACGAGCGGCTATCGACCACTGTCAACGGCTCGCCAGGCATTCCGGGAGGTCGTCATCGGCCCGGAGGATGTCTTGACGCTCGGGGGCATGCCCGTGACGACACCGCTGCGCACCGCGATCGACATGGCGCGAGCCCCTCACGCGAACGGTGCCATCATCGTCGCGCTCTCCCGCCTCGGCAGAGGGTTCACGCTCGAGGACTGCACGGCCGTCATCGAGACCCGAAGAAACCTCCCGCACCGCAATCGGGCGATCTCCGTGCTCACCGAGGCGTTCCGCCCGGTCGCCCAGGTCAGCCCGCGCTGACCCGGTACACGTCGTAGACCTGGTCGATTCTCCTCACGGCGTTGAGCACGCGATCCAGATGAGTCGTGTCGCCGGTCTCGAACAGGAACCTGCTGAGCGCAAGTCGGTCGCTCGAGGTCTGCACCGTCGCCGAGAGGATGTTCACGTGATGCTCCGAGAGCACTCTCGTGACATCGGAGAGCAGTCCGGCCCGGTCGAGCGCCTCGACCTGGATCTGCACGAGGAACACGCTCGAATTCGTCGGCGCCCACTCCACCTCGATCATGCGTTCCGGCTGGGCGACGAGCGAGGCCACGTTGTTGCAGTCCGCCTGGTGGACCGAGACTCCTGAGCCGCGCGTCACGAATCCGACGATCTCATCGCCCGGTACCGGCGTGCAGCACTTCGCGAGCTTGACCAGGATGTCCGGCGCCCCGCGCACGAGCACACCCGACTCCGTGTTGCGCAGAGGGCGAGAACGGCCCTTGACCGGCATCGGCAGTTCTGACTCATCGTTCTCCGAGTCGGATTGCAGGTTCGCGACGACCTTCTCGAGCACCGACTGAGTGGAGATGTGCCCCTCGCCGACTGCCGCGTAGAGCGCGGAGACGTCCTCGTAGCGCAACTGGGCGGCGACCTCGCTGAACGAGTCCTGGCTCATGAGCTTCTGCAGCGGAAGGTTCTGCTTGCGCATGGCGCGGGCGATCGCATCCTTGCCCTGCTCGACGGCCTCCTCGCGCCGCTCCTTCGTGAACCACTGCTTGATCTTGTTACGGGCCCGGGGGCTCTTGACGAACGCGAGCCAGTCCTTGCTCGGCCCGGCATCCGGATTCTTCGACGTGAAGACCTCGACGACCTCACCGCTGGAGAGCGCGGTGTCGAGCGGGACCAGCCGCCCGTTGACCTTCGCGCCCATGGTGCGGTGTCCGACCTCGGTGTGCACGGCGTACGCGAAGTCCACGGGTGTCGCCCCGGCGGGCAGGCCGATGACCTTCCCGTGCGGAGTGAAGACGTAGACCTCCTTCGCGCCGATCTCGAAGCGCAGCGACTCCAGGAACTCTCCCGGGTCGCTCGTCTCCGCCTGCCAGTCGGTGATGTGGGCGAGCCACGCCATGTCGGTGTCCGGCGCGATCCCCGTCGACCTGCCGCCGTTCATCCGATCCTTGTACTTCCAGTGGGCGGCGACGCCGAACTCCGCACGCTGGTGCATCTCCTCCGTGCGGATCTGGATCTCCACCGCGCGGCCGTGCGGCCCGATGACGGTCGTGTGTAGCGACTGGTACAGGTTGAACTTCGGCGTCGCGATGTAATCCTTGAATCGTCCGGGGATCGGATTCCACCTCGCGTGGATCGAGCCGAGCACCGCATAGCAGTCGCGCACGGAGTTCACGAGGATCCGGATGCCGACGAGGTCGTAGATCTCGTCGAACTCCCTCCCCCGCATGACCATCTTCTGGTAGATCGAGTAGAACTGTTTCGGCCTTCCGGCGACCTTCCCGCGGATCTTCGCGGCCTTCAGATCCTCGTTGACCGCGTCGATGACCTCGTGCACGAACTCTTCGCGCTGAGGCGAACGTTCCTTGACGAGGCCTTCGATCTCGACGTAGAGCTTCGGATAGAGCACGGCGAAGGAGAGGTCCTCGAGCTCCCACTTGATCGCCTGGATCCCCAGTCGATGGGCGAGCGGCGCGTAGATCTCGAGTGTCTCCTGCGCCTTGCGCGCGGCGGACTCCGGCGAGACGAAGCCCCAGGTCCGCGCGTTGTGCAGACGGTCGGCGAGCTTGATGACGAGCACCCGGATGTCCTTCGACATCGCCACGACCATCTTGCGCACGGTCTCGGCCTGGGCGCTGTCCCCGTACTTGAGTTTGTCGAGTTTGGTGACTCCGTCGACGAGCATGGCGATCTCGTCGCCGAAATCCTTGCGTACGGACGCGAGCGTGTAATCGGTGTCTTCGACCGTGTCGTGAAGCAGTGCCGCTGCGATCGTCACGGGGCCGATACCGAGATCGGCGAGAATCTGTGCGACGGCGAGCGGATGCGTGATGTACGGCTCCCCGCTGCGGCGGAGCTGCCCTTCGTGCGCACGCTGCGCAGCAGAGTATGCGCGCTCGATGAGCCCGGTGTCTGATTTGGGATGATGCGTCCGAACCGTCTTGACGAGGCGCTCGACGGCGCCGATCGGCTGGGCGCGGGAGAAGATCCGAGGAAGCAGGTTCCGCCGCACGGATGCAGGGACGTGCGCGGCATCCGCGGCCGAGACAGCGTCTCCGCCGGGCACGACGAGGGGAGGTTTCGTCTCAGTCATCGCGCCTCCTCCCCTGCAAAACTAGCATTCTGCTCTGGGATCCGGCCGAAGGCGCTACTCCGTGACGGCGGCGGACTTACGGCTCTGCAGGAGCTTCTTCGACTGCTTCTGGATGGCATCCTCTGAGCTGCGCAGGTGCGCATACAGCGGGGCCGCGATGAAGATCGTCGAGTATGTGCCGACGAGCATGCCGATGAAGAGCGCGAGCGAGATGTCGCGGAGCGTTCCTGCGCCGAGGAGCGCCGCCCCGATGAACAGGATCGCGCCGACCGGGAGGAGGGCGACCACAGAGGTGTTGATCGATCTCACGAGCGTCTGGTTCACCGCGAGGTTGACGGACTCCGAGAACGTGCGCCGGGTCTCTCCTCCGTCCTCCATCGTGTTCTCCCGGATCTTGTCGAACACCACGACCGTGTCGTAGAGCGAGTATCCGAGGATCGTCAGGAATCCGATGACCGCCGCCGGTGTGACCTCGAACTGCAGGACGCCGTACACGCCCGCCGTGATGATGAGGTCGTGCAGCAGCGCGATCATGGCCGCAAGCGACATCTTCCAGGTACGGAAGTAGATCGCCATGACGACCGCCGCGAGCACGAGGAACGTGATGAGGCCGCGGATGGCCGTGCTGGTGATGTCGGCGCCCCAGGTCGCGCCGATGTACGAGGCCGTGACCTGCTTGGGTGTGACCTCGTATGCCGCGGCCAGCGCATCCCTCACCTGGTCGTTCTGTGCGTTGGTGAGCTGGTCGGTCTGGATGCGGACGGAGCTGCCGCCGATGACCGTGACCCTCGGGTTGGCCTTCGGCACCTCGGCGGTGACAGCGTTGGCGGCGAACGTCTGGTCGAGGTTCGTCGTCTTGCTGATCTCGAACTGCGACCCGCCCCGGAACTCGATACCGAACTCGAAGCCTCCGCGCAGGAGCGTGATGCCGAGCGCGAGCGCGATGAGGACGATCGCGATCGCATACCAGAGGTACTTCTTTCCGACGAAGTCGTACGAGCGCTTGCCCGTGTAGAGGTCATTGCCGAACTGGGAGAAGCTGGCCATCAGGAATCCTTTCCTTTGGACCGTTGACTGGATGTTCCGGGCTTCCCCGCCGCGAGCTCCGCGGCCTTGCGTTCGGCGATCGTCTGTCGCCGAGCGGCCTCCTTGCTGGCCGATGCGGCCTTTCCGCTCCCCACGGATGCCGCCGGAGCCCTGAACTGGGCACGGCCCCGGTACACGGCACCGAGCGCCTTCGGATCAAGACCGCTGAACCGGTGCCCACCGCCGAAGAACTCGGTGTTCGCGAGCAACTGCATCATGGGGTGGGTGAACATCGTCACGACGAGAACGTCGACGATGGTCGTGAGGCCGAGCGTGAGGGCGAAGCCGCGCACGTTGCCGACCGCAAGCAGGAAGAGCACGATCGCGGCGAGGAAGTTCACGGCATCCGAGGCGAAAATGGTGCGCAGGGCACGCTTCCATCCGGCCTCGACGGCGGACACGAGCACCCGGCCATCGCGCAATTCGTCGCGTATTCGCTCGAAGTAGACGATGAAGGAGTCCGCGGTGATACCGATCGCCACGATGAGGCCGGCGACGCCGGCGAGCGAGAGGCGATAGCCCTCGCGCCAGGACAGGATCGTGACGATGAGATAGGTGATCGAGAACGCGACGACGAGCGATGCGACCGTCACGAGCCCGAGGGTCCGGTATTGCAGCAGCGAGTAGCCGATGACGAGCATGAGGCCGATGGCCCCGGCGAGGAGACCGCTCAGCAGCTGGGTCGTTCCGAGCGTCGCCGTGATCGATTCCTTGCTCTGAACGAGGAATCCGATCGGCAGGGCGCCGAACTTCAACTGGTCGGCGAGGGTCTTCGAGGTCTCCTGGGTGAAGGATCCGGTGATCTGCGGCTTTCCGTCCGTGATGACGGCGTTCGTCGTCGGCGCTGAGATGACCTGGCCATCCAGGACGATCGCGAACTGGTGGCGGGCTCCGGTCAGGCCGTAGAGACGCGTCGTGACCTCACCGAACTGCTTGGCGCCCTCGGCGTCGAACACGATGTTGACGCCCCACTGGTTGGTGCTCACACCCTGGCTGTTGGCGACGAGGCCGTTCGTCGCGTCCTTGATGCGCTCACCGGAGACCTCGACGGGGCCGAGGATGTACTTGTAGTCGGGCAGGGCATCCGTGAGGGTCCCGTTGATCTCACAGGTGATGAGCGGCTTATCCGCCGGCGCGACGTTCGTGTTCGCCTTCTCGACATCCGCACAGTTGAAGTCGTCGAATTGCTTCTGCAGCGCCGGGGTCACCCACGCGGGGTCGCTTGCATTGCTGGGTGAGATCGACGGTGCGGGCTCGGGAGAAGTCGACGGCGCCGGTGAGTCGGATGCGCCGGGCGACGGGCTGGGCGAAGGGGTCTCTCCCACGTTCGACACGGCCGCGGCATCCGTCTGGATGACGGCACGGAACTCGAGCTTCGCGGAGGACTCGATGCGATCGATCGTCGCCTGGTCCGGGATGCCCGGCAGCGACACGACGACGTTGCTCGAACCCTGCGTGTTGATCTCCGACTCGGAGACTCCTGCGGCGTCGATGCGCTGCCGGATGATCGACACGGCCTGGTTGAGCTGGTCAGCGCTGACCGATTGCCCGCTCTCGAGCTTCGGGGCAAGGATGATCTGCGTCCCGCCGATGAGGTCGAGCGCGAGCTTGGGAACCCAGTTCCACCCGGCAAGCAATGCTCCGCCGCCATTGATGGCGATGAGCCCGACGATGATCACCATGAGCCAGGTGAGCGAACGCCATGCCTTCTTCACCGGGGTTGAGCGTGCCGCCACGTGTGACTCAGCTTTCTAGGGAGTGGACTGGGAACAGGGTGCTGGCGGTTACTCGGAGTCCGAAGCCGGCTTCTTGCGCGAGGGCTTCTTGGTCCGCTCCCCGTACTCGGGCTCGGTCATCGGAACGGCGCTCGAGGTATTGAGCTCCGGCCCGTTCTCCTCGGCAACCTCGTCGGCCGTCTCCTCGGGGATGACGGGGTCGACTGCCTTGAGGATCACCTGGCGATGCAGCTTCACGATCGTCTTGGGGGCGATCTCCACGAACGCGAGGTTCTCTTCCTCGTCGATCGAGACGAGGGTTCCGTACAGACCGAAGTTCGTCATGACCTCGACACCGGGCAGCAGCGTCGCGAGACGCTCTGCGGCATCCTTCTGGCGCTTCCGTGAGCTGCGGAACTGGAAGAAGACGAACACCGCGAGAACGACGGCGATGAGAATGAGGGTGTAATCCATGGTGGCGAGGGGGCCTTCCGAAGTTGTCTGTGGCCCGCCCAGAAGAAATCAGCGCGACGGTTCGCCGCAAAGGAGCGGGCCAGGTTGAATTATAGGTCATCCCCGAAGAGGCCCGGTGACTCTTGCGTCATGCCGAGGTGTCGCCAGGCCGCCTTCGTGGCGACGCGACCGCGAGGAGTACGGGTCAGGAGGCCCACCCGCACGAGAAACGGCTCGACGACGGATTCGATGGTCTCCGACTCCTCGCCCACCGACACCGCGAGCGTGTTGAGGCCGACCGGGCCGCCGTCGAAGCGGGCGAGGATGGCCGAGAGAACGGCGCGGTCGAGGCGATCCAGGCCCAGTTCGTCGACGTCGTACAGTTCGAGCGCGGCGTGAACCGCGTGCAGGCCGTCGGTGTCGTGGACGAGCGCGTAGTCGCGAACGCGGCGGAGTAGACGGTTCGCGATCCGCGGCGTCCCACGGCTGCGCCCCGCGATCTCCGCCGTCGCGTCGGAGGCGATCTCCAGTGCGAGAAGCCGCGAGGCGCGCACGAGAACCTCTTCGAGCTCATGCGTCTCGTAGAACTCCAGGTGCGCCGTGAATCCGAAACGATCCCTCAGGGGGTTCGGCAGCAGTCCCGACCGGGTCGTCGCCCCGATGAGCGTGAACGGGGCGAGATCGAGCGGTATGGATGTCGCGCCGGCGCCCTTTCCGACCATGATGTCGATGCGGAAGTCCTCCATCGCGAGGTAGAGCATCTCCTCCGCGGAGCGCGCCATCCGGTGGATCTCGTCGATGAAGAGGATCTCGCCCGGCACGAGCGACGACAGGACTGCTGCGAGGTCTCCAGCGTGCTGGATGGCCGGGCCGCTCGAGATCCGCAGCGGATGTCCGCTCTCCTCCGCGACGATCATCGCCAGGGTGGTCTTGCCGAGGCCGGGTGGGCCGGCGAGCAGGATGTGGTCGGGGGTGCGGTTCTGCATCCGCGCCGCATCCAGGAGCAACTGGAGCTGGGCGCGCACCTTCTCCTGGCCCACGAACTCCGCGAGATTTTTCGGGCGCAGCGCACCCTCGAACGCCAGTTCGGCCTCCGATTCCGGGGTCGGCCGCACGATCGCTGTCGTGGGGTCCTCGTCCCTCGTCATTTGGGCACCGGCCCTGAACCGGGGGTGAGTCGCGCAAGGGCGTGACGGAGGAGGGTCGGCACGGAGTCGCGCTCCGACTCTGATGCCGCGGCGATCGCGTCGTCGACGGCCTGCGCGGCGACCCGCTCCGACCAGCCGAGGCCCACGAGCGCCACGAGGACGTTCTCGGAGATCGTGGGACTCGCGGTTGGGCCGCTGCGGGTGCCCGCAGCGACATGGACCTTCCCGGCAAGCGACACGATGATGAGTTTCGCCGTCTTCGGCCCGATGCCGGAGACCTTCCGGAACGCAGCGTCATCCTCCCTGGCCACCGCAGACGCGATATCGGCGGGGGCGAGCGCGGCCAGGACGGCCATGGCGGACTTCGGACCCACCCCGCTCACTCCGCGCAGCAGGTCGAAGAGCTCGCGGCTGTCCTGGTCCGCGAAGCCGTAGAGCGCGAGCTCATCCTCACGCACGATGAGCGCGGTGCGCATGCTGGCCTCCGTGCCGATGCGGAGTTCGAGCGCGTGCGACGGGGTCACCGCGACCTGAAGTCCGACCCCGCCGACCTCGATGATCGCGCTCGTGCCGGCCACTGCGAGCACCGTTCCCCTCACCGCAGCGATCATGTCCCCAGCCTACGGTCGCCCGACGTCCTTCCCGCTGACCGCTCGGCGGCGCGCCATGCCTCCTGCGCGGGTGTGAGCGCGGCACCCGTCGGTGCCGCAGTACCACCAGAGCGCCAGGCGTGACAGATCGCCAGGGCGAGCGCGTCGGACGCATCCGCGGGCGTCGGCACGGCATCCAGTCTCAACACGCGGGCGACCATCGCGCCGAGCTGCTTCTTGTCCGCACCGCCGAACCCGGTGAGCGCCGCCTTCACCTCCGTGGGGGTGTGGAGTCCGACCGCAAGACCACGCCTGGCGGACAGGAAGAGCACGACGCCGCTCGCCTGGGCGACGCCCATGACCGTGCGCACATTCTGCTGCGAGAAGACGCGTTCGAGCGCCACCGCGTGCGGCCGGAACTCGTCGAGCATCCGCTCGAGACCGTTCCCGATGGCCAGCAGGCGTTCCTCGAGGTCCGCGTCCTTCGACGTGCGGATGACGTCGACGGCCACGAGCGTCGCCGTGCGATTGCGTGCGACGTCCACGACTCCGACCCCGCAGCGCGTGAGCCCCGGGTCGACGCCCAGCACCCGCAACGACATCCGCGTCGCCTAGTCCTCGTCCGCGTCGAGCTCGGCCTGGACGTCGCTGGGGATCGAGAAGTTGGCGAAGATGTTCTGAACGTCGTCACTGTCCTCGAGCGCATCGATGAGTCGGAACACCTTGCGCGCGGTCTCCGCGTCGACATCGACCGTCAGGCTCGGCACGAACTCGGCCTCGGAGGAGTCGTAGTCGATCCCGGCCTCCTGCAGCGCGGTGCGCGCGGCGACGAGTTGCCCCGGATCGGTGATGACCTCGAATCCGCCGCCCTGGTCGTTGACCTCCTCCGCGCCGGCGTCGAGAACGGCCATGAGGATGTCGTCCTCGCTGACCCCGTCGACCTTCGTGATCGAGATCACGCCCTTGCGGTTGAAGTTGTATGCAACGCTGCCAGGGTCGGCCATGGTCCCGCCATTGCGGGACATGATCGTGCGCACCTCGGCGGCCGCGCGATTCTTGTTGTCGGTCAGGCACTCGACGAGCAGGGCGACGCCATGCGGGCCGTAACCCTCGTACATGATGGTCTGGTAGTCGATCGACTCTCCGGTGAGGCCCGCTCCACGCTTGACGGCGCGGTCGATGTTGTCATTCGGTACGCTCGTCTTCTTCGCCTTCTGGATGGCGTCGACGAGCGTGGGATTTCCGGAGAGGTCTGCGCCGCCGATCTTCGCAGCGACCTCGATGTTCTTGATGAGCTTCGCGAACGACTTCGCGCGGCGGGAGTCGATGATCGCCTTCTTGTGTTTGGTCGTAGCCCACTTGGAATGCCCGCTCACGGTGCGCCCTTCTCTCGGATGTCCCCCGGTATTCTACCGAGCCGGATCCGCCGGCAGCCGCACACCGGCCCGTCGCAGCTCAAGCTCGGCGAGCGCGCGGACCACCCTGGCGTCACCCGCACGCCAGCCTGCAACGGGATCAGGGGCGATCGCGGTCAGTTCGGCTTTGGAGGCGCCGACGAGCGCGTGCAGCGCCAGAAGGTGGTACCCGCCCGGCATCCTGGCGAGCCTGTTCGCCTCCGTGGCCCTGCGCGCGAACCGGATGCGTCGTCGCAGCCACACCCAGAGCACGATCGCGACGATCGCAACCGCGACGATCACCCCGACGACCACGGAGGTCGACAGGATGAAGTTCTCCGTGGAGCTGCCGGCCGAGGCGAGTGCCCCTCCCGTGCCCCTCGCGGAATCGAAGGGGGCCCGCGCAGCGTCGCCGATGATCGGCAACCGCCCGAGAACGTCGCCGGCATCCGCCATCGCTCCCTGGAAGCCGAGCCCCGCACTCTCGAGCTGCCTGCCCACGACGGCGAACACCGCGATGGTGGAGGCGATTGCGACACCGAGCCAGACCCCGAGGGCCATGACGGCGACGGCGAGCAGATCGGCGGCGATCTGGAGTGTGCGACGGGCAGGGAAGTCGGAGTAGATCTTCATGCCACCCAGCATGGCCGCTCAGCGTGACGCGCGCACCCTGTCCAGGAAGTACGAGTGGAAGCGGTGGTCCTCGGTCATCTCGGGGTGGAACGACGTGCCGAGCAGGTTGCCCTGCTGCACGGCGACGACGCGGCCGTCTTCGAGCGTTGCGAGAGCGTCAACCCCGTCCCCGATGCGCTCGACGACGGGAGCCCGGATGAACACCGCGTGGAGCGGCGCCTCCCCGATCGCCGGAACGTCGAGATCGACTTCGAAGGAGTCCGTCTGCGACCCGAACGCGTTGCGCCGGACGTCGATGTCGATGCCACCGAGGCTCTCCTGCCCCTCGATGCCGTCCAGAATGTTCGTCGACAGCATGATGAGGCCTGCGCACGTGCCGTACACCGGCAGTCCGTCAGCGATCGCCGTGCGCAGCGGATCGCGCAACTCGAAGGTGCGGGCGAGTTTGTCCATGACGCTGGACTCTCCGCCCGGGATGACGAGGCCGTTGACCTCGGAGAGTTCACTCGCGCGACGCAGAGGAACGGCATCCGCCCCGAAGCCCTTCAGTACGGAGATGTGTTCCCGGAAGTCCCCCTGGAGCGCGAGAACGCCGATGCGCAATGCGGACGTTTTGGTGACCTACCAGCCGCGCTCGGACAGCCGGTGGGGAGCAGGCAGGTCGGAGACATTGATTCCGACCATGGCCTCACCGAGTCCGCGGGACACATCCGCGAGCACAGCGGCGTCGTCGAAGAACGTCGTCGCCTTGACGATCGCCGCCGCGCGCTGGGCAGGGTTGCCCGACTTGAAGATGCCGGATCCGACGAACACGCCGTCGGCGCCGAGCTGCATCATGAGAGCGGCATCCGCCGGCGTGGCGACTCCGCCTGCCGTGAACAGGACGACGGGGAGCTTTCCGGTCGCCGCGACCTCCGCGACGAGTTCGTACGGCGCCTGCAACTCCTTGGCGGCGACGTAGAGCTCGTCCTTCGTCTTGGACTTGAGCGCATTGATCTCGCCGAGAATCGTGCGGATGTGCTTGGTCGCCTCCGACACGTCTCCGGTGCCCGCCTCGCCCTTCGAGCGGATCATCGCCGCACCCTCGGTGATGCGGCGCAGCGCCTCGCCGAGGTTGGTCGCGCCGCACACGAAGGGGACGGTGAAGTTCCACTTGTCGATGTGGTTCGAGTAGTCGGCGGGGCTCAGCACCTCGGATTCGTCGATGTAGTCGACCTTGAGCGCTTCGAGGATCTGGGCCTCGACGAAATGGCCGATGCGCGCTTTCGCCATGACGGGGATCGACACGGCCTCGATGATGCCGTCGATGAGATCCGGGTCGCTCATCCGGGCGACGCCGCCCTGCGAGCGGATGTCAGCAGGAACCCGTTCGAGAGCCATGACGGCGACCGCGCCGGCATCCTCGGCGATCTTCGCCTGGTCAGCGGTCACGACGTCCATGATCACACCGCCCTTGAGCATCTCGGCCAGTCCGCGCTTGACGCGGCTGGTGCCCAGTTCTGCGGTGTTTTTCTCGGTCTTGGCCATGCCCCTATTCTATCCCGGCCATGCCGCCGCGATTTCCCGGCGCACCTCGCCGAGCAGCTTCGGAAGCGCCTTCGTCTCCGCGATGATCGGGAAGAAGTTGGAGTCGAGGGCCCAGCGGGGCACGATGTGCTGGTGCAGGTGCGCCGCGATCCCCGCGCCGGCGACCTGCCCCTGGTTCATTCCGAGGTTGAACCCGTCGCAGTTCGACACGGATCGGACCACTCTCATCGCTGTCTGCGTGAGGCTCGCGATCTCGCCGACCTCCTCGCTCGTCGCGTCGTCATACAGCGCAACATGGCGATACGGGCAGACGAGAAGGTGCCCTGAGTTGTAGGGGAACAGGTTCAGGAGGACGTATGCGTGTTCGCCGCGGGCGACGATGAGCGCCTTCTCGTCATCCATGCCCGGCGCCGCGCAGAACGGACAGTCGTGTTCGCCCGGTTGCGTCTGGTCCTGCACGTATACGAGACGGTGCGGGGTCCACAGGCGCTGGAAGGCATCCGGAACGGCCGCGAAATCCGCTGAATCCTCCATGGTCAGACCTGCGCGTGTTCGGCGATGGCGGTTCGGATGCGCTCGATCGCGTCCGCGACCGGGATGCCGTTCTCCTGGTGGCCGTCTCGGAACCGGAAGCTCACGGCGCCGGCTGCGCGGTCCTCCTCCCCCGCGATGAGCTGGAACGGGATCTTCTGCAGGGTGGCGTTGCGGATCTTCTTGGGCATCCGGTCGCTGGAGGTGTCGACCTCGGCGCGCACGCCGGCCGCCCTCAGCTGCTCGACGATACCGCTCACGTAGTCGTAGTACTCCTCGGCGACCGGAATGCCGATGGCCTGCACGGGCGAGAGCCACACCGGGAACGCCCCGGCATAGTGCTCGAGCAGAATGGCGAAGAACCGCTCGATCGATCCGAACAGCGCGCGGTGGATCATGATCGGGCGCTGGCGGGTGCCGTCGCGATCGGTGAACTCGAGGTCGAAGCGCTCCGGGAGGTTCGGGTCGACCTGGACGGTGGACAACTGCCATTCCCGGCCGATCGCATCCCGGGTCTTGAGGTCGATCTTCGGCCCGTAGAAGGCGGCCTCGCCCGGCACCTCGGTGAGCTTCAGCCCGCTGCGCAGGGCGACCTGGCGCAGGGCATCCGTAGAGCTCGCCCAGAACTCCTCGGAGCCGATCCACTTGTCCTTGTGCTCGTCCTTCATCGAGAGCTCGAGCGAGAACTCGGTGAGGCCGAAGTCGCGCAGCATGGAGACCACGAAGTCGAGGACTTTCGCGACCTCGTCCTGCAACTGATCCGGCGCGACGAAGAGGTGGGAGTCGTCCTGCGTGAAGCCGCGCACCCTCGTGAGGCCGTGCAGGGCCCCGGAGAGCTCATTGCGGTATACGGTGCCGTTCTCCGCCAGACGCATCGGCAGGTCGCGGTAGCTGCGCCCGCGCTCCTTGTAGATGAGGATGTGCATCGGGCAGTTCATGGGTTTGAGGTAGTAGTCGACGCCCTCCTTGGTGATGTTGCCATCGCCGTCCACCTCCTCGTCCATGCGGATCGGGGGGAACATGCCCTCTTTGTAGGTCACGAGGTGGTTCGACTGCAGGAACAGGTCCTGCTTCGCGATGTGCGGTGTGTACACGTAGGTGTAGCCGGCTTCGCGGTGGCGGCGCCTCGCGTGCTGCTCGATCTCCTCGCGCACAATGCCTCCGCGCGGATGCCACACCGAGAGACCGGAGCCGATCTCCTCAGGGAAGGAGAACAGGTCGAGCTCCTTGCCGAGCTTGCGATGGTCGCGCCGGGCGGCCTCCTCCTGGCGCACCTGGTACGCGCGCAATTCGTCTTTGGTCGGCCAGGCGGTCCCGTAGATGCGCTGGAGCTGCTTGTTCTTCTCCGAGCCGCGCCAGTAGGCGGCCGCGACGCGGGTGAGGGCGTATCCGTTGCCGATCAGACGGGTGTTCGGCAGGTGCGGGCCGCGGCAGAGGTCCTTCCACAGGGTCTCCCCCGTCTTCGCATCGACGTTGTCGTAGATCGTGAGGTCTGCGCCGCCGACTTCGACGGACTCGTCCTCTGCGGTCCCGCCCTTCAACCCGATGAGTTCGAGTTTGTAGGGTTCGGATGCAAGCTCGGCCCGCGCCTCCTCCTCGGTGACCACGCGCCGCTGGAACCGCTGGCCCTGCTTGACGATGCGGGCCATCTCCTTGTCGATGGCCTTGAGGTCCTCGGGGGTGAACGGGGTCTCGACGTCGAAGTCGTAGTAGAAGCCGTCGGTGATCGGCGGGCCGATGCCGAGCTTCGCCTCCGGATTGATCGCCTGCACGGCCTGCGCTGTGACGTGCGCGGCGGAGTGCCGCAGGATGTTCAGCCCATCCGGGGAGTCGATCGCCACGGGCTCGACGGTGTCGGCATCCGTGACCGTCGTCGCCAGGTCCCGCAGTTCGCCGTTGACGCGCATCGCGACGATGCTGCGGTCCTCATACAGGTCGAATCCGGTCTTCTGGCTGCTCATTCCATCAACTTTAGTTGGCGTCCGGCAGGTCAGAATTCAGCGCGTGTATCCCTCCGAGGGGAAGCCGCCGACAAAGGCGAGAATGCGCGACATGATGAACTGCCCGGAGTAGTTTTCGATGACCTCGAATTTGTCGGCGATGTCACCTTCGCGATTGACGCCTGCGCTCTCGAAGTCGGCCACGGTGAGCACGGGCATGGTGCCCTTGCCGTCGAGCACACCGACCGCCTGCGAGACCTGGGCCCTGCCGAGGTCGAGCGCTCTCGCCAGGGCGATCTCGGACCGGACACCGATGACCTCGAGATCATCGTTCAGCACTCCGTTGCTGTAGTACTTCTCGATGTGGATCGCGTTTCGCGAGTAGTTGAGGAAGCCGTAGCCCATCGCCGCATACGCGGCATTCGGCTTGCCCTCTCCGATGTAGTTCTGGATGAGCCCCAGCCGCTGCTTAGCGCTGTAGGACAGTGCGACGGCAAGGTCGGCATCCATGAGATAGCCGCGGAACACATCGTTGGAGAGCCCGTACCTCGTGGCCTGCTGTTGCACGAACCCGGCCTCGAAGGCTTCCCAGTTCGCGTCTGCCCCGCGACGGAAGAATGACCCGATGGCATCGAGATCGACGTTCTTCGCGATGGGCGCCCCGCCGTTGTCCCGGCCCACCTCGAAGATCGACTTCGTCGCGTCGACCTGGCCGCTCGCGAATTCGAACAGCAGAAGAGGAGTGAGTGCGGCATCCAGGAGCGCTTCAATGCTGGAGTATGCGCCGTCCTTCGCATTGGCGAGGACGGTGTCGAGCGCATCCGAGGCGTACCCGAGCAGGGAGAACGCGTCGAAGGCGTTTCCGTAGGCGGTCACCAGGTTCTCGACGTCGGTGAGCGTCTTCGGTGTGTAGGTCCCCAGTTGGTCGAGGAACGCGACGAACTTGTCCTCCACCGTCGCAGTGCCGGCGAGTTTGGCGGACAGCGCAGGAACCCCCTGGTGCAGCGCGAGCTGTGCAGTCATATAGGCATTGGTCGCGGCACGCAGAAGGAAGTTCGCTGAGAGCGCCTCGATGAATGCGCCGCCCTGGATGCCCTGCGACTGGAGGTTGCGGGCGCGATCGGCGTATTGCGCCGCATCCTGGAATACCGCAGCGCCGACATCCTGCACCTGAGTGGACAGGGCGCGGTAGTCGGCGACTGCCTGCGCGAAGCCGGCAAGTTCTGCATCTGCCGCACTCTTGAGCTTGGCGTACCCGGCCTCGCTCACCCGCGGGTCGGCGCTCCGTTCCGGAACAGGGAGGTCCTTCCCGGTCAGGTGCTTGTACGCCTCGTAGATGTCGGCCACCTCGACGACCTCGACGCCGCCCTCTTTGCCCATCGTCACGAGATCGACCGCCGTGCCTGACGGGTCGACAGCATTGCGCTGGCCCGCCGGGATCAGGATCTTCGTGAATTCTCCGGAGTCGATGACCCCCTGCAGCTTCTGCGGGATCCCGCCCACCGGCCCGATCGTGCCCGTCGGATTGATCGTTCCCGTCATCGATACACCCTTCAGGATGTCGTCGCCGAGGAAGAGCGACAGCACCGCAGCGGTCGTGAGGCCGCCCGCACTCGGCCCGTCCACCCGCCCGCTCAGTTCGAAGCGGTACTGGTTCGCGAGCGAAGCACCGGTGAGCACCGTCGCAACCATGACGGCGTTCCAGGATGCTGCGCGGATCATGTCCCCGAATCCGGAGACCTCGTCCTCGGAGATGTCGATCGAGAACTCGCCGTCATCCGACGGTCTCACGGAGATCCTCTGCTCGGAGTGCCCTCCGGTGTCCCCCTTGGCGTACAGCACCTGCACGGTGACCTCGGTCTTCTTCGGCGCGGTGTTGACGTCCTTCTTGACCGGCGGAACGACGGCGCACGCCGTCAAGGCCAGAGAGAAGCCGAGGACGACCGTGAGGAATCTCACGAGGGTCTTCGGGGCGGAACGGGTACCGGATGCGTGTGCGGTCACGAGTTTCCTTTGCGTCTGCGCGGCCGCGATCGGCGGCCGACGGATGGTTCGGGGATGTGGGAGTAATCGCTTGATAAGCAGTTATCGGTCGATAATGGCAGACATTTTCATCCGAGGCAAATGGCGGGTCGGATCAACGCCGCCGGGGGTGTACCGTCGAGTCCAATGGCTATTCCCGACCGTCAGGAATCTCGTCGCGAGCAGATGTTGCGCGCGGCGACGACGGCGTTCGCCCAGCGCGGATACTTCGGCACTTCCACCGCGAGGGTGGCGCAGGAGGCCGGAGTATCGCAACCGTACGTGATCCAGGTGTTCGGCACGAAGGAGGCTCTCTTCCTCGAGGTGCTCGACCGGGCCGGGGACATCATCGTCCGGCAGATGGAGAGCATCGGACTCGATACGTTCGACCTGAGTCGGTTCACCGATGCGTTCCGGCACACGGTCCTCGAGGAGTCGGTGATGTTCGTGCTCCAGCAGGGTTTCGCCGCGAGCGCGGTTCCCGCCGTCGGGGCGTATGTGCGTGGACTGTTGGCCCGGATGTACGGTGTGCTGGTCGACCACGCGAACGCGACGCCGGAAGAGGCGCGCGACTATCTCGCACGGGGTCTGCTCATCAACACCGTCCTCGCGATGGGCTATCGCGACAACACGGACGAATATCCATGGGTGCAGCCGCTCATCGAGGTGGTGCTGGGCGGCGAGGAGGGCTGACCCTCGCTGCGTTGCTCGTGGTGGGCGATACTGGGATCGAACCAGTGACCTCTTCCGTGTCAGGGAAGCGCGCTACCGCTGCGCCAATCGCCCAGGTTGTCATACCTGGAGGTGGAGACGGGATTTGAACCCGCGTGTACGGCTTTGCAGGCCGCTGCCTCGCCTCTCGGCCACTCCACCGCGTGCGGGCCGCACCAGCGAGGCTGACACTTCCCACTCGAGCGGATGACGAGATTCGAACTCGCGACCCCAACCTTGGCAAGGTTGTGCGCTACCACTGCGCCACATCCGCATCGCCCGCATTTCTACGTGCCTAGTGACTCTAGCCGATGCCCAGCATGCATGACAATTCTCGCGTGGCGTGTGACGAAACCTATGGCAGGATTGTCAGGTCGGCCTGGCTGACATGGGCGATTGGCGCAGTTGGTAGCGCGCTTCCTTCACACGGAAGAGGTCATCGGTTCGAGTCCGGTATCGCCCACAACACCCACACGACCGTGCAGACGGATGTGCGAGACACCCGCCGCCGTCAAACGCGTCGCGGAGCTGGGCCGAGCTGCCGGCGCAGCGGCAGCAGAATGACGGCAGCCACGAGCGCGGAATAGCCGATCGCTGCAACGCAGACGATCGCCTGCCGTCCGAGCAGAACCGGCTGGCCCGAATAGACGAAGCCGACATCCAGGGCGAAGATGCCCAGGAACAGCAGCCCGGTCACGCCGCCGATCAGGAGCGGTGTCGCCATCCGCCCCGCCGCCGAAGAGCCACGGAACACCGTCTCGGCAACTGCTCCGACGACGAGACCGAGCACGAGCGCGGATACCGTCTCGAGGTATGCGCACGCGGCGATCGCAGCGGCAACCCCGGCCAGGGTGCCCGCGGCGAGCCCCTGACGTGTGTTCCTGCCGCGCTTGACGCGCTCGATCCCGGCCGCCGCCAGGATCGCAACGGCGGGGGTCATGAGCATGTTGAGAGCGATCGCGGGTGTCAATTCGTCCACCCTGAGCTCCAGGCCGATGGCGCATCCGAGCGCGGCGAAGGCGAAGAGCATGGCGCCCCGCAGTGCGAGGGTGCCGTCGGCCTCAGCACGATGACCGGACAACCATGCGAGCGCGGTGAGGCCGGTACCCGTCCCGATCGCGATCGGAAGCGCACCGGCGAAATCCAGAGCCCCGATGTCGCGGTACAGCCAGGTCCCACTGCCGCCGAAGACGACGAGAACGAGGGGCAGGAAGATCAGGATGCTGAACTCCACCACCGCGAGAAGACGCGCGCGGGTCGATGGAAGGCTCTCGGCGAGGGCCGCGCTCACCGCGGCGCCCATCACGATCCCGGTGGCTCCGACGATGATGGCGAAGCCCGCGGGGAGGAGCCCGGTGACACCGCCGACGAGGCCGATGACGACCCACAGGGCCGTGAGGAGGGCGACATCCGGGCCGAGAATCCGCCACGACCCTCCCGAATACAGCAGCACTCCCGGCACACCGAGCAGGGTCACGGCAGCGCTCACGAGGATGAGGATCGGGTCGGCCACCCTCCATGATTACCACGAAGGCGACCGCACCGGTTCACTCGTCTCTGACCAGTTCCAGCACGTAGCCCTCCTCACCGTGGACGACGGTGTCGATGCCGGCGATCTCGTCGTCGCTCGCCACCCGGAAGCCGATCGTGCGGTTGATGAGCCAGCCGATAGCGAACGCGACCCCGAAGGAGTAGACGAGCACCCCGCCTGCCGCCATCAGCTGCATGACGAGTTGCATGACGTCCCCTCCGACCAGAAGCCCCGTGTGAGTGGCGAAGAGGCCGAGATATGCGGTGCCGATGAGCCCGCCGACCATGTGGATGCCGACGACGTCGAGTGAATCGTCGAATCCGAGCCTGTACTTCAGCTCCACCGCGAGAGCGCAGACGACGCCGGCCACGAGCCCGAGGAGGAGCCCCCACCCCGGTGTGAGGTTCGCGCACGACGGCGTGATGGCCACGAGTCCCGCCACAGCGCCGGAGCACGCGCCCACCGATGTCGGCTTGCCGCCCTTGATCTTCTCCACCACGAGCCAGCCCATGACCGCCGCGGCACTCGCGCCCAGCGTGTTGATCGCGATGAGGCCGGCGTTGTCCATCCCGCTCAGGTACTGGGCACCGACGTTGAACCCGAACCAGCCGAACCACAGGATGGCGGCGCCGAGGACGACAAGGGGCACGTTGTGCGGCTTGTTCGCTCCCCTGCCGAAATCGACTCGCTTGCCGAGGACGAGCGCGAGTGCGAGCGCCGCCGCCCCCGCGTTGATGTGGACGGCGGTTCCGCCCGCATAGTCGATCACGGAATAGTCGAGACCGAATGTCGAGCCGAGGTGCATGATCCACCCGCCGCCCCAGACCCACGCCGCGACCGGGAAGTACACGAAGGTCGCCCAGGCTCCGGCGAAGATGAGCCACGCACTGAACTTCGCCCTGTCGGCGATGGCGCCCGAGATGAGCGCAACGGTGATGATGGCGAACGTCGCGCCGAACAGGGCGCCGATGAGCGTCTCATTGTCGGCGGAGTCCAGCGCGAAATCGGACAACGGGTTGCCCGCGAAGGCCGAAGGAGACGCGACCGATGACATGTTGAAGCCGTACAGGATCCAGATGACCGCGATGAGGCCGATGGCCCCGAAACTCATCATCATCATGCTGACGACGCTCCTGGCCTTGACCAGACCGCCGTAGAAGAATGCGACGCCGGGCGTCATGAAGAGTACGAGCGCCGACGCGGTGACGGCCCACGAGAGTTCGCCAGTGTCCATGGGATGCATGCCCTTTCTGTGTGGTCGGGCCAGCATCCACCCACCGTGTTTCGTCGGAGCCGCCTGTCCCGTTTCGACGGTGTTACAAGATGCGGCCCCCCGTGAACGGCGTGTTTCGCGGCGCACGCCGACGCCCCGTAGGCTGGAGCGGATGCGCATCCTCAGGTCCGAACGGATTGCGGCGGTCCTGCTCGTCGCCGCCGCGGCACTCGGCCTTGCACTCGCCAACACGCCGGTCGGCCCCGGCGTCGCCGCCGTGGTCGGGGCTCCACTCCCCCTCCCGCTCATCGGGTTGTCGCTCACGACCGGCGGCTGGGTCAAGGACGGCCTGCTCGCCATCTTCTTCCTGCTCGCCGCCATCGAACTGCGCCAGGAGCTCACGCGCGGCGAGCTCGCCAGTGCGCGCAGAGCCCTCGTGCCGGTCGTCGCCGCGGTGGGCGGTGTCGTCGTTCCCGCGATCATCTTCCTGCTGATCGTGCGCGAGCCGGAACTGAGTTCCGGATGGCCGATTCCGACCGCAACGGATGTCGCGTTCGCGCTCGGAGTGCTCGCCATCGTCGGTCGCGGACTGCCTGGCCGCATCCGGGCGCTGCTGCTCGCGCTCGCCGTCATCGACGACCTCATCGCGATCGTCATCATCGGCGTGTTCTTCACGACCGGGCTCCAGCCGCTTCCCCTGATCCTGGCCGCGCCGGTCATCCTCCTGTTCGGCTGGCTGAGCTACCGGAGGTCGAGGGGATACCTTCCGGCTCTCATCGTGCTCGGCCTCGCCGCCTGGGTCCTCGTCGCCCTCAGCGGCATCCATCCCACGATCGCCGGTGTCGCACTCGGACTGGTCCTCGCGCCACGAGCCGCCGCCAGGACTCGACGCGCGCTCGAACCGGTCGTCAACCTCGCCGTCCTGCCGATCTTCGCGTTCGTGGCCGCGCTCGTGGTCATCCCGGGGGTCGGGCTCCGCGACCTGAGCCCGGTGTTCTGGGCGATTCTCATCGCACTCCCCCTCGGGAAACTGGTCGGCATCACGGCGGGCGGCGTGATCGCATCGGCGCTCGCAGCACACCGCAGCGACCGCGTACCCTTCGGAGACCTTCTCGTCGTCGCCGGCCTCGGGGGCATCGGCTTCACGGTTTCTCTTCTCATGAACGAACTCGCGTTCGGCCACCTGCCCGTCGTTGCCGTCGAGGGCACTCTCGCGGTCCTCGTCGCCTCGACGATCGCCGCGGTGATCGGAGCGGCCATCGCCTGGTCACGCGCAGCGCACTACCGGCGCGGTCGGGTCAGTCCTGCTCCTGAGAGGTGAGCGACATGAGCCGCGAGGCGGCCCGCAGATACTTCTTGCGGAACCCGCCGGCGAGCATGTCGTCGGGGAAGACCTGATCGAGTGGGATGCCCGTCGCGATGACACGCACACGCGCGTCGTAGAGTCGGTCCACGAACGCGACGAAGCGGAGGGCATCCGTCTGACTGTGGAGGACCGTGACGTTCCTGAACCCGACGCCGGCGAGACCCTCCACGAACTTCGTGTAACGCGAGGGATGCACCGTCGACAGGTGGTGGACCACGCTCTCGAAGTCGTCGATCGTCACCGGGCCCGCGATCTCCTCCATGGCGTTCGCGAACTCGACGTCGGACACGCTCACGGCATGGCCGTCGAGTGCGCGCCGGCGATAATCGAGCCCGTCGATGCGGATGATGGTGAACCGCGCGGCGAGCGAGTCGATCTCGCGGAGGAAGTCGACAGCGGCGAATCGGCCGTCGCCGAGCGCGTTGGGAGGAGTGTTGGAGGTCGCGGCCAAGCGCGTACCGGAGTTCGCGAGATCGCCCAGCAGCCGGGCCATGAGGCGAGTGTCTCCCGGGTCGTCGAGTTCGAACTCGTCGATGCACAGGAGCGTCGCGCCCCGCAGGAGATCGACCGTTGCCGAATAGCCGAGGGCGCCGACGAGCGCCGTGTACTCGATGAACGTCCCGAAGTACTTGCGACCGGGAGCGCTGTGCCAGAGCGCGGCGAGCAGGTGGGTCTTCCCGACGCCGAATCCGCCGTCGAAGTAGATCCCGGGGAGTTCCTCGTTCCTCCTCCGGCGACCGAACAACGACGATCGGGACGGCGTCCATACCGACGCGAACCGCCGGACGGCATCCAGAGCCGCCTGCTGGGACGGGTAATCGGGATCGGGGCGGTAGGAGTCGAACGTCGCGTTGCGGAACTGCCGCGGCGGAACCAGGTGGTCGACGATCTCCGTTCCGGACAACGTCGGGCGACGAGAAGTCAGACTGGCGGCATCCGTCGAGGGTGATGTCGGCACGTCGATCTTCCTTGGTAGTGGCTGCGTACCGATGTCGCCGGATGGCGAGAGTGCGTACATTGGTAACGGCGGGAACAGTCAAGCCTAACGCTGACAGACCGCATCCCCGCATTCGCGCACGTTCGCGAACCGGGCCCACTCATGGAGGTTGTGCATGACCATCGACGTCGATCCAGCAGAGCAGTTCGCGGACTATGCGCACCCTGAGCGGCTCGTGTCCACCGGATGGCTCCAGGCGAACCTCGACCGGCCGGGGCTCGTCGTCGTGGAGTCGAACGAGGATGTGCTGCTGTACGACACGGGTCACATCCCCGGCGCGGTCAAGGTCGACTGGCACACGGAGCTCAACGACCCGATCGAGCGTGATTTCCTCCACGGCGAGGCGTTCGCCCGGCTTGCCGGATCGAAGGGGATATCGCGCGACTCGACGGTCGTCTTCTACGGGGACAAGAACAATTGGTGGGCTGCATACGCCCTGTGGGTGTTCACGCTGTTCGGCCACCCGGATGTCCGGCTGCTGGACGGCGGGCGCGCCAAGTGGATCGCCGAGGGTCGCGAGACCACCACGACCGTACCCACCCCGCGTGCGGTCGAGTACCCCGTGATCGAGCGCGACGACTCCGAGAATCGCGCCTATCGCGATGACGTCCTCGCACACTTCGGAAAGCCGCTCATCGACGTTCGCTCTCCCGAGGAGTACAGCGGCGAGCGCACGGAGATTCCCGGCTATCCCACGGAGGGCGCTCTGCGATCCGGGCATATTCCGTCTGCGGCATCCGTTCCCTGGGCGCGTGCCGCCGCGGACGACGCGACGTTCAAACGCCGCTCGGACCTCGAATCGATCTACCTGGATGACGCCGGCCTCACCCGGGGATCCGAGGTCATCGCATACTGCCGGATCGGCGAGCGCTCGAGCCACACCTGGTTCGTCCTGAAGTACCTTCTCGGATTCGAGAACGTGCGCAACTACGACGGCTCCTGGACCGAGTGGGGAAGCTCTGTACGCGTCCCGATCGCCACGGGTCCGGAGCCCGGAGTCGTCCCGCATGTCTGACTCGATCCTCCCGGATGCCCTCGGGGACATTCGCGACGAGTTCCTGGAACTCGAGGTCCGCGACCGGTTGACGCTGCTTCTCGAGTTCGCGAACGAGCTGCCTGAACTCCCGGAGCGGTACCGCGATCATCCTGACCTCTTCGAGCGCGTGGTCGAGTGCCAGTCACCCGTGTTCATCTTCGTCGAGGTCGACGGCGACGACATCGTGCACCTCTATGCGACGGCCCCCGCGGAATCGCCGACGACGCGGGGATTCGCGTCGATCCTCGTCCAGGGGCTCGCAGGGCTGACCTCGCAGGAGGTTCTGGACGTTCCGGACGACTATCCTCAGACGCTCGGCCTCAACGAGGCCGTCAGTCCCCTGCGGATTCGCGGGATGAGCGCGCTTCTCGGCCGCACCAAGGGGCAGGTCCGCGCGAAGCGGGCGTCGTGACCCTCACGCGGCTGATCCCCGCTCCGCCCGCGGGGTTCGACCTGGACGACGCCGACGACGACACGCTCGAGTCGCTGTACACGCCTCCACAGGCTCGCTGGCTGAGGCTCAACCTCGTCGCGAGCGTCAACGGAAACGCCGCAGGATCCGACGGCACCTCCAACGGCCTCTCGAACCGGACCGACCGCCGGATCCTCGGCGCCATCCGTCGGCTCTCCGACGTGGTCCTGGTCGGCGCGAGCAGTGTCCGCCGGGAGGGCTATTTCCTGCCGAAGTCCGCGCCGCTCGCCATCGTGACCGGTACCGGCGACTTTCGTGGCCATCGCATTCCCGCCGACGTCGGCCCCGGCCGCATCATCGTCCTCTGCCCCGCCAGCGCCGAGGATATGGTTCGGTCCTCGCTGGGGGACCGACCCGTGGCCATCGTGCAGCTGCCTGGCCCGCGACTGCAGGCCTCGGCGATCGTCGACGCGCTGCGGAGACTCGGCCATGAACGCATTGTGTGCGAGGGTGGGCCGATGCTCGCATCACAGCTCGTCGATGCCGACGTCGTCGATGAGCTGTGCCTCTCGACCAGCCCCATCGTGAACGGCGTCGACGTGCCGGTCTTGCCCGGTCTCGACGGTTCACGACCGCTTCGCCTCAACCAGCTCCTCGTGGACTCCGAGAGCGTCCTGTACGCTCGCTGGGCCGTGAGGAGCGCGCCGTGACGGATGCGGCATCCAGCCCGCGAAGCCAGGACCGGATCACAGCGGTCCAGCGGTCCGGGTCGTAGTTCCAGAGCTTGGTATGCCGCGCGGTATCGAAGACCTCGAGCGTCACGATGTCGGGGCGGGCCTCGGCAAGCGCACGGGATGCCGACGATGGGACATAACCGTCGTCGTCGCTGTGGAGGATCAGGATCGGTATCGACAGCTCCTCCGCCCGCCCGACGAAGTCGAGCCGCCCCAGGTCGATCGGGTCCTCGAGCCCTGTGAAGGGTGCACCCCAGTCCCCACTGATCATCGAGTAGACGATCGACCGGATGGGGCGGATGATCCCCTTCGCGCGCCCCTGGTAGTCGAGAGCGTCGACCCAGTCGATGACGGGCGAATCCAGGACCAGGCCCTTCACGAGCCCGGCCAGCGGCGAACGGCTCACGGCTTGGAGCGCCGCCGCGCCGCCCATCGACCATCCCATGAGGACGACGGAGGTCGCACCGTGGTCCTTCGCGAATTCGAGTGCCGCGTCGATGTCCCTCCACTCCGTGTCGCCGAGCGAATAGCGCCCGTCCGGGCTCGTCGGCGCCTCGAAATCGTTGCGGTATGAGACCAGGAGCGACGTATAGCCCTCGTCGCGGAACACCGGGATGGCACGGATGGTCTCCGCGCGCATGACCGCGCGACCGTGCACCTGGATGACCCACGGATCTGCACTCGAATCCGCATTGGGTGCCTCGGGGCGGACGAGCCAGGCCGGTGCCGGGCCGAGCTCCGTGTCGACGACGACATCGTCGAACTCGACGCCGAGGTCGCTCGGATACAGGTAGAACCAGCCGTTGAACCGGCCTTTCGTCGCGGACTCGATGTCGCCGAAATCGACGCGGAGAAGAACCCTCGTGACCGAATGCGCCGTCGCGGACCTGATCCGCCCGATCCTCGCGTGCCCCGTCGCATCCGAGAACCAGAAGCTGAACCGGCCATCGACCATGGCGTCCGGCGATCGGGAGAACGTGATGGTGCCGGCAGCACTGTCCACATCGAGGATGTCCGTGTCCTGCTCGCGCGATGTCGGCGGAATGAGGATGGCCCGCACCATGGCGATCGACACCACCGCCGCCGCGACCCCGGCAACGGCGACGGCACCGGCGAGGACGCCGAGACCGATCAGGATGCGCGGCCGCGTGTTGCGGCGTCCGACTGCCGCGCGGACGGCGTGCCTCCCCGAAAGTCCCACTCTGGAACTTTAGTCTTCACTCGTGCGAGCGAATTCGACCGGACCCGAGGTGCCCGCGGCGTTTTCCGCTGCCGTCGAGTCCGTGCACCTCGCCGGGCTGCGTGAAGAGCTCCAGGTCACGGGGATCGCCGCGCCGGTCAATCTCGCCCCCTTCTCCATCGCTCTGGCCGCCGACGTGACACCTGCCCGCCACCACGAGGACTCCGACCTGGCGACCGGGAGATTCGTGCTGCTGCATGACCCGAGCGCTCCCGACGCGTGGGGCGGGCAGTTCCGCATCGTCTGCTACGCGCAGGCTCCCCTCGAGACGGACATCGGAATCGACCCCTTCCTCGCCGAGGTCGCCTGGTCATGGCTCATCGATGCGCTGGACTCGCGCGGGGCCTCCTACACGGCGCCATCCGGCACGGCCACGAAGATCCTGTCCACCGGATTCGGCGGCCTCGCCGACCAGGGAGACGGCGCCCAGATCGAGCTGCGGGCGAGCTGGACCCCCTCTGACGAGTCGATGGCCAGGCACGTCGAGGCGTGGGGTGACCTCATCTGCATGCTCGCCGGACTTCCGCCGACTCCAGACGGTGTCGCTCTGCTGGCTGCGAGGCGCGCGACCACGTGACGTCAGAGCAAGCTCCCCACGATCCCGTCGCCGTCATCGATTCCCGCCGTGGATTCCTCACCGCGGTGGAGATCATTTCGGCCGGCAGCGGACCCCTCGCCATCGACGCCGAGCGGGCATCCGGATACCGGTATTCACAGCGCGCATATCTCATCCAGGTGTTCCGTCGCGGCGCGGGGAGCTTCCTGTTCGACCCGCCGGCGATCGGTGAATTCTCCGAACTCCAGGAGGCCGTCGGTTCCGTCGAGTGGATCCTTCACGCTGCGAGCCAGGACCTGGCCTGCCTGCGCGAGGTCGGACTGGATCCTGAGACGATCTTCGACACCGAACTCGGCGCGCGCCTCGCCGGCATTCCCCGCGTCGGGCTCGGCTCCGTCGTCGAGGAACTGCTCGGGATCCACCTCGCGAAAGAGCACTCCGCCGCCGACTGGTCCACCAGGCCGCTGCCCCAGGCCTGGCTCGTCTACGCCGCGCTCGACGTCGAACTGCTCGTCGACCTGCGGGATGCGCTCGCTGAGCTTCTCGAGAGGAACGGCAAGTCCGAGATCGCCCGCCAGGAGTTCGCGGCGACTCTCGCGAAGGAGCCGAAGCCCGCGAACCCCGACGCATGGCGACGGCTCTCCGGGCTGCACTCGCTTCGGCAGCCGAGGAGCCTCGCCGTGGCCAGAGCGTTGTGGACGGCACGGGATGAGTACGCCCGCGAGATCGACACCGCGCCCGGGCGATTGCTCCCCGACCTTTCGATCACCGCCGCGGCGAAGAACCTCCCCGCGACGAAGAGCGACCTCGCGGCGCTCCGAGAGTTCAACGGCAGG
Source organism: Terrimesophilobacter mesophilus (assembly GCF_014200375.1). Lineage (GTDB taxonomy): Bacteria > Actinomycetota > Actinomycetes > Actinomycetales > Microbacteriaceae > Terrimesophilobacter > Terrimesophilobacter mesophilus. The sequence goes on along the minus strand of NZ_JACHBP010000001.1, from coordinate 67,087 downwards.
GCCAGTCGCAGCCAGCTTCCGCGCTGGTGGGCCGCGATCGAGCGCGGGATGGCCGTCGAGGACCTGCCCCGCCTGAAGGTGCCGAGCGATGCCATCCCGCCCGTTCGCGCGTGGCCCGACCGCCGCCCGGAGGCCGATCGCCGGATCAAGGCTGCACGCACGGCCTTCGCCGCGCTGTCCGAGGAGCTGTCCATTCCGGTCGAGAACCTGCTGACCCCCGAGTTGCTCCGGCAGGTCGCATGGGAGCCTCCGGAACCGGTGACGGTCGACGATGTCCGCACCATGCTCGCGGCAGGAGGCGCCCGTCCGTGGCAGTGCGACGCAACAGCCCAGGTGATAGTGGACGCCTTTGTCGAGGCGAGCCAACCCGAGACCGAACCCGATACCGCGGACTCGTAGGAAGAATCAAAGAATTCTCGGCGCCTTCGACGCGAGCCTAGGATCGAAGTGCCACCATCATGGTGCCGTCGAGAGTTCAGGGAGTCGTCATGGCCGAAAGATCCGATGTCGTGTTCGTGGACGGGGTTCGCACTCCGTTCGGCCGGGCGGGCGAGAAGGGCATGTACTGGCAGACGAGGGCTGACGACCTCGTCACGAAGGCGCTCATCGGGCTCCTCGAACGCAATCCCGGCATCCCCCTCGACCGGTACGACGATGTGGCGATCGCCGCGACGACCCAGCAGGGCGACCAGGGGCTGACCCTCGGCCGCACCGTGGGGCTTCTCGCCGGCCTGCCGAAATCAGTTCCCGGATATGCGATCGATCGGATGTGCGCGGGCGCGATGACGTCGGTCACGACGCTCGCCGGTGCGATCGGATTCGGCATGTACGATGTGGCGATCGCGGGCGGCGTCGAGCACATGGGGCACCACCCGATGGGGTCCGGAGCAGACCCGAACCCGCGGTTCGTCGCGGAGAAGCTCGTCGGCGCCGATGCCCTGAGCATGGGAGCGACGGCCGAGCGCATCCACGATCGCTTTCCGCAGCTCACCAGGGAGCGCTCGGATCGCTTCGCCATGAACAGCCAGCACAAACTCGCCCGCGCTTACGAAGAGGGCAACATCCAGCCGGACCTGATCCCGGTCGCCATCCGCAGCGAGGCCGGCTGGGGCCTTGCGGAGCGGGATGAGGCGCCGCGCCCGGAGACCACGATGGAGGGCCTCGCAGGGCTCAGGACGCCCTTCCGGCCCCACGGACGGATCACCGCCGGGAACTCATCCGGCCTGAACGACGGCGCCACCGTGAGCATCATCGCGAGCGCTGATGCCGCGCGGGAGTTCGGCGTGGCGCCGAAGATGCGCATGGTGAGCTTCGCCTTCGCCGGCGTCGACCCCGAGATCATGGGGATCGGGCCGATCCCCTCCACCGAGAAGGCTCTTCGCAAGGCCGGGCTGTCGATCGACGACATCGGGCTCTTCGAGCTCAATGAGGCCTTCGCGGTCCAGGTGCTCTCCTTCCTCGACCACTTCGCGATCGCGGATGACGACCCGCGCGTGAACAAGTGGGGCGGCGCGATCGCGATCGGTCATCCGCTCGCCTCGAGCGGCGTGCGGCTCATGATCCAGCTCGCGGCCCAGTTCGCGCAGCACCCTGAGGTCCGCTACGGCCTCACGGCCATGTGCGTCGGGCTCGGGCAGGGCGGATCCGTCATCTGGGAGAACCCGCACCACGACGGAAGCGGGCGTTGAGCATGGAGAAGAAGATGGCACAGTTCGACGCACTCCTGGCACTGTCAGCGGATGAGGTCGTCACCCACTCCTTCGTCCGTGACATCGCGATCTCCGACGGCAGGACCCTCGCGCTCGTGACCCTCGACAACGGACGCGACCACACGCGTCCGAACACGCTCGGACCGCTGACACTCAAGGAATACGCCGAGACCATGGCCACCCTCAGGGATCGTGCCGCGAAGGGCGAGATCCACGGCGTCGCGGTGACCGGCAAGCCGTACATCCTGGCAGCGGGCGCCGACCTCACGAACGCGAGCGACATCCCGAGCCGCGCGATCGCGAAACAGCTCGCCCAGCAGGGCCACGCCTCTCTTGGCGCTCTGCACGGCCTCGGTGTCCCCTCGTTCGTGTTCATCAACGGGCTCGCTCTCGGCGGAGGGGTGGAGATCGCCCTCAACGCCGACTACCGGACCGTCGACAGCTCGATCCCTGCACTCGCGCTCCCCGAGGTCTTCCTCGGGATCATCCCCGGTTGGGGCGGCGCCTGGTTGCTCCCGAACCTCATCGGGATCGAGAACGCGCTCAAGGTCATCATCGAGAACCCGCTCAAGAACAACCGCACGCTCAAGGCGCAGGATGTGCTGGACCTCGGCATCGCCGATGTCATGTTCAGTCCGGCCAACTTCCTCGAGGACTCGATCCGCTGGGCGGACGCGGTCATCTCGGGCCGCACGAAGGTCAAGCGCAAGAACGAGCCCGGCAAGATCGAACGCGCGGTCAAGTGGGATGTCGCGATCTCGTTGGCGAGAAAGATGCTCGAGAGCCGCATCGGCACCGTGGCGAAATCACCGTACGCAGCGCTCGACCTGCTCAAGGCGGCCAAGAACTCCGACCGCGCGACGGGATTCGCCGCAGAGGACGACACCCTCGCCAACCTCATCACGGGCGACCAGTTCCGCGCCAGCATCTATTCGTTCAATCTCGTGCAGAAGCGCGCGAAGAAGCCCGCAGGGGCTCCGGACAGGGCTCTGGCGAAGCCGGTCACCAAGGTGGGCGTCATCGGCGCGGGGCTCATGGCGAGCCAGTTCGCGCTCCTCTTCGTGCGACGCCTCAAGGTTCCCGTGGTCATCACGGACCTCGACCGGGCGCGCGTCGACAAGGGGCTCGACTATATCCGCACCGAGATCGCGACGCTCTTGGAGAAGAAGCGCATCTCCCCTGATGAGGCGAACCGACTGAATGCCCTCGTCACCGGGACGACCGACAAGGCCGACTTCGCGGACTGCGACTGGGTCATCGAGGCCGTCTTCGAAGAGCTCGGGGTCAAACAGGATGTCTTCGCCGACGTCGAGAAGCACATCTCGGAGTCGGCGGTGCTCGCCACGAACACGTCGTCGCTCAGCGTCGAACAGATCGGGGCGAAACTGAAGCACCCCGAACGGCTGGTCGGCTTCCACTTCTTCAATCCCGTCGCGGTCATGCCGCTCATCGAGGTGGTGAAGACTCCCCAGACCGACGACGCGACCCTCAGCACCGCGATGGTCACGGCCGCGGCGCTCTACAAGAACGCGGTCATCACGGCCGACACACCCGGCTTCGTCGTCAACCGCATCCTCGCGAAGCTGCTCGGTGAGGCCATGCACGCGGTGGACACCGGCACGCCGTTCGAGGTCGTCAACGAGTCCATTAGGCCGTTCGGCCTGCCCATGACCCCGTTCGAGCTCCTCGAACTCGTCGGGCTCACGGTCGGCGCCCACGTGCTCGACACGCACCACGCGGCGTTCCCGGACCGGTTCTTCGAGAGTGAGAACCTGCACAGACTGGCCGAACACGGGAAGATCTTCGACCGTGACGGCAAGGGCAGGATCACCGGATTCGACAAGAAGGCGATCGCGATCGTCTCCGGAGGTACCAGCCCCATGTCCGGCGAGGAGATCCTCCGTCGCGTCGAGGACGGCCTGGCGGACGAGATCCACCGGATGCTTCAGGAAGGCGTCGTCTCAGCACCGGAGGACATCGACCTGTGCCTTCTCCTCGGAGCGGGATGGCCGTTCCAGATGGGCGGTGCCACGCCGTACCTGGATCGGGTCGGCGCCTCCGAGCGGGTTTTCGGCGACACCTTCCACCACCCGCCGATTCGCGGAGTCGAATAGCCCCCAGTCAGACCAGGCTGCGCAGCACGTACTGCAGGATTCCACCGTTGCGGTAGTAGTCCGCCTCGCCGGGAGTGTCGATGCGCACGACCGCATCGAACTCGATGGGCGCGCTCCCGGGTCGGGACTGTGCGGTCGGTTCCGCCACGACGTGCACCGTCTTCGGCGTCACGCCGTCGTTCAGCGCTGACAGGCCCGTGATGCTGATGCTCTCCGTTCCGTCGAGCCCGAGCGACGCCCAGCTCTCTCCGGCGGGGAACTGCAGCGGGACGACGCCCATCCCGATGAGGTTGGAACGGTGGATTCGCTCGAAGCTCTCGGCGATGACGGCGTGCACTCCCAGCAGGCTCGTACCCTTGGCCGCCCAGTCACGACTGGAACCCGAGCCGTACTCCTTGCCGGCGAGCACGACGAGTGGAAGACCCGCTGCCTGGTAATTCTGGCTCGCGTCGTAGATGAACGCCTGCGGGGCATCCGGCTTCGTGAAGTCCCTCGTGTATCCGCCCTCGACTCCCGCGCCGTCGTTGTCGCCGGCCAGCAGCTGGTTGCGCAGGCGGATGTTGGCGAACGTCCCGCGGATCATGACCTCGTGATTGCCGCGACGCGATCCGTAGGAGTTGAAGTCCTTGCGCTCGATGCCGTGCTCCGTGAGGTAGCGGCCGGCCGGGCTGTCCGACTTGATGCTTCCCGCAGGGCTGATGTGGTCGGTGGTGACGGAGTCACCGAGTGTCGCGAGCACGCGGGCACCGGCGATGTCGGTCACCGGCGTGAGCTCCATCGTCATTCCGTCGAAATACGGCGGCTTCCGCACGTAGGTGGATGCCGCGTTCCACTCGAACACGTCACCGGCCGGCGTCGGCAGGGAGGTCCAGCGCTCATCGCCGTCGAAGACGCCGGAGTACTGCGTGTCGAACATCGAGCTGTCGATCGACTCGTCGATCGTCTTCTGCACCTCTGCCGCATCCGGCCAGATGTCCCTGAGGAACACATCCCGGCCATCGGTGTCCTGCCCGAGCGGCTGCACATCGAAATCGAAGTCCATCGAACCGGCGAGGGCGTACGCGATCACGAGCGGCGGGCTCGCGAGATAGTTCATCTTGACGTCGGGGTTGATGCGTCCCTCGAAGTTGCGGTTTCCGGACAGCACGGCCGTCACGGCGAGGTCGTTCTGGTTGACCGCGGCGGAGATCTCGTCCTCGAGCGGGCCGGAGTTTCCGATGCAGGTCGTGCAGCCGTAGCCGACGAGGTAGAAGCCGAGGTCTTCGAGGTAGCCGTTGAGCCCGGCCTTCTCGTAGTAGTCGGTCACGACTTTGGAGCCCGGCGCGAGGGTCGTCTTGACCCAGGGCTTGGACTTGAGGCCCTTCTGTGACGCATTGCGGGCGAGCAGACCGGCCGCGAGCATGACCGAGGGGTTGGATGTGTTGGTGCAGGAGGTGATCGCCGCGATCGCGACGGCGCCGTGGTCGACCGTGAACTCGCGGCCGTCCTTCATGGCGACGGCGGCCGGATTGGTGTGCGACCCGGAGACGTAGGCGTCGAGGTCCTTCTCGAACTGGCTTTTGGCCTGCGTGAGCTCGACCCGGTCCTGTGGACGCTTCGGGCCCGCGATCGACGGGACGACCGTTCCGAGGTCGAGTTCGAGGTACTCGCTGAACGCCGGCTCGCGACCCGCGTCATGCCAGAGGCCCTGGAGCCTGGAGTACGCCTCGACGAGCTCGATCTGCTCTTCGCTGCGGCCCGTGAGCCGCAGGTAGTCGAGGGTGACCTGGTCGATGGGGAACATCGCCGCGGTCGAGCCGAACTCGGGGCTCATGTTCCCGATCGTGGCGCGGTTGGCGAGCGGTACGTGGGCGACGCCGGCGCCGTAGAACTCCACGAACTTGCCGACGACACCGTGCTGGCGCAGCATCTGGGTGATCGTGAGCACGACATCCGTCGCCGTCACGCCTGTCGGAATGGAGCCCGTGAGCTTGAACCCGACGACCTTCGGGATGAGCATCGACACCGGCTGGCCGAGCATGGCCGCCTCCGCCTCGATACCGCCGACGCCCCAGCCCAGAACACCGAGCCCGTTGACCATGGTCGTGTGGGAGTCCGTGCCGACGAGCGTGTCGGGATAGGCGTTCAGGACCCCATCGACCTCGCGCGTCATCGTGACGCGCGCGAGGTATTCGATGTTGACCTGGTGCACGATGCCCGTGCCCGGCGGGACGACCTTGAAGTCGTCGAACGCGGTCTGGCCCCAGCGCAGGAACTGGTAGCGCTCCCCGTTGCGCTCGTACTCGATCTCGACGTTGCGCTCGAAGGCGTTCTCGGTGCCGAACAGGTCGGCGATGACCGAGTGGTCGATGACCATCTCGGCGGGGGCGAGCGGATTGATCCTCCTCGGGTCTCCCCCGAGTTCCGCGACGGCCTCCCGCATGGTGGCGAGGTCGACGATGCAGGGAACGCCGGTGAAGTCCTGCATGATGACGCGCGCGGGCGTGAACTGGATCTCCGTGTCGGGCTCTGCCTCGGGTTTCCAGGAGCCGAGCGCGCTGATCTGGGCGGCCGTGACGTTCTTTCCGTCCTCCGTGCGCAGCTGGTTCTCGAGGAGCACCTTGAGGCTGAACGGCAGCTTCTCGTGCCCAGGCACGCGGTCGATCCGGTAGACCCGATAGTCCCTGCCACCGACGGCAAGGGTGTCCTGTGCGCCGAAACTGTTCACTGCCGACATCCGCGGACTCCTTCGCTCGCCGAAACTATCTTGATATCAAGATAAATATATCAGTTCCCGGCGTCGTCCGATTTCGGCTCGCCGACTCTGCGGTAGACGGATGTCACGAGCAGCCAGGTGATCCAGAGCATCGCGGCGTAGAGCGGTATGCCCATGAGCAGCTTCACCGCGGCGAGCAACTCGGTCTGCCCGGAGAAGTACAACGGCACCTGGACCACGAGGCGCAGGGAGAACACCCCGACCCACAGCCAGGTCGCAACGGTCAGCACCCGCCGCTTGGCCTTGTTCTGCCGCCACTCGGTCAACTCGTTCGTCAACACGCCCGCGATGATCCCGATGAGCGGCCAACGGACCACGATGCTCACGAGCAGCACCACGACCGACGCGACGTTGATCATGAGGCCGAGCGCGAAATTGTCCTCAGCCCTCCCGGTGAAGAGGGCGAGACCTGCAGACAACGCGACGCCGAAGACCCCGGCGAACGCCTGCGTCAGCGGAGTCTTCGATACCAGCCGGATCACGACGAAGACGAGTGCGAGCGCGACGGGGGCGACGACGGACGGCAGCACCTCGCGCGTGATCGCGTACACGATGAGGAACCCGAGCCCGGGAAGGACCGCCTCGATGAGCCCGCGGATCCCGCCGACCGCCTTCAGGAGAGATGCGCCGGTCGGCACCTCCCCCGGTGCGACCTGGCCGATGCCGGCCTTGCGGACGGCCGAATTCAGCGCATCGCGAAACGACTCCTCGCGCTCGGGGCTGCCATCATCCGCCAAATTCTCAGACCTCGAGAGCGCCGGATGCATCCGGACTGTTCGATGACGACTGCGGGATCGCGAGGGGGATCAGGTCCCGAGGAGGCATAGGAGTCGAGCCCCGAACGACGACGATGCTCCGGAAGAGGTCCTCGACGAGTGCTGCGGAGTCCGGCTTCACGAGCGCATCGCCGGCGATGACACCGCGAAGGAACCAGCGGGGGCCGTCCACGCCGATGAACCTCGCCAGTCGCTTGGCCCCGGGCTGCCCTGGGGCGGCAGCGGGGATCTCAGCGAGCAGTTCAGGACCGAACGGCCCGACGGTGAGTTTCGTGGTCCCGCCCTGCTTGGCGATCTGCTCTGCGATCTGGTGCCGGATCTCGTGCCACAGGCCCGTCGTTCTCGGCGCGGCGAACGGCTGCACCTGCAGGGTCGAGCCCGCATAGTCGAGACCGACTGCGACGACCCGCTGGCTGTTCTCCTCCACCTCGAGTCGAAGCTGAAGTCCGTCGCGAGGGAGGATCTTCACCCCTCCCAGGTCCACGTAGGGGCGGACGGCGTTGGCCTCGGCCTCATCGAGCGGGCCGGCAGTCGACCTGTCGGCCGGCCCGGACTTCGCCTGTTCGAGCTCGTCCTGGCCGTCCTTCGAAGGGTCTGCTGATTCGTCCACGCCTATGCTCCTGACTGCGATCGATCGCCGGTCGAACCGAACCCGGCTTCTCCGCGGTGACTTCCGGGGAGCGAGCCTACCGGCACGAACGAGGCCCGCGAGACCGGCATCACGATCAACTGGGCGATCCGATCGCCGACCGCTACAGAATAGGGCATCGAACTGTCCGTATTCAGCATGGTCACCCGGATCTCGCCGCGATAGCCGGCGTCCACGGTCCCCGGACTGTTCACGATGGTGATGCCGTGCTTGGCCGCAAGCCCGCTGCGCGGCACGACGAAGCCCACGAAGCCGTTCGGCAGGGCGATCGACAGGCCCGTGCCGACCGTCGCACGCTCCCCCGGGCCGAGCGTGAGGGCCTCTGCCGACGACAGATCGGCCCCTGCATCCCCCGGGTGGGCGTACACCGGTGCCCGTTCGCCGACAAACAGGACCTCTACTCCGTCACTCACGTTTCGAGGTTAGTGCAGAGCGTGCCCCAAAGTCTGGTCGAATGGGGGTATGACGATCTACCGAGAACGACTGTGGGCATCGGCGTGGGTATACCTGGCCCTGGCCCTCGTCATCCCTGCGAGCCTTCTCGTCTTCTGGCCCATCAGCGTCCTCGCCGGCGTGATCGTGGCGATCGTGCTGTACGCCGGCTGCGTCGGCATCGTCATCGCCGCATCCCCGTCCATCGTGGTCACGGACTCCCAGCTGATCGCGGGTCGCGCCCGATTGCCGCTCGGGCTCGTCGGCACGGTCGAGAAGTTCCAGGAGCCGGAAGCGACCCTGCAGCGCGGGCAGCGCCTCGACGCGCGGGCGTGGCTCCTCATCCGGGGGTGGATCGGCCCCGTGGTGAAGGTCGAGGTCCTTGACCCCGCCGATCCGACGCCCTACTGGCTCGTGTCGACACGGCATCCGGATGCCCTGGCCGGCGCGCTCACCGGCGTTCGCCCCGCCTAGATCAGCTCGCGCACTCCAAGCAGATCGGCCCGAGCTTCTCCTCGTGGTCGATCTGCGACCGGTGCTTCACGAGGAAACAGCTCACGCAGGTGAACTCGTCCGCTTGCGGCGGGAGGACCACGACGTCGAGATCGAGGTCGGAGAGATCCGCCCCCGGGAGCTCGAATCCGCCCGGGTTGTCGGCATCGTCCACGTCAACGACACCGGACATCTTGTCCGGTACCCGTTCCTTCAGCGCCTCGATCGACTCGGAATCGTCGTCGTTCTTGCGTGGCGCGTCGTAGTCGGTTGCCATGCCCATCCACTTCTTAGTCGTGATCTGTTATCGAAATCGGCGGGGGTAGTCTGCATCAATTGATTCGCAATAGCAAACCACTTGAGCGTACTCACAGCCCCACGCCCACATGAACTTGCGGCACGCCCGCGATATTCCCTGATCCACCACCTTTTTCGTGGCACTCTAAAGGCAATCTCACGACGTGGAAGAGGCATGCTCATGGAGGACCTGAGAGTCATCGGCGTCGAGGATGGCGCACTTCTCGTCACCTCGGACACCGGGGAGCGATACCGCATCGCCATTGACGACGTACTGACCTCGAAGATCCGGCAGGCGGTGTCCGATCCGGGGTCCGGGCGACGGCTCGCGCCGAAGGACATCCAGGCGCACATCCGGTCCGGGATGTCTGCCCAGGATGTGGCCTCGATCACGGGTGTTCCGCTCGAATACATCCAGCGCTTCGAGGGTCCGATCATCGCAGAGCGCGAATACGTCATCGAGTCCGCCCTCGCCGTCCCGGTCCACACGGCCATGGACACGGAGTTCGGCGACCACCATGCGACCTTCGGTTCCGCGATCCTCGCGCGCCTGCACGAACTGGATGCGACGGGCGAGCGCTGGGCGAGCTGGAAGGAAGAGGGCAGCGGCTGGGTCATCAAGCTCTCCTTCACGTCCGAGCAGATCGATCACGATGCGCGCTGGCGGTTCGACCCGAAGCGCTCCTCGCTCGCCCCGCTCAACAACGAGGCGGAGACGCTCTCGCGCCAGGGCGAGCTGACCGGCAAGCTGATTCCGCGACTTCGCGCGGTGGACGGGCGCGAGCGAGTGGCCGACAGCTCGCGCTTCGACAGCGGCGCGTTCGTAGACGGCGAACTCGCGGAGATGGCGACGGCGCCATCAGTCGTCGACGACTCGTCGTTGAAGGACACGCTTCCGCATCTCGCCTCTGTGCCTTATGGCGCGCTGGACGACGACGACGCCGAGGGCGAGACCGTGCCGAGCAACCAGACCGCTGACCTGCTCGAGGCCCTGCGGCGGCGACGCGGCGAGCGTGAGAGCGCCCAATTCGACGACCTCGAGGATGCCATGGCCGACCACCCGTCGACCGGCAGCATCCGGCTCGTGGATGTGCCGCTGCCCGATTTCGAGGACGAGCCCTCCGCATCCGGCTCGCAACCGGGGTCACCATCGGGATCGCAATCCGGATCGCTGCACCACCTGTCGGCGAAGTCGTCGAAACGCGGAAGGGCGACCATGCCGAGCTGGGACGAGATCGTCTTCGGTGCCCGGTCCGACGATGACCCGGCGTAGCAGGCGACTCAGCGCCCTGCGGTACTGAACGCGCCGAACCTCAGAAGGGGAACGGCGGACTCCTCGGGAGAGAACGAGCCGTGCTGGCCGATCATGTGCCTGCCCGCCTGCGATTCCGCTCGAAGGTCGTAGTAGGCGATCGCTTTTCGCGCTGCCACGAGGATGTCGCCGATCCTGGGCGCAACGGCGTCGTCGACGACCGGTCCGAACCATCCGTCCGCGATCGCCTCCTCGCGCGTGACGACCCATGCGCGGTCTCCCTCAGCCGCCTTCCAGCGGTCGACGACCGCCGCACGCAACGCCTCGCTCACATCGGGCTCGAAGTGCAACTGCAGGCACCGCGGCTCCCCGGCGACGAATCGGATGCCGTCGACCAGTGCGGCGCCGTCGCCGAAGAGCACGTGGGAGGTTGCCGGCACATCCAGCACGCCGTGATCCGCCGTGACGATCAGCCCCTCGGAGCGACCGAGAGAGGCGGCCAATAGGCCCAGCTCCGCGTCGACCGCTTCGAGCGCGTCCGTCCACTCGCCGGATTCCCAACCGCGGGCGTGCGCGGCCTGGTCGAGTTCGGAGACGTAGAGATAGACGATGCCCTTCTCGACCGAATCCAGAACGCGGCGGGCGGCTGCGAACCGTTCCGGAACCGTTCTGCCCGATACGTATCCGGCACCCCGCAGCACCGCGTGGGTGAAACCGGAGTCACGGTAGCGTTCCTGGGCGACGACGACACTCGGGATCCCGGCATCCGCCGCCCGCTCGAAGACCGTGCGCGAACGCTGCCAGCTGGCTGGATCCAGGCCGTCATCCCAGCCGTTCAGCTGGTTCACGATCCGATCGTGTGCGCCGTCGAGCACGGTGTATCCGACGAGTCCATGAACGCCGGGCTGCGCGCCCGTCGTGAGCGTCGCGAGGTTCACGGCAGTCGTGGTGGGGAACCCCGCGGTCGCGACGGAGGACTTCTGAAATGCTCGGGCCATGACTCTCGCGTGGCCCGCCCTCGCCCGCAGTGAGGAAGCACCAAGGCCGTCCACGAGCAGAACGATCGCCCGGTCGGCGGGCGGGAGCCCCAGCGTATTTCCTCGACCGAGGATCGCATCAAGACAACTCGTCAGAACATCGGCAAGGCTCGGCCGCGCGGAATTCGTGGCCGGTAGCATGGTCGCAATCCTATGACTACCACCGCTGACACCCCTGCCCGCCCCGAAGGCGAGCGCATCGACGACATCGACGTATCGACCGAGATGGAGGGGTCGTACCTCGAGTATGCGTACTCCGTCATCTACTCTCGCGCCCTCCCGGATGCCCGCGACGGGCTGAAACCCGTGCAGCGCCGCATCCTGTACCAGATGAGCGAGATGGGGCTTCGCCCCGACCGCGGACACGTCAAGTCCTCGCGCGTCGTGGGGGATGTCATGGGCAAGCTGCACCCGCACGGTGACGCCTCCATCTATGACGCCATGGTGCGACTGGCGCAGGCGTTCATTCTGCGGGTACCCCTCGTCGACGGCCATGGAAACTTCGGTTCCCTCGACGACGGTCCTGCCGCGCCCCGGTACACCGAGGCCCGCCTCGCCGCGGCAGCCATGGCCATGGTTTCGGACCTCGACGAGGATGTCGTCGACTTCGTACCGAATTACGACAACCAGCTCACGCAGCCGGACGTTCTTCCCGCGGCCTTCCCGAACCTGCTCGTGAACGGCGCATCCGGCATCGCTGTGGGCATGGCCACGAACATGGCCCCGCACAATCTCATCGAGGTCGTCGGAGGCGCCCGGCATCTTCTCGCGCATCCGGATGCGAGTCTCGACGAGCTCATGTCCTACATCCCCGGCCCGGACCTCCCCACAGGCGGGACCATCGTGGGGCTCGACGGAATCCGGGACGCCTACGAGAGCGGCCGCGGAAGTTTCAAGACCAGGGCGCGGGTCTCGATCGAATCCGTCACGGCGCGCAAGACCGGACTCGTTGTGACGGAACTGCCCTACATGGTCGGCACCGAGAAGGTCATCGAGAAGATCAAGGATGGCGTCAATTCGAAGAAGCTGGCCGGCATCTCCGACGTCACCGACCTCACCGACCGAAAGCACGGGCTGCGGCTCGTCATCGGCATCAAGACTGGATTCAACCCGCAGGCCGTCCTCGAGCAGCTCTACAAGCACACGCCGCTCGAGGACCAGTTCAACATCAACAACGTGACACTCGTCGACGGTGGGCCCCGGACACTCGGACTTCGGGAACTGCTGCAGGTCTACCTCGACCACCGGGTCTCGGTCACGACGCGGCGCACGTCATTCCGGCTCGCACGCCGCAGGGAGCGGCTGCATCTCGTCGACGGGCTGCTCATCGCGATCCTCGACATCGACGAGGTCATCCAGGTCATTCGCGCCAGTGACGATTCGGACGCCGCACGCAAGCGACTCATGGGCGTCTTCGACCTGAGCGAGGTGCAGGCGGAGTACATCCTCGAGCTGCGGTTGCGCAGGCTCACGAAATTCTCCCGGATCGAGCTCGAGACCGAACGCGACAAGCTGAGGGCCGAGATCGCCGAGCTCGAACTGCTGCTGGCCGACCCGGCACGCATCCGCCAGCTCGTCTCCGATGAGTTGGAGGCCGTTGCCGAGGAGTTCGGGACGCCGCGCAGGACCCTCCTGACCGAAGCGCGCCCCTCCGCCGCGTTCACGACGACGGCCACCGCGCCCGCGGCGGCGACATCCCTCGAGATCGCCGACACCCCGTGCCGCGTGCTGCTCTCGACGACGGGCAGAGTCATCCGGGTCGACATTGGCGATGGCATGTCGGATGTGCCGGCGCGGGCCGTTCGGCGCAGCAAGCACGACGCCATCCGTTCGTCGGTCGTGACGACGAGTCGCACGGAGATCGGCGCCGTGACGAATCTCGGCCGGCTCGTGCGGCTCTCCCCCGTCGACCTGCCGCAGGTACCGGAGAACTCGATCCAGCTCGCCGCTGGTGCGAAGGTCGCCGAGTATCTTGCCCTGGATGCGAAGAAGGAGCATGTCATCGCGCTCGTCTCCCTCGACTCGGACGCGCCCATCGCACTCGGGACCAAGCAGGGCGTCGTCAAGCGACTCTCCCCCGGCGACTACCCCGGCCGCCCCGATTTCGAGGTCATCGCGCTCAAGGATGGCGATGAGGTCGTCGGCACATCACAAGGCCTATCTGCGGACGGCGCCGACGCTGAGGAGCTCGTCTTCGTGACCTCGGATGCGCAATTGCTGCACTTCCCCGCCGAGTCGGTGCGCCCGCAGGGCAGAAGCGCAGCAGGCATGGCCGGCATCCGCCTCTCGACGAGTGCGTCGGTCATCCACTTCGGTTCGGTCGACCCCGCGGCGAATGTCGTGGTCGCTTCGGTCTCGACGAACGCCGGCACGATCGCCGGCACCGACCCCGGTCGCGCCAAGGTCTCCCGGTTCGACGAGTTCCCCGGTAAGGGCCGCGGAACCGGCGGGGTGCGCTGCCACGCGTTCCTCAAGGGCGAGGATGCGCTCGCGCTCGCCTGGGCCGGCCCCGAGCCCGCCCTCGCCGTGGGGACGGATGGCGCAGCACGGGAGCTTCCGGATGTCGGTGCGAAGCGGGACGCGTCCGGGTCGCCCCTCGACGCCGTGATCGGTTCGATCGGAGCCTCCGCTTCATCGTCGTCATGAGGCCTCCGTGAACCGCCGAGCGGCCAGGGTGATCCTGTTCGACGAGCACAGCCGGGTGCTGCTGTTTCGCGGCAGGGACTCGTCTGCGCCGGATCGTGGATCCTGGTGGTTCACCCCCGGCGGCGGTCTTGACCCTGGCGAGAGCCCGCACGAAGCAGCCCTGCGCGAGGTGAGGGAAGAAACCGGGCTCACATTGGCCTCGGTGAGCGGTCCCGTGTACGAGCAGGAGATCGATTTCGCTTTCGAGGATGTCCAGCTGCACCGGTACGAGCAGTTCTTCGTGGCGCGGGTGAATGAGTTTGTCATTGACCCGCACGGGTGGACGGACCTCGAAAAGCGCAGCATGCTCGAGTCGCGCTGGTGGTCCCTCGACGAGCTGGAGTCGACCACCGAGACGATTAACCCCGAGGCTCTCGCCGAACTGGTGAGGGTGCAAATCAAGCGGTGAACCGAACTGGAGTGTCTGGGCGGTCGACCGCGACGATGCCGTGCGGAGTAGTCCACTCCAGAACTCCGGGCTCGAGTTGGCGCAGGCTCCATCCGGGCAGATGTTTGATGGTGTGGTGCCCGGGGCACAAGCACGCGAGGTTGCCTGGCTCGGTGGGTCCACCATCGGAGAATGGGATCGTGTGGTCGATGTCGCTGCGCCATGCCGACCGGTTACAGGAAGGACATCGGCAACGGCCATCCCGCCTTCGCAGATAGCGTCGAAGTTTCTTAGTGGTTCGATAGTTGTCTGTGGCCAGAACCATGTCCGTGACCGGATCGGTGATCACCCGGACGAGCGATGGGGCATTCGCCGCCATCCGCAGGGCGTCGTCGAGACCGATCGGCCCGCGCCCCAGGATCGTCGCCGGTTCGTCACTCTCGCCCAGCAAGGTCAGAGCGGGAATCAGGATGGCAACTTCGGCACGAATGGCATCGACCGCCGCGTGCGGATGCCCGCTCGGCTCGGCGGTCAACAGAAGGTCGCAGAACAGGTCGGCGCGCAACTGATCCAGGGTGCGCGCATCCACCGGGGACGTATCGGGCGTGTGCGGGTCGGCGATCCGCGCTGCCTTCACAGCCTTGCCCAGCTGGGTGAGTCGGTCCACGATACCGGCGGCAAGAATTGTGGGAATCACTGCCACAATCTCCGACATCCCATTGTCGCGTTCGGTGCAGGAAACCGAGCGGTCCTCCATCGCCTTCGCATGACGGTCTTCACAGGAGACCTCCGCGATCGAAGAGGCAGCAGCCCTCGCGAGCCGGCGAAGGCGACCGGGCGTCACGGAGTCGACCCGCTCGAGAACGGCCGATTCGTAGTCGACACGCCGCTGGGGATCCTGAATGGTCATGCCTTCTGCCATCAGAACCCGCGCGTGAGCGACACTGACCCGGCCCCCCTCAAGCGCGTGCAACGTGAACGGGAAATCCTCGACGAGACGCCAGGCCTCGGAGACTCGCGACTGCATCGTACGGTCCGAGAGGTGCCGGGCGACCGCGATCTCCGCCGTCACGGAGCGGACGACGAGATCGACGTCCGCTCGGGGGCCGGCCTCCGCGACGGCCATGCGAACCATCCCCATGAGCTCGAGCGCCTCCTCAGCGAACAGCGCAGAACGGGCTCTTTCGATCGCCCCGAGCCGGTCGAGGCTTTCTCGGAAGGGGTTGATCCCCGACAACTCGGCGACCATCAGTTCGAACACGAGATCCACGTCCGCTGCCTGCGGATCAATCGGGATCGACACCGATTCGTAGGATGTTTGTTCGAGCAATATGATAGGACGAGCCTACAGTGTTCGATCGATATTAGCAACTATATTCGAATAAACGTTCACACGTCGATGCGGTCGCGACTGAGGCCCGCGGCCCCCGCCACGATGAACTCCTTGCGCGGGGCGACGTCGTTCCCCATGAGCAACTCGAAGACCTTCTCGGCAGCCTGGGCATCCGGGATCCGCACCCGCCGCAGCGTGCGGTACCGGCGATCCATCGTCGTCGATGAGAGTTGGTCGGCATCCATCTCTCCGAGACCCTTGTAGCGCTGGATCGGATCCTGGTACCGCTTGCCCGCCTTCTTGAGGCCGGCCAGCACGCCGTTCAGCTCAGCCTCCGAGTAGGTGTAGATCGTCTCGTTCGGCTTCGTTCCGGGATTCTGCACGATGACCCGGTGCAGCGGTGGTACGGCGGCGTACACCCGGCCGTCCTCGATCATGGCGGGCATGTAGCGGTGGAAGAGCGTGAGCAGGAGGGTCCGGATGTGCGCGCCATCGACATCCGCATCGCTCATGATGATGACCTTGCCGTATCGGGCGCTCGACAGGTCGAAGCTGCGCCCCGACCCCGCCCCGATGACCTGAATGATCGAGGCGCACTCGGCGTTGGAGAGCATGTCGGGCAACGAAGCCTTCTGCACGTTGAGGATCTTGCCGCGGATCGGCAGGAGCGCCTGGTATTCGCTGTCACGGGCGAGCTTGGCCGTACCGAGGGCGGAGTCGCCCTCCACGATGAACAACTCGCTGTTGGCGACATCATTGCTGCGGCAGTCCACGAGTTTGGCGGGGAGGGACGAGCTCTCGAGAGCGTTCTTGCGCCGCTGGGTCTCCTTGTGCGCCCTGGCGGAGACCCGGGCCTTCATCTCGGCGACGATCTTGTCGAGCACGAGACCGGCCTGGTTCTTGTCGTCACGCTTCGAGGAGGAGAATCGCTCTCCCAGCCCCTTCGCGATCACGTTCGCGACGATGTTGCGCACGGCCGGCGTCCCCAGCACTTCCTTCGTCTGGCCTTCGAACTGCGGCTCTGGCAACCGTACGGTGAGAACCGCGGTGAGCCCGGCGAGGATGTCGTCCTTCTCCAGTTTGTCGTTGCCCGCCTTGAGCCGGCGCGCGTTCTGCTCCACCTGGGCGCGAAGGAACTTCATCAGTCCCTGCTCGAAGCCGGTCAGGTGCGTTCCACCCTTGGGGGTCGAGATGATGTTGACGTAGCTGCGAACCTCGGTGTCGTAACCCGTGCCCCACCTCATGGCGACCTCGACCTCGCACTCGCGCTCGAGCTCGGTGGGAGCCATGTGCCCTTTGTCGTCGAGGACGGGGACGGTCTCGGTGAACGATCCGGTTCCCTGGATGAGCCAGGTCGACGTCACCGCCGAATCCTTCGACAGGAAGTCGACGTACTCGACGATCCCGCCCGCGTATCGGAAGTTCTCCCTGATCGGTTCATCGCCCCTGAGGTCCTCGACCCGGATGCCGACACCCTTGACGAGGAAGGCGGTCTGGCGAGCCCTGCCCAGGAGCTCCTCGGTCTGGAACGTCGCTCCGCGGGTGAAGATCTGCGGATCCGCCCAGTACCGCACTCGCGTACCGGTCACACCCTTGGCGACCTTTCCGACCACCCGTAGTTCGCTTCCCGAGACGAACGCGGTGAACGGGGCATCCGGTCTCGGAGCACCGGAGTCAGCGAACGTCCCGGGCTCTCCGCGATGGAACGACATCGCCCACGTCTTGCCGTCACGATCAACCTCGACGTCGAGCCGCTCTGAGAGGGCGTTGACAACGGATGCACCGACACCGTGCAGGCCGCCCGACGAGGTGTAGGAACCCGACCCGAATTTGCCGCCGGCGTGCAGCTTGGTGAACACGACCTCCACACCGGAGAGCCCGGTCTTCGGTTCGATGTCGACGGGGATGCCCCTCGCCCGGTCACGAACCTCGACACTGTCATCCGCGTGCAGGATGACGTCGATCTCGTCGCCGAAACCTCCGAGCGCCTCATCCACCGAGTTGTCGATGATCTCCCACAGGCAGTGCATGAGTCCGCGCGAGTCGGTCGACCCGATGTACATGCCCGGGCGCTTGCGGACGGCCTCAAGACCTTCGAGCACGGACAAGTGCCGCGCAGAGTAGTCGGATCCCGCCACTGAGAACCTCCGTGCATCGCCTGGAGCCGCAGGATGTCCCGGGGCCGTCTTCAACCCTAATGAGCGCCGGTACCCTCGCCTGCATCCGACACCCCCCTCCTCACGCGTGGCTACGCGTACAGCGAAATACCCGTCGACGAGCCGACGAAAACGCCGGCGGCGTGTTTGTATAGAGGCAGACAACAGCGATGGGAGTCAACATGTCTCAGGTCACCGCCGAGAACACGGCAACAATCGAGCGCGACTCCTACCAGCTCACGGCACTCGACCGCTGCGACAGCTGTGGAGCGCAGGCGTACATCCGCGTCATGATCGGCGAGAGCGAGCTCCTGTTCTGCGCGCACCACGGTCGGCGCCACCAGGAGAAGCTCGAGGCCGTCGCCACGGACTGGCACGACGAGTCTGACCGGCTGCACGAGGACCGCTAAGTGGGCGAACGCCGCTCCCTTGGCCTGTGGCGGCGCATCAAGTACTTCTTCTGGCGCGCATCGAACGTCGACACGACGAACCTGTTCCGGATTGCGCGAAAGCTGAGCGCATCATCCGGTAAGCCCATGCTCTGGATCGCGGCGGACATGATCTGGTCTGCAGCGGCTCACGAGACCGGTTTCACCGACTATCAGGACTGGGACTTCCACCTCCTCAAGCACCGTGAGCGCATCACCTACATGACGCATCCGAAGTCCAATCACATCGCACAGCTCGTGAACCAGAAGCCGTTCCGGCACTTCTTCGCCGACAAGTCGGAGTTCGTGCAGAAATTCGCCGCATACACCGGCCGCGAATCGCTCGATGTGCGAGCCGCCACGAGTGCGGAGCTCGAGTCGTTCGTTCGCCGTCACGGCTCGGTCATCGTCAAGGTCACCGACAGCGACGGGGGGCAGGGGATCGAGCGGCGGGAAGCCGCCGACATCCCGGACTTCGACGCCTTCCGCTCCGAGTTGCTCGCGCACAGGCAGTTCCTCGTGGAGCAGATCATCCCGCAGCATCCGGCCATGACAGCGCTCAATCCGAGCAGTGTCAACTCGCTCCGCATCATCACCTATTTCGACGGCACGGAGGTCCACGTCCTCGCCAGGGTGCTCAAGATGGGCAACGGCGGCGTCATCGACAACTTCGCACACGGCGGCATGTACACGATGCTCGACGAATCCGGGGTCGCCCTCCACGCCGCGTTCGACATCGAGGGCGATGCCTACGAGATCCACCCCCTCTCGGGGATCCGGATTCCAGGATTCCAGGTTCCCCTCTACCGGGAGGTGCTCGCGCTCGTCGACGAGGTGGCCCGCATCGTTCCGGAGATCCCCTACGTCGGCTGGGACATCGCGATCTCCCCCGATCGGCCGGTCGTCATCGAAGGCAACTACAACACCGGCGTCTTCCAGGCGAAACCGAGTCTCACAGGCACCAGGACCGGACTGCTCCCGCTCTACAGCGAGGTCATCGGCTTCTGAAGAGGGCCGCGAAAGTTCGGGGTGCGGGTCGATCGCGTCTCAGGCGCGACGGATGATGCCGAGCGGCGTGCTCTGCCGCCCCTGCCCGAGAGGGTTGTCGGCCAGCACCCGTTCGACGAGCCTGTTGTCGCTCGAACGGAGGGTCGAACCGAGGACGTTACCCCCGAAATCGTTGATATCGACGATGAGCACGTCGATATCGGGCCGCAGCGCTGACTTGAGCCGGCGCGCAACCTCGCCCGGCTTGTCCGGCGCGAGAACGACGTGGGAGTTGTATGGCGGGATCGTCCCGCTCGTCGGCCCGTCGATGCCGCGCGCCTTCGGTCCGGCCACCACGTAGAATGCACCGCGCGCACCGAACAGCTTCGTGACGGCGGCGACGGCCGCTGCGAACAGGATGCGAACCGTACCGCACTCCCGCAGAGCCATTTCCATGGTCTCCGGCATCCCGAGACCGATGCCGCCCGGCGTCTTCGTCACGTACTTCGAGAGCCTCACGGCGAGCGGACGCGGCGTTATCGAGTCGACCGGGTATGCGCGGCCCTGGGTGATCGCCACGATCTTCTCGGTGATGAAGAGCCGGTCCCCCGCCTCGAGTTGCCCCGGCGCATACGTCGTGACGATCTCGACGATGTCGTCTTGCGGGCCGACGAGACGCGTCGTGATCGGAATCCGCAGGAACCGGACACCGTCGACCTCGACCTCGAGGGCCTTGCCCTCATTCGCTTTCGCGGCCATGGTCTTTTACTCGAGGTAATCGCGCAGCGACTGCGAGCGTGACGGGTGGCGAAGCTTCGCCATGGTCTTCGACTCGATTTGGCGGATGCGTTCGCGCGTCACGCCGAAGGTGTCACCGATCTGGTCGAGCGTCTTCGGCATCCCGTCGCCGAGGCCGAACCGCATCCGGATGACGCCGGCTTCACGCTCCGAGAGCGAATCGAGCAGACTCTCGAGCTGCTTCTGCAGCATCGTGAAGCCCACGGCGTCCGCCGGGACGACCGCCTCGGTGTCCTCGATGAGGTCACCGAACTCGCTGTCGCCGTCCTCGCCGAGAGGGGTGTGAAGCGAAATCGGCTCTCTACCGTACTTCTGCACCTCGACGACCTTCTCCGGCGTCATGTCGAGCTCGCGGCTCAGCTCCTCCGGCGTGGGCTCACGGCCCAGGTCCTGCAGCATTTGACGCTGCACGCGGGCGAGCTTGTTGATGACCTCGACCATGTGCACGGGGATGCGGATCGTGCGAGCCTGGTCGGCCATCGCGCGAGTGATCGCCTGACGGATCCACCAGGTCGCATAGGTGGAGAACTTGAAGCCCTTCGTGTAGTCGAACTTCTCGACGGCACGGATGAGGCCCAGGTTTCCCTCCTGGATGAGGTCGAGGAACTGCATTCCGCGGCCGGTGTAGCGCTTGGCAAGGCTCACGACGAGGCGCAGGTTCGCGCCGAGAAGGTGTGACTTTGCGCGCTGGCCATCCTTCGCGACCCACCGCAGCTCACGCTCGAGCTCCTTCGTCATCTTGCCCTTGCCGTTCGCGAGCTTGTCCTCGGCGAACAGGCCCGCCTCGATCCGCATGGCGAGTTCGACCTCTTCGGCGGCATTGAGAAGCGCGACCTTTCCGATCTGCTTCAGGTAGTCCTTGACCGGGTCGGCCGTGGCACCCGTGATGGCCGCGGAGTAGACGGGAACCTCGTCCTCATCGTCCACGAGGGATAGGCGAAGGGCACCGGTCGGCAGGGGTTCTGAGGTGCCCTCTTCCTCGTCGGAGTCGTCATCGCCGGCGTCCTCGCCGTCCTCTTTGGATGCCGCGGCGCCGGCCTTGGCCTCCGCCACCGGCTCGTCCGCATCCTCTGCCTCCACCTCATCGGTCGAGTCGTCGTCCACGACCTCGTCATCGTCGTCAGCGACGATGTCCTCGATCTCCTCGTCTTCGCCGACCTCGGCCTCGAGATCGCTCACGTCGACCTCACCGGTGCCGGACGCCTTCTTCGCCGAGGACTTCCCTGAGGACTTCGTCGCCGGCGTGGTGGCGGGCTTGGCGGCGGGCTTCGGGGCAGCCTTCGTGCCGGTCTTTGACGCTGCAGCCTTCGTACCAGCCTTTGATGCCGCAGCCTTCGTGCCTGCGGTTGCACTCGATGCCGACTTCACTGTCCTGGTCGACGCTGCCTTCGTGGGCGCCGCCTTGGCCGCGGCCGTCGTGGTGGCCGGAGTCTTGGCGGCCGAAGTCTTGGTTGCCGAGGCCTTGGCCTTGCTCGCCGACGCCGTTTCCGCCTTCGGCGCAGCCTTCGCTGTCGCCTTCGGCGCAGCCTTCGCTGTCGCCTTCGCCGCAGTCTTCTCAGCCGTGGCCTTCGACGCTGCCGCCGTCCTGGTCGGCGCCGTCTTGGCCGCCGTGGTCTTGGTCGCCGTGGTCTTGGTCGCGCTGGTCTTGCTCGCCGTCGACTTCGCGGCCGGCGACGCCTTCGCTGTCGCCGGTTTCGTCGACGTCGTTTTCGTGGAAGTCTTCGTCGTTGCTGGTGTGGTCATTGCTTTTGTTGTCGCAGCTTTCATGGTTGATGTTGCGCGTGACGCCGCGCTCGCTTTCGATGATGGAGACGTTGACGGCTCATCCGCGGCCGTCGGCACCTCGGCCGAACCCCGCCCCTTGCGCGCCCGTGACGCCAGGGCCTTGGCCGCGGCCATCATCCTGCCCGTCGGCCTGGCGTCCGAATTCACTCCTGCGGATGATGACGCCTTCTCGGTCTCTGTGGAGGCGGTGGCCTTGCTCCTGGCTGCCATGAGGTCACCTTTCGTCAGAAGAACCCTCGTGCTGTCGGCGGTCGACGGCCACGGGGGTCCGCGTCGACCGTTTTTGGGCAGTACGAGGACCCATGTCAAGTCCCTGAACTGTGAGGCGTGAGCCTTTCACAACACGTGACGACCTGAACGGGTCCGTGCTCAATTATTGCACGGAATCGGACAATGCTCCGACAGCACCCCTCAGCGATCGGGCTTCACCAGGGACAACAGGGCCTGCTCTCCGGCTATTCCGTCCTCGACTACTCCGGGCGTGGATTCGTCTGGTCGTCGTCACCGTTGTGCCGCAGCGCGAGAAAGATCTCCAGCTCTGCAGCGATCTCATCCGCCGTCGGCAGTTCGCCATCCTCGTCGATGAGCGGCGATCTCAGCGGGTTTCCCGCCATGTAGGAGTCGTGACGTTCCTCAAGCGTGCCGACGAGCCTCGCGAGCTCCGGGTTGCCCTCGACCTGCTTGTCGATCTTTTCGACGAACTCCCTGCCCTCTTCGCGGAGAGTCGCAGTCGAGAAGATGAGCCCGGTCGCGGAACTGACGGATTCGAGCGCCTTGAATGCGGCATCCGGGAACTCGGTGTCGGAGAGGTAGTGCGGGATGAGGAGCACGAATCCGGCGATCGGGTGATCGAGTTCCTGCAGTCGGTATTCGACGAGGTGCAGGGCGTTGGCGAGCACCTGGGTGTGCGGCTTCCACACCGAGAACGTCTCGATGAGTTCGGACCGATTGCCGCTGACCGTGACTCCGATGGGCCGGGTGTGCGGTACCGGCATGGGGATCGCGTGAACCCAGGTCGTCGACTTCACCTGGAACCGTGCGACGAGCCCCAACACCGCCGACGTGAAACGCTCCCACTGGAAGTCGGGCTCGTACCCGCTGAGGAGCAGGAACTGCTGGCCGATCTCGTCCGTTGCGAGGCGCAGCTCGAGCGAGGCCGGCTGATAGTTCGTCAGGTGATCCTGCTCGAAGTAGATCGTGGGGCGGCGCGCACGGTAGTCGAGGAGCGCGTCGTTGTCGAATGTGGCGATCACGGTCGACGGCAGCGTCTCACGAAGGTTGGTCGTGAACAGGCTGACTGCCCCTCCGGCATCCGCGAAACCGGTCAAACCCGCGACGAGCGGCAGCCCGGCCGGGACGTCGACGACGTCCGGACTGAGCGTGTAGAGGCCCTCGGGGTCTTCCATCCCTCAACTCTAACCGCGCCGAATCGGGGGTGCTGTCAGAACGGCGGCGTGGGCTCAAGCCCTGAGCGAACAGGAGGAGCCGGACTGGCATCCGCCACCCGGTTGCGCCGGATAGCATGGCCGAATGACTGTCGCCGCACTTCATCTCTCCTCCGATTCCGTCCTCTCCGTCGCATCCGACGTTCTCGTGCTGGGCGTCACGAGTTCCGATTCCGGACCGACATTGCAGTCGTCCGAGCCTGCACTGCAGGAACTCGCAGCATCCCTCGCCGCCCTCGGTGTCACGGGCGCTGAGGACGAACTCAGACGACTCGCCACACCGTCGAGTGCGCCATCCGGCGCACCGCGGAGCATCGCTCTCATCGGTCTGGGTACCTCGCCGGTGACTCCCCATGTGCTTCGGAGGGCGGCCGGTTCGGCGGCCCGCCAGGTCTTGGGAGCCGCTTCGATGTCGATCGCGCTTCCCGCGACGAGCGAGGAGGACGTGCTCGCGATCCTCGAGGGTGCTGCGATCGGGTCATACTCGTTCACTCGTTACCGTTCCCAGCCGAAGGACGCGTCGAAGCTCCCGGCGAGCGACATCACCGTGATCTCCGCGGTCTCGAACGGGTCCGGCGCCGTCGACCGCGCCCGGATCGTCGCTGGTGTCATCCACTCCGTGCGCGATCTCGTGAACACGCCGCCGCTCGACCTCTACCCCGAGACATTCGCCGCCGCGGCCCAGGAGCTCGCGGTCGGCGCACCGGTCACGGTCACGGTCCTCGCGGATGCGGAGCTCGCGTCGGGAGGATTCGGCGGCATCATCGGCGTGGGGCAGGGTTCCACGAGGTCGCCGAGACTCGTCAAGGTCGAATACTCGCCCGAGGGGGCGCATCGGCATCTCGCGCTCGTCGGCAAGGGCATCACGTTCGACTCCGGCGGCCTCTCCCTCAAGCCTGCGGCATCCATGGTCGGAATGAAGTACGACATGACGGGGGCTGCAACGGTCCTCGCCGTGGCCATCGGGGCGGCTCGCCTCGGGCTCGACATCAAGGTGACGGCGTGGCTCTGCATCGCAGAGAACCTCCCGTCGGGGTCGGCCATCCGCCCGAACGACGTGCTCACCATCCGCGGAGGCAAGACGGTCGAGGTCCTCAATACGGATGCCGAAGGACGCCTCGTTCTCGCCGACGGACTCGTCGCGGCGAGCGAGGAGCACCCGGATGCGATCATCGACGTCGCGACGCTCACGGGAGCTGCGCGCGTTGCGCTGGGCGATCGGTACGTGGGGGTCATGGGTGACGACACGCTCGTGACCGAGGTCGTCGACACGGCGAAGTCCGTGGGTGAGAGCTTCTGGCCCATGCCGCTGCCCGCAGAACTCCGCACACTCCTGAACTCCGACGTCGCCGACATCGCCAACGCCAAGATCGGCAGTACGGCGGCCGGCATGCTGCTCGCCGGCGTCTTCCTTCAGGAGTTCGTCGGCAAGGCCGAGAACGGCTCCCGCATCCCCTGGGCGCACCTCGACATCGCCGGACCCGCCCACAACGACGGGGCAGGATTCGGTTACACCGGCAAAGGGCCGACCGCTGTCACGGTGAGGACCCTCCTCGCACTGGCTGAGCGAATTTCGCGCGCGTAGTAAAGTCGAAGTGGCGGGAAGACCTGCCGGCTCGAAGTCTCGTTGCGCCCCGTGCGCTCGGTGCGAGCACAGGCTGAAACTCAAGGGAGTCGCCCGGTGTCGGAACAAAACTTTGACCTTGTCGTGCTCGGAGCAGGCAGTGGCGGATACGCCGCAGCGCTCAGGGCGACCGAACTCGGGATGAGCGTCGCTCTCGTCGAAAAGGGCAAACTGGGCGGCACCTGCCTGCACGTGGGCTGCATCCCCACGAAGGCGCTGCTGCACTCGGCGGAGGTCGCGGATGTCTCGCGCGAGTCCGCGAAGTACGGCGTCACGACCGCGTTCGAGGGCATCGACATCGCCGGCGTGACCGCCTACCGCGAGGAAATCGTCGCGAGCAAGTACAAGGGGCTCCAGGGCCTCATCAAAGGCCGCGGGATCACCGTGATCGAGGGAGAGGGCAGGCTCGTCTCCCCCACGACGGTCCAGGTCGGCGAAGACAGGATCACCGGCAAGAACGTTGTGCTGGCGACCGGCTCATACTCCAGGTCTCTTCCGGGGCTCGAGATCGGCGGCAGGGTCATCACCTCGGAGCAGGCCCTCGAACTCCCGTTCGTACCGCGCAAGGTCGCGGTACTCGGCGGAGGCGTCATCGGGGTGGAGTTCTCCAGCGTCTGGCGCTCCTGGGGTGCAGAGGTCACCATCGTCGAGGCACTGCCGCACCTGGTCCCCAATGAAGACGAAACCGTCAGCAAGCAGTTCGAGCGCGCGTTCCGCAAGCGCGGGATCGAGTTCAAGCTGGGTGTGCGCTTCCAGAGCGTGACGCAGAACGAGTCCGGCGTCGTCGTCACGCTCGAGAACGGCGAGACCGTCGAGGCCGAGCTGCTCCTCGTCGCGGTCGGTCGTGGCCCGTCCACGAACAACCTCGGATACGAGGAGGTCGGTGTGGCGATGGACCGTGGTTTCGTGCTCACGAATGAGCGACTCGCGACCAACGTGCCCGGCGTCTACGCCGTCGGCGACATCGTCCCCGGCCTTCAGCTCGCCCACCGCGGCTTCCAGCAGGGCATCTTCGTGGCCGAGGAGATTGCCGGGCTGAACCCCATCGTGATCTCCGACGTCAACATCCCGAAGATCACCTACTCGGATCCGGAAGTCGCCTCCATCGGGCTCTCGGAGGCGAAGGCCAGGGAGCAGTACGGCGACGAGAAGGTCACGGCGTACGACTACAACCTCGCCGGGAACGGCAAGAGCCACATCATCGGGACGTCGGGGTCGATCAAGGTCGTACGGGTCAACGATGGCCCGGTCGTCGGCGTCCACATGATCGGAGCGCGCGTCGGCGAACTCATCGGTGAGGCTCAGCTGGCGGTCAACTGGGAGGCATACCCGGAGGACATCGCCCCGCTCATCCACGCTCACCCGACCCAGAGCGAAGCACTCGGTGAGGCGTTCCTCGCCCTCGCGGGAAAGCCGCTCCACGCGATCTAGCGCGAAGGGCGAACTATGCTTGAGGGGACAACCACGGTCTTGAAGGAGCACCACTGATGAGCGAATCCGTCAACCTCCCGGCACTCGGAGAGAGTGTCACCGAAGGAACGGTGACCCGTTGGTTGAAGAAGGTCGGCGACCGCGTCGAAGTCGACGAACCGCTGGTCGAGGTATCGACCGACAAGGTCGACACCGAGATCCCCTCCCCCGTCGCCGGCGTCCTCGAGGCGATCCTGGTCCAGGAGGACGAGACCGTCGAGGTCGGAACACCACTCGCAACCGTCGGAGACGGATCGGGAAGCGCGCCCGCTCCCGAGGCGCCCGTTGCAGAGGTCGCGCCGGCTCCCGAAGAGGTCGCGCCGGCAGAGGCAGCGACGGCGACGGCCGCTCCAGCCGAGCCGGCACCCGCCGCACCCGCCGCCGCACCGGCGGAAGCTGCGCCGGTTCCCGCTGCCCCGGCAGCCCCAGAGCCTCCCGCGGCGCCGGCACCAGCGCCCGCTGCTGAGCCCGAGCCGGTCCCTGCTCCCGAGCCGGCCCCTGCCGCCGAGCCGGTCCCTGCTGCCGCGGCACCAGCTGCTCCTGCCGAGCCTGCACCGGCTGCTCCGCCCGCTCCTGCAGCCCCGGCTGCGCCCGCGCACGCAGCACCGGCTCCCGCAGCACCGGCCGCAGTGCCCGCCGAGGACTCTGCATCCGCCGCACCCAACGCGAACGCGGGCTACGTGACCCCACTGGTGCGCAAACTCGCA
This sequence comes from Terrimesophilobacter mesophilus, assembly GCF_014200375.1. Taxonomy (GTDB): domain Bacteria; phylum Actinomycetota; class Actinomycetes; order Actinomycetales; family Microbacteriaceae; genus Terrimesophilobacter; species Terrimesophilobacter mesophilus. The sequence continues at coordinate 39,768 of NZ_JACHBP010000001.1, read as the reverse complement.
AACGAGAGCGGGATCGATCTCTCGACCATCAACGGGTCGGGCATCGGAGGCCGCATCCGCAAGCAGGATGTCCTCTCCGCGGCATCCGGCACTGCAGCATCCGGTGCTGCGCCGGCCAAGGCGGCCGCCCGCACGAGCCTCGAAACCTCTCCGTTGCGCGGCACGACGGTTCCCATGTCTCGATTGCGGAAGGTCGTCGCTGAGCGCGCCGTCGTGTCGATGCAGTCATCGGCACAACTCACCACCGTCGTGGAAGTCGACGTGACGGCCGTCTCCTCGTTCCGGGACGAGGTCAAGGCACGGTTCCAGGAGAAGACCGGCCACAAGCTGACCTTCCTCCCGTTCTTCACCCTGGCCGCCGCCGAGGCGCTCAAGGCGTACCCGATCATCAACGCGACGATCGACGGTGAGAACATCGTCTACCCCGGCCAGGAGAACATCTCCATCGCTGTGGACACCGAGCGCGGCCTCCTCACCCCGGTGATCCGCAATGCCGGCGACCTCAACATCGCGGGGATCGCCGGAGAGATCGCGGACCTGGCCGATCGCACGAGGAACAACCAGTTGAAGCCGGACGAGCTCGCGGGAGGAACCTTCACGGTGACCAACACCGGCTCGCGCGGCGCACTGTTCGATACGCCCGTCGTGTTCCTGCCGCAATCGGCGATCCTCGGAACCGGAGTCGTGACGAAGAAGCCCGTCGTCGTGACCGACAACGGCCTCGATGCGATCGCCATTCGTTCGATGGCGTTCCTCGTCCTGTCCTACGATCACCGCATCGTTGATGGTGCGGATGCCGCCCGATTCCTGGTGGCCGTCAAGGAGCGTCTCGAAGCCGGAGACTTCCAGGCGGATCTCGGAATCTAGCCCGCGGGCCCTCCGGTCGCGAGGACGTCGCGGATGCGCCACTCCCCGTCGATCCGGATGAGGAGAACCGAGAAGCCGGACGGGGTGCCCGTCGCGTCTGTGCCCGTCGAGTCTGTGACCGTCACGGCCAGGAGCACGCTGTCGCCGAGACGCTCCACGACCTTTGCAGTCAATCGGTCGGATGTCGTCGGCGACGACTCCGCCTGCAACGAGTGCGGAGGCACGCCCGTCGAACCTTCCGCGACCCCACCCGCCTGAAGCAGACGGATCTGCGCGGCATCCGCACTCATGGCCGCTGACCCCTGCTGATCGACAGCATCGAGGCAGAGGACCGACAATGCGCTGAAACAGCCGGCGCGCGCGTCCAGGAGCGCGATCGCGGCGAGCGCGGGGTCGTCGCCACCGATGGCGGCGGACACTGCGGGGCCCAGGGCAGCGGGCGTCGCCGTCGTCTCGACCGGCACCGCGACGGGCGGGTCGTCCCGGCCGGAGGCACCGGGCGGCAGCACGGCCGTGACTGCCACGACGACGACAGCGACCAGGCCCGCGACGATCCACACCGCTTTCCGGACGGGCCGCAGCACCTCCCCGACCCTGGCCTTGACCGTCGCAATCGGGCCGCGCTCGAGGAGTGCGCCCATCCACCGCATCAACGAATTCGCCGCGTCGTCCGGCAGGTGCAGCAGTGACGCCAGCTCGGTGGACGCCAGCCCAGTGGTCGCCGGGTCGGTGGTCGCCGGGTCGGTGGCCGCGGGGTCGGTGGCCGGCAGCGGCGCCACGGGCTCCGCGGCGGGCCGGCCCATCCCGCCGATGCGCTCCGGGATGCTGCCGGGACCGGCGCGACTCTCCAACTCGCGATGACCACGCAGGAGGCCCAGGCGAACGGGAGTGGGATCCGCGCTCGAGTACAGCCGTTCGACCAACTCCTCGGCAAAGTCGTGCCCGTCGCGCGGAGAGCAAGACGAGAGCCACCGGGAGAGTTCTTCGTCGCGTGTCGCCGTCGCTGTGCAGATCGAGACAAGGCCGGCGAGGTCGTGCGCCACGGAGGACTCCACCGCCATCCGCGCCGGGGGAAGACTCGCACCGCTGTCCGCGGGAAAGTCTCCGAAGAGGATCGCCCTTCCGAGGCCGGCGAGCACGGCAGCCCCTGAATCGTCGAACAGTACGGCGGACGCCCTCAGCGCCCCATGGGCTACACCGACGCGATGCAGTTCGGCGACAGCGCGCACCAGGGGGACAAGAATCGTGACGGCCTCCCCCGGGGTGGGCGCCGACCGCGCGAGCAACCCCGCGAGACTCAGTGAGGAGAGCCGCTGGAGTACGAGGCACGGATTCCCGCCCGGCCCCATGGCGAGATCCTCGAGCCTGAGGATGTGGCGGTGCGATGCGCGCCCGAGGGCTTCGATCTCCGCGTCGATTCGCGCGCCGTCCGCCTCGGCGCGATACACCTTCACCGCGACGGTCTCCGCGCCATCGCTTCCCAGCCATACTTCGCTGTTCGCGCCGGCGCCCAGTCTCCGAACAAGCCGATAGCCGCCGAGTGATTCCACGACCACATCCTGAGGCGTTCCCGATGCGGTGCCTGCGTTTCGATCGGCGGCGGTGCCGAACGACGACGGGGAGCGCCGGTGCAGGAGTGGAGCCGGTATCGTTGGAGTCATGGCACGAACCAGCACAGCAAAGCCGAAGGCCCTCAAGGTGGCCAAGGAACCCGGTCGACTCAAGCAGATGTACCAGGTCTTCCAGATGACCCGGCGCTACGACTCGACGGCGATCTGGTGGATGGCGCTCGGCTTCGCACTTCCTGTGCTCGTCGGCATCCTTCTCGGCATCATCCTCTCCGGCGACAATGTGCCCGGCATCATCCTCTGGGTGGTCGCCGGCGTGCTCGGTGGTCTCCTCGCGTTCCTGGTGATCCTCGGCCGCAAGGCGGAGCGCGCGGCATACTCGCAGATCGAGGGACAACCGGGCGCGGTCGGAGCGGTCTTGAAGAGCTCTCTGCCGCGAGGCTGGACCGGAAGCGAGATGCCCATCGCCATCAGCCCGAAGACCCAGGATGCCGTGTACCGCGCGGTCGGCAAGGGCGGCGTCGTGCTCATCGGCGAGGGTCCGGCATCCCGCACGCACAAGATGGTCGACGATGAGCGCCGCAAGATCTCCCGCATCCTTCCGAACGTTCCCGTGAACGTGCTCCAGGTGGGCCCGGATGAGGATGCGATTCCGCTGCACAAGCTGGCGCGGCGGCTCGGGCGCTTCAAGAAGGTGCTCAACAAGGCCGAGATCTACGCCGTCAGCAACCGCGTGAGCTCCCTGCACAAGGGACCGAACCTGCCGATCCCCAAGGGCATCGACCCGATGAAGGCCCGCGCCCAGCGACGCGCCTGAACGCGCGTGCACGCGGCGCTAGCGGACGACGAGGACCGTTCCTGCGGCTTTGTCGTGCAGGCCGCGCTGGTCGCGGTCCCAGATGAGCGCCGGGATGACGAGGCACAGGAGGAGCGTCCGCAGGATGGGGCGCCACGCGCCGATCCAGCCGCCCTTCAGCGGGACGACCCGCATCCGGAACACCACGTGCCCGATGCTTCCGCTCACGAACGCGATGAACACGATCTGGGTGACGGCGAAGATCCCGAGCGTCGCGAACCCGTCGTATTGGAAGAACGCCACGGACACGAGAACGCTCAGCCCCCAGTCGACCGCGAGTGCCCCGATCCGGCGTCCGGGCCGTCCGATCGATCGCGCACCGCTGTCCGGAAGTCCCAGTCGTTCGCCGGGCCAGCGCTGCTCGGCGGGGGGCAGGGCAGGATTCGCGGCGGACACGCTTCGATCCTATGCGAGCCGCTCTTCACACCTCGAAACATGGGCGAAACACTCGTGATACCGTCACGAAATTGGCGGCGCGTAGAGTCCCACTGGTTGCACGCGCCAACCACCGACCGTAACGAGGCCAAGGAGACCTTCCATGTTCAGTGATCCATCCGAAGTCCTGGCGTTCATCAAGGACACCGACGTCAAATTCCTGGATGTGCGATTCACCGATCTCCCGGGGGTGCAGCAGCACTTCAACATCCCTGCGGCCTCCGTCGACGACGAATTCTTCACCGTGGGTCAGCTCTTCGACGGCTCCTCGATCCGCGGGTTCGCGTCCATCCACGAGTCCGACATGCAGCTGATCCCGGATGTGACGACGGCGTTCGTCGACCCGTTCCGCGCCGAGCGCACCCTGGTCATGCTCTTCGACATCTACAACCCCCGCAACGGCGAGATCTACAGCCGGGATCCGCGCCAGGTGGCTCGCAAGGCCGAGAAGTACCTGAGCTCGACGGGTATCGCGGATACGGCGTTCTTCGCCCCTGAGGCAGAGTTCTACATCTTCGATGACGTTCGCTACGAGGTGAAGCAGAACGCGAGCTTTTTCGCGGTCGACTCTGAAGAGGGCGCCTGGAACACCGGACGGATCGAAGAGGGCGGAAACCTCGGCAACAAGACGCCGTTCAAGGGCGGCTACTTCCCGGTGAGCCCCGTCGACAAACAGGCGGACCTGCGCGACGACATCAGCCTCAAGCTCATCGACGCCGGACTCATCCTCGAACGCGCCCACCACGAGGTCGGCTCCGGTGGCCAGGCGGAGATCAACTACCGCTTCGACACGATGGTGCACGCCGCCGACGACATCCTGAAGTTCAAGTACATCGTCAAGAACACGGCAGAACTGTGGGGCAAGACGGCCACCTTCATGCCGAAACCGCTCTTCGGCGACAACGGCTCGGGGATGCACACGCACCAGTCGCTCTGGAACGACGGCAAGCCGCTGTTCTACGACGAGAGCGGATACGGCGGACTCTCCGATCTCGCTCGCTGGTACATCGGAGGGCTGCTCAAGCACGCCCCGGCGGTGCTCGCGTTCACGAACCCGACTATCAACAGCTATCGCAGGCTCGTCAAGGGCTACGAGGCCCCCATCAACCTCGTGTACTCGGCCGGCAACAGGTCTGCGGCCATCCGGATCCCGATCACCGGAACGAACCCGAAGGCGAAGCGCATCGAGTTCCGCTGCCCTGATGCATCCGGCAACCCCTATCTCGGTTTCGCCGCTCAGCTCATGGCGGGGCTCGACGGTATCCGCAACAAGATCGAGCCGCTAGACCCGATCGACAAGGACCTCTACGAGCTGCCGCCAGAGGAGGCCAAGAACATCCCGCAACTCCCGGTGACGCTCGACGCCGTGCTGCTGGCCCTCGAGGCCGACCACGACTTCCTGCTCGAGGGGGGCGTCTTCACGCAGGACCTCATCGACACCTGGATCGCCTACAAGCGCGAGAAGGAACTCGCCCCGATGTCGCTGCGCCCGCACCCGTACGAGTACGAGTTGTACTACGGGGTGTGACCGGTCTTTCCGTAGAAACGCTCCTCGAAGACCTTGCGGGCGCGCCGCGTGACGCGCAGATAGTCGTCCTCCAGTCGGCTCGCTGAGCCGGGCGGATAACCCATGAGCCGGGCAACGCCGTCGAGCTGTGCGCGGTCGTTCGGCAGCACATCAGTCGTCTTCGACGTCCAGAGCGTGAGGGCCGATCGCGTGCGCGAGGCGAAGATCCACGCTTCGCGCAGCATCCGGGCCTCGGATGCCGTGAGCAGGTCAGACTCCTGGGCGACGGCGAGCGCGTCGAGTGTCGACGTCGTGCGCAGCCCCTCGATCGCGGCACCATGCCTCAGCTGCAGCAGCTGCACGAGCCACTCGACGTCGCTGAGGGAGCCGCGCCCGAGCTTCAGGTGACGCGAAGGCTCCGCACCCTGGGGCAGGCGCTCCGATTCCACCCTCGCCTTGATGCGCTTGACCTCGCGAAGGTCCGAGTCCGAAATGGATGCCGGGTATCGCACCCCATCGGCCAGGCTCTGGAAGCCCGTGATGAGCGTCTCGTCCCCGGCCACCCCGTGCGCTCGCAGGAGAGCCTGCGCCTCCCAGGTGAGCGACCAGCGGGCGTAGTAGGCGGAGTAGGAATCCAGGGAACGCGCCACCGGACCGTTCTTGCCCTCCGGCCTGAGATCGATGTCGAGCTCGAGCGGGACCTGCACGTCCTCGGTGAGCGCGTTCAGGTCGGCGACGAGGCGCTCAGCCGCCTTCTGGGCCGCCTCCCCGTCACCCTCCGGGGCCCGGTAGACGTAGATCACATCGGCGTCGGACCCGAATCCGAGTTCCTGCCCGCCGAACCGCCCCATGCCGATGACGGCAAACTCCATCCCGGCGGGGATCTCGTCCTGCCGCCGGCGGCGGGCGATCGCCAGCGCCGTGCGGATGGTCGAGGTGGTCACGTCGGTCAGCGCCCGGCCGAGCTGCTGCACGCTGACCAGTCCGAGGATGCTCGCAAGGGCCAGGCGCAGGATCTCGCGTCGACGCGCGGTCCGCACCGCCTGCGCTGCGGCATCCGGGTCGTCGGAGTGGCGCGCGATGATCGCCTCGCCCTCCTCGAGCAGGACCCCGATCGGGCGCGGGGCGAGATCGTCGTCATCCTCCAGCCAGGCGACGGACTCCGGGATCTTCTCGAACAGGTCGCCCACGAATCGTGAGCCGGAGAGCACCTGGGTGAGCCGATGAGCGGCACCCGACGAATCGCGCAGCATCCGAAGGTACCAGTGGGACTCCCCCAGTGCGTCGCTCAATCGCCGGAACACCAGCAGGCCGTGATCCGGATCGGTGCCCTCCGCGAACCACTGCAGCAGGATCGGCAGCAGGTTGCGTTGGATGGTCGCCCTGCGGGAGAGGCCCGCAGTGAGGGCGCCGATGTGCCGCAGCGCGCCGTCGGGGTCTGTGAAGCCGATGGCCGCCAGGCGGGCGGAAGCCTGCTCGCTCGTGAGCGCGAACCCCTCCTCAGGAAGGCCTGCAACGGCGGACAGCAGCGGGCGGTAGAACAGCCGCTCGTGCAGTGTCCGCACCTCCGTCTTGACCGCCTGCCACTGGTCGAGCAGATCGGCTGCGCTCGATGCGAGGCCACTGCCCCTCGCGAGTACGCGCAACGCGCCCTCGTCCCGGGGCATGAGGTGCGATCGCTTGAGCGTCGACAGCTGGATGCGGTGTTCGAGCAGTCGCAGGAACCGGTAATCACGCGCGAACGTCGCGGCCTCCTCACGCCCGATGTAGCCGCGCTCGGCCAGGGCAACGAGGGCGGGAAGGGTGCCGGCCTGGCGCACTCCGTCATCGACCTGCCCGTGGACCAGCTGCAGCAACTGGATGGTGAACTCCACATCCCTCAATCCGCCGCGGCCGAGCTTCAACTGCACGTCCCGCTCATCCGGCGGGATGTGTTCCGTGACGCGCTCGCGCATGTGCTGCACGGACTCGACGAAGTTGGCACGACCCGCACTCGTCCAGACGAGCGGGGAGATCGCCGCAACATAGCGATCGCCCAGTTCCCGGTCGCCGGCGAGCGGCCGGGCCTTGAGTAGCGCCTGGAACTCCCACGCCTTCGCCCACCGGTCGTAGTAGGCGAGGTGGGAGTCGAGCGTGCGCACGAGGGCGCCGTCCTTCCCCTCCGGGCGAAGGTTCGCATCCACCTCCCACAGCTCGGGTTCGGACGACGGGCCCTGGATGGCCCGAGCGAGCTCGATCGCCAACCGGGTGCCGATCTCGAGAGCGCGCTGTGGTGACAGGCTCGCGTCGGCATCCAGGACGTAGATGACGTCGACGTCGCTCAGGTAGTTGAGCTCGTGTGCACCCGCCTTACCCATCCCGATGACGCTCAACCGCGTTGCCTCGACTTCCCGCTCCGCGAACGGCACGTGCCGACGTGCGAGCTCGAGCGCGGCGTCGATGACGGCGGCCGCGAGGTCGGAGAGGCATCCGGCGACCGCCTCCACCCCGGACAGCTGGTCGATCTGCTCCAGGTCGAACGCGGCGATGCGGGCCAGGATGCTGCGATAGCGAACCCGCAGCGCGACGATGGCGTCGTCCACGCCGTTCGCCGACGGTCCGGTGGCACGGGACAGCGCGTCCTCCACCGCGCTCACGAGCGAGCTCCGCATCGTCTCGAGCGGCGGCAAGCCCGTCAGGGGGTCGGCGAGGGATTCCAGTTCCGACGGCCGGCGCCGGAAGAACTCCCCCAGCCCCGCGGATGCCCCGAGCACGCGGATGAGCCGCTGCGCGGCATCCGGCGTCGAGAGCGCCCGGGCCAGTTGATCCGGCGACTGGTCTCGAAGGTGAACGAGATAGTTGAGAGCCTGGTCCGGGTTCGCACTCGCGGCGAAGAGCCCGACGAGCGACGGGTCGAATGCGGCGAGCTTCGCACCCGCGGCGGCGAGTTCCGAGAAACCGAGCCTCGCGAGTTCAGTGAGCGACGCGCGCCCATCCGAAGACAAGGACCGGGCCATGCGCTCTAGAGCATCTCCAGGTTGCTGTCGAGCTCGAACGGTGTGACCTGGGAGCGGTAGGCGTTCCATTCCCGCTGTTTGTTGAGCAGCACGTAGTTGAACACCTGCTCGCCGAGCGTCTCGGCCACGAGCTCCGAGCCCTCCATGATCGACGTCGCATGGTCGAGGCTCGCCGGCAATGCACTGTAGCCGAGGGCCTTGCGCTCGGAGTCGGTGAGATTCCAGACGTTGTCCTCGGCCTCTGCCGGGAGGTCGTAACCCTCCTCGATGCCCTTGAGCCCTGCTGCGAGCATGAGCGAGTATGCGAGGTAGGGGTTGGCCGCCGAATCGATCGCGCGGTACTCGACGCGGGAGCTCTGTCCTTTGCTGGGCTTGTAAAGAGGAACGCGGATGAGCGCCGACCGGTTGTTGTGGCCCCAGCACACGAAGCTCGGCGCCTCCCCGCCGCCCCACAGTCGCTTGTAGGAGTTCACGAACTGGTTCGTGACGGCGGTGATCTCCGGTGCGTGCCTCAGGAGCCCCGCGATGAACTGGCGACCCACCTTCGACAACTGGTATTGGGCACCGGCTTCGAAGAATGCATTGGTGTCCCCCTCGAAGAGTGACATGTGCGTGTGCATGCCAGAGCCCGGATGCTCGGAGAACGGCTTAGGCATGAACGTCGCGTAGACGCCCTGCTCGATGGCCACCTCCTTGACGACGGTGCGGAACGTCATGACGTTGTCGGCGGTCGTGAGTCCATCCGCATAGCGCAGGTCGATCTCGTTCTGCCCCGGGCCGCCCTCGTGGTGGCTGAACTCGACGGAGATGCCGAGGTCTTCGAGCATCCTCACCGAACGGCGGCGGAAGTCGTGCGCAGTCCCGCCCGGCACATTGTCGAAGTACCCTGCGGAGTCGACCGGAACGGGCCGCCCCTTGTCGTCGAGCTTCGAACTCGTCAGCAGGTAGAACTCGATCTCCGGATGCGTGTAGAACGTGAATCCGCGATCGGCGGCCTTGGCGAGCGTGCGCTTCAGGACGTTTCGCGGATCGGCGACGGCCGGCTCGCCATCCGGGGTCCTGATGTCGCAGAACATCCTCGCTGTCGGGTCGATCTCCCCCCGCCAGGGGAGGATCTGGAACGTCGCGGGGTCCGGATGCAGCAGAACGTCCGCCTCGTAGAGCCGCGTGAGTCCCTCGATGGCCGAGCCGTCGATGCCCACGCCCTCCGCGAACGCGCCCTCCACCTCCGCCGGCGCGATGGCGACGGATTTGAGGGTTCCCACGACATCCGTGAACCACAGTCTCACGAACTTGACGCCGCGCTCTTCGATGGTGCGCAGAACGAAGTCACGCTGCTTGTCCATGAGCTCCTCTCCCGTCACAGGGGCGAACGACCGTTTCCGGCCCGACTATCAGGCTAGTGGCTAGACTCGCTGCATGACTGATCCTGCAGCGGTTGCCGCCCAGGCGAATCTGAAGAAGGTGCGTACCCGGCACTTCCAGTCCGCCAAGGAGAACGGAATCAAGATCACCGGCCTCACGAGCTACGACCAGCTGAGCGCCGCGATCTTCGACAAGGCGGGGATCGATTTCCTGCTCGTCGGAGACTCTGCGGGCAACAACGTTCTGGGTTTCGACACGACGCTTCCCGTGACGATCGACGAGCTCATTCCCCTGACCCGTGCCGTGGCCGGCGCCGTGTCCCGCGCATTCGTCGTCGCCGACATGCCGTTCGGTTCCTATGAGAGCGGCCCTGAGGAGGCCCTCCACACCGCGTTCCGATTCATGAAGGAGACGCACGCGCACGCCGTGAAGCTCGAGGGAGGGGCGCGCAGCGCAGAGCAGATCCGTCGCATCGTCTCCGCCGGAATCCCCGTCATGGCGCACATCGGATTCACACCCCAGAGCGAGCACGGATTGGGCGGACATATAATTCAGGGACGCGGCGAAGGGCTCCAGCAGCTTCTCGCCGACGCGCACGCCGTCGAAGATGCCGGTGCGTTCTCCGTGGTGCTGGAGATGGTTCCGGCATCGGCCGCCGCACAGGTGACCAGAGAGTTGCGCATTCCGACGATCGGTGTTGGCGCTGGTCCGGATGTCGATGGCCAGCTCATGGTCTGGACAGACTGGGCCGGATTCACCACGGGTCGGATCCCGAAGTTCGTGAAGCAGTACGCGAACCTCTCGGGGATCCTCTCGGATGCCGTCGACGCCTACCGGGCGGACGTTGCGAACGGGGCCTACCCGGCCCCTGAGCACAACTACGAGTAACGCAGCAGCCGTTCGGCGCCATCCGCGCCAGGTTCCAGCAGTGCGCGCTCTGGTTTCGAGGGAAAGAGCATCGTGCATCCGTCCACATCCACCGTCCTGTCCGATGCCTACGACGCGGCCGTCGCGCGCGGCCCCATGGAGTCCGAGTTCCACCAGGCCGTGAGCGAGGTCCTGGAGTCGATCGCCCCGGTGGTCGCGGGGCATCCGGAATACGTCGAGGCCGGCATCCTGGAGCGCCTGGTCGAACCGGAACGTCAGATCATGTTCCGCGTCCCGTGGGTGGACGACGATGGCGCTGCTCGCGTCAACCGCGGATACCGCGTGCAGTTCAACTCCGCGCTCGGACCGTTCAAGGGCGGACTGCGGTTCCACCCGAGTGTGAACCTCAGCATCATGAAGTTCCTCGGATTCGAGCAGGTCTTCAAGAACGCGCTCACCGGTCAGGGGATCGGCGGAGCGAAGGGCGGAAGCGACTTCGACCCGCACGGTCGATCGGACGCAGAGGTCATGCGGTTCTGCCAGAGCTTCATGACGGAGCTCTACCGCCACATCGGCGACCAGACGGATGTCCCGGCCGGCGACATCGGCGTCGGCGGCCGAGAGATCGGCTATCTGTTCGGGCAGTACCGGAGGATGACGAATGCGCACCAGTCCGGCGTCCTGACCGGGAAGGGCATCGGCTGGGGCGGCGCGCAGGTGCGCACGGAGGCGACCGGTTACGGGGCCGTGTACTTCCTGCAGGAGATGCTCGACGTGCGCGGGGACAGCGTGGAGGGCAAGACCGCGATCGTCTCCGGGTCGGGGAATGTCGCGATCTACGCGATCGAGAAGCTGCAGCAGCTCGGAGCGAAGCCGATCACGGCATCCGACTCATCGGGTTTCATCGTCGACGAGGCCGGCATCGACCTCGACCTGCTCAAAGAGCTCAAGGAGGCCGGCCGCGAGCGGATCTCCGCGTACGCCCGTCGCCGCCCGAGCGCCAGGTTCGTCAGCTCTGGACGCGTGTGGGAGGTGCCTGGCCAGCTGGTCATCCCGTGCGCCACCCAGAATGAACTCGGTTCGGATGACGCAGCGGCGCTCGTTCGCCATGGTGTCATCGCCGTCGCGGAGGGCGCCAACATGCCGTGCACGCCGGATGCTGTCGAAGCGTTCGCCCAGGCCGGCGTCCTGTTCGCTCCCGGCAAGGCCGCCAACGCAGGAGGAGTCGCGGTCTCGGCACTCGAGATGGCGCAGAATGCCGCTCGTGAGCACTGGAGCTTCGAGGAGAGCGAGCTGAGGCTGCGCGGGATCATGGCGGACATCCACGCGGCCGCCTTCGCTGCGGCCGAGCGCTACGGGCATCCGGGCGACTACGTCGTCGGAGCCAACGCTGCCGGTTTCGTGCGGGTGGCCGACGCGATGCTCGCCCAGGGGCTCGTGTAGCTGGCCACTCCCTTGATGACGCGCGCTCCTCAGGGAGCGGTCACAGCCGATCAGTCGTCGGCGGCGTCCTCCTCGGCCCAGCGACGGGCACGCTCATCGACGATCTGCCAGGCGCGGGCGGCATCCTCACGCGTCTCGAAGGGGCCGAGCCGATCGAGCGCGAGGGATTGCGGGCCCTCCTCGACTTCGTTCGTCCTCGTGTTGAACCACCACTCGGTCATCGGTACCTCCTCGGCAGCCTAAAATCGATCCTATGCCCAGGGATTCCAGCGGACACCTCATCCCCGGACGACTCTCACCTCATCGACAGGTGCCAACCGACATCCCACGTCCGGAGTACGTGGGCAGGGCAGAGCCGACACTCTCGGGTAACGATGTGTACGACGAGGAGCAGATCGACCGCATCCGCGAATCGGGCCGCATCGCTGCGAGAGCGATCGACGCTGTCGCGGAGGCCATCCGTCCGGGTGTCACAACCGACGAGCTCGACCGCATCGGCCACGAGTTCATCGTCGCCCACGGCGCGTATCCCTCTACGCTCGGATACCGCGGATTCCCCAAATCGCTGTGCTCCTCGATCAACGAGGTCGTCTGCCACGGCATCCCCGACGACACGGTGCTGCAGGACGGCGACATCATCAACATCGATATCACCGCGTACAAGGACGGCATGCACGGCGACACGAATCGCACCTTCCTGGTCGGAGACGTGGCCCCGGATGCCGCGGCGCTCGTCGAGCGCACCCGGGAGGCCCTGCGGCGCGGCATTCGGGCTGCAGCCGTCGGGCGGCAGGTCAACGTCATCGGCCGGGCCATCGAGTCCTACGCGAAGCGTTTCGGATACGGGGTCGTGCGCGACTTCACCGGTCACGGAGTCGGCGAGGCCTTCCACTCCGGCCTCGTCATCCCGCACTACGACACCGAGACGTTCACCGACGTCATCGAAGACGGCATGGTCTTCACGATCGAACCCATGCTCACGCTCGGAAGTGAGGACTGGGACCTCTGGGGCGACGACTGGACCGTCACCACGAAGGACAAGAGCATGACAGCGCAGTTCGAGCACACCATCGTCGTGAGGCAGAGTGGTACCGAGATCCTGACCTTGAGCGAAAGCGAAACCGCATGACAACGACTGCCGTCGGCATCGATATCGGAGGAACCGGCATCAAGGGAGCGATCGTGGATGTCGCCACCGGCGAGCTGCTCACCGACCGCAAGAAACTCGCGACACCCGACGGCGGCAAGCCGGACGACATTCTCGACACCGTGCTCGCACTCTTCGACGAACTGGGCGATGTGAGCGCCGACGCCCCGGTCGGCGTGTGCTTTCCGGCGATCATCCTGAACGGCCGCACGATGTCGGCGGCGAACGTCTCGAAGAAGTGGATCGGGCTCGAGGCGGAGAAGCTGTTCGAGCAGAAGCTCGGCAGGGACATCCACTTCGTCAACGACGCGGATGCCGCCGGCGTCGCCGAGGCCCGCTACGGTGCGGCGGTAGGGGCGAAGGGACTCACCATTCTCACCACGCTCGGGACGGGCATCGGGAGCGCCATGCTGTTCAATGGAGTGCTCATCCCGAACTCGGAACTCGGCCACCTCGAACTCGACGGGCACGACGCGGAACACCTCGCATCGACCTCGGCGAAGGAGAAGGACGACCTCAGCTGGACGGAGTGGGCGAAGCGGCTGCAGCGCTACTACGAGCATCTGGAATTCGTGTTCTCGCCCGATCTCCTCCTTGTCGGAGGCGGCATTTCCAAGAGCTCAGACGAATTCCTCCCCCTGCTGAAACTGCGAACGCCCATCAAACCGGCGATGCTGCGCAACAATGCCGGAATCGTCGGGGCTGCAGCGCTCGCGGTCGCCTAGCGGGGGGTGAATGGGCCGGCTGATACGCCGGGTTCTGTTCCGGTGCGTGAGCACCATCGACGGCCATCTCTCTCGGGACTGCGTTGCCGCAGCCCTCCAGCGATCCACCCGGGAACTCGGCGGGCAGCCTTGGCGTTCCCTGTTGATCTTGCTCCGGACGAGGTTTACCCAGCCGACCCGATCACTCGGGCCGCTGGTGGTCTCTTACACCACCGTTTCACCCTTACCCCTGGCCGAAGCCAGCGGCGGTCTGCTTTCTGTTGCACTTTCTCGCGGATTGCTCCGGGTGGGTGTTACCCACCGCCCTGCCCTGTGGAGCCCGGACGTTCCTCGGCGACTGTTGCCAATCGACGCGACCGTCTTGCCGACCCATTCGAGTGCGAGTATAGCCGGGTGCTACTGCGGCAGCATGCCGGTGGCGAAGAAATCCACGAGCTCGTCGCGCGCCGACAGCGGCAGGATGTGCGCGACGTACTGGTCCGGGCGGACGACGACGACGCATCCTTCGCGGTCGATGCCGCGTGCCTCGAAGAAGTCCTCCTGGTCCGGATCGACGCAGTAGACCTTCTGGTAGTCGATGAGTCCGAACGGTCCCACCCTCGGGAGGAAGATCTTCGGCACGACACCGAGCTCGACATCCTGGTAGCGCTGTTGATAAACGACTTTGGCGTCGAAGACATTGTCGAGGTCGGATCCCCGCGGCGTGAAGAGCGCCACCGGCGACTCGGGTGACGCCAACCACTCCGCCCAGTCGGCCAGGGCAGAGTCCTCACCGGCTGCCGGAGCATCGGCGAAGGCGTAAAGCCGCCAGCGGCCGTCCGCTCTCGCGTGGTGGCCGAGATGCACTGGGTTGGCATCCGCGACCCGCATCGCGTGCGCCGATTTGAACCGCTTGCCGATCGTGAAGCCCGTCGCGAGGTGCTGGTTAGTCGCGTCGCCCGTGATCATCGACGGGGTGTACTGGGTCATGAACCCGGCGGGGAACTCCGCCGTCGCCGTGTAGAACTCGGCGAGCTCGGTCGGACTCGCGAACTCCTCCGGCTTCTTCGCCATCATCGCCGCCCATTCGCGGTCGAAGTCGATGAGGTTCTGGGCGATGACCTGACGCTCTCCGGAGTAGGTGTCGAGCAGGGATGCCGGGCTCCGACCCTCGAGCACCTGGCCGAGCTTCCAGCCCAGGTTGAAGCCGTCCTGCATCGAGACGTTCATCCCCTGGCCCGCCTTCGCACTGTGCGTATGGCAGGCATCCCCCGCGATGAACACCCGCGGCAGCTGGTCGCCGGTGAGTTCCGCCGGCACGTTGTCGAACTTGTCGGTGACCCGGTGGCCCACCTCATACACGCTCCACCACGCGACGTTCTTCACCTCGACCGTGTACGGGTTCATGATCCGGTTCGCCTTGGCGATGATGTGATCGAGCGTCGTGGCCCGGATGGTGTCGTGCGTCTCCGGAGTGAGTTCACCGAGGTCGACGTACATCCGGAACAGGAACCCTCCCTCTCGGGGTATGTGCAGGATGCTGCCTTCCGAGTGCGACTGGATCGCGCACTTGGTGCGAATGTCGGGGAAGTCGGTGACCGTGAGCACGTCCATGACCCCCCAGGCGTGGAAGGACTTGTCGCCGACGTGCTTGCATCCGATCGACTCCCGCACCGCGCTGTGCGCGCCATCGCATCCGACCACGTACTTCGCGAGGACGGTGCGCTCCTCGCCGTCGTGTTCTCCCGCCGTGTGTCGCAGCCTGACCGTGACCGGGTATTCGCCATCCTCGGCAATCTCAAGACCCAGGAACTCGTAGCCGAAGTCCGGACGGATGCGCGCAGGACCGTTGACCGCGGACTCGGCGAAGTAGTCCAGGACCCTCGCCTGGTTGACGATGAGGTGGGGGAACTCGCTGACGCCCCTCGGGTCGTCCTTCTCGCGCTGGTTGCGGATGATCTTCGACGGGTCTGCAGGGTCGGGCCCCCAGAAGTTCATCGCCGTCAGGTGGAAAGCCTCCGCGACGATCCGTTCGGCGAAGCCGAAGGCCTGGAACGTCTCGACGCTGCGTGCCTGGATTCCGTCGGCCTGTCCGATCTCGAGCCGACCTGGCCGCCGCTCGACGACGCGCGTCATGATCGACGGATACTGCGACAGCTGGGCGGCCAGGAGCATTCCGGCGGGTCCTGAGCCCACGATCATGACATCCATGCGATCCGGGAGCTCGCTGGGGCGGTCGCGGCCGGTGCCTGCGGCGGGAAGGATGCGGGGGTCGCCCGAGACGTATCCGTGGTGGTGAAACTGCATCGTCGCTGTTCTCCCGAGTTGTTCTCTATTCGAACACGCCTGTCCACTATTGAACGCGCGGTTCCTGTCCCCAGAGTATTCCAGCGCGCCGCGGCGGGCAAAGCACCTCCAACCGCCTTGACCTCACACAGGCACGGCGTGATTGACTTCTGGCATGTCCACCGAAGACGAACCGCCGGCCGGCCAGCATCCGCGCGAGCCCCATGGTGCCGGGATCTCGGGCAGGCTCAACTGGCTGCGAGCCGGAGTCCTGGGCGCGAACGACGGCATCGTGTCCGTTGCGGCCGTCGTCGTCGGCGTCGCGGGTGCCACCTCAGCCGTCGAAGCGATCTTCACCGCGGGAATCGCCGCTCTCGTGGGCGGGGCGATCTCCATGGCGCTCGGAGAGTACGTCTCGGTGAGCAGCCAGCGGGACAGCCAGCGCGCCCTCATCGCCAAGGAGCGCCAGGAGCTGGTGGACTCGCCCGAGGCCGAGCTCGAAGAACTCGTCGGCCTCTATGAGGCGAAGGGACTCTCCCCCGTTACGGCCAGACTCGTCGCGGTCGAGCGCACGGAACATGACGCGCTCGCCGCGCACCTCGAAGTCGAACTCCAGATCTCCGAAGACGAGATCGTGAGCCCGTGGAACGCGGCGATCGCCTCCGCCATCGCATTCATCCTGGGGGCGATTCTCCCCCTTGTCGCGATCGTGCTTCCCTCGGAGCCGGCGCGGATCCCGGTCACGTTCGCTGCGGTTCTCGTGACGCTGGCCGTGACCGGAAGCGTCGGTGCGAAGATCGGTGGCAGCCCGATGCTGCGGCCGACCGTGCGGATTCTCGTCGGTGGTGCGCTCGCCCTCATCGTCACTTTCGCGATCGGGTGGCTGCTCGGGACGACCGGTATCGTCTAGGCCGGAGAAACCGCGACCCCGGGCTGGCCGGTTGGTCAGTCGAAGTCGGCGCGGCGGTCCATGGCGCGGTTCGCTGCAGCATCGGCACGGGAGTTCTGCAGCCGCGGGATCCACTCGAATCGCACCGGTGTCCCGGTGAGGAGCTGACGGGCGACGGCGGCGAGCTCGGCCATGTCCGGATGTTTGATCTTCCAGCGCCCGGACATCTGCTCGACGACGAGCTTGGAATCCATGCGGATGTGCAGCTCGGCATCCGGATCTATCGCGAGTGCACGCCGCACCCCCTCGATGAGCGCGGTGTACTCTGCGACATTGTTCGAGACGACTCCGAGGTAGCGACCGACCTCTGCCAGCACCTCACCGGTCACCGGGTCGATGACGATCGAGCCGCTTCCGGCCAGGCCGGGGTTGCCCCGCGAGCCGCCGTCGGCCTCGATGATGAGCCGGCGCGCCATCAGATGCCCGACTCTGCCGTGCGCACGAGGATCGCGTTGCTGTCGGGGCAGAGCACCACGTCGTCCGGCGCAGCAGCCCGAATGGCCGCCATGTCGCTCTCGTTGAGCTTCACGCCGCTCGCTCGGGAGACACCGCCTTGCAGAAGCGATGCGCCCGTGCCGTAGCGCTCCCGCTGGCGCTCGTAGAGCGACACGAGCTCCGAGGGAAGCCTGCCGACGAGCTCCACACGGTTGGCCAGGGCGTGATCTCGTTCCTCGCCGATGGTCGCGAGCGCGGCATCCCGTGCCGCTTCCGCCTGGGCCAGTCGCACCGCGAGCTCCTCGTACGCTGAGGCCGTGTTCGAGGAGGCCAACTCGAGTTCTTCGATCCGTTCCATGACGGCGAGCTCGATGTCCTCGAGGTCCGATTGACGCTTGCGCAGGGACGACAGCTCGGCTTCGAGCCCGGCGACGTCCTTGACCGACGATGTCGACTCCAGACGCTCCGTGTCGCGCTTGATGCGCGCCTCGACGACGGCGACATCCGATTCGACCCGTTTGAGCTCTGTGCGGGCGTCCTCGAGAGCACCGCTGTCGGTCACACCGGACAGTCGAGCCTCCTCGGATTCGGCGGTCAACGATACGATCGTGGCCAGCTCGGGGAGTGATCCCGCCTGGTGGGCGAGCTGCTGCAGCTTCGTGTCGATCGCCTGGACGTCGAGGAGGACTGCCTGGTCCTCGGGGCTTGCTTTCAGCGGCATTGCGGGGAAACCAATCTCTCGTCGCTACTGGACAATCACGAAGTCCCACGGGTCGGTGCGGAGTTCGCTGACCGTCACCGTAACACCGGGCAGCGCCGTGCGCAGTTCTGCGGCCGCCGAGTCTAGCCACAGCCACTCGCTCGCCCAGTGCGACACGTCGATGAGGGCTGGGCCCCCGGTGAGCCTCGCCGTCTCCCGGAACGCCGACGCCGGATGGTGACGAAGATCCGACGTGATGAAGACGTCGGATGCCTGGACCTCGGCCTCATCGAGGTAGTTGTCGCCCGCGCCGGCACACACCGCGACCCGGCTGATCTCCGCGTCGTAGTCGCCGGACACCCGCACCCCGGATGCCGTGGGCGGGAGGAACTCTGCGAGCCGGCGCGCCAGGCGGCCCAGTGTCATCGGCCTCGCGAGGGTGCCCACGCGCCCCACGCCACCATGGCCATCGGCCGCTTCGACGATCGGGACGATGTCGGTGAGGCCCAGCCGGCCGGCGAGGACGGCTGAGGTTCCGCTCTCGACCACATCCGCGTTCGTGTGGGCCGTATAGAGCGCACAACCGCCGCGGATCAGCCGGGAGACCACTGCTCCCTTGAATCGGTCCTCCGCGACGCTCGTGACCCCCCGCAGCAGCAATGGGTGGTGTGCGAGTAGGACCTCGGCACCGAGCTCGATCGCCTCATCCGCCGTGTCCGGCACCGCGTCGACCGTCAGATGGATGCCCGTGACCGCTGCCTGCAGGTCACCCGAGACGAGCCCGACGGAATCCCAGGGCTCTGCGCCGGACAGCGGCCAGAGCTGCCCCGCGATCCGAACGAGATCGGAGACGGTAATGTCGCCGGCGGCCTTCTCAGACATTCGTCCAGTCTAGGTCGCACGGTTGGCGGCAGTGGTCAGTCCGCCTGGGAGCGCATCCGGACCGGGCCCAGCTCCTCCTGCCGTCGGATCGCGGGGATCCCGGCGACGATAGGGGTGAGGATGCCCAGTACCAGAGCCACGAAGACTCCGAGATCGCTCGCCGCCACGTCACTCGACAGCGGGACCCCGAGGAGCGGGAACAGGTAGCCCTGCCAGTTGAGCCAGGACACGCTCGCCGTTGTGAGGCCGAAGCCGACGATCGAGGAGACGATGAGCATGGCGACGTTCGGCCAGTTGACATCCGGGTACACGCCGCCGCGTTTCACCAGGGCCTCGGAGACGAAACTCCGATTGCGGATCATCATCTCCGCGCCGAAGATGCCCGCCCAGGCCGCAATGGGAACGGCGAGACTCGTCGCGACATCCCGCACGATGATCGTGAAGTCGCCGACCGACAGGGCGATGAGGACCGCGACGGCGGCCACCCCCACGCCGACGACGACGACCGCGGCCGACCTGCGCATCGTCGCTCCGGTGGCCTGCAGCGCGAACCCGCCGGAGTAGATGGAGATGACAACGCCCGACAGGAGGCTCAGGGCCAGGGCCGCGATGAGCGGGATCGGATACCAGGTGGGAATGAGCAGGGCGATCGTGTCGAGCGGGGCGTCGACGAGGCCGGTGGCGACATCCGGATTCGATGCGGCGAGCACCGCACCGTAGGCGATGAGAACGAAAGCCGGGATCGTCGCACCGAACGTGGACCACAGCATGGAGGATGCGCCAGAGCTCCCCGTCCGCTGGTAGCGCGCGAGATCGGCACTGCTGACCGCCCAGACGAGCCCCACGAAGCTGAAGACGAGCACGGCGCCCGTGAGCACGAGGATCCACGGGCCGTCCCCCACCGTGAGCGCTGTGGCGATGTCGACGGACGGCCAGGTGATGAGGATGAGCCCCACGATGAGCATCGCGGAGACGATCGTGAACGTGAGTTGAATCCTGGCGATCAGTCCGTACCCGAAGAATGCGATCACGAGTGCGAGAAGGAAGCCCAGTGCGAGCCCGATGATGGTGACCTGCGATTCGCCGAGCGATCCCGAGAGCTCGGCGCCGACGAGGATGCGCGACGTGCCCGCCGCGAGGAACCAGAGGAGGACTGCTCCCCAGAACACCCGGACGACGAGGGCGAGGACCGCGGGAAGGATGTTTCCGACATGCCCGAATGTCGCGCGCGAGACGATCATCGTCGGCTGGCCGCTCCACTTGCCTGCGAGCGTTCCGAGACCCAGGGGCAGGAAGGAGACCGCGACGCCGATGAGCGTTGCGACGATCGCCTGCCGAAGACTCATTCCCAGCGCGAGCACCGCGCCGCCGAAGGCGACGCTCACCACGGAGGAGTTCGCGGCGAACCAGAGCCAGAACAGGCGGGATGCCCGCCCCACCCTCTGGTCGATGGCCGTCGGCTGAACGGAACTCTCCTCCACGCGGAACGCCGGAGGCGACACGGGCTCAGCCTCGATCACGACGTGCTCCGTCGCCGGGGTCCGGGGGCTCGCGATCGGTTCGATCGGGGCGCCCGGCGCCTCAGGGAGGATCGCAACACCCTCCGATGTGACGGGGAACGGTCCCGTGAGGTCCGCGAACGCGCGGTCGGTGTCGGCGACGTCGGGGTCCGGGATGGCGGTGTCGGCCGGGTCGGTGTCAGCCCGGTCGGTGTCAGCCGGGTCGGAATCTCCGAGATCGCTGTCGGTCGGTTCGGTGTCGGCGTCCTGCCCGGTCACCGCCCCGCTCAGGAGTGCGTCGAAGTCGAACGATTCGTGCGACGCAGCGGGTGCCGGCTCGACGAGATCCGGGATCGCCGGGGTCGCAGGCGGCACCGACTGCAACACTGCAGGAGGGCGCGGCGGCATGAGCTCATGCCCGGGAGGAGGCGGGATGTCCGAGATCGGTGCCGTCATGGGCGCCGGCGCGCTGCTCAAATCGCTGTCGAGGACTTCATCCATCCGGAACGTGTGAGTGGGCTCCGGCGCAGCGGGTGGCGGCGCTGGAGCATCGGCGGCATCCGTCGTGTGACCATCGTCGAGGATGTCGCCGAAGCCATCCCTGGCCGACTCGACCTCGGCGAGCGCTTCGGGGGTCGCCCCGCTCGTCATGGACTCCTGCCACTGGCGGAAGTCGGCCGCGTCCTGCTCCCTCAGGCTCAATTGCTCTGCGAGGGTCGCCATGATCTCGTCGGTGTCGCCGCCGGCCTCGGCCTTCGCTGCGAGCGCCGCGGCGAGTTCGGATGTCGGCAGCGAACGTCGCACCGGTGCCATCACCGCACCAGTCTCCGGAGCCTCCGTCGCCACCTCGTCAAGCGGTTCCGCATCCAGATCCCACACGATCGCCGGCTTCGACGCCGCTTCCGGTTGTGGTGCATTTCCCGCTTCCGACTCGGAGTCCGGCTCTATTGCGAAGTCGGGCTCCGGCATGGGCTCCGGCATGGGCTCCGGTTCGCGCGCCGACTCCGGCTCGGGCTCCTGCTCGGGCTCCGGCTCGACTGCGCCGATGGTGTGGATGGTTCCCGAGTGTGTGGCTCGCTCGAGATCGTGCTCGAGGGCGCTCGCGAGATCGTCATCGCTCATGAGCGGCGGTGTCATCCCCGCGGTGGATGGCGGGGTCCACGTCGAGCGTCGCGGCCCCGGTCGATCGCTCGCTCCCGCTCCCTGCGCTGCGGTTTCGAGGTCGCCATCAGCCGGGCTGTCGTGGTCAACCATGGCCAAATGATACGGCCCCACCTGTCCTGCGCCACTGCGGCGTGCCGAGTCGGCAGAACTGGTGAAAATGCAGAGTGGGCCCTGCCGGGATCGAACCGACGACATCCACGGTGTAAACGTGGCGCTCTACCAGCTGAGCTAAAGGCCCGCATCCCGCGAGCGGGATCAACGCTCCATGTTACCGGCCAGCACCACCACCCGGTCGTACACTGACCGCATGAGCGAGAAGAACCTCACCTGGCACCAGAAACAGAAGGCGAGCCTGAGCGCAGGGCAGCGCGCGGCCGACATCATGCGCAATGGCATGGGCAGCTGGATATTCGTCGGCCTGTTCGTCCTGTTCATGATCGTCTGGGCGATCCTGAATACCCTGCTCGTCGTCGCCAGGTGGGACCCGTACCCGTTCATCCTTCTCAACCTGTTCCTGAGCATGCTCGCGGGTTTGCAGGGCGCCATCCTGCTCATCGCAGCGAAGAGGCAGGATGCGATCGCCGCGGCCCTCGCGCAGCACGACTACGACACGAACCTCGCCGCAAAGGCCGACATCGAGCAGCTCATGGAGATCAACCGCAGGCAACTCGTCATCATCGAGGAACTCCGTGAGCTCCTGCGCGCCTCGGCGGACGCCCAGGGTGGGCCGCCTGCCGCGAAATCATGACAAGCTGGAC
The DNA here is from genome assembly GCF_014200375.1 of Terrimesophilobacter mesophilus. Classification (GTDB taxonomy): domain Bacteria; phylum Actinomycetota; class Actinomycetes; order Actinomycetales; family Microbacteriaceae; genus Terrimesophilobacter; species Terrimesophilobacter mesophilus. The sequence continues at coordinate 17,340 of NZ_JACHBP010000001.1, read as the reverse complement.
TCACTAGAATTGGCGTGCCCCAGCATCCGTGCCCCTCAGGTCGAAACCCGTCCGTAGCGGCGCGCTGGCCACAGAGATCGATGCGAACACCGCGTCGGACACGAACCATGCGAGGTCAACCGTGACTGTCAACGACCAGGATCCCTACTCGATGAACCACATCGACTCAGACCCTGAGGAGACCGCAGAGTGGCAGGAGTCGCTCGACGGGATCGTCGCGGCGCACGGTCGCGAGCGCGCCCGAGACATCATGCTGAGCCTGCTCAAGCGCTCCAAGGAACTCCAGCTCGGCGTGCCCATGGTGCCGACGACCGACTACATCAACACGATCGCTCCGGAGAATGAGCCCGAGTTCCCCGGCGACGAGGAGATCGAGCGCAAGTACCGCGCCTGGCTGCGTTGGAACGCCGCCATCACGGTGCACCGCGCCCAGCGCCCTGGCATCGCCGTCGGAGGGCACATCTCCACCTACGCCTCCTCCGCCGCACTCTACGAGGTCGGCCACAATCACTTCTTCCACGGCCACGACAACCCCGGCGGCGCCGACCAGATCTTCTACCAGGGCCACGCATCCCCCGGTATGTATGCGCGCGCGTTCCTCGAGGGGCGCATCAGTGAAACGCAGCTCGACGGGTTCCGCCAGGAGAAGTCGAAGGCCCCGAACGGACTGAGCTCGTACCCGCATCCGCACCTCATGCCCGACTTCTGGGAGTTCCCGACCGTCTCGATGGGACTGGGACCGCTCAATGCGATCTGGCAAGCGGAGACGAACCGCTACCTCACCAATCGCGGCATCAAAGATCTTTCCGACAGCCACGTCTGGGCCTTCCTCGGCGACGGCGAGATGGACGAGGTCGAGAGCCGAGGAGCACTGCAGTGGGCCGCCAACCACAACCTCGACAATCTGACCTTCGTCATCAACTGCAACCTGCAGCGGCTCGACGGCCCGGTGCGCGGCAACGGCAAGATCATCCAGGAGCTCGAGAGCTTCTTCCGCGGCGCCGGCTGGAACGTGATCAAGGTCATCTGGGGCAGGGAATGGGATGCGCTGCTCGCGAAGGACACCGAGGGCGCACTCGTCAACCTCATGAACCAGACGCCGGATGGCGACTATCAGACCTACAAGGCGGAGAGCGGCGCGTACGTTCGCGAGAACTTCTTCGGTCGTGACCCGCGCGTCGCCGAGATGGTCAAGGACTACACCGACGACCAGTTGTGGAAGCTCAAGCGCGGCGGCCACGACTACCGCAAGGTCTACGCCGCTTTCAAGTCGGCGACGGAGCACAAGGGTCAGCCGACCGTCATCCTCGCCAAGACCATCAAGGGCTACGGGCTCGGCCCGTCATTCGAGGGGCGCAACGCGACCCACCAGATGAAGAAGCTCACCCTCGACAACCTCAAGGACTTCCGCGACGCGATGCAGATCCCGATCACGGATGCCGTGCTCGAGGAGAACCCGTATCTTCCGCCGTTCTACCACCCGGGCGAAGACGACCCCGCCATTCAGTACCTGCTCGAGCGCCGTCGCGCCCTCGGCGGCTTCGTTCCCGAGCGCCGCGTCAAGTACACGCCGCTCTCCCTCCCGGACGACAGCGCATACGAGGTCGCCCGCCGCGGCTCCGGCAAGCAGGAGATCGCGACCACCATGGCCTTCGCCCGCCTGCTCAAGGATCTCCTGAAATCGCCGGACTTCGGGCACCGCATCGTCCCGATCATCCCCGATGAGGCGCGCACGTTCGGTATGGACGCGTACTTCCCCACCGCGAAGATCTACAACCCCAACGGGATGCACTACACCTCGGTCGACCGCGACCAGCTGCTCGCATACAAGGAGAGCGAGCAGGGCCAGATCCTGCACGTCGGAATCAACGAGGCCGGCGCGTTCTCGGCCTTCACCGCCGTCGGAAGCTCCTACGCGACCCACGGCGAGCCGCTCATCCCGATCTACGTCTTCTACTCGATGTTCGGCTTCCAGCGCACGGGCGACAGCATGTGGGCGGCCGGCGACCAGATGGCGCGTGGTTTCATCATGGGGGCGACAGCGGGTCGTACGACGCTCACCGGCGAAGGACTGCAGCACGCGGACGGCCACTCGCACCTGCTCGCATCCACGAACCCGTCCGTGGTCTCCTACGACCCTGCGTACGGCTACGAGCTCGGCCACATCGTCAAGGCGGGCCTCGAGCGCATGTATGGCGGGCAGCATCCGCACCCCGATGTCATGTACTACATCACGATCTACAACGAGCCGCTCGTGCAGCCCGCCGAGCCGGAGCACCTCGATCTCGAGGGGCTGCTGAAGGGCATCTACCTGCTGAAGAGGTCGGATGCCGGCGGTCCGCGCGCGCAGCTGCTCGCCTCCGGCGTCGCCGTGCCGTGGATCCTCGAAGCGCAGGACCTGCTCGCCCGCGACTGGGGCGTCGCCGCGGATGTCTGGTCGGTCACGTCGTGGACGGAGCTGCGCCGCGAGGGCCTCGAGGCGGACGAGTGGAACTTCCTGCATCCGAACGAGGGCGGGCGGATGCCGTACATCACGCAGAAGCTCACGGGAGCGGAGGGGCCCTTCGTGGCGGTGAGCGATTACATGCACGCCGTGCCGGACCAGATCCGCCGCTACGTGCCCGGCGACTTCGCGACGCTCGGAGCCGACGACTACGGGTTCTCGGACACGCGCGCCGCCGCCCGCCGATTCTTCAAGATCGACGGGCCGTCCATCGTCGTGCGCACGCTCGAGGCGCTCGCGCGGCAGGGACGGCTCGACCCGGCCCTCGCGCAACAGGCCATCGACAAGTACGCGCTTCACGATGTGACGGCCGGAACGACGGGCAGCGCCGGCGGCGAGAGCTGATCGGCCGACACCGATGCCCACCGCCTCAACACCCGCGCCGAAGACGAAGGCTCAGACGCTCGCGTGGCTGAAGACGGTGTCCGGCGAGTTCGCGACGGCGACGCTCAAGCGACTCGAGGACACTCTCCCGTGGTATCGGGAAATGCCACCCGGGCGCCGCTCGGCCGTCGGCATGGTCGCCCAGGCCGGCATCACCTCGTTCATCCAGTGGTACGACGACCCGACCTCGACCCCCTGGGTCGCCGCGGATGTCTTCGGAGTCGCACCCCGCGAGCTCCTGCGCTCGGTGAGCCTCACGCAGACCCTCCAGCTCATCAAGGTCACGGTCGAGGTCGTCGAGGACCGCGTCAAGGGGCGCGACGAGTCGCTGCGCGAAGCCATCCTGCTGTATTCGCGAGAGATCGCGTTCGGTGCGGCCGATGTCTATGCGCGCGCGGCAGAGGCCAGAGGGCTCTGGGACGCGAGGCTCGAAGCGCTCGTCGTCGACAGCATCCTGAGCGGAGAGTACGACGACGAGCTGCCGAGCCGGATCGCCGCACTCGGCTGGCACGGGCACGGCGAGGTGTCCGTGCTCGTCGGCACCGCGCCCAAGCAACTGGATGTCGACATGCTGCGGCGCACCGCCCGCCACCTCGACGCGGACGTGCTCATCGGGGTGCAGGGTTCGCGCCTCGTCCTCGTGATCGGCCGGGCGCTACCCGCCCCCAGCGGCGAGGATGACCACTCGGAACCACCGCTCGCCTTCCTGGAGATCGCGAACGCACTCGAGCCCGGTTTCGGTGAGGGCTATCTCGTGCTCGGCCACGAGGTCCCCACCCTTGTCGACGCGAATCGCAGCGCCAAGGCGGCCCTTGCGGGGTTCGCCGTCGCCCGATCGTGGCGCAACGCTCCGCGGCCCGCGCTCGCCGATGACCTGCTGCCGGAGCGCGCCCTCGCCGGCGACCCGCTCGCACGCTCCACTCTCACCAACCGCATCTACCGCCCGCTGCAGGCCCACGCGAGCGAACTGCTGACGACCCTGTGGGCCTACCTCGACAACGGCCGCTCGCTCGAGGCGACAGCGCGCGAACTCTTCGTGCATCCGAACACCGTCCGGTACCGGTTGAAGCGCGTCTCGGAGGTCATCGGCTACGACGCCACGGGTGCGCGGGAGTCGCTCATCCTGCAGTCGGCGCTCATCATCGGCTCCATCGCCGAACCCGACGGCTCGACTCGGCGCCGCTGACTCGTCGCTGCGTCCATCCCGCCGAATCCGCTGTGGCCGGGCGATGGCTGCGCCAACCGACAAAGGTCTTGACTATTGTTGGTGGAGTTGTCACAGTGCAAACGCGCCGAGGATTGGAAGACTAGAGAAGTGATCGTCGTCGTCTGCCCCGGTCAGGGGTCTCAAACTCCCGGATTCCTCACCCCGTGGCTCGAAGTCCCCGGCCTCGAGGAACGGCTGGCAGGGTACTCGGATGCGGCCGGCATCGATCTCGCCACCCACGGAACCGTCTCCGACGCCGACACCATCCGCGACACGAAGGTCGCCCAGCCGCTCATCGTCGCGGCCGGACTTCTGACCCTCTATGTGCTCCTGCAGGGTCGCCGCGACCAGATCGGCGGCATCGCAGGCCATTCCGTGGGCGAGCTCACCGCGGCTGCCGCCGCCGGCATCCTGACCGAGACCGAGGCCATGTCGCTCGTCGCGGAGCGCGGACGCGCGATGGCGGATGCCGCAGCCCTGACCCCCACCGGCATGAGCGCCGTCATCGGCGCCGATGAGACGGAGCTGCTCTCCGCACTCCACGACCTCGGGCTCGAACCGGCCAACTTCAATGGCGGAGGGCAGATCGTCGTCGCGGGTGCGCTCGACGCCCTGGAGAAGCTCAGGGAGACCCCTCCCGCGGGGGCCCGCGTCATCCCGCTCCAGGTCGCCGGAGCATTCCACACCCGCTACATGGCACCCGCCGTCGAGCGGCTGGAGGCCGCGGCATCCGGTCTCTCCGCTGCCTCACCGACCCTGCCGATCTGGACGAACCGGGACGGGCATCGGGTCTCGAGCGGAAGCGAATACCTCGACCTTCTCGTCGGGCAGGTCTCCTCCCCGGTGCGCTGGGACCGCTGCATGGAATCCTTCGCGGAGGCCGGCGTGACCGGCGTCGTCGAGGTGGCCCCTGCCGGCGCACTCGTGGGGCTCGCGAAACGAGGGCTCAAGGGAGTGCCCTCGGTCGCCGTGAAGACTCCAGAAGACATCCAGTCGGCCATCGAGATGATTGAGAACTCATGAGCACTCCGAAACTGAAGCAGTCCACCGGGGCGAAGTACACGCGCCTGTACGGATTCGGGGCCGCGCGCGGCGACCGCATCGTGCCGAATGACGACCTCATCGGGCCGATCGATTCGAGCGATGAGTGGATCCAGCAGCGCACGGGCATCGTCACACGCACCCGTGCATCCACCGGCCTACTCGCCGTCGACCTGGCGACAGAGGCTGCGAAGGAGGCCATCGCGGTCTCCGGCGTCGATGCCGCCGACATCGATCTCGTCATCATCGCCACCATCAGCAACGTGCAGCAGACCCCGTCGATGGCGGCCGTCGTCGCCGATCGTGTGGGAGCGAACCCTGCTGCTGCCTACGACGCGAACGCAGCGTGCGCCGGATACTCCTACGCGCTCACCCAGGCGGACGCCCTCATCCGTTCCGGTGCCGCCCACTACGCCCTCGTCATCGGTGCGGAGAAGTTGTCGGATGTCGTCGATCCCACCGATCGCTCGATCTCCTTCCTGCTCGGGGACGGCGCCGGCGCGGTCGTCGTCGGTCCGAGTGACTTCCCCGGCATCTCGCCGGCGGTGTGGGGTTCGGACGGATCCAAAGCATCCGCCGTCGGCATGAACGCGACCCTCATCGACTACCGGGAGGGCGACGCGAACTGGCCGACACTTCGCCAGGACGGCCAGACCGTGTTCCGCTGGGCCGTCTGGGACATGGCCAAGGTCGCCAAAAAGGCGCTCGCGGATGCCGGCATCACCGCCGACGACCTCGCCGCGTTCATCCCCCACCAGGCGAACATGCGCATCATCGACGAGTTCGCCAAGCAGTTGAAGCTGCCGGAGTCCGTCGTCATCGCCCGGGACATCGCCACGACGGGCAACACCTCTGCGGCGTCCATCCCGCTCGCCACCCACCGACTGCTCCAGGAGCATCCTGAGCTCTCCGGTGGGCTCGCTCTCCAGATCGGATTCGGCGCCGGGCTCGTCTATGGGGCACAGGTCGTCGTCCTGCCCTAAACTTGTCCCCGGTCATCAATACCCCAAGGAGATTAACAATGGCATTGTCCACCGAAGAAGTTCTGGCCGGCCTCGCCGAGCTCATCAACGACGAAACCGGCATCGCGACTGACACGGTCGAGCTGGACAAGTCGTTCACCGACGATCTCGACATCGACTCGATCTCGATGATGACCATTGTGGTCAACGCCGAGGAGAAGTTCGACGTGAAGATCCCGGATGACGAGGTCAAGAACCTGAAGACCGTCGGCGACGCCGTGAGCTTCATCGTCAACGCCCAGAACTAGTGTTGTCCCTCTCTCGGCCGTCCGGATGAGAATGCGGGCGGCCGAGAGCGTGCGCAGTGTGTGAGCAGAGAACAGCAGTAAGGATGCCCCAATGACGCTCAAGAAGATCGTGGTCACCGGTATCGGTGCGAGCTCCCCGCTCGGTGGCACCGCCCGCGACTCCTGGAACGCCCTTCTCGCGGGCGAATCCGGCGTGCGCACCATTGAGGCCGACTGGGTGGAGCAGTACGAGCTTCCGGTGACGTTCGCCGCCCAGGCGAAGGTGGCGCCCGCCGACGTGCTCGAGCGCGTCGAGACGAAGCGACTCGACCCTTCGAGCCAGCACGCCCTCATCTCCGCGCGCGAAGCCTGGGCGGATGCCGGCTCCCCCGACATCGACCCGCTGCGCATCGCCGTCGACTACGCCACGGGAATCGGCGGCATCTGGACCCTTGTCGACGCTTGGGAGACCCTGCGTGAGCGCGGCCCCCGTCGCGTCCTTCCGATGACGGTTCCGATGCTCATGCCCAACGGGCCCGCCGCGGCCATCAGCATGGACCTGTCCGCACGCGGCGGAGCACGGACGGTGGTCTCGGCCTGCGCATCCGGCACGGAGTCGATCACCAACGCCTACGACCACCTTCAGGCCGGCCTCGCCGACGTCATCATCGCGGGCGGAGCCGAGGCGGCGATCCACCCGCTGCCCATCGCGGCGTTCGCAGCCATGCAGGCGCTCTCCAAGCGGAATGACGACCCGGCGGCGGCATCCCGCCCCTACGACCTCAACCGAGACGGTTTCGTGCTGGGCGAGGGTGCAGGCTCGATCGTGCTCGAGACCGAGGAGCACGCGCTCGCCCGAGGAGCGAGGATCTACGCCGAGCTGGCCGGAGGATCGGTGACGAGCGACGCGTACCACATCACGGCGCCGGACCCGGACGGCAATGCGGCCGCCCGCGCCATGCGCATGGCTGTCGAACACGCCGGCGGCTCCATCGAGGATGTCACCCACATCAACGCGCACGCCACGAGCACCCCGGTCGGCGACATCGCCGAGTACCATGCCCTCCTTCGCATCTTCGGCGACCGGCTGCACGACATCCCGGTGTCGGCCACGAAGGCGGCGACCGGTCACCTGCTCGGCGGAACCGGCGCGCTCGAGGCGATCTTCACGATCCTCGCCGTGCACGAACGGATGGCTCCGCCGACGATCAACCTCGACGATCAGGACCCGGCCATCCCGCTCGACGTCGTGACGGCGCCGCGGCCGCTCGGCGACGGCCCACAGCTCGCCATCAGCAACTCGTTCGGGTTCGGCGGGCACAACGCGGTGGTGGCGTTCCGGAGCGTGTAGCGCGCCATCGGCACGGCGTAGAGTGTGGCGATGGCACGCCTCGTCTACACCGCGATCTGCTCTCTCGACGGCTACATCGAGGATGCCGCGGGCTCCTTCGACTGGGCCATGCCGGACGAGGAGGTGCACCGCTTCGCCAACGACCTCGAGCGATCCGTGGGGCTCTGCCTCTACGGCCGCCGACTCTACGAGACGATGGTGTTCTGGGAGGATCCGGCCAACCTCGCCGGCGGGCCCGACTTCGTGCTCGAGTACGGCGAGCTCTGGCGCGCCAACGAGAAGGTCGTGTTCTCGCGGAGCCTCCCTGCAGTATCGAGCGAGCGGACGCGTCTTGTGCGGGACTTCGACCCCGAGCTCGTCCGACGTTGGAAGGCCGAAGCGGATGCCGACCTGTCGATCGGCGGCGCCGAACTCGCCGGGCTGGCCCTGCGCGCCGGCCTCGTCGACGACGTGCACCTGCTCATCGCACCCATCCTCGTCGGCGGCGGGAAGCGTGCGCTGCCCGAGGGGGTCACCCAAAAGCTGGAGCTCGCGGAGGAGCGCCGATTCGCAAGCGGCTTCGTGCACCTGGGGTATCGGGTCTCAGCCGACCTTGTGTAGCCACACCACCTGGTTGTCGTCGCTCGCGTGGCGGAAGGCCTCGAGCTCGTCGTCCCAGGCCTGCCCGAGGGCGAGCCGGAGTTCGCGGTGCAGTTCGAAGGCATCCGACCCGGCGACCTCCATGGCGTACCGGATGCGATCCTCCGGGATCACGAGGTTGCCGACGGTGTCGGTCTGCGCGTAGAAGATGCCGAGGTCGGGGGTGTGCAGCCAGCGGCCGCCATCGCTGCCCGGAGTCGGATCCTCGGTGACCTCGAAGCGGAGGTGCTCCCAGCCGCGCAGGGCGGATGCGAGGCGCGCTCCGGTCCCCTGGACGCCTTCCCAGTAGTACTCGGCGCGCATGGCGCCCTTGAGCACGGGCTGGACGTCCCAGTTGAAGTTGACGGCGCGATCGAGTGCGCCTCCCGCCGCCCACTCGACGTGGGGGCAGAGCGCTTTCGGCGATGAGTGGACGTACAGCACTCCGCGCGCTGGTGCAGCAGTCACGATATCTCCATTTCCGTTAGGTGCGACTTCCCCATCGACCTGTGGAACGAGATTCGTAACGTATGAAGTTTCCCTTGCATTATGACCGACGAAGCTGGCAAATGACAAGTGTGTGATTCCCGACACGCGGGCGACCTTGTGTTCTAGATACTCGGTATAGCTATACTCGGCTGATACATACCGGGTAATTCTTTACCGAAAGGCCACCATGTCCGTCCGCCAGAGCCTCCTCGCCATCCTCGACCAGGGGCCGTGCTACGGCTACCAGCTGCGCAGCGAGTTCGACCGACGCACCGGCTCGACGTGGCCGCTCAACGTCGGCCAGATCTACAACACGCTCGACCGGCTCGAGCGCGACGGCCTCGTCGAGAAGACCGACGTCGAGGGGTCGGACCCCGACAGCTCCGGCCAGATCTACTACCGCATCACGGATGCCGGCAGCGCCGAGGTGGCAGGCTGGCTCGGCTCCCCCGTCGAGCGGTCCGCTGCCACGCGTGACGAGCTCGCGATCAAGCTTGCGATCGCCGTGACCCTGCCGGGCGTGGATATCGCTCAGGTCATCCAGGTGCAGCGCACCGCGACGCTGCGCACGCTGCAGGAACTCACGAAGACGAAGAACGCCTCGGGAGACCCGGAGTCCTCCGAGGAACTCGCCTGGCTGCTCGTCGTGGACTCGATGATCTTCCAGGCGGAGGCGGAGGTGCGCTGGCTCGACCATTCGGAGGCGAGACTGGCTCGCGCATCCGCCGCCGGCCTCGCCTCTCCCCTGCCGCTCAGCACCGAGGTGCCCAAACGCGGTCGTCCGGCGAAGGTGGTCGCCCGATGAGCGGACCCGGCGGCTACTTCGCGTCGGCGTAGCTGTCCACGACGGCGATGCTCAGGGGGAATTCGACCGGGGTGGCACCGAAGAGCAGGCGACCCGCCTCGACCGCGGCGGACTCGATCGCGGCGACCACGGCATCCGTCATCGCCGCAGGCGAATGCACGACGAGCTCGTCGTGGAGGAAGAACACGAGGTGCGGGGCGTCCGTGAGCCAGGCCGAGCCACCGAGTTCATGCAACGCGCCACGCAGCGTCGCCATCCAGCACAGCGCCCACTCGGCCGCCGTCCCCTGTACGACGAAGTTGCGCGTGAACCGGCCCCAGGAGCGCGCCTGGCCCCGCGCCTTGCTCGCGTCGGCATCCGTCGAACTCTCTCCATAGGCCGCGGCCTGCAGTTCGCGCCAGTTCGCACCGGGTCTGGGCGAACTTCGTCCGAGCCGCGTCGTCACGACCTCGCCGCGCTCCCCCGCCCGCGCCGCGCTCTCGACGAGCCCGATCGCGCGAGGATACGCCTTCGCGAGCGCGGGCATAAGCCGCCCGCTCTCGCCCGTCGTCGCGCCGTACATCGCGCCGAGCATCGCGACCTTCGCGTGATCCCGGGTCTTCACCGCGCCGCGCGCCACGATCGCCGCATACATGTCCTTCGCGCGGCCGGCCTCGGCCATCGCGGCGTCGCCGGAGAGCGCGGCGAGGATGCGCGGCTCGAGCTGGGAGGCGTCCGCGACGACGAGTTTGAAACCCGGATCGGCGACGACCGCACCACGCACCTGTTTCGGCAGCTGCAACGCGCCTCCGCCGCCCTTGCTCGCCCAGCGCCCAGTCACGACACCGCCCACCACGTAGTCGGGACGGAACCGGCCGTCGCGCACGTTCGCGTCGAGCCAGTGCCAACCGTTCGCGCTCAGCAGCCGTGCGAGCTTCTTGTATTCGAGCAACGGCTCGACGACCGGATGCCGCAGCTTCTTGATGTCCCAGGACCGGGTCGAAGTGATCATGAGCCCCGCGCGCTGAAGGGTCTTCACGAGCTCGACCGGGGAATCCGGGTTGAGCTCGGGCGCGTCGAGGGCATCGCGCACGCGTTCGAGAACGGCGGTGAGCTTCGCCGGGCGCTCACCGGGTTTGGGGCGGGGGCCGAGCAACTCGGTGAGCAACTGGTCGTGCAACTCGGCGCGCCACGGCAACCCAGCGAACTGCATCTCAGCGGCGACGAGTGCGCCCGCCGACTCGGCGGCGAGCAGCAGGCCGATGCGCGCGGGGTCGGCGGATGCCGCGACAGCTTCCCGCTGCAACCGGAACTCGGCGACCGGGTCGGGCGGCCCGACGGCACTTGCGCTTCCGGCGTCCGGCTCCAGTTCGAACAGCCCATCGCTGGCCGCGCGGTGACCCTCCCGCCTGTGCGCCCGGTCCTCGGGTGTCGGCTCGTCCCAGCCGTTCCGAGCCGCGCGCGCAAGCGCGGTCCGGGCCGTCAGCTCCGAGTTGCGCAGGATCGCGTGCGAGAGCCTCAGGTCGACGCAGCGCTCGACGCGAACACCCGCGGACAGGAGAAGCGGGTACCAGGTGGTCGTGTCGTCCCAGACCCAGCGGGGACGATCGGCAGCAGCAGCCGTGAACTCGCGGCGCGCGACCTCGGCGGGCATAGCGGCGCGTGCCAGGACGGTCGCCTCGCCCGCTGGTTCCCCGGCATCGTCGAGCGGCGAGAGAAGGACGCCGTCGGGGTGCGAGGCCAGGGCGATGAACACGTGACCAGTCTGCCCGGTGCCCGGGACATCCGGGCGCCCCTTCAGTGCAGGAGCGACCCGTCCTTCGCGAGCACGTTCTTCTCGCCCGCCTCGATGGGAACGGCGAATCGGTTCTGCATCGGGGGCATGGGGCAGTTGAAGGCATACGAGAAGCCGCACGGTGGCAGCACAGCGCGGTTGAAGTCCAGCGTGACGCGACCGGAGGCATCCGGAGCAACGTACAGGAACCGGCCGACGCTGTAGGTGTCGACCCCGCTCGTCGCGTCGGAGAACACGATCTGCAGTGCGCGCCCGGACTCGATCGCCGCGAGCGAGTAGTCGACGCCGTCCTTGCTGAACGAGATCTCGCCAGGAAGTTCGACCTCCCGCGTCCTGCCTTCGTCCCTCGTGTGCTCGAACGGCATCGTGGCACCGGGAAGTTCGGTGAACTTCGCCTCGACGACCCAGTCGGGGTTGTAGGGGTAGGCGTCGATGCCGCCGAAGTTCTGGATGGCATCCGAATCGGCATCCCACACCCGCAGCGCGTAGCCACCCGTCGCGCCGGCGATCACGAAGCCCGTCACGGTGTCGCTGAACACGATGTCGCCCGGTTCATCGGAATCCTTGCCCCTGACGATGACCGTGCCGTCGACGACCTCGCCATTCAGGCGGATGCCATCGGAAGCACTCGCCGTCAGCTGCAACCCGGACTCGCCTGCGGGCAGTGGCGCCCAGGTCCCCGGCGCATTCCACACGGTCTGCTCGGAGTCGATCCATTGCGTGTTGACGAGCGCGAGGTTGCCCTTCGGCTGCACAACGGCCTGTTCGCGACGCTCGCGGAAGGTCGCGAACTGCCCTTCTGGACTGTGGGCGTCTGGGGTCGTGGTGGCGGTGTCGGTCATCGTTCCATCCTTGTCGAGGTCACTGACAGTAACCGGTCAGGACACACCACTGTTCCCGTTTGGCGCGATTGCGCCCGGACGAACGGGCGCAATCGCGCCGCAGGGACGCACACGGCCCGGTCCGTCGTCGCAACAAAAAAGCCGGCCCCGCATCCGAAGACGCGGGGCCGGCTCAAGCTGTGACTACAGCGGGCGGATGTTCTCCGCCTGCGGGCCCTTGGGACCCTGTGCGAGGTCGAACTCGACCTTCTGGTTCTCGTCGAGCGACTTGTAGCCGCTACCGGCGATTGCCGAGTAGTGGGCGAACACGTCGGGACTTCCGTCCTCGGGGGCGATGAATCCAAAGCCCTTTTCCGCGTTGAACCACTTAACGGTGCCTACTGCCATTTTCTTCTTCTCCTTCAGGAGTCCTGCTCGGCGGCCCCGACCTTCGAGGCCGCACGTCGCGGTGTTCATCGTCCGCTCCCGAAAGGATCAGATCGCCATCACTGGCTCCCTGGCAATCAAGATGTGCGAGGTACTGCAACTGCGATATAGACAGTAGTGCACTTCCCCACGGAGATACAGAGAATGCACAAGGTCGGTTCGAATTGTTACTTACCGAAATGTGGTCAGGCCTCGCGGGGATTCCGCTCCCCCGGATCGCGAATCGAGCCTCGAAGTTCGCTGAAAGTGGGTCGGCGCTGCCGGATTCGGCCAGTTTCGGCCGGTATACTCGTCCGGTCGCCGCGGACAGCTCGTGTTCACCCACGGGAATCAGGCCCAGAGCATCAACTCAGAGCGTTCGCGTCGGACCTGAATATGGACATCCACATCGGATGGGCCAGAAAGGCAGGTGAGATGACCACCATCACCGACAAGGCAATCGTGCCCTACGAGGACCCGAAGTGGGTTCCCATCCTCCCGACCCGCTGGGTCGCAGAATATGACGGCGAAGTCGCCGGCGCGATCGACCGCACCCCACGCGGGAAGTACCTCGCGACCGACAGGCGCGGCCGCAAGGTCGGCTCCTTCCGGACACTCTCCGAAGCCCGTGACCGACTCGATGAGAAGAACAGCTCGACCACCATGCAGCGGATGGACCAGTCCCGCCTTCTGCTCATCGGCGGGCTCATCGCTTTTCTGGCGGCGGCATCCGTTGCCGCCGTCGGGATCGTCTCGCTTCTGACTCACTGAGCCTTCGGGGCCGCTCCTAGTTGAAGAGGAGGCTCGTGGTCACTCCACCGAGCCCCACAACGGCGATGAGCCACCCGAGCACCAGGACCCCGGTGACCCAGGTGAGCCGGAGATGCCTGGCCTGACTGACCGCAGACTGCGCGCGCCGGAATCGTTCGATATCCTGCGCGAACTCCAGCGACGGTGACTCGGCGTCGTTCCAGTCCGGCTGCCCGGATGCTGCGACCCGAAACGCCTTGAGATCCTCCTGCGAATTGACCCTCGGCATGCTCTTCAGCCATGCCCTCACGTCCCGGGGAGTGAGAACGGCGACTCGACGAGGAGGCCTGGCCACCGTGAGGCTGCGCGCCCCGACGACGACGACGCACGGCGTCACGGCCACCCGGACGCCGACCGCATCCGACAGCAACTGGGTGACGCGCACCGCTTCCCACTCGGAGTCCCGCACGTGTGAGACCCGTTCTCCGTCGACGAGGAAGACCTTCCCGTCGATCCAGATCACACCGCCGGGGTGATGGCGAATGGCGATGGAGAAAACGCCGGCCGGCCCGATCACGAGATGGGCGACCTCGTGGGCGTCGGCGCCAGCCGGCACGGAGCGGAGCACCATCCACTCTCCCCCGAGTTGCGCGAGAGCATCCATGACCGCGACATCGCCGCTGGCCTCGCGATACGCCGTGCGGAGCCCGGGCGGGATCGGATTGCGACCGAAGAGGCGCGCGAGAAACCGCTGCGGTGGAGCAACGTCGATCTCGTCGACGAACTCGCACACGCTGGATGGAGCTCGAGTGATGTTCTGCACGTGCGTGGCCAGTGCGTCGTTCTTCAACGCCGCGTCCCCCTCGTCGATCAAGTTCGTGTGTGTCGACATCGGCTGTGTCGACCTCGAATCGGCACCTGATCCCGACCCTGGCGCCACCGTTTCGACGTTACCGATTCCTCACTCGGATCGAGACCCCCCTTTCGGATGTGGCCATTCCGGGGGCAGAACCGCCCGCGAGTTCGGGGACAGAGGAAAAATGGGGTTGCACTTCGGCGGATTTGGGCGCAGTCTGGAGGAAGAACAACTCATCGCCCGGAAGAGCCGCACTCAGTGCCGCACCGGGCGATGAGTCTGTCCGGCGGACCGCCGTCAGGGCAGCGGACCGAGCAACGCGCTCGCCACCGTCGCGTGGGCCGAATCCTCATTGCTCGGATGGAAGCCGCCCGCCAGCACGTCGCGGTAGAGGCGGCCCAATTCGTTTCCGGAGAAGTAGCTCCCACCTCCGGAGACCCGAATCGCCTGGTCCACCACGAACTTCGCGGTATCGGTCGCGCGCAGCTTCAGGCCGACGAGAGCTCGGAACCACTGGTCCCCGCGGTCGACTCCTGCGTCGATGTCCGCCGCCACGGCATCCAACTGCGGCAGGATCGCGTCGTACGCGATGGCCGCGTCCGCGAGCTTCCACCGGATGTCCGGGTCGAGGGACTTCGCTTCACCGGCGTTCTTCGCGGACTTGCGCCGCATCGCGTTCTCGACGCCGAGTTCGAGTGCGCGCCTGGCGATCCCCGTGTATACGGCCGACAAGAGCGTCTCGAAGTTCGAGAAGATCGAGAAGATCAGCAGATCCGGGCTCGGGCCGGGGTCGAGGCGACGGAAGACGCGCTGAGGTTCAGCACGCACCCCCTCGAGCCGCGTGCTGCTGCTCTGGGACGCGCGCATCCCCAGGGTGTCCCAGTCGTCGAGGATGGTGATGCCGGCCGCGTCCCGCGCCACGACGGCGTGAACGAGTTTGGGCGCATCGGGCGATGTCGTGTCGAGGCCGAAGAGTCCGAGCCGAGTCCAGGCCGGGGACAGGCTCGTGAAGATCTTCGTCCCGGTGAACTCGTACCCGCCGTCCGGCACAGGAGCAGCGTCCGTGGCGCTTCCGAACAGGACCAGGTCGTTGCCCGCCTCACTGATGGCCAGGGCGAACAACTCCCCCTCCGCGGCTTCGCGCAGCACGAACTCGAGCGCGTCATCGCCCCGATCCAGCATGGTCTTCGCAACACCCGTCCAGACGAGATGCATGTTGACCGCGAGTGCCGTCGCCGGAGCAGCCGCCGCGAGGTTCATCTGCTCGTGGACCACGTCCTGGAGGGACAGCCCGAGTCCGCCCATGCTCGTCGGAACCAGCGCGGTGAGGTATCCGCTCGAGCGAAGCTCTGCGAGATCCTCGGCGACGAATGCATTGTCACGGTCGTATCCGGCCGCGCGGTCGTGGATGGACTGCAGCAGCGATTCGCTCAGAATGCTCACCCCTCTAGAGTCTCACGGGGTGCAGGGCCGCCGCTGCGCGGATCCGCCCTGCGCCCGCCGTAAGGTGGTTCGGTGACCACGCTCGATTTCTCGGCGCTCAACGCCTCCGTGACGACTCAGGACATCCGTGAGCACCGGGCGGCCGGAGGACCGGCGCCGACATCCCTCATTCCCACGATCATCGCCGCGGTCGTGATCCTCGTCGTCGGTGGGCTCATGGTGAGCTTCGTCATGTCCGCGGTCTCCAGCGTCGTTACCGACTCTGGGCCGTCGCCGGCCATCCTCATCGTGGTCGCGATCGCCGCCGCGGCGGTCGTTGCGCTCTTCTTCATCACCCGGCGGGCGTTGTCGATCCGCCTCGTGCGGATGAGCCGATTCGCCGCGGCCAATGGCTTCGCCTATTCGGTGAATGCGGGAGTTCCCGACTACCCCGGTGCGATCTTCGGGATCGGGTCGGCCAGAAGCATCCCCGAACGGTTGTCCCGTGCCACGAAGCCGACGGTCGACGTGGGAGATCTTCGATACACGACGGGCTCCGGGAAGAACCGCAAGGTCCACAATTGGGGTTACATCGCCATCCGCCTGGATCGGATGCTTCCGCAGATGGTCCTGGACGCGACCTCGAACAACTTCCTGGGAACCAACCTTCCTGTGACGTTCTCCCGCGACCAGAAGCTCAGCCTGGAAGGCGATTTCGATCGCTATTTCACGCTGTACTGCCCCAGGGAGTACGAGGCGGATGCGCTCTACGTGTTCACACCGGACCTCATGGCGCGTCTCGTCGACGAGGCGGCCACGCTCGATGTGGAGATCGTCGACGACTGGATGTTCCTCTACTCCGAATCGCCGTTCGACCTGGCGGAGCCGGCGACGCTTGCGCGCATCTTCAGGATCGTGGACACCGTGGGCACGAGAACACTCGACCGCACGGAGCGCTATGCGGACTCGAGGGTCGGCGACAGCACGCCCGCGTCGTCCCCGTTGACAGCGCGGATGTCGCACAACGTGGTCGCCGGGCCCGGCAGGCGACTGCAGCGTGGATTGCCGATCGCGGGCGTTCTCCTGGTCGCCGCGATCGCCGTCATCTGGATCGCGAACTTCGCGCCGCTGTTCTCCAGGCTCTAGAGGCCGGCCGGCAGGACCTCGGCATCCGCGAACACCAGACGCTGAGTGGGCCGGGTCATCGCCACGAACAACGCCGCGGCACCGCGCTCTGTCGCGTGGACGATCGCCGCAGGATCGACGATGACGACGGCGTCGAACTCGAGGCCCTTGGCGTCGTGTGCTCCGAGGACGGTGATCGCGGAGTCCAGCCCCTCCGCTCCGATCCCCACTTCGCCGGGGAATGCGCTGTCGAGTGTATCCAGCAGAACGGGCGCACGGTCGTCGGTCGCGATCACGGCCACGGTCCCGCGGGTCTCCTGGGCCAGTCGAACCGCGTCGACGACATCCGCGACGGTGTCGATCGGCCATTCGCTCTCCCGCACCGCCACGGATTTCGTGACCGGCAGGCCGTGCGCGATCGCCATCGACTCCGCGGCTGCGGCGATCTGCGAGGGGGTGCGGTAGTTGACGGTGAGCTCTTCACGACGCCAACGGTCTCCCTCCGCGCGGTGGCCGATG